>NZ_CP062159.1:0-2781948 GCF_014844035.1 Flavobacterium sp. MDT1-60
AACAGCAAAATAAATATTTCCGACAAAACCAATTATTAAATTGATGTCTAAAGTTGTAGTAAAAAACAAAACTGGGCTCCGGGTCCAAATTAAAAAAGATTAGTTAAACAATCAGAAAGGCAAGTCGTTTATAGGCAGGCTTTCGTTCGACGCATCAAAGTTAGTATTTTTGTGGATTCCCTGATCTGATGTGGCTTATGATTTCCTGTTTCTTTTTGGTAGTCAGGAAAGTAAACTCAGTAAACCTGAATTTCGGTCGTAATTTCGTTGTGCCGTCTTCGGCTTGCCATTGACGAGATTTATACGTCCTTCAACATATATTTTATCGCCTTTCGATAAATATTTCTCACAGATTTCAGCCGCTTTATTGCGTACAACTAAATTATGCCATTCTGTTGAAGTTATTTTTTCGTTGGTCGTTTTGTTGATATATACTTCATTTGTAGCTAACTGAAAACGACCGATGCAGTTTCCTCCATCAAAATAATGCATTTTCACATCATCACCCAAATGGCCAATCAGCATTACCTTATTTAAAGTTCCGTTCATAGTTTTTAGTGGTATTTACCCCAAAGATACATTTTTTTAGCAAATTATTTCCTGCTTTTCCATAAATTATAAATCACAATTGGAAAAGGAAAATCTTTTAAATCATGGTATTCATGCCGTTCGCAATTTTTTCTTTAATTTAACCTTCCAGAACTGATTGAAGATGTTGATGCGAAAGCTTATGAATAACAGTCCTTTCCGCACACTCCTCTATACCTATATAGTATAGGAAGGAAAAATATCAAACTGAACTGCTTTTGAACAACATCAAAACCAACAATTCATCTGTTTCTAAAAGAGGAAATTCATATAGATATGCCAAATTCCTTTTGCTGTTCTTTTTTGAATTAAGTGTTTCCTAAAGCGTCATCCAAAATCAAATAATTAAAGAAGCGATTCGTCACTTTTACTTTTTTGATTTTACCGGTAAAGCATCAACTTTCTTTTTTTGCAAAGCCGCACAACTTCGTTAAAAACACAAATCATACAATTCGGACTTTTAGGTACGCATTGCAAAGCGCCAAATTCCATTATTGCCTGATTAAAGATTGCCGGGTTATTTTTTGGCATTAATTCAAAAGCCAGTTCTGTAAATTCTTTTTTGTCGCCGGGCAGACCAATATCCGATTCAATATCAAAATAACGGGAAAGCACCCTAAATACATTTCCATCACAACCGGAACAGCTTCATTATACGAAAAAGAAGCAATCGCAGCGGCAGTATATTCACCAACACCTTTTAATTTTAATAACATGCATAGTTTTCAGGAAAAACTCCATTTAACTCATTTGCTACATATTGAGCCGTTTATGCAAATTTCTTGCCCGGGAATAATACCCGAGACCCTGCCAAAGTTTCAAAACCTGTTCTTCTGATGCATTTGCCAAATCAAACACTGTAGGAATTCTTGCGTAAAAATTGAAAAAGTAAGGCATTCCCTGCGCTACTCTTGTCTGTTGCAGCATAATTTCTGAGAGCCAAATTAGGTACGGATCGACCGTATTTCGCCATGGCAAATCACGCTTGTTCTGTAAATACCAACTTATCAATATGTTTATGAAAATCCATTGTAAAATCCTTTGAAAACAAAAGTAAATGTTTATGTAATTAAAATTTAACGAATTAGCTTGATTAATATTTTTTAATTCCTATATTTGCAAACTCAAAAAAATAGTACATCATTTATAAAATAAAATAGGAAAGAAAATGACGAAAGCAGATATCGTAGCGAAAATTTCAGAGAAACTTGGTCCTTGAAAAAGGAGATGTTCAAGCAACAGTAGAAACTTTTATGGAAGAAGTTAAAACTTCATTAGAAACTGGTGACAATGTTTACCTAAGAGGTTTCGGAAGTTTTATCGTAAAAACCAGAGCTGAAAAGACAGGAAGAAACATTTCAAAAAAACACCACAATCAAAATTCCTGCACACAACATTCCTGCGTTTAAACCTGCAAAAGTATTTGTAGGGGAGTTAAAACGAACAACGAAGCAAATAATACTATTAATTAATCATAAAATCGACACGATATGCCAAGTGGTAAAAAAAGAAAGAGACATAAGGTAGCTACTCACAAAAGAAAAAAAAGAGCGAGAGCTAACCGTCACAAAAAGAAAAAGTAGTTTTAAACTACTTTTTTCTTTTTAAACGTTCATTGAAATTGGAAATTAGTCTCAGTACTCAGTCACAGTCTGCAGCTTAAAACTGCCAACTGATACTGAAACTGCTTACTAAAATCCCCCGGGTTAATACCTGTTAAAAATATTGTTTATCCATCTGTAGATAAGATTTTAGATTTTAGATTTCAGATTTTAGGCTTTTAAGTCTATATTCTATTTTCTATATTCTATTTTCTGAAAAAAACAGATAAAAATTTACAGTGTGAATAAAGAATTAATCATTAGATCTAGTTCTGAAGCCGTAGATTTTGCCTTATTAAAAGATGGAAAACTAATTGAATTACACAAGGAAGAAGAGAAAAGCAACTTTCAGGTTGGTGATATTTTTATCGCCAAAATACGAAAACCAGTTGCTGGACTTAACGCTGCTTTTGTAAATGTAGGCTTCGAAAAAGATGCCTTTTTACATTATCACGATTTAGGACCTAACTTAGCTTCCCAACTGAAATTCATAAAACTTGTAAGCGCAGGTAAAATAAAAGATTTCTCCCTAAAAACCTTTCAGTTTGAAAAAGAGATTGACAAAGATGGCATCATTACTGATATTTTAAGTGCCAATCAATCTGTTTAGTTCAAGTTGTTAAAGAACCTATATCGACCAAAGGTCCAAGAATTAGCGCTGAGCTTTCATTGGCAGGAAGATTTATTGTTCTCGTTCCGTTTTCTGACCGTGTTTCTATTTCTCAAAAAATAGAGGACAAAAAGGAAAAGGATCGTCTAAAAAAACTTGTTCTATCTATCAAACCAAAAGGATTTGGTGTTATTGTTCGCACAGTAGCCGAAGGCAAAAACGTAGCCGAATTAGAAAAAGATTTGCAGAACCTGCTTAGCAGATGGACTGCAATGTGTAAAAAATTACCAACTGCTCATCATCCATCAAAAGTATTAGGAGAGCTCAACAGAGCTTCTTCGATATTAAGAGATGTATTTAATGATACCTTCAGCGGTATTCAAATAGATGACGAAGAGTTGTACCATCAAACGAAGGAATATCTGCAAGAAATTGCACCTTCAAAACAATCAATTGTAAAGTTTTATCAATCAAACGACACTCCAATTTTCGAGAAATACAATATAGAGAGACAAATCAAAACTTCATTTGGACGTACCGTTTCCATGAGTAAAGGCGCTTATCTTATTATCGAACACACTGAAGCTCTTCACGTTATCGACGTAAACAGCGGAAACCGTTCTAATAAGGCGACCAATCAGGAAGACACAGCCATGGAAGTAAATATGATCGCTGCTGCTGAAATTGCCAGACAACTTCGTCTGCGCGATATGGGCGGTATCATCGTGATTGATTTTATCGATATGTCTAATCCTGAAAACAGGAAAGTTTTGTTCGACTTCTTGCGAGAAGAAATGAGCGACGATAAAGCAAAACATAAAATATTACCGCCAAGTAAATTTGGTTTAGTCCAGATTACAAGACAGCGGCGTAAGACCAGAAGTAAATATTAAAACTAGAGAAGAAGATCCAAACAATGAACATGGCGAAATTGAAGCGCCAATTTTGATCATTGATAAAATCGCACTAGATTTAGACCGACTTTTAAAAACCCACAAAAGTGTTGTGCTTAATGTACATCCGTTTGTGGCTGCATACCTCAGCAAAGGTTTTCCATCATTACGTTCAAAATGGTTTTTTGAGCATAAGAAATGGGTGAAAATCATACCTCGTGACGCTTACACGTACTTAGAATACCATTTCTATGATAAAAAAGGAAATGTTATTCTAGAATAAAATAAAAACCGCCTCTCGAAAGATTGGCGGTTTTTTATGGGTTTTTTTTCGCCACGACACGAGCGAGAGCGAACTGGCGAAGCAATTACACGAATGAACACCAATTATTTTTAATTTTAATTCGTGAATTCGTTGGCTATTTTCAGGAGCTCTTTCCAGCTATCCGCTTGTATCTTTTCCTTGCTAAAGGAGCAAGAAAAAGGATACCGCTCCTATCTGGGCTAGACAGCAGTTTTCATAATTCATTTTACCTTTTACAAGATCTAATCAGGAATGCAATTGAGTAAGGGGAAAATTAGTAGCGTTTAGATTTTAATCTACTCAATGTTTCTTGTGAAATATTCAGGTAAGTTGCTACTATTCTGTTTGGTAAACGCTGAATAATCTTCGGATTTACATCCATCAACTGTTTGTATCTTTCTGTTGCATCAAGAGTTAAGAAAGACATAAGCCTATTGGTATTAGTTACATAGGCGTTTTCTAAATAATGTCGATAGAATTTTTCCCATGCCGGAATAATTTCAAGTAAATGATAAAAATCCGGGCTCGAAATATAAAGTAATTCTGTTGGTTCTAATGCCTGAATAAATTCTAACGATGGCTCATTTGAAATAAAACTACACAACGCAGTCGCAAAGTTATTTTCAAATGCTAAATATCGCGTTGCTTCCTGCCCATTTTCGGTAATAAAATATATTCGCAAACAACCTGAACCCACAAAAAAGCTTCTTTGATTCATCTGCCCCTGAACTACTAGCAACTCATTCTTCTCCGTCTTTAACGGTTTAAAATAAGAAAGAATTATGGCTAACTCTTCGTCTGTAACAGTTATAATGCTTTTGATGTAATTAGCGAGTTGCTCTATCATTTATCAATTTCTAATATTCACGAATATACAAAAAACCTATTCCGTAAATTATGATTTTGAGGTTGTTCTTTCTGCTAATTTTCTAGCATTCGGAATGATAATAAAGGCTGCTAAATATGCTACAGGCAACATAACACTCCAAGCCTTAAGAAACTTTAAAAACCAATCTTCACCAAAACCATAATTACGCATTAATCCCACAAAGGCCATAATTAACGTCATTGGAATCACAACAAACAATGTGTTGATGTACTTAAAATACTTTTTCTTCATTTTTAAATTTTGTTTAATAATTAATTTACCGCAAAGGTGTATAAACAAAAAAGTAAAAATTTTGATGTAAATCAAAAAGCGCTATTTAGGCTAAATTATATTCATTTTCAAAAAAACTCACTCCCTCACAATTTCAATTTTCCTTCTAATTTCATTTCCAAAAGCATCTACAACCGTAATATAATGAGTCCCTGAGGTTGGTGTAATTGGCAATTCATGAAACGTTTTGGTTGTTGCTTTATAAACATCATCAACATACCAAAAAAGTTCTTTATCTCTTTCAGATAAGCTACTTTTAAAATTACAGGCTGTACCTCACTGTTAAAATTCTTCGTTAAATAAATTTTACTATTCGTTTTCGGATAAATAAAATCCATTGTTGTGGTTTGTGTTCCCTGACAATCTTCTTTAAACGGAGGCAAAGGCAAATATTCAATATGCTGGCTTTTATAATACCACGCCATAACCGGAGGCAAAACAAACCAGCTTTTAGTCACAATATTATCAACGCTTTCACAACTGCTATTTACCTGGAATCGCTCTGATTTATCTAAATGAACCTTTTTATGATACGGACAAACGGCTGTTGATTTTCCTTTTTTAGAAACCCATTGTTTGATTTTAGGGCAATCTTCTTTCGCCAGATAACCGCTTAAGCGGCAAACCTCAACTTCTTCTAATCTTTATAAGGTGTTTCAAACCATCTTTGTCTTGGCAATAAATTAAAAACATCAAATAAAATTGGTGCTGCACTGGTCACTCCGGTTAAAGTCGGTCTTCCTTCGCCTGTCGCATTTCCAACCCAGATTCCAACTACATATTTTGAATTGGTGCCAATTGCCCAGGCATCTCTATTTCCAAAACTTGTTTCCCGTTTTCCAGGCAATTTTCAACGAGCTGTCATAAAACTTCCAGGCTTCATCTCCTTCTGGCCTGTTTACTTCTTCCATTGCATTATACGTTAACCAAATTGATCCGGCACCTATTATATTCTTCTGATCAGATTCCGAACCAAAATCAGGCTCAAAATCATTTTTATAATTCAGCTCTGCAAATTCTTTTGTACGATACTTCGCTTGATTTTTAGTATAATAATTTACTGTTGAAGATAAACCTGCGTAAGTTCGGCACAAATCCCATAAATTACTTTCGGCACCACCTAAATAAGTGACAATCCGTAATGATCCGGCGTTTTATTAATGTCTCTCAATTTGAATTTTTGCAATTCTTCATAAAACTTATTCACACCAAAATCCTGCAGCATCAAAACTGCCGGGATATTTAATGATCGAGACAAAGCCCGATGCGCCGGAACAGCTCCATCAAATGTGAGGTTAAAATTTTGCGGTGTATATCCTGCGATTTGCGTTGGTACATCGGCAACTAAAGTATTCGGCAGTAATTCACCGTCGTCTAACATTCCGGCATATAAAAGCGGTTTTTAAAATACTTCCGGTACTTCTTGGCGCGTCAATAATATCAACATCTTTTTGATGGTTATTATCTGTTGGAGCATTTCCAACGTAACTCATCACATTTCGATTTGAAACATCGATAACCAAAATTGCCAGATTGTTTACTTCATTTTGTTTATACTGATTGTAGTAATATCTTGCAATTTGATTGACTCTATTCTGCAAAGCGTAATCTATTGTCGTTTTTACACGAGTTCCTTCTTCATTTTTTGCCACACGCTGTAATAAATGAGGCGCAATTTGAGGTAAATCATAGGGTTTTTGAGGTAATGGTTCTTCTATTGAAAGTTCATAAGTCTGCTTGTCAATTATGCCTTCCTGATGCAATTTCAGTAAAAGCCTATTACGTTTATTTAATAATTTTATCTGGTTTTTTCCCGGGTAAATTAGACTTGGTGCATTAGGTAAAACGGCCAATACAGCATTCTCAGCCCAGGATAATTGACTAGATTGCACACCAAAATAACGCCACGAAGCCATTTCAAGTCCAACCACATTTCCTCCAAACGGCGCATGAGCTGCATACAATTCTAAAATTTCATTTTTAGAATACCCCAATTCTAATCGGGTTGCCAGAATAATTTCGATTAATTTTTCAAAATAAGTCCTCCCTTTTCCTTTTCGGGATAAGCGAATAACTTGCTGCGTCAACGTACTTCCGCCTCGCACAACTTTCCCTGCTTTATTGTTTTGTTTAATGGCGTTTACCATCGCAACGGGGTTAAATCCGGGATGTTTATAGAAATATTCGTCCTCAAAATAGACAATACATTTTTTGAATTTATCCGGTACACTGTCTTGTGCAGGAAAACGCCATTGTCCGTCATCGGCTATTTTCGCACCAAGTAATTCTCCTTCCTTACTTTCAATTACCGTAGAATAAGGTTCCTGAAATAAAGTTCTAGGAATAGAAAAATAATAAATCAGCAAGAGTATAAATACAATTGCCGATTTTATTTTATTCTTTTTTATCCAATTTATAATGCGTTGTGAGAACGCTATTAATTTATTTTTCAACCTAATAGTTATTAACCGCAAAGAGCGCAAAGGTTTACGCAAAGTTCGCAAAGTTTCTTTTTACCACAGATTACACAGATTAACACAGATTTAAAAATCCTTTTAATCCGTGTAATCTGTGGCTAATTATTTTATTTTACCACCTCAACCCAGAATCCTTTTGTTCTGGCTAAGAATGTATTATCATACATCGCTTCACATTGTAAACCTGGCAAATAATAATTCCCAAGATAAGAAGCATTCAACAAAATCCTGAAAACTTTTGTTTCTCCTGCTTTCATTCCAAAATAAAAATTAGTTCTGTCATCACGAATATCAATATAATCTGCAATGTTGTTTGTTGCATCTCCGTAATCAGTAAAACGAGTATTCACAATTTCAAAACCTGAAGGCAGAATTTGAGATAATGCAACATTTTCTACATGCTCATTTCTTTGATTTCTTATGGTAACTTCAGCGATAAACTCGGTTCCCTGGCTAATTTTAGAAACATTAATAACACTTCCTTTTCTGTTTTTGAAAACAATAGAAGCCGAAACATCACTCTGAATTGCTTTCTCTTGTCCGATTGGTAATATTCCGGTATTTAAAACACGAACGTAAACTGTGTTATTTTTAATGTTTTTCAGCGTTACACTGTTAGACCCCGTTTGAACAACCAAACTTCTGTCTGCGATTGTTTTTTGAGTATTTATCCTCTCGCCTTTTCCGTTTTTGCTAAACTGAATATTAATTCCTTTTGGACCGTTGCTAACGGCGAATTTAGACATTGCATACAAACAATAAGCCGTGGTCTGCGTGCTCATCCACTGATTGTTTGACATTTGTTTGGCTAATTTTGAAGCCATATTAAATGCTTTTTGTTTTTGTCCTAACAGCAGCATCGTTTCCAAAGCCATGGCTCTGTTTCTTTCGCTTGAACCATAATAGTAATAATTATAGTTACTCGATTCGTCTTCAATTTTACTATGTAAAAACAGGTTCAATCCTGCTGATTTTTGTCCAGCCAAAACATATGCTGCCGCTAAACGCAAATTACTTTCGTTCGAAATCCCTTTGGTTTCTCTTAATCTGTTCATTGAAGATAAGTCGGCATTTCCGGCTAAAGCCAAAGTGTATAATCTATAAGCCTGAGCCAAGTCGTTCCCGTATTTCGGTTCAAAACGCCATTGTTTTGCTTCTTTTTGCTGGTACGAAATCCATTTTGATTTGAAATTAATTGGCAAAACGTATCCTTTTTTCTCTGCTTCAATAAGGAAATGACCTGCATATGAAGTTCCCCAATCATCTGCAATCGTATTTCCTTGCCAATAAGCCACTCCACCATTTGACAATTGAAAACTTCCTAATCTTGTAATTCCGGCCGTGATATTCTTTTGAATAATTCCTTTACGAGTCGCATCTAAATCAACAACATCATTTAAATACAATTGTGGAAAAACCGAAGAAGTCGTTTGCTCCACACATCCATGAGGATACTGAATAAGGTATTGCAATCTTCCATTTAAATTCATGGTTGGCATTGATGAAACTTCTAATCTTGCTTTATTACTTCCAGAAACTCCAAATGTTTTCCAAGAAATAGTTTTGGTACTATTTGGAGGCAAAATCACATCTGTAAAAGTATTCGTAACCGGATTCGGATTTGTCATATCGATTTCTACATCATAAACCGATTTCTCTTTTCCTGAAGTGGCGATAACCTGCACTTTTGCAATTCCGGTAGCTGAACCTACAACTAAATTAAAATACGCCATTTTTTCATCAGGCGAAGCAAAAGTCAAGGATTGCGTTGCACTTCCCATAACTTTTAAGCCATTGCTGGTTTTAATCTGAATCGAAACATTTTTGATATTATTCTCTGTTGCAAAAACCGTAACAGGAATAGTTACTTTTTCTGAAGGCGAAATTTTTCTCGGCAATGAAGCCAAAACCATCAACGGACTTTTTACCGGAGTTGCTTTTTCAACACTTCCGTAAGCACTTGTATTGGCATCGCCCGCAACCACCATCGTTCGAACAGAACCAATATATTTCGGCAATTTTAATTGATGCGATTTGGTTTGCCCTTTTTCTAATTTAAACGGACCGTAATACAATACCACAGGTTTAAAACGATTTGCTTTTTTAGCTTTTCCACCGCCCAAATCCTGATCTCCACCAATACTGAAAATCTGATTTATTTTTCCACCATATGCACCTATTACATCATCATAAATATCCCATGTTTTAACGCCCAAAGCTTCACGAACATAAAAACTATCCCAGGCGTTTGGTGTTTTAAAACGGGTTAAATCCAATAAACCTTCATCAACAACTGCAATGGTATAGGTCATTTCTTTTCCGGTTTTTTCTCCCACTTTTACCGTAAAGGTCTGCTCTGGTTTTAAAACATCCGGCATTGAAAGTGTTGGTGCCAGAATGGTATTTTTATCCACCACTTCAATCGGAACAATTCCGTACATACGAATTGGCGAATCATTTTTAGTGGATGCATGTGGTTGTAATAATGTGATATTAAAATAGACATTTGGAGCCATCGCGGAAGTAATTGGCACTTCTACTTTTGTTTCTCCTTTTTGTGTTTTAGCCCAAATGGTCTGTACTACTTTTGATCCGTTCTCGATAGAAATCAAAGCTCGTCCGCCTTCACTTGAAGGGAAAGAGATCTGCGCTTTTTCGCCTACTGCATAATTCTTTTTATCTGTAGAAAAAACTAACATATTGGCTGTTGAAGCATCTCTGTTTCGTGTTTTTCCAGACCAAATTGGCCAGTCTATATTAACCGTTAAAGCCGTTGCATGACCATCTGTATTATCTGAAACTCGAATTAAATAACGGCCCCATTCTTCATCAGTCAATGAAAACTGAACACTTCCTTTTCCGCTTGAATCGGTATTGATTACAAATGTTTTGTAAGAAGTTGTGGCATTCGAAGAATTATAATTCGATAAATTATCACTCGAAGCATCCCACCACCAGCGCCATTCTACTTTATAAACCTTAACTTCAAGATTTCTCACCGATTTTGGTCTTCCATTTTCATCAACCGTCACAATATCAAAACGATTGTTAGTTCTGGTTTCCAGCATTCCGTATTTGTTTGGTTCCGGTGATTTAATTCCAACATAGGTTTTGTATGGAGAATAAGTCGTCGAAATCACATCGGTACTAAAATCTCCACCTTCTTCATACACTTTTGTGATGAACGAAGCACGAAGCATCCCTGGTGCCTGACCTTGCAATTTGGGTTGAATATTTACCGATGCTTTTCCGTTTTCGTTTAATTTTCCCGAGAAAACATTAATTTCTTCTGTGCTGAATTTACGTACTAAATCATCAAAACTAAATTTCTCGTATCCTTTAAAAGTAGTTGTTTGCTGAGAAAACTTTGCCTGCATTTCTACATTCAGATTTTTAGCAATGGCACCGTGAAGCCAGGTCACTTCGAGATTGCTCGTATTTGGATAAGAAGACGAAAGCGTTTTTCTGGAGAAATTATTTTTGATTTTTAAACGATTTGGTTTGATTGTTTCGATTTTAATGCTTTTGTAAAATTTAGCGCCACCAACACTTACCATCGCTTCCCAATTTCCTGTTGGTGCGTCCTGGCTTGTTGGAACGGTAAAAGCATAATGATTTAGTTCATTAGTTTTTTGAACCGTCTGATAAACTGTTTTTCCATTCGGATCGTTTAATCTAAATTTGATTGGATGTGATTTTGGAAGTTTATTTGAAGCATCATTTAAAATGAAAGACAAATACAAATTATCACCCGGACGCCAAACGCCTCGTTCTCCATAAATAAAGCCTTTTAAACCTTTTTGCAGGGTTTCGCCGGCAACATCAAAATTACTGACAGACAAAGAAAGTCCGTCATCCAGCTTCACGTAAGTGGATTGATTTCCTAAGGAAACTATGGCAAAATAAGCAAATTTATCCAACTGAAAGGAAGCGATTCCTTCACTACTTGTTGCTCCTGTACCAATTTTCTGTTGTTGGAAATTATACAAATCCACTCTTGCATTCGAAACCGGTTCAGTTGTTACAATATTATTTACAGCAAATAAATACGATTTGTTCTCGCCTCTTTTTGCAATTACTCCCAAATCTGTTGCCAGAATATTAGTTGCGATTTTAGCATTATAATAATAAGAGCTCGTACAAGGATCCTGGCTTTCTCTCCATTCGTAATCATCATAATAGTAGTCGTCGTAGGAGTTACCACTATAATTTACATCATTTTCATCAACTTCTTCCTCTTCTTCATCATTTGAATCTTCTTCTGAAGATTCGCATTGGTATAATGAATATTTCTTTTTATAAACAAACTCTACTCTGTAAATTGCTCCCGGTTCCGGCGTGATTATTTTGGATAAATCCAACGCAAAAGTGTTCCACTTACCAGGATTTATCAATTTACTTTCAATTAAATTCAGCGTTGTCCTGGCGACGGGCTGAGCCACTTTCTTGAGATTTTGAGCTCCGTTTAATTCATTGTACTGCAAAAACTGCAGGATATTGTTCTTGTAAATTTTATAGACTTTTACATCTACAGCACTTAAGTTTACCGCTTCAAAATTCAGTTTTAAATTATTGGAGCTTGGCAGAATGGTTCCGTTTTTAATGAATTTGATGCTTGGTTTTATTTGGTCAAAAGATATTTTCTCGGTGTAATTTGAATCCATTTTTTTGCCATACTGACTTTCGATTCCCTGAAAAACTTCAATCAATAAATCTCCGGCCAAAATTTGTTCGGGTTCGGCTGTGGTTTCTTCTTCCTGAACCACTTCTACGGCATCGCCTACAACCGCCGCAGCGCTATCAATCACAACTGCAGCCGAATCTACTAAAGAAACCGCAGTTTCTTCTACCGGTACTGAAACCGTAACTTCTTTTTGAACTGGTGCTTTTTCATTATTAAAATATACTTTCAGTAAATTTCCCTGAGTGGAGAATTTCAGATTATTGGTATTCTGAATCGAAACTAACCCTGCAAAATCCTGTCCCTTTTCTAAGGGCTCAGAAAAGTTAATTAAAACGGATTGATTGCTTCCGTCCGGAACCTCAACTTTAACGATTTTAAATTCGTTTATATTCGTAATCGGAACATCGATTTGACCTTTCTGATCAATATCAAAATCACTTCCGTCGTAAATAATCTCCAGATTTGTGGCTTCAGAATAACGCTGAATACTGTCAATTATAAAATGGAATTCTTTTCCTGAACCCGAGTTTTTCTCAAATTTAATTTTAAGATTATTCCCTTTTTGTTTGGCTTCAACTAACTTTTTAGCCGTTTCAATATCGATATTATCCGCTGTTTTTAGCACGCAGTTCAGGTATTGATATTCTTTACTGTAGGATTGAATATCAGCAGTATTAATCGTAAAATCCTGCTTGATGGTTTTAACCGTAAAATTAAAATCCGAAAGATCTTTTTCTTTCTCTTTTGGAAGTGTGATCAGTTTATCTAAGTTTAAAGTAACCTGATATTCTGTTCCGGGTTTCAACTTTTTTTCCGGGATAAAAGCAATTGTATTTGGAGAAAGTGCTACTACTTTACCGTCAACACTCGGGGAAATATCAAACAAATCGCTGTCTAAAACCTGATTGGCTTTCCATTCTTTTTTATCGAAAGCCAAAACCACCCGAATATCAGATTCCGACGAGACTATCCCTCCGGTGAAACTGACTATATACTCTTTAAATAATGAAAAATCGGAATTGAAATCGGCTGCTGATTTTCTGCCGCAAGATTGAAAAATAAAAAACACACAAAACACGAGAACTAATCCTTTTGCTTTCACTTTTATTTAGAGTTAATGGGTTACGAATTTTAAGAAATGACAGAACGTTTTAACATTTTACTATTAAAACCATAACTAGCCAAATGCCAATTATATTGTAGTAAATGTAAAGTATTTTCTGTGATTTTTTAAGAGGAAAATTCGCTAAGTGAAATTATTTTTTTGAAGTAAAAAAGGAAGTGTTTATTTACGTCTTTCAATAAAAAATCGTTTCATTAAATCGGCAGCTTCATTGGCCATAACTCCAGAAACGACGGTAGTTTTAGGATGTAATTTTGTTCCCATGACCATAAAACCACGTTGCTCATCACGAGCGCCAAAAACAATTTTCGAAATCTGACTCCAATACAAAGCGCCTGCACACATTTGGCATGGCTCAAGAGTCACATATAAAGTACAATCTTTAAGATATTTTCCGCCAAGAAAATTTGCTGCAGCCGTTATGGATTGCATTTCCGCATGAGCCGTAACATCGTTCAACAATTCCGTTAAATTATGACTGCTTGCAATTACTTTATTGGCTACTACAATAACAGCGCCAACAGGAATTTCGCCTTTATCGAAGGCCATTTCAGCTTCCTGCAAAGCTTTTTTCATAAAGTATTCGTCTGTGAAGGGATTTATCATAGTTGCAAAAGTACATTTTTGAAATAATTATTCCTGAATTAAAGATTTAAAAAACATTGATAAAACCTAATATTTTTCTCTCTTCTTAATTACTTATTAAAATTAATCGCCTCAAATAAGGTGATTTTTTGAGGCGATTAACACAATTAATTGCCTCATCCTTTTTGAAAAGGATTTTCGTATTTATTTTTTATTACATTTAAATATTGAAATTTCAAACATGGAAAGAAAATATAAATTAACGATTCCCGAAACTTGTACAGAAAACTGGGACAAAATGACGCCAAATGAAAATGGTCGTTTTTGCCTGAGTTGTTCTAAAACTGTCGTTGATTTCACCTTGATGTTACCCGATGAAATTCAGCATTTTTTCATCCAAAATCAAAACAATAAAATCTGTGGAAGGTTTAAAAACGAGCAATTAGAAAGCTTAATTATTCAGATTCCAAGTCAGGTTTTATATACACAGACAAATTATCATAAAATATTTTTATTGGCTTTGTTTATTGCTATGGGAACAACTTTATTTAGTTGTCAGGATAAAGATGGAAATAAAAATAAAATTGATAAAATCGAGATTGTTGATAATACAGAGAAATATCAAGATGAAAATGAGGTTCATTCTTCATGTTATGGGCATGAGGTCGAATCCAAAAAACAAAAAACAAAAGAAAAATTTACCGGCATGATTACACAAGGAGCGGTAGTTCCCTCTACTTCTATTGAAGAAGGGACTTTTAATTATCACATAATTTATAATTCAACTGATTTAGACGTCGCACCAGTTCCAGAAAATGGAATGAAAAAATTTCTTGATTTTTTTAGCAAAAATTATATTACTCCAAAAACAGCAGAAGGATTTAGAGGCAGAGCTTTTATTATTTTTGTTATAGAACAAGATGGCAGTTTAAGTAATTTCAACATAATTAAAAATACTCCGAAAGAAATAGGAGAAGAAGCGATTAGAGTTTTGAAGACAGCTCCAAATTGGCTTCCCGGAAAATTAAACAATCATGTTGTGCGATCTTCTTATATTTTACCGATTAGAATTCAATAATGGAAATAAAACACAAAATAACCATACCTGATCCTTGCACAGAAAACTGGGACAAAATGACTCCAAAAGATAATGGCCGTTATTGCCTGAGCTGTTCAAAAACCGTTGTCGATTTCACTTCGATGTTGCCGGATGAAGTACAGCATTTTTTCATCCAAAATCAAAACCAGAATATCTGTGGGAGATTTAAGAAATCTCAATTAGATACTTTAACAATTCAAATTCCGAGTTGGATTTTGTATGCACAAATGAATTATCATAAAACATTTTTATTGGCTTTGTTTATTGCCATGGGAACAACCTTGTTTAGCTGTCAGGACAAAAACGGAAATAAGCAAAAAATTGATAAAGTAGAAGTTGTTCAAGATGATGTTCCAGTAGAGCATATTTCTGTTGGTGATCCAAAAATCACTAATTCACACGATACCCTTGTACCGCCTCCACCACCGCCTCCAAAAGTTGATCATGTTAAGTTTGTAAAACCAAAAGAAAATGATAATCTAAAATCTGAGAAAACAGAAAACAAGAGAAATAGCGCTGCAAAAGTGGCAATTCACGCTTCTCCCACCGGAGAAGTTGTATCTGAAACCAATGCAGAATTTCCAGGCGGAATTTAGCAATTCTATAATTATTTTGGAAAGGAATTTAAAAAGCCTGAAAATATAAATAACAAAAACCTTAAAATTAATCTTTCGTTTGCAGTAGAAAAAAATGGCTCTGTTTCGTATCTTCAATCCGAACCAGCAATTGAACAGCCTTTAGAAAAAGAAATTATCAGAGTTTTAAGCTTATGCCCTAAATGGCAGCCGGGAGAATCAAACGGAAAAAAAATTAAGAGACAATATTCTTTACCAATTGTATTGCAATAGATCGCACAATAAAATTAAATTTAAAACCGTAAATTTGCTTTTTACCTTACAATGAAAAGCAATTTACTCTCCAACATATTCAATCCTGTCGATTTACGTCTTTTAAAAGAAGAACAGCTTCCAGAAGTTGCGCAGGAATTACGTCAATTTATAATTGATGTTGTTTCTGTGAAAGAAGGGCATTTGGGTGCCAGTTTAGGTGTTGTTGAATTGACAATTGCTTTGCATTATGTTTTTAATACTCCCGAAGATTTATTAGTTTGGGATGTTGGACATCAGGCGTACGGACATAAAATTTTGACCGAAAGAAGAGAAAACTTTCATACCAACAGACAAATTGGAGGCATTTCAGGTTTCCCTAAAAGAAGCGAAAGTATTTACGATACTTTTGGCGTTGGACATTCTTCAACTTCCATTTCTGCCGCTTTGGGAATGGCAATTGCTTCCCAGTTAAAAGGAGATTTCAACAAACAGCATATTGCAGTTATTGGCGACGCTTCAATTGCAAGCGGAATGGCTTTTGAAGGCCTAAATCATGCCGGCGTAACAGATGCTAACTTACTGGTTATTCTGAATGACAATGCTATCGGAATTGACCCTAGCGTTGGTGCACTTAAAAAATATCTTACTGCTGTAAAAGAAGGAAAAAATCCGAAGAAAAATAATATGATCAAGTCCCTGAATTTCGATTATTCAGGTCCAATTGACGGTCATGATCTTCCGGCTTTAATTAAAGAATTAAACAGATTAAAAAATATAAAAGGACCTAAATTCCTTCATATTGTTACTACCAAAGGAAAAGGTTTACAGCAAGCTGAAGAAAATCAGGTAAAATATCATGCCCCTGGAAAATTTGATGCTGCAACTGGAGAACTCCTTTTAAAATCAGAAGAAAATTTACCTCCAAAATATCAGGATGTTTTTGGTTTAACAATTTTAGATTTGGCCAAAAAGAATGATAAAATTATCGGAATAACACCTGCAATGCCATCAGGCAGCTCTTTAAAGTTTATGATGGATGAAATTCCCGAACGTGCTTTTGATGTGGGAATTGCAGAGCAACATGCCGTAACGCTTGCCGCGGGAATGGCAACTCAGGGCATGATTGTATATTGCAATATCTATTCGACATTTCTACAGCGCGCTTACGACCAAGTCATTCATGATGTGGCTTTGCAAAATCTACCCGTTATTTTTTGTTTAGACAGAGCTGGTTTGGTTGGTGAAGACGGCGCAACACATCATGGCGTTTTTGATATTGCTTATTTAAGAGCAATTCCGAATATGATTATCTATGCACCAATCAACGAAATTGCCCTCCAAAACATTTTATACACCGCTCAATTAGGACTAAATCACCCAATCGCAATTCGATATCCGCGTGGTCGAGGTGTTCTGCCAAAGTGGGAAGTAGAAAATTTCGGACATTATGAAAAAATTAAAATTGGCGAGGCAAACTGCCTAAAAAGCGGCACAAAAATTGCAGTTTTATCAACAGGAAGCATAGGCAATAATGTTATTGAAGCACTGAATGAATATTCAAATTCTAATGAGATTGCTCACTATGACTTCCCTTTTATTAAACCACTAGACAACAATGTTTTACACTCTGTTTTCTCTAATTTCAACCGCATAATTACTATCGAAGAAGCTACAATAAATGGAGGATTTGGAAGTGCTGTTTTAGAGTTTGCTGCGACAAATAATTACAAAAATGATATCCAAATTTTGGGTATTCCTGACGTATTTATTGAGCATGGAACCGTGAATCAATTGCAACAATTGTGTAAAATTGACGTTAAAAGTTTGGTAAATCTTTTTTCAACCGATTCAAAATAATTATTTTGCACAACCAAAATATTAAAACCAACCTAATGAAATTATTGCGTTCTACTCTTTTGTTGCTGTTACTTTTGTATACTTCAAATAACTTTGCTCAAATTATCCAAACCACTTTAGACCCTAATCAGTTGCCAAAACTGCCTTCTAACTGGACTAAAAAAAATCAATTGGGTTTTGATATTTCAGAAATTGCTTTTGTGAACTGGAGTGCCGGGGGAACAAGTTCTATTTCAGGTTTATTTAAAGGTGAATTTGGAAGAACTTATGCTAAAGGAAATCACAAATGGGTAAACGAACTTATTGTAAAATACGGTTTAAATAAACAAGACGGTACCGAACTAAGAAAAACTGACGATGCACTTCTTGTTAACTCCACTTACGGATTTAGAAAAGATACTATCTCAAATTGGTATTATTCGGCGAAATTTAATTTCAATACACAATTTTCGAATGGTTATAATTATCCAAACAGAGATATCGCCATTTCGAAACCTTTTGCACCAGCCTATATCTTTTTAGGAGCCGGAGCTGAAAATTCAAACAAAAAGAAAAACAGAACATTTTACTTCTCTCCAATTACTTTAAAGACGACTTTAGTACTGGATGACTACCTGGCCAATCAGGGATCTTTTGGTGTTAAAAAAGCAGTTTATGCACCAGATCCTCTTGATCCTACCGCTAAGATATTAGTTGAAGAAGGACAAAAGGTAAAAGCCGAATTTGGTATTTTGCTTACCGGATACATGAAAAGCGAAATTTATAAAAATATATTTTACGAAAACAGATTAAGCCTTTATACCGATTATTTAAATAAATTCGGAAACGTCGATGTTGATTATGATACACGTTTAGATCTTGTCGTAAATGCATATGTAAAAGCAAATATTGGTTTACATTTAGTATATGATGATGATATTAAGACTAAAAAGGATGTTGTTGATCCAACTACCGGAGCAACAACCCAAGTAAATGACGGTCCAAGAGCCCAGTTGAGACAAGTTTTAGGAGTTGGTTTGGTTTATGCTTTTCAATAACAAAAATAGTATTTCTCAATGCAAGAGAATAAAAAAATCACCGCATAAAAATGATGTTTTTATAGGGTGATTTTTTTATTTAAACCTAATTGGTTCTATTTAATTATTTTTTCTCCCGTTAATTGTTTCAAACAATTCCAGCGCATTTCCATCCGTTAAAAGCGAAACATAATGACAGATATGAAGCAGACGTTCATATAAATTACCTTTGTCTAAATGATGTTTTTCCGGCAGCATTTTCAAAATCAGTTTATCGTAGTTTGAAGCCGTTCCGTCATATTTATTATTGAATGCTGTTATGAATTTATCCAGCAAAGTTTGAATAATCTGGTAACCCACAATTTCTTTTTCGATTACTTCTCGGCTCTGATAAATTTTCTCAATACTTAAGTTAATAATATCATTCATTTGCGCTTTGTATTTGCTTTTATCAGTTAAAGCAAAAGGAAATTGTCCAGCCAGAATTGCTTCTTCATTCTCCACAAAAACATCAACAGCATCATTAATCAAAGCACCAATTGCCAAAGCTCGTAAATAACTGATTCGGTCTTCTTTGGTTTCTAACAATTTATATTTGGCAACTCCAATATTATCTTTTACTAACTTAATTAGATATTCTAAAGCATAATCTTCTGATACTAACCCTAAGTTTATTCCATCTTCAAAATCGATAATCGTGTAGCAAATATCATCTGCAGCTTCCACCAAATAAGCTAAAGGATGTCTTTCGAAACCAATATCTCCATCAGATTTGTTGGGAATCATTCCCATATCATGGGCAACTTCTTCAAAAAACAATTTATCCGTTTGAAAGAAACCATATTTTTTGTCGGCAATATTGTTTGTTGGCTTTTTAGGAAGACTTTCTTTCGGATATTTCATAAAAGCACCTAAAGTAGCGTATGAAATCCTTAGTCCTCCTTCAATTCCTGGGCGGCTTGCAGTTAATACCGAAAAACCATTCGCATTTCCTTCAAAATCTATTAAATCCTGCCATTGTTTAGCCGTCAGTTTATCTTTGTATTTCAATCCATTTCCGATTGAAAAATATTCCCCAATTGCTTTTTCTCCCGAATGTCCGAAAGGTGGATTTCCAATATCATGAGCCAATGAAGCTGCAGCTACAATTGCTCCAAAATCATTCATATGATAGCCATGAATTTCTTTTAAATAAGGATATTTTTCGATAATTTTTTTTCCTACCAAACGTCCTAAAGAACGTCCAACAACCGAAACTTCTAAACTATGCGTTAATCGGGTATGCACAAAATCTGTTTTAGAAAGTGGAATAACCTGCGTTTTATCCTGTAAAGATCGAAATGCCGCGGAGAAAATAATTCTGTCATAATCAACTTCAAAACCTAATCGCGTGTCGTCTTGTTCTACACGTAATCTTTTGCTAGTATCGCCTTGGCGTTTTAGTGATAAAAGTTGTTCCCAGTTCATTTTTCTATTTTAGATTTCAGATTGTTGATTTTAGATTTAGGATCTAAACGTCAAAAATACATTTTATTTTAGGATAATATTGAATAAAAATAGGCCGCAGCTTAATTTGATTTAAAGATTAAATGTTTTGTTCGCCACGAATTTCCCGAATTTTCACCAATTATTTTAAGCACAATGATTTGTGAAAATTCGGGAAATTCGTGGCAAAAAAATCTACACTACATTATAAAAAAAATCATTTTAATCTGTGTAATCTGTGGCAAAAAAATTACTATTATTAAAACTCCAATGCTGTACTATGTTTAATTTCTCCCATTACAAAAATACTATTAGTGTTCCCTATGTTTTCAATTGTTGACAATTTATTCATTACAAAATCCTGATAACTAGTCATATCTTTGACTAAAATTTTCAGCATAAAGTCATAATCGCCGGCAATATTATAACATTCGATAATTTCAGGAAGTGCCACAATATCTTTTACAAAATTACTCCCAACATTTTTTGCGTGCTCTTTTAATCTAACATTACAAAAAACCGTCATTCCGCGATTCATTTTGTTTTTATCCAACAAGGCAACATATTTGGTAATATATCCGTCTCTTTCTAATCTTTTTATACGTTCATAAACTGGTGTTACAGTAAGAAATAATTTACTGGCAAGATCTTTTGTGTTGATATTTGAATTTTCCTGAAGGTGTTTCAATATCAATAAATCGGTTTTATCTAAATTTTCCATAGTAATTTTTACGGCTAAAGGTTCTTTAAAAAGAGTTTCACAGTATTATAATCTTAAAAAAACCATTTTTAAAAGACTATTTACTTAAATAATAACCAAATATAAGTTTTAAAATCTAATACAATAAATTTGTTCAGTAAAAAATACTGAATCAAAAATGAAAACAAATAATTTAGGTTATCCAAGAATTGGAAGCAACAGAGAACTAAAAAAAGCCTCTGAACTCTATTGGGCAGGAAAAATTTCTGTAGAAGAATTAATCGAAACCGGAAAAGACATTCGTCGCAGAAACTGGCATTTACAATCAGAAGCCGGAGTTGATTTGATCCCGTCTAACGATTTTTCTTTTTACGATCAGGTTCTGGATTTGACTTTAACTGTTGGAGCAATTCCGCAACGCTATCAGGAATTTGCTAAAACAAATTCGGCTATCGATTTGTATTTTGCCATGGCAAGAGGCGCGCAAAAAGACGGACAGGATGTTGTAGCGATGGAAATGACAAAATGGTTCGATACCAACTATCATTACATTGTTCCTGAATTCACAAAGAACCAAAAATTCGAATTGTTTTCTGAAAAAATAATCAATGAATTCAAAGAAGCAAATGCTTTAAAAATTGTCACAAAACCAGTTTTAATCGGACCAATCTCTTACTTACTTTTAGGAAAGGAAAAAGAAGAAGGTTTTCACCGAATTGATCTTATCGATAAATTGCTTCCGGTTTACTTCGAAATTTTCGAAAAGCTACAAGCAGAAAATGTGGAATATATTCAGTTAGACGAGCCTTTCTTAGCTTTAAATTTAACGGATAAAGAAAGAAATACTTTTACAGAAGTTTACAATGAAATCAATATTCGTTTTCCTAAAATTAAAATTATTTTAGCGAATTATTTTGATTGTTTCGGAGAGAATTTGGCAACTGCATTGGCTTTGCCGGTTGATACTTTCCATTTAGATTTAGTACGTTGTCCGTCTCAATTAGATGACATTTTAGAGTCCGGAAAATTGGCTTCAAATGCAAATCTTTCTTTGGGAGTTGTTGACGGAAGAAATATCTGGAAAAATGATTTCAAAAAGTCTTTAGAATTAATTAAAAAAGCAACTGGCACTTTAGGAGAAAACAGAATTCTCGTTGGTCCATCATGTTCTTTAATTCACAGTCCGTGCGATTTAGATTTAGAGACAAATGATGAAACGCTTACGCCGGAAATCAAACAATGGCTGGCTTTTGCTAAACAAAAAATCAACGAAATTATACTTTTAAAACAATTCGCTTCTAACGAAATTGATGTTAAAAATTCGATTGATTTTGAAAGAAACGTAATTGCAAATGATAACCGTAAAACTTCAAAATTAATCCATAATAACGAAGTTAAAGCGCGTGTTGCCGGAATTACAGCATCTGATGACAAACGTAAAAGCACTTTTGCAACAAGAAGAAAAAGCCAGATTGAGGCTTTAGATTTGCCTTTATTCCCAACAACCACAATTGGTTCTTTCCCTCAAACAGCTGAAGTGAGAAGCTGGAGAGCAAAATTTAAAAAAGGTGAATTAACTACAGAACAATACAACGATTTAATCGAAAAAGAAACCGAAGCGACAATCCGTTTTCAGGAAGAAACCGGAATTGATGTTTTGGTTCACGGAGAATTTGAGCGTAATGATATGGTTGAATATTTTGGCGAACAATTGTCTGGATTTACATTTACTAAAAATGGCTGGGTTCAGAGTTACGGAAGTCGTTGCGTGAAACCTCCGGTTATTTATGGCGACGTTTCAAGACCAAATCCAATGACGGTAAAATGGTCAAAATACGCACAATCTTTGACTCCAAAATGGGTAAAAGGAATGTTGACTGGTCCGGTAACTATCTTACAATGGTCGTTTGTTCGAAACGATCAGCCACGTTCTGAAACTTGTACGCAAATTGCATTGGCAATTCGTGATGAAGTTGTAGACTTAGAAAAAGCCGGAATCAAAATTATTCAAATTGATGAGCCTGCGATTCGCGAAGGTTTGCCGTTGAGAAAGAAGAATGGGCAAATTATTTAGATTGGGCTGTAAAAGCGTTCCGAATTTCTGCAAGCGGTGTTCAGGACGACACGCAAATTCACACACATATGTGTTACAGTGAATTTAACGACATCATTCAGAATATCGCTGATATGGATGCCGATGTTATCACAATTGAATGTTCACGTTCTCAAATGGAACTTTTAGATGCTTTTGCCAACTTTAAATATCCAAACGAAATTGGACCTGGAGTTTATGATATTCACTCGCCACGTGTGCCTTCAAGTGCTGAAATGGTTCGTTTGCTGGAAAAAGCTTCGGCTGTAATTCCGATAGATCAATTATGGGTAAATCCGGATTGTGGTTTAAAAACACGTCATTGGGATGAAACTAAAAAAGCTTTAATCGAAATGGTTGCTGCCGCTCAGGAAATGAGAGCTGCCGTTGAAAACGGCGCAACCGTATAATTTCATTTGAATATATTTTTGTTTTTTAGTGCCAACAAGTGGAATCGAAAATTCTTGTAGTTATGATTTAGTTTCGATTTCATTTTTGTTGGCATTTTTATTTTCAATTAGAAAGATCTTATTTTAATTTTTTGAAGCAGAAATTTTCGTTTCCAAAACACGTTCAGTCCCGCTATCCGCTATATCTTTTTCTGTCCGCCGCGGCGGACAGAAAAAGGATATCGCTTCTATCGGGGCTAAATAAGAATGTTTTATTTTCATAAGATTTCAGGCAAAAAACAAAAAAGCATCCGCGGCGGCGGATGCTTTTTCAAAATTGAATATATAATCTAAGATTAGAAATTTTTAGAAACCCCAATATTAAATGTTTTACCAAAATTAAAATCGAAGTTTTTATATTCTGGACCGTTGTTTTCGTAGTTTATTGTGCCATAGCTTAAACCTCCAATATTAAAGTTTAGACCAAAACCTTTTTTCATATTGATAAAAAGAGCTGGTGTTACACCAACATACATACCGTCACCTTTCGCAGTTGTAGTAATTGGTCCTGCATACGTTTTGTCTTTTTCACTTTGATAGCCTAATCCTAATTCAGCAAAGAATGAAAAAGTTGGATTCAATGGCATTGTGTAACGTAAAAATGCACCTAATTTCGTAGTATTAAATCTGTCTTCGTTTGTTCCTTGTTCGGTTTTAGAAGAACCAAAAGAAGCTTCACCTCCAACAGTCCAATTTTCATGAAACTGGTAACCTACCTTCGGAGAAAAATCAAATTCATTGTTTTTTACTTCGTTATTACCAAGAGTTCTTGTTTCTGAAGAATAACCAATACTTCCACCTACTAAGATTGTTCCTTTTTGAGCATTTGCAAAACTGCAGATAGCCAATGCAGCCATCACTAGAATTTTTTTCATAATTGAAATTTATTTTATTTTAGCATTCCTTTAACAATAACGATGCCGTTGTTTGGGCTAAAAATTAAATTCTTTACAGAGCAAATTTTAGCAATCAAAACTATTTCTGTTTACTTTTGTAGCAAATAAAAAGTCATGTCGATAGAAGTAAACAGTATATCAAAAAGTTACGGAGCGCAAAAAGCTTTAAATGAAATTTCTTTTAAAATTGAAAAAGGAGAGATCGTAGGATTCTTAGGGCCAAACGGTGCCGGAAAATCTACATTGATGAAAATTTTGACTACATATTTACTTGCAGATTCTGGCGCAGCCCTTGTAAATGGTCATGATGTCATGACAAACGCAAAAGCAGTTCAGCGTTCTATTGGCTATTTACCGGAGCATAATCCTTTGTATTTGGATTTGTATGTTCGTGAGTATTTGGCTTTTAATGCCGATGTTTATAAAGTTCCGAAATCAAGAATTGAAGAAGTTATTCAACTGACAGGCCTGTCAGCTGAAAGTCATAAAAAAATTGCACAGCTGTCTAAAGGATACCGCCAGCGTGTGGGACTTGCCAATGCTTTATTACACAATCCGGATGTTTTAATTTTGGACGAACCAACTACCGGTCTGGATCCGAATCAGTTAATGGAAATTCGAAATGTGATTAAAAATGTCGGGAAAGATAAAACAGTTTTTCTGTCAACACATATCATGCAGGAAGTGGAAGCCATTTGTGATCGTGTCATTATTATTGACAAAGGACAAATCGTTGCTGATAAAAAATTAGATCATTTAGTTTCTGAAGACAAACAACAAGTTATCGAAGTTGAATTTGATTATCAGGTAGAAGAACAACTTTTAGCAAAGCTTCCAAATATTACTTCATATAAAAACACTCACGATATGATCTGGGAATTAACTTTTGTAGCGGATAAAGATATGCGTCCGGCTATTTTTGATTTTGCCAACGAAAATGGTTTGAAAACCTTACAATTGAACCAGAAGAATAAAAACCTGGAGGCTGTTTTTAGAGAAATTACGAAGTAGTTTTCAGTAGCAGTTTTCAGTTTACATATAAAAGCTCGTTTAAAGTATTAAACAAGCTTTTTTTTATTTCATTAAATTCTTCAGATAGATTGTAAATAATAACGATAGCACTATAGCTGAAAGTCGCAGCATGTTTTTCGGAAAAAATCCATTGACATCAACTGATTGTAAATTCGATTTTGATTTAAAGAAAAAATCAATCAATTTCTTTGAATCCAATAAAATCAGATATAAAACACCAATCGTTAATAATATCGACTGCAACAAAGCACCTGCATTCATGTGATAAAAAATATTGATTAAAGTCAGATTAAACAACAATGAGATCAATAGTATTGATCCAATTAACAATGTTCTCCTAAACAGTAACAAATAACTCCCAATGATTTGAGTTACTGCTATTATAATTCCAAAAGCATGTGAATATCCAAAATAAAACCAGGTTAACCATTCTCCTGATTGCTGATTCATGGGCATATTGGAGATTTCTGACGGAACAATAAATTGAAGTCCGTAGAACTTTTTCCAACCAAAACTGGCTATATTAAAAGCGATGCAATATCGAATACCACTATATAAAATGGCATAGACTTTAGTACTATTTATTTTTTGTTTTTGTTCCAAAAAATGCCACCCAAACGGAAATAAAATTGAAAGTAGTAATGAAACTCCAACTCCCGAAAAAACTAAAACCGGTGGCAGCCAGGGAATATTACCTCCATTTCCAAGCAATAATAACAAAGCTGAAAACTCAAGGCCGAGAATTAAAGAAGCGCTAATTTTTTTTAGAATTGAATTCGAAATTTTCAAAGATTGTTCTAACATGGTTTTTTATTTTTGAGTTAATATCCAGCAAATTTGAATATTAATCAAAAACCAAATGTTCCGATGTACCCTTTCGAACAGATTTTAAGCTTCTTTTTTAATCAATGTAATATTAGATTTTACAAATTCTGTTGGAGACATACCAACATATTTTTTGAATGTAGTATTAAAAGTTGTTTTCGAATTAAAACCCGATTCATAAGCAATTCCTAATATGTTTAATTGACTGTATTTTTCAGACAACAATAACATTTTTGCCTCTTCGATACGATGTTTATTTATAAAATTATAGAAATTCTCCTGATACAATTCGTTGATTAAAAACGAAGTTTCGTTGCTGGTTGCTTCTAATTTTTTAGCCAATTTAGGCAGACTTAAATCATTGTCCAGATATAATTTTTCTGAGTGTAGGAGTGTTTTTAATTTTTCATTTAATTCACTCAGCCGGCTTTCTGAAACCCTTTTCGAGTTTTCTTTTTTATCTATTTTGATAGATGAAAGTTCATTTAATTCACTTTGATTAAAGTCAAAAATCTCCCGTTGCTGCAATGAAAAAAACGCCAGAAAAAAAACGCTAGACAAATACAGAAATGGTGTCAGATCAATTAGATTTTTTAAGCCGAAAAACATTAGATTAAACCACGCAAATACAATAACTAACAAAATCAAGAGAAAATATTCTAGCCACAGTAAATTATTTTTTTCAATAGAGGATGAAAATTGTTTTATGCTTTTTAAATGTTTTTGGAGTGTTGCAAAAGATAAAACCCAATAAATTAGTATCTGTAATGGCAATGCTGTCCTCAAAATAAAAAAAACTATTTTTCTTTCTTCCTCATCAAATTCAATATTTTTTCCAGTGACAAAAAATGGAATTCTGAAGATGAAAAATAATATAAAAGGTAAAAATGCCATAAATTTTTAGGCTTGAGTTTTTTACGGATCGAAGTAAAATGTAAAATACTGATATAAAGAAATGGTGCAGAAAGAAACCGGGATAACCCTATCATTTCAAACAGATTTGGATGGCTTAGATGAAAGCTTTTATAAAACAACGGTATTTCGAGCATTGCAAAACCCACTGTGGTAACAAACAATCCTAAAAATCTATTTGCAACTACATTTACTTTCCGAGCATAAGCAATCAGTAAGAACCCCAAAAGGAATGCCGCACCGCTTGTAATACCCATTATAATTGGAAAGTTTATCATGTCAAAATAATATTCTGGGTTTTAATGAATTGTATAGGGAAATACTTTTCTAAGATGATGTCCTTTTGTAATTTATTATTATCTCGTTTTCAAATTGTTAGATCTTTTTACAAAATTTGTCATTGTTTTTATTTAGACTTAATATAAATAGTGTTATATTTGCCTCGTGAAATATAAATAATACACAAATGACTTCTTTAATTCTACTGATACTTTCAATAGTAATTCTCAACATAACTCAGCATTTCAACTGATTGTTAGACAGTAAGTCAAAATGGTTTTTGTTTTTTAGATCCTTGTTTTTGTTTTTTTTTGATGTTATTAAAGAGCCTGTCTGTTCAACAGGCTCTTTTATTTTTTCTTATTAAAATAATTAAATTTCTAAATCCAAAATAGTGGCTTTCATTTCTTCCATCACTATTTTTATATCGTTTTCTGTTGTACGCCAATTTACAAATGAGGCCCTGATTCCTTTACGATTCTGATATACCGTTGGCGTCATAAATACTTTTCCTTTATCATTCAAAAGGGTCAAAAACTCGCTTACTTTTTCCTGATTGTGATTTCCCTTTAAGGTGAAACAAACGTTATTAAGACGTATGGGAGCCATCAATTCAAAATCTCCATTTTCAATTAAGGCATTACCAAAATACATCGCCAATGATGTGCTATTCTCCACAATATCGCAAAAACCCTCTTTCCCGTATGCTAATAATGAAAACCAAACCGGCAACGCTCTTAAACGCCTTGAATTTTCAGGCAACACATTCAAATAATTAAAATTCTCTAACGGATTTCCTAAATAAGGCGCATTCGAATTCTGAAAAGTTTCTATTTGTAAACTGGTATGCTCTTTTTTAATCAAATAAAAAGCACTTTCATAAGGTACATTCAGCCATTTATGACAATCAATTGTAATACTGTCTGCTCCTTCCCAGCCTTCAACCAAATGCTTAAATTTATCCGAAACTGCAGCAAATCCTCCAAAAGCAGCATCAATATGCCACCAGAATTTATACTTTTCTTTTAATTTTGAAATTGTCTGGAAATCATCAAAATCGGCTGTATTTACAGTTCCTGCACTTGAAATTAAGATGAAAGGCTTTCCATTTAAACTTTGAATATTTTTCTCCAAATCAGCAATATCAATAGCTTCACGATTGCCTTCAACAGTTTTAATTGTAGTGAAATTATTACTTCCAATCCCCAACATTGCCAATGATTTTATTGAAGAAGAATGTGGTGTGGCAGTAAGAATATTTATAGTTTCCGAAATTCCGCTTTTGGCAAAATCTTTTCCTAATTGATTCCCAAACCATTGTCTCGCTACGCCTAAACAAGTAAAATTCGACATTGTTGCGCCGGTTACAAATCCTCCCAAAAAAGAATTTGGCAAACTCAATAACTGCAACAGCAAATTGATAGTTTCAAATTCAATTAAAGCCGAGGCACCACCTTGTGCTTTTATAGCCTGAGTATTTTGATCATAAACCGAAGCCAGCCAATCACCCACAATTGAAGCAGGGGTTGAACCACCCGTAACAAACCCCCAATATCTTGGTCCCGGCGAAGCAACCATTAAAGGTGCTAATCGTTCATTAAATTCTGCGAGGGTAGCCAAAGAGCCTAAACCTAATTCGTTTAATTCTCTGCTATAATCAATTGATTTTTTATTAGAAGTTGCAACATTTTCCAGGTTGTTTAGAAAATCTATTCCTTGTTGTTTTGCTTCTTCTAAAATATTTCCGAAATCGTTGAGATCGTTTTGTAAGACTGAATTCATTATATTATTTTGAAATAGTTATAAATTTTATTTTTTACCATTTTGTTTTTTCGGAAAACCGCGAAATCACCATCGAACAAATCAAATCGCCATTTACGTTTAATAATGTTGCAATTGGATCAACCAATGTTCCTAAAATCATAGCGACGGGCAAAGCTTGTTCCATTGGCAATCCGTAAACGGTTATTGCCAAAACTTCTCCTATATAACCACCATTCGGAATTCCGCCTTCGACAATGGAAACAATCACTGTAATTCCTAAAGCTAAAAGTATGGTTGATGGCTCCGTAAAATCTTTCCCAAACATGGCAAAAAGAACCGTTATTTTTAAAATGGAAGACATGCTTGAACCGTCTTTATGCAAAGGCGCTCCAAGTGGAATAACGAGATTTCGAACATGTTTTGGTATGTTCATCTTTTCGGCCGCTTCCAAATTTGCAGGAATCGTTGCGATACTACTGCAAGTTCCGACTGCGGTTAAAGCTGGCGTAATATTATTGCTCCAAAATACAAGAAAAGCTCTTTTTCCACCTGCAACAAAAGCATACAAACTAAAAAATACAAAGAAGTAAAAAATGCAAGCTCCATAATAAACACCCAAAGGTTTGGCATAAACTCCAAATAACTGCGGTCCAAAAACTCCAACCTGATAGGCAAAATAAGCTCCCAAACCAATTGGCGCTAATTTCATAATCATGTTCAAAAGCTGCTTCATCACTTCATTTCCTGAATCCAAAAAACTTCTGAAAGCACTTCCTTTTTCTCCTGATTGCAAGCTTGCAAACCCAATTAAAAAAGAAAATATAATTAATGCGAGCATACTTTTTCGGGACAGTAATTCGAAGAAATCATTTACGGTCAACAATTGCGCGATTTGATCTCCAATACTCCCGGATTTTATATTTTCGACTGGAACTTTAGAAATGATGATATTTTGATGAATTGGAAAAAGATAAACAGCCAAAATCATTACGATAGCAGAAATTAGTATTGTTGTAAGAAAAACGACAATCATAATTACAAACAGTTTACCTAGTTTTTCAGTTCGCTCTAAATTGGCAATAGAAGAAGCAATTGTGAAAAATATAAGTGGAATAATAGCTGTAAAAAGCAAGTTTAGAAAAATATCACCGAGTGGTTTTATAACCAGGACATCTTTACCATAAAACAACCCTAAAATACTGCCGAGTATAATTCCGCCAAGGAGTAATAAAATACTGCTGTAGCTTTGCAGAAAATTGATTTTTTTAACGTCCATAATTTTTTAAAGTATTAGGATTTGCTGAAATGGAAACCTGAAATAAAAATCAATTAAATTACTCAAAAAAAGAGTTCAAAAACTATTTCTCTAAAACAATCGTAGTAAAGTCCCGATCAACCAATTCTCCTGTTCTCGTTTTTACTTTTTCGGTTAAAGTCTCTTTGTATAAGATTTTGAACAGCGTTTTCTGCACTAATTGCTCCACTTTTTCAGTGCTGTAAAGTTTAAACTCGAATTTGGTAAATGGAAGCTGTTTCATGAAACTTTCTTCTGCAAAAGTGATACAGAAAACTCCACCTGGTTTTAAAACCCTGTATATTTCTGAAAGCAATTTTTCTGGCTCCCTCCAAAAATAAATGGTGTTTACAGTGAATATTTTATCAAAAAAGGCATCTTCAAACGGAATTATATTTCCGTCGTAAAGCGAAAAGAAAGCTTGTTTTTGAGAGACAAAATTTCTGTTGATCTGGCGTGCTTCATGAAACATTAATTCAGACATTTCGAGTCCATAGTATTTCAGGTTCTCTCCTTGTTCGAATATAAATTCTACATGTCGCGCATTTCCGTGACCTAATTCTAAAATAGAACTTCCGGCTTTTATATTTAGATTCTGAACAGAATGACGCGTCATGTTGATGTTGGTTTCATGCATCATGTTGGCCATTTCTATCCCTTTTTCTCCTGTTGGATGTTTTAACTGAGAGGCGATTGCTTGTAATTCTTCTTTTTCCATAATGTTTAAAATTAAATTCCAAATTAAAAAAAATCCAAATTCCAAGCTTTCATTTCATTCCAAGGAATGAAAACTGTACTGGAACAACTTTGTCAAAGTTTAAAACTTTGACAAAGTTCAGTGTTTATCTTTAAAAAATCTGACTCGCAATCTGGCGAATATTCTCAGATTTCCCCATTGAATAATAATGCAAAACCGGAACTCCAGCCGCTTTTAATTCAAGAGATTGCTGAATCGCCCACTCGATTCCGACTTGTTTGATTTCAGCATTATTTTTACATTTATCAACAGCATCGATTAAATCTTCTGGTAAATCGATTCTGAAAATCTGCGGCAAAATCTGTAAATGCCTTTGAACAGCAATTGGCTTAATTCCAGGAATAATCGGAATTGTAATCCCTATTTCTCTTGCTTTTGCAACAAATTCAAAATATTTAGCATTATCAAAAAACATTTGTGTTACTACATAATCAGCACCTGCATCTACTTTTTCTTTTAATCTCTTTAAGTCAGATTGTAAAGATGGAGATTCTAAATGTTTCTCCGGATAACCTGCAACGCCAATACAAAAATCAGCTTTGTTGTCGATATCCATTACTTCATGCAGATATTTTCCGCAATTCAAATTATTGATTTGACGAACTAAATCTATAGCAAAACTATTCCCTCCCACTTTAGGAACAAAAGACTGTTCGTCTTTCATGGCATCTCCACGAAGTGCCATTACATTATTGATTCCCAAATATTGACAATCTACGAGCATATATTCTGTTTCTTCCTGTGTAAAACCACCACAAAGCAAATGCGGTACAGTATCTACATTGTATTTATGTTTTATAGAAGCGCAGATCCCAAGCGTTCCCGGACGCATACGAGTCAATTTTTTATCTAAAAGACCGTTTCCTTTGTCAATATAAATGTACTCTTCCCGCGAAGTCGTTACATCAATAAACGGTGGTTTAAACTCCATCAACGGATCGATATTATCGTATAATTCCTGAATACTTTTCCCTTTTTGAGGCGGAATAAGTTCAAATGAGAATAAGGTATTTCCTTTGGCGTTTTCTATATGTTCTGTTACTTTCATTATTTAAGTTATGAGTTATGAATTATGAGTTTTGAGTTGTTTGTGTAAAAAATCTGAATCAAAAAACATAATCAAATAATCTTCTTTTGTTTCAAGTTTCAGGTTCCAAGTTGCTTTAGAGAACCTGAAACTTGAAACTAAATAAACCTGAAACTATTTTTAGTCTGCTATATTAGGGTTTAACCATTTGCTTGCGTATTCAGTGGAGACATTACGACGTTTAGCGTAGTCTATCACCTGATCTTCTTTTATTTTTCCGAGTCCAAAATATTTACTTTTCGGATTTCCGAAGTAATATCCGGAAACGGATGATGCAGGCCACATTGCCATACTTTCCGTCAGCGTTACTCCAATTTCTTCAGCTACATTTAAGAGTTTCCAAATCGTTGGTTTCTCCAGGTGATCCGGACAAGCCGGGTATCCTGGCGCTGGACGAATTCCTTTATAATTTTCTTCGATTAAGTCTTCTGTCGAAAGTGATTCTTCGGCATCATAACCCCAAAAATCCTGACGTACTTTTTCGTGTAAATATTCGGCGAAAGCCTCAGCAAAACGATCGGCTAATGCTTTAACCATAATCGAATTATAATCGTCTAAATCTTTTTCGAATTCGGCTGCCCATTCATCAACACCAAAACCTGTTGTTACACAAAATGCTCCGATATAATCTGTAATTCCACTGTCTTTTGGTAAAATAAAATCAGACAAGGCAATGTTCGGAGCGCCTTTTGTTTTTTGTGACTGCTGACGAAGCGTTAAGAATTTCTCCAGAACTTTTCCGTTTTCATCACGCAATTCTATATCATCATCATCAACCTGATTGGCAGGGAAAATACCGTAAATACCTTTTGCCGTTAATTTTTTCTCTGCCAAAATCACTTTCAACATTTCCTGAGCATCGGCAAAAACAGAAGTTGCCTGTTCTCCCACAACCTCATCGGTCAAAATCGCCGGATATTTTCCGAACAATTCCCATGTTCTAAAAAACGGCGTCCAGTCGATATATGGAACCAAAACATCCAGATCAACTTCAATAGTTTGTGCTCCAATTACTTTTGGTTTGGTTGGCGTATATTCATCCCAGTCCAATTGTAATTTGTTTTTACGCGCTTGTTCAATCGTCAGGAAGTTTTTATCTCTTGATCGATTTAAAAACGTTTCTCTAAACGCATCGTACTCTGCACGAATATCGCTTGCATATATCTTACGGTTATGATCTAATAAATTTCCTGCAACCGTAACCGCTCTCGAAGCATCGTTTACGTGAATTACAGTTTCTCTATATTGCGGAGCGATTTTCACGGCGGTATGTGCACGCGAAGTCGTTGCTCCACCAATCATAATCGGTATTTTAATTCCTTGTTTGTCTAATTCTTTGGCCAAATAAACCATTTCGTCAAGCGAAGGCGTGATTAGTCCACTTAAACCGATAATGTCTACATTGTGTTCAATCGCAGCTGCAATAATTTTTTCCGGAGGCACCATAACGCCAAGATCTACAATCTCGTAATTGTTACAGGCCAAAACGACTGAAACGATATTTTTACCAATATCGTGAACGTCTCCTTTTACAGTTGCCATCAGGATTTTTCCATTTCCTTGTTTGTCTCCGGCTTGTTTGCTTGCTTCAATATATGGCAATAAATACGCAACCGCTTTTTTCATTACACGAGCTGATTTTACCACCTGTGGCAGGAACATTTTTCCACTTCCGAATAAATCTCCAACGACATTCATTCCGGTCATCAAATTGATTTCGATTACTTCGATTGGTTTTACAGCCGCTAAACGAGCTTCTTCAACATCAATTTCTATAAAAGCATCAACTCCCTTTACTAATGAATGCGTAATACGTTCCTGAACGGTTCCTAAACGCCATTCCTGAATCGCTTTTTCATCTGATTTTACTTCGCCTTTTACGTTTTCAGCAAAATCTAAAAGTCGCTCTGTCGCGTCGTCGCGTCTGTTCAGGATTACGTCTTCAACGTGTTCTAATAAGTCTTTTGGGATATCGTCATAAATCGAAAGCATTTCCGGATTCACGATTCCCATTGTCATTCCGTTCTGAATTGCGTGGTATAAAAACACCGAGTGCATAGCTTCACGAACCGTATCATTTCCTCTAAAAGAAAACGAAACGTTACTCACTCCACCACTAATATGCGCGTGAGGCAAGTTTTCGCGAACCCATTTTGTACCTCTAAAAAAGTCCAACGCGTTTAAGCGATGTTCTTCCATTCCGGTTGCAACGGGGAAAATATTCAAATCGAAAATAATATCCTGTGGAGGGAAACCAACTTTATTAACCAAAATATCATACGAACGCTGACAAATTTCAACTCGTCGATCAAAATTATCTGCCTGCCCTACTTCGTCAAAAGCCATAATGATCGCCGCCGCTCCGTAACGTTTGATTAATTTGGCGTGATGAATAAAGGCTTCTTCGCCTTCTTTCAACGAAATGGAGTTGACAACGCTTTTTCCTTGTACTACTTTAAGACCTGCTTCGATGATTTCCCATTTCGAGCTGTCGATCATAATCGGCACTCTCGAAATATCCGGTTCTGATGCAATTAAATTCAAAAATTTTGTCATTGCCTGAACACCATCAAGCATTCCTTCATCCATATTAATATCGATGATTTGTGCTCCACCTTCTACTTGTTGTCTTGCAATATCAAGCGCCTCGTCATATTTCTCTTCCTTGATTAAGCGAAGGAATTTTCGCGAACCCGTTACATTCGTACGTTCCCCAACGTTTACAAAAACACTTTCGGGCGTAATAATCAACGGTTCTAATCCTGCTAATACAAGGTCTCTTCTTTTTTCTGCCATTTTTTCTAAGTTACTAAGGCCCTAAGATTCTAAGGTTCTGAGTTTTTTTATTCTTGTGTTTTCCTGCAAGGTTTTCGAAACCTTGTAGGTATATTCGTTTTTAAATAATCTTATTTTGGGCGTGTTTCGCCGCGGCGAACCGGGCTATCCGTTACGTTACAAGTCCTCGACCAATTCCGTTATCACTCCATTGGTCTGTGGGCTTTTCACTTCTATCCCTCACGCGGTATCAGTTTCAAAAAACGATTTATATTTTTCACGATTTCAATTATCGTTGTTGAAATATTTTTTTTGCTACCAATCTGTCGTTCCTATGGAACTTTATTTTTGTATCTTTTCTCATCATCAACGGAATAAATTCCGTTGCTACCAACATTTCGTTCCTCTGGAACTTTTACTTAGTTCTCTTTATCAATCTTATGGAAACCATTGATTGGTTATTTCCATTTTGACTTTTCTATATATTTACAAGTAACTCCTGCATCATATATATAATATTTTGTTTTAGTAAAACCTGCTTTAACTAGTGTGAGTGAATCGGGACTTAATTCCTCTTCTAAAATAATATAATGCCCTTTTTCAGGGTTATTCAAATCATATTTTACTTTGTAAAACTTATTTATTAATTCATATTCATCACCTTCATATCCTCTCGTAGAAACTTCAGATAAAACTTTCTTATCTGAATAAAAGTAATATTTCAAAGAAGAGGTTTTATTTGCGTGTTCAATTCTAGTTGTAAATCCAATGGTTTCGCCTTTGAATGTCTCTTTATACCTTTGATATTTATTAGCGTTATTAGAGACAAAAAGGATAAATAAAATGACTATCGTCAAAAGCACAACTGACCATATCCATTTAGGCTTTTCATTAATCTCTTCTTTTTCTTCTAGCATTTCTTAAACCAATACCGGCGCCACACGTGGCTTATAATCTTTCGCAACCTCAGCAATTAATCGAATATGATCTGGAGTTGTTCCGCAACAACCACCAATTATGTTAATTAAATTATCGTCTAAATATTCTTTGATTAAGGCCTGAGTTTGTTCTGGCGTTTCATCATATTGTCCGAATGCGTTTGGCAAACCTGCATTTGGGTGTGCCGAAACATTGAACTGTGTATGCTGTGATAATGTTTTCAAATACGGTTTCAATAAATCGGCTCCAAGAGCACAATTAAATCCTACACTTAATAACGGAATATGTGATACTGAAATCAAAAACGCTTCAACTGTTTGCCCGGAAAGTGTTCTTCCAGAAGCATCGGTAATCGTTCCTGAAACCATGATTGGAATATCAAGATTACGTTCGTCTTTTACTTCTTCGATCGCGAAAAGTGCTGCTTTAGCATTTAAAGTATCGAAGATAGTTTCCACCAAAAGCAAATCACATCCGCCATCCATTAAGGCTTCAACTTGTTGTTTGTAAGCAATACGCAAATCATCAAAAGTTACAGCTCTGTAACCTGGATCGTTTACATCTGGCGACATACTTGCCGTTCTGTTGGTCGGTCCGATTGAACCGGCAACGAAACGTGGTTTGTTCGGATTTTTAGCAGTGAATTCATCTGCTACTTCACGGGCAATTTTAGCCGATTCATAGTTCAATTCGTAAACCAAATCTTCCAGGAAATAATCGGCCATACCGATCGTAGTTCCTGAAAAAGTATTGGTTTCTACGATGTCTGCACCAGCTTCAAAATAAGCAGCGTGAACATCGCGAATTGCTTGTGGTTGTGTTATGGATAGTAAATCATTGTTTCCTTTTAACGGATGCGGAAAATCTTTGAAACGCTCTCCTCTGAAATCTTCTTCTGAGAAATTATAGCGCTGCAACATTGTTCCCATTGCTCCATCAAGGATTAGGATATTTTTTTTAATTGCTTCCTGAATTGTTATTGCCATGTTATTTGCCTTTTGCCACGAAGACGCTAAGACACTAAGCTTTTTTTAATTATAATTCCGATTTTAAACCTAACAGGTTTAGTTCGATATCTTGATTCCAATTGATTCCAAGAATTCACTATTGCAGGCTAATTAGCCCCGATGGGAGCAAATATCCTTTTATCCGCCGTGGCGGATAAAAGATATTGCGGACAGCGGGAACGATGATGGCATAAATGCGCCAATGATTCGCTCATCATACTGTGAATTCAGTAAAATAATATTGTAAGGTTGTCAGGAAAAGTTGAGGAAATACTTTATGTATTTGTGTTATCTATCTTTAATACTATGAATTTGTATAAAGTAGAATTTAGCACCTTCTTTATGATAAAGGGTTGCTAAGGTTTCATCGGGTCTATCCCTCCGCCTTTCGTGATAACTTTCAATAAATTTAGGAACGGTGCAAAGGTATGAAATAGCCTTGCGACTTGCAAGTTTTTTTTTAAGGTTCTGAGGATCTAAGACACTAAGGGTCTCAGGTTAAAGTTTGTCTTATGTTTTTTCAAATATAGCCCACGGTTTCAACCGTGGGAGACGGATCGAAATTATGGATTGTGATCATGCATTGCGATATACATTGCGCTCCAGTGGTTAAAACCACTGGCTATGTTTTAAAAACATCTACAATAAAATTATTTACAACCTCCGTTTAAATTCTAATAATACCTTTTTTAATAAAGCTCCATTGGAGCATAATGTTTATAGCAAACAATTATGGGTTTAACCAAAGCTCCAGCGGAGCGATATGATTTTTATAAAAATTATATGTCCCTCGCTGGGGCTTTTCACAATAGATGCCATTAATTCTATAAACATGACATCCCTATGGGATTAAAAAAGCTCAAACTATTTAGTTTGGGCTTATATAAAAAAATTAGAACCTTAGTTAAATTCTAGCAATAACTTTTTAATAAAGCTCCATTGGAGCATAATGTTTATAGCAAACAATTATGGGTTTAACCAAAGCTCCAGCGGAGCGATATGATTTTTATAAATAATTATATGTCGCCCCGCTGGGGCTTTTCACAATAGATGCCATTAATTCTATAAACATGACATCCCTATGGGATTAAAAAAAGCCCAAACTTGATAACAAGTTTGAGCTTTTTATATGAATTCTTAGTCCCTTAGAACCTTATTATCTCAGTACCTTAGACTAAACTATCGCCTTCACAACTGCTTTCGGCGCTTCTTTACGTGTTCCGTCAAAACCGTCTACTCCGGAAACTGTTGTATATTTTAAAACATATTTTTTACCTGGATTGATAATTTGATATGCGGCCTGGCACATTAAAGTTGCTTCGTGAAAACCACAAAGAATCAATTTTAATTTTCCTGGGTACGTGTTTACGTCTCCAATTGCGAAGATTCCCGGAATGTTTGTCTGGTAATCTAAGGCATTATTTACTTTAATTGCATTTTTCTCGATATCCAGTCCCCAGTCTCCAATTGGACCCAATTTTGGTGTCAATCCGAAAAGTGGAATAAAGAAATCAGTTTCGATTTTACGGTGTGCGCCGTTTTCTTCGATATCTAAAGATTCAACATGCTCAGCACCATTAATTCCGATTACTTCTGCCGGTGTAATTAATTTGATCTTTCCAGACGTTTTTAATTCCTGTACTTTTTCTACAGAATCAAGAGCTCCTCTAAATTCATTTCTTCTGTGAATCAAGGTTACTTCTGAAGCTACATTCGCTAGGAAAATACTCCAGTCCAAAGCTGAATCTCCTCCTCCGGCAATAACAACTCTTTTATCTCTGAATTTCTCCGGATTTTTGATGAAGTATTTTACTCCTTTATCTTCATAAAACTCGATATCTTCAATAAGTGGCTTGCGTGGCTCAAAACTTCCTAAACCTCCAGCGATAGCGATTACCGGCGCGTGGAATTTAGTCCCTTTATTTGATGTTACAATGAAACTTCCGTCTTCTTGTTTGTCGATTGTTTCAGCTCTTTCTCCTAATGTATAACCTGGCTCAAACTGCTTAATTTGTTCTTGTAAGTTATCAATTAAATCTCCTGCTAAAACTTCCGGAAAACCAGGGATATCATAAATAGGCTTTTTTGGATACAATTCTGAAAGTTGTCCTCCTGCTTGTGGCAATGCATCTAAAATATGACATTTTAATTTCAATAATCCTGCCTCAAAAACGGCAAATAAACCTGTAGGGCCTGCTCCAATTATTAGTATATCTGTTTTAATCATTATGGTTGTTGTTTATAATCATTCTTAATAATACAAAGAAACGAATAATTTATTCTACTGCCAATGATTTTTATCATTGATTTCTTTGTGTAATTGCTACTCTTTATTTTTCAATGAATCGGTTATCTCGTTCATTCTTTTAACCTTTTCTTCAAAATTACCTTTTAAGGTTTTCCTGTATTCATTCAGGTTTTCGACCATCGTATTAATATCCTCCGGGATTACCTCTTCGAAAAATTCCCGCAATCTTTTAGCAGTTGTCGGCGATTTTCCGTTGGTCGAAATGGCGATTTTTACATTTCCTTTTGTTACGATTCCGCCTAGATAATAATCACATAAATCTGGTGTATCGGCAATATTGCAAATCAAATAACGCTTTCGGGACAAATCGTATACTTTTTTGTTGACTTTTAAATCATCGGTACAAGCGATTACCATATGGCGTTTTTTGAGCATTTTCTTTTTGAACTTCGATTCCGTCAATTTAATTGAAGGATGATTTTCGGCTAAAACTTTAATTTCTAAATGAAAGTCGGGCGCTACAACCTCAACATTGGCATTTGGACTTGACTTCAGCAAAAAAGAAAGCTTTTCTAATCCGACATTTCCTCCACCCACAATTAAAACATTCAAATTATGAAGTTTTAAGAATATTGGATATAATTCATTCTGTTCCATGTTACTCTTTTTTTATCCAATCAAAATTAGATGATTTTATTGAATCGGATAACCAATCAGATGTTCCTACGGAACATTTTTATTGAAACGTTTATTTTTTACCGACGAATTGTTCCTAACGGAACATTTCCTTCGTCGCCCCTTCGGAACTTTATCTGATAATTTCTTTTGATAAAAATTCTTCGTAAAAGCCTTTTAATTTATTGCTTTCTCTGACAACTTCTCCCAGAACAATGATTGCCGGCGAACTCAGTTGCTTCTCTTTTACAATTTCCAGAATCGAATTTACTGTTCCAACTCCTGTTTTTTCTTCTAAAGTTGTTCCGTTTTGAATGATCGCTACGGGCAAATCTCCTTTGTCTTCTTTTTGAAACAAATGGATAATTTGAGGCAATTTGTGCATTCCCATCAAAATAACTACTGTTGCTGATGACTGTGCGGCCAAAGCTACATCTTCAGATAATTTTCTGTCAGAAGTTGTACCTGTGATCGCCCAGAAACTTTCTGAAACGCCTCTTTTTGTAATTGAAATTCCCAAACTTGCCGGAACCGCTACTACTGAAGAAATTCCAGGAACGACAAGGGTCTCAATTCCGAAACTTTCAATAAATTCTATTTCTTCGCTTCCACGTCCAAAAATAAACGGATCTCCGCCTTTTAATCGAACCACACTTCCGTAAGTCAAAGCGTTATCAACAATTAATTGATTGATCTGATCTTGTGTATAAGCATGATTTCCTATCTTTTTTCCAACAAAAATTTTGATAGCATTTTTAGGAGCGTATGCTAGTATTTCTTCATTGGCCAATGCATCGTACAAAACCACATTCGCTTCAGCCAATGCTTTTGCGCCTTTCAGCGTAAGCAAATCCGGATCACCAGGACCTGCACCGACTAAAGTTACTTTGGGTTTTATTGTATTAAGCATTTGCTAATTCTTGAGCTCTATATTTTTCAATTGTATCAAAAAATGCAATTCCTTCCTGAATGTATTGTTTTGCAAAAGCTTCTGAAGGCTCATTTTGATTGATTTGATACACTAATTCTTTGAATGATGTTGCCAATTCTATTTTACCAGTTACAATGAAAACATTATCAAACAAATCAACAATTCCTGCGTGATTGTTTGTTTTTTCATTTTCTGAAAGTAATAAAGCTTTGGCTCCATTTACAAATCCGGCGTAAGCATGGTAAATAGCATCTGACCATTTTCCTTCGTCGAAAGATTCCTGCGCGAAAGTCAATTTGTCTTTAGCTTCTAACAATAAAGTTGCTACTAAATCGATCACAACACCAGCACATTCTCCAACTCCAACTGCTTTTACATAATTGTCTGCATTACCCCAATCAATAAAATCAGCTTCTGTTAAATTGGTTACATCTGCAAAAGGTTTCAAAATTTCATAGAAATACTTCTCTCCTTTTTGATCGTAATAGTTTAGGAATTTTTCTCCGTTTGCATTGGCATCAAAATCATTTAAGATAGTACGCAAAGCATCTGGTCCTCTTCTGCTTGGGATTTTGATTACCTTATCTGCAAAACGTCCTTCGCCGTTTCCTAATCTTCCTCCACCTAACAAAACTTGCAAAGCGGGAGCTACTAATTTTCCTGAATTGATAGACATTCCCTGAAAACCAATTGCTGACATATTATGTTGCCCGCAAGCATTCATACAACCAGAAATTTTAATTTCGATTTCGCGATTGTTTAAGTACTGTGGATATTCGGCATTTATCACTTTTTCCAATTCTTCTGCAATACCGGTACTACTTGCAATCCCCAAATTACAAGTATCAGTACCGGGACATGCTGTAATATCAACTGTAGAATTGTAACCTAAATGAACAAAGTCTAATTTCGCTAATTCCTGATAAAAGAAAGGTAAATTTTCTTCTTTTACGTGACGTATTACAATATTTTGACGCAATGAAAAACGTAATTCGTTTGCTGCGTAATTTTTAATTAAAGCGGCTAATAATCTGGCTTTATCCGTATAAAAATCTCCTAATAAAACTTTGATTCCAATAGCATAATAACCTGCTTGTTTTTGAGCAATTACATTTGATTTTTTCCACGCTTCATACGCTTCAGTATCTTCAATTGTAACTTGTGGCACTTCTAATAATGGTTCCGGAATTGGTCCGTCAAAAGCAGTTGTATCAATTTCATAGGTTTCAAAAGCAATTGCTTTTTTCTCTTTTTCAACCAAATCAAGGAAAACATCTCTTCCCATTTCTTTGATTAAGAATTTCATACGTGCTTTCATTCTTTTTGCACGCTCACCATATCTGTCAAAAATACGGATGATTCCTTCTGCTGTTGGAATTATTTGGTTTACCGGAACAAACTCCGAAAGTAATTCGGCGTGGGCAGGCTGTGACCCTAAACCTCCGCCAAAAACAATTTTAAACCCTTTTTCGCCATTTACAATTTTCGGAATAAATCCTAAATCGTGTAAATAACTCAAAGCTGTATCTTCATCAGATGAAGAGAACGAAATTTTGAATTTACGTCCCATTTCCTGACATATAGGGTTTCTTAATAAATATTGAAACATGCCGTGTGCATAAGGCGAAACATCAAATGGTTCGTTTACATCTACACCAGCTAATTCACTTCCTGTAATATTTCTAACGGTATTACCACACGCTTCACGCAACGTAACATCGTCTTTAGCCAAATTTGCCCAAAGTTCTGGTGTTCTGTCTAAACTCACATAGTGAATCTGAATATCCTGACGTGTTGTAATGTGCAAACGTCCTGTAGAATATTCGTCAGAAACTTTAGTAATACGCACCAATTGTTCGCTTGTTACTTTACCGTAAGGTAATTTAATACGAATCATTTGAACGCCTTCCTGACGTTGTCCGTAAATTCCACGCGCTAAACGAAGACTACGAAAACGCTCGTCATCAATTTTTCCTCCACGGAATAAATGAATCTTTTTTTCTAAATCGATAATCTCTTTTTGAACTATCGGATTTTCTATTTCTGTTCTAAAACTTTCCATTTTTTTTACGCTTTAGGCTTTAAGCTTTAGGCTATAAGCTTTTTTACTTTCTTGCTTTAGGCTTTAGGCAATAAGCTTTAAGCTTTCCTAAATACCGGAGATATGTTTTTAGCTTAAAGCCTATAGCTTAAAGCTTACAGCAGGTTTACCTGATAAATCCTACTCCTGCTGTGGTGTTTGTTGCTGTATCAATTAAGATGAAAGCTCCGTTTGATTTATTATCGTTATAGGCATCAAAATATAAAGGCTTGCTTAGTTTGATACTTACTTCTCCAATTTCGTTGATTGCTAATTGTGATGCTTCTTTAGTTCCTGAATAATCTGTTGAGATTGTATTTTTGATACTTTCTATTTTAGCTAAAACTGCGTTTGTGTTGTGCTGTACAATATATTTTGTACCTGCAACCAGTTTTTTACTGTCCATCCAGCAAACTGTTGTGTTGATTTCTTTTTCAATTTTTGGAAGTTCTGATGATTTTACAATCATATCGCCTCTTGTCACATTGATATCATTTTCTAGTTCGATTGTGATGGATGAACCTGCAACAGCTTCATCAAATGTTTTATCGAAAAAGTGAATTTTTGAAACTTTTGATTCTGTTAAAGAAGGAAGAACTGTTACAGCATCTCCAACTTTAATGGAGTTTCCGTATAATTTTCCGGCGTAACCTCTAAAATCATGATATTCTTCTGTTTTTGGACGAATAACCGTCTGAACCGGGAAACGTGCTTTTCCTGCTTCAAAAACATCAGAAGCATGTAATCCTTCTAAATGTTCCAATACCGTTTGACCATCGTACCATGGCATATTCTCCGATTTATCAACTACGTTTCCTCCATTGATTGCACTTAACGGAATGTAACTTACGTTTTGCTCTTTGAAAGTACTTTTAGCATTTAGTGCCTGGAAATCGGCTTTAATTTTATTGTAAACTTCTTCAGAATAATCAACTAAATCCATTTTATTAATCGCTACGATTACCTCTTTTACTCTCAATAAATTATTGATAAAAAAGTGACGGTACGTTTGCTCAATTACGCCTTTTCTGGCATCAATTAAAATGATAGAAACCTGAGAAGTTGAAGCTCCTGTAACCATGTTTCTTGTATATTCTACGTGACCCGGAGTATCGGCAATGATGTAACTTTTCTTTGCAGTCGAAAAATAAATGTGAGCTACGTCAATTGTAATTCCTTGTTCTCTCTCTGCTACTAATCCATCAGTTGCTAAAGAAAAATCCAAATAATCGTAGCCTTTTTGTTTACTGCTTTTTTCGATTGCCTCGATTTTATCTGTAGTCAATGATTTTGTATCATACAATAATCTTCCAATTAAAGTACTTTTTCCGTCATCTACACTTCCTGCTGTTGCTATTTTTAAAACTTCCATTCTTGTAATTTTGTTTCAGGTTTCAAGTTTCAGGTATTCTTAGAAACTTATAATCTGTATGTTTTTGTTTTTCTGATTTTTACTTTTAGACGTCCTGAATTGCATTAATAATTCATAACTCATAATTATTAAAAGTATCCTTGTTGTTTTCTTTTTTCCATTGCGGCTTCAGAACGTTTGTCATCGATTCTGGCACCTCTTTCGGAAATAGTTGAAGTTCTGATTTCTCCAACAACTTCCTGGATTGTTGCTGCATATGATTCAACAGCGGCTGTGCAACTCATATCTCCAACGGTTCTGAAGCGAACAATTCGTTCTTCGATTTGTTCGTCTTCTTCCTGATACACAAAAGGAGAATGCGACCAGATTAAACCGTCTCTCAAAAAAACTTTTCTTTTATGTGAAAAATAAATGGATGGAATCTCGATGTGTTCTTTTTCGATATAACTCCAAACATCTAATTCTGTCCAGTTTGAAATTGGAAAAACACGAACGTTTTGACCATTTTCTATTTTTCCGTTCAAAATATCAAACAATTCCGGACGTTGATTTTTTTCATCCCATTGACCAAAATCGTCACGAACAGAAAAAATACGTTCTTTAGCTCTTGCTTTTTCTTCATCACGACGCGCACCACCAATACAAGCATCAAACTTAAATTCTTCGATTGCATCTAAAAGTGTAATGGTCTGTAAACTGTTTCTACTAGAATATTTTCCAGTTTCTTCAACTACTTTTCCTTCATCAATAGCGTCCTGAACATTACGAACGATTAATTCCAAACCTAATTCTTCAACCAATTTATCTCTGAAAGCAATCGTTTCAGGAAAATTGTGTCCCGTATCAACGTGCAAAAGAGGAAACGGAATTTTAGCAGGGAAAAAGGCTTTTTGCGCCAAACGTACTAATGTTATAGAATCTTTTCCTCCAGAGAAAAGTAAAACCGGTTTATCAAACTGTGAAATTACTTCTCTGAAAATGTATATTGCTTCACTCTCTAAAGCGTTTGTTTTTAATACTGAACTCATTGTTTTTTGTTTAAAAGTTTCAAATTTCAGGCTTAAAGTATGTGGTGACTCTAAAATTCTCAACTATTGTTTTATTCTACTCTCTTTATTCTTTGCTCTATGCTCTTGCTTCTATTCTCTCTATTCTTTTTTAGCGCTGTGCAATCCGCATTCCTTATGACTTGATTCCCACCACCATCTTCCAGCTCTGATATCTTCTCCCGGAAAAATTGCTCTTGTACATGGCGCGCATCCTATGCTTACGAAACCTTGTTTGTGTAAAGCATTTTGCGGAACATTGTTTTCTGATAAATACGTTTCAACTTCTTCTAAAGTCCATTTTAATAATGGATTGAATTTGATGATTTCAAAACCTCCGTCATATTCAAAAAGCTGAAGATCATTTCTATTTTCAGATTGTTCAGCCCTTAAACCTGTGATCCAAACTGAATTTCCTGCTAAAGCTTTTCTTAACGGAACCACTTTTCGGATGAAACAACATTCTTTTCTATTCTCAACCGAATCGTAAAAGCTATTCGGTCCTTTTTGTTTTAGTAAATTTTCCACTGCTGTTGCTTCTGGAAAATAAACCTCAATTGGTTTTTTATATTTTTTTAATGTCTTATGAAAAACATCATAAGTTTCCTGAAATAATCTTCCTGTATCTAAAGTAAAAATGGTAATATCCTGATTACTTTTTGCAATAAAATCAGCAATTACCTGATCTTCCTGACCAAATGAAGTCGAAAAAATCACTTTCCCAGGAAACTCCTTTGCTAAAAAAGCTAAGGTTTCTTCAAGCGAAAAATCTTTTGTTATATCTAATAATGATTGTATAATTGGTGCGCTCATATTCTCTTTTCCTTTCTAAAAACTGCTTACAATAATTTAGATAATGTTTTTAAACTCAATAGTATTATTAAAATTCCAACCGCAATCATCATTGGTTTTCTTTTGATTTTATTTACCAAATACGCTCCTAATGGCGCTGCAATTACTCCTCCTGTAATTAAACCAATAATAACCTGCCATCCATGAATTCCTCCAAAAAGCATGAAGGTAATTCCACTTGCAAATGAAACTGCAAACTCAGCTGCATTTACAGAACCAATAGTGTAACGAGGATTCCTACCTCTTCCTAACAATGTAGAAGTTACAATTGGCCCCCAGCCTCCTCCGCCAACAGAATCCATAAAACCTCCAAAACCAGCTAAAATTCCTAATTTTTTGGTTTTCTTTTTAATTATAGTTTTCTTCAGAGCTTTTCTAATAATGATGATCGCCAAAACAATCATATAAACTGCAATAAATGGTTTTATAACGTCGCCATTAATAATATCAGACAATAAATAAGCTCCTGTAATTGATCCTAAAACCCCTGGAATCAACAAATGCTTTACCAGTTTTTTATTAATATTTCCAAAACGATGATGCGAAATTGCTGATACTCCTGTTGTAAACATTTCTGCAACGTGAACTCCTGTACTACTAACTACTGGTGGAACTCCGTAAGCCAACAAAAAAGAAGTTGAAGTCGCTCCGTAACCCATTCCTAAAGTTCCGTCTACCAACTGTGCAAAAACACCAATAAAGAAAAAAACTAAAAATTCCTGATTAAATCCTGAAACAAAATTATTCCATGAAAATTCAGTATGATGATTATATACTAATACAGTCAATAAACCTACCAACAAAACCACGGGTATAATAACCCATAGTTTTTCTTTTAATGGCGTATCAGATTTAACATCAACACTATTTATCTTTAATTCTTTTTCCATATTCCTACTATTCTTTTTTACAAAAATCCATTACCCTATCGGCTTAGTAGATTACTTTGCAAAAATACTATTTATTTCTAAATATCAAAACAATATTTTTATTTTTTTAACCCTCTCATAATCCTTTAATTACATCTTAGAGAGATATTTAATGCTTAAGCAGATTATTTTAACAAATAAAGCGCTGTATCGATGTATTTCAAACAATAAATACGAAAATAATATTTGGTTTTTAAATACATTTTTTAAAGTCTACCATTTCCATAGGATAATTATAAAATTGTTGTTATTTTTACGGCAAATTTTTATTATGGATTTTCAAATCGGTCTTGTTATAGCGGGTTTACTCGTTGGTTTTGTAGTGGGGTTGACAGGTGTTGGCGGCGGTTCTTTAATGACACCTATATTATTGTGGTTTGGTATTCCTCCGACAACAGCCGTTGGTACCGATTTATTATATGCTGCTTTTACTAAAATGGGCGGTGTATTTGTGCATCATAAAAAAAGCAATATAAATTGGCAGATAACAGGTTGGCTAACATTAGGCAGTGTTCCGGCATCTTTAATTACTTTATGGATTTTACACAGCATTAAAACTGATATTTCTACTATAAATGCCGTAATCAAATATAGTTTAGGCTGGGCACTTCTTTTTACATCAATAGCTATTTTGTTTAAAAAGAAACTTTTAGTGTTTTCTCAAAAACACGCCGGAGATAAATTTCATAGTGAAAGTCATACTCAAAATATGTTGACTATTGGAATTGGCGTATTGTTAGGAGCAACAGTAACTCTTACTTCTATTGGTGCAGGTGCATTAGGAACTGTAACTTTATTTTTTCTTTATCCTCTTTTACCAACACCACGTTTAGTTGGAACAGAAATTGCTCATGCCGTACCTTTAACTCTTGTTGCAGGAATAGGACATGCCTCTATGGGAAATTTAGATTTAGGTTTATTAGGCCAATTATTAATGGGATCACTTCCGGGAATTTTTATAGGAAGCATGTTAAGCGGAAAAGTTCCCGATTTATTTCTTAGAAATGCTATTGCTGTAATGCTTTTCCTGGCAGGATATAAATTAGTTTTTTAGACAAACAACAATCATTTTATAAAAAGAAAGACCATTTCAATATTTTTTGAAATGGTCTTTCTTTTTATTTTATTTAGAATAGAATTGATTAAAAAGCGATATCCGCCAAAGAATTACTCTCAAGAATTTTAAGCGTATTATCACGAACTTCAGTCATTAAACGTCTTGCGGCGCAGGTTGACTCATCGTCACAATCATCACATTTTTCATAAAAATTATGACTGGCACAAGGAAGCAATGCTATTGGCCCTTCAAGGATGCGATATACTTTAGCCATGCTGATATCTTTTGGATCTTTGATCAAATAATATCCACCGCCTTTTCCTTTTTTTGCTCCAAGAAAACCGGAGTTCCGAAGTAACAATAAAATACTTTCCAGAAATTTAATCGAAATATGTTCGCTTTTGGCAATTTCAGCAATTTGTACAGGCTCGTTGTTTTCACGTCTGGCCAAATAAGTTAAAGCTTTAATTCCGTATTTTGTTTTCTTTGAAAGCACGTTTTAAATATTTTAGATTGCAGATTTTAGATTTCTGATTGAAATCAAATATCTTACATGTTTTTCTACAACAAAAATAGACTTTTTCCATGAGAAAAATAACAGAATCAGATTTATATTCTACTTAACCCATCAATTTAATTCGTTAATGTAATTTAAATTCAATGATGCATCAAAAGATAAATGTACATAAAGTTTTTTTTTCAAATTATAAACACGATTGGTTTTTAATAAAAAACGATTTCCAACTGCATTTAATTTACAGTCAAAAATCGTTATTATTATAATCTAAAATCTACAGTCTACAATCTAAAATTCTTTAAGAAAGCGCCTGATCTAAATCGGCAATAATATCTTTTACTGTTTCTAAACCTACAGAAACACGAACTAAACCTTCTGTAATTCCAACTGCAAGCTTTTCTTCAACAGACAATTTGCTGTGGGTTGTTGATGCAGGATGCGTTACAATTGTTTTTACGTCTCCAATATTTGCTGAAAGTGAACATAATTTGATTTTGTCCAAAAATTTCCTTCCTGCTTCAAGTCCGCCTTTAATTTCAATTGCAATAATGTTACCGCCTAAAAGCATTTGTTTTTTGGCAATCTCATACTTTGGGTGTGATTTTAAAAACGGGTATTTTACACTATTTACATTTGGATGATTTTCTAAAAACTCAGCCACTTTCAAAGCATTTTCACAATGTCTGTCAACACGAACAGCCAAAGTCTCTAAACTTTTTGACAAAACCCACGCATTAAATGGCGACATTGCCGGACCTGTATTTCTTGAGAACAAATATATTTTGCGAATTAAGTCTGCTTCTCCAACTGCAACTCCTCCTAAAACACGACCTTGTCCATCCATTAATTTTGTTGCTGAATGGATTACTATATGTGCACCGTATTTAATAGGCTGTTGAATGTAAGGCGTAGCAAAACAATTATCGATTATTAAAATCAAATTGTGCTTTTTCGCAATCGCGCCTAACAATTCTAAATCAACTACATCTACACCTGGATTTGTAGGTGTTTCAGCATATAAAATTTTAGTATTTGGTTTGATAAAACTTTCTATTGTTTCCGGTTTATTGATATCAAAATAGCTTGTTTCAATTTTCCATTTTGGAAAATAAGTCATGAACAGTGCGTGAGTTGATCCAAAAACGCTTCCTGCAGAAACGATATGATCACCTGAATCCAACAATGCGGCAAATGTAGAATATATAGCAGCCATACCTGTTGCAAAAGCATAACCAGCTTCAGCACCTTCCATAGCACAAACTTTATCTACAAACTCTGTGGTATTTGGGTTACTAAAACGAGAGTAAATATTACGTACTTTTTCTTCTGTAAAAGATGCTCTCATATCTTCTGCATCTTCAAATACAAAACTTGATGACAAATACAAAGGAGTTGAATGTTCCTGAAATTGTGTTTTTTCTAAATGTGTACGGATGGCCTGGGTTTCAAAACCAAATTCTTGATCGCTCATTATTTTTTTGTTTAACACGAATTGCACTGATTAGCACTAATCCGCTTGTTTTTATAATTTCACAAAGACTCGCAAAGAAACTCAGAGATACACTAAGGATTTATGCGACTTTATTACTTAATATCAGTTAAGAATTATCTAATTCTCTAATTTAATTGACTAATTTTCTAATTCTTATAACGCTTCGCTATTCAATACAACTTTATATTTTATGGTTGCAGTTGGTTCAACTGTTTTGGCAACTGAGCAATATTTCTCGAAAGAAAGTTGTGCTGCTCTTTGTGCTTTTTCAGGATTGATGTCGCCTTCTAAATAAAAAACTACATTGATTTCCTTAAAAGGTTTTGCCTCTTCAATTTGAACACGCTCGCCTTCTACCTCAGCATTAAAGGATGTTATTTCCTGACGTTGTTTCTTTAAAATTGAAATCATATCAATCGCACTGCATCCCGCAACACCCATTAATACTAATTCCATTGGGCTTGCACCTAAATCGCTTCCGCCAAATTCAGCTCTGCTATCAACATCAACTACATGACCTCTTTCATTTTTTAGTTTGAAATGAAACGCGTCGTTTACTCTGTTTAAGGTTACTTTCATTTTTTCATTTTTTGTTTTTGTTTGAGTTCAAATCAGAAATCAAAACTCTAAAATCTGCTCCCGAAGCTTCGGGAATAAAATCGAATTATCCTTTATCCGACAATCTCAAAATATCTCCAAAAACGCCTCTCGCTGTTACTGCAGAACCTGCACCGGCTCCCTGAATTACGATTGGACGATCTCCGTAAGATTCTGTATAAATTTCGAAGAAGGAATCAGAACCTTTAAGTCCTCCTAAAGCAGTATCTGAAGGTACTGAAACTAATTTTACTTCCAAAATTCCTTTATCGTTTTGTAAATCTCCAGACAATTCACCAATGTATCTTAATACATGATTTGGCTGTTGATCTGCTTTTATTTTCTCATAAATTGGGTCGAATTCTTTTAGTTTAGTTAAGAAATCTGATACATTTCCATCACGTAAATGTTCCGGAATTAAATTCTGAATGGAGATTTCTTCAAATTCATTTTGTAAATCTAATTCTCTCGCCAAAATCAATAATTTTCTTCCCACATCATTTCCGCATAAATCCTCACGTGGGTCCGGTTCTGTGTATCCGTTGTCAATTGCTTCTTTCAAAATTTCGCTAAACGGAACCTCTTTTGCAGAGAAATTATTGAATAAATAACTCAATGTTCCAGAGAAAACCCCTTTTATTTTGGTGATATTTTCGCCCGAAAGGTGTAATAATTTTATCGTATCAATTAATGGTAAACCTGCACCAACATTGGTTTCGTATAAATAATTTTTTTGGTTATCTGCCAAAGATTTTCTTAATTCTTTATAAAAACCATAACTCAAAGTATTGGCAACTTTATTAGAAGAAATCAAATCGAAACTGCTTTCTACAAGCGGAATATAGTTTTCTACGAAAGTAGCACTTGCGGTATTGTCGATCGCAATTAAATTCTCTAAATGATATTCATTTGCGTAATCGATAATATCTTTTATCGTATATCCTTCACCTTTACTTGCAATATCATTTTTCCAGTCTGAAGCTACTCCGTTTTTATTTAAAAGCAGTTTTTTAGAATTCGCAATTGCAAAAACATTTAGCTTAACGCCTTTACGTTTTTCAATAGCTGAAGCTGATTCTAAAATCTGATTGATTAAAGTTCCGCCAACTAACCCGTGACCGAAAATAGCGATGTTGATTTTTTTAGAAACTCCAAAAATTTCTCCGTGAATTACGTTTAAAGCTTTGTTTAGTTCTTCTTTCTTAACAACTAAACTCACGTTTTTACCCGTTACGGTGTTGTTGAATAAGATTGGAACTATTTTATTTCTGATTAAGGCGGTATATGGTTTATGGAAAGTACTCAAATCCTGACCAATAATCGAAATTACTGAAACATTATCTGTTACTGTAATTTGATTTACATCTTTAGAATAAAAGTCATTTTCAAACTCTTTCTCTAATTCAACCATTGCTGTTGTTGCTTTTTCAGTTGCCACAACAAGCCCAATTCCTCTTTCTGAAGAACCTTGCGAAATAATGCTTACGCTGATATTGTGATCACCCATAACTTTGAAAATTCGGGCATCAACACCGGCTTTTCCAAGCAAACCACGTCCTTCAAGATTTACTAAAGAGACATTTTCTAAAACTGATAAGGTTTTGATTCCTTCTTTAGCAGAATCTGACGTAATTAAAGTTCCTCTATTTTCATGATTGAAAGTATTTAAAATACGAAGCGGTATATTTTTTTCCAATAACGGAATAATGGTCTTTGCATGAAGGATTGTTGCACCAAAATTAGCCAACTCGTTTGCTTCATTAAAAGACAAATACTCGATTTTTTTGGCATCAGCAACTAAATCCGGATTTGCAGTGTATATCCCGTCTACGTGTGTGAAGTTTTGAAGTTCTTCTGCATCTAAATAATTAGCGATTAATGATGCTGTGTAATTACTTCCGTTTCTTCCTAAAGTGGTTGTGTCGTTGTTATTATTTGATCCGATGAAACCTGTAACGATATTTACAGTTGAACCGTTATGAAGCTTGAAATAATTGATTACGTTTTTCTTAGAAAGCTGTTCTAATGGCTGCGCATCTCCAAATTTCGAGTCGGTTTTAAGCAATTCTCTGGTGTCAACAAAATTGGCAGGAATTCCTTTTCCAACTAAAATTGAAGTCAATAATTTAGCAGAAAGCAATTCCCCTTTAGATAAAATCTGATCTTTTATTTTATTACTGTAATCGCCAATCAGGCTTACGCCTTCAAAAAGTTTATCTAAAATATTAAACTCTTCTGATAAATCGACTTGCGGATAATCTGAAGTTTGGTACGCTTTAAAACTTTCTAACAAAGGTTTATAGTTTCCATTTTTCGCTGCAATTCTTAAAATATCTTCTAATTCATCTGTAGCATTTCCTCGGGCCGAAACTACAACGGCAATTTTTTCTCCTTGATTTACTTTATCTGTAATGATTGAAACTACTTTGTTTAGTCCTTCTCCGTTTGATAACGATTTACCTCCAAATTTTAATATTTTCATTTTATTTTTCTATTGTTTCTGCCTTAAAAATATCGGCAAGTAAATGATCTAATTGTTTGTACTCGATTAAAAAAGCGTCATGTCCGTGAACCGAATCTATTTCGCTGTAAAAAACATTGTCTTTAAACTTCTTTAACTCCTGAAAAGTTTCCAGGTTTTCTTTTGGTGTAAAAAACAAATCCGAATTGATTCCGATAATATGAATCGATGCATTTGTTTTAGATATTAAAGCTTCGAAATCAGCACTATTTCGAGTAATATCTATTGTTTTGAGCAACTGGTTCATTAATTTATAAGATGATAACTGGTAACGTTGCTGTAGCTTTTTGCCGTGATGTGCCAACCAGCTTTCTATGTTAAAAATTAAAAGGTCCTGATTGATCGTACGCTTAAACTTTTCTTTGAATGATTCTGGAGAACGATAACACAACATTGCATGAATTCTGGCATCTTCAATCGGTTTTGATGAATTGTTCAGAATTTGCTCCTGGAGATAACAATTAGCAATCATCCAGTCGGTCGATTTCCAGTCGGTTGCAATCGGAATTAAATTTTCGGTAATATTTGGTTCCAACGCCAGGATTTCCCACGCAATTCCTCCACCAACAGAACCTCCAATAATCGCATAAACCTGTTCAATTTTCAAGGCTCTAATCCCCTTTATAAATATTCGGGCAATATCTCTGGTGGTAAAATCCTCATAGTTTTCAATTATGAAAGAATCATTTCCGTTTCCCGGAACGTTAAATGCCAAAACAGTGTATTTGTTGGTGTCAATTGTTTTTTCGTCGCCAATTAAATCGTTCCACCAACCATTTTCTCCCGTTACCTGTGCGTTTCCGGTCAAAGCATGATTGACCAAAACAATAGGTGCCGTATGCAATGGTAAGCCAGAAAGTGTAAAACTTAAGGGTAATGACGGATATGATGCACCACTCTCTGTGATGAAATCCTGAATTATAATGGGGTTTGGTATATTTTCCAATTTCAAATCTGTTGTATTATTGATTTGTATGTGGAAATATTAGAAAGAAAGTCTAGAGTGAAACTAGAAAAATCTTATTGTTATCTTTCCACGTTTGGGCGTGGTAGAATGCAGCACCTTCTTCGCGTTAACGAAGGGTTGCTAAGGATTCATCGGGTCTAATCCCTCGTCCTTTCTTTATAACATTTCAATACGTTTTTGAACTTAAAGATGCAAATTAACTACTATTTTCTTAAACAAACAAATTTTATCGAAACTGATTCCTCAATTTCATAAATATAATTCAAACTAAAACTAGTATACGCAAAAAATTACCGAACAAATTGCCCAGTAAAATTAAGCAGGTATTGCCCTATTTTATGATACTTTTCGATTTAGATAAAAAGCGTTTCATTTTCTTTTGAATACATCAAAAACAATAAAGAGTTTGGTTCTTTTTTATCTGCTTTTTGATCCGTTTCTGTTATTCCGAATCTTGGATGGATCAATTCGTTTTTTGGCGGAGGATTATTTTTTTTTGTCCTGTTTTTCAATGTTGAAAATTTTCTTGATAAGTAGTTTAATGTGCTCATGATATTTAAGTTTAGTTTAGTTTGTGTATTTATCTTTATTATTCGTTTATTTTAATGTTAACCCAGCCGGATGAAATAAAAAAACCCTTTTGGTTTAGGATGCCAAAAGGGTTTAAGTTTTTAAACTCATATATTCTTTTGGAATCAACAGACGCGTACGCAAATAAATGCGACAGTGAACATCTTGTTCATCTGTAGGGATTTATTCATCTGTGATTTATTTATTAAATTAAATTCTTGCATTTTGTTATAAAATTAAAAAGCCTCCTAAAATTATTGGGAGGCTTTGCATATAATATTGTTATTTTCTTACAATTTAAGCAAAAGACTTCCCAACGGTATTAACCGAAATGGCGCAAAACATTTTATAGACATTTAAGTTCATTGATTCAGTAGCTTTTGGGTTTAACAAATATGCAAATATTATTTTAATTACACAAATAAAAAATAATAAATTAATACGAAAATCCGACAAAAAATTACTTTTTTAGGATATAAAACATCTTACAAAACTTTTGTCTCACAAAACAAAAGTAAAAAACTTACAAAAAGTCATTTTTACTTACAATATCTCCACAAATCAGTTTATCAAAGAACTTCACAAAGTCATTCAGCCTTTGGTTTTTAAAGCCAGACTGCTTCCTTATTTTTAATTTTTTCAGCCACTTTCAAAATATCCGTAATAATTCCTCTGGAAATCGCTTGTTTACAAGGAGACGCACCCTGAATAACAATTGGAACATTAGCATATGATTGCGTATAAATTTCGAAGATAGCGTCAGAACCTTTTAATTGACCAATTGCAGAAGTAATGGGTTCCGAAATTAATTTAACTTCTAATAAATTTCGCTCCACATCAAATTCTCCTACATATCTTAAAACATGATTGTCGGCCTGAGTGATTTTTGCGATTTTAAATGATTTGTCAACTGCTTCTTTATTGAGGATTCCATTCTTCTCCAGATGCTCTTCCTTAATAAGAGAGTTGATTTTTATATCTGAAAGATCAAAATCCTTCCCAATCTCTCTTGTCAAAATCAATAATTTTCTTGCGGTATCATTTCCGGATAAATCTTCCTTAAAAGTAGAACGCATTAATCCTAACAGACTCGCATCTTTTAAGATTGATGAAAAAGAATTTTCTTCGGTAGAAAATCGATTAAAAACATAACTCAGATTATCCGAAAAAACACCTCTGATTTTTGTGATTTTCTCTCCTGAATAATACAAGTCTCTTAAAGTTTGTAAAACAGGGAAACCAGTATCAACTGAGGTTTCATACAAAAACTCTTTGTCATACTTTTTTAAATTTTCTCTTATCTCTTTGTAAAGATCAATTGGCAATGTATTGGCTTTTTTATTTACCGCTACAATATTAAATCCGTTCTGAATCAATGTATTATAATGCCCAATTAATTCGTCGCTAGCCGTCGCATCAACCGCAATCAGATTCTCGAATTCATTTTCTTTAGCAAATTCTACAATATCTTCTATTTTAAAAGGAACAGCCAATTCTCTGAAATTGGTTTCCCAGGCATATCCGACTCCTTCTTTCTCAAAAAAGGCAACTGTAGAATTGGTGATAATCGGGAAATGAAAATCAATATTTTTACTCTGAAGAAAAAATTCCTGACTTTCAATAATCTGATTAATCAAAGTGCTTCCGATATTTCCAATTCCGAAAAGGATGATATTAATTTTAAGCTTTGACATAATTTTTATTTATTGGGGTTAATTTTGAACCATATAAGTTCATTTAATTATCAACATCATAATTTTAGACGCACTGCTGTGTGATTCTATTAAACCTGTATTGTATTTAGACGCGCTAAAGCGCGTCTCTACTATATGACTTATATGGTGAAAAAACTTTTATAGTGAATTTCTTCTCATAAAAAATCACCTTTAGCAACACCACATCGCTAAAGGCAATTTTTCAAACAAAAAACAAAAAAACCTAATTTTTATTGATGCTATATTGTGATTGTGTAACGCTTTCAAAAACCGTTTGCAGATCAGCAATAAGATCTTCTATATCTTCAATTCCAACAGAAAGTCGAACTAAATCTTTTGAAACTCCTGTTTCTAACTGCTCATCATCAGACAATTGTTGATGGGTTGTGCTTGCAGGATGAATAATTAATGATTTTGTATCGCCAATGTTTGCCAAAAGCGAAAATAGTTTCGTTTGATCTACCACTTTTTTAGCCGCTTCAAAACCACCTTTTAATCCAAAAGTGATAATTCCACTTTGTCCTTCCGGCAAATATTGCTGTGCTAAATCATAATATTTATTCGATTTTAATCCTGGGTAATTTACCCATACTACTTCTTCCTGTTTCTCTAACCATTCGGCTAAAGCCAAAGCATTTTCGCTGTGTTTTTTGATTCGGATTGGCAGAGTTTCCAATCCCTGAATAATTTGAAAAGCATTAAACGGACTCAAAGCCGCACCAAAATCACGCAAACCTTCAATTCGCGCTTTTGCAATAAAAGCGGCATTTCCTAAAGCTTCGTGATAAACCAAACCGTGATATCCTGCAGACGGTTCTGTAAATTCAGGAAATTTTCCGTTCGACCAGTCAAAAGTTCCGGCGTCGATAATTGCACCTCCTAATGAAGTTCCGTTTCCTGCAATATATTTGGTTAATGAATGAATAACGATGTTGGCTCCGTGCTCAATTGGTTTTAATAAATACGAAGTCGCAACTGTATTATCTACAATAAAAGGTACTTTGAAGTTTTTGGCTTCCACCGAAATTCCTTTCAGGTCTAAAACATCTAATTTTGGATTTCCTAAAGATTCTACGAAGAAAGCTCTCGTATTTTCTTTTGCTGCCTTAGTAAAGTTTTCAGGTTTTGAAGGATCTACAAAAGTGGTTGTAATTCCTAATCTTGGCAGAGTTACTTTTAATAGATTATAAGTTCCCCCATATAAACTATTTGATGCTACAATATGATCGCCTGCTTTTAGCAAGGTCAAAAAGGTTGTCGCAATTGCCGATGCTCCGGAGGCTGTAACAACTGCTGCAAGTCCACCTTCAAGCGCGGCTAACCGTTGTTCTAAAACATCGTTTGTTGGATTATTTAATCTGGTGTAGATAAATCCAGCTTCAGCAAGGCCAAATAAATTGGCAGCATGATCTGCATTATTAAAAACGTATGATGACGTTTGGTAAATTGGCACCGCTCTGGTTCCTGCATTTTTAGTTACGTCGTGTCCTGCGTGTAATGCGTTTGTTGCAAATTTTTGTGCGCTCATGATTTCTTAATTTTAGGTATTGTTAGTACTATAATATATTGTTATTGAAATTGTTTCGTTGAAATTTGATATTGTTTAGACGTAGAGATCTTCTTCTTCAAGATCATACATATGAAATAATAAAGATTTTTGACCTTTTATATAGTGTTCCGGATTATACTTTACAGCTTCACTTGTTGGTTCTTCAGATTTATTATTGTTTTTTTGAGAATCCGTTCTCAATAAGTACTGAAATGCGATTGTATTTATATCTAATGTGTTCATGATTTAAAATTTAAATGTTGAAATGAAAAAAGCCCTTCCGGATGGCGACCAAAAGGGCTTATAGTTTAACTATAACAAAGATTCTATCTTTTACTTTTGGCAACAGCAAGGTTGGATGCACATTTGCATCATACTACAACACATCATATTTGTTCTTGCTATTGTTTTCATTTTCATTTTATTTAAAATTAATTCTCATTTTTAAACTCGACTAATTCGATAGAATAAATGTAATAAGTATTTTCCGAACTACCAAATCAAATATTGATATTTAACAATAAAATTTTATACTACCCATAAATGGTTTGGTTTTGCCACAGATTAAAGGACTACAATGATTAAAAAATCACTGCTAATTCGTTTAATCCTTCATCTGTGACTCAACGTGATCTGTAGCATCGGCAGTAGATGTTGCATTACTTGTAAAAGACGGCGTAACATAATTTAAAATTTGAGTGACGCTGGTTTGGGGCGATCCTTTTGTTATTTCAGAAATATTAAAAACATCAACCGGCACCGGCACATCAGTTTTTACCCTGTTTTTACTTCTCGACCCCACTATTCTAACTTCTAATAATTCATTATTCTTTAAAGTATCCTGCGCTGTTTTATTTTCCTGAGCATAAATACGCGAAAATATCAAAAGACCTAAAACGATTACTACATTTTTTTCATTGTTTTTTTTCTGATTAATTAATGTTTTGGCTTAAAAAGGATTTACAGTTGTTTCATTTTTGAACAAAAAAAAACCTCTGCGATGTGCAGAGGTTCTATATATGATGTTTGAAAATAAACTACAATAGCGTCTCTGCGGAAGGCTCCGGCATCATACAAGACATATTGCAAACTGTTAATTTCATTTTTTCTTTTATTTTGATGAGGCAAATGTGCGAACTATTTTTTAATCGACCAAATAAAAACTAAATTAATTTCTATTACCCTATCAACATAGTATGCTTATGTTAAATTTCTGCTTATAAAAATAAAAAAAGTTGAACTTTAATTTGCAAATCAAAATGGTTTCATACCTTTGCACGCGAATACAGAGGAAAAATTTGAACTGATTGCAACCTCTTCATAATGAAATGGTTCATTATGAATGCTGAAGATTTGATTTCAGTATTAAAAAATGCTAAAGCAGGAATTCTCCTTTAGCCTTTTCAGCAATTATTTCTCCTCGCTTAATTTTAATTTAATAAATTATTATGGCTTATTTATTTACGTCAGAATCTGTTAGTGAAGGGCATCCAGACAAAGTTGCAGATCAAATTTCGGATGCATTAATTGATAACTTTTTGGCATTTGACGCTGACTCAAAAGTAGCTTGTGAAACTCTTGTTACTACAGGTCAGGTAATTTTAGCAGGTGAAGTAAAATCGAATACTTATCTTGATGTGCAGCAAATTGCCCGCGAAGTAATCCGTAAAATCGGTTACACTAAAAGCGAGTATATGTTTGAAGCGAATTCTTGTGGAATTTTATCAGCAATTCACGAGCAATCAGCTGATATTAATCAGGGTGTTGACAGAGCTAAGCCAGAAGAACAAGGTGCAGGTGACCAGGGAATGATGTTTGGTTACGCCACTAACGAAACGGAAAACTACATGCCTTTGGCACTAGATTTATCTCATAAATTATTACAGGAATTAGCAATCCTAAGACGTGAAAACAAAGAAATCACTTATTTACGTCCGGATGCAAAATCTCAGGTAACTTTAGAATATAGTGACGATAATAAACCAACTCGTATTGATGCGATTGTTATCTCAACGCAACACGATGATTTTGATGAAGAAGCTACAATGTTGGCTAAAATCAAAAAAGATATTATCGAAATCCTTATTCCAAGAATTATCGCTAAAAATCCGGCTCACGCTCATTTATTTAATGATAAAATCAACTACCATATTAACCCAACAGGAAAATTCGTTATTGGAGGACCTCACGGAGATACTGGTTTAACAGGAAGAAAAATTATTGTTGATACTTACGGTGGAAAAGGAGCTCACGGTGGTGGTGCTTTCTCTGGAAAAGATCCAAGTAAAGTAGACAGAAGTGCTGCTTACGCAACACGTCATATCGCTAAAAACTTAGTTGCTGCAGGAGTTGCTGATGAAATCTTAGTACAGGTTTCTTACGCAATTGGAGTTGCAGAACCAATGGGTATTTTTATTGATACTTACGGAACTTCTAAAGTAAACTTAACAAACGGTGAAATCGCTAAAAAAGTAGAAGCTATCTTTGATATGCGTCCTTACTTTATTGAGCAACGTTTAAAATTAAGAAACCCAATTTACAGTGAAACTGCTGCTTACGGACATATGGGACGTAAACCAGAAGTAGTAACTAAAACTTTTTCTGCTCCGGGAGGACATGTAAAAACGGTTACTGTTGAATTGTTTACATGGGAAAAACTTGATTTCGTTGACAAAGTAAAAGCGGAATTTGGATTGTAATTATAGATTATTAGACTAACTTAGATTGTTAGATTTTTCTTGACAACTTATTTAATCTTAAACATAAAAAAACCCGATTTCTAAAAATTAGAAATCGGGTTTTTTATTATATCAAAAACTACCTTATCGTTCCAGCTTTACATTCGGTAAAGTTTTAGGACGAGTTGCATCATTTGATAAAATCCATCCTGTGCGATACATCCACTCGGTCATTTTTCTCAGTTTTACATAATCGATATTTTCAGCTTCATCCATTGGCGTGTGGTATTGACTGTGTAAAACACTTGTAAAAAACACAGACGGAATTCCTTTACGGGCATAAGGCAAATGATCTGAACGGAAGTAAAAATACTCCGGATGTTCTGGTCTGTCCCAAAGTTTATCCAAATCAAATTTTGGTCCTTCGTCATTTGCTTTTTTAGCAATAGCAACCAAATCAGAAGAGTTTTCATGTGGAGAGCTAGAACCTAATAAAGCGGCCTGATTCACATTATTTCTGCCGATCATATCTCCGTTTAAAACAGCTACAATATCTTTTTCAGGAACTGTTGGATGTGCTGCATACCAACGTGACCCTAGCAAACCTCTTTCTTCTGAACCATGAAATACAAACAAGGCTGTTCTTTTTCCCGGTTGTTTTTTATAAGCTCTTGCAATCGCTAACATCGCCACACAAGTACTCGCATTATCATCAGCTCCGTTATAAATTGAATCTTTACCGTATTTTTGTCGTACACCATCATGATCTTGGTGTCCGCTAAAAAGAACATATTCGTTTTTCAATTTTGGATCCGTTCCTGCAATTGTTCCAACCACATTTACTGATGGATATTTATAGGTTTCCGAAACTACTTCTGCAGACAAAACATCTTTCGTGTTTTTTAAATAGTCTAATTGATTACCATGCACCCAGAAAACCGGCATTGTTGAACCAATTTTATCACGGAAACCTTCAATACCATAAATCCCTCTTGTCATCTGTGGTTCAACCTGAGACCAGCTTTGTTCAGCTAATTCATCGGCAACCATAATAAGTGCCACGGCACCTTTTTTCACAACAAGATCATAGTATTTGTTTCTTACTAATCCTGGATAACGTCTGTCAAAAAGCGAAATATCATCTGCAATTCCTTCTTTTGAAGCCAATAAAACAACTACTTTTCCTTTAACATCGGCTTTTTCAATTTCTTCTTTTGTTGCTGCACCCAGGTATACTAAAGAACCTTCTACTTTAATATTTGTGGTTTCTGCTACCAAAACTTCTTTCCAAAGTTTATATTCTTTTTGTCCAATTTTAAATTTAGTATTGGGAGTTACCTGATGCCTGAATAGATCAAAAAACTGAAAATAAGTTCCGTCATCTCCAGCCGGAGCCATTCCTGCTTCTTTGGCTTTATTGGCCAGCCACATCGATACTTTTAACTCGTCTAAAGTCCCAGCTTCACGACCGTTAAAATGGTCACCAGCCATTTGATACATATCAGTTCTAAGATCCTTATCAGTTATTGCCGCAACTAAAGGTTTTTTGATTGTTTGCGAAAAAGCAAGTCCTCCACAAATAATCAAACCTAAGATCATTTTGTTTTTCATAAGTTTTAATTTAGTATTCCAAACTTACTAATTTATCTACAAAAAACGCTCTTTTTAAATTTGAAAGATCTCTGAAGAAAACTCTTCTCTTATAACCAAACAAAAACCCGACAGATTTAAAATTTGTCGGGTTTGCTTTTTATTTAATAACAGAAATCTAGTACGTTCCGTCTTGCATCTTAGTTAGGGTCTCACGGATTTCAGTAGCTGTTTCCTGCTCTGTCTCAGCACTTAAATATTTTATTGCCAGTGTTTGAGTTTCGATAGCTTTTTGTTTTTGTCCATCCTTATAATATAGCTGCGCCAAAGTATCTAAATAATAAGGATTGTTTTTAGTAACCACTAAACTATATTCAGACCAGGTTATTGCAGATTTTAAAAAGTTAGCATTAGCAGGTTTTAAAACTACCATCCAAGCCGCAGAGTTGCATAAATTTGAATGGTATTCTTTAAACGCGTTCCATCCATTATAAGAGTAATCAGAAATTGGGTCTAAAGTTGCATACATTTCATCTAATCGTTCAATGGCACCTCCTTTATCAATTGCTAAATTAGCATTGAAATAACTACTAAATTCCTTTAAGTAACTCGTATTTGAACCGTCTTTATCTTCGACTTCACCTAAATAGGCAAAGTAATTTTTATAACATTCAAAATTTCCTTTTCCGGCAGTAATTAGTTTTTATAAACTGATATTGTCTTGTCTTTATTTGCTTCTCCGGAAATTCCATCTACTTCTATATAGGCATTTTGTTGCAGTGCTGAAGTAATTTCAGCAATTACATTACCAACCAAATGTATTTCTCCTTCTTTTTCATTAAAAGCTACTCTTTGAGTTTCTATTGCATCAGCATGTTTTATCAAATAATCAATAGACAGAAAATCAGTATCGGTCAGCACTTTGTCTTCATTAAAAAATTGCTTATAGAAACCTTGATTTTTAATTTCTTTCAGAATTGTTTCTACCAGATACATATTTGGTTTTGTATCTTTTTGATGTGCTTCAATTAATTTTTTCCAGGTTTGAGAAACTGTTTTTTTGTCTAACGTCACTTTTACAAGCTTAAAATCCTCGGGATTCTCCGTACTTGTTTCAGCATAATCATAATCGTAAGGCATTTCGAGAACAGCTGCTTTATTAAAAGCCATAATCAAATCTGCATCCGTAGTTTTTTTATTTTTAATCACTTTATCAAAAGACAGAAAAGCATTTACTCTTTGCGCTTTTTTATAGAATCCGTCATAATAATTAAACTGTGCCTGTTTGTCTTTCAAATTAGATTTTGAAGTTGCTAAAATAGCTCCATTTTCATTCAAAACAATTATGCCTGGATTGTCTGTGATTTTATTCGTTTTCAGCCATTTTTTATCTTCGGCGGAAGCCAAATAATAATTAAAAAGATCGTATTCTGCATGATAAGCATCATACATAGTATATCCTACCTGCGCTTCCTGATCTTTTATAAAAGTATCAAAATCACTTTTTGCTGAAGCATTTTTACTATCAGCATACACAACCAAAAGTTTATTTTTTGTTGCTGAAAGAGCATTTTTTAAATTGTTTTCAATCTTAAATTTAAAATCGAATTTAGTTGAAGGATAAGAATCTACAACAACTGCGGCGCTATCAACCGTAGCATCTGCGCCAAAATCATCACTCATTAGCGCTTCCTTTCCCGGATAAGTCCAGTTTGAAATAGTTTGACTTTCAACTGGAATAACTTTTGAAACTGCAGCTAGAGGTGTATCTTTTTCGTTTAAAAAAACTAACGGATTCTTTCCTTTTTGCTCAGAAATTCTCAACTCATTTGTTTTTTGATCAAAAAAACCGGCAATATTTAAATCGTCTAAAACGGCCAATTGATAATTGATAGTCACTTCAGAAACATCTTTTGGCAAAGCAAATTTTGACAATTTACTTTCTCCATTGTAATCTTCATAAACCAAATACAAATAATCTGCTTTATCCAATTCAAACTCTAAATTTGTCTGGATAAAGTCCGGATCAATTTTAGTTCTGATATCATTGATTTTTTGATACTGAACAGGATCATTTGATTTTTGTGTTCCGATATAGAACGAATAATAAGAAGGATCTAAAAACTTGATTTTAATTTTTTGTGCTTTTTTATCAGTTGCAAAAGCTAGATCAAAAGCATTTTCTGATTTTACTTTTTGCGAAAATAAAAGAGAATCCCCTTTAATCTCATAATCCCCGGAATAAAAAACCAGCTCGTACTTATTCTCTTCTAATAAATTCAATTTGATTTTTTGTCCTTTATTTGTAGAAAGATAAGTTCCTTTTTGAATGCCTTTTGTTTGAGAAAACGAAACAAATGTTACACAAAAAAAGAATAAGAAACTCCATTTAAAATTACGCATACTTAAAATTTTTGGCTGTTAATATCATGCGTAAAGATATTGCATTCCTGATTAAACAAATCACAAAAAAGATGCTTTGTAATTAAAATACTATAAATTATATTTCATCGAAAAGATGATGTAACGAGGCTGAACCGTGTATTGTGAAACTCGTGTAGAAAACTGTGAGAAACTGTCATCATTAAGATATCTTGTATTTAATAGATTGGTTGCAGCAATTTTATATTCCCATTTGCTGTCCTTGTTTTGATAAATCAAACTGGCACTTAGAAAATCATATTCATTGTCAACCGTTTTATCAGTATTATAATAATGATAAAATTCATACTCTGAAACAAACGAAAAACTATTCCAAAAATAATAATCCAATCGTGCAAAAGGTTTGTCTGTATAATAGGTCGAACCGCTGTATTGATTGATTAAGGCGTTGTATCCTACTTCTAAATTCGGAAAGTTTTTATAATTTGTTGAAGCCCTTACGGTATAACTTTGAGTAAAACTTTCTGTAGTGGCCAATGCGTTATTTTGAATATTATTAAATTTCGACCAATTGAAACTTGCAACTGCAGATGCTTTATAATTCTTTAAAAAAGAACGTCCATAACTTCCCATTCCTGAAAAAGTTTCATCTGCCAAGTTAGAATTATAGGGTACTGAAGATTGATTTATCCCATCAAAATCAGCTTTGGTTTTAATGGCATCTACTTTTTTCGTGTATGTTGCATTGGCAAAAATGTTCTCAAAATTGAACATATTATATTTGAAATAGCGCAGCGAATGAACTTGCGAAGTGGCATTTTCTAAAAATCGATTTCCTCTAAACAAACTACTGTAATCTGATAAAACATAACCCGCCGCCAACTGATTTATATCTGTAAAATCATTTGACAAAGAGAAATTATAAGTCAATGTCTCTGATTTCTTGATTTGATACAGGGCAAAAAAATCAGGTAATACTTTGGTGAAGCTCTGAGAATAATCTGTTCCCAACTGTGTGTTTGTCATTGAATAGGAATGCAGACTTACTCCGGGTGTCAATGTAAATTTACCGGACAAAATCTTATAGTGAAAACCTAAAAAAGTATCATTAAAATTATAATTTACCTGATTGTTGTTTTCAGGATCATTTAAATCATTTCGATCTCCATTATCCAACATCTGAAAAATATGTGAGTTGAAATCCTGATAAGAATATGTATTCCCTAAAGTGATATTAATATTGCTTTTTGGCGTTACCATGTAATAGTAATCCAATTTAGCATCGAGTTTATTTGTTTTTACAAAGCGATCCTGATTCAAATCATTTCTATTTTGTTTTGGATCTGTAATATAACCTGACAAATCAAATGGTAATGTTCTTAAATTAGCATTATAAAACGGGTTTTCGTCCTGATACAAATGCTGCATCTCAAAAGCAAAAATATTTTTATCGCTTTGAGTATAATACAAACTCAAATTTTGGTTTATTGATGTGGGATTTTGCTTTTTATTTGTGAAGATTGTTTCAATTGAAGTTACATTATTCTCTACGGCTTCACGGAGCAATTCAGTATCTTCATCTTGTTTGGACAATTTTGTTAAAATATCATAATCAAACTGAAATTTATCATTGGGTTTATACGTTGAACTCAATTTAAAAAGTCCCAAATTATTTTTTTGATGCGTTGATTCGTCTCTTTTTTGCTGATCACCAGAATCTAAAATGGTCGTTTGAGATTTGGTTTCTAAATCTGTTTTTGAAGTAGAAAGTATCCCGAAACCACTAATATTCCAGGCTTTTGTAACGGAGTAAGCAAAATTGGTTGCGCCAAATTTCGTTTCTATTTCCTTAGCTCGATTATTTCTTAAAAGTGAAATTCCAATATCATTTGATGAAACATTAAAATTGCTTCCACCCTTCTTCATCATATTTTTAAATCCGCCCGTGAATTTAAAATAATCCTGGGCTGTCAATGGCAATTCGCCAATATTATTAAAATTGGTAATTAAATTAATGGAGTATTTCGGACTGTAATAAAATAATTTCGGATTAATAATATAACGGCTGTCGAGTTCTGCAACTCCAATTCCGGCAGTTGCATCACCAAACCAAAAGTTCTTTTTGCCTTCTTTCAGTTTGATATTCATCGCGACATTATCCTGATCGTTTTCCAAACCCTTTAAAGCGCCAACTTCATTATAATTTCGCAAAACCTGAATTTTATCAATTGCATCGGCAGGAATATTTTTAACCCCAAGTTTGGTGTCTCCATCAAAGAAATCTTTTCCTTCCACCATTAATTTGCTGACTTTTTTTCCTTCAACTTCAATTTCACCGTCGGCATTTACCTCAACTCCGGGTAATTTTTTTAAGACATCTTCCAGTTTTTTTTCAGTTCCCGATTTAAAAGAATCGGCATTGTAAACAATAGTGTCTCCTTTTATAGAAACCGGCATTTCACGTACAATTTCAACGCCTTCAAGTTCAATTCCTGCGCCGTCCATCACAATATTCTGAACTATATTTTCAGTATTAGTTGAGATCGCAATTTCTTTCGATTTCATTCCGAGATAACTCACTTTTACCATATACGAAGTATTGGGCTTTAAAGTCAGCTGAAACTTTCCTTTATCGTTTGTAATTCCGTATGAATCCATTGCTTTTGTCCCGTTGTTAACCGCCATAATATTGGCCATTTCCAACGGATTTTTTTGCTCGTCCTGAATAACACCATCAAAACGTACAGTTTGGGCAAAAGTTATAGACGTCATTAAGAAAATAACGAAGAGAAGTATATTTTTCATGAAAAAAATCTAAGGATGATGTGCTAAAAAAATTAACGTCTAATCAGTACTGGCCCGCCACCCGGACCACCTTCACGACCACGGTTCATTTCTCTAAATTCTTCCATTTTTTTAATAACGGTGTCATCGTAATCTTTCTGAGAAATTACTTTTCCTTTTGTAGGCGCTTTTATTTCGGCTTTATCTTTCGCATTCAAAACAATTTTTGAACATAGGATTGTTGTTCTTCCATCATTAACTTCTAAAATCAAACCAGGTAAACCCCAATAATTCTCTGGACCCTGATTTACCGGGATTTCCGGAGAATACCAAGCTGTTATAATAATCTCTTTTGGAATTTCAAAATTATCCTGAAAATTGGTTTTAGTTTCTCCTGAAGTTTTCTTAGTCTCGTCTTTTTTATCTTCAGACTTTTTATCGTCATTGTTTTTAGGTCTGAAATTTCTAAAATCAGTTTTACTGGCTTCTTTCACAGCAGTTGCTTTATAACAAGTGTAACCTCCAATTTGTTTTGTTTCAGATTCAAGTTTCCAGTTTAATTTTGGCAGAGAATCTATAACCAGAAACTCTTTTCCCATAAATTCTTTGTCAACTGTATATGATTTACTTTTTACATCTTTGTAAAAAGTTCCTCCACCACCCATAAAAGAATTCATCATAATACGCATTCCGCCGCCTTGTTGTCCCGGAGTTTCTAACTTTTCTTCTTCTTTGTAAATAGAAGCCGACTTATCAAAATTTAAAATAAAGGTTTTCTCCAGCATTTTTTTCATACGCTCTTCCATGTTTTTCTGCATTTCAGGCGTAATATCTCTATTCGCCCGCATTCCATCCATTTTAGGTGCCTGCGTTTTTGACTCATAAACAGCCATTCCCTGAAAGTCTTTTTGCGCACGCATTTGAGTAAATACAAGCATTAAAGACATATATAAGAATATTTTTTTCATTTCTTTTATTTTAAAATTGAGTAAATCAATAAAACTTACTCTCAAATGTATTATTAATTTTAAAATACTAAAAATTAAATATATCAATACCAATAACCGATCGACGAAATCAGCTGTTAATTAGATTGTTGCAATTCTGAAACGTTTTAAAGAAAAAATCCAACTTAATAGGCTATTTAAACCATTTCGTACATAGTTTTTTGTAATTTGGCTCTTTTGAAACCTACTTCTTATGAACAAAACAGTGCGCAAAATTTTAATTCTATTTTTTATAGCCTGTTCATTATCAGCTGTTTCTGCACAAAATAAAAAAATAAACGCGACTTTAATCTCTCAATTTAATACTGCTATTGATGATTTCTTAGGATATGATTCTTTTGGATTTTCTTATCATATTAAAGATAATGTTTTTAGAAAAACTAAAGGAGATGAGGTTTTGAGTACAAAAATGTATCATTAGGAAATATTACCAAAGTTGACATTTTAAATCCTCTTAAAATAGTTTTGTTTTATGAAGATTTTAATACCGCTGTTTTATTGGACAATCAGTTAAACAAAATGACAGAAATTAATTTTTCTTTAAACAACACTCCTATAGTTGTACCAGCCATTGGCATGTCAACCCAAAATCAGTTGTGGATTTTCAACACCTTAAATCAACAAATTGGTCTTTTTGATTATTTAAAAAATGAATACAAAACGGTTTCTACCCCTTTAACAGAAGGTATAAAATATTACCAAACTGACTTTAATACTTTTTATTGGATTGATAAAAAAAAACAATTTCTTTTCTTGTGATATTTTCGGAAAAACGACTTCTTTAGGAAAAATCCCTGACTATGACCAAATCGAAATTATAAATCCAAATTCTTACATTTTCAGAAAAGCTAATCTGCTCTATTTTACAGACAAAACAAGTGCTGACTTGGATACCTTTTCTGAAATTGAAATTTTACAAAAAAGCTTTGATAAATTCTGCTACAAAGACCAAATTTTATCTATTTTTACAACTAAAGAAATTACCAATTATAAAATCGTAACACCGTAATGCACATAGCAATAGCAGGAAACATAGGCGCTGGAAAAACAACTTTGACTAAATTATTGGCCAAACATTTTAAATGGGAACCACATTATGAAGATGTTGTTGACAACCCTTATTTAGATGATTTTTACCACCAAATGGAACGTTGGTCATTTAATTTGCAGATTTACTTCTTGAACAGCAGGTTTCGTCAGGTGCAGCAAATTCGCGAAAGCGGAAAAAAAATTATTCAGGACAGAACGATTTATGAGGATGCTTATATTTTTGCTCCCAACTTATATTCAATGGGATTAATGACAAGTCGTGATTTCGAAAATTACACTTCATTGTTTGAATTGATGGAATCATTAGTAAAAGCTCCTGATTTATTGATTTACCTAAGAAGTTCTATTCCAAATTTAGTAGGACAGATTCACAAACGTGGACGCGAATACGAAAACTCTATTTCTATTGATTATTTAAGCCGATTAAATGAAAGATACGAAGCCTGGGTTCAGACTTATACGAAAGGAAAGCTATTGATTATTGATGTTGATAATATTAACTTCGTCGATAATCCTGAAGATTTAGGAAACATCATTAATAGAATTGATGCTGAATTAAACGGATTGTTTTAGAAACACAAATTCCACGGATTTACACTAAATAAAAAATGCCTCTAAATTTAGAGGCATTTTTGTTATAACTAACTGAAATTTACTTCGTAGCTTCAATTTTTGCTTTCACTTCTTCTTCAGTTCCTTCATAAACTTCTGTTGTAGTTTTTCCGTTTTCAGTTTTGGTTACCGTTCCAACTGTAACACCATTTGCGGTAGACAAATTAACTTCAACTCTATTTTTGCTGTATTTAGTTGTATCAAAACAATCTGTTTTTTGGTGCGTGTATTTTCCGTTTGCATCATAATGAGCCAGACATTTTGCTGTTTCTTCAGCGGTACATCCTTTTTCTTTGCACATTTTAATACATTCTTCTTTTGTCATTCCTGACAAATCTCCACATTTAGAAGCACCGGCTGCATGCATTTCCATTTTACAACAAGAACCTTTTTCAGCCATAGCCGAAGACGAATGGCCTTCTCCTAAAATTGGAGCAATTACCAATCCAATCAAACAAGTTAATTTAATCAAGATGTTCATTGAAGGCCCGGAAGTATCTTTAAACGGATCTCCAACAGTATCTCCAGTCACCGCAGCTTTATGTGCATCGGAACCTTTATAGGTCATTTCACCGTTAATCATAACTCCGGCTTCAAAAGATTTTTTAGCATTATCCCAGGCACCTCCGGCATTGTTTTGAAAAACTGCCCAAAGTACGCCTGAAACAGTAACTCCTGCCATATATCCTCCTAACATTTCAGCAATTAACTGATTGTTATCTCCGTAAACCAATTTACCTAACAACACAATTGCAATTGGGAAACCAATCGTCAAAATTCCCGGTAGCATCATTTCACGTAAAGCCGCTTTTGTAGAAATTTCAACACATTTCCCATATTCAGGTTTTCCGGTTCCTTCCATAATTCCCGGAATTTCCTTAAACTGACGACGTACTTCGTACACCATATCCATTGCCGCTTTTCCAACAGAATTCATAGCTAATGCTGAGAACACTACCGGAATCATTCCACCGACAAATAACATGGCTAAAACTGGTGCTTTAAAAATATTGATTCCGTCAATTCCTGTAAAGGTTACATAAGCTGCAAACAAAGCTAATGAAGTCAGTGCTGCTGATGCTATCGCAAAACCTTTTCCGGTTGCTGCAGTCGTGTTTCCTACTGAATCTAAAATATCTGTTCTGGTACGCACTTCTTTCGGCAATTCACTCATTTCAGCAATTCCTCCGGCATTGTCAGAGATTGGACCAAAAGCATCAATTGCTAATTGCATCGCTGTAGTTGCCATCATTGCTGAGGCCGCTAAAGCAACTCCGTAAAAACCAGCCAAAGCATAAGAAATCCAGATTGCTGCGGCGAATAATAAAACTGTTGGGAAAGTAGAAATCATTCCAGTTGCCAAACCGGCAATAACGTTTGTTCCAGCTCCTGTAGATGATTTTTGTACAATCGCCATTACTGGTTTTGTACCTAATCCAGTATAATATTCTGTTACTGATGAAATTGCTCCACCAACTACTAATCCTACCAAAGTCGCATAAAAAACACGCATTGATGAAATATCTTTAGAACCTTCTCCAAAGAAACTCATTTGCATTGTTTCCGGCAACATATGTTGTACTAAAAAGAAACATGCAATTGCGGTTAAGGCAATTGAAACCCAGTTTCCTATATTTAATGCTTTTTGTACTTGTGCTTCTTTAGCATTATCATCAGATATTTTTACCAACGTAGTTCCGATAATCGAAAATAAAATTCCGAAACCGGCAATTGCCATTGGAAGCAAGATTGGCCCAATTCCTCCGAAAGCATCCTGAATAGAACCACCCATATCTTTAATTACATAATTTCCTAAAACCATCGCGGCTAAAACTGTCGCCACGTACGAACCAAATAAATCGGCTCCCATACCTGCAACGTCTCCAACGTTATCTCCAACGTTATCAGCAATCGTAGCTGGATTACGAGGATCATCTTCGGGAATTCCAGCTTCTACTTTACCCACTAAATCTGCACCAACGTCAGCAGCTTTTGTATAAATTCCACCTCCAACTCTGGCGAATAATGCGATTGATTCTGCACCAAGCGAAAATCCGGCTAAAGTCTCTAAAACCTTAGTCATATCCTCAGATGATGTCCAGGTTCCGTTCATGAATATTTGGAAGAAAACAATAAAGAAACCTGTTAATCCTAAAACGGCAAGACCTGCAACGCCTAAACCCATTACGGTTCCGCCTCCAAAAGAAACTTTCAGTGCCTGAGGCAGACTTGTACGTGCGGCCTGAGTTGTTCTGACATTCGTTTTAGTTGCTATTTTCATTCCCATATTTCCAGCTAAGGCTGAGAAAAAGGCACCAAAAATAAAAGCAACTACTATTAATATATGTGTGGTAGGAACGATAAAAGAAACTCCGGCTAATACTAAACTGGCACCAATTACAAAAAATGTAAGTAATCTGTATTCTGCTTTTAAAAACGCCAGAGCACCTTCGTAAATGTGATCTGAAATCTCTTTCATCTTCCCGTCGCCTGCATCTTGTTTTAAAACCCAGGTCCTTTTTATTCCCATGAAAAGTAATCCAATAATTGCCATAACAATTGGCAAGTAAATCATAAATGCATTCATAATGTTTTAGTGGTTTTGGTTAATAGTCAACAAACTAACTAAAACGAATTTAAACAAAAAAGCAATACTCCTGACGGAGTATTGCTTTTTTTATAATAGAATAGGGCTAAAATTATTTAATACTAAATAATCCCTCTGGTTTATTTTCGATATCCTCAAAACGCTTAGTACACTCCGCAATAATTGCAAATGCTTCGTTTACGTCTCCCCAACCTTCAACATCAACTTTTTTGTTTTCAAGGTCTTTGTAAACCTGGAAGAAATGCTCGATTTCTTTCAATAGGTGTCCGTTAATATCTGAAAGGTCATTTAATGAATTCCAGATTGGATCTGAAACTGGTACACAAATGATTTTTTCGTCTGGTCCTTTATCATCTGCCATGTGAAAAACACCAATTGGCTTTACTTCTATAACACATCCAGGAAAAGTTGGTTCATTTATCAAAACCAATACATCAAGAGGGTCACCGTCAAGAGCTAAAGTTTCCGGAATAAATCCGTAATCAGCCGGGTACATCATTGAAGAGAATAACATTCTGTCAAAACGCATTCTTTTGATTTCAAAATCGTATTCGTATTTATTTCTGCTTCCTCTTGGTATTTCGATTAATACATCGAAAGTCGTTAGTTTGTCTGCGGTCATTTTCGTTTTTTATTATTTCTATAAATTCGATTGCAAAAGTAACTAAACAATCCTTTTTTACAATGAAAAAAGTACATTAATCTATGCTTTTTATTCATTAATTAATATACTTTCCATTTATATAACAGATAGTTAATAAGTAATCTTGCGATTTCGTTTATTTAAATAATAATGCCAGAGTAAATAGGTCGCATAAGAGCGATACGGACTCCATTGTTCAGCATGAATTTCCATTTCATTTTTGTCGTGAATATCCAGCAATTCTTTGATTGTATTAACCACTGCAATATCTCCCAGTGGAATCAAATCCGGTTCCTGCAAACAAAACATTAAATAAATATCGATTGTCCAATTGCCAATTCCTTTTAATTTTATAAGTTCTTCCCGAACTTGTTTTGCAGATTTTAAAGCTAAACTTTCTATATCTAGTTCTTTATTTAATACTGCCTCAGCCAAAATTTTGATATATTTTGTTTTTTGACGGCTTACACCTAAAGATCGAAATTCTTCATCTGATAAAATCGACATATTTTCAGGATTGCAAGTTGTATAAGATTTTATTTTTAAAAATGTGGCTTTCGCCGAATCTATAGAGACTTGCTGTTCAAGAATTAACAATACCAAAGTTTCAAAACCCTGAGGGCGTTTCGGAATTGGAGGTAAACCATATTTCTCAATAATTTCCTGAAATATTGGATTTTTAGTTGATAGAAAATCGATTGCTTCTTGCATAATGTGATTTTAAGTCTAATCCAAAATTAAATAAAAAAGAATCTCGCAAAGACGCCAAGTCGCAAAGTTTTTTTCCGCGCAGATTTTGCAGATTTATCAGATTCATTTCCTTAAACTGAAATTATAAAATCTGCGTTAATCAGCTCAAATCTGCAAAATCTGCTTGAAATAATATAGTATATAGAAAAACGCCAAGTTGCAAAGAAATAATCTTAGCGACTTGGCGTCTTTGTGGCAATAATTTTTATTTTTTAGAAATAGAATCCAAAAGATCCCTTTACTGCAAATTTATTAGCATCCGGAGCATTTAAATAACTTCCTCTCCAGGAGAAATCGATTCTAAACACTTTGAAGATATTTCCGATTCCGGCATTATATTCCCAATATACATTTTCCGGTGCATTATAAGGCTGATCTGAAGCATTGATAGCTCTGTTTGCGTCTGAAATAGTTCCGTAAACTCCTTTTACACCAACAAACTCTCTCCAGTTCAATTTTCTCATAAATGGAATTCTGGCGAATAATCTTCCTCCAAAATCATGATTCCATTGCAAAGTAGTATATTGATCTGTAATGAATTCGTAGAAATTCAAGTTACTGAACGTGTTTTCAATTGTGAAATAAGTCTGGTTACCCGGAATTACACTCATTAATCCTAACGGAATTGTACCAAAAGTTTTTCCTGTTTCCAAAATAACATTCGATCTTCCCAGAGCACCAATAATAATAGGTTGTTTATAGTAAATCTGTATTTTTTCATAAGCAAAATCACTATTAAAAACTCCTTTTAAACCATAACTAAAGTTCACAAAGAAATGACTAAACGGACTATCAACAAGGTCACGTTCTACTCCAAAACCAATAGTTTTACGATTTGGCATAAATTCAAATTGAATATTAGCTTCAGATTGTGTTACCGCACTTGCAACAACTCCTGCAGGATTTGAAGGACTTGGCAAAGTGGTATAATAATCCAGACTAAAAGTAGGTGAAGCCGATTCTAAAGTTCTATAAGAAAGTCCTGCCTGAACAACGAAATTTTTCATGGGTTCCATTTCAAATGAAATGTTACTCAAATTAATATTGGTTAATTTCCCGTTACTTCCCGTTGTGAAAAGCGCAGAAGAAGCAAAACTTCGGCCTAAAATATCGTTTGTTGTGGTTAAGCTCGCACCAATTTGTTCAATGTCCCGCCTGTTTCCTCCGGAAATGATGAATCGTTTTTTCTTATCAACCATCCATTTTCCAGAAACACCATATTTAAATTTACTATCATCAAAACCATAGGCCGTATAAGCTTGTATACGCCACGGATCATTTGGTCCAAAATAGGTTCGTCCACCTACACGTACTCTTAACCCTTCGACTTCGTTGTATCCAAATGTGGAGAAAATTGGGCCATAATCAAAGTTTTTAAACTCGACATAACCGCTTCCTAAAATAGAAACTAAACTATAAATTTGCTTAAATCGTTTGACGGTTTGTAAAGTATCTAACATTTTGTAAATACCCTGTTCGTCCTTATTTAATTTCTCGAAACGATTTTCGTCCCAAAATTCATCAGGCCGATCGTAAACGGCATTGTCTATATAATTGACCTCTTCTTTATAAAACTTCTCGGGTTTCTGAATGTTGAATTTATGATTTCGATATAAAGTGGTTCGTTTTCCATAAACCCCTTTTGATTTTTCCTTTTTATTCAAGGCAAAATCAGACATCATATAATCTCGTGTTAAAAGGAAGACAGAGTCATTTTCTACATCAAATTCCTGTTCGATGTAAATATCTTTTACCCAGTTAATATTGGCGCTTTTAGTAACACCCATATTAATTTTCTTGATAGCAAAAGTGGTATCGTTTACCCAGAAATCTCCTTTAAAAGTCAACTCATTTTTACGTCTTGGATAAAAAACAATATTATAACACCATTTTTTATCGATATAAGCGCTGTCTTTTAAGACATAGTTATAGACGTCAATTCCAGTTTTTGAAAGCGGACTTGTAAAACTTTTATCAAAAAATGTAAGGTGATTGTCGTAAATATTATAATCCGAATAAAGATCTTTTACAAAAGATAAAATCTGTTGATTTCCATTGAAACCAGAGGTTTTACTTCCTTTAATATTCTCTTTTACTTTCTTCAGTTTATTGTCGCCATAAACGTCATAAACTGATTCATTGATAAAGATTGGCAGATATGTTTTTCCGGTAACATCAGAAGTATCCACATGATCAAACACAAACTCCATTCCTTTGAAGAGTTTATTTTTCATAAAAGCACTATCGATCGTGTTCATATCAAACTCGACTTTTTCGTACTTCTGCATTTCATATTGATTGAATTGGTACAAACCGTTTTTACGCTTTCTTTCCCAAATTTTCCTCAAAATATCTAATGCCGGGTTATTCTTTTTAGATGTTTTTCCGGTAAAAATTACAACTTCGTTTAAAGCTTCGGCTTCGCCTAAAACTATTTTAAAATTATAATTTACAGCTTTTTCTAGTGGAATTTCCTTATCCGAAAATCCAGCAGATGTAACTAATAAAGCGGTATAAGTATTGGGTGATTCCAAATAAAAACGACCATCTTCATTGGAAACTATTCCTGTGTTTGAACCTTTAAAAACAATATTTGCAAACGGAATAGGCTGATTCAGTTTGTCCAAAACAATTCCGCTCACTTTAGTTTGTGCAGTAACTATATTCGCAAGTGCAAATACAAAAAACAGGCTGAGTAAAATTATTTTCTTCATCATCTGGCAAAAAAAAAACTTCATCAATTAATATGACTGATGAAGTTTTATAAGTATTGTTTATTTGATTATTTGTACATTACTTTCTTTACTGCTTTTACTACATCAGCTGCGTTTGGCAACCAGTCTTTTAGTAAAACAGGAGAGTAAGGCGCAGGAGTATCTGCAGTTGTAATACGTTGAATTGGCGCATCAAGAAAATCAAAAGCTTGTTCCTGAACGATATATGTGATTTCAGATGAAATACTTGCAAATGGCCACGCTTCTTCTAAAATTACTAAACGATTTGTTTTTTTAACTGATTTTAAGATCGCCTCGTTATCCATCGGACGAACTGTTCTTAAATCGATAATTTCACATGAAATTCCTTCTTTAGCTAATTCATCAGCAGCAATAAAAGCTTCTTTGATGATTTTTCCAAAAGAAACGATAGTAACATCTGTTCCTTCACGTTTAACATCAGCAACTCCTAATGGAATTGTATATTCTCCGTCTGGTACTTCACCTTTATCACCATACATTTGCTCAGATTCCATAAAAATTACAGGATCATTATCACGAATAGCAGATTTCAAAAGTCCTTTTGCATCATAAGGAGTAGAAGGCACAACAACTTTAAGACCCGGAGTATTTGCAAACCAGTTCTCTAAAGCCTGAGAGTGAGTAGCTCCTAATTGACCTGCAGAAGCAGTTGGTCCACGAAAAACGATAGGTACATTAAATTGTCCTCCTGTCATTTGACGCATTTTAGCAGCGTTATTTATAATTTGATCAATACCAACTAAACAGAAGTTGAAAGTCATATATTCAACGATAGGACGGCAACCATTCATAGCTGATCCTACTGCAATTCCTGTAAAACCAAGCTCAGCAATTGGAGTATCAATTACTCTTTTTTCGCCAAACTCAGCAAGCATACCTTTTGAAGCTTTGTATGCTCCGTTGTATTCTGCAACTTCTTCGCCCATTAAATATATGGATTCATCGTGACGCATTTCTTCGCTCATCGCTTCACAAATGGCCTCTCTAAATTGTATTGTTCTCATATTTATATTGTATGTTGAATTTTCTGAAGAGCAAAAATAAATATTTTAAATAACTTAAAAGCATAAATTGAATTTAAAATCACACGAACTTCCTCCTCTTCTTTGCTTTTAACTTTTAAAAATTTATTGTGATATTTACGAAATCGATATAATTGTGATTGTTTCTTTCGTAAAAACATTTTTTAGACAAACTCTGGCTTATTTGTTTAATTCTGATTTCAGCAAATTCCATCGTAATAACGACACAAATCAAAAAGTAGTATAAATTGCCTTTAAGTTTAACAACTGTTCAATGAAACGCTATTGCAAAATTCCTATGAATCAGACTAAATAACTGAATTTTCAATTCCATATTCAAACAAAAACACCTTCAAATTCCATAATCTTCGAAAACGTAATAGTTTTTAAAAAATATTATGCATGCATAGTATATTATTCCGATTTTAATTTCTAAATTTGTCAAAGCATATTATAAATATAAAATATATACTTATGAAAATATTAGTTTGCATCAGCCATGTACCTGATACTACTTCAAAAATTAACTTCTCCAATGGTGATTCAGAATTCGATACCAATGGTGTGCAATATGTAATTAATCCTAATGATGAGTTTGGTTTAACACGTGCAATTTGGTTTCAGGAACAACAAGGAGCAACTGTAACCGTTGTTAATGTTGGAGGTTCTGATACAGAGCCAACTTTGCGTAAAGCATTGGCAATTGGCGCAAACGAAGCTATTCGTGTAAACGCTAATCCAACTGATGGTTTTTTCGTTGCAAAACAATTAGCTGAAGTAATTAAAAATGGGGGTTACGATTTAGTAATTGCAGGAAAAGAATCTTTAGATTATAATGGTGGAATGGTTCCTGGAATGATTGCAGGAATTTTAGGTTCTAACTTTTTAAACTCTTGTACTTCATTAACAGTTGAAGGAAGCAATGTAAAAGCAGTTCGTGAAATAGATGGTGGAAAAGAAACTGTAAGCACTACCCTACCTTTAATTATTGGAGGTCAAAAAGGCCTTGTTGAAGAAAAAGATTTGCGTATTCCGAACATGAGAGGAATTATGACTGCAAGAACAAAAGCCTTAACTATTCTTGAACCAGTTGATGCTCCTGTAAATACAAAAGCAGTGAAATTTGAAAAACCAGCTCCTAAATCAGCAGTGAAATTAGTTTCTCCTGATAATTTAGATGAGTTAGTTAATTTATTACACAACGAGGCGAAGGTAATCTAGTAATCAGTATTTAGTCTCAGTTTTCAGTCTCAGTTTATGAACTTGAAACCTGACCCGAGAGCTTTGCTCGAACAGGCGAAGCAAACTTTAAACTTCTAAACAAAAAATTATGTCAATATTAATATATGCAGAATCTGCAGAAGGAAAATTTAAAAAAGTTGCTTTTGAATTAGCTTCTTACGCTAAAAAAGTAGCAGAATCATTAGGAACAACCGTAACGGCTTTGACTGTAAATACGAGCGACGTAAGCGAATTGTCAAAATACGGAGTTGATAAAGTTCTAAAAGTAAGCAACGATAAATTAGCAGGCTTTACAGCTAAGGCTTACGCCGATGTTATAAAACAGGCTGCTGAAAAAGAAGGGACAAAATTAGTATTGCTTTCTTCTACAACAGACAGTATTTACCTTTCATCATTAGTGGCAGTGGCGCTAAATGCAGGTTTTGCTTCAAATGTTGTTGGATTACCAGTTAGTACTTCACCTTTTCAGGTAAAGAGAAATGCTTTCTCAAACAAAGCTTTCAACATTACTGAAATCAGTACAGATGTAAAAGTTCTTGGTTTAGCTAAAAACTCTTACGGAATTTTTGAAAGTGCAGGATCTGCAACTGAAGAAGACTTCAACCCATCTATTGGAGACAATGATTTTGGTGTAAAAGTAGAATCTGTAGAAAAAGTAACCGGAAAAGTATCTATCGCTGATGCTGATGTAGTAGTTTCTGGAGGACGTGGATTAAAAGGTCCGGAAAACTGGGGATTAATCGAAGATTTAGCGGCTGTATTAGGTGCTGCAACAGCATGTTCTAAACCCGTTTCTGATTTAGGATGGAGACCTCACAGCGAGCACGTTGGACAAACAGGAAAACCAGTTGCAACAAATTTATATATTGCAGTTGGAATTTCAGGAGCGATTCAGCATATTGCCGGAATCAATTCGTCAAAAGTAAAAGTAGTAATCAATAGCGATCCTGAAGCACCTTTCTTTAAAGTTGCTGATTATGGTGTTGTTGGAGATGCATTCGAAATTGTACCAAAATTAATTGAGAAATTAAAAGCTTTTAAAGCACAACATTCTTAATTTAAAATTCTCTATAAAAATATAGCTGCCTAAAAACAAGATAATCGTATCTTTGTTTTAGGTAGCTTTTTTGTTCCATATTTTTTGATTAAAATTGCACCTTTATTTTTCAATCAAAAAAAGTATTAAAATGTGGCATTAATTGCCCTTTTTTACCCATATATATGAGTCTAGTAAAATTGTCCATAAAAGGAATTTCATACAGTCAAACTCAAAATGGAGCTTATGCCCTAATTTTGAATGAAGTTGATGGCGAAAGAAAATTACCAATTGTTATTGGAGCTTTTGAGGCCCAATCGATTGCTATTGCCTTAGAAAAAGAAATAAAACCTCCTCGCCCATTAACACATGATCTATTCAAAAACTTCGCTGAAAGATTTGATATTGTTGTAAAACAAGTGATCATTCACAAATTGGTTGATGGTGTTTTTTATTCAAGCTTAATCTGCGAGAGAGATAAAATAGAAGAAATTATTGACGCCAGAACTTCTGACGCAATCGCATTGGCGCTGCGTTTTAACGCTCCGATTTTCACTTATAAAAACATTTTGGATAAAGCGGGAATTTATTTAAAATCGAATACTGCGGACACCGATTCTGGTGCTCAGGAAATTGACGACGTACTTTCTAATCCGGAGACTTTTGGTCATGAAAAAGAAAGCAACCAATCTGGTGATGTCTATGCAAAACATACTTTACAGGAACTAAACGAGCTTTTAGATCAGGCCGTTTCTCAGGAAGATTATGAAAAAGCAGCAAAAATTAGAGACGAAATTTCGAAAAGATAATTTTTAGGCTGTAAGCCATAAGCTTTAGTCTATAAGCTAAAGCAAAACTATAAAAAAAACAAGCTTTAAATATTAGGAAAAAGCCCTAAAGTTTAGAGCCTAAAGTTTAAAGCAATCATGAAGCAGTACTTAGATTTAGTAAAACATGTTTTAGAAACCGGTTGCCAAAAAGGAGACCGAACAGGAACAGGAACAAAAAGTGTTTTTGGTTACCAAATGCGTTTTGATTTAAGTGAAGGTTTCCCAATGGTTACGACCAAAAAATTACACTTAAAATCTATCATTTACGAATTGCTTTGGTTCTTAAAAGGCGACACCAATATTAAATATCTTCAGGAAAACGGAGTAAAAATATGGGATGCGTGGGCAGATTCAAATGGAGATTTAGGACCCGTTTACGGGCATCAATGGCGTAATTGGAACAGCGAAGAAATTGATCAGATCTCTGAGTTGATTACAGAACTAAAAACAAACCCAAATAGTCGCCGAATGTTGGTTTCAGCCTGGAACCCATCTGTTTTACCAGACACGAAAAAATCATTTGAAGAAAACGTTGCCAACAACAAGGCAGCTTTACCTCCTTGTCATGCCTTTTTTCAGTTTTATGTTTCAAGTCCCGATATTGAAAAAGGTGAGACAAAAGGCAAACTTTCTTGTCAGTTATACCAACGAAGTGCTGATATATTTTTAGGAGTTCCTTTTAATATAGCTTCTTATGCATTGCTAACTATGATGATCGCCCAGGTTTGTGATTTAGACGCAGGCGAATTCATTCACACTTTTGGAGACGCACATATTTACAACAATCACATCGAGCAATTAGAGCTGCAATTAAGCCGAGAGCCAAAATCATTGCCAAAAATGATTTTAAATCCAGAGATCAAAAATATTTTTGATTTTGATTATAACGACTTTACACTTTTAGACTATGAACCACATGCTGGCATAAAAGGAAGTGTTGCTGTATAAATAAAAAAATCCGCTTAGTTGAGCGGATTTTTTTATACAACTAAAACACTATTTTCACTTCCTGCAAAATCATTCCATTTATAAGAATCAGCTTCAGGATCATTTACATATAATCCGTCAATTACATATTTGAACTCATAAATAGCATCTTTCACTAAGTCATAAGTTGCTTTAAAAGTTCCGTTTTTTAACTTACTCAAAGTTCCTTCTTCCGGATTCCAATTGTTAAAATCTCCTACTACAGCAGCTGAATTTGCATCTTTAGCCTCCACAGAAAATGTAACTTTACACACTGGTTTTGTTTTGATAAATTGTTTCTTTAAAGACATAACTATTTAGTTTTTAGATTTATACACCTAAATTACAGAAATTCAGCTGAACATTCAATAGCTGCCTTACCGATTTATGATAATAGCAAAAACAGCTGTTCTTTTTAACCTTATCAATAATTTAAAGCACCTATAATTTTGTGTTTCTCATTTATCAATCTCCTGAATCCAAATATTCTACACTCAAAAATACCATGATTTCAAAATAAATTCTAACTTTATAACCTCATTATTCATCAATTGTCTTATGGAAAAAGAAGTGCACGAACAATACGAATACGCCCGAAGAAGACTTAGGCAGAAAAAAATCCTATATTTTCATTTTGTGCTTTTTCTTTTAGGCAGCTTATTTTTATTTATTGCGAACAGATTTTTTGATTTTGGAGCTAACACAGATCAAAATTGGTGTATTTGGGGCATTACAATTTGGTTTTTTATCTTCATTTTACATTTTATAAAAGTCTACATCACAGACCGTTTCATGAATAAAAAATGGGAAAGAGAACAAATTGACAGACTTGTTGCTTTACAGCAAAAAAGAATCAGTCAATTAGAGTCCAGAGTAAATGAGGATACCGATAATAAAATTTAGTTAGAATACCATGATTATAATGATAGCGGCCGTTGCAGAAAATAATGCTCTTGGAAAAAATAATGAGTTAGTATGGCATTTGCCAAATGATTTCAAAAGATTCAAATCGCTCACAACGAATCATCATATTATTATGGGAAGAAAAACTTTTGAAAGCTTCCCAAAACCATTACCAAACAGAGTTCATGTTGTAATAACACGACAAAAAGATTACAATCCGGAAGGCTGTATTGTCGTTGATAGTATAGAAAAAGCGATTACTGTTTGTCCTGAAAATGAAGATTCATACATCATTGGCGGAGGCGAAATTTACAATTTAGGAATGGAGCATGCAGATATATTAGAAATAACTAAAGTACATCATAGTTTTGATGCCGATGCGTATTTTCCTGAAATTGATAAAACCGACTGGCAATTAGTTGAATCTGAAGAAAATTTTAGAGACGAAAAACATCTTTATGATTATACTTACGAAACTTACATTCGACGATAAATAAAAAAAACATCCTCTTTTGAAGGATGTTTTTTAAAACGATTGATTTTTTTTGATCTGACTCTTTCAGGAAGTAGTTTTTGTAAAAATCACAAATGTTTAAAACATTTGAATTAGCTGAATAACATTTAAAGTTATTTGAGAATAAATCTCAAAAAGAGCCTTTAATAACAAATACCACTAAGATATTAAAGGCAAGAAAATTAAAATTTCCAAAAACAAATTTAATCCTAAGAACGTATTTTGCACTTATTTTAAAAAACAGTATTGTGGTTTAAAACAACACTTTCAAAACTACTTACAAGAACAAATGAAATTACCAGTGCAAGAAAGTATTCATTTGATTTAAGTCATTATATTCTATCAATCATTAAAATTTCATCATTTTATCTTTAGCAAAAGTGACCATAAATCAAGCACTGCACAATACCCACTTTTAGTGATTTTTTGAAAATACCCGCTTTTAGTGAGAGTCAAAAACACAAATCAGCTGTTTATAAATAGCTTATTCTAAAACATTTGATTTACAAATTTAAAAACGCAATTACAGTTAACACAGTTTGTATTATATTTGCGTAAATAAAAAAAATGTCTGAAAAAATAACCCCATATAAAGACTCCTCTTTAGGAAAAAAAGAGCAGGTTGCCCAAATGTTTGATAACATCTCTGGGAACTATGACAATTTGAATCGCGTAATTTCATTTGGAATCGATATTAAATGGCGAAAAAAAGTATTAAAAATCGTATCGGACACTAATCCGAAAATAATTCTTGATATCGCAACAGGAACGGGCGATTTAGCTATTTTAATGGCTCAGACTAAGGCTGAAAAAATCATTGGTTTGGATATTTCTGCAGGAATGCTTGAAGTTGGTAAAAAGAAAGTTGAAGATAAAAACCTTTCTAATATTATAGATTTAGTTTTAGGTGATTCTGAAAATATTCCTTTTGAAGACAATTACTTTGATGCCATTACCGTTGGTTTTGGAGTACGAAATTTTGAAAACCTGGAAAAAGGTTTTTCTGAGATCTTAAGAGTTTTAAAACCAGGCGGCGTATTTGTTATTTTAGAAACTTCAGTTCCGGATAAAACTCCATATAAACAAGGTTATAGGTTTTACAGCAAAAATATACTTCCAATAATCGGAAAATTATTTTCAAAAGATAATTCGGCTTATGGCTATTTATCAGAATCCGCAGCCGTTTTTCCTTACGGAGAGGCCTTAAACAATATTTTGAGAAAAATTGGGTTTATAGATGTTGTGGCAATGCCTCAAACTTTTGGAGTTGCAACCATTTATTCTGCTTCTAAAAAATAGTATGAAAAAAACAGTAATCTTACTTTTATTAGTCTTATCGACAAAAGGATATTCGCAATTTGCTAAAAGTATGTTTAGCAAAGATCCTATAATCAATCTTGAAAACTGGCAAAAACAACGCCTGTATTTTGGTTATTTTTTAGGTTTTAATAGTTTTGATTTTAAATTTGACTACAAAAATCCCGGTCCTGATATTCAGGTAAAAAAGACTACTGGTTTTAATGTCGGCGTTGTTGCCGATTTAAGACTGCAGGAATATATTAATTTACGTTTTGAACCAGGTTTGTACTATACAAAACGTGATCTGTATTATCCAAATATGGCTTCGGAACAAGATTATTTAAGAGAAGTAAACAGCACCTATATCCACTTTCCTTTGTTATTGAAATTCTCAGCCTTAAGAACTGGGAACATTCGTCCCTATTTAGTAGGTGGAATGTCGACTACATTAAATTTATCAAGCAATTCAAAATCGCAAGATGATAATTTTGAAGGAAAATTCAGAGTAAAGCCCTGGACTGCAGCCTACGAGCTAGGTTTTGGAATTGATATCTTCTCGGAATATTTTATTTTCTCTCCTTCGATCAGAGGTGTGTTTGGAATTACGGATGAATTAATTCGTGATAACCCTGCAAAAGGACCTAGTCCCTGGACAGATAATATCGATTCTATGAAATCGCGAGCAATTTTAATTAATTTCACTTTTCATTAAAACAAATTCTTAACTATTTCGTTTAAATTCACTAAGAATAATTGCTGTTGCGGTAGCTACATTTAAACTTTCTGTTTTTTGTAATTCTCCAAATCTTGGAATTGAGATTCGGCTGGTTACTATTTTTTCAATTTCTGCTGAAATACCATTGGCTTCATTACCCATAATAATGATTCCATTTTGAGGCAAATTTGATTGATAGATGTTATCACCGTCCATAAAAGTTCCAAAAACAGGTAATTTTGTTTGTGTGATAAAAGTTTTTAAATCAATATAGTTGACATTTACTCTGGCAATAGAACCCATTGTGGCCTGGACTACTTTTGGATTATAGATATCTACTGTTTCTTTAGAGCAAATAATTTGTTTGACACCAAACCAATCACAAAGACGTAAAATTGTTCCCAAATTTCCGGGATCTCTAATATCGTCTAGCGCAATGATTAATCCTGAGTCGATTACTTTATTTTCGGCAGGGATTTTGAATACAGCTAAACAAGAATTTGGAGTTGCCAAAGCACTTATTTTTTTAAGTTCCTGTTCATTAACGAGAGTGCGCTTTGAAGGCTGAACAGTCTCAAAATCATTTAAAGTCGTGTATAAATGCTCTAATTCAAAATTGGATTGCAACAATTCCTGAATTACTTTTACTCCTTCGGCAAAAAATAATTGATTTGCAAAACGCTGCTTTTTTTGATGCAAGCCTGTTATAAGTTTTATTTGGTTTTTACTAACCATAAAATAATGTACTTTTGAATTAAATATTTTAGAACACTTGAAAAATAATTCCACAAAAATAATAGCATTTATTCTAATAGCAATATTTATTTGCGCTTGTGATGCTGTAAAAAGAGTTCCTGATGGAAAAAAACTTCTTGTAAAAAATAATATTCTTGTTAATGGAAAGAATACCAATGATGAAACTGCATCAAATCAGATGTACCAAAAACCAAATGGAACTCTGTTAGGGTATAAATTGCGTTTAAATTTGTACAATTTAGCCAATTTAAATCCAGATTCTACTTATCAGGCTAAATTTAAAAATCATCCGGGCTTGTACGAGCGTCAGGCTAAATTTCTATCAGCAAAACAAGTTGACCGACTTGGACAATCATTTTTTTATAAAGGTTTACATGAATTCTTAAAAAACACTGGTGAACCGCCAGTTATTATTGATACTACAAAAACAAAAAAATCTTTATTACGTTTAAAATTCTATTATTTCAATAATGGTTATTTTAATGTAAAAACTGATTACACAATTGATAGCATAGCACCAAAAAAAGCGAGAATAAATTACAATATTCTTACTGGTCCCGGCTACACTTTAGACTCTATCAGAACAACTATTTTAACTCCGGCTTTAGATTCCTTATATAAAACAAATCCGGAACCTTCAGTTTTAAAATCCGGAAAGCAATATAAAACTTCAGATTTTGAAGAAGAAAAAAATCGCATAACCACTTATTTCAGAAATCATGGTGCATATTTCTTCCAGCCAACTTATATTACTTTTGATATAGATACAATTGGCAAAAAAAATAAGGCAGACATTAATTTAAAAATTAACAATAATAATATTCAGGAAAGAGATTCAAGCAGAACTGAACCATTTAAATTGTATAAAATAAGCGATGTAAACATTTATACAGACTATTCGGCAGCCAATGCAAAAAACAAAATAACAGATAGTACGACTTACAAAAACTTTAATTTGTACAGTTATAAAAAGCTAAAATATAAACCGCGGGCCATTACTGATGCTATTTTTATTAATAAAGGAAGCACTTATTCTGATACGAGAACAACACTTTCCTCGCGTTATTTAAACAACCTGAAGATTTTTAATTATCCTTCTATACAATATGAAGTTGATAAACGAGATTCGACGGCGCAATCATTAATAGCCAATGTATATCTGACACCCAGAAAAAAATATAGTTTTGGAGCTACTCTGGATGTAACACATTCTAATATTCAGGATTTTGGAATTGGAGCCAGTGTTTCAGAAACGATTCGTAATGTTTTTAACCGAGCTGAAACACTAGAAATTTCGGCACGTGTAAATGTCGGATCATCAAAAGATATGGCTAACCCTAATGACAATTTCTTTAATGTCTCGGAATACGGAATTGACACCAAACTTAATTTCCCAAGGATCTTAATGCCTTTTGGAACCGAAAAAATTATTCCGAAAAGGATGATTCCTTCGACCATTATTGCTGCAGGTTTCTCAAAACAGCGAAATATTGGTTTGGATAAAGAAAATTTTACCGGAGGATTATCTTACAACTGGTCTCCAAAACGTTTGAATACTGCGAAACTTGAAGTATTGAATGCGCAATTTGTTCGTAACTTAAATCCTGATAATTATTTTAATGTATACACCTCTTCTTATGACGAATTAAATGGAATTGGTAGAAATTATAACGTTGATCCTCTAAATGTTGATATAGATGGAAATTTAATAATTTCATCAGGAACGACTGGGTTTACTAATGATGTTTTAACAGAACAGACAGCCTTAACGCCGGCGGATGAGCAATATCAAGACGTGAAGAGTATCGAAGAACGAAGAGTTCGTCTGACCGAAAATGATTTTATATTAGCCTCGAGTTACACGTTTACGAAAACAACTAAAAAAGATCTTGCTGACAATATTTTCTATCAATTTAAAGCCAAAATAGAATCGGCCGGAACTTTATTATCTGCTGTTTCGAGTATAGCTAATCTTCAAAAAAATATAAATGGTAATTACGAAATATTCAATTTGGAATATTCAGAATATCTTAAAACGGAGGTAGATTACATTAAACACTGGGATTTTGGAAAAGAGAAAGTCTTGGCCGTTCGAAGCTTTTTCGGAATTGCGATTCCTTTTGGCAATTCAGATTATATTCCGTTTTCACGAAGTTATTATTCCGGAGGTTCAAATGATAATCGAGCGTGGCAACCTTACTCATTAGGCCCGGGAAGTACCGATGCTTTAGATGATTTTAACGAGGCAAATATGAAAATTGCACTGAGTGCCGAATTCCGATTCAAGGTTTTCGGAGATGTTAAGGGAGCTGTCTTTGCAGACGCCGGAAATATCTGGAATGTGCTCGATAATGTCACCGATGAAAAGGCAACATTTAACAACGTAAACGATTTAGCTGAGATTGCTTTAGGCACAGGATTTGGATTACGATACGATTTAAGCTTTTTTGTAATTCGATTAGATTTAGGCTTCAAGACTTATAATCCGGCACATGAGAAGGGAGACCGCTGGTTCAAAGAGTACAATTTTGGGCACTCGGTTTTAAATTTTGGAATAAATTATCCTTTCTAATGCTAATTAATTCTTATTTTTGCAACCTAAAAACCTAAAAACAACTAAAAAAAATTACAATGGCACACAATATTAAACCAGGAGTAGCTACAGGAGATCAGGTACAGGAGATTTTTAATTATGCGAAAGAAAAAGGATTTGCACTTCCAGCAGTAAATGTTACGGGGTCAAGCACAATTAATGGAGTTCTTGAGACTGCAGCGAAACTTAATGCGCCAGTTATCATTCAATTTTCAAACGGAGGAGCACAATTTAACGCAGGAAAAGGATTGTCTAACGCAGGTGAAAAATCAGCAATTGCTGGTGGAATCGCAGGAGCAAAACATATTCACGCATTGGCAGAAGCTTACGGAGCAACTGTAATTTTACACACTGACCACTGTGCAAAAAAATTATTACCTTGGATTGATGGCTTGTTAGATGCATCTGAAAAACATTTTGCAGAAACAGGAAAACCATTATTCAGTTCACATATGATCGATTTGTCTGAGGAGCCAATCGAAGAAAATATCGAGATCTGTAAAGAGTATTTAGCAAGAATGAGTAAAATGGGTATGACATTAGAAATCGAGCTAGGTATTACAGGTGGTGAAGAAGATGGCGTTGACAACTCTGATGTTGACAGTTCAAAATTATACACACAACCGGAAGAAGTAGCTTATGCTTACGAAGAATTATCTAAAGTAAGTCCTAAATTTACAATTGCAGCTGCTTTTGGAAACGTTCACGGTGTTTACAAACCAGGAAACGTAAAATTGACTCCAAAAATCTTAAAAAATTCTCAGGATTTCGTTCAAAACAAATTCAACACTGGACATAACCCGGTAGATTTCGTTTTCCACGGAGGTTCAGGTTCTACACTTGAAGAAATCAGAGAAGGAATTAGCTACGGAGTTATCAAAATGAACATTGATACAGATTTACAATTTGCATATACTGAAGGAATTCGTGATTATATGGTTAAAAACATTGACTATTTGAAATCTCAAATTGGTAACCCGGAAGGTGCTGATGTTCCTAACAAAAAATATTATGACCCAAGAAGATGGGTTCGTGAAAGCGAAGTGACATTCAATGCAAGACTTGAGCAAGCTTTTGCAGACTTGAATAACGTAAATACACTTTAAATTTTAGATTTCTGAATTTAGATTCCGGACTTCTAAAAAAGCCTGGAATTTAAATTTCGAATCAGTTTTGATAATCTAAACTTTAAAATCTACATTCTTAAAATTAAAAAAATGGCTTGGTTTAAAAGACAGGAAAAAGGGATTACGACCGCTACAGAAGATAAAATGGACGTTCCGAAAGGATTGTGGTACAAATCTCCTACCGGAAAAATTATTGATGCTGACGAATTAGCCAGAAACTTATTTGTTAGTCCAGAAGATGATTTTCACGTTCGAATTGGAAGCGCTACTTATTTTGAAATTTTATTCGACAACAACGAATTTGTTGAGTTAGATAAAAATATGACATCAAAAGATCCTCTGCATTTTGTGGATACAAAAAAATATGCAGAAAGATTGAAAGATGTAATGGAAAAAACACACCTTAAGGACGCTGTACGTACAGGAGTTGGAAAATCCAAAGGAAAAGAGCTTGTAATTTGCTGTATGGATTTTGCCTTTATTGGAGGATCTATGGGAGCTGTTGTTGGAGAAAAAATTGCCAGAGGTATTGATCACGCGATCAAAAACAAATTACCTTTTGTTATGATTTCTAAATCAGGTGGAGCTCGTATGATGGAAGCTGCTTATTCGTTAATGCAATTAGCAAAAACTTCTGTAAAACTAGCTCAATTAGCTGAAGCTAAATTGCCTTACATTTCACTTTGTACAGATCCAACAACTGGAGGAACAACTGCATCATATGCTATGTTAGGAGATATCAATATTTCTGAGCCAGGTGCTTTGATTGGTTTTGCCGGCCCTCGTGTTGTTCGCGATACTACAGGTAAAGATTTACCAGAAGGTTTCCAGACTGCGGAATTTCTTTTAGAGCACGGTTTCCTAGACTTTATCACGCCTAGAAAAGAATTGAAAGACAAGATCAACTTGTATATCGATTTGATTCAAAATAATACCATTAGATAGTTTTAAAACTTCTGAAACATATAGAATCCCATTCGCTAAGGCAAATGGGATTTTTTATATCTTTATTTTAAATCTTATTTTTATGGCGAAATTTTTTAGCGTTTTAATGGTTTGTTTATGTTTTTTAAATTGCACCAAAAAAGAAAACACAATACAAAATACTCCTTATGTGATTTCTAAACATTCTATTATCTCTAATATTTCTAATAAACCAAGAGACACGAATATTCCTCCACCTCCACCGTTACCAGGAGGAGTAGCTTATGGAACAAATACTTTTATAATTGATAATAATTCAAAAATATACTATTTTCAAAGAGAGAAAATTGGACGTGTTTGCATAACTGAGCCGCTTGACACAATTCCTTATTTTATAAATTTACAACCTAAGGACCTAATTGAAATACCACCTATTGCACTTTCTGAGTTTATAAAATTAAATCATAAGGATAATTTTAGAAATATAACTATAATATCATCAAAGTTAGATACTTTAAAATCGGAAAACTATTTTAATTTAATTAAAGCGATTGAATCTTATTTAAAAGAAAAAGATTTATATTTCATTCGAAGAACTACTCAGGAAGAAGATACTGTTTTGAAATATAAGAAAAATAATGAGCCTTATTATTCCGACATCATTAAATGGGATAGAAACAGAATAAAATTTCCTCTTATAAAACCAAAACTAAATCATTAAAATAGAAAATGTATCGTTCCTACGGAACTTCTAAATTCTCTCTTCATTTTTCCAACGGAATAAATTCCGTTGCTACCAATATTTCATTCCTACGGGATTTTTCTGCGCGTTCCATTTTTTATTTTTTTAATTGAAAAAGATAATTCTAAATTCTGCTAATTTTTAGGTTTTCCCTTTTTCAATTCTCTATCAGCAATTTTAAAAGCTAACTTTTCACGCCATATCGCATAACGTTCTCTAAAAACTACTTTTATTGCGCTATCAACCGCGCCATGCATAAACAAACTCCAAACGCTGGCCATTTTACGCGTTATTGATCGATCCCATGCACGAAGACTCAGGGAAAAAGAACCGTCTACGTAGCGCATCCAATGCCACATTCCGGTTGGCATGAACAAAGTATCTCCATGTTCCATAAAAACTTCATATCCTTCGACACCTTTTAGAGCGGGAAATTTTTCAAAATCAGGATTAGCAACATCATAATCTTCTAAAGCATAAGTAGTATTGGGAACGCAATAAAGTCTTTTTTTCCATTTATAGTCAAACAATATAATATGTTTTCGACCTCCAAAATGAGTATGAAAAAGATGCGGTAAATCGATATCATAATGTAAAAAGGTGAAGGCGCTTGAGCCACCAAAAAACATGGCAGGCATGCTTTCTATAAAACCACCCATTAATTCTTTTGGAATTTTTACATCATTAATTAATTCGGGTCTGTGTTTGAAAAGATTGAAGAAAAAAATGCGTAATTGTGTTGGTTCTCTTTTTATTAAATCCAGGTATTCACCAAATTTCATACTAGCAATAGAGGCATTGATTACTTTTGTAGGATCTGCTTTGGAATTATCAACTAGTTTTACCTCAATATCTCCTGCAATTTGCTTAAAATACTCCGTTGACCATTTTTCTCTTGCAGGCCAGTCTTTTGTTAATCCTTTTATAATTAAAGGTTTTCTCTTATCTAAATAGTTCTTTTTAAAATCTTCTCTAGAAATAGACTCAACGGTATCGACGGGTTTCAAGTTAAAGCTCATTTATTTATTGATTTAAATTGCATACCTAACAAGTAGGTATCTAATTATCTAGTCCTTTAAAAAAAATCACAATTAATAACACAAAAAACGTACTACATTCCAGTTCGAATTGCTTCAACCGGATCCAAATTGGCTGCGGAAATTGCTGGAAGAATTCCGGATATTAATCCAATAATAGCTGCTAACGTAGTTCCTAAAATTATATTCCCAAAGCTTAAAACAAATTCGAAATCAAGCACTTTCGTTAAAATCAGTGCAATCCCCCAAACCATTAAAAGTCCTATTATTCCTCCAATAACAGAAAGAATTATCGCTTCAAATAAAAACTGAAATAATATAAAACGATTTTTAGCTCCAAGTGATTTTTGAATTCCAATTAAGTTCGTTCGCTCTTTAACCGAAACAAACATAATATTCGCAATTCCGAACCCTCCAACTAAAAGAGAAAATCCACTGATAATCCATCCAACAACATTCATCTGACCCAAAATACCGTCAATAAAATCTGTAAACCCGGAAAGTACATTAACAAAGAAATTATCAATTTCACCCGCTTTCATTCCGCGAATAGCTCTTAGTTTCTGTGCAACTTCAGCCTTATAAGCATCCATATCGATTCCTTTCACAGGTTTTAATACAATTACCGGTGTCATTGCATCACTATCACCGTACATCCTACGCAAAAAATTAGCCGGCAAATAAACAGAGGTATCATTGCTATCTCCAAAAAAACCAGCCCCCTGTTTTGTCATAACGCCAATAACAGAAAAACGTTGTCCATACAAACGAATACTTTTTCCGATAGGATCATCAGATCCAAAAAGTCCGTTTGCAATTTCATAACCCAGAACAATTACGGGCGATCCCGAATTGGATTCAGATTCCGTATAAAATCTTCCCTTATCAAAACTCAATCCGTCAATATCAACCATTTCATAAGAAGATGGAACAATATTTACATCAGCTACAGTTTTCGAATCATATTTTAAACTTTCCCTGCTAACAAAAAGCTGATAACCAACCTGATCTGTATTGTTTAGAGAATTTTTCAAAGCGATATATTCATCATATTTCACATTTGGAAACTGTTCTCTTTTCCATTGTGGAATTTCAGATGGTCCAAAGCAAAATTTCATTAAATAAATTGTATTTTTATCTAAACTGCTTAAATCTTTAGAAATTTTACGATCAAGAGAATCAACGGCAGCTAAAACAGCGATAATCGAAAAAATACCAATCGTAACCCCTAACAACGACAATAATGTACGCAATTTGTTATTTCGCAAAGCATTTATGGCAAAGCTTAGACTTTCCTTTAATAATCTTAAATAAAGTAGCATATTTTCGTATTTTTCAATAAAGTAAAATTCAATAAATTAAAATCAAAAACCTAATAAAAGTTAACTTACTCATCAGTAGTTTTTTTTAAGAGAATGTTACATTAATTTTCTTTAAAATAATATTTAAAAAAACTACTTTTGCAGTCTGAAAAACATAACTACACAATGAGCACAACAAAAAAAATTCAATCCGCATTAATATCTGTTTTTTCGAAAGATGGACTAGAGCCAATCGTTAGAAAATTGCACGAGCAAAACGTCACATTATATTCTACTGGAGGAACTGAAGATTTTATAAAAAACCTTGGAATTCCTGTAGTTCCAGTTGAAGATATTACTTCATTTCCTGAAATTCTTGGAGGAAGAGTAAAAACTTTACACCCTAAAATTTTTGGCGGAATTTTAAATCGTCAGGATAATGAAAGCGATGTTCAGCAAATGAAAGAATTTGATATTCCTCAGATTGATTTGGTAATTGTTGATTTATATCCTTTTGAAAAAACGGTTGCTTCAGGTGCGAGCGAACAAGATATTATTGAAAAAATTGATATTGGCGGAATTTCATTAATCCGTGCCGGTGCAAAAAACTTCAAAGACACGGTAATTGTAGCTTCAGTAAACGAATACAGTTTGCTTCTGGATTTGATTACAGAACAAAATGGAGCGACAACATTAGAAAACAGAAGATTGCTTGCTACAAAAGCATTCCACGTTTCTTCTCATTATGACGGTGCTATATTTAATTATTTTAATACTGACGAAACTATTTACAAAGAAAGCATTGCAGATGGTCAGGTTTTAAGATACGGTGAGAACCCGCATCAAAAAGGATTTTTCTTTGGAGATTTTGACGCAATGTTCAAAAAAATTCACGGAAAAGAATTGTCATATAACAATTTATTAGATGTTGATGCTGCAGTAAATTTAATTAATGAATTTAAAACTGACGGACCAACATTCGCTATTTTAAAACATAATAACGCTTGTGGTTTAGCTTCAAGAAAAACAATTAGCGAAGCTTATTTAGCTGCTTTGGCTTGCGACCCAACATCAGCATTTGGTGGAGTTTTAATTGCAAACACTAAAATCGACTTAGCTACAGCACAGGAAATCAATAAATTATTCTGTGAAGTTGTCATTGCACCTAGTTATGATGACGAAGCAATTGTTGTTTTACAAGAAAAGAAAAACAGAATTATATTAGTTCAAAATGAAGTTGAATTGCCTTCAAGACAAGTAAGAACATGTCTTAATGGTTTGTTAATTCAGGATAGAAATACTATTACAGATAATAAAGAGCATTTAAAAACCGTTACAACAACAGAGCCAACTGCTCAGGAGATAGAGGATTTGATTTTTGCTTCGAAGATTTGTAAAAACACAAAATCAAATACAATCGTATTTGCTAAAAACGGAACTTTAATTTCATCAGGAACTGGTCAGACATCAAGAGTGGATGCTTTGATGCAGGCAGTTGATAAAGCAAAAGCTTTCGGATTTGACCTAACAGGAGCCTCAATGGCAAGTGACGCATTTTTCCCTTTTCCGGATTGTGTAGAATTAGCTAAAAAAGCAGGAATTACAGCTGTAATTCAGCCAGGTGGATCGATAAAAGATGAATTAAGCATCAATTATTGCAACGAAAATAATCTTGCAATGGTATTTACAGGAACACGTCATTTTAAACATTAATTTGTTTAACTTTGTTCGATAATTATTTATAACATTTTAAACCCCTAAAAAACTTATGGGATTTTTTGATTTCATGACCGAGGATATTGCGATAGACCTTGGTACCGCAAACACTTTAATCATTCATAATGATAAAGTTGTTATTGATAGTCCGTCAATCGTTGCACGTGACAGAATATCAGGCAAAATCATTGCTGTTGGTAAGGAAGCCAACATGATGCAAGGTAAAACGCATGAAAACATCAAGACCATAAGGCCTTTGAAAGATGGTGTAATTGCCGATTTTGATGCTTCAGAAAAAATGATCAATATGTTCATTAAAAGTATTCCGGCATTGAAAAAAAGAATGTTTACTCCGGCTTTACGCATGGTAGTATGTATTCCGTCTGGAATTACTGAGGTTGAAATGAGAGCTGTAAAAGAATCTTGTGAAAGAGTAAACGGAAAAGAAGTTTATTTAATTCATGAGCCTATGGCAGCAGCAATTGGTATTGGTATCGATATCATGCAGCCAAAAGGAAATATGATTGTTGATATTGGAGGTGGTACAACCGAAATTGCTGTTATTGCATTAGGCGGAATTGTATGTGATAAATCTGTAAAAATTGCAGGTGACGTTTTCACAAACGATATCGTTTATTACATGCGTACGCAACACAACCTTTTTGTGGGAGAAAGTACTGCTGAGAAAATTAAAATTCAGATTGGGGCTGCTATCGAAGATTTAGATGGACCTCCGGAAGATATGTCAGTTCAGGGTAGAGATTTACTTACCGGGAAACCAAAACAAGTAGATGTTTCATACCGTGAAATAGCAAAAGCATTAGACAAATCAATTCAACGTATCGAAGATGCTGTAATGGAGACTTTATCTCAAACTCCTCCTGAATTAGCAGCCGATATTTACAACACGGGTATTTATTTAGCTGGTGGTGGATCGATGTTAAGAGGTCTTGATAAACGTATTTCACTAAAAACAGACTTACCTGTTTACATTGCCGAAGATCCTTTAAGAGCGGTAGTTCGTGGAACTGGAATGGCATTAAAAAACATTGCTAAATTTAAAAGTATCTTAATTAAATAAGATTCAAAATAATAACTAATATTTTTTTTATGAGAGTCAAATGATCAAATTTGACTCTCATAAAATTTGAAACCTTAAAGCATATCCTGAAACAAAATAACCAAACAAGAAATGCAGCAAATTTTTAATTTTATTATAAGAAACAGTAACCGATTGCTGTTTTTGCTGCTTTTAGGTATTTCGTTGGTTCTCAGCATTCAATCCCATTCCTATCACAGAAGCAAAGTAATCAGTTCAGCTAATTTTTTAAGCGGAGGTGTTTATGAAAAAATCAATCATATTAATGAATATTTGAATTTAAGAACCGAAAACGACGAACTTGTACTTGAAAACGCAAGATTAAAAAGCCTCCTTTTTAATAAAGAGGATACTACAAAAATACCGTTGGCGGACAGCGTAAAAGGAGTAAAACCTGCTGACATTATTGTTTCAAAAGTAATTCATAACTCTTATAACAGGCACGAAAACTATATTACGTTAAATTCCGGAGCAAATGACGGCATTAAACCAGATATGGGAGTAATTAATAGTTTAGGGATCATTGGAGTGATAGATAACACATCACCAAGATATTCAACAGTGATAAGTATTTTGAATATGAAATCGCAAATCAACGCGAAACTAAAAAAATCAAATCACTTTGGTTCATTAACCTGGGATGGTAAAAGTACAGGATTTGTTCAGCTTGAGGATGTTCCTAGACTAGCTTCTGTAAAAAAAGGAGATACTATCGTTACAGGCGGACAGTCTGTTATATTTCCTGAGGGAATTAATATTGGTACAGTAGACATTGTTTACAAAAAAGACAACTCAAGTTATTATGTCATAAAAGTTAAGTTATTTAATGATATGACAAACTTAGGTCACGTTTATATAATCAAGAGTAAAGACAGAGAAGAACTTATTAATTTAGAAAACAAGGAAAAAGATGAATAGCGCATTGTTAGTCAATATTTTTCGATTTATTATGTTACTGGCAATTCAGATTGTTATTTTTAATAATATGAATTTTTTAGGATACATAAGTCCTTTTCCGTACATTCTGTATATTATTCTATATCCTGTAAACAGCAACAGATCAGGTTTAATAATTTCAAGTTTTTTACTTGGCCTTACCATGGACATGTTTTGTAATTCAGGAGGTATTCATGCCACAGCATGTGTTATTCTAGCTTATTACAGACCTTATATTTTTAAATTTTCGTTTGGATTGAGTTACGAATATCAAACCATAAAACTAAACGAATCCCTGACACCTGAGCGCTTTTCGTTTATTCTGGTTTCTGTTTTATTGCATCACATAATATTATTTATACTCGAAGCTTTTCAGTTTAAATTTATTTGGGATATTCTACTCCGAACTTTATTTAGTACAATTTTTACAATAATTATTTCAATCATAATAATATATCTTATTAAGCCCAATAAACGATGAGAAAAGTTTTGCTGCCCTCTTTAATTATTATCGCAGCATCTTTGCTGCTGATCAGGGTATTTTATTTGCAAGTTATTGATGATTCATTTAAATTAAAATCAGAGAATAACGCGATAAAAAAACAGTATGACTATCCTGAAAGAGGTTATATCTATGACAGATATGGCAAATTATTAGTTGCCAATCAGGCTTCTTATGATATTATGGTTATTCCTCGCGACATTAAAGAAGACCTGAATGTTGATGAGTTATGTTCTTTATTAAACATCACAAAAGAAGATTACGAAAAAAGAGTAGCTAAAGCAAGAGTATATAGTCCGCGATTACCTTCTGTATTTTTATCACAATTAAACAAAAGTGAATTTGCTGCTTTTCAGGAGAAAATCAGAAAGTTCGAAGGGTTCTATTTTCAAAAAAGATCGCTTCGTGACTATGAAGTAGATTATGGCGCTAATATTTTTGGATTTATCACTCAGGTAAACGAAAAATTAATTGCTAAAAACCCTTATTACAATAGTGGGGATTTAATTGGAAAACAAGGTGTCGAAGAAAGCTACGAAGAAATCTTACGCGGTATAAAAGGTGTAAAATACATCCAAAAAGATAAATACAACCGAGAAATAGGTTCCTATAAAAATGGAAAATATGATACGATCGCTGTTGCCGGAGAAGACATTAATTTAACCATTGATGCTGAACTTCAAAAATACGGAGAGGAATTGATGATTAATAAAAGAGGTGGAATTGTTGCTATTGAACCTAAATCTGGTGAAATTTTAGCATTAGTTACTGCACCATCTTATGACCCTGGTATTTTGGTAGGAAGACAACGATCTAAAAACTATACCCTTTTATATCACGATTCGATTGCAAAACCCTTATATGACAGAGGACTTTTAGCGGAATATCCTCCTGGTTCTCCATTTAAAATATTAACTGGTTTGGTTGCTTTGCAAGAAGGTGTTATTAATGAGCAAACGACTTTCATGTGTCATCATGGATTTAGTTATGGTAGAGGCCGTTTTATGAAATGCCACGGTTTTGGTCCACATCAATTGCATAATGGTATTTACAATTCATGTAATACCTATTTTGCAAATGTATACATGCTAATGATTAATAAATATGCAAATCCAGGCCAAGCTGTTGATGTGTGGAGTGATCACGTAAAGAGTTTTGGTTTAGGTCAGTTTATGGGATATGATTTACCAACCGGTAAAAAAGGAAATATCCCAACATCTAAAACCTACAAGAAAATTTACCCTAATGGAGGTTGGAGAAGCACAACAATTATATCCAATTCTATTGGTCAGGGAGAAGTTTTAATGACTCCTATTCAATTAGCAAATATGATGGCAACAGTTGCCAATCAGGGGTATTATTATACACCTCATATCATTAAAAAGATTGAAGGAAAAAAAATTGATGCTAAGTTTACGACTAAACACGTTACAACAATTGATCAAAAATACTTTCCTCCTGTAATAAGTGGTTTATTTGATGTGTACAACAAAGGAACAGCTTACGCTCTTAGAGTAGAAGGTATTGATATTTGTGGAAAAACAGGTACGGCAGAAAACTTTGCTAAAATAAACGGAAAAAGAACTCAGCTTAAAGATCACTCTATATTTGTGGCTTTTGCTCCAAAAGAAAATCCAAAAATAGCTATCGCTATTATGATTGAAAACGGAGGATTTGGTGCAACTGTTGCTGGTCCAATTGCCAGTTTGATGATCGAAAAATATTTGAGAAAGAAAATCACAAGAAATGATTTAGAAATTCGTGTTTTAAACAAAAGTCTTTTAAGCGAGTATGCTAAGGTTGGTGGTATAACAGCAGCGAGTGCAATTGAATCTACTCCAAAAGATTCTGTTATGAGAGCTAAAATTGTAAAACCGAAAGTAGAAGTCAAAAATATACCTGTAGACACCACTAAAGAAAACTAACAAAGATTATTTCAAATGAAAAATCAAAGTGTAAAAAATAACATCGACTGGGTAAGTGTTTTTATCTATACTGCGTTAGTAACATTAGGGTGGCTGAACATCTATTCTTCATCATTACTATCGACAGAAGGAACTTATCAAAAACAACTAATTTTTATTGGTTGTACTATTCCTCTAATTTTCGTTGTCCTTTTTGTTGATGGAAAATTCTATGAAAAATACGCCAGTATTATTTTTGGGGTTTCCTTATTATCATTGGCAGGATTATTCGTATTCGGAAAAACAATTGCCGGACAAAGATGCTGGTATGCTATTGGAAGTTTCACATTACAGCCTTCTGAGTTTGCAAAAGCTGCAACTTCATTGGCATTGGCCAAATATTTAAGTGACACTCAAATTAATCTAAAAGACGTAAACAGGCAAGTTCAGGCTTTAGCAATTGTGTTTTTACCTGTATTATTAATTTTACCTCAACCCGATCCTGGAAGTGCCCTTATCTACAGTATTTTTATTATAGTATTATATAGAGAAGGTCTGCCGTCATGGTATGTATGGACAGGTTTTATCACCATTTTATTGTTTGTCCTGACACTTGTTTTAGAACCCTACGTAGTTATTCTAATAGCATTAGCCGTATTGATGATTATTCATTTTAAAGGAAGAGTTGTAGACAGAAATATCATATTAAGCAGTATAATACTAGTTGGTATTTCTGCTTTTGTTTTATCCGTAGACTATGTTTTTGATAACGTTTTTAAGCAACACCATAGAGATCGTTTTAATATTTTATTAGGTAAAACAGTCGATATGAAAGGTATCGGATACAATACAAATCAGTCAGAAATTGCCATTGGATCAGGTGGCTGGGTTGGAAAAGGTTTTCTGGAAGGAACCCAAACCAAAGGTGGGTTTGTACCTGAACAGCATACCGATTACATTTTTACAACAGTTGGTGAAGAATGGGGATTTGCCGGGTCACTTGTGGTAATTGCGCTTTTTGTTGGTTTATTTTTACGTGTGATATACTTAGCTGAGAGACAAAAAACAAAATTCAGCAGGGTTTATGGTTATTGTGTTGCTGCTATTTTATTTACGCACTTTTTTGTGAATATTGCAATGGTTATCGGGATTTTTCCAACAATTGGAGTTCCGTTACCCTTCTTTTCTTATGGAGGTTCCGGACTCTGGGGATTCACTATTTTATTGTTTATATTCTTAAAAATGGATGCCAATAAAGTAAATGAATGGTAATTTAAAATCAATTTGTGAAATTTCAAATTCCAAATTAAATATAAAATTCTTAATTGATTTAGCGGAAAATTTAGAACGTAACTTAATACTTGAAAAACATAGTAGTTTTTAAACATAGTAGTTTTTAAACATAAAAAAGTCCGAGGTTATTAAACTTCGGACTTTTTTATGTTCTTGAATTTGTACTTTATATCTTTTCTATCGGTCTTTTCTTTAATAGCTTAAGCAAAACGGGAAAAGTAGATATAATTATAATAATAATAATAATATATTCTATATGTTCTTTTAGATCTATCCCCTGCTCTAAAAAGACGCCGTATAAATAATGTCCGGAAAAAATTAATATAAAGGACCATAAAAAAGAACTCAAAATATTATAGAACATAAATTTCTTTTTATCCATAGAAACAATACCGGCTATAATTGGAGCAAAAGTCCTGAAAATTGGTAAAAAACGTGCGTAAATTATTGCTTTTCCACCGTATTTTTCAAAGAAATCCTTTGATTGTAACAGGTACTTCTTTTTAAACCAAAAACTATCTTCTTTCTTAAATAAATAATAACCGCTTTTAGCACCGAACCAATAGCCTGTCATGTTTCCTAAAACCCCCATGATGGCTACTAGTGTTGAAAGCAAAAAAACATTTAAAAAATCACTAGGAATATAAAATACATTTTGAATTAAGTCACGACTGTAAATACCTGCTAAAAAAAGCAAACTGTCTCCGGGAAGAAAAAAACCTGCAAAAAGTCCTGTCTCAGCAAAAACGATAAACAGCACTATGTATAAACCAATTTGAAAACCGCCGATACTTAAAGTTATATAAAATTCAGGGTTGACTAATTGAGTCCAATCAAAATTATTCATAAAATGAGTTTGGTTACATTTATAAGTTTGTGAAAGTAAGAATAATTTAGTTTAACCACAATAAATTACGGCATTTTAAAGATAAATTAACGATAAAGAAAGCCAAGCCAATACTTGGCTTTCTAAAAAATATTAGTCTCTTTCGTACTTACAACACGTATGTAAATTATCGTAATCTGTTTGTGTTGCTTTTACCTCTTTTGTATCATGCCCTACTTTCGCAATGGCTTTGTTCAAATCCTCCGGTGAACTTTTTTCTTCATTCAAAATAACCGTCAACTGATGCGAACTAATGTCCCAACTGGCAGTCTTAACTCCCGGTACGCTAAATGCCGCTTTTTCTATACGCTTTTTACATTGCTCGCAGTTTCCATTAACTTCAGTAGTATATTTTAAATTCTTATTTTTTTTAGTTTGAGCCTGAGCCGAAAAACCTAAAAAAGTGATCATTGCAATTAAAATTAAATTCTTCATTGTATTAATTATTTAGTGTTATTGTAATTGATTTTTAAAATTGATATTATATTTCTTATTTTATTTTAAAACGTAATCCTGCATAATACATTTGTCCAAATATTGGAGCGTAAGCTACAGAAGCATCAAAGTTCGGTCCAAATGGATCTTCGGCACCTAGAATTGCTTTTTGCTGTTTATAATTCCCAATGTTTTCTCCACCAATGTATACTTCGAAAACTGGCGAAAAAACTCTTGTAATCTGAAGATTCATTACGGCATATGAAGGTGAAAAATCCGGAAATTGATCTTCTACAGGATTTGATGCGGTATATGGCAATTGCTGTTTTCCGGACCAATTAAAAGTATAGTCAAACTTCCATTGTTTATCATTATTTAGTGGAGTCTCATATTCTAAATTTCCTAAAAAACGATGTTTGGCCTGAAGCGGACGTTGAAAAGTTCCCCTTAAATAATCTGTTTGGATATCATAATATTTGTATGCCGTTCTCAAATTCAGATTATGAATTAACTCATAATTAAATTCCAGCTGAAAGCTATTCGCAAATGAACTTCCTTTTAAATTATAAAACAAAACATCCTGCGGACTTTGCATCAAATCGACCACAGCCTGATTTTGAAAATCGGTTCTGTAAAAATCAAAACCAGCTTCAGCATTTTTATTGAAAAGCCTAAATTTCTGTGAAAAACTCACTCCATAATTCCAGGCAATTTCAGGATTCAAACCGTAAATTTTTCCACTATTATCTAATATCGAAAAAGTTCTGGAACTTGCAAAAAGTTGTTGATTTTCAGCAAAAATATTAGCCGAACGTTTTCCTCTTCCAGCAGAAAAACGAATTACCCCATTTTCCCACGGGTTATAGCGCATGTGCAAACGAGGTGTTACAAAAAAACCTAATCGATTATGGTTATCCACTCTTCCTCCTAATATTAAACTGAAATTATCTGTGTTATCATAAGTGTATTCGAAGAATGCTCCAACTGAGTTATCAATTCGGCTATAATCTGTTACATTCACAAACTCCTGATACTGATCATAAGTAAAATTTAAACCCGTGGTAAATTTGTGCTTCGTATTATTGATAATCGAATTAAAAATTAAATTCGAATAAAAACTATTCTGCTTAATATTATACAGATTCAATCCAAAATAAGAATTTTGATTATGACTGTTAAAAGCGTTTTGAAAACCAATACTCTGGTAAGGCATATCTTTAAAAACATAACCAATTTTAGTCGACACATCAAAACGTTCAGTATTGATTTCTGATCCCCAATGATTTGTTGTTCCGCGATCTCTGTCTTTATCAAAATCAACCTCTCCTGTTTGTTTTTTATCATTCATATATCTGAAATTGATAAAACTAACCAACCCACTTTCGGGATTATAATATTGATATCGATTTAAAATATTGATTTGTTTCCCTAACGGATTATCAAGAAATCCATCATTATTCATATCGTTTTTAGCTACACGGGTGTTTCCGTGAACGAACAAACTTGTCGCCCATTTATCGGATATTTTTTTATTGAAATGCGTATTCAATTCAAAACGGGCATCGGTAGAACCGTAAGCATTCAGAAAAAACGGAATATCGCTTAGAGGCTTTAAAAGCTCCGTGTTTATTTGTCCCGAAATACTTTCATAACCGTTAATTACACTACCGGCTCCTTTGGTAATCTGAACACTTTCTATCCAGGTTCCGGGTGTAAAAGATAATCCATAGGCCTGAGAAGCACCACGAACTGACGGAATGTTTTCTTCCGTAATCATTAAATACGGACTTGTTAAACCTAACATTTTTATTTGTTTAGTTCCCGTTAAAGCATCAGAAAAATTGACATCGATCGACGGATTGGTTTCGAAACTTTCGGCCAGGTTACAACAAGCGGCTTTTAATAACTCTTTACTTGTAATTACGGTTGTATTGGAAGTAAGTGTATAGGATTTTTTTATTCCTTTTTGCTTTTTAGTAACTTTTACTTCCTGTAAATCTTCCTGAGAAAAAACAGATACTGAAAGCAAAATCATACCAAAAAACATGATATTTTTTTTCATAAAAATGATTTTAATAGTAATTAGAAAACTGTTTAGAGAAACTAAAAACAGTGCATTTCAAGCCACAAAAAGACTTGATTCTAAAACATTAAAATCAGGAGTAGAAAATATATTGATTGTATAATTTGAATAAGGGGGGCGCATTCGCATCAGAATAATACGAAATGATTTGATTGCTTTTGAAATTCGGAACAGATAAAAACGCAATTGGTTTGTATTCCTGAATTACTGCCGGAAAAGCAATTTGAAAAAAGAATATTTTGAAAGTAGCATTATCCGATTTCTTTTCGATATGCACTATTTTATCTTTACAACAAGATGATTTTTTTTCGGAAGATCCGCAACATCTCTTTTCCGGAGATACCGAAACTGAAGTATTTAAGGAAACAGAGGCAATTTCTCCTCCGCAATAATGCACATCAAAAGCAAACCCAATGTTGGAAACCAACAATAGGAACGCTAAAAATAATCCTGTGCACTTTTTTAAATTCATACTGCAAAACTATTTAAAAAACCGCAGAAAAGATTAAATGAAATGTTATTTTTTAAAATTTACCTGCTGATAATAAAATGCAGGAATGAAAAGCAAAACAAATATCGGTTGAATAATAAATCTTCTAACGTAAAAAAGCAACCAATTCCCATTAGGGAAATAATTCAGAATCACAAAAAATAACATTAAGAGCAGTGCTAAAAAAAAAACATAAAGAAAAGTACTGAACTTTAAAATTTCTCTATCGCGAAATAGTGTATAAATAAGTATCAACGATAGGATAGTATTTAAAAAATATCGAAAGAAAAGTCCGCAAAAAAGCTTAAAAACATCAAACGGAGGAAATGGCCAATTTTTGAAATTCGACTCGAAATAATCCAGAAATGGATCATAAAACAATTGACTTTCAAAAGTTCTTATCAATCCAAAACACATTACAATAAATATTGTGATTATAATTCTAACCTTATGTTCCAATAATTTACTTAGCATATTTTGAAAATTTATTAACCCAAAATACCCATAAGATAAAAACCAATCCGTAAATAATTAAAGGAAACAAAACTCCATGCAAAATATGTTCATTTTCAGGAAACGAAAATAGCAAAACAGTTAAAATTGCAATGCGAAGCACATTTAAAATATAGATTAAAACACTTCCTGCTATTATAAACAATAAAGTCGTTTTGAATTTTCCGGAAAAAGCAATTACAAAAGAGACAAATAGAATAATAACACTTATTGCATTGCAACCTTCGATAATTCTGATTGTAAACTTTCCCTTATACCACACTTCAAAATAAGGATGTAATACACTTTTATGAATAATGACATCACAATTAAATAACTGCATTAACTGTTCTAAATTATGACTCACAATAGTAGTTATTCCATCAACATCATTGTCCGAAAAACTGTTCAAATAAAATTTATAAAGTAGGGTCAGCACAATATAAGCCGAAAAGAAAGTGCCTATAAAAATCAAGAAAGGTTTAAATTGTAATAAATATTTTTTCAAGAGAATTTTTTTTCAAATTTATGTATTTTTTGATATTAGCTTTAAATACTTTTGTATAAAATTTTTATATCATGACATTTCAGGAATTACAACCAAAAATAAGTGCTATTGTTGCTGACAACAATAACGTTAGAGACGAAAAATTATTGGCAATATGCCAGTTATTAAACGAAAATATAGAATACTATAACTGGGTTGGCTTTTATTTTGCGAATCACGAAAATAAAACCTTACATCTTGGTCCTTATATAGGTGCAGAAACAGACCATACTGTAATTCCTTTTGGAAAAGGTATTTGCGGACAAGTTGCTGAAAGTAATACTAATTTTGTGGTTCCTGATGTTGCTGCTCAGGACAATTATATTGCTTGTAGCTTTACAGTAAAATCAGAAATTGTGGTTCCATTGTTTGTTAATGGAGTAAACATTGGCCAGATTGATATTGACAGTCATGTTATCGATCCGTTTACTGAAGCTGATGAACGCTTTTTGGAGTTTGTAAATCAAGAGGTTGCGAAATTATTCTAAAAAATATAGCATTACAAATCATCAAAATGACATTAATTGAACTTTAAATTACTTAATCTTCAAAATTTTCAATCTTTAAATTTATTTTTTCAGAAAAAAGATGTATTTTTGCACCCGTCTTACAAAAGTTGTGAAGACATACATAAAAATCATTAAATAATATTGGAATGTATTTAACTAAAGAAAAGAAAGAAGAGATTTTCGCACAACACGGTGATGCAACAAACACTGGAAGCGCAGAAGGTCAGATTGCATTGTTCACTTACAGAATTTCACACTTAACTGAGCACTTGAAAAAAAATCGTCACGATTACAACACTGAGCGTTCACTTGTACTATTAGTAGGTAAAAGAAGAGCTCTGTTGGATTACTTGAAAAAGAAAGAAATCAACAGATATCGTGAGATTATCAAAGTATTGAATATCAGAAAATAATCAATATAGGAAAGAGGTGCGAAAGTGCCTCTTTTTTTATTTAAAATTTTAAAAATCAGATTTTAGATTTTTAACTTTACAAACACATTAATATTGATTTTTGAAATTGATATTGACATTAAAAAAAGTTTGGTTTTTCATTGGGTTTTAGAAACAACAACTACACACAACAACTACAACACAACTAAAACCCATTGTATAACCAATAAGGAAAAATTATGATTCCACAATTATTTGTAGAAAAGATCGATTTAGGTGATGGCAGAAGCATCACAATCGAGACGGGTCGTTTAGCTAAACAAGCTGACGGTTCGGTAGTAGTAAGAATGGGCGACACGATGATACTTGCAACAGCTGTATCTGCACGTAGCGCTAACCCAAATGTTGATTTTTTACCATTAACGGTAGATTATCGCGAAAAATTTGCAGCAGCTGGACGTTTTCCAGGAGGTTTCTTTAAGAGAGAAGCACGCCCTAGTGATAGCGAAGTATTAACGATGAGATTAGTTGACCGTGTTTTACGTCCACTTTTTCCAGACGATTATCATGCTGAAACACAGGTTATGATTCAATTAATGTCTCATGACGGAGAAGTTATGCCAGATGCTTTAGCTGGTTTAGCTGCATCTGCAGCATTAGCTGTTTCAGATATTCCTTTTTATAACTTAATTTCAGAAGTACGTGTTGCACGTATCGACGGAAAATTTGTAATCAATCCAAGCAGAACAGAATTAGAAAAATCAGACATCGATATGATGATTGGAGCTTCTTTGGATTCTGTGGCAATGGTTGAAGGAGAGATGAAAGAAATTTCAGAAGCTGAAATGGTTGAAGCAATTAAATTTGCTCACGAAGCTATTAAAGTTCAAATTCAGGCACAATTGCGTTTGCAGGCTGCTTTTGGTAAAAAAGAAATTCGTACTTACGAAGGTGAGAAGGAAAACGAAGAAATTTACAAAAAAGTAAAAGCTGCAGCTTACGATAAAATTTATAATATCGCAAAAGTTGGATCGGCTAAACACGAAAGAAGCGCTGCATTTGCTGAAGTAAAAGAAGAAGTAAAAGCTTTATTTACAGAAGAAGAATTAGCTGCTGATGGAGATTTAGTTTCTAAATATTTCTACAAAACAAACAAAGAGGCTGTTCGTAATGTAGTATTAGAATTAGGAGTTCGTTTAGATGGTAGAAAAACAACAGACATCAGACCAATCTGGTGTGAAGTTGATTATTTACCAAGAGTTCACGGTTCTTCTTTATTTACACGTGGAGAAACTCAGGCTTTGGCAACAGTAACTTTAGGAACTTCCAGAGAAGCTAACCAAATTGATTCTCCATCTGAACAAGGTGAAGAGAAATTCTACTTACACTATAATTTCCCTCCTTTCTCAACTGGTGAAGCAAAACCTCTAAGAGGAACTTCAAGAAGAGAAGTTGGTCACGGTAACTTAGCTCAAAGAGCTTTAAAAAACATGATTCCTGTTGATTGTCCTTACACAATCCGTATTGTTTCTGAAGTTTTAGAATCTAACGGTTCTTCTTCTATGGCAACAGTTTGTGCTGGAACAATGGCTTTGATGGATGCTGGAGTTCAAATGGTAAAGCCAGTTTCTGGAATTGCTATGGGATTAATTACTGACGGTGATAAATTTGCTGTATTGTCTGATATTTTAGGTGATGAAGATCATTTAGGTGATATGGACTTTAAAGTAACCGGAACTGCTGATGGTATTACAGCTTGTCAAATGGACATTAAAATTGATGGTTTACGTTATGACATCATGGAGCAAGCTTTAGGGCAAGCACGTGAAGGACGTTTACACATTTTAGGAAAATTAACTGAGACTATTGCTGCGCCAAGAGCTGATGTAAAAGCGCATGCACCAAAAATCATTACCAGAACTATTCCTGGAAACTTTATTGGAGCATTAATTGGACCTGGTGGAAAAGTAATTCAGGAATTACAAAAAGCTACAGGAACAACTATTGTAATCAACGAAGTTGATGAGCAAGGTGTTATCGAAATCTTAGGTACAGATCCTGCTGGAATTGAAGCAGTATTGGCTAAAATTAAGTCAATCACTTTTAAACCACAAATGGGAGAAGCTTACGAAGTAAAAGTAATTAAAATGTTAGATTTTGGAGCTGTAGTTGAATATACTGCTGCACCAGGAAATGAAGTTTTATTACACGTATCTGAGTTAGCTTGGGAACGCACTGAAAATGTTACTGACGTAGTTAACATGGGTGATGTTTTTGAAGTAAAATACTTAGGTGTTGATCCTAAAACTAAAAAAGAAAAAGTGTCAAGAAAAGCACTTTTACAAAGACCTCCACGTGAGGAGAAAAAAGAGTAATCAGATCTTAGTTTACTAAAGGTTTATTCATAGAAAACCCCAATTCATTCATTTGAATTGGGGTTTTTCGTTTTAAAACATATATATTATATTACAATTTAACACTTATCCGTGAAATTTGTAACATTTTTTTGATACTTTTGAAATTACCAAAACAATTCATTAAAAGCTACAGAATCTTTTGAAAAATTATCAAAAAAAATCGATTTTCCTTATTTTATTTGGATTATTCTTAAATATTTGCGCCCTCCACAGTCAAACAACTTATAATAAAACTCCAATCAATAATTGGTTTGACAATACAATTGGGAAGGAAAATTTAGCCATTTACAATGGTTCCCGCCATGTAAATTATTACATAACACTGGACAAGAGCCATAGCTATTATGCTTCAAGAAAATTCACTACTGGCTCCCTTAAGTATGAAGATCAGGATTATTATAATGTCGAACTTAAATACGATGTTAACAATGATATTTTAGTTTGTAGGCCAATTGGCGAATTTGACTATATGGGGATAAATGTAATTAAAGAAAAAACCGCCAATTTTAGTATTTATGACAAGCAGTTTGTTAATATAAACTACGAGAATCCTTCATGTCCCGTATTTATGACTGGCTATTATCAGGAAATTATCTTTTCTAAAAACAACATTCTCTATATTAAACATCATAAGAGCAGAACAAAAGTAATTGACACTAAAACTATTTCTGATGGGGTTAATCAAAATAGCACTGATGAGTTTAAAGAAAAAAACGAATTTATTTTAAAGTACAAAGAAGCCTATTATAGGATCAGTTCAAAAAGTGACATTATTAAAATTTTTCCAGAGTATAAAAGCACAATAAAAAAATATTATAATAACAATGCTCAGTTAGAGGAATCAGACAATAAAGTTTTTATTGAAAATTTAATAAAAGAAATAAACACTATTTCCAATAATGTATCCAATTAAAAATGAGAAAAATTATATTAGCACTATTTCTATTAGCTTTTCATGCATTATCTTTTAGTCAGGAAAAAACAAAAAATATCTCTATTGAATTTAATAATACCGATTTAAAATCAGCATTAGAAAATATCGAAAAAATTACTGATTATAAATTTTACTTTGATCAAAATTGGCTTAAAACCGAAACTATTATCATCAATAAAACATACGAGAATACTTCAATTGAATATATATTAACTAATCTTTTTGAGAAAACCGATCTAAATTATTTTATATCTGACAAAGAAATAATCCTGACAAAAAACAGCATTATTTACGATTCGCTGCCTGATGATTATTTTGAATCTTCAACCACTGCTCAGCCAAATAAAACTGAAGCTATAGTTTTAGCAAAACCTATATTTCAGCAACAATATGATACCTTAAAACACGACAATATTAATTCGGGCATTACCTATGTTGGAAAAGAAAAAAAAGGTGGAGAGTCAAAATTCTATACACTTTCAGGGTTTATAAAAAATAAAAAAACAGGAAAAACAGTTTCTAACGTAAGCATTAAAGTACTTGATCAAAACATAAGTACAGTTACTAATAGTGAAGGATATTATACCCTTCAGGTACCATTTGGTCTTAACTACATTGAAGTTGAATCAATCAATCATAGAAAAGATACAGAGACTTTAATGGTTTATGATAATGGTCAATTAGACATTACCTTATATGAAAGTATAAATGAATTAGACGAGGTCATTATAAAGCAGAATGCAGACAAAAATGTAAAAAATGTTATTGCAGGAGTTTCCAGCATTGATGTTGAAGGAATAAAAAACATCCCTCTGGTTCTTGGTGAAAGAGATATTTTTAGAGTTGCTACAACTCTACCGGGAATAAAAACTACAGGAGAAGGTTCTGCGGGATTTAATGTTAGAGGAGGAAAAGACGATCAAAATTTAATCCTCTTAGATAATGCAGTTTTATATAATACGTCTCACTTTTTAGGTTTTTTCTCGGCCGTTAATCCCTATACGACCAGCAAAGTAGACATATATAAAGGTAGTATTCCTGCGAGATTCGGAGGAAGATTATCATCTGTTTTTGACATTGCTTCTAAAAATGGTAATCCCGAGAAATTTTCTGGCGAAGGTGGAATAGGCTCTGTTACCAGTAATCTTACGATAGGAACTCCGATAGTAAAAAACAAATCCAGCTTATTAGTTGGCGTAAGAACTACTTATTCTGAATGGATTTTAAAGAGTCTGGATGATGAATCTTTAAAAAATAGTCAGGCAGCATTTTTTGATGGAATTATAAAATACAACCACAAAATAAACACCAATAATAATATTGAATCTACACTATATTATAGTAAAGATCGCTTTAGTATTTCTTCTGATTCAGTTTATAAATATAGTAATGCATTGGTTTCATTAAAATGGAATCATGCATTCAGCGGCAAAAGCAAAACCGACTTAATATTTACCAATAGTAATTACAAATTTAATATTGACTATAATAATGGAACTCCAAATTCTTTTAATTATGGATACAAATTAAATGAAACTCAAATTATAGCCAATGCTAATTATTCACTTAATAGCAAACATGCCTTTAATTATGGTATTTCTAGTAAGCTTTACAATGTTGACCCGGGATATCTTAATCCTAAAGATCCTAAATCAACTATAATTCCAATAAATATAGAAGATGAAAAAGCCCTGGAATCTGCTCTTTATTTTTCAGACAGTTACACTCTTAATGAAAAAATATTAATTAGCTTAGGATTGCGTTACTCAACATATTCTGCACTTGGTGAATCAACACAAAGAATTTATGAGAGTAATGCCCCCATTAATGACAATACCGTTATTGAAACACAACATTATAAGAAAAATGAAGTCATTAAAACTTATGGCGGTTTTGAACCGAGAATAGCAGCACGCTATTTGTTTACCGATGATTTCTCCGTAAAGGCAAGTTATGATAAAACCTTTCAATACATACATTTACTAACAAATAATACGACTCAATCACCAACTGACTCGTGGAAGCTATCTGATTTAAATATTGCTCCACAAGAAGCACAACAATATTCATTGGGCTTTTATAAAAATCTTGATAATGATAATATCGAACTAAGTTTAGAAGGCTATTATAAAAAATCTAATAATTTATTAGACTATAAAGTCGGATCTGAATTATTACTGAATGAAAATACCGAAACTCAGCTTTTGCAAGGCGAAGGAAAAGCATATGGGGTTGAATTCTTACTGAAAAAAAATGCTGGAAAGCTTAATGGTTGGCTAGGATACACTTATTCACGAACTTTTATTAGAATAAATACCGAGTTTATTGATGAAAAAGTTAATAATGGACATTATTTCCCAACAAACTTCGACAAGCCGCATGAAGTAAGTGCTGTATTAAATTATAAATTCACTAAAAGATATAGTTTATCTGGTAATTTTGTATATCAATCAGGAAGACCAATTACCTATCCTATTGGAAGTTATGTTTATAATGGCATGGAATACACCTTATATAGTGATAGAAACAAATTTAGAATTCCTGATTATTACAGACTAGATCTTGGTTTTAATATTGAAGGCAATCATAAAATAAAAAAATTATCACATAGTTTCTGGAATATATCTGTCTATAATGTCTTAGGAAGAAATAATCCTTATTCTATCTTTTTTATTACAACAGATGGCCAGATAAAAGCTTATAAAACGTCTATATTTTCCGTGCCGATACCGACCATAACATATAATGTCAAATTTTAATAATCAAAATAAATGGAATTTATAATCAGACCTATCAGACTTTTATATAAAACATTTGTTTTAATACTTTTTTCTTTTTCTATTAGCAGCTGTACAGAGCAATATGTTTTTCAAACAAATTCTACGTTTGAAAGCATACTTGTAGTTCAGGCAAATATTACAAATGAATTAAAAAAACAGGAAATAAAAATTACGAAATCATATCGTTTTGAGGAAAATGGACCAACATTTGAAAAAGGAGCAAACGTTTATGTAACCGACAGTGATAAAAATACTTTTGAGTTTGAACTTGAGGAATTTTCAGGTCTTTATGTCTCAAAAAATGATTTTCAGGCAATTCCAGGAAAATCTTATCGCTTAAACATTATAACAAAAGATGGAAAATCATATTCCTCTGCAGTACAAACTTTAACCGAAGTTAATGAAATTGAGGTAGAGTCAAAAGCAGCAACTATTGATGGAAATAAAGGCGTACAAATAATGGTAAGTAGCTTTGATCCAAACGGAAAATCACGGTTTTACAGATACGAATATGAAGAAACATACAAAGTAGTATCTCCTTATTGGAATCGTAATAAACTTATAGTGGATTCAGGCAGTCCAAACATAGAGGAACCAAAATATCTTATTGTTCCAAGGGAAGGCGAAACCAGAATATGCTATTCGACAAAAAAATCAGATGATTTAATTCTATTGAGTACAGTGGGTTTGAGTGAAGACCGTATCAATCTCCCGATAAGATTTATAGATATCAAAAATCCCGTACTTAATGAGCGTTACAGTATTATTGTACGTCAATATATTCAAAACTTAGAATCGTATACGTATTATACCACTTTAAAGACCCTTTCTACTTCTTCAAGCCTTTTTTCTCAAGTTCAACCCGGATTTAATTACGGTAATTTAAAATCAGATGACAATCCTGATGAGAAGGTAATTGGTTATTTTGAAGTGTCTTCTGTTTCATCAAAAAGAATCTTTGTAGATTTTAGAGCTTTATTTGCAGATGATCCGTATCCGCCATTTGCTTTTGACTGTACATCAGCAGAATTACTAAACTGTTGGGACGCTAAAGGTTGTGCAGGCTCAACGATACTTGCCTTAATTAAATCACCTGTGCCTGAGAAAATATTTTATGGATCCCGAGATAATATGGAAGTAATTATATTTGTTCCCTCACCTTGTGGCGACTGCACCAAAATTTCATCTAACATTAAACCTTTATTTTGGATAGATTAAAAATAATAATAAGTATCGTGATGTTAATAGCAATTAATACAGCTATTGCACAGAATAGTTCATTAAGTAAAAATGAAACTATAACTAAAGCCACGAGCGAAAATATATTTGTTCATTTAAACACCACAACTTTAGTTGCGGGAGAGACGTTACATTGTAAGTTTTATTGTTTAAATCCATCAAATAACAACCTAAGTGACATAAGCAAAATTGCTCATGTAAAAATTGTCAACGAAGAAAACCAGGTTGTTTTAATGAACAAAATTCATCTGGACAAGGCAACTGGACAAGGCGATTTTTTTATACCAACAACATTTAGTACAGGTAACTATAAACTTATTGCCTATACAAACTGGATGTTAAACAAAAAAGATTCAAAAGTTTCTGAAACCGATCTTTTTATAATAAATCCTTATTCAACAAGTAAAAAAAACAATTCTAATAAAGATTCTAACACGCAAATAAAAGAAGCAAAAACTCCAAAAGCTGAAATAAGTATTACAAACCAACCAAAGGATGAATCATTTACCTTAGAAGTAGATAAAAAAATAGCAGCAAAAAGAGAACAAATTTCACTTAAAATAAAGTCATCAAATCCTGTCCTTAATAAAGGAAGTTTTTCACTGTCAGTAAAAAAAACAGATAATTTACCCAGTATAAAACCAATGAATTCTTACGAGTTTACAAAATCTAATTCTAATAATCAATTGGCAAACACTATCAACGATAATATCTTATTTTTACCAGAATTTAGAGGAGAAATGATATCAGGCTCCATTATAAACATAAAAGACCCAAAACAAATTGTAGATAAAGATGTAGCGTTATCAATACCAGGAACTGATTTTGCATTTAAGATTGTCAAAACTGATGAGTACGGTAAATTCAATTTTATTTTAGATAAAAACCCAAATTATGCAAATACTGTCCTTCAGGTTGTGGAAAATGATAGAAATGATTATAAAATAGAAATTGAAAAAGATAAAGATTATGATCTGTCAGAATTGAAATTTACAAATGACTTAAATCTTACATCTGATTATAAAAAGAACATTGAAGAAAGGTCAATTGCAAACCAAATTGAGAATGCCTATTATCCAATCAAAAAAGATAGTATAGAAAGTAATACTAAAGCGATCCCTTTTTATCATCCGTTAGAAAAAGAGTACGTTCTTGCGGATTACACCAAATTTCCAAGTTTAAAAGAAACCATTACAGAAGTAATTACAGAAGCATATTATCGTGAAGAAAATAATAGTTTCACACTAAATGTGAGAGATATAAATTACGATTTAAAATATTTTTCAGAACCTGCATTGGTATTAGTCGACGGATTATTAATCCAAAATGTTAATGAATTGGTCGATTATAAAACTGAGAATATATACAAAGTCAGTATTGTTCCCGGAATTTATCTTTATGGACCAAAAGCATTTAATGGTATCATTAGTATTACTACAAAAAATAATGATTATGTGAGTAAAACAACAGGTAATTACATTCTGAAGTCAGAGATTCAAAGACCATTAAAAAAAACAATATATTTTAAACAAGACTATACAGACAGAACTAAATATAGTCGAATTCCTGATTACAGATACCAATTGCTTTGGCAACCTGAATTAAAATTGGAAAAAACTGAAAACGTAATTTCCTTTTACACTTCTGATGTACCGGGAGTTTATGAAATAAATTTAGAAGGATTTACAGAAAAAGGAATTCCTGTTACCTTAAAAGAAACTATAGAAGTAAAAAATGTGACTGCTAATTAAAATAATAGATATGGTTATTCTAATAAAGAGAGCGCTCACGTTAGTTAATAAAAATTCACAAAAATCCCATTTTATTCATTTAAATTGGGACTTTTCGTTAATAATAACAAATAATTTATCACATTTTAACACGTATACACATTATCTATAACATTTTTTTAATACTTTTGAAATCAACCAAAACAAAACACTAAAACGACCAATCCTTTGAAAAATCATCAACAAAAAACTATTTTCCTTGTTTTATTTGGATTATTCTTAAATATTTACTCCACCCAAAGTCAAACAAATGATGATATTATTGTCTATAATTGGTTCGATAAAAATTTAGGTTTAGAATCTCTGGATTTTAAAAACGGACTAGCCCATCTAAATTTTGACAAGACTGCTACTAATCAAAATCGTTATTTAACTGATGAATTCAGAAAAGGAAGTATTAGCTACAATGAACAGATATACTTTGATTTGTTTCTGAAATATGATATTCATAGTGATGAATTGGTTTTAAGACCTTACGATGAAGCTAACACAACCAAAATCAACCTTATTAAAGACAACATTAAGTCCTTTTCCATTGGAAATGAGAAATTTACCAACCTTAAAGAACTTAACCCAACCGTCTTAAAAGGTGGATATTATGAAGAGGTATTAATTGGAAAAAACATTACACTTTATATCAAATACTATAAAGAAAAAAAGAAAAGCAGCAAGGATGAAATTAATTTAATTGATTATGTACCCAAATATGAGTTTGTCTTATTTAAAGAAAACAGGTATAATTTGATAAGTGAAAAAAAAGAAATCATAACGCTGTTTCCTGACAGTAAAAGAAAAATAAATGATTTTTATCTTATGAATAGAGACTTGAGAAAAGAGAATCCTCCCCTATTCATGAAAAACCTTATCAAATACATTAATAATTAAAATTTGCAGAAATCATCCAAATGAGAATATTTACGATCCTTATATTATTTTTCGGTTTTAATCAATTAATGTATTCACAAGTTCAAAAAAACACGATCAACATTAATTACAGCAACATCAGCAGGATTGATGTTTTAAAAAAAATTGAAGCTTCTACTAATTATAAATTTTATTTTCAGGACGACTGGCTCGATAATACTGTTTTAATTTCAGGCGATTATTCAAATAAGACTATTGAAGAATTATTATCAAAAGTTTTAGAAGACACTGACCTAAATTTTTTTATTAGTAAAAATAAAATCATACTAACCAAAAACAGTATTATTTACAGCAAATTACCAAGTAACGGAACCAAAGATTCTAATACCCCAATCTTTTTCCAACAATATGATTCCGTTAAAAAAAATAAATTGGAGGCAGCATCACCAATTGCATTAATTGGTAAAGAGTCATTAGATTCAGATGTTGAACTTTATACACTTTCTGGTCACATTACTGATTTAAAAGATGGCAAACCTCTTGCGGACATAACGGTAAAAGCAAAAAATACTCCAATATCAACTATTACAAATACTGAAGGATTTTACAGTTTAAAACTTCCTACCGGTCTGAGTACAATAGAAATCGAGTCGATATTTCACAATAGTACTTCTCGAAAAATCATGATTTATAGTAACGGTACTTTGGATTTTTCTATCATCGAAAAAATAAATCAATTAGATGAAGTATTAGTAAAAGGGAAAGACAGCCAAAACATCAGAACAGCGATTACAGGTGTTACAACTATCGAAGCTGAAGGAATTAAAAATATCCCTTTAGTGCTGGGAGAGCGAGATATTTTTAAGGTTGCCTTAACCATTCCCGGGATAAAAACTGCCGGTGAAGGTTCATCTGGATTTAATGTCCGAGGAGGAAAAGAAGATCAGAACCTGATATTATTGGACAACGCAACCATTTATAACCCTACGCACCTTTTTGGATTTTTCTCTTCTGTTAATCCTTATACAATAAACAAAGTTGACATTTATAAAGGTGGAATACCTCCAGAATTCGGAGGTAGATTATCATCTGTTTTTGATATTGCTTCTAAAAATGGAAATGCCGAAAAAATATCAGGAGAAGGGGGTATTGGGCCAGTAACAAGTAATCTTACTCTTTCAATTCCCGTTGTAAAAGACAAAGCCAGTTTATTAATCGGTGGAAGAGCAACTTACTCAGATTGGATTTTAAAGCAATTAGATGATGAAAACCTAAAAAACAGCCAGGCTTCTTTTTATGATTTATTTGCAAAATACAATCACAAAATAAACAAAAATAATTCAGTAGAAGGAACCGGATATTACAGTAAAGATGCGTACAGTATAACTCCTGATTCTATCTATAAATACAGCAACAGTCTTGTTTCTTTAAAATGGAAACATGCTTTTAATGAAAAAAACAGCGGCGAACTAAACTTTACAAATAGTGGCTATAATTTCAGTATCAATTATGAATCTACTAATCCGGAATCCTTTATTTTCAAATATAAAATAAATGAAACTCAGGCAAATTTAAAATTCAATAGTGAATTAGGCGCTAATCACAAATTCACTTATGGAGTAACGAGTAAATTATACAAAGTTAATCCGGGAGAATTAAGTCCAAACGGATCTTCTTCAATTGTGACTCCGACAAAAGTAGATGATGAAAAAGGATTGGAATCGGCTGTGTTTTTCTCTGATAAATTTCAAATCACCGAAAAATTATTATTGGATATTGGAGCCCGATATTCTCTTTATGCAGCTTTAGGACCATCTACGCAAAAAATTTACCAAGAAGGCGTTCCGATGACTCCTTCAACTGTAATCGAGGAAAAAACATACACTAATAATCAGGTAATAAACACTTCTGGCGGATTTGAGCCAAGAATAGGTTTGAGATATATCTTTGATGAAAGCTTATTTGTAAAAGCTGGTTTCGATAAAAATTTCCAATATATTCACCTACTAACAAATAATACTACTCAATCTCCAACGGATACCTGGAAATTATCTGATTTGAATGTTAAACCAGAAAGTGGATTACAATATTCTTTAGGCATTTTCAAAAAATTGGATTACAAAGATATCGAGCTTAGTCTTGAAGGTTATTATAAAACATCAAAAAACATATTAGATTACAAAGTAGGCGCCAATATTCTTTTAAACCAAGATCTAGAAACCGAATTATTGCAAGGAGATGGAAAAGCCTACGGAGTCGAATTTTTATTAAAAAAACCTAACGGAAGACTTAACGGATGGATTGGATACACTTATTCTAGAACTTTTATAAAATTAGACAGTCAATTTAATGATGAAAAAGTAAATAATGGTGAATATTTTCCAACTAATTTTGATAAACCACATGACTTTAGCATTGTAATGAATTATAAATTCACACATCGCTATAGTTTTTCTTCTAATTTTGTATATCAAACCGGAAGACCAGTTACCTACCCAATTGGTAAATATTTTTATCAGGGTGCCGAATATACAATGTATAGTGACCGAAATAAATACCGAATACCTGATTATTACAGACTTGACATAGGACTTAACATTGAAGGAAATCATAAAATAAAAAAATTAGCGCATAGTTTCTGGAATATTTCGATCTACAATGTATTGGGAAGAAATAATCCTTACTCCATCTTTTTTGTAACAAAAGATGGACAAATTAAAGCCTATCAGACCTCTATTTTTGCAGTTCCGATACCAACTATTACTTATAATTTTAAATTTTAAAGTCATGAAAGTCTTATTCAGATTTCTCACAATATTAATACTCTCAACAACCGCTGGGTGTACGACTCCATACGACTATCAAACTAACGGATTCGATGATGTTATTACAATTGAAGCTACTATAACTGATCAATTTAAAACTCAGGAAATAAAACTTACAAGAACTTACAAACTTGAAGAAAAAGTACCTACGTTCGAAACGAAAGCTATTGTTTTTGTAACTGATGACAAAGGGAATAAATACGATTTTAAAGAGAATGCAGGAACATACACTTCTATAAATCAGTTTCAGGCAAGTCCGGACAGAACTTATGAATTACATATTCGTACCCAAGATGGAAGATCATATATTTCAAATGCAGAAAAATTACCACAACAAACCCAAATCGAAAGTGTAAACGCTGATGCTATTACCAAAGCAGGAGTTCTTGGAGTAGAAATTACAGTAAACAGTACTGACCCCACTAATTCATCAAAATACTATAGATATGAATATGAAGAAACTTCTCAAATTATTGCTCCAAAATATTATCCGGAAATGTTGGTTGCAAATAACGGTAGGGTTACTTTTCAGCCAAGAAATTATGAAGCAAGAATTTGTTATACTACGGAGAAATCAAACACTTTGTTATTGACAAGCACGAGCCATTTATCAGAAGACAAAGTATCTAATTTTCCAGTTCGATTTATTTCTAGCAAAGACAAATTTATCAGAAACAGATATAGCATTTTAGTTAAGCAATACGTTCAAAGTCTGGCTGCGCATACTTTTTCTGAAACACTTAAAGAAATATCAGCCACCGGAAGTATTTTATCGCAAACGCAACCTGGCTTTTTTTACGGAAACATTCAATCAGAAACTAATCCATCTGAAAAAGTAATCGGTTACTTTGATGTTTCGTCTTATTCAGAAAAAAGAATTTTCTTCAGTTTTACGGAACTTTTCCCGAAAGAGCCTAAGCCGCAATATCAATACGAATGTCCTTCAGAGATACCAGAATCAGACTTTCCACAATACTTTTTCAATTATTGTTTTTCTACTAATCCAAATGCGGGTTGTCAGGGAAATTTAATTGTAGAATACATACGAACAAGAATCAAAGTCTTTTTCCCCAATGAAGGTAACCTTTATTTATTGTACCCTATTGAATGTGGAGATTGCACGTCATTTTCATCAAATATAAAACCATCATTTTGGATAGATTAAAATATATATTAGTCATAGCTTTAATAATAAGTTTTCAGCAAATTTCTTTTGCTCAGAAAAGCAATACTATTAATGAGCTGAGTGAGATCGACAAAAAGTTAAACGAGTCAATTTATGTTAGCACAAACGGCAATTCGTTCCTAACCGGAGAAACTTTACTCTATAAATTTTTCTGCGTCAACAGTACAACAAATATTCCATCAAAATATAGCAAAGTAGCCTATCTCAAACTTATAGACAGTAATAAAAAAACCATTTTTACTCAGAAATTATTCCTTGAAAACGGAATTTCAAATGGTGATTTTTTTATTCCGACCACTTTAGAAACCGGAAGCTATAAGATTATCGGGTATACGAATTGGATGCTTAATAAAAATGCTTCAGTATATTTTAGTCAAGATATCTTTATAATAAATCCATATAAAGAAAAATCAAAAAATGTTATCACTGAGAAAGTTTCTCAGTCAGAAGTAATCTCGAATGAAAATATTTCTTTTGATTTAAAAAGTAAAACTTACAAAAGCAGAGATAAAATAGAATTTAAAATCAATACAACTTCTGAGGAATTTGCTAAAGGGAATTATATAGTATCTATTCGAAAAGCAGATGGTTTACTATCTCAAAATAAAATAAATTTTAAAGAATCACAAGCGGAAAACCAAAATAGAAATTTTAATACGGAAATCAATAGTACTAATTTTTTACTTCCTGAATTACGCGGGGAAATCATCAGCGGAAAACTTTCGTCTAACACCTCGGAAATTAAAAATAAAAAAGTGGCACTTTCTATTGTAGGCAAAAACAATGATTTGAAATTGACTAAGACGGATGAGCAAGGTAAATTTCAATTTAATTTGGAAAACCCAAATCCAAATCCAAATATTATTGTACAGGTTATTGAAGATAATAACGAAGATTATACTATTGTGATGGACCAGCCTAAAGACATAGATATTTCAAATTTAACATTCCCTGTTTTTGAGTTTAATTCAGAGTTTGTAAATAACGTGACCGAGCGCTTAGTTTCGACTCAAATCGAAAATGCCTATTTTAGCAAAAAGAAAGATAGCACTATAGTTCCTAATGATAGTATTGCATTTTATGGATCTTTGTCAAAGGAATTTAAACTTGATGCATTTACACGATTCCCAACAATGGCAGAAACGATTACAGAAGTTGTGGCTGGTGTTTACTTCAAAAAAATCAACAACGATTATTCGATTCATGTTTATGATTATGATCCTAATTATGAATCGACAATACCTGCCTTAATAACAGTTGATGGGTTAATTATTCAAAATGTAAATGAATTGTTTACCTATAATCCTAAAAATATTTATAAAGTTAATGTTGTAAAAGGACTTTATTACTATGGTTCAAAATCATTCAACGGAATTGTTGCTTTTACAACCAAAAATGGAGATTATGACACTAATCTTAAAGGTAATTTTATAATTAGGCCAGAAATTTTAAGACCTCAATATAAAAAAGAATATTTTCAGCCAGATTATGCAGATGGCAAATATTCAAGAATTCCAGATTACAGACATCAATTATTATGGATGCCAAAAGTTGATTTGAGTAATTCAGATTCAAAAGTATCTTTTTATGCATCTGATGTTCCGGGTAAATATGAAATAATTTTAGAAGGATTTTCGGGTACAGGAAAACCAGTTTTTATAAAAGAAAACATTGAAATACAGGATTTAATCTCAAATTAAAACCTCAATACTTAAGATAAAAAGATCCATTTCAGTATATTGAAACGGATCTTTTTTATTTTTTTTATAATTATTGTAACTTTTTTGAAACTTCCTACGTATAACCATTTGTACACTTTAAAAATAAGGAGACAAGAAAATGAGACAACTTAAAATCACCAAGCAGGTAACCAATCGTGAAACTGCATCGTTAGATAAATATCTACAAGAAATCGGAAAAGTTGACCTAATTACCGCTGATGAAGAGGTAGAATTAGCACAAAGAATAAAGGCTGGTGATCAAAGAGCTTTAGAAAAACTTACAAAAGCCAACCTACGTTTCGTAGTATCGGTTGCTAAACAATATCAAAATCAAGGATTAACGCTTCCTGATTTAATTAACGAAGGAAACTTAGGATTAATTAAAGCCGCTCAACGTTTTGATGAAACTCGTGGTTTTAAATTTATTTCTTACGCAGTTTGGTGGATTCGTCAATCGATCCTTCAGGCTTTAGCAGAACAATCACGTATTGTTCGTTTACCATTAAACAAAATTGGTTCTATCAACAAAATCAACAAAATGTATGCGTTATTAGAGCAATCTAACGAGCGTCCGCCTTCTGCTGAAGAAATTGCAAAAGAACTTGACATGACTGTAAATGACGTAAAAGAGTCTATGAAAAACTCTGGTCGTCACTTATCAATGGATGCACCTCTTGTTGAAGGAGAAGATTCTAACCTTTATGACGTTTTACGTTCTGGTGAATCTCCAAATCCAGACAGAGAATTAATTCACGAATCATTACGTACTGAAATTGAACGTTCACTAGAAACATTAACTCCTAGAGAAGCTGATGTTGTTCGTTTGTATTTTGGTCTTGGTGATCAACACCCAATGACATTAGAAGAAATTGGAGAAACTTTCGACTTAACCCGTGAACGTGTACGTCAGATTAAAGAAAAAGCAATTCGCAGATTAAAACATACTTCAAGAAGTAAAATTCTTAAAACTTATCTTGGGTAAAAAACCGACAAAATCCAATATTATAAATTCCAAATCCCAATTATTTTATTGGAATTTGGAATTTATTGCGAAACTACTTATATTGGACCTTAAAGCAAACAACAGTTTGATTGACTGTTCGTTTTTTGATTGATGATTGAAACTCCGGCTGATTACCGGAGTTTTTTATTGGTCTTAAATGAAAGGTTTTTTATCTTTTGGAATGTTGTAAAAACGCAAAGTTCACAAAGCTTTGCGAACTTTTGCGGTTAAATAAACTTTGCATAAATCCTTGCGAACTTTGCGGTTAAAAAAAATTATCTTTGCAAAAAAACAACTACACACAACTACACAATGAAGAATACACTTATTGCTCCTTCTGTTCTTGCCGCTGATTTTGCTAATTTGCAACGTGATATCGAAATGATTAACAACAGTCAGGCTGATTGGTTTCATATTGATATTATGGATGGAGTTTTTGTTCCGAATATTTCTTTCGGAATGCCTGTTTTGGAAGCCATTTCAAGACATGCTAAAAAAACAATCGACGTACATTTAATGATAATTGATCCGGACCGTTACATAAAAACCTTTGCAGATTTAGGCGCAAACATTTTAACTGTACATTATGAGGCTTGTCCGCACTTGCACAGAACTTTGCAAGCTATTAAAGCTGAAGGAATGAAAGCAGGAGTTGCGATTAATCCTCATACTAATATTGATTTATTAGAAGATGTAATCAACGACATAGACTTAGTGCTTATTATGAGTGTAAACCCTGGTTTTGGAGGACAATCATTCATCGAAAATACTTATGCTAAAGTTGCGAAACTTAAAGCTTTAATTACACGTAAAAATGCTTCAACTATTATTGAAATTGACGGCGGTGTAACCAGCAAAAATGCAAAACAATTAGTAGAAGCCGGAGCCGATGTTTTAGTTGCCGGAAGCTTTGTTTTTAAAACAGAGAATCCTGCTCAAACTATTGCTGAATTAAAAGCTCTTACTACTTTTTAAATTTTTCAAATTCGGAAAGAAATCAATTCCGGTCATTTTTTCTAAAGTTTCAATCGGAACTACGAAATCATAAAGTGACTTATCGCTATCTTCATTCGGAACCAAAAAAGCAATTGCCTTATGCTCTTTTCCTGATTTAGCCAAAATGATTTTATAAAAATATTTAGGAACAGATACTTCTTCTGTTCCTATTTTTTTATCTGAATCTTTCAAAATTCCGCCAGTTACTATGTAAATATCGCTATACTTTCCAGCCCAGTAACGTACTTTTTGTTCTAATCTATTCCAGACACCGCTATTAAAATCATGTTTTTGAGGAGAAATATTTGAAGTAAAAAAAGTATCCGTATAAGCACTTTTATCAAACTCCATATCACCGGCAGGACAAAGATGTCCTTTATCATAACCTGATTTTTTATAGTTTCTCCAATCAGCAGAGCCTGTTGTTACTTTTGGATCTTCGATAAAATACGGTCTTTTAAAATCGTTATTTTTGAGATATTCTTTCTTTAACTCATAAGCAACCCATTCAGCCTGCTCGAATTTTTCATTATAAGACAGTGTATAATATTTATGTTTTACAATTTGTTTCGTTGTCGAAGTTGGCAAATAAGAAAAAGTATAAACCGAATCTGTATGACTCTGATTGGAGACAAAATTGGATTCAGTCTCTTTCAAATCATTTTTAACATTACTATTTATCATTTCTTTTTTACAGGAAATCGATAGCAAAATCATCAAACCAAACAAAATATAATTTCTCATCTACAGAATATCTTTATTAATTAAACTTACAAAAAAAACGCTCAGAAAAATAAATTTTCCAGAGCGTTTAATAACAAATTTATGCTTTCTCTAAAATTAAGATTTTACTAATTTATCTTTTTTCATTTTAGGCGTAACACTATTTTTAACTAAACCTTTAGTTTGTAAATCATCTAATACGTTTAATGCTTCTTCTACATAGACATCTTTTGCTAACGACTGATGCCATGCCTCTCTTTTTTCTTTTAAAGTAGCGTCGCTATTCATTTCAAGTTCTTCGTAAGGCAAAGATTTAAAAACCAAATTATTTTTGTAATCTGCAATTGGTTTGTACTTTTTACCTTCGTTTTCAACTTGATCCTGAGTTGCTTTAAAACTATTGATATTTAAACTATAGGTATTTTCTTTATTTTTAACATCAATCCATTTAGCATTATCCTCAATTAATTTAAACTGAGCATTACCTGCAATTCTACTTCTGCTGTTTGCAATCGCCTGATTAAATTTCTCATTTGAAGTCCAGGTGTTATAATCTGCCGGATCAATTTTATCCCATGGCATTGCATTATCAATATCACGCTCCCCCATTTTTAAGTAAGCATAACGATCCGGCATAACCACATCACTATGAACACCTTCTAACTGAGTTGAACCACCATTAATTCTGTAGAACTTTTGACCAGTAATTTTCAAAGCACCTAAATCCCCATAACTTGCATTACGAACAAACTGATTTAGATCTAAAACGTTTTGCACCGTACCTTTTCCGTAAGTTTGTTTACTTCCAATAATTACTCCTCGTTTGTAATCCTGAATTGCAGCTGCTAAAATCTCTGAAGCCGAAGCCGAGAAGCTGTTCACCATAATTACTAATGGACCGTCCCACTCGATTTTTTTATCTTTATCGTATAAAACTTCTTTCTTTTTTCCTGCAGATTTTACCTGAACAATTGGCCCCTCTTCAATAAATAAACCTGCAATATCCACTACTGTCGATAAAGATCCACCACCATCATCACGAACATCAAGTACAATTCCGTTAATATCTTCTTTTTTCAGTCTTTCAACTTCAAGAGCGATATCTTTTCCGGCATCACGGCCATCTTTATTTTCAAAATCAATATAAAATTTAGGCAAATAAATCACCCCATATTTCAATCCGTTTCTTTCTACAAGACTAGATTTAGCATATGTTTCCTCAATTTCAACTACATCTCTAATGATTGAAATTACTTTAATCGTTCCGTCAACTTTTTTAACTGTAAGCTTTACTTCAGTTCCTTTATGACCTTTGATTTTTTTCACGACATCATCAAGACGCATTCCCACAACATCAACCGGCTCTTCGTTTCCTTGCGCTACTTTCAAAATCATGTCGCCTGCCTCAAGTTCTTTTCCTTTCCATGCTGGTCCGCCGGAAATCAATTCGTCAATTTGAGTAAAATCATTTTTCTTGGTTAATCTTGCTCCAATACCTTCTAATTTTCCGCTGATATTAACATCAAAACGATCTTTTTCCTCTGGTGCAAAATAGCTTGTATGCGGATCGAAACGTGTCATAATCGAATTTACGTACACAGAAAACCAATCTTCTTTATTCAAATCTTTAATTAAACTAAAATTATCATCTAAAGATTTAAAGAACTCTCACGAGTTTCTTTTTCCAAAGCTTCAAAAGATTTTGCTTTGTAAGCAGCATCTGTTTTCTTTTTATCTTCTTCTAATTTTTGTTTAGTAACAAGAGATGAAAGGGTAGATAATTTAATCTGTTTTCTCCATCTTTCATTAATTTCAGTTGCATTCTTAGCATACGGAAGATGCTCATAATCCGCATTAAAAGTTTCGTCAACGTTATAATTGAACGGTTGAGCCAAAATCGTTTTGTAACGTTTTTTGCTCTCTTCCATTCTCTTCATCAATCTCGTATAAGTCAGATTGAAAAACGTCAGGTCTTTATTCAAAAACTGGTCATCTAATTGTAGCTCATATTGCTTAAATTCATCAATATCAGACTGCAAAAAGAACCTTTTTGAAGGATCTAAAGCATCAATATAATCTTTAAAAATTCCTTTAGAGAATTCATCATTTATTTCAGCCGGACTGTAATGTCCTTTTTCAATAACAAAGGCAAGTAATTCTAAAAGTGTTTTATCTCTATTTGGATCCGGATCTACTGACTTATCTGCATTAATTTTAAAAGCAAATAATGTTAATGACAAGCATAATACGGCTATAAGTATTTTATAATTTCTTTTCATCAATTTAATAATAGCATTCATCAATTTTTTAATCTAAGTTACGGTAAAAACTATGCCAAGACAGCCAAGTTCACTATAATTTTTTGTTAAAGGTATAAAAATGTTTGATGTACGAAAACGTTCTTTAATTTAGTTGACAATTTTTATTTATTTGTTAGTATTCTACCATAATCTGTTACTACATTTGCTTTAACAAGCTTTAATTTTGACAAATCAAAAATGAAATCCAGGCATGAAAAATGAAAAACCTTTAATATTAGTTACTAATGACGATGGAATTTTAGCACCCGGAATCAGAGCTTTGATAAGTGTGATGGAAACTATTGGCGATGTAATCGTGGTTGCCCCTGACAAGCCTCAAAGCGCAATGGGACATGCCATTACCATCAATAATACCTTATTTCTGGATAAAATTTCAAAGGAAAATGACGTTACTACCGAATACAGCTGTTCCGGAACGCCTGTAGATTGTGTAAAACTGGCGGTAAATGAAATCCTGCACAGGAAACCTGATTTGTGTGTATCAGGAATCAATCACGGTTCAAATTCTTCTATAAATGTAATTTATTCCGGAACAATGAGTGCCGCAGTTGAGGCAGGAATTGAAGGCATTCAGGCAATTGGTTTTTCTTTATTAGATTTTGACTGGAATGCCGATTTTGAGCCCGTTAAATCATTTGTCAAAAAAATCACACTCGAAACCCTTGCCAATAAACTTCCAACCGGGGTGGTTTTAAACGTTAATTTTCCAAAATTAAAGGAAAAAGAAATTAAAGGAATAAAAATTTGCCGTCAGGCGAAAGCTTATTATGCTCAAAAATTTGACAAACGCCAAACTCCTTATGGAAAAGATTATTATTGGCTTACCGGAAAATTCACAAACGAAGATAAGGGAGAAGACACTGATGAATGGGCCCTGGAAAATGGCTACATTTCAGTCGTTCCTGTACAATTTGATTTAACAGCACATCATACTATGCAACAACTTAATACCTGGAAATTAAATGAATAAAAAAGACATTCTTATTGGTTTTATTATCGGAATATTTACTGCTCTTCTTGGAAGCTATTTGTTTATCACATTCTTTACCACTTTTGATCTTTCATCAGGAATTGAGACCATTAAACATTATGGCTATTTAGGAAAGATAATTACTCTGGGCACTCTTTTAGATCTTGCAGTATTTTTAATTTTATTAAAAAAAGATAAAGAATTGATGGCGCGAGGAGTTGTTTTAGCCGTGATTGTTCTGGCAATTTCAACTTTGTTCATTTAAATATTATCTTTGTACTGCAAAAAAATTCTGCTCTTTAATAACAGAAACAGTTCTCAAAAAAATTCATATGAAATATTACATCATTGCTGGTGAAGCTTCTGGAGATTTACATGGTTCCAATTTAATGAAAGCATTATATGAGGAGGATCCTCAGGCTGATATTAGATTTTGGGGTGGCGATTTAATGCAAAAGACGGGCGGGACTCTAGTAAAACACTATCGTGAATTGGCATTTATGGGTTTTATTGAAGTTGTTTTTAATTTGAAAACTATTTTAAGCAATATTACTTTTTGCAAAAAAGATATTTTGGAGTTCAAACCAGATGTTATCATATTTATTGATTATCCTGGTTTTAATATGCGTATTGCAAAATGGGCTAAAGAACTGAACTATAAAACGCATTACTATATTTCGCCCCAAATCTGGGCTTGGAAAGAAAACAGAATCAAAGCCATCAAACAAGATGTCGATAAAATGTTTGTGATTTTACCTTTCGAAAAAAGCTTTTATGAAGACAAACATCATTTTCCTGTCGATTTTGTGGGACATCCTTTGATTGATGCCATTCAGAATCAACCTTCTTTTGATGAAACTGTTTTTAGGAAAGAACATCAATTAGGTGAAAAACCTATTATTGCTGTTTTACCGGGAAGCCGTAAGCAGGAAATCACAAAAATGTTAAGCGTAATGCTAAGTGTTGTTGATGATTTTCAGGAATATGAATTTGTAATTGCCGGTGCTCCAAGTCAGGAGTACGAGTTTTATCAGCAATTTATCAGCAATAAAAACATCAAATTTGTCTCAAACAAAACATACGATTTATTACGTTCCTCAACAGCTGCGTTAGTAACATCCGGAACAGCAACATTAGAAACGGCTCTTTTTAAAGTTCCCGAAGTCGTTTGTTACAAAGGAAGCGCTGTCTCGTATCAAATTGCAAAACGGATTATTACACTAAAATATATTTCGCTTGTCAATTTAATTATGGACCAAGAGATTGTAACCGAATTAATTCAGGCTGACTGCAACACCAAACGAATTAAAGAAGAACTTCAAAAGTTACTTGAACCGCACTATCGAGAAAAACTGCTTAAAAATTATGATATTTTGGAACAGAAATTAGGCGGGGTTGGTGCCAGTAAGAAAACCGCAAAACTAATTGTAGCGGATTTAATGCAACATTAAAAGACTTATTGTTTTGAAAAAAATACTTATTTTTCTTCTTCTCTCTATTGTTTTTACTTCTTGTAAGTCGATTTCAAATGCAGTAAACAATAGAGAAACTATACGGGAAAATAAATATATTGTCAATCATTTAGTTGAAAATGCAACTGATAATATTGGAGTAAAATACAAAGCCGGCGGAACAACAAAAAGCGGCTTTGATTGCTCAGGGTTAGTATTCACCACTTTCGAATCTGAAAATATAAAACTACCACGTAGCTCCAATGAGCAATCTAAAATTGGAAAAATAATCAATATTGACGATGCTCAAAAAGGCGATTTAATCTTCTTTAAAACCAATAAGAGTAAACAAATAAATCACGTTGGTTTGATAACAGAAGTAAAATCTGACGAGATAAAATTTGTACATTCTTCCACTTCAAAAGGAGTTATAATTTCATCGACAAAAGAACCTTATTATAAAAATTCGTTTGCTCAGATTAACAGAGTTGTCGAATAATATTATTTGAATAAATATTATTTTTCTTACAATTTTTTAATACTTTTAAGCCATGAAAGTATTAGATTTTCCATTGGCTAAAATAACTTTTAGCTTCGTTTTTGGTATTGTGGCCGCGTATTATTGGCTACCTTCAATTACAATTTCCGTAAGATGTCTTTTCATTGGCATTTTATTTCTTTCAGCGCTTTATCTTTTCTCAAAAAAAAATAAAAAGCTGAATATATTCTTCGGTTTAAGCACTTATTACACTTCATTTTGTATTGGCATAATTGCATTCTCAATCAACACCGATTCTTTTCAAAACTCCAATTATACACATTATAAAACTGCATTCGAAAATCCGCATTGTATCGACATTACATTGCGCGAAAAACTAAAAAGCAACACTTACAATGATCGTTACATTGCACTTATAAATAGCGTAGATAATAAATATTATTCCGGCAGAATCATCGTAAACATAGCAAAAGACAGTATCAAAAATTCTTTTGTTATTGGAAATAGCATCAGAACTAAAACCGTCCTTCAACATACTAATTCACCTAAAAATCCAAATCAATTTAATTATGCTCAATACCTTAGCAATAAACAAATATATGCTCAAATCTATATTTCAAAAGCAGAAATTGTCCTCAATAAAAATGCAAAAAAAGACATCTGGTTTTATGCTTCACGCTTAAATACAAGGATAGTTCACAATCTTGAAAAAGCAAAATTTAATAAAGAAGAAATGAATGTTGCGCTTGCATTAATCCTTGGTCAGCAGCAAGAAATCTCTTCAGATATTATTCAGGATTATCAATATTCCGGTGCAACTCACGTTTTGTCCGTTTCAGGATTGCATGTTGGTTTCATAATGTTATTTATATTGTTCATCCTCAAACCAATTCCAAACACTCAAAAAGGTTCTTTTATAAAATTAACCAGCATTATAATTTCATTAATGCTTTTCGCAATTATTTCAGGTCTTTCTCCACCAGTTTTGCGATCTGTTGTTATGTTTTCATTTTTGGCAATTGGCAATCATTTACATAGAAGTAGCAATATCTATCATACTTTATTGGTTTCTATTTTATTAATATTACTTTTCGAACCTTATTATTTATTTGATGCGGGATTTCAATTAAGTTATATCGCATTATTTTCGATACTTTGGCTGCAGCCACTATTAAAAAGCATATGGCCTCCTAAAAACAAAATAGTCAAATATATCTGGGAAGCATTAACTGTTTCATTTGCAGCTCAAATTGGTACATTTCCAATTTGCCTTTATTACTTTCACCAATTTCCGTCACTCTTTTTTGTAACCAATATTCTAATTCTACCTGTGCTATCCTTTATAATGATCGTTGGCATTGTAGTTATGCTTATTTCTGCATTCACAAGCTGCCCGCTAATTCTGATTCAAATTTTCGAAAAAAGCATTTATCTTTTAAATCAAATTATACATTATGTGGCTTCGTTTGAATCATTTGTAATCAAAAATATTAGTTTTAATTCTTATCACTTAATTTCTTTTTACTTGTTTTTGATTGCAGGCACTATTTGGTTTAAAAAGTCTTCTTATAATAAACTTATTATCGTCCTTATCACAATAATTATGATTCAGCTTTCATTTGTTGAAACCAAAAAGAAATCGAAAGCAAGCAAGAATTAATTGTTTACAACGCAAAGAAAAAAACAGTCATCACTAAAAGAATTGGTAAAGACATCAAACTTTTTACAAGTGATGTTCTTTCAGAAAAAGAATTAAAAAATAACGTTTTTGAAGCTTATTTGGTTGCAAATTTCGGAGTGTTGAAATCAGTAAATAAAATTAAAAACGTTCTGTTTTTTAATGGAAGGAAAATATTAATAATAGATAATTCCGGTATCTCTGAAAATAGAATTAAACCGGACATTCTGTTGTTGACAGCCTCTCCAAAAATAAACCTGAACCGTGTTTTAGAAGACTTACAACCAAAAATAGTTATTGCGGACGGCTCTAATTCGTACTCACTTCAAAATACTGGAAAAGTTCCTGTCATAAAAAAAGAATCCCTTTTCATTCTACAAATGAAAAGGGATTCTACAAATTAAACTGAAGATGATTATTCCGGATTCAAAATCAGATTAGATTGTTTTAGCCACGCAATTGCTCCTCCTGGTCTATATGGAAGTTTACCTAACAAATTGAAAGTCGTTTTCTCCTTTCTAACAGAACCTATGGTAAAACAAACCTCAGGTAATTCATCCACACCAAATGCTCCTTTTAATTTAGTATTCTGTTCTCTTTCAGCATCTGAAATCTTAGGATCTGACAAGTCAAGCTTTACTAAAATAACATTTTCTCGCGACCAAACTGCAAAATCTGGAGTATTAAATATTTCAGTTTGAATTTTTTGTGGTGCCCCTTCAATCGTAAAATATATTAAGAGCGGTTTTTTTTGTTCCATACCTGCAGCAACAGCATCTGTCATACTCGTTTTCCAAACTAAGTTTTGTGCATGCGTAAGAAATGTACCTAAAAAAAACAGTAGGAATAGTAATTTTTTGATCATAATAATTTGGGTTTTAAGTAGGTTTATGCGACTAAATTAATATAATATCTCTACCAAACAAGTGTTATTTAGACAAAAAAGTTAATAAAAATACAAAAAAACGGAATTTATTAATAAAACATCAAATTTTTAAGGAAATGAAAAAAAATCATGCAATAAATTACAAAACTCTTTGTAACAATTACAATCTATTTCAAAAAAAATCCCCTTTTACCAATCAGGTAAAAAGGGATTATACAGATTAAATTAATCAACTTAATTCAAAGCTTATTATTCACTTGGATGTAACAGTGCGTTTGATTCTGCAATCCACGCTTTTGCTCCACCAGGCCTATAGGCAATTTTCCCTAAGGCACTAAACGTTGTTTTGTTTTTTCGGATGGATGCCAGTGCAAAACACACTTCAGGTAATTCTTCGACACCAAAAGCATTCTTAAGTTTTATATTTTGTTCTTTATCACCATCTGATGCAGATGAGTCAGACAAATCAAGTTTTACTAAAATGACATTATCACGCGACCAGACTGCAAAGTCGGGCGTTTTAAATATTTCATTCTGAAGATTTTCTGCTACACCTGAGGCAGTGAATAAAATTAACATTGGTTTTCTTTGTTCATTACTGATAGCAATTGCGTCAGTCATATTAGTTCTCCAAACTAAGTTCTGAGCATGCGTAAAAAATGAACCTAAAAAAAATAGTAGGATAAGTAATTTTTTGGTCATATTATTTCGATTTTGGTTAGATTAGTTAAGACGAAATTAACATATTATTTTAATTTTCCAATTTTAATTAATATAAAAAATACATAATGTGTTTTTTTAATTACAATAAAATAACAAATTAACAATTAGCCATAAAATTAAGGACACCTTTTCTTACTAAACAAAAAAAATCCTTATACAAAGTATAAGGATTTAAAGTATTTTAATCTTAATTTTATCTAATTAGTGCTTTTTTGAGCCACAATTCCATTAGCAACTGCCAACCATGCACCAGGCCCACCGGCAACATATCCTGTCTGACCAAGACCTTTAAAGTTTACTTTTCCATCTTTCGCTTCTGCACTTGTAAAATAAATGGTAGGGAATCCCTGAATTCCAAAAGCTTGTTGCAGTTCGTTATTCTGAGTTTTGATTTCAGGAGTTTGAGGTGTTCTTCTTGGATAATCTAATTCAACTAAAACTACATTTTCAGCGGCCCATTTTGTAAATTCAGGCGTTTTTAAAACTTCATTTTGCAAACGAATACACCATCCACACCAATCGCTTCCTGTAAAAAACATCAACATTGGCTTATGCACTTTATTACTCTCAGTAATAGCTTCTCTTACATCAGTATACCATTTTAACTCTTGAGATTGCATTGCAAACACATTGGTTAAAAAGAAAGTAATCAAAAATATTTTTTTCATGCTGCTTTAATTTTCTACAAATTTAAACAAAATATCTATTGGTAAATCTCGTCTATTTTACTTCTTGCATTAATTTTTTAATTAATGGTGTTGTCACAATCAAAACGATACCCGCAATAAGCGAATAAAGCGCCAACTGATAATACCCATCTGTATAGGCAATAAGTTTAGACATTAAAGTTGTTCCCGTATTTGCATTTGACATTTCTGAACCTAACTTTCCTGCCGCTAATTGACCAAAAGCACTTGAAAGAAACCATAACCCCATCATCATTCCAAACAAACGTTTAGGCGACAATTTAGTAATTACCGACATTCCAATTGGGCCAATACATAATTCTCCAAGCGTGTAAATCAGGTATCCTAAAGCAAAAACATTTAAAGAGCTTAATCCTTCCGGATTAATAAAAAATCTGGCACTGTAAAAAATAAAGAAACCAGCTGCCAATAATATAAAAGAAAGCCCAAATTTGATTACGGTATTAGGCTCAATTTTTCTTTTGTATAGAAAAATCCATAAAATACCAACCAGAGGACTAAAAATAATAACATACAAGGAGTTAATACTATTATTAACCACATTCGGATCAATATTAAAAAACAACAATTTGTCTGATAAATTGTCTTTTGCAAATAAGGACAAAGATCCTCCGGATTGCTCAGAAATTGCCATAAACATAAAATACCCAAAGATAAAAATGAAAGCCGCTAATAATTTATATTGCTGTTTTCTTTCCTTGATTTTCAATAATTCAAAGAAAAAATATCCTAGTGCAATCACCCCGATAGTATACATGAAATAATCGGTATAATCAGAATTTATTACCATGATATATATAAACGGAATTACCACTATTGAACCAAGATAAACTGCAATCTCGTTCATTCTTCTTCTTTTAGGAGTTTGCCCTTCTAAAGGAGAGTTTCCAATTGGAGCCAAATGTTTTTTGGTTAAAAGAAATGTAACCACTCCAATAATCATAACAACAGCCGAAGAAAGGAAACATAAACTCCAGGAATAATTTTTCCCTAAGTAAATCGGAATTGCACCTCCAAGCATTCCACCAATATTGATTCCGGCATAAAAAAGCCCATAACCAGCATCTCTGCGTCCGTCACTTTCATGATATAACTCTCCTACCATTGAAGATACGTTTGGCTTAAAAAAACCTGTTCCAATAATCGATAAAGTTATTCCGTAATAAAAGAAGTCATGAGGTGAAGCTGCAATAAGCAAATTCCCCAAAATCATGATAATTCCACCAAAAAGTAATGATTTTTTGAAACCTAAAACTTTATCAGCAAAGATTCCACCAATAAAAGTAAAGGCATATACAAAAGCCTGAATAGCTCCGTATTGAAGATTAGCTTTTCCTTCAAGTAAACCTAATTGATCTACCATGAAAAAAGCCAAAACACCTCTCATTCCGTAGAAGCAAAAACGCTCCCACATTTCAACCAAAAACAAGTACCACAATTGTTTTGGGTACTTGCCTTTAAAATTTTGTATTTGCTCTAATGTAATTGTATTGCTTTCCATATTATCTAACCCCGTGCATCATTTTTTTCAAGAACGGAGTCAAAGCAAATAATATAATTGCAGCGATACCTGTAAGAACTACAAATACCATAAAGAACTCATATAAGTTATGAATTTCGAATCCGGCAAAAAAGTGATTATGCGCACTAATCTGATGTTTTTCTAAAAGAGATAATTGCTCTGCAGTTGGCACAATTTTATTATCTAAAACTGCCTGAAGATCGATTCCTAATTCTTTTGCTTTTGCAAATTTATCTCCGGTTGCAGGCAAGATAGAACCTAAAGTTCCTCCTAAAGCATAACCCGAAGCATTTGACAAAAAGAATACTCCGTAAAGAAGCGAAGCAAAACGTTTTGGAGATAATTTACCCACCAATGATAACCCAATTGGAGATAAACACAACTCAGCACATGTATTTAAGAAATACAATAAAATAAGCCATTTTACTAAAAGCAATCCAGAAGTTCCAATGTATGAAACCTGAGTTGCGATCATAAAGAAACTGATCGAAATTATTACTAAGCCCGCCGCCAATTTTACCGGCGAAATAGGTTCTCTATCTTTCGCTCTTAGAGTATCCCATAAAATACTAAAAGGCACTGCCATAATCACTACAAATAATCCATTAAAAATCTGAACCATTGATGGTGGCATTAAGTAACCAAAGAAATGTCTGTCGGTTTGATTATCTGCAATAAAAGTTAATGAAGAACCAGCCTGCTCAAATGCAGCCCAGAAGAAAATAATAAAAAATGACACTATATAAATTACAATAATTCTGTCTCTCTCAATTTTAGTCAATGAAGTATCAGAGATAATTAATCCGGCCAATGCCAATCCACTAGAATAGATTAAAGTATAAATTAAGTTTTGACCTACAACATAGTGGAAAAAGAAACCTAATGCAATAAATGCAATTCCGGCAATAGTTAAAGCTTTATTAGAAAAATTAGCTTTTTGCGCTTCTCCTTCTTCAAAATCTGCTGCTACATTTTTAGAAGGCAATCCTCCTAATGGCCTTCCTTCCGGAGAAACCACATATTTATTTTTTAAGAAGTAAAAAAGAACTGTTCCGATAAGCATTGCCGCTGAAGCAGCTAAGAATCCCCATCTGAAAGCATGAATGTCTCTAATTCCGCCAGCATCTTTTACATCTCCCAACAAAGGACAAATAGACTGTCCTAAGAAAGCTCCCATGTTAATTCCCATATAGAAAATCGTGAAAGCGGTATCCAATTTTGTTTTTTCTTGTTTCGGATATAAACTTCCCACCATACTTGAAATATTTGGCTTGAAGAATCCGTTACCAAAAACAATGACACCTAATCCACAGTACATAATAGCTTTAGCCATTTCTAAATTACCTTCAAAAATACTTCCACTAGTAAACAACAACATTTGCCCTGTTGCCATCAATAACCCACCTAATAAGATACAATTTCTGTTTCCTAAAAAACGGTCAGCAACAAAACCGCCTAACATTGGCGTTAAATAGCAAAGCCCCAGAAAACCACCATAAATTAATGAAGCTTCTTCTTCTTTCATTAATAATGAGTTCACAAGAAATAAAGTCAATAAAGCTCGCATTCCATAAAAATTGAATCTCTCCCACATCTCCGTTCCAAACAATACCCAAAGTCCTTTTGGATGCGCAGTTTTTACTTGAGTTTCTCCCATATTATTCATTATTTATTTAAGGTTAAAAGATTTAGATTATAAGTTTTCTTTGATAAAGTTAGTCATTTTATTATAAAGCTGAATTCTCGTTTTACCTCCAAAAATACCGTGATTTTTATCTGGATATATCTGAGAATCAAATTGTTTATTAGCCTGAATTAACGCTTCCATCATTTGCATTGAGTTTTGCACATGAACGTTGTCATCACCTGATCCGTGAATCAATAAAAATTTACCTTTTAATTTATCAACGTGATTTATTGGAGAATTATGATCGTATCCGCTTGCATTTTCCTGCGGAGTCTGCATGTATCTTTCTGTATAAACACTGTCATAAAAACGCCAGTTTGTTACAGGAGCTACTGCAATTGCCATTTTGAAAACGTCGTTTCCTTGAAAAATACAGTTTGAAGCCATAAAACCTCCATAACTCCATCCGAAGATTCCAATTCTTGAAGCATCAACATATGGATAAGCTCCAATTACTTTTGCGGCATCAATCTGATCTTCAACTTCATATTTTCCGAGTTCTTTTTGAGTAACTTTTTTGAAATCAGCACCTTTAAAACCAGTTCCTCTTCCGTCAACACAAGCTACAATATAACCTTGCTGTGTAAGTGACAAAAACCAATAATCATCAGAATTATTCCAGTCGTTATTTACTTGTTGAGATCCCGGACCAGAATATTGGTACATAAAAACAGGATATTTTTTAGAAGCATCAAAATCTTTTGGCTTTAAAATCCATGCATTAAGTTCGTTTCCTTTAGCCGTTTTTAAAACGAAAAATTCTTTTGCAGGAAGATTATACGATTTTAGCTTATCAGCAAGTGCCTGATTATTTTCGATAACCTGTATTTTTTTTCCAGTTTTTGCCTCGTTTAAAGTATAAGTTGTAGGCTGTAAATTACTTGAGAAAGTATTAATGAAGTATTGGAAATTAGGGCTGAAAGTCGCAACGCTTGTTCCAACTTTTGTAGTTAAACGTAATTTATTTTTTCCGTCTAAACCAATTCTGTAAATATCTCTGTTGATTGAACCATTTTCTGTAGATTGATAGAAAATAGTTTTTGTTTTTTCGTCAAAACCGTAGTAAGATACCACTTCCCAGTTTCCTTTTGTAATCTGATTTTTAAGTTTTCCTGTTTTATCATATACATAAATATGATTAAAACCGTCTTTTTCGCTTGTCCAGATAAAGCTATTATCCTTTAAGAATGTCAAATTATCTGTAACATCTACATAAGCTTTGTCTTTTTCATTTAATACCACTTTTGCAGCAGCTGTGGTTCCGTCTACAAATAACAAATCAAGATTGTCCTGGTGGCGATTTAAAACCTGAGCCGATAATACATTATTATCATTTGTCCATTGTAGTCTGGCGATATAGAAATCATTATAATTTCCTAAATCAACCTTTTTAGTTGAATTTATAGTTGCATCATATATATGTAATGAAACTACTGAATTTTTTTCTCCTGCCTTTGGATATTTAAACGTTTCAATGGTTGGATATAAATCTTTATGAAACATTGACATTGAAAATTCTGGAACAGCGCTTTCGTCAAAACGAATATAAGCTAGTTTTTTACTGTCTTTACTCCAGTCAAAAGCCCGGACAAATGCAAATTCTTCTTCATAAACCCAATCCGTAATACCATTAATAATGGCGTTTTTCTTTCCATCAGTAGTAATTGCAGTCGATTTTTTAGAAGCTGCATCATATACATAAAGGTTATTTTCTTTAGCATAAGCAATTTTAGTTCCGTCTGGTGAGAAAGTTGGCTCCTGAACCTGAAAATCAAAAAGTTTGATTAATGACTTTGAAGCGATATCATATAAAAAATAATCTGCTGTAAAAGAGTGACGGAAGATTTTATTGGTATTGCATGCAATTAAAATCTTTTTTTCTGAAGCATCAAAAGTATAACTGTCAATTCCATTCGAAAGTTCTTTATGATTTTTTGTATCAATTAAATTAGAAACTTTTTTTAAGGTTGCAAAATCATATAAGTCGATCTGCATACTTCTGCTGGCCTGATCAGCATTTAAAACAGTATATTGATCTGTGTTTTTTAGTGATTGAAGTTCATCCATTCCTTTCGCCTTGAATGCCCCTCCATAAATGTTTTCGACAGTAATTTTTTGTTGTCCAAATACAGTAGCAACTAAAAATAAAAGTACTACCGTTATTTTACTTGTATTCATTAGAATTATTTTAAATATAAAAAGAGCCCAATTTTAGTAAAAAAAATAAACATAATACACATTTTAAGTGTTAAATGTTAAAAAAAATAACGATTGCGTACTTTTCAAACTTCAAATAGATTGTAAACAAAACTCTTAAATTGGTATCTTTGCCGCTACATTATTATTTAATATACTGAAAATGAACAATGCTGTTGCCGGATTCTCTAAATTATCCAAAAAAGAAAAAATAAACTGGATCGCCAATGAATATTTTTCTACCCCAAATGAGGCACTTAATATCATAAGAAATTACTGGAATTCAGATGAGAAGCTTCAACAATTGCATGATGAATTCATCGAAAACACGATCACAAATTTTTATATCCCACTTGGAGTTGCTCCTAATTTTTTAATCAACGGAAAATACAAAACGATTCCAATGGCAATTGAAGAAAGTTCAGTTGTTGCCGCAGCTTCAAAATCAGCAAAATATTGGGCTACCCGTGGCGGGTTTAAAACAACAGTTATTAATACCGAAAAAATTGGTCAGGTTCATTTTACATTTAATGGAGAGGCAGAAAAGCTACAATCTTTCTTTGATCAAATAAAACCTAAATTCTTTTCTGACACACAAAGCATTACCAAAAATATGCAGCAACGTGGAGGTGGAATTTTAGATATCAAACTTAAAGACAAAAGAAGTTTATTAGAAAATTACTTTCAGCTTCATGCCACTTTCGAAACGAAAGACAGCATGGGTGCAAATTTCATTAATTCCTGTTTAGAGCAATTTGCGACAACTTTAAAAGAAGAATTTCAGCAGTCTGATCTCTTTTCAGAGGATGAAAACATTAAAGTAATTATGAGCATTTTATCCAATTATGTTCCGAATTGCCTTGTAAGAGCCGAAGTTTCCTGCCCAGTTAAAGATTTAACTGAGAAACATATTACAGATCCGCAGGATTTTGCCGAGCGATTTGTTCAGGCTGTTCAAATTGCCGAAGTCGAACCTTTTAGAGCTGTAACACATAATAAAGGTATTATGAACGGAGTCGATGCCGTAATTTTAGCCACTGGAAACGATTTTAGAGCAGTTGAAGCTGGTGTTCATGCTTACGCTTCGAGAAATGGTCAATACGCAAGTTTATCACATGCTAAAATAGAAAATGGGATTTTTACTTTTTGGTTAGAAATTCCACTTGCTTTAGGAACTGTTGGCGGACTTACTTCTTTACATCCGTTGGTAAAGCTATGTCTTGAAATGCTTGAAAAACCATCTGCACAAGAATTAATGGAAATCGTTGCGGTTGCAGGTCTGGCACAAAACTTTGCTGCTTTGCGTTCCTTAACAACAACAGGAATTCAGGAAGGACATATGAAAATGCACTTAAACAATATTATCAATCAATTTGAAGCCAACGAAGAAGAACGTCATTTAATTAAATCACATTTTAAGAAAAATGTCGTTTCGCACAGCGCTGTTGTTGAATTTATCGAGAATTTACGAAAATAACCGGATTGAAAAATTCCAAATATTAAAATTTAAATAAATTCCAAATTCCAACCCCTACAATAATTGGAATTTGGAATTTTAAAAATATTGGAATTTCCTTGAAATAATTATAGAATGAAAGAGACCTTTTATAGTAACGGAAAACTTTTAATAACAGGCGAATATCTGGTTTTAGATGGGGCCAAAGCATTTGCATTACCAACAAAATTTGGTCAGGATTTAGTTGTGGAAAATGGCTCAAACCAGGAAATATTATGGAAAAGTTACAATTTTGATGATCACTTGTGGTTCGAAGATACTATTACATTTTCTGAAATAATAAATAATGTTGCGGCAAAAAGCGAAACTGTAAAAACAACCTTAACTAACATTTTACATGAAGCTTATCTTTTAAATCCCGATTTTATCAATAATTCTGAAGGATATAAAATCAGCACTCATCTTACTTTTCCAAAAAACTGGGGATTAGGAACTTCATCTACTTTATTAAATAATGTAGCGCAGTGGACCAAGATTGATGCTTTTACTTTGCTTAAAAACAGTTTTGGAGGTAGTGGCTATGATATTGCCTGCGCTCAAAATAATACTCCTATTATTTATCGATTAGAGCAAAATCTGCCAATCGTAGAAAAGGTAGAATTTAATCCTGAATTTACTAAAAACATATTTTTTGTTTACCTAAATAAAAAACAAAGCAGCAAAATTGCCATCAAAGCTTATTACAACAACAAAAATGAAAATTTAGCAGAAAATATTCAGGATAATAATAAAATTACCAGAGCTATTCTGGAAGCAAAAACACTTAACGAATTTGCACATTTTGTAGAAAAACATGAAATACATTTGAGTAACATTCTGGAATTAAAAACCATTAAGGAAATTGCATTTCCAGATTTCAATGGAGTTGTAAAAAGTCTTGGTGCCTGGGGTGGTGATTTTGTAATGGCAATTTCAAAAGAAAATCCAAAAGAATATTTCACCTCACAAGGATATGAAACAATCCTTACTTATGACGAAATGATTTTGCAGTAATAAAAATATCGGATAACCTATCTTAAAAGCAAAAAAGTGAATTTAATAATTCACTTTTTTGCTTTTAAGATCTTTTGTCTCCAGGCGACGAACCTTCTGGCTTTCCTGCTCATTAGATTCAATAAGCGTATTATGTAAACGTTCTGCCATTTTTTCTATACTATTATTAATAGAATCGTATACTAATTCCATTCTGCGATGTTTCTCTTCTTTAACTGCTTTTAAAACATCTTCTACAAAAATCTTATCGTACTTTTCAGCAACAGAATCACGGGTATTCGTTAGTCTGATAACATAATCGTTACTTAAAATAGTAACCTTAAAATGCTGTTCTTCATTACTTAAATAGTACTTACCTCCCAACTCATCAACATTGATGTCGGTACTGCTGACTTTTAAAAGTTCCGTTATTATTCCATAAATATGATTCTCTATTTTGGAATATACTCTGGGCTTTCTTTTAAAAAAATTAAACATAAAAAACATTAAACACTTGATTATTAAGGTAATTTTCTATCATTTTTTCGCAATTTTTATTTAACATTCATTAAATCAAATCTACTTTCCTAGAACAAAAATTCGAGCAAATTAACTGTATAATTTTGAATATCACAAATTTTTTAAATTATATTTCGATTATTCCTATATAATTAAAGACAAATAAATAGATATTTATTACAAAAACAAGTGGTAATCCTATTAAAGCAGAAAAACCCGAAACATTTAAAATGCTTCGGGTTTTCTTATATTTTATTAAGTACTACTTAGTAGTTAAACTGTAGTCTGTTATCTTCAATTTTAGCATTGTTTTTCAACGCTGGTAAAATTCTGCTTGTATCAGATGCGCTTTGAGCTTTTACTTTTGCCACATATTCTGCATGGTTAGCAATTGCCGGAGCTTTTATAGTACTGATGTTTTTTACAACATATACACCTGTATTTCCTTCAATTGGAGCAGAAACTTTATTTGCAGTTAAAGCAAATGCATTTCCAACAACTTTTGGCTCTTGTCCAACTCCACCAGGTAAAACAGGATTATCCATTGTAACGTTAGCAGCTTGCTGAACAGCTACACCAGCACTTTTAGCAATAGCTTCAAGGCTTGATCCTGTCAATTTAGCTTTTAACATTTCAGCTTTTTTCTTATTTTTCAAGATTGGCTCAACATAAGGTCTGGCCATCGTAACAGATACTAAACCTGATTTGTTTTCGCTTTTATATTGCGCAATTACGTGACCAATATTAGCTAATTCAAAACGTTTTACATCTCCAATGCTAGTTTCTTTGTCAAATGCCCATCTTACAATGTTACGTTGGTTTCCTAATGGACCAAACGCTTCATCCATCGCTTTTGCAGTTACCGGAGCAGCAACTTTTAAACCTAATTCTTTTGCTGTAGCTGCAAAATCTTTATCAGCAGCATCCATTTCAAATTTAGTTGCCAATGTAAATACTTTATCAGAAGTAGCTTCAGATGGCTCAATTTTTTGAGCGATTGTAGCTAAACGAATTCCGTCTTGTTTATCTGTAATTTTGATAATGTGGAAACCAAAAGGAGTTTCTACTAAACCAACTTTTCCAATTCCGTTACTGAATACAAAATCATTGAATGGTTTTACCATTTGATTTGGACCAAAATAGCCTAAATCACCACCTTGTTGTGCAGATGAATCATCAGAACTTGTAAAAGCCAACATCATGAAACTATCAGGATTAGCCTGAACCTGAGCTAAAATTTCTTCAGCTTTAGCTTTAGCTTCTTCTTTAGTTCTCTTTTCTTTTTGATTTGGAGTTTGAGATCCTTCGTAACCAATTAAGATATGACTTGCTTTTGCATTTACTCCAGCTTTAAATCCTAAAGATTTAGAAATAGCGTAGTATCTTCCAAAAACATAAGGTCCATAAATTGCTCCGGCAGGCAAACTGAATAATTTATCAGCATCTACTGCAGGTAAACTATTTTTAGGCACATATGTAGAATCATAAGGAACATCAGAATTTGCATTTACAAATTCTGCAACGTTTGTTGCGCTTCTGAAACCAGCTAAAGTATCATTTTTACCAGTTTTAGCATTGTAAACAACACTTCCATTTAATAATCCTGTGATTTTAGCTTTAATTTCAGCTTCATCTTCTTTTGAAGCTTTATCTTCTACTAAAACATATTGAATCTCACGAGTTTCGTCCGCTTTGAATTTCTTCTCGTTTTTCTTCATGTAAGCTACAATCTCATCATCAGAAATTTTCACATCACTATCTTTAATAGAAGAATACAATGCACCAACATAAGCAAAGTTTACTTTGTTAGCTTCCATTTCGTATTTCAACTTTCCTTCACTAGCAGTTGTGTAAAGTCCAGATTTAATTAACGTATTGTAGATTTGAAATTTTGCGTTCAATTCAGCATCTTTTTCTTTTGCAGAAATATATTGAGCTGCTTCAGGGTTTGTTTTGAAATACTCTTTAAATTTCACAATATCAAACATACCTGCTGCATTAAGGAACATTGGGTTTTTTCCAATATTCGGATCTGCTTTCAAAACTTCAATTAAGTGTTTTTCTCCAACTCTCAATCCTAATTTATCAAACTGAGCTGATAATAATGCGATTGAAACTTCTTGATCCCAAACTCTGTTTGCAGCTTCAGTGGAAGTAATTCCCTGCCCACTTTTTTCAACATTACTAACTTTAACTCTAAAGTCTTCAAATGAAATATCCTTTCCATCGATGCTTCCCACATCTTTTGAACTTTGACCAAAAGTACCGCTGTTGAATAGATCTTGTATTATAAATGCAAATAATGCAAGTGCAATAACTCCTATCAATAATGCGGAACGCTGTCTAATTTTTGCTAAAACTGCCATTTTTATTATCGTTAATTTTATATTCAGTTTGCGAAAATACAATTATCTAGTTAATAACAATACAACTAGCAATTTATTTTGCACAATTTTTTTAATTAATAAAAGAAATCACTCTTTTACTGTCATTTTCACCAATTCAATTTTCTTATTTGTAGCTTCTTCTATCACGAAATGATAGTGATCTATTACAATTTCTTCCCCTTTCTGAGGAATTTCCTTCGTAAAGTTTACAATAAACCCTCCCAGAGTACCATATGAGTCTTCCTCAGGAATCATCAATTTATAGGTTTCATTTAAGTATTCCACATCTAATCTGGTAGAAAACAAATACTTACCATCTCCCAATTCCTGTTCGATTAATTCTTCATCTAAATCATGCTCATCTTCAATTTCTCCAAATAATTCCTCAACAATATCTTCGATTGTAATAATTCCGGAAGTACCTCCGTATTCATCTAAAACAACCGCGACATTTTTTCTCTTTTTAATCAAAAGATTTAAAGCGTCTTTTATCAAAATAGTTTCAGGAACAAACTCAACTGTCATCAAAACTGATTTTATCGTCTTTGGTTTTTTAAATAAATCGAATGAATGCACATAACCTACAATATCATCGAGTGAGTTTTGACTGACTACAATCTTAGAATAACCAGTCTCTATAAAAAGTTCTTTAAGATCTGTTATACTATCAAATAAATCTATATCAACAATTTCAGTACGCGGCGTCATAATATCCCGCGCTTTTACACCTGAAAACTCTAATGCATTTTGGAAAATCTGAATTTCAGAATCGACTTCATCGTCATCTTCAACCGAATTCATTTGCTCTGTAATATAATTTCCAAGCTCAATTTTACTAAAATACAATTGTACCTGATCGCCTTCTGTTTTAAAGAATTTTCTCAAAACAAAATCTGAAATCCAGATAAAAAAGGTAGAGATATAATAGAATAATCTGTAAAACAAATACGCTGGAACAGCCAAAATCTTAATTAATGAATTTGCATAAATCTGAAAGAAAACTTTAGGGAGAAATTCAGCCGTAATTAAAACGATAAAAGTTGAAATCAGGGTCTGAATCAATAAACTAGTGATGTCTGAAAAATGATATCCTAATTTAGTGATGCATCTTAAAACTAAATCACCCATGAAAAACCCGTAAATAACCAGGGCAACATTATTACCTATAAGCATTGCGGCAATAAACTTCGAAGGATTCTCTGTAAGTTTGGTTAGAATTTGAGAGGCAAAATTATCTTGCTTCTTTTCTATTCCAAGATAAATTTTGTTCGAGGAAATAAAAGCTATTTCCATTCCTGAAAAAAAGGCTGATAGTATTAAACATAGTATTATAATACTAATTTCCATTTTTACTGTTTTTTATTACGATCATCAAATTTCTTGACAAATTTTCTTCTGAAGAAAAACATAAAAACCGCCATTCCGGCAATTATAAAACTCAAAGCGTAATTCTCATTACCTTCATTTAACTTTATAACTCCATCATAAATAAAGTAGACTGCAAATGCGATGTAAACGTATTGTGTATATTTTAAGTAACCCATAATCTGTTTTATTCGTTGGCTTCTAATTCGCCAGTTATTCGTTGTGAATTTATCACTTTAAAATCTTTACTAAAGTCAATTCCCTGACCATTTGAAACTCCTTTAGCATCGGTAAGTTTAAATTTTCTTTCGGTATAAAACCATTCGTTTTTCTGGTCAAAATACAGTTGTTCTGTTTCGAGCATCTGGCCGGTTTCTGAAGTAATTTTTACTTTACCCTGTAAATCTATAATTCCGGTTTGTTTATAGGAAACCGCATAATTTGCTTTTATAAAAGTACGCTTTTGTTTTTTATCGTATAAGGTAACATCAATTCCTTTTGGGAATTCAGTAAATGGAAATTCAAGATTAGAATAATCCAGCATTTTTCGGCTTTTCAAAACTCCTGTAATGCGTCCTGAATCAGTATATTTTATATTAACCGTGTCTGCATCACTGCCTGGAACAAATTCTGAAAAGTTAATTTTTTGAACCTCCTTAAAATTACTTTCGCATCCAAAAAACAGTGCCACAGTAAGAACTGTGACAGCGTGTATACTATATTTTTTTGGTAAATTCATTTGCCAAATGTAGTAAATTGTAATGAGCTTAAAAAAACAGAATAGTTTATGTTTAGTTGAATTTACTCTTAACGAACCATCTGTCGTTAAAAGAGAAGCTTAAACTAAAGTTCATATAATTTTCCTGAATCAAACCTGCAGATGTAGTTCCTCTTTTACCAAATTCAATACCTAAATTCACATTTGAAAATGATCCCGTAATAGGAAATCCAGCTCCCAAAGTCATTCCGACATCATTAATTGACTGGTTATTAATCACTAAACCAATTTTCTCATATTTTAAACCAGCTCTATAGGTAATTCTGCTGAAGTAACTTGAAAACGAAGTGTAATTTGGAATATAATATCCTCCAACTGCATATTTCGAATACTTCTCGTAACGTACATCATCACTAGAGTTATAGTAATTTGCGTATCGTCCATCACCCTGAAAAGCTAATGTAGTACCAACTAACCATTTTCTTGCCTCTCCAACACCAACGCCGATCGTTAATTTATTAGGTAATTTTAAATTAGTTTCTGTTGATGGATATTCATAAGGATCCGGATCTCCGGAAACCGAAATAATTCTTGCATTATCCGATTTTAAAGTACTTGCAAAAGTGTAACTTAAACTAGTAAATAAAGTCGTTTTTTTATAAATCTTTCTTTGATACATAGTACCAATATTAAAATTCACACCAGATAACTCAGATTGGTTCGTTTCTCGGGTTACACTTGCAACGTCTGTAATACCTTCAATACTTGTTGTTGTAATTTGTCCAAAATTATATTGTACATCAGCTCCAATATTCCAATTTGGTAAAATCTTATATCCTAAACCAAAGAATACCTTATTAACACCACCTTTTCCTTCAAACTGACTATTTGTTGCACCAGTTACATCAGAATTATTATTTATAATTTTATATCCAACAGAAGATAACGGAACCAAACCAAAAGCAGCTCCAAATTTACCCATCGGAATTCCAACTGCTAAATAATCAAAAGTAGATCTTTGTGCTTTTGCAGATTCATTAGTATTTTTTAATGTAGATGTTCCAAAAGTTCCTCCAATCGTAAATGTAGTTTGTCTTAAACTCGCATAACTTGAAGGGTTATCAATATTCAAGTGAATACTATCCTGCTCTACTGATACGCCACCCATAGATCTGTTTTCAAGAGTACCTTTGAATCTTGCATCACCAATTCCGTAAAAAGAATAAGGAGAAGCTGTACCTTGCTGAGCAAATGAAACGAACGAGATAAGTAAACAAGCACTTATTATAATTTTTTTAATCATTGTCGATTTTATATTGAAATGTTTGGTTCAAACTTTCCAGAAGGAAATTTGAATTGGCAAATATGGTATTTTTTAATCGTTTAGCCAAAAATTCTGCATCGCCACCCGTTAAAATTATTATAAAATTTGAAAAGTTCTCCCGATATTCATCGATAAAACCATCAATCTCATAGACGAACCCATTGACAACACCAGAATGAATCGCTTCTTTAGTAGAGTTTCCTATATAGGATTCAGGCGCATCTAATGTCAACAAAGGCAACTTGGCTGTGAAATTATGCAATGCTTCGTAACGCAATCGCAAACCTGGCGAAATCGCTCCGCCCAGATAATTATCATTTTCGTCGATAAAATCGTAGGTTATGCAAGTTCCGGCATCAATCACTAATCTATTTTGTTTTGGGAATTGTAAAGTAGCTCCGGCAGCCAAAACCATTCGATCAATTCCTAATGTTTTTGGTGTTGCATATTTATTTATGAAAGGAAAAACATCTTCATGAGTTAAAAAATGAATTTTTAGCTGATCTTCGAATGTCAAAAAAGACTGTTTTTCGACATTTCCAACCGAAGCAACAACCAAATCAGAGCAATTTTGAAATTTTTCTAAAATTTTTTTAATTTTTTTTTCGAGTTCATTTTTCTCAAAAACAAAATTTTCAAGAACAGTACTTCCCTCAAAGACAGCTGCTTTAATTCGAGTGTTTCCAACATCAACTGTTAAAACCATGTTTGTTTTTTTATAAACGCGAAGATACGAATTGATTTTTTTAAAAAAATGTTTTGGATAAACGAAAAATGATTCTATCTTTGCACCCGCAATGAGCACAACACGGTACCTTAGCTCAGATGGTAGAGCAATGGACTGAAAATCCATGTGTCCCTGGTTCGATCCCTGGAGGTACCACCAAAACCCACTCAACTGAGTGGGTTTTTTGTTTTTAATATTTTTTTACAAATGCATTACTTATATATTCTGTACTCGGATTCATCTCAAAAATTTTATATCGGAGAAACAAACAATATTGAAGAGCGTATTTTAAAACATCAAAATCATTCTTACCAAAATTCTTTTACCAAAATTGCCAATGACTGGAGAGTCCTTTTAACTTTTGATTGCTTAAACAGAGAAGAGGCCATTTATTTGGAAAAGTTTATCAAAAGAATGAAAAGTAAAACTTTTAATAACAAAATAATCACAGATCCGTCTATTATAAAAGACATTTTATCTAAAAGAAAATCATAATGTGTCCCTGGTTCTCCCGAAGCCTCGGTACTGGAGGTACCACCAAAACCAACTCAACTGAGTGGTTTTTTTGTTTTTAATACCTCGGGGGAAATTTAAATTCCATTTTTTTCTAAATTCCAAATTCCAATAAAGCTTAAGCACAAGGAACGCTAAGGTTTTCAAGGTTTTTATTAAACTTTGAAAACCTTGCTTTTTTTTAATAATACATGCATATTGGTGTCACAACAGTTGAAACCGTTGGCTATGTTCTTTCTTCTATAGATTCATTTTGATTCTTTTTAATTTTTGAACAAACAAAACTATTACGTGTTAGCATCTTATCGTAGAAAAAACATCTCGAACTTTGCGTATCACAGGCTTCGGGATGCGCTTTTCAAGGTTAAAATCTTCTACTTTGAAACTTAAATACTACTAAAAAGTGTAAAGTCAACAATTAAGTTGTTTTTGTTAAAAAAGTATCAACTAAATAAAAAAATATCTTATATATTCGTAAAATCATACTTTACTATTTTATATACTATTAAAAACACATAGCGTTTTATGAGCAAAAATTCGACTAAAGGCATTTGGAAAGTTATTTCGGCTTCCTCGATGGGAACAATGATTGAATGGTATGATTTCTATATTTTTGGCAGCTTAGCTGTTGTAATTTCTACCAAATTTTTTCCAAGTGATAATCCAACAGCTGCATTTTTATCGACATTAGCCACTTTCGCTGCCGGATTTGTAGTTCGTCCTTTTGGTGCTTTGTTTTTTGGAAGACTTGGTGATATTATTGGCCGTAAATATACTTTTATGGCTACCTTATTATTAATGGGTGGCTCTACGTTTTTAATAGGATGTATTCCGAGTTATGAAACTATAGGCTTTTTAGCCCCTTTATTAGTCCTAATTCTACGTTTACTACAAGGACTTGCTCTTGGTGGTGAATACGGAGGTGCCGCGACTTATGTTGCAGAACATGCTCCCGCTGGACAAAAAGGGTATTGGACTTCCTGGATTCAAACCACAGCTACTGTTGGTTTGTTCATTTCGTTAATGGTGATACTGGCAACTAAAAATATTCTTTCAGCTGAAGATTTTGATACCTGGGGATGGCGTGTTCCGTTTTGGGTTTCTATTGTTATGGTTGGGGTTTCTTATTTAATCCGAAAAAATATGGACGAATCTCCTGTATTTGCCAAGGCTAAAAAAGAAGGAACAACGAGTACAAATCCGCTTAAAGAAAGTTTTGGAAACCGATATAATTTAAAATTTGTTTTATTAGCCCTTTTTGGAGCAACAATGGGACAAGGTGTTGTTTGGTATACGGGACAGTTCTATGCCATGAGTTTTATGAAAACCGTTATGAATGTAGATTCTTCACAAGTTGACGGACTTTTAGGAATTGCACTTTTAATAGGAACACCATTTTTTATTGTCTTTGGATGGCTGAGCGACAAAGTAGGTCGAAAATACATTATGATGTTCGGAATGTTACTCGCGATTTTATCTTACAGATCTATTTATAAGGAAATGTACAACACCACTAATGTGAGTTACAAAACCGAAATCGTTGAAAAAACAACGAAAAATATTGAGACAACGAAGAATAATGACACGGTAACAACTATCTCTAAAACCTATACAGACGGAACCGCATATATAGAAAAGAAAACAGATTTTGCCAATAAAAAAGCATCTCAAAGTACTATTTCAATCAAAATAAATTCTGAAGATGAGTGGGCGTTAATTTTTTGGGTTTTTATCCAAGTGTTATTTGTAACAATGGTTTACGGACCAATTGCTGCATTTTTAGTAGAAATGTTTCCCACAAAAATCAGATACACTTCGATGTCGCTGCCATATCATGTTGGAAATGGAATTTTTGGAGGTTTGCTTCCTGCAATTTCAACCTACTTTGTAACACATGCAAAAGCCAGTGGAAAACCCGACTTTTATCTTGACGGACTTTGGTACCCAATAATTATTGCTTCAGTCTGCTTTGTAATAGGAATGATTTACATCGATAATAAAAACAAAACGAATCACCTTTAAAACCTACATAATATGAATACAGTTAAAAAAATTTTAGGTGTTTTGTGGATTATACTATCCATTGCCGCGGCTTATTTTTGTGTCTTTGAATTTGGTTTGCCCAAATTTCTATCGGACCAGCAGGATGATTTAGTCTTTGGAATTATTATCCTATTTATTCTTACCCCATTAATCGTTTTAGGCTTGGGAACTTTTGGTTATTTTTCTGTGATTGGAGAATACGATCAGAAAAAATAACCAAATTAACTTAAAAACTGAAAGGGCTGTCAAAAAAATTGACAGCCCTTTCGCATTACTAAACTAACCAAACATTCATCATTAGAAATAATGACTGTAGTTTTAATTTTATTTTTTAATAAATTTCATAATCTGAACTTTATTATTTTCATCAATTGCTTTCACAATATATAATCCAGTTTTTAATTCGCTTACACCAAATTGAAAATCTGTATTTCCATTCGGAGCAAAACTTTTCACCAATTGACCAGACATTCCATAAACCTGAACTTTTGTTGTTGCAATATTTAAGGTAAAATGGTGTAAAACCGGATTTGGATATAAATTAACCGAGTTCTCTTTTTCAAATTCAGGAATCGCCAGATTGGCTGTTTTATTTCCGTAGATTCTATATTCGCCCGGTCCTAAATTAATTGTAGCATTTACATCGGTCACATTTATAGAAGTATTATCCATTAAATTATACCAGGTTCCAGTATATTGAAAACCAGTAGGAACATTTTGAGCCGTCACATCAAAATTGGCTAAAATTAAAACATCTTTTAATTGTGTTGAAGCCAAAGTGCTGTTTGTAATTTTCACATTTACCATTAAGGTATTTGCATTTGCCATTGTAGCTGTTCCAAGAAATACTGGCTCTGTTACCTTTAGGTTAATCATTTTAGCCCAATCGTAATAAATTTTATTTCGATTTGTATCTCCTAACCAATTTTCATTCCACTGAGGCTGTGGTTTTGTATCTAATTTACAATCGCCTGAAAGAGTTGGCGAAGCATCATTTACACTTCCGTCTTTACATGTAAAAATAGAATCATCCCAGCCTAATTCACCGAAATGCCAAATCATTTTTGGACCGGGAATCAACAATGAAACTGCTCCAATCGCCGACATTCTTGACAATCCGGTATTCAATGTTTTTACATTGTAAGTTCCTGCCGAATTACCATATTGCACATTTTTATACATCAAACGTTCTTCATCATGACTTTCAGCATAGCCCATTAAACGGTTTGTTGTAAAACCACGGCTGGAGCTCATCATTCTCGAGATATTATTGCTTGTAGCATATCCCATTGACAATTGGCTGTACTGGTCTGTCATTTTCCCCCACATCATCACTCCCTTGCTTGGCGTTTCAGTGATTCTGTAGTTTGCCCATTCCTGTTCTTCAGTATCAGATCCTAAATGTTCAAAAATAGTATAATGCGTAGGGTCTAAACTCCATGAATAATCGGCATATTTCTTTAAAACCGCAACTCTGTCCGGACGATATCCGTTTGTACAAGATTCATCTGCAGCAGTACATTCCTGGGTAAATCCTTTGGTTAAATCCCAACGAAAACCATCAATTTTATATTCTTCAATCCATTGTTTGATAACGCGATCTACATAATATTGCGTTCTTGCCGACTGATGATTAAAATCTTCACCTACACTATAACTGTGTTTCGCAACAGTATTAAAATACGGATTCTCTGTTGTTGGTGACCCAAAACCATCTCCATCGGGATCATTCATCCACATTCTTACCATAGGATTTCTTCCGAAAGCATGGTTTAAAGCAACATCAAGGATAACGGCAATTCCGTTTTGATGACATAAATCGATAAGCTCTTTCAATTTATCCGAAGTACCATAAAATTTATCCAAAGCCATGTGAAATGAAGTATTATAACCCCAACTTTCATTGCCTTCAAATTCCATTACCGGCATCAGTTCTATTGCATTTATTTTAAGTGTTTTAAAATAGCTTATTCTGTCAATTAAACTTTGGTAATTTCTTGCAGCATCAAAATCACGGACCAAAACTTCATAAACAACCAATTTATCTTTTTCAGGTTTTGTAAAATTAGTTACTTGCCAATTGTATGGCGTTTGCCCTGTTTTCAGAACAGTAACCTCAAAATTCTGACCTGCCGGATAAGCTGGCATATTTGGATAAGAAGCCGCAGGAATCGAAGAATCATCATAAGGTGATAAAACTAAAGTCGAGTAAGGATCGGCCGTTTTAACCATTGAAGGTGAATTTGCCAATGGAGTTGCATCAACTACCCAATATTGATAGGTATTATTTACGCCAGAAACCAATCCGTTTAATTCTAGCCAAAATTTACCAGAAACAGGATCTTTTTTCATTGCGTGCGTTGGTGTAGGCTGCCAGCTATTGAAACTTCCGGCAACATAGACAAAATCTTTTAAGGGCGCATCTAAAACTAAAGTCGCTTTTGTTGCGTCTGTTGCATTATAATTTATTCCGTCAACTAAACCTGCAGGCATAGCTTCAGAAACTGTATTTGGATTTACTATTACAGAAAACTTTTTTGAGATTGTTACAGTTCCCTGCACCACTACTAATTCATAATTTTGATTAGCAGTAACATTGGTTGCTGTATACGAATAACCCGATGTACTGGCATTCGCATCAATCGTAGTTCCGTTAGCTTTTAATGTATAACTGGCTACACCGTTTGTATTTGTAGCTGCAATATTAAAATTAGATCCGGAGCCAATAATTGTAGCGCTATTTTCAGTTGGCGAAGTCAGTGTTACCTGAAAAGAGCCCACTTCGACTAAAATATCCTGAGACTTCTTATCTCCGGTTCCATTTTTTGCTTTTATTAAAAAACCAATTTTACCAATTCCTGTAGTATTATAATACACTGTTGGCGTTATTGTTTTCGTGTAAGTATCAGAACCTGCATTATATGTAAATTTACTAGCTTCGCTTGAAGCCTCCCAACTTCCATTATTTGGAGTTCCCTTTTGAGTTGTATCATTTGTGTCAAAAGCCCAAGCCCATAGATACAGAGAATTATCAGTAACTCCCCAAGAACTTTCATCCAGATTATTTCCATTAATAGTAATGGTAATTGGAGTCGTTTCTTCAAAAGTTGACGGACTTACTGACCAGGTAACTTGTTTCAGCTGCGCAAACGAAAATACTGAAAACAAAAAGAAAAATAATAGTATAATTTTTTTCATAATTAATCTTTTTATTAAAAAAGGCTATCCGTAGATAGCCTCTTTTTAATTTAACTCATTACTGTTTTACCATAGTGTAAGTATAATTTCTTGGATTACTTAAATCCAGAGTAATTAAGAAGGTTCCAGCAGTGGTCCCAATATTAGTTCCACCATCTTCTAATTTACCGTCAGCTCCAGTATCTCCAAAATTGAAATCCCAGCTATTATTTGCTCTAAATTTCAAACCATTATCAGGAGCGGATTGAGCCGTTAAAACAACTGTAATTGTCCATTTTTTAGTAGCTGGATTGTATGCCATAGGAGTATCAGCATCCCATCCTCCAGGAGTAGCATTACCAACAATACCCCATGAAAGTTTAGTTGCAGAATATGTTAATTTTGCAGGATCAGTGTCTGCTTTAATTTTATAGTAACCCGGAGCAGCAATTGATAAGTTTCCTCCCGTTGTACTAATGGTACCAGCTGTTGCACCTACTCCATAATTTGTCCCGTCCCAATTTGCCTGAGTAGACAATTTAAATCCTTTTCCATCTTGAGTACCATCTTGTGCAGTTGCAAAATATACATAACCTTCAAAAGCAGTTTTTCCGTAACCTTCAGCTAACAATGTTGGAGCAGAAGAATGTGCCCAGTCTGCACCATAACCACTTGCATTTTGATATCCACCTGGGAGCCATAATTTTGGAGTTTCAGTAGTATAAGGAGTTATAACAATACCAGCAACGTTAGAATACATAACGTTTGTCGCTACGGTTGATTTAACACGTACTTCAAAATCTGCGGCTACAAATGGAGCTGCTTTTAAAGCTAATGCAGCACCATTTAATTTTGCTACAGAAACTGAAACCTGATTTGCAGATTTTACCGTTCCTAATTCCTGAGGTGTTTTAAAAGAATTCCCTTTTGAATCAACCTCAACCGTATAAGTTACTTCAACATCCCCACCATAATTAGCAGATTTCCATGTGAAACGCTCGATTTGTGAATCAGCGTTAGCTGGAGATAATACATAAGCCGAACCAGCTAAAGGAGCTGTTAAAACAGGAGAATCAATTCCTTCGATAACAGGTCTATCTTGTACGTCTTCAACGCTGCATGATATTGCAACTAATGCTAATAAAGCAATTAATGATTTAGTTATATTTTTCATTTTGGTATATTTTTAGTTAATTTAGTATCCAGGATTTTGTTTTAATTTTTGATTTGAAGCTAATACCCCTGCCGGGATTGGGAATAAATCCCTGTAAGATTGAGTCGAAGTACCTGAGGCAACATTCCCTTTCCAAGGCCATAAATAAGCACCTCCGGTAAATTTTCCGAAACGAACCAAATCAGTTCTACGGTGTCCTTCCCAATGAAGTTCTCTTCCTCTTTCATCTAAAATGAAATTTAAGTTAAGATCCGTTTGAGTTATGATATTACCTTTTGCTCTGGTTCTTAAAGCATTTACATAAGTAGTTGCAGTTCCTAAACTACCTCCTGCTCCTCTAACTGCACATTCTGCATACATTAAGTAAGCATCAGCTAATCTGAAAATTGGAAAATCAGTATCTGCAAAATTTCCGGCTTTATCTGATCCCTGAACACCATTAACATCAACATTTTTAAACTTCTGAATAGCATATCCGTCTGTAAATGAACCAAGATCTGCAATTTCTTTAGATTGACCAGCTGTGTAAAATTGTCCACGAGTATCTACTGTATTAGCATCAAATTTATTTACAAAAGCTGATGTTGTTCTAATACCTCCCCAGCCACCGTTGATACCAAACTGAGCTATAGGCATACTTCCTCCCACTGGTGCATGAACTAAAAATGTTGTTCCTCCATAAGTTTGAGTTTTAATTCCGTCAAAAGCAACAGCAAAAATAAATTCATTTTGCGCTCCATTTTTATCATTATCAGCTAAAAACAACTGGTTGTAGTTATTATGAATAGAATAACCAGAACTAATAACTTTTTGAATTAATGGAAGTGCTCCTACATAATTATCTGTACCAATATAAACTTTAGCATTCATATACAATTTAGCATGCAGCATCCATGCAGCCGCCTGATCAGCACGATATAATTCATTTGTTTTTGGTGCTTTTAATAATTGTTCAACAGCTGTAAGCTCTTCATCAATAAACTTATACAATTCAGCTCTTGTAGCATACTCAGGATAATAGAATGTAGTTGGTGAATCTTCAGTTACTAAAGATCCGGCTCCAAAAGTATCTACTAAATGCCAGTATGTTAATGCTCTTAAAAAACGAGCTTCTGCACGATACACTTTAATATCTGCTAATACTGCAGCATCTGTTACTCCTCTTCCTGCTAATTTTTCATCTGTCGTTTGTCTTAAAAACTCATTACAGTTCACGATTTGAAAAGAAAAACGTGCAAATGTAGCGGCAATAAAAGTATCTGATGATGACCATGTTTGCGAATGAAAATCTTTAATCGTACCATCATTCCAGGCAATAACAGCTTCATCAGTTGTTAATTCCTGCATCATCCAGAAACCTCTGATATATTGGCTTGTTCCTTCGTCAATTCCTGAAATATCAGGACTTCCTGCTGGGCCTTGTTGTCCTGTAGTTGCAAAACCAGCATATAATTTAGCTAAGTTTCCTTTGTAAGCGGCAGGATCTGCAAAAAGTTCGTCACTGCTTACAGAATCTCCCGTATCTGGTGATTGGTTTAAATCATCTGTACATGATGAAAACAACATCGTCATCATAAACAAAGAAATACCCATTATTTTTATTTGTATCTTTTTCATTTTTCTTGTTATTTGAATTAGAAGTTAGCGTTTAATCCTAACGTAAAAGTAATTGGACGAGGATAAATGTTGTTATCTACACCTCCTGAAATTTCAGGATTCAATCCGTCATATTTTGTAATTGTCAAAACATTTTGAGCCGATGCTGTTAATTTCAGCATTGAAACACCTTTTATTTTTTGAGTAAAAGTATATCCAATTGCAACGTTATCAAGTCTCACGAAAGAAGCATCTTGTACGTAGTAATCAGAGTGTAATTGAAAGTCGCTTGATTTTTTAAATCCCGTTTCCAAAAGATTTTCAACACCATTTGATAAATCGCTTTGTCTAGTTAGAATATTGTTATAAGTACCAGAACCAGAATCAACATTATTGTACATATAGTTACCCCATGAACCTCTCCAGTTCATAGACATATCCCAGCTTTTGTAAGTTAAGCTAGTATAGAATCCGTAAAAAATATCAGCTGCAGGTTTGTGAAAACGGTATCTGTCATCAGCATTTACAATTCCGTCTTTATTGCGATCCACAAAAACACCATCTAAAGGTTTTCCGTCTGCACCATACGCTTGTTCGTATACATAAAATGAGCTTGGCGCATAACCAACCTGATGATTTTGAATTTTATTTCCTGTTCCTCCAGAAATATCACCTACATCAATACCCGGAGTATTATCTTGAGTAGTAGTTAATTTTGTGATTTTTGAATCCTGGAAAGTAATATTCCCTCCAATTCTCCACTCTAAATTATTATTTTGTACCGGAACTACTTCAGCAGACAATTCAATTCCTTTATTTTTAATACTACCAACATTATAGTTATCATAATTAGAAAATCCGAAAAATGCGGGGTTTTGAGTATATAATAATAAATCATCAGTTGTTCTTTGATAAACATCTGCACTACCTGTAATTCTATTATTGAAAAGTCCAAAATCTAATCCAACATTTACTGTTGTAGTTTCTTCCCATTTCAGGTTGCTATTGTATGGCTGTGGTCTGTAGGTTGTATAAAATGTATTTCCTATTTGATATTGAGCCGCACTATTTGATGCTAAATATAATGGCAAAGAAGGATAACTTACTCCAATATTTTGCTGTCCAGTTATACCCCAGCCTCCTCTTAATTTTAATGAAGTAATATCGCTAACATCTTTTAAGAAACTTTCTTCATTCAATTTCCAAGCTACAGAAGCTGCCGGGAAATTTGACCATCGATTTGCTTCTGCAAATCTTGAAGTTCCATCACGTCTTAGGGAAAGAGTTACTAAATATTTATCAGCAACACTAATATTAGCTCTTCCAAAGAAAGACTGTAAATTAATATGTGTTGGAGTAAATAATTCTACTGTATTCAAATTATTCTCAAAATTGTAGTTTGATTTATTTTTCTCTTCTCTAAAATCTTGATAAGTATAACCTGCTGTAACATCTAACTGCGTATCAATTGCCTCAATTCTTTTGTTATAGTTAAGATACAGATCCATTACTTTATTATTTCTCTTTTCTGTATTCTCATAAGTATTATTATATCCAGATCCCTTAAGACCATTTAAATAATCTGAGTTAGTACCACCATAACCTCTACCATTCATTTGATCATAACCAAAATTTGCAACAGCTTTTAATTCCGGCAAAAAGTGTAATTTATAATCTAATTGAATATTTCCGATACTTCTATAAAAAGTACCTAGGTTATTTTGCTGATTAATCATAGCTACTGGATTTTTTACAGCTAGCTGATTAAATTCTGTTGGACTTGTCAACCATTGAAAATAAGTACCATCAGCATTTTTTACAGCTTGAGTAGGATCATAAGCAATAGCAGACCCAACTGCACCAGTATTACTGTAATTACTATTTATTACAGATGTATTATTATTTACCTGAACTTTTAAATGCTTATCAAAAAAGTCACCTGTAAGCGAAACTCCTAATGTAGTTCTCTCAAAATTATCTCTTAACAAAACACCGTTTAAATTCGTATATCCAACAGATGCGCGATAAGCAATATTGTCTTGACCACCGCTAGCAGATATGTTTTGATCCGTACCCATGGCAGTTCTGTAAATTTCGTCCTGCCAGTTTGTATTTGCAGAACCTAATAAAGCTTGTTGCGCAGCAGTTCCGTTTGCAGTTACAAAATCTCTAAATTGGCCGCTTGACAAAGCATCAACCTTTTCGGTAACTTCTGAAACCTGGAAGTTTCCGTTATAGCTAATTTTAATGTCTCCGGCTTTACCTTTTTTAGTAGTTATAATAATTACTCCATTAGAAGCTCTTGAACCATAAATAGCCGTAGCTGAAGCATCTTTTAAAACAGAAATAGATTCAATATCATTTTGGTTAATAGTAGACAAGGGATTTCTACCTCCTTCAACTCCTCCAGCTGCAACCGGAACACCATCAATTACATACAATGGATCGTTGCTGGCACTAAGAGAAGAACCACTTCTAATTCTTACCACTGGATCAGCTCCTGGAGAACCACCTCCGTTTATGATCTGTAAACCAGCTACTCTACCTTGAATCATTTGATCTGCAGACGTTACAGGTCCTTTATTAAAATCTTTAGTTGTTAATACTGTCACTGCACCTGTTGCGTCTTTTTTCTTAACAGTACCGTAACCTACTTGTACCACAACTTCTTTAAGTTGGTTCGTATCTTCTTCTAAAGAAACATTTAGTGTTTTTTTGCCCATTGAAATCAATGGTTTGCGTTTTGTATCCAATAAAAGAAACAACAATTTTGTTTCCGCTTTTAACATTTGATAGTTGGTAATTACCATCAAATCCTGTTGATGCACCGCTTGGAGCACCTTGTACATTTACATTTACTCCCGGTATTGGCTGTCCCGTTGCTTTATCGACAACGGTCCCGCTTAAAGTGTTTTGAGCTAACACAGAAAACGGCAACAATAGGAATAAAAATAACAACTTTTTGTAAATTGTTTTCATACTTTTTGTTTAAATTAGTTTGAGTTTGTGATTGTTAGTTAAGTTTTTAATTTTACTTCGAATTTCAAAATTAGGAATTTATTAACATGCTCAACCGCAGACAATTTTAATTGGGTTACGAAAACGTGGTAGTGTTGAAAACTTTCTATTTTTTGTAATCTTTTAAGTCAAAAAATGCTAAATCAGAAAATAAAAGATACCTTTATTATTAATTAGATTTTTTTCAATAATACACATGAAACGTAAAATCACTTTAAAACAGATTGCAAAGGAACTAGACGTCTCTATTTCAACTGTCTCAAAATCACTAAGAAACAGTTTAGAAATAGGGGAAGAAACGCGCTTAAAAGTGCAGGCTTTTGCAAAGTTTTACAACTATAAACCCAACAATATTGCCCTTAGTTTAAAAAATCGAAAAACCAAAAGTATTGGTATTATCATTCCGGAAATTGTACATTATTTTTTCTCCACTGTAATCAACGGAATCGAACAGGTTGCTAACGAAAATGGTTATAGTGTCGTAATATGTTTATCTGATGATTCTTTCGACAAAGAAGTCCTAAACATGGAGATGTTGGCCAACGGAAGTATCGATGGTTTTATCATGTCTCTTTCTAAAGAAACCCAGTATAAAGGCGACTTTCACCACATTACAGAAGTTATAAATCAGGGAATGCCGGTTGTAATGTTCGACCGCGTGACCAATGATATTTTATGCGATAAAGTTATTATTGATGATAAAGCTGCTGCTTATGAAGCGGTTCAAAGCTTAATTGATAATGGCAGAAAAAAGATCGCATTAGTTACTACTGTCGATTACGTAAGTGTTGGAAAATTAAGAACAGATGGTTACGAAAAAGCACTTTTGGACAACGGATTACCTTTTAACGAAGATTTAATCATCAAAATTGAAGATGTCGATACCTGCGAAATTACAATTAGTCAGCTTTTACATGACAGAGCTTTTGATGCCGTTTTTGCGGTAAACGAACTTTTTGCAGTAACAATTATCAAAACAGCCAACAAAATGGGACTTAAAGTTCCTGAAGATTTAGCCGTAATCGCTTTTACCGACGGAATTATTTCTAAATACTCAACACCAAGCATTACAACCGTAAGTCAAAGTGGTGAAAAAATGGGTAATAAAGCAGCTAAAATGCTAATTGAAAGGTTGGAAGCCGGACATGATGATGACGAAGAAGAAAACGAAAATTATACTACTGAAGTTATAGAAACACACTTAATAAAAAGAGAATCTACTGACTAAAAATCTTAAAATCAACGCTTTCTAAAGCCATAAAAAATATTTATGACTTTTTTGTTAGCATATATCTAAAAATAATTTATACTTTTACGGCCGTCAAAGCTTTTACTTTTACTTCGAAAAAACAGTAAGTTTTGATAAGCAAAGCGCTTATCGTCTAATTAATTTTTTAATTACGATAATGGAAAAGCGTAAATTAAGTTTCTGGGAAATTTGGAACATGAGTTTCGGTTTCTTGGGAATACAAATGGGATTTGCACTTCAAAATGCAAATGCCAGCAGGATTCTTCAAATTTTTGGTGCCGACGTACATGAACTGTCATGGTTCTGGATTATTGCTCCCCTTATGGGATTAATAGTACAGCCCGTTATTGGTCATTACAGTGATAAAACCTGGGGACGTTTCGGAAGACGAAAGCCCTTTTTTCTTGTAGGTGCGATTTTAGCTTCAGTTGGATTAATCTTAATGCCTCAGGCTAATATTTTCATTTCTGTCCTGCCTGCTTTATGGGTTGGAGCCGGAATGTTAATGATCATGGACGCTTCTTTTAATATTGCTATGGAGCCATTTCGTGCTCTTGTTGGTGATAATTTAAGAACAGATCAGCGTACTGCAGGATTCAGTATCCAAACTTCTTTAATTGGTTTTGGAGCTGTAATTGGTTCAGCTTTACCATATGTTTTAACAAAATGGTTTGACATTTCAAACAATGCCATTCCCGGAAGTATTCCTTTAAACCTTAAATTATCATTTATCATTGGAGCAGCAGTTTTAATTGGTTCCATTCTGGTAACACTTTTTACAACTAAAGAATATACTCCGGAAGAATTGGCCAATTTTGAAGATCCTCAAAGTGAAATTGATGTTCCTTCTGACGAAAAATCAAAATTAACAGACATCTTTACCGATTTTGCAAAGATGCCAACCACGATGCGTCAGCTTAGTTGGGTTCAGTTTTTCTCCTGGTTTGGATTATTCGGAATGTGGGTATTTACAACGCCCGCAATTGCACATCACATTTACGGATTGCCATTAGATGATACTTCAAGCCAACAGTATCAGGATGCCGGAGATTGGGTTGGAATTTTATTTGGAGTTTACAATTTAGTTTCTGCCATTATCGCTTTGTTTTTCTTACCGTTTATCGCTAAAAAAATCGGCCGTAAATCAACTCATGCCATATCGCTTATCATTGGAGGAATCGGATTAATTTCCATTTATTTTATGCCGAATGAAGATTGGGTTGTATTGCCTATGATTTTAATTGGAGTTGCCTGGGCAAGTATTTTGGCTATGCCATACGCTATTCTTGCAGGATCAATTGCTCCTAAAAAAATGGGGGTTTACATGGGAATTTTCAACTTCTTTGTTGTTATTCCACAAATTGTAAATGCACTAATTGGAGGTCCAATTGTAAAATATCTTTACAATGGCGATGCCATTTACGCATTGATAACAAGCGGTGTAAGTTTTTTAATTGCCGCTCTTTTGGTCTATAAAGTAAAAGACGTAGACGATACTATTCAAAAATCATAAATAAGAATTTCCCTTATAATGAAAAAAGCATTCATATTCGATCTTGATGGCGTAATCGTTGATACCGCCAAATACCATTTTTTAGCCTGGCAGAAAATTGCTCAGTCTTTAAACATAAATTTTACACACGAAGACAACGAACTGCTTAAAGGCGTTAGCCGTGTACGTTCGTTAGATATTATACTTGGATTAGGAAATGTTCAGGCTTCGCAGGAAGACAAGGACAAATGGTTAATTCAAAAAAATGAAGATTACTTATCTTATTTAGTTGACATGGACGAAAGCGAGATTCTTCCTGGAGTTTTTAAAATTCTGCAATTATTAAAAGATAAAAACCAGGGAATTGCGTTGGGTTCTGCGAGTAAAAACGCCCGACCAATCCTTGAAAAAACTGGAATCCTTTCGTATTTTGATGTTATTGTTGACGGAAACGACGTTACCAACGCCAAACCAGATCCGGAGGTTTTCTTAAAAGCGGCTCAATTATTAAATATTGATCCAAAAAATGCAATTGTATTTGAAGATTCTGTTGCCGGAATTCAGGCAGCAAACATAGGAGAAATGGTAAGTGTTGGAATTGGTGAGGAAACAATTTTACATGAAGCTGATTATATTTTTAAAGATTTTACCCAAATCGAAACAAGCTTTATTGAAAAATTAATCAATTAGAAAATGTGCCAATGAGGCAATTAGATAATTTCCTAAATGCAAATTATCTAATTATCTAATTGACGAATTATCTAATTTAAAAATTATCTAATTTAAAAAATGAATCAAGATTATATAAAACCAGACAATTGGTCCATCATAGAAGAAGGATTTGATGTTGAAAGAGTAAAATCGTCTGAGAGTCTTTTCAGTATCGGAAACGGTGCTATGGGACAACGTGCCAATTTTGAAGAAACTTACTCTGGCGAAACTTTTCAGGGAAGTTATATCGCCGGAATTTATTATCCGGACAAAACGAAAGTGGGCTGGTGGAAAAACGGCTATCCAAAATATTTTGCGAAAGTATTAAACGCTCCAAACTGGATTGGAATTGACGTTAAAATCAACGAAGAAAACTTAGATTTAAATACTTGTACAGAGGTGAAAAACTTCCGTAGAGAATTGAATATGAAAGAAGGATGGTACAATCGTTCTTTTGAAGCGACATTAAAAAACGGAACTGAAATTGCCGTAAATATTCGCCGTTTTCTTTCTTTGGATTTGGATGAAGCCGGAATTATCAAATATGAAATTACGCCTTTAAACAAAGATGCCAAAATTGTTTACAAACCATATATTGATGCAGGTGTTACGAATGAAGATGCCAACTGGGAAGAAAAATTCTGGGAACCCCTTGAAGTAAAAAAAGGGGCAAACGAGGCTTTTGTAACGGCGCAGACTTTTAAAACGCATTTTAAGGTTACGACTTTCATGCACAATACAATTTTTGCAAACGGAGAAAACGTAAACATTTCGCCTTCAACAATCGACTCCACTTCTGATAAAATTCAGTTTACTTACGGAACCATTATCGCAAAAGGGCAAACCTCATCCATTCAAAAAATTGGTGGTTATACGGTTTCTTTAAATCACGAAAATACTTTGGCTGCAGCCGAAAAAACAATTAAAGCTGCCGTTAATTTAGGATATAATACTTTACTTCAAAATCAAATTGACGCCTGGAGTAAAATCTGGGAAATGTCAGATATTACAATTGATGGCGACGTAAAAGCACAACAGGGAATTCGTTTCAACATTTTCCAATTAAATCAAACGTATTTAGGAAAAGACAGCCGATTGAACATTGGGCCAAAAGGTTTTACCGGAGAAAAATACGGCGGATCTACTTATTGGGACACTGAAGCCTATTGTATTCCGTTTTACATGGCGACAAAAGATCAGCAGGTTGCGAGAAACTTATTGACATACCGTTTCAATCAATTGGATAAAGCGATTGAAAATGCGAAGGACAATTTAGGATTCAAAAATGGAGCAGCGCTGTATCCAATGGTTACCATGAATGGTGAAGAATGCCACAACGAATGGGAAATCACGCATGAGGAAATTCACAGAAATGGTGCGATTGCTTTTGCGATTTTCAACTACTATCGTTACACGGGAGATTACTCTTATATTCCTGAGAAAGGTTTAGAAGTTTTAATTGGGATTGCACGTTTCTGGCACCAAAGAGCTTCTTTCTCTAAAGAAAAAAATCAATACGTGATTTTGGGCGTTACGGGTCCAAATGAATATGAGAATAACATCAACAATAATTTTTATACTAATTATATTGCAAAATGGTGTATCGATTACGCATCGGAACAAATTTCTAAAGTTGGTTTAGAATATCCTGCAGATCACAAACGTATCTTGGAAAAAGTAAGCCTTTCGGCGAATGAAATTCAGGAATGGAAAAAAGTAGCTAACAATATGTATTTTCCAACTTCAAAAGAATTGGGTATTTATTTACAGCAAGACGGTTTCTTAGACAAAGATTTAGTTCCGGTAAAAGATTTAGATCGTTCACAAAGACCAATCAATCAAAAATGGTCATGGGATCGCGTTTTACGTTCTCCTTATATCAAACAAGCCGATGTTTTACAATGTTTCTACTTCTTCGAAGATCATTTTTCTAAAGAAGAATTAGAACGCAATTTCGATTTTTATGAATCGTTTACGGTTCACGAAAGTTCGCTTTCGCCTTGTGTTCACTCAATTCAGGCTGCACATTTAGATAAAATGGATATGGCTTATACATTCTATTTAAGAACTTCTCGTCTGGATTTGGATGATTATAATAAAGAAGTAGAAGAAGGTTGTCACATTACTTCGATGGCCGGAACCTGGATGAGTATTGTAGAAGGTTTTGGAGGAATGCGTGTTAAAAATGACCAGCTTCATTTTGCTCCAAAAATTCCAAAAGAATGGAAAGGCTATTCGTTTAAAATTAATTTCAGAAATCAAATTCTGAAAGTAGCTGTAAATCACAATGAAACAACTTTTACCGTAGACGGCGATCAGGATTTAACAATTGTGGTCAATGGAAAACCCGAAATCGCAAGTAAATTTGTACAAATTGATTAATACCTTAAAAATAAAAAACATGAAAAACTTATTTTTCGCAAGTTTAGTCTTGCTTGCTTTCTGCTCAATTGCAAAAGCACAGCAATTAAAATCACCCGAAGGAAAGTTCGTAATGGAATTTTCGCTTCAAAATGACGGAACTCCAACTTACAGCTTGAAATACAAAAACAAAGATGTAGTAAAAACAAGTAAATTAGGCCTTGAACTTAAAGATGATAAAAAATCTTTATTGAATGACTTTACTGTTGTTGATACAAAAACAACCACTTTTGATGAATCATGGAAACCAGTTTGGGGAGAAGTGGATAACATCAGAAATCATTATAACGAATTGGCTGTTACGCTAAATCAAAAAGGAACGGACAGACAAATCGTAATTCGTTTCCGTTTGTTTGAAGACGGACTTGGATTTAGATATGAATTCCCAACTCAAAAGAATCTTACTTATTTCATAATTAAAGAAGAAAGAACACAATTTGCAATGGCGGGTGACCACACAGCATTTTGGATTCCGGGAGATTATGATACACAGGAATACGATTATACAAAATCGAAATTATCTGAAATTAGAGGTCTATCTCAAAAAGCATATACCGCAAACGTTTCGCAAAAGAACTTTTCTCCAACAGGAGTTCAGACTTCTTTGATGTTAAAAACGAATGACGGAATCTACATCAACCTGCACGAAGCAGCTTTGATCAATTATTCTTGTATGCATTTGAATTTAGATGATAAAAATATGATTTTTGAATCTTGGTTAACACCAGATGCAAAAGGAGATAAAGGTTATATTCAGGCGCCAGGCCATTCGCCGTGGAGAACAATTATGGTTAGTGATGACGCGAGAGAAATCTTAGCTTCAAAAATGACATTAAACTTAAATGATCCATCAAAAATTGATGATACTTCCTGGATTAAACCAGTAAAATACGTTGGTGTTTGGTGGGAAATGATTACAGGAAAAAGTTCCTGGTCTTACACAAATGATTTTCCAACAGTACAATTGGGCGTTTCTGATTTCTCAAAAGCAAAACCAAGCGGAACACACGGAGCAAACAATGCTAACGTAAAAAAATACATTGATTTTGCTGCTGCAAATGGTTTCGACGCAGTTTTAGTTGAAGGTTGGAACGAAGGCTGGGAAGATTGGTTTGGACATTCAAAAGATTATGTTTTTGATTTCCTTACGCCTTACCCTGATTTTGATGTAAAAGGTTTGCACGAATACGCAAAATCTAAAGGAATCAAAATTATCATGCATCATGAAACTTCTGGTTCTGTTCGTAACTACGAGCGCCATATGGATAAAGCGTACCAATTCATGAAAGACAACGGATACGATGCTGTAAAAAGCGGTTATGTTGGAGATATTTTGCCTCGTGGTGAAAATCATTACGATCAATGGATTGTAAACCACTATCAATACGCAATCGAAAAAGCAGCAGATTATAAAATTATGGTAAACGCGCACGAAGCTGTTCGCCCAACCGGAATTTGCAGAACATACCCAAACTTAATTGGAAACGAAGCAGCAAGAGGAACAGAATACCAGGCTTTTGGCGGTTCTAAACCAAATCACGTTACAGTTTTACCTTTTACTCGTTTAATTGGAGGTCCAATGGATTACACTCCTGGAATCTTCGAAATGGATATTAGCAAAATGAATCCGGATAACAAATCGCATGTAAACAGTACAATCTGTAATCAATTAGCATTATACGTTACGATGTATAGCCCGTTGCAAATGGCGGCAGATACTCCGGATAATTACAACCGTTTTCCAGATGCTTTCCAATTCATTAAAGATGTGGCTGTAGATTGGTCTGAAAGTAAATATATCGAAGCTGAACCTGGTGATTTTATTACTGTTGCCCGTAAAGCAAAAGGAACAAACAATTGGTTTGTTGGAAACGTAAACGGAGACAATTCCCGTACCTCAAACATCGATTTCAGTTTCCTTGAAAAAGGAAAAAAATACACCGCAACCATTTATGCTGATGCAAAAGATGCGCATTACAAAACAAATCCGCAAGCTTATACTATCAAGAAAATTGCTGTAACAAATAAATCAAAATTATCGCAGTTATCTGCTCCTGGCGGAGGTTATGCAATCAGCATAATTGAAACCAAATAATTTCTTAAAGGCAAGTAATCTCCCCCAGGATTGCTTGTCTTTTTTTTAATAACATCTTTTTTGTCACATCGAGCGGAGTCGAGATGCCGCAAAAGTTCTCGACTCCGCTCGAACTGACAATGAAGATAATTACATCCAGATATTATGAACATCCAAAAAAAATCATTCCAAACCAACCACATATTCTACATAATACTCCTATTCATCCTAATATTTTCTGCTTCCGCGAAAGCGCAAATCCAGAAAGTAGAACCACCATTTTGGTACGCCGGAATGAAAAATTCGGAATTGCAGATTATGTTTTACGGAAAAAATATCGCACAATATGAAGCTTCGGTTTCTAATAATGTGGTGATTAAAAATGTCGAAAAAACAGAAAACCCAAACTATCTTTTTGTTACGATTGAAACACAAAATATCAAAGCTTCTGAATTGGTTTTCTCTTTTAAAACCAACAACAAAGTTGCCTTTACTCAAAAATACTCCCTTAAAGAAAGAAGAGCCAATTCGGCTGACCGAAAAAGCTACGATTCTTCAGACCTGATTTACCTAATTATGCCGGATCGTTTTGTTAACGGAAATCCGAAAAATGACAGCAATGCTTCTTTAACTGAAAAAGGAAATCGTCAGGAACCGGCCGGGCGTCATGGTGGAGATATCGAAGGAATTATCAAAAACTTAGATTATATTTCGTCTTTAGGTGCAACTACAATCTGGAACACGCCTTTATGCGAAGACAACGACAAACAACATTCATATCATGGATATGCACAGTCTGACGTTTACAAAATAGATCCTCGTTACGGAACGAACGAAGATTACGTTCGTTTATCATCAGAATTGCATAAGAAAAATATGAAACTGGTAATGGATTATGTTACGAATCACTGGGGAATTACCCACTGGATGATGAAAGACATACCAACCAAAACCTGGTTCAATCAATTTGAAAATTTCACGCAAACACACCACAGACGTGAGGTAATTACAGATATTCATGCTTCAAAAATAGATCAGGAAGTTTGTGTTGATGGCTGGTTTGTACCTTCTATGCCAGACTTGAATTTAAGAAATCCTTTAGTGGCTAAATACTTAACTCAAAATGCCATCTGGTGGATAGAATTTGCTAATCTTGATGGGTTTAGAGTCGATACTTATAATTACTCTGACCAAACGGCAATGGCCAATTGGGCAAAATCAATTACGAATGAATATCCTAATTTTAATATTGTTGGTGAAATCTGGATGCACAATCAGGCGAATTTAGCCTATTGGCAAAAAGACAGTAAAATTGGTGCGATCGAAAACTACAATTCGAATTTACCAAGTGTAATGGATTTTACGCTTCAAAGTCAGGTTACTTCTGCTTTCAACGAAGACGAACCAAACTGGGACAGCGGGTTAATTAAATTCTATAACAATTTTGCAATGGATTATTTATATCCAAATACAAATAACATTTTAGTTTTTGCCGAAAATCATGACACTGATCGTATGAACGATAACTTTAAATACGATTTTCCAAAATATAAACTGGCGATGACTTTATTGGCTACAGTTCGTGGAATTCCACAAGTTTATTACGGTTCAGAAATTGGAATGGGTGGCGAAAAAAGTAAAGGCGACGCAGATATTCGTCAGGATTTTCCTGGCGGATGGGATGGCGATAAAAACAATGCATTAACCGCAGCAGGAAGAACAGCTCAACAAGCACAATATTTTGATTTTACTTCAAAATTATTCAATTGGAGAAAATCTAATGAAGCTATTCATACGGGGAAAATGACGCACTATATTCCGGAAAACAACACGTATGTTTATTTCAGATATAATGATGTGAAAACGGTTATGGTCGTTTTTAATAACAATGCAAAAGCACAAACTGTGAAGACAAATCGTTTTAAAGAAAATATCAAAAACTTTAAATCAGGAAAAGATGTTTTGACTGGAAAAACATTCGATTTAGCTACTGAAATTACATTGGAACCAAAATCAGCTCTGGTTTTAGAATTGGAATAGATATTACATAAATTTTATCGTAGAGGCGCACAGCAGTGCGTCTCCGCAAAGTTTTTTAGCCACAGATTGTAGGATTTACACAGATTTGTTTGCCACGACACGAGCGAAAGCCAACTGGCGAAGCAATTTCACAAATTTCCACGAATTAATTCATCAGATTTAAATTTGTGAAAATTTGTGAAATTCGTGGCAAAAGAAAAAATCATTTTAATCTTGTAATCTGTGGCTTATTTTTTCAACACAATGCATCTAAAATATTCCTAAATAATGAAAAAATACACTTTCCTTTTTTTATCTTTAGTATTCTTAATCACGAGTTGTTCTGGCTCAAAATCAGTTTCAATGAATAACGAAAATACTTCAAAAACACCTTTCGTCTGGGAAGGAGCTAATGTTTACTTTTTACTTACCGATCGTTTTTATAATGGAAATACGGCAAACGATTTAAATTTCAACAGAACCAAAACACCTGCAAAACTACGCGGATTTGAAGGCGGAGATATTATTGGAATTACAAAAAAAATCGAATCTGGTTATTTTGAGCGATTGGGAATAAATGCCATTTGGCTTACGCCGATTGTAGAGCAAATTCATGATGGTGTTGATGAAGGAACGGGTCTTAGTTATGGATTTCATGGTTATTGGGCGAGAGACTGGACGGCTTTAGATCCGAATTTCGGAACAAAAGAAGATTTGGCAAAATTGGTTCAAAAAGCCCATGAAAAGGGTATCCGAATTATTCTCGACGGCGTTATCAACCATACCGGCCCCGTAACTCCCGAAGATCCCGTTTGGCCTGCTGACTGGGTTAGAACCGGAGTCGTTTGCGATTACAAATCGTTTGAAAATACAACAATGTGTACTTTAGTCGATAATCTTCCGGATGTACGAACAGAAAGTACGCAGGAAGTTCAACTCCCTCCTTTTTTGATTGAAAAATGGAAAAAAGAAAACCGTTATGAAAAAGAAATGGCTTCATTGGATGAATTTTTCAAACGAACCAATTATCCAAGAACACCAAAATATTACATCATAAAATGGCTGACAGATTATATAGTTGAATTCGGAATTGACGGGTACAGAGCTGATACCGTAAAACATACCAACGAAGATGTTTGGGCCGATTTTAAAAAGGAATGTGATTATGCTTTCGAAACCTGGAAGAAACATCATCCGTTACAAGTTTTAGATCAAAACCCATTTTATACGATTGCTGAAGTTTATGGCTACGGAATCAGCGGTGGTCAGGATTATGATTTTGGAGATAGAAAAGTAAATTATTTCCAAAACGGATTCAACAGCATGATTAATTTTGAATTCAAATGGAACTCGGCCCAAAACAATTATGAAGGTTTATTTTCGAAATATTCGAATGCTTTAAACAACGAATTAAAAGGATATTCTGTCCTCAATTATATGTCTTCTCACGACGATGGGCAGCCGTTTGATGCGAACAGAACAAAAAGCATCGAAGCCGGAACCAAATTATTATTATCTCCTGGAATGTCACAAGTTTATTATGGTGATGAATCCGGAAGATCTTTAGTTGTGGAAGGCACTAACGGCGATGCAACTTTACGTTCCAACATGAACTGGGATGATATTCTGAACAATCAGGAAACAAAAAAAACACTTTTGCATTGGCAGAAATTAGGACAATTCAGAAAAAACCATCCTGCAATTGGCGCCGGAATTCATCAGCAAATTAGTTCAGAACCTTATGTTTTCTCCAGAACTTTCTCTAAAGGAGCTTTCGAAGATAAAGTCGTTATTGGTTTAGATTTACCAAAAGCCAAAAAAGAAATTCCTGTAAATTCTATCTTCGAAAACGGAACAAAATTAAGAGACGCTTATTCAGATCAAAACGTCGAAGTTATCGATGGAAAAGTTACCATTGATAGTGATTTCGATGTCGTTTTATTGGAACGTACTTAACCGCAAAGAGCGCAAAGTTTTACGCTAGGTTCGCAAAGTTTTTTAGCCACGAATTCACGAATTTAAATCTTCAAAGATTGTCAAAAAATAATTCGTGAATTCGTGGCCATTTAATTTTTATAAATTCCTTGCGACCTTTGCGTAAAACTTTGCGACCTTTGCGGTTAAACTCTATAGACATGCTAAAGATTGCACATCGTGGTGCCAAAGGATACGAACCTGAAAACACCTTACAGGCTTTTCAAAAAGCATTAGACTTAAATGCTGATGGAATCGAACTCGACGTTCACTTAAGTGCTGACGGACATATAATCGTAATTCACGACGAAACCATCGATAAAATGACCAACGGAAAAGGTTTTGTAAATACCTTATCTTTGCCCGAATTAAAATCATTTTTGATTGCTGAAAAGCATGAAATTCCAACTTTAAAAGAAGTTTTTGATCTCGTAGACAAAAAATGCCTGATCAATATCGAGTTGAAAAATTTCGATACTTTCCCTAAAGTTGTTTCTTTAATTGAAGAATATGTTTCAGAGAAAAATTGGAAATACGATCATTTTATTGTCTCTAGTTTTGATTGGAATGCCTTGCAACATGTTCATGATTTAAATCAAAATATTCCGATTGGCGTATTAACCGAAACAAATTTGAATTTAGCTTTGGCTTTCGCCGAAACAATAAAAGCAAAGGCCATTAATCCCTATTATCATTTATTGAATTTGGAAAATACTCAGGAAATAAAAGAAAAAGGATTTCTGGTTTTGCCATGGACAGTAAACATTGAAGAAGATATTCAAAAAATAAAAAACTATAAAGTTGACGGAATCATCACTGATTTTCCTGATAAAATATAAAAAATATAGCCACAGATTTCACAGATTTTAAATCCTTCTAATCTGTGAAATCTGTGGCAGAAAAAATTAGTGCCAATTCGTAAAATTCGTGGCTAACCAAAAAATATGATTCAAAATTTCGACATCCTAATTGTTGGCGGAGGCGCTGCAGGTTTTTTTACAGCGATAAATATCGCAGAGAAAAATCCGAAACTAAAAATTGCCATTTTAGAAAGAGGAAAAGAAGTACTTTCTAAAGTCCGCGTTTCCGGTGGAGGACGATGCAACGTAACTCACGCTTGTTTTGAACCGAATGAATTGGTCAAATTTTATCCGCGTGGCGAAAAAGAACTTCGCGGACCTTTTCATCAATTCTGTTCCGGAGATACTATAGAATGGTTCGAGAAACATGGCGTTGAACTAAAAATTGAAGACGATGGAAGGATGTTTCCCGTTTCAAATTCTTCTCAAACGATAATCGATTGTTTCCTAAAAGCAACCGAAAAATTAGGCATCAAAGTGTTGACAGGACAAAGTGTACAATCGATTTACAAAGCAGAAAATCATTGGAAAATCGACACACAAAACGATAAATTTATTGCCGAAAAATTAGTTCTGGCAACCGGAAGCAATCCTAAAATTTGGGAAATGCTTCAGGAGAAAGGACATGCGATTGTAAGTCCTGTCCCTTCCCTATTTACTTTCAACATCAAAGATCCACGAATTAAAGAATTGCCTGGTGTTGCAGCACAAGTTACTGTTACTGTAAAAGATACCAAACTAGAATCAACCGGACCTTTGTTAATCACACATTGGGGAATGAGCGGTCCTGTTATTTTAAAACTTTCGGCCTGGGGGGCGCGCATTTTGCACGATAAGAATTATCAGTTTACGATTTATGTGAATTGGTTAAACGATGTCGACACTGAAGATGCCGAAAAAATCCTCAAAGACTTAAAACAGGAACACGCTAAAAAATCAGTTTCTAAAAAATCTCCTTTCGATTTTCCGAATCGTTTATGGGAAAGTTTGGTTTTAGCTTCTGAAATTGAAGCGGAAACAAAATGGGCTGATTTATCTAAAATACAATTACAAAATTTGGCTGCTCAATTGACAAAAGCAAAATTCCAGGTCAACGGAAAAAGTACTTTTAAAGAGGAATTCGTTACTGCGGGTGGAATTGATTTAAAAGAAATCAACTTTAAAACCATGGAAAGCAAATTGCATCAAAATCTTTATTTTGCCGGAGAAATTGTAAATATCGACGCCATTACAGGAGGTTTTAACTTTCAAAATGCCTGGACAAGCGGATTTATTTTAGCCAATAATATTTAATAGGAATGAAATACAAAGGAATTATTTTTGATTTAGACGGAACCTTAGTCAACTCATTAGAAGACATTTCAGACGCCATGAATACCGTGCTCACTGATCTAAACTACCCAACACATACTTATGAAGCTTATCAATATTTTATTGGAAGCGGATTGCGAAATCTGGTAAGCAAAGCATTGCCTGCATCAAACAATTCGGAGAATGAAATCGAAGTTTGTTTTCAAAATATGATTACTGAATATCGTAAAATTTGTACGCTGAAAACAAAGCCTTACGCAGGTATTGTTGAATTGCTGGATGATTTAGTTTCAAGAGATATCAAATTGGCCGTTTTCTCTAACAAAGCAGACGAACTTACTAAAAAAATAGCATCCGAAATATTCCCGGATTATTTTAATACCGCCGTTGGTTTAAGTACCGAAGCCCTTAAAAAACCAAATCCGTTTGAAGCAATAGAAATAAGCAAAAACTGGAATTTAAAAACAGAAGAAATCATCTTCATAGGCGATTCAGATATTGATATGTTAACGGCAACGAATGCTAATATGTTTCCGCTTGGTGTTTCATGGGGTTATCGAACTGAAGAGGAATTGATTGCCAGTGGTGCTAAATTAGTAATCAATAATCCCGCAGATTTAATTGAAATACTTTAAAAGTTTTCAGTCTCAGTTTTCAGTTGTATTGTGACTGAAAACTGAGACTGAGACTGAAAACTGCAATCGCGACTGAATACTAAAAAAACGAATTAACAAGAATTTACAGATTCTGTAAGTTTTCGTTAAGACAATTCTAATAATTTTACTATCAACTAAATATCCTTAGATGAAAGTAAAATTACTTACCACAATTTCTTTTTTCACTTACCAGCTTTCTATTTCTCAAACAGAAAAATTACTTCACGGAAAAGTTGTTTCTCAAAATCTTGTTCTTAAAGATGTTGAAGTTATTAATAAAACGGCGCAAACAAGTACAAGAACAAATACTTTAGGAGAATTCACGATTTCGGTAAAAGCACAGGACAGTTTAATTTTTTTCGCAAAAGACTATCTATTTACAAAATTAAAAATCACTTCCAAAGAAATTGAAACCAACAATATTGTTGTAAATATGATTCTAAAAGCGGAAGAACTGGATGAAGTTTTAATTGCCAAAATGCAATTGCCAAAAGTAAGCTATGATGCAGAAGCTATCGGTGAAATTATAATAGATAAACAACTCAAAGATCTTAGTGGTTACACTTTTGTACAAAACGGATCCGTTAAAAACGAGTTAAACATCAAAAAAGTTGGCTCAACAATTTTAGATTTGTTTCAAAAAGAAAAAGAAAAACCAAAAAAAGAAATTCCCAAAATTGATTTTAGACAATTAATTAACACAACATGTCCAGCAGATTTCTTTGCAAAAGATTTAAAATTAAATTCTGAAGAAAAAGAGCTTTTCCTGCAATTTTGCGATGCTGATCCAAAATCGAAAACACTTTTAGAAAATCCAAATGTTCTGGCTACAATGGATTTTTTGTATGCTAAAAATGAAGAATTTAAGAAGCTGAAATAACCTTTTTAAATTTCCTCCATCGTAAGAAAAACACAATTAAAGCCGCTAATAATAGTATACAAATTACAGATAAAACGATTAAACTCGTTTCGATTTGATAAACATAATCTAAATCAATTCCTTTTTTAGTTTCTCTTAAAATACTAAGTTTAGTGCCAAACTCTATTGTTTTTTTTCGATAATATTCTCCTTTACCTTGGGCACTAATAATCATTCTTGCAACAATTAAATCGCCGTCAAAACCATATTCTCTTGCAGTCCTATAAATTTGAAGCGCATTTTCATGTTCTCCTTTTAATTGTACAAGATTTCCCAATTCGAAAAGTAAAATCGAAATAATTTTATCTTTTGGTTCTATAAAAGACATTCGTTCGTTTACCTGAAAATAGACTTCATTTACAAGTTTATCAATGTCTTCTTTCGATAATTTGGTTTCAGGAACGCCTGTAGTTCCGAAATTTGTATTGATTAAAAACTGCCCGGAAACATTAGGTAAATTTTTGATTTTCGCTTCTAATATTTTCAAATGAAGCCATTCAGAACCATTGTGCGATTCTGGATTTATTTCGATAGCTTTTTTAATCCAATTATATGCTTTTTGATTTTCTCCCATTAACTCGTAAAGAGTTCCAAGATTTGAGGCCGTTGAATATCGATTAGGCTTAATTTTTTCAATGTTCAAATACAATTTTAATGCTTCGTCATGCTTTTTTTGAACAATTAAAACATATCCTTTATCAGACAAATAATCTATATCATTTGTCTTTTTGTATAAGCTATCAAGCTGTTTTATCATCTCAGGGAATTCACTTGTAGAAAAATGATGCCCATGCGGAACGAGTCCTCTGTGATCAATATAAACATAAGCACCATTCTTAAGAATCTTGGTTTCACCATTCAAACAAGCGAAACTTTTAAACGAAACCATAAGCAAGACAACAACAAGAGCCCTAAATCTATTCATAAAGTAAAATGTATTGATTAAACCTGAAACTTGAAACTAAAAAAACCAGAAACAAATTTTACTTATTCAACCACCAAATACTGGCATTCAAAACCGCTGCAAACGCAACCCAAGCCAAATATGGAATCAGTAAATAACCTGCAGTTTTATTGATTTTGGTGAATTTTAAATACGTTTCATAAATCATCAGCCATAAAAGCGCAATTTCGATTAAAGCCAAAAGCGGATTTTTTAATCCGAAGAATAAATAAGACCAAATGGCATTCAGCGTTAACTGAATAATAAAGAAAAAAAGTGCTTTTTTTACAGCTTCATTTTGTTCTTTGATTTTATCCCACACTAATCCGGTAGCGACTGCCATTAAAATATAAAGTAATGTCCACATTGGCATAAAAATCCAATTTGGCGGATTAAAAATTGGCTTTATTAAAGCTGGATACCATGTTTCTACACTTGGTCTTGTTACTGTACTGGCAGAATACCCTACTGCTAAACAAACCAATAAAGCTATTGCAATTTTTATGTATTTATTCATTTTATTAAATTTTGAATCAAAAATAGTCAAAAGAAAAATTGTACGCTATATAAGTATTACAAGTTCATTTTAGAAAAGCAGCTTTATATTTTCTTATATTACTTATATGGTGAAAAAATTTAAAAACTATCTTTGCCAAAATTTTATATTTCATGTTTACAGCAACTGATTTTATTCCTAAAAAATATACTTCTACAATCGAAAACGGAAATTTTGAGTGGAGCGCTCCCAGCAATATTGCACTAGTAAAATATTGGGGAAAAAAAGACAATCAAATTCCGGCAAATCCTTCGGTGAGTTTTACTTTGAATAATTGTAAAACCATTACGAAGTTGGGTTTTACGAAAAAAGACATTTCGACTTCGCTCAATGTGACAGAAAATGTTTTTTCATTTGATTTATTGTTTGAAGGAAAGCCAAAAGAGGATTTCAAACCGAAAATTCAGAAGTTTTTAGAAAGAATTGAAGTTTATCTTCCGTTTTTGAAGGATTATCATTTTACGATTGATACTCAGAATACGTTTCCGCACAGTTCAGGAATTGCTTCTTCGGCCTCTGGAATGGCGGCTTTAGCAATGAATTTCATGAGTTTGGAGAAAGAACTGAATCCGGAAATGACAGATGATTATTTCTATCAAAAAGCATCTTTTTTAGCGCGTTTAGGTTCTGGAAGTGCCTGCCGAAGTGTAAAAGGAAAAGTTGTGGCTTGGGGAAAACAGGCAAATATTGAAGGAAGTTCAGATTTATTTGGAGTTGAATTTCCATATACTATTCATGAAAATTTCAAGAATTACCAGGATACTATTCTATTGGTTGATAAAGGCGAAAAACAGGTTTCGAGCACCGTTGGTCACGATTTAATGCACAATCATCCCTATGCAGAAAGACGTTTTGCTCAGGCACATGAAAATTTAGATCAACTAGTTGCCATTTTCGAAAACGGTAACCTGGAAGAATTTATTAAAGTGGTCGAAAGTGAAGCCTTGACTTTACACGCCATGATGATGACATCGATGCCGTATTTCATTTTGATGAAACCAAACACTTTGCAAATCATAAATACTATTTGGAAATTCAGAAACGAAACTCAGATTCCGGTTTGTTTTACGCTTGATGCCGGAGCAAATGTGCATGTACTTTATCCCGAAAACGTTAGCGAAAAAGTATTACAATTTATTAAGGACGAATTAGTTGTATTTTGTCAGAATGGTCAGTACATTTGCGATGAAATTGGAAGCGGCTCAATGAAGAGATAATTTTCGTATCTTTAATTAAAATTTTGATTATGGACATTCAATTAGAAAAACGCGAAGTGATCGATATTCTGGAAGGTACAGATGATCTTTCCATCATTTTAGCGGTCAAAAAATTGTTAACCCAAAAGAAAAAGATTGGTGGGATGATTTGACTGATGAACAAAAAGATGAAATTAAAGAAGGGAAAAGACAGATTGAACGAGGTGAATTTGTTTTGTATGAAGATATGATGAAAAAGCATCGTTAATGAAAAGAACGATAATCTTTTCAAAAAATGCAGAAAAAAGTTTATTTGAATTATTTGAGTACCTAGAAATTAAATGGTCAAAAAAAGTAAAAGATAAATTTATATCAAATCTGGACAAAGTAATTTATCTAATACAAATAGAACCTGAAATTTTTCCTAAATCAGAACTAAATAAAAACTATCACAAATGCGTCTTGTCAAAACAAACAACAATCTATTATAAATTCAACACAAAAAGAGTTGAAATAATTGCATTTTTCGACACACGACAAGACCCAAATAAAATTAAGAAAGACATAAAATAAATATGAAAGGACCATTATTTTACTCAAAAATATTACTCTTTGGAGAATACGGAATCATTCGTGACTCTAAAGGACTTTCTATTCCTTATAATTTTTATAATGGTGCTTTGAAGAAAATCGAAGATCCTTCGACGGAAGCAATAGCATCAAATGCCAGTTTAAAACGTTTTGCAACTTACCTTGAAACTTTACAGACAGAACAACCGGATTTGGTTGCTTTTGATTTGGCAGCTTTAAAAAATGATGTTGACACAGGAATGTATTTTGACTCAAGTATTCCGCAAGGATACGGAGTGGGAAGTAGCGGAGCTTTAGTTGCTGCTATTTATGACAAATATGCAACTCACAAAATAACAGTTTTAGAGAATTTAACTCGTGAAAAACTGTTGCAATTAAAAAATATCTTTTCTCAAATGGAGAGTTTTTTCCACGGAAAAAGTTCTGGTTTAGACCCTTTAAACAGTTATTTAAGCATTCCGATTTTAATCAATTCTAAAGATAATATTGAAGCCACCGGAATTCCGACTCAAAGTTTTGACGGAAAAGGTGCTGTTTTTTTATTAGACTCAGGAATTGTAGGCGAAACGGCTCCAATGGTAAACATTTTCATGGAAAACCTAAAAGACAAAGGTTTCCGTGCGATGCTTAAAAACCAATTTGTGAAATATACAGACGCCTGCGTAGAAAACTTTTTGCATGGCGACATGAAGTCTTTGTTTACCAATACTAAAAAGCTTTCTAAAGTTGTTTTGAATAACTTCAAACCAATGATCCCAGAGCAATTTCACGGAATCTGGCAAAACGGAATTGACACTAACGATTATTATTTAAAACTTTGTGGTTCTGGCGGTGGCGGCTACATTCTTGGTTTCACCGAAGATTTAGAGCGTGCTAAAGCTTCTTTAAAAGACTATAAACTAGAAGTAGTTTATCAGTTCTAAAAATCAAGTTTCATTAGGAAATAGATTTATTTGAATACTTTAAAAAAATATTTAAATACAATTTTACCATCATTACTTCTTTTAGATTTAATTTTTTAGGACCAATAATTTTATTGCTTAGTAGTGTAGAAACGAATTAGTAACCGTATCTAAATTGTTAAAATTAACTTTAACTAAAATACAACTTCAGCAAAAAATCTTAAATTACGTCAAAATCCCAAACTTAAATTTGAAAATGTTAAGCAGACAGCACAAACTTTTAGTTATGAAAATTGTTAGTTTGTTCTCTGTGGTAAGAGGCTATAACATTCCAATTATTGTTTTGGCACAATATTTATCTGCTATTTTTATACTGGCTCCGGAAAAAAGAGCACTTGATATTCTCCTTGATTTCAATTTATTTTTAATCGTTTTTGCTTCGGCAATTACAATTGCTTCAGGGTATATTATCAATAATTTTTATGACAGCCAGAAAGATTTAATCAATCGTCCAAACAAATCGATGCTGGATCGTTTGGTAAGCCAGAAAACAAAATTGTCGGTTTATTTTACTTTGAATTTTCTGGCGGTTTTAATGGCTTTCATTGTTTCGTGGCGCGCTTTTTTATTCTTTTCAGCTTATATTTTTCTGATTTGGTTTTACTCACATAAAATAAAAAAATATCCAATTGTTGGTAATTTGACTGCTGCTTTTCTGGCCGTTATTCCCTTTTTTGCAATTCTTTTATATTTCTACAACAAGATTTTATTTGAAGAAATTGAAGACCATATGAGTCATTTTATGGTAATTTCGGCACATGCGATTTTCTTATTTTTATTATTGCTGATTCGGGAAATGATAAAGGATTTAGAAAATTTAAAAGGTGATTTAGCCAACAATTACAGAACAATTCCGATACTTTATAACGAAACGGTTTCTAAACAAATTATTACGGTTTTGACTATTTTGACTGTACTTCCTGTTTATGTTTTGATCAACATTTACGATGTTGGCTATATGGACATTTACTTTTATGTATGCTTTGGTGTTTTGCTTTTTTTCCTTATTTATTTATGGAAATCGAATTCTAAGGGACAATATTTACTGCTTCACAATGTCTTGAAATTCCTGATTGTTTCGGGTGTTTGTTGCATTGTTTTGATTAATCCTAGTGTTTTGTGGCATGGGAAAGCTTTAATTTCAAAATTCTAGTTTAAGTTATTTCACAAAGATTCACGAAGATTTCGCAAAGATTCACAAAGCTCTTTTAAAAACTTTGCGAATCTCTGTGTGAACTTGGTGAATCTCTGTGGAATAACAACAATTCAAAGTGACCAAAAAGTCCAAATACAACTCTCTCAAACCCCAAAAAACAATAGCTATTAATCTAAGAACAATGAACTTAAGATTATTTAGCAAGAATAAACTATCTTTGCACAAATTACAGAATTTATGAACAATAAGGAAGGCAATAATAAAAGAGGCGGTTCGAGACCAAACAGTTCGAAATCAAACTCTAGCAAGCCAAAACCTCCTATGGCAAAGCGTGCGCAAGGGCCAAAAAAAGTGAAGCCGGCTGTTAAAGCTGCTGAAGAAGAAAAAGCAGAAAAAATTAAAAAACAGAATCAGGCTCCGAAAAGACAGAAAGCTGCAGACGAGATTCGTTTGAACAAATACATCTCTAATTCAGGTGTATGCTCGCGTCGTGATGCCGATATATACATTCAGTCTGGAAACGTTAAAGTAAATGGCGTTCCGGTTACTGAAATGGGTTATTTAGTAAAATTAGACGATGTTGTGAATTTTGACGGTGTTACTTTAACTCCTGAAAAGAAAGAATACATCTTGTTGAACAAACCTAAAAACTTTACCACTGCACTTGACGAAGGTCAGGAATACCGTAACGTTTTAGAATTGGTTCGTGGTTCTACCACAGCAAAAATTGCTCCGATTGGAAGAATGGACAAAAACACAACTGGTTTATTGTTGTTCACCAACGATACAGATATGATTCGTAAATTTACTTTACCGAGTCAGAAATCGTCTAAAATTTATCAGGTTTCACTAGACAAAAACTTAAAATTTGAGGATTTAGAAAAAATCAGCAAAGGTTTGGTTCTTGACGGACACCGCGTATTTGTTGAAGAAGTTAGTTATATTGATAATGAACCAAAGAGCGAAATTGGCCTTAAATTACGTTCATCGAATGTAAAAGTGGTTCGCGCTATTTTCGAAAACTTCGATTATGATGTTTTACGTATAGATCGTGTTTCTTTTGCAGGTTTAACCAAAAAGAATCTACCAAGAGGTAACTGGCGCTTTTTGACCGAACAAGAAATTATTAATTTGAAAAACGTTTAATAAACAATTCAAATTCAAGAATATAAATCCTGTTTTACTTTTGTAAGATGGGATTTTTTTTATTATTTAGAAACTGAAAAAGTTGTGTCCGAAAAGGGTAAAAATAGATCTTCCCATGGTTTGATTTTTGTCTTCAACTACTTCATGACATGAAAATCCTAAGATAATTTTGATTCCGGGTTGAATGCTGTTTAAAATTTCTCTTTTTTGTTCTTCAAGAAGTAATTTTAAACTATCTAGTAACTGAATGTTGTTCTTAAGGTAAGAAACTACTAGTAATGCTGAGAAGTTAAGTATTTCTCTTGCGGTTTCGCTTTTAATTCCGACTTCGTTTGAAATCATTTCAGAAATTCTTCCTTTCTTTTCAGTAAAGATTCCTTTCAATAAAACGTTTCCTTCTAAACGGTAACAGTCGTCAACTGATAAGATTCGACCTGATGTAAAATCGACTTCCTGGTAAAAAGTGGAATCATCTGCAATTAATGTGGTAAGTTCTTTGTAGAAACCCGACTCCTCGGCCCTATTATACAACCCCATTAAAACGGTTCCGATTGAGACATCGATCCCTTTTATTAAAAGTGCATCATTTTCAAAATAAAATTTGTTCAATTTTGAAACAACATTAGAAGAAATAAAACGTCTAAGTTCAATTTGTAGGTTAGGAGTCATAATTTAATCATTTAAAAATTATTTAAATTAATTCAAAATAATCGATAAAAGGGGCTTTTTTATCGTTTATCAGGATAAAAATATAAAATATTTTAACATTTCCAAAGATTAAGTTAATAATTTAATAGTGAATTTAACATTTATTTTGGTCGAAAACTTCGTACTGCCAATAAACATAACCCTTTCGTTATCAAAATAAAAAGAAATTTTTTTTTCAAAAAAGTGAGAACTTGACATCAAACTTTATAAAAAATAGGAAAAAACTTAGGGCGATGTTACATAATTAAAACAATAAGTTTCGATATTCCCATGTTACATGTATAAAAATACCTAGAAAAATAATACAAAACATAAAATTAATAAAACTTGAAGCCAGAAATCCAAGTAATGATCCAGTCGCTGCTTTTAATGCTCTTTTATGGTTTTTAGAATCATAAATAAGTTCTCCAATAAGTGCCCCAACAAATGGTCCGATGATAACGCCAAATGGAATTGGAGACAGAATCCCTACAATTAAACCAATGTTGGTTCCCCAAATTCCGTACGAACTACCGCCAAATTTTTTGGTTCCTTTTGCGGGAATTATGTAATCAAGAACTGTAATTACAATAGTTATTAAAAGAGTTATGCCCAGAACCCAATAATTATTTTCGACCGCCTTTGTTAAATACAATAATAGCAGTCCAACCCAGCAACTCGATAAACCAGGTAAAACAGGCAGAAAACTACCAAAAATTCCAACAAGAATGCAGATAAAACCAAGCGTGAACAGTAGTAAATCCATATATTTTTTTGTAAATTTGTCTTGTAAGCCGTCAGAAAAATTAGACAATGCGCAGACTTTTAAAATTATTTTTTATTTGTTTTTTGATCTTTTCGATCAACGATATTGCATATGCACAAGTTAAAAAACTATCTGTTGGTGACCAATTACTTCAGGACAGTATTTATAAAAGTAATAAGAAAAAAGTATTAAATTTTTCGATAAAGGAATTTGATGCACTTTTCTTCGAGTATTTTAATCGAAAAAATGACCCGGGTATTACTTTAACAAAAACTGAGTTTTACAACTATACAGTTCAGATCGCTACTTTTTCAGATCGTTTGGCACATTTATATCCTGATCAGAAAGAAATTGCGGCAACAAACAAAGAAAAATGGCTTTCAGAAAACTACGAAGAATATTTGCAATACAAAGCATCTCAAAAAAAATAATCGTATTTTTATAATCTAATTCGTTTACAATCAATATTAAGGCCTTGAAGCAGTTTCCTATTTTTTTAGTTTTTATCCTTTTCAATTCTTGTCAATATCTTGACAAGCAGATTCCGTCTGAAAAAGAATTACTTCAAAAAGAATTAAAAGCAATTAACTGGAAAGAAGTTGACGAATATCCGTCAGTTGCCGAATGCGAAAAAATAGCCGACAAAAAACTGCGCCAGCAATGTTTTTTTGAGGTTATGGGACAACTCATTGAAGCGAAATTAGACATTGATACTTTGTCAATCCTATACCCGGAACTTGACACGATTGAAGTTAAAGTAACCGTTTTCCCGAATGCAACGATGAAATTCGAACCTCAGTTTCCTAAAGATTCTGTTGCTTATGATACCATCAAAATCGACAGTATTCTGCACGCTCGTTTAGTTGATTTCCCAAAAGTGAATCCGGCAATTAAACGTGGAATTCCGGTTAAAACACAATTTATTTTGCCTGTTATTATCAAGGCTAAAGATCAGAAATGATTTTTTTTCACCATATAAGTGATATAAGATCATTTAATTACTAGTTTTTTTTAGGAGCTTTTTACTTCGTCAGTCGCTATCGCTCGTGCCCTGCTGTCCTTCCAAATCTTTTGTGTCCGCCGCGACGGACACAAAAGGATTTTCCCTCCCATCAGGGCTAGGGCACTCTTTTTCAAAAGACATTTAGTTTATTTGTCATCCCAAGAAACAAAGGATCATACGATTACCCTTTTTAATTGTTGGAATTTAAAATTTTAAACTTTAAACCTTCTTCCCTTCCATTCATAAGAACCAAATAAACTATACAAAACCACAGCCGAACTAAAAAAAGGATAAAGCAAACTGCTTAAAAACAAGCTTTTTATTCGGGTGCTCGTCAAAAATTGATTCGTGATATAAAGCAAACCAAAATCTATCCCGAATTTAAAAAAGGCAAACAACACAAAAATTGGATACGACCAAATTCCGAATAGTAAAAAGAAAAATCCAATTACAAAACTTAGATTTCCGAAAAAAACAATCAATCCCAAGGACTTTCCAAAACTGCTTTTATACGAACTTGTTTTGGCTGCCCAGCGCACTCTCTGATAAAATAACGATTTCCAATTTTCTGTTGGCTTTGTAATTACGATCGCTTCTTCTGCTTTTAAATAATGAACTTCTCCCGGGAATTCCTCTACTGCTTTTTGAAGTAAAAAAACATCGTCACCACTTGCAATTTTATTGTTTCCATCAAAACCATTAAGCTTTTCAAACAATGATTTTGTGTAGGCAAAATTAGCTCCATTACACATAAAAGCTTTATTAAGTCCGAAGCTTCCAATGGTTGTGCCTTGCAAACTCGTTAAATCTAATTGCTGAAAATGATGCAAGAACGAATTTTTACATTCATATGAAACGGCGCTCGCAAGCATTGAAACCTGATTTTCCTGAATATAATTATCGAAGGTTAAAAGCCAGTTTTGAGGAACAATACAGTCGGCGTCAGTCGTAATAACCCAATTGGTTTTTACATGTTGCATCGCGGTTGAAATAGCATCTTTTTTAGGAGAATTTGACACCCTAATGTTATCTACAATCTTAACTTGGAATTTGCAATTTAAAATTTGGAATTTCTCTCGAGAGTTATCATCAACTAAAATTACTTCGAATAAATCTGTTGGATAATTTAGTTTTGAAAAGCTATTTAAAAGATTTGGAAGATTCTCTTCTTCATCCCGAAATGGAACTATAATCGTAAAACTAGTTTGCGGTTTTAAATCTGTTTTTTGATATTTTTTTATTCGGCTAAAACCAAAAATCAACAGAGCAATGCTGCAACAGTAAATGGCTAATATGACAAATAATACCAAAATCATTCGGCAGTTTTTGTTTTAAAATTCAACACATAATAACTTCCCCAAACCACTGGTAAAACCACATTTAAAAACCACATTAGCGTACTTATAAAAACAACAATCCATTCGTTTACATGCAAAATTCCGAAGAAATAAACCGCAACACTTCCTTTTACAGCAAAATCTAAAAACTGAAAGGTCGGTAATGATGAAGCTAAAAAATATACAACCGCAATCGTCGAAATCAAGGTTAAATAAGGCAAATCAACATCAAAAGCCAAAAACAAAAAGTAATATTGATGCGAGAAAACCAAATATCTTAAAATCCCCAAAAGAATATTTTTACGATGAATTGGTTTCGGAATTTCATTGATTTTCTGAATTAGTTTTTCAATTGAATATCCTTTGATTTTTATTTTTTTTAAGAAAATAGAAGAAAGAAGAAAGAAGAAAGATAATGCGATTATTACCAGAACCCATTTCCAATATCCGAGAAAAAGCAAGCCGATTGTTCCGAAAATCACTGTCAAAATCATCTGGATTCCGTTGCAGATTAAATTCAGAAAAACCACATTTTTAGCTTCAGATTTTGGGTAATACAACGCTTTTCCGGCGTACTCTCCTACTCCATTTGGTGTGAAAATTCCGGCTGTTAACGCCGCTAAAACTTGTTTTGTGGCTTCTCCTAGCGAAATTTCATGAATAACTTTAGCCAGATTCTGCCATTTTAAAATCTCGAAATACCTATTCAAAACACTCAAAAGCAATATAAACCCAATTCCTAAAACCGATTGATTTTTACGAAACAATACAATGAACTTCTGCCAATCGAGTTTATCGTTGTTGGCAAGCTGATTGTAAATAAAATAAAATGCACCGCCTACAATCAAAAGTTTGATCAGAAGAACGAGGAATTGCTTAGCTTTGTGAGGAATTGAAATCATGCCGCAAAAGTAATCAATTTGAAAATGTGGCAATTTGAAAATGAGAAAATGAATTAGAATCAATTTTCAGCAAACTTTCAACCTGAAACTTCAAACTTGAAACAAAAAAACACTTGACAAAAGAACGCATCATATTAGGTATTGACCCAGGAACCACAATCATGGGTTTTGGATTGATTAAAGTCACCAATAAAAAAATGGAGTTTTTGCAGTTGAACGAATTGCAATTGTCCAAATACGACAATCATTACCAAAAACTAAAAATCATTTTTGAGCGTACCATCGAATTAATCGAAACGCATCATCCTGACGAAATTGCCATTGAAGCACCTTTCTTCGGAAAGAATGTTCAATCGATGTTAAAGCTTGGACGCGCACAAGGCGTTGCCATGGCCGCGGGACTTTCAAGAGATATTCCGATTACTGAATACGAACCCAAAAAGATAAAAATGGCCATTACCGGAAACGGAAATGCCAGCAAAGAACAAGTCGCGAAAATGCTCCAACAGCTATTAGGTTTGAAAGAATTGCCTAAAAACCTGGATTCAACCGATGGTTTAGCGGCCGCAGTTTGTCATTTCTTTAATTCCGGAAAAATCGTAGCCGGAAAAAGTTATTCAGGTTGGGATGCTTTTGTGAAACAAAATGAAGACAAAGTGAGGAAATGAGAAAATGTGCCAATTAGAAAATTAGATAATTCTTGTATCGTACATTTTTTAATTTTCTAATTTATTAATTCTTTTTTGGCTAACAATCTCATTATCTAATTGTCGCATTATCTAATTATCTAATTAATGAGTGGTATCTACATCCATATTCCTTTTTGCAAGCAGGCTTGCCATTACTGCGACTTTCATTTTTCGACTTCGATAAAGAAGAAAGATGAGATGGTTTTGGCTTTGTCCAAGGAAATTATCATGCGCAAAAATGAGTTTGAAAATGATGTAGTTGAAACTATTTATTTTGGTGGCGGAACTCCTTCCGTATTGACAAATGAGGAAATAAGCTTTCTAATCTCAGAAGTTTATAAAAACTACAAAGTCTCCGAAAATCCGGAAATTACGCTTGAAGCCAATCCGGACGATTTATCTTCAGAACGAATTTTTGAATTATCAAAAAGCCAAATAAACCGTTTGAGCATTGGAATTCAGTCTTTTTATGAAGAAGATTTAAAGATGATGAATCGCGCTCATAATTCGGCGGAAGCCAAAAAATGTTTAGAAGAAGCAACCAAATATTTCGATAATATCTCGCTTGATTTGATTTACGGAATTCCGGGATTGACCGATGAAATGTGGAAACGAAATATTGAAACTGCTTTGAGTTTTGGCATTCCGCATATTTCGAGTTATGCCTTGACTGTTGAACCAAAAACGGCTTTGAGAAAATTAATCGATACCGGAAAAATTGCTGAACCACAAGACGAAGTGGCTTCAAATCATTTTATGATTTTGGTCGATACACTTCAAAAAAATGGTTTTATTCATTATGAATTATCGAATTTTGGGAAAGAGAATTATTTTTCCAGAAATAATTCGGCTTATTGGCTTGGTAAAAAATATATCGGAATTGGCCCATCAGCCCACAGTTATGACGGCGAAAAAAGAGGCTGGAATATTGCGAATAATTCACTTTACTTAAAATCTATTCAGGAAAATGTTTTACCGATAGAAACTGAGATTCTGTCAAAATCAGATCGTTATAATGAATATATTATGACGGGATTAAGAACGATTTGGGGTGTTTCGTTAGAACGAATTGAAAAAGAATTTGGTTTGGAGTATTTAAATTATTTGAAAAAACAAAGTCAGAAATTCTTAAATGATGATTTGCTTTCGATTGAAAATAATATTCTAAAACCAACTGCAAAAGGAAAATTCCTGACAGATGGAATTGCAAGTGATCTGTTTTACTTAAATTTGGAATGAAAGCTTAACCGCAAGGTTCGCTAAGGGTTTACGCAAAGGGCGCAAGTTTTTTAAACCATAAGAATAATCTTATTTTTTTACATTTTAATTGTATTTTTACAAATCTTAAAATACAATTAAATTTACTTATGTCAGAGAATGAATTATCAAGAATTGTTTTTGATTGTGCCTTAAAAGTTCATCAAACTTTAGGACCCGGACTTTTAGAAAGCGCTTATGAAGAATGCCTTTTTTTTGAATTAAAGAAGACAGGTTTAAGAATTGAAAAACAAAAGCCATTACCATTAATTTACGAAGAAATAAAACTAGAAATTGGTTATCGATTAGATATCATAATCGAAAATAAATTAATTTTGGAAATAAAATCAGTCGATGCCTTAAATGAAATTCATTTTGCTCAACTATTGACTTATTTAAAATTAACGGATTGCAAATTAGGTTTATTGCTAAATTTTAATGTCATTTTAATAAAAAATGGAATTAAGAGAGTTGTAAATAAACTATAGATTCTAAATTTAAAAAGCAAAAAATAAACCTTGCGAACCTTGCGTAAACCCTTAGCGACCCTTGCGGTTAAATAATCATGCTAGCAAAAATCAACAACTTCGAAATCGACTTATCAAAACCCATTGATATTTCAATTCCGTTAACCAATACAGACGAAAATCCGATTGCGTGGTATATCGAAAAACCGGTTATCGAACCTGTAGTTTTTGGTGACTGGATTGGAAATGTTTCTGAAGGAAAATCTTCAACTAACTTCAATAATATTTTCTTTAATCCTCATGGGCATGGAACGCATACGGAATGTTTCGGGCATATTACAAATGATTTTTACAGCATTAATCAGGCTCTAAAGCAGTTTTTCTTTTTTGCCAAATTGATTACCGTTGAACCTGAAAAGATTGGAGAGGATTTAGTTATAGCCAAAGATCAAATTGAAAGAGCAATGATCACTTCGACTCCGCTAAATGTGACAACCGAAGCTTTAATTATCAGAACGCTTCCAAACCAAAAAGAAAAGAAATCAAGAAAATATTCCAATACAAATCCGCCTTATTTATCTGAAGATGCTGCGATTTTCATCCGCGAAAGCGAAATTCAGCATTTATTGATCGATTTGCCAAGCGTTGACAAAGAGCATGACGAGGGAAAATTATTGGCTCATAAAGCATTTTGGAATGTCAAAGACACGCATCAGTTAAATGCCGACGCACGACTCAATGCAACAATTACTGAAATGATTTTTGTTCCCAACGAAATTCAGGATGGAGATTATGTTTTAAACCTGCAAATCGCCTCTTTTGAAAACGATGCAAGTCCGAGTAAACCTATTTTATATTCTGTAGTAAATTATTGATTATTAATTAGTAGTTTTATATTAGTACTAATTTAAGTAACTTTTTCGAATTGAAAACAGCTAATAGACAAAGCGTAAATCAGAAAAATCAACCTGCATTTATACGTGTCTTTTTGGTCGCTTTTTTCTTGAATTTCACTGCAGTATTTAGTCAGAACGAGAAACCCAAAGACACTGCAAATTTTATTTATTATCCTGACAAAATAATGGTGAGGGCAAATATGAGTACTCAAAGTGACAACTATTTGCTTAATAGTAAAAATGGAACAAATCTGAATCTCGAGACTAATAACAGCTACAAACTTTTTCTAAGTGTCGATTATAAATTTATCGGTTTCAGTTACGGATTTTACCCGAAGTTTTTCGGTGGAAATAAAGACGAAGATCTGAAAGGAAAATCTTCTTTTTCGGATTATAACTTTCGTTTCTTTTTAGGCCGCTGGCTTCAAACGGTAAATTATAGTAAAACAAAAGGTTATTATGTGGCGAATATGTCTGAATTTGACCCCACATGGGTTGAAGGAAAAGACCCATATCTTCAATTTCCGGATTTTAAAACCATGCAATTCGGAATGTCAACATCTTATCTTTTCAATCCTAAATTTTCGCTAAAAAGTATCACCTCATTTACCGAATGGCAAAAAAAGAGTGCCGGTAGTTTTCTTCCATCCCTAATTTATAGCTACAACACGATTCGATCAAAATCAGATGATCTTGACGGAAAACAAAAAGAGTTTGATCTTAAGCTAGCGGCAGGATATTACTATAATTTTATTATTCATAAGCGATTTTATGTTGCGCCTAATTTGTCTCCTTCGCTTGGTGTAAAATTCATAAAGGATAAAAGTAAAGATGCTGGAGTAGAAAGTATTGAAAAAAAAACATACTTTACCCGAAATCTTGACGGAGGCATAAAGATGGGGTACAATTCGGATCGAATACTTTTTGGAGCCAGTTTAAATTTCAGCGTTAGTTCTTATAATGAAGATAAAAACAATGTTATTAGTAATGATAAAGTTTATGGATTATTGTATTTTGGTTACCGTTTTAATGCGCCGGGTTTTATTGCAAAACCTGTAGAAAAAATTGACGATAAAATTAAAATGTAAAATACTAAACTGCTTTAAAAACGGTTTAGACTATTGAAATTCCAAAAATCATGAATCAAATTACTGTTTCGACCGATAAAAACAAACTTGATGTTCCCTTCATTCAAAACTTTTTAAAAGATATTTATTGGGCCGCCGGAAGAACTATTGAAGAAGTTCAGACGACCATTGATGCTTCGGTTTGTTTTGGAATTTACTTAGACGACAAACAAATTGGTTTCGCACGCGTTATTACAGATTATGTGGTTTTTGGATATGTAATGGATGTTTTTATTACAGAAGAACATCGTGGCAAAGGCTATTCGTCTATTTTAATCGAGAATATGATGAACGAACCAATTTTAAAAGACATTCAAATTTGGAGATTGGCTACAACTGATGCTCATTTTTTATATGAGAAATTTGGTTTTAAGGCTTTGGAACATCCTGAAAAAATGATGGAAAAGAAAATTTAACAACACAAATTTCACTAATTTACACGAAATTATTTTGCTTTGCACATAATTCGGATTGGTAAAAATTTGTGCAATTCGTGTTTAATTTATATTTAAGAAAATGAATCTAGAAACGTATTATGAATATTGTCTGTCGAAAAAGGGTGTCAGTGAACATTTTCCTTTTGATGAAGACACTTTAGTTTTTAAAGTGGGCGGAAAAATGTTTGCTCTATCTTCCTTATCGCAATGGGAAAAGAACGAACCATCCGTCAATTTAAAATGTGATCCTGAACGTGCCCAGGAATTGCGAGCCGAATATGATGAGATAAAACCAGGTTTCCATATGAGTAAAGTGCATTGGAATACTGTCACTTTGAACGGAAATTTATCGATCGCTTTTGTGAAAGAACTCATTGATCATTCGTATGAATTGGTTTTCAAAAGTTTGACAAAGAAAATTCAGAATGAAATTATCGACCCGAGGTAATTTTTTTACCGAACTGGCGGAGCAATTAGAAAATTAGGCATTACATTTGCAGCATCAGTCAAAAACTTAGCAACTCAGTTACTTAGCAATTTATCAACATGAAAGAACAATTTAAAAAATTTCTAAACGAAGAACAAGATCCAAAAGCGATTGAAAAAATCACCTCAAAACTCAATGATTTATTGATGAAAGGTGAAGAAGTTGGATATATCGCGGTTCAAAAAAAACCAGCAATTACTGTTTTTCCAGATAGCATTGTATTAACAAACAAAAGAATTATTATCTGCAAGCCTAAAAATTTAGGTCTTTCGATGGACTTTACAGATTACACCTGGGACGAAATTGTTGGGACTTTTGTAAAAGAAAATATTTTAGGTTCAGAGTTTTCTTTTTCTACCAAAACTGATATTCAGGTTTCAATAGATTACATTCCTAAAATTCAGGCAAGAAAAATCTATACGTATGCTAAAGAACAATTGGATATTTTAAAAAATCCTGCAGCAACTTCAGCGCCAGTTACAGAAACTGCACAACTAATTGAAGACGAAACTGATTTTGAAGAAGATGAAATCGAAGAAGTTGAAGCAGAAGAAGTAACGAATTTTGCTGAAATTATGCCAGCAACAACGCCTTCTTACACAGAGACTTTTGAGCCAATTCAGCCAACGCAACCTTCAACAGGAGAACGCAAATTAAGTGAATTATCTAAAGAAGAACTTTTTGATAAATTGCAGAATTATAAAAAACTTCTTGATAATGGATTGATCATGCAAGGTGAATATGATGCGTTCAAAAAAGAGATTTTAAGTTATATGTAAGTCTTAAAGTCGAAAGTCTTAAAGTTTACTTTGTCTAAAATAAAAAAGCCAGAAATAGAAAATTCTATTTCTGGCTTTATCTTTTTAAATCTGTACTGCGGCTTTATGACTTTTGACTTTAAGACTTTCGACTTATAAAGTAGCCTTCTGTTTTTCTACAAAACTATTCGATTGCAGTTCTAATAATTCTGTTGCATTTTTGCGTTGCAGATCATATAAACTTTTATCTTGTGCAATATCAGCATAAACTCTATCATGCATTTCGGCGCTTGTTTTCTTGAGCAATTCACGTTGATATTTGTTTTGTTCTAACGTCGCTTTCATAGCCGTTTCAGCTTCTTCCTGTTTGATGTCAAATTCACCTTTTGGTGCTAATAATTTGGCAATAATAGGAGAAGTTTCAATCGCCAGAAACAGTAACATTATAAAAAACGATGGCATCCATGGCAATTTATTCAAAGCATTAATTCGGGCCATTAAGCCATCAAACCCTTCAATAATGGGTTGCGTTTGCGAAACTTTTTTATCCAAATCGGCTTGTAATTGTTTGCCTGTTTTTTCCTTCTCAGCAATTTTTGCTTCGTTGATTGTTTTTAAATCAGCAAATTCTTTTAAAGAGGCGTCGTGTTTTTCTCGTTTCTCTTTATAAACTGGTCCTTTTCCTAACCTCTTAGTTCCGGCAGTTCCTTCCGCTTCGGTAATGTAAGTGGAATATAAAGCGTTTACTTCTTTTTCTTTTTTCAGAATATCTGCTTTTAAAGAAGCAATTTCAGCTTTGTTTTTATCTAAATCCGATTTGAAATAATTCCCAACTTGTTTTTTATTGGCCAATTCCATTTCGTTTTTTTCCTTCAATAAAACGGTATTGATTTCTTTTTCAAAAATTTTAATTTCCAATGGTTTCGAAATTACGATCGCAATAATAATCGCCAATATAATTCGGGGGGTCGCTTGCAGAAATTCATCCATAAAACGATCTCTTTTTTTGATAGTCGAAACAATAAATCGGTCTAAATTGAAGATTAACAAACTCCAGACAAATCCAAAAATTAAGGCAGGATAAATAGAATCAAAAACAGTAAAAAGTGCGTAGGCGCTGGCAAGGAAAGCCATAACTGCGGTAAAAAAAACGGTGGCTCCAATACCAACATATTTGGTTTGTTCGCCTTCTGAACAGCCTTCAAGAAGATCTCTGTCGGCGCCAGAACAAAGGATAAAAAATTGTTTTAACATGATTGATGATTTTTGATTGATTGATAGGGCAAATTTAACGCCAAAAATTTAATTCTAAGGTAAATAGTTGATTTGTTTTTACTTGCGACTAGATTATTTAGGTTTAATTAAAGTTATTTAAACATTAATAAGTTTGTTTTTTATAAGATTAATCATAACAGTATGTTAATTTCTATGAAGGGTTTTAGTAACACTAAGGTTATAGTTTCGCAACAAATCAAACTAAACCAAAATGAAAAAAATTTATTTATTACTAACTTTTATGTTATTTGCCTTTTCAGGTTATGCTCAAAAAGCGATAATTTCCGGAAAAGTATTAGATATTGATGACAAACTTCCCTTACCAGGAGCAATGATTCAGATTGTAGGCGAAAACAAATACACTGTTTCAGATTACAATGGCCGTTTTGAATTGCTAAATATTAATGAAGGAACTTACCAGGTACAAGTAAAATATATAGGATACACCGCTATAACTCAGGAAATCAAGGTAGAAGCAGGAAAAAATAATGTTATCGATTTTGCACTTAAAACTTCAGGAACAGAATTGAACGAAGTAGTTGTTGGAGACATTTTAAAAGGTCAGGCCAAAGCGCTGAATCAACAAAAAAATAATAAAAACATCGGAAACGTAATTTCATCGGATCAAATGGGTCGTTTTCCTGATGCTAACGTTGGAGACGCTTTAAAACGTGTTCCGGGTATCACGATGCAGAATGATCAGGGCGAGGCTCGTAACATTATTATTAGAGGTTTAGCTCCGTCATTGAATTCAGTAACTTTAAATGGAGACCGAATTCCATCGGCAGAAGGAGACAACAGAAACGTGCAAATGGACTTGATTCCGTCTGATATGATTTCGACTATTGAAGTAAACAAAACCTTAACTTCAGATATGGATGCCGATGCAATTGGAGGTTCTGTAAACTTAATTACAAGAGCAACTCCAAATGGCGAAAGAATTTCTGCAACACTTGCGGGAGGTTATTTGCCAATACGTGAACATGCTTCTTACACGGCAGGATTAGTTTACGGAAATCGTTTTTTAGACAATAAATTAGGAGCCGTTTTCAGCGGATCCTATAATAATGTAGATTACGGATCTGATAATATTGAAAACGAATGGGTAAAAGATGATTTCGGAAATGAATATTTACAAGCTTCTGAAGTTAGAAAATACGACGTACAACGTATTCGCCGAAGCGGTTCTGTGGCTTTAGACTATAAGTTTGATGAAAACAATACGATTTTCGCTAATGCCATTTATAATTGGAGAGACGATAGAGAAAATCGTTTCAGAACTACTTATGATGACATCGAACCTATTTATAACGGTGAAGAAATCACTGGTTTTGAAGGACGCGTAAAACGCCAGACAAAAGGTGGAGTTGACAATAGCAGAAACAAAAACAGAAGATTAGAAGATCAGCGTGTTCAGAATTATTCGATTCGAGGAGAACATTTAATCAACTCTAAATTAGACTTAGACTGGTCCGCCAATTACGCAAAAGCGAGAGAATATCGCCCGGGAGAACGTTACATCGAATACCGTCAAAAAGGCTTAGAAATGATGGAAGATTTATCTAATCCAAGATTTCCCTTAATGACAACTGTTGGCGAATCAACAGATGAATTTGAATTTGATTCTGTTACCGAAAATACAGATGAGACAAGTGAAAGTGAATTTGGAGCAAAAATTAACATTCGTTTTCCTTTCACGATTATTCCATCTGAAAAAGGGAGATTAAGAACCGGTCTTAGACTTCGCTTGAAAGAAAAAGAAAGAAATAACATGTTCTATTCTTATGAGCCAATCAATGACGGAATGGAATTATTATCTGAAATTCCAACCAGTTATTATGATGGAAAAAACTTTAATCCGGGAAGTAAATATGTACCGGGAACTTTTGCTTCGGCTAATTTTTTAGGAAGTTTAGACTTGAACAATCCTGCTTTATTTGATAAAGAAGCAAGCCCATCAGAATATCTGGCGGTTAATTACAACGCTAAGGAAAATATTTATGCGGCTTATGTAAGATGGGATCAGGATTTTAATGACAAACTTTCGATGGTTTTAGGTTTCCGTTTAGAGAACACTCATATTGATTATACAGGAAACAGGGTTTTGGACGAAGAGGAATTAGAAAGTCAAATCAACAATACAAACTCTTACACTAATTTATTACCAAGTATTTCATTTCAATATAATGCTACAAAAGATTTAGTTTTAAGAGCGGCCGCTACAACAGCTTTGGCCCGACCAAACTATTATGCATTGGCTCCTTATGTAAATAATATTGCTGCAGACAAAGAAATTACAGCTGGAAATCCAGATCTTGACGCAACATATTCATACAATTATGATTTCATGGCAGAGAATTATTTCAAATCAGTTGGATTAATTTCCGGAGGTGTTTTCTACAAAAGATTAAATGATTTCATTTACAATTACAGTGATAATCAATATGACAGCGTAAAATTTGCCAGCGATTTTCCAAATCAGAACAATCCAATTCCGGTTGGTGAAAACTGGTCATTTGTCCAATCAAGAAACGGAGACAAAGTTGATGTTTACGGTTTTGAAGTTGCCTTTCAGCGTCAGTTAGATTTCTTGCCTGGTAAATTTTTGAAAGGATTTGGAATCTATTTGAACTACACTTATACAAAATCTAAAGCAAAAGGAATTGCTGATGAAGATGGAAATGAAAGAAACGACATAAGCCTTCCGGGAACAACTCCACATATGTTTAACGGATCATTGTCTTGGGAAAACAAACGTTTTTCTGCGAGAATTTCAACCAATTTCACATCAGATTATTTAGATGAATTGGGTTCTGAGTCTTACAAAGACAGTTATTATGACAAACAATTTTTCTTAGATGCAAATGCTTCTTATAAAATCACAAAACAACTTCGCGTTTTTGCTGAAGCCAACAACTTAACAAACCAACCGTTGCGTTACTATCAGGGAGTTGAAGCGCACACCAAACAAGCAGAATACTATCAGGCCCGATACAATTTGGGATTGAAATTTGACTTGTAATAATCCTTTATAAAATTCTTAAATTAGACAGGGCTTATCGGTTCTGTCTAATTTTATTCAAATGAAACTCAAATGAAAAATAAATCTATAATCACTTTTTTACTTTTAAGTGTTTTATTCATTTCTTGTAAAGATGATAAATTAGCGCCTGTTTCTAAAAATGCAGTTAAACCAACAACGGTTACGGAAGCTTTGCCTCATGATACAGATGATCCTTCAATCTGGATTCATCCAACTGATGCTACAAAAAGTATTATAGTTGGAACCGATAAAGATACCGATGGCGGTTTGTACGCATTTGATTTAAATGGAAAAATTGTCGGTAAATCAGAAGTTTTAAAACGCCCGAATAATGTTGATATCGCTTATAGTTTACTAATTGATGGAAAAAAAGTGGACATTGCTGTTACAACAGAACGTGAAAGCAACAAAATCAGAATCTTCAGTTTGCCTGATTTAAAACCAATTGACAACGGCGGAATTCCCGTTTTTGAAAACGAAGAATTACGCGACCCAATGGGAATTGCATTGTACACACGCAAAAGCGATGGTAAAATTTTTGCCGTTGTAGGCAGAAAATCCGGACCTTCAGGGAGTTATTTATGGCAATATGAACTTTCCGGAAACGGAAAATTTGCAACTGCAAAAGTAGTCCGCAAATTTGGCTCCTATAGCGGAAAGAAAGAAATCGAAGCTATTGCGGTTGATAACGAATTGGGAACTATTTTATATTGTGACGAGCAATTTGGAATCAGAAAATACAAAGCTGATCCTGCATTAAAAGACAATAAAGAAATGGCATTATTCGGAAAAACGGGCTTTACAGCCGATAACGAAGGAATCGCGATTTACAAAAAAACAGATTCTACAGGTTATATTTTAGTATCTAACCAGCAAGCCAATACTTTTATGGTTTATCCGAGAGAAGGTGCAAAAGGCAATGCGAATAATTATCCTTTATTGGCAGAAATTCCAACTTCAACAATTGAATGCGATGGTGCTGATGTTACCAGCATTAATTTGGGAGGAAAATATAAAAACGGACTTTTTGTAGCCATGAGCAACGGAATGACTTTTCATTATTATGCATGGGATTTGATGCAGCAACGTATCGACGGGAAGAAATAGTTTTCAGTTTTCAGTCGCAGTTTTCAGTTTCTTAACTGTGACTGAAAACTGAGACTGAGACTGAGACTGAGACTGAGACTGAGACTGAGACCAAACAAAAAAGCTGTTCATAACGAACAGCTTTTTTTAGTTTGAATTAGTAATTTTCCTTATTCCGTTTTTGGCGCTCCGGCCAAGATTTCTTCGTTTGCAAACTCTTCAAATTTGGCAAAATTCGCTTTGAATTTTTGAGCCAATTCGATTGCTTTTTTATCGTACAACTCAGGATTTTCCCAAGTATTTCTAGGATTTAAAATTTCGCTTGGAACATTCGGGCAAGATTGTGGTTTTGCAATTCCAAACACTGCATGATTTTTATATTCTACGTTGTCTAATTCTCCGTTTAATGCAGCGGTAATCATGGCACGCGTGTATTTTAATTTCATACGGCTTCCTGTTCCGTAGGCTCCGCCTGTCCAACCTGTGTTGATCAGCCAAACTTTTACATTTGCATCTTTCATTTTTTTAGTCAGCATTTCTGCATAACGTGTTGGGTGCAAAGGCATAAATGGCGCTCCAAAACAAGCTGAAAAGTTAGGTTGTGGTTCTGTTACACCAGCTTCAGTTCCGGCAACTTTTGCAGTATATCCTGAAATAAAATGGTAAGCAGCCTGACCTGGAGTCAATTTTGAAATTGGAGGCAAAATTCCGAAAGAATCCGCCGTTAAGAAAAATATATTTTTAGGATTGTGGCCAATAGAACCTGGCTGAATATTATCAATATGTGTTATTGGGTAACTTACACGTGTATTTTGAGTGATCGAAACATCATCATAATCAACTTCGTTTGTTCCCGCTTTGAAAACCACATTTTCTAAAAGCGCTCCTTTTTTGATTGCTCTAAAAATGTCCGGTTCATTTTCTTCAGATAAATTAATCACTTTTGCATAACAACCGCCTTCAAAGTTAAAAACAGTGTTTTCAGCAGTCCATCCGTGCTCGTCGTCACCAATTAATTTACGTGCAGGGTCTGCAGATAAAGTTGTTTTTCCTGTTCCTGATAATCCGAAGAAAATGGCAGTATCACCACCTTCACCAACATTGGCGCTGCAGTGCATTGGTAATGTATTTTCGAAAACCGGCAAAATGAAATTCAAGGCTGAGAAAATACCTTTTTTCATTTCTCCTGTATATCCTGTTCCGCCAATAAGAGCTACTTTTTTAGTAAAATCTAAAATCGCAAAATTAGACTGACGTGTTCCGTCTACAGCAGGATCTGCCATAAAACTTGGCGCACAAATTACAGTCCATTCCGGAGTAAAGTTGGCTAATTCAGACTCTTCTGGTCTTAAAAACATATTGTAGCAAAACAAATTCGACCAGGCCGTTTCTGTTACTACTCGAACATTTAATCTGTAATTGGCATCTGCACAAACGTATGAATCGCGTACAAATACTTCTTTATTTGATAAAAACTGCGTTACTTTATTATATAATTTTTCAAAAGCTTCTGATGAAAACGGAATATTTACATTTCCCCACCAAACTTTATCTTCAGTAATACTATCTTTTACAATAAAACGATCCTGTGGAGAACGTCCTGTAAACTCGCCTGTATTGATCGCCAATGCGCCTGTAGCGTTTTCGACACCTTGTCCTGATTGCACTGTAATAGCATGCAGTTCATCCGCAGATAATTGATAGTGAACTTTAGCATTTTCAATTCCTAATCCGTTTAACGAAATCGATTGCGAGAAAAGTGTGTTAGTGTCCATAATTTTGTAGTTGTGTATATTATTTTTTGAGTACAAAAACATTCTTAATTCTGATTCTTAAACACTTATATTAAAGAATACTGAATTGTTATATTTTTTATCGATAACGACAAAAAGGAATAAAAATTCACAGAAGTAAAGTTTTATGTTATTTATGATACAAAATTAAAGATTAATTTTTAGATAGAATTTTTTATTCTGTATTTTATGATTTTTGCTTAAAAATACTAACGAATAATGCCAACCAAGCGAGAATTAATAGAAGACCGCCGAAAGGTGTTGCGAATACGATAATTTTAGAATCGAATAATGTAAGGTTTTTTGTAGCTAATAAATAGATCGAACCACTAAACAGAACGACACCGGCAACCGTTAAATTATAGATTGTTTTTAAAGCTTTAGGAGTAAACTCTTTTCGGGTTGAAAGAAAAAGCAAAAAGAAAGCATGATACATTTGGTAACGAACTCCGGTTTCAAAAGTAACCAGTTGCTCCACCGATAAATATTTTTTTAGAAGATGTGCTCCAAAAGCTCCCAAAATAATAGCTAACATTCCAATAAATGCACCAGTGAGTATGATCCTTCTTTTCATAATTTTCTATACTTTTAATTTTAAAACAAAAATACTTCAAAGTATTCAAAAAGCTTTTTACTTTCTAAAATCTTTTTGCGGAAAAAGAATCCTTTACTTTTTTGTCAGAAATAAAAAAGAATTCATTTTTTTAAATCATTTCAATTGTTATATTTGTAACAATTTAATATATTTGTGTTATATATTTAAAACATGAGAAGCATTTTAATTATCGGAGCCGGAAGATCAGCCTCTTCCTTGATACGTTATTTACTATCAAAATCAGAAAGCGAAAATCTACATCTTATTGTAGCCGACTTATCATTGGCTTTAGCCGAAAAAAAGACAGAAAACCATCCTAATGCTACTCCAATTGCTTTAAACATATTTGATACCGACGAAAGAAAAGCCGCGATAGAAAAAGCCTCTATCGTGATCTCGATGTTGCCGGCTCATTTACATATAGAAATTGCAAAAGATTGTCTTCAGTTCAAAAAACATCTTGTAACCGCTTCTTATATAAGTGATGCAATGCAGGCACTTGATGAAGAAGCTAAAAAAAACAATCTGATTTTCATGAATGAAATTGGTCTTGATCCCGGGATCGATCATATGAGTGCCATGAAAGTTATTGATGAAATTAGATCAAAGGGCGGAAATATGCTGCTTTTTGAATCGTTTTGTGGCGGCTTGGTAGCCCCGGAATCAGATAATAATTTGTGGAATTACAAATTTACCTGGGCGCCAAGAAATGTAGTATTAGCGGGTCAGGGTGGTGCAGCAAAATTTATCCAGGAAGGTACTTATAAATACATTCCATACGGAACTTTATTTCGTAGAACGGAGTTTCTTGAAGTAGAGGAATACGGTAAATTTGAAGCCTACTCCAACCGTGATTCGCTTAAGTATCGCTCTATTTATGGATTGGATGATATTCTGACTTTATATCGGGGAACGGTCAGAAGAGTTGGTTTTTCGAAAGCCTGGAATATGTTTGTCCAATTAGGTATGACAGACGACAGTTACATCATGGAAGATTCTGAAAACATGAGTTACCGACAATTTACAAACTCCTTCTTGCCCTATCATCCAACAGATTCTGTTGAAATTAAAACACGATTGATTTTAAAAATTGATCAGGACGATATTATGTGGGACAAACTTTTGGAACTGGATTTATTTAATCCGGACAAAAAAGTGAATTTACCGAATGCCACTCCTGCTCAAATATTAGAAAAAATATTGTCTGACAGCTGGACATTAGCACCAGACGACAAAGATATGATTGTGATGTACCATAAATTCGGTTATGAATTGTATGGTGAGAAAACACAAATCGATTCGAAAATGGTTTGCATTGGAGACGACCAAACCTATACTGCGATGGCAAAAACTGTTGGACTTCCGGTGGCTATAGCTACATTATTGATTTTGAATGGAAAAATCACAACTCCCGGTGTACAGCTTCCTATTAAGAAAGAAGTTTATTTGCCTATTTTAAAAGAATTAGAAGAGTATGGTGTTGTTTTTAACGAACAAACCATGCCTTACTTTGGATATAATCCGGACCTGTTTTAGTTCTGATTACTTTTTTTTTGAGAATTTTTTTTTTAGTTTTTAATTTTATCCGCTTCTATGATGCAAGAAGCGGATTTTTTATTTTTGAGGTTCAATGGTGCAGAGGCTTCTCTTTATGACTGAACCTTTGAACCTTTGTCCCTCTGCACCTTTGTTCCTTTTTTTTAAAACTTATTTTGCTGCCTGAATCGTTATTGGCAAACTATACATTACCCGAACAGGACTTCCCTGATAAGTTGCAGCGGTCCATTTCGGGCTAAGTTTTAAAACTCGAATTACCTCATCACCTATTCCGTATCCGGCATCTTTTAAGGTTTTAATATCAGATAAACTTCCATCTTTTTCAATGATGAATTGCATGTATGCTTTTCCTTCAATTTTATTTTTCACGGCATCCGTTGGTGTTTTAAAGTTAGAACCAATGAATTTATAGAACTCAGGAAGGCCTCCTGGAAATTCAGGCATATTTTCAATATCAGCCATCATGTAAAGATCTTTTTCTTTAACATCAGATTTATTAGTTAATTTCTGAGCCATAGTTTTTGTACTAAAGACAAATAATAATAAAACATACACTACACCTACACTAAACACTTTTAGTACAGGAGCGGTATCTCCGGATTTAGCAGATAGCCCGACCAAAGGGAACGCCCATAAAAAAATCCGTTCATTTCTGAACGGATTTAGAATATTTATAATCTTTACAAAGAATCTAAACTTAAAACTTAGCGCCTTCGTGGCAAAACCTTATTTACTTAATTCCACAAAATACTTGTAAAACAACGGAATAGTTTCAATTCCTTTTAAGTAATTGAAGATTCCGAAATGCTCGTTTGGTGAGTGAATTGCATCAGAATCTAATCCGAATCCCATCAAAATGGTTTTGCTTTTCAGTTCTTTTTCGAACAAAGCTACAATCGGAATACTACCTCCTGAACGAACCGGAATTGCAGGAACTCCAAACGTTTCTGTGTATGCTTTATTGGCTGCCTGATATCCAACACTGTCAATTGGCGTTACATAACCCTGACCTCCGTGGTGCGGCGTCACTTTTACCGTAACTCCGGCCGGTGCAATGCTTGTGAAATGTTTAGTAAAAAGTTCTGTAATTTCATGCCAATCCTGATTTGGAACCAAACGCATGGAGATTTTAGCAAAAGCTTTGCTCGCAATAACCGTTTTTGCTCCTTCGCCCTGGTAACCACCCCAAATTCCGTTTACGTCTAACGTTGGACGAATCGAGTTGCGTTCGTTGGTTACATAGCCTTTTTCGCCGTAAACATCGTTTAGGTCTAACGCTTTTTTATATTTTTCTAAACTGAAAGGTGCTTTTGCCATTTCAGCTCTTTCTTCAGTCGATAATTCCTGAACTTTATCGTAGAAACCCGGAATCGTAATATGATTGTCTTCGTCGTGTAATGAAGCAATCATTTTTGCCAAAATATTAATTGGGTTCGCCACAGCTCCACCGTATAAACCTGAATGCAAATCGCGATTCGGACCTGTAACTTCAACCTCAACATAACTCAAACCTCTTAAACCTGTCGTAATTGACGGTTGTTGATTCGAAATCATTCCAGTATCTGAAATTAAAATCACGTCGTTTTTTAGTTTTTCCTGATTGCGTTCTACAAACCAGGCTAAACTTGCCGATCCTACTTCTTCTTCTCCTTCAATCATGAATTTTACGTTACAAGGCAGAGTGTTGCTTTGTACCATATATTCTAACGCTTTTACGTGCATGTACATTTGGCCTTTGTCATCGCAGGCACCACGCGCGAAAATGGCTCCTTCGGGATGAATTTCGGTTGTTTTGATAACAGGTTCAAATGGTGGCGATGTCCATAATTCCATTGGATCTGGTGGCTGAACATCATAATGTCCGTAAACTAAAACGGTAGGTAATTTTGGGTCGATTATTTTCTCTCCATAAATAATTGGATAACCCGGAGTGTCGCAAGTTTCGACAAAATCGCAGCCTGCTTTTGATAAACTTTCTTTCACAGCCTCTGCTGTGTCGATAACATCTTGCGAATATGCGGTGTCGGCACTTACTGACGGAATTTTTAATAATTCGATCAATTCATTGATAAACCGATCTTTATGTTGTTGAACGTATGCCTTAATGTTTTCCATTTAAATGATTTTTATAGAATTTCAAAAATACAAAAAAGAGAATTAATATTTTTTTTGAAAAATTTCTTTGAATATTCGAAGTTATGCTTATCTTTGCACCCACAATTACGCGGATATGGTGAAATTGGTAGACATGCCAGACTTAGGATCTGGTGCCGCAAGGCGTGTAGGTTCGAGTCCTATTATCCGCACTGAAAAAGCTTCTGAGATAACTCAGGAGCTTTTTTGTTTTTGGGCTCTTCTTCTATGCAATATATTTTTGAAAATTAAATCCTTGCTTAAATTTCATAAGAATTGTTTTCTATATTTGATTAAATCAATAAATCGTAAACATGAGTGAAATTAAGTTAGAAGAATTCCTAAAGAATTATCCCTTATATAAACCATTTAAAATTGTAGAAAATTATCAGGCTAAAAATCCTGTTTATAATAAACCTTACGCTTTTAAAGGGGAAACTTTCATGTATTATTGTGAAAATGAAAAATCGGAAAAAACTTTTGAATTAGAACTTCCATCAAGTTCAAAACATTGGTGGGGAATTCAAGACGGAAACAAAATACCAGAAAATTTATTCGACAATAAAGAACATTTAAACTTTACTGAACACTTCTTGGGGCGTTGTAAATCTTGCAAAACTTATAAAATTGAACTCACCTTACACATTTGGAGTGATGCTAAAATTCCTGCAACTCAACTTTATAGTTTTTCTGGTCCCCCTGGAAGTGCAAACAATAATGAATTCGATGGAGTTACGGCTAATATTTTTATTGAAAAAGTTGGAATTTTACCTGAACAAATTATAAATGTAGACTCTGAAATTAAAAAGCATTTTGATAGGGAAACAAATAATTGGTATTTTAAAGCTTGTAAATGTATACAACAAAACTATGGAATTGGAGCATTTGCTTATTTTAGAAGAATTATTGAAAAAGAACTAATTACCATTGTGAAAGAGATTTCAGAATTAGATGTTGCTGATTCTCAAATAAAAAAGCTTTACGAAGAATACATCTCTACTAATCAAGTATATTCAATCTATGAAAATATATTTGAGTTTCTACCAAAATCGTTACAGTCATTGGGAATTAATCCAATTAAAACTCTTTATAATCAAACATCAGAAGGCCTACATTCTCTAGATGAACAAGATTGTTTGGCTAGGGCATCGAGTATTGATTTATTATTGAAATTTGTAATAAAGAAAATAAACGAAGAGCAATCTGAAATTTTAAAAGTGAGAGAAGCAATTAAAAATTTAAGGCTATGATAATGTGATTGAATTAATTTAAGGAAATTTGACAAAAATAAGCACAATAATATAGCCATTTAATAGAAAAATGATAAAAGCTCGTATTAAATCATTCAAAGATTTTTTAAATCACATCGAAGACATTGAATTAATGGATTACGATATTAACCTCTTTCGTGGTCAATCATCCAATAATCCCTTGTTACCTTCAATTTGTAGAGAAAATCCAAGAATTGATACCACACAAATTGAAAAAAAAATGTTAGCGGATTTTAAGCGTCGTTCTCCTTTATTAATCATGAAGACTTTTGAAAACGATTGGGAATGGTTAGTGTATGCTCAACATTTTGGATTGAAAACCAGATTGCTAGATTGGAGCAGTAACCCATTAGTGGCTCTATGGTTTGCTTGTCAAAATGAATATACCATTAAAGAGAACTCATACTTATATATCTTATCATGTGATGAAGATTTACAAGTAGACTTATCAAAAAATCAATCTCCCTTTGACAGTTCTAGCACAAGGATCCTTAGACCTAATTTAAACAATGAAAGAATTGTTTCTCAATCTGGATGGTTCACCGCTCACAAATATTCAAAAAAAAGTAAAAAATTTGTTACTTTGGAGACTAATTCAAAGATAAAAACAAACTTAACAGAGATTGAAATTCCTTCTAGTATAAAAAAAGATATACTTAATAAATTATCATTGTTTGGTGTAAACAATCGAACAATATTTCCAGATATAAATGGTTTAAGTATGCATTTAAATTGGAAATACCTAGTGAAAAAATAGACAAATCTCCACAGGCTGAGCACGCACTGTTGTCGAGTTACTTGCGAAGATTTCTCGTTCCTCGAAATGACAAACTGTGCGCAAAACCAACCATACTTCACTCAACCTCCAAATAAGGATCTAAAACTTCTGCCAATTTATTCAACCAATAAAAATTATCTTCGAGATTGTTGAATTCAGTTTCTACAGTTTCGCATCCTTTAATTGCGCATAACGAAAGAACATAATTTACTTGTCGTATTGTCTTTGCCATTTCTTCAGGATCAATAGTCTTTGTGAAAAATTCTATTAACCTGATTTCAGTTTCTTTTGAAAAGCTATTTTCATTCATAATCTCAATTTTTATATTACAAAAATCATGAGATTTAATTCTAAATTGAACTCATATATGCGTTCAATTCTATTTTATTTTTCTTTATGCAAAAAATCAAATTTCGGCTAAAGCCTTTCTTTTCAAACATAAATAACCCCCAGTTAAAACTGGAGGCTATTCAATTACGTCCATTTTTTTTTAAATGAACTTATATTTCTTATATGGTTTAAAAACCATTTCAAAACAAAAAAACAGAAAAGTCTATTTTTTATATTAGCGGGTATCCTTATTTTTACTTTATTAAATCACCAATCGGGTTAATCTACTTCGTTTTAAACTTTTACATATGTTCAAAAAATCATCTTTTGCTATTATTGTTCTTTTTATTTTAAGTTCCTGTGCCGTTCAGCAAAAAAACTTAGAAATAAGCGATTGGTACGCTTTTACAAAAACAAATACAGCACAACAGGAACCATCAACAGTGTATGAGTTCGCAGACGGAATGATTCGCATGCATGGAAATGACAATAGCTGTTTGATGACCAAAAAAAGCCATAAAAATTTTGAACTCACCTTAGAATACAGATGGAATTTGGAAGAAAAATACAAAACAACCAGCACAAAAAACAGCGGTGTAATGTATAATATTCCTTTAGACGCCTCTGACAAAATCTGGCCAAAAGGAATCCAATTTCAAATAAAAGAAAACACTACTGGTGATTTTATCTTTTTGGATCAGGTAACGGCAAAAGTAAATGGAAAATTAATTGAAGCCGGTGCAAGTGTTGTTTCTCCAAAGTTTTTAGCCAACGAGAATCCGTATGGTGAATGGAATTCTGTTGTTATTAAATCTTTCAACGGAAAAATCACGCAATATTTAAATGGCAAATTGGTAAATGAGTGTACGGATGCTTCTTCGATAGAAGGTAAAATTTCTTTGAATTATGAGCGCTCGCCGATTGATTTTAGGAATATTACGATAAAAGAGATTTCGAAAGAATAAAGCTAAATTCGTTTATTTGTCATTCCGAGGAACGAGGAATCCCCACACGCTGAGCACGCACTGTTGGCGAGTTTCTTGCGGGGATTCCTCGTTCCTCGGAATGACAAACTTTGTGTTAATTGGAATTTGGTCCCGAGGCTTCGGGATAAAAATTGGAATTTTATTATCCCTTCAACAACTCTATTATCTTATCCACATTCACCTCACTATAATCATTAATATAAAAGTCACACGGAGGTAATTGTTCTTTTGTATGCGTACTCAAAACACCAACCACTTTCATTCCGGCATTTAAGCCCGCTGTAACGCCCGAAAAAGAATCTTCGAAAACAATACAGTCTGATGGAGCAACACCAACACGTTTGGCAGATTCTAAATAAACTTCCGGATTTGGTTTATGCGCTTTCACATCTTCGCTTGACATCATCGAATCCATTTTGTCTGCGATTTTTAATGTACTTATGATCAGGTCAAGATTCGCGCGCGGTGCCGATGTAGCAACAGCGGTTTTAAAACCTCGGGATTTCAATTCGTTTAAAAAATCCAGATAATGCGGAATCGTTTCGACTTTGTCTTTATAAACTTCACGAAACATTCCCTCTTTTTCGTCTTCCAGTTTTGTTAGCTCTTCTCCGGTAATGGGACGCTTGAAGAAATGCGTCATTATATAACCATTATGTTTTCCGTACATATGTTCTTCAAACTCTTGTTCTGAATGCCGAATTTCATATTTATCGAAAAATGCCTCGAAAGCTTTTGCATGATGTGGATTGGTGTGACAAATCACGCCGTCCATATCAAAAATAACACATTGCTGCTTCATTATAAATTTTGTTTTTAACGGTCGCAAGATAGGGCAATAAAGGGTTATTTCACAGAGATTCGCAGAGGTTTTTCGCAGAGATTCGCGAAGATTTGTTATTAAATAATTGATTAACCATATAGTTTGTCATTTCAAGGAACGAGACTCGGGCGATAGTGAATGGCAAAGCAAATCTCCACGAGAAGCTCGACAAAGATTGGATTTTCGTTGCGGAGTATAAATTTTGTTTTTAACGGTCGCAAGATAGGGCAATAAAGGGTTATTTCACAGAGATTCGCAGAGGTTTTTCGCAGAGATTCGCGAAGATTTGTTATTAAATAAATTGATTAACCATATAGTTTATCATTTCAAGGAACGAGACTCGAGCGATAGTGAATGGCGAAGCAAATCTCCACGAGAAGCTCGACAAAGATTGGATTTTCGTTGCGGAGTATAATTTTTGTTTTTAACGGTCGCAAGATAGGGTAATAAAGGGTTATTTCACAGAGATTCACGGAGATTTGTTATTAAATAAATTGATTAACCATTGCAACCCTTGCGTAAATCTTAGCGCTCATTGCGGTTAAGTTCTAAATTCCTATAAAAAACAAAAATGCCTTTCCGTTAAGAAAGGCATTTTTAAATATTGTCTCGTTCTTAAAACGAGGACTCGAACCCGTCTCGTCCCTGGACGAGATGCCAGGCATGTATTCTAACCAACCTTACGTTTCTTTCTGATCCTTAATTAAAGCCTCGAGTGATTTTCTATTTAACTTTTTCAATCTCAATTCTTCAATCAAAGCTTCTTTTTTAGTTTCAAATGCCCTCGAATAAACCAACTCCCATGGTCCTTTATTAGAAGTATATTTACTTCTATTTTCATTATGATACAATAATCTTTGAACAATATTTTCACTAAAACCTTTGTAATAAACATCAAAAGTTTTAGAATAAATTATATAAACGTAAAACATAAATGAAGCTTTAATTATAAAAAAAAATGCCTTTCCGTTAAGAAAGGCATTTTTAAACTTAAGCGGTCTGGACGGGACTCGAACCCGCGACCCCATGCGTGACAGGCATGTATTCTAACCAACTGAACTACCAAACCCACTGCTTTATTGTGAGTGCAAAAATACGATAGAACTTTGATTCTACAAGGGTTTTTACGAATAAAAATTGAGAAAATTTTAATCCTCTGATTTCTAGATAAATTCCAATCCTCTATCCCGAGGCTTCGGGACCAAATTCCAATGTTGGAATGCAAAAAAACCGTTATTTAACCGTAAAGAACGCAAGGTTAAAAGCGCAAAGGTTCGCAAAGCTATATATAAACTTTGCGAACCTTTGCGTATCCCGAGGCTTCGGGATTGCGCCCTTTGCGGTTAAATCAAAAGTGTTGTAAATCAAAAAAGCCATCCACAAAAGTGGAAAGCTTTTCATTGGTCTAACTACTAAACCAGCTACGAGTTACAAAGTCGTAGCAAACAACACAACTAATCTTAGATACCGTATTTGGGCAAAAAAGCCTTTCTGTTACGAAAGGCTTTCCCCAATATTGCGGTCTGGACGGGACTCGAACCCGCGACCCCATGCGTGACAGGCATGTATTCTAACCAACTGAACTACCAAACCTCTGCGTTATTGCGGTTGCAAAGATAGTACAGAATTTCATTTCTGCAAGTGTTTTGATAAAAAAAATTAAATATATTTTTAAATTCTTAGCCAAAGTTTTGTTTTTCAACTAAATATGTAGTCAGGATTTTTTCGAAATTATCGCCAACATTCACCGGAACGTACTTAATTTGGTTCTTGGCACAGGTTAAAGCCAGGTTTTTAAAGTACGCTTCTGCCCTTTTTTCATATTCCACTTTTACATTATCAGCAAAAATCGACACTTCTTCACCTGATTCTACGTCGATAAACTTCCTTGGTGTGTTATCAAAATCGAATTTTAGCTCCGTTTCATGATCAACCACATGAAACAAAACTACTTTATGTTTGTTGTGTTTAAGATGTTGCAAGGCATTAAAAAGCTTTTCATCGTCTTCTGACTGAAACATATCCGTAAACAGAATAATCATCGAACGGCGGTGCATTTTCTCCGCAATCTGATGCAAATAGGTAATCGTATCGGTGCTTTTTTTGACTTTGGGCTGTTCTAACAATTGCTCCAGTTTATTGAGCAACATTCTATGATGGCGATCGCTTCCTTTTTCGGGAGCGTAATATTCGTAGCTATCTGAGAAAACGCTTAAACCAACAGCATCGCGCTGTTTCTTTAAAATGTTCATTAAAACGGCCGAAGCCAAAACCGCAAAACCAATCTTCTTTTCGTAAAAAGGCTGATTCGATTTTAATTCGGGATAATGCATCGACGACGAATTATCGACAATAAGATGACAGCGTAAATTGGTTTCTTCCTCAAAACGCTTCGTGTACAAACGATCGGTTTTGGCAAATAACTTCCAATCAATATGTTTGGTACTTTCTCCGGCATTATAGACTTTATGCTCAGCAAATTCAGCCGAAAAGCCATGAAACGGACTCTTGTGCATTCCGGATATAAAACCTTCTACAACCTGATTCGCCAGCATTTCAAGATGCTGAAAACTGGAGACTTTCTCTATTTCCGATTCAATTTTCATTCGGTTTCTTTTTTAATATTTTGGGCGCGGTACAAACCGTCTGTCGCCTGAAATAATTTTCGTTTTAATATGGGACTAAAATTAGGGTTTTCTTTTAAGAAACGCTGCACTTCATCAAAAGCATATTTCGATGAATATTTCCCAATCGTATTATTCAGCCAGTCTTTTGGAAAGAAAATATCTCCCGTGCGCTGGATTTCTTCTGTTAAATCTAATGAAAAACGAATGTATTTCTGCGCACTTTCCTGACGCAACGGATGATGAATATTCGCCAGACCAACTGAAACCCAGGATTCTTTTTCCCTGTTTTTATCGTCTTTTAAAGATTCCATGAAAGCAGCACGAACCGATTCGTCTTTGGATAATGAAGGAAGCAAAAACTCAAATCGCTTTTGTTTATCCGGATTGGTAATGGTTGTTCTTGTTTTTTCCAAAATTTCAGCTGCTTTTTCATGCTTGAAAATCGCCAGATTCATCGCAATATTCGTGTAATCGTCTTCGTTTAATTTCAAATTCGGAATCACAGTTTCTTTATTCCAAATCTGATATAATTTGACTTTCGCCGAATCAGAATACGCAACGGAACTGAATAAATTGAATAACGTCTTTTTGATATTGCTTGTCAAATTCGTTTGCAATCTTTCGTATAAAACAGCCTCAAGTTGTTGCTGAACTTTATGCTGTTGCTTCTCTGTAAGGAATTTCCAAAAAATAGAATTCAGATTATTAGAGGCAATTCTTAAGACTAATTCATTTTCTTCTGTTTGAATTCCTTTCAAAAAACAATCAAAAGCTTTGATTGGCGCAATATTTCCAATTAAAGTGTTTTCATATAGATTACTATAAGAAGAAGCTCTTGCAACCTCATCTTTTAAATTTGAAATAGCATTTAAATAATTCCCGTCAAGCGGAAAAACACCGTATCCAAAACCATTATAATTATAAACAACAAGTATCGGTTTTTCAAGTCCGATTGCTTCTTTCAAAAGAAGGTTTTTCTCTTTTATATTGACGTTTAAAACCTTCACCTTATCTGTATAAACCAAACCAACCTGAAAAACCTGAGGCCAAATATTTACTGATTTACCTTCTGCTTCCTGCTCAATTTCAAATGCCGAAATTCGACCTTGAGCATCGTATTTTATTCTATCCGTAAAAATAGCCCTGCCCGATTGATTCACCCAAACCTTGCTCCATTTTTGCATATCAAGCGGCGTTTCAGCATCCAGAATTTCAACCAGATTATTCCAGTCGGCATTGTCGTTGGCATATTTTTTAATGTATTTTTCGATTCCTTTTTGAAATGCTTCCTTTCCCATCGAAGCTTCTAACTGGCGCATCATAATAGGGGCTTTGTTGTAAATAATAGCTCCGTAAAGCGAACCGGCATCTTTCAGATTGGCTAAATGCTGTTTGATCGGATGTGTACCCAACGAACGGTCTTCCGCGTAAGCGTTACTATAATGCGCGCTAAAAAACTGCAAATTATGATTGACTTTCGGGAAAATCGGATTCATGATTTTGTCTGCCATAAAATTCGCAAACACTTCTTTCATCCAGACATCATCAAACCATTTCATTGTTACCAAATCGCCAAACCACATATGCGAAGTTTCATGTGCAATAAGTTTCGCACGGTCTAATTTCTCGCTGTCAGTAGCGCTATTATCCAAAAACAAAGTCGATTCGCGATACTGAATTGCGCCAACATGCTCCATTCCGCCATACTGAAAAACCGGAATCGAAGCAAAATCCAACTTCTGAAAAGGAAATTTATAATTAGTATATTTTTCTAAGAATTCTAATGATTGTTCATGCAATTTGAAAAGCGTGTCCGTACTAACCTGAATCTTCTCCGGATTATTTTCGCGATACAACATCGTCATTTCTAAATTGCCTGGCTTCTGTGTTGCGCTTTTAAATTTCCCTGCTACAAAGGAGAATAAATACGTACTCATTTTGTCTGATTCTCCAAAAGTATAAGCTGTAAAATCGCCTTTTTCGACTTTCTCTTTTACATCGGCACCAGCCAAAACCGACCAGTCTTTTGGTACAGTCAAACTCAGTTTATAAGTTGCCTTAATATCCGGCTGATCAAAACACGGAAACAACGTACTCGCGCGATCCGGAACCAATAAAGTGTATAGAAAATCATCATTGCGGTTCAACGATAAATTGCCTGCGATGAAAGAAATGACAATCACATTTTTTCCTGAAATCAAACTTTCAACCGGAATAACAATATGCCCTTTTTCGTGCAAAATGGTGATATTTTTCCCGTTTACTGAAACTGATTTTATATTTTGAGATTTCTCTTTAAAATCTAAATACAAAGGCTGACTTAAATCGGATAAAGTCAAATTCAAATTTAAATTGGAAATAATATTCTGCTCTTTCTGATTCGGAATTTCAAAAGACAATCCGTAAGAAACATTGGAGATTTGCTGTTTACGAAAAATAGCCATTTGCTCTGAAACACCATTTTCCAAAACAAGATTTCCTTTTTGTTTCGACTGAGAAAAACCAATTGTAATAAAAGTAAAAAGACAAAGAAAGCTGTAGCGGATTTTCATTTTTAAGAATATAAGATTCGTTAAAAATAAAAAAAGCATTCGGATTAAAAGAGGGTTTGCCACGAATTGCACGAATTTCCACTAATTTTATTTTAATGCTGCTTAAAAAAGTTTAGCCACAGATTAAAGGATTCTCACAGATTAAAAATGTTTGCCATCACTCGACCGATAACGAACTGGCGAAACAAATCTGCATGCTAAATTTTTCACGCAGATTTTAAAAGATTTAAGCAGATGCACGCAGATTGCTATTTAATAGGGAAAGTTTAGGAAGATTTAAAAAAATTTAGATAAATACTTTTAAATAAATCTGCGCTGATCTGCAAAAATCTGCAGAATCTGCGTGAAACAAAATCATTTTAATCTGTGTTAATCTGTGGCAAAAAAAATCCAATTTTCAAGCCAGTATAAATTCGTGAAAATTCGCGCAATTCGTGGCAAACTAATATAATTCGCGGCAAAAAAATAAATCCAAATAAAAAAGGCTTGACTTTCGCCAAACCTTTTTTATATCAATTATAATCTTACGATTACAACAAAGCGTCTAAACTATCTGCGTAAGTTTGTTTCGGAGCAACTCCTACTTGTTTACCTACTACTTCACCGTTATGAAAAACCAAAACGGTCGGTATGTTACGCACACCATATTTTGCAGCGAATTCCTGGTTAGCATCTACATCTACTTTACCAACAACAACTTTACCTGCGTATTCGTCGCTTAATTGGTCAATGATTGGTCCAACCATTCTACAAGGACCGCACCATGCTGCCCAAAAATCTACCATTACTGGTTTATCTGATTTTAAAACTACTTCGTCAAAAGTAGCATCTGTTATTGCTAATGCCATAATATCTTAGGTTTAAATTATGTCTGAATTATTAATCTTCAAACTAGAGTACAAATTTAAAAATTAAATACGAATGAAACACCATTCCCAAATTAGTTTTGATTATAAATGCATTGTCAATAGTTATATAATTAACATGTCTGTTATTCGGGCGTCTTTTGATCTTAATAAATTGAAAACCAAATTATTAAAATAACATTAATTTTTATCTTATCTTTAATGATTAAGAAAAGTCGTCCAGATGAGAGAAACTTTACATAAAATGCAACTTTTTTTGCAATCGGTTCGTTTTAAAAAATACGCTAAACGTTTTGGCTTTTTTGTTTTAGCCCTTATCGCATTAGTGTTACTTGCCGGTGGCGGACTGTCCATTTATTTTAATCGGAACAAAACCGAAATAATGGCGAAAATCAATACCAAAATCAACGACAATATAAACGGTGATTTTCATATTGGCGATTTTCAGTATAAATTTTTAACCGGTTTACCCAATTTCACTTTAGCGTTAAAAGATGTCGAACTCAAAGACAAACAATGGAAAACCCACAAACATACTTTACTAAAAGCCAAAGAAATAGAAGTGCGTTTAAACGTTTGGAGTTTGCTGCAAAAGGAAATCAGCATTCATAAAATCCTGATCAACGACGCCCAGATTTATCTTTATAAAGCCGAAAATGGGTATTCAAATTCGGATATTTTTAAACCGAAAAAGAAAAAATCTCCCGAAGATAAAACCGATACTGAAACCACAATTGATCAGATCGACCTCAGCAAAGTTCATTTTATTTTAGACAATCATGTTGGGCATAAATTATTTGATTTTGATGTCGCCAGCCTAAAATCAAAAGTAAATTACGATGGAGACGATTGGGAAACTGATGTTTTTTTAGACACTCAAATTGCCAGTTTGGCGTTTAATACCATTCACGGAAGCTTTGCCAAACAAAAACAACTCAAAGGTACTTTCGCGGTTTCCTATTCGGCAGAAAGACAAAAAATAGACGTTAAAACAGATGGTCTAAAAATTGGATCTGATTCCTTTGATATTGTGGCTTTTTTCAATTTAGCTAAAGGCAGCGCGTTGTTCGGAATCAATATCAGCACTACGATTTTATGGCGAAACGCTTCCAATTTATTATCCGCAAACATCAGTTCGAAGCTGAATCACTTTAATTTAAAAAAAGAAATCGATGTGAATTGTGACATCAAAGGCGATTTTAATGCCGAAGGCGATCCGCGAATTGTCGTTCAGGCCGAAGTGCACAATAACGAACTGAGCATTCCCGATGGATTATTGACTGATTGTAATTTCAAAGGAATTTTCACCAATAACTTCAAGCCAAAGGAAGGTTTTAGCGATGCGAATTCGGCTGTAATTCTAACGCGTTTTTCTGCCAAATACAGAAACGTGCCGCTTAAAATTGCGCAGTTATCGATCAACAATCTCGAAAAACCATTGGCAACCGGAATCGTGAATTCTGATTTTGACCTTCCTGTTTTTAATGAAGAAAGCACCGAAAAATGGATTCATTTTACCGAAGGTCACGCCACAATAAACCTTAAATTTCAGTTTGATATTGTCAATTTATACATTACCAAACCGCGTTTTATTGGCAATGTCGACGTTAAAAATGTCTCTTTCCATTTCATTCCTAAAAACATTCATGCCGAAAAAATCAACGTGCAGCTTGAGTTTACACAAGAGGCTCTGATCATTAATAAAATTGCCTACAAAAATAAAAACAACACCATTTTTATAGACGGAAGAATCAATAATTTCCTCAATCTCTATTACGATGCTCCCGAAAAAATGGTCGTAAACTGGAATATCTATTGCCCAAGTATCGATGTCAGACAGTTTCTGGGCGTTCTGGCTACTTCTCAAAAAAAGAAAGTGACTTCAAAAAAACCATCTATGTCGCATCAATTGCGAACTGCCATCGAAAAATGTATTGTCGACATTAACCTCAAAGCAGATAAAATCACGTACAATAAATTGACCGCAACCAACACCAAAGCGCAAATCCAGATGATCGATTCCCGACTTGTGATCAAAAACGGTTCACTACAAACATGTGGCGGAAGTATTAATTTTAACACCACGCTTTCGCCAAATGGCAAAAACTATAATTTCACTTCCAACGCGCAGGTCAATAAGGTGGATATTACGAGCTTTTTAAAGTCATTTAACAACTTCGGAATCAAATCATTTACGCCAAATAATATCCACGGACAGCTCACCAGCAAAGCCGATGTAACCGGTTCAATCAACAGCAACGGCGAATTGATCCCAAATTCGGCACACGGAAATCTGGCTTTCAATGTCAGTCACGGCGCTTTAGTAAACTTTGAACCTATTATGAAAGTGGGGAAATTTGCGTTTCCGTTTCGCGATGTCGAAAACATCACCTTCAGCGATTTATCCGGCGATTTCAAACTGCGTGGTGAACTCGTCGATGTAAAAAAACTCACCATAAGCTCCAGCGTGTTAAACCTCGATGCCGAAGGTATTTATTCCTTTGGCCGTGGCACCAATATGGCGCTCACCATCCCACTCCGAAACTCCAAAGACGACGCCCAACTCGCCACCAAAGCCGAACGCGACGCCGTCCGCGACCGCGGAATTGTCCTGCATTTAATTGCTGTGGATGATGGCGGGAAAATGAAAATTAAGTGGGGGAAGAAGGATAAGGGGAAGAATAGGAAAGAGAGATAAATGTTTTTTTAAAATGGAATATTCTGAAAATAGAATAAAAGTTTTGCGATTTGAAGAGTCTAATGGTTTTTACACTACTCCTCAAAGAAGCAAACTTATGGCTAAAATCAAATCCAAAGACACAAAACCTGAAATATTATTTAGAAAAGAGTTATGGAATGCTGGAATAAGATATCGAAAACACAATAAAAAACTTCCTGGAAATCCTGATATAGTTAATAAGAAACTTAAACTAGTTATTTTTATTGATGGTGAATTTTGGCATGGGTTCAATTGGGAAGAAAAGAAAAAAAAGATAAAGTCAAACCGAGACTTTTGGATCCCTAAAATAGAAAGAAATATGCAAAGGGATATCGAAAATAATATCAAGCTTAAAAATATAGGATATAAAGTTTTTCGCTTTTGGGAACATGACGTAAAAAAAGAAAGTCAAAAATGTATTCAGTTAATTTGCTCTTATCTAAATGATTTTTAATGAATTAAAAAAACAACTACTTTTTGTTCCAATTTATAACAAAAAATACTCTTGATTCTGAAATTTTTTCATTTATTTTTGTAACCATTGTATAATGTTAAACAACTTGGTTATGAGTGATTATATTTCATTGTCTGAAGCATCAGAATTGTTAGGAAAGAGTAAAGAGACTTTGAGACGTTGGGATAATGAAGGGAAATTAAATGCTGTACGTGAACCTATGAGCAATTATAGAATGTACAAAAAATCAGAAATTAACACTCTTTTTTCAAGTTTCATAGATGATACTATACAAGAAACCGTTTCAAATTATGTAATCCCCGAAAACAATTATACTGTTCTTGAACTTTTCGCTGGCGCTGGCGGCTTAGCCATTGGAATGGAAAAAGCTGGATTAAAATGTGTGGCTTTAAATGAAATAGACAAGTGGGCATGTGAAACTTTAAGAACCAACAGACCAAACTGGAATGTTCTTGAAGGAGATATAAAACAGTTTAATTTTTCAGAATATCATAATACCGTAGATGTTGTTACTGGCGGTTTCCCATGTCAAGCATTTAGTTATGCAGGAAAAAAACTTGGCTTGGCTGATGCTAGAGGGACATTATTTTATGAATTTGCAAGAGCAGTAAAAGAAGTAAATCCACCAATTTGTATAGGAGAAAATGTACGAGGGTTATTAAATCATGACAATGGCAAGACCCTTCAAGGAATGATTTCTATTTTAGATGAAATTGGATACAATGTTGTTCCTGTACAAGTCTTAAAAGCAATTAATTTTAATGTCCCACAGAAAAGGGAAAGATTAATCTTGGTTGGAATTAGAAAAGATATTGATTTGAAATATGAATATCCAAAGCCTTATAAGAAAATTTACAACTTAAAAGATGCATTAAAGAAGGGTGATTTATTTGATTGTGATGTTCCAAATTCAGGAGGTTCAAAATATCCTAAAAGTAAAATTGACGTTTTAAAATTAGTTCCTCAAAAAGGGTATTGGAGAGATTTACCAATTGAAATTCAGAAAGAATTTATGGGTGGTAGTTTTTATCTTGGAGGAGGAAAAACAGGAATTGCTAGAAGAATTGGTTGGGATGAACCTTGCCTAACATTAACTTGCAGTCCTGCGCAAAAGCAAACGGAAAGATGCCATCCAGAAGAGACAAGACCATTTACAGTTCGCGAATATGCGAGGATTCAAACATTTCCTGATGAATGGGGATTTTCAGGATCGATTGCCCAGCAATACAAACAGATTGGAAATGCGGTTCCCGTTAACTTAGGAAAGGAAGTTGGATATTCTATTGTGAAATTTTTAAATCAATACTATAATTTATCAAAACCTAAGTAATAACCGTAGCTCTCAAAAGTAATTTGATCTAAAAGACTTCTTTTTGAAGAATCTGTTATAGCTTTTATTTCCTTTATTGCTGTATTTTCACTCAATGTTTGATCTCTGGTAATTGAATTTAAATAATCATCAATAGCAACAGGCAATTTTTGATATAATTGAAAAAGAGCATCCTCTTGACCAGTAAGCAAAGCATAGAACTTATCACCTGAAATTCGATAAACACGTGAGTGACTGTATTCTTTCCCATTGATGTCTCCATGCCATAAAGTATTAAAACTATTTTTAGCTAAAATTTGAACCCAATAGCAATTTGCCTTTTTATAAGTATCGGCATATCTAGCAAGTTTCTGAAAAAGAGCTTCAGACGAACTACTATTCATTGTATTATGCTTATTTTTAATATCTGCAAATAATGTATCATTAGTCGCCTTTATATCAAATCCACTTAAATTCCCAATTTCATAACCATTTATTCCGCCCAAAATTTGCTCATGAAATGTTCCAATTGAATTGTTTATTGATTTATCTATCTGCCTCAATATTTCCGATTGAATAAGACTCTCTTCTTCTATGTCATTGAACTTTGAATCCAAAGTTAACTTTATAGTATCTACTTTATTATTATAAAACTTCTTCTTAGTAATATTCTTTTTAGCTTTCACATATGATTTATGTAAATTAGAAATGCACAATAAGAAATGCTCATCAGATATGAAATTTAAATATTTATTTGCCATGAAGTATAGTTTTAAATTAATTGCTAAATTAACTTTTTTTAATTAGTATGTTTTAAATTCAAATTTAATTTAAGATAAAAGTTAGTGGGGAATTTTCATACTTTACTTGTTACTCATTTTATTTTATATGGAAGCAATTATAAATCGACAATAAAAATTAGTTGATCAATTGTCCATAAAAAGCCTCTATATTTATTTCCAATCTTTCAATATCCAAATAGATAAACTTCAATTCATGAATTATATTAAATATTAATTCTTCCACATTTACATATTTCCCAAAATTAAGAACGTTTTTTATTGTTACTTTTGGTACAAATAGGTAAGTAATTAAATTTAAGCATGTAATTTATGACTCAAAATAGCAATAAACATGAAAATTATGAAGTTCTAAATTTGATTGGTTATGGATTATCTAAATTTGATAAGCTATTCATAAAGGAGTTTGGTTTTACCACACAAACTAGTTTTTTTCAATATTTTGTAAAAATTGGACTAGCCGAAACGCCAAGCGTTGTAAAAAATAGAATGGACATATTTGACCCCTTTTTTCCAAATGAAAGAAAAGGTTGGTGGCAAAAAGGTAATGCATACCTTCACAGAAAACATTTAATTGACAGTTTATTTGGCAATGAAAATGTAAAAAGCTATGCCGATATCGTAAAATTATACTTAAAGGAAAATTACAAGATAAAAGAACTTTATGTTGAAGTTAAACCAATCGTAAAATCAAGATTTAAAAAACTTCAAGAAACAGGTTTAGAAGCCGAGTTATACTTTATAAATAATTACAATGAAATTTCTAACTTTAAGAATGGAATTTTAGAAGATGCAAGATTATACGGAGATGGTTATGATTTTCAAATTAATGTTAATGAAAGTTCATTTTTAGCAGAAGTTAAAGGAATTAGGGAGAAAAGAGGAAAGTTTAGATTAACTGAAAAAGAGTTTTTAATGGCTTCAGAATATAAAAATGATTATATTATTGCTTTAGTTTTAAACATGAATGATTCACCAAATTTTTTGACAATTGAAAATCCTATTGGTAATTTAAAATTTGAAGAAAGAACTATAAGATCTAAAGAAATTAAAGAATATCATTTAATTTCAGATATTAATTGAAAAAACATTATGTTAAGCTTTAATAAAAAAATTCAGCATTTAGAAAATTACTTGTCTCGACCAAATGAAAATTACGCAGATAGTTTTAAAGAAGATATTGTTATGTTCATAGATGATTTTACAAATCAAAATAAGCTTTTGTCTTTTCTAAATAACATTAATTCTTTAGAAGAAATTGAAAATTGGGTTGATAATTTATGCTCTAGAATTATTTTAAAATTTGATTCTGAAGGAGAAGATATCAATGATTTTATATTTGACTATATACAGTTTGGATAAATTGAAAATATTAAAAGAAAGATTTTAGATAATTAAAAAACTAGCTGAAAATATAAAATGATTATGATAGAATATTCAATTTTAGACATTCCAACTGTACTTAATCCGCCTATAAAACTTATAGATATTATTTACAATTGTCCTATTTGTGATTACGAAATTGAAATAGATATGGATGTAGATGATAGTAGTTTTATTAAGTGTGATTGCTGTGATCACATAATTAAATTTAGAATTAAGAAAATCTGAATAGGAATAACTGCCTATTGCTCTTTTGGTTTCTTATGATCATCGAGCTACTTGCGAAGATTTCTCGTGCCTCGAAATGACAAAACAGACGGAAAAAACAAAACAAAAAAAGCCACTTCTAGTGGCTTTTTCAATTTCTAATTATTCAATCTCAAAATAAGGATTTAAAATTTCTGCTAATTCATTCAACCAATAAAAACCATTTTCTACGGTTGTAATATTGGTTTGAAGGGTTTCGCATTCTCGCATTACACTTAAGGCGAAAAGGTAATTTATTCGTCTAATTGTTTTTGCCAGAGTTTCCGGATCGACTGATTTGTTGAAAAAATCAATTAGCCGGACTTCGGCTTCTTTTGAAAGGGTGTTTGTACTCATAATTTTTAACGTTTAGGGGAAATATAAAACCCGCATAGCTAAGGTGTCCTACGCCGTTAAATGCGTTGCAGTTGTTTCCAATACCGCCACCATACCACACGGGCAAAAGTTTTGTCGAAGTCATAATTTTAACGTTTAGGACTGCAAAGATACCAAAAAACACGGGCGTTCAGTATCAATTGAAAAAAGTTGTAGGAATTAATTTTACTTTTGATTTGCTTTTGATTGTTGAGCTACTTGCGGGGGGCTTCGACTCCGCTCAGCCTGACAAACGACTCCGCTCAGCCTGACAAAAATTTTTGAGTTTCTTTACCAGAGACTCGGGATCGGAATGACAAAAAAAGGGCAACGAAATTTCATAATGTTTTATTAACTCACTTGGCATTTCATCTTAAAAAAGATAGCTTTGAGAAACAATCATTAAAATATAACCCATATGAAAATTCAAATCAATACCGATAAAAACATCGAAGGACACGAAAGATTAGAAGCTTATTTTTCTGGAGAATTAGAAAAAGGGCTTACCCGTTTTGAAGAAAAAATTACCCGCGTTGAGGTTCATTTCGGAGATGAAAATGGCGAGAAATTCAGCTTGAACGATAAAAAATGCGTAATCGAAGTCCGCACAGCAAAACTACAACCCATAACCGTTACAGAACACTCTGATACACTTGAAAAAGCTTTTAGTGGCGCTTTGGCCAAAGCCAAAAAAACATTAACGACTACTTTCGAAAAGCAAAAAACTTTTTAAATATATAGCAACCGGTTTTTTCACCATATAAGTGATATAAGTTCATTTAATAAACTTTGTGTTTATTTTTTTTACCTAATATGATATAAGGACATATAAAGTTGCTCATAGGAGCAATTCTCACGCAAAGTCGCGAAGCCGCAAAGTTTATTTTCTTTGCGGCTTCGTGACTTTGGTGAAATCTATGTTCAACACTTATGTGAGCTTCTATCCTTTACAAAATTAGGCGCAAAGTTCAACACCCCAATTAAAATGAACTTATATCACTTATATGGTGAAAAAAAATTAAGCGCAAAGTAAACACCCCAATTAAATGAACTTACATCACTTATATGGTTTTTACTTTCGACTTTTGACCTTCGACTTTCGACTAATTTAAGATTTTGGTAACGGCGCACCTACTGCGATGTCGCAACGGTGTCCGGGTTGTCCGTGAGCGGGATTCATTCCTTCAGCAACTTTAGGCGCTTCGGTGCTTAATAAAGCCGGAACTGCATTTTGATTAGCCGCTGGTGGTGTAACCGTAAAAGTTTGAGAAGTGCTTCCGCTTTGGGCTGGTGTCGCCGCAACTGGTTTTGCAACCGGAGAATTTAATGGTGCTCCAACCGGAATATCACATCTGTGACCTGGTTGTCCGTGCGATGGATTCATTCCTTTCGCCACTTTTGCCGGTGCCGCAACAGTTGTTGTTGTGGTAACCCTATTATTCTGATTCGGATTTACCTGTACCGTTTGTGTTGGTTGTGCCGTTGCCGTTTGTCCTTGCGTTGGAGCCGAATTCAACGGCGCGCCAACCGCAATATCACAACGATGCCCTGGCTGTCCGTGTGCAGGATTCATTCCTTTTGTTTCTCCCAATACCGTATTCGGATTAGTTTGTGGCTGTGGTGCCTCTACTACCGACTTGACTTTGGCCGTATCTTTTACCAATCCCAATTTAACTAATTCAGAAGTTGGCGTACTTTCCTGAGGTTCTAATTCCTTTTTGCAAGACACAAAAAACAATGAACTAATAACAATCGAACTGATAAAGATTCTCGGATTCATAATGTGGTATTTTAAAGCATTCAAATATAAAAAAATTTACACCATATAAGTGATATAAGAGATTTTAAGTTTTATGTTGAATTGCTTTGTCATTTAATCTCGCAAAGGCGCAGAGTCGCAAAGTTTTATTTATAGCTACAGATTAAAAAGATTATTTCACGCAGATTCTGCAGATTTAAGCAGATTTAATTTAGAAATGATCTGCGTAAATCTGCTTAAATCTTTTTAAATCTGCGTGAAACAAAAACTTTGCGCCTCTGCGACTTTGCGAGAGATATTATGCGCAAAGCCTAAAAAAACCTTTGAACCTTGCTCCCGAAGCCTCGGGACTGTGCCTCTGAACCTTTAAAAGAAATTTTCTTACCTTTAACTCAAATAACCAAAGCCATGAAAAAAACCATCTTACTTTTATTATTTGTTACTACTTTTCTAAATGCACAAAACGCGGAAAAAGAAAAAGTCAACAAAACACTCGATGCCTGGCACAAAGCGGCCGCCGATGTGAAATTTGATGACTATTTTAATGCAATGACGGAAGATGCGATTTTCATTGGGACGGATGCTACAGAAAACTGGATCAAACCAGACTTTCAAATCTGGGCGAAACCTTTTTTCAAAAGTGGCAAAACATGGAATTTCACCGCATTGGAACGTCATATCTTTTTTGACAAAACCGGAAATGTTGCCTGGTTTGATGAATTGCTGAATACGCAAATGAAAATTTGTCGCGGTTCTGGTGTTTTGGTGAAAGTGGGAAAAGAATGGAAAATTCAGCATTATGTTTTATCAATGACCGTTCCGAATGATGAAGTTAGTGCGGCAATTAAAATAAAAGCGCCAATCGAAGACGCTTTGATTGATAAGCTTAAGAAAAAATAAAACAATTTTTAAGTTTCTTCTTATAATCCTAACTTTTCTAGGGCTTTACAAAAAACAATAGCAATTTAATTATAATACAATTGACAATATTAGCCTGAATTTAGAAGCTCAAAATAACATTGTCTCAAAAAAACAACCCGAATTTTACAATATTGACTAAAATAAAAACTTAGCCTCTATTTTTACAGCCCTCAAAATCAAAATCTTTATTTTTTTTTAACTTTGACCCCAAAAAAAATAGGGTTCAATAAAGTATTTGAAAAATGAAAATAGAAAGACGCTGGATCATTTCCTTTATTATTATAAGTTTAGTTTGTATTACGGGTGCATTTTGGCCAACAGTTACGGAGAACAATTATGTTTTATCAGAATTTGGCACTATCGATCAAATTGTTCCTGCCGACGTTGCCTGGATGTTAACTTCATGTTGTCTCGTTTTAATCATGACGCCGGGATTATCGTTTTTCTATGGCGGAATGGTAGGCAAGAAAAATGTCATTTCTACCATGTTGCAAAGTTTCATCTGTCTGGGCGTTGTAACACTTTTATGGGTTACGGTTGGTTTTAGTCTGGCTTTTGGAGATCCTGTAGGTTTTGGATCTGGAGAACATTTTTACAGCTTCTTCGGGAATCCGACCACTTTTGCCTTTATGGATTACGTTAATATTTTACCACATAAAAAATTAGCGAGCACGATTCCGTTTATGCTTTTTGCTTTGTTCCAAATGAAATTTGCCATTATTGCTCCGGCTATTATTACGGGTTCATTTGCAGAGCGCGTTCGTTTTATCTCCTATTTAATTTTCATCAGTTTATTTACCATTTTCATATACGCTCCTTTGTGTCATGCCGTTTGGTATCCGACCGGAGTTTTAGGAAGTTATTTTGGCGTTAAAGATTTCGCCGGAGGAACTGTAGTACACATGAGTTCAGGATTCGCTGCGCTTGCCGGAGTTATCGTTTTAGGAAAAAGAAAAAACAGTGATCATATACCAACCAATATTCCGTTTGTATTATTAGGAACGGGAATGCTTTGGTTTGGCTGGTTCGGATTCAACGCTGGTTCTGCACTTGCAGCCAACGGAACTGCCGCAATGGCTTTTGCAACCACAACCACTTCATCGGCAGCAGCCATGTTAACCTGGGTTTTCTTTGACCGAATGAACGGCAGAAAAGTTTCGGCTTTAGGTGCTTGTATTGGTGCTGTAGTAGGTTTAGTTGCCATTACTCCTGCTGCAGGATATGTATCAGTACCTGAAAGTATGTTCTTTGGATTCGTTACCGCTTTGGTTTCAAACTCTGTTGTAAACTGTCGTTTCTCAAAAAGATTTGATGATACGCTGGACGTTTTTGCCTGTCACGGTGTTGGCGGAATTATGGGAATGATTCTGACTGCTATTTTTGCTCACGGTGAAGACGCGAGCTTGTTACACGGAGGATGGAATGTTTTTGGACATCATATGATGGCGTTGGTACTGGTTTCTATTTTTACTTTCTTCGGAGCTTATTTCCTATTCAAAGTAACGAACTTTATAATCCCACTAAGAGTTTCAGAAGAATCAGAACACATCGGATTGGATTTATCACAACACGATGAAACACTTGATCCAAAATCAAAACCCATTACGGAACCTCATTACGGGTAAAAAAATAAGTTTGCCACGACCCGACCAAAGGGAACAGGCGAAGCAATTTCACTAATTTCCACTAATTTTTTTCAATCCTACCGATTAAATTAATTTGTGGTAATTTGTGTAATTTGTGGTTAAAAAAAAGATCCACAATGTAAAATTTTGTGGCAAAAAATTTTAAACCACAATCACTACACGACGAAACTTTAGATCCCAAATCAAAAGCAATAGCAGAACCGTATTACTGGGAAAAAATATTGAAAAAGGTTTACCACGACCCGACCAAAGGGAACAGGCGAAGCAATTACACTAATTTTTACTAATTTTTTTTCAATCATTCCGATTAAATTAATTTGTGGAAATTCGTGAAATTCGTGGCAAAAAAAAGATCTGAAATATGAAAATTCGTGGCAAAAAATTTTAAACCCTAATTACGCTACATTCATTCGTTTATATTCCTTAATTTTGCTGAAAATTTTTGTAAAAGTGGGAAGTAAAAATAAACTAAAAAGATTCAGAGAAAACGAAACATTTCAAAACGTTTTTCAACCAACCAGAGAAGAAGTTGTAGGCGATTTAATGCCTTTAAAAGGAAAATGGAATTCTGATTTCTTTAAAAATGACAATCCATTAGTTTTAGAATTAGGATGTGGAAAAGGAGAATATTCTGTTGGATTAGCAGAAAGATATCCCAACAAAAATTTTATCGGAATCGATATTAAAGGAGCCCGTTTCTGGAGAGGTGCCAAAACTGCTGTTGAAACTGGTCTTCATAATGTTGCTTTTATTCGAACTCAAATCGAATTGATCAATCATATTTTTGCTGATAATGAAGTAGACGAAATCTGGATTACTTTTCCGGATCCGCAAATCAAATACAAAAGGACAAAACACAGAATGACGAATTCTGAGTTTTTGAAATTATATAAAAAAATCCTTAAAAAAGACGGTGTCGTAAACCTTAAAACCGACAGCGAATTCATGCACGGTTATACCCTTGGATTGCTTCATGGTGAAGGCCACGAAGTTTTGTATGCAAATCATAATGTTTACACAAATGAAGGAAGTCCGGAAGAAGTAACTGCTTTTCAGACCTTTTATGAAAAACAATATTTAGAAATTAACAAGGCAATTACGTATATTCGTTTCAAAATTAAAGACTAATTTATTTTTTGAAACCAACTTTCTAACCGATTTTATTACTGAATGGCATTACTTACTCCATTACTTTCAGGTTTTATTGCCGCTTTCATTGGGATTATTCCACCTGGTTTAATCAACATGACCGCAGCAAAAGTAAATTTGAAAGAAGGAAAAAAGAATGCTTTGTGGTTTGTTGCCGGTGCGCTTTTGGTTATTTTTTTTCAGGTTTATGTGGCACTTTTATTTGCACATGTTATTGATAATCGCCCTGATGTTGTAACGTTGCTGCGCGAAGTAGGATTTGTAATTTTTTCAATCTTGACGATATACTTTTTATTTATTGCTAAAGAACCGAAAACCAAAAAGAAATCAAAAATCAAAAAGAGCAGTAAAAAAAGTCGTTTCTTTTTAGGAATGCTGCTTTCAGGCTTAAACTTTTTCCCGATTCCCTATTATGTGTTGGTAAGTGTTACTTTAGCATCTTACCATCTTTTCGTGTTTGAAAACAATATCATTTTTACTTTTGTAATGGGTTCTGTTTTGGGTTCGTTTGCTGCTTTGTACAGTTATATTGGCTTCTTCGGAAAAATAGAAAAGAAAACCGATTACCTAATGCGCAACATGAATACTATTATTGGAAGCATTACGGGGTTAGTTGCTGTGGTTACTCTTTTCAATATTTTGAATTACTATTTTGGGTAAAGATTAGTTTGCCACGAATTTCACTAATCTCCACGAATTAATTTTATTTTTACATTCATATAAATAAGTGCTAAAAAAAAGTTTCTCCAGATTTAACGCAATACAATAATTCGTGAAATTCGTGGCAAAAATAACTATGGCTGAAGATAATTTTTTTGAAAGAGTTTATGAGATCGCCAGACAAATTCCGTACGGGAAAGTAACTTCTTATGGTGCTATTGCAAAGGCCTTAGGAACCGCTCGCTCTGCCCGTATGGTGGGCTGGGCGATGAACGCCTGTCATAATAGGGATGATGTTCCGGCGCACAGAGTCGTAAACCGAAAAGGACTTCTAACCGGAAAACATCATTTTGACGGAACCAATTTAATGCAGCAACTTCTCGAAAGCGAAGGCATTGAAGTCGTGAACAATCAAATTATTGATTTGGAAAAACACTTTTGGCAACCGGAAATTTCCACCATATAAGTGATATAAGTTCATTTTAGAGCTTCCTGCAAGGTTTTCAAAACCTTGTAGGTTTACATTCCTTTTCATCATCAAATAACATACCTACAAGGTTTTGAAAACCTTGCAGGAAAGAAAAAAACCTAAATTAAACAAATAACAAAGCTCGTTTTATCTTCATCAGTTTGATAGCTTAAGTATCCTCCATGGGCTTCGATGATGTTTTTTGAGAGTGTTAAACCAATTCCGGCACCGTCTTTTCTGGTGGTGAAAAAAGGCAGAAAAACTTTGTCCCGAATCTCAGAATCGATACCTTTTCCGTTATCCGAAATCGTGATGAAAAAACGATTGTTTTCGGTATAACTGGATAGAAACATTTTCTTTTCCTGTTTTTCTTTTAAAGCATAAATACTATTCGTAATCAAATTGATAATCACCTGCTCCATTTGATTTTTATCAATCAAAATTGAACGCGAACTATTTATTTCATTGATCAATTCAATATTCTCCGCTTTTAAAATCGGACTCATGATTCGGAGGCAATCATCGAAAAGTGCGTTTATTGGCGTCATTACTTTTGTTGGAGTTGGAAGCATGGCCAACTTTCTGTAATTCTCCACAAAAACCTGAATATGGTCACTCCTATTTATAATGGTAGAAATACTGCTTTTGATGTCGTCAAAATCATCTTCTTCCAATTTTTCCTGATCGACAATCTGGAGTAAATTCTGCGAAAGCGCACGAATTGGAGTTAAGGAATTCATTAATTCATGGGAGATAATTTTCATCAAATTGATCCAGGCTTCTTTTTCCTTTTTCTCAATCACACGCTGAATACTGTCTAATAAAATAATGAAATATTCTTTGTTATACGTTTTGGTAAGCGATGTTTGGAGCATAAAAGTCTGCAGATCCTGCTCTTCAATTTTAATCGAAATCGCCGATTTTAATTCGGCAAAATCAGACTTTTCGATTTCATTACAAAGTGATGGCAAATAGTTTTTTAAGTAACTCCAATGACTCACTTTTGGCACTTTGAATAAATTGGAGAAACAATCATTCATTAAAAAGATATTCCACTCGTCATTTTCTTTTTCTAAAATTAAAGCGCCGGTATCGATACTATTTAAGATAGATTGATATACTAATTCCTTTGAGGTTTGCTCCTGCTGCTGGATTTTTAAAGCTTCGTATAAAAGATATAAACTTTTGAAATTGTCTTTTTTATTCTCTTCCGGAAAATTGGTCGAAAAGTCTTTTTGAAGCATAGAGAGCAAAGTTCTGTCATAAAACAGCAATTGGTTTTTGACATAAAAATACATTTCAAATAACATTACAACCGCAAAAAGCCCGACCAAAATGGCGTTGTAATAAAACATTTTATAAATTAGAAAAACGCAAAAGAAAAAGAGCGCCATAACAAACAAGACTCTCACAAATAAGGCGTTATAAAACTTCCAATTTTTCATTTATTTTTTCTTAATAATGTTTAAAATTTAACCGCAAAGGTCGCTACACAAAGCTTTGCGAACTTAATAATCTCAATTACAAACACAACGAAAAAAATACTTTGCGTGCTTTGCGGTAAAATCAACACCCTGACTAAGTATTCTTCAAGTCGTATTTCTCAATTCTTCTGTACAAAGCGGCTCTTGACAAACCTAATTCCTCAGCAGTTTTGCTGATGTTTCCGTGGTGTTTGAATAAGGCTTTTTCGATGGCTGTTTTTTCCATTTCAGATAACGGATTTTCGTCGTTTTGCTGAATATCTTCAAAATCCAGAATATCTAAGTCGTGAACCGTAATTGTATTATTGTCGGCTAAAATCAAAGCGCGCTCGATCTTGTTTTCCATTTCGCGGACATTTCCTTTCCATGGATATTTTTCTAAATACGGACCTGCATTTTCTTCAAATTGCCATCCCGAAGCTTCGGGACCATGATTGTATTTTTCAGCAATCTGATCGAGGATAAAATTGGCCATCGGAACAATATCATCTTTTCGTTCTCTCAAGGATGGCAAATGAATTTCCATTGTATTGATTCGGTACAGCAAATCTTCACGGAAGGTTTTGCTTTTTACCTCAGCCTTAATATCGCTGTTTGTAGCCGAAATAATTCGGACATTTAAAGGTCTTGGCTTGCTTTCACCCAAACGTGTAACGGTTTTTGTTTGTAAAACGTGTAATAATTTGGCTTGCAAATGAAGCGGAATATTCCCAATTTCATCGAGAAAAATAGTGCCATTTGAAGCCATTTCGAATCTTCCGGGAGTATCAGTTTTGGCATCGGTAAAAGCACCTTTTGCGTAGCCAAAAAGTTCACTTTCAAATAAATTATCACTCAAAGAACCCAAATCAACATGCACAAAAGGCTGTTTTTTTCGTTCAGAATGTTGATGGATAAACTCCGCAAAAACATATTTTCCGGTTCCGTTTTCGCCTAAAATCAAAACGTTGGCATCAGTTTTCGCTACTCTTTCAGCAATAGAATAGGCTTGTTTTATTTTTTGGGAAGTTCCGACGAAATATCTTTTTTCGGTTTTTTCGATTACCGGTTTTTTGCTATTTTTTCTGCTTTCGGCGACAGCCTTATCAATCGTTTCCAGTAATTTTTCGTTGTGCCAGGGTTTCAAAACATAATCAAAAGCACCTATTTTTATTCCTTCAACAGCTGTTTCAATTTTACCAAACGCTGTCATTAAAATCACAATGGTTTGAGGCGAAAGTGTTTTAATTTCTTTCAGCCAATGAATTCCTTCGCGTCCGTCTTCAAAACCAATTCGGTAATTCATGTCCAATAAAACCACATTTATCTCATTTTCACTTAAAAGAGAAATGATTTTTTTGGGATTGTTTGTCGTAAAAATAGTTTCAAAATGCTTTTTGAGAATCATTTTTGCCGAAAAAAGAATTTCTTCCTGATCGTCAACAATTAATATTTGGGCTAGTTTTTTTCGCATCTGTCTTTTTTTGTCCGATTTTGAACGGTCAACTGTTCATTATCGAACACTCCTTTTTTTGAATGGTTTATAAGGCTTCTTTAAAATCAAGGCCTTACAAATAATAAATTTTGTGGCACAATATTTACCTATTGGTAATCAACAAATTATTTATAAAATGGACAAGGTAATTCCTCGTAAAAATAGAAAATTTAGATATCTCACAATAGCAATTGGAGTTTTTTTAGTTTTGGCTGTCATCATCTTTTTTTCATTTAACACCAAAAGAAGTTTAAATGTAAAAGCAGAAGAACTATCAATTCAAAAAATCGAAAAAGCCTTTTTTGAAGATTTTGTGGTTTTTCAGGCTAAAGTTGAACCTTTGAACGTGATGCTTGTAAATGTTACAGAAGGAGGATCTGTAAAAGAGATTTTTGTTGAAAACGGCGCCATGGTTACACAAGGACAATCACTGGCTCGTTTGTACAACCCCAACACAGAATTGAATTATCTGACTCAGGAAACAGCCATTATTGAGCAAATCAATAATTTGAATACAGGAAAACTAAACATTAGAAATCAGGAATTGAATTTAAATAAAGATTTAGTTTTGATCGAACACGATTATAACGATGCCAAAAGATTATACGATATGAATGCGAGATTGTACGAGAAAGAAGTAATCTCGAAAAACGACTGGAACACGTTTAAGGAAAGTTTACGTTTTCAGGAAGAACGCAAAAGAACGATTCAACAAAGTATTCAGAAAGAAAAACAAACCAATCAGGTTCAGATTTCTCAAATCAACCGTTCGATTCAGACGATGGAAAAAAGTTTGGATATTTTAAGAAACAACAAAAAGAACTTTTTGATTACTGCGCCGGAAACTGGTCGATTAACTTCATTTGAACCTGTTTTAGGAAAAACATTCCAGGCAGGAGAAAGCATCGGAAAAATCGATTCGAAAAAAGGTTACAAATTGGCTGCCGATGTTGATGAGTTTTATTTGGAAAAAGTTCGCGAAGGCTTAAAAGGTCAGGTTGAATTTAAAGGAAAAACATTAGAAGTTTTAGTAACTAAAGTAATTCCGGAAGTAAAAAGCGGGCACTTTACAGTTGAATTGGCTTTCACTTCTAAAGAAGAAATCGTTCTACAAGACGGACTTAGTTTTGGCGTAAAACTGATTTTATCAGAGAAAAACAAAACATTAGTGGTTCCAAAAGGAAGCTTCAATCAGGAAACGGCCGGAAAATGGATTTTTGTGGTAAAAGGAAATAAAGCCGAAAGAAGAAACATCAAATTAGGCAGAGAAAATCCTTCATACTATGAAATTCTGGAAGGCTTAAAAGAAGGCGAATCTGTGATTACATCCTCTTATACAGATTATAAAGATGTAGAAGAATTGTCTATTAGTTCTCAGTAGCAGTTTTCAGTCACAGTTTTCAGCATGCAATTAAAAAAAGTTCGCCACGAATTTTTACATTCTAAGTAAAAAAATAATTAGCGGAAATTAGTGTAATTCGTGGCAAAAAAATAGAAGTTTCAATCATCAATCAAAATCATCAATCAAAAAACGAATAATAACATTTAACACCTTAAGCATTATGATAACAATTCAAAATTTAACCAAAGTTTTTAGAACCGAAGAAGTAGAAACATCAGCATTAAGCAGTATTTCTTTAGAAATTAAAAAAGGTGATTTTTTAACTATCATGGGGCCTTCAGGTTGTGGAAAATCGACTTTATTGAATATCATCGGGCTTTTGGACAGCGCTACCGATGGAAGTTATAAATTATTAGATCAGGAAATGATTGGCCTAAAAGAAAAAGGAAGAGCCGCGGTTCGTAAAGAAAATATCGGATTCATTTTCCAAAATTTCAACCTAATCGACGAGCTTTCTGTTTACGACAATATCGAATTGCCTTTGCTTTACAACAATGTAAAAGCATCAGACAGAAAACAAAAAATTGAGGCTATTGCTGAGAAATTGAATATCTCTCACCGCTTAAAACATTATCCGCAACAGCTTTCAGGAGGTCAACAACAAAGAGTTGCCGTTGCAAGAGCTTTGGTAAATGATCCGAAAATCATTTTGGCCGATGAGCCAACCGGAAATCTGGACAGTAAAAACGGTAATGAAGTAATGGAACTTTTAACTGATTTGCACGCTAAAGGTGCGACAATTTTGATGGTAACCCACTCTGATTATGATGCTTCGTTTTCTCAAAAAACGATACATATGAAAGATGGCGTAATATTCTCTGAACGATTAAATCAGAGAAATGTAGATGTTTTTATGGACGCTAAATAATTTCAAAATGATAAAATTTATTGTAACCGCAATCACAATCCTAATTGGATTGGTTTGCCAAATATTAGCAATGATCTAAAAAATCTAATGGGTCCAAAAACCTTTTAGACTTTATAAAAAAACTAACAACTATAAAAGATACACCATGATTTTTAACTGGTTTAAAATATTTATTTATCATTTAAAGCAAAGCAAACTGTTTTCGTTTTTAAATGTTTTGGGATTAAGCATTGGGGTTGCCGGTGTGATTTTCGCAATATTATATTGGAACAATGAAAACGCTTATGATCAATGGAATCCTGAAAAAGAAAACACTTATCAGGTGCTGAACAAAATAGGAATGACGGGCAATACCTGGGCATCCAATTCAATTCCCTTTGGAGAAACCTGCAAAGCCACAATTCCTGAAATTGAATCTGTTTGTTTTTTTAACAATACCTGGTATGACAATGCTCCAATAAAATTCCAGAACAAAAAAATAATGGCGGACAAAATCACTGTTGCCGACAATGGCTTTTTTGATGTTTTTCCATTTCCAATTGTACAAGGAGCCAAAACTAATATCCTGAAAGAAGACAACAGTGTTGCAATCTCTGAAGAAACGGCGAAATTGCTCTTTAACAATCAGGACCCAATTGGTCAGTCGATCAATTATAGCAATAAATTTTATACTGTAAAATCGGTTTATCGTTTAATGAAACCGTCTTCTATACAACCTAACTACGTTTTTGGAGGTGTTCAACGCGAAGGCGACAAAACGAGTTGGGGAAACTTTAATTATGGCATGATGATTAAAGCCAAAAAAGGTACTGATCCTGTTGCCCTTTTAAAGAAGATGCAGAATGTAAACTTTGTCAACAGAACAGCTAAAGACGCAAAAGAAAGTGGTCAGACTGTAGCACAATATGTTAAGGAAAATGGCGAAACGACAGTTATAATAGATCAATTACAAACGGCCCGTTTGCATGGAACAAAATCTTCTCAGGGAATTAATTTTCCGGAAGGAAGAGGTAATTTGCAATTGCTTTACATCATGGTTGGTTTGTCTATTTTGATTCTGGTTTTATCTCTGGTAAATTACATTAACCTGGCTACAGCCTCAGCTATAAAACGCGCAAAAGAGGTTGGTGTGCGTAAAATTGTGGGCGCCACAAAAGGCCAGATTACAACGCAGTTTATCTTTGAAACATCCATAATTGTTATTCTATCGATAATATTCGCTTTGGCAATTGTTGAGCTTTCCCTGCCTTATTATAACAACTTTTTGAAGAAAACTTTAACCATGAATGGTGGTGAATTTTACCTGCAGCTCATTTTTATATTTGGATTAGTAATTGTTCTTGCGGGTATTTTCCCTGCTGTTTATATCTCCAATTTTGAAACATTAAAAGTTCTAAAAGGTAATTTTTCCCGAAGCAAAAGCGGAATCTGGATCCGAAATTCCATGTTGATTTTTCAGTTTGGAATTGCTGCCTTTTTTATCATTGGTGCCTTAATTGTAAATTCGCAGGTTGATTATATGATGAACAAGGAACTTGGTTTTAATGGTGATCAGGTATTAAGGATTCAGTTTAATACTCCTGAACGAAAACAAAGAACAGACCAATACCTGACGATGAAACAAGAAATCAGGAAAATTTCAGGAGTTCAGGAAATTTCTACTTTTGCAGGAACTTTTGGAAACAGTACCAATTCGAGTTCAGGGTTCACACACAATGGTATTGTCGTTCAACCAAGAAATGTTGAAATGGATTTTGGTTTTCTTGAAATGATGAAAATCAAAATTGTTCAGGGTCGTGATTTATCTCCTGAGTTTGCTTCAGATACGGTTAGTAATATGCTGATGAACGAAACTTTGGTAAAAACTTTAAACCTTAAAAACCCAATAAACACAGTAATAACATCTGGTTGGGGAGACGAAGGCGGAGAAAATTTAAAATTTAAAATCGTGGGTGTTGTAAAAGATTTTCATATTACAGGGCTTCAGGACAAAGTTCCGCCTATGGTTTTTGTCAACCTTAAAACTTTAAAGTGGAATAACTTTAATAATGTTTACATAAAAGTTTCTCCCAATAATTTAAGCGAAACTTTAGCAAAACTTAAAAGCTACTGGGAGAAAAATGTAAATCCGGATTATCCTTTTGACTATGAATTTGTAAATAAAGGTTTTGCTAAAACCTATCAGGAACAGGTGAAACAAAAAGATTTGTTTTTTATCTTAAATCTTGTTGTTATCGTGATTGCCATTTTTGGATTATTTGCTTTGGCATCATTTTCGATGGAAAGAAGATTAAAAGAAATTGCGATCAGAAAAACTTTAGGCGCAGAAACAGATATTCTGCTTAAAGAATTATCAAAACAATATGTGATTTTTTGTTTGATGGGATTTGCAATCGGAATTGTTCCTGCCTATATTTTGTTACAAAAATGGCTGGAGAATTTCGCTTTCAGAATCAATGTTTCAATAGTTCCTTTTAGCATTGCGTTAGTTTCTTTATTAGTTTTGACTTTAATGATTGTTTTGGCAAAAGCCTATCAGGTAACCAAAATAGACATTTTAAAATATTTAAAATACGAATAGACTTGTAGACCATTTTTTTTAAGAAACCCGTCAGATTTAGTAAATCTGACGGGTTTCTTTTCTTAGAAAACTAAGTTGTCAGACTTCATAATTTTTATTTGCTGGCCTAAAAAGCGCAATAGTATCATTTTGAATAATTTCGATATCGATAAATACGATTCAAAAAGGGCAGAAATCCAAACATAATCTGTTATCTTTGCAGTCTGAAACGAGTTTAAATAAACATAGTGTTTAAATACGTTTCACCAATAGAAACACCTACATTAAAAATGAAATTAGATAGAAAAGAAATTCTTAAAGCTCTGGAAACAATTACCATAGCCGGAGAAGGAAAAAATATGGTTGAAAGTGGTGCTGTTGCCAATGTTATTACTTTTGGTGATGAAGTTGTCGTAGATTTACTATTACACACACCGGCAATGCACATTAAAAAAAGAGCTGAAGATGATATCAAAAAAACAATTCATAAATTGGTATCTCCTGAAGCTAAAGTTAAAGTAAACATCAAGGTAGAAGCGAAGGAAAATCCTAATGAAATAAAAGGAAAAGCCATTCCGGGAATCAAAAATATTATTGCCGTTGCTTCTGGAAAAGGTGGTGTGGGAAAATCAACTGTTACCGCAAATCTTGCCGTAACACTTGCCAAAATGGGTTTTTCAGTTGGAGTTTTAGACGCTGATATTTACGGGCCTTCGATGCCAATTATGTTTGACGTTGAAAATGAAAAACCAATTTCTATTACCGTTGACGGAAAATCAAAAATGAAACCAATTGAAAGTTTTGAAGTCAAAATACTTTCTATCGGATTCTTTACAGCACCAAGTCAGGCAGTAATCTGGAGAGGTCCTATGGCTGCAAAAGCGCTAAATCAAATGATCTTTGATGCAGATTGGGGAGAATTGGATTTCATGCTAATCGATTTACCTCCCGGAACCGGAGACATTCACCTTTCGATTATGCAATCATTGCCAATTACCGGAGCTGTAGTTGTAAGTACACCTCAGGCCGTGGCTCTTGCCGATGCTAAAAAAGGAGTTTCGATGTTTATGCAGGACAATATTAATGTTCCTGTTTTGGGAATTATTGAAAATATGGCGTACTTTACACCAGAAGAATTACCTGACAATAAATACTATATCTTTGGACAGGAAGGAGCTAAAAATCTTGCAGAAGATTTAGATGTTCCATTCTTAGGAGAAGTGCCAATTGTACAGTCAATACGTGAAGCAGGAGATTACGGTCGCCCGGCAGCTTTGCAGACAGCCTCTGTAATTGAAACTATTTTTGAAGAAATTACCAGAAATGTGGTACAGGAAGTAGTAAACAGAAACGATAGTTTACCTGCAACAGAAGCCATTAAAATTACAACAATGGCTGGATGTTCAGCGGTTAAAAAGAATTAGATAATTGAGATAATGAGAAAATTAGAAAATGTGCCAATTAGAAAATTATCTAATTATCTCATTTTCTAATTGGCACATTGTTTAATTGACAAATAAAATTATGACAACAGAAGAATTAACAAGCAACGTATTACTAGCTCTGGATGAGATCAGACCTTTTTTAAATTCTGATGGAGGAGATATTACGCTTATTTCCATAGACGATGACAAACATGTCAAAGTTCGTCTTGAAGGAGCATGCATTAGCTGTAGTGTAAATCAGATGACGCTAAAAGCAGGAGTTGAAACAACGATAAAAAAATACGCTCCGCAGATAGAAACTGTGGTAAATATTATGTAATAAAAAAGTACTTTTCTGCTCTTTAAGACTTTGTGTCATTAACAAGAATAGTATGCCTTTTACGCATTTATCTTATAATTTCGAAATAAAACATTGAAAACAATGACAGATATTGCGAAATTATTAAAAAACAACTTAAAGATTTAAGAGTTTTGTTTAAGGAATTATTACAGATTTAACTTAAATTTGTAAACATCCCTAAATCTTAAACTATGAAGAAATTTTACGTTCTATTTTTATTGTTCTTTCTTGTGTCTGTAAATTACGCACAACAAAGTCAAACTTTAATTGTTGACAAAGCCTGGGTAAATGATTCAGAAGAATGGTCAGATTTTAAATATGCAGGACAAATTGTTTTTTCAATTAATCCTGCAGCTGAAGAAGGAAGTTTAAGAATTGGCAATTATGATTTTCTATATGATATCTGTGAAGGAAAAGCAAAATTTTCAAACAAGGCAACATATAGCGCTGCAGAATTTTCACATCCGAGAAAATTAACTGTAACAACTGATAAACAAGGTGTAGTAAACTCAACATATGAGGGAACTTTAATTTTTCAGTCAGACAAAGATTATTATTCGGTTATTGCGATAGTGACAATATTAGAAAAAAGCGGTAACACACTTGGCTTAAAAATGCATCTTAAAGAGAGCAGTAAAAAGGAATACGCATTCAGTCTAAAACCAACTAGTTAACTAACTATAAACAAGGATTTTTTCACGTTATAAAATCCTGACCCATAAAATTCCAATTAATTAAAATGGATGTATTAATAAAGATTAAGGATCGAGAAGGAGTTATACACGAGTTACAGGCTCCAACTGATATGGCAATGAATATAATGGAGTTATGCAAGGCATACGAACTTCCTGTTGAAGGAACCTGTGGCGGAATGGCCATGTGTGCTTCTTGTCAGTGTTATGTTCTAAATGATGTTGCATTACCAGAAATGGGCGATGATGAAGAAGCCATGCTTTCGGAGGCATTTTATGTTAAATCTAATAGTCGTTTAGGCTGTCAGATTCCGATTACTACAGAATTAGAAGGACTGGAATTAGAGCTGGCTCCTGAATATTAAAATAATAAATTACAATATTGTAAAATTCCAAATTCCAATAGAACATTCATACTATTGGAATTTGGAATTTTTGTTTGGAACTATCTGACTCCGAAATATTAAAATACAAAAAAGCGAGAATTAGGTTCTCGCTTTTTTTATATCATAATCTCATCGATTGAAATAGAAAAGTCTTAAACAATTTAGATATTAATTATGTAGTGTTTTTTTTACATTATTAATTTTTTCATTAGTTTTGAAAAGCTTTTATTTTATAGTTGAAAACCTATAAAATAAAATTTAATAACCTTTCTTCTTTAAATAATTATAATTAATTTGTATAAATATGAAGCAACCATTAAAAAGGACTATAAGAGTAGTTTTAATCTCTTTTGTCTTAATTTTATTTAGCTGTGAAAATGATAGCTCATCATCTGGTACACAAATTTCTCAGGCTAAAAATATTCAATCAGCTAAAAAGTGGTTTGATGATTATCACGATAAAGGTGACAATATTGTATTGATGCAAAATCTAGATTACAACTGGGACGATGCTCAGATTACAAAATCACAAGACGGAACAGAGACAATTATTGTTCCCGTCAATGAATTGAAAAAAGATCAACGCGACTTTTGGGAACAAAGATTGTATATTTATAAAACAGGCCAAGAAGATTATAAGGCATTGGTTTACGAAATATATACTAATAAAGAGGTTAAACCGAGTAGTCAATCCATCGATGGTGTTGATTTTACAGGGTTCATGAGTGTTTGGGATTTAAAAAATGGTTTTGTCAGAGCTGCCAGATTTGAAAACAATCAGGTTGTAGAAACTGGAAGTGTCGAAGTTATAGATTATACTCAAAGAAACACAACAAACAAAGCTCCAATTGAAGCTCCTTGTATTTATGCTGATTTTGGTGATGGTGGATGTGGTGGTAAATCAGGCGGTGATACCGCAACTCCTCTAAGACCGGTTATTGTAAATGCTCCAAGTAAAGGGACTCCAATCGTATACTACGGGCCACGTTCACCTGTAATTGGAGGTTCAACTACAGGTGGCTATACCTCACCTAATGGTGGCGGGGGGAGTAGCGGTGGTGGAGGTATTACAGCACCTTCACCGGTAAAAATTATAGATGCACTTATAGGAAAAGCAAAATGTCTTAATGATTTATTAAATAAAAATGGAGACTCTTTTGTTCAGAATTTATTATCTAATTTTCAGGGTCAATCGGAGTTTGATGTTTTGATTGTTTCTAAAGATGTAATTACAGGTAAGGATAGTCAGGGCGTGGAGAGAGAAATTAATGGAAGAACTTTACCCCCAGAAGGTAAATCAATAACAATAGAGATTAGTACATCAAAATCTAATAGTAATGCTTCTCTTGAAGTTGCTAGAACAATTTTGCACGAATACATTCATGCAGATATTTTTAGAAAATTAGAAACAAAACTCGGAACAAATGCAGAAAGATTAGATTTTAAAACAACATTTGATGCCTATGGAAATCAACATAATACTATCGCAAATTTATATCTTAATAGCATGAAAGAAGCTTTAAAGACATTTCATAAAAATGTTCTTGTTGATGATTATAATAAATACACTCAATATTATGGTGAAGTTCCAAATGATGCTTTCTATGAAGCATTAGCGTGGGGTGGATTACGTGAAAACAATGTAAAAGCGTGGTCAGATTTACCTGCGGACAAAAAAGCAGTAATAGAAGCTCTTGCTAGCAGAACGACTATGTTAAGCAAAGGGACTCCTTGTACTAATTAAATTCAAAAAAAATATTATGAAAACAGTTGCTCTTATTTTACTGTCTCTATTTTCAACATTTATAGCGGCTCAAGAAAATCCAAAAGACACGCTTTTCTTTTCTTACGATAAAAATTACATTAGAACCTATGTTAAGATTCCAAATCATTTTTATTTAAAAGATAGCAATGGCACTAACAATGGTGCTTTTTACTTTACGGAAGTTAAAACTTTGGAAAATCAAAAAATAAAATCAAAAGAAATTTGTCTTAGGAAATTTGTACGTTCCTCAAAATATTTTGATAAAAACACAGACCCAAAATTAAATGATTACGAACTTTGGAAATACCTTAGAGATTATTTTGTTTTTTTAGTCAAGGAGGTAGATAGCAAAAAGAAATACATTCAAGTAAAATCAAGTTATGAAATTGAATAAGTAAAAGAAGCATCTAGTGAATATATATATTATTATAATTATTTTATCATTCTTTCCTATGAATACCTTAAGGGCTCAGGAAAAAGGAAAGACACGCTTTTTTTTTAAATTAGATGGCAAGTATCTTTTTACATCTAAAAATGATGAACCTAAACGATACATAATTAAGAATAATTATGATGCAAGGAAGGTGCAGTTTATTTTAAAAAACATAAGGATGTAAAGTGCAATAAGCCTCGAGAGGTTCTTTGCTTTAAAAAATTTGCAGAATCATCAAAATTATATAAATAAACATATTATTTATTTAGTTCGAAGAAATGAATATATTCAATTAGTAGCTACTCATCAAATTGATTAAATCAAAAAAACCGTAATTACATTACTGCAATTACGGCTTTTCCTTTATAACAATTTTCTTTAATCTCTCTTTTTATACCAAACCAGCTGCAATTAAATATTCAGCGATTTGAATGGTGTTTGTAGCTGCACCTTTTCTTAAGTTATCAGCAACAATCCACATGTTTAATGTATTTGGCTGGCTTTCGTCACGACGGATTCTTCCAACAAAAACATCATTTTTACCTTCTGCATATAATGGCATCGGGTATGTAAAAGTGTCTAAATTATCCTGCACTACTACTCCATCAGTGTGGTGCAAAATTTCACGAACTTCGTTTACATCAAAATCATTGGTAAACTCAACATTTACTGCCTCACTATGTCCGCCAACAACAGGAACACGTACTGCAGTAGCCGTAACTCTGATCGTGTTATCACCAAGAATCTTTTGAGTTTCGCGAACTAACTTCATTTCTTCTTTAGTGTATCCGTTTTCTTCAAAACTATCGCAATGTGGAATCGCATTTCTGTGAATTGGATATTTGTAAGCCATATCACCCTGAATTCCTGCGTATTCGTTTTCTAATTGTTTTACCGCTTTTACACCAGTTCCGGTGATCGATTGGTAAGTAGAAACGATAACTCTTCTAATGTTGTATTTTTTATGCAAAGGAGCCAATGCCAATACCATTTGAATAGTAGAGCAGTTTGGGTTTGCAATAATTTTATCTTCTTTAGTTAGTGTTGAAGCATTGATTTCAGGCACTACCAATTTTTTAGTAGGATCCATTCTCCACGCAGATGAATTATCAATAACTGTTGTTCCGGCTGCAGCAAATTTTGGAGCCCATTCTAATGAAGTATCACCTCCGGCAGAAAAAACTGCAATATCAGCTTTCATATCAACTGCTGTTTGCATTCCTACAACTTTATATTTTGTTCCTTTATATTCAATCTCTTTTCCTACTGATCTTTCAGATGCAACAGGAATCAATTCTGTAACCGGAAAATTTCTTTCTGCTAAAACTTTAAGCATTACCTCGCCAACCATACCAGTGGCACCTACAACCGCTATTCTCATTTTTATATTTTTAGTATGAATTAAATCTAAATTATAATGCAAAAGTATACATAATACAAGTCAAAACAAGACGCTTCACAAAAAATAACAAAATGTTACAAATTAAACAAAAACAAAAAAACCGCTCCAATTAAGGAACGGTTAAATTAGACTTAGTGTAGCGGTATAGTATATTATTGTTTATTTTTTAACAGATCTCTAATTTGAGTAAGCAATTCTTCTTGCGTTGGTCCTGCAGGTGGCGCAACAACTTCTTCTTTCTTTTTTACTCTATTTATTCCTTTAATAATTAAGAACAATACAAAAGCTACAATTACAAAGTTAATTACTGCCGATAGAAACAAACCATATTTTACACCTCCAAAAGCAGTTAGCTCTTCGATTGTAGATAAATGCGCCGCATCTAATGCCGGTTTTAACATCAATGGAGTAATTACATTTTCAATTAATGAGCTTACAATTTTACCAAAAGCAGCTCCAATGATTACACCGACAGCCAAATCGACTACGTTGCCTTTCATTGCAAATTCCTTAAATTCCGAAAGTACACTCATAATTGTTTCTTTAAATTTATAATTAAGTATATCGAAAATACGTATTTTTCTTTAAAAAATACTGAAAACTATCTGAAAAATACCCTTTTTACTCGTTGTGAAATACTTGTCATAATTTCATACGGAATCGTTTTTAACGCTTCTGCCATTTCCATCACGGTTGGGCTTTCACCGAAAATAATAACTGAATCTCCTTCTTTGCAATCAATTTCACTTACATCAACCATCAACATATCCATACAAACACTTCCAACAATAAATGCTTTTTGATTTTTAATTGTAACAAATCCAACCTGATTTCCCCATAATCTCGAAATTCCGTCAGCATAACCAATTGGAATTGTGGCAATTTTTGTTTCTTTCTCTGCCATAAAACGACGTCCGTAACCAACGCTATCATTAGCAGGAATTGTTCTCACCTGGGAAATAATCGATTTTAATGTCCCCACATTTTCCAGATATTTTTGTTCCGATGGATCATTGGAAACTCCGTATAAACCAATTCCTAATCGTACCATATTATATTGCTCATTCGGAAAATTACTAATTCCGGAAGTATTCAGAATATGGCGAATTGGATTAATGCTTAATTCTGAAATTAATTTTGAAGACAACTTTTCGAACAAATTAATCTGCGAAAGCGCAAATTCATAATGCTTCATTTCGTCACTCGTTGCCATATGCGACAAAACACTCTGAATACGAACGGTTGTATTTCCTTTTAAAGTTTCAATCAATTCATCAATTGTATTTTCTTCAAAACCCAAACGATGCATTCCTGTATCCAATTTTATATGAATCGGGAAATTCTTCAGATTCTTTTCACGGGCAATCTTCAAAAAGGCATTTAATCCTTTTATACTATAAATTTCAGGTTCTAATTGGTATTGGATTATAGAAGGAAAACTGGTGGACTCCGGATTCAAAACCATAATAGGCAATTTAATTCCTCCATTTTTCAATGAGATTCCTTCATCGGCGAATGCCACACCTAAATAATCTACTTTATGATGTTCAAGTAATTTTGCAATTTCAAGACCTCCATTTCCATATCCAAAAGCTTTCACCATCACCATGATTTTTACTTCAGGATTCAATTTAGCTTTAAAGAAATTCAGGTTATGACTAATTGAATCTAGGTTTATTTCGAGAACCGTTTCATGCGTTTTTTCTTCAAGTAAAGAAACAATTTCTTCAAATTGAAACGATCTCGCACCTTTAATTAAAATCGTCTCATTATTGAAATTCAAGCTTTCGAACTTCGAAATAAATTCGGCTGTATTTTCAAATGTAACAATGTTGGGAAATTTGTTTTTGAAAGATGTGATAGTCTTTCCTATTCCAATTACCCTGTTGACTTTATTATCAGCAATAAGTTGTGCTACTTTTGAGTATAGCTCTTCATTTGAAAATCCGCTTTGGAAAATATCTGATAAAATTACGGTTTTTGTTGCGTTCTTTTTCTGCTGACTTTCCAGAAAATCCAAAGCGATTTTTAGGGACTGAAAATCGGAACTATAACTATCATCAATAATACTGCAACTGTTGATTCCGTTTTTTACTTCCAAACGCATTTCGACCGGATACAACATTTTCATGCGACCCTGAATCGTTTCAAAATCATAATTAAAATAAAGCAAAACCAATAAACAGGAAATCGCGTTTTCGATAGAAGCAGAATCCTGAAAAGGAATTTCTAAATCGAAAAATTCGTTTTGATATTGATATTGAATAGTGGTTTTTTCATTTCTATTTTCCTTTTCCAGAATAAACACATCTGCAGAATTATCGCTAAAACTCCAGGAAAAAAGCTCCCTTTCCTTTATCGGATATTGCTCAGAAAATACCTTTAAACATTGATCAACAAGTTTGTTTTTTTGATAAATAATAACTTTTGATTTTTTGAAAAGCAATAATTTCTCTTTGATTTTCTGTTCTAAATGCTCAAAACCCTCATCGTGTGCGGGACCAATATTGGTTAAAACACCAATTGTAGGCTTAACGATATTTTCGAGTTTATTCATCTCATTAACCGTCGAAATTCCGGCTTCGAAAATACCCAAATTATGTTTTTCGTTAATGGCAATCACCGAAAGTGGAACGCCAACCTGAGAATTATAACTTTTAGGACTTCTGATAACATTATAATCAGGACTTAATAAAAAATTAAGCCATTCTTTTACAATCGTCTTTCCATTGCTTCCGGTTATTCCGAGTATCGGAAAATCAAAGATATCACGGTAATAACCTGCAAATTGCTGCAAAGCTTTGAGCGTGTTTTTTACCACCAAAAAATTAGCTTTTCCTTCACTATTCTTCGGAATGTGGTGAACCACAAAATTCTGAACACCTTTTTCTATCAATTCCGGAATATATAAATGAGCATCATTATTAACACCTGATAAAGCAAAAAATAATGTTTCTGATCCGTTTTGCAACGAACGGCTGTCGATAGAAATATGGTCAACAAAAATATCAGTGCCCAGACCGATCCATTTGGCGTCAAGAACCGAAATAAGGTTTTTTAAATTTATGCTCATTTAGAAAGTTTCTTTTGTCAAATTTAGAAAAAGGTTTGCCACGAATTTCACAAATTTTCACTAATATTTAGCTTAAATAATTAGCCACAGATTAAGAGATTTTCATAGATTTAATTCTTATTCACTTCTAAAATGAGGTAAAGATTTTAAATATAATTTGTGAAAATTTGTGTAATGCGTGGCAAAAAACATTATTATATTTGTTGAATACCACAAAATATAGCATTTTGAAAAAGATACTTCCACTATTCTCCTATATATTACATCCGATTTTTATTTCGATGTATGCTACTTTGTTTTATCTTTTTTGCAAAGGAGATATTTTTACCAATCAGGAGAAATATTATGTATTATTTCAAATTTTGATTATTACGATTTTAGTTCCGGTTTTATTTTTCTTGCTGCTTCGCTCCACAGGACATGTCGATTCTATAATGGTAGCAGAAACATCGCAACGTAAAATCCCACTTGTTTTACAGTGTTTTTTATATATCCTACTGGTAAAAAGAAGCATTGTAATTATGCGTTATCCTGAACTTCATTTCTTTTTTCTGGGTGCATTGTTCAGTACTATTTTAGCTTTGATATGTTCGCTTTTTAAAATAAAAGCAAGTTTACATACCATGGCTATGAGTGGTTTTACCATTTTTGTGATTGGTTTGAACATCCACTTGCAAATGCAAAATCCGTATTGGGCTGCTTTTATGATTTTAATGACTGGAGTTGTGGCTTCTTCAAGACTGGAAATGGAAGCACACACGGGCAAAGAAGTACTAATTGGTTTATTATTGGGTGTATTACCGCAGTTATTGTTTTTGTATTTGTGGTTATAAAATATAAAAAATCAAACCCAGATTCAATGTTCTCATACTGACATCTTCGCCATTTAATGTCTTAACATCAGATTTATACAATGTATTTAAGCCATAATAGGCATAAATATTCCAGGTATTATATCCCGCTGAAAGATAAACCCCGTATTGAAAATCATTTAAATCAGGATTATTTTTAATTTTATAAGTGTTTTCACCATCTTTTAAAACTGATTTAGCAGCAAAAACATAGCTAAATTTTAAACCCGCATAAATTCTCCAAAATTTGGTGCTTTCATAAGTTGAATTTCTCCATCTAAATTCTATTGGTACATCAACTAAATATTGCCTGAATCTATTTGCAACAAATTCATCATAACTATTGACACCATAAATTAATGATCCGTCAGCACTTTTTGAGACCGTCAGATTTTGATAATAATTCTGATAACTTATTCCTAAACCAGGAGCTATCGCAAATGTTCGTTTTTTATTGAGAGGAAAATCGCGTAGAAAACCACCGGAAAGTCCGGCAGAAAATTTATCTTGTTTTAAGCCATTCGGCCCCTGAACCAGAAGATTATACGTAACGGAGAAATAAAACTGATCTTCACGATATAAGGAATCAATTTTAATCACCGGTTTTATTTCAGGTTTCACTTCGTCCTGCGAAAAAACGTTTAAAAACGAAACTAAAAACAAACAACTAAAAAGGAATCGCATATCGTATTTTGGTTTTAAAGTGGTTTTCAAATAAACGTTTTTTAGCGTTAATTTATTTCACACAAATATAATATAATGCCAGTTCAGGATACCATTTGAAAGTAATTATTCTCTTTTTCACGACGAATAAAACTATTTGTTGCTTTTTTTTCAACAAATTAGCAACAGAATCTAAAAAATGAATCAATTTTTCATTGCTCTTTTATACCTTTGTCCTGCATGAAAAAAAAGCAGCTCATATTAAGTGTTTCTTTCGCGCTGACAATATTGTTCTCGATATTGTTTCAGTCGATACACAGTTATGAGCATATTGTAAAGCAACTTTCAGAAAAACAATGTCATCACGACTATAGTGATCCGAGTGGTGAAATAACGCATCAGCATCATGATTATGATTTGTGTTATGTGTGTCATTTTGCTTTTGGAAGTTATATTGTTCCTGAAAATTTTTCTTTTTCATTTCAAACTTTTCATGAAGAAATACCTTTTTTCTTTACCTTTTCAGAGAACATATTTTCGTTTTCAGGAAGTGCTTATTTATTACGTGGTCCTCCTACAGTTATAGTTTCTTAGATTTCGAAATATTCGAAGTAAACTCAAATTCTTATTATAAAATTCGAAAAAGAATAAATTTTCCATCCTGAAACCTATCAGGATTGGCAAGTTTGATCTGATTTCTGTTTTTATTCTAAAAAAAATCAATTAAACTATAGCATCATTTTCAAATGAAAAAAATCATATTAGCCCTTATTTTAGGGTTTTCGGGCATACTAACTGCTCAAAATTCTGTTACCGGAACAGTAACTGATCTTCAAAATCAACCATTACCGGGTGTTTCGGTTTATGCACCGGAATTACACAAAGGAACAACCACTGACGCAAACGGAAAATACGAATTCACCAATCTTCCAAACGGAAGTTTCAGGGTTGCTTTTACTTTTGTTGGTTTTACCACTCAAAACAAGACAATTACTAAATTACTAAAAGAAAACACTTTAGATATTACACTTTCAGAATCTGTTTTTGAAATGGATGAAGTTGTTGTTTCGACTCCTTTCAACAAATTGCAATCGCAAAACGTTATGAAAGTAGAGCATGAAAGCATTAAAACCTTACAGCAAAAAGGAACCTCAACTTTGATTGAAGGTTTGGCAACAATTCCCGGAGTTTCACAAATTTCAACCGGAACTTCTATCGGGAAACCGGTTATTCGCGGTTTGAGCGGTAATCGTGTTTTGGTTTATTCTCAAGGTGTTCGTATCGAAAATCAGCAGTTTGGAGACGAACACGGTTTAGGTTTAAACGATGCCGGAATTGAAAGTGTCGAAGTAATTAAAGGACCTGCCTCTTTATTATATGGTTCTGATGCCTTGGGTGGGGTTTTGTATTTCAATCCTGAAAAATTTGCCGATGCGAATACTTTCAAGGCTAATTTCAGTCAAAAATATTTCACGAATACACAAGGAAGCAATTCATCAATTGGATTAAAAACGTCTACAGACAATTGGAAATTTTTAGCCCGAGGAAGTTTCAACACACACTCTGATTATAAAATTGCCGATGGTGACCGTGTAACGAATTCACGTTACAATGAAACCGATTTTAAAACCGGAATTGGATACAGCAATTCAAGTTTTTCAAGTGTGCTAAGATATAACTACAACAAATTGGATCTTGGAATTCCGGAAGACGGAATCGCAGAACAATCTTCGAGCAAAAATACAATGTTTCCGAGACAAGGAATTTTCAATCATTTATTGAGTTTAAACAATGTGATCTTTTTTGAAAACTCAAAATTAGATGTTGATTTGGGCTATATAGCAAATGACAGAAGCGAATTTGAAGACAGCAATAACGCCTCTTTACGAATGAAACTGAATACTTTCAATTACAACGCCAAATATCATTTTCCTAAAATGGGCAAGATTGAAACGATTTTAGGCGTTCAGGGAATGCATCAGACGAATACTAATTTTGGTGAAGAATATTTGATTCCGGATGCAACAACAAACGATTTTGGTGTTTTTGGAACTGCAAATTACGAATGGAACAATAGTGTTTTACAAGCCGGACTACGTTTTGACAATAGAAACGTTACGTCAGAAGCGCATGGAATCGCAGGTGAAGAAGGTTATTTTGAAGCCTTAGACAGATCTTTTGACAGCTTTAATGCTTCTTTGGGATATAAAACCAAATTAGCAGAACCTTTAACACTTCGATTAAATGTGGCAACTGGATTTAGAGCGCCAAATTTAGCCGAATTGACTTCAAATGGAGTTCATGAAGGAACAAATCGTTATGAAATTGGAAACGCTAATTTGAAAACCGAACAAAACGTTCAGACGGATTTAAACTTAGAATATAAAAATTCGCACTTTGAATTCTTCGTAAATGGATTTTACAATCACATAAACAATTACATCTACACTTCGCCAACCGGAGATATTATTGATAATAATGACGTTTTTGCCTATGTACAGGATAACGCCCAATTGTATGGTGGTGAGGCCGGATTGCATTTTCACCCGCATCCATTAGACTGGTTGCACTTTGAAACGAGTTTTGAAACCGTAACCGGTAAAAAAGACAACAAAGATTATTTGCCATTAATTCCGGCTAATAATTGGAATAATACCATTAGAACCGAATTCAAAATCAAAGATTGGTTCCAGGAAGGTTTTGCAACTTTAAATGTTTCATCCACTTTTAAACAGGATAATGTAAGTGGCTTTGAAACGGCTTCAAAAGGCTATACTTTGGTGAACTTAGGCTTTGGAGGAACAGTAAAATTAGGTAAAACTGCTTTTGATGTTAACCTGAACGGAAACAACTTATTTGATAAAGAATATATTGCTCACCTTTCAAGGTTAAAAACAGACGGTATCCCGAATATTGGAAGAAACATTGTTTTAGGAGTAAATTTTAATCTGTAACTTTTAATTTAAACCGCAAGGTTCGCAAGGCTTTATTTAAACTTTGCGCTCCTTGCGAAAATAACCTTGTGTACTTTGCGGTTAAATATTTATCAGTCTCACAAAAACCACTATTTTTGTTACAATTGAGAAACATAAACTATGAAAAAAACATTTCTTATAATGGCTATTACAACTGCTGGAATTTCATTTGGACAAAATAAAATTCAATACCCGGAAACAAAAAAAGGCGAAACTGTCGATGTGTATTTTGACACTAAAGTAAACGATCCGTATCGTTGGCTTGAGGATGATAAATCTGCTGAAACCGGAGCCTGGGTACAAGCTGAAAACAAAGTTACTTATGGCTATTTGGATAAAATTCCGTTTCGTGATGAACTAAAAAAACGAATGGAAACACTTTGGAATTATGAAAAAATAAGTGCTCCCTCTACAGAAGGAAAATATACCTATTATTCGAAAAATAATGGCCTTCAAAATCAATCGGTTATTTACAGAAAAGATTCTAATGAAAAAGAAGAAGTTTTCCTGGATCCAAATACTTTTTCTAAAGACGGAACAACCTCACTTGGTGGAATGGATTTTTCTAAAGATGGATCAAAAGCAGCTTATGCGATTTCTGAAGGCGGAAGCGACTGGAGAAAAGTGATTATTATTGATGCCTTGTCTAAAAAAGTTTTAGAAGATACTTTAGTTGATGTGAAATTCAGCGGAATCTCATGGCATGGAAATGAGGGTTTTTATTATTCTAGTTATGACAAACCAAAAGGAAGTGAATTATCTGCTAAAACAGATCAGCATAAATTATACTTTCATAAACTTGGAACTCCTCAAAAAGAAGATAAACTAATTTTTGGCGCAGATCAGAAAAGAAGATATGTTGGAGGTTATGTAACTGAAGACGATCGTTATTTAGTGATTTCAGCATCGAATTCTACTTACGGAAATGAATTATATATTAAAGATTTAACTGTTGTAAACAGTCCAATCATTACTATTGTAGACAACTTTGACAGCGACAATTCAATTATCGAAAATGAAGGAAGCAAATTGTTTATCGAAACCGATTTAAATGCTCCAAACAAACGTGTTGTTACTGTTGATGTAAGCAACCCGAAACCAGAAAACTGGAAAGATTTCATTAAAGAAACACAAAACATTTTATCGCCTTCAACAGGTGGTGGATACTTTTTTGCCAATTATACTAAAGATGCTGTTTCGTTTGTACAACAATACGATTACAACGGAAAATTAGTTCGCGAGATCAAACTTCCGGCAGTAGGAACTGCAAGCGGATTTGGTGGAAAAAAACACGAAAAAACTTTATACTTCAGTTTTACCAACTATACTACTCCTGGAACGATTTACTCATTAGAGCCAAAATCTGGTAAATCTGAAATTTATCAAAAACCTAAAGTAGATTTCAAAAGTGAAGATTATGAGTCCAAACAAGTTTTCTATACTTCAAAAGACGGAACAAAAATCCCGATGATTATTACCTATAAAAAAGGACTAAAATTAAACGGTAAAAACCCAACGATTCTTTACGGATACGGCGGATTTAATATCAGTTTAACACCCGCTTTCAGCATTGCAAATGCAGTTTGGATGGAAAACGGAGGCGTCTATGCCGTTGCCAATTTAAGAGGTGGTGGTGAATACGGAAAAAAATGGCATGATGCCGGAACCAAACTTCAAAAACAAAATGTATTTGACGATTTTATTGCTGCCGGCGAATATTTAATCGCCCAAAAATATACCTCATCAGATTTCTTAGCGATTCGTGGAGGTTCTAACGGAGGCTTATTAGTTGGTGCAACCATGACACAACGTCCGGACTTAATGAAAGTTGCATTGCCAGCGGTTGGTGTAATGGATATGTTGCGTTACCATACTTTTACAGCCGGAGCAGGTTGGGCTTATGATTATGGAACCGCTCAGGACAATAAAGAAATGTTTGAATATTTAAAAGGATACTCTCCAGTTCAAAATGTAAAAGCAGGCGTTAAATACCCTGCAACAATGGTAACAACCGGAGATCATGACGACCGCGTTGTTCCTGCACACAGTTTTAAATTTGCAGCTGAATTACAGGAAAAACAAACTGGCGACAATCCGGTTTTAATTCGTATTGATGTAAAAGCAGGTCACGGAGCAGGAAAATCTGTTGCTGCCAGCATTCAGGAAAATGTAGATGTTCAGGCATTCACGCTTTACAATATGGGCTTTACTGCTTTGCCTAAAAAGTAAAAACACAAACTGTTTTAGCCACAGATTAAAATGATTTTCTAATCTGTGACTTTCTTTTGCCACGAATTTCACGAATTTCCACGAATTAAATTTGTGGAAATTCGCGAAATTCGTGGCTTTCTTTTTTAACGCTGCTACATGTGTTTTCACGCAGATTTTATTTGATAAAAAAATCTGTGTGCATCTGCTTAAATCTTTTTTAAATCTGCGTGAAAAAATAATTCGTGAATTCGTGGCTTTTTTTAACCGCAAAGAATTAGTTAAAATTCGTGCAATTCGTGGCAAACCTTTTTTAAATTTGAAAAACTAAAAAAACCAAAAAATGAAAATCATAAAATGGGGAATTATAGGCTGTGGAAATGTAACTGAAGTTAAAAGCGGTCCGGCTTTTCAAAAAACTCCAAACTCAGCATTGGTAGCTGTAATGCGAAGAGATGCCAAACTTGCCGAAGATTACGCCAAACGTCATAATATTCCAAAATGGTATTCTAATGCAATTGATCTAATCAATGATCCGGAAGTTGATGCCGTTTATATCGCCACTCCTCCATCTTCTCATAAAGAATATACGATATTGTGCGCGAAAGCAGGAAAACCGGTTTATGTAGAAAAACCAATGGCATTGACATTTGAAGAATGCAACGAAATGATCAGCGTTTGCAAAGAACATAATGTTCCTTTGTTTGTGGCTTATTATAGAAGAAGTTTACCAAGATTCCTAAAAATAAAAGAACTAATCGATCAGAATAAAATTGGAACTGTAAGACACGTAAACTGTGTTTTATATCATCCTTTTGAAGAGCGTTATGATGACGAAATCAATTTGCCCTGGACCGTTTTACCGCATATTTCAGGCGGTGGAATATTTGTTGATTTGGCTTGTCACACTTTAGACTTTCTGGATTTTGTTTTCGGACCGATTAAGTCTGTTCGTGGGCATGCGAGTTCACAACTTAAAGCTTATCCTGCCGAAGATTCAGTTTCCATGTCTTTTTTATTCGAAAACGGAATTCACGGAACCGGGTTATGGAATTTTGCCAGTTTTGAGCGTTACGACAATACCGATATTGTAGGTGACAAAGGAAAAATATCCTTTTCTACTTTCGGAAATGATCCAATTCACATTCAATATGCAAGTGGAGAAAAAGAAAGTATTACAATTGAAAACCCGCTTCATATTCAACAACCTCTTGTTGAAACTGTTGTTGCTGAAATTCTGGGTAGCGAAGGTGCTAATCCTTCAAAAGGAACCTCAGCCGCAAGAACAAGCTGGGTAATTGATGAAGTTTTGAAGGAGTTTAGGAATTTGAAATAATAATTTATCGCTAGTGTTGTCATCCTGAGGAACGAAGGATCACACTCGGGATTCGACAAAGATTGGCGACATTCTTTGCGGAGTTTCTAGTGTGATCCTTCGTTCCTCAGGATGACAACAAAAAAAGAGGTTATTCAAATGAATATCCTCTTTTTTTATAAACTATAAATTCCTTTAGAATTATAGGCTGTATCTTAAACCTAAAGTCATACCTAAACCTGAAATTCCAACATAAGAACTAATATCATTCATAGCATCATTAGGTCTAGTTGTGTCAGTAGTAATGTTTGTTGTTGCTGTATTTGGATTAAACAAATAGTGATTAGAACCTGTGTTTAATTGCTTAACATAATCAACATGACTCGCAGAGTATGAAGCGTCTCCACGGAAATTAGTAGGAGTGTTTAACTTGTCTACACCATTTTCAGTATATACCTCAGTTTCTTTAGTTTTACCATGAACGGTAAAATTACGGTATTCTAATTCTCCAAAAATAGCAATGTGTGTTCCTAATTTATAAGATGTTCCTAATGCAGCCAAAAATCCAACTGTTGGGTTAGGCTTTACTACATCTTTAGCATAACTATTCACAATACCTGCTGGGGTTGTATAAGTTCTATTTGTTTTAATTGTCAAATCTCCATGAACAGGAACAATAACTCCTACTTTCGTGTAAGGTTCAAAGCCGTGAGATTCACCTAAAAACAATACAAGAGCTGGAGCAACATCAAAAGCCTGAATTTTTCCTACTGCTTTTCCAGTAGCAAAAACAGGACCAGCAGCAACTAATCTATTAGTGGTTTCAACCATAGTTTTACTGGCACTACTGAAATAGTTAAATCCTACTTCTACACCTAAACGAGTTGAAAAACGATATCCTGCAGTTAAACCTGTACGGAAACCTTCTCCAAATGAGCCATGATTTGTTTCTCTTGAAAGTAAAGTTGTACCATCTGCAGCATAAACATCTGTATTAGGTAATGCACCATTTACAATTGGAAACTCTGTAGCAGCTGTTTGAACAAAATAAGATCCTCCTAATTTAAAATACCAGCTTTCTGGTTTATCTGCTTTTTCTGTTTGCGCCATTGTGGCCATAGAGCAAACTAATAATCCTAATAAAAATAGGTTCTTTTTCATAATTCTGATTTAATTAATTTATGCAAACTTATAATATTTTAACACATTCTTTTGGTTTGCAAAGTTGGACTTGGGACGAAATCGTTGTAATTTCGGGCAATATTACTAAAAAACTACTATGCATGCATATTTTTAACATAAAAAATTCGCATAGCTCTAAATTTTAACTGTTAAAATTTAATTCAGCTTAAAGTTGACCTGGAGTTTTTCTAATTCCTGTAATAATTCAGTAGAAATTCTTACTTTTAATCTTCTGCTTGGCATTGTTAATTTAGTAACTACCTTTATTTCTTCGACCTCTTTTACTTCCTGAATTTTGGTTTCTCCTAATGGAGAATCAACATCTTCATTTTCATCCACAAAAACAGCGTCTTCAGTTTCTTCAAAATCGGTATTGGTTTCAACCGCAACCAAACGTTTTATGTTTTCTAATTCCATGATCTCAAAAGTCACCGTATTATCTCCTTTATAAGCATTGAATAAATGACTCAGTGTATGAATAAAATCAGTTTGCAAATCTTTAATATTCAATAACAAGATTAACTTTTTGGCAAAAACCTCTAATATATCCTGTAGTTGTCTAACCTCAACAAACTGTAATCTTGGTTCTGACTTTTTCCCTGTATCGTGATTAACCCATCCGTCCTTTATTAAAACTTTCAGGTAAGCAAAATTATTCTGAATCAGGAAATGCCTGAACTTTAAATATTCTTCCCCAAAAATCTTAAACTCATAACTTTCATCATAGCCTTCTAAATTGAACACTGCCCAGCCTTTTCCATTTTTAGCCACTCGATGCTGCACGTTATTAATAATTCCGGCAAAATTTAGATTTTTACCTACATAAAGTTCCATACTTTTCAACGCTTCCAATCTGGCATTACAGAAGTATTTCATTTCAAATCTAAAATCATCCAAAGGATGTCCGGAAATATAAATCCCGACAACTTCTTTTTCTTTGGCTAGTTTTTCCATTGTACTCCAGTCTTCACACGGAGGTACAACTGGTTCTGCAATCTGAACTTCACTTGCTTCACCAAATAAGCTTACCTGTGATGAATTCTCGTTCTCCTGAAACTTGGATCCATAGCGTATCGCCTTTTCATAAAATGTAATTCCGTCACCATCATCATGAAAATATTGCGCTCTTGTTGTTCCTTCAAAAGAATCAAAGCCTCCTGCAAGTGCTAAGTTTTCAATCGCTTTTTTATTGGCAGCGCGCAAATCAATTCGTTTGGCTAAATCAAAAATTGATTTATATCTGCCGTCTTTTCTGTTTTCTACAATTGTTGCTACAGCTCCGGAACCTACACCTTTAATCGCTCCCATTCCGAAACGGACAGCGTAACTATCATTTACGGTAAACTTATAATACGACTCATTCACATCCGGACCTAAAACCTGCAATCCCATACGCTTACATTCTTCCATGAAAAACGAAACCTGTTTGATATCGTTCATATTATTTGAAAGTACCGCCGCCATATATTCCGCAGGATAATGCGCTTTTAAGTAAGCTGTTTGGTAAGCGATCCAGGCATAACAAGTCGAGTGCGATTTGTTGAAGGCGTAACTCGCAAAAGCCTCCCAGTCTTTCCAGATTTTCTCTAAAATTTTGGCATCGTGACCTTTTAGGGCAGCCTGTTCAACAAATTTCGGTTTCATTTTATCCAGAACGTCCTTTTGTTTTTTACCCATCGCTTTACGCAAAACGTCGGCCTCACCTTTTGTAAAACCTGCCAGCGATTGTGACAAAAGCATTACCTGTTCCTGGTAAACCGTAATTCCGTACGTTTCTCCTAAATATTCTTCACACGCATCTAAATCGTATTTGATTTCCTCTTCTCCATTTTTTCTTCGAACGAAAGATGGAATATATTCTAAAGGTCCCGGACGATACAAGGCGTTCATGGCAATTAAATCTCCAAAAACCGTTGGCTTCAGATCTTTCATGTATTTCTGCATTCCGGGTGACTCGTATTGGAAGATTCCAACCGTTTCTCCCCTTTGGAAAAGTGCATACGTTTCAACATCATCAATCGGGAAAGTATCCGGATCCAAATCAATTCCGGTTCTGTATTTTACCAGTTTGACCGTATCTTTTATTAAGGTAAGGGTCTTTAGACCCAGGAAGTCCATTTTTAGTAATCCCGCACTTTCTGCAACCGAGTTATCAAACTGCGTTACATATAAATCAGAATCTTTTGCTGTGGTAACCGGAACGAAATTCGTAATATCCGATGGCGTAATAATTACACCACAGGCGTGAATTCCTGTATTTCGCATCGAACCTTCCAGAATTTTTGCTTGTTGAATTGTTTCTCCAGCCAAATCATCTTCGTTGGCAATGGCGATCAATTCTTTTACATTCTCGAATTCATCAGAACGAAGCGCTTTTTTAACTTCATCTTCGTTTTCAGAAATAAAACGCGCCAAATTCCATTTTGATGGCATCATTGCCGGAATAAGTTTTGCTATTCTGTCGGCTTCAAATAAAGGTAAATCCAATACACGCGCTGTATCACGAATCGCAGATTTGGTTGCCATTTTACCATAAGTGATAATTTGTGCCACCTGATTTTTTCCGTATTTATTGATTACATAATCCATAACACGACCACGGCCTTCATCATCAAAATCGATATCAATATCGGGCATGGATACACGATCCGGATTTAGGAAACGCTCAAAAAGCAAATCGTACTTAATCGGGTCGATATTCGTAATTCCTAAACAGTACGCCACTGCAGAACCAGCTGCAGAACCACGGCCCGGACCTACCGAAACGTCCATATTTCTGGCTTCGGCGATGAAATCCTGAACGATCAAAAAGTAACCCGGATATCCGGAATTTGAAATCGTTAATAACTCAAAATCCAAACGTTCCTGAATCGATTCTGTAATTTCACCATATCTCTTTTTTGCACCCACCATGGTAAGGTGTCGCAAATATTTATTTTCACCTCTTACACCACCATCAGCTTCATCTTCGGGAACAATAAATTCTTCCGGAATATCAAATTTTGGAAGCAATACATCACGATAAAGCGAATAACCTTCAACTTTATCAATAATTTCCTGAATATTGATAATGGCTTCCGGCAAATCGGCAAAGAGTTTTTTCATCTCTTCTTCCGACTTGTAATAATATTCCTGATTTGGTAATCCGTAACGGTAACCCCGGCCACGACCAATTGGCGTTGCTTGTTTTTCTCCGTCTTTTACACACAATAAAATATCGTGCGCATTGGCATCTTCCTTATTTAAATAGTAAGTATTATTGGTCGCAATTAATTTGACATTGTGTTTCTGAGAAAATTCAATCAGGGTTTTGTTTACACGATTTTCATCTTCCTGATTGTGGCGCATGACTTCCAGATAAAAGTCATCTCCAAATTGTTCTTTCCACCAAATCAAAGCTTCTTCGGCTTGGTTTTCACCGATATTCAGAATTTTACTTTGGATTTCTCCATATAAATTCCCGGACAAAACCATAATATCTTCTTTGTATTTTTCGATGATATTTCGATCAATTCTCGGAACATAATAAAAACCTTCGGTAAAAGCGATCGATGACATTTTTGCCAGATTGTGATAACCATTTTTATTTTTGGCTAATAGCACAACCTGATTTCCGTTGTCTTTTTTACTTTTATCTAAGTGATTCTCACAAACATTAAATTCGCAACCTACAATTGGTTTTATTTCGGTTTCTGTAGGCTCCTCTCCAGCTTCAACCAAAGCCTTATTTTTTCCGGATGCTGCTTTATTGTGGTTCATAACAGCGCTCACAAAATGGAAAGCCCCCATCATATTTCCTGTATCGGTCATTGCAACGGCCGGCATTCCGTTTTTGGCTGTAGCAGCCACAATATTTCCAATTCCGATAGTCGATTGAAGAACCGAAAACTGCGTATGATTATGCAAATGCGCATATTTTGCCGCTTTAAAATCGGCTCTGTCTGACTCTGAAACCGTAGTTTGTTTGTCATCAGATTGTAACGCTTTTATTTGCTCCCTGATTTTATCAGAAGCCGCTTTTAAATTGATGTGTTTTAATCCGATTAACGGAAATTCCTGTGGATTTCTATCCTGAAATTCCTTGAAATAATCCTTCGGAACATCTAACTCTTCTTTGGTAAAAACCTCTCTTCTGATTAACTCTAAAAAACAACGCGTAGTTGCCTCAACATCGGCAGTTGCGTTGTGCGCTTCCGCGAAAGGTTTATTAAAAAGATAACTGTGTAATTCGGTTAAGGTTGGCAGTTTGAATCTTCCTCCACGACCTCCGGGAAGTTGTAGCAATGAAGCCGTAACTTCGGTACAGGTATCCAAAACCGGCATCGTACTCATGGGAGAATCCACGCCCATTCTATGGAATTCAGCTCCCATAATGTTAACGTCGAAACCTAAATTCTGTCCAACAATAAATTTGGTTTTGCTTAAAGCGATATTGAATTTCTCTAAAACTTCAGAAAGCGAAATTCCATCGGCTTCAGCCAATTCGGTCGAAATACCGTGAATACGTTCGGCATCATACGGAATATTAAATCCGTCCGGCTTTACCAAATAATCCTGATGTTCGATAAGTTGCCCCATTTCATCATGCAGCTGCCATGCGATCTGGATACAGCGAGGCCAGTTATCAGAATCGGTTATTGGAGCATCCCAGCGTTTTGGTAATCCGGTTGTTTCGGTATCGAATATTAAATACATAAGTTTTGTAAAAAGACAATTTTATAAATTCCAAATTCCAATTCTTACCATTGTAAATCATTGATTATATGGACTATGAAAAACGATATGTAAAATATGGAGGAAGTCCAAATTTACGCTTTTTTTTGGCTTCAGGAAATAAAGAATTAAACAAAAAGTATTAATCAAAATCATCATTAGAAACTGTTAAAAACCAATAAAAATGATAAAAATTCGATTATTTGACACTAAAAAATTCGATTATTCATTTTGGATACTCATCGCGCCAAAATGAACACTTTTAAACTGGACTCTATTCTGAACTTTGCCTTATCAAATTAAAACAAATTATCATGAAAACAATTTTTATCACAGGCGCTTCTTCCGGATTAGGAAAAGCAACGGCAAAATTATTCCACAAACAAGGATGGAATGTAATCGCAACAATGAGAAATCCTGAAAAGGAAACAGAACTTTCTAATTTAAAAAACGTAACACTTTTACCACTGGATGTTACCAATTATGACCAAATACAAAACACAGTTCAAAAAGCTCTTGACTTGGGCGATATTGATGTTGTTTTTAACAACGCAGGATATGGCCTGATTGGTCCTTTGGAAAGCCTTACTGATGATCAGATCACCAAACAACTTAACACCAACTTATTAGGAGTAATTCGTGTTACAAATGCTTTTATTCCGTATTTCAGAGAAAGAAAAAGCGGATTGTTTATCTCAACTACGTCTATTGGCGGCTTAATTTCTTTTCCTTTAGGTTCTGTATATCACGCAACAAAATGGGGACTTGAAGGCTGGAGCGAAAGTATGGCTTACGAATTAAATCCGTTTGGAGTAAACATTAAAACAGTTTCTCCGGGCGGTATCAAAACAGAATTCCTGCACGGCTCGCTTGATACAGGAGTTAAACCTGAATATGAAGCCATGGCAAACAAAATGTTTGAGAATGTAGATGTAATGTTTGAAATGGCATCTACTGCGGAACAAATTGCCGATGTTGTATTTGAAGCAGCTACGGATGGAAAAAACAAACTTAGATATGTGGCCGGAGAAGATGCCAAAGCACTTTACAAACAAAGACTGGAACAAGGAGATGAAGTTTTTCGTGCTGCTTTTGGGAAACAATTTTTAGGAGCATAATTCATTTATTCCTAACCGATACCGTTCAGATTTTGATATGCTGCGCGGTATTGGTTTTTGATTTTTTATACCTTTATATCATGGAAAAGAAAAACAACAATCCGTCGAGACTTTCTTCTATATCGCAATTTCATAGTTTATTTCGGTTACCAAAACCGCTTCACCCTATGATTAGCTTGGTTGATAATACCAAACTGGTTATAAATGCCGAATTGACAAATAACGCTTTCCTACTTGATTTCTATAAAATATCTTATAAATATTCGACCAACGGAAAAATGGGTTATGGTCAGGGTTATTATGATTTTAACGAAGGCGGATTAATGTTTACTTCACCCAATCAGTTGATTTTTACGGATAATGAAGAGAGAACCGAATACCATGGGTTTACGCTGTTTTTCCATCCCGACTTTATTAGAAATTATCCTTTGGGGAAAAACATCAAAAAATATGGTTTCTTCTCCTATGATACCAATGAAGCACTGCATCTTTCTGACAGCGAAAAAACAACTATTATAGGATTATTAACCAGTATTGATAATGAACTTCATACTGCTATAGACGAAATGAGCCAGGACGTAATCGTTTCCTATATCGACGTTCTACTTAATTATAGCAATCGTTTTTACAAACGTCAATTCATTACACGAAAAACAATCAGCAGCGATTTATTGCTTAAAGTAGAAGAAACACTTGACAATTATTTGAATAATGCCGAAACCTTAAAAAGAGGATTGCCTACAGTAGATTTTCTTGCTTCCCAAATTAATGTTTCCACACATTACCTCAGTGACATGCTTCGGAATTTAACCGGACAAAATACGCAACAACACATTCATTCAAAATTGATTGAAAAATCTAAAGACTTCCTGATTTCTACTAATCTTTCCGTAGCAGAAATAGCCTATCAACTTGGTTTTGAATATCCTCAGTCTTTCAGTAAACTATTCAAAAAGAAAACCAGCCTGACACCATTAGAGTTTAAAAATTCACTGAATTAGTTTTTGAATAAATTCTCACCATATTCCAACTCAATTTTTCTCTTAAAATTCATAAATTTTCATAAAAATGCACTTCTTGGATGTCGTAGTATTTGAATTTAAATTGAACTTACCAATATCCATTCTAAATTGATTTTTTACCCTTTAAAATGATATTAATTGATAACTTCTTAAATTACTTCAAAGAATCAAAAACTAACAATTATTACTATTTTCATTCATTTTGTTACATTTTTTTAAATGAAAACCGGTATTTTATAGTGATTTTGAGATAAATTTGCAAACTATTAAAATTAATAGCAAACCAGTCAAAATTAATCTGAAAAAAGAAAACAAAAGCGATTTATCATTCATTTTCCGACCAAAATTAAACGTATAAATTACGAATAGCAATTTGTATTTAGTTTGGGTATCGTATATAATGAAATATTGAAATTGACCACTTTGTATCTTTTTTTACTTTTGTTTTGCTATTATCAGAAAATCGCTGTGATTATAGAAATTACAATTAAAAAAAATAAAAAATGAGTAAGACATTATTTGACAAAGTATGGGATTCACATGTAGTGCGTAAAATTGAAGATGGACCAGATGTGTTTTTTATTGACCGTCATTTCATTCATGAAGTTACGAGTCCTGTTGCTTTTTTAGGATTAAAAGCCAGAGGCGTTAAGGTTCTTTACCCAGAGCGTACTTTTGCAACTGCAGATCACAATACACCAACCATAAACCAACATTTACCAGTTGAAGATGCACTATCTGCAAATCAGCTTAAAGCACTTGAAGATAATGCTGCCGAATACGGAATTTCACACTGGGGATTAGGTCACATTAAAAATGGAATTGTACACGTAGTTGGTCCTGAAAACGGAATTACTTTGCCAGGTGCTACTATTGTTTGTGGAGATTCACACACTTCTACTCACGGTGCTTTTGGAGCTATTGCTTTTGGTATTGGAACTTCTGAGGTGGAGATGGTGCTTTCTACACAATGTATTATGCAGCCAAAACCAAAGAAAATGCGTATCAACGTAAATGGTCAATTGAGTAAAGGTGTTGGTCCAAAAGACGTTGCACTTTATATTATTGCGCAATTAACTACTTCTGGAGGAACTGGATATTTTGTTGAATACGCCGGAGATGTTTTCGAAAACATGACTATGGAAGGTCGTATGACCGTTTGTAACCTAAGTATCGAAATGGGTGCTCGTGGTGGTATGATCGCTCCTGACCAAAAAACTTTTGATTTCCTTGAAGGAAGATTATATGCTCCAAAAGGCGAGGCTTGGGATAAAGCGGTTGCGTATTGGAAAACTCTAAAAACAGATGCTGACGCAGTTTTTGATGCTGAATTAAACATTAACGCTTCAGATATTGAACCAATGATTACTTACGGTACTAACCCTGGAATGGGAATTGGTATCTCAAAACATATTCCGAATGCCAACCAAGTTGAAGGTGGTGAGGAAACTTATAAAAAATCCCTTGCTTACATGGGCTTCCAGGAAGATGATGTGATGATTGGAAAACCAATTGATTATGTATTCTTAGGAAGTTGTACAAATGGCCGTATTGAAGATTTTAGAGCTTTCGCTGAAATTGTAAAAGGAAGAAAAAAAGCAGAGAATGTTACCGCCTGGTTAGTTCCGGGTTCTCACGTTGTTGAAGCTCAAATTAAAGAAGAAGGTATTTTAGATATTTTAACTGAAGCTGGTTTCGTATTACGTCAACCGGGATGTTCAGCATGTTTAGCAATGAACGACGATAAAGTTCCTGCTGGAAAATATGCTGTGAGTACATCAAACAGAAACTTTGAAGGTCGTCAGGGTCCTGGTTCAAGAACATTATTAGCAAGTCCAATTATGGCTGCCGCTGCTGCTGTTACCGGAAAACTAACAGACCCTAGAGAGCTTTTTTAAAAAGCTTTACGCTATAAGCTATAGGCTTTAAGCAAAAAACACAATACATAATACTCCCTGTAGGAAAAGCCTAAGGCTTACAGCCTACAGCCTAAAGCAAAAATCAAAATGGCATACGATAAATTTAATATACTTACCAGCAGTGCAGTACCACTGCCAATTGAGAACGTAGATACAGATCAAATTATTCCGGCTCGTTTCTTAAAAGCTACAAAACGTGAAGGTTTTGGAGATAATCTTTTCAGAGACTGGAGATATAACGGAGATGATACTCCAAAAGCTGATTTCGTTTTAAACGATTCAACTTATAGTGGAAAAATCCTGGTTGGAGGAAAAAACTTCGGTTCAGGATCTTCAAGAGAACACGCTGCGTGGGCGGTTTACGATTACGGTTTTAGAGCTGTGGTTTCAAGTTTCTTTGCAGATATCTTCAAAGGAAATTGTTTGAATATTGGTGTTTTGCCAGTTCAGGTTAGCCCTGAATTTGCTGATACAATCTTTAAAGCAATCGAAGCTGATCCTAAGACAGAATTAGAAATCAACTTGCCAAACCAAACGATTACTTTATTGGCAACTGGCCAATCAGAATCTTTTGCAATTAACGGATACAAAAAGAACAATATGATTAATGGCTTCGATGACATTGATTATTTACAAAATATTAAAGAAGATATTGTGGCTTTCGCCGATAAACTTCCTTACTAACAAAATCTTGTTCAATCTATTAAACCCGACAGATTTTTTTGAAACCTGTCGGGTTTTTCTAAATTAAATGAAGGGAAAAATATTAATACACCTATAATTCAATTAAAGAAATATAGAAAATCAATATGGAAAAAAGAAAAATTGAAATAATGGATACGACACTTCGTGATGGTGAACAAACCTCCGGAGTATCTTTTTCTGCTGCAGAAAAACTCACCATTGCACAATTATTGTTGGAAGAATTAAATATTGATAGAATAGAAATTGCATCTGCTCGTGTAAGTGAAGGCGAATTTCAAGGTGTAAAAGGCATTATGTCGTGGGCTCAGGAAAAAGGATACACGAGCCGAATCGAAGTTTTAACTTTTGTAGACGGAGGCCTTTCTATTGAATGGATGAAACAATCCGGAGCTAAAGTTCAGAATTTATTAACTAAAGGTTCTCTGAATCACCTTACTCATCAATTAAAAAAAACACCGGAACAGCATTTTTCTGAAATCGCTCAGGCTATTGCATTAGCAAAGGAAAACAACATAGAAACTAATGTTTATCTGGAAGACTGGAGCAACGGAATGCGAAATTCTCCTGATTATGTTTTTCAATATTTGGATTTTTTGACACAGCAGCCGGTAAAAAGAATTCTACTTCCGGATACGCTTGGGGTATTAATTCCGTCGAAAGCATTTGAATTTATTTCGAAAATTACATCTAGATATCCTCATATACATTTTGACTTTCATGCACATAATGATTACGATTTAAGTGTTGCCAATGTTATGGAAGCAATAAAGGCCGGAATTCACGGACTCCATGTTACAGTAAACGGAATGGGAGAACGCGCTGGTAATGCTCCTCTTGAAAGCACTGTTGCAGTAATTAATGATTACTTGCCAGAAGTAAGCATCAATATCAAAGAAACATCTTTATATTCTGTGAGTAAATTGGTTGAAACTTTTACCGGATATAGAATTCCGGCGAACAAACCAATTGTTGGAGATAACGTTTTTACACAGACAGCAGGAATTCATGCTGACGGAGACAATAAAAACAATTTATACTTTAATGATTTGCTTCCGGAACGTTTCGGAAGAAAAAGAAAATACGCTTTAGGAAAAACTTCCGGAAAAGCCAATATCGAAAAAAATCTTCAGGAATTAGGTTTGAAACTAAACCAGGAAGATTTGAAATTGGTTACACAAAGAATCATCGAATTAGGTGATAAAAAAGAAACGGTTACTAAAGAAGATTTGCCCTATATTATTTCAGATGTTTTGGACAGTCATACTTACGAAGATAAAATTACAATTGAATCCTATATATTAGTGCATTCAAAAGGAATGCGTCCGTCAACTACTTTACTTTTAAAAATTGACGGCGAAGTCATTGAAGAAAATGCTCAGGGAGACGGTCAGTTTGATGCTTTTATGAATGCTTTATCAAAAATTTACAAAAGCAAAAAGCTAACGCTTCCTAAATTAATTGATTACGCTGTGAGAATTCCGCCCGGAAGTAGTTCTGATGCTTTGTGCGAAACGATCATCACCTGGGTAAACAACGAAAAAGAATTTAAAACCCGCGGATTAGATTCAGATCAAACCGTTGCAGCGATAATTGCAACACAAAAAATGCTTAATGTAATTACTTAATACTTAGGCACAAAAGTTCAAAGAGGCAAAGGCACAGAGGTTTTTATAACCTGCTTTTAAAACTTTGAACCTTTGAACCTTTGCCTCTTTGAACCTTAAAATAATAAATACTTAAAAAATGAAATTTAATATAGCCCTTTTAGCCGGTGACGGAATCGGACCAGAAGTAATAAATGAAGCTGTAAAAGTGTCTGATGCTATTGCAAAAAAATTCAATCACGAAATAACATGGACACCAGCTTTAACAGGAGCTTGTGCAATTGATGCAGTTGGAGTTCCTTATCCTGATGAAACTCACGAAGTTTGTATGAAAGCCGATGCTGTTTTATTCGGAGCAATTGGTCATCCAAAATATGATAATGATCCAAGCGCACCAGTACGTCCTGAACAAGGATTATTGTTGATGCGTAAAAAATTAGGATTGTTTGCTAACGTACGTCCAACTTTTACTTTTCCTTCTTTAATTGACAATTCTCCTTTAAAAAGAGAAAGAATCGAAGGGACTGATTTGGTTTTCTTAAGAGAATTAACTGGCGGAATCTACTTTGGAGAAAAAGGAAGAAGAGACGACGGAGAAACTGCTTTCGACAACTGTGTTTACACAAGAGCCGAAGTTCAGCGTTTGGCTAAAAAAGGTTTTGAATTAGCCATGACAAGAAGCAAAAAACTTTGTTGTGTTGATAAGGCAAACGTCTTGGAAACTTCACGTTTATGGAGAGAAACAGTTCAGGCAATGGAAAAAGATTATCCTGAAGTTACTGTTTCATACGAATTTGTTGATGCTGTTGCCATGCGTTTGGTTCAATGGCCAAACTCTTATGATGTATTAATTACAGAAAATTTATTTGGAGATATTTTGACTGACGAAGCGTCTGTAATTTCAGGTTCTATGGGATTAATGCCTTCTGCTTCTGTTGGAGAACATACTTCATTATACGAACCAATCCACGGATCTTATCCACAAGCCACCGGATTAAATATTGCAAACCCGTTAGCCACTATCTTATCAGCAGCCATGATGTTTGAAGATGCTTTCGGATTAAAAGACGAAGCTGAAGCTATTAGAGCGGTTGTAAATAAATCATTAGAACAAGGAATTGTTACTGAAGATTTAGCTCCAAAAGGATCAAAAGCATACAAAACCAGTGAAGTTGGAGATTGGCTTGTAGCTAACTTATAATATTGTTTCAAGTTTTATTTGTTTCAAGTTTCATGTAGAGGCGCACAGCAGTGCGTCTTCTGCTTGTGTTAGATACACTGCTGTGCATCTCTACGGAAAAAAACAATAATTTTTACCACATAAAAAAAGGGATCAACTTGCGTTGATCCCTTTTATATATTTAGAAAAAAATATTAATATCCTCCTCTGTTACCACCACGGTCATTTCCACCACGGCTGTTTCCTCCACCATAACCTCCGCGTGAATCTCCACCACGACTGTTATTGTTGAAGCTTCTTCTTTCGCCTTCTGGTTTCGGTTCAGATTTATTAACCACAATTGCACGACCTTGAACAGTAGCTCCGTTCAATTCATCAATTGCTTTTTGAGCTTCAGCATCGTTTGGCATCTCAACAAAACCAAAACCTTTGCTTCTTCCTGTAAATTTATCAGTAATGATCTTAACTGAATCTACTGCTCCGTAAGCCTCGAAAGACTCTCTTAAATCTGCTTCCTCAATACTGAATGGAAGGCTTCCAACAAAAATGTTCATATGTACTTATTTATAATAATGTAGCAAATGTAGTCTTATTTTTCCGTAATCTACTATATATTAGTTTATTTATGTTTTTATTTTGATTTAAAAAGCAGAATCCACTAAAATCAATGCTATCACAAATTAAAAAATTAATTTGCAAGAAAGTTACTCGTCGGTGAAACAGGAACTTTGTAAAAAACACCTTCTGTAAAAATAACTTTAGGGTTTTCAACTTCAGTTTCGTCCTTATTAATAGCCGTAAATTTAAAAGTCCCTGAAATCGTATTTGTTTCAGTATTAAATTCTGTAACAACAATCTGACCCGTACCTTTATTTTCGCCGGTATTAAATTCTGCTAATTGCCTCGGAAAAGTATTTGAATAAGATGCCTTTGCAACATTATCACGTCCGAGAACGTATGTTTGTACTATGGGTGACGGTATTTGCAAACTTACTTTTTCGTATCCTAAAGTTCCTTCAATAATCATATTCCCATTTGTCACTGATTGTGCTTTATACCCAATAGCCCTCCAAAAAACATTATCCTTTAAGGTTTGAAATGCCGGATTATTGAATTTTACGTCTTCAGTACAAGATGTAACGATAAAAAGAAGTGATAAAAAATAAAAGATTTTTTTCATATAGAATGAATTTGATGCAAAAGTACCGTTTTATTTGAAATAGATATTTAAAAATTAGAGTCGAAAAACCTCAAAAAACAGCAAAAATCCATCTCAAATATATTTAATATTGTTTGGAACGTATAATTCACAAAAAAATTATATCTTTGCGCCCTTAATTAACAGAGGTCGAGTACCTCAAAATTTAATCATAAGATTATGTCAGTAAAAATTAGATTACAAAGACACGGTAAAAAACAAAAACCTTTTTACTGGGTTGTAGCTGCAGATGCACGCTCAAAAAGAGATGGTAAATACTTAGAGAAAATCGGTACTTACAATCCAAACACAAACCCTGCAACTATCGAATTAAACATTGATAGCGCGGTAAAATGGTTGCACAATGGTGCACAGCCTACTGATACTGCCAGAGCAATTCTTTCTTACAAAGGTGCTTTATTGAAACACCACCTTGATGGAGGTATTCGTAAAGGTGCTTTAACTCAAGAACAAGCTGATGCTAAATTAGCTGCATGGTTAGAAGCTAAAGCTGGAAAAGTTGATGCTAAAAAAGACGGTTTAACAAAAGCGCAAGCTGATGCTAAAGCTAAAGCTTTTAAAGCAGAACAAGAAGTTAATGCTAAACGTTTAGCTGCTGCGGCTCAGGCTGAAGCTGATGCTATCGCTGCTGCAACTCCTGCAGTTGAAGAAGAAGAAGTTGCTGAAGTTGAAGCGGAAGCTGCAACTGAAGAAGCTCCTGCTGCTGAAGAAAATAACGAAACAACTGAAGCATAATTTTACTTAGCGAGAATGCGTAAAGAAGAATGTTTTTATTTAGGTAAAATCGCTAAAAAATTTAGTTTCAAAGGTGAAGTTCTGGCTTATTTAGACACGGACGAACCTGAGTTATACGAAAACCTGGAATCAGTGTTTGTTGAATGCAACAAACACCTGGTTCCTTTTTTTATTGAAAAAAGTTCATTACACAAAAACGATTTTCTTAGAATTCGTTTTGAAGACATGAATACCGAAGAAGATGCAGATGCCATTATGGGTAACGCAATCTATCTTCCTTTAAATATGCTGCCAAAACTTTCCGGCAACAAATTTTATTTCCACGAGGTTATTGGTTTTGAAATCGAAGACCAGCGTTTAGGCGTTTTTGGAAAAATAGTCGCTGTAAACGATACTACAGCACAACCTCTTTTTGAAGTTTTAAATGGCGAAGTCGAAATGCTAATTCCGATGATCGATCATTTTCTTGTAAAAATTGACAGAGAAAACAAGAAAGTTATCATGAATCTTCCAGAAGGATTGGTAGAGATGTATCTTTAAGGTTAAAATTCCAATATTTTAAATTCCAAATTCCAAACAAAAGATAAATTCCAATTCTTTTAAATTCCAATCATTGTCAACTATAAATTTCAAATATTGTGTTGTAAAAATTTGTCTTATATTTTTATTGAAGGAAAAAACTTATTTATTTTAAATATTCTTATCTTTATTGGATTTAAAATATTGGGATTTATATCAAATGAACAAACCATACAATTTAGAAGAAAGAACTTTTTTATTTGCAAAAGAGTGTCGACTTTATATTCGAACTTTAGCTAAAACAACATCAAATATCGAGGATGGCAAACAATTAGTAAGATCCTCCGGTTCGATAGGAGCAAATTATATTGAAGCAAATGAAAAACTTGGCGATAAAGATTTAATATTTAGATTAAAAATTTCTCGAAAAGAAGCTAAAGAATCAAAATATTGGTTAAGATTATTACACGAATTAAATCCTGATCAAAAAATAAATTCAGATTCTTTGCTATATGAAGTAGAAGAATTGAGAAAAATTTTATCGTCAATAATCACTAAAACATCAAAATAATTAATTGAGATTTTAATCTTATTTTTGCAAGACAAATCAATCTCAAGGTTTACTTTTTTCAATTGGAATTTGGAATTTTATTTTTGGAATTTCCATTATTTGGTTGGAATTTGGAATTTAAAAAATTGGAATTTCTTTTTTATGTTTACATTCAAACAATTTTCTATTGAACAAGATAAAACTGCCATGAAAGTTGGAACTGACGGTGTTTTATTGGGTTCCTGGGCTCCAATTCATCACAATCCGTTTAGCATTTTGGATATTGGTGCAGGAACCGGAATCATTGCTTTGATGCTTGCTCAGCGAACTCATGCGGAACAAATTGATGCCTTAGAAATTGATGAAGACGCGTATGAACAAGCAGTAGATAATTTCGAAAATTCTCCTTGGGGAGATCGTTTATTTTGTTTTCATGCCGGCTTAGATGAGTTTATTGAAGAGCCTGAAGACGAATATGATCTGATTGTTTCAAATCCGCCTTTTTATGCTGAAGATTATAAAACAGAAAATGAACAACGCGATTTAGCCCGTTTTCAAGATGCAATGCCTTTTGAAGAACTTGTTGAAGCTGCCGATTTACTACTTTCAGAAAACGGAATATTTGCTTTAATTATCCCATTCAAAGAAGAAGAAAAATTTATCGCTCTAGCAAAAGAATATGAATTGTATCCAATAAAAATTACCCGTGTAAAAGGAACTCCAAAATCTGAAATCAAACGCAGTTTGTTGGCTTTTAGCCGAAATGAAAATCCAAAAATTGAAATCGATGAATTAATCATCGAAATCGACAGGCATGTTTACACTTCTGAATATATTGAGTTGACTAAAGAGTTTTATTTGAAGATGTAAATAGAGGGGCTAAATTTATATTTAAACTTGCTCAAAAACACTTCTAAACTGATATAAGATTCTTTCGATCAATCGTAAATCTTCGGTAACAATTTCAGCACTTCCTTTCATTTCCTGCTGAAATACAATTTGTTTGTTATATGATGTCCTTAAGCCATTTGGGAGCGCGACATCCAAAAGCAGATTTCCGTCTTTATCCGGAACCAGCGATATATTTTGAATCTTACCTTTCAATACACCAAACTCTCTATCTGGGAAATTCGCCAGGCGGATATTCACTTTCTGTCCGACTTTTATTTTTCCGGAATTTAGTGCCGGAGCTTTTACTTTTCCGATAAAACCATTTTTTGCATCAGGAATAATCGAGAATACATTATCGCCGGAATTTATGGTTTGATTTTCATTCCAGACCTGTAAAAAAGTAACCACACCGCTGATTGATGATTTTAATGTATAGGCCAATTCCCAGTCTTTTATAACTTTTTTAAGCTGATAAAAAGATTGTGCCATGCTACGACCAAGGTTAACTTCTTCTTTAGTGCCGCTTATCTGCGAATTCTGGCTCAATTTTTTGTTATCAATCAAAGAGGACCTTAATTGAGATATTGACGTTAATAAGCCCTTATAACTCTTTTGAGCCTGAAGATACCCTAATTTCTTAGCTTCCATTTCCTGAGCTGAAATAATTCCCTTATTAAACAGGGTTTCAAAACGGGCAATTTCGTTCTTCTGAAGCTGAAGTTCGCTTTCGTTAATTACTTTTTGTTGTTGCAAAATATCCAGTCTTTCTTTTATCTGAACCTTCTCAGAAATTTGTGCCCTGTTTTCTACTTCAAAAGGCTGTAAATTTTTATTAAGCTGCTCTGCTTCATAATCTTTTTGAAAAACAGCAAAAGCACTTTCAATTTCTCCTAATTGGCTATTTCTCAAAACAGCGAACGGAAACGCTTTTTTTGAATCATTGATATTATAATTTTCAACGATACTTTTCAGTAAAAAAACATCTTTATAATTGGCCGTATTTTCAATAATAGCAAGTGTAGTATTTTTTGAAACTATCGCTTTATTTTTTACCAAAATGGCTTCAATTCTACCCGATGATTTTGACACAATCTTCTCCGGTGGAATATTGGTTGTAATTACAATCTCCGTATTTACAACATCAGGATATTTTATAAACCAGGACACAAAAAAGAGTATAAAAATGATGGCAAATATCAAAACAGTTCCCCATCGGATCATCCAATGTGGCACTTTGGTGAGAATGTCCTGAACTTCTTCACTTCTTAATTCGAATGTAGTATTATCTTCTGCCATAATTAATTCCCTAATTGCAATTGATTTTTAACCAACTCAAAATAATTTCCTTTTTGTTCTACCAACTCTGAATGATTTCCAATTTCGATAATTTTCCCTTTATCCAAAACAACTATCTGATCCGCATTCATTACCGTACTTAGTCGGTGTGCGATCACGATAACCGTTTTATTTTTAAAAAAAATATCCAGTTTTTGCATAATTGCTTTTTCATTATTAGCATCTAAGGCCGAAGTTGCTTCATCAAAAAATAATATCTCCGGGTTTTTATAAACGGCCCTTGCAATAAGCAAACGTTGCTTTTGTCCGGTACTCATTCCCACTCCTTCTGCACCAATTTTTGTATTGTAGCCCAATGGCAACCCGCTAATATATTCTTTTATATTGGCGACATCTGACGCATATACCAAACGATCTTTATCTATTTTATCAACTCCAAAAGCAATATTATGAGCAATCGTATCACTAAAAATAAAACCTTCCTGCATCACCGCGCCAATATTAGACCGCCAGGCTTTTTGGGCAATATTTTTTAGTTGTGCATTTCCTATGTTTACTTCTCCTTTTTCAGGTTCATAAAATTTAAGAAGCAATTTCATCAGCGTTGTTTTGCCGCTTCCGCTAACACCTACAATTGCTGTTACTTTATTGGCCGGAATTATTAAATTCAAATCATCCAAAACAGGAATATCTGATCCCAAATAACGATAGGAAACATTTTTTAACGTAATGTCACAATCAATCGGGACTTCATTTGTCTGATGCACTTCTTGTTGTATTTCATCTTCTTTCTCATGAATTTCAGATAGTCGTGCCAATGATATTTTGGCATCCTGCAATTCCCGAACAAATTCTATTAGTTGTGTTATTGGCCCATTTAAACTTCCAACAATCGAACTAATCGCCAGCATCATTCCGAGTGTAATTGAGCCGTCGATAACTAATTTAGCCGAAAGAAATATGATGAAAATATTTTTCAATTCATTAATAAATGAAGAGCCTGTTGTCTGGGTTTGCTCTAAAATGAGGCCTTTTATTGAAACCCTGAAAAGTCTTGCCTGTACATATTCCCAACCCCAGCGTTTTTGTTTTTCAGCATTATGAAGTTTGATTTCCTGCATTCCGTTTATCAATTCCATCACCTTACTTTGCTCTTGCGAGACCTCGGCAAAACGTTTGTAATCTAAAATTTCCCTTCTTTTTAAAAATAAAGTGATCCATCCAAAATACAGCAGACTTCCTATAAAAAACACCAGGAATATCTTTAGGTTAAAGTAAGCCAGAACAGCACCCAAAACGACCATATTAATCATTGAAAACAAGACATTTAAAGATGATGTCGTCAGGATTTTCTCGATACGCCGATGATCATTAATTCGCTGCATGATATCACTTGTCATTCGGATATCAAAAAACGAAATTGGCAGATTCATTAGTTTAATAAAGAAATCTGAAATGAGCGAGATATTGATTCGGGTAGATAGATGCAATAATATCCAACTTCTAATAAGTTCTAAACCAGTTTTTCCTGCAAAAAGAAATAATTGAGCAAAAAGTATTAAATAAATAAAATGAAGATTTTGATTCTGTATACCAACATCAACAATACTCTGGGTTAAAAACGGTGAAATAAGCATTAATAAACTACTCGCAACCAAGCCAATACTCAACTGAGTCAGAAAAGATCTATAACGCAATACATATTGTGATAACAATCTAAAACCTAATCCTTTATTTTCTTCTTTATCAAATTCAGACTGGTAAAATTTAGGTGCTGCTTCCATCAATAATGCGACACCTTCCTTCGTCATATTATCGGCATTATTTCCAATCCAGAATTTAATAAAATCTTCTTTATTGTATTCGATGAGTCCAAAACCCGGATCTGAAATGTAATAAGTATTTTTCCTGATTTTATAGAGAACTACATAATGATTTTTATTCCAATGCAAAATACACGGTAAAGGTGCCTCTTGTAATCTCTCTAAATTCAATTTTACGCCCAAAGTCCTAAAGCCAATTTTCTCTGCAGCATCACTTAAAAAAAGCAAATTACTTCCCTCACGAGTTGTTTCGCTAATGTCTCGTAAATCCTGAATATTGATTGTTTTGCCATAATGTTTGGCAATAATTTTCAAACATGTTGGTCCGCAATCTTTAAAATCAGCTTGTTTATAGTGCGTAAATTTTTTCAATTTTTAATTAATTTATTCAGGAGCAATTTAAGATTATATTTTTTGATTTAATAGTAAAAAAAAAACAGAGAAGAAATAAATCTTCTCTGTTAACTATCTAAAAAATAAAATTTTAGCAATAAAGATTTTCTCTAGGACGTGCCACTGGTTAACCCTAACCAAATAAAACTAACACAGCGGCTAATTTCCTGAGAATCCCGACACCAATCATCAATGTTGGGATATTTGCTCAATGTTCCACGATCGAGCGCCTACAAATTCAAAAAAAAACATGACTAAATTTTTGATAAGGCTTAATGTTTTATTTTTTAACAGTAAAAACTGCTAAACTCTTCTTGTTATTATTAATTAATTAAGCATTATAATTTCTCTAGGACATGGCACTGGTTAACCCTAACCAAATAAAATCAACACAGTGACCAATTTCCTGAGAATCCCGACACCAATCATCAATGTTGGGATATTTGCTCAATGTTCCACGATCGAGCGCCTACAAATTCAAAAAAAAACATGACTAAATTTCTGATAAGGCTTTATATTGTAATACTTATAAAAATTAAAAAATCAAAAGCGAATTGTACTTTAATTTTTAATCAAATTTAATTGCTATAACTTTTTTTAACCAAAGACTATGCTGTACAATCTTCGTCATTAATCCAGGCCTCACATCTTGGAGCTGCTTCTTTTACATTATTAGCAATGATCATTTTTTGCTCATTTGCTGTTAATTCCTGTGTTCCTTCGAGGTTTAAAATATTCTTTAACATAGGTTCTATTTTTTTGGGCTTCAATCCTTTTAAGACATTTGAAGCTTCTGTCTTTTTTCTTTTCTCCTGTTAGGCGATTTTTTCAAGAATCTCAATATCTTCAACATAATCGTTTAGAAAATATTTCAATTCGTTTAGCTCATATTCGTTCGGGAATAATTTTTCATTTACAATTTTAATCGGTGTATAATTAAAATTATTCTTAGAACACCATTCGTATTGTTTATTAATCTCCTGATTAATCATCATGCTTACAGATTCTACATGCCATTTTTTTAACCATTTTTTTAGGTTCATTTTCTTGATATGCCAATCCGAAATTGCCTCTACCGTTTTTCCGGGTGTTGATCTGTTTATTGTTAATAGCCTTTCTACAACTGCTTTATATGGATTATCCGTATTCTCCGGATTGATATTAAATAAAACTTTTAAAAATATTCTGTCCGGAAATTTCAAAACCAAATCAAATGCTTCCTGAAATGTCGTATTACAATGTGAACAACTCGGACTAATAATTACAGAAAGTTTCACTGCTGCATTTCTGTTGCCAAAATTCAAACCTCTCAAATCATCAAAACCATTTGTATTTATAACTTTTCTGGACAAGAAGTTTAATAAGGAATAATTTCTTTTGAATTTTTTCAGATCTTTAATAGAATTATCACTTTTCAATATATTTTTTATCATTGGCTTTGCAACAAGCCACATTGGAACAAGAAGAACCAAAGAAAACAAGAATGGAAATATACTCTCAAAAGCAAAAGTCAGTGTAAAAAAATCTGATGCAAACCATATTGCACTTTGCGTAAAAATTAAGAGCGAAACTACCAGACACATCACGCACCACTTTTGAATCTCAAATTTCTGAATCCAAATAGACGATACTATAATAGGAATAGCCAGCATGCTTAAAAATCCAACAAAAATTGCAGAATTAAATGGGCTTACTAAAATTGAAATCAAAGCTGAACCGAAAAAAATCAACGGTAAATCTGAAAAATTAAATAATTTGTTTTGAGTTCCTTCATTGGCATTCATAACAGAATTGCATGAAGAATTGGAGCTCAGATTGCAAAATTTTGAAATTATACTATTTTTAAAACCTAACTTCTCCTGTACTATAAATATACTAACCATAAAACCTAGTATAGATGTTGTTAAAAAAACAAGACTAAACAAATTATAGGTATTATAAAAAAATGATAAACCAATCAAAAGAAAAAGAGGTAAAGAATATTTTAACCAATTATATTCTACTTTCAAATTCTCTCTTGCAATTACATTATTTGGTTCGATTGCAACAATTACTCCATTCCAATCTAAAAGGAATTTTTCATAAGCCATTTTAAATGGCCCTTTTTTTTCTGTTGTAATACGCACATCATTTTTAGCCTTTTCTACCAATATAAGTTCATCCTGAAAGTAGGCTAAGAAATTTGCCGGCAAATCTACTATCTGTTCTTTCGGAACTCTTATTGCTGCGTTTTCTATTGACAAAAGATCTAACGAATCTGTTATCGCAAATAGACTTGGATAATTGGGATGAGAAAGAAACAAATCCTTAAACTCATTTTTTATATCTGAGTATCTATTAATTTGTAAAAATTTTTGGACAAGTTTTAACATCGTTTTTGATCGTTTAAATCATAATTACAATGCAAAGATTAGTGTTTTTATCCAAAAAAAAACGCTCAACACAGACATTTTATTAATTATACTACATACAATTTATAAATTATATCAGTCTGAATAAAAACACAAATTATTGATTACCAATTAATTACGAGCTTAAATATTCACTACACCCCCTTAAAGCCCGAATCTCGATGAAGCGTTTTGCTTTTTGTCTAGTTTTGGTATGTAATAATCCTAATACTTAATAACATGGCAAATCAAAAATTAAAATTCGAAGATTTCGAGACAGAAAAATTATCTAAGAACCAACAAAAAATGGTTCGAGGGGGAGATGGAGAAACTGATCCGGAAAACAAAAAAGGAACCGGTCTAGGATAAAATAGAAAATGAAATAGTTAATTAAAACTAAATTCTAACCATACTATAATTATTACTCATTGTAGATAATAAACATTTCGCAAATAGAACTGGAGATACTTCAGTTCTTTTGCGAAATAATTATACAAAAGGATATTCATTTTTGATTTTTTATTCTCAGAGCAAGTTCTTCAGGTTGTAATTTATTAAATGAATATTTTTTATTTATGCTTTTGCATTAGGTTCTGCAATTAAACCAATTAATTTTTTACGTATTCTGTTTTTATCTCTAATATTTTTTATCAACAGAAAAATAATTCCGAAAAATATAATAAAATATGAAGCACTAAGGAGTCTTTTGAAAAAAAGATCTTCCCTATATGTTTTATCTATAGCAAGCATTTCTGCAGTGAGATTTTCTTCACCCTGTTTATAATTTACTTTTAATCTTTCCTCTCTTAATTTGCTTTCATACTCATCTAATTGATCCAAGTAAATTCTGGAATGCTTGTGAGCGAGTTCAGGCATGTTAAGTATATTATAGATTCTTGCCTGATAACAATTTGATTTCAAATAACTTAGTGTATTTACATCATTTAAAAGCGAAATTGAATCGCTTTTTTTATAAAAAGACAATGCCTTATTATATTTTTTAACTGTAAGATTGATATCTCCTAAATTGTAATAAACAGCACTCAAGTCGCTGTTTCCATTCTGTTTTGCCAACGATACAACTTCAAGATAGGTTTTTTCTGCGTTTTTATAATCTCCTTTCCAATTGAAAACATTTCCTAAGCTTAATTTTGCAGTGATTGTATTGTAAGGAAATTTTTCAGAGTACTGAATTGTTTTTTTATAAAAATACGCTAGAGAATCAAGTATTTCCATTTTGCCCTTATCTACAAAATAACTTTCATAAGCACTACCCAGAGCAAGATATAAATTACTTTTTCTATTTAAGAGTTCGGCGTCAGTAAATAATCCTTCATTTTTATTAATAAATTCAAGTAGCTCTCTTGAATTTTTAATTGATAATTGGTAATTCCCAACAGATTCATTCACTAATGCGATATTCGCCTTGAATTTAATAATTTGCTTAATATCACCTAGTTGTGAAGAAATTTCGATCCCTTTTTGAAATTCTTCTAAGGCGGCACTAAAATTTCCTCTAATCCATTCTGTTAAACCTCCATAGTTATAAATGTCAGCCGTAAGACTTTTTTTAGCTTTAGAATCTGGTATTTTCGCTAAATAAACAAATGCTTTATTATATTTTTCCTTCGATTTTTCTACTTCACCTTTTCTTTGCAACAAACAAGACATTACTCCATTGGCAAAAGCCAAATGTTCATAATTACTGGATTTCGCCATTTGCTCGGCATACATCAGGGCACGATCATTATCTGCATTATAGTATAATCGAATTTTTTCCTTCAATATTTCGTAATCATCTTCAATTACCGCATTTTTTTGCTGGCCAAATGTAGTAGTCAGGATAAGAAAGAATAGAAAATAGAAAATTGACTTCATAAATTTATTTTTGAAAAATAAAACCTCAATTATTAAATTGACTTTACTTTTTTGTTTTAATAGAATCCGGTTGATCATCAAATTGATTAATATCATTTTTATTTACTTGTCCTTCCTCAATTATTGCAATCATTCTTTTACGAGTTTTCTTTTTATCTCTTATGTTTTTTATCAGAAAAAATACAATTCCAAGAAATAAAAGCACATAAAATACATTAAGTACTCTTTTTAAAAAAAGATCCTGCTTATATTTTTTTTCAATGGAATGCATTTCGGCAGTCAAATCATCTGCTCCCTGTTTATAGTTTACTTCTACTGTTTCTTCTCTTAATTTACTCTCAAATTTATCTAATCTATCCAAATAAATTTTAGAATGTTTGTGAGCCAGTTCAGGCATGTTGAGTATATTATAAATTCTCGCCTGATAACAATTTGATTTAAAGTAGGTATATTCATTTAAATTGGTTAAAATCGCAACTGAATCACTTTTTTGATAAAAAAGAAGCGCCTTATTATACTTTTTGGCTGTTAAATAAATGTCCCCTAAGTCGTAATAAGCAACACACAATAAATCATATATCTTATTTTGTTTTGACAAGGACACAACTTCAAAATATTTTTTTTCTGCATTTTTGTACTCACTTTTCCAATTGAAAATATTACCTAAACTTAATTTTGCGCTCGTTAAATTATAAGGATATACATCTGAATATCTAATTGTTTGTTTATAAAAATATGCCGCCGAATCAAGTAGTTGCCATCTATCCTGATTTGCCATAAAAGAACTTTCGTAGGCACCTCCTAAAGCAAGATTTAAGTTACTTCTTTTATTTACAATTTCAACTTTGGTATATTGATTTTCATTTTTATCAATAAAGTCAAGGCACTCTTTAGCGTACTTAATCGCCATTTTATAATTCCCAACAACTTCATTAATTAAGCCAATATTAGATTTGAATTTTATAATTTGCTTCACATCACCAATTTGTGACGATACTTTAATCCCATCCTGAAATTTTTCCAGTGCAAGACCAAAATTTCCTCTACTCCATTCGGCTAATCCACCATAATTGTATATATCTGCCGTCAAACGTTTTTTATCATTTGAATTTGGAATTTTATTTAAGTAAAAGAGTGCCTCTTTATATTTTTTCTTAGATTTTTCTGTTTCGTCTTTAAACTGTACTAAACACGATATTGCTCCATTTGCAAAAGCCAAATGTTCATAATTAGTAGATTTCGCCATTTGTTCGGCATATAGTAATGAACGATCCACAGATATATTCCAATAGAGTCGAATTTTTTCCTTTAATGTTTCGTAATCATCTTCAATAACCGTATTTTTTTGTTGAGAAAGTGCTGAATTGAAAACAAAAAAAGACAACAAACAGATAATTAATCGTATTGAATTTGTTTTTGAAAGGGTCGAAGTAATCGGGAACATTACGAAATTAAACATTGCTCGCAAATTGAGCCGGAGAAACTCCCGTTCTTTTACGAAAGGATTTTGCAAAAGAAACTGCATTTTTAAAACCTACACTTTCTGCAATAGCCTGTGTAGAGTATTTTCTATACATATGATTGGTAATCATTTCGTTGATTACATAATTAATTTTTAATTCATTGGAGTATTCACCGAAAGATTTACCAAATCGCTTGTTTACTACATAGGATAAATAAGTTGTATTTGTTTTTATTTTTTTGGCCACGTATGGCAATGTAAAATCGGCATTTAAATATTCATGTTTACTTTCAAGTGCCAGTAATTTTTCGACTATTTTATTCTCTTTAGCCTCGTCGATACTTAAATTAACGTTCTCCTTTTTAAGCTGAATTTCTTCCTGTTCGAAAACCAATTCTTCTTTTTCTTCAATCTCAAATTCAGTATTGTTTTTCTTTTCAATGTTTGCTTTAAATTCTTCAATTAAAGCATTCATCTTTTTATGTGCCTTATTTTTATCTCTTATATTTTTAATTAATAAAAAAACAATTCCAACAAACATCAACACATAAAAAACTTTCAAACCTCTACTTAAAAAAACATCATTTTGATATTTTTTTTCAATAGAGATCATTTCAGCTGCCAAACCATCAACGCCTTGTTTATAATTTACTTCTAAAGCTTCTTTACTTAATTTCGCTTCATACAATTCATAGTTATCCAAATAAATTTTGGAATGTTTATATGCTAAATCTGGTTTTTTAAGAATATTATAGATTTTGGCCTGATAAAAATTAGATTTTAAATAAGCAATCTTATTGGTATCTGATATTGCTGCAACTGAGTCACATTTTTTAAAGAAAACCAAAGCTTTATCATATTTTTTAGTCGTATAATAAATATCTCCTAAATTATAATTTGCGATACACACCGCATCTATTATATTGTTTTGTTGTGCCAAAAAAATAACATCGTAATATGTTTTTTCTGCACTTTTAAAATCGTGCTTCCAATTGTATAAATTTCCTAAACTCAATTGCGCGGAAATTTTATTATCGACAAAATTTTGAGAATAATTAATTGCTTTCTTGTAATAATATTCTGCCGAATCGAGTAAGTATCTTTTACTTAGGTTTTTCATGAAATAGCTTTCATAAGCTGTTCCTAAACCAAGATTGTAATTACTTTTATAATTCAATAATTCCACTTTAGTAAAAACACCTTCATTTTCATCAACAAAAACAGTAAGAAATTTTAGATTTTTAATAGATAATTGGTAATTTCCAACTGCCTCATTAACTAGTGCAATGTTACCCTTAATTTTAATAATCTGCTTAACATCACCTATTTGAGTAGAAAACTTCAAGCCGGTTTGATAATCTTCAAGAGCTTTACTAAAATTACCTCTTGTCCACTCTGCTAATCCTCCATAATTATAAATATAAGACTTCATCTGAATCTTCTCATTAGATTCAGGAATCTTTTCAAGATAATAAAATGCAGCTTTATATCTTTTTTGTGCTTCTTTTGTATTACCCTTTCTTTGAAAAAAAACACTCATTACCCCATTTGCAAAGGCCAAATGTTTATTATTGTTTGATTTCTCCATTTGGTAGGCGTATACAAGAGCACTGTCGACATTTGCATTAAAATGAAGTCGAATTTTATCTTGTAAACGTAAATATTCCTGTTCGCTAATTTGTTTTTTTTGAGAAAAACCAATATTTAGAACAAAAAATAGTAAAAAAGAGATGATTAGCCTCATTTATTTGTTTTTGGATTTCAAAAATAACGCTTAAATTTTCAATAAACTAAAATTTATTTGCCATACTGTTGTTAATTTTGTTACGAAATTAAAAAAATATAACAATTTAGCTTTGTTTTGTTATATTTTTATTACGTAAATTTGTTCTGTAAAACTATCAAAAAATGAAACCAGACTTATTTCAGGCTCCAGATTATTTCAACCTTGACGATTTATTGACAGACGAACACAAATTAGTTCGTGAGTCTGCACGTGCATGGGTAAAAAGAGAAGTTTCTCCTATCATAGAAGAGTACGCTCAAAAAGCAGAATTTCCTAAACAAATTATAAAAGGACTTGGAGAAATTGGCGGCTTCGGACCTTATATCCCGGTTGAATATGGTGGCGCAGGATTAGACCAAATTTCATACGGTTTAATTATGCAGGAAATTGAACGCGGTGATTCTGGCGTACGATCGACTTCATCTGTTCAGTCTTCATTAGTAATGTATCCTATTTGGAAATACGGGAATGAAGAACAACGCATGAAATATTTACCAAAACTGGCAACCGGAGAATTCATGGGTTGTTTTGGTTTAACGGAACCAGATCATGGATCAGATCCCGGAAGCATGATCACCAATTTTAAAGATATGGGAGATCATTATCTTTTAAATGGTGCCAAAATGTGGATTTCAAATGCTCCTTTTGCAGATATTGCTGTCGTTTGGGCCAAAAATGAAGAAGGCAGAATTCATGGTTTAATCGTTGAACGTGGTATGGAAGGTTTTACAACTCCGGAAACGCATAATAAATGGTCCCTTCGTGCATCTTCAACCGGAGAATTAATTTTTGATAATGTAAAAGTTCCGAAGGAAAATCTTTTACCAAATAAATCCGGATTAGGAGCACCACTTGGTTGTTTAGATTCAGCGCGATACGGAATTGCATGGGGCGCAATTGGCGCAGCGATGGATTGTTATGATACTGCTTTACGCTATGCTAAAGAAAGAATTCAGTTTGGAAAACCAATTGGAGGAACGCAATTACAACAGAAAAAATTAGCCGAAATGATCACCGAAATTACCAAAGCCCAGTTATTAACCTGGCGTTTAGGTGTTTTAAGAAACGAAGGAAAAGCTACAACTGCTCAAATTTCGATGGCAAAACGTAATAATGTTGATATGGCGATTCATATTGCCAGAGAAGCCAGACAAATGTTAGGCGGAATGGGAATCACGGGAGAATATTCGATTATGCGACACATGATGAATCTTGAAAGTGTTATTACTTATGAAGGTACTCATGACATTCATTTATTAATTACCGGAATGGATGTAACTGGAATTTCGGCCTTTAAATAATAGAGACTATTAAAATATAAACAAAAACAATACTAAAAGCTTCTTCTTATCGGGAAGCTTTTTATCTTTGCAAAAAATACCGCAAATGAATATTGAAACTATAAATAATAGCATTCAACCTCAAAAAGAACAACTTTTACAACATTCTTTATACAACAAAATCCAAAGCATTGATGATTTGCATGTTTTCTTAGAAAACCATGTTTTTGCCGTTTGGGATTTTATGTCACTATTAAAAGCTTTACAGGCCAAACTTACCTGCACAACAACCCCCTGGTTTGCTACAAAAAATCCTGAAACAAGATACTTAATCAACGAAATTGTTCTTGCCGAAGAAACTGATTTAACAATTGACGGACGCAGACAAAGTCATTACGAAATGTATCTTGAAGCCATGGAAGATTGTGGAGCTGACACCACTGGAATCAATAAATTTCTATCAGAAGTACATTCGCTGCATAATATTTTTGTTGCCATAAAACAAAGTTCTTTACATCCGGATGTAAAAGCTTTTTTAGATTTTACCTTCAGAGTTATCGAACAAGGAAAACCACATGAAATTGCCGCTGCTTTTACTTTTGGAAGGGAAGATTTGATTCCGAGTATGTTTACTGCAATCCTAAAAAACTTTCAAAAAAACCTACCCGAAACCGATTTAAGTAAACTGCTTTATTACTTTGAAAGACATATTGAATTGGATGCAGATGAACACGGACCAATGGCAATGCAAATGATCACCGATTTATGCGAAGAGGATGCTCAAAAATGGAAAGATGTCGAAGAAATTTCAATTCTAGCCTTAGAAAAACGAATTGGTCTTTGGAATGCCATTGAAGAAGAAATCGTCATGAAAGCAGAGATGGTATAAAACCAGAACAATAGTATTGATTCAATACTTAATCAAAATAATGCCAAAACTTAATTGAACGTTGCTTCATTTTAAGTTTTGGGATTTTATTATTTAAACAATACCGTTTTATTCTAAAAATTGTTTTCCTTATCTTTGATATCCATTGACTGTAAACTACATACAAAATGAAAATTGTAGATTTCATCCCAACAGACCAATTAAAACCTTTCGTAAGGACTTACAAAATTATAGAAAGTCAGGATGAATTGGTAAATCGGGTTTTGCCCAACACTTCTCTTGCTATAGCCTTTCGCTGCAAAGGAAATGTAAATTATATCAGGGAAAATCGTTATGATAATTTACCAATTTCTACAATTTCCGGAATTCGTAAATCTGTGCGTTTAATCAATTACTCAAAAGATACGGCAACCATAGTAATTCAATTTAAAGAAGCTGGAGCCAAAGCCTTTTTTAAAGAACCGCTTCACGAATTATTTGAAGAAAGTGTTTCACTGGATAATTTTATTCCGCAGGAAAAAATAGCAATCATAGAAGAACTTTTGGCGGAAGCAAAAACCAACAACCAAAAAATTGCTATCATAGAACAATTTCTTTTATCGAGGTTGCACGACTACAAACCCGATAAATTAATCTCTGCAGCAGTTGCTATAATTCAATCTAAAAAAGGTGTTGTCAGAATAAAAGAACTCGCCGACACACTTTATATCAGTCAGGATGCTTTTGAAAAAAGGTTTAGAAAAACAATTGGATCATCTCCAAAACAGTTTTGTTATGTTGTTCGAATAAAATCAATTATCGATCAAAAACAAGACAATCAAAACCTGATTGAACTGGCATTTGATGCAGGATATTTTGACCAGCCACATTTCAATAAAGACTTCAGGTTATTTACGGGACAAACTCCGTCTGAATTTTTCAAATTTCCTTCCTTCTGGTAAATCACTGATTTTTTACAATGATTTGGTGCTTGCAATTCTGAATTTTACATCAACAAAAATTAAGAATTATGAAAACAAATCTTTTAATCGGAATCATCTGTTTGGCATTATTTACCAGTAAAACACATGCACAAACAGCAATTGTAAACTCACAAACAGAAGCCAAAAAATCAGAAGCCATGAAGCAAATTTTTATCGATAAATTTATCGTTCCCGAAAAATCAAAACAAGAATTCTTAGAAAGAGTACGCATCAACAGAAACTTTATCAAACACTTAAACGGATTTATAAAAGATGACGCTTATGAAAGCACTGATGAAAAGGGAAATTTAATTTATATGACAATTGCCGTTTGGGAAAACGAAGCTGTTTTGAAAAAAGCAAAAGAAACGGTTCAGGCCGAATATAAAAAAGAAGGTTTTAATATTTCTGAAATGTTGGAAAGATTAAATATCGTCATGGACAGAAACATTTATAAAGAAGCCCAACCATAATCAAAATTAGCTCTATTCAATTCAATCCAATTCTACAAAAAACAGCGATGCCGTAAAAACCAAAAGAAGTTATTTAACGTAACTATTTGTTTAGAATAACCCTAAAACTTAATTTATAAAAATTATGAAACCGCATTTCAAACAAATAGTTACTATTGTTCTCTCTATATTTCTATTAAGCTGCAGCGCTGAAGAAACTCCTTCAGAAATGGCTACAACACCAGTGCCTGTTATTCCTCCAACGACACAAGTTCCAACTATACCAATTTCAGGTTCAATAAATTATTTGGCCTTAGGCGACAGTTACACTATTGGGCAAAGTGTGTGCGAAACTTGCCGTTTTCCGGAACAGCTCAAAGCAAGTTTAAAATCAATTTATCCACAAAGCAGCTTTTCCTTAAAAATAATTGCGACTACAGGCTGGACAACTACGAATTTAATTTCGGCAATAAACACTCAAAATCCTGACCCAAATTATGATTTGGTTACATTATTAATTGGTGTAAACAATCAATATCAGGGCAGAGATTTCTCTATCTATGAAAAGGAATTTCCTGAATTGGTCAATAAAGCAATTACATTAGTAAAAGGCGATAAAAAAAATGTGATCGTTCTTTCTATCCCTGATTACGCCTACACCCCTTTTGGAAAAATGTCAATGAATCAGGAAAAAATTAGTTCCGAAATAAACAAATACAATACTTTCGCTGAGAATTATTGTATGATGAATGGAATCACTTTTGTTTCTATTACTGATATTACCAGACAAGGATTAAGCAATACCAGTTTAGTAGCTTCAGATGGATTACACCCTTCTGAATTAGCTTATAAAATGTTTGTAGAAAAAATGCTGCCTCAGGTAAAAATGGCTTTGCAGAATTAAGATATTTCCGAATTCCAGATAAATTGATGCTGTTTTTCATCGTTTTAAAACCAAATTCAGAATTTCTTTTTAAATTTGATTAAATTACTTTCATGCAAGTTTTACCCTCAAAAGAATTATCTCCTTATATCAAACATTATCTTTTTTTGGATAATAAGGAAACGACGATTCAAAAACTTCGTTTGTTTTCTGATGGCAATATGGGTGTTGTGTTTTCTTTAAAAAGCAAACTCATTTCTGATATTAATAATCATGAAATAAAAAACTATTTGCCAGGCTCTTTTTTGTACGGACAACTCAACGGTTTTAAAGATATTTATTCTGATAATGAAATTGCTTTAGTAATTGTCGTTTTTCAACCTAACGGAATAAATAAGTTGTTACAAATTCCGGCCAATGAATTTCAGGATTCTATTATTAGTACAGATGCTGTTTTTGGCAAAAAAGGTATTTCTCTTGAGGAAAGATTATCTGAACAAAATGATAATGATGAAAAAATTATACTTTTAAATCAATTTTTTAAAACCCTTATCTCTAAAAAATCAGAATCAAACCAATTAATAATAAATAGTTCTTTAGAATTTATTCTTGCCAATAAAGGATATGTTTCTGTAAAACAATTAGTTAATCATACCGGTTATACGGAAAGGCATCTGGAAAGAAAATTTAAGGAATGCATCGGATTAAATCCGAAGAAATTTGGCAACGTTGTAAGGCTACATCATTTTCTAAAATTATTAAACCACAAATCCGAAGATCTTAATCTGACAGCAATTTGTTACGATGCAGGATTTTCAGATCAATCGCATTTGATAAAAGAATTTAAAAAACAAACCGGAATTACTCCAACAGAATATTTACATAATACAGGAAAATTGGCTAATAATCTTCTGAAAACCTTTCCTTCCATTACACTATAAAATGTCGGTTTTATACAATTTATAGCTTTTTCCTATTGCTATTTTTGACTCAAATTAATAGCTTAAAAAATGAAAAATTTAAAAATAGCTACCGCTCAGTTTGAGAATAAAAGCGGTGATAAAAAATACAATTTATCTGTAATCGAAAAACTTTCGCAAAAAGCTTCCGGTGAAGGCTGCGACGTTATCTCTTTTCATGAATGTTCAATTACAGGATATACGTTTGCGAGGCATTTATCGAAAGAACAAATGCTGGATTTAGCAGAAATTATTCCGACTGGAGAAAGCATTTTGAAACTTATTGAAATTGCGAAAAAGAATGAAATTGTAATTCTGGCCGGCCTTTTTGAAAAAGATGAAAACGACAATCTTTTCAAAGCTTATGTTTGTGTAGATAAAAATGGTTTAGTTGCAAAATACAGAAAACTTCATCCGTTTATAAATCCATATCTCACAGCGGGAGATGAATATTGCGTTTTTGAAATTGAAGGGTGGAAATGCGGAATTTTAATTTGTTACGACAACAATATTATCGAAAATGTGCGTGCAACAAAGCTTTTAGGCGCCGATATTATTTTTATGCCCCATGTTACAATGTGCACCCCTTCTACCCGCCCCGGCGCTGGTTTTGTTGCGCCTCAGCTCTGGGAAAACCGCGAAGCTGATCCCACTTCTTTACGATTAGAATTCGACGGAATGAAAGGTCGCGACTGGCTAATGAAATGGTTACCTGCAAGAGCATACGACAATGCAATTTATGCGATATTTTCTAACCCGATTGGCATGGATGATGATCAGTTAAAAAATGGCTGCTCTATGATTATTGACCCTTTTGGAGATGTTTTAGCCGAATGCAGAACTTTTGAAAACTCTTTCGCAACAGCTGTAATTACTCCTGAAAAATGTTTTCAGGCAGGAGGAAATCGTTATATAAAAGCCCGAAGGCCAGAATTATATCGAGATATTATTGGTCAAAATCACGAATCAGAGCAAAATGTAGTTTGGTTAAATACGGATAAAAAAAGTTAAAACTAATACAATTCACCAAACTTTAAACGGCTGAAGATTTACCTTTGAAGGAGTAATTAATCTACAGTATACCTCTCAATAATGGAATTTTTTAAAACTACAAATGAAGATATTGATGCTGTTTTCAATATTTATAACGAAGCTACATCTTATCAAAAAACAGTTAATAATAAAAGCTGGAGAGGTTTTGAAAGAACCCTGATCGAAAAAGAAATTGCTGAAAATCGCCATTTTATTATCAAAGAAGGAAATGAAGTAGCCTGCACCTTTGTACTTACTTTTAATGATTTAATTATTTGGAAAGAAGCTGCTAAAGATCCTGCAATATACTTACATCGTATTGCAACAAATCCAAAATTCAGAGGGCAATCCTATGTCAAAAAAATCATAGAATGGGCTAAAATTTATGCTAGGGAAAATGGTAAACACTATATCAGACTTGACACCCACAGCGGAAACGAAAGAATAAATAAATATTACACAAGTTGCGGTTTCGATTACAAAGGAATCAGTACTATCAAATGGACTAATGAGTTGCCCGAACATTATAAAGAAGGTTCTTTTAGCTTGTTTGAAATTAAACTTTAAAAAAGACAGTCTCTCTTATATAAACAGCCTTTCAATTCAACTTTGGATAGGCTTTTTATAATTTTTATCTGGTCCTTATTTCTACAATAATATATCGGGCAAAAACGGCGAAACTTTTTTCAAGAGTATCTTCAGGTACTTATTGAATAAGAATCAGACGTCACCTAAGAGAAATAGTACATATCTTCATTACAATACTACAAAAATTTATATTTTTTTGATCCTATTAATATCGATCAGCTTCGACAAAATTAAAATTTATACAACGATAAGGCCTCTAAATTGTTTACTGGTGTGCCTAAAACGGTGGTCATCTTGCTTTTCTTGTAAATCTTCAAAATGTTTTGTCAGCATTATTTTATTCCAAAGAAAAAAATATGCAAGGACAAGTTAAGGTAGTTGCGACCATTTGCATATTAAATAAATGTATTTATATTTGAACATAACCCTCCCTTATTTTGAAATATAAAGCATTAATACTCATCTTGTTGAATTTTTTATCACCTCTACTCTATTCTCAGGAATTACTTCCTTTTGTAGAAAATTTCGGCAAATCGAATTACCAGGGTGATAATCATATTTGGAGTTTGACCCAAGGAAATGACGATGCGATGTATTTTGCGAATCATTATTATTTATTGCGTTACGATGGGGTAAAATGGGAGAAAAACATGTTACCCCATAAAACGATTATTCGATCTATATTGGCTGATGGCAATAAGATTTACTCAGGATCTTATAAAGAATTTGGATATTGGTTTCGAAAAGATGGAAAGATGCATTATGTTTCCATTTCTAATGGGAAAAAGGTTTTTGATGAAAAGGAGAATGAAGAAATTTGGAAGATTTTCAAGTTTAATAACAAAATTTACTTTCAATCGTTTACCGGAGTTTTTTGGTATGATGGCAAACAGATTAAGAAAGTTAAACTGCCATTTCTTATTTCCTATTGTTATACGATAGACAATCAGTTACTGATTGCTGCAGTAGACAAAGGGGTTTATAAGATGACCAATGATCATATTCAAAAAGTTAAAGGCTGGTCTGCTGTGGAGAACAATGTCATTCACGGCATCGAAAAATACCAGAACAAAATATATATTTTCACCAGAAAAAATGGTGTTTTCGTTACTGGGAACGGTATTTTGAATCCATGGAATAGCTCATTAAACACCATTTTGAAAACAGCTAATATAAATGCTGCCCGATTTATAAAAAACAATAAACTGATAATAGGAACAGCACATAAAGGGCTTTATATCGTCGATTTGAATGATGGTTCCTTTAAAAATATCAATCGAAATAACGGTTTAACAAACAATTCAATTTTAAATTTAACCCTCGACAAAGAAGATGATTTGTGGCTGGGGCTGGATAACGGAATTTCGCACATTGAAGTCAATTCTCCAATTTCAATTTTTAATGATAACTCTGGGATTTTAGGATCCGTATATTCTGTGGCAAGTACTCCAAAAGGATATCTAATGGCTTCCAATCATGGTGTTTTCAAATATGAAGACAAGCAGCTTTCCCTAATTCCTAATTCAGAAGGACAGGCCTGGTCTATCAGTAAGATAAATGACAAATATATTATTGGCCATGATGAAGGAATATTTGTTTATAAGAACAATGTGTTTTCGAAATTGCATAACGTACACGGAGGTGGGAATTTAACAAAAAGCAGCATTAATAATTCGTATTTGCAAGGAACTTATAGTGGTGTAATGATTTATAATAAAATCAATGATCTCTCTAGCAAGATAGAGGTGAAAAAACTTTTAAATCCCATTAAACATGTTGCACAAAATAGAAAAAATGAAATATGGGCTGCAGATAAATACAGAGGATTGTATCGAATTTTATACAACGATGCTTTCGAAACAACGGAAGTTGAAAATATTAGCCAGCGGAATAAAATTACAAATGATTATAGAATAAAAATATTTGAATTCAGAAATGAAATGCTCTTTTTGATTCATAATACCTGGTACACTTTTAATGCAATTACTGGTCAGTTAGAAGAAAATGAGTTGTTTAATTCTCACTTTAAAAACATTTCAGACATTGTTGCTATTGATGAAAGTCGTTTTATAGTGCTGCAGGAGGGTCTTTTATACCATATTTATGCGAAGGGAAATAAATTTGTCTGGAATAGTATTCCTGAGAAATATTATAAAGGAAAAATTATTAATGATGATGTGTATGTTTTCAATAACAAGGAAAATTATGTAGTAAATCTGGACGACGGGTTTATTTCTCTGAACATAAAATATGGCAACAGACCAAATATAAAGGTTAAGATTGAAGCCTTCAATAATGATAACTTATTAAAAGACAGATCGACGATAAAATTTAATTCTGAATTAAAAATAAATGTAATATCCGGAAAATACGGAACAGCAAAACAGGATTTGTTTTATAAGTTGCGCAATGCCAAATCTTTTATTCCTGTAAAAGAAGGACTAATCCTTTTAAATAACCTCAACAGCGGTTCCCATACTATTACGATTTACGGATATGATGGGCAGAACTATAATACGATTTCCGATTTTAATTTCGTTGTTGCAAACCCCTGGTATTTTTCTTTTTGGATGATTTTATTATATCTCATTGCAATAGGCATAATATTATCTGTTTATTATCGATGGAATAAGATGAAATACATCCAGAAACTGGAATTGAAGGAAGAAGAATTGAAGTACCAGAAGAAAATTCTGGAAATCGAATTACATGCAGAAAACGAATTAAATATTCAGGAATATGAAAGACATATTCTTGAGCTGGAATTACAATCAAAATCATCTGAGGTTGCCGTTAAATCCCTTTCGATCGCAAAACAAAGTGAAATGATTTACAATATTCAGGATATTTTGAACCAGGATATGGACCTTAATAAAATAAAAAGCGAAATTAAAAAAGCTATAAAAATCAATGCACTTAATAAACATGAATGGGAAACATTTGAAGCAAACCTGAATCAGATTCATAATGAATTTATTATTAATCTATCTCAACAATATCCAAATCTGACTCCAAAGGATATTAAGCTTTGCATTTATCTGGTAATGAATCTTTCCTCAAAAGAAATTGCCCCAATGATGAATATTACTTTCAGGGGAGTTGATCTCCATCGTTATCGATTGAGAAAGAAATTAAACCTTACTTCAGAAGAAAACCTTTCGAGGTTTTTATTATCTGTAAAAAAAAGCTGATTTTTTTACAGATAATATACTTTTTTTATTAATTATTTGCGTTTTTAAATCACATCATTCGTACATCATAAGCGAGTGATGTGTTTTTTTATGCCCTTCCCAGAGCCCGAAAACATTGCGTTTTTTTTAATTTTCTATTCTTTGATGTACTAGTGTAGTATTTCAAAAGTGACCACTATAGCTTTCTTATGTATTTACTTTGACCTAACTAAACTTTAACAAAATATTAATATATGAGAAATTACATTTTAAGCTTTTTAGCACTCATTGCGCTGCCGGCATATATGTCTGGTCAAGTAATCAAAGGAAAAATTATTGATCCACAAGGATTCGCCATTCCGGGCGTAACTATTTTTGCCACTAATTCTAATACTACAACTCATACCGATTTTGATGGAAAATTTACCATAAATGCCAAAGAAGGTGAAGCCCTAAAAATCAGCATGATTGGATTTGACACTGTTTCAGTAACCGCAACCTCAAATCCGATGACAATAACGCTAAAAGATTTTAAGGATTCTGAACTGAAAGAGGTTGTCGTTATTGGATATGGGGTAGCAAAGAAAAGAGATTTAACAGGATCTATTGTAAAAGTAGAAGGAAAGCTTGTCGCCGACAAACCAAACTCAAATCCGATCGCTTCTATTCAGGGAAAGGTCGCAGGTCTGTCAGTTGTAAATTCCGGACGACCGGGCGCTGAGCCAGATGTCAGGATCAGAGGTACTGTAAGCAGATATAACACAAAACCATTGTATGTTGTTGATGGAATATTTACAGATAATATCAATTTTATCAATCCTAATGATATAGAATCAATGGAGGTCTTAAAGGACCCATCATCATTAGCTATTTTTGGTGTGCGTGGTGCAAATGGTGTTATTATTATTACTTCTAAAAAAGCAAAAGAAGGAAAGGTAACCATCAATTATAATACAACACTAGGTGTTAAAACAATTGTTGGAAAACCATCGTTGACCAATGCTTCAGAATTTAAAACCCTGTATAATGAACAGAGAGTAAATGAAGCTGCTGTACCATATGCCTATTATGACAAATTTACCGGCGACACAGACTGGATTGATGCAATTTCAAATGATAATGCAACTTTAATTACCCATAACATTAGTGTTTCAACCGGAACAGATAAAAATAAATTTTATTTGGGTGCAGGATACTTAGAAGACGAAGGTTTAATTGATTATGAAAAATACAAGAAATTCACATTCAATTTAAACAATGAGTTACAATTAACAAATGGTATAAAAGTGGGTGTTGGGTTTAGTGGTGTTGATGCCAGACCAGCCCAATTTCATTCTTTTGGTTCTGCAATAAATGCCACTCCAATTGTTGAGGCTTTTAACTCTGCTTTAGGTATTTATAATCAATTACCAGTTCAAATTGGAGGGGCACAAATTGGTAACCCGTTATTATATGTCGAGGGCACAAAAGGCACTCAGTTAAATCGCGAAACCAGATTTGTTGGAAATGTATTTGCTGAATTCAAATTATTTGAAGATTTAAAATTTAGAGCAGCCTATTATGCAGATTTAGGTTATAACAAAGGCCGCGGATATAGCCCTGTGTTTAATATTTATGCTGCCGAAACCGATCAGGTTACTAATGCGGGGAGCAGTTCGCAAACTTCTGTCAACCAATACAGTAATAATTATCAAAAAACGCAACAGGATTATTTATTAAGTTACAATAAATCAATTGGAAAACATAGTATAGCTGCAATGGCTGGTTATACAAGATATTATTTTGGATATGATTCTGTTAACGGATCTGTTTCACAATACATAAATGGAAATCCGATTCCTAATGATAAAAGATGGTGGTATTTAAATGTATATCCATACGGTGATCCTTCAAAAAGTAAATCAGGCTCAGATCAATATGAAGATGGGACAGTTTCTTATTTGGCCAGAGCATTATATAATTATGACGGAAAGTATATCTTAAATGCCTCTTTCCGTAGAGATGGTTCTTCTGCTTTTACCGGAAATAACAGATTTGAAAATTTCTGGTCTGTAGGTGGAGCCTGGGAAATTTCAAGAGAAAATTTCATGAAAAACCTTGGAATTTTTGATTCATTAAAATTAAAAGGCTCTTATGGCAAATTAGGGAATCAATATACGTCAATTCATTATCCTTCTTACCCAAGTTATACGACCGGTTCCTCAGCAGTTTTTGGTGAATCACTAGTTCCAGCCTATATTTTATCTTATAGAAATAATCCAAATTTAAAATGGGAAACCATTACTTCTTACGAAGGAGGACTGGAAATGAGTGCACTACAAAACAGATTAAAAATTGAAGCGAACTACTTTAACAAAACAACCGATAACCTATTGACTTTTGTTGATTTAGGCAGCGAGAGATTTTATACCAATGCCGGGAAAATAGAAAATAAAGGGTTTGAGTTTTCTGCTTCCTGGAATGATAGAATAAATAACGATTTTGAATACGCCATAAGTGGAAATCTTACCACTTTAAACAATACAGTAAAATCTGTATATCAGGATGGTTTTCAAGTTTCAGACGGACCTTCTATCTTGACTGCAGGTGCTCCAATTGGATCTTTCTACGGATATATTGCTGAAGGAGTTTATCAATCTTATGCTGATATTTTGGGTTCTCCGGCAAGTGCACTTGGTACTTATGCTCCTGGCGATTTAAAATATAAAGATGTAAATGGAGATGGAAAAATCACTACAGACGACAGAACAATTATCGGAAATCCAACCCCGGATATTATGTACGGATTCTCTGGAAGCGTTACCTATAAGAGCTTTTCATTGGCTGCAGATTTTCAGGGCGTATACGGTAACGAGGTATGGAGAGATTGGGGTAATGGTTCCACTTTTGCGCAATTTAACTACAGAACCGACAGGTTAGACAGATGGACTGGTGCAGGTACTTCAAATTGGGAACCAAGATTAAATGATGGTTCAGGATATAACAAGCAAAATTCAACTTATATGATTGAAGATGGAAGTTATATCAGAATAAGAAACATTCAATTGGCTTATAATTTCAATTCTAAATTATTGAATAAAGTGAATATCCAGGGATTGAAATTATTTATTAATTCTCAAAATCCCATAACATGGAAACATAATTCCGGATTTACCCCGGAAGCTGGTGGTTCTCCTATTGCATTTGGCAGAGATTCTGGCGGTTACCCACTTCCTGCTATTACGACTTTAGGCTTAAATGTTACTTTTTAAATAATAAATAAAAAAGACAAAAAAATGAAAAAATATAAATTTATTATAAAATTATCATTCATCGCAGCGCTTGCTTTACCAATATTAAATTCTTGTAATGATGATGATTTTCTTAACATGAAACCTTTAGGGGTAGCAACAGATGGCGATTTAGCAGCCGGTGGTTATGAAGAAAAAGCTTTTGGATTGTATGGAAAAATACGTACCGAAGGAGGAGTTGCTGATTGGAACAGATACTGGTTTCAAAGTATACGATCAGATGATGCAGCCAAGGGCAGTACACCAACAGATGCAGCGACATTAGGAAATGTTATGGATAAATATCAATATGCAAAAACAGAATTTGCCAGTAACTGGAATGGTCATTTTAGCTTAATATATGCCTGTAATGATTTGATTGTTGATATTGAGGCTTCGGGCTTAAAAGATCAGGGAACAATTGTAAACAGTGCCGAAGCAAAAGCAATTAGAGCATTTGCTTACTTTGATTTGCGCAGGGACTATGGTGCTGTGCCAATAATTTTAAACAAGATCATAAAACCAAGCGATGGTGTCAAAGCAAAAAACACGGTTGCCGAAATAGATGCTCAAATTATTAGTGATTTAGAATTTGCAGCTGACAACTTACCTTTAAACTGGCCAGCCTACCCAGGTAGAGCCACTAAAGGTTTTGCAAATAGTCTATTGGCAAAATTGTATTTGTATCAGGGTAATTATGCAAAGGCATTGGCAAAAAGTGAGGAAGTTATTAATTCAGGACAATACGCTCTGGTATCTTCTTATGAAACTTTATTCTCAGAAGCTGGTGATAATTCTAAAGAATCCGTTTTCGAAGTGCAGTTTTTAAGACTGCAGACTACTAATTACGCCAATAATTACTGGGAATCACAAGGAGTTCGAGGAACAAGTACTTGGGATTTAGGCTGGGGATTCAATGTACCAACAACGGATTTAGTTAATGCTTACGAAACTGGTGATCCCCGTAAAGCGACAACTATCCTATTTTCAGGGCAAAATGATGGATTTGGAAATACGCTTCCGGCCAGCCCCCCTTTGGCTCAAAAATATTGGAATAAAAAAGCTTACACTACTCCTTCTCTACGTGCCAGCTATGGCGTTAATAAGAATTTTTGGAAAAACATAAAAATAATACGATATGCCGATGTATTGTTAATAGCGGCTGAAGCAGCTAATGAACTTGGAAACCCTAAAGCGGCTTCTTATTTAGAAAAAGTTCGTGCCAGAGCAAGAGGGGGAAACAGTAGCCTTTTACCTGCCATTACAGGCGGTCAGACTACATTAAGAACAGCTATCAAACAAGAAAGAAGAATTGAGTTTGCAATGGAAGGCGAAAGATTTTACGATTTAGTGAGATGGGGTGATGCTGCATCTGTATTAGGTGGTTTAGGATACCTGGATAAAAACAAATATTATCCAATTCCTCAAACAGCAATTGATCAATCAGGCGGTGTTTTAATTCAAAATCCTAATTATTAACACTATTCAAACTAATAAAAATATATACAATGAAAATTAATAAATCACTTTTTAGAAAAGCTTTTGGAATAGCGCTTATTTCACTGGCATTTATTGGATGTCAGGAAATGGATACTCCGGCATTAGGAGACTATCCTAAGGATGCCAATGCAGTTGGCGGGCCACTAAAATTTTACGCTGCTTTTGATGGCAATACCACTAATCCTTTGATGAATGCCGTAGACAGTATTCGTGCGCAGTTCCCTACAGATAATCCATTCGCAGTAATCGATGGCCCTGCAAGTAAAGCAACCCAGGGCACAGCAGGAAAATTTGTTTCATTTGCTAAACCTAATGATTTTGCTACGACGGCAGGCAGTTTTACTATTGCATTTTGGGAAAAACATAATGGTGCTTCAAGTGGTGCTGAATTTGCATTTAGTCTGAAATCTTCTAACGGACATTGGTCCGGAGGTGCTATGTTTTTATTAATGGAAGGCTCTCCTGGTGCCACTGCCGTGAAATTTGTAATTGTAGATAAATATATGGCAGACACCTGGCTCACCTGGGAAGGCTCTTCTGCTGTTTCGGGACTTTTTGATAATGCCTGGCATCACTGTGCTTTTGTTTATAATGCAAACACTTCCAGTCTTACCTTCTATAAAGATGGTATTTCGGTGAGCACAAGAACCTGGGGTGCTCATGGTGCTATCAATTTAGACGATTCAAAAATTACGTCTTTGCGTATCGGAGGTGCATGTGGCACAGACAGCTGGATGTCTTCATGGCTTGGTGGATTAGACCAGTTCAGAATGTATTCTACTGCTTTGACTGCTGCTGAAGTAACCACTTTATACAGCAAAAAGAAATAATACAAATAAGCTTGCCATGATGGTTTCTATGGCAAGCTGTTTTATAAGACTATAAATGAGTTTTTTCAATACTACCTATTTCTTGTTTTTGCCCCAAACAAAATTGGTACTAATTATAAAAAAATTTAAACATGACAAAATTATCTGCTTTATTAATACTTTTTTGTTTTTGGGGATGTAGTTCCGATTCAGAAAAGGAAACGGTTACTCCTCCTCCCGTTGTAACTCCTCCCATAGTAACTCCTCCGGTAGTAAAATTATCTGATGAGGAACTTATGGATCTGGTGCAAAAACAAACCTTTGCTTATTTCTGGGATTATGCCCAAACCAATTCCGGAATGGCTAGAGAGCGATACCATCCTCAAAATCCTGCTTTTGATCAAAATACAGTTACAACAGGCGGTTCAGGTTTTGGGTTGATGGCTATAGTGTCAGCCATGTCCCGAGGGTATATTACCCGAGATCAGGGTACAGAACGATTAAAAAAAATGGCAAATTTCCTTTCTACTGCTGACCGCTTTCATGGAGCATGGTCGCATTGGATAGATGGAAATACAGGTCATGTTATTCCTTTTGGAACTATGGATAATGGAGGTGATTTAGTAGAAACTTCTTTTTTGGCTGCAGGAATGATTACTGTTCGCGAATACCTTAAAAACGGAACAACGACCGAAAAAGCCCTGGCACAAAAATACGATGATCTATGGAAAGGAGTCGATTGGCAATGGTACACAAACAATCAGAATAAATTATTTTGGCACTGGTCCCCCAACTATGAATGGCAAAAGAATTTTCCTCTCGAAGGGTACAACGAATGTTTGATTACCTATGTCATGGCTGCTGCTTCACCTTCACATCCAATTTCTCCTGCAGCGTATCATCAAGGTTGGGCCAGAAGTGGCGGTATTGTTTCGCCTAATGTAAAATACAACCTGCCTTTAATTCTAAAACATAATGGAGCTGAAGAGTATGGTGGCCCTTTGTTTTGGGCGCATTACTCCTATTTGGGTTTAGATCCTACTCAGCTATCAGATATCTATGCTAATTATTGGGATTTGAATGTAAACCATGCCAAGATCGATTACTTATATTGTGTTAGCAATCCAAAAAATTATAAAGGTTATGGGGCTAATTATTGGGGTCTAACTGCCTCTTATGCACGAAATACAGATGGTTCAATAGGTTATGACGCCCACATGCCAAGCAATGACAAAGGCGTTATTTCACCCACTGCAGCCATAAGTTCTATTGTTTATACCCCGGCAGAATCTAAAGCGCTTATACGTAATTTATATGAGAATTATAAAACCGACACCTGGGGAGTGGCAGGATTTTATGATGCCCACAGCCAACATTACCAATGGACAGCCCAACGCTATTTAGCCATTGATCAGGGACCGGAAGTAGTCATGTTAGAAAATTACCGCACCGGTTTATTATGGAATTTGTTCATGAATGCTCCCGAGGTAAAACAGGGTTTAATTACTCTCGGTTTTCATTCTGGCAAACACGGTTTTTAAAATTAATCTGAAGTGCGAATTACAGGTTTGCAGAAAGTTTTCTAATCACAAAAAGCTGCAAATAACAAAGTTGAATAACCTTATTTACTAACTAAAACCAAATAAAAATGAAAAAAACTAAAAATTATTTTAGAGGCATAGTGCTGTTTTTGTTATTAGGAAATGCCCCTTTTCTTTATTCTCAAATGATAGAAAACTATGAGGGTACGCCGATGACGATGAATATAATAAAAGGCGGCTCGAATGATCTTAGTACTTTGACTGTTGTTAATAATCCTTTTAAAACGGGAATTAATACCAGTAATAAAGTTTGCAAATTATTACGTGATAAAGACGGATTACCCTGGGAAGGTTTTTGGTCGAGCCTCACAGTAGATTTAACGGTAAATAAATATGTACACGTTAAAGTGTATAAAACCCGAATTTCGCCGGTTAAATTTAAATTAGAGGGAGGACCGAACGGACCGCTTGAAATAGCGAGTATGAGTCCGCAGACAAAAGTAAATGAATGGGAAGATCTTGTATTCGATTTCAGTAGTTTAACCGGAAATTATACTACTATTAGCCTAATGCCGGATTTTAACAATCCTGTAGGACTAAATAAGGATATCACCTTATATTTTGACGATATCCTAATCAACAATGATTCTAATCAACCGGCTTATATTACAGAACTTTTTCAAAATAGTTATAAGGTTTTTAAGGATATCCGCCAGTCAAATGGTGTTTATCTGGATGCCTTGGCGCTTAATGGAGCCGGACCTAAGCCGGCTGCCATAGCTGCAAACGGAATTGGGCTTATATCTTTATGTATATCTGGTGCTATGCACGCCAAAACTGGGGATGCCGTAAATTGGGATGCTACAGCAGCAAATCAGGTTATTGCAACCACGCAAACCTTTATTGATTTTAAAAATAATGGCAAAGTAAATGGAGCAGGAATGTTTCCACGTTATTTTAAATGGGATACCGGAGGTCCGGATGGTTCATGGTCGACCGAATATAGTACCGTTGATAATGCCATTTTTGCAATGGGATTATTTATGTGCAGGAATTATTTTTCTAGCAATGCAACAATTGTTGCCAATGTAAATACTTTACTTGGTGCTATGGATTATACCAAAGCAATATATCCAACACAAATTGCAATGGTTATGGATCAGTCAGGCGAAGTAGGTTCTGCATTTACCACCCCGTTTAACGAATATATGCTGGTATCCTGGTTAGCTAAAAATGCAAATCCATCGAATCCTGGTTATGCTAAATCCCAAACATTTTGGAATACTTACTTTGCAAATCCGGTAACGGCACCCGTAGCTCATCCTAATTACAATGGATATGTAACGCTTTCTGATGGTGGATTCACCTCCTGCTTTGTCCCGCAGTTTGCTTACTATTTTGTGAATTATTTTAAAAATGATGCCAATTATATGAGCTATTATAACAACTGGTTAAGTTCAGACAAATTATTCGCCACCAATGCAGGAGCAACTAATAGTTATGAATGGGGATGTGGAGCCGGAGAAATACCAGGAGGAGGATATTCTGCAGACAAAATAAACAATAATCCAAACAAAATTGTTTCACCGCATATTATTGCAGGATTTAGCTCTATTTATTCTAATACTAAATCAGATCTGTTATCATTATATAATAACGGAACAGGACCTGCTGTATATAGCCTGCCCAGCAATCCAACAAAAAAAGTGTTATGGAGATACATGCGAAGTAACACCACGCCGAGAGCCTCTTATATTCAGGCTGTAGACTTTTCGACTATGTTATTCGGACTAGCTTCCTTACCTGAATATCTTGGAGCGAATTGGTTTTCAGTAAACAATTCGCTTGGAAATCCGACAAATCTTAAAAAGATGGCAATTAATAAACCTGTGACCGATGTAATAAAAAAAACTATTGTATATCCCAATCCGTTTACAGATAATTTGACAATTGAATCTAGTGATCTTATCCAGAACGTTTCTATTTATAACATTATGGGACAAGAAGTTATAATGAAAACGCCGAAAACTAATTTCGTTCGACTTCAAACAAATTCTCTTCCAGGTGGTATATATATTATCAAAACAGTTACTGACAAAGAAGAAACAATCTCAAAGATTACAAAAAAGTAACCAGCAAATACTAAAACAGAATCCTAATAGGAATTGAATTAACTCTTTCCTGTTATGGAATCTGGATGGAAAAAGCCATGTTGCGCCCTGTAATAATTTATCTATTAATAAACCTGTTTCTGATATGCTAAAAATTATCCTTAGTCCGAATCCGACCTCACGTTTTCTGAATTTAAATTTTAAATCTCAAGGCAAAAAAGGCAAATTGAAAGTAATAAATACTAGTGGACAAATTATTTTAGAAAAAAATATATTCTCCCAAAACGGAATTTTCCAAGACCAGTTCGATGTATCCAGATTGAATAACGGCGTTTATATTCTGCTGGTTCAGGATGAAAAAAAAGGTGACTGCAAGAAGTTTATAAAACAATAAAACAGCAATTTATGAATTCTCAAATTCACCTTTAATATAATGCAATACAATAAATAATTTCTAACCCTAACCCTTATCGTTGTTTTCCGCTTCTGTGCTGTACATAAAGCGGTTAAATGACTTTATAAAAAATCTTATTATGAAAAAAAAATTTATTTTTATTTTAGTTCTAACTGTCATTTTAAATGTCCAAAGCCAGGCACGCAAGGTGCTCTTTATTGGAATTGACGGTTGTCGTGCCGATGTTTTAACTGCTGCCAATACGCCGGCAATTGATGATTTGCTCACCCATGCTGTTTATAGCACTGATGGTCTTTGCGCTTACAAAACCTGGAGTGGAAATGGATGGAGCACTATGCTTTCAGGAGTTTGGCATACCAAACATGGCGTTAGTGATAATACATTTTCAGGTGCGAATTTCACCAATTATCCAGATTTTATTTCAAGGATCGAAACTTTCAACTCAAGCCTGAAAACAATTTCCTGTGTACATTGGGGTCCAATTAATACTACCATTATACAAAATGCCAATATAAAAAACACTTACGCCACAGATTTAGAAGTGAAGAATGGTGCAGTACTGGCATTAACCAATGATAATCCGGATGTGCTCTTCGTAGCATTTGATGATGTCGATCATGCAGGTCATACGTATGGGTTTGCTTCCACAATCCCGCAGTACGTTTCGACTATTGAAACGACAGATTCTTATGTAGCGGCGGTAATTGCTGCAATGAAAAGCAGGCCTAATTATGCCAACGAAGACTGGCTGGTAGTGGTTACAACAGACCATGGGGGAAATTTGGCCGGGCATGGCGGAGGAACAATCGAGGAAAGAACCATTTTTAATATTTACTCTAATCCAAATTTTACAACGCAGCAGCTTAGTAAAACTGTTGTTAGTAATGCAGCAACTTTTAATGAATCTCGTTTTGTGGCGACATCTTTTGCCAAGCCAGTTAATCAAACACCATTTTCGTTTGGAACAACGCAGGATTTTACGATTGAATTTTGGGTAAAAGCCAATAATTATACGGGCGATCCGGCACTGATAAGTAACAAGAACTGGGGCGGAGGTGCCAACGCGGGATTTGTAATTTCTGCTCAAAGCGGTAAATTCTGGAAAGTAAATGTGGGCGATGGAACAGATAGAATAGATATTGAAGGCGGTAATTTACAGCCTGGCGTTTGGCATCATCTGGCAGTGAGTTTTGACAGGGATGGACTAATGACAGCTTACGAAGACGGAGCGGTAGTGGGCTATGAAAAAATGCAAAACATTAACAGTATCAACTCAGGTTTGCCTTTTGTTATTAATCAGGATGGTACCACAACCTATAGTTTAAAGTTCGATGGAAGCTACCGAGATATCAGGGTTTGGAATTCAGTAATCCCTAATGACGTTTTAGTAGAATGGGCAACAAAACCGGTAAGTTCAGGCCATCCGTTTTACAGTCAGTTATTGGCCAACTATAAGTGTGATGAGACTGCAGGGACAACTTTAACAGACTCTAGTGCAAATGGCAATAACGCTACAATCACTGGATCCGTAACAAGGCAAACCGATCAGTCTAATACTTTCGCTGTAAATGATTATGCTGCAACAACACGTGAACCGGATAATGCCGTTACTGCCTTAAACTGGATGTGCGTTCCTATTCAGCCAGCCTGGAGTTTAGACGGTAAAAATCATGTTGCACTATGTGAAACTCTGCCTCCGCCTCCGCCTGTTTATAATGTCGTCCTTTTTCCAAATCCGACTTCAAGTTTATTGAATGTAACTTTTGAGTCTCCTGATCCTAGTGCGACATTAAAAATTACGAAAGTAACTAACGGGCAACTGGTTTTACAAAAAACATTGTTTTCCACAACAGGTCTTTACCAGGATCAAATTAATGTTTCCAGTTACAAGAGAGGAATTTATGTTGTGACCATTCAGGATTCCAGAGGAAGCGAGTCAAAAAATTTCTCGAGAAATTAAAAATTAAGGTTCATTAATGCGATCCACGGATAGAAAAGTACCTGATTAGTTTTATACATCACTAAAAACTCTTTTGTACATCGCTATCGTTGGGTCTATATAATTCATTTTAAAAAAAAATTAATGTTTAAAAAATGTTTTTGCTTTATTCTAATAGCTACAGCGCTGCACTCTTGTAAAAGCACGAAACAAGAAGTAGGTGACAGGAAAATATTGAGGAGACCCAATATTATATTTATAATGGCTGATGATCACGCGGCGGAGGCTATTAGTGCCTATGGGCATCCTATTAGCAAGTTAGCTCCGACACCAAACATAGACAGAATCGCCAAAGATGGTGTAATTTTCAAAAATGCTTTTTGTAGCAACTCTATTTGTGGCCCCAGTAGAGCGGTAATTTTAACCGGAAAACACAGCCATATTAACGGTTTTAGAATGAATGGTGACCGCTTTGATAACAGTCAGCAAACCTTCCCAAAACTACTTCAAAAAGCAGGTTACAAGACAGCGATTATTGGAAAATGGCATTTACATGGGTATCCTGAAGGATTCGATTTTTGGAATATTTTAAACGATCAGGGGAATTACTACAATCCCCAGTTTATTAAAATTCAGGATACCTTAAACATTAAAAAGAAAAATAGCGCGAAAAAAACACCGCAAAACAGTAAATTATCTGATACCACGGTTATAAATGGATATGTAACAGATATAATTACAGATTATGCCATTGATTACATTAGACAAGTTAAGAATGATGAACAACCGTTTATGTTAATGGTTCATCAAAAAGCGCCTCATAGAAACTGGATGCCTGCGTTACGCCATTTAAATAAATATGATTCAGTGAAATTTCCACTTCCGGAAACTTATTTTACGTCGTATGAAGGTTCACTGGCATCACAACAGCAATTGCAAACTATTTATAAAGACATGTACGAAGGGTATGATCTTAAAATGACTGTAGCAAAAGGCAGCAATGAATTAGCAAACAATCCCTGGAAAACTGATTTTGACAGAATGACATTTGAACAGCGTGCCCTATGGGATAAAGCCTATCAGCCAAAAAATGATGCCATGCACGACGCCCATTTGTCAGGAAAAGAGCTTGCCATCTGGAAAGGACAGCGCTATTTACAGGATTATCTGGCAACAATAGCTTCGGTTGATGAAGGTGTTGGCAAAATTTTAGATTATTTAGACGCCAATAATCTTTCTGAAAACACACTTATTATTTACACCTCTGATCAGGGGTTCTATTTGGGTGAAAAAGGCTGGTTTGACAAACGATTTATGTATGAAGAGTCTTTAAGGATGCCGTTGGTTATGAAGTATCCAGCCCGAATTAAAAAGGGAACTGTAATAGCAGCACTCACTCAAAACCTCGATTTTGCTGAAACCTTTTTAGATTTCGCGCAAGTCGCTATCCCAAAAAATATGCAGGGAAAATCATTAAAAACTCTCTTAGAAGGTAAAGTATCCGATGACGATTTTAGAGAGGCTATATATTATCATTATTACGATTATCCTGCTTTTCACATGGTTAAAAAGCAATATGGAGTAAGAACAAAACGCTACAAACTGATACATATGTATGATGATATCGATCAATGGGAACTTTACGATTTAAAAACTGACCCAACCGAATTGAAGAATCTTATTGACGATGATTCCTATAATCAAATAGAGGAACATTTATTAGTAATTTTGAATTCCTTACAAAAGAAATATAAGGTATCAGACAAAGAATTTGAAAAAGCAGATAAAGAATCTATTGAACGTAGTAAGAAAAACTTTGAAAAGTTAAGAGGTACACCTGATTTTTACTAGCATTTACATATTTATCTCAGTATTCTATTAAATAAAAAACCGCAATTTCATGAAAATATGAAATTGCGGTTTTTAGTTTTCGCAGAGAGGAAGGGATTCGAACCCTCGATACAGTTACCCATATACTAGCTTTCCAGGCTAGCTCCTTAAACCACTCGGACACCTCTCTTTATTGGTCTGCAAAGAACACAAAAAAAATTGAGTTAGAAAAATTTACTTTACATACTTTTTCTAAATTCTTCTATAAAAAGTTTTACTGCCTTTTTTTGGTAGGCACCTTCAATGGTCAATATAAAGGAATCCCTTTGTGTGCCTACACCGGTGATCTGAATTGCCTTTAAATTATCCCAGCCTTTCATGGCTTTTTCCGTCACTATTGTCGCCCAATCACTATCAGCTACTAATCGCAATAAAGCATGAACGGCATTTAATTCAATCGAAACTTTAGGTTTCATGTTGTTTTTTAGAAATAATTCATCTAAAAATTCTCTTGAATTAAATCCTTTCACAGGCAAAATAAGGGCTACATCTTCGATTTTCTTAAATGCAATTTTATCTAAAACCGCTAACGGATGCAATCTTGAAACGGCCATCACCAAATTGGAAGAGAATAATGGAATTTTCTGAAAAGGATGTTTAATTTCATTAGAAGAAATCACCAAAACCAAATCTAATTCGTTATTCAATAATTTTTGTTCCAAAGGTTCTGTTGTGCCATATTCTACCACAATCTTTAAGTTCGGATAGGTTTTGGCAAATGAATTCACAACAGGTAAAACCAAAAGTCCAAAAATATAGGTTACCCCAATTCGCAATTCTCCTCCAATCATCTGATTTAAATCATCTATGGCCTGTTTTCCATTCTGAACATTTTCGATGACTTGCCTGGCGTGAATTAAAAAAACAGAACCCGCCTCTGTAAGCTGTACTTTTTTTCCGATCCTGACAAACAAAGGCATTCCGAGCTCTTCCTCGAGTTTTTTAATTTGCTGTGACAATCCGGATTGTGTTACAAAACACAATTCAGCTGCTTTTGTAAAATGTAAAACTTCAGCTGTTTTTATAAAATATTCAAGTTGATAAATCTCCATAATGATAAGTTTTACTACTTATTATCAGTAAAATTATTAATTTTTCTAATGAAATCATAATTCCGAACTTTGTAAAAAAATATAAAAGGTTATGTTTAAAGCGTTAAAATCAAAAAACTTCAAATTGTTCTTTTACGGACAATCTGTTTCGGTTATCGGAACATGGCTTCAAAAAACAGCTGTAAGTTGGATGGTTTACAGCATTACCGGTTCTGTTTTTTTATTGGGTTTAGCCACTTTTTTAAGTATGATTCCATCTTTATTTCTGGCGCCAATTGCCGGAAGTATCATTGGCCGTTACGACAGACATAAAAGCATGATCTTGCTACAATCGTTATCTATGTTTCAGGCTGGAGCTCTGGCTTTGCTGATTTACTTAAAAATATACAACATCAACTTTATTCTGGCTTTAAGTCTTTTTCAGGGAATCATCAATTCATTTGATATGACTTGCAGACAAACCATGATGATTGATATTGTCAATGACAAGGAAGATTTACCAAATGCGGTTGCTTTGAACTCAACATTAAATAATTTTGCCCGAATCGCCGGCCCGGCTTTAGCCGGAATTATTTTGCACCAGTATGGCGAAGACATTTGTTTTATTGGAAACTTTCTAAGTTATATTCCGGTTTTAATTTCATTGTTTATGATGAAAATCACACCCCACATTAAAGCAATTGACAAATTAAAAATGTGGGATGATTTTATTGAAGGATTAGATTATGTAAAAAAAGAAACAGAAATGGCTAAAATGCTCTTGATGTTAATGTGTAGTAGTTTATTCGTGATCTCTTTTAATACTTTAATGCCTGTTTTCGCCAAAGATCTTTTCAGCGGAAATGCTCAAACTTTCAGTTGGTTCGAAAGCGCCGCCGGAATTGGATCAATTTTATCAGCGATCTATTTGGCTAATCTTAAAAAAGCCGATAATATGAACAAAATCATGATTGCTGCGAGCTTATTATTAGGTTTTAGTATAATTATACTCGCGTATTCAAATAGTTTAACCGTAGCGCTTATTTGCATGGCATTAAGTGGCGTTGGAATGATGGCGCAAACCTCTGCTATAAACATTTATGTGCAGACACAAAGTACTGTTAATATGCGTTCCAGAAGTATTAGCTATTATTTAATGGCATATCAGGGAATGATTCCTGTAGGAAGCTTGATAATTGGATATGTTTCGCACATTATTGGAACTCGAAACACAGTTGCGATTCAGGGAATCATTTGTATTATTTCTGTGATTGTTTATGTTTATTATAAAAGACATAGTTCTGAAGAAGAGTTGGAAACTTGTCCGGTTCGTTATAAAGATTAAACCTTAAAAATCCCAATAAAAAAATTCCAAATTCCAACTTTGGGAAGGAAATTCCAAAACAAAAAAAATTCCAAATTCCAATTATCCGCAATCTTGTCATTTCGAGGAACGAGAAATCTCCGCAAGCAGCTCCGTTCCTATTGGTGACAATCTTTGTCGAGCTACTTGCGGAGATTTCTCGTTCCTCGAAATGACAAACTATGTGAATTCATTTTTTTGGCATAAAACTAAAATGAACTTATATTACTTATATGGTGGAAAACTTTACAGCGAAATCTCCCCGCGCAGAGCAGTTTCAAAAATAGTTTTGAAATTTTCCTGCTGAATATTATGTCCTAACAAATACATCAATTTTGTAATGGCGGCTTCTGTAGTAATATCTTTTCCTGAAATAACGCCTAGGGATTTTAATGCTGTACTGGTTTCATATTGTCCCATATTGACACTTCCTCCGGAACATTGCGTTACGTTTACAATGTGCAAACCGGACTGAATTGCTTTCTGAATTAAATTCAAAAACCATTCTTCAGTTGGAGCATTTCCTGAACCGTACGTTTCTAATACTATACCTCGCAAACCTTTGATTTCGAGAATTGAAGCCAAAACCACTTCGCTCATTCCGGGAAACATTTTTATGATGGCAACGTGATTGTCTAAGTTTTTATGGACGATCAAATTGGCATTTTCTTTTATCGGAAGAAATAAATGACGGTTTAATTTTAGGTGAACTCCAGACTCTACCAATTCAGGATAATTGGGTGCTGTAAATGCTTTAAAGTGTTCTGCATTTACTTTTGATGTTCGGTTACCGCGGTATAATTTATATTCAAAATACAAGCACACTTCAGTGATTACCGGTTTCCCATTTTCCTGAAGTGAAGCAATCTGAATTGCCGTAATCAGGTTTTCTTTTGCATCGGTACGAAGATCTCCAATTGGTAATTGAGATCCTGTAAACACTACCGGCTTTGCCAAATTCTCTAACATAAAACTCAATGCTGAAGCCGAATACGACATGGTATCTGAACCGTGTAACACGACAAATCCGTCAAAGGCGGCATACTTTTCTTCAATGATTTCGGCAATTTTCGTCCACATTTCAGGATTCATATTAGATGAATCTATTGGTGTTTCAAACGAAAACGTCTCAATCTCACAATCTAATTGTTTGATTTCAGGAATATTTTGCAATAATTTTCCAAAGTTGAACGCCTTAAGCGCACCCGTCTCAAAGTCTTTGCTCATACCGATAGTTCCTCCGGTATAAATCAAAAGTATTTTAGCTTTAGATGACATCCTGGTATTTTAATTTATTGACAACCGGGTTGGCATACATGGATAAAAATCCTTGTCTTGTAACCGGATTATCGCTTCCGATTCTCATTTCTAAACGACGCTCAAAAAGTGATTTTTCACTTTCTCTGTACAAATGAGAAAATTTATCAGTTTCGTTTAAAATATCGTAAGCAATAAAGTTTGTTGGCCATAATCGGTAACTAGATAAAATGGAGTCATCAATAACTTGTGCCAAAGCCTGAACTTGCTTGTTTGCGTTATCATTCTCTGCTACAATTTGGTCAATTTCAGTATCTAAAACATCTCCAACGGAAATATGTATTCTTTTTTTAGTTCCCATAATACCACTTAAAATGGTCATGAAATCCTCATTTTTCTCTTTAATATAAACTTCGTTCTTTGATTCTGCCATTAATTGTGGCATTTTCAAAACATCTGTCGGATCATATTCGTATGAAATTGAAACCGGAACGATTTTTAATTTCTTAAAATAATCCATCAAATTCGATTCATCAGAACCCATTCCAATCATTTTTAAAACTCCCGGATTAGTTTCGTCATTTCCATCTTTTGTACGTCCTTCTCTCTGTGCAATCCAAACCGAACGATTTTCGCGAAGCAATAATTGCCCCATATATTCAGCCAATAATTTAGAGCTCTGCAACATTTCTCTTGGAGTTAAACCTCTTAAAACCAAAAAGTTTCTATTCAGTTTTGCCAAAGTACTCAAGAATGCTTTTTTAACAAGATTATCTCCAATTGCAGAGGCTGTCATGACTAAACCGTGTTCAAATAAACAAACATTCAGCAATGTTGTATCTAAAAGAATATCTCTGTGATTAGATATAAATAAGTAAGAAGTATTTTTTTCAAGTTTCTCAAATCCTGAAGTTGTGAGACCTTCAGAACTTTTCTCAAGAACCTTTTGTATTGTATTATATATAAAGTTGCATTGAAAATCACGAATTGAATGTGTTTTTTTAAGCTGCTCTTTCCAAACCTCATCATTTACTTCCGGAAAAGTAAAGTTCATCATGGTTTTCATCATCGGATGATTCACAACATCATGAAGTGCTTCATTTATTTCTGAATCATAAAACGGTCGAATGGCATCAAATCTCTGCATTATAAATATCTGTTTTATTTATTTAGGTGGGCAAAAGAACAAAAAAAAAATTAAAGTATTGTTAGTTGATAATTAAATCCCAAAAACATCTTTTGAATTTTGCGTTGTAATTTCTGCAATTTCTTCTTCAGAAATACTATAAATATAAGATAATTTTGCTAAAATATTGGTTAAATAACTACTTTCATTTCGTTTTCCACGATATGGAATCGGCGCTAAATAAGGAGAATCAGTCTCCAAAACAATGTGTTTTAAATCGATTTGATTTAGAAACTGATCGATTTTTCCGTTTTTAAAAGTTACAACTCCTCCTATTCCTAACTTCATATTATAGGATATTGCCTGTAAAGCTTGTTCGTGAGTTCCAGTAAAACAATGAAAAATTCCAAATAAATCATCTGATTTTTCTTCTTCCAAAATTTCAAAAATTTCATCAAAAGCTTCACGGCAATGAATTACGATTGGTAGCTTATATTGTTTTGCTAACTGAATTTGTCTTCTAAACGCAATTTGCTGCTCTTTCAGATGCGTTTTATCCCAATACAAATCAATTCCGATTTCCCCAACAGCATAAAACTTTCTTCTGGCCAATTCAGTTTCTACATGCTGTAATTCTTCCTCATAATTATCTTTAACGTAAGTAGGATGCAAACCCATCATCAAAAAGACATAGTCCGGATAGTTTTGCTCTAAATCATACATTGACTGTGTGGCAGCGGCATCAATGGCGGGAATAAAAAAACGTGTTACTCCGGCATTTATGGCTCTCTGCATCATTTCGTCGCGATCCTGATCAAACTCTTCAGAATATAAATGGGTATGTGTATCGGTAATTATGGGTGTTGAATTCAATGGTATAATTTTTAAGAAGCCAAAATTACGACAATATTAAAAACTTTCCCAATCTTGAGGAAATGGCACGCGGATGACACGGATTCACTTCGTGAAAACGCGGATTGAAACGGATTTTTTTATTTGAAAATGTTTTGGACGCAACCTAGCTGTTATTTCCCAGTTTCAATAAAAACCAAAGCACGATCCAAAACCTCATCTTTTCCTTCCTTAATTCCTTTGATTGTTGGTTTTACTTCAATATCCGGAACGATACCAATTCTTTGTGTTTCTCTTCCATCTGGATAATAAACCCCAATTCCTGAAAACAAGGTATGAAATCCCTTAAAATCAAACTGGCTTACATTTCCATCTGCTCCAGCTGTCTGACTTCCAATAATTGTCGTATTGCCCGCCGTCTGGAAGCACATTGCCGTCCATTCAGATTGACTGATTGATTTTTCGTTAAGCAAAACAATCACTTTTCCTTTGTAATTATCTTTGTTTTCAGAACCGCTTTTCGTTGAGCCATCCCAAATAAATTTACCAGGATAACCATAATATGGGCGGGTATAAATGGCAAATTCTTTTTCCTGCGGATTTAAAAATTGCGATATCTCTCTAAAAGTTCCGTTTGGATAATTTCTCATATCAAAAACAATTGCTTTGGAAGCTTTTAAAGCTTCAATCATTGCTGGAATATTTTTCGGTTTTATAATCCCCATATCGACATAGCCTATATTATTACCCAAAAACTTAAACTTGTCTCTCTTTTTCATGGCTCCCTTTTTAAATTCATTCCTGTGAGAATCATGATAATCAAACCAAATCATTTCTTTTGTTTCGTATTTTCCATCTTTCAAAAATTCTACTTTAACATTATCTGAGGGATTCACCAAGACAATCTTTGCTAGTTTATCTAAATAAGCAGCCTCATTTGAAGCACAGATTAAATCTCTTTTTTCTGAGATAAAATCCTTAATTGTTTTGTCATTTATTTTTGTGATTACATCGCCTACTTTTATGTTATAAGCCTCGGCCAGACTGTCGCCTAAAATTTCTGTTACCACTATTTTTTCATCAATTATTTTTCCATCAGCAGGAAAAAATCTTCTTCTTTCTCCGCTTGTAGAAGCTGAAGGATATACAAAAAACTCTGTATGGCTGTCATCCATTTTTGAAATCATCTTCTTCATTACTGTGTAAAAATCATTCTGACTTTCAGCTTTGACAACCTCAGGCAATGTTTCTGTTAAAGTTTCATCCCATTTCTGACTCATTAAATATTTAAACGGAAAAAAGTATTCGACAACATTCCAATACATAAATATCATTCGCAGTTTTGAATTTTTATCATTAAAATTGGGATCATCATAACGCTCATTTATCAAAGAAACATTCTCAACATGTTCTTTTCCTTCAACATAAAACTGTTTGCCCTGAAATCTGTTTTCTTCAATAAATTTAAGTTTCTTCGAAAGCTTTTTTGAAAACAATTTATTACTGTTAATCCATCTTAAATCAAAATTTTTATCAAAAAACCGGACATCTTTTGGTACAGTAATTGGCCCAATTTCTTTTATGGGCCCTAAATCATCAATCCAGTTTTCCAGAACTAAAGAGAACTCTGCTTTAGTTTGTGCCTTATCAATTTTTGGTAAAATATCCAAAAGCTGTTGATCCCAATTGAAATCGCCATTGGCCACTTTCGGATGATAATATTTTAAGAATCCCCAAACTTTGCAGACTGCAGAAAGTTTTTCGGTTTCGGTAATTTTGGCCTGGCCGAAGGTAATTTGTGAAAGAAGTAAGAGAAAAAGAGGGTAATTTTTTTCATTAAATTTAGATCGTTTTTGGGTTTGTTTTGGTATAAATTAAAACCGAATGTAGCTATTAAAAATCAAATTCAATTACGGTTTTACGTAAAGGCCAGAAAGAATTTAACCGCAAGGTACCAAAGAGTTTACGCTATGGAACGCAAAGAAAATTAAAAACTTTGCATCTTTGCGTAAACCCTTTGCGCACCTTGCGGTTAAAAAAAAATCGCAAAGCTCTTTAAAACTCTGCGACTTTCTGTGTATTTTTTCGTGTATCTCTGCGAAATAAATTCCTAGTCCAATGCATCTAAAAGCTCCTGAACTTCGTCATAATCCTCATAATCCTGAGAAATGGTTTGCAGGATTTGTTTGCAGCCTTCGTAATCTTTTTTCTTTAATTTTATTAAAGCCAGATTCCAAATTGACTTATCCTTATAAATAGGGCTGTTGGCTTTCAATTCGTTAAAAACAGCTTCGGCTTTTTGATAGTGACTAACTTGTAATAAAGAAATACCATAATAATACTGAACTTCCGGTGTTTTGTTTTCTTTTAAAGCTGCTTCAAAAAACGGAACGGCTTCCTTAAATTTTCTGGTATTAAAAGCTTTTTCGGCTTGTAATAAATGCACATTCGTAGTGCTTCTTTCTGTAAAATGAGCTTGTCCGGGGTGATTGTAATCATTAAAGGCCGGATTTTGATTGTAGTCAAAAAAGAACAATCCAAATAAAATAATGACAGAGGCTGCCGCTGCATAATACCACGGACGCATTAATACTACTTTTGGTTTACTGTTATTGAAATGTTTTTCTGAAATTTGAGTCAGATTTTCCTTAAACGCTTCTCTTTCGGCTTCAAATCCAAATTTGTTTTCCAATTGAAGTTGTACCCCTTTGAAAGTCTCAAATTCTGATGCAAATTCCGGATCTTCGGCTAATTGTTTTTCAAAATCAGTTTTTTCGACAGCAGTCATTTCGCTTTGAAGATATTGATCAAATAATATGTAGCGTTCTTCGTTCATGACTAATTGTTTTTTAGAGAATTAAAATTTTTAGCTTCCTGAATCCACTGCGTTAACTGACCCACGCACAACGATTTCTTTTTACGGACATAACCGTAAGTAACGTTGAGTTTTTCAGCAACTTCTTCCATCGACTTAATTGAAAAACTCAGTTTTAAAAGTTCCTGACATTTATCCCCCAATTTCTGAAACATGGTATCAAAAAGTTGTTGTTTTTCGTCAAATTCTTCTGTTTGTCCAATTAATTCAAGTGCAGATTCATTCATAGATACAACGTCTTCATTAATTGTTACCCCTTTATTGGATGTTTTTTTTAACTCATTGAGCCATTTCCTTTTGCATAATAAAAAAAAGTAGGCATCAAACGGACACGTTAATTTTAATGTATTGGCTTTCGCCTGATTAAAAAGCAAAATCATGACTTCCTGAACGATATCCTGTGCCTGTTCTTTATCGCCCGAATTATTCATGACGAAAAAAACGACTTTTGGAACGAACTTCTTATATATAGACTGAATGATTGCCGAATCATTTGCAGCAAGTCCCTCAATATACATTTGGTCAGGATGAATTTTATTTGCGCCCATAAAAAAACTTTTTGATAGCTAATTTAGAAAAAGAATCTGAAATAAATCTCATTTACAGGGGTAACAATTACAAAATCAAATTGATATAACGGTACAACAATCTTTTAAAACCATAAAAAATTAAGAGAAATGAAAACGTATCAATTTACAAATAATAAAAATCTGGATCAGTTTTACGAAATGATTTCGGCCAAAAAACGAAATGGTTTTGTAATTATTGAACATAATGAAAAGCTGCCTTATGTGGTTTTATCCAAAGAAAAAAAATCCATTAAACATTCTTTCATCTCTTTCTTACCTGTCTCACATTTGGGCTTTGGTCGATTGTTTGGCTGTATTTAATAATTACGCTTTCGCGGAAGAAAAACATATTAGTCGCTGTCGACGAAGATGGAAACCTCTTTGAAGATAAATGTCTCTCCGTATAAATTAAAAAAAATTAAAAAACAGGGGGTAACAATTTTTATCGTGAGTTGATATAACCGTATAAAACAAGCAGAAAAATAAATTTTAAAAATTAGGGTAACAATATCAAACCCGAATTGATATAAGAATATAAAATTAAAATTAACAACCAGAATCTGAAACCACTTGAAACTAATCAAGACAGATTTATAAAACTAGAAATCATGAACACAAAATTTAAAACTATCAGTCTTTTATTTTTATTAGTAATCACTTTAGTAAGTTGTGATACCAACAGTGACGGCGATGACATTATTATTTCGCCACCAACTTCTGCAGCCTTTAAAAGCATCAACGAAAAAGGAGTTAAAAGAAACACACAAAATTTTACTATTACAGCCGGAGCCGGAGTGGTAACCTTTACTTCTGCAAAAGGAGTAAAAGTAAACATCAACGGAAACTGTCTGACTAAAAACGGAAATCCGGTAACAGGAACTGTCGATATCGAATATATCGAACTTTTTGACAAAGGAAACATGTTGGTGACCAACAAACCAACAATGGGAATTATGCCTGACGGAAAGAAAAACCTGTTAATTTCAGGAGGAGAAATCTTCATCAAAGCAAAACAGGGCGGCGTTGAACTTCAAAACTCTTGTTCTATGAATATGATGATTCCGACTGATTTAACAGATGGTTTAGACAATGCCATGACCTTATGGGCTGGTGTAATCGACGATAAAGGAGAACTAGCCTGGAGAGAAGCTAAAGATGCTAATGGCGGAAAAGGTGGTGTTCAGGGTGAAGGCGCCAACTATTATGTAACTTTTGGAAACTTTGGCTGGACAAATGTGGATCGTTTCTACAGCGATCCAAGACCTAAAACAACCCTTCTTGTTGATGCTCCTGATGGTTATGACAATAATAATAGCGCTGTTTATCTATCTTATGATGGAGAAGGAACAAACGCATTGGCTAAATTAGATACCTATACTACGGCTGGATTATTCAGCGAACACTACGGTCAAATCCCAATTGGTTTAAAATGTCATGTGATTTTTGTGACCGAGGACAATGGCAATTGGCGTTATGCAATAAAAGCCGTAACCGTTGCAGCCAACGATGTTTACACCTTTACACTTGCAGAAACTGTTATTGGGACAGAAGCGCAACTGGTGGCCGCAATCAATGCTATTCAGTAACTTACAAAATACTTTTTAAGAAAAAGTGGTGATTTGCTCATCACTTTTTTTTACATTTAAACCTGTTTTGAAATTAATTCAGATGATTTTAAAGCTAAAAAACCTCTAGTTATGAAATTACTAACGTCTATTTTCTTTATTCTATTCTCTATTCTCGCAATAGGACAAACCAAAGTAAAAGACACCATAACCCGAAGAGCCACTATTGGTTTTATTCAAAATGGAAATGCCGTTACTTATAAACCGGAAACTCCACCTTTGATTCCGATTGCGGGTGCGCCAAAACCAAGTTATTCGTATTTATGGGAACTCGGTGACGGCCATTACAGCAAAGAAGCCGAGCCTAAACACGTCTATAAAAACAAAGGAACGTATACCACAAGACTTGCCGTAACCAACAATTACGATAACGGAAAACCACCTGCAACGCGACCTAAAAAAGTTGCGATAAACGATATTACTGATACCAATTATAAAGACATCGCTTCCATAGAAGATCAAAATGGATTTGCGATAATCAAAAACTGCGACCCCATTCCGGAACAGGAAATGGTAGTCGTAGTAGGTTATCAAAACTTGGAGAATTATGTTGCGAGCGGGAAACTGTATTTGTTTTATAATGAGAAGCAATTCAAAAATAACAATTTCGAATTGGTCGATTTTAGAACGTATGCCAACGAACGCGAAGTAAAGGAAAATGCTGTTGCGTCGGTTGATGACCTGGACGATTCTAAAAATTATCTGGCTTCCGCCGAAAATACAATAAAACTCAAAAAATATCGGAATACAACGACAGAAGAAGATTTGGATGCTTCCTTATTAGAAGCAAATAAATTATATCATAATGTCAATGTTTTAGAATTTGACGGTGCTAATCCGGGAGAAACACGCAATGTTTTTTATACCTTTAAAACTACTCCGGAAATGATAAAAGATACCAGCGCTACGGTTACAATGCGCGGGATTTTTGTTCCGAATCGGAGTTATAAAAATCACAAAATAAAAAATCTGGAAATGGAAATTGTGACTTCTCATGATCCAAACAAAATGGGATCTAATGGAAGTTTTATGAATTACAGATTGGTGCGTTTTAAAAGAGTGAATTTTAAAACCCGTTTTCAAAACAACGGCGAAGGACCCGCGAGAATGATTCGGCTAGAAACAGATGTTCCGGACATGTTTGATAAAAAGACTTTTCAGATTGAAGACATGTATCCTAAATGTCCGATTTGTCCAAAAGATGAAGAACCAACCGTAAGTTGTCTCGACACCATCATCAAACAAAAGCAGATTTTCTTCACTTTCAAAAACATTTATTTACCAGGAAGCGAACAAAAAAATGTACATGAAAAAGATTCTACAAAAGGTTTTGTAAAATACTCCATGAAATTTGCAGAGGACTTTCATAAAGTAAAAACCCGAAGCCGAACCGCTATTATTTTTGATAAAAACGAACCCATAATTACCAATTACGCCACTACCCGATTCTTGCCCGGAATTTCGATTGGTGCAAAAGCCGGATATAATTTGTATCCAAATCTGGAAAAATCGACGAGTTATTTTGTGGGTGCCACGATCTCGCCTTTTAAATCGTATCGTTTTTATTGGCAGGCAGAATGGGTTAATGCTTTGAATAAATATGACAGTGACGTTGATATTAAAAATGAAATAAACACAAACGCAAACGGAGTAAGACAATTGGTGCGCACCACTACTGAAACGGAAAACCAAAATGTTAATTGGGAAATTCCGCTTTTGATTCGGTACAACATTAATAATTATATCGGAATTGGTACCGGAATTCAGGCGAATATAAATGTCTCAGAAGAACAAAATCAGAATATAAAAATCGAGACTTTTGAAGGCGACAAAGAGAGTTTTTTAATTAGTACAACTACAACATCCAATACGGTAAAAAATTCATTTGCTGATTTTAAAACCGGTCTTTTATTTGATTTAACGGCTGGTTTCGCAAGAATTGGTCCGAGTCTGGGTGCACGTTATGTAATCAACTTTGAGCAGAATTTTAATTATTTTCAGTTTTATGGAATTTGGAAGTTTTAGGATTCTACCACAGAGATACACGTAGGTTTGCACAGAGATATGTATAAAAGGTTTTTCCACGAATTTCACTAATTTTCACTAATTTTTTTAACACTTTGCTTTCATTTGTTGATTGGTGAAAATTGGTGAAATTCGTGGCAAAAAAACTTTAAAATATTTCGTGAATCTCTGCGAAAAACTTTGTGTATCTCTGTGGAATAAATAATCATTTATGAAAAAACTATATTGCCATATTTTCATCTTCTTTACGCTGATTCTATTCGGGCAGAAAACTATTTCTCAGGAAGATAAAATATATACTGCAATTGATGTTTTTGTCGCTCATCCTTCCGCGAAAGCGTTACAACAATTAACCAATACAGAAGCTGATTTCTGGAAAAGTCCAAAACCAAAAATCAAAGACGAATTATTGTCAATTGTGGTTTTAAACTGCAATAAAGCATATTATGAAAATCAATTCGGGCAAACTGAAAAAGCAATTTCAAGTTATGAAAAAGCCTGGCAAATTTATCAGAAGCAGCAACTTTCTAATTATGATATTATTGAATATTGCCTGAAACCTTTGGGGAATTTATATACTGTTTTAGGGGATTATGACAACGCCGAAAACACGATTAAGCAATATTTTTTTATTGTTAATACTACCAAAAATTATCCTGATGCTCAGAAACAGAAATTTGCTGCGATTTTAAATCTATCGAATGTTTATCAGAGTTCAGGGAAAACTTCTTTAGCGATTGAATTATTGGAAAATACTTTAAAAACGGAGAAATTATCGAATTCGCAGAAAGGCATTTTATTGAATAATCTGGGGAATAGTTATATGCTGAATTCAAATAAGGTTTTATTTGTTGTGAGTTCAACTGATAATACAGAGAAATCATTTAAGGCCGCCATTAAATATTTGGAAAAAGAAAAAGGCCAATCTGAAACTTTATCAAATTGTTACAGAAATTTGGCTTCCTTAAACATAAGATGGCAAAACTATGATCTTGCTAATTCTTATTTAAAAAAGGCAGAAAAACTGTTTTTTGAAACTCCAAATCAACAACCAAGACAAATCGCAAAATTATATTATGAAAAAGCTTTATTGCTTTTTGAACAACAAAAATATGCTGAAAGTTCTAAAGAAATTGAAGCTGTTTTTAAAGTCTTAATTCCGAACTATAATTCAAAAAACATTCTTCCACAACAAAATGATTTGTATGCTGAGACGGCTTTATTAGATGTTCTTGATTTACAAGCTGATATTTATATCAAACAAAATCAACCCAAAAAAGCACTTTTGGCTTATCTGCTTTCTTTTCATCTTGAAGATTTAATGATGAATATTTTAGTTTACGAAAACTCCAAAATCATTAGTCAGATGAGAGCAAGAAATCGTACTGAAAAATGTCTTTTGATTTATGATCGATTGTATCAGGAACAAAACAAAATTCAATATTTAGAAAAGGCTTTTCAATTATCAGAAAAAACAAAATCCGGCATTTTGCAACGTTATCGTTCGACTATTAAAACTGCTTCTGCAGAAGAAAAATCTCTTTTGAAGCAACTTCAAAACTTAAATAATTCCATTTTAAAAGAACAGCAAAAAGGAGCGTTAGCCAATATTTCAAAAATAAATTCGGTAATAAAAAAGCAAAACGAATTGATGCTTTTATTGAAAAAAATTCAATCTAAAGATTTTAATTCTTCCTCTGAAAACTGTGATTTAAAAGCTCTTCTTTCAAAATTGGAAAAAGACAAAGCAGTAATGGTTTATTATTTTATGGGTGATGAAAGTTTGTTTTATTTCACCTTGCAAAATAACAAAATTAATCTCCAGTATATTAATATTACAGATACTGCAATTCCTATCATTGCAAGATTTATAGATTATTTCAACAATGCAAATGCTATTGTTAATGATATTTCCGGATATAATCACACTGGAAATACTATTTATAATATGCTGAAATTGCCACAAAATACTATTTACAAAAACCTCATCATTATCCCTGATGGAATTTTAAATTTCCTGCCTTTTGAAGCTTTGATTACCAAAGAATCAGACACAACCAATTTTGCCAAAATGCACTATTTGTTGAATGACTTTAAGATCGCTTATAATACTTCGGCTAGTTTTTATTTGAATTCAAAACCTGTTTCAAATTCAGAAAAAACAGTTTTAGGCCTTTTTCCAATTTTCGAAAAATCAGCTTATGAATTGACTTATTCGAAGAAAGAATTAGAATCGATCCGAAATAATTTCAAAGGAAACTATTTAGAAAACTCGAAAGCCAGTTTCTCTAATTTTAAAAAGAATGCTGCAAATTATTCGATTTTGCATTTGAGTACACATGCTTCTTCGGGCGATATTGAAACTCCGGCGAGTATTAAATTTTATGATCAGGAAATTTTATATACTGAATTGTACAATCTCAACATCAATCCTGATTTAGTGGTTTTAAGTGCGTGTGAAACCGGAATCGGGAAATTGTATAAAGCCGAAGGTGCGATGAGCGTTGCGAGAGGATTTCAGTTTGCCGGCGCACAGAATCTGTTGTTTTCTTTATGGAAAGTAAACGATTATACAACATCCGTTTTTATGACAGATTTTTATAAAAATGTCAAAAATGATGTTTCTTATTTTGAAGCTAATACTAATGCTAAAATTGCTTTTTTGAATGACAAATCGATTCCAAATGCGAAGAAATCTCCTTATTACTGGAGCTCGTTTGTGTATTACGGTTCAATTTCACAGGAAGAAAAAGCATCAAATTATATCTATTACATCATTAGTTTATTGATTGTAATTGGTTTATTTTTGATTTTCAATCATTATCAAAAATGGAAAATCTTCACGAGGTTCTTAAAAAAGAGCAATACAAGAAAATAAAATTCAAAGTCACCAAAACACAGCATCTTTTGATAAAAGCAAAAATCAATGGTGTTTCGGGGAATTTTATTCTTGATACAGGAGCTTCTAATACCTGCATAGGTTTTGAAAGTATTGAACGTTTTAGTATTACTGCAAAAAAATCAAAAACCAAAGCTTCGGGAGCTGGAGGAACGGGCATGAGAACACAAATTTCGGACAATAACCTTTTACAAATCGGTAGCTGGAAAAACTCGGATTTCAGCTTGGTTATTTTTGATCTTTCACATGTAAATGAAGCTTTAGAAGCCTACAAAGCAAAGACGGTTCACGGCATTATTGGTGCTGATGTTTTATTAGAGGGAAAGGCTATTATTGATTATTACAATCATTATTTGTATTTAAAATGAAAATTTCACTTTAGGTTCAAATTTTCACGTCTTTACGGGAAACCTCAATTTTAACAATATTTATTGTATTATATTTGTTATGTCCATTTTAACAAATCTAATACTATGAAAAAAACTCTACTTTGTTTTCTTTTCTTGTTTACTACTGTTTTTTATGCTCAGGATATTGTGCATTGCTCCGGAGACAATAATTTTGATTTATCGAAGCAAAAATATCTCTTAATTGGCAATTTAGATCCTGATCAAACCGTTGTTAGTTATCATTTAAGCCTTGCAGATGCAACCAATAATACAAATGCAATTGCAAATCCTTCAAATTATAATACTGCTGCAATTTCTACAACTATATATGCGAGAATTAATAATAATGGGACTATTACAACCAATTCTTTTAACGTAAAAGTTGTTCCTGCTTTAAATATAGCAGCAACTCATACCGCTATTTTATGTAGTGGAGACAAAGCATCATTAACAGTTAGTGTTTCTGCAGGAAATGGACAATATTATTATTCTTTAAACGGAGGCTCTTTTACAAGTAGCAATACTTTCACTAATTTATCGGCTGGAGTTTATAGCATACAAGTATTAGATACTTCTACCAGCTGCCCAACTACGGCTAGTTATACAATAACTGCACCAACGACCTTAAATGCAACTTCAATGGTTAGCGGTCAAATGGCAACTATTACAGCAATTGGAGGAACTGCACCTTATCAATATTCTTTAGAAGGAGTTAATTTTCAATCAAGTGCATTTTTTCCAAACTTAACACCTGGAAATTATGTTTTTATGGTGAAAGACTCCAAAGGTTGTATAACTACGGTTCCAGCAAATATATTACCCGTTTTAACTGCAACAGCTTTTATTACTAAAGAAATAGATTGTAGCGCTAATAGCAATGCAGTAATAACTGCTACTGCAGCCGGAGGACAATCTCCTTACACTTATTCTTTAAATGGTAGTCCTTTTCAAGTCAATAATAATTTTAATAATTTAATTCCTGGAACATATTCTATAATCGCGAGAGACGCTGTAAATTCGATTTCAAATCCATTTGCAATAACTATAAATCCACTTGTTGCTTTAAGCGCAACTGCTGTTGTTACAAACCCAACAAATTGTAGTACAGGAACAATAACTGCGATAGCAACAGGAGGAAAAGCGCCTTATATTTACTCTTTTGATGGCGGAATGACTTTTATCTCGTCTAATGTTTTTGGCACTCCTAATCCTGGTACCTATGTTATAATTGTAAAAGACAGTAAGGGTTGTTTATCTTCATCTGTAACTACAACAATACAGCCTGCTACACCTTTATTTATAACAGCGTCAAATACATCAGTATCATGTAATGGTGGTAGTGATGCTTCCTTAACAATTAATGCTAGTGGTGGAAAAGCTCCATATCAGTACACTATAAATAATGGTATTTATACAAGTAGCAATATTTTTACCACACTTAATGCTGGAACTTATACACTTAAAGTAAGAGATGCTGCTGGTTGTGTGTCAACTATTGATCATGTAATCAATCAACCAACAGCTTTAACTGTTCTTTTAGAAACTTCCGGTCAAAACATAACCTTAACTTCATCTGGAGGAACCCCTCCTTATCAATATTCTTTTGATGGAGGTTCTTATCAATCTAGTAATGTTTTTACTGTTTTAACTTCAGGAAATTATCTTACAGAAGCAAGAGATTCTAACGGCTGTACAAGAACATTTTCGGCATCGGTTGTGGTTCCGGATCCTTTAATTTCTTCGGCAATACTCGTTAAAGAATCAGATTGTATAAGTGGCGCTTCTATAGCTGTTAATGCTACCGGTGGCCAACCACCATACGCATATTCAATAAATGGAGGAGTATCATATCAATTGAATAATACTTTTACTAATATTCCGGCCGGAACATATACTGTAATTGTTAAAGACCTTGCAAATACGGTCTCTAATTCAAACACAATTGTAGTAAATTCACTTAGTCCGATAACTGCAACTGCTGTGGTTACACCTTCAGATTGTATTAATAATTCAATAACTGTTCAGGCAACAGGAGGACAAGCACCTTATATTTATTCTATAGATGGAGGAGTAACTTATGGCCCTGCTAATGTTTTTACTAATGTTCTTACTGGAACTTATAATATAGTTGTAAAAGACAGCAATAGTTGTGTTTCACCAATACTATCAAAAATAGTTCAATCTCCTTCGCCTTTAGTTATAACAGCGTCAGACACTTCAATTTCATGTTATGGCAGTACTGCATCTATAATAATTAATCCTGTTGGCGGGCAAGCTCCATACGAATACTCTATAAATAATAGTCCTTATACAAGCGGCAATGTTTTTGCCAATCTTAAAGCAGGAAATTATACTATTAAAGTAATCGACGCTACAGGCTGTACAAGTACGCTTCCGTATACGATTACAGAACCATCAGCTGTAAATGCAGACATGGTAATTGACGGAAATACGATATCAATTCTCGGCGCGCAAGGAGGAACCGGATCCTATTTTTATTCAATTGATAACGGTAATTTTCAAACCAATAATATTTTTACAAATGTTAATGTCGGATTACACCATTTGAGAGTAAAGGATTCTAATAATTGCGAACCAGGCAGTTTTTGGGCTGAAATAGCGATTCCGATTTCGGCTGCTCTTGCAATTACAAAACCAATAGAATGTACAAGTAATGCAGAAATTACTGTTACTGCAACCGGCGGATTTACGCCTTACGTTTATTCTATAAATGGTGGAACAACATTTCAGGCCAGCAATATTTTTACTAATCTGGTTGCTGGAACTTATACTATTACAGTAAAAGATAACGATGATAAATTATATACAAAATCAATAACAGTAAGTCCGTTAATGCCTATTTATGCTGACTTTTTAATTGATAAGCAAACTTTGACTATTAATGGACTGGCTGGAACTGCGCCTTACGAATATTCTGTAGACGACAGTCCGTTTCAAACTAATAATGTCTTTACAAATTTAAGCCCTGGCATTCATCAAGTTTATATAAAAGATTCAAAAGGCTGTCAATCTTTCGTTTTTAAAGTTACTATTGAAAATGTAAATCAATTAACGGCTTCGGTCGTAATTACTAAAGAAGCAGATTGTATGAGTAATGCAGTAATAACTGCTAATGCTGCCGGAGGTATGCCTCCTTATTCTTATTCTATTAATGAAGGAGTAACTTTTCAGCTCAATAATGTTTTTAACAATGTAAATGCAGGAACCTATTCAATTGTTGTCAAAGATGCCAATAACGATTTAGCAACTTCAAACAATTTAACTGTTTTGCCTTTAAGCTCTCCTATAATTTCTGTATCAAAAACAAATGTAAGCTGTTATCAAGCCAGCGACGGAAGAATAGACATATATGCACAAGGAGGAAAAGCACCGTATGTGTACTCAATCAACAACAGTAGTTTTGTTCCAACAAATGTTTTTACAAATTTAATCGCAGGTGTTTATAATGTAACTGTAAAAGATGCAAATGGATGTGTAAATTCCTATTTCATTAATATTGAACAACCTTCTCCAATAACAATAACGGCCAGCGCAGAAAACTCAACCACTATTAACGATAATAATGGAAAAATAACGGTTGCAGCAACGGGAGGAGTTTCCTCTTATCGTTACGCTTTGACAAATTTTAACGGAATAACAATTAGAGCTTTTCAAACTTCAAATATTTTTGACAGCTTACAAGCAGGATTGTATGGTGTTCAAGTAAAGGATGAAAATGGGTGCATTGCTTCAAAAACTGATATTTCAATTATACATAAAATAAATACACTTTCAGCAACAGCTGCTGTTACGCAAATAACATGTAACAATCCTATTGGAACAATTACTGTTACAGCTGCTGGCGGCACTATTCCTTATCAATATTCTGAAGATAATGGAATTACCTATTCCTCTTCGAATGTATTCAATTTTACATCAGGATCTTATACGCTAAAAGTACGTGATGCCGATAATAACACAACAGTCTTAACTGCTACAATTGCCGCTCAAACAGCTCCTTCATTTTACTATAATACGTATAAGGGAGTTTGCTCTGCGTCTGATCTGGACGGCGGTGGCGTGACCATTGCAGCATTGGGCGGGCAATCTCCTTATACCTATTCACTAAATGGTGGTCCTTTTGCAGTACATGATGATTTATATGAAAACTTAAAGCCAGGAACCTATACGTTTTCAATCAAAGATGCCAATGGATGCACGTCAGACACACAGAATTTTACAATCGAAGAACCAGATCCAATTATCTCAAAAGTAATTGTCGAAAACCAAACTATTACAGTAAAAGCACTCGGTCAAGGCCGCTCTTATGAATATTCTCTGGATGGCATCACTTTTCAGTCTAATAATATTTTTTCTAATTTAAAAAAAGGTATTTACACTGTCTATATCAAAGATTATAAAGGTTGTACAGCAATGCATTCTAACATAAGCATTTCTGAGCCAACCTCCCTTTTAGCAAATTTTGAAATAATACCTTTAACCTGCGATAGCACGACAGGAAAACTTAATATAATTGCTCTTGGAGGTGTCGCTCCATATCAATACTCAATAGATAATGGGATTACATATACGTCTTCAAATTTATTTGCTGGTTTAATTCCCGGAAGTTATGCGGTAACCGTTAAAGATGCTCAAAATGCTACAGGATCTTCTACTGCAGTTATAAAACCTCTTGATCCTTTAGCCATCACAACAGTTGTTACTAAAGCTATAGATTGCTTAAGCAATGCTTCAATAACTGCTACTGCTGTAGGAGGAAATGCACCTTATACCTATTCTATAGGAAATGGATATACTGCATCGGGTATTTTTACTAATCTAACATCTCAAACCTATACTGTCAGTGTAAAAGATGCTTTTGGGTGTATTGCTGCCACTAGCGTTACAATATCACAACCCGTTCTTTTATCCTTGTCGAACTTGGGTTCAAATACTACAAATGTTAGCAGTAATGACGGAACAATAACAATTACTGCTTCAGGCGGAACGGCCCCTTATTCCTATTCTCTGAAATATGAAAATGGCTCACAAATAGTTGCCCCTCAGACTTCTTCTATTTTTCAAGGTTTATCTATTGGAAAATACACTATAGAAGTAACTGATGCACTCGGATGTAAAGTCACTAAAAGTGGCATAACAATCACGTCTGAAACGCTTTTTGGCGCTCTTATGACGACACCTCTTACTTGCACAGCTTTAGGAAGCATAACAATAAATGCTGCAGGCGGTAAATACCCTCATCAATATTCTTTTGATAATGGTATTAATTACGGTTCATCTAATATTGCTTCAAATTTACAAGCAGGAACTTACACCATAAAAGTTAAAGATGCGAGAGGTGCTATAATTACCCTTTCTGCTACTTTAAATGCTGTAAATCCATTGGTGGCGACAACTGCTGTTACTTCTCCAATACACTGCAATGGAAGTAATGATGCTGTTATACAGATGACTGTTTCCGGAGGAAAAGCTCCTTTCCTCTATTCATTAAATGGAAGCACTTATCAATCTAGCAATATCTTCTCTAATCTGTTTGCTGGTAATTATGCGATAGCTGTAAAAGACAGTAATGAATGTTCTTCTACTATGGTGGTTACTATAACTGAACCTGCTGTATTAGTAGCTACCATTGATATTAAAAATAATTCTGTTACAGTAAATGCAACTGGTGGCGCTGGTAATTATGTCTATGCTATTTCAACTAATTTGGCAGCATTTTCTACAGTTAATACCTTTACCAATTTAGAAGTTGGCAATTACACTATCATTACACAAGATAAAAATGGATGTTTTGTAACTATTGATTTCGTTATTAATCCGCCAGCTCCTTTAATAGAAAGTAAAGAGGCTATAACTGTTGATTTTAAACCTGAACAAACTTTAGCAGATCTTATTGTTGAAGGTCAAAACATTAAATGGTATAGCGCTCCTAATACTTTAGAAGGAAAAACGAGTAAAACTAACGAAAATCCTTTGCCTTTAACAACAGTTTTGGTTGACGGAACAACTTATTATGCCTCTCAAACCATAAACGGAATTGAAAGCAAAGAACGTCTTGCGGTAACTGTAAAATTGAATGGAGCGCTTTCAACACCAGATTTTGTGCTTTCAAATTTCAAATATTATCCAAACCCAGTATTGCATAATTTAACGATAAGCAATAGTTCTATAATTGATGAGGTTGAAATAGTTTCAGTTACCGGACAATCTATTTTGTCTAAAACAATAAATAGTGAGTATTCTGAAATTGATTTATCAAATGTCTCTTCAGGGGTTTATTTGTTAAAAGTAAAATCTGAAGGCAAAACGAAAACAGTCAAAATTGTGAAGAAATAACTTGAATGAAATTCCAATAAAGAAATTCCAAAATCCAAATTTGAGAACTTTCATCTAAATAAAAAATCCCAAATTCCTTAATTGGAATTTGGGATTTTTTTTATTCTAAAATTCTTCCAAAGAATTGGAATTTGGAATTTCTTTATTGGAATTTCCTAATGGGTATGCTTAGGATTAAAACCGTCTTCGCTTAATTCAGTATGCTCATAATCGGCAACCATTTCAGCTTCGTAATCGATTTTTTCTCCTTTGCTAACTTTAGCAATTATTTTCTCCATGATATTATAAATAACCGGAACCACAATCAGGGTTAGGAATAAAGAAGAAATTAATCCTCCGATAATTACCCAAGCCAATCCGTTTTTCCATTCAGCTCCGGCTCCAGATGCTAATGCAATTGGGAACATACCAAATACCATCGCAATGGTCGTCATCAAAATCGGACGTAAACGAGCGTGATTCGCCTGAATTAATGCCGTTCTGATTGATTCACCGGCTGCTCTTCTTTGGTTGGTATAATCGACAAGCATGATCGCATTCTTACACACCAGACCAATCAACATGATGATACCTAAAATGGTAAAGATGTTTAATGAGTTATTTGTCAAAGCCAATGCCAACATCGCACCAATAAACGAAAGCGGGATCGCAAATAATACCACAAACGGGTGAACGAAACTGTCATACAAACTCACCATTACAAGATAAACCAAAATAATAGCAGCTAATAACGCGATTCCTAAAGTACCAAAACCTTCTGATTGATTCTCCTGATCACCTCCCCAGATATAGTTAACACCAGCTGGTTTTTCAAGTTTGTCTAACTTCGCTTGCCATTGCGTAACAATTGTTCCTGAAGGAACCCCAACGTTTTGTCCTTTTACAGTTACCGACGCTGATTTATCTCTACGCTCTAACTGGCTAGGTCCTGAACCTTCTGTAATTGTTGCAAATTGAGATAATTTAATTTGTTGACCAGTTGCGTTGATGAAAATCAAATTACTAACATCCGTAATACTTTTTCTGTCGAATGCATTGTATCTGATATTAATATCATATTCGTATTCTCCAGCTCTGTATTTACCATCTGTATTTCCACTAAAAGCAGTTTGCATCGTTAAACCAACTGTTTGTAATGTCAATCCTAAAGCGGCCATTTTATCACGATCTACTTTAACGTTAATCTCAGGGTTACCGTCTTCAACTGTTAATTTGATCTCTGTTGTTCCTGGAATGGTACGTAATTCTGCTTCAGCTTTTTTAGCAAATGCCATAGCCGCTTCTGTTGAAGGACCTGTTACAATTAATCCTAAAGTCGCATCTTCCGCAGTACCTAAAATACCAACCGGAACCGTTTTTACTTTTGCTCCAACTAATACTTTTTCAAGTTTACGTTTGATTTTTGCAGCGTAAACATTTGCATCATCTGTACGATCTTTTTGCTCGATCATTTTTACGTCAATCTCTGCTTTATATGCTGTAGCTTGTGATGCTCCAAAACCTTCAGAAGTTTGTCCTACCGTTGTAATTTGACTGTGAACGTATTCCTGAGCTTTCAAATAAGCTTCAGCTTTTTGAGTCATGAAGTTCGTTTGTTCTAACGAAGCATCTTTTGGCATTTCGATTTGTACTAAGAACTCTCCACTATCAGAAGATGCGAAAAACTCTCCTCCAATGAAACCTCCGCCCATTAACCCTATTGTTGATCCGAAGAACAACACCAATACAACTAAAATAGTTTTAACATAATGGTCTAAACACCAGGTTAGCAATTCAGAAACCCAGTTAGTAAAACGTGTTAAATAATTTTCGAAACCAAGAATAATTCTTCCGAATAAATTCTTTCCTTCAATATGCTCTAATTTACCAAAACGAGATGATAACCAAGGAATGATAGTAAATGAAGCTAAAAGTGATAGTAAAGTTGATATAATTACCGTAACACAGAATTGTGTAATAATATTAGAAACTAAACCGGAACTCATTGCAATAGGCAAGAATACCACCACAATTACTAAAGTAATCGAAGTTACCGTTCCACCAATTTCCGCTGTTCCATCATAGGATGCACGGATTCGGCTTTTACCCATTTCCATATGCCTGTAGATATTTTCTAATACCACAATCGCATCATCCACAAGGATACCAACCACCAGAGATAATCCTAATAAACTCATTAAGTTTAAAGTATATCCCATTAAATAAATACCAATAAATGTTGCAATCAAAGATGCCGGAATCGATACCATTACGATCAGCGAGTTTCTAATACTGTGCAGGAAGAACAACATTACAAATGCTACCAGAATTACCGCAATTAATAAATCGTGAACAACAGAATCTGCTGCTTCAAGAGTAAAAATTGTACTGTCTTTTGCTACTTCTAGTTTTAAATGATTTTTTTCATAATCTTTTTCAAGTGTAGCAATTGTTTTCAATAATTGCTCACTTACCGCAACCGCGTTTGCATCAGATTGTTTAACGATTTGTAAAACAATCGCACTTTTTTGATCTACACGAGATATTTTCTCAGCTACTTTTTGAGTATCCTGAACATCAGCAATATCACTTAAACGAACCTGAATTCCGTTTTGAGAAGAAACAACCAGGTTTCTTAATTCTTCAACACTTTTATATTTACCCGCTAAACGAATTAATATTTTTTGATTTCTGGTTTGGATGTTTCCTGTTGGGAAATCTAAATTCGAACTCAAAATATTTTGCTGAACCTGAGGAATAGATAATCCGTAACCCTGCATTTTTAATGCATCAAGATTTACCTGAATCTCACGTTCCTCACCACCAATAATGTTAACCTGAGCAACACCTTGCACACGAGACAAAATAGGAGCAATTTTTTTATCAATTAAGTCATAAAACTCTGCTTCATCCATTTTTCCGTTGGCACCCAATGTCATAATTGGTAAATCACTCAGCGAGAATTTGGTTAACGAAGGTGTTTCTGCATCATCTGGTAAATCACTAATAATCGCATTGATTTTTCGCTGCGCATCATTTAATGAGAAATCGACTTTTGCATTTGAAGTTAATGTAATCGAAACGATAGACAAACTTTCGTATGATTTCGAGTCAATTTTCTTGACATTCTCTAAGGAGGCGATCGCATCCTCAATTTTCTTGGTTACCGTATTCTCTACCTCACTTGGAGAAGCTCCAGGATAAATCGTAGAAATTGTAATAACGTTTTGCTCAAATTTAGGGATCAGCTCATAACCTAACTGGCTGTAACTGAACAATCCACCAAGTGTCAGAATTGTAAACAATACAATTACTAACGACGGACGTTTTATGGATATTTCGGCTAATTTCATATTTTTTAATGCTATAGGCTTTAGGCTGTAGGCTTTAAGCTTTAAGGTTTAATTCATTATTTTGTTTTAGACTTTAGGCTGTAAGCTATAGGCTTTCTAAAAAGCTTATAGCTTATTGCCTAAAGCTTAAAGCTTACTTAATAATTTCTACTCTGTTACCGTCTTGTAAGTTAATCTGACCAGTAGTAATTACTTTTTCGCCATCAGATAATCCATTGATGATTTCTACCTGATCTCCTAAAATTCTTCCAGCAGTTACTTTTTTCAATTTTGCAATACCATTTTCAGCTACAAAAATTTCGTTGCTGCTTACACTTCCTACGAATGCATTTCTAGGTACAACCATCAAATGTTGTTTTTGTTGGTTCGAAGCAAAATTTGCAGTTCCGTACATACCTGCTTTCAGGTCATTATTGGTGTTGTTTGCAATTTCAATTTCAACAGGAAAGTTTAAGCTTTCATCTGCTTTTGCAGCAATAAAAGTGATTTTTCCGGAGAAGTTTTTATCAGGATAAACACTAGCAGTTACATTGATAGTATTTCCAACTTTTAAACTTGCAACCTGATTTTCGTTTACTGTAACTACTAATTTTAATTTAGAAACGTTTACGATATCAAACAATGCAGTTGCCGGCATTCCTGTCAAGATAGATCCTGGCTCAATATATTTTTTATTGATAAATCCGTTGATTGGCGCTTTTGCTCTTGTATCTCCAACATTAATGTTTGCCTCAGTTAAGCTAGACTGAGCATTTGTTAAGGCTAATTTTGCCTGATCTAATTGCTGTTTTGTAACACCGCCTGTTTTAAAAGCATTTTCATATCTCGCATAATCTGATTTTGCATTTGCATATACAGCCTGTGCTTGTTGTGCATTTACATTAATTACGTCTCCTCTCATTGTCAATAAAGTTTGACCTACTCTTACGTAATCTCCTTCTTTTGCCAAAACACTGATTACTTTACCTGATTTCTCAGCAGAGAAAGTAAGTTGTTGAATTGGTTGGAAGTTTCCATTTGCAACGAAGTCTAATGAAACTTCTTCTGTTTTTACCGGAGAAATTTTTACTGAAACCGCAGCATTTTTTTCTGCAACGATATCGGTTTTAGCTTTATTCTCCTTCTTATTATTATTTAAGACATATCCAATCACCCCTAAGGCTGCGATTATGATTACGATTGTTATAATAGTTTTCTTCATTGTAATTAGTTATTTAATAAGAGTTTTTAGTTCGCCTTTTGATTTGATTAATGTTATTTCAGCAATTTTGTAATTTAAAACTGCTCTTGTAAAATTATTTTGAGCTTCAAGAGATTCATTTTCAGCATCCAATAAATCGGTTAATGATGCTAATCCCTGAAGGTAATTGTTTTTTGTATCGCTTAAAATTTCTTTAGCCAAACGCATGTTTTCCTTTTGATTATTAATCGTTATAAGGTTGTTCTCTATTTGAGCCATTGCGTTTCTGTAATCAAGATCCAATGAAAGTTTGGTATCTTTTATATCTTCCTGAAGCGATCTGATTTCAACATCAGCTTGTCTTACTTTGGCACGAGTTCCAAAACCTGTAAAGATTGGCACATGTAAATTCAATCCAATTGAAGAGTAATCAGACCAATACACACCATCTTTTGGTTTAGCAAAAAGAGGCATTTCAGGACCCTGACCTATATAGTTATAACCTGCAACCAAGTTTAATGTTGGATAATACAATGCTTCAGTAGCTTTCTTATTAAACACTAACAATTCTTCTTGTTTTTTCAAAAGCAAATATTCCGTTCTGTTTTCTACATTCGGAACTTCAGTTAATGCAGCAGGAACGACTTCAAATTCTTCTTTTGGAATCTCGATTTGAGCTTCAATAGGCATCCCCATATAAAACTTCAAAGCATTTTCCTGTAAAGTAATCTGATTTTTAATTTGTTGACGTTCCGTATCAATGTTTGACATTTTTACAATAATACGATCTAAGTCAATTTTTTTAGCTAGGCCATTGTCAAATTGTCCTTGTACAATATTGCGAACTTTAGTAGTATTAACGTAATTGCTATCTAATAAAATTAATCTCTCACGTTGTACATATACTCCGTAATAGTTATTTGCAACTCTTTCAATAACTTGCTCCTCAGTCAACTGATCGTTGATTTGATAAAATTCACGAGTAGATTTAGCAGCTCTTAATCCTGTAAAAACAGACTGATCAAACAATGCCTGAGTTAAAGAAATTCCGGCTCCGGAAGTCCATTTTTGACCAAAAGTAGCCTGAATAGTAGTTCCTGGCTGTCCAAAAGACCCTCCATCAATAACATTCGTTTGTAGAATTGGATTATAAGTTAAACTTGCGTTACCTGAGATTTGTGGTAAAGCTCTTGAGCGAATTTCCTGAATTTGATACTCACTATTTTCAACCTGTAGTTTAGATTTTTTAGCATCCGCTTTGTTTTGCAACGCGTATGTAAGTGCCTCTTTTAAGGTTAGGGTTTTGACTTGTGCGTTGGCAGTCAAGCCGATTGAACACAAAAATATAAGAATTATTCGTTTCATATAGATTGATTGATTAAGTACTAATTTTTTTAAGTTGTTTTTCTAATTCGATTATTCCTTTTTCGGTTGCCATAGCTCTGGTATGATATTCCAAAGCTTCTAATTCTATTTTTTGAGCTTCTCTTTCAGAGACAGTAGTTTCATTAATATGAAAAATCAGGGTGTAATAAAATTTCACATAGATATCAATATTCAAATCTGCTCTGTATAAATTTTCACTTATTCCTTTTAAGATATTATCTTTAAAATAAAGATTGCACTGATCTATTTCATGTGTCATTACATTTTGATAGATTTCCGGATAATGTTTTTTCAGCTGATAAAGGGGCGAAGTATCACTTGCATTTTTAAACATATCACGAAACATTTCACGAATTTCAAAATTCTCATGAATCGCATTATAATTTTTTGCAACAATGGTATCAATAACCTCATGGACTTGTTTATGAACCAGTGAAGTACTTTCTTCAATCAGTACCTCTTTATTACAGAAATATTTGTAAATCGTTTTTTTAGAAATACACATTTCGCCTGCAATATCATCCATTGTAACACTTTTAAAACCAAGTTTTAAGAATAATTCACTCGCTTTTGATATGATTTTCTCTTTCATTTTAATTCAAATTGCATTACAAATATAATTAGGAAACTAAAACCTAAAAAACAGTTTCCGTTATACTTGTAATAATTTTACATTAATTTATTCATTATGTAAGATTTATATGCTAAATTCTAAATTTGCAATTAGTTTTATATCTTTTCCCAATGCTAAACCACCGTTGTAGTTAAATGCATTATAATCTAAACCAAAATCCTTGCGTTTAATATCACCTTTAATTTCAAAAGCAACTTTCTTTTGCCCGTTATAAGAGTTGATACCAATAAATTCTGCATCAAGTTCTACTACTTTAGTAACATCTTTTATAGTTAAATCACCTTTGAAAAAATTGATGTTGTCATTAATTTTCTGAAATGAAGTCGATTTAAAACTGATAATCGGATGCTCATTTACATTGAATAAATCATTCAATTGCATATGAGAATCGACGTGCTGAAAACTGTCATTTTTATTATTAATATCTAATGAAAATTCAACTGAAGCATCTTCAATTTCATTGTCTTCAATATTAACATAACCGTCAAATTTATTCGTAGTTCCTCCTAAGTAGGCAATGATCGAATGTCTCATTTTAATCAAAACATCTGATTGACTAGAATCTAAGGTCCATGTTGTTTTCATATTATTTGGTTTTGTTTGGTTTATAAATCTTTAAACCTCTTAAGGAAACTTTTACAGTGTTCGGGGTTTCCATTTAAAAATGCAAATATAAACAGGAAACTCTAAACACCAAACAAGTTTCCAAGTTTTTTTTAAAATAATTTTAACCGGTTAAAAATGAGTTCAATTCTGTATGATTTTAAAGCTTGATTTTGCATTTAAATTTTAGCGAGGAATAATTCATATTTGAGTTGTATCTTTGAGCCTCGATAAACAGATTTTCATTTTATGCACGATATTAGTCAGTACCAGGAATTTTTCATTAGCTATTTAGAAAACCAAAGCATAGACAAAGAACCCAAGAATCTTTATGAACCTATTACCTATATTTTAGGGCTTGGCGGAAAACGAATGCGTCCGGTACTTACCTTAATGACTTCAGAAGTTTTTGATGCCGATTATAAAATAGCACTTCCGGCAGCAATGGCAGTAGAAGTTTTTCATAATTTTTCTTTAGTTCATGATGATATTATGGATGATGCCCCTTTGCGAAGAGGGCAGGTAACGGTTCATGAAAAATGGAATATCAATACTGGGATTCTATCCGGTGATGCGATGTTAATTCTGGCTTATCAGTATTTTGAGCAATACGAACCAACTATTTTTAGGGATTTAGCGAAATTATTCAGCAAAACGGCTCTTGAAGTTTGCGAAGGGCAACAATGGGATGTTGATTTTGAAGAAAGAAGCAATGTAACCATTCCGGAATACCTGAAAATGATAGAATACAAAACAGCTGTTTTAGTTGCCGCAGCCATGAAAATGGGTGCGATCGTAGCGAAAACTTCTGAAAAAGAAGCTGATTTAATTTATGATTTCGGACTTAATTTAGGATTGGCTTTTCAGTTACAAGATGATTATCTAGATGCTTTTGGAGATCCGGAAACTTTTGGAAAACAAGTTGGAGGAGACATTATCGAAAACAAAAAAACGTATTTGTATCTAAAAGCAATTGAGTTTTCATCTGAAGAAAAAGCAGCAGAATTGCAACAATTATTGGGATTGCAATTAGAGGATAATACAGAAAAAATAGAAACTGCAAAAGCAATTTTTAACGAATCCGGAGCTTCAAAAGCGACTCAGGAAGCGATAGAAATGTACACTTTTAAAGCTTTTGAAACGTTAGAAAAAATGGATATTAACGCTGAAAAGAAAAATATTTTAAGAACTTTCGGCGAGAATTTAATGGGAAGAAAAGTATAAATTTAGTCTCAGTCTCAGTTTTCAGTAAAATCCAGAATCAAATACAATTATGATGAATTCGTGGAGATTTGTGTAATTCGTGGCAAAAAAATTCACATTTGTAAACAACAAACCCAACATTTTTAATTTGTCGGGTTTATTATTTTGAATAAATTATTCCGTTAGGAATATTTGGTTGGTAAAAAATAGTAACGCATTTGCGCAGTGTCCTGTAGGGACACCTGTTTTGCGGAATGAATGTGGGTGAACATAATCAAACGTTCCTACGGAACGTATACCTTTTGAATCCAATCAAAAAAATCTACTACCAACCAGACATTCCTACGGAATGAATAACATCTTAAAAAATTGAACATAATTAAAATAAATCATCCGGATCTACTAAATCCGATAGTTTTTGTTTTAAATCCTTTTCTAAAATTGTTAGACCGTATTGATAAGAAGCATTCATCCATCCAAAACCTTCTTCGGTTATATAATCAAACTCGGTTCCTACGTTTCCATATTCAGCAAAAATTTTGTGCGAACTGATCGATAAATCAAACTTTTCAGGAATGGTTCCGTTATAATCAACAGCATTTCTTGTAATCAGCCAAAGCCAGCGATACACCATTTCCTGCGCTTCTTCCGTAAAATCATAATTTAGCAAACCTTCCCACAAAAGCATCTGATGCGGTGCCCAGCCAAAAGGATAATCCCATTGGCGAATTGGCGAATTGTGATCTAAACCTGCAATTGATTCTTTGGTACTACCCGAAATTCCGCCTTTCATTTTAAATTTTGGAAGCGTCTTTTTCACCAAAATCTCCGCTTGTTCATACGTACTTATTTTTGCCCAAAGCGGATAAAATGTTGTCGCAGCTTCAAAGAAATGTTGTTCCTCGGTTACAAAATTATAATCAAAATAGATTCCGTTTTCGGGATTCCAGCACATTTTATTGATCTTTTCTTTTCTGGAAGTCGCTTTTGAAATCCAATACTCGCCCGAAAAAGATTTGTCTTCAAAATATTGAAATTCATTTTTAAAGTATTTCCCGATCAAAAAAGCAATATCAGTTTCGTATTTATAAAGCAAACTATTAATAGCAACCGTATTCAAATTAGCACAAATTCCGACCAATCGATTGGTTGTATCATGACCACTTTCGCGCATACTTCGATCGTGAATAAAGTACTTATCGAGTTCAGCGTCCACAACTTCTCTTTCGAGATATTTCTTTTCGAATTCGCGGGTAGACAAATTATATTTTGGCGCATATTGTTCCAGAATATCATCAAAATGTCCTTCTTCAACTTCAAACGGAAGCCCAATTCCTTCTGCTTTATAACGATTCAGTCCATTTGCAGTAAGTCGTTTTCCTTCTTCCATCCAAACGGTTTGGTATTCTTTTATGGCGGTTTTTAAATGTCTTTCAATCCAAAAAATATCAGGATTCGATTTTTCTAAAACATCAAGTATTAATGAAGTATAAAGTGGTGGCTGTGTTCGGGTTAAATAATAACTTCGATTGGCATTCAGTATCTTTCCGTAATGATCAATTTGATATTTAAAGTTTTCGGCAATACCTAAAGCAAGATCAATTTTGCCATCGATTAAAAGTCCTTTGGCAATAAAATAACTGTCCCAACCGTACATCTCGTTAAATCTTCCGCCTGGCACCACAAACGGAACTCCTGAAATTTCATTGTTTTTTATTTGAAGTGCCAAAGCTAAAATTCCGGGTTTTTTATTGAGAGACAATACATATTCTGGTGTAATGCTCTTTGGCATTTGCACCACTTTTAATTTTGGAATAGCAGCTTCTAACTTTCTGAAATAATCAAAAACGATTTCATCTCCAAAAGGCACATATAAATAGGCAAATTCATTTTCGATTTTATCATCTTCCAGAATCTTCTTTACTCCAATAGCATCAATTGTTCGGGTAAGGCCATTCCAATATAAGTCTTTTATTTTTCTGGAAATCCTTTTTACAGGATCTTCGGTAATTTCGTTTAGATTGATTTCAGCAAAATCAGTATTATTTTTTTTAGCTAGCGCCAATTCCTGTAACAAGTTCGAAAGCTGATACGTTCCCTCAATAACTGCAGAATTCCCGTTTTCATCATTCAATAAAAACCTTTTTGGACCATTATCATCAATCGTTATTTTTTTATCGCCATCAGTATCTTCCTGAGCCAATAATTTTTCGATTGTTTGAGTTATATGTAATTTAAATTTCATCTTTTGCAGTTATTTTTTTAAGAATAAAAAAGGATATCAGTAAAAAAGTCATCGGAATTAATGTAAAATAAAAGGCATTTTCCGGTCCTTCGTTTTTAAACAGCCAACCTGTTATTCTGGAACCTAGTGTTCCGCCAAGAGCAGAAAAAATCACAATTAATCCGGTCATTGAACTTTGCAGATTTTTAGGCAAAGCGCTTAATACAATCGAATTTAATAACGGATAAATAGGTGCAATAAATAATCCGATTAAAGGAAATGCAAAACCAATTAAAGGAATATCCGAAAGTGTATTGATGCTCTTTACTTCTAATCCCACTGTTTTTGGAAGTACAAAAATGACAATCAACATGGCAGAAAGTATACAGAAACTTAAAACCCAGATCCAATTTACTTTTTTTGTTACAATACCTGCAATCAATCTTCCTATAGCTAATGAAATGGCTAAAATACTCGCCATCATAATACTGATGTTTTCTGGCAGATGAAGCACTTTTGTATTAAATGTAGGCAACCACGACAAAATTCCCTGTTCGATCATGACAAACAAAAAAACACTAATGACGAAAATAACCGTAAGCAATTTTGCCATTAGTTTGAACATTTGCATGAAATCGTCTTTGAGATTTGCTCCGGCCGAAACTTCGGATTCTTCGAATTTTACAAAAAGTAAAAACAGAAATGACAAGAATGATAATCCCGCCAAGAACCAGTAGACATTTAACCATGAATCCCGATCGTTTTCGGTATTAAAAGCCGGAAATAAAAAATAAGCCAATGCAATTCCGACCATAAAAAATCCTTCAATACTACTCATTAAAGCGTTGTGTTCTTTTTTGGTTTCGGTTACAGTTCCGATTAACGAATAAACCGAAACTTTAATTAAAGCGAATGAAACCCCAACGGTTGCAAAAAGAATTTTAGCGTTATCAAAAGAGTTTCCAAAATACATAGAAATACAAGCCAAAGTAACCAGACCTAAACCGATAAGCATCGATTTCCTATAGCCAATTCTTGGTAAAAAAGAAGCTATAAAAAAAGAAACAATGGCAATTGGCATGTCCTTAAAAGCTTCTAAAATACTAGCCTCAACTTCATCGACTCCGTAATTTTTTTGTGATTTTAAAATCACAATACCTACGCTGTTTAATAAAATAGCAAAGACAAAATAATTGAGGTAAAGTGAGATCTTAATTCCTATGTTTTTCATTTTTTTATTTGTTTGTCTATGCTTTGTGGTTACGGTGTGAGAGACGCACTGCTGTGCGCCTCTACTATACCGCATACCATTTGATTTTATATAAATTTAGAAATTAATCGCTACCGAAAATCTAAAGGCGCGTCCTAAAATTGGTCTTGCCATAAACACATCACTTGCTGCAGATGTTGTTTGTCTCGGATCTCCTTCTGTCAAACCAATTTCATTAAATAAGTTCGAAGCATCAACTGCAAAACGAAGATTATTATACGTGTAATTTAAACCTGCTCCTACCTCTTTATAAGCTGGCAAAACTTGTCTGTTATCCTGATTCGTGAATTTTTTATCGTAATAAGAAAACTGAACGTAAGCTGTAAAATCTTTTGTAATATCTACTTCTGGTCTTAGGTTACAGAAAAACTTAGGGATTCTTCTCGCCGTATTTCCGTTAAAATCAAATGTAGAACCGTCTGGATTTGTTCCGGTAAAATTATCATATTCCGGTTTTTGAACGGTAAATGTAAAGTTCAGTTTTACCATTTCATACCTCGCATTGGTTTCTACTTCAAGACCAATATTGTTTACATCGGCAAACTTATTTTCTGAAGATCCATCAGATAAAATATCGGTAAAAGCCACATTTTTCAAATTCATGTGAAACAAATTGGCGTTCACATTGAAGAATGAATTAGAATACTTATAACCCAATTCAAATTGATTTACTTCTGTATTTTCTAACTTACTTAAGTCAGCTGCGTTATCATAAAATGACTCTTCAATTGGAGACCTAAAACCGTGGCTGTAACGAACATACGAAGCCATGTTGTCATTAAACTTATAATTTCCGGCAGCTGTATACGACCACTCGCTCACATCATATCTCCAATAGGTGTACGGATTTCCTTTTACAGTTGTCACCGCATCATCGGCTGTATTGTTGTCCAGAATTCCTAAATCTTCTGCAAAAAACCTCGCATTATCCCTGTATCCTGAATATTTGTCTTTATTGTATCTTAAACCTGCATTGAAGGTCAGATTATCTGTCGCTTTAATTTCTGCGTCAGCATAAATATCATTCAAAAGTCCTTTTGTTTGGGCATCTCTTTCTAACCAGGTAATTCTCTCTACACCATTCCAGGTATGATCAACTCCGGTTGTATTATCTTTTACGTTTAACAATCTTGGATTGTCTGAAACGCCTACTAAATAAGAATTCCAGTTCCAGTATTGATTCGATTTCCAGTTAGAGTAATAGTAACCAGCGGTCAATTGCACAGGATCTAAATCGAAAGAAAAAGAGAAATTATTCGCAAAGTTGTTCATTTTTTTCTCGATGTGCCAAAGGTCTGCTCTCATAATTAAAGCATTTGGATCAAGGGTTTGCCCGTTGTCTACATACGAATAAGTTAAATTACTGGCGGTTGTATTTTGAACGCTTGTTGCATAAGCGTCTTGTGTCCAGGGACCTCCATTTGGGAAAATCGCATTATAATTCAAATCAATATTAGTTTGTTTGAATGCATTTTTGAAAGTTACTTTTTCAGATATTTTCTTCTTGAATTCAGCTCCAATAGAGTTGATAACAGGATGAGAACCATCCTCTAAATCAGCACTAAATGTTCCGCCACCATATTGAGGTACATTTAAATGGCTGAAATTTACTGAAGTCAACGTTCCATAATTTGGATTGAAACCGTCTATACCTTCAATTTTTCCGTTATTGCTTTTTAAAGGAATTGGCAAATAGAATGTATTTCGATCATCAAGGTGTTTGAAGTTTACTCTTAAATAATCGTTATCATCAAATTTATAAGTAATGTTTCCTTTGACTTGTCCTCCTTTATTAGCTGTAAAACCTGTATTTCTTACACCATTATCGGCTCTGTAAAAACCTCCGACATTAAAGAATAATTTATCCTGAATTAACGCACCTGACAAATTAAGATCTGTTCTGAACATTCCATAATCTGAAGTCGTGAATTTGGCTCTCCCCATAAATTCATTCTGACCTGTTTTCGAAATGAAATTGATAATTCCACCTGGGGCATTGTTGGCAAAAATAGATGCTGAACCTCCGCGGACAGCTTCCATTTTGCTTACTGTTTCGTCTAATCTGTAAAAGGTATCAGCGTTTGCAAATTGCAAGGCACCATCTTCAAAAACCGGCAAACCGTCTTCCTGAATTTGTACATATTCATAAGCTCCGGCTGACGGAATTCCTCTTGCAAAAAGGTTATTTCCAATTTCTCCTCCAGAGGCTTCCACTACAAATCCGGGAATTGTCTGCAATAAAGCTGCTGTACTGGATGGCGCTCTGTCTTCGATTGCCTTCGCTCCCATTGTCGTAATGGCAACGCTGGATTCTAGCTTTGATCTTGGACTTGACGATCCCGTAACTACAACTTCCTTCAAACTTTGCGATTCGCCTTCAAGCAGTAAATCTGCCACTACTGATTCTCCTTCTTTTACTGCAATTTTTTTCTCGAAAGTTTTATAACCCACATTTGTTGCGATAATGGTATAAGTTCCAGCGCCGATATTGGAGAATGAATATCCTCCGTTTTCATCCGTAATAGTTGCTTTTCCTGTTTCCTTAATAGATACATTGGCTCCGGGAATCGTTGCTCCGCTATCGTCGAATACTTTTCCTGAAACAGTATTTTGATTTTGGGCAAACAGATTATTTGGTAAAAAAAATAGGCAAAACATCAAAAGTAATGTGCCTAAATAATGGTGTAGCTTTTTCATTTTTTTGTTCGGTTAGTTAGTAATTATGGTTATCACTGTCAAACTTAATAACTAATTATAAGGAATATAGGAATTAAAAATCGAAAACGTTTTCGAAAACACCTAAAACGTTTTCGGAACTTAAAATTTTATCAATGCAGTTTATTTTTAGTACTTTTATTTCATGAATGATACTAAATTAATAGATATAGCCTCGGCATTAGGAATTTCGGTTACAACGGTTTCAAAGGCACTAAAAGGGTATACCGATATTAGTAAAGCTACCCGTGCCCGAGTTATCGAAATGGCCGAAACGATGAACTATATACCCAATTCTGTTGCGGTAAATTTAAGAACAAACGAAACCAAAACCATTGGCGTCATTATTCCGGCAACGGTTCATCATTTCTTTTCCAGCGTTTTGAATGGCATCTTAGAAGAAGCGGAAAAAAGAGGTTATTTGGTCATTATATTACAGTCGAATGAAAAATACGAACTTGAGAAAAAACAGCTTGCCTTATTAATTCAAAAACGTGTTGATGGCGTTTTGATGTCGCTTTCGAACGAAACGGATGATTTTACTCATATTAATGAAGCAATTCGAAAAAATACTCCTGTTGTTTTATTTGATAAAATTGCAAAAAGAGTCGACTGTTCCAAAGTGGTGATCAATGATGCCAAAGCAGCTTATGATGCTGTTACCTATCTTATTAATAAAGGATATAAAAAAATCGCACATTTTAGAGGTTCGTATGTTCCTCAAAATTCTATTGATCGGTTTTTAGGGTATAAAAGAGCTCTGGAAGCACACGGAATCGAGTACGATTCGAAATTGGTGTACGTTTGTGATAACAATACCGATTTTGAAGATGGTTACGAAAATGCTCAGAAAATAATGAATGAACATCCGGACATTGATGCCATTTTTGCAATTACCGATCTGGTTGCCATCGGGATTATTAAATATTTTAATGAAGCGGGAATAAAAACACCCGAACAAGTGGCTGTTTTCGGATTTAGCAATTGGTTTATGAGTACGGTTATTTCACCAAAATTAACAACAATTGATCAGCCCGGATTTGAAATGGGACATCAGGCAGTTTCACTTTTAATTGATGAAATTGTTGACATAAAAGAGCACCGGCCTGTAACACACCAAATTATTGAACTCCCTACAAGAATCATTGAAAGAGAATCGACAGTTAAATGATTTTTTAGTTTTAACTTTGCGTCAATTCTTAAAAAGCATCAATGTTTCCAATTCCTGAAAATACCGATTTTTTATTGGCTGATGCCGAAAAAGAAAATTTATATCTAAACCTGATTGAGCAAATTAATAAGGACTTTAATTTAGCAAATGAAGGCATCGATTTTCCGTTAAGTGTTTCTCCTGATGAATTAAAAATTCAGCTTCACGAAAAAATCTACCGAATGATTCAGTACAAATTCGCTGAATACTTAAACCTGCTTTATATCATTGATGTCTCGGAAAGTGAAATAAAAAAACTTGATGGATCTGATTTGGTGATATTGGCTGAACAGGTTTCTTTTTTGGTTTTAAAAAGAGAATGGCAGAAGGTTTGGTTTCGCAACTATTATAAATAGAGGTTCTAAATTGCTAAGATTCTGAGATTTTTTGATCACGAAAGCTTTTTTGCTAAATAGAATTTAAATCTATATTCCAGTTATTTTTTTCTGCTAGCTCTTTGATTTTATTTCTTTCATTCTCATCTAACGATTTTAATTTGAGAACTACATCAGTTTTGGTAATTCCTTTTTCATCAAAATTAATTTTTACCATACCATTGTTAAAATTAATTTTGTTAGGCTTTTTAACGTAAACAAAAGGAAATTTATTCAGAAAACAATCTAAATCACGAGTTAAAATTATCGGAAATGAAAGTTGCTTAAAAAAACTATCTTTCTTAAATCCCAATATTATAATTGCATTTTTTGTTACATATAAATCACAGTGATTGAATAAGAAATTAGTATTCCTTAATCCTATTGTTAAATTAAAAGTTCTAACCTGTTCACAATAGAAATCTACTTCATCTTTAATGTTTTCAATTAAAAATTCATATTGCTGTTCTCGAGTTTTGTTTAAAGATTTCGTGCCAAAAATTAGTAGAAAGAGTAAACTTGAAATTATTATGATTGGAAAAAACATAGTTATTTTACTTAAAAATCTTAGAATCTTAGTAACTCAGTCCCGAGGCTTCGGGATAGTATCTTTAAAAGTACACTCTCACAAAAGGCATAAATCCAGATCCATAAAGACTTTTATTTGGATCATACAAAACATCGTAACGCGCTCCAATCGTTACATTTCCTGTTCTGTAACCTGCTCCTAAATATAGGGCGGTATTCCAATAAGCATCAGAATAACTCGGCTGATTGTAATATTGTTCATAATCTGTATCTACCCTAACTTGCTCTAATTCGGCAGACAATTGAACTTGTGGAATCGGGTTTACGAGTACAATTGCGCTTCCACCCCATACAAAAGATTCAGCATAATTTTTTTGGTACATGTATCCAAACTGTAGTCCTGCGCCAACTGCCACAATTTCATTGACATTATAAATTGCACTAGGCATAACCGAAATATTGGTGTATCCGGATCCGAAACCTAATCCGAGTCCGCCACCAAACTGAACCTTATCCCAAAAGTTAGGACTCTGATCTATAGTATAATTTTGCTGTGCGCTGACATAACTAGAAAAAAAGACTGTCATAATCACAAAAAAAGATTTGAAAACGATTGAAATTTGATTTTCCTTCATAGTTATATCTATTTTTAACAAATTTTTACGTAAAAGTACGTAAAAAAAAGATTTAAATAAATGTGATTGTTGTACTTTTGCCATTCTATTTAACAAAAAGTATATTCACTAATATTATGGATAGGTTTTCATTTTTAAATGCAGCGCATACAGAGTTTTTCGCACAATTATACGATCAATATTTAGTAAACCCAGACAGCGTTGAGCCTAGCTGGAGAAGTTTTTTTCAAGGTTTCGACTTTGGAATGACCACTTATAATGACGAAAATCCGGTTCAGCAGATTGTTGAATATGTGACTAGCGACAACACAGATTACAGCAAAGTTTCAGAAAAACTTCAAAAAGAATTCAACGTACTAAAATTAATCGATGGATACCGTACGCGCGGGCATTTGTTTACCAAAACAAATCCTGTTCGTGACCGTAGAACTTCGTCTCCAACTTTAGATATTGAAAATTTTGGATTAACAACTGCTGATCTTTCAACAGTTTTTGATGCTGCTCAGACTATCGGAGTTCCTCCATGTTCATTACAAGATATTGTAACACGTCTTAAATCTATCTACTGCCAGCATATTGGAATTGAATATATGTACATCAGAAATCCTGGCGTTGTAAAATGGATTCAGGATAAATTAGCTGTAAATGTGAATCAGCCTAATTTCTCTTCTGAAGAAAAGAAAACTATCTTAAACAAATTAAACCAAGCTGTTTCTTTCGAGAACTTCTTACATACTAAATATGTTGGTCAAAAAAGATTCTCACTTGAAGGTGGTGAATCTATTATTCCGGCTTTAGACGCTTTGATCGAACAAGCTGCTGAAAAAGGTGTTGAACAATTCGTAATGGGAATGGCTCACCGTGGTCGTTTGAACGTTTTGGCAAACATCTTCGGAAAATCAACTCAGGATATCTTTGGTGAGTTTGACGGTAAAGATTACGATCAGGAATATTTTGATGGTGACGTAAAATACCACTTAGGTCTTACAGCTGACAAAAAAACAAGATCTGGAAAAAGCATCAATATCAACTTGGCACCAAACCCTTCTCACTTAGAAACGGTTGGAGCTGTAATTGAAGGAATCACAAGAGCAAAACAAGATAAATATTATGCTGATGATTTCTCTAAAGTATTACCTATCGCCGTACACGGAGATGCTGCAATTGCAGGACAGGGTATCTTGTATGAAATCATTCAGATGGCACAACTTGACGGTTACAAAACCGGAGGTACGATCCATATTGTAATTAATAACCAGGTTGGTTTTACAACCAATTATTTAGACGCTCGTTCTTCTACTTATTGTACAGATGTTGCCAAAGTAACGCTTTCACCAGTATTACACGTAAATGCTGATGACGCTGAAGCTGTGGTACACGCTGTATCTTTTGCATTAGACTACAGAATGCAATTTGGACGTGACGTATTTATCGATTTATTAGGATACAGAAAATACGGTCATAACGAAGGTGATGAACCTCGTTTCACTCAACCCGTTTTATATAAAATCATTGCAAAACATAAAAATCCAAGAGATATTTATGCCGAGAAATTATTGTCTGACGGCATAATCGATGCTTCTTATGTAAATGCCTTAGAAAAAGAATACAAATTTGATCTGGAGCAGAATTTAGAGGCTTCCCGTAAAAAAGATTTGACTATTATAACACCATTCATGAAAAACGAATGGGATGGATTTGTTCAGGTAACTGATACACAAATGCTTCAGAAAGTAGACACTACTTTTGACAAAAAAGGATTAGATTCTATTATCAATACAATCTCAACTTTACCATCTGACAAGAAGTTCATCAACAAAATAACCAAAATTGTTACGGATAGAAAAGCTGGATACGACAACAATACTATTGACTGGGGAACAGCTGAAGCACTGGCTTACGGTTCTCTTTTGACGGAAGGATTTGATGTTCGTATTTCAGGTCAGGACGTAGAGCGTGGTACATTCTCTCACCGTCATGCTGTCGTTAAAGTTGAAGATTCTGAAGAAGAAGTAATTCTTTTAGATGCTATCGAAAATAAAAAAGGAAAATTTGGCGTATTCAATTCTCTTTTATCTGAGTACGGAGTTCTTGGTTTTGATTACGGATATGCATTAGCAAATCCGAAAGCATTAACGATTTGGGAAGCACAATTTGGAGATTTCTCTAACGGAGCTCAAATTATGATTGACCAATATATTTCATGTGGTGAAGACAAATGGAACAACCAAAATGGTATCGTTTTATTATTGCCTCACGGATATGAAGGACAAGGAGCAGAACACTCTTCTGCAAGAATGGAACGTTACTTACAACTTTGTGCAAGACAAAATATGTATGTTGCAGATTGTACAACACCAGCCAACTTCTTCCACTTGTTAAGAAGACAAATGAAAACTAATTTCCGTAAACCTTTGGTAGTTTTCTCTCCAAAAAGTTTATTGCGTGACCCAAGATGCGTTTCTACAGTAGAAGAATTAGCAAAAGGAAGTTTCCAGGAAACCATCGACGATAATACAGTAGATAAAAAAGCAGTAAAAACTTTAGTTTTTGTTACTGGTAAATTCTACTATGACATTGTTGCTGAAAGAGAAAACAACGGAAGAAATGATGTTGCAGTTGTTCGTATTGAACAATTATTCCCTTTACCAGTTGAACAATTAAAAGCAATCATTGCACAATATCCAAATGCTGATGATTATGTATGGGCACAAGAAGAGCCTAAAAACATGGGAGCTTACAGCTTTATGTTAATGAACTTTGATCTTGTAAAATGGAGATTAGCTTCATTAAAAGCTTACGCTGCTCCGGCATCAGGAAGTTACACAAGAGCCAAACGTCGTCATGCAGATGCAATTAGAATGGTTTTCGATAAAGATTTATTTAGATAAAATACATGAGGAAAATATTTATTCTTGTTTTTGCAATATTATCATTTGCGGGTTATGCTCAGGAATTAAAAAAACCAACTGAAGGAAAATCAGTCGTATATTTTGTAAGATCTTCCGCAATGGGATTTTTAATAAATTTTAAATACTTTGATGGAGAAAAATATTTAGGCAAATTCAATTACGGAAAATACCTTGTATATGAATGCGAACCAGGTAAACATATATTTTGGTCAAGATCAGAAAACACAGATTTTATTGAAGCTGATCTTGAGGCCGGGAAAATTTACATAGTTGATTCTGCAGCGCAAATGGGTGCAATAAAAGCTGGTGTAGAATTAATCCCTTTTAATCCTAATCCGGAAAGCTATAAGACCCAAAAGAAGTTTGAAAAAAAGAAGACCGCTATCTTAAAATCAATTTCAGAAAAAAAAGAATATGTTGCCACTGATGCAGATTTAAAAGAAGGCTTTGAAGAATACGAAAGCATCATTAAAAAGTCTACAGAGAAATACAATAAATTAAAAGAAAAAGGAGAAGAATTTGCAAAAGTACTTCCTGAAATGTCATACAACAATTAGATAAAAAGAATGTTTCAAGTTTCAAGTTTCAAGTTTAATAACCTGGAATTTTAAACCTTAAAAACCTTAAACAAAAACAAAGATGATTTTAGAAATGAAAGTCCCATCACCAGGGGAATCAATAAAAGAAGTTGAAATTGCAACTTGGTTAGTAAAAGACGGAGATTATGTAGAAAAAGATCAAGCTATTGCTGAAGTTGATTCAGACAAAGCAACTCTTGAATTACCGGCAGAAATGAGCGGAATTATTACGCTAAAAGCTGAAGAAGGTGATGCAGTTGCTGTAGGAGCTGTAGTTTGTTTAATTGATACTGATGGTGTAAAACCAGCAGGAGACGCTCCAGCAGCAGCAGCAGCAGAAGCACCTAAAACAGAGGCTCCTAAAGCCGAAGTTAAAGCAGAAGCGCCAAAAGCAGCACCTGCTCCGGCAGCAGCGCCAGCAGCCGCAAGCTATGCAGCAGGGACTCCATCTCCGGCAGCAAGAAAAATATTAGACGAAAAAAATATAGCGCCAGCAACAGTTTCAGGAACTGGTAAAGGCGGAAGAATTACAAAAGATGACGCTGTAAATGCAGTACCATCTATGGGAACTCCAACTGGAGGAAGCCGTGGATCTGAGCGTACAAAATTATCAATGTTGCGTCGTAAAGTAGCTGAGAGATTAGTTGCTGCGAAGAACGAAACAGCAATGTTAACTACTTTCAACGAAGTTAACATGACTCCAATTAACCAAATTCGTAATGAATACAAAGACGCTTTCAAAGCGAAACATGGTGGTCTTGGTTTAGGTTTCATGTCATTCTTTACAAAAGCAGTTACAAGAGCTTTACAATTGTATCCTGATGTTAACTCAATGATGGATGGTGACTACAAAATCGCTTATGATTTTGCTGATATCTCAATCGCAGTTTCAGGACCAAAAGGATTAATGGTTCCTGTAGTTCGTAATGCTGAACTTTTAACTTTCCGTGGAATTGAAGCTGAAATCAAAAGATTAGCTTTGAGAGCTCGTGACGGTCAAATTACTGTTGACGACATGACTGGTGGAACTTTCACAATTACTAATGGTGGAGTTTTTGGAAGTATGCTAAGTACTCCAATCATTAACCCTCCTCAATCAGGAATTTTAGGAATGCACAACATTATCGAGCGTCCAATTGCTGTAAACGGTAAAGTTGAAATTCACCCAATGATGTACGTTGCGCTTTCTTACGATCACAGAATTATCGACGGTCGTGAGTCAGTTGGTTTCCTGGTTGCTGTAAAAGAAGCTTTAGAAAATCCAGTAGAATTATTGATGAATGGCGATGCTAAACGTGCTTTAGAATTGTAATTGTAAGTAATTTTCACATATAGAAAAAGCCCGTTCATTCACTTGAACGGGCTTTTCTTTGCTTAATATTAGCTTAAGACTTGCTTAAGATGTTAATTTTTTAAGGAAATGTAAATTTAACCCTTTAAGAAATGTTTTATTTAGAATAAATAAGAATAGCTTGTTTAGTTAGCATTCAACACTTAAATTTGCACTATTCAAATCAATTCTAAATAAAAATGAAATATAAATTTACAATTTCTTTTTTGAGCTTTTGTTTTTTTCTATTAGCAGGTACTTCAACCTGGGCGCAGGAAAAAGCAACTATTAAAGGTCAAATCAGCTTAGCAAACAATCAGGCAGCAGATAACGTTTCAATAGTTTTAAAAGGAACAAAAATCGGAACTAATACTGATGAGAATGGTAATTACGAAATCAAAAACGTAAAACCAGGAAACTATGTTCTTAGAGTTTCTGCAGTTGGTTATTCTTCAAAAGAAAAAAGCATTACACTTAATAGCGGAGATGAAATAATTGAAAATTTTACTATCATTTCCAACTCTGAACAATTAGATGAAATTGTCGTAAACGGCGGTACTAAAAAAAATCCATTAGCTCGTAAAGAAACGCAGCAAGTATCAAGATTGCCTCTTAAAAATCTTGAAAACCCACAAGTTTACACTACAATTACAAGTGAACTTTTAAAAGAACAAGTGGTTACTAATATTGACGATGCACTTAAAAATGCTCCGGGACTATCTCCTCTTTGGGCTTCTACAGGACGTGGAGGTGACGGTGCAGGTTATTTCTCTTTAAGAGGATTTGCTGTACAACCAACTATGATTAACGGATTGCCAGGATTAACAAACGGAAGTATAGATCCTGCCAATATTGATAAAATTGAAGTAATCAAAGGGCCATCAGGAACTTTGTTTGGAAGTAGTTTAATCTCTTACGGAGGTTTAATTAACTTAACTACTAAAAAACCTTACGATCATTTTGGCGGAGTAATAGATTACACAGCTGGAAGTTATGGATTAAACCGTGTTACTGTTGATGTTAATACTCCATTAGATGAAGAGCACAAAATTAATATGCGTGTTAATTCAGCTTATCATACAGAAAACAGTTTTCAGGATGCAGGATTCAAAAAATCATTCTTTTTTGCACCTTCTTTATCTTATCAGGTTAATGACAAACTTTCGTTTTTCATCAATACTGAATTCATGAATTACAAAGCGACTAATCCAACAATGTTATTCTTAGACAGGGGTGCTCCCTTAGAAGTTCATAATATTGATGAATTAGGTTATGACAACAAACGTTCTTACACAAGTAATGAATTGGCAATTGAAACTCCTTCGTACAATCTACAAGGACAAATGAATTACAAGATTTCTGATCAATGGAGTTCGCAAACTGTAGTATCAAGAGGTTCATCAAAATCTGAAGGATATTATTCTTATATTTATGAAGGCACACAATTTGCACCAGATGCAATTTCAGAAGGTATTGTTTTAACGCGATACATGAATTACCAAAACTCGACAACTTTAACAACTGACATTCAACAAAACTTTATTGGTGACTTTGTAATCGGAAACATGAGAAACCGAATTGTTGCCGGTTTAGATTACTTCAACAGAGGTGCTATTGATAATGGATCAGGGTATGTAACAAATGGTACTATCTATATTGGAAATCTTGATCTAAAAACAGTAAACGAAAATCTTTATCAAATTACTGATCCAACGAAATACATCACTAATGGTGATAACGGAAAATTGACAAAAGCTGGTTCTGATGCTCTTTTAGCTTCAGCCCCAATGAACAATAACAAAACAAAGCAAGAAGTTTACAGTGCTTATGTATCTAACGTAATCAACTTTACTCCCGCTTTATCTGCAATGGCAAGTGTACGTGTTGATCGTTTCATGACTGAAGGTGATGTTAGCACAAATTCTGATGATTACAACCAAACTTCTTTCTCACCAAAATTTGGTGTGGTTTACCAGCCAATTTTAGACAAAGTTTCGATTTTTGCCAACTACATGGATGGTTTTGCCAACACAGCTCCGGTAAATGATGTTTTACCTGATGGAACTTCTCAGCCTAGAACTTTCTCTCCAGAGCACGCAAATCAGTTTGAAGTTGGAACAAAATTGAATGTTTTTCAAGACAAACTCTATGCTACATTCAGCTATTATGATATAAAAGTAACAGATCAAGTTTATACTGTTTATACTGCAACAACTCAAACCTCTTACCAAAACGGTGGACAAAGAAACAAAGGTTTCGAAGCTGAAATCGTTGCAAACCCAATTACTGGTTTAAACATTGTTGCCGGATACAGCTACAATGATGCACTTTTGACTGCTGGAGATCCGGATTTCGTAGGTCACAGACCCGAAAGCGCAGGACCGCAAAATACAGCAAACCTTTGGGCAAGCTATAAATTCTCAGAAGGTGACTTACAAGGTTTTGGTTTAGGTTTTGGAGGGAATTATGCTGATAAGAATAAAATCATGAACAGAACAGTAACAGGTCAATTTACATTGCCATCTTACACCGTTTTAAATTCATCTATTTTCTACGGAACTGAAAAGTACGTTTTGACTCTTAAACTTGATAATATTGCAAACGTTGATACTTATGATGGCTGGTCTACAATCCACCCAAAAAACATGAGAAGTGTATCTGCGAATTTTTCATACAAATTCTAATAAAACAAACCAAACACCTTTCTGTTAATTCAGAAAGGTGTTTTTAAATTTTAAAAATATGATAACAATAGCCAGTCTTATCGTTTTTTTAGCTTTTTATACTTTGTATTATACATCAAAAAGAGCTGCTTTGTCTTATGATTTAGGTTTTGAAAAATGGATGAAAAACAATCCTAAACAAACTAAAATTACCGGGTTATTGCTTCTCTTATTAGCTTACTCTGTTTGGCTTTTCACACAGTCATTGTGTTGTGGCACTTTAATGTTTTTTATTCAGCTCATGACTATTGGCAGCTTAATTATCATTTTGAAACCATTAAAAAAAGTGAATAGCATCGCTCTTCTATTGTTATTTATAATTGTAGCATTATTAGAATTTTATTATTACTAATTTTTTCTTTACCAGTCTATGCCAGCAAATCCAAAATATTTAACCCAATCAAAATGGCAACGCTTTGCCAAAATTACGGCTGCCATTCTGGGCGGCTATTTTGTTTCAGTCACTTTTCATCTCGCTCTTGCTTCCTGGTTTAACAGGGCAAATATCCTGATGACAATGGCTTTTAGTGGTTTCATCCTTTGGGTTGCTTTAATGGTTGTCGCTTTTCTAGCAAAAAGCGGATGGAAAATTTGGGGTATTTATATACTTCTAACCTTAGTTTTTTCTCTTTTTATTTATTTGGGTCAAACCTATAATCCAATGGCACAATAACCTATGAGCAATCGTAATTATAATATCTACTTTCATACACATACTGTTAGCGGAATCGTTATTAGTGTTGTGCTTTTTGTAATTTTCTTTGCAGGATCTTTTTCTTTTTTTAGAGATGAAATCATCAATTGGGAAAGAAGTGAATCCTCTGCCATTACAAAAGAAATTCAATTAGATTACAATACAGCCTTACAAAAACTAGACAAACAATATGTATTGCATGGAAGAAATATTACCATTTCTAAACCAAGCAATGAAAGAAGAGTTGCTATTTATATGGAGGGCACCAAAGATACTTTGGCCCCAGTCAAACAAAAAGAAGGATCCTTTTTTTATTTGGATACTAAAAATTTCAAAACCTTTACCTATGAAGAATCGTATTCTCTGGGTGAGTTTTTATACCGATTGCATTTTCTTGCTCAGGTTCCATATCCTGTAGGTTATTATCTTTCCGGATTTGTAGCTTTATTTTTCTTGTTTGCAATTGTTACCGGTGTTTTATTACACTGGAAAAAAATTGTTTCAAACTTTTATGTTTTCCGTCCAAAGGAAAAATTAAAAACATTGTGGACAGACGCTCATACCGCCTTAGGAATGATTGGTTTGCCTTTTCAGTTTGTATACGCTGTTACCGGAGCTTTTTTTATGATTAAACTTCTGATTGTAGCGCCTGCTGTAATGGCATTATATAAAGGTGATCAAAACAAATTATACAAAGAATTGGAATACACGGATCCTGATTATAAATTTGAAAATAAAAAGTTAGCAAATCCTTTTAACATTGATCAATTGATTGCAAAAGCAAAAAGCAATTGGTCAGATTTTGAAATTACACGTGTTTTTATTCAGAATTATGGCGATGCAAATATGCATGTCTTAGTGGAAGGTGAAATACCTAATCATAAAAAATTTACCGGAGTTGGAAAAGTCGTTTACCGTCTTTCTGATGGAAAGGAGATTGCAAAGAAAAACCCTATTACGCAAAACAACTATTTAGATGTTGTAAAAAATGTTTTGTACCGAATTCATTACGGTGATTACGGTGGCTATTCTCTAAAAATAGTAAGTTTCATTTTAGGAATTATCACTTGTTTTGTGATTATTTCAGGAGTCATGATTTGGTTGGTAGCAAGACAAAAAAACAATATGCCGGAAAAGAAAAGGCGTTTCAATGCAGCTGTTGTTCGTATTTATTTGGCAATCTGTCTAAGTATGTATCCAATCACAGCATTGGCATTTATCGTTACCAAAATATTTTATCCATTAACTCAGAATCATCTTTATACCGTTTATTTTGTGGGCTGGCTGATACTTACGGTGTTTTTTATTCTTAAAAAGAATGATGCCTTTACCAATAAATTTTGTCTGATTTCAGGAAGTATTTTAGGTTTTCTGATCCCGATCACAAATGGAATCGTTTCCGGAAAATGGTTCTGGACTTCGTTTATACAAAATAAAATTCAGGTTTTCTTTATAGATGTTTTCTGGATTGTTCTGGCCTCAATCTCACTTTATGTGGCTTATCATTTAAAAGCTAAAAAAGAGGCTGTTGCCGAAAAATAATTGAAATAATTTGCCCCTAATTGATTTAGCGTATACTTTTACGCTTTTATTCAAAAAATGGGATTTAAAAAACAAGTACGTTTTCTGCATAAATGGCTCGGATTAATTTCCGGGCTTATTGTTTTTATAATAAGTATTACCGGCTGTATCTTTTGTTTTCATGACGAAATAAAAGACATTACCAGAAAAGAATGGCGTTTTGTTGAACCTCAAAAAAAATCCTTTTTGATGCCTTCAGTATTACAGCAAAAGGCAAAAGAAATACTTCCTAAAAATACAGCAAGCATGGTTTCTTATTACGGAAGAAATCGGTCTGCAATTGTCTACACCTATTCAGATACCGAGAATTTATACCTCTATTTTAATCCGTACACAGGAAAATATTTAAAAACTGAAAATCCTGAAACTGATTTTTTTATTATTGTTGAATACATTCATTTGTATTTACTCCTGCCCGATTATATTGGGAAACACATTATTGGTGGCGCAACCATAATCTTTATTTTGTTATTGATTTCAGGGATTATTCAATGGTGGCCGAAACGAAAACATGATATCAAAAGAAGCTTTACTGTTAAATGGTCTTCAAAATGGCGACGCGTAAATTATGACTGGCACAATACATCTGGGTTCTATATTTCTATTACTGTACTTATCCTTGCTATAACCGGATTAACTTTTACATACGAATGGGTTGGACATGGTGTTTATAAAACATTCAATTTTGGCGGAGATAAAGCGTTAGAAACCAAAGCCCCAATAATCGACACGACAAAATTTAAAACCAATAGTATAACAGCAGTCGATCGCGCTTTTATTGAAACTGCAAAATTGCAGCCAAAAGCAGAAATGTTTTTTGTGTTGCTTCCGCAGAAAAAAGGCGACATTATTAGCACTGGGGCTTATCCACATACCTTAAGATATGATCATCAAAGCAATTATTATTTTCATCCGCTTGACGGAAAATTAATTCAGAGTAATCCTTATGATAAAAAGAGTTTGGGCCTGCAGGTTGTCGAAATGAATTACGGAATTCACACTGGTCAAATTCTGGATTTACCAGGAAAAATTATTGCATTTATAGTGAGTTTAATAGCAGCGGCATTACCAGTAACCGGTTTTGTGATTTGGTATGGAAGAAGAAAAAAAAGCCGTAAAAATTTAAAGGCATAAAAAAAACCGTCTCGTTAAAAAACGAGACGGTTCTTAAAATATCTTTGAAATTACTTTAGTTTCTATCCGCTAAAGCATTTTTCTGTAAGTTTTTAACTGAGCTAACTTTGCTATTTTCATAAGCAACTTCGCATAGACTATTTTCATTAAAGAAAATCCATTTTCCAGTTTTCAATCCGTCTGTGTATTCTCCCACGGCAACTTTATTTCCTTTTTCATCATACGATACCCAAACGCCATCCAGTTTACCATCCTTAAAGAAACCTTCTTGTTGTACTTTACCATTTTCAAAGTAATAAGTAGCTTTTACTTTATTTCCAACAGCTTCTAATTCTGGTTTTACCTCTTGTGCAACTAAAATTCCAGAGAACATCATTGCAACTAAAATCACACATTTTTTCATATCTTTAGGTATTAATGTTATCAAATTGTTATCAAATATAATCAATAGTTTACATTAAACAAACTTTTACTTAACAATTTGGTAACATTGAATGAAAATTTAACATTGGAAATTAACCAGATACAAAAAAAACCAACGCTAAAGCATTGGTTTTACTGGGGTTTTATAAAAAATATAAATTTACGATATCGTTATAATTTCATACAAAAATTAGTTCAATAATGCATCTAACTGCTGCTGAAGCTCTGGGGAGGAAGGTCTTGCGGCATCAGCACTTACAATATTACCTTTTGGATCAATTAGAATAAATCTTGGAATTCCAGTAACGTTATAACTCGTTACAAAAGCAGATTTCCATTCATTATCAGACAAAAGCTGAATACCTCCAAGTTGTTTGTCCGTTACAAATTTTTTCCATTTGTCATGATCTTTTGGAGTATCAACAGAAACACTTACAAATTCAATATTTTTCCCATGATATTTTTCTTCAATTTTTTGAAGATACGGAATCTCAGCTCTGCAAGGCCCGCACCAGGTCGCCCAAAGGTCGATGTAAACATACTTTCCTTTTAAGTCTGAAAGTTTTGTTTTTCCACCTTTATGATTTTCATAATCAAAATCAGCTGATGGCGTGTTATTCATTTTTGCCATTTCCACTGCTTTCTGACGAAGTTGTGAGATATAAGCAATTGCATCAGTTCCATTTTCAGTTTCGATCTTTACAAACTCGGGATCCAATTTCTTATTATTCAATCGTCCTGCATCAGCTGCTCTTTTAGCCTCTATTAATTTATTAAAAGTCTCATCATTTACATTTGCGATACTACCCTCATAAAGTTTTTCATCAGCTAAAATTCGCTGCGCCAAAATATTGTTTTCTAAACTTCCCTTACCAGTATATACAATAGATTCATCAAACTGCTTTGCATCCATTTTCAATTTGATGTCATACCCATTCTTCAGAAATAATTCAGTCGTTTCTACTCCATCTGACAAACGGCTTCTACCACCATCAACCATTAAAGTATCTTTAAAAATACCTTTTTGATTAACATTAATTGTTTTTACAATTTTTCCATTGTTGATAATCTTAATAACATCACCATTTCTATTGGCGATATTAGCTTCAAAAGTGACATATTTTTTAGATTGTCCAACGACATTTAATGTGCTGAAAAGAACCAAACCGGCAATAAAAAGTTTCTTCATATATATTAAGATTTGTTTTTAGTTATTCAAATCTAAAGAAATAACAACTTCAAATTTTATCAATTAACAAAATATTTCAAATTAATGAGTATCAAGTAGAACATTAAATGGTATAATTTGAATTTTGTGTTTACTTTTGCAGTCTAAAATTTTGATCATGTATAGAAGTCATAATTGCGGCGAGTTAAACGCCTCAAATATTAATACGGAAGTTACACTAGCGGGTTGGGTGCAAAAATCACGCGATAAAGGATTTATGAATTGGGTTGATTTACGTGACCGTTACGGAATTACACAACTTATTTTCGACGAAAGTCGTAGCGATAAAACTGTTTTTGAATTAGCAAAAACGCTTGGTCGTGAATTTGTAATTCAGGTAAAAGGAACTGTTATTGAGCGTGAAGCCAAAAACAAAAATATTCCAACTGGCGATATCGAAATTTTAGTTTCTGAATTAAACATTTTAAATGCAGCCTTAACACCTCCATTTACAATCGAGGATGAAACAGATGGTGGAGAAGATATCAGAATGAAATACCGTTATTTAGATATCAGAAGAAATCCTGTAAAAAACAGTTTGCTTTTCCGTCATAAAGTAGCGATGGAAGTTCGTAAATATTTATCTGATTTAGATTTCTGCGAAGTTGAAACTCCTTATTTAATCAAATCAACTCCGGAAGGAGCAAGAGATTTCGTTGTACCAAGCCGTATGAACGAAGGACAATTTTATGCATTGCCACAATCCCCACAAACTTTCAAACAGTTGTTGATGGTAGGCGGAATGGATAAATATTTTCAAATTGTAAAATGTTTCCGTGATGAAGATTTGCGTGCAGACCGTCAGCCTGAGTTTACACAAATCGATTGCGAAATGGCATTTGTAGAGCAAGAAGATATTTTGAATGTTTTTGAAGGATTAACAAGACATTTATTGAAAGAAATTAAAGGTATTGAAGTAGATAAATTCCCAAGAATTACCTACGATTATGCCATGAAAACATACGGAAATGACAAACCGGACATTCGTTTTGGGATGGAGTTTGGTGAGTTAAACGAATTTGCTCAGCATAAAGATTTTCCGGTATTTAATGCAGCAGAATTGGTAGTTGGGATTGCAGTTCCAGGAGCAGGAAATTATACTCGTAAAGAAATTGACGGGTTAATTGACTGGGTAAAACGTCCTCAGGTTGGAGCATCAGGAATGGTGTATGCAAAATGCAATGACGACGGAACTTTCAAATCATCTGTAGATAAATTTTACGATCAGGACGATTTAGGACAATGGGCAAAAATTACAGGAGCAAAACCTGGTGATATGATTTTTGTACTTTCGGGACCAGCTGATAAAACACGTGGGCAACTTTCAGCGCTTCGTATGGAATTGGCCACTCGTTTAGGATTGCGTAAACCAGAAGAATTTGCTCCATTATGGGTTGTAGATTTCCCATTACTAGAGTTAGATGAAGAAAGCGGACGTTACCATGCAATGCACCACCCGTTCACTTCTCCAAAACCAGAAGACATGCATTTATTAGAAACGCAGCCAGGAAAAGTGCGTGCCAATGCTTATGATATGGTTTTAAACGGAAATGAAATTGGCGGAGGATCGATTCGTATTCACGATAAAGCTACGCAACAATTAATGTTTAAATATTTAGGATTTACTGAAGAAGAAGCAAAAGCACAATTTGGTTTCTTAATGGACGCTTTTCAATTTGGAGCACCCCCACACGGAGGATTGGCATTTGGTTTGGACAGACTTGTTGCTATTTTAGGAGGCCAGGAAACGATTAGAGATTTTATTGCTTTCCCAAAAAACAATTCAGGTCGTGATGTTATGATTGATGCACCTGCAACAATTGATGATTCTCAATTAAAAGAATTACATATTAAAGTTGATATCGTATAAATTCTTAGATTTTTTTAAATACAAAACTGCAATTATTTTTTAGTTGCAGTTTTTTTTTATTCCTCCTTTTTTGATTTGTTCTAAATTCTTAAAAAAGACACCAAACAAGAGTCTCCACAATAATTAATTCTAAATTATTAAACAAATTACAATAATTGTCAAAATGACCTTAATATGAGGTTGTTTTTTCTTAGTTCTATTCTTACAATTAATGATTCTCAATTAAAGTACTTTTGTACATGATTTGATGCAATATAAATAGCGAAAACACTGTGAATCAATAATTTTTATAAAAAATTAACACCTTATTGTCTTTTGTATGAATTTATATCTTACATTTGCTTCATTATAAATTATTATTACAATTACAATGCGTACAGGTACAGTAAAATTTTTCAATGAATCTAAAGGTTATGGATTCATTACAGACGAAGAAACAGGAAAAGATATCTTCGTTCACGCTTCAGGAATTAACGCGGAAGAATTACGCGAAGGTGACCGTGTAAGCTATGAAGAAGAAGAAGGAAGAAAAGGGAAAGTTGCTGCTAAAGTAGCAGTAATCTAAGAAAAATATAGCAATTTATTTTTTTTGCCTCTGAATGGTTTAAAAACGTTTCGATTTATTTCGAAGCGTTTTTTTTTGTTCAAATCTTAAAAAAAACATAAAAAAGGATGCTGTTATTTATAATCAATAAAAATTACAAATAATCACCCTTTTGCAATACACTTAAATCCTTTTTTAGCTTGTGATTTACAGAGTTGAAAGTTATCTTTGTGGCTTATTCTTTAAGTAAAAAACCTAAGTTTATGCAATCTGATCAATACAGTTACATTCCTATTTTAATGCAGTTCATTTTAGCTGTTGGTTTTGTGGTAGGAACAATCATTATTTCTGGAAAATTAGGACCAAAAAGAACCTCAGAAGTTAAAGACAAAAACTTCGAGTGTGGTATCGAATCTGTTGGTAATGCCCGTATTCCCTTTTCAGTAAAATACTTTCTGGTAGCTATTTTGTTCGTGTTGTTTGATGTGGAGGTTATTTTCCTTTATCCTTGGGCTGTAAACTTTAAAGAATTAGGAATGGAAGGAATGCTGAAAATGATTGTTTTCATGGCACTTCTTTTAGTTGGTTTCTTTTATATCATCAAAAAGAAAGCTTTAGACTGGGAATAATACGATTTTAGATTTTAAATTAATGATTTTAGATTTAAGAATTAGCTGATGTCTGAACTTAAATAAAAACATAAATTTAAAATTTGATTTCCTTGAATTAATATACTGATTTAAAAAAATTGATTTTAACTTTTAAGATTTCCCCAAATCTAAAATCTAAAATCAGAAATCTAAAATAAAATGAGCGATTCAAATGTAAATATGGTTGCGCCGCCGGAAGGAGTTGTAGGAGAAGGTTTCTTCGCTACAAAACTAAATGACGTTGTAGGTTTAGCAAGAGCCAATTCATTATGGCCATTGCCTTTTGCAACTTCATGCTGTGGTATCGAATTTATGGCTACAATGGCTTCACATTATGATTTAGCACGATTTGGTTCTGAGCGTGTGAGCTTCTCTCCTCGTCAGGCAGATATGTTAATGGTAATGGGAACTATTTCTAAAAAAATGGCGCCTATTTTAAGACAGGTTTACGAACAAATGGCTGAACCTCGTTGGGTAATTGCCGTTGGAGCATGTGCTTCATCAGGTGGAATCTTCGATACTTATTCTGTTTTACAAGGAATTGATAAAGTAATTCCGGTTGACGTTTACGTTCCGGGATGCCCGCCAAGACCAGAACAAATTGTTGATGGAGTAATGAAACTTCAGGAGTTGGTAAGAAGCGAATCTGTTAGACGCAGAAGTTCTCCAGAATACCAAGAATTACTAGCTTCATATAATATTTCATAAGATGGCCTTAGAAAATACCCTTATTCAGGATAAACTTGCAGAAACATTTGATTCAAGTGTTTTTAACTTTCACCAAGAAAGAGATATTTTTTCAATAGAAACAACAGCTGACAAAATCACTGCTTTAATTCTTTTCTTGAAAAACGATTCTGATTTACGCTTTCACTTTTTAACCGATTTATGCGGTATCCATTATCCGGACAACGAAACAGATCATCAATTCGCGATAGTATATCACTTACACAACTGGTACGAAAACAAACGTATTAGAATTAAAGTATATTTAAGCGGCGAAAAACCAGAGATAAAATCAATCTCAAATATTTTCCTGAGTTCAAACTGGATGGAAAGAGAAACATACGATTTCTTCGGGATTAACTTTATTGGGCATCCGCAATTGAAACGTATTTTGAATATGGACGAAATGATCTCTTTCCCAATGCGAAAAGAATTCCCAATGGAAGACAGCGGAAGAACGGATAAGGACGACAGATTCTTTGGAAGAACAACAACAAATTGCTAAAAAATAAATAATTCAACATTATAAAATGTCAGAACTATTATTACCACCAGAGCATCGATATGCTAAAATAATAAAGGAGAAACTAAACGAAGACGGAAGCGAACTTTCAGTACTAAATTTAGGTCCAACACATCCAGCGACTCACGGTATTTTTCAGAATATCTTATTGATGGATGGAGAGAGAATTCTTGAGGCTGAACCAACTATTGGTTATATCCACAGAGCATTCGAAAAAATTGCCGAAAATCGTCCTTTCTATCAAATTACGCCTCTTACAGATCGTATGAACTATTGCTCCTCTCCTATTAACAATATGGGATGGTGGATGACTTTAGAAAAATTATTAAATATTGAAGTTCCAAAACGTGCTCAATATTTAAGAGTTATCGTAATGGAATTAGCTCGTATTACAGATCACTTAATCTGTAACTCGATTCTTGGTGTAGACACTGGTGCGTATACTGGTTTCTTATACGTTTTTCAATTTAGAGAAAAAGTTTACGAGATCTACGAAGAAATTTGTGGCGCTCGTTTAACAACAAATATGGGAAGAATTGGTGGTTTCGAAAGAGATTGGTCACCAGAAGCTTTCCGCAAATTAGATGTGTTTTTAAAAGATTTTCCTGTCGCCTGGCAAGAATTTGAAAACTTATTCGAAAGAAACAGAATTTTCCTTGACAGGACTGTAAATGTTGGTGCAATCTCAGCAGAGCAAGCAATGGCTTACGGATTTACAGGTCCAAATTTACGTGCTGCAGGTGTTGATTATGACGTTCGTGTTGCACAACCTTATTCGTCTTACGAAGATTTCGATTTTATTGTTCCTGTTGGAAAATCAGGCGATACTTACGATCGTTTTTGTGTTCGTAATGCCGAAGTTCGCGAAAGCTTAAGCATCATTCGTCAGGCTTTAGACAAGATGCCTGCCGGTAATGAATATCATGCAGAAGTTCCTGATTACTACCTGCCTCCAAAAGAAGATGTTTACACTTCAATGGAATCTTTAATTTATCACTTTAAGATTGTAATGGGAGAAGTTCCTGTACCGGTTGCAGAAATTTATCACCCGGTTGAAGGAGGAAATGGAGAATTAGGATTTTATTTAGTTACTGACGGAAGTCGAACTCCATATAGATTACATTTCAGAAGACCTTGCTTTATTTATTATCAGGCATATCCGGAAATGATTAAAGGTGCTTTATTATCAGATGCGATTGTTATCCTTTCAAGTTTAAATGTTATTGCAGGAGAATTAGACGCCTAAAAAGATTGTAGCTTTTAGAATTTAGATTGCAGATTAAAAAATCTAAAATCTAAAGTCAGAAATCTAAAGTTAAAAAGATTGCAGAATGCCGATTCTAGATACAGATTGAAAAATCTAAAATCTAAAATCTAAAATCCAAAATAAGAATGGAAAGAAAACATTACAAACAAGAAATAAACATGACTGAAGCATTGATGACCCGCATCAATGAATTGATTAGTCATTATCCTGAAGACAAAAGAAAATCAGCTTTGTTGCCTGTTTTGCATGAAGTGCAGGACGCACATGATAACTGGTTAAGTACTGATTTGCAGGATAAGGTTGCTGAAATTTTGCACATCAAACCAATTGAGGTTTACGAAGTGGTTACTTTTTATACCATGTACAACCAAAAACCTATTGGAAAATACATGTTCGAATTCTGCCAGACTTCTTGTTGTTGTTTAAATGGTGCTGAAAATTTAATGGATTATACTTCTGAAAAATTAGGCATTAAAATGGGAGAAACAACTCCGGACGGAATGTTTACAATTGCCGGTGTAGAATGTTTAGGTGCTTGCGGATATGCTCCGATGATGCAGTTAGGTGATTTCTACAAAGAAAAATTGACAGAAGAAAAAATCGATCAGTTAATCGCTGATTGTAGAGATGATAAAATAATATTACACGATAAATAAGATGTCACAGAAAATATTATTAGATAAAATCAATATTCCGGGTATCAAAACCTACGAAGTTTATCGCCAAAATGGTGGTTATGCTTCTGTAGAAAAAGCTTTGAAAACACTTACGCCAGATGAAGTTGTTGAAGAAGTAAAAAAATCAGGGCTTCGTGGTCGTGGAGGCGCAGGTTTCCCAGCCGGAATGAAATGGAGCTTTATTGATAAAAAATCAGGTAAACCAAGACACTTAGTTTGCAACGCCGATGAATCTGAACCAGGAACTTTCAAAGATCGTTATTTGATGGAATTTATTCCTCACTTATTGATAGAGGGAATGATTACTTCTAGTTTCGCATTAGGCGCTAACCTATCTTATATCTACATCCGTGGAGAATATATGTGGGTTTTCAAAATTTTAGAAAGAGCAATCGCCGAAGCAAAAGCTGCAGGTTGGTTAGGAAAAAATATATTAGGAACAGGTTACGATTTAGAATTGCACGTTCACTGTGGAGCCGGAGCTTATATTTGTGGGGAAGAGACTGCACTTATAGAATCATTGGAAGGCAAAAGAGGAAATCCTCGTATTAAACCGCCTTTCCCAGCGGTTTCCGGACTTTGGGCAAATCCAACAGTAGTAAACAATGTGGAAACTATCGCTGCAGTGCCTTGGATCATCAACAATTCTGGAGATGATTATGCTAAAATTGGTGTAGGTCGTTCAACCGGAACTAAATTAATTTCTGCTTCAGGACACATTAAAAATCCTGGTGTATATGAAATTGAACTAGGATTAAGCGTTGACGAATTCATGAATTCTGATGAATATTTAGGAGGAATGTCTTCTAGCAGACCATTGAAAGCATTTGTTCCGGGAGGATCTTCAGTGCCAATTTTACCAGCTGAATTAATTTTCAAAACAGCAAACGGCGAAGACAGATTAATGACTTACGAATCTTTAAGTGATGGTGGTTTTGCTACCGGATCTATGTTAGGTTCAGGAGGATTTATTGTTTATAACGACACTGCTTGTGTGGTTAGAAACACTTGGAATTTTGCACGTTTTTACCACCACGAATCTTGCGGGCAATGTACACCTTGCCGTGAAGGAACAGGTTGGTTAGAAAAAATCTTGTGGAGAATTGAAAACGGTCAGGGCCGTGAAGAAGATATCGAATTATTATGGAGTATTCAAAGTAAAATCGAGGGTAACACGATTTGCCCGCTTGGCGACGCGGCTTCCTGGCCGGTAGCAGCAGCAATCCGTCACTTTAGAGATGAATTTGAATACCATGTTCGTTTCCCTGAAAAAATTAAACACAGAGATCATTTTGTTGCTGAACCTTTCTCGCAAGTGAAACATTTGGTAGGCGGTAAAGTAATCGTATAAAGAAATATAAAGCAGAAAGTTATAAAGTTAATAATATAAAAAGGACAGCAAATCTTTTTAAATATTCCGACTTTCAACATTCAAATCAATAAGAGATGAAAGTAACCATAGACGGTCAAAGTATAGACGTAGAGCCAGGAACAACGATCCTGCAGGCTGCACGTATGATTGGTGGAGATTTGGTACCACCAGCCATGTGCTATTACTCAAAATTAAAAGGCAGCGGCGGAAAATGTCGTTGTTGTTTAGTTGAAGTTTCTAAAGGTAGCGAAGCTGACCCAAGACCAATGCCAAAATTGATGGCATCTTGTGTAACAGGATGTATGGACGGAATGGAAGTTAACAGCAAATCTTCTGACAGAGTAACGGAAGCCCGTAAATCTGTAACAGAATTTTTATTGATCAATCACCCACTCGACTGCCCGGTTTGCGATCAGGCCGGAGAATGTGATCTTCAAAATTTAAGTTTCGAACACGGAAATCCAAAATCGCGTTTTATTGAAGAAAAAAGGACATTTGAACCAGAAGATATTGGTCCAAATATTCAACTACATATGAACCGTTGTATCTTATGTCAAAGATGTGTACAAGTTGCAGATCAATTGACAGACAACAGAGTTCACGGAGTATTAGATCGTGGAGATCACGCTAATATTTCAACCGGAATCTCAAAAGCTATCGATAATGAATTCTCTGGAAACATGATTGACGTATGCCCGGTTGGAGCATTAACTGATAAAACTTTCCGTTTCAAATCGAGAGTTTGGTTCAACAAACCTTATAATGCACACAGAGAATGTACAACTCCGGGATGTTGTGGAAAAACAACAGTTTGGATGTTTGGAGGAGAAATTCAACGTGTTACTGGTCGTAAAGATGAGTACCATGAAGTGGAAGAATTCATCTGCAACTCTTGCCGTTTTGATCACAAAAATGTGAATGACTGGGTTATTGAAGGGCCAAGAGAATTTGAAAAAGACTCTGTTATCAACCAAAATAACTACACTCAAAAACTAGAGAAAGTAGAAATAGATACAGAAAAAACTATCCTTATGGGTAGAGATATTGACCGTAAAAAAATTAGTATGGCTGAAATTCCATTAAACACTAACAACAAAATTTCTTAATGATGGTAGATGGAACGTTTATTATAGAGAAAAGTGTTGTAATTGTTGTGGTTTTTGCTATAACAATGATCATGGCCATGTATTCTACCTGGGCTGAACGTAAAGTTGCAGCTTTTCTTCAGGATCGTGTAGGGCCAAACCGTGCCGGATGGGGAGGTTTATTGCAACCACTTGCAGATGGTATGAAATTATTTTCAAAAGAAGAATTTGAGCCTAACACACCTAATAAATTTTTATTCGTTGTTGGACCTGCAATTGCCATGAGTACGGCTTTGATGACCAGTGCTGTAATTCCATGGGGAGACAGACTGCATGTTTTTGGACGTGATGTTCTTTTACAGGCGACAGATGTAAATATTGCTCTATTATATGTTTTTGGAGTAATTTCTGTTGGAGTCTACGGAATTATGATTGGTGGATGGGCTTCAAACAATAAATTCTCTTTGATGGGAGCTGTTCGTGCGGCTTCGCAAATGGTTTCTTATGAAGTTGCTATGGGATTATCAATGATTGCCTTATTGATGATGACCGGAACTTTAAGCTTAAAAGAAATCTCTGAGCAACAGGCCGGAATGAACTGGAATGTTTTTTACCAGCCATTATCTTTCCTGATTTTCCTGATTTGTGCTTTCGCAGAAACAAACAGAACGCCTTTTGACTTAGCAGAATGTGAATCTGAGTTGATTGGTGGATATCATACTGAATATTCATCGATGAAAATGGGATTCTATTTATTTGCTGAGTACGCTAACATGTTTATCTCTGCTACAATTATATCAGTACTGTTTTTTGGAGGATACAATTATCCTGGAATGCAATGGATGGTAGAAAATGTAGGTGTAAATACAGCTAATATTTTAGGAATCGCGGTGTTGTTTGCCAAAATATGTTTCTTCATATTCTTTTATATGTGGGTACGTTGGACAATTCCAAGATTTAGATATGACCAGTTAATGAATTTAGGTTGGAAAATTTTGATTCCGCTTTCGATCATTAATATCATGATTACAGGAGTTGTAATTTTAAGACATGATATCGCAGCATACTTAGGGTTTTAATACCTGAGTGCCCTAGCCCTGATAGAAGCGGCATCCTTTTATGGTCTCGTTTTTTAACGAGATAAAAAGATACAGCGAATAGCAGGATTAGCTTCAAATTAAAAATAAAATAGATTTTGGATTTGATTTAACCGTCAAATGTAAATCGTAAATCATACATTAAAAAATGTCAATAGAAACTATATCATTATCGGGTAGAAAAAAGATGGTCTCAAACAAAGAGATGACTTTTTGGGAACGATTGTATCTTGTGGCGATTGTGAAAGGATTGCTTATTACGCTTAAGCACCTTTTCAGAAAAAAAGTAACCATTCATTACCCAGAACAAGTACGTGAAATGAGTCCGGTTTATCGTGGTCAACACCAGTTGAAGCGTGATGAGCAAGGCCGCGAGAACTGTACGGCCTGTGGATTATGTGCTTTATCGTGCCCTGCAGAAGCGATTACTATGAAAGCTGCCGAGCGTAAACCAGATGAAAAACATTTATACAGAGAAGAAAAATATGCTTCGATTTATGAAATCAATATGTTAAGATGCATTTTCTGTGGTCTTTGTGAAGAAGCTTGCCCAAAAGATGCTATCTATTTGACAACTTCAAAAGTTTTGGTTCCTTCTAGTTATGAAAGAGAAGATTTCATTTTTGGAAAAGACAGATTAGTGATGCCACTTGACGTGGCGATCAAAAATGCTCAACTTAATAATGCTAACTAAATGATACATATTCCTGATTTTGCACACGCAACAACTGTACAAATTATATTTTGTTTCTTAGCGTTTATTACGGTGATTACCGCATTTTTGACCATTTTTAGCAGAAATCCTATTCATAGTGCTATCTATTTAGTAATCTGTTTCTTTTCGATTGCTGGTCATTATTTATTATTAAACTCTCAATTTTTGGCTATCGTACATATTATAGTCTATTCGGGAGCGATTATGATTTTGTTCCTGTTTACGATTATGTTAATGAACCTAAACGAACGCCATCAGGTTCACAGACCTAGAATTACTCGTTTAGGCGCAATTGTTTCTTTTTGTTTGATTTGCATTGTATTAATTGCAATCTTCATCAATTCGAAACCAATTGTAGGTGCATACGATTCAACTGGGGAAGATTTTCAGTCTATCAAAGTATTGGGTAAAATATTATTGAACGAATATATGGTTCCGTTTGAATTTGCTTCGATTTTGCTTTTAGTAGCCATGATTGGAACAGTATTATTGTCTAAAAAAGAAAAATTAAATAAATAATGGGTAATATATTAAATCAAATAGGTATTGAAAACTACATCTTTTTAAGTGTTGTACTTTTTTGTATTGGTGTTTTTGGTGTATTGTACAGACGAAATGCTATTATCGTTTTCATGTCTATCGAAATCATGTTGAATGCAGTTAACCTTTTATTTGTTGCTTTTTCAACGTATCATCAAGATGCGCAAGGACAGGTTTTTGTGTTCTTTTCGATGGCAGTTGCTGCAGCAGAAGTTGCGGTAGGATTGGCCATTCTGGTTTCTATTTTTAGAAATTTAGGCTCAATTAGTATCGATAATTTAAAAAATTTAAAAGGATAAATGGAAATGGATACCAATTTAGCTTTAGTCTTAGTTTTATCTCCTTTTTTAGGATTTTTAATCAATGTTTTTTTTGGGAAAAGCTTAGGAAAAACAGTTTCGGGTATTATCGGAACAGTTGCTGTAGCAGTTTCTTTTATAGTTACACTTATACTTTTTAATCAAATTACTTCAACTGGAAAAGCCATTCAGGTAACTTTATTTGACTGGATCCAGATCAGTAATCTTCATATTAATTTAGGATTTTTATTAGATCAATTATCTGTTCTTTGGTTGCTTTTTGTTACCGGAATTGGATCATTGATTCACTTATACTCTATCAGTTACATGCACGATGATGAGAATATGCATAAGTTTTTTGCGTATTTAAATCTGTTCATATTCTTCATGATTACCTTGGTAACTGGAAGTAACTTATTAGTTTTATTTATTGGATGGGAAGGCGTTGGACTTTGTTCGTACTTATTAATTGGATTCTGGCATAAAAACCAGGATTACAATGATGCTGCGAAAAAAGCTTTCATCATGAACAGAATTGGAGATTTAGGTTTGTTAATCGGAATGTTCATTCTTGGTGCTGTGTTCTCAACTTTAGATTATGCAACTTTAAAAACGGCGATTGCCGGAGCAACAAACCTAAACATACCTTTGCTTTCGTTAGCGGCTTTATGTTTGTTTATTGGAGCTTGTGGTAAATCAGCACAAATTCCGTTATACACCTGGTTACCTGATGCGATGGCTGGACCAACTCCGGTTTCTGCATTGATTCACGCAGCGACCATGGTTACTGCAGGTATCTTTATGGTAACGAGATTAAACTTTGTTTTTGATTTAGCACCAGATGTCCAGACTGTAATAGCAATAGTTGGAGCTGTAACTTCATTAGTTGCCGCAACAATTGGTTTGGTTCAGACTGATATTAAGAAAGTATTAGCCTACTCTACCGTTTCTCAATTAGGTTTAATGTTTTTAGCTTTAGGATTTGGTGCTTATGAAGTAGCTGTTTTTCACGTAATCACACACGCTTTCTTTAAAGCTTGTTTGTTCTTAGGATCAGGATCTGTAATTCACGGATTGCATGGAGAACAGGATATGCGTAAAATGGGAGGTTTGCGTAAAGCAATGCCAATCACTTTCTGGACCATGTTGATTTCTTCATTAGCGATTTCAGGCGTTCCTTTGTTTTCAGGTTTCTTCTCTAAAGATGAAATCTTAATGACTGCTTTTCACCATAATATTCCGCTTTATGTTATTGGATCTATTGCTTCAATCATGACTGCTTTTTATATGTTCAGATTGATGTTCCTTACTTTCTTTAAAGATTTCAGAGGAACTGAAGAACAAAAACACCATTTGCATGAAAGTGACGGATTAATTACTTTCCCTTTAATGATTTTAGCCATTCTGGCAACTTTTGGAGGTCTTATCAGTCTTCCTGGAAACAGTTGGTTAAACGAATATATGGCTCCACTTTTCACGAAAGTGGCTGGAGAAGAACATCATTTAGGCGCAACAGAATATACTCTTATGGGAGTTGCAGTTTTAGGTGGATTGATCGGTATCTTAATTGCTTATATTAAATATTTCAAACAAGATAATGTTCCTGAATCAGATGAGAACATCACTGGTTTAACCAAAGTTTTATACAACAAATATTATGTAGATGAAATTTACGATGCAATATTTGTACGCTCTGTAAACGGATTATCAGGATTCTTTAGAGATTATGTTGAAACTGGTTTGTCTGCAGTTGTTTTCGGATTAGGTAAAGTAACTAATGAACTGGCTTTTCAAGGTAAAAAATTACAAAACGGAAGTATCGGATTATATCTATTTGCTTTTGTTTTGGGTCTTTGTGCCATTATTTCCTATATATTTTTAGCTCAATAATTTTATAACTATGAACGTTTCTCTTATATTAATTATTCTTTTAATTGGTGCATTTGTCACTTATTTTGTTGGTGATAAACTAGCATCAAAAGTAGCTTTGTTCTTTAGTTTGGCAGCTTTAGGCTGTTCGGTTGTATTGTTAAATCATTTTTGTGCTGGTGAAAACATCAGTGTAATTAATGCCTGGATTACACAACCTAAAATTTCATTTGCGCTAAATGCAGATGGATTGGCAATTGCTATGCTTTTATTAACGGTAGCTTTAACGCCAATTATTATATTCTCCTCTTTTGGAAATGAATATAAAAATGCAAAAGGTTTTTATGCTTTAATTTTATTTATGGCTTTTGCAATGACAGGAACTTTTCTTGCTGCAGATGGTCTTTTATATTATATTTTCTGGGAATTAGCACTTATTCCTATTTACTTTATTGCGCTTATTTGGGGTAATGGAGATGCTGAAGAGCGTAGAAAAGCAGTGGTTAAATTCTTTATTTACACACTTGCCGGTTCATTGTTCATGTTAGTAGCTTTCATTTATTTATACCAAAAAGCCGGAAGTTTCTTAATCGAAGATTTATACAAATTAAACTTATCTGCTGATGAGCAGCTTTGGATATTCTTAGCTTTCTTTTTAGCTTACGCAATTAAAATTCCAATTATTCCTTTCCATACCTGGCAGGCTAATGTTTACCAAAAAGCACCAACAGTTGGAACTATGCTTTTATCTGGTATCATGTTAAAAATGGGATTATATAGTGTTATTCGTTGGCAATTGCCAATTGCACCTCTTGCTGCAAAAGAATATATGGATATTTTCATCGCTTTAGGAATTGCTGGTGTAATCTACGGATCAATAGTTGCTTTGAGACAAAAAGATTTAAAGAAATTATTGGCTTATTCTTCTCTTGCGCACGTTGGATTAATTGCAGCCGGTACTTACACTTTAACTCTGGATGGTTTACGTGGAGCCGTTTTACAAATGATTGCTCACGGTTTTGTTGTTGTTGGATTATTCTACGCTGCTGAAATTGTTTACCGAAGATTCGAAACGAGAAACATTTCAGAAATGGGAGGTATCCGTACACAATCGCCAAAATTCACTTCTATGTTTTTAATTTTGGTTTTAGCTTCTGTAGCTTTGCCTGGTACTTTTAACTTCGTTGGAGAATTTACTGTTTTGTATAGTCTTTCTCAAATCAATATTTGGTTCGCTGTTTTAGGCGGAACAACTATTATTTTAGGAGCTTATTATATGCTTAAGATGTTCCAAAATGTAATGTTAGGAGAAACAAATTCGAAAACTTTTGCAGATGTATCTGTTAATGAAGGAATTTCATTAGTTGTAATTATCGCTGTTTTAATTTTCTTCGGATTTTATCCAAAACCAATTACAGATTTGATTACTCCGAGTTTAGAAACAATTTTGAGCGTTATCAATAAAAATTAATATTTTAAATAAAAATAAATTAGGACATCTATAGTTTGGATTTCCTAAATCAAAAAAGCAAAAATGAATACATTAATAGCTATAACAGGATTGGGTATTTTCTGCCTATTATTTGAAATTCTTAATTTAAGAAAAGCCATTGTTCCAATTACCATTCTTGGTTTATTGGGTGTTCTGGCACTTAATTTTTCTGAATTTGGATCAACAGAAAGTTACTACAACAATATGATTACAGTGAGTAAATTCTCAACTGCGTTCTCATCATTGTTCATCATCCTGACCATTTTCTTAGTGGCATTAAGTCATAATTTCTATGAAAATCATCCAACCAAAATTTCAGATTTTGTTGCTATAAAAATATTTTTATTAGCCGGAGGAGTTGCAATGGTTTCTTTTGGAAATTTAGCGATGTTTTTCTTAGGAATCGAAATTTTATCAATTGCTTTATATGTACTTGCTGCAAGTGAGCGTTTGAATCTGAAAAGTAACGAAGCCGGTATGAAATACTTTTTGATGGGATCGTTCGCATCAGGAATTATTCTATTTGGTATCTGTTTAATTTACGGCGCTATGGGAAGCTTTGATGTTGTTGAAATCAGCGAAAGTTCTTTATCTGCCGAATTACCAATCTGGTTCCCAATCGGAATGATATTAATGACTATCGGAATGTTGTTTAAAGTAGCTGCTGTTCCATTTCACTTTTGGGCTCCGGATGTTTACGAAGGATCTCCTGCTTTGACAACTGCTTTAATGAGTACTTTGGCAAAAGTTGTAGCTATTGCAACGCTTTATAAATTAATCTCAGCTTTAAATTTAATTCCATCACTTGAAAATCAGGATTTATTAGGAACTTTTGAAACTATCGTGGTTATCATTTCTATTGCTTCTATGACTGTTGGAAATATAATGGCATTACGTCAGGTAAATGTAAAACGTATGTTGGCATTCTCAGGAATCTCACATGCCGGTTTTATGTTGATGGCTTTATTAACGATCGCAACTTCAGCAGGAGTATTGTTATATTATACAGCTGCTTATGCATTAGCCGGAATCGCTGCATTTAGTGTTATTTTATATGTTTGTAAAAATCAGGATAATGAAGATATTACAAACTTTCATGGTTTAGGAAAAACGAATCCGTTATTGGCTGCAATATTAACCGGTTCATTATTATCTATGGCAGGTATCCCGATTTTCTCTGGATTTTTTGCCAAGTTATTTTTATTCAACCAAACAATTGAAGCTGGTTATATCGCTTTAGTAATTGTAGCTGTTATCAACTCAATTATAAGTGTTGGTTATTATTTCAAACTAATTTTAGCCATGTACTCTAAAGAACCAAATCAGGAACGTACTGGAAAACCATTCCTTATTTATGCTGTTGCGATAGTTTCAATGGTATTAAATATTGTTTTAGGTTTGTTTCCATCTTTAGTTTTAGATTTATTGAACTAAAATTCAATTACAATATAACATCAATCCATCAATATTTTTTTGATGGATTTTTTGTTTTAAGCCCATTCCTTTCGGAAGAAAATTTCATGTTAAAAATTTAACTCAAATAATTGCACTTCAAAAAAACTCCATATATTTGAGTACAATTAAATGTATTAAAAATATGAACTTCAATTCAAAAAATCCATTTTTAAGCGACAAGCGTTTTTCATCAAATGCTGTTTCAAAAGCTGAAGAAGTGCACGAAGCAAAGATTATTGATTACAATCAGGAAATGACTTTGTCAGGTACTATCAATAAGACAGCTATTTTATTTTTAATTTTAACGGCTGCTGCTATGGTAACATGGTGGATGGCATTTAACGGAATGAATCCTATTGTGCCTGCTTTTGGAGGTGCTATTATTGGTTTAATTCTGGTTGTTATAGCTTCTTTCAAACAGCATCTTTCTCCTTATTTAGCTCCAGGTTATGCCTTGTTTGAAGGTTTATTTATTGGTGGAATCTCTGCTATTTTTGAAATTAAATATCCAGGTATTGTTGTCAATGCTGTTAGTGCAACTCTAGTAACCTTCTTAGTTTGCCTGGGTTTATATAAATTTAAAATTGTAAAAGTTACAGAGCAATTCAAGTCTGTAGTTATTGCTTCTACACTAGCAATTGCAACATACTATTTGATTTCATGGCTTGCTTCTCTAATTTTCAATTTCACACCGGTACATTATGGAAACGGTATGATGAGTATTGGAATTAGCGTTTTTGTAATCATTATTGCAGCTTTAAATCTTTTCTTAGATTTCGATCAAATCGAAAAAGGAGTTCAACAAAGAATGCCAAAATTCATGGAATGGTTTGGCGCTATGGGATTAATGATCACACTAGTTTGGTTATACGTTGAATTTTTAAGATTACTATCTAAATTATCAAGTAAAGACTAAACTTACTTCAACATATTTTAAAGCCTTTTTGAGTTTTCAAAAAGGCTTTTTTTTGCCTTAAATTATTCCCAAAAACAATTAATATTACAATCGATAGTTGTAGCATAATCTTTTTTATCTCAGCTAAAGTTCTTGTAAAAAAATAGAGCAAATTATCGTAAAAATTCATTCTTTACTTAAAAAAAATTAGTTCTAAAAATACAAAAGTAACTTTTTTCCTTCAAAATATTATTCTGCCACAATTCTTTCATTTTTATAAAAAATCATTACCCCAGGAGTTAAATCTCTTATACTATACTTCAAAAAACTTCAGTAAAATTAATACTTCCCGAGATTTAAATTTTGTATGTAATAAATTACAATTAATGCAACTTATTACATAATTACCAGTATAATATCAATATTTTTACATAATGTGTTTTTTTATTCTAAAATAAATACGAATTAAGAAAAACTTTATATTTTTGTGTAATCGATTACAATTAAATATTGCTATTTGATACACAAAAACCACTTTATTAACTATTAACCACTTAAACCAAACAATTATGAAAAAAAACCTACTTTTTCTAGCGCTCTTTTTTATAACAGTCCAAATTTGGGCACAACAAATTAATGAAGCTTCCGGCTGGCTTGAATCAGCTTTTGTAAAATGGCAACCTGTAAGCGGTGCCCAAACTTATAATGTCTACTACACAGGGCAAGGTGTGACAGACAAAAAAATTGATGATCAGCTCATCCGAAGTTATGGAAGTTATTTCCGAGCTGATATTCCGGGATTACAAGCCGGAACATACACGGTAAAAGTAAAACCTGTAATTTCTGGTGTAGAAGGAACCGGAACGACAACAGGTAATTTGACTGTTTCAGCTCAGGACCGTAATGGATTTGCATTTGCTGGCGGTCGCGTTCCCGGAGGATACAAAGCTGATGGGACTCCAAAGGACAATGCCGTAATTCTTTACGTTACACAAAATACAAAAAACACCGTTTCAGCTACCATCACAGGTGCTACTACAAATCCTTGTGTTGGTTTACAAAACATCCTATATGCCATTAAAAAAGGACAGGAAACCCGTCCATTTATTTTTCGTTTGATAGGAAATGTTACTGATTTAACAGTAATGGAAGGCGGAGATATTGTTATCGAAAACGCCAATAACGCATCAAGCTATATTACTTTAGAAGGTGTAGGAACTGATGCTGTTGCAAATGGCTGGGGTATTCGTCTTAAATCAGCTTCTAATGTAGAAATCAGCAATATCGGTGTCATGAATTGTAATAGTACTGCAGGAGACAATATTGGAATGCAACAAGCTAATGATCACGTTTGGGTTCATAACTGCGACTTGTTTTATGGAAATGCAGGAAGCGATGCTGACCAAATTAAAGGAGACGGGGCTCTTGATAATAAAACGTCAACTTACATTACCTTATCTTACAATCATTTTTGGGATAGTGGAAAAGCCAGTCTTTTAGGATTAAGCGAAGGAACAACCAACGGTTTATATATTACATATCATCACAACTGGTTTGACCACTCTGATTCTCGTCATCCACGTGTTCGTTATTATTCTGCCCATATCTACAACAACTATTTTGATGGTGTTTCTAAATATGGTTCAGGTTCAACTTTAGGTTCTTCTTTATTTATTGAAGGAAATTATTTCCGTAACAGTAAACATCCAATGTTAACGTCATTACAAGGAACAGACATATGGGACGAAGCGAATCAGGTAAATAATGCCGGAACAATGGGAACATTTTCAGGTGAAGCCGGAGGATCAATAAAAGCTTTCAATAATACTTTTGACGCTTCAAACGGAACAAATAATATGCGTTTTGTTGCTTACAATGATCCAAATCCTCTGTATAACATCTCAGGAAAAATTAGTTCAACAACTGATTTTGATGCTTATGTTGCCACAACAAGAGGCGAAACAGTAAGCAGCGCCGTTAAATCTAAATCTGGCGCAAATGTTTACAACAACTTTGATACCGATGCTGCATTTTACGTTAAAAATTTAGTTGTAGACCAACCTGCAACTGCCAAAACAAAAACAACGCAATATGCAGGCCGTGTTTCCGGAGGAGATTTAAAATGGACTTTTGACAATAGTGTAGATGATACATCTTCACTCGTAATTACAGCTCTTAAATCGGCATTAACCAATTATACCGGAACTTTAGTCGCTGTTCAGGGAGAAGGAAATCCTCCGGTAAGCTCTCAAACACTAACTTCTACAAGTAATAATAATCAAACCGTAACAAGCGGTACTGCCATTGCATCAATTGTATTTACCTGGGGAGGTAGTGCAACAGATGCAACTGTTACTGGATTACCTGCATCAGGAATTAGCTTTGTAAAAAATGCTACTGCTAAAACTATTACTATAACAGGAACACCAACGACTACATTATCTTACTCTATTGCAACTACAGGAACCGGGACTCCTGCAACAGGATCTGGAACAATTACTGTTAATCCGGCAGGAACACAAACCCTAACTTCAACCAGTAATAATAACCAAACTGTTGCCAGTGGTACAGCAATTAGTTCAATTGTTTTCACTTGGGGAGGAACTGCAACAGATGCAACTGTTACTGGATTACCAGCTTCAGGAATTAGTTTTGTGAAGAATGCAACGGCTAAAACAATCACGATTACCGGAACACCAACTGCTACATTATCTTACTCAATTGCTACAACCGGAACCGGAACAGCAGCAACAGGTTCAGGAACAATCACCGTTACAACCGGAACACCAAGCGGAGATCAAAATCATAACTTTACAACTTCAGGAAAAACGAGTTCATTTTATACTATTACAGGAAATATGAATTCAACTCCGGGATCTGTAACTTATGCAGGATTGACTCTAACGGCACGTTTAAAAATTGAGTCCAGCACTTCTATTACTTATACTACTACAAGTGCGTCAACATTAACTTTGGTTTTTGATTCTAATTTTACAGGAACAATTAAAGTAAACAACGTTTCTTATACAGCATCTGCTGGAATCGTTACGGCTTCAATCCCTGCAGGTTCAAACACTATTACTAAAGGATCTGTTGCAAACTTGTTCTACATCAGCACACATTATACTGGCGGTACAGCTCGTATGGCACAAACAACAGAAGTTGTTGCAGAACCAGAAACTGCTAAAATGATTTTATATCCAAATCCGGTTGCTGATGTTTTATATTTAACTAAATCAACTCAGGCGGTAGAAAAAGTTCAGGTTTATAATATGTCTGGTACATTAATTAAGAGTGCTGGAAAAGATGCTGAAAGTATCGATTTAAGCAACCTTATTCAGGGAACTTATTTAGTAAAAATTTATACGAATGATGGTTCATTCAACCAAACTATTCTTAAAAAATAAACATTAAAAGAATTCTAAAAAGTAAAAGGCTTCCAAATTTGGAAGCCTTTTATATTATACAGTACTCTTTAAAATTTATTACAAATCAAATTTAATTCCTTGCGCCAAAGGCAAACTTGTAGTATAATTGATTGTATTTGTTTGACGTCGCATATAAATCTTCCATGCATCAGAACCAGATTCGCGACCACCTCCGGTTTCTTTTTCTCCACCAAAAGCGCCACCAATTTCAGCACCGGAAGTTCCGATATTTACGTTTGCAATTCCGCAATCTGATCCAACAACCGATAAAAATCTTTCTGCTTCGCGTAAATTATTGGTCATAATTGCAGATGATAATCCTTGTCCTACTCCATTCTGAATTTCGATTGCATTATCGACTTCGCCAGAATATTTAATCAAATACAAAACTGGAGCAAATGTTTCGTGTTGTACAATTGCAAATGAATTTTCAGCCTCGGCAATAGCAGGTTTTACATAACAGCCACTTTCATAACCATCTCCTGAAAGCACTCCGCCTTCTACTAAAATTTTTCCACCTTCAGCAACAACTTTGTTTAAAGCAATCGCATACATTTCGACTGCATGGGTATCAATAAGTGGTCCGACATGATTATTTTCGTCAAGCGGATTTCCAATGCGCAATTGTTTGTAAGCTGCCACTAAAGCATCTTTAACCTTATCGTAAATACTTTCGTGAATGATCAATCGACGTGTTGAAGTACAACGTTGTCCTGCAGTTCCAACGGCTCCAAAAACAGCTCCAATAACGGTCATTTTAATATCAGCATCCGGAGTTACAATAATAGCATTATTTCCTCCCAGCTCTAATAATGATTTTCCTAAACGACCAGCAACAGCCTGCGCTACAATTTTCCCCATTCGGGTCGAGCCTGTTGCAGAAATTAAAGGTATACGAGTATCTTTCGTCATTAATTCTCCTATCTGATAATCGCCATTGATCAAGCATGAAATTCCTTCCGGAAGATTATTTTCTTTAATTACCTGTGCAATAATATTTTGACAAGCAATTCCGCATAAAGGTGTTTTTTCAGAAGGTTTCCAAACACAAACATCTCCGGAAATCCAGGCTAAAGCCGTATTCCAGGCCCAAACTGCAACCGGAAAATTAAATGCCGAAATAATCCCGACAACTCCCAACGAATGATATTGCTCGTACATGCGATGTCCTGGTCTTTCAGAATGCATCGTCAATCCGTGCAACTGACGAGATAATCCCACTGCAAAATCGCAGATATCAATCATTTCCTGAACTTCTCCGTAGCCTTCCTGCAATGATTTTCCCATTTCATAAGAAACCAATTTACCAAGAGCTTCTTTATTCTGACGTAATTTTTCTCCAAACTGGCGTACAATTTCACCACGCTGTGGAGCAGGAATCAAACGAAATGTTTTGAAAGCTTCCGTCGCCGAACGCATTACTTTTTCGTAATCTTCTTGTGTTGACATTTTTACTGAAGCAATCAATTTTCCGTCAACCGGTGAAAAGCTGTCTAGAATTCCTCCTGATGAAAAGTTTTGTAAACCTGTTGATGTTCCGTCATTAATCAATTTGATGCCCAATTTATCCAGAGCTTCATTCATTCCAAATTGCGATGCTATTGTTGTCATTGTAACTTTTTTAGTTAAAATTGTTATATTTTTTCGTAAAGATATTATTTCAGAATGAATTAAAATGCAATTAAGAGAAATTATACTAAATGACTTAGCTTAATTTATTTGCTTTATTCTTCTTAATCAATAAAATTATTATTAGAAGCAGAAAAAACACTTATCCCAGATAAAACATAAATTAGTAAATCCTTTCGTTTTAAACTTTCCTCAAAAGAATTCTTCACCAAATCAATTTGATATTCGATATTGTTTTGAAATTTAATAATTTTTATTTCATTTCTCTTTTTGAGATCTTCTTTTTGCAAATCCACTAGGGTATTCAATTCCTCTTCTGAAATATTTTCCAATAAATTAGTTCTTGAACAAAGCGAACAATTAAGCACTTTGCTGTCTTCTTTCGCATAAATTAAATACTCCTGACCTACATCAAAAATGAAATCACAACTTGCAGTGTCAATATATAGAATTGTTCTATAATCTCTGCCAGGGTAAAAAAATCCTTTGTAAGACTTTTTTATTCTAATAGTAAATGAATACACTTTTTCACCATAGTTTCCATATAGCAAACTATCTACCTTAATCACTTTGCCAATAAAAACTTGACCTGCACTTTCCCAATTTTTGCTAATAGAAGGTTTTTCTGCACAACTACAGCAATAACCATTTGAAGTAATAAAACTTAAAAATAAGATTAGAAATAATTTTTTCATTTAGTATATCACTTTTATAGTTACAGTAAATTTAGAGCTAATTAACATCAATAAGCAGGGAACAAAGCAATTTATTCCTTTTAATTCATGAAATTTGCACTAACAAAATTACTTAAATATGACCGTTTTCAATCGTATTCTGCTATGCTTCTTTTTAATTTCATTTAATGCTTTTTCTCAAAAAGAGCAGAAAGCTTCATTTCAGATTGTTCCATTAGGAGTAAAAGGCGGTATTGATGAAAAAAATCTATCAGCATATTTATTAGCACCGATAAACACAAATGATTTTATCAGCCTAGACGCCGGAACTATAAATGCCGGAATTGAAAAAGCCATTGAAAATAAGGTTTTCAAAGTTTCAACGAGCGAAGTTTTGAGGAAATATATAAAAGGTTATTTCATCTCACATGCACATTTAGATCATGTTTCGGGTTTAATAATTAACTCCCCAGCCGATTCAGCTAAGACTGTTTACGCTACTACTAAATGTATGGAAATGATGGAAAATCATTATTTCAACGATCAAACCTGGGCTAATTTTGGAGATAAAGGCCCTGGAACTCCATTGAAAAAATATCACTTTCAAACTTTAAATATTGGCCAAGAAACACCAATCACCAATACTACAATGACGGTTAAATCTTTTCCGTTAAGTCATGTTAATCCTTTTGAGAGTACTGCTTTTTTAATTAAAAATGGAGATGCTTACGCTTTATATTTAGGAGATACCGGACCTGATGCCGTAGAAAAAAGTACTGATTTGGCAGCTTTATGGACTGCAATTGCGCCGCTTATAAAAAGCAAACAACTAAAAGGAATTTTTATTGAAGTGTCCTTTCCAAATGAGCAGCCTGATCAGTTTTTATTTGGGCATCTGACACCAAATTATTTGATGAAAGAGCTTCATGTTTTAGAAGAATTAGCTGGAAAAGGAACTTTAAAGGGTTTTAAAATCATTGTAACGCATTTAAAACCGCCAACTACAAATATTGTAAAACTTAAAGAGCAAATCAAGAATCAGAATGATTTAGGATTGCAAATTATTTATCCTGAGCAAGGGAAGCGATTTGAATTGTAAATCTTTTTGCCACAGATTATTTAGATTAAAAGATTTTTCTTTTGAATACTGATACCCTAGCCCCGATAGAAGTGGAAATCCTTTTGCTTTTTTCTTTAAAAAGCAAAAGATTGCAACGGATAGCGGGATTAGCTCCTAATTAAACTACTTCTTCGCAACAAACCTCGGATCAGATTCCATTACAGTTCCGCAATTATCACAGGTTCTTAAGTCTTCAGAATTATAGAAATGTTCGAAATGAGGCAGGAAATCTTTCTCGATATTATGCAACTCAAAAAACACTTCGTATAATTTATGATTACAATTATCGCAATGCCAAAGTAAGCCGTCAGTATAACCTTTTCCTGCACGTTTACGCTCGATTACCAATCCAATTGAACCCGCAGAACGAACCGGAGAATGCGGAATTTTAGCAGGATGAAGATACATATCGCCTGCATTTAATTCCATTTCTTTACGTTCGCCATCTTCCTGAATTACAACTTTTATATTTCCTTCAAGCTGATAAAAAAGTTCTTCAGTTTCGTTGTAATGATAATCTTTTCGGGCATTTGGACCCGCCACAATCATTACGATATAATCGCCAGAATCAACGTAGAGATTTTTATTTCCAACTGGTGGTTTTAATAAATGACGGTTTTCATCGATCCATTTCGTAAGGTTGAAGGGTTTTGCTATTGCCATTTTCTTGAAGTACTGAATTTATATTTAGCTAAGTTAAGGAAAAGTTTTCAGTCGCAGCCGCAGTTTTCAGTCCAAAACTGTAAACTGTTACCGAAAACTGTGACTTTACAACTTTTCTTTAATCAAATAGATATAAACCGGAAAATGATCGCTAAAACCTACTTCTGTTTGACTATGACGAAGTGGATATCCTTTATACTGTCCAAAATTTTGAACCAAAAAAGGTCGATTAAAAATGCCTGCTTTCCAAAACGTAAAAGTGGAATAATCGGGCTTTATAATTGATTCGGTCATCATTATTTGATCGAAAATATCCCAGGAATCTCTAAAAGCAATTGTTCCCATTCCCTTATTTGCCATCTCTTCAAACGGATTAAAAATACCAAATTCAGGAACTTCTGTTTTTTTCGCCTTTGCCCCTAAAGCAATTTTCACACTCTTATTAAACGGACCATCATTTAAATCTCCCATTGTAAAAACTTTGGCATTCGGATTAATTCGCTGCAATGAGTCGATAATTTTTCGGTTTAATCTTCCGGCTGCTTCACGAAATTGGCTCGAAGCTTTTTCTCCACCTGATCGCGACGGCCAATGATTAACGATAATACTTATTTCTTCACCTTCTAAAAATCCGGTTATTAAAAGCTGATCTCTGGTAAAAACACGATTATTGTCTTTTGCGATTTCTGTTTTATCTTCAATTTCATCATCAGGTTCTTTTTTGTCTTCTTTAGTTAATTCCTTCTTTTTATAAATCAATAATGGAATATTTGAAAATGAGGTTGGTTTAAAATATTTCTTCTGATACAGTAAAGCAACGTCGATTCCTCGTTTATCTGGTGAATCAAAATGAATGATTCCGTAATCATACGGAAATAGTTTTGGTTCTTTAATTAAATCTTCAAGAACACCACGATTTTCAATTTCTGAACCACCAATAATCGTCGGTGCATTTGGGTTTTCTGGCGTTCCAATTTCAGAAATTACTCTCGCGAGATTTTTTAATTTTTGATGGTATTTCTCTTCTGTCCAATGTTGTGCTCCGATTGGCGTCCATTCGTCATCATTCGTATTGATATCATTATTGGTATCAAATAAATTTTCGAAATTGTAAAATGCGATGGTATGAATAATGTATTTTTTTGGTTGTGCCTGAAGCGAAAAAGACAATAGAATAATTAAATAAAAGAAAGATTGGATCGAAGGCATATATTTTATTTTAAACTACAAATTAATAAAATTTATCACTTTGTAGGAAATTTCAAATAAAATTGTTTGCTAAAATTTCTATATTTGTTTTTTACTACTTATAAAAGCAAATCATGAACACAGACAATCTACATTATAATAGGAAACACTTATTTCGTGGTACACTCCTATTTCTTATTTTTGTCTTACAATCATTCACCTGTCAATCTCAACAAAACATGATCACACCACCTTATTTAAAAAAAGGAGATACTATAGCACTTTTAGCAACTGCCCGAAAAAACATCGATGACAACCTTAAACCTACTATAGATTTATTACATAGCTGGGGTTTAGAAGCTGTTGTTGGAAGTACCATTGGTCTTGACTATCATCAGCTTGCCGGAACAGACGAGCAGCGTGCGGCCGATTTTCAGAAGCAATTAGATAATCCGAATATTAAAGCGATTTGGTGCGTTCGTGGTGGATACGGAACTGTAAGAATGCTTGATTTATTAGATTTTACCAAATTCAAACAAAACCCAAAATGGATTATTGGTTTTAGTGATGTAACGGTTTTACACAATCACTTAAATACTATGGGCTATAAATCGATTCATGGTGTAATGCCTGTAACGATTCCGCGTGCGACTCCGGCCGCTATTAGTTCTATGAAAGCAAGTTTATTTGGAGAGCCATTATCCTATTCTGTTGGTCCGGATAAAATGAATCGTTTCGGAAAAGCAACTGGCGAATTAGTGGGTGGAAATCTATCTATTTTGTACAGTTTATTAGGATCACAATCAGCTATAGATTGCAAGGATAAAATTTTATTTATAGAAGATTTAGATGAATACCTATATCATATTGATCGTATGATGATGAACCTGAGACGCAACGGATGCATCGAAAACCTGAAAGGAATTGTTATTGGAGGAATGACAAAAATGAAAGACAACGAAGTTCCCTGGGGAAAAAATGCATTAGAAATTATTGATGATGTAACCAAAAAATATAATATTCCTGTAATCTTTAATTTTCCGGCAGGTCATATTCAGGACAATAGAGCGCTGATTATGGGTAGTACCGTAACAATTGACGTAAATGCATCCGGAAGCACGCTTACTTTTAAAAAGTAGTATTCTTGCCTGATATTCTTTTATTAGGGATATCTAAATACCACATAAATAATCTCGCAAAGACGCAAAGTCGCAAAGTATAAAATTGAAACTTTGCGACTTTGCGTCTTTGCGTGAAATTACTAACCGCACAGCCTTGAGACTGAAAACTGCGACTGAAAACTAAAAAAAATGGCTGAACACAATGAACTCGGAAAAAAAGGTGAAGAACTGGCTGTAAAATATCTTCAGGAAGATGGATATGAAATATTAGATCGAAACTGGACTTATCAGAAAGCTGAAATTGATATTATTGCACAAAAAGATAACTATTTGGCTATAGTCGAAGTTAAGACAAGATCAAGCTTAGATTTTGGAGATCCGCAGGATTTTGTGAAACCAAAAAAAATTCAATTACTCATAAAAGCAGTAAATGCCTACATAAACGATAGGGAAATGGATTTTGAAGAGACTATCGAGGTTCGTTTTGACATCATTGCGATCCATAAAAACGGCGAAACATTTGCAATTGAACATCTTACTGACGCTTTTTATCATTTTTAACATAATTTTTTATTGTTATAATTGTAACAAATTGTTTTTTTATTTATCTTTGCAAAGATTTATAACATCACTATTAAACCAAACCAACACAATTAAGTTACAAAAAAAGAAAAAAAATTATGAAAACCGTTTCTTCAATCGTCGAAAATTACATCAAAACAAAGCCGTTTTTATTAAATGCGTTATCTCTCGGAATTATTAATTTAACCTCTCTCTCTCGGAACATTATGACCGAATTAGAAAGTGAATTTGGTAAAGAAGTAAAACAAGGCGCTGTTGTAATGTCTCTTAAACGACTTACCGAAGAATTAGATTTTAAATTAAACCATAAAATCAATAAAGTAATCAAGAATATTGGTGAAATTACAGTTCGATCTGAGTTGACAGATTACACCTTTGCCGCTTCAGAAACTGTCCTGAACAAACAAGCCGATTTAATTTCTGATATTAATGCTTTATCTGACATCTTTTATACCTCATCTCGTGGTGTAAATGAAACGAATATTGTTGTCAGCAGCAGTGTAAATCATTTAGTTGAAAAACACTTTATGCGTGAAAAATTGATTCAGAAATTAGATAATTTAGCATCAATTACAGTAAAATTACCAAAAGAAAACATCGTGGTTCCTGGTATTTATTATTTCATTTTCCAACGTTTGGCCTGGGAAGGAATTATCATAAACGAGGTAATTTCGACTTCAAATGAATTTACCATTTTAGTAGGCGAAGATCAGGTTGATGTTGCTTTTAAAGTGATTAAAGATTTAAAGAACTAATTATATTCAAATTCAACATAATCCAGTGGAATTTTATCATACAATCCTTTTGTCTTTTTAAACCAGACAAAAGGATTTTTGTTTTTATTATTGTAAATATTAATTCTAATAAATTTACTCTTTTTTTAACTAATCCAAAGTAAAGGCTCGGGTCACGAATTAGCACGAATTGATATTGTTTAAAAGTAAGGCCGGATGAAAATTTCATCCGGCCTTTTTTGTGATTTTTTTTCGCCACGAATTTCACAAATTCACACAAATTAAATTTAGACTTACTTTAAAAAAATTAGTGAAAATTTGTGCAATTCGTGGCTAACTTTTTGCTCTTATTCTCCCAACATTTCCATCAATTCCAATGCTCTTTTGGTCGATTTAACATTATCGAAAGTCAATAAAAGTCGTAAACCATTAGGCGTTTGTTTTTCTTTCATTTGACAAAGTGAACTGTGTTTTTGTACAAATTGCAGAACCTTTCTAAACTTTGAAGACTGGTAATAATCAGACTGTTGATCGGAGACAAAATAACCAATCATTTTCCCTTTTTTCATCACTAGTTTTTCGATTCCTATATTGGTTGCAATCCATTTGATACGAATGCTATTCATCAACGCATTGGCGCGCGGAGGCATTGGCCCGAAACGGTCAATTAATTTATTTTGAAAAATAACCAGTTCTTCTTCATTTTTTACAGAACCCAACTCATTGTATAAACTCAAACGTTCGGTAACATTATTAATGTATTCATCAGAAAACAACAACTCAAAATCGGTATCGATTTGTAAATCTTTTACATATTCCTTCGTTTCAATATCGTTCTCTTCCGGATATAAATCTTTGAATTCGTTTTCTTTCAATTCTTCGATAGCTTCGTTCATGATTTTTTGGTATGTATCAAAACCAATTTCATTAATGAAACCACTTTGTTCTCCACCTAATAAATCTCCGGCACCACGAATTTCAAGATCTTTCATGGCAATGTTAAAACCGCTTCCTAATTCGCTGAATTGTTCCAAAGCCTGAATACGCTTTCTGGCATCTTCGGTCATAGACGAATACGGCGGACAGATGAAATAACAGAATGCTTTTTTGTTGCTTCGCCCTACTCGCCCACGCATTTGATGTAGATCTGACAATCCAAAATTATTCGCATTGTTGATGAAAATCGTATTGGCATTTGGTACATCCAAACCACTTTCTATAATCGTTGTTGCCACCAAAACATCAAAATCGCCGTTCATGAAACCTAACATTAATTCCTCTAGTTTGGCTCCTTCCATTTGTCCGTGACCAATTCCGACTCTGGCATTTGGCACCAAACGCTGAATCATTCCTGCCACTTCTTTAATGTTTTCGATTCGGTTATTGATAAAGAAAACCTGCCCGTTTCGCTGAATTTCATATGAAATTGCATCACGAATTATTTCTTCATTAAATCCAACAACATTAGTTTCTATCGGATAACGATTTGGCGGAGGTGTTGTAATAACGGATAAATCGCGCGCAGCCATTAATGAAAACTGAAGTGTTCTCGGAATTGGCGTTGCGGTTAAAGTCAGCGTATCAACATTCGCAGCAATCGTTTTTAATTTATCTTTTACGTTTACACCAAACTTTTGTTCCTCATCGACGATCAATAAACCAAGGTCTTTAAAAACGACATTTTTGTTTACTAATTGATGCGTTCCGATGACGATATCCAGTTTTCCTTCGGCTAAATCTTTTAAGGTTTGTGCTTTTTGCTTCGCCGTTCTGAATCGGTTTAAGTAACCTACAGAAACGGGCATATCTTTTAATCTTTCGGTAAAAGTTCTGTAATGCTGGTACGCCAAAATAGTGGTTGGAACTAAAATCGCGACTTGTTTACTATTATCAACCGCTTTAAAGGCAGCACGAATTGCAACTTCGGTTTTACCGAAACCAACATCTCCACAAACCAAACGATCCATTGGGCGATCGCTTTCCATATCAGCTTTTACTTCTTGTGTAGATTTGGTCTGATCCGGCGTATCTTCATAAATAAACGAACTTTCTAATTCGTTTTGCAAATAACTGTCCGGCGCGAATTGGAAACCTTTTTCTAGACGTCGTTTCGCATACAGCTGGATTAAGTTGAACGCAATATGTTTGACGCGCGCCTTGGTTTTTTGTTTTAAAATTTTCCAGGCGTTCGATCCTAATTTATAAATTTTCGGAGGAGTTCCGTCTTTTCCGTTGTATTTGGAGATTTTATGAAGCGAGTGAATGCTTACATAAACGATATCATTATCAGCATAAACTAATTTTATGGCTTCCTGCGTTTTGCCTTCGACCTGAATTTTCTGCAAACCGCCAAACTTTCCAATTCCGTGATCGATATGGGTTACATAATCTCCAACAGAAAGTGCGGTTAATTCTTTTAGCGTAATATTCTGCTTTTTAGAATAACCGTTTTTGATGTTGAATTTATGATAACGTTCAAAAATCTGATGATCTGTATAAGCCGTTATTTGATTTTCTTCGTCAATAAATCCCTGGTACAAAGGCAGTACAATAGTATGATATTGCTTGCGGATATTCTCTGAATTCGCTTCATCCAGCGATTCGAAGATGTCATGAAAACGTTTTGCCTGTGTTTCATTCGAACAGAACAGGTAATTTTTATATCCGTTAAAATGGTTGTCGCTCAGATTATTCAGCAGTAAATCAAATTGTTTGTTGAATGAAGGCTGTGGCTGAAAATGAAACTCAACCTTTTTGGTGGTTTTGAAAATTGGTTTTGAAGCCAATTCGACTATTGAAAAATCTAAAGCACGTTTGATAAACGAACTCTGATTTAAGAATAATTGCTCCGGAGTCGCATGTTTAATTTCTCCTGAAAGTTTCTCAAAAGCTTCTTCTGCCCTTGCGAATTGTTTGTCTAACTGACTAAAAAGTCCGTCAGTATTTTGGATAAAAAGTACCGTTTTCTCTGCAATATAATCTAAGAAACTTTCGCGATTTTCCTGAAAAATCTTGTTTTCCACATTTGGGATAATCATGATTTTTTTATGGGTTTCTACTGATAATTGTGTTTCAACATCAAAACTTCTGATGCTGTCGACTTCATTTCCGAAGAATTCAATTCGGTATGGATGGTCGTTTGAAAAAGAAAACACATCGACTATTCCCCCACGAACAGAAAATTCTCCAGGTTCTGTAATAAAATCGACTCTTTTGAATTCATATTCAAACAAAACTTCGTTGATAAAATCGATCGAAATTTTATCGTTCAGAGCAACCTTTAAAGTGTTTTTGTCGAGTTGTTGTCGCGTTACTACTTTCTCAAAAAGTGCTTCAGGATAGGTAACAATTATCGCTGGTTTTTTTCGGGAATTAATTCGATTTAAAACCTCAGCGCGAAGCAAAACATTGGCATTGTCTGTTTCATCAATTTGATACGGACGACGAAATGAAGCCGGATAAAACAATACATCCTGCTCACCGATCATTTGTTCGAGGTCGTTCAAATAATAAGCAGCTTCTTCTTTATTGTCTAAAACGATCAAAAAAGGCAACTCGGTTTTTTTGAAAACCGCGCGAATTATAAATGAAACAGCAGATCCTAACAATCCGCTAAGATTCATTTTTACCTGATTTTGCTCTAGTAATTGTGTGGCAATCTGCTGTGTTTTTGGCAGATTATCATACGTTGTATATAAGGCGTTTTTACTCAATTTATTGATAAATTTGGATCTTTAACCTGATTCGGAATCGCTCGTGTTGTGTCTAGCATTCTTAAGAAATCTTCTTCGCCCTCTTCTTTTGGAATTTTATTTTTCTCGACAATTTTATCCATTTGTCTTTCTAATGAAACCAATTCCTTGTTGATTTCTCCAATCAAAAAAGTCACTTTTTCGTCAGGAATTGTACTCAAATGAATAAACAAGTCCATCATTTTAACTTTGGTAATCAAAATAGAAATTCGGCTTTTTATTTGAGGCTGATTAAATTCTGCAGGAATATTATTGTTTAGTGCAATAGCTTTTTTTGAAATTGCAGTTGATTTTTTTTGAAATGCACCAATTGTCTTTCTTGGTTTCTCGCCAAGTTCTTTTAGAAACTCACGCCATTCATTCCATGAAGTCGCATTTTTTTCTGAAACTTCATTAATTGGTTCATCAATAAAAACCCAGGCTTTACTAATATTATTGAAGATTTTTTCATTCTTTTTTGCTTCTTTTGCGTTTTCAGCAAGGCGTTTTTCATTATCATTCTGACATGAATTCAACGCGAAAATTAAAAGCAAAAACAGAGAGATTTTATATTTCATTTGATAAAACATTAAGCTACAAAGTTACAAAGTAAATTTACAATTACGAATGCTGTTTTTTGCTAAAGATTCTATAAATCAAGGTTATTGTTTTTGCCATAGATTAAAAAATTTAAGATGCATTATTTAGTACTTATCATCAATAAAAATGATTTTTAACAAAAACTTTTCAAAGGCACAGCGGCACACTCTTGCAGACACAAAGACACACCCCTGGAAAAGAGAATTATCCAACAAACAAACTTTTTCATTATTGAATATATAATTTATGATTCAAAAAAACATACGTAATTGCGAAAACGTTATATTTGTGTCTCTAAAAAAACTACAAATGAATCCAAAAATCTTGATCATTGGTGCTTGCGGTCAAATTGGGACAGAATTAACCCAGAAATTGCGTAAGTTATACGGAACAGAAAATGTAATTGCTTCTGACATTCGAAAATTAAATACTGACGTTGTAAATTCCGGGCCCTTTGAAGTGGTCAATGCTTTAGATTTTAACCAAATCGAACATCTTGTAGAGGTACATCAAATTACTGATATTTATTTGATGGCGGCACTTTTATCGGCTACAGCCGAAAAAAATCCTGCATTTGCCTGGGATTTGAATATGAATTCCTTATTTCACGTTTTAAATTTAGCGAAAGCAAAAAAAGTAAAAAAGATTTTCTGGCCATCAAGTATTGCGGTTTTTGGTCCAACAACTCCAAAAGAAAATACCCCACAATATACCGTTATGGAGCCTTCTACAGTTTACGGAATCAGTAAACAAGCCGGTGAAAGATGGTGCGAATACTACCATAATATTTATGGTGTTGATGTTCGAAGCATCCGTTATCCTGGTTTAATTAGCTGGTCTACACCTCCAGGCGGCGGAACTACAGATTATGCTGTTGATATTTTTTATAAGGCTATTGCCGATAAAAAATACGAATGCTTTTTATCATCAGAAACTAAAATGCCGATGATGTATATGGATGATGCCATTGATGCCACCATCAATATTATGAAGGCGCCTATAGAACAAATCAAAATACATTCTTCATACAATTTAGCTGCAATGAGTTTTACTCCTACTGAAATCGCTGAAGAAATTAAAAAACATATTCCGGAATTTGAGATTACTTATAATCCAGATTTCCGCCAAAAAATCGCGGACAGCTGGCCGGCAAGTATTGATGATACTGAAGCCAGAGAAGACTGGAACTGGAAACATACTTTCGATCTTGAAACCATGACTAAAGATATGCTGGAGCATTTGAGTTAAGCTGAAATTGCCTAGATAATTTAAAAGCGTGTTGTTCTAAAAGAAATACTTTTAGAACAACACGCTTTTCTTTTTGCAAATATTTTTTCAGACAGAAATTGTCGATTACATAATTTTCTTACTTTTGGTTGCGTTAGAATAATTTCAAATTTATCTAAAAATCATCAATCAATCACAAAAAACATGTTAATCAAATGACAAATTCTTATCATCCTGTCGAACAAAGCAAAAGAACTGCTATTGTCGACATTCTTCGCGGCTGGGCCATTCTGGGCGTAGCGATTGGCAATTATTCTGATTTTCTGCACATTGGTGTAGAGCACAAAATCAACAACAGTATTATATCAGATATACTATTTTATTTTAACCGTTATTTTTTCGCAGCGAAATCCTGGACCCTATTAACCCTTTTATTTGGCTATGGTTTTGCAATTTTAATTAATAATGTGGCGACCAAAGGAAAAAATCCTGTTACTTTTTTTGCCTGGCGAATGATTTTGCTTTTTATTTTGGCTTTTATCAATTCGTCGTTTTGGCTTGGCGATATTCTAAAAGACTATGCGTTTTTAGGACTTGTAATGCTGTTATTTTATAAAAGTTCAGCAAAAACATTAAGTATTATTTGTGCAGTTCTTGTTGTTACCATCCCTTTTGTAATGGCTTATGTAAGTGGCTTTAAAGTAGAACATCCTGAAATTACCACAAATCCGGAATACTTAAAACTGTATTATTCGGGGAACTGGCTGGACTTTTTTAAATTCAATTTACTGGCTTCTTTTTACGAACAAATCATTATTCCAGGTTATGCTATTACAGCGCATATTGTAATGTTGGCCTGCATGCTTTTTGGATTTTTACTTCAAAAACTAGATTTCTTTAATCGTCTAAACGAACAGAAAAAGTTATTAAAAAAAACACTTTGGATCAGTTTAGTTACGGCTATTATTATTGGTGTTGGTTTTAATTTAATGATTTTCTATAAGGTTGCTCCTCTTAAAATCTTTCATCCGCTTTATTGGTTAGTTTTGAGTACAATGATTTTTATTGCAACCGGAATTTGCCTGCTGTATAGCAATGGAAAATTAAAAACGATTTTCAGTTATTTTAGTGCTGGCGGTAAAATGACCTTAACCAATTATATGACTCAAAACATTCTGGCGGCTTTTATTTTTTCCGGAATTGGTTTAGGGATAGGCAATACGATGCCGTATTGGTTTTACTTTACATTGGCTGTTTTTGTTTTTATACTGCAATTATTTATCAGTAAATGGTGGCTTTCAAAATACAATTATGGTCCTATTGAGTGGCTGTGGAGATCTGCCAGTTACTGGAAATTATTTCCTTTTAAGAAAACACAATCTGAGGTTGTTACTGAAATAAAAACAGTATAATCTTCATTCATTAGATAAATTTGAAAAAAAGAAAAAGCCCTTAAAATTAATTTTAAGGGCTTTTTTATTTAAATCTTTATTGGATTATTTCACTTCAAAAACATTGTTTGCAGCTTTTATATCAGCCATTAATCCGCTTGGATCAATCGTGATTTTTTTGATTGCTGTTTTGTTTTTATCTATTGTAAAACTGTAGTTTGATTGTGCCCATGCCCAATCCTCCAAAACAGTTCTTTTTACACTTGGATTTGGATTTGGTTTGATGAAATTCATCATTCTTAATGGAATGTAGAAAGTCTCAGAAGTTCCGTCAGTATATTCAACTTTTAAATCGATTGGCATTGGCATTCTTCCAATTCTTTCTAAAGTTACCGTTGTTTTTCCTGCATTATCAGCAACGTCCTTAATTCCGTAATCAATTGTATTTGCCGTTTCAGTCCAGTCAATTAAATACCAATCCAATTCAGCTCCGGAAACTCTCTCTGCTGTTCTTTTGATATCATTTGGCGTTGGATGTTTGAATTTAAAATCGTTATAATATCTTTTTAAGGTAGCATCTAAATTTTCCTGACCAATTACATAGGACAGTTGCGCTAAAAAGAGACTTCCTTTTATATAAGATGAAATGCTATACGGTCTATTTTCATCGTAACGATCACCGTGAGTTGTTTGCGGCTGCTCTTTCCCAGAGTTTACTAAACTGTAATAAGCCGCATAATTCCCTTTAAATGGATTTTCTTCTTTTTTGTCGCCCTTCAATTCATTCAGTGCACTATCTTCGATATAAGTCGTAAAACCTTCGTCCATCCATGGGTGTTTTGACTCATTTGAAGCCAAAATATGCTGGAACCAAGAGTGTCCTAATTCGTGTGTTGCCGTTCCTAAAATTCCTTCAAGAGTACCACTTCCTAACATTAAAGTACACATTGCGTATTCCATTCCACCATCTCCGCCCTGAATAAATGAATATTGTTTGTACGGATATGGCCCAACTTTATGGTTATAATAATCCATTACTTTTACCATTAAAGGCTCTAATTGTTTCCAGTTTCCAGTTGTTTTAGGATCATTTTTGTAGAAGAAATGCAAATCAACATCATTTGGTCCTTTTACAATATCATGTGTATATTCTTTATCAGCAGCCCATGTAAAATCATGAACATTTGGCGCGATAAAATGCCATGTCAAAGTTTTTGCTTTTTTTGGATACACTACAGTTACACCTGCATCTTCATAACCATGACCGATTGTGTTTTTATCCTGTAAATATCCTGAACCACCAATTGTGTACTCTTTATCGATTGTAATTTTTACATCAAAATCTCCCCAAACACCGTGGAATTCCCTTGCGATGTAAGGATCCGCATGCCATCCTTCAAAATCAAATTCTGCTAATTTAGGATACCATTGTGACATCGATAATTCGACCCCTTCTTTATTATTACGTCCTGAACGGCGAATTTGAACCGGAACCTGTCCTTCGAAATCTAAAGTAAAAGTCGTTTTAGAATTTGGTAAAATTGGTTTCGCCAAAGTCACTTCTAAAATTGTACTTGAAGTTCTCGTTTGGGCCGTTACACCATCTTGTTTGAAATTCGTGATTTTTAGAAACCCGATTTCGTTTGGTTTTAAAGTTTCGATTCGGCTTTGTTTTACTTCTTTGCCATCAGCATCTTTAATTTTGTTTACCATCCTTGGATCAGGATCTTTTATAGAATGCAAACGTGCATCCATTTCACTTCCTGGCTGAAAAGCATTAGGGAATAAATGATAAAATACTTTTCTTAAAGTATCAGGAGAGTTATTAGTGTACACCAATTCTTGTTTTCCCTTGTACTGATAGTTTTTGACATCCATAGCAACCTCCATTTTGTAGTCAACATGTTGTTGCCAATATGGGGCGCTTTGTGCAAATGCTGAGTTTAAACCAAAACTCAAAAAGGATAATAGTATAATTTTTCGCATCATTATTTTAATAAAAATGGAAGAGTTGCCACTCTTCCATCGTGATTAGTGTTTTTATATTTTTTATTTCTTCGACATTTTTTCAGCCATTAATAACGCATTATAAGCGTTTACCATTTTAGCTGTTTTTGATGATTCTGTCGATGAAACTGCTACTGGTTCCGCATCTGGATTAGGGTTTTCTCCCAAAACTACTTTTGGAGGAAGTGCAACTCCTGAATCCATTAGAATTTGTTTTACCTGTGAAGCTTTCAAGTTTGGATAATAAGAACGAATTAAAGCAGCAACTCCGGCAGCATTTGGTGAAGCCATTGAAGTTCCCTGCAAATATTTATATTTATTATTTGGAACCGTTGCATAAATCTCTTCACCCGGAGCAAAAACATCTACATTGATTTTTCCAAAATTAGAAAATGGGGCAACTACATTTTCTCCGTACGCTTTATTGATTGCGCCAATTGTAATCACATTATCTGTAAACTCTTTTACGTTGTCTTCAGAATCATTTGGATAATTAATGTTTTTTGTTTCATCAATATTATATCCGTCATTACCTGCCGCATGAACAATTAAAACATCCTTTTTCTTTGCATATTTTAAAGCGTCATACACCCATTGTTTGTGTGGAGAAAAGCTTTTTCCGAAACTTCCGTTAATAACTTTTGCACCATTATCTACCGCATAACGAATTGCCAATGCAATATCTTTATCATATTCGTCTCCGTCTGGCACGGCTCTAACCGTTAAAATCTCAACATTATTAGCAATTCCGTCTCCACCTAAATTATTACCGCGAACTTGTGCAATAATTCCGGCTACGTGAGTTCCGTGAAGTGCTTCTTCCTTATCCGGACCAAAAACGACATTATTCCCGTAATGGTTATTTTTGATGTCTTCAGGGTTATCGCCTACGATTTTTCTTCCGTCAAATTCTTTGTTTAAATTGTAATTTAACTGATCATAAACTTGTTTTCTATAATCTTCCAATTCTGCCTCAGGATCAAATGTTGGACCTGCATTGGTGAAAATTTGAGTCATGATCATTTTACTTTGCGAAACTTTCGAATCGGTTGAAGTGATCTTGCTTAAATCTTCCAGTTTATAGGTCGTTTTATTTAATTCCTTTTTAATCGTATTGTGAACATCTAATAAAAAATCTACTTGTTGTTTATCTTTTAAGGCTTTTTCGTATTTCTCAGTATACTGTGCCAAAGCATTTTTATATGCTGCAGAGCCGTCGTCTCCTTTTTTAACAACACGTGTCATTTCAAGATTTTCATGTACGGCATCACCAAGGAAATTCCATCCGTGAACGTCATCAATAAAACCGTTTTTATCGTCATCAATTCCGTTTCCTGCAATTTCTTTAGGATTTGTCCAGATCATTCCTTTCAAATCTTCGTGCTCAATATCAACACCTGAATCAACAATACCAACGATTACTTTTACACCAGTTTTTCCTTGTAATAATTCGGCGTAAGCCTTATCAACGCTCATTCCTGCAATGGTATCTTTTGCCAGATCAAGATGACTCCATCTTTTCAATTCATTTTCGGTAACCGGAGCTTTTTTTACAATAGCAAAAGGGGCAGTAATTGCTGTTTTAGGAGTTGATACCTGCGCTTGTAAGGTTACGCTACAACCTGCTAAAACAAGTAATGCAAAAGCAGATAAACTATTTGGTTTTATATGACTCATATATATAATTATAATAAAAGTTAAAGATGGGCCTAAATTATGATTTTTTGTTACAAAAAACTAACAGTTAACACTGTGTTATGATTTTTTAGTTATGATTTAAGAAAATGTAAAATAACAGAAAAGCCCTTTACAGCAAAGATTAAATTATTTCCTACGAAAGCAATTATTAATTATGACTATAGTCTTTCTGAGGCGTCATAGATTAAATTATTGAGAAAAAACAGCTCCTTTACGTAATCCCGTAAGGAAAGTTAGTTTAAAACTTGTACACTTGCGCGACCGAATCATAAACTTATTCTATGAAAACAAAACTACTCTTGTTGCTGTTACTGGCAAATTTTTCGATTTATGCGCAGATTAACTTAGTTCAGAATTCTGGATTTGAAACCTGGACCGGTAATATACCACAAAGTTGGACCGTTGCGAATTCTGTTATTTCAAATGCTGATTTTGCATCTGGACAGTGGAGTGCAAAATTATCATACACAACTGTGTCTCCTAAAATTACTACACAGGTTCCTATGAAGGCTGGTGTTACTTATACCGTAAAATATAAGTATAAATATATACAATCAAATTATGGCGGAGATCATCCAATTGCTTTGAATATTTCAAAAGCAGGAAGTTCAACGACTTTATCAAGCAGTACTTTTGCTACAAATAATTTGTGGACTTCAAAAGAAACTACTTTTACACCAGATGCAGATCTATCTTACGATTTGTCATTTTCTACTTTTAGCTTCGACAGTGCTACTTTCTATGTTTTAATTGATGATGTAGAAGTTTATGTTAAAGGTACCGAACAATACACTCTTATTCCAAATGTTGAGTTTGAAAAAAGATTAATTAATTTAGGACTTGATTCAGGTGCAACTGATGGTAAAGTTTTAACTTCAAATATTGCTTTTGTTACTTCATTAGACATAGATACAAACACAGTTTCAGATTTAACAGGAATACAAGATTTTATTGCTTTAAAAACTTTGAATTGCTCTAATTTTCAAATTAATCAGGGGCTAAAAGGAAAGCTGACAAAGCTTGATGTGACAAAAAATGTAAATTTGACCACCCTGCGTTGTAGTGATAATGAACTAACATCGCTGGATGTTTCTAAGAATGTTCTTTTGACAGATCTGGATTTTACGAATAATAAAGTTACAACAATTGATCTTTCTAAAAATACAGCTTTAAGCAATTTGGATTGTTATTATAATAGTTTAACAGCTCTTGACCTTTCTAAAAATACAGCTTTAAAATTTCTGGACTGTTATACCAATCAAATAACGTCTCTTGATGTTTCTAAAAACATATTATTACAGGATTTAATGTGTTATGGAAATCAAATAACAGCTTTGGATCTTTCAAAAAACACTTCTTTAAAACGCTTTAACTGTTATTCAAATCAGCTTACGACATTGAATTTGAAAAATGGAAAAAACACTTTAATAACAAGTATAACGCTTTCGGGAAATCCAAAACTTTCTTGTATTATTGTTGATGATGTGGACTATGCTAATACGAATTGGTCAAAAAATAAAGATGCTGATGTTCCTTTTTATCCTTTCGAATGTTCTACAATAACACCAATTTTAGATCCAGCATTTGAAACTAAATTAATTGCTTTAGGAATTGATACTGACGGAAAAAATGGTGTTGTACTAAATTCTAGTATTGCAGGCATTACTTCTTTAGATGTTTCAGGAAGTTCAATTATCAATTTGAGTGGTCTTCAAGGTTTTACTTCTTTACAAACTTTAAATGTTTCTAATAATTTATTAAAAAAATTAGACCTTTCGAAAAACACGGCAATTACGATTTTAAATTGTTCTCAAAATTCGTCTCTAACTTGTATTCAGGTTGCAAATTTAACGACTGCAGCAACCTGGGCCACAACGAAAGATGCAATAGCATCTTTTAGCTTAGATTGTAACTTTTATACCACTATTCCAGATTCTAAATTTGAAGATAAACTTATCGCTCTTAAAATCGATAAGGATGGAAAAAATGGAAAGGTAAATACTGAAAGTATTGCAGACCTGACATCATTGGATGTATCTAATAGTGGCATTACTGACTTAACTGGAATTCAGGATTTTAAAAGCTTAAAGTCTTTAAAATGCAATGGAAGCTCTGGAAGTGCAGGATTAACCAAATTGGATATTTCTAAAAACACGCAGTTAACTGATTTAACTTGTACTTATCATCAAATCACTGCTGTAGATGTGTCAAAAAATACCCTACTTAAATCATTGAGTGTCGGCATGAATAAAATCACTGCAATAGATGTTTCTGCAAACACTGCTTTAACTCTTTTTAGTGTTGCCGGAAATCAATTGACGACTATTGATGTAACCAAAAATACAGCATTGGAAACTCTTGCTTTAGACATGAACAAATTAAGCACTGTTGATGTTTCTCAAAATACAAAATTAAAAACCTTGTATTTATCTATTAATGCATTAACCTCTGTTGATATTTCAAAAAATACTGATTTGACTTATTTATATGTTAGTTCAAACAAACTTTCTACAGTTGATATTTCCAAAAATACAGCTTTAGAATATCTTGACATTTCTTCAAATCAATTAAGTACCATTGACGTTACTCAAAATGTTAATTTGAATTATGCACGTGTATATAGTAACACATTGACTACATTGGATGTAACCAAGAATACGCTTTTAAAGAATTTAAATTGCAGCAATAATAAATTAAGTACGCTTGATGTTTCTAAAAATACCGTTTTAACAGATTTAGATGCTAATACAAATTTAATAGCGGCTCTTAACGTTTCTAATAATCTTTCATTGGCATATCTAGATTTGTATGGAAATCCAATTACATCTATAGATGTTACTAAAAATACTGCACTTAATTATCTATCTGTTTCCGGCACTAAGATAACAACACTGGATCTTTCTAAAAATGTAAACTTAAAAACCTTGTATTGTCCCAACAACAAACTTACAAACGTAAATCTAAAAAATGGAAAAAACACTTTACTTACAACTGTTTCTTTTCTATTAAACCCAGATTTAAAATGTATTCTTGTTGATGATGCAAATTACTCTGCTGCAAATTGGAAAAATAAAGATGTAACTTCTTATTACTCTAATATAGATTGTTCGCTGACAACTTATATAGCCGATTCTACATTTGAAGATAAATTAATTGCTTTAGGTATTGACACTGATGGAAAAAATGGTGTTGTTTTAACGGCTAACATTAAAACAATTACTTCATTAGATGTATCTAACAGTTCTATTAAAGATTTGACTGGAATTGAAGGTTTTACAGCTCTGACTAATTTAAATTCTTCAAATAATGCTTTAACTAATTTAGATCTTTCTAAAAATGCGGCCTTAAATACTTTAAATACTTCTAATAATGCATCGCTAACTTGTATTAAAGTTGCTGATGTAGTGCTTTCTAACAATTGGACGGTTACAAAAGATGCTATTGCCAGCTTTAGTTTAGACTGTAGACCTTATACTCAAATTCCTGATCTTAACTTTGAGAAAAAACTAATAGCTTTAGGTATTGATACTGATGGGGAAAATGGAAAAATATTGACTTCAAGTATCTCCTCATTAACGAGCTTAAGTATTGCTAATAGCGCTATTTCTGATTTAACAGGAATTGCCGATTTTAAGGCTCTTAAAACTTTAACTGTTTCCAGGAATAATTTAAAATCACTAGATATTTCTAAAAATAGCAGTTTAACCAATTTAAATTGTGATTCAAATCAATTAAAAAACATTGATATCTCTAAAAATGTATCGCTATATACTTTTAGTGCTTCAAATAACTTATTAACTAATTTAGATATTACAAAAAATACTGACTTGAGTTATTTAACTATTTCAAACAATAACTTAACTACTATTGATCTTTCTAAAAACCTAAAAATGTGGAACCTAGATATTAATAGTAATGCATTAACAGCATTAGATGTCTCTAAGAACATACAATTATATTCCTTACGTTGTTATTTTAATCAAATAACAACATTAGATTTATCTAAAAATGTGGCTTTAAATGAAATGTTAGCCAACAACAATAAATTGGTAAATGTTAATATAAAAAATGGAAAAAACACACTCTTACTTGCCGCTAACAATGGAGGAGTGAGATTTATGAGCAATCCTAATTTAACCTGTATTCAGGTTGATGATGTAAACTACTCCAATACAAACTGGAAAAACCAGAAAGATGCATCAGCGGTTTATTCTACAGATGCGTGCCCGGTTAATATTGCTTATACCCTGATTCCAGATGCTAATTTTGAAAATAAATTAATTGCTCTTGGTATTGATAAAGATGGGAAAAATGGTAAAGTGGCTACTGCAAGCATTTCTTCTTTAACCACTGTAAATGTATCAAACAGCGGAATTGCAGACTTAACGGGAATAGAAGATTTTGCTTCACTGAATTCATTAGACTGCAGCAAAAATCAACTAACAGGCATTGTACTTTATAGCAATAAGGCGCTTACCAGTTTAAATTGCAGCAACAATCAGTTAAGTGATATAAATACTACAGTAAACACTCTTTTGGCTGTTTTAAACTTTAGCTCAAACAACATCCTAACTTTTGATGCTTCTAAAAATTTACAACTAACTGCATTAAGCGCGAGTTTTAATAAACTAAACACTTTAGATGTTTCTAAAAATACTGCTTTAAAACAGCTGGATTGTGCTGGTAATAATATGTACAATCTTAATTTGAAGAATGGGAACAATGCCAATATGCAAAATATGATTTTCGGGAATTTTACAGAAAACCCAAATCTGCTTTGTATTCAAGTTGATGATGCAGCATTTTCTAATAACAATTGGATTGCAAAAGATGCCACAGCAAACTATTCTTCTGCAGCATGTGCAGAAAATTTACAATACACATCGATTCCTGATCCAATTTTCGAGAATGAATTGATTGAAAGTGGTATTGATAAAGATGGTAAAAACGGGAAAGTTTTAACTGCCAGTATTAGAAATATAACAAGTTTAACCGCTATTGACCTTGTAAATAAAGTTACAGATTTAACAGGAATTGAAGATTTTTCTTCATTAGTAGATTTACATATTTATCATGGTGCAATCACTAAATTGGATGTATCAAAAAATCTGAAATTAAAAATTCTGGATATGGCCGATAATAAAGTTTCTACTTTAGACTTATCTAAAAATACAGCATTAGAAACTTTAAGCTGCGGTTCTAATAATTTAACCCAATTAATTGTCGCAAACAATACTGCTTTAACTGAGTTAAGTGCGTCAAACAATCAGCTTACAAGTATTGATGTTTCTAAAAATAAAGCGTTGACTAAGTTATCGCTTGGTACAAATCAATTAACAAATATTGATATTACCGCAAACACAGCATTAACTTCTTTTGATATTTACAAAAATAAAGTAACAAGTATAGATGTTTCTAAAAATACAGCATTGACTACTTTAGGTGTTTCTGATAATTTATTGTCAAGTATTGATCTTTCTAAGAATACTACGTTGACTACTTTAAGTCTTTCCAACAATCCTTGGACAAGTGTAGATATTTCAAAAAATACAATACTATCGACCTTATATGTTACGAATTGCCAATTAACCAATATCGATCTTAGTTCTCATATAGCGCTAAAAGTCTTAGAAATTGCTAAAAACAAATTGACAACTTTAGACCTTTCTAAAAACACTGCTTTAACTTCTGTAATTGCGACATCAAATGAATTGACAAGTTTAAATTTAAAAAACGGAAAAAATACTTTGCTGATAAATGGAAATGTATCATTTTCTTCAAATCCAAAATTATTTTGCATTCTGGTTGACGATGTAAATTATGCCAATACAAACTGGTTAAACAGAAAAGATGCTATCGCAACTTACAATACAGAATGTACAGGAGAATTAACTCTGCCTGCAAATAATTTTACTGTTGAAACTAAAGGTGAATCTTGTCTGGGTGAAAATAATGGAGAAATAAGCATTACTGCAAAAACAGCATTGGATTATACTGCTACTATAAATGACAAGCCGTATTCTTTTGCAAACAATAGTTTAAAAGTTACTGCCTTAACTCCTGGAGTTTATAAAATTAAAATTACGGTTCCTAATACGATTTTCGAACAAAACTTCAATATAACAATCGCAAAAGGTGCCACAATAACCGGAAAATCTAGTATAACAGCTAAAAAAGTAGATGTTGAAATTACGGAAGGAACTGCCCCATTTACAGTTTTTGTAGACGGTACAGAACAATTTCAAACAACTGATTCTAACTTTTCTATAGCACTTAACGAAGGTGGATTAATCGAAGTTGCAACTGCAAAAGCATGTGAAGGAGTTTATGCTAAAAAAATTAAAACAACTGAGATTTTAGGAACAGTTCTTTCTGCTTACCCGAATCCAACTAAAGGAAACTTTGAAATTGAAATACCAACCGACAAAAATGAAGTTGTAATTGAATTATACAATTTTGGTGGTCAATTAGTTTCTCGCAAATCGTATGTTATCGAAAATGGAACGGCAAAATTAAGTCTTGAAAATCAACCTTCAGGAATTTATGCAGCCAAAATCTATTTAGAAACTCCAGAATATATTAAAATCATAAAAAAATAAAGATGAAGAATTTTATATACCTATCAATCATCGGTTTACTATTTACAGCCTGCGGTAGCGGTGGCGGAGATGATCCTGTTGCTCCGGCAAATACTGCTCCAACTGTTCCTGCATTAGCAAGTCCGGCAGATAATAAATTATGCTTAGACAATACCGTTGTTTTTCAATGGAATCAATCCAGTGACACTGAAAAAGATGCAGTGGTTTACCAGATTCAGGTAGCAAAAGACAATGGTTTTACTCAAATTGTATCAAACCTTGACGCAACATCAAACCTAACCAATACTGCTACTTTAGACAAAAACACGGCTTATTACTGGAGAGTTAAAGCAACAGATGCTAAAGGTTTAGCAAGTGCTTATACAGCAACTTATAAATTTTATACTGCTGGTGTTGCTGTGGTTAATCATTTGCCCTTTGCTCCGGCTTTAACACAGCCACTTATAAATAGTGTGTTAACTGGAACGAGCGCAACTTTAGGATGGACTGCTTCTGATGTTGACACTGCCGATGTTCTCTCTTACGATGTTTATTTTGGAACAGCCAATCCCCCAACCGTAAAAGTTAGCGACAACATAACTGGACTTTCCACTACTGTTGCAGTTGAGCCTACGAAACAATGTTTCTGGAGAGTTGTTGTAAAAGACAATAAAGGTGGAGAAACAATTGGCCAGGTTTGGAAGTTTAAAACTAATTAAAACTATAATATTGCAACTAGTTAAACAAAAAATCCCGTTTTCATTCAGTTGAAAACGGGACTTTTTATTTGCAGCAGTTTTTACGAAAACTTATAAAAAATCACTCCTTTACGTAAACCCGTAAGGAAAACTCATTTAAAACATGTACACTTGACCGACCGAATCATAAACTAAATCTATGAAATATTTAGTTGCTTTTAGCAAATTTCCGCAAACAACATTACAGCAAACTGATACTTAAAGTGCTAAACCTAAGGAAAACAGCGATTTTACCTTTTTACAAAATCTGTAAAACAAAAATAAATTTCAATCAAAACCACACATTCAAACAATCCAAATCTTTAGCATATGAAAAAAACTTTACTCTTACTTTTAATATTTTCATGTTTACAAATAAATGCCCAATGCTGGAAAACAGTGACTGCTGGATATAGTTATACTGTAGCCACACAAACAGATAATAGTTTATGGAGCTGGGGAGAAAACAAAAGTGGACAATTAGGAGATGGCACTATTATAAGTAACAATACGCCAAAAAAAATCGGAACAGCTACTGATTGGAAAATAGTAGTTACCGGAACTAATCATACTGTTGCTCTAAAAAACGATGGTTCTTTGTGGGCCTGGGGCAGCAACAAGGAAGGACAATTGGGAGATGGTACTTCTACAAATAAAAGTATTCCTATACGAATAGGAACCGATACTAATTGGCAGACTGTGGCAGCAGGAAATCAATATACAGTTGCCTTAAAGAACGATGGAACTTTATGGGCTTGGGGAGATAATTATTTTGGAGAATTAGGCAACGGTACCAGTTCAGGTAGCAGCATTCCTAAGCAGATTGGAACAGCTACAGATTGGAAATCGATAACGGTAGGTTATTATCATACTATTGCCTTAAAAACAGATGGTACTTTATGGACGTGGGGAGGAAATAATGCTGGACAATTAGGAGACGGCACTACTTCTAAAAGTAATTCTCCAAAAAAAATAGGAATAGCAACTGACTGGAAAATTATATGTGGAGGAGGCAGTCATACACTTGCTATAAAAACAGACGGATCATTATGGGCTTGGGGACAAAATAAATATGGAGAATTAGGAAACGGAACAACTACGGATAGCTATGTTCCGACAAAAATAGGAACGGCAACGGATTGGAAAAGTTTAGGAGCGGCGGGCGATCATACAATTGCCATAAAAACAGATAACTCTTTATGGAGCTGGGGATATAATTATCATAACGAATTAGGAAATGGCACATCCTTAAACAGCCTTGTGCCAATACAAATAGGAGCTTCAAAAAATTGGCAAGACGTACACGCAGGTTGGTATTACACAGCTGCTGTGAGTTCTGATGGCGTTATGTGGACTTTTGGAGATAATGCTGATGGACAATTAGGTGATGGTACTAATGTTAATAAAAATGTACCGATAACAGTTGTGTGCCCATCTTCGCTTGTAATAACAGCATCTCAAGTCAATATAAACTGTTTTGGTGATAAAAATGGTTCAGCTTCGGTAACAGCAGTTTCAGGCGGTATCGCTCCATATACTTATCTTTGGTCTAATGGTGCAACCACAGCAACCATTACGGGATTATTAGCCGGAAATTATACTTGTACTGTAACAGATGCCTCTTCATTATCCATTACAAAAAGTTTTGTTATTGCGCAGCCAACACTTCTTAACTTAATAATAACAAGTACAAATGCGTGTAACAATAATAATAATAATGGAAGTTTGACCGCTACAGCAAATGGAGGAACGCTCCCATACCAATATGCCATTTCACCGAATTTTACTTACCAAAGTTCAAATGTGTTTGCGGGTTTATCGGCAGGGACTTACACAATTAACACAAAAGACGCTAACGGATGTATTGTTACGAACACTACAACTATTACCGCAAATAATACACCACCTCCAACTGCCAGTTCACAAACATTCAATAATATTACTACAGTTGCAGACTTAAAAGCTGTCGGACTTAACCTTAAATGGTTTAGTGTGCCTGTTGGTGGAACTGCTTTAAATTTATCGACTGTAATACAAACGGGTACATATTATATTTCACAAACAATCGATGGGTGCGAAAGTACAATGAGAACTTCAGTCAACATAACAGTTACAGTGCCTTCAGGAAATGAGCCAATACCAACAAATGGTTTGATTGTATATTATCCTTTTAATGGAAATGCAAATGACCAAAGTGGAAATGGAGTTAATGGAAATCCACAAAATCTTACTTTAACTACTGACAGATTCGGGAATAGCAATGCTGCTTATTCTTTTAACGGACTAAATAGTGGTATGAGCATCTATTTGGCAAATAATCCACAAGCTACTAACACACGAACTATGACTGGTTGGTTTAAAGCAAGCGATCCTGTTAGCTCAAGCGCTTTTGATTTTTGTCTTGCAAGTTACGGAGCTGATGCAGATTCTTTTAAAATAACCTTTTATCGCAAAGGATATTTAGATGTAAATTTTGATTCTCAGACTTTTTCATCTCAAAAAAATTATTTTAATAATGAATGGACCTTTTTTGCGATGACTTTTGATGATGACACCAACGTTTTTTCATTGTATATAAACAATGTTCTTGAACTAACCGGAACCGTTAATTTGTTTACAAAAGGATTTGGAGGTATTTGTAACATCGGAAAAAACAATGCAAACAATTATTTTGAAGGTTCTATAGATGATATTGCCATTTGGAATCGCGTATTAACACCACAAGAAATTTCAGCCTTGTACGTACCCGGAAATAATATTAATTACACTTTAATACCTGATTCAAATTTTGAACAAAAACTAATTAATTTAGGAATTGACACTGATGGATTAAATGGAAAAGTTCTTACTTATAATATCAGCACTGTAAAGTTCTTAGACCTTACCAAAAGTAATATTTCAGATTTAACAGGAATACAAGACTTTGTATCATTAACTGATTTGTATTGTGGTCAAAATTCATTAACAACATTAAATGTAAGTAAAAATACCGCTCTGACTACTCTGGATTGTAACAACAATAAAATAACCTCTTTAGACGTAAGTAATAATATTGCTTTACTTAATTTGAGCTGCTATTCAAATCAATTAACAGCATTAGATGTTAAAGTAAATACAGCGTTAACAAAATTAGATTCGGGTTCAAACAAATATACTGCTTTGGATGTAAGCTCAAATACTGCGTTAACATTTTTGGGCTGTAATACTAGTCAATTAACCAGTTTAGATGTAAGTAAGAATACAGCTTTAAATCTGCTGGATTGTCGCGAAAATAAATTAACCCAGTTGGATGTTTCTAAAATCAATACTCTAACAGAGCTATATTGTCAATCTAATCAATTAACAAACTTGGATATAAGCAAAAATAAAGCTTTAGAATTTTTAAATTGTTCAAAAAATCAGCTAACCACTTTGGATGTTAGCGTAAATACTGCCTTAGTCGGTTTATATTCTAATTCTAATCAATTAACGAATCTAAATTTGAAGAATGCAAACAATGTTAAATTTGCATATCTAAATCTTATAGACAATCCAAATTTAAGCTGTATAAAAGTAGATGATGTTGATTTTGCTAACGAAAACTGGTCCGCTAAAAAAGATGCTACAGCTTCATTTTCATTGGACTGTTTGCCTACATATACCTTAATTCCTGATAGTAATTTTGAAAATAAATTAATCGCTTTAGGAATTGATTCTGGAACTGCTGACGGAAAAGTTTTGAGTTCAAATATTAGTTCGGTTACAGAATTAAATCTGTATGGTGCAAATATTAGCGATTTAACAGGAATACAAAATTTTAAAGCCCTAGACTCTTTAAACGTAATGTCAAACAAATTGATTGCTTTAGATCTTTCTAAAAATTTGGCATTAAAATATCTTCTTGCCAATTATAATAATTTAACAGAGATTGATCTTTCTAAAAATGTGGGTCTTGAAAACTTAAACTTAGCCAATAATAGCTTAAAAAACATAAATGTTTCAAAAAACCTAAGTTTGTTGTATTTTGTTTGTTCAACTAACCAATTAACTACTGTAGATGTTTCAAATAATAAATTATTACGACTATTATGGTGTGAAAGAAATCAAATAACAAACTTAGATGTTTCCAAAAATACTGCTTTGTCTACAATTCTCTGCTCAGAAAATCCATTGCTGACCAATGTAAATTTAAAAAATGGAAATAATGGTTCTATACAATTGGAACCTTATGTAATTAACTTTTCAAAAAATCCTTTACTAACGTGTATTGTTGTTGACAATGCGATTTATTCTAATGAAAAATGGTCTGGCTTCAAAGATTCTACGGCATCTTACTCAACTGTAGACTGCGCTCAGATTACCGCAATACCTGATCCTGCTTTTGAAGACAAATTAATAGCGTTAAAAATTGACAATGATGGTAAAAACGGATCTGTTTTAAATAGTAGTATTTCAAGTGTAACTTCTTTAAATCTCTTAGCTAGCAATATCAAAGACTTAACAGGAATTAAAGGTTTCACAAGTTTACAAACTCTTAATTGTAGCGGAAATCAATTAGCAACTCTGGATATTTCACAAAATAAAAATTTGACTTCGCTTGATTGCAGCAGTAATAAATTATTATCTCTAAACCTGAAAAACGGAAACAATAAAAACTTTAAGAATTCTAACTTTACCAAAAATTTAGATTTAAGTTGTATTCAGGTTGATGATCAAGCTTATTCAAACCAAAATTGGACAAGTTTTAAAGACAATACCGCAAATTACAACGTAGATTGTACTATCTATACAATACTTAATGACAGTAGTTTTGAACAAAAGTTGATTGATTTGGGAATTGATAAAGATGGCCTTAACGGAAAAATAGCCACCGCCGATATTAGCAGTATTACATATCTGGATCTTTCTGGTGCTAATATTACAGATATATCAGGAATTGAAAATTTTACTGCCTTAACTTATTTAGATCTTTCTTCTAATAACTTAAATGTAATAGATGTAAGTAAAAATACGTCTCTTATGAAACTAGATTTATACAATAATCATTTAACGAGTTTGGATGTCACTAAGAATACTAAGCTTTTAAATTTAAGTGTAGCAGAAAACCAAATCATTAATCTGGATATTTCTCAAAATAAAGCACTTCTTTTTGTCAATGTTTCTGATAATTTACTCACGAATTTTGACTTAACATCAAATACAGCATTAACAATGATTGATTGCAGCGAAAATAATTTAACAAAATTAAATGTTTCAAATGCACCCGATTTGACTTATTTAGTTTGCGGGCAAAATAATATTGCTTCATTAGATCTTTCCGTAAATACAAAACTGGAAAATTTATATTGCTATAATAATGCATTAACTGTTTTGGATCTTAGCAAAAATGTTCAACTGAAAAGATTAAATGCTTCATGGAATCAATTGACAAATGTCGATTTATCTCACAACCCTTTATTAGAGTTGGTGTTCTTAGAATTCAATCCTCTAACATCGTTGAATGTCCAGAATGGAAATAATAAAAACTTCATTTTACCATCACAATCTGGCAAAAAATCTGAAACTGCAATATACACGAGTTTTCTAGGTAATAAAACACTTGGTTGTATCAAAGTTGATGATCCGGCATATTCAAATGCCAATTGGTCTAAAATTAAAGAAGAAAGTACTGTTTATTCTGCAACTTGTTCTTTAGGTCTGGAAGAATCGATTTTTGATAAAGCAGTTGTATATCCAAATCCAACAAAAGGCGAAGTAAACATCAACAATATCGCTTTAGACAAAGTAACCGTTTACAATACAACAGGACAATTGGTAAAATCATTTACTTTAGATTCTGGTAATACAAACAATAGCATAGATTTATCCGGATTACCGACAGGAGTTTATTATATATACCTAATAAATCAGGATGCGGCTTCTGCTAAAAAAATTATACTCGAATAACTAATAATTTTCCATAATGCAAAAATCCCATTTTCGTTCTGTCGAAAATGGGATTTTTGCTGTTTTATTACTTTGATTTCTACATCAAAATTTCGTTGGCTTATAATGACAAACCTAAGGGCGATACCTCAAATACGGCTACGTTTTTCAAACAAGGTTTGGATGGAAATCAGACTAAATTATTTCTAATTTAAAGCATAAAAAAAGGGCCGTCTAAATGACAGCCCTTTCTTAAATTATTTATGAAACAGAATTATGAGTTACCACATAATTTAGTATAATCATCAAACATTTTGATATAAGTTTCTTTGTTTTCAAAGTCATAAGCACCTTTGTCAATACTTTCGATCATTTGTGGACAATCAGAAAAATATTCTCTTAATGCTTTTCTTCTTCCAAGGAAAACTGGTGGACTAAAGAATTCATCCTGAGCTGGTTTTTTCAAAGAATAATCATCCTGTGGAAAGAATTCATGATACAATGAAACTTTACCTCCTTTTTTAACCTCTTCAAACAATGAATATCTTTTTGTATTGGTTTCCACTTTATCACCTAATGATACTAAAGGCACTCCTCTTCCTGCTTTACCTACGATATACATTCTACCTTCATTATCTTTAATGTTAACAACCTTTTTTAAGTTTGTTTTTTCAGGTTTTTTCTGTCCGTCAATATAGATTCTAACACTACTTTTTTCTGAACCAATACCATCCATCATAGCTCTAAAACCAGATACAGTTTGTTCTGTTCTCAAATCTACCAATTCTGGGAAATCACTGATAATTCTAACTTTACCTTTGAAAACTTTTGCATCTACATCTAAAACTTCTCCGTCAAACTCAGCATATTTAAACGCATTAGGTGATTTTTTGTAAGCAGCCAAAACTGGTTCTGCCTGAATAGCTTCAATTGTAAATGCTTTTTCAGTAATCTTTTTATATTTGTCAATATCTTCAATTACACGCGTTAAGTAAGGATAATCATCTCTCATACCTAAAAAGCTTTTTTCATTTTCTTTTACTCCAGGCATATATTTATTAGCCTCATCAACATTTCCTAAAAGAATATAAGTAGCAACTAAATTATAGTTGGCACTAAATCTTATTTTTTTAGCCAAATCTTCATCTTCTTTATCCTGAAAATTCACATACTCTAACCAGTATTTTTGTGCTTCTCCAAATAAATCAGCCCAATTTTCTCTGTCTACATCCACTAAAGTTGGCAAAACCTGCACAGATTGATTGAACTCGTCTACATTAAAAGTAGATTTTGATTTTTTCTTCTTTTCAAGATCAACATATTTTAATTTGTTAATCGCCGGACCGTACAAGTAAAATCCTTCAAACTCAGCAATCATCGCATTAAAATTGTCACTTAATATTTTACTAGCTAAATTGTCATAAGTGTCTGATGGATTTGTAACAAACATACATACTTTAGGAGTCGTGTATCTTTTGTAAATTACTTTTCCTGATTTATCTGAGATTTCTAAATTAGACTCTAAACCAATATAATAAGCAGGTGCTTTTTGGTAATAAGTTTCTAAATAATCCTCATCATGTACTAACTCATAACGAGTTAAATTGTATTTGATTTTAAAATCTCCATCATTACTCTTCTTTAAACCTGATATTGAGAAACTTTCATTGAATTTTTCTGCTGAAAAAGGTAGTTTTCTAAGATTGAAACTGCTTTCTAAACCTGGTGAGAGGTCTAAAACCATTTCGTATGATTTATACTTTCCGTACTTAGTATCTACTGGCGGAACTGGTCCACGTAAATTTAGTCTGTTTGTAATGGCAGTCGTCTTACCAGTAGCCATTGAAGTCATCTGACCACAAACAGTTTGATTTATACCAGTAAGTACCAGTAATAAAATAATTTTTGTAATGTTTTTCATGTATTTCTATTTAAGGGCTGGGTTATGTGTGGTATTCAATTTCGACGCTTTAAAACTTGCGATTAATTTATTAGCTTTTTCGATTAAACCTTTTCCGTCGCTTTTATCGTAATCATTAGCAATTAATTTTTCTGATTCAGCAATCGCTTTTTCTGGCTGATCTAACATTATATAAATAACAGCCAAATTATAGTAGGCAGAATATCTCAATTTACGAGAAGGTTTGTTGTCTTCCGGATACTTCGTTTTCAAAGAATCAAAATATTCAATTAAAGGCTGCATGTTTGATTTTAGATCATCTATCGGTTCATCAGCCTTCATCGTAGCGAACAAAGCTTTAACCGCCTGAATTGCTTCAATTTGAGCATTTCCTTCATCGCTTTTAGCATCCAAAATCCAAAGGATCTCATTATCATTTTTAGGTTTAAACCCGTAAGTATAATTGATATTAGCATTAAAATTATTTAATGAATTATCTGCAAATTCTCTAAGCTTTTGGTCACGGATCGCACCTCTGTTTAGACGAAATTCCTTCATTGGTGCAGAAGGATCTGTATACTCTTTTGATTTATACTCTAATGTTCCGTTAAAACTAATGTTATAACCATCAGTAACAGCTGTAGTATCTTTTTTTACAACAGCATTTTTCAAAAATCGGTTAGTTGGGGCAGCAGCTTGTATCGTTTTTTCTGCCTGAACTTTTGCATCTGTTTCGGCCGGTGTATGTGGACCTTTTATTTTAGCATAACCTCTGGCAGCATATGTTGATGAAACAGAGTAGTATTCTGTTCTGCTGGTCACTCGTCCGTCTTTGTCTTTCTTTTCATCAACTCTGGTTTGAGGAGAAGCACCGCTTTCGACAAAATCTTCTAAATTAAGTTCGATATCAACTGTACCGTTTTCCTCTACTTTTTTCCAGCCAAATATATTAATCTTGTCATTTAAACTGATTGGATCTACATAACTTTGCAAGGCTCCACCTAATCTAACTCTCGAAGAAAAAGTTCTTTTTTCAAATGGTACCGGCTCTTTTGGAAGAATTTGATAACTGACGTTAAAATAAAAACGATCCAAATCTACTTTCTGCGCTTTGGAGCTAAAAACAGACATGAATAAAATAAAAATAATGATTTTTTTCATAGGTTAATTATTAATAATTTTGAGCTACAAACCTATTTATAATATTTCAAAAAAGCAACTTTAAAACCCTGTAAAAGAAAGAAGTTCACATTAATTTTATGCACTCCTAAAGCGTAATCAATCAGACAGTTATAAAAATTTATTTGTTAAAAATTTCATTTCTAATTAACCTAAATAATCCTGTTAATGCGTTAATGAAATACAGATTTTACTTAGATAAAAAACGAAGACTTTTATCTTTAAAATGCATAAAGAAATCTATACTATTTCACCTCAATAAATATATCAGAAAATATCTTCGCAAGTGAAGACCTCTTTTAAGCGAACGCCTTTTTCAGTATGCTCAACCGTTATTATTTGGTTATGAGCGTCATGCTCCAGGAATAAATAATAATTCTGATCAGCGGCAGCGTTTAGTAATTTTGACTTTTCGGGCATGGTCAATAGTGGTCGGGTATCATAACCCATTACATAAGGAAGTGGAATATGTCCGGCTGTCGCCAATAAATCGGCACAAAAAACAATCGTTTTATCTTTATATTGAATATGTGGAATCATCTGTTTTTCGGTATGGCCATCAACATAAAAAATTCCAAAATTCATTTCTTCAGAAAAGCCAAAATCAGCATCAGGACGTTTTATAAAATTCAATTGCCCACTTTCCTTCATTGGTAAAATATTCTCCGATAAAAAGAAGCTTTTTCCCTCGGATTTGGTTTAGTTGCCCATTCCCAATGCTTTTCATTAGTCCAATATTTAGCATTTTTAAACGCAGGCTCATATCCGGTTTTATCAGCGTTCCATTGCACACTTCCTCCACAATGATCAAAGTGTAAATGTGTCATAAAAACATCAATAATATCGTCTCGCTGAAAACCATATTTTGCCAACGATTTGTCAATCGAATGCGATCCCCAAAGCGAATAATAACCAAAAAATTTCTCTGATTGTTTGTCTCCCATTCCGGTATCAATCAAAATCAGGCGATTTTGATCTTCAATAAGCATACAACGCGCTGCAATATCAATTAAATTGTTCGCATCGGCCGGATTCGTTTTGTTCCAAATTGTTTTAGGAACAACGCCAAACATGGCACCTCCGTCTAATTTAAAATTTCCGGATTCTATTGGGTAAAGTTTCATGAGAATATATTTCTAATGGAACAAATCTAGGAAATCCAATTTCCTTATACTAGAAATTTTCCTCTAAAATCTTTACAAGAATTTATTCCAGGGTAATCGAAGTGTTTCCAAAAAGTTCCTGTTTGTCGAAGAAGTTGACAAAATAAGTTCCTTTGAGAAAATGACTTTCTTCAGAATTAAGAATTCCATAAACATTTGCAGGTTTTCCCTGAAAATCAACCGCTACAATAAAACTGTAAACTAAAGCTTTATCATTTCCGAATTCGATTAATTTATTTTCGCCTAAAACCGTATTTTTTTGATCCAAAACCTGAACATAAAAAATTCTCTTTCCAGTTTTTGCAATCGAATTTCCGTTTATAGTAAAGCTTACTTTGAGCTTTTGAGCATTTTTGGCTCTATCTGTTTCCAGTTCTTTTCCTGATTTTTTCTCAAGAAGCGCCACGACCTTAAAATTACTCATTGTTAATCTTGAAGCGTCCTTTAAAGTCGATTCCAGTTTCTTTTGCTTAGAAACCAAAGTGTCATTTTCAGCCTTTTGCTGATACATAACCACATTTTGATTCTCAATTTCAGTTAATAAATTTTTATTTTGAGACTTTAGTTTTTTAACCTCCAATACGTTCGAACTTAATGAAAGTCTCAGGTCAGAAAGTTGCTTGCGATATAACACTATTTGGTCCCTAGAAGGATTCTTTGATGCTCTGATGATTTCCATCAGATTTTCAACATTTCTTTTCTCAATTTCTAATTGCTGCGATAATGATGTCTTCTCTAAAATTGCAACATCATAAGCTAGTTTTAGAATATTTAAAGAATCCAGTATGTCTTTTTGAGCAAGTTCGCGCTCACTTAATAGTACAGTATTTTGTTTTTTATCTGTTATATTTTTAGACAAATCAAAATTAAGATTTGATTCTTTACTAAAAATATAAAATGTAGCACCTAATCCAAAAACAAATAATAGTGCAAAAAGTGCTTTTGCCCACCCGTTTTTATGATGTTTTTTCATAATTACTCCTAATTTATCGCAAAAATACCACAATTTTACTAGTTGAAATACGTATAAATACGGTATTTTAACTTAAAAGAAACATTATTACCAAGTTTCAAATTAAAAATAAGAACTCATTTCAAATGCTTAAAAAAATAAGTTTTGTTTATTGTAAAATTGAATTTTATAAAACAAAATAACTTCTATCTATTTTAACATTTGTTATAATAATGTGAACCGTTATGGAAAAAGGTTTTTAAGTCGTATCTTTGCAAACAATTTCATTTGAACATTGAAACACAGTACTTTAAAAATATAATATTTTGATTAGTATTTTAAAAGTGGATTTAAAATGAAAGAAAAAATAAATACCATATACAATGATAAAAGTTTCTGATACAGCCAAAAAGAAAATCATCGACTTGATGAAAGATGATGGTTTTGATGCCGCACACGACTATGTACGCGTAGGTGTGAAAAGTGGTGGATGCTCTGGTTTGTCATATGATTTAAAATTTGATAAAACCAAAGGCGAAGACGATAAAATATTCGTAGACAACGACATAACAATTGCAGTGGAGAAAAAATCATTTCTATATTTAGCCGGAACAATCTTAGAATTTTCTGGAGGGCTAAACGGAAAAGGATTTGTATTCAATAATCCAAATGCAAGCAGAACTTGTGGTTGCGGAGAATCATTCTCACTATAAATTAATATAAAGAATAACAAGACTAATGAAGAGTAATTCTTTGAAATTTTTGAAAAATTACATCTTTAAATCTTTACATCAAAAATGAGCAAATACACAGAAGACGATTTAAAAATCGAACTCGAAACTAAAGAATACGAATACGGGTTTTACACCGATATCGAATCGGAAACGTTTCCTATTGGCTTAAACGAAGATATCGTGCGAGCTATTTCTCTTAAAAAAGAAGAACCGGAATGGATGACTGACTGGCGTATCGAAGCTTTCCGTGCATGGAAAGAAATGATTGAGCCGGAATGGGCCAATGTTCATTATGTAAAACCAGACTTTCAGGCGATTTCATATTATTCAGCTCCAAAACAAGTAGATCCAAATAAAACTTTGGACGATGTAGATCCGGAACTTTTAGAAATGTACAAAAAGTTAGGAATCTCTGTAGACGAACAAAAAATGATGAACAATGTTGCTATGGATATTGTTGTCGATTCTGTTTCTGTGGCTACTACTTTCAAAAAAACTTTGGGAGAAAAAGGTATTATTTTCTGTCCGATTTCTGAAGCTATCAAAGAACACCCTGAATTAGTCCGTAAATATTTAGGAACTGTTGTCCCTCAAAAAGATAACTTCTATGCAGCATTAAACTCAGCGGTTTTCTCTGACGGAAGTTTCTGTTATATTCCAAAAGGTGTTCGTTGCCCAATGGAACTTTCAACTTATTTCAGAATCAATCAGGCAGGAACAGGACAATTCGAAAGAACGCTTGTTATTGCTGATGCAGGAAGTTACGTTTCATACCTTGAAGGCTGTACCGCTCCAAGTCGTGACGAAAATCAATTGCACGCTGCTGTGGTTGAATTAATCGCTTTGGATGATGCAGAAATTAAATATTCTACCGTTCAAAACTGGTTTCCTGGAAACAAAGAAGGAAAAGGTGGAGTTTACAACTTCGTAACCAAAAGAGGTTTGTGCGAAACAAATGCTAAAATTTCATGGACACAAGTAGAAACTGGTTCTGCCGTAACCTGGAAATATCCTTCTTGTATATTAAAAGGAGACAACTCGGTTGGAGAATTTTACTCTATCGCCGTTACCAATAATTACCAACAAGCAGATACCGGAACCAAAATGATCCATTTAGGAAAAAACACTAAATCGACTATTATTTCTAAAGGTATTTCGGCTGGTAAATCACAAAACAGTTACCGTGGATTAGTGCAAATTAGCCCAAGAGCTGAGAATGCGAGAAACTTTTCGCAATGTGATTCATTATTAATGGGTAACAATTGCGGTGCACATACTTTCCCTTATATCGAAAGTAAAAATCCATCGGCTAAAATCGAGCACGAAGCAACTACAAGTAAAATTGGAGAAGATCAGGTTTTTTATTGCAACCAAAGAGGTATCCCGACAGAAAAAGCGATTGCCTTAATTGTAAATGGTTTCAGTAAAGATGTATTGAACAAATTACCAATGGAGTTTGCTGTTGAAGCTCAAAAATTATTAGAGATTTCTTTAGAAGGATCTGTTGGATAATGAAAGATGGAAAATAAAAAAGTCATCATTTTAGGTTCAGCCAGAAAAAACGGAAACACAACAAAAATTGTCGATGAAATTGCAAAAGAATCGAGAATTGATGTGATTGACTTAAGTGATTATAATATTTCTCATTATGATTACGAAAGCAAAAACAGAGAAGACGATTTTCTTCCTTTAATTCGAAGAATACTTGAAGAGTACGACACTTTAATTTTTGCAACGCCCATATATTGGTATAATATGAGTGGAATTATGAAGGTTTTCTTTGATCGCTTTTCGGATTTAATCCGAATTGAAAAAGAAACCGGACGAAAGCTTAGAGGAAAGAAGATTGGTGTGATATCAAATTCACACGACAACGAAATTGAAGAGAGTTTTTACATTCCGTTCAAAAAAACAGCCGATTATTTAGGCATGGAATATTTAGGACACGCGCATTTTAATGCTAACATCCTGAACCAAACAACAAAAATAGAATTGACATTTATATAAAAATAAAAAAAACAATGTTATCAATAAAAAACCTTCACGCCGGAATTGGTGATAAAGAAATCCTTAAAGGAATTAATATAGAAGTTAAAGCTGGCGAAGTACACGCTATCATGGGACCAAACGGTTCTGGAAAAAGTACACTTTCGGCCGTTATTGCCGGAAACGAAAACTACGAAGTTACTGACGGACAAGTTTTCCTTGACGGAGAAGATCTTGCCGATCTTGCTCCAGAAGAAAGAGCACACAAAGGAGTTTTCCTTTCGTTTCAATATCCTGTAGAAATTCCCGGAGTAAGTGTAACAAACTTCATGAAAACTGCCATCAACGAAACTCGTAAAGCAAACGGTCAGGAAGAAATGCCGGCTAACGAAATGCTAAAAGTAATTCGTGAGAAATCAGAATTATTAGAAATCGATCGTAAATTTTTATCTCGTTCTTTAAACGAAGGTTTTTCCGGAGGAGAGAAAAAAAGAAACGAGATTTTTCAAATGGCAATGTTAGAACCAAAATTGGCTATCCTTGACGAAACCGATTCTGGTCTTGATATCGATGCTTTAAGAATTGTGGCTAACGGAGTTAACAAATTGAAAAGCGAGAAAAACGCGATTATCGTAATCACACACTACCAACGTTTATTAGATTATATCGTTCCTGATTTCGTTCACGTTCTTTACAACGGAAGAATCGTAAAATCAGGCGGAAAAGAATTAGCATACGAATTGGAAGAAAAAGGATACGACTGGATTAAAGCAGAGAATTAGTCAGTCTGAAAGTCTAAAGTCATAAAGTCAAAAGTAGAGCATGAGTAAATTTAAATCTTTTGAAGAAATAAATTCATGGCAGAAATCCAGAATCTTCAACAAGAAAATATATCTGGTAACTGAAAATTCTAATTTTAAAAAAGACTTTGATTTCGTTAGACAAATAAGACGCGCATCACTTTCTATATCATCAAATATAGCAGAAGGTTTTGAAAGAAATACAGATAAAGAGTTTGTTTACTTTTTATATGTAGCCAAAGCATCGGCAGGAGAAGTAAGATCTCAATTATATTTAGCGTTTGATTTAGAATATATAATTAAAGAAGAATTTGAAATGCTTTTAGAATCGATAACAGAAATATCGAAATTATTAAGTGGTTTCATTAAATATTTGAGCCCAAAATCATAAAGTCGAAGGTCATAAAGTTGCAAACTTTATGCTTTAATTTTTTGACCTTTTGGCAAAACAGTCGACAATCCTGAGTCTTTCGACTTTCGACTTTCGACTTTAAGACTAAAAAGAACAATGGATTTAAAAGAAAAATTAGTATCGTCTTTTATGGCTTTTGAAGAGCGTGTCGATGTACATTCAGATTTGCATGACATTCGCACAAATGCCTTAAAAAACTTCGAAAATAAAGGTTTCCCAACCAAAAAAGAAGAAGCCTGGAAATATACATCGTTAAACGCCATCTTAAAAAATGACTTTACGGTTTTTCCAAAAGAAGAAAATGCAATCGAATTTAATCAGGTAAAAAAATACTTTTTACATGAAATCGACACTTATAAATTAGTATTTATTGATGGTGTTTTTAGTTCGCATTTGTCTTCTACTACGCATGACGGAATCGATGTTTGTTTAATGTCTTCGGCATTGACCAAACCAAAATATAAAATGATTATTGATACGTACTTCAATAAAATTGCAAGCAAGGACGAAAGTTTGACTTCGTTGAATACTGCTTTTGCAAGTGAAGGAGCTTTTATCAATATTCCACAAAAGAAAGTAGCTGACAAACCAATTGAGATCATGTATTTCTCAACAGGAAATGAATCTGCTTTGTTAGTTCAGCCTAGAAATTTGATTATTGTAGGTGAAAATTCACATGTTCAAATTATCGAGCGTCACCAAAGTTTGAATGAAAATCCGGTTTTAACCAATTCGGTTACAGAGATTTTTGCTCAAAAACGTGCCATTATAGATCACTACAAAATTCAAAATGACAATCTTGAAGCGAATTTAATTGACAATACTTACGTTTCGCAACAACAGGAAAGTCACGTTTATGTACATACATTCTCTTTTGGAGGAAATCTAACACGTAACAATTTGAACTTTTATCATTTTGGAGAAAGATTGACAAGTACACTAAACGGAATAACGATCATTGGCGAAAAACAACACGTTGATCATTATACTTTGGTAAACCACGCAACACCAAACTGCGAAAGTTTCCAGGACTATAAAGGAATTTTTTCTGATCGTTCGACTGGAGTTTTCAACGGAAAAGTTTTAGTAGAAAAAGAAGCTCAAAAAACAAATGCTTTCCAAAAAAGCAACAATATTTTATTGAGTGACAAAGCCACTATTAACGCAAAACCACAATTAGAAATTTTTGCTGATGACGTAAAATGTTCTCACGGTTGTACTGTTGGACAATTAGACGAAACAGCGATGTTCTACATGCAATCTCGTGGTATCCCTAAAAAAGAAGCTAAAGCTTTATTGATGTACGCATTCTCGAATGCCGTTATCGAAAGCATCAAAATACCGGAATTAAAACAAAGAATTACTAAAATCATTGCCATGAAATTGGGTGTGAATTTAGGATTTGATTTGTAATATGATTTAACCGCAAGGTTCGCAAAGATTTACGCAAAGTTCGCAAAGTTTTTATTAAGCTTTGCGAACTTTGCGCTTTTTACCTGGCGTCTTTGCGGTTAAATTTTATTTTTTTACCGAAGAAATTATCCCTTTCAAAAACCCATTAAAATCAAATCCAGGTTCTTCTTCCTTCACTCCCATTCTCACAATTACCATATCTAAAGACGGAATAATCGCCACCATTTGTCCTTGGTAACCACTGCAATAAAACATATCGCGAGGCACATCTGGGAATTTTCCTCCGGCATTTAACCAGAACTGAGCGCCATATTTTCCTTCAGAAGTATTTGTTGGTGTTGCCGTATATTTTACCCAGCTTTCATCTAAGATTTGTTCTCCGTTCCAGTTTCCTTTATTAAGATATAATAATCCAAATTTTGACCAGTCTCTTGGTGTCGCCCAGCCGTAAGAGGATCCTACAAAAGTTCCTGACATGTCTTGTTCGACAATCATAGAATTCATTCCGATTTTATCGATTACAGCACTGTACCAAAAATCAAGATATTCTTGCTGTGTTTTAAACTGACTTCTTAAGATGCGTGATAATAAATTGGTTGTTCCGGAGGAGTAATTCCAATGTGTGTTTGGTTTAAACTGCGCTGGTTTATCCATTTGCACTTTCCCCATATCTTCAGCCTGAAAAAGCATTTTTGTGGCATCGCAAATCGTGCTGTAATTCTCTTCCCATTCTAAACCAGAATTCATATGAAGCAAATCATTTATTGTTATAATCTTACGATCGTCTTTTTGCCATTCTGCAATTGGAGCCGGTTTGTAAATATCAATTTTTCCTTGTTTAGCTAAAACTCCAAAAGCAGAACTTGTGATACTTTTTGTCATCGACCAGCCTAAAATTTTACTGTCTTTATTAAAACCCGTATCGTATTTTTCGGCTATCAATTTATCTTTATATAAAACCACAACAGCACGGGTTCTCTTTTTCTTTCCTCCATTTTTATCAAATGAATTATCAACAGCATCTTTCAATTTTGCATAATCAACATTTGAAAAAACAGTGTCTTTTGGTTCATTATTCCCGTAAGGAAAAGGAAGATTGTTCACTAGTTTTGTTCTCTTCGGAAGCAAATACGGTTTCGAAACATCAAAATCCTCATTGATCAAAGTTGCACCTAAACCTTCGCGATAAATGGCTTTTCTTTCTTTTAAACCATAAACTGAAGCCGTTGCAAACTTACCTGCTTCATTAATTGAATTTTTAGCCAAATCAATCATATCAATATCATTGTCCGTTTTCTGGATCAAGTCTAACGATCGATTATCCATAAAATGACCAGAAGCGACACTTTTCGCTGAGAAACCGGAAATTAAGTCCAACTTCGGATAAGTTGTAAATCCGAAATACAAAAAGGCAAGAACCAAAACAAGAACAAGTACTTTAAGAAATTTTTTCATAATGATGTCAGCTATTTTTAATGCAATATAATTAATTTATGAGCACGTTTTTAGAACTCAATTTAGATTTATAATTCGGATAATTTATAAAATAGAATTAAAATTTACGGAATTGACATTTAAGCCTCTCGCTGATGGCGTCATAAAAGGAAATTATAGTTTTCATGGGGAAACCAATTTAGTTTTAGTACTTTTGTAGATAGAATTTTTCTAAATAAGACATGCTAGATATCCAAAAAATAAGAGCTGAATTTCCGATACTTTCACAAAAAGTAAACGGAAAACCATTGGTATATTTCGATAACGGAGCGACTTCACAAAAACCACAAATTGTGATTGATGCCGAAGTGAAATATTATCAGGAAATAAACGCCAATATTCATAGAGGTGTTCACACTTTAAGTCAATTAGCTACTGATGCTTACGAGATTTCTCGTGGTAAAGTGCAACAACATATTAATGCAAAATTTGCTCACGAAGTACTTTTCACATCGGGAACAACACACGGAATTAACTTAGTAACCAACGGTTTTGCATCCATTTTAAAACCGGGCGATGAAGTAATTGTTTCTTCGTTAGAACATCACAGCAATATTGTGCCATGGCAAATTTTATGCGAAAAAACCGGAGCGACTTTAAAAGTGATTCCGATGAACGAAGACGGCGAATTGATTATGGACGCTTTTGATGCTTTGTTATCTGAAAAAACCAAAATCGTAACCGTTAATCATATTTCGAATGCGTTGGGAATCATCAATCCGATAAAATATATTACTGATAAGGCACATACTGTTGGTGCTGCCGTTTTGATTGATGGTGCACAGGCCGTTCCGCATTTAAAACCAAATGTTCAGGAATTAGATTGTGATTTTTATGCTTTTTCCGGACATAAAATGTGCGGTCCAACCGGAACCGGAATTCTATACGGAAAAGAAGAATGGCTAAATAAACTTCCTCCTTATCAAGGCGGTGGCGAAATGATCAAAGAAGTGACTTTCGAAAAAACAACTTATGCTGATCTTCCTCATAAATTTGAAGCCGGAACTCCAAATATTGCCGGCGGAATTGTTTTGGGAACTGCTATTGATTATTTAAACAATATTGGTTTTGAAAATATTCAACAATACGAAAACGAATTATTAGAACACGCTACAAAACGTTTATTAGAAATTGAAGGTTTACGAATCTACGGAACCGGAAAAAATAAAGCTTCTGTGGTTTCGTTTAATATTGATGGAATTCATCCTTATGATGTTGGTTCAATTATTGACAAGTTAGGAATCGCTGTACGTACAGGACATCATTGCGCGCAGCCTATCATGAATTTCTTTTGTATTCCGGGAACTATTCGTGCTTCTTTCTCTTTTTATAATACAAAAGAAGAAATTGATGCAATGGTCGAAGCTGTTAAGAAAGCAAAAACAATGTTAAGCTAAAAAACTTTTTATGAGAATACTATCTTTATTACTTCTGACAATTTTCTTAGGAACGGGCTGTTCAAGCCAAAAAAAAACAGATATGACAGGAACTCAAATTGAATACACTGCCATGTCTCGGGGACTTTACAAAAGGATTGTTGTTCAGGATCAAAAAGTTTCGATAACAAACGGAAGAGATACGGAAGCAATTGTAAGCCAAATAGATAATGCAAAATGGAATAAAATTGTATCTGAATTTGAAAAAATAAATTTAGATAGTCTTTCTGCTTTAAAAGCACCAACAGAAAAACGTTTTTATGATGGCGCCGCAATTGGAAATTTAAAAATAATTCAGAATCCAAAAACATACGAAACGAAAGGTTTCGACAATGGTTTTCCTCCAAAAGAAATTGAAAAATTGGTAAATTTGCTGACGGATTTTGCTAAAAAATAATTATGACAATAAAAGAGATACAAAACGAAATAATAGACGAATTCTCAATGTTCGATGATTGGATGCAACGTTACGAGTACATCATAGAATTAGGAAAAAGTCTTCCGTTAATTAATGAAGAATACAAAACTGATGAGAATTTAATCAAAGGATGCCAATCGAAAGTTTGGTTGCATGGTGAGCAAAATGACGACAAAATTGTCTTTACTGCCGACAGTGATGCGATTTTAACCAAAGGAATTATCGCGATTTTAATCCGTGCTTTCTCGAATCAAAAAGCAGAAGATATTATAAATGCCGATACTCAATTTATTGACGAAATTGGTTTAAAAGAACACTTATCAGCAACACGTGCAAATGGATTAGTGTCGATGATTAAAAACATCAAAATGTATGCATTGGCTTTTAATGCAAAAAATAATTAGTACCGAATTTTTCACCATATAAGCCATATAAGAAATTATAAGCTAGCTGTTTACTAAACGCTTTAAGCAAAATATAAGAAGAATTAAAACCAAATTTTAAATGGACTTATATTATTTATATGATAAAAAAAATACATAAAGTAAGTTTTATCTTCCTTTTTTATTTCTTATTATTGCTAAAAAAACGTAATGATAACGAAGAAATATTTGAAAGATTTAATTTATCATGTTAATGGGGCAGCAATTGAAGTTCATAAAAATATTGGGGCGGGACTTCTGGAGAACATTTATCATCAATGCATGATTAAAGAATTATCTTTAAAGGGAATTAATTTTCAATCTGAGTTAGTGATTCCTGTAGAATACAAAGGCTTAGAATTAGAATCAGATTTAAGATGTGATTTGTTAATTGAAAACTGCCTGGTTTTAGAACTAAAAGCCGTTGATCAAGTTATACCCGTTCATATTGCCAAATTGATGTCTTATATGAAACTTTTAAAATGCCCAATTGGACTAATGATAAATTTCAATGTCACAAATATTTATCACGAAGGCCAAAAAACATACGTCAACGATTTGTATCGTTGGCTAAAAGATTAAAACATAAAAATGAAAAACATCATATTATATAAGCGTCCAGTTTTTAAATGAACTTATATAACTTATATGGTGGAAAAATAGAAAAAAAATGGAACAAGAAATTGACACAAACGAATTAGGAGAATCAATTGTAAAAGTTTTAAAAAGCATTTACGATCCGGAGATCCCTGTAGATATTTATGAATTAGGATTGATTTACGATGTAATGGTTAACACAGATTACGAAGTAAAAATCTTAATGACATTAACCTCTCCAAACTGCCCCGTTGCGGAAAGTTTACCAAGAGAAGTTGAAGAGAAAGTAAAAACCATCGAGAACATCAAAGATGTTGATGTTGAGATTACTTTCGATCCGCCCTGGAGCAAAGATTTAATGAGCGAAGAAGCAAAATTAGAATTAGGAATGCTTTAAAATTAGTCATAAAGTCAAAAGTCATAAAGTCTGCAAGTAAAGACTTTATGACTTTTGACTTTCGACCTTAAGACTTCATTTATGGAAGAAATCATCAATAAAGTTGCCAACAGCGCCTTAGAAGTATTTGATTTGGAAGATTATTATCCAAAGGGAATGCGTGTGCAAATTGACATTTCGCAATGGCTTTTAGAAGGTTTTTTATTGAAAGAAAAAGACTTTAGAGAGCACTTAAAAAATCACGATTGGTCACAATACCAAGATCAATATGTAGCTATAAATTGCAGCACAGATGCCATTGTTCCGGCTTGGTCTTCGATTTTAGTAGCCGTTCATTTGGCGCCTTATGCCAGGAAAGTAGTCAACGGAACTATTGAAGATTTAGATGCAAGTTTATACGAAGAGCTTTTAAGCAAGCTTGACTATTCAATCTACAAAAACAAACCTGTTATTGTAAAAGGCTGTTCGAGAAAACCTGTACCAATGCGTGCGTATATTTTAGCAACAACATATCTGCAACCTTTTGCCAGAAGTATTATGTACGGAGAGGCTTGTTCTGCAGTTCCTTTATACAAAGAAACTAAGAAATAACTTTCTTTTACGATCAATTAATACCGAACCTTTTAACGGTTTTTAGTATATTTGTTAATACACTTCTAAACTAAAGACTATGAGAAAGCTAACGTTATTACTTTTCATTTTAGTAAACTTTACTTTTGTACAAGCCCAAAATTCCGAAAAAGAATTAATTCAGAATACTGAAAAAGCAGTAAAAAAAATTAACGATACTATTGAAGGAGAAGGTTGGAAGACAAAAGGAACTGTTTCACTTTTACTAAATCAATCGAGCTTTAACAACTGGATTTCGGGAGGTGAAGACAGCTTTTCAGGAACCTTGGGAATCAATTACGATTTCAATTACAAAAAAGACGACATAACATGGGACAATAAAATCCTCGCTTCCTATGGCCTTTTACAAACCAAAAATGATGACTTCACAAAAAAAACAGATGACCGTTTAGAATTCAATTCCATTGTCGGGAAAAAAGCTTTTGGACAATGGTATTACTCTTATTTTCTAAATTTTAGAACTCAGTTTTCAACAGGTTACATTTATGGTCAGGATCCTAACGGGAAAGAAATTAGAACCGAAAGCACCAAATTTATGTCTCCGGGTTATCTAACCACTGGTCCCGGAATTTACTGGACAAAAGATGCTAATCTAAAAATCAACTTTGCACCGCTTACTTCAAAATTCACTTTTGTAGACAATGCTTATACTACTGGAATAAATCAGCTAACGGGCTTGCCTTATGTAGATGGAGAGTATTTTGGCGTTGATGAGGGTAAAAGTATACGTTATGAATTAGGTTTCTATGCTTCAGTATATTACAAACTCGCGATTATGACCAACGTAACGGCCGAAAACACTTTGAATTTATATTCTAATTATTTAGAAGATCCTCAAAATGTTGATATCGATTACTCACTAAATATTATCATGAAAGTGAACAAATTTCTGTCGGCTAATTTATCCTTTCAGGCAATTTATGACGACAATGCCTATCAGGGTCTTCAAACCAGAGAAGTATTTGGTTTAGGACTTAATTTCGGATTTTAATCTGTAGTTTATTTTTTACCGCAAAGAGGGCAAAGTTTTTTGCAAATCTTTTATAAATACAAAGTTCGCAAAGCTTAATGTTAATTTAGCTTTGCGAACTTTATATTTTGCTATACTTTAAAATCTTTGCGCTCTTTGCGATAAAATCCTTATTCTTCTTCTTTTTCGATTGCATCTTTATAATCCGGATACAAAAACTTATTATAAGGAAATCTCGTAATATGAATCTGGCGAACTGCTTCGTAAACTCTTTCTCTGAATTCCTCAAAATTTTCTTTATTGGTAGCCGAAATAAACAATGCATTTTCTTCTCCCAAACGATGCATCCAGGTTGCTTTCCATTCGTCAAGCGTATAATGTCTTGGCGTTTTCTCGGTCATTAAATCATCTTCATCAATCGTCAGGTGTTTATAGGCATCAATTTTATTAAAAACCATAATAACTGGTTTTTCATGCGCTTTAATATCCTGCAAAGTCTGATTTACAGATGCAATATGATCTTCAAAATCAGGATGCGAAATATCTACAATATGCAATAATAAATCGGCTTCACGAACCTCATCCAATGTACTTTTAAAAGAATCTACCAATTGTGTTGGTAATTTTCTAATAAAACCTACTGTGTCAGAAAGTAAAAATGGTAAGTTTTTAATCACCACTTTTCTAACCGTTGTATCCAGGGTTGCGAATAATTTATTCTCAACAAAAACATCACTTTTTCCAACCGCATTCATCAAAGTTGATTTTCCAACGTTGGTGTAACCAACAAGAGCTACACGCACCATCGCACCACGATTACTACGCTGAACACCCATTTGTTTATCGATCGTTTTGATTTTTTCTTTCAGTAACGAAATTCGGTCACGAACTATACGTCTATCCGTTTCGATCTCCGTTTCTCCAGGTCCACGCATACCAATACCTCCTTTTTGACGCTCAAGGTGTGTCCATAAACCAGAAAGCCTTGGCAATAGATAGATACATTGTGCCAACTCAACCTGTGTTCTTGCATAAGAACTTTCTGCTCTTTGCGCAAAAATATCCAGAATTAAATTGGTCCTGTCTAAGATTTTACAATCTATAATTTTAGAGATATTTTTTTGTTGTGAAGGCGACAATTCATCATCAAAAATTAAAGTTGATATGTCGTTTTCTCTTACAAAAAGATTGATTTCTTCAATTTTACCCGTACCCATAAAAGTCTTTGGATTCGGGCGTTCCATTTTTTGCGAAAAACGCTTGATAACTTCACCACCGGCGGTATAAGTTAAAAACTCTAATTCGTCAAGATATTCGTTAAGTTTTTCCTCACTTTGATTTTGAGTCACAATACCAACAATGGCTGTTCTCTCAAAATTTATAACTTCTTTTTCTAACATAGCTTTGAATAAGGTGCAAATTTAATGATTTGTAGGACACTAACCCTTATAGAATTCTGTTTTTAAGTTCTATTTAAGAATTTTACCATTCTAAAAAACAAAACCATTTAGAAAATGAATTTCTAAATGGTTTAAAGAAAACTGAAAATACAGTCTTTATTCGTATATAAATGTTTTTTCCGTTTTTACAATTCCGTTCTCTTCAATTTGAGTACAGAAAATTGGGAAATTCAATTTGTTGTATTTATACTTTCTGCTTACAGCAACCAAAGCCGTCGATGATGGACTAAAATTCACTTCGTTATTATAGGATATTGCTTCAAAACTAAATTCATCTTCGTGATACGAAATCATTGGTACAATTACTTTATAATTATCACCAAACAAGCTCTGAACAATAAGTTGATCTACCGATTTTTTATCATCAAAAGTGTATGTTTTAGAGATTTTATCTCCCACCAAACCTTTGTGTTTTACGACATTATCATTCGTATAAACATATTCGATTTTACCAATAATCTGCTTGTTTTTATCACGTGAAGTACGTCTTACAATAATACCATTTTCAACAATATATTCAATATCATCAACTAAGTTCTGGTGATTGGTACTCTTTTTTGTAGTTACTTTTATTCTTGCTCCTTCATACCCAAAAGTCACCACTTTTGTAATATAATCTGGACCTTCCTGGTATTTTTTTACAAATTTTGTAATATTATTGTCTGCATCATAAGTGTAATTCACTACTTCTTTCCAGTCGCTTCCCACTTTATCTTTTACGGTCATGTCCAGCAATCCGGCTTTATTGTAAAAAAAATGTTGTATAACGTCTGAAGTAGTAATAGTTTGTATTTTTCCTTCTTTAAATACAAAGTTTTTATTGATAATCTCACCATCTGTAGAGTTCTGATAGTTTGTTTTTACAATATTGATTTGCTTTAAACGAACAGGAGCAGTGTCGTCCTGGCTATGCACTAAGCATGGAAGTACCATCATCAGGATGGCGATAAAGTAGGTTTTCATAATTTTAAGTATCAATTTGGGATGACCAAAATACAAAATTCCATCAGATTTTAATAGTTTAAATCTCAAAAAAAATACACTATTAAATTATCACCCAAAAAATCAACACTTTAAATTCATTTTAAAAATACATAAACTACTTTTCACCAAAGATTTTAATATCATCAACCATGAAAGCACCATTTAGGGTTTTGTCTTTCCCGGATCCAATATATTTAAATGCAATATGAATATTTCCTGAATAAGCAGATAAATCAATTGCTCCGGAACTCATAAAAGCACGGGGTGGCGTTGACAAAGAAGGAAGTTTCGCTTCTAATTTTGTCCATTTAGCCTTCGTGACATTCGAGCCATCGAAATTGGTAGAAACATAAACTTCCAACGCATTTAATGGAGAATCCATTTTCAAATCATGTTGTGCACTTCTAAAAGACAATACTGCATTTTTATAACCTGTCATATTAATTTTAGGAGAAACCAGCCACGCAATATTTTCAGCAGCTGTTGTACTTGTGGTATTAAACTCTGCGTAACCATTCCCGCCATACACCATACTTTTCCACAATTTTGTGGCCTTTTCTACAATATTACTCCAGCCAGGTAAGGTAAAATTTACATTGTTCTTCACCGTTTGAAAATCTTCGGCAAAAAATGGAACATTTCTTTTTCCATTCATTACAACATCTTCTTTTGACCGAATCACCATTTGATAATCAGAACCAAATTTTGTCAAAATACCACGAACCGTTCCGCTTCCTTCGGGCACTAAATGATCTGAAAAACTAGCGTAACTACTTGTTCTGAAAATAATCTGATTTCCTGTTTTATCCCGCAAATTCCAATTTGTTGAACCTCCTATGTTATTCGTTTCTTCAAAATAATGACGACCCAATGCTCCTTCTGTAAATTCTACATCGGTAAGTTCTATTAAAGTATTTAATTTACTATCATCTAATGCTTCTTCAATAGAAATCTTCTTAACTAATAGGTTTTCATCAACAATCGTACAAGAAGCATTCAATACATTTTTATAATCATTCTGCGAAATTCGGCCAATAGTAGGATCTCCGGCATTACTCACATTCAGACTACCTATTCGCAGCCCGCCATAAAATAAATCTGTAAACTGATTTTTAAGTTTTACAAATACTTTATTTCCTACTCGATAATCAATGTAAGTGTTTGAAGCATCTACGGGAACACTAAAACCGATTGCGGGAATTCTTTCTTTTGCCAAAGTCTGAAACGAAATGGTCTTAAAAAAATTCCCGTCTTCATCACTTGATATTACATAGGCTTCTATAATATCATCATAGACATATTGTTTTGCAACCGTACCTGCAAGATCATGCACTTTTTCGACTGTTTTATTGACTGTCAAATCGGGTTGTGTACAGTCTAATTTTGGCGTTTCAACGTCATTATTACAGCCATAAATAAGTAATAATGCAAGTGTAAAAATTGAATTTAAAAATATCTTTTTCATAACAATTCTATTTTCAGATTTATAAACCGATCGTAAAATTTACGAAGTATGTACGACCGTATCCGTAATAATATTTTGGTCCAAATGATGGTGTTCCACTGGAAACATCTTGGTTTAAGGCTCTAAAGTTGGCATTTCTCGCCTGCTCAAAACCGCCCGTTTTATATATGGAGTTCATAGCATTATTAACACTTGAAAAAAGTCCAACATATTTCCCGTGAACACGCCACGATTTTCCTCCTGAAATATTGAGCAATGTGATTGGATTAAATTTTTCTTGCTTTAATAATGCATCTCCACGTTCTTTTGTCGCTTCCGGAAAAGGAAAACCATTAGCCGGATTTATATAAAATTGTGCGGTTCTGGCAATCGGAGAAATATCAATATAACTTTCTCCGAGATAATTTATATTAGCACCTATCCACCAAAATTTTGGATCTCTATATTCGAGTCCCAACGAAAAAGCTTGTTGGGGCATTCCGGCTTGTTTGTAATTTTTAATGTAAGCCTTGCCAAAATCAAAAGTGGTTTGTTTATCGGCTTTTACAGCATTTGCATCGTTAGTTATCAAAACATCAGGATTATTATTGTAGGTATAATTACCATAAGCAACGGATAAAGTTGCTTTTAATGTTGATGTAATTTGATGCTCAAAACTCAATTCTACCCCAATATTTTTCTTGTCTAAATGTGTCAGGGTCTGACTCACAAAAGCATCTGTGGCATCGTAACCGGCTCCGTTATCAAAAATACCTTCAGCATAAAAAAAAGAAGTTTTTGTACCGTTTTTAATCAATGTATAATACGCTGTTAAACGCATCTTTAATTTGGGCGAATGATAGACGTAATTGGCTTCGGTGCTTGAAATATTTTCACTTTCAATTCCATTTACAATTGCATTATTTAAGCGTGAGTTTGAAAATGTATTTCGGAGCGAGGGCGCTCTGGTCAAATGTGATCCGTTAAAAAATAAAGATTGTTTTCCGGAAATTTTATAGGTAAATCCGCCTTTGAAGCCAAAATTCTCAAAATTTACTTTTTGGCTTTTGCCGAGAGAAGTTGTTGGATAAATTCCGTTTTGATACAATCCTTCCCGCTGATAATTTGATACAGAATACGATTGAGCCAAAAAGAAATCAGTCTTTTTATAAGAGAATTTAAACTGTGTAAAAGCATCAGTTGTGTTAGCTAAAAAATTATAATTGTAGCCATAAATGTCTCCTTCTTTTACTTTCCGATTTGGGTTTTGCAAATCAGATTGTGACTGATTTCCTTTATAAAACGGATCAATATCTTCGAAATATTCTCCTCCGAGTAGATCTAAAAGATATTGAAAATTATGTGATTTCAGGTTTCGAAAAGTCACACCGCCATCAAAAGAAATATTAGTTGTTAACTGTGAATTCAAATTAGAACTTATTGCAAAAGTTATATCATCAGTTCTGTCTTCATATAAAACATAATGGCTTTGTGCTGGTTCATAATTTATAATGGTTTGATCTGAATTTGCAATTTGTTTTTGATTGGCAAGATACATGTCGGTCCAGTCTATTTGTGAATTCTCTAAAAATGAAGTTTTACTTTTTTCTGCATTTTCATAATCCGGAGTAAAAGCACCTGAAAATTCTCCTTTGTCTTTTGCGCAAAGCGAACTAAAATAACTCGGTAACTTTCTATAATAAGTCGGATCCGGACTGTCTGCTTTTTGATAATCGATATTGCTATTTCCGACTTTCCCAAACTGATACATTATACTTGAATTGAGATTTGTTTTTTCATCAATTTTAAAATAATGATTCAACATTAAAAGTGGCTCTTCAACCGTTTTTACTCTTGCATTTCGCTTTTCTCCATCCTGAAAACCCCAATAGGAATTGTATTTTTCGTTCGTTAATTGAGTTACTTCATCTGTGTTTGCCGAATTTTTCCCTCTAGAACTTGGTGTATAAAAACCTGTAAAATTTAAAGATTGTTTAGCATTTAATTTCTTTTCTACACTGACAAAAAAAGATTCTGCTTTGAAATTTGTTCCTTCAAAAAAACCTTCATCTGACCAGCGTTTTCCTGCTGAAATTGCATATGCCCAACCCATAGCATTCATTCCTGAAGCGTATGTCCCAATTGCTCGCCAATTGTATGAAGTATTACTGCCGGAAAACGTAAGCTGCCCTCCTTTTCTATACATTGATGCTCTGGTGAATATTTGCTGAGTACCTAAAATTCCTCCAAAAGTATAATTAGAAGGTGCCGTCCCGACAGAGAATTCCTGATTGCGAAGTACATTATTCAAACCTCCCCAATTGTTCCATTGTGGTCTTCCGTCATAAAGTTTATTCATGACCATACCGTTGAGCATCATGGTTCCGTTTTCACTATCGAGACCACGAACCCTAAATCGGGCCTGACCCCAATTGAAAGCCGAAGCCTGCATAAAAGCATCTTTTGAAGACTGCAAAAGCCCTGAAGTCATTTCAGATGAACTATTATCATCTGTTAGATCACTATCCAATAAAGTAATTAAAGCAGCTGGCGTTTCATCTGAGAAATTATCTTCCAGCTGTAGTATTCCGAGGTTAACTTTAAATCCCAAATTGGATTCCAGTTTCAAAAGCAAATCTTTGTAACCCTGGCTGTGAATTAATAAAAGTTGTTCTCCTTTTATTTGAGAATGCAGTTCGAACCTTCCATCTGATGCTGTAAGTTGTGTTAAAGAAGAATTTTGAATAGAGACAACAACATTCTCTATAGGATTTTGTGTTTTAGCATCAATAACGAATCCAAAAAAAGTCGTTTCTTCTTGTGCGAAAATTGGAATAAAAGGCAGAAAAATAAAAAACAGCAGGTAACTTTTTCTCATAAAACACAATTTACTTTGAATACTAATTTTAAATTAAAATGATTTGGGCTAACAAAACATTTCAATTCTGATTCAAAGGATAAAATGGTTTTTGGTCAATTTAAAACTCAGCGAGACAAAAGTTTTAAAATTCAAATATAGACAAAAAAATTATACGAAAGTTATTTCTTACAAAATAATATGTGTTTGAAAAAGAGTACACAGCGTTTTATTGGGCAACTCTAATTTTAGAAACCATAAAAGCAATCAAAACACCAAAAATTCCGATAAAGGCAAAAGAAAACTGAAGTCCAAAATTTTGAGCAATATGTCCAATTACAGGAGGTCCCATTAAAAATCCCAGAAAGCTAACACTTGAAACTATCGTTAACGCTTCTCCGGGTGGAACTGTTGGATTTTTTCCGGCCATACTATAAACCGTTGGAACAATAGTTGCAACGCCTAAACCAACAGCCATAAAAGCGATAGTACATGGAATAATATAAGGAAGAAAAACGGCTGTAAAAAGTCCGGCAGAAATCATAACACCACTAATTTGCATGACACGTTCACGTCCAAATTTGTTAATCAGACCGTCACCTAAAAAACGTCCGCTGGCCATCATAATCATAAAGGATGTGTATCCTAAAATTACCAATGGTCCGGGTGCTTTTACGATATCTTTAAAGTAAACTCCGCTCCAGTCAAACATTACACCTTCGCTCGCCATACTGCAAAAACCAATTACGCCAAGCCAGATTAAAGCACTGTCTGGTTTTACAAATAATTTTTTTCCTTCAGACGTTTTATGTTTGATTTTTTCTTTGGCTCTGACCAAAAATTTAAAATTAAAAGCGACCATAAGTAGTACTACTGCTCCAACAATTAAGAAATGATGAAGTGGTGTAAGGTTTAAAGCTAACATTCCCAAACCAACTAAAGCTCCTGTAAATCCGGCGAAACTCCACATACCATGAAAAGAAGACATGATTGTTTTTTTGAAAAGTACTTCAGTATAAACACCTTGTGTATTTACAGCAATATTGGCAAGATTCCCGAACAGCCCAAACAAAAACAAACCCACTGATAACTGAAAGGCTGTTGTTGCCAGGCCTAAATTGGCGAGACACAAAACATACATTATTAAGGAGAAAACTAAAATGCGATGACTACCAAATTTGGTTACCATTTTTCCTGAAAAAGGCATAATCACCAATTGCCCCATTGGCAAAGCAAAAAGTATAGAACCCAAATCGCCTTCGGTTAAATGCAATGCTGTTTTTATATCCGGAATTCGGCTTGCCCACGTTGCAAAACTTAACCCCATTCCGAAATAAAACATTCCCACAGCAAAACGAATTCGGTTTAAATAAGAAGCTTTGGCTTCTCTATAGACTTTCTTGATTTTCCCTTTGGTTTGGAAAAGTGATAATGGATTGAAGCTGATCAAAATGATGGTTTTTTGGATTTCTTGCATAAAAATACAAAAAATGTACATTGTTGATCAAATAAGACCATAGTTCCTCAATTTATAACGTTATATGTTTATAAATTCTTTGCGATTGGCCGCAGATTTGACAGATTAGAACGGATTGACGCGGATTATATATAGTCTTAAATAAAAAAAGTTGCCACTAATTACACTAATTTTCACGAATTATATTAGTCTCAAACTGAAAAAAAATTAGTGAAAATTAGTGTAATTAGTGGCAAACAAAAATCCGTGCTAAACCTGTTTTAATCCGTCAAATCCACGGCTAATTTTATTTACAAATTAATTACCTTCTGTTGTGCATTACTTGCAATAGCGGCTTCAATAATCTGCATTACTTTTACACCGTCTTGTGCGGTAACTGGCTCTGTTTTATTGTTTACGATGGAATCATAAACACCGTCAAAAAACGAAAAGTAATTCCCTTGAAGTGTTGGTATTTTTTCTCGGATTTCTTCTCCGTTGATTTCTGTATGTAAAAGTCCTTGCAGGGCTTCAGATTCCGTTCCCCACGTATCTAAATTTGGTTTTTTACCGATTTTTAATTCATCTTCCTGAACATCACCACGAGGTTTTAAGAAAGATCCTTTTTTACCGTGAATTGTATATGCAGGATTAGCTTCTCTCACAAAAAAACCTGCTTTTAACCTCACTCTGAAATTATCATAAATCAACAATAAATCGATCCAGTCATCGACCAAAGAATTCTCTCTGGTATAACGAATATCTCCAAAAACTGACTTTGGAGAACCAAACAAACAAACTGCCTGATCTATTAAATGTGGACCTAAGTCTTTCAGAATTCCTGCTCCGTCATTGGCTGTTTCTTTATGCGCTTTTGGACTTAATACTGGATTGTATCTGTCAAAATGGAATTCGGCTTCAACCAAATCTCCCAAGACACCCTCCTGAATTATTTTCTGAATGGTTTTAAAATCGCTGTCCCATCTTCTGTTTTGGAAAACGGCCAATTTTAATCCTTTTTCTTTGGCAATTGAAGCTAATTCTTCGGCTTCAGCCACCGTTGTTGTAAATGCTTTTTCGACAACCGCATGTTTTCCGGCTAAAAGTACTTTTTTAGCATATTCATAATGGGTTCCAACTGGTGTGTTTACTATTACCAAATCGACATCATCTGCTAATAAATCATCGATTGTTGGATAACTTTTTACATAAGGATAATCTTCCTGAATAAGATTTTTGGTTCGTTCCCAGGAACCTAATAATTCAAATCCCGGATGAATGTCTAAAAATGGAGCGTGAAAAACTTTCCCTGACATTCCGTATGATAATAGTGCTGTTTTTATTTTTTGCATTTTGTATGGTATTTAGTTTTTGCCACAGATTTCACAGATTAAAGGGATTAAAAAAGGTTGCCACTAATTGCACGAATTTAGACGAATTTTTTTTTCTTAGTTTGGGCACAATATAATTAGTGTAAATTCGTGAAATTAGTGGCAAAAAAATCATTTTAATCTGTGAAATCTGTGGCAAATAAATTATTTAATCTTAGCTCGTTCGTATTGTTTTGGCCATTGAATGTCTTCGTTTAGATCTTTGGCAAAATCTAAAGGTAAGTTAGGATTTCTTAAAGATTCTCTGGCGAATAAAACCAAATCGGCCTGATCGTTATTTAAAATTTCTTCGGCTTGTATAGCATGCGTTATTAAACCAACTGCTCCCGTTAAAATATTTGCTTCTTTTTTGATTTTCTCTGCAAACGGAACCTGATAATTTGGGTGCAATGGAATTTGCTGATGTGAAACTAAACCACCTGATGAAACATCAATTAAATCTACTCCTTTTTCTTTTAAGATTTCCGAAAGTTTCACAGATTCTTCCGGACTCCATCCGCCTTCTGCCCAGTCTGTAGCTGAAATTCGGACAAACAATGGTAAGTCTGAAGGCCATTCTGATTGAACTGCTTCTAAAATTTCCAAAGTCAATCGAATTCTGTTTTCAAAGCTTCCTCCGTATGCATCTGTTCTGTTATTCGTTAACGGAGAAAGAAATTGATGCAACAAATAGCCATGTGCACCATGAATCTCTACAACCTTATAACCCGCTTCAACGGCTCTTTTGGTTGCTGATTTAAAATCAGAAATCACTTTTTGGATTCCGTCTCTATCTAAAGCTGTTGGAAGAAAAGGTTCACCATCATGATATGGAATCGCGCTTGAAGAAACCGTCTGCCATCCGCCCTGATCGAAATCTAATTTTTTATTGCCTTCCCAAGGAGCAGAAACACTGGCTTTTCGACCGGCATGCGCTAACTGAATTCCGGGAATTGAATTTTGAGAAACGATAAACTGGTTGATCGATTTTAATTTTTCAATGTGTTCATCTTTCCAGATTCCTAAATCGGAAGGTGAAATTCGGGCTTCGGGTGAAACGGCTGTGGCTTCCTGAATAATCAGTCCAACGCCCCCGCTGGCACGGCTTCCTAAATGTACCAAATGCCAATCGTTTGCAAATCCGTCAACTGCAGAATATTGACACATAGGCGAAATAACGATTCTGTTTTTTAAAGTAATTTTTTTTATGGTGAGTGGAGAAAATAATAATGAGGCCATATAATGTAACTTTTAATGATTTTACACTACCAATTGAGTAGATAGTGCTTAAAAAAGTAAAGTTAAAGCTTCTTCTTAAAAGGAGAAATCTAAATGTTTATTAATTAACAAACATTTAAAGTAAATTCTGTTTACTCCAAAGATTATAATATTCTGATTTCTGTTCTAATAAAGTGATGTGATTTCCAGATTCAACAATAGTTCCATTTTTCATTACTAATATTGTATCCGCATTTGCAATTGTACTTAAACGATGTGCAATAACAATTATAGTTTTCCCTCCCTCTTTAAAATTATCTATAACTTCTTTTACAATTTTTTCTGAACTAGTATCCAATGATGATGTTGCTTCATCCATTAATAAAATTTCAGGGTTTTTGTATAATGCTCTGGCAATTGCAATGCGCTGTTTTTGTCCGCCAGATAACATTGCGCCATTTTCACCTATTTGTGTTTCAAAACCATTTGGCAGCTTTTCTACAAATTCAGTAATTCCTAATTGTTTGGATAGATCTAAAATTCTTTGAATATTGGGAAATGAATCTCCTAGAGCAATATTGTCTGTTATATTTCCTGAGAATAAATTAAGCTGCTGCGGAATCACTCCAATGTATTGTCTTAAACTTTTATAATGAATAAATTGAGTATCATAATCTCCAATGTGTATTTTGCCTTCTTTAATTGGATACAAATTTTGAAGAAGTGAAATTAAAGTTGTTTTTCCGCTGCCACTTTCCCCAACGATAGCCGTTATTTCATTTTTCCTGAATGTTGCATTGAAATTTTTAAAAACTTCGGCTCGAGAACCATAACGAAAAGAAACATTTTCAAATTTTATATCTCCAATATTTTCTTTTTGCAATTCAATTTTGTTTTCGGTTTTTTCTCTTTCCAAGTCCATTATTTCAAAAAGTCTATCCGCAGCAATTAATGCGTTTTGAGCCGTTTTATTCATTCCAATGAACGAAGCAACTGGCGAAGTAAAATAACCTATTAAAGCGTAAAAAGAGAATAATTCTCCGGGAGTAATAGCTCTGTCAATTACATATCCAGATCCAATCCAGATTAAAGTAATTGTAAATACAGACGATAGAAATTGCGAGGAAGTATTTGCGAAAACACTATTTAGACCCGATTTATAACTTGTAAATAATAATTTTACAAACTTGTTTTCGGTTTTCATATTTGAAAAGTCTTCAATGCCAAATTCTTTTACTGTTCTAATATGTGTAACACTCTCTACTAATTGCGTTTGCAGTTCGGCAGCATTTTCCATAATTCTTCTCTCCACCTTTTTATTGAATTTATTTAAAATAAAATAAATTGCGATATAAAATGGAATCACAAGTAAAATTATCAGAGCTAATTTCCAATAGTAAGTAAACATCAACGTGAATGAAAAAATCACTACAAAAACATTTACAATCATATCAATTGCTGCTTCATTGATAAAAGAACGTATTTTTACTGCGTCATTTATTCGGGATGTAATTTCTCCTATTTGCATAGTATCAAAAAAACGCTGTGGCAAATGGAGCAGATGTTTGTAATAACCAAGAATTAATTTGGCATCAATTAACTGCCCCGTTTTCATTACAAAAATGTTTTTTTTAGCACCAATATAAGCTTGCAATAAGATAATAGCAATCATAGAAATACTTAATAAATTAAGTAAATTTCTATTGCCATCCACCAAAACATAATCTGTTATTTTTTGAATATAAATTGACATTGCCAAACCCAAAACAGTAAATACTATCGCACCAATCAAAACCTGAATTAAGACAGTTTTATGTGGTTGGATTAAATTCCAAAAACGTTTTACAGACGACGTTTTTTCATTAGTTGTTTTAAAATCATTTTTTGGCGCAAAAAGAATCAATACACTTGACCATATTTTTTGAAAATCTTCAAAAGTATAAGATTCCATCTTGCCAAACCCAGGATTCATAACTATGACTTTAGATTTCTGCACTTTATAAATTACAACATAATGATGCAATTGTTCTTTTGTAATGATATGTGCAATGGCTGGAAGCGGGATTTTATCTAATGAATCTAAACCTCCTTTTACGCCTTTTGCAGCAAAACCCATTTTTTCAGCCGCTTCAATAATTCCTAATACATTTGTACCTCGTTTGTCTGTATTGGCATATTGACGGATTCTTGCTATAGGAAGATTAACCTTGTAATGATTTCCGATAGAAGCCAGACAAGCAGCACCACAATCTTTAATATCATGTTGTTTTATTTTTATTGAAGCCATTTTTATTTATTTGATATTTGTTTTGGGTTTAACCAATCGTCTGTTTTATCAAATAATAAATCGAATAAACTTCTTCGGGTTATTATATATCTGGTAGTTAATGTCATTCCTTTCGAAACATTGGCTTTATATCCGGATTTTAATTTTAACGTCTTTGAATCTAAAGCACAACGGATTTTAAAAAAAGCCTGCTCGCCTTGTATTGTTATATTTTGATCGATATCTATTACTTTCCCTTGTAAAAGACCCCATTGATTATAATTGAAAGCGTCAAACTGAAATTTTACTTTTTGACCTTCTTTAATAAGGCCAATATCATTGGGAGAGACATTACTTTCGACGATAAGCTGGTCGGCCGAAGAAATTGTAGCAATTGATTGTGACGCATTTATAAAAGAACCACATTGAACTCCAGAGAAATTTTCTATTGTTCCAGAAATAGGAGCTAAAACAGCATAATTGTTAGATTCAATATTTATTTTGGCAACAGCTCCGTTAAGATTCTTTAACCTATCTTCTAAATCTCTTTTTTGATTTTCCCAAGTTGATTTTTTTTGGCTCGTATAACTTTGTAAGGCCTGTGACGCTAAACGTAATTCATATTCGTATTTTTCAAACTCTGCTTTTGCAATGATATCCTTATCATATAATATTCTGTTTCGATCATAGTTAATTTGAGCTTGTGATAGTTTACTTTGAAATTCAATTTTACCAATCTGAAAATTAGAAAAATCTTCCTTTGCTGTAGATGTTAATAAATGGGCAGTTTTATTTTGTATCAGATTAGAAATATCGTTTTGTAATGCTGAAATATTTCGATATAAAGTGTCTTGCGTTTTTTTATCAGTTTCTAAATTTTCTTTTGAGATTTTTATAAGTGTATCTCCTTTTTGAACAATTGTATTATTTTTGAAAGACAGCCATGTAATTCACCCATTTACAATTGTAGTTATAGGAACGTTATCAGTTTTACTTCTTAAAATACCACGACTTTGACTGCTAATATTCACTTTAATTATTGGTAATAATCCTAAGAAAATTAATACCGCTAAAACAATTATTAAATATATTGATAAACTTTTGGTATGGTTTTTTGATAATAAATTTTCGAGTGTGTTTACGGGATCTGAATTGAAATTCATAAATTTTCATTATACTTAAAAGTAAAACTAGAGTCAACCAATCTTTTTACAATTATACATTTGTAGATAAAACAAATTATTCTATACAAAGAAGAAAATTCGAAGTAAGACTACTTTTTCTCAGTATACGTGAATTTATCAAAATTCGTAGGTAATTCATTTGTAATAGTCAATTTATTGGAAGTTATAGTAGGTTTGATTTTAATAACTTTTGTTCTATCATCAATCTCTATTTTATCTATGCTTCTTATATTAACAATATCAAGATGCAGGACTTTGAAGTTATAATTTCCTTTTTTAAGATCAATAATAATATACTCACTTGCTCGTAATTGGCCTAATGGTTTATCGTCAATCCAAATATTTAATCTTGAAGTGTTATCGACTTTATGCAAAATATCGGCTCCATTGTATATTAACACCTTACCATTTCCCAGTTTATCCAATTCAACTTTTTCAAAACCGTTTTTAATAAAAGTATATTCAGAAGGAATAGACGTTAAACCACATGAACATACTAAAAATAATGTAAAAAAAAGCAAAATATGTTTCATTGTTTTCAAAAAGTAATTTCTCATTTTGTGATTGGTATTTAGGTTTAATTTTTAGAATATTTAGTTTAAAAATTGTAAATATTTTTTTTATGGGATTCTTATTTGAAAGACAAAATATAGTTCAAATAGTAGAATATTTAAATTATTGAAAGATAAAAGAGCCTTGCTTTTTCAAGGCTCTTTTAATTAATTAAAACATTGCATTCGTAAGTAAGTCACCTTTATAATAGCCAGTCGTGTTGCCCGGCGGGTTAGAAACGCTTCCTCCAGGTCCATTGATGTTTTTACTATTATTATTAGAAATTAAACCTACTCCTATTATTATTGCTCCAAGCACAATAAAAGTGAAAAGTTCTCCACCGCTTACTTCTTGTATTTCTTGAGCATTAAGCTCTACTAAATTCAAATTTTCTAAGTTCATAATTTTACAATTTTAAATGTTAATTAATAATTTCAACAAATTATTTTCTCGAGAACTATTTTGTTACAGCAAACTTATCAGAGTTCCGTCTAATAAAATTGGATGCAAGTTAAAACCTCCAAAAATTTCTTTAGATTCATCATTTTTAATTGTTTTAAGAGAGTAATGAAGTATCAATTCAAAAGGCGTTTCATAATAAAAGCTTTCTCTTTTTTTACAATATTTTACCGGGCCATCTAATTCTTTGATTATTTCTAATTCATTATAAAGCTGGCTTCTACTCAAGCTTAATTTTTTAGCAAAAACAACAGGAGTTCCTGTTTTTTCAGAACTAATTAACTTGTGTATCCTTTTAATTCTTTCAATTTGTTTAACGAAGTTCATAGATTATAATATAAAATTTCACAGAAGACCAAACTCTTTGGTAATTTGAAAACATCTTTGTTAATTATCAATAAATAATACATTCCTTATTGAATATGAAATTAAGAATTGATACTTGGAGAAAACACCCTCAAAAGGATTTAAAAATAATAGAATAGGGTATTTTGTAACATTCTGAAAGAATGAGTTACTAATTACTTAAGCATAAAAAAGATGCTAATTTTAATTTATATAAGTAGTAAGCAATTATTAACAAACATTTAAAACCTTATGTCTTATATTGCACTATCAAATTAAAATAGAAACGTTACTTTTGTGCGTTAAATTACGAACTAAAAATACAAAATGGATATAGTTATCAAACTCTCTCAATTTCTATTGAGTTTATCTTTACTTATTATTCTTCACGAATTAGGGCATTTTATCCCTGCAAAATTATTTAAAACCAGAGTCGAAAAATTTTACTTGTTTTTTGATGTTAAATATTCATTGTTAAAAAAGAAAATTGGCGAAACAGAATACGGAATTGGTTGGTTACCGCTTGGAGGTTATGTGAAAATCTCAGGGATGATCGACGAAAGTATGGACAAAGAACAAATGGCGCTTCCACCTCAACCGTGGGAATTCCGTTCTAAACCGGCCTGGCAACGTTTAATTATCATGTTAGGTGGTGTTACGGTAAACTTTATATTGGCTTTTATTATTTATATCGGAATGGCGTTTGCTTACGGTGATACTTATGTAGCTACTGCAGATCTGAAAGATGGTGTTTTAATTGAAAATCCTGCGATGATTAAGGCTGGTTTTAAAACCGGAGATAAAATCATAGCTCTTGATGGGAAAAAGGTAGAGAATTTTGACAATGATTTAAATATAAATATAATCATGTCTAAAGAAGTTTTGATTGAAAGAAATGGCCAACAGCAAACGATTCAAATGCCGAAAGATTTTGTTGATCAATTATCAAAACATGAAAAATCTTCTCTTGTAGAGATGCGTATGCCTTTTGCTATTAAAGATGTTCCTGCTGAATCTGTAAATACTACTTTAAAACCAAAAGATTTGGTTGTTTCCTTAAACGGACAACAAGCTAAATATTATGATCAGGTAAAAGCAATCCTGGATAACAATAAAGGAAAAACAATTCCTGCTGTTGTATTGCGTGATTTAAAAGAAACACCAATTACGGTTAAAGTTTCTGCTGCCGGAAAATTAGGAGTTGTTGCAGGTGGTTTAGATATAAAATCATTAGAAAAATTAGGCTACTATAAAATCAGCACTAAAACATATAGTTTTGCTGAATCTATTCCGGTTGGGCTTACAAAAGGTAAGGACCAATTAGTGGGTTACGGAAAACAATTGAAAATGATTTTTAATCCGGAGACAAAAGCATACAAACAAGTAGGTGGTTTTGCAGCGATTTTTAACATTTTTCCGAGTTCATGGAGCTGGGAAGTGTTCTGGTCAATCACTGCATTATTGTCAATTATGCTTGGAGTTATGAATTTATTGCCAATTCCGGCACTAGATGGTGGTCATGTGATGTTTTTATTATACGAAATAATTAGTGGTCGAAAACCAAGCGATAAATTCCTTGAAAACGCCCAAATGGTTGGTTTCGTTCTACTTATCGCATTGCTTTTGTTTGCTAACGGAAACGATATTTACAAGGCAATTGTTAAGTAGTAAAAATAATTAATAAAAAGAGTTAAAATATTTTTGGTAAATTAAAAAATCAACTATATTTGCACTCGCTAAAAAGAGCAACAACTTCCTCCTTAGCTCAGTTGGTTAGAGCATCTGACTGTTAATCAGAGGGTCCTTGGTTCGAGCCCAAGAGGGGGAGCAACTTTTTTTAGCAAACATATTTACCTTTAAGGTGATTCCTTCTTAGCTCAGTTGGTTAGAGCATCTGACTGTTAATCAGAGGGTCCTTGGTTCGAGCCCAAGAGAGGGAGCTTATTAAATACCACTTACAATTGTAAGTGGTATTTTTTTGTTTATAATTTACCCTAATATGAATTGTGTTTACATTCTACATTCAATTAAATTAAACCGATTTTACATTGGATATACATCTGATTTCGATGCCCGAATTGAATTTCATAAAAATGCTGAATCTCACAAATTCACAGCAAATGCTAAAGATTGGGTATTATTTCTAAAAATACCGTGCGAAAACAAAACCCAGGGCTTAAATATTGAAAAACACATTAAGAAAATGAGAAGCAAAACTTATATTGAAAATCTTATTAAGTATCCAGACATAATTCTCAAACTCAAAGAAAGATATAAGTAAACTGTTAATCAGAGCCCCGATAGCTATCGGTGTTGGTTCGAGCCCAAGAGGGGGAGCTTATTAAATACCACTTACAAATTGTAAGTGGTATTTTTTTTTTGTAAATTCAAGGATGTACTTAAATGAAAGACATTTCAATACAACCGAAAGAATAGCCATCAGCTTTTGTCATTTCGACGAAAGGAGAAATCTCCGCAAGTAACTCTACAAAGATTGGCGATTATGATTGCGGAGCTTCTAGTGTGATTTCTCGTCCCTCGAAATGACAAGCTTGTGGATTTCCTTTTGTCATTTCGACGAAGGAGAAATCTTCGCAAGAAACTCGACAAAGACAAGCAAGTTTCAAATGCATTAACCCAAATGAAAAAAGAGCAATGATCAGTTGTGCGAAAAATTGTATTTTTGCTTCATCAAGCATAACCCAACACAAAAAAAACGTATCACACAAATACAACCTCGTATTTTACGGCACAAATAATTTTATCAGGAATTTTAAATATCTTTGAATTATGAGCACACTAACAAAACCAAATCATATAGGGCGAAAAATTAGCCGTATTCGTGAACTTCGGGATATGAAACAAGAAGCATTGGCACAAGCCTTAGGAACAAACCAACAAGCTATTTCGGCTATTGAAAACAGTGAAACTATAGATGAAGATAAACTTAAAGCAATTGCTGAAGCCTTAGGCGTATCTGTTGAAGGAATTAAGAATTTCTCTGAAGAAGCGGTTTTAAATATTATTGGAAATACTTATCACGATAATGGCATTGTTAATGCTGGAATGAATTATAGTTGTACTTTCAATCCGCTTGATAAAGTTGTAGAACTTTATGAGCGTTTGGTTCAGGCTGAAAAGGAGAAAGTAGAATATTTGGAGAAGTTATTGAAAAGGAAGTAAATATTTTCATTTATTCGATTACTAATTATCCCAAATAAGGAAAGGCTTCATTACTCCAATAAGATGCTATAATAATCAAAGAAAAGGTGATATATTTTAAGCTCTGCTTTATCATCATCTCTCGTATGTTTTGATAAATATAAGTGCCCAAAATTTTGCACACAAGCATAATTGATATCACTAATGGAATAGGGAGTCAAACATTGAGTTGTGACAAATGTTTTTTGAGACTTTATAAGATGATTAATATCATCTTTTATTTTTATCAATGGTACTCTAGCGTTCTTGCTCTCGACCATTTGACCGCTTTTAGACTTTTTCATTTCAACTTCTACAAATCCAATCATTCCAGCAAGTACAGTTGTTGTTTCGGGATAATAGGTTCGATCAGTAAAACGCTGAATTCCACCATTTAAATAGTAGCGCTTTCTACTTAAACTTTTGTCCAGCCTTTTTGCTTCAAAAGCATAATAATGATTTTCACTTAAACTTGGAACCTGGAATTTTATATCTAAATGACCTGTTGTGACATTATTTTTTGTTTCTCTCACTCCATTGTCAACAACTATGTTTTGAAGCCCAAACAAACCCAAATTTGGCTTAATGTATTTATTAACTAAATCTGTACATAAATAATCCTCTATCTCATTATGAGCAACATTTGATTTTTGAACAGTTTTTATTGTTTTATGTATATCAGAACGACTATAAACAATTCCTTTATTAATTAAACATTCATAACCATAAATGATTGTTTTCAAAAAAGAGTCCATATAGTACTGCTTCCCATCAGTTGCTTTTATAAATTCAATGCCATTCATCATAATTTTTCATCATTAACGATTTCTGCTTCAGCTTTAGCTAAAGCATCAATAAATTCAAGCAAATCATGATTAGCTACTGCCTCATGCCAGCATTTTAATTCATTTGGCTTAATAATATAAAAAGTGTTTTTAATGAAACCGCGAACATCCTGCTGAATATATAAGTCACGTGTAACATTATGAATTCCTAAATTTCCAATTTCATCAAATAATTTAGAATCATCTGTGTTTTTAAAATATATTTTTTTACTATCAACTGGTGCCTGGCCGACAATAACTGAAAACCAATAAAATCATCTGCTATATATACATTTGCAAAAAAAGATCGTTCTTTAGAATTAAATCTATGCTTAAAATGATTAATAAAAATATCCGCATAGTTACTTAAATAATGTAAATCATTCTCCTTTTCACATGAAAGCATTCGGAAAATATTATTCTCACCATATCCAGTTTCTTCAGATCTTTTTAGGATTGGCAATGAAATTTCTGTTGAATAATTAATTAGTGATTTTTCCACATCCGTTATTTCAAATGACTTATATACCATTTGATCAACATCCCATTCAAGTTGTCTTATTTCTTCTAATTTATCACTATAGTTTTGATCACGTAAAATCACCCCTTTTAGTTCATTATGTTTTTTTTGCAGCATCATTACCGACTCTGCTAGTAATTTATCTTCAATTGCTGGCGCAGAAAAGATTTCTTGAAAATCGACACGTGTTCGATCTATTCCCGCAGATGAGCTCGTTTGAAGTAGATAATAAGTAAAAAAACTAGAATTAACAATACCCGCTAAACTTTTTAAAGCCACTGATGTATTTTCATGTTTAGAGTAACCTATTTTAGTTTTAATTGAACAAACAGTCGAAGTAAAAACAATATCTTCATTACCATATGCAGCGACTGCTTTAAAGTTTTCATTTGCTAAAAGCCCTTTTTTCACCAAAAGCTTTTCTCCTTTAAAATAATATGGATCAGGGAGATATGCTACATTACCTTCTGAATCTATGAGATTTCGTTCAGATTTCCCTTTTCTATTTTTTACTAATAATTCTTCAACTGTTTCATGCCAAGTCATTGAACAACCAGTGTGGTACTGCTGAAATTCTTTTTTAAATTCTACATTAAGAAAAAGAAAATTACGTATTTCTAATGTACTTTTTTTCTTAGAAACAGATGCGTCTTTGATTTTTAATCCTCCTTTATAATCTAGATTATATTCATTCATCAACTCTTTTATTGAACGATAGGATTTTAATCTAAGCATGAAATAAAAGTCCAATACATTGCCATGAAGCATAACTTTCCATAACCAATCATATCCATTTAATCGTGGAATAAAATTTCTCTGAAGTATTTTTTTAATGTCATGCTTTTCAATAACAATAGTCCTAAAATAATTAAAAAACCTATTAGGCTTAACGGTTATATGAGTCACAACATTTGTTATTATTTCTTCTGTAGATTTTGCTAAACTATAAAAGAATATTGCAGGAGCCATTTTTGCTCCTTCAAATATCTGACTACCTCCAACAATCTTATTATTAACCCCTGATAGCTCTAGTATTTCGCTCAAAACAAAATTAGATAAAAAATATTCTCTCCATTGTTTGGTTGTGGCAGCGGAATTATACAAGCTTTTACCCGTTACTACCAAAGCAATTTTTAAATTTGGATTTATTGCGAAGTCACTTACACGGATTAAAAAAGCCTGTGATATTTCATTATTACCAATTTCGAGCGGTAATTGTGGCAATATTACATTAGTTAAACCCTTAATATTATTAGCATCAAATGCTCGAAGTTTCCTGTTTTTAATATAACTCTCATAACAAGACATTTTAACCACACCCCAAGGCGGATTCCCAATAATAAAATCTAATGCTATTTCCCTTGAAAAAATCTCATTAAAAGAAGCTTCTTCATTAAAAAAATCATATTGTTTTCCTCCGAATAAATTGATGTGTTTTAATCTTTCAAACTTAAAATCTTCAATTTCTTTTGGTGATTTATAATCAAGCAAAGTAATATATAAAGAGAAAATCGTAATTTCAATTGCATCTTCGTCTATATCTATTCCAAAAATATTATTTTTGATTAACTCCCAAAGCCTCTCATTACTTAGCATTATATCAGGAGAACCGCTGTTTTGAATTTCCTTTTCTATAATCTTTCGAAGTGTTTCAACTAAAAAAATTCCAGACCCACACGAAGGATCTAAAACTTTACAATTAGAAGTATCGGATTTTTCTAAATGCGGACTGACAGTCTGTGACAATATATAATCAACGATGAATGGTGGGGTATAATATGCTTTAATATCATACTGCTTTGAGGTAGTATTAAAGTTTTCCAATACCACATTTAGATTTTCTTCTTCTTTACCTATAAAATTTTCATATATATTACTAATAAGTTCAACAGGAATAATTTCAAAATCATACACCATAAATAATGATTTTTGAACAACATACCCCTTGTATGATGTTCCAGATTTGAAAAAAGATGAACCTGAAAACAAATCATACAATACTTCCAAATGGTCCTCAGTAACATTCTCCTCCTCATTATAAAAAGTATAGATTTCCCCTGTATCTTGATCTACTTCTTCTTCTTTTAGAGGAAATAGATCCCCACTATATCTAGAATTTAAATACTCAAAGAAACGATACAATTTATCTTTTGACTTAATCATTTCATTCAAACTAATCTGACGAGTCAATTTATCATTACCTTCAAGATATTCTTGACCTGTAAACTCCACTCTTCTATCAATCAAATACCTGATAAAAAGCAATCTACCTATTAATCTATTGGCTATTTTAGGATAAAGTTGTAAACCATCGGATGCAATCAGGATTCTTCTTGCATCCACGATATTATTCAAAAGATACTTATCAACTTTTGGGACATTTTTAAAATGCCTATTATATAATGTTTTCCAAGTTTTTCCTAACGTCAAATTTATTAAGGAAAAAATATTAATATCATCATCCAGACTTTGTAGTAGATAACTATGATCAGATTCAAATTTATAACCATGATATATATCAAATGGACCACGATCATCTTTATTAATTATAACTACTGGAGCCTGACCAAAACAAAATGTCCATTTTGGAATTTCTTTTGTTTTTTCTTCATCAGGTTTATCAAAAAATAGAATAATTGGATTGTTTATTGGCTCTGGATGTTCTGAATTTTCATCCCCGTGATGATGTAAACTATAAAAAGCATAGGGCTGTATTATATCCCGTAAAACCTTACTGATCCTAAAAGGAAACTTATTAAGCCATTGATCAGACTCCTCAAGATAGAACAACCCGTTTTCACGAGTATATCCAAGTTGATCAAATAATTGTTCTATTCTACTCACGGAGTTAAAAAATTTAAAGTAAAGATAATTATTAATTCTAATTATAGGGAAAAATGTATAGTTGAAAGAAATTTACATTACATTTAAGCATAACGTTTATTATTAGAACAATATATTAAGTCAAAACATCCATCTTAAAAACATTAATTAAACTCGTATTCAAATAACATTTATCTCAAACAAAAAGCACCACGATCTAAATTACAGCGCTTTTTAAACCTTAAACTATTAAACCCCAATTTCTTCGAAACCAACAAGAATCCCGCCTATATTCACCATCAAGAGCAGTAGGTTTATATTTTACGAAATTAGTTACTAACAAGAAACCTTTGTAATCGTTTGTTTCTCCCCACGAAATTTTTACGATGTGATTTTATCGTCCTTAATTCAGGTCCGAGACGAGCTTAAAAAAAAGACTATCATGAGGGTGATAGTCTTTTTTCTTACTCTGAGAATACGTGGAACTATTCTTTCGCAATTTTGTTACTCATGTTTTTATTTTCAAATACTACCATAATCTCATTGGCTTTTTCTGTTTGACCAATTTCTTTCAATGATTGTGCATATCTATAATAATACGATGCTTCTGAATCTGGAGACATTTCAAGCAATTGTGCATAATATTTAGCTGCCGCTGTCATTTCGCCATCAAAATAATGTTGGTCTGCCACCTTTTTAAGCATATCTGCAGAGGCATAACCCTTGTCTATTACTTGCATATACGTTTTTGTGCGGTTTACGGTAAGATATTTTGCTTTCTGGGCTGGTGCAATCATCGCAACTTTAACTGGTGCTATCGATGTCGAAACGGTATCTTTAATAGCTTTTGACAACATGGCAATTTCCGTTGGTTTTACTTTGGCTTTTCTATAAACTGGTGTAACCGTTCTGGTATTATTTGGACCAAGGTCATAGGTATTAACCATGTCTAATTTTGAAACTTCATATTTGACGACTCTTCTTCCGAATGTCATATTAATTGTTTCTTCTACATGATAATAATCCAGTACAAGATCATTATCAGATTTATTGTCAGATTGTGAATGTGCATTTGCTATTGGCGCAATGACAGGAGTGTTAGAAGCAGCACGCTGTGCAAAACAGCTAAAAGAAAAAACACATGCAATTGTTGTAATTTTAACTGCATAAGTTTTCATGTTGATTAGATTAATTTATTCTGAACATTAAAATATTACTTAAAGATACTTATTAGTTCCTTTTTATATTTTATTATTCCTGTAAACGACCTTAAAAAACGTTTAAGTGCTGTTTTTCAAATAAAAACACTCATTATTAATCTAAAAATGAGACCGATAAAACAGTATTGTATTTACATTTTGTTTAGTTGTCACTAAATCATAAAAAAAGCGCTCACAATATCTTGCAGCGCTTTCTGTATTTTTTAAAATTGAAATAAACTTAAACTCCTAATTTCTTAGCAAGATCAGTTGGAATTCCGCCTTTATTTACCATTAAGGCAGTCGTTTTATATTTTACGAAATTTTTGGTTACAAACAAGAATCCTTTGTAGTCGTTTGTTTCTCCCCAGGAATTTTTTACGATATAATATTCTCTTCCGGTTTGATCTTTTGCAAGACCAATAATATGCATTCCGTGATCGTCTGTTGTAGTGTAATTATCAAACGCAGCCTGACGCATCTCCGGTGTAATTTCCGGTTCTGGTTTTGGTCCATTGAACATGTCTGCTTTTTCTTCAGCCGTCATATCATCAAATTTCTTTGTCGGAACATACGCTACGCCATTTTTCCAGCTAAAGCTTTTCTCACTCACATCAGTTGCCCATACTACTGTATATCCTTTTTTCAACGCATTGTCAATAACATCGGTCATGTCGTTTACTTTTACGTTATAAACCTGATCAAACGACCAGTTGTCCGGCACCATCATGGTTGTTTTTTGGTAATATGGAGAAGTTGTAAACGAAGACATTTCTACATATTCATCAGGATTAATTCCAACTACTTCTTTAGCAAAAGATTGTGGCGTATAATTTTTTCCTTTGTATGTAAAGTTTTCCGGCACTTTTCCTAAATAAGAATCGATTACTGCAGCATATGCTTTTTGCCAGTTTGGCGTTAATTCTCCATTTGGATTTTTAACTACAGCACCCAAAACACCTTCGATAAGCGCTGCCATTTCTCCAAATTTATTTTTATCTGTTCCGTAGTTTAATCCTGTATAAGCTTCTCTAGGAACGGTTCCGTATTTTTTGTACATATTGATTACGTCATGCAACGCACCTCCGTCACCAAGAGTCACAGCGCCATGCATACGCACGTAATTAATTCCTTTTTCAACATACACATTTCTCGCTGAATAAATCTGAGATAGTTCTACCGGTTGTTTTCCTAAACGAATCATTTCTGATTCTAAAAATGAGTTTGTAGAATAGCTCCAGCATGTTCCTGAAGAACCTTGTGTTTTTACCGAAGTCGTTCCAAGGTTAATTTGCTCTGTGAATTTAAAGTTCTCTTTACTTTTATCACTCGCATTCAGCTTTAGTGAGTTTACTAAAACATCTTGTGCAAAACAGCTGCTTACACCAACCAAAAATGCTGATGCTACAAAAACTGATTTCATCGTAATTTTATACATAATCAATGATTTAAATAGTTAACTTATTAGTAACCTTTAATTAATTTTTGTTACAAATCAATTAAATATTAACTATTAAAACTAACGCTTTGCCGTTAATTTTTACACAATGTTTTTATTAATCTATAAAAACTTACAAAATATGCAAAAGAGAATCTTAAATTAGATAATGTGGCAATTAGATAATTCTATTGATTGTATTTAAACACTCATGCGTCTGACTTCTTGTTATATTTATAATCATACAAGTAAATAAACTTTAAAACAAAACCCCGATGAAATAATTAGCATCGGGGTTTTGTTTTTTATTCATTCTTAAGATTTATCGCATCCAATTGCTTCCAAAACAATATAATAGGCCCATTGTTCCGGTCCTTTGGCTACATCGACACACATCGGGAATCTTTCTCTTTTCTCTTGTCTCTTTTTTCTATTTTCTTTTCTCTATTTTCTATTTTCTATTTTCTATTTTCTTTTCAGCTATCTCATCCAATTGCTTCCGAAAACAATATAATAAGCCCAATCTTCATTTCCTTTTGCGACATCTACTCCCATTCGGAGCTTAAATTTTCGGGCTATTAAATACCGAAAACCTGTTCCGTAACTATAAACAACGGGCTTGGCAAAAGCCTGATCCCAATCGTCAAAAGCGCTTGCAAGACCACCAAATCCTATTAGACTCCATCTTTTGTACAAATCCCAACGAAGCTCAACTTCGTTTACAATACTGGTTTTTCCCATATAACGAGCAGTTGGAATTCCCCGTAAATTAATTCCCGGCTTTAAATAAAAAGGTGGATTCCCAAACGCCTGTTCTCCTTCAATCCTCAATCCGCCTATTAATTTGTCCGTTAAAGGATAATAACCTATTGCCGATAAATTGACACGCCAGGCATCGTAATCGCTGCCTATTGCATTGTCAGACCAAAAGAAATCTGACTGAAGACGTATTCCTTTATCTGGTGTAAATATATTGTCTCGACCGTCAAACTGAAGTGCTCCACCTAACTGACTTACAGTACTTTTAATGTCGCCAGGTTTAACAAACGGAGGCGGGAGATTAAAGTCTGGCAAATTTATTTTAGAATTTAAAAACAAATATTGCGGTCCGGCACTCCATTTTGCATTTTTAAATTGTTTTAACCATTGGGTGTAAAAAACGGAAGTTCTAAAGTTCAATTTAAATTCCTGATCATTTCCAGTGGGTAAATTATTGGCATAAAAAGACAAATTTACATCTCCATAAGCGGCCCCGATGCGATACAATATTTTGGGCTTAACTAAAGTTGCGGAACGAAATGCTCCGACCATCCAGCTATCATTTGCAGTATACATTCCGAATCCTCCTGTTATATCTGGATTTATAAAACGTTTTTTACCGTCTTCATCGATTACAGGAGCTCTTTTTTTAAGAAAAATTGGAGCTAAAGCACCACCAAATCCTCCTAAAGCTGGTTCAGATATAATGGCAGGAACTACAAGAAAACCATTTGCATAAATGAGAAAATTACTTAAGTCGATTGCTCCATCAAGAGAATCTTTGAAGCGCATATTTGTATTTGTTTTTTGTCCGATCATGACTGTGTATGATAAGAGAAAGCAAACCAAGGTTAATCTGGTTTTCCAAATAAATTTTCTATGAGAGAGGTGTGTGTTTTTCATTGTATCAAATGTTTTTTTCCTTATAAATTGTACCTCTATTTTTTTAGCTATTCTTTCTTTAAACTAAACACATGCGCCAATGTCAGGAAAAAAGTATTTCCCTGAAATCTGTTAATAGCATCAACCTCAGCTACCCATCTAAATCCCGCAGAAGTTTTACAACCAATATGAAAATAATTTACCTCAGCTCCTATTGCTCCAACACTATCTTTCTCACCTTCAACAATTCCAATTACAGGAACAGGAATTTTGTCATCGGTCACTTTATATTGTAAATAGTAAATTAAACCCGCATTCAATATTCCTGTTGGAGCGGTTTTTTCAGTATTCATCATATAAAATGTTTTACCCAAACCTCCTTCAATACTTAAAATATCTCCGGTTTTAATATCGGTATCCTTCTTTTTTCCATTGATTTCATAAGAGGCTAAAGCAGAAAAATGAAAGGTTTTTTTATCATTGAAAAACAAAGTTGTTCCTGCAGAAAACTCATTCATAAACATTCCCAAACCACTGTTGTCAGAAGCACCTGCGGTATAACTGCCAGTTGGTAAATACAATTGGTAACTCACTACAAAATCAGCTCTTTTGTGATGCCACCCTAATTGAATGGGCTGAACATAAGAATCTGTCAACGCTAAAGAATTATTGACATTTGCATTATTTCCCTGAATCGTATTTGAGGCAAAAGCTAATAATGCAGTCGCTCCATAATTGGCTCCCAGGATTTTAAAATCACTTACCCATGAAATACCAGCTCCTGTAATAGTCATTGTAAAATCAGGATCTACAGATGATTTATCTCCATTCGCATCTCTTAAAGATGATGCTGTATAAAAATATCCCGGAATATAAACGCTTAGAGTATTAGCAGGTGTTTGAGTTCCTGACTGCAATCCCATGGCACCAAGTATATGGCCCCCCTTAAGCTGTGCTTGCCCTATAAAGAAAATAAAAAGGAATACTAGCGTAATGATTAATTTTATTGTTTGTCTTTGTTTAAATCCCGTTTTCATCATTTTTGCTTTAAAAATTAATAAGACCTAACAAACCTCTTACAAACTGTTTACTTTTTAGTTTGATGATTCTTTTAAATAATAAGTAGTTGTTTTTTCAGGATTTATTCTGATTATTTTAAAATATTCTGAAGGCGATTTTCCTGTATGTTTTATAAAGGCTCTAAAACAAGTAGTCCTTGATTTAAAACCAGAACCCCAGGCCATTCCTTCAAGCGATAAATCTTTCCACTCCGGATCATTTATTTTTTCCTTGAAATATTCAATTCTCTTCAGGTTTACATAATCCTGAAAATGAAGATTAAATTCTGAATTAATTAAATTGGAAAGATGATGTACCGATATTCCTGTTTCTTCAGCAATATCCCGAATCACTAAATCTTTCTTTAGAAAAAACTCTTTTGTGGCAAAGATGTTTTCTAATTTGGCGAGATATTGTTGTTTTTTTTCTGTCGTTAATTCTTTTACTAAAGACAGATTGTTTTTTGTTTCATTTGTTTTGAGGAGCACCAAATGATTGTCATCCTGGTCAAAGTTAGAATTCTCATTTACTTCACTGACAGCATTTACAGCTTCTGTTTCATTTGCATCATAGAAAATTTGTGGCTTAAAATAAAGCCATCCTACTGTAAAAACAAGCACTGAAGAAATCAGGATATAACATGAAAAGTCGATACTATCAACCTTGTTCACTAAAAAATAATGTACAAAAAGCGTAGAAAACAAAAACAAGATCATCAAATTATAAAGTCGGATCCAGCTTAAAACTTTTATTCCGTTAAAGTGATTTACTTTAAATTTTTTCAAATCATAATTCAAAATCATCATAGTCTGGCAAAAAGCATACATTAGCCAGATTGTTAAACTCAACATAGAAAACGGACTTCTTATTTTTACTGCAAAATAAGTGATAACCGGAAGATCTAAATATCGATCAACCCATACAACCAATGTTAAACCAAAATAAAAGATAAAAGGTACGAAATGTAGCCAATCGTATTTTCTAAATATCCTTTCTGAAAACAAAACACTTCTTACATACAAAAAAGCGGAAGGTGCTACTAAAAACATAAAAGATTTTGTGATGATAAACAGATCAGGAAAAGGTTTAAAAACGTTAGCCGATAGGTAAAAATTATAGACGCTCACAACAGCAAGACTGAACAGGAATAGCCCTAAGAAGAAACTTTTTGAATAGTTTTTCTTTGAAAAAAGGACCATAAATGACGTCGCAAAACCAACTATCGTAGCTATAAAAAAGAAAAGAGAAAGTACTATATCGAGCATAATTTCCGGCTTAAATTTTTTAAAAGGTATTTCTTTCAATGTAACTTAAAAGAACAGACTTGGGGAGTCATTAAGAAGGCTATACTTATTTGCCGAAACAAATAAGTATAAATGCCTTATACATTAAATTTATAAGCTATAAACTTGTCTACTATTTTTTGGCTAATCCGGGAGGAAAACCTTCTAGTATTTTTTTGATTGCACCATTGATAAATTCCTCTGGATTATCAGGTTTGCTGTCAATTTGTGCGTTACCGATTCCTTGCCAAACCAGTTTTCCTGTTTTAGCAGATACAATATCAATGATTAACGAACCATCAACATAATCGTAAGTATTAAATGTTGTTGAGCCTCCACCCATCATAGCGCCCCCGCCCCAATATCCGTATGGACGGTACATACCGCCGTAACCATAAAAATTAGTATCGGCTGTAACCTGAGTTTTGTTTTTTAGAATGGATACCGCATTTACTTTTAAATCCGGATTAGAACTTGATTCGGTAAAACCCTTTGCAGTCATTTCTGCACGAATGGCTTTCGCAACACGATCTACATTAAGCTGATTTACCTGACCTTCTTGTGCTTTCAGGTCATACACAGTGAAAGTTCTATATTCGCCAAAATTGGTAGCATGGTCATAATCAGTTGTTACTTTTACAGTTGGAGAACAGCTGAAAATCAATCCCAATACAAAAAATGGGATTATACGAAGATTCTTTCTTTTAATATTCATTTTGTGGTATTTAAATTAATGATTAAATTAGTTTAACGTGAAATTATTAAAATGCTGATCAAATCTAATATGAAGGGTAAATCATGTTAAACAGTTGTAAAACAAACACAACTATCTATAAAACAATTTCTTACTACACACTCAAAGATAAATCATTTTGTTTAATTAACATAGCAGAGTGGTTAAAATTCTTACTTATTTTAAGGGTACTTGCTTTTATTTCATTTAAAGTACCTCAAAGCCTATATCCTTATTTTCCCTGAACAACAACATAACTATCTTGTCCGTCTTTAGAAATGGGCTGATAGTAAACATTGTTGTAAATCATATATTTCTGACCGTCAATGGTTTTTTCTTCAGCTCCTTCTGGAAGATGAGCCACAACAGCACCTACAGGTGCATTTATTACCTTGTATTTGGCGGAGGCTTTTACATAATAAGTTCCACCGTAATAATAGTACTCTGTTCCGGAAACATTGATAGTAACATACCCTTTTGGCAATTCTGAAATTGTTGCTCCTATTGGTGCTGGTACCACTTTATAACCACTGGATTCTTTAACGTAATACACACCATCATCATAATGATACTGATTGTTTTCAACTGTTATAATGATCGCAGCAGTCGTTAAGGTAGCAGCAAAGAAGCCAATTGGGTACCATGTTGGTCCCCAATAATACGGTACAAATGGATGATAGATGTACGGAAAAGGGACTGGATAAGGATGAAATGGCGGAGGAAGCGGTCTCGGATACGGATGCGGGTATGGGTGAGGCGGCAAAGGGCGTGGCGGAAGTGGTCTCGGCGCAGGAGGAATCGGACGCGGCATTGGTCTTGGTGCTGGTCTTGGCATTGGTCTTGGCGGAGGATGATGACCAAATCGCTGTGCCGTAGCCTCTTCCGGAATCATGATCAATAGTGCAAACAATGCAATAATAATGAGAGAGATTTTATTTTTAGGTTGAAACAATTTCATAACAATAACTTTTAAAGATTATTTAGTGTTTTCTCTGGGAGTCAATTTTACTTTAGATGCTTTTGGCGGTGTAGTAAACTCAAACATGGTATCCGGATAATCGGTGTTTACGGTCCAGTCTTTATAGACAGCTTCATATTGCGGTTTTTCTTTTTCAGAAGTATAAATAATGACCATTTTTACAGGAAGAAACAAATCGTCATTGCCGATCCAAAACTGAAAGCTTTTTGTTTTATCAGTTCCGGCAATATGAAAACATTCACGTCCTTCAACAGTAGTTTTACCCAAAAAAATTAAATTACCCTGATCTGAAATCAGATCCTGCAAAAAAGTAGGATAGAAGAAATCGGCACCGGGAAATTCAATTCCGAATTTTTTACTGATCTCATCAATCGTTTCAATTACAGATCCGGGAGCAGTTGTAAAACCGTATGTATTATTGTCAAACGAGTAATAATTTAATTTTTTACCGTCATACCACAAACCACGATTTCCTTTATCACCGGATGAAGTCACTTTCATTTTATCGGGAAACTTAATCGCCACTTTTTCGGTTACGGCATGTTTTATAAGTCCCAGATTATCATTCGGTACATCATAGGTTGTCACGGCTGTAAAACTGCAGGACTTTAGATCCTGAAAAGTTTCGCCTGTGCGGTGCAGGAGAAAAACAGCGGTTGAGTCTATGCGCTGTGTCTGGCCAATTGTTGTGATGGTTAGCATCACTAAGCCTATCAAAAATAATTTTTTTTTAGTCATCTTCTATTTTATTAAAAATTAGATTTCTGTTGAAATTGGCAATCTGCCGTCTTTTATTGCTTCCAGCATTTTAGTGTAATCCGCTTCGTTTTGATCTGCGTACGAAATTGAAAATCTCGCTATAGCATTGGCAAATTCGTTACTGTTGCCAATATAACCGGATAGTATCGAAGGGTCTCCTGTACGGGCGTGCGCTCTTGCAAGTGCCCATCCGCAGGCTTTTGCATAATCGGCCATGTTTTTGGCTTTCATAATTTCCAAAACCGGTTTCACTTTTGCATCACGAAGCTGTCGGATATAGAAAAATTTATCCTGACTATCGTTTGTCCATCCTAAAAAAATATCCGACGCAGACTGCATCAACTTTTGTCCTCTGACAATTCGTTCGCCTTGATGGCTGTATTTACCTTTTGCTTTAACATGAGGCTCTAAAACGCTCTGTCTCGCCTCCTTAAACTGCAGGAAAATAGGTTCGCCCGTAGCCGACATCAATAAACTAATACCGCAAAGTGTTCCCACACTTCCAACTCCCACTATTTTGATGGCAAAATCGTGTAAAGCATATCGGCTTAGTAATACTTTTTTTTCGTCAGATAATGTTTCCATATATCTTTTATGAATAGTTACAGCTTCACTTTCAAGTCGCTGCCATTCTTTCCCTGTTGGATGAAAAATTAAAGGCGGATCATCTTTTATTCGGGCACGGGTACCTTCCTGATAAGTCATTTTAGCAAACTCCTTTTCATGAGCTGTAAATTCTGATGCTTTTTTTAATCTCTTCTGTTGAAATTCTTTTAGCTCTTCGTCGTCTCCTTTTTCAATAAGTTCGGCCAGATCAATATCAGCATACCAAATTTGAAGTGCTGATAATTGACTATAATCTAACATGTTCCTTTTATAACTATCAGCAACATGCCAGGCAAATTCTTTGCAATTTTTACTCGAGAATTTTCTCCACCTTCCGGCAATTACAAAACTTGATGCCAACCTTTTAAGATCCCATTCCCAAGGTCCCGGAAAAGTTTCATCAAAATCATTAATGTCAAAAACTAATTTTCGCTCGGGAGTTGCAAATCCGCCAAAATTCATCAGATGACAATCGCCGCAAAGCTGAAGATCAATTCCTGTATTTGGAGTATTTTCCAAATCAGCGGCCATAATTGCAGCGGCACCCCTGAAAAAAGTAAACGGACTTTCCATCATTCGCCTGTATCGTAATGGTACCAAATTATCTATTCTTCCAATACTGGTTTTGATCAGAATGTCAATGGGATCCCGACGATTTTCCGGCGGATTCCATTCCTGCTGGGAAGAACGGGGCGTCGTTTTTCTGAACGCTGTACCTTTCGCATACCGTTCTGCTTTTGATGCCACCGGATCAAAAGAATTCTCAATGCTATGTTCGAATTCTTTGGACATATAAATTGTTTTTATTTCACTTCTTCAGCATCGCCCATTTTCCAAACTTTATCAAAAAATCCTTTTTCCGGACCATAGAAACGAGCCAGTAATTCAAATTTTCTCTTTGGATCTGTAGGCACCCAATTTGATTCTTTTCCTGCAGGAGCGGTAGCACCAAAATAAATATCCACAGAACCGTCTGCATTTTTTTGAAGTCCCGGAGTTGTAGAAGCACGACTAGAGTATTTCATTCCTAAAATCAAAGCATGAGTCTCACGGTCATAAGCCGTAACAGACCAATATAATTTTATTGGAACTTTTGCAGGCAAATGAAGCTTATACAATTTTGAACCATTAAATTCCTGCCCATCTTTATCCTTAATTGTCATTAAATAATATTGACCTGTTCCTAGTTTTTTAGCACTAAAATAAGCCATTGAATAACTGATTGCCCTTTCATCAACAGGATAAAGATTAGGAGCCAGATAATTTGACATAATCGCTTTAACTACATCCTGAGAAGCAGGCAATGCCCAATTTGTTCCTTCATAAAATGGAGGCGTAAAGATTTTTTCATACTTGCTATCAATCCAGTGATGTGCATCTTTAATTGCTGCATTTAAGATTTCCTGCCTTCTGGCATCGGCCTGAAAAATTTTTCCTTTTTCAATTCCGATAGTTTTTAACTGATCCAGCATTGCTAAGTCCCTTGTCAGCCAGGGTTCTCTTTGCACAAACTGATTTAGTACCTCAAAGAAATGAACGTTATACGGAATAGTATTGCTAAACGGAACGTCAATCAAGTCAACAAACGCTGTTGGCGGTGGATTATCGGCCTCAGAAAGGGGGTATATTTTTACTTTTTTTCCATACTCAACTGCTCTTTTTATATCATTTGGACTTCCGTCTGTTAAATTCGATCGAAGTATCGCAAAACCTGTGTAAGTAGAAGATTGAAGCGGAATATAACCTATTGGTGGAACATCTTTATAATTGGGAGGTAAAATAAGATACTTACCGCCTTTGCCTTTGTCAAAACCTGCCGGGCCAAGATCTTCTATTGCAGTTTGCCAGCCGTCATCTAAACTTCCCGTTAAAGATGAGACGCCTTCAACTGGTGGAATTTCTAAAACTACGGGGCCTTGTCTGGTATCGTATAGCGGATTTATATAAATTACGTCCGGATTTGGAGTTAACGTCTGATTCTTTGAACTAATAAGTCCTGACCAAAAAATAATCTGATTATAATCTCCTTTTGCTTTTAAAAGACTTTCGTGCAGCAACTCCGAATTAACGGCAGGCATTCCCCAAATAACCGCTTCGATTGCACGATTGTAAACTATTTGCTCCTCAAAATCTGCAGGTTTAAATACGGCTGTTCCTGTAGTATCAATAACTACGCTGGTTTCATTTATTTTTGTCGATTTAGTACAGGATACTAAAAAGCAAACTGTTACAAGTATTAAAATTCTTGATTTCATATCTTATTTTTTAATGATGAAAGAAACTTAAAGAAACGACTTACGAACCTGGAAATATAAATGATACAACGGCTCTTAATCCCCAATCAGGTCTTATGTCTGAATGACCTACTATTGGTATTAGAGGCATAACTGCAAACTGCATCGTTTGATCTCCTAATTTTGTAATAGCTCCGACATTTGGACTCAGCGTTATTAGTGTTGTATTTCCTTCCCAATTTTGCGTAATTTCTGAAGTAATACCTAAACTTGCACCACTTTTATAACTATGTGTTAGAAATATTTGTGTGTAAAATTGATTAAAATCGGCTCGATCTTCATTTCCGGCCACGGACCAAATTTGATTGGCTAAAAAACCTATCGAAAGTCCTTTTCCCTGATGCATAACCAAGACACTTGGACCAATACCAAATTTTTCTGTTCCTAAAAATTTTTCAGTAGCTGTTGGTACTAAAAAAGCAGGACCAACTCCCAGGATAATCCCCTTGGTTTTAGGAGCAAAAAATGCCGTTACTGTTGCATCGCTTAAACCGAATTCATGTTTGTTTTCTCCCGTAACATCTTGTTGATCTACTACTGGCAGAATATAACGTGTAATTAAATTCAAGTTATCACTCAATTTAAAAGGAATTACAGGCTGGATATTTATTTGATATTTTGAACCGTTATAGGGACCAATACCATAAGTTAGATTATTCTGTAATGGGACACTGATCAAACTTGCTACAGGATTGGCCAGTTTATCTGCCAACTCCTGCGCACTCGATCCGGATTTTGCAGGTTCTTCTTGTGCAAAAGCAGAAAAATTTAAAAGAAAAACAATTGCAATAAAAGAAGATTGAATTGAAATAGAATACCTTGGAAGTTTCATGATTATTTTCTTTTAAAAGATTTTTACCCATTCTTAAAATCAAAAAAGAAACAATTTCAGCAGTTAAAAATTGTTTCTTTTCAACACTAACTAACTAAAAATTATTTAGTTGAAAATATTGTTTTCCAATCGTCTTTCATACTGATTACATGATATTTGTATTTGGCAGCAGTATTTAAGGATAAATTATCTTTTTCCTGATAATTGTATTCTCTGATAGAATCGTTATGGTTTACGATCATTTGAAACGAAGGGTATTTGCTTCCCTGAGAATACCTAAGCATAGCAAGATCTCCTGCTCCACCTTCGTTTCCACAGGCAAAAACAGGTCTTTGTCCAATATGAAGTTGTATTCCAACAGGTTTTCCTGCTTTGTCATCTAATAAGTCTAAAGCAGGCTCTCTTTTGATACTATTAGTTGCATCGTCAAATGTGTATTTGAAAGAAGTTCCAACTACCTGTTCTTTTGGGATTCCGTAGAAATCAGCTGATATTGCTCTTACTAATTCGATCGTTCCACCCGTTACAATGAAAGTTTTGAAACCATTTGCACGCAAATAATTCAAAAGCTCCAATTGTGGCTGGTATCTGATTTGTTTTAAAGGAACATTTTTACCAGGATATTGGGCTCCGGCAAAAAACTCTTTTACAGAAGCTTCAAATTCATCTTCTGTCATACCGGTATGTGTTGCGGCAACTAGTCCAACTAATGCTTTTTCGCCTCCTTTTTCAAAGAAAGTTTTGTCTTTTTCTACAACCGCTTTAAAGGGCTGTTTTTGAGCTAAAGCAGGATTTGCTTCGACCATTTTTTTAACTCTGTAAAAAGCGAATAATTCCTGAACATAGGGTTTTTCAGCCCAAAGTGTTCCATCATTATCAAAAGTGGCAATTCTGTTTTCAATTGGAATAAAATCAGCACTTCCTTCTTTTGTCACTTTTGTTACATAAGCTATAATATCACTTTTAAGTGTACCGTCGTTCCAGCTTGGCAGCGGGTCACTGCTATTCGCAACTACTGCTGTGCTGTCTTTAGGATTGACAGTTGTGGCATTTTCATTTTTTTTACATGAAACCAGTAAAAATAAAAATAGCGGGACTATATATGTATTTCTATACATGATTTTGATTTTTAAATTAATGGAGCCTGAACTATGAGAATTCAAGCTCCATTTTGATTTATTTTATTTTTTCTTTGAAGTTCCTTGTCCGCTATTCAATGCTTTTTGCATTTTAATTTGTTCCAGTGTTTCATCCATAATAGTGTAAGGAGAGAAACTTGGCGGAATAGAACGAGGTGGATATTCTCTAAACGTTCCTGCAAAATCTACTACGTCCTGAATCATTCCATAAGCTGAACCCACATGGTTTAGTACCCAGTCCCAATATGTATTTGAAGTTATATCAGCTCTTTCATAAGGATCCTGATAAAGATTAAATATTTTTTGCAATCTCAATTTGGTGAACGGTTCTGCCCAAACCCCCATTGTTCCTTCTTTACGTTGTTCTGCAAAGACATATTTATAATCTCCTTCACGTAAGCCAACCAGAAGTCCATCATCATCAGAATAAAAGAATTTATCTCTGGCGCTTTTTGCAGTACCACGTAATAAATTAGACTGATCAAAACCATCTAAATGTACTTTATAGGTATTACCATTTGCTTTATAACCTGTTAAGGTTTTTTTTACTAAATCTGGTTCACCTGCAATAGAAGCTAATGTTGGCATCCAGTCGTTATGACTCATTAACTCATTAGTCACTTGGCCCGGTTTAATTACTCCAGGCCAACGTACTAAACAAGGAACTCTAAAGGCACCCTCCCAGTTGGTGTTTTTCTCAGAGCGGAATGGTGTCATTGCAGCATCTGGCCAGCTATTCATATGAGGTCCATTATCTGTAGAATAGACAACAATCGTATTATCAGCAATACCAAGATCATCCAATACTTTTAGCAATGTTCCAACGGTAATATCATGTTCGATCATACCATCATTATATTCGCTGTCACCATGTGTATATTTACCACGATTTTCAGCTCTCACATGTGTACGTAAGTGCATACGTGTACCATTCCACCAAACAAAAAATGGTTTTCCTGCAGCATTTTGTCTTTTGATAAAATCAATAGCTGCTGCAGAGGTCTCATCATCAACTGTTTCCATTCTTTTTTTAGTAAGAGGTCCGGTATCTTCGATTCTTTGTTTTCCAATTTTTCCAAAACGAGGATCAACAGTTCCGTCATCTGTATTGGTTGCAGTACATTTTAGCACCCCTCTTGGGCTATATTTTGCTAAATAAGCAGGATCTTTAGGGTAATCCGGCAATTCTGGTTCCTCCTCAGCGTTTAAGTGGTAAAGGTTTCCAAAGAACTCGTCAAAACCATTTACTGTTGGTAAATTTTCATTACGGTCTCCAAGATGGTTTTTACCAAATTGTCCTGTAGCATAGCCTAAATTTTTCATGATACCACCTAGTGAAGGATCTAATTGGCTCATACCCATAGGTGCACCAGGATAACCAACTTTAGTTAATCCGGTACGAATTCCATGTTGGCCTGTAACTAGTGCGGCACGACCGGCCGTACAACTCTGTTCTCCATAATATTGTAAGAAGCGTTCTCCTTCATTGGCAATTCTGTCAATATTAGGAGTCATGTATCCCATCAAACCGCTACTATAAGCACTAATATTACTTATCCCAATATCATCTCCCCAAATTATTAGGACATTGGGTTTCTTGGTATTTTGCGCCTCAACTTGAAATCCCGTGAAGCCAACTAATGCAAAAAGTAATAATGCATTTTTAAATCTAATTTGTTTCATGATACTAAAATTTGTTAATAATTCTCTTGTACAAGTGGACATTATAAAATCAAAAAATATTTCTTACTAAATGCTAATCAAAAAAAACAGAAGCAGCTCGTTGCATTTTTTAAACTATGTTTAGAGTATTTTTTAGAAGGATTTGCAACAAGAATTTTCTTAACATTTAATAAGCATCTCAAAATTAGATAATAAAAAAAGGAAGACCCGCATTTAAAAGGACTGACATTGTTTCATTTTATAACTTGAAACATTAAAAACATTTAAAATCGCTCTATTAGGTTTCATTTTATAAAATGAAACCTATAAATTATTCAAATTAGCTGGTTAATTTTTTAATCTGATTTTTTGAAAATAAAAAGCGTAGAAAAAACACTTTTTAAAATTGTAATTTTTTTTAAACTTTTTTGTGAAGAAATTCTTTTTCGCAATAAAAAATCGACCTGTTACGATTTAGCTTTTGAGCAAAAAAAAAGCCATTCGACGCATCGAATGGCTTTGTATATTATAATCTTAAAAAGAAAATTATTCTATTTCAGAAACTCTCATGGTATTAACCATTCCTTTATCCTTAATTGGCATTGCAGCAAGATTGATCAAATAATCACCTTTTACAACAAATCCTTTTTGTTTTGCGATTTCGTTAACATCAGTTACAGTATCATCTGTACTCTCATCTTTATCATAGAAGTATGATTTCACTCCCCATAATAAATTCAATTGTGTTAAGATTCTTTTGTTTGAAGTAAACACCAAAATATGCGAAGATGGTCTCCAAGCCGAAATTTGGAAAGCTGTATAACCGCTATTTGTTAATGTACAAATTGCTTTTGCTTTGATTTCATTTGCTAATAAAGCTGCCTGGTGACAAACTGTTTTAGTAACAAAACGTTTTGTTTTAATTTGTGGTGTATTTTGCGGAACCTGAATTAGCGGAGAATCCTCAACAGCTTCACAAATTTGAGTCATTTTTTGGATTACTTGTACCGGATAATTTCCTGTAGCAGTTTCTCCAGACAACATTACAGCATCAGCTCCATCCATTACAGAGTTTGCAACGTCATTTACCTCTGCTCTTGTTGGAGTCAAACTTGTAATCATTGTTTCCATCATTTGAGTCGCAACAATAACAGGAATTCTGGCTATTTTAGCTCTACGGATCAAATCTTTTTGTACCAATGGTACTTCATGAGCAGGAAGTTCAACTCCAAGATCTCCACGAGCTACCATTAAACCATCGCAATATGCTATAATTTTATCCATGTTATCAAGAGCTTCCGGCATTTCGATTTTAGCAATGATTGGAATTTTAACATCAGAATGCTTAGCGATCAATTCTTGTAAATCTTGTAAATCGCGAGGTGTCTTTACAAACGAAAGCGCGATCCAGTCTACTTTTTGTTCAATAGCAAAAATTGCATCTGCAATATCTTTTTCAGTTAAAGCTGGTAATGAAATTTTTGTGTTTGGAAGATTAACCCCTTTTTTAGATTTTAATTCTCCACCCTGAATTACCTTAGCAACAACTTCTGTTTTTTTATCAGTAGAAATAATTTCGAAAATAAGTTTTCCGTCATCAAGCAAAATACGCTCACCCGGATTAACATCATTTGGGAAATTTTGATATTTCATGAATACTTTAGAAGCAGTTCCTAAAATATCTTCTGCAGTTGTAAATGTAATTAGATCACCATCATGAACTACAGTTCCCTCTTCCATTACACCAACTCTAAGTTTTGGTCCCTGCAAATCTCCAAGGATTGCAGTTGTGTAACCAAACTCTTCGTTAAGGCCTCTAATAATATTAATTTTATCTTTTACTCCTTCGTAATCAGCATGCGAAAAATTGACTCTAAACACATTAACCCCTGCGTCGATCATATCCTTGATAATCTCTCTCGTACTACATGCAGGCCCTAGCGTAGCAACAATTTTGGTTTTCTTGTTTGTTAACATTTTTTTTAAAAAATTAGATTGTTTTTTGATTTTATTTTATTGGTATCCACAGCATATATTGCTGCAATACTTTCTATTGAATTTAATTGTTGCTGAATTTCTGAAAAATCGACAGCCTCATCGCTATTGTCTATTTTCAGGAAAAAATCTACCTTTTTGAATTCAGGAAGTAAATGAATTGTTGTCGAAACCTCACTTGTTTCATGAGAAAACAAATTCTGGAAATCATTCGTACTCACAGAAATGATTTCATTTTTATTCTGAATCAAATTCCAGGAAATGGCTTTTTCAGAATCATAGTAATAAAATCTGGAAAAATTTGCTTCGCCTTCCTTAGTCTGAGCATGGATCTCGTTTTTGCTCTTACTTAAGTTTATCGGAAGGTTTTTATTGATAAAATAGGCCAGTCTATAATCTTCTAATGAAGTATGAATTGCCATTAAATAATAATCAATCTCGTCAAATTCGTCTAAATCCAATCTATGAATAGCCATATCATGAAAAATCAAGGTGTAAATATACTATTTCTAACGGAGCATCAATAGTTAAGATGTGCTTGTTTTTGTTAATTTATAAACGAAAACGTTATAGCTTTAAGAAAGTAACTGTATTTTTGTAGTTATTTCTTATCTATTTTTTCCTGAAATGCAAAATAAGCTCTTTGTGATGCTTTTTCTTCTGCTTTCTTTTTTGAAGTTGCTCGCGCTCTTGCGATTACTTTATCGTCTATACTTAATTTGACACCGAACAGGCGTTGTCCGTCAATACCATTATCTTCAAAAATGTCATAATGAAAGACCCTCTTCTCTTTCTGACACCATTCAATAACTAAACTTTTATAACTAATTACCTTTCCTTCAAGTCGGGCAATATCGACATAAGGAGTCACTACTCTTTTTTGTATAAATTTTTCGCAAAAAGCATATCCTTTATCCAGGTAAATAGCTCCAATAAGCGATTCAAAAATATTACCATGAATATTTTCTCCAAAATGCTGAATAGGCACTTTACTCTCTACAAAGCGCACTAAATTCAAATCTTTGCCTAATTCATTCAAATGCTCGCGACTTACAATTTTTGATCGCATTTTGGTTAGATAACCTTCGTCTCCATTTGGTGCTTTATTAAATAAATGTGCAGCAATTACGGCACTTAACATAGCATCTCCTAAAAATTCCAGTCGTTCGTAATTAATTGGGTTTCCAGATTCATCTAATTTATTTGAAGATCTGTGCGTAAATGCTTTCTTATAAAAATCAACATTTGCAGGCGGAAAACCAAGTATTTTCTGAATAGTGTCAAAAAAAATCCCGTCTTCTAGAGAACGGGATTTAGAAAATATTTTTTTGATAATATTCATATACAGAAATTAGTCAACTAATTTTTTAAACAATACACAAGCATTGTGACCACCAAAACCAAAAGTGTTACTCATGGCAACATTTACTTCTCTTTTTTGAGGTTTGTTTAGTGTAAGGTTCAATGCAGGATCAATTTTTTCATCAACTACTGTATGGTTAATCGTTGGAGGAACAATACTGTGTTGCATCGCCAAAATTGAAGCAATTGCCTCAATAGCTCCGGCAGCACCAAGTAAGTGACCTGTCATTGATTTTGTTGAGTTAATATTGATGTTTTTTGCATGCTCACCAAATACGGCGCTAATTGCTTTTAATTCGGCTACATCTCCTAATGGAGTAGAAGTTCCGTGTGTATTGATATGATCAATATCTTCAGGATTCATTCCAGCATCTCTCAATGTATTTTTCATTACTGCAATAACACCAATTCCTTCCGGATGCGGCGCAGTTAAATGGTAGGCATCAGATGACATTCCTCCTCCTCCAATTTCACAATAAATTTTTGCGCCTCTGGCTTTAGCATGTTCATAATCTTCAAGAACCAAAGCTCCTGCTCCTTCTCCTAATACAAAACCATCTCTGGTTCCATCAAAAGGTCTTGAAGCCGTTTCCGGACTTTCGTTTCTTGTAGATAAAGCGTGCATAGAGTTAAAACCTCCCATACCAGCAATGGTAATAGCAGCTTCAGAACCACCAGATACAATAATATCACACATTCCTAAACGGATGTAGTTGAAAGCATCAATTAATGCATTTGCAGAAGATGCACATGCAGAAACCGTAGTATAATTTGGACCCATATAACCATTACGCATCGAAATGTGCGCAGGAGCAATATCGGCAATCATTTTAGGTATAAAAAACGGATTGAATTTTGGAGTTCCGTCACCTTTAGCATAATAAATTACTTCTTCCTGAAAAGTTTCTAAACCTCCAATTCCTGCTCCCCAGATAACACCAACTCTTGTTTTATCGACATTATCATCTGTAAGTCCTGCATCTTTGATAGCTTCATCACTGGCAGCAATTGCATATTGAGCAAATTTATCCAATCTACGAGATTCCTTGCGATCCATGTAATCTTCAATGTTGAAGTTTTTTACTTCGCAGGCAAATTTCGTTTTATGCTTCTCTGTATCATAATATGTTATAGGAGCCGCTCCGCTAACCCCATTCACAAGTGCATTCCAATAATCCTGGATATTATTCCCGATAGGAGTAAGTGCACCTAATCCTGTTACAACAACTCGCCTTAATGCCATAAATATGTATTTTGTACTTTAAACAAATAAAACCCACGCTTTCTTAATTGTATTGTTACTTAAGAGCCATGGGCATTACAATATAAATATATCTTTTTGATTGAAAACCAATCGAAATTTAAATTTTAAAAAAAATAATAACACCCGATCCTTAGAAATTACAAAAATCAAAAGTCAAATTCCAATTGGAACTTGGAATTTCAAAAATTGGTATTTTTAGAAACCGGGTGCAGTATTATTATTTTTTAGCTTCCTCGATATAAGAAATAGCTTGACCAACAGTAGCAATGTTTTCTGCTTGATCGTCTGGAATTTGAATATCAAATTCTTTTTCGAATTCCATAATAAGCTCAACAGTGTCTAATGAGTCAGCTCCTAAATCATTAGTGAAGCTTGCTTCTGTTACAACTTCGTTTTCGTCAACACCTAATTTGTCTACGATAATCGCTTTTACTCTTGATGCAATGTCTGACATAATCTTTAATTTTAGAATTTAATTTGTTGGCAAAAATAAAAAACTTTATTTTAAAACAACTATTTAGTTTATAAATGTAACACTAATTTATAAAATTAATTTCAAGAAAGCCCTTTTAATACTATTTATTTTCGATTTTTATTCCGTTTTTTGCATTCTCAAAATAAACTCGATTATGAAAAAAATTATTGTTTTTGCCTCAGGATCAGGAACTAATGCAGAAAACATTATAAAATATTTTGCAAAAACTAAAATTGCAAATGTGGTTTCGGTATTTACCAACAATGCTTCGGCAAAAGTCATCGAAAGAGCAAAAAATCATCAAATTCCAGTCGAAATCTTCTCAAAAAACGAACTTTTAGAGCGAAATGTCTTACAAAAAATACAAGAAATCGACCCGGATCTGATAGTTCTGGCTGGTTTCTTATTGAAGTTTCCTGAAAATATAATCGAGAAATATCCTAATAAAATCATTAACATTCATCCGGCGCTTTTACCTAATTATGGAGGCAAAGGAATGTACGGAATGCACATACACAGGGCTATAGTGAATAATAAGGAGAAAGAAACCGGAATTTCAATTCATTATGTAAATGAAAATTATGATGAAGGCGGTATTATTTTCCAGAAAAATGTAGCCTTAACAGAGGAAGACACTCCGGAAACAGTAGCCGAAAAGATTCATGAACTGGAACAAAAGTATTTTCCGGAAATTATTCAGGCAGTACTGGAAGATTCAGAAAAAGAAAATTCCAATTAACAAAAATTCCAAAAAAATTAAACCATATAAGTAATATAAGTAAATATAATAGCATGTCTAATCTTACTGCCTTAAAGAAATATAAGCTTTAATAATCTTATTTTTCTTATATACCAACAAAGGCTCATAGACAAAGTTTAAAATGAACTTATATCACTTATATGGTGGAAAGAATATGGTGAAAAAAAACAACGATGACTCACGAAGTACACATATATACTGATGGCGCTGCAAAAGGAAATCCCGGAAACGGAGGTTATGGTGTGGTAATGGAATTGGTTGGAACGCCACATAAAAAAGAATTTTACGAAGGTTTTCGTTTGACTACTAATAACAGAATGGAACTTTTGGCTGTGATTGTTGGCTTGGAGAAATTGAAAAACCCAAATATGAAGGTTTTAGTTATTTCGGATTCTAAATATGTTGTGGATTCTGTTGAGAAAAAATGGGTTTTGGGTTGGGAGAAAAAGAAATTTGCCGGAAGAAAAAATGCCGATTTATGGAAACGCTTTTTAATTGTTTACCGCAAACACCAGGTCAATTTTAAATGGATAAAGGGCCACAATAATCATCCTCAAAACGAACGTTGTGATCAATTGGCTGTTATGGCATCCATGCAACCTACTCTTTCTGTTGATGTTTATTATGAAACCATCGGTTCAAAAATGGAATAAAAAAACGCATCAGGAATATTTTCCTGATGCGTTTTAAGATACTAACTTAGAAAATTTATTCTTTATCTAAATCCTTCGCAGTTCTAAATCCGCCCAATAAGCCAACTCCCGCCATTATAAATATGATAGAAGGATAAACCGCATCATCATCTAAAGAAGTATAGGTTGTAATTAATAAGGCTAGAAAAATTCCAACCCCGCTTCCTATTAATAAGAAAGCCAAATTCACAACAAAAACTTTCCACGCAGGGCCTTTCCCAGCTCCTTTTAAAAAGATACTTGCATCAACGCCTTTTTCTATAAGCGCCATACGCTCTCTGTTTCTAGTTGAGAAAAAAAGATAGACAATCCCGAAGATCATCAAAAACATGCTAATTGGTATTAAAATTTCTGGTCCCATAATAATTTTGTTTATTTAATTGATTGATACTTCATAGGACGACTGGTTTTAAATTTAGGTTACAACAAATTGAAAAAATTCTAAAAAAAGAAACTTAAAATTCCAAAAGTTACTGATTATCAGTTAATTTTGGATTATTAATTCTTTTTAATGTGAAATATATTGCCACTTTTTTTCATCTCGACGGAGGCGAGATGACGATATTACGTTTAAGTCTGTATCGGAAAATTGGAATTTGGAATTTAATTATTGGAATTTAATTTTAAGGTTGGAATTTGAAAATTGAAATTTATTTTTCAATTTCTTGTAACCTAAACAAACAAACCATCGTCCTATATAATATGAGTGCAATCAGTGATCAACATTATATCGATAAAATCCTTCAGGGCGAGACCAATTCTTTTGCCGTGCTTGTGGATCGTTATAAGGATATGATTTTTACTTTGGCATTGAAAATGATTAAAAACAGAGAAGAAGCTGAAGAAGTTGCACAGGATACTTTTATTAAAATTTACAGTTCGTTGAGCAAGTTTAAAGGCGATTCGAAATTTTCGACATGGATTTATAAAATAGCTTATAATACGTGCTTAGATCGTTTGAAGAAAAACAAAAAAGAAGATCTTAATATATCGATAGATGAATTTTCGGCACATTTAATTAAAACGATGGATAATGCCCTGAGTGCTTTGGAAGATAAAGAACGAAAGCAGACAATTCAAAATTGTTTGAATTTGTTACCGAGTGAAGAGAATTTCCTGCTAACTTTATTTTATTTTGAAGATCAGAGCTTAGAAGAAATCGGAAAGGTTATGAATATTAATGCTAACAATGTCAAAGTAAAATTATTTAGAAGCCGACAGAAATTAGCGGTAATTTTGAAAAAGCAATTAGAACCAGAAATAGTAGCGTGTTATGAAAGAGAACGATAAAAACATAGAAAATCTTATTGATAAAATGATGGCCGAAGATACTTTGGAAACACCATCTTTTGACTTTACTTCAAAAATAATGGCTCAGGTTTTAGTGGCCGAAAAAAGCAAAATTAAAAACTATCAACCTTTGATTTCTAAATCGACCTGGGTTTTCATTGGCATTTGTTTAGTAGCTATCGCAATTTATTCTTCTCTTTTTTCAGTGCCCGAAAACAATTTGGAAATCGGAAAATCATACACAGACAATCTTTTCGCATTTTTCTCCGGAATTCATCTTTCAAAAAACATCTTATATGCTTTTATGGTTGTTCCTTTTATGATTCTAATTCAGATTGGGTTATTGAAGAATTATTTTGATAAGAGGTATCAGTTGTAGACTCTTTTATTCAATTATTAATTTGAAAACATTCAAAGCATTTTTCGAAAATAAGTATTGCATTTTAAATCCAAAAAACATATTTTAATCCTTCAAAAGATTCAAATATAATACTCTCATTTACAATAGTTTTAGCCCCGCAAACGATATTGTTTTTTTATGAAAATTTTGAGAACCTAAACCGTTGCAATATTGTAACTTATGAAGTATCTTTGCACCCTAATTCGAAATTCATAAAATGAATAAATTATTGATTGTTGGAACGGTTGCTTTCGACGCGATTGAAACTCCTTTCGGAAAAACAGATAAAATATTAGGTGGTGCTGCAACATACATTGGTTTATCAGCATCCTTTTTTAACTTGCAATCGGCCATCGTTTCTGTAGTTGGCGACGATTTTCCCCAAGAACATTTAGATCTTTTAACTTCAAGAAATATTGATATCTCTGGTATCGAAATTGTAAAAGGCGGAAAAACCTTTTTCTGGAGCGGTTTATATCACAACGATCTAAATTCAAGAGACACTCTAATTACTGAACTAAATGTTTTGGCAGATTTTCAGCCGAAAGTTCCACAAAATTATAAAGATGCTGATGTTGTGATGTTAGGAAACTTACATCCTTTAGTACAAAGCAGTGTTTTAGATCAAATGGAGAAAAAACCAAAATTAGTAGTTTTAGACACTATGAACTTTTGGATGGACTGCGCTCTTCCTGAATTATTGGACGTAATCAAACGTGTAGACGTTATTACTATTAATGATGAAGAAGCAAGACAACTTTCAGGAGAATATTCATTAGTAAAAGCAGCAAACAAAATCCAGGAATTGGGACCAAAATATGTGGTAATCAAAAAAGGAGAACATGGTGCGCTTTTATTCCATAATAGGGAAGTGTTTTTTGCACCGGCTTTACCATTAGAAGATGTTTTTGATCCAACAGGAGCCGGAGACACTTTCGCGGGTGGGTTTTCCGGATTCATTGCACAAAGCGAAAACATTTCGTTTGGCAATATGAAAAATGCAATTATTTACGGTTCGAATTTAGCTTCATTTTGTGTGGAGAAATTTGGAACAGAAAGGATGGAAACATTAAGCAAAGCAGAAGTAGCGATTCGATTACAGCAATTTAAGTCGTTAACTCAGTTTGACATAGAAATATAATGCCCGAAAGCCTCGATAACACGGGGCTTTTTTTATTACGTTAATACACACAACTTACAACAACACAAAATACAAAACACAATGAGCGACGCTTTAAAACACGAATGTGGTATAGCCTTAGTTAGACTTCTTAAACCGCTTGAATATTACAAAGAAAAATACGGAACTGCTTTTTACGGGATACAAAAAATGTATCTGATGATGGAGAAGCAGCACAACCGCGGTCAGGATGGCGCTGGTTTTGCAAGTATTAAATTTGATGTTGAACCTGGTGAGCGTTATATCAGCAGAGTTCGTTCAAATCATGCACAGCCTATTCAGGACGTTTTCAAACAAATTAATGAGCGTATTAATGAGGAAATGACAAGTCATCCTGAATACGCAAATGATGTTGCCCAACAAAAAGCAAACATACCTTATATTGGAGAACTATTTTTAGGACATGTTCGTTACGGAACTTTCGGAAAAAACAGTATCGAAAGTGTTCACCCATTTTTACGTCAAAGTAACTGGATGCACCGTAATTTGATTTTGGCCGGAAATTTTAACATGACAAATGTTAAAGAACTTTTCCAAAATCTGGTAGAACTTGGACAACATCCAAAAGAAATGGCTGATACTGTAACGGTTATGGAAAAAATTGGCCACTTCTTAGACAAAGAAGTAATGCAACTTTATCAGGACTGTAAACAAGAAGGTTATTCTAAAAGAGAAGCTTCTCCTGTAATCGCAGACCGATTGGATATTGCAAAAATATTAACCCGTTCAGCAAAAAATTTAGATGGAGGTTATGCAATGGCCGGATTATTAGGTCATGGTGATGCTTTCGTATTTAGAGATCCTGCCGGAATTCGTCCAGCTTATTTTTATCAGGATGACGAAGTAGTTGTTGTAGCTTCTGAAAGACCTGTTATTCAAACTGTATTTAATGTTCCTTTTGAAAGTGTTCAGGAAATTGATCCGGGAAATGCTTTGATTATTAAGAAAAGTGGAAAAGTTTCGATGGAACAAATCCTGGAACCAACCGTTAAAAAAGCATGTTCGTTTGAAAGAATTTATTTTTCAAGAGGAAGTGATGCTGAAATTTATCAGGAACGTAAAAATTTAGGAAAACTAATTTTACCTGCTGTTCTTAAATCAATTGACAGCGACACAGATAACACTGTTTTCTCTTATATCCCCAATACGGCCGAAACATCCTTTTATGGTTTAGTTGAAGCTGCTCAGGATTTCTTAAATCAGAGAAAAAACAATTATATTTTAGAAAACAGAAATACACTTACAGCCGAAACACTTCAGGAGTTATTGGCAGTAAAAATCCGTACGGAGAAAGTGGCTATCAAAGATGCTAAACTTAGAACCTTTATTACAGAAGACAGCAGCCGTGACGATTTAGTTGCTCACGTTTATGATGTAACTTACGGTGTTATCAAACCAACTGATAATTTAGTTATAATCGATGACAGTATTGTTCGTGGTACGACTCTTAAAATGAGTATCATTAAAATGATGGATCGTTTGAAACCAAAACGTATCGTAATTGTTTCTTCGGCACCACAAATTCGTTACCCTGATTGTTACGGAATTGACATGGCAAAATTAGAAGGCCTTGTTGCTTTTAGAGCTGCTTTGGCTTTATTGAAAGAAAGAAATTTATATCATATTGTAGATGAAGTTTATGCTAAATGTAAAGCTCAGGAAAACTATGTTGATACTGATGTGGTAAATTATGTAACAGCAATATATGATCAATTTACACCGGAAGAAATTTCAGATAAAATTGCAGAAATGTTAAGTTCACCTGAAATTAATGCAGAAGTAAAAATAATTTTCCAAAAAGTAGAAGATTTGCATATTGCGTGCCCTAAAAACCTGGGAGACTGGTACTTTACGGGAGATTATCCTACCCCTGGAGGAAATCGTGTAGTGAACCGTGCATTTATGAATTTTTACGAAGGAAAAGACGCAAGAGCGTATTAAAAGTATTAACAAAAGGTTAAAATGTGCATTTCATCGGTTTTTTTTGCCGTTAATCCTATATGTTTGGCAAAACCGAAAAGCTAAATTACTTTTGGGACACCATAACATTAGTAGGTTAAGTTTATGGTAGATTTGGGGCAAAAAGGGTGGAAGCAATTCCACCTTTTTTATTGGAGTAAACTGAAATATAGCGCTTTAAAAATTTAACACACTTAATCGGATATATTTGCCATTCGTCTAAAAAGTTTTTAATATACATACAACTACCATACATTTACTAAACCATAACATTAGTAGGTTAAGTTTATGGTAGATTTGGGGCAAAAAAGGCGGAAGAGATTCCGCCTTTTTTATTGGAGTAAACTGAAATATAGTTCTTTAAGAAGTTTTAACACACTTAATCGGATATATTTACCATTCGTCTAAAAAGTTTTTAATATACATACAACTACTTTACATTTACTGAACCATAACATTAGTAGGTTAAGTTTATGGTAGATTTGGGGCAAAAAAGGCGGAAGAGATTCCGCCTTTTTTATTTTATACATAGAAAGGAGTAAAGAATAAAGAGAATAGAGTAAAGATTTTAGAACATAGTTTAAAACCATTCACAATAAAAAAGACAGATAGCTATCAGGCCATCCGTCTTTTTTCTTTACTCGTTATTCTATTCTCTTGAGACTAAGAGTAAAGAACAAAGAGAATAGAGTAAAGGATAAAGATTTTAGAACATAGTTTAAAACCATTCACAACAAAAAAAGACGGATAGCTATGAAGGCCATCCGTCTTTTTTCTTTACTCTTTATTCTATTCTCTCTTAGACTATTTGTCTAAAGCATATCTTCTTGCCACTTCTGTCCAGTTAATTACATTGAAGAAAGCTTCGATATAATCTGGTCTTCTGTTTTGGTAGTTTAAATAGTAAGCGTGCTCCCAAACATCCATTCCTAAAATTGGAGTTCCACCGCAACCAACTTCCGGCATTAATGGATTGTCTTGATTTGGAGTTCCGCAAACGTCTAATTTTCCACCTTTTTGCACACATAACCAAGCCCATCCTGAACCGAATTGTGTAGCACCTGCTTTAGCAAATTTTGCTTTAAATTCTTCAAAAGTTCCAAAAGAAGACTCAATTGCAGCTAATAAATCACCTGTTGGTAATCCGCCACCGTTTGGAGTCATTACAGTCCAGAATAAATTGTGGTTGTAGAAACCTCCACCATTGTTACGAACTGCAGCGTTTGATTTATCTAAGTTGATTAAGATGTTTTCGATTGTTTTTCCTTCCAAATCTGTACCAGCGATAGCTGCGTTAAGATTTGTAGTATATGCATTATGATGTTTAGAATGGTGAATTTCCATTGTACGTGCATCAATATGTGGTTCTAATGCGTCATATGCATAAGGTAATTGTGGTAGTTCAAAAGCCATGATATTATGATTTTTATGGTTTATAATAATTTATCCAAATTTAAACATTTAACTTTGGAATAGAAAATACTATTTTGTTATAATTGAATTTAATTAATTGATAAATCGTTTTTTTAACCTCTAAATAGTTGTAAATCTTTATTTTCCATTAAAAGTGGTCATGGTATTTTCTAATCCGGCGGTTCCGAATGATTTAATAATTTCTGAAGACACTTCTAAACGCTCCGTTAATTTTGCTTTTTCTTCTTCATCCCAATCGCCTAAAACATAGTCAACTTGTTGTCCTTTTTTAAATTGATCACTAATACCAAATCTGAAACGGGTATATTGTTGTGTATTTAAAACAAGGTTGATGTTTTTAAGTCCGTTGTGGCCTCCATCGCTTCCTTTCGGCTTAATTCTAATCGTTCCAAAAGACAAGTTTAAATCATCTGTAATGACCAGAATATTTTCTAACGGAATATTTTCTTTATCCATCCAGTATTTTACGGCTTTACCGCTTAAATTCATATAGGTGTTTGGTTTAAGCAGAAAAAAGCTTCTTCCTTTAAATTTATATTCGGCAAGTGCGCCGAGCTTTACCGTTTCGAATGAAAGGCTTTCTTTTTTGGCGAAAAAGTCAAGGACTTTAAAACCTATGTTATGTCTTGTATTTACGTATTCGGCACCGATATTACCAAGTCCTACGATTAAATATTTTTTACTCACGCTTTTTATATTGTTTTTTGGGTGTTCGTGAACCTCCGGTTTCATATTGCCTATGTTCTCTTCTTTTTGTGTTGATGAAAACAGTTTTGTTATCCATTTTATCATGATGCAAAAATAAACTTAATTAGGGAATGTGCCAATTGGTTAATTAGATAATTAGGAAATATGGCAATTAGACAATTTGATTTGTATTGTCATTAACCGCAATGAGCGCAAAGGTTTTACGCAAGGTACGCTAACAATGGCACGCGGATGACACGGATTCAAACTGATTTATACTAATTTTATTGCACTTTTATCCTGTTGACATAAAAGCACTTTGCCCTTTGAATCTTTGAACCTTTCTTATAAAAATGAATCATTCTTGCTAGCCCTGACAGCAGCGGTATCCTTTTTCTTGCTCCTTTAGCAAGGAAAAGATATAGCGGATGGCAGGAACGTTGTGTCTTGAAAAAACCGGAAACCTTCTGCTTCTAAAAAAACAAATTAGATAATTGTATTTAAAGAGCTCCGATTTCGTTTAGTCTGACATCGAGGAAAAAACTTAGGATCTCAATACCTTAGAAACTTAGAACCTCAAAAAAAAAGCACCAATCTTTCGATTGATGCTTTTTGTATTGATTTGAAAAAAATTATTTTTTCTTTCCTTTTGCAGGAGCTTTTGCAGCTTTTGCAGCTTCTTGAGCAGCTTTCATAGCAGCACGAGAGATTCTTACTTGTGCAACAACTGTGTTCTCTGGGTGCATCACTTTGTATTCTGGAGAACCAACTTTAGTAACGTACAATTTGTTACCCATTTCAAGTGGAGTAATGTCAGCTTCAACAAAATCAGGAAGATCTTTAGGTAAAGCTTTAACTTTTAATTTACGAGTGTTTAAACGTAAAACACCACCTGCAAGAACACCTTTAGATGTACCAACGATTTTTACAGGAACTTCCATAGTGATTTCCTTATCATCAAATAATTGGAAGAAGTCAATGTGTAAAATTTTGTCAGATACCGGGTGGACCTGGATATCTTGTAAAATTGCATTGAATGATTTTCCTTTTCCAAGCTCAATCACAACTGTGTGTGCGTTTGGAGTGTAAACCAAGTTTTTGAACGCTGCAGCGTCTGCTGAGAAGTGTACTGCTTGATTTCCTCCGTATAATACGCAAGGAACCTGTCCAGCATTACGTAAGGCTTTAGTTGACACTTTGCCCACGCTTTCTCTTTCTGATCCTTTAATTGTAATCGATTTCATTGTAAAAAAAATATAGTTATTAATAAATATTCTAATTTGCTTAAAGCTTACTGCTTCTTACATTATAAATTTTCCACTAATGGAATTGTTGTGGTGCACCATGTGCATAACTTCAGCAAAAAGAGGTGCACAACTCACTACTCTAATTTTCTTTGATTCTCTCTTTAACGGGATTGAATCGGTAACTATTAATTCGCTTAATTTCGAATTTTCAATTTTTTCGTAAGCTCCACCTGATAAAATGGCGTGTGTACATATTGCTCTAACACTTAATGCTCCTTTTTCGATCATTAAATCTGCTGCTTTTGCTAATGTCCCACCAGTATCGATCATGTCGTCTACTAATATTACGTTACGACCTTTTACTTCACCAATTAGTTCCATAGTGTCTATAACGTTGGCTGCTTTTCTTTGTTTGTAACAGATTACTACATCTGATTCTAAAAACTTAGAATAAGCATATGCTCTTTTTGAACCTCCCATATCCGGAGATGCAATTGTTAGATTCTCTAATTTTAAACTTTCTACATATGGTAAAAAGATGGTAGATGCAAATAAATGATCTACTGGTTTTTCGAAAAACCCCTGAATTTGATCTGCGTGCAAATCCATTGTCATTACTCTTGTCGCTCCGGCAGCATCTAATAAATTAGCTACTAATTTTGCTCCAATCGGAACTCTTGGCTTGTCTTTTCTGTCCTGTCTTGCCCAACCAAAATAAGGCATAACAGCTGTAATATGTCTTGCTGATGCACGTTTTGCTGCATCAATCATTAATAACAATTCCATCAAATTATCAGCAGTTGGAAAAGTTGAACACACTATAAAAACGCGTAATCCCCTTATTGATTCTTCGTAAGATGGTTGAAATTCTCCATCACTATACGTTGACATCGTTACTTTGCCTAACGGAATTCCGTAATGATCGGCAATTTTTTCTGCAAGATAGACACTTTGTGAACAAGCAAAAATTTTAGCTTCTGGTTCTAGGTGCGACATTATAATTTGTTGTTTTTACTCCGCTGCGCTCGTACAATTCGGCTTGACCATTTTTGGTAAAACAAAACGTGTATAAATGCCTCGAGTGTAGTTAGTTGTGTGTGCGTCGTTTTAACGAGGTGCAAATTTAGAAAATTTATTGGACACTGAAAGGAAAAATTTAAGTATTTTTAGTAGAACATTTAATTTAATTTTTTACATTTGCACCGTGTTAAAGGAATAAGCACAGTTATGACCTCATAATTACTTATTCTATTGCGTTAAAATAACTGATTTATTAGTTGTTTTTTCGTCTGCTAAGCCCGGATGGCGGAATTGGTAGACGCGCTGGTCTCAAACACCTGTGGGAAACCGTGCCGGTTCGACTCCGGCTCCGGGTACAAAAACCTCTTCATAACTGAAGAGGTTTTTTTGATTTTATGCAGTTTCATTTTCTTAAAAAGTACACGACTTATAAAAAGAGACAGGCTTCCGAACTGTCTCTTTTGTTTTAAAAATTAATCCTTAATCCTTTGGCTTATGTATATGAGGCTTCAAATCAGGGTGTTTTGGCTGATTTGGCGGATTAACCCGTCTTCTTTCATCTGGTTTTCCGTCTGGTTTGTTAGGTTTTGGGCCTGGTTTAATTGCTTGAATTTTTTCCATAATAAACGTTTTTAAGTAAATATTATTTTCGATAAGACTTACGATAAGTCTTGTATTACAAAAACAAATAACATCAATAAAACTATCACCATACTACGGAAAACCATAATCAACTAATAAATTACACGATTCAATCCTTTCTATTGAATAAATGAGGAAAATGTTTTTTAGTTTCTTTCATAACATCTTGATGCGAATGCAATTTCCCATTTGTAACATCTTCTAAACCTCTATCTATTGCTGCCTTCTGAGCATCACTTAATAATGTTTTATTTTTTTCATTTAATTGAATAACTTTTTTCATAACTAATTTATAAAGTTTTAACCCTCACAACTCGCCTCATGCAAAACTGGAAAATTACAGGAATTAGCAATAAAACAAAGTTGATTGGCTTTCTTATGAAGTTCTAATGCCAATTCAATTTTATCCGAATTTGAGATTTTTACTTGAGGCTTTAATCTAACCTCAACAAAGCGTCCGCTTCCATCTTCAGAAACTTCAAGTGTTGCTTCAGCGTTGTCTGAATATTCCAAAACTTCAATTCCGTTTTGAGAGCATACATATAAATACGACATCATATGACAGGAAACTAAGCTGCTCAACAACAAATCTTCAGGATTATATAATGACGGATCTCCTTTGAAAGCTTTTGCTGCCGAAACATTTAAAATAGGTTTACCTTCAATTTTTATTTGATGAGTTTTACTGGAGAATTTTGAAGCTGATTGTTCGGGATTTGGGCTTGAAGTCCAGTTTGCTTCTGCTTTAAATAAATGTTTCATTTGCTAAATTAAGATTTTATAAGTTGCAACGAATTAATCTCGCAAAGACGCGAAGTTGCCAAGAAAATAAAACTTTGAGTCTGCTTTTATTTACCCCATTTAGTCCAATCTGAATCTGGTCTTTTAAACGGTTCTGATAAAAACTTATTTGCTAATGCATTAAATACTTCCGGACTTGAAGCCGGTGTAAAATGGGTTTCTCCAGGCATAATACATAACTGTGCCTTAGGTATGTTTTCAAAAATTTCTACCGAATGTTCATTTTTAATAATGTCTTTATCTCCTGCCATTATAAGCACTTTTGCTTTAATTTTTGATAAATCTTTAGTCGCAATATTAGGTTGATCTACCAAAAGTCCGGCAAGTTGTTTTTGTAGATTCCAATTCTCACTAGTGTCTTTCTTTTTAATTTTTGATGCAATCATTTTTTTCATGTTCTGAACATCTTTTGTAGCCCACGAATTAACAGCTGTCGAATCAGGTCTTAAATTTGCCCCCATCACCACAATTTTCTTTATTTTTGACTTACCTGAAATACCCATTTGCAAACCAACAATTCCACCATCACTCCATCCAATAATACTTATGGAATCTAGTTTTAACTGATTAACTAATTCCTCCATATCTTTTGTAATCTGAACGTATGTCAAAGAATCCGTTTTCAACTCTGATTTTCCTTGTCCTCTATTATCGGCAACAATAACTCTGTATTTACTTTTAAAATAATCAATTTGATTTCCCATTGATTCAATATTTCCCCCATTTCCGTGAATCAATAACAATGGTTCGCCTTTTCCATATTCTTCAAAATAGATTTTAGCTCCATTGATTTCAACAAATTTTCCAACAGTGGTATTTTTACCATAAGGTGTATCAAATTTAAAATTCATCTGGACCTGAGCATTTGCGATTCCAAATATTGAAGATGTTAATAACAGAAGTAATACTTTAATTGGGTTTTTCATTTGCAAATAGTTTTTATAATAGTTATCTCTCAAATATAAGAAAGAATTGAAATAAATTAACAAAATCCTTACAAAACGTAATTTTTACTATCTACAAATAAAAAAACCTCGAAAGGACTACTTTCGAGGTTTCTTAGAGAATTACTAACTAATTAACATAATTCCAAAACTATTTTTTTACAGAGAATTTAAAAGTAGTTTTAGTTTTATAATTTTCTCCCGGGTTTAAAACCGTTGTCGGGAAGTTTTTCTGGTTTGGAGAATCAGGATAATGTTCTGTTTCTAAACATAAACCTGTTCTGTGTGCGTAAGTACCACCTTTGGGCATTGGTAAAGTTCCGTCAAGGAAATTTCCAGAGTAAAATTGAATTCCAGGTTCATCCGTAGTCATTTCCATAACTCTTCCGCTGGCTGCGTGATATACTTTTGCAATAATTGTTTTTCCTTTTTCAGGATTGTTCAATACCCAACAGTGATCGTAACCTTTTCCTCTTTCTATTTGTTCGTTTTTAACCGCGATATCTTTTCCAATTAGTTTTGGTGTTCTGAAATCGAAAGGTGTATTGGCAACATCTTCTAATTTTCCTGTCGGAATCAAAGTAGCATCAACCGGAACAATTTTATCTGCATTTAAAGTCAATTCATGATCTAAGATTGTTTTAGAAAAATCTCCTGATAAATTGAAATAAGAATGCTGCGTCAAATTCACAACTGTTTTCTTATCTGTCGTCGCTTCGTATAATACTTCTAACTGATTATCATTTGTCAATGTATAAGTAACAAAAACCTTTAGGTTTCCAGGATAACCTTCTTCCATATCTTTACTTAAATAAGATAATTTTAAAGAAGCTGTGTCTCCTGATTTTGCCTCATCGGCTTTCCAAACAACATTAAAATATCCTTGCGGTCCACCGTGCAAAGCATTTGGAGCATTGTTTATTGCCAATTGATATTCTTTTTCATCTAAAGTGAATTTACCTTTAGCAATACGGTTTCCGTATCTTCCGATCAAAGCTCCAAAAAAAGGATTCGCTTTTTCGTATTGTGCCAAAGAATTAAATCCGATTACTACATTTTCAGAAACACCATCTTTATTAGGCACTTTCAAATCTGTAATCCTTCCGCCAAAAGTGATGATATCAACTTCCATCCCATTTTGGTTTTTCAATTTATAACTGTCGACTTTTTCTCCTTTTGCAGTTGTTCCATAAGAAGATTTTTCAATTGTAACTGTAGCTTTTTCGTCTGACGAAACTGTTGTAGCATCCATTTTTTTATCGCTTTTGCATTGAACTGAAATTGTTGCCAAACTCATAAGGCTTATTCCAAAAATACAACGTTTTAATACATTCATAATTGATATTTTTTTGGTTTGTAAAAAGTTAAATGTTAGAAGTGAAATGTTAGACGTGAAATTTAATCATTTTATAAATGTAAAAATTACCTTTTTAAGTTTTTTCACATTTTACATCTTACAAATTACATCTTACTGCCTAAAGACCGTGTTGAAACAAATGATAATACGCTTCATTTGCATTGATCTTATCTTTAAAATCCCTTACGGTAGTTTTTTCATCAATAACCAATAATTCGATTCCGGCGATATCAGCAAAATCTTCCATGTATTCTGTTGTTAGCGACTGGCTGTAAACAGTATGATGCGCTCCTCCTGCCAAAATCCACGCTGTTGCAGCAATTTCAAGGTTTGGTTTACAATCCCATAAAACTCTCGCAACCGGTAATTTTGGTAATTCTGCCATTGGTTTGATAGCTGTAACTTCGTTTACAATCAAACGGAAACGAGTTCCCATATCAACCAAAGAAACATTGATTGCATCTCCTGCTGGTGAATTAAACACCAAACGAGCCGGATCTTCTTTTCCTCCAATTCCTAAAGGATGCACTTCGCAAGAAGGTTTTCCATCAGCAATTGATGGACAGATTTCCAACATATGCGATCCTAAAACGTATGATTTTTGAGGTGTAAAGTGATACGTATAATCTTCCATGAAAGAAGTCCCACCTTCAAGACCAACGTTCATTACTTTTAAGGCACGAACCATTGCAGCTGTTTTCCAGTCTCCTTCTCCACCAAAACCGTAACCGTCGGCCATTAATCTTTGTGTCGCAATTCCAGGCAATTGTTTCCAAACACCTAAATTTTCGAACGTATCTGTAAAAGCTCCAAAACCTCCTTCTTCAAGGAAAGCTCTTAATCCTAATTCAATTTTTGCCGCTTCCGCTAATGAACTTCTTTGTGCTCCGCCTTCTTTTAAAGCATCCGTCAAAGTATATGATTGTTCGTAAACTGCTAATAAATCATTTAATTCCTTATCTGTAACTTTCTCAATATATTTGGTAACATCTGAAGAATCAAAACCGTTAACTGACATTCCGAAACGAATTTGAGCTTCTACTTTATCTCCTTCTGTTACGGCAACTTCACGCATATTGTCTCCAATACGAGCTACTTTTAAGTTCTGAAGTTCATCCCATCCTAAAGCAACTCTTGTCCAGATACCTAATTTTTTCTGAACTCTTTCGTCTTCCCAATGTCCAACAACCACTTTGCGTTTTTTACGCATTCTTGACATGATAAAACCAAACTCACGATCTCCGTGTGCCGATTGATTCAAGTTCATGAAATCCATATCGATAGTTCCCCACGGAATTTCAGCATTGTATTGTGTATGTAAATGACATAATGGTTTTTTCAAAATACTCAATCCGCCAATCCACATTTTAGCTGGTGAAAAAGTATGCATCCAGGCAATAATTCCGATACAGTTTTTAGCCGAATTTGCCGCTAAACATACATCCAAGATTTGAGAAGGTGATTTCACCACATCTTTATAAACTACTTTTACTGGAATATTAGACGCTCCATCTAATCCTTTCGCAATTATTTGAGAATGTTCAGCTACTTTTCTTAAAGTTTCTTCACCGTATAATTCCTGGCTTCCTACTACAAACCATACTTCTTTCTGAGATATATCAATCATATTCTTTTGTTTATTTTGTTTCAAGTTTTCTTTGTTTCAAGTTTTGAAATGCTGAAAACCTTTGTTCTTTATTCTTTTATCTTTTATCTAAATTACTGTCCGTAATACGAATCTTTTCCGTGTTTACGGTTATAATGTTTCTTTATTAGGGAATCTTTTAATCTTGGCGCATTCGGATTTATTTGTAAAGTCAGGTAGGCCATTTCGGCTACGACTTCTAAAACCTTACTGTTGTATACTGCTTTTGCTGCATTTTTCCCCCAGGCAAACGGACCGTGATTTCCGATCAAAATCATTTCTACTTCTTCATAAGAAAGATTTTTTTCTTTGAAGCAATCCAAAATCTGAATTCCGGTATTGTGTTCGTAGTTTCCTTCGATAAGCGAATCTGCCATTGGCGGTGCACAAGGAATATCTGCTGTTAAATGATCGGCATGTGTGGTTCCAAAAATTGGAATATCTTGTTGCGACTGTGCCCAGGCTACAGAATAGGTTGCGTGTGTATGTGCAACACCACCAATATTTGGCCAGTTTTTATATAGGTATGCGTGTGTTTTTGTGTCAGATGACGGACGCATTGTTCCTTCAATAATATTGTTATCAAAATCTACAATTACAATATCTTCCGGTTTTAAATCTTCATAAGGAACGCCGCTTGGCTTGATGGCAAAAACACCATTTTTTCTGTCCACCGCACTAACATTTCCAAAAGTATATACTACCAAATTCAATGCGTTTAACTGCATGTTGGCTTCGTAGCATTCTTGTTTTAAATCTTTATAAAGAGAACTCATGTCTTGATGTTTTTATAGTTGGATCTTCAAAAACACTCAATTGATCGTAAGCGATTAACAATTTGTTATACGCTGCTACTTTGTCTAATTGAGGGAAATATTCTCCGTCGAAATCACTTCCTATTTTTTGGCTTGCTTCAATTACGTTTGGATAAATTCCGGCGGCAACTGCTGCGTAAATTGCTGCTCCTAAAGCAGGAGTCTGATCTGAAGCTGCAATTTTGATTGGCTTGTTTAAAACGTTAGCCAAAGTCTGCATGATAAAAGGTGATTTTCTGGCAACGCCGCCAATTCCGATAACGCTGTCAATTTTTACTCCTTCTTCTTCAAAACGATCCACGATTTTTTTCGCTCCAAAACAGATTGCATTTACCAAAGCTTTAAAAATATGAGGTGCTTTTGTTCCTAAAGATAAATTTGAAATGGCGCTTTTTAATTCCTGATTGGCATCCGGAGTTCTTCTTCCGTTGATCCAGTCCAAGGCAATCGGAAGACTTTCTGAAACTGGAATTTTCTCTGCTTCTTTTGTCAATTCCACAATTAATTTATCGCTGAATTCTTCTCTTAATTGTTCTTTTTGAGCCTCATTTAAAACAGTTGAAGCTGTTAATAAATGATCCGTTGGCCACATTAATAATTCTTTGTACCAGGCCAATAAGTCTCCAAAAGCAGATTGTCCCGCTTCAAGACCAATAAATCCTGGAATTACAGATCCATCAACTTGTCCGCAGATTCCACGAACGGTTTTTGTTCCTACTTCATCATAAGAACCAACCAAAATATCACAAGTTGAAGTTCCCATAACACGAACTAAAGTATTTTCTCCAATTTTTGCTCCAACCGCTCCAGAGTGTGCGTCAAAAGTTCCAACTGCTACAACTGTATCTGTAGAAAGGCCTAAACGATCTGCCCATTCTTTGCTTAAATTTCCGGCAACTAAATCAGAGGTATACGTTTCATCATATAAATTTCCACGAAGCGTTGCCAAATACGGATGCAATTTTTCTAAGAATTCAACCGGAGGAAGTCCATTCCAGTCTTCGTGCCACATTGCTTTGTGACCCGCTGCGCAACGGCTTCTTTTAAATGATTTTAAATCTTTATTGTCAATTAACAAATACGTCATTAAATCACAGTGCTCCATCCAGGTGTGTGCTGCATTTCGAACTGCTTGATCTTCTCTTGCGATGTGTAAAATTTTTGCCCAAAACCATTCTGATGAATAAATTCCACCCACATATTTTGTCACATTTTCACCACCCCAGCTTACTGCCAATTCGTTGATTTCATTTGCTTCGTTGATTGAAGTATGATCTTTCCACAACACCATCATTGCATTTGGATTCTCTTCAAAACCTTTTGTCAAAGCTAACGGAATTCCTTCTTTTGTAACTGGAACCGGAGAAGATCCCGTTGTATCAATACAAATTCCGCGCACTTGCGAAGGATCAACTTTGCTTTCTTTTATAACAGTTTGAATCGTAATTTCCAGACCTTCAATATGGTCTAAAGGGTGTTGACGAAACTGATTTATTGATGCGTCACAATATTGTTTGTTTTTCCATCTTTTGTAATGAGAAACATTTGATGCTAACTCCTGCCCATTTTCAGTATCTATCAGCACCGCTCGAACAGAATCTGTTCCATAGTCCAATCCTATAACGTAATTTTTCATTCGAAATACATTTATTAATGACGACAAATATAATTATAAATAATTTATAAGTGTATAAAAAACACTTAACAATAATGAGCTTGCTAATTTTTACAGATAATGCATCAAAACAAGCGTTTAAGATCAAAACAAGAAATAAACGTTAGTTTTACATTTATTCTGTTGCGATTATTTCATCTTTATTTTTAAAACCGTAACCGAGTACGCCGGAAAGTCATACTGAATTTTATTTCCATTCAACTTAAATTCGCTCTCTTTTGGACTAATTTTAGTTGGAGTGTCAAAAGAATTCTCGTCATTTATCCCATCTCCTTTTAAAATTATTGCGGTTCCTTTTGTATCTAATTTTGCTCCTTTTACATCAATTGAAACATTTTGAGCTGTTGCAGCAGTGTTTACAATTTTTAGAATTACTTCTTTTGAATTCACATCTTTTACTGCCGATGCAAACAAATCGTTTTGCCCTGTAACTGCTTTTCCGTCTTTTGTAATCGCTATTAAATCAGTCCCTTTATTGTTTGAAAATAATTTCTGAACATAATAATTTGGCGTTCCGTACGATTGTAAATTATTGAACCAAATCATGTCAGGTGTCCATTGCCAACCTTCTACGTGTGCTAATAATGGTGCATAAGAAGTTAAATGAACAACCTCAGCATTACGCTCCATTCCGGTCATGAAAGCCGCTTCAGAGAAAGCACATTCCCAGTTATTTTTATTATCCGGACTTGCTATTGCTACACTTTGCGCTGCATATTCTCCGGCAAAAATCTTTGGTCCTTTACGGTCGTAATTATCGTAACGTGTTACATTTTTACGGAACCATGCCGGATCTTTATAATAATGCTCATCAACAATTTCTGCATTCAGCTTTTTAAGTGCTGCCATGCCATAATCAAAGAAATCTCCATCAGGAAATGGCCCTGTACCTGAAACAATTGTAATGTTTGGATATTTTGATTTGATGGCTTTTTGAAACACCTTGAAACGCTCAATATAATCCGGTCCCCATTGCTCATTTCCAACTCCTATGAATTTTAAATTGAATGGTTTTGGATGTCCCATATCAGCTCTCACTTTACCCCAGGCTGTCGTTTGGTCACCATTTGCAAATTCAATTAAATCTAAAGCATCCTGCACATAAGGATCGATTTGATCCATTGGAACCAATTGCCCGGTGTTGAATTGACACGCCATCCCACAGCTCAGAATTGGCAGTGGTGATGCCCCAATATCTTCTGAAAGCTGAAAATATTCGAAGAATCCCAAACCAAAACTTTGAAAATAATCCGGAGCCGGACGGTGTGCAAATTCCATGTTCCAACGATTTACCGCAGTTTCTCTGTCTTCAACTTTTCCAATCGATTTTTTCCATTGGTAACGTTCTGCCAAAGTTCTTCCTTCTACAATACAGCCTCCAGGGAAACGTAAAAATCCCGGTTTTAAATCGTATAATAATTGTACTAAATCTTTACGAAGTCCATTTTTTCTTCCTGCCCAGGTATCCTCGGGAAATAATGAAATATTATCCAAATCGATAACTCCATTTCCTTCAAAAGTTATTTTCAGTTTCGCTTTAGCTTCTGTTGCTGTAGATGTCAACTGAGCAGCATAATCTGTCCAGTCATTTGATGTTGGAACAACCGAAGTCTCTCCAAGAGCTTTACCTTCTTTATCAATAAACTGAAACATAATTTTGGAAATATTTCCAGATATTTTTGAAGCTTTTAGAGTCAGATTGTATTTCAAATCTTTTTTGATTCCCATTCCTCTAAATCCTTCATTAACCAATTGATAACCGCTGGCATCATTAAGCGTAACTCTGCAATAATTATGATTGGTTCCTTGTTTAGAATATTGAACCACATTTGCAATTCCGGATTGCTGGTTTAATTTATGACGATCGCTGTTGGGTTCATTCCACCCCATCATTGGAAACAAAAATTCAAATGATCTGTTCTTGATCATTTCAGCATACAAACCTCCATCAGCAGCAAAATTGATGTCTTCAAAAAACACTCCGTACATCGTTGGCTGAATTTTGGTAACTGTTTTTGCAGCATCAACCTGAAGATTATTTTTTTGTGCCGAAGCATAAAAGCCGTTAAGCAATAAACCGCAAAGGGTAATTTTGGTAATTAAATTGGACTTCATTTTATTTTGTTTGTGTTTTTATGGTACGCGGATTTTACTGATTCACTATCGTGAAGACGCGGATTAAAAACGGATTTTTATTTATTCTTTTACTATTTTCTCACGCAGATTGGGCAGATTGAACAGCTTTTTTCTGATCTTTTTTAATCCTTTAATCTTGGGCTAAATCTTGATTCTTGCCTCTATTTTCTATATTCTTTTCTCTATTCTCTTAATTCCTATAATCCAACCAAACTTTCATTTTTCCAACCCCTCTGTTTGACCAGCTGTAATATGGAATTGCTTTGAATTTTGAATTTTCAATTACGTTTACGCCTTGCAATAAATTGGCATCTTTTTTTACTTTGAAAGTATCTCCCGCTGCTACATTTATTTTATCGAAATTGTTTTTGTTGTCAATTTCTTCAACCGCATAAACTATCGGGCCGTATTCTAAAGAAACTTTATTTTTGTTCGTTTCTACTTTTGAATTGGTTTCAACTTCCTGAACTTCCATTGGGAAATTAAGGTTGATTTTATCTCCTTTTTTCCAATTTCTGGTTACGATGAAATAGCCCTCTTCTGGTTGAATCACCAATGTTTCGCCGTTCACATTAATAGTGGCTTTTTGAGTGGATGCTTTTTTATAAGTGTATAAATCGCCCGGTAAAACTTCATTTCTTGCCCAGCCCGGAACTCTCAATTTAATCGAGAATTGGCTTTCTTTTTTCGGGTTAACCGAGATCGCTACTTTTCCGTTCCAGGGATATCCGGTTTGTTGAGAAATCTGTAAATCTGTTTTTCCAACTTTGAAAGAGGCGTTGTTTGAAGCATACAAATTCACATATAAAACATCATTTGATTTGGAATAAATTAATCCCGGAATTGAAGGTATAAAACGAATTAAATTGGTCGGACAGCAAGAACAGTCAAACCAAGCCTGACGTGTGCAGGAACCTCTGTTTGATTTAAAAAAGCCATCGGCTTCTAAGGCATTTGGATAGAAAAACTCTTTTCCGTCTAATGAAATTCCGGAGATTAATCCGTTGTACATCGTACGTTCAATTACATCAAAATATTTTGAATTTCCAGATAAATTGTGCAGTCTGTGATTCCAATAAACATCTCCAATGGCGGCACAAGTTTCGTTATAAGCAGTCAAATTTGGCAATTCGTAATTGGCTCCAAAAGCTTCTCCGTCATGTCTAGATCCAATACCGCCTGTGATATACATTTTCTTATTTACCATATTATTCCATAAATTATTTATGGCATCAGTATAGCCTTTGTCTTTGGTCATAGCAGCGATATCTGTCATTCCTGCGTACATATAAACCGCTCTCACGGCATGCCCTACAACTTCATTTTGCTGCACAACCGGAATATGGTCCTGCGCATATTCTCCATATAATTTATGATTATTTGGATTCCCGCGATTGTCTAAATAGTATTTCGCCAGTTTTAAATACTCTTCTTTTCCGGTAATTTGATACAATTTGATTAAACCTGTTTCCACAATCTGATGTCCCGGAACACCTTTTACCTGACCCGGACCATCGCCAAAAGTTTTTACTAATAAGTCGGCGTTTTTAATGGCAATATCAAGGAAATTTCTTTTTCCCGTCGCTTCATAATGTACAACAGCGGCTTCAATCAAATGCCCTGCATTGTAGCATTCATGACTGATCTGTAATGATTCCCAACGTTTTCCTTCAATAACCGGAACCCAGGTACATGGCGGTTTTGCCGGATTTATAGTTCTCCACGTCGTTAGATAACCATCTTTTTCCTGACCAATTTTTACTATAGCAATCAGTGAATCTAAAACACGGTCTAATTTTGGATTTGGAGCGCTGATTAAAGTATTCGAAGCACCTTCGATAATTTTATAAACATCGGTATCATCAAAAGGCATTTGCCCCCTAACTTCTCCTGTTTTTTGTTTTCCTGCGATTAAAAAGTTTTCAAAACGACCTTCTTCATTGCATTTCTGAATCGCATAAGCAATTGTAATTTCCTGCACTCTTTTGATGATTGGCAGCCAAAAAGAATCGGATAGTTTTACATTTTGAATGTTAACCGGTTCAATTTGATAACCTGCTTTCAAGACAGAAGTTTTATCGCTGGGCTGCACCACATCATTTTTGGTTTCTTTACAGGAAATCAAAATCAGCAGTGATAGGAAAAGGGTTAATATTGGAAAATTATATTTTTTCATTTTATTGTTTATTCTATTTTAAAATCGGCCATAAATCGGCATCCCAAAGCATTTCTCTTACTACTAATCTTGGCGTTCCATTTGTTTTCTTTTCGTAAGCATGGTAAAAAATATAATCTTTTCCATCAAACGTATAAGCACTGTTATGGCCTGCGCCAAAGTAATTTTCGTCGCCCTGAACTACCAAACTTCCACCACCTTCATTTAATGGTTTTCCTTCTTTATCTACATAAGGACCCGTTACGTTTTTAGCTCTTCCAACCACCACTTTATAAGTGCTTTTTTCTCCGCGACAGCATAAATCCCAGGAAAGAAATTGGTAGTAATAACCGTTTTTCCTGAAGATAAAAGGAGCTTCTAATGCACCATCTCCCGGATCAGAATCTGCCAATTCAAAAGTTCTTTTGCGTTTCGAAATCGTATGCCATTCCTGAGGCTGTGCAATCGATTTTAAATCCGGATTTAATTTTACCAATTTCAATCCTTCCCAAAAAGAACCAAATGATAACCATGGCGTATCGTTTTCATCGAAAATTAAATTCGGATCAATGGCATTCCACATATCGCGATTGGGCTGTGACTGAATAACAATTCCCTGATCGACCCATTTGTAATTTTTATCTTTTGGATCTAAAGTTGTATTGGTCGCTACGCCAATCGCCGATGTATTTTTGGCGAAAGCCGAAACGGAATAATACAAATAATAAGTATTGTTATGAAACGAAATATCCGGCGCCCAAATATGATTTTTGAAATCGGCTGCAACGCCATCTGCCCAAACTGGTTTGTCTGCAAAAACGGGAGCTTCTTTGTTCCAGTTTTTTAAATCTTTAGAACTAAAAACACTGATTCCTTTCCCGGTGCAAAACAAATAATAAGTGTCTTTTTGTTTGATGACAACTGGATCGTGCACCACAATTTCCTGTGCAAATGAAACTGAAGCTATCAGCATCAAAAAAGCAGCTAGTGTGTATTTTGTGTTTTTGTAAACCATATTAGTGCTATTTTTTTTCACCATATAAGTGATGTAAGTAAATTTAAGTATTGGTGTGGCTGCAAACTTTTTAAATCATATAAGCCAAACTGTAAACTCAGACTGTGACTTTAAAAAATTCGACTGTGACCGAGACTGAGAACTGAACACTAATTACTGTATTCCTTCAGACGTCATCACTACCCGTTTCATCGTTCCGTCTTTGTTATAATATAATTTATCAATACATACTGATCTTCTAAAACTTCCTCCGTCTGGTATTGTTGCTCCATTGTGATAGATAAAATACGATTGTCCTTTAAAATCAATTATTGACTGATGATTGGTATTGCTGTTTCCGGCGATTTCATTTAGAATCCCTTTGAATTCCCACGGACCCGTAATTGACTTGCTCATGGCGTAAGCGATTTTTTCAGGAAATTCATAAGCATAAGACAAATAATACCAACCTTTGTGTTTGTGAATCCAGGGTGCTTCTGTAAAATGCGGTAACTCTTTTATATGCTGAATTGGCCCGTCTAATTCGATCATATTGTCTTTTAATTTTGCATAATGGCAAGCTGTGTTTCCCCAAAACAAATACGCTTGTCCATCTGTATCGATATAAACTGTCGGATCGATATCGTCCCAGCTTATATCGCTAAATTTGGTCATATCATTTGTGATTAACGCTTTTCCCAATGCATCTTTAAATGGTCCGGTTGGGCTGTCAGAAACTGCAATTCCGATTGATTTCCCCGGGATAGTTCCGTGAGAAACGGTTACATACCAGTAAAATTTTCCGTTTTTTTCGATAACCTGTGATGCCCATGCATCTCCTTTCGCCCAAGTAAAATCAGTTACTTTTAAAGGTACCGAATGTGATTCCCACTTTTTCATATCTGATGAAGAATATACCACCCATTCATTCATCTTATAAAAATGAAAATCTTTTGGTGCTTCGTCATGACCAGCATATAAATACACTTTATCCTTGTAAACCAATGCTGCCGGGTCTCCGGTATATTGATCTTTGATAATTGGGTTATTGAATTTTGCCGGATCAATCTGAGTTGATTGCGCCACAACTGTAGTGCAGGATGCAATCAAAACTAAAAGGGAAAGGCTTGTAATTAGGTTTTTCATTATGGTTCATTTAAAAACGCGTTAAATATTTTTTCACGCAGTCCCGATAGCTATCGGGAGCAGATTTTTTTTATCTTTTTTATTCTTTCTCTAATTCTTTTTAAGTCATCATAAATAAGTCCCAACGGGACGAAATGTTTATAGAAATTTCATTTGTTTTTTCTAAGAACCCCATCGGGGTGACATATTTTATTTAATTATAAAAACCTAGATGCCGCTCCGCTGGAGCTAAAAGAAAGAACATATTATATTGGCTATAAACATTATGCTCCTCTGGAGCTTTTAACAATGCAAGCCACTTTCTTAAAATCCATGGCTATTATTTGTTTTTGGAATTTGGAATTTTAAAAAATTGGAATTTTGTAATTCATTTTCTAATTCACTTTTTTACCCCAAACCGGTAATCCTGTTGCAGTCAAACCAGAATAACTAATAGTTACTTTTCGGGTTGCTGATTCCCAGTCCCATGCATCTGTTACGTTGCATTTCACTCCGTTTACGGTTAAGATTTTTTTAGTGCTTTCATACGACCAGGTTCCTGTTACATCTCCACTCACTTTTTTATCAGCAGTTAAATAAATTGTGACTGCTTTTTGGAGGGTTTTGTATTGATAATTCATGGTAATCTGTTCCCAGGTTCCGATGAAATTTGCTTCAGTAATTGTCGTTGTTGGCACTCCTGCGTAACGTTCTGCCTCAACAACCGGCCAGCCATCTTCTGTCCATTCGATACCCCGAACATGTCCCATCATGACAGCATTTGAAACTGCAATTCCCGGGACTCCTTCCGGCAAACGTGCCTGCGATGCATAATACCATTTTTTGGTATCCGGATTTTGAAAAACAGCGCAATGTGCAAAACCAACCCAGCCTGTATGATTTTTAAATTGATAGGGATGGGTCAACATTGGAAAACATTCTGCACCATTTGTAATACTGCTTCCGGTGATAGTTTGATAAGGTCCTAAAATACTTTTTGAACGTGCAACACGTGTATTATAAGCAACTGATAATTCATCATAAGCCAGAAATAAATAGTAATATTGAGTATCTGGATTATACATGATTTCAGGTCCTTCAAGTGCTTGCCAACGATTTGAATTAACATTTCCACGGCCCGCTATTCGTACTCCATAATCGTCAATTGTTTTTAATTTATCTGGTTTTCCGGTTGTCGGATTCAGTTTTAAAGCTGCAATTCCAGAATGCCAGGAACCGTAAATTAAATATTGATCGCCTTCGGGAGTCTGAATAAAACTTGGATCGATGGCGTTGAATTTAAAATAAGCATCCCAATCGTTTTCTCCGTTTCGAACATAACTTTTTACGCCGTCTGGTTCAGAACAAACTACCATTCCTTTATCTGTCCAATTGTTTGAAGCCAAATCATCTGTTTCGGCCAAGCCAATAAAAGCGCGTTCTGACCAGGAAGTATTGGTATCTGTTCCCACAATTGGATTCGTCACAACAATGCTGTAATACATTCTGAATTTATTCCCTACTTTACGAACGCATGGCGCCCAATATCCATACGTTGGATTTGTAATAGGAGGTAGTGCGGGCGACATTCTCGCCCTTTTATTGTTCAAAGAATCTTTTACCCAAGCCGGAGCCTGTGTCATTGACGATCCCATGAACTCCCAATTGATTAAATCTTTTGATCTTCTGTAGAAAAAATGTCCGTTGCCTTCATGAGCATTTCCATAAGAAGCATCCGTCTGATACATATAATAGTATTCTCCGGATTTTTCTACTGATGGATCATGAACGTTAGCCAAATTCCATTGTGATCTGCTTCCCCAACTTGAAATTGAAGTGTAATTATCTGCATAAGTCGGTCCTGGAAAAGCTGGTGTAACCACTGGCGGATCAACTACTACCGGTGGATCCGGATTATCAGGTGTTGCAGGATCATCTTTAGAACAGCTGACAACTGCTAGAGCAAGTGATAACAGCCCGATGTATGCAATTTTTATAATGGAATTGGATTTTTTCATTTTTCTATATTTTATTTTCCTTCTAAAACAACAACTGAGAAAGGAGGAATGGTAATTTCAAGTTTTCCTTTTTTGTTTTCGAAACCTTTAAAAACCGTTGGAACGATTTTATTTGGTGTATCGAACGAATTGTGATCTTGTAATTTAGCTGCTGTCAGAACTGTTCCTGTAAAGTTTTTAACACCAAGATCCTTCACATCAATTTCTATTTTGTTTTTATTTTTTGCATCCACATTTACTATTGAAATATGAACCGCTCCATTTTTATCTTTTGAAGCTGAAGCTGATACTGCAGGAAGCGTTTCTCCGTTAAAAGTATAATTTGGAGAATTAAAACTTATCGGCAATAATTTAGCATCCTGATGAACGCTGTACATTTTCATAACATGATACGTTGGCGTAGTTATCATTTTGGCTTTGTCTGTTAAGATCACCGCTTGTAAAACGTTAACACATTGTGCTAAGTTTGCCATTTTTACTCTGTCTGCGTGATTGTTGAAAATATTCAAAGTTGCTCCGGCCAAAACGGCATCTCTCATGGTGTTTTGTTGGTATAAAAATCCAGGATTTGTTCCTTTCTCCACTTCATACCAGCCTCCCCATTCGTCCACCATCATCGCTACTTTTTTCTCCGGATCATATTTGTCCATGATCGCGCTGTGTTTAGTAACCAGCTCTTCCATTTTTAAAGCCGATTTCATGGTTTTGAAATAACCTTCTTCAGTAAAATTAACGGCATCACCTTTTTTACCCCAGTCAATTACGGCATAATGATGCACTCCAACTCCGCCTAACATATTTAGCGGAATGTTTTTCATTAAGACTTCTGTCCAATTATAATCTGCACTGTTTGATCCTGAAGCAATACGGGTAATTCCGCCTGTATTTTCCCAATCAGACATGAAAGTGGCAAATTTTCTATATTCTCCAGCGTAATATTCTGCTGTCATATTTCCACCGCATCCCCAGGCTTCATTTCCAATTCCCCAGAATTTAACTTTCCACGGTTCTGTTCTTCCGTTTTTTTTACGCAAATCGCTCATCGGACTTTTTCCGCTAAAGTTTGTGTATTGTACCCAGTCCGATAATTCCTGAACGGTTCCGCTTCCAACATTTCCTGATAAATACGGTTCTGCTCCAAGCAATTCACACATATTCAAAAAATCATGGGTTCCAAAACTGTTGTCTTCAGTTACCCCACCCCACCATTTGTTTACAATAGTTGGTCGTTGTTCTTGTGGGCCAATTCCGTCTTTCCAGTGATACGTATCTGCAAAACAACCGCCGGGCCATCTTAAATTTGGAATTTTCAAATCTTTTAAAGCAGCGATAATGTCATTTCTCACTCCTTTTGTATTTGGTATTTTTGAAGTATCTCCCACAAAAAATCCTCCGTAAATACAGCGCCCTAAATGTTCAGCAAAATGCCCGTAAATATTTTTATTGATTGTTGGGGCATCTGCAGTATTTTTTATGGTTACTACTGTCGTTTCATTTTGAGCGAAACTAACCTGATTACAAAGAGTGATAAGAAATGTGATTAAAAATGCTTTTTTCATAATGTGTATTTAAAGATTATAAAGAGGAAGGCTTTGTGAAACCTTCCTCCAAATATTAAAGTTAATAAGAAAGTGTAGGCCATCCTGATGACCATGTAAAATATACAATTTCCAGTTTTGGATTTCCATTGTCAGCGCCATCATAATAATGAACCGCACCTTTTTGTGTTCCGGTAATTCTTGACAAATGTCCGGGTCCAATATAATTTCCCTGTGTTGCTAAAACTGTTGTTCCACCACCACTCTTTAAATTGACTCCGTTTTTATCTGTAAAAGGTCCAAAGGGACTTGTAGAACGACCTACTACAATATAATAAGTACTGTTTACTCCATTGCAGCAAGAACCTCTGTTTACAAACATATAGTAATAACTTCCTTCTTTAATTAAGCAAGGAGCTTCCCATGAAGCACTATTTCCACCTGCTACAATTGTTCTTGTTCCTGTAGGTTTTCCGGTTGAAACATTAATTTGAACGACGCCAATTCCGGCATGCCAGGAACCATACGCCATATAAACATTGCTTCCGTCTACCAGAATTGAAGGATCAATTGCGTTTACATCTGAAGCTGAAGAAGAAGCCACAACAAGACCTCTGTCTGTCCAATTTGTTCCGGCACTTTGTGAAATAGAAGGGGCCGTTACCAAACCGATTGCAGAAGTAGCAGATCCGAAAGTTGAACAAGAATAATACATGTTCCATCGATTATTAAACCATGCTAAATCTGGTGCCCAGAAATTTTTTGTAAAACCCGGAACATATCCGGATATCCAGCCTGGAGTTGAAGTGAACACTGATGTTCCCCAAGTCCAGCTTGTTAAATTTGTTGAATATGTCATTGGTATATTATCACCTGTTGTAAAAACATAGTAATTAACACCGCTTTTTATAATTGTGCTCGGGTCGTGTGACGGAACATTTCCGCTGACCGTTTTAGCTGTTAAATTTTTTACCTGAGAATTTTGAGTTGTCTCAACTGAAACTGCCTCATCATTCGAAGGGATTATAGTATCTTCATTCTGGCAACCTACTAATAATATTGCTAATAAAACAAAACTTGTAATTGTTTTCATTTGTGATAAAATTTTAGTTACTACTCTGACTTTAATCTTTTTTTAGTCGCAGTTTACAGTCTCAGTATTCAGTCATACTGTAAACTGTGACTGAATACTGAGACTGGTACTGAGACTGAAAACTATTTTTTAATAACTGTCGTTTTGAACAGTTCCCGGATTGTTATCCATTTCTAATTGCGGAATTGGGAAATATTCTCTTCCTGCCGTATAGGAGTTAAATTCAGCATCTCTTGATTTTAACCACGCCAGTTTTGTAGCATCCTGTAACCATCCCCAACGACGAATATCATCAAAACGGTGGCCTTCAAGAGGGAATTCTAAAAATCTTTCGTGGCCAATTTGCTCTCTCATTTGTGCTTGCGACATTCCAGGTTTTGTAGTTGCTAAATTTGGCAAATTAACTCTGTTTCTCACCATTTGAATATAAGTGTAAGCTCCCGGAGTATCGCCTGTTTCATTTAGAGATTCAGCATACATTAAAAGAATATCAGCATATCTTAATAAACGCTCGTTGATTCCGGAACGCCAATCGTATTCGTCTGCAAATTCTCCATCTGAATTTTGGTATTTTCTGCAGAATAAATCATTTAAATCTGCCGGACTTGAAGCATAAAATGTCGCAAAATCTTTACCATATATTTTCACTCCCGGTTTATTATAAAAGATAGTCGCATCTAAACGAGGATCTACTGTATTTGCAATTGTTTTTTCTTCCTGATATTCATTAAAAAGTACCCATGTTGGCTGCACATCTGTCCATCCAAAAGCTCTTGGTGCATAAGTGATAGCACGTGCCGAAGTTTTCCCCCAACCTGAAGCCGGAGCACCGCCCCAACCTAAATCAACGCCACCTGCATCTCTGCTAAATTGTACTTCGAAAAGAGATTCTGAATTGTTTTCATTAGCAGTAGTAAAGTTGTCGCGATAGTTAGATACTAAAGAGTAAACCCCTAAATCTATTACTTGTTTAAATGTTGTTCTTGCATTGGCAAAATCTTTAGTAAATAAATACGCTTTTCCTAAATATCCTAAAGCAGCTCCTTTTGTAGCACGCCCTTTTTGACCAGCATCTAAACCTGAAACACCCGTATAAGAGGTTGGCAGTAATTCAGCGGCGGCTTTAAAATCGGCAATAACCTGAGCCCAGCCTTCTGCTTGTGTTTTTTGAGGATAGTACACTGCCAATTCAGTTGGCAACGGAACATTTTTGAACATATTTACAGCGTGAAAAAGATACAATCCTCTTAAGAAATACGCCTGCCCTAAAATCCTGTTTTTTAATGCTGCATCTGCAAAAGCAATATTTGGCAAATTTGTCAAAACCTGATTAGCACGGTAAATTCCCTGATAATAAGTTTCATAAGCCCATCCATAAATTGCAGCATCTGCTACATTTGAATTAAAGTGACCAACGTTATACATTGATGGCCATGGACTATTGGTACGGGAATCATCTGCTTTTGCGTCTAATAAAAGTGGTGTACTACGCATGTAAGTTCCATCAGTTAATAAACTTCCGTAAGCTGCATTTACGCCTTCAAGTGCGTCCTGATCTGTTTTCCAGAATGAATCAACTGCATCGTTATTAGGATCAAGCTGAGTCAAATCTTCATTTTCAACACAGCTAGTTGTTAGCATAGCAAGTGAAAAGAAAACAGCTATATAGTTATATATTTTATATTTCATTTTAATACGTTTTTAATTGGTTAAATCAGTTTAGAAACTTACTTCTACTCCTAAAGAAATTGTTCTTGGATTTGGAAAAGATCCCGCATCATATCCTCTTGAAAGTAATCCCTCACTATTAAAATCAGGATCATAACCCTCATATTTAGTAATGGTCAATAAATTTTGTCCATTGATATAAACTTTGGCTTTTTGAATAAATTTATCATTCAGCGGAATGTTATACCCTATTTCCATTGTTTGTAACCTTACATAATCACCACTTTCTATAAATCTGTTTGACTCTCTTGCATTTCCGTTAGGGTCACCAATCACAGGTGCCGGAACATTTGTATTGGTATTTGTAGGTGTCCAGTAGTTCAGTTCGTCTATGTGATGATTTGTATATTGCCCTATCATTAAATTACGATACATGGCATTGAACACTTTATTTCCGCCACTTCCCTGCCAGAACATTGAGAAATCAAAGTTTGCATAAGAAGCACTAAAATTCATACCGAAACCATATTTAGGAATTGATACTCCCTGAAAAGTTCTGTCAGCATCTGTAATAGCGCCATCACCGTTTACGTCTCTAAATTTGATATCACCAGGTGCTGCACCTGTTTGAGTTGGTGAAGAAGAAACTTCTGCTGCATTTTGGAAAATACCTACTGCTTCCCAGGCAAAAAGTTCACCAACAGATCTTCCCACTTGTGTTTTTGAAAATGTTCCGTAAAGAGGGTTTCCGTTAACTCCAATTTTAGTAACTTCATTTTTCAGCGTACCAAAATTGGCAGAAATATCATATTTGAATTTATGATGGTGATTACTATATGATGCTGTAAACTCCAAACCATGATTTTTCATGTCTCCTGCATTAGTAAAAATATCTGCCGGAAAAGCTCCTGTAGAAAAAGGTAAAGGCACCCTAACTAATATATCAGTAACTTTTTTAGAAAAATATTCTGCTGTAAATTGTAAATCATTATTTAGGAATCCCAGCTCTAATGCAATATTTGAACTGCTTGTTTTTTCCCATTTTACATTAGGATCAAGGGCAGCTACAACAGTTGTCCCAGGAGCTAGCTCGTTATTAAAATCATAGCTGGCGAAACCATTAACTGTTGAAGCAAAAAAGTACTGCGGAATTGTATTGTTACCCAATGTACCATAACCTCCTCTAAGTTTGATATTGCTTACCCATTCTGGTAATTTTAAAAACTTTTCATTACTAATTTTCCATCCTCCGGAGAAAGAATAAAAATTTGCCGAATTATTTTGCTCGCTAAAAAGAGATGTTCTGTCCTGTCTAAAATTAGCCTGCAACAAATACCTGTCATCATAATTATAATTTAATCTGCTGATATAGGATATTCCTGTAATTGTAAATTTATATTCACTTGCATTTCTGGCATCAGCATATTGAAGCATCGGAATTTCTCCCGGCGTATACCCTACACCTCTCATATTATATTTATGATTGTCTCTTCTTTCCTGAATCCAGCCTGCAAGAGCATCAATTTTATGTTTTCCAAGTGTAACTTCATAAGTCAATAAATTATTCATGAAAGTTCTTAGCTCATTTCCAGTTTCTACATCTAAAGAAGCTTCGTCATTTGTAGTAATATAGTACCAGCCTAAATCACTTGGCGGAATAAATTTTCTGTTTTCCCAGTCAGTTCTGTCGTAACTGATATCCAATTTATATTTAAGTCCTTTTACAATCTCTATTTCACCCCAGATATCACCTATAAAACGATTTCTTTTTCCGTTATTATCGATCAGATTATTATATCCGATTGGGTTCATTGAAATCGCTCTTTGTGTTAAATTATCAGTACCGCCATAACCTCCAAGTCTGTTAGGATCATAAACAGGCATTGTTGGAACAGCGCCTAATAAATCACTAATTGGCGTCTGACCTAAATTATATTCATTAAAAATTTCTTTATCAGATTGGGTATAGGCAATTTTTGCCCCGTATTTGAATTTTCCTTTTTTACCGTTTAAATTCAAATTGGTTGACAATCTTTCATAATCCTGTGGTGTTTTTAAATAACTTGTATTTTTAAAATAGTCCACATTAAAACTATAATTAATATTTTCTGCACCTCCGGTAAATGTAAGGGCCTGATTTTGTACAACACCAGTCTGTAATCCTTCTTTTTGCCAGTCTGTATCAACGTTTGAGATGTAAGACGGACTTGCAGGATTATTTCCAGGAGCAATACTTACCGGAACTCCGGCTCTGATATCTCTGTTTCTTTCTGCTTCGCTGGTAATTTTTTGATATCCGACACGATCAGTCACATCCCATCTTTTTGAAACATCCTGAAGCCCCACAATCGATTTAAATTTGATATCCATTCTGCCGGCTTTTCCTTTTTTAGTTGTAATAATAACAACTCCATTTGCTCCACGAACACCGTAAATCGCTGCTGAAGAAGCATCTTTTAAAACCTGCATGGATTCAATTTCTCCCGGTGCAAAATCGTAAGGAGCATCAACCATAATTCCGTCAATAACAAAAAGAGGATTGTTATTTGTGAATGAAGTTATCCCCCTAATTTTAACATTTACAAAACCTCCAGGCTCACCTGATGATTGCACGGTTACTCCCGGAACCTGTCCCTGAAGCATTTTTGCAGCATCGTATGTTACTGTTTTTTTAGCCGATTCTAAATTTACGACACTTACAGACCCTGTTAAATCTGATTTCTTTTGAGTCCCGTAACCTATTACAACTACTTCATTTAATTTATTAGTGTCTTCACTTAATACGGCATTTATTTTAGATAGATTTCCTACTGTTATTTCCTGATTTTGAAATCCCAGAAATGAAAAAACTAAAACATCATTTGGGGATGCTTTAATATTATACTCTCCATCAAATCCAGTAACTGCTACTGTTTTGGTTCCTTTTATCATAATGTTCACGCCCGGCAAGGGTAACTTGTCTTGTGCCGAGGTAACAACTCCGCTAATCTCTTTGCCCTGAGCCGACATTTGATTAACAGAGAAAAATAGCATCATTAATGCTAAAAGCCATTCTTTTTTTGGCAATAAAAAATTGCAATAAAAAAATAATCGTTGGTTTGTTATCATATTGGTTTTTTTAAGGTTGGTTAGTTGTATAATTATAAGTGTTAATTCTACATTTGTAAATTTAACTAAAAAAAACACTCAAAAACAAATTAATATCATAAAAAAAGTCAAGAAAAAAAATACATATCGTAAATTAAGTGTTAAATGAACATTTAAAACCTGCTATTTTTTTCAAAAAAAGTGCCTTTTTTGAAAGTTATTTGTGTAAAATTTACACTTTTTATCAAAAAGCAACTTTTTAAGCAAAAAATGCTTTTTTCAAAAACTATTTAATTTTGAGTAATTTAAAACGCATAAAATGTTATTTTTGTAAAAAAAATCTTGTTTTATTTGTCAGATTTTTCACTTTTACACAATAGCATTTTTAAAAACTATCCTGTAACTATCCTGTTTTCATCTTAAAAAAGTCTTAAATTGAGTAACAGACTGTTATTTTTTTCTAAAAAGTTATTTTTTTAACGCTATTTTTGAGTAGTTATTTGTGTAAGTGTAAAATCTACATTAATAAATTATGAAACGTATTAAGAAGTTTATATATTTACCAATAAAATATTTAATATGCTAAACAGTTATAGCTCTGCCGATAAAGTCCTATTAGCAGTAGATTGTATCATTTTTGGATTTGACCATGAGGGGTTGAAAATTCTTTTAATCAAAAGGGATTTTGAGCCCGAAAGAGGAAAATGGTCTTTAATTGGAGGATTTTTAAAGCGCGATGAGGTACTTGACAACGCTGCTATTAGAATATTACATACCTATACCGGGTTACACGACATTTATATGGAGCAATTATATGCTTATAGCGAAATTGATCGTGACCCTGTCGAAAGAACCATTTCAGTATCGTACTACGCCTTAATTAATATTGAAAATCACAATACGGAACTTATTAAAAATTATCACGCGCAATGGTTTAGTATAACTGATGCTCCAAACTTAATTTTTGACCACAACGAAATGGTAGATTACGCCATCAAAAGGTTACGTTACAGAACTTCAATAAAACCAATCGGGTTTGAATTATTGCCTGAAAAATTCACGATGCGTCAGTTATTGGAATTATACGAAGCAATTTTGAGTAAAGAACTAGACAAACGAAACTTTATCAGTAAAATTAATTCATTAGAAATACTGAATAAATTAGATGAAAAAGACATGCAATCATCCCGAAAAGGTTCTTATTTGTATACTTTCAACAAAGAAAAATATGAAGAAAAATTACTAAATGATTTTGTGCTGAATTTATAATTAAAAGTTTAGCCACAGATTACACAGATTAACACAGATTTTTTTAATCTTCTTAATCCTTTAATCTGTGGCTATTTTTTTACAACAAAAAACCCTGAAACCTACAAACTTTCAGGGTTTTTACTTCAATAAAACTACTATTAAAAACTAAACAAATTTTTCTTTTTGCGATTAGCCACGGATTGAATGAATTTAAACGGGTTACCACGGATTTTTATGACTATTATTGTGACTAAAAAACCTGTGTAAATCCGTTTAATCAGTAAAATCAGTAGACCAATTTCTAGCTATTTCCTTTTTGGTAATCTGCTAAAAAGGTTGCTAAACCAATATCTGTTAAAGGATGTTTCAACAAACCTTCAATCGCACTTAACGGCCCGGTAATAACATCTGCTCCGGTTTTGGCACAATTAATAATATGCATTACGTGTCGAACTGAAGCCGCCAGTATTTGCGTTTCAAAACCATAATTATCATAAATCAATCTGATTTCTTCAATCAAATTCATTCCGTCTGTCGAAATATCATCCAGACGACCAATAAAAGGTGACACATATGTTGCCCCTGCTTTTGCAGCCAGTAATGCCTGACCTGAAGAAAACACCAATGTACAATTGGTTTTAATTCCTTTATTTGCAAAATATCTGATTGCTTTTACACCGTCTTTTATCATCGGAATTTTTACCACAATCTGCGGATGCAATGCTGCCAGTTTTTCTCCTTCAGCAATCATTCCTTCAAAATCTGTCGAAATTACCTCAGCGCTTACATCGCCGTCAACCAGTTCGCAAATTTTTATGTAATGATCCAGAATATTCTGAGCGCCTGTAATTCCTTCTTTTGCCATTAATGACGGGTTTGTGGTTACACCATCTAAAACTCCCAAATCATTGGCTTCTTTTATATCTTTTAAATTCGCTGTATCTATAAAAAATTTCATCTTTCTTTTTATTTTATGTTATAATTATTCTGCTCCAAATATTTAATAATTTCTTCGCAGGCATTTTTACTGGTAAATCCAAATTTCTGATCCAGAACCGAAGCCGGGGCTGAATATCCAAAATGATCCAATCCGAAAACTTTCCCTCTGCTACCCACTAAACTTTCCAGGTTGACAGGAAGTCCTGCCGTAAGTCCGAAAACCAATTGATTATGCGGAATAACACTTTCCTGATATTCTTTTGACTGAGATCTGAAAAGTCCTTCTGAAATTATTGAAGCAACATTTATTTTTATTTTGATGATGTGTTCCAACTCTTCTGCAGCTTCAATTAGTGTCGCTACTTCAGATCCGTTGGCAACTAAAGTGATGGCAGGATCATCATTTGATTTGACTAAATAACCGCCTTTTTTTGCTTTTAAAGCGTCTTCAAATCTTGAATTTCCAGTTGCCGGAATAGCAGCAATTTCTTGTCTTGAGAGAATTAGACCCGTTGGTGTTTTCTTGTTTTCCAACGCCATTTGCCAGGCAACAGAAGTTTCAATAGCATCAGCCGGACGAAGTGCCAACAAACTTTGATCACCCGAATGATTTTTAATTTTTTCTAATAATCGAATTTGTGCTTCCTGCTCAATTGGCTGGTGCGTAGGTCCGTCTTCGCCAACGCGGAAGGAGTCGTGTGTCCAGACATATTTTACCGGTAATTCCTGAATTGCCGCCAAACGAATCGCAGGCTTCATATAATCAGAAAAAACAAAAAATGTTGCGACTACCGGAATTACACCACCGTGAAGTGCGATTCCGTTCGCAATTGCAGCCATTGTTAATTCGGCTACTCCGGCTTGCAGAAAGGCTCCGTTGAAATCATTTTTCTTTAAGATCGATGATTTTTTCAAAAAGCCATCTGTTTTATCACTGTTAGATAAATCCGCAGAAGAGACAATCATGTTTTCTACATTTTCAGCCAAATATCCTAAAACTGCTGCTGACGCATCTCTTGTTGCTGCATTTGTTTTTTGAGCGATTGAACCGAAATCTAAAGTTGGTAAATCTCCATTAAAAAACTGTTTTATCTTTTGAGCTGCTTCTGGATTCTGACTTTCCCAAACCAAAATTTTTGCTTTTCTCTCAGCCGATTCTGCCGTTTTCTGATTTAAAATAGTAGCATAATGTGCTGCAACTTCTTCATAAATAGCAAATGAATCTTCAACCTTAGCTCCTAAGTTCAATAATGTTTTTTCAAAATCGGCTTTGGTTGCTCCAATAGGTTTTCCGTGAAGTTCACATTGTCCTTCATACATAGATCCGTCGGCAGTTACGCAACCTTTTCCCATTATGGTTCGGCCAATAATCAGTGTTGGTTTTTCCGTTTCGTTATGTGCTTCCGTCAGAGCTTTACGAATCTGATCATGATCATGTCCGTCAATAGTAACCACTTTCCAACCCCATGATTCATATTTCATCGCGGTATTTTCGGTCGTAACCTCATCTGTCATAGACGAAAGCTGTACATCATTTGAATCGTAAAACATAATGAAATTATTCAGTCCCAAATGTCCGGCAATACGTCCCGCGCCTTGCGAGATTTCTTCCTGAACACCTCCGTCTGTAATGAAACCGTATATTTTATGATCGAATAAATTCTCAAACCTCGCCGAGAGAAATTTAGCTGCAATCGCTGCTCCAACTCCCATTGCATGCCCCTGACCCAGTGGTCCGGAAGTGTTTTCGATTCCTCTTTTTACATCAACTTCAGGATGCCCAGGTGTTACAGAACCCCATTGTCTGAAATTTTGAAGATCTGTCTTTTCGAAATTACCCAACAAATAATATTGGGCATACATTAATGCAGAAAGGTGCCCGGCATCCATAAAAAAACGATCTCTGAAAATCCAGTTCATATCACTGGGATCATATTTTAAATATTCGGTATATAAAATATGCATAAAATCAGCACCTCCCATGGCTCCGCCAGGATGGCCTGAATTCGCTTTTTCGACCATCGAAATGGCTAAAGCACGAATATTATTTGCGGCTAATTGGTCAATTTTGTTGTTCATTTTTAAGTAATCTAAGTGGTTTGTGGTTAATAGCGGTTTTATAATTTGTGTTGCAGAATTCCGAAAAGAAAAAAAAATATTTTCAATTAAAACAAAAACAAATAATAAGTGTATAATTTACATTTGCAAATGTATGTAAAAAAATTTCACGAAAACAAAAAATTGCATCCTTATTTTTTTTACCAATAATTTATAGATCTAATAAACAAAAATAGATATAATTGTGATATAAATAATCATTTGGAGAAATGACATAAAAATCATCACAAGGAATTTCGCATAATAAGAGATGATTTATTTTCGATTTGTACGTTATTTCCCTTAATAACCATTTCGGCTAAAATTTTTCCCATCATCTCAAAATGGGTCGAAATTGTACTAATACCATTGGCTACTACTTTTTTCAAAGGTGTTTCATTATAGGATATAATTCCAAAATCAGAACCTAGTTTCAAATTCTGATTTCTGGCATTTTCAATTACAGCAACTAAATCACGATCATTCGGAATAATATAGAGATCTCCTAAAGTAATTTCACGATCGGTAAATTCGGTTATAATTTCAGACTCAAAATGGTACTCCGCGCAAAAAGCTTCAAAGCCTAATTTCATTCCAAGCGGCTCTCTGAATCCCGGGAAAATCAGAATCAATTTTTTGTATTTGCCTAATCTCGATTTTGCTTTTAGCAATCCTTCAAAAATGTCTTTTTCATGATTTTGATAAATGGCCGGATACAATCTTAAAGTGGGATTGGTCTGATCTAAAATAATTACATCATTTACTGGTAGGGTTTTTATCAAATTGACTATATCGGTCAAATTGGTTGGCATGATAATATATTTCGTATAATTCCCATTGCTGTCATTTATCAATTTTTGAAACACCTGAGAATTGAAATGATGAAAGAAAATATCAACCTGAACATTTTTTCCAATGTTTTTTAAAAATGAATTATAGATATCTTCCTTGAAAATATTTAGTTCATCAAAAAGTAAAAATATCTTCTGTTTTATAGCAATTTCAATGCTTTTCACGTAATATCCCTTACCGGGAATGGCGTAAATTATCCCTCTTTTTTTCAATTCATCATAGCCTAACAAAACGGTATCACGTGATAACGAAAAAGCCAAACAGACTTTATTGACCGATGGAAGCCGATCTCCTTTAACCAATTTCCCATCCTCAATTGCTTTTTCAATTGAAAGAATAATCTGTTTATATTTTGGCAAACCAAGATTGCTTTGAATGGAAATTATATTCATGAAAAAATATTTTTTTGCGCAATATACAAAAAACTGGTAGGTACTGGTATGTAAAAGTCGAGAATGTTTCTATTTTTGAATTTCACATTTGGTAAAATTAATATGGAAATAAAACAAATATCGCATTTTCAAGATCAGTCTGACTGTAAATTGTTTGGTTTAATGTCTGATAACGAAGAAATTCATTCTTTCGAATTGACTAATAAAAATGGAATGAAAGTTCAGCTTATCAATTATGGAGCAACGGTTACTTCTTTAAAAGTTCCTGCTTCAAACGGAAAACTGGTCGATGTTGTTTTAGGTTTTGATACTTTAGAATCTTATTTATCTTCTTATAATTTACCGAGCGCTCCTTATTTCGGAACCACAGTTGGCCGCTATGCAGGAAGAATTAGTAAAGGTCGTTTTACTTTAAACAATGAAACATTTCAGCTGGCTGGCAATAATAATGGTAATACCTTACATGGAGGAAATATAGGTTTTGGAAAAAGAGTTTGGAATGTAACCGACTTAACTGGTGGGGAAAATCCATCGATAACTTTTAGCCTTTTAAGTGAAGATTCTGATGAAAATTTCCCGGGAGAATTACATGTTTATCTAACTTATACTTTAACCGAAGAAAACGAACTAAAGCTGGAATACAAGGCTACAACTACAAGAGATACGGTTATTAATTTAACACATCATAGTTATTTCAACCTTGACGGTCACGATACTTCGGTATTAGGTCAGCAAATGTATATTGATGCTTCTAAAATGTTAGAAACAGATTCTAACAATATTCCAACAGGAAAATTTACAGCTCTTTCTAATCATGCTTTCGATTTCAGAACACCTAAAACCTGTCCTTCTTCAATCGATAATTCTTTTGTAATTGAATCTCAGAATAAAGTTGCTGCTCAATTATTCAGTGAGAAAAACAATTTACAAATGAGTGTTTACACAGATCAGCCAAGTGTACATATATATGTAGGCGGAAATTGTTTTGATATCCTTCAAGGAAAAGAAAACACAAAATATCATGCAACAAGCGGAATTTGTTTTGAAACCCAAAATTTTCCGGATGCGCCAAATCAGGCTCATTTCCCAAATTCAGTTTTGAAAAAAGGCGATGAATACCGTCAGACAACAGTTTATAAATTTGATCGTATTAATTAATTATCCTAAAAAACATATTTTTTATCTGATTCTAATGATTTTTCATTTGAATTTCAAGACAACACTATTACAATTACAAAATAATGAATGACATTTTAATACAAAACACGACAGCATTTTTTGAGAAATCGTTCGGATCTGTTCCTCAAAAAATTGTACTTTCTCCCGGAAGAATAAACATTATTGGAGAACACATTGATTACAACGACGGTTATGTTTTACCAGCCGCAATTGACAAAGTAATTTGCTTTGCTTTTGAAAAAAACAACACTCAAAAATCTAAAATAATCGCCATCGATTTAAATGAAGAATTTGAACTTGATTTAACAGAACCAATCCAATTATGCGATGTTGTTTGGACCAATTATATTCGTGGTGTTGTCAAACAACTTCAGGACAATGGATTTTCGTTTGAAGGTTTCAACTGTGTTTTCAGCAGTAATATTCCGGTTGGTTCCGGTTTGTCTTCTTCGGCAGCTTTAGAGTGCGGAACGCTTTTCGGAATCAAGGAACTTTTCGGTTTAAAAATTGAAAAAGTTGATATCGCCTTAATGGGGCAAAAAGCGGAACATTGGGTAGGAATTAATTGTGGAATCATGGATCAGTTTTCGAGCGTACACGGACTTGAAAACAAAGTAATCAAATTAGATTGCAATACATTGGAATTTGAATATCACGATGCTGATTTCAAAGATTATTCAGTCATTTTATTTGATAGTAATGTAAAACATTCGCTTTTTACTTCTGAATATAATACGAGAAGATTAGAATGTGAAGAAGGATTATCAATTATTAAAAAACACTTTCCGGAAGTAAAAAGTTTCAGGGATTGTTCTGAAGAGCAACTTTTGAGTATTCAGGATCAATTTACACCGGTTGTTTTTAAGAGAGTTCATTTTGTTGTAAAAGAAATTAACCGTGTTATTAAAGCATGTGAGGCACTGGACAAAGGAAATATAAAACTTTTAGGACAATTGCTTTTTGAAACGCATTATGGTTTGTCGCAGGAATATGAAGTAAGTTGTGAAGAGTTAGATATGCTTGTAGATACCGCAAAATCTGACGATTCGATCATTGGAGCGCGTGTAATGGGTGGCGGATTTGGTGGTTGTACCATAAATTTAGTTAAAAAAGGAGATGAAAATGAGGTAAAACGTAAATTTTCAAAACTTTATTTAGATACATTTGGAATTGAATTAAAATTCTATGATGTAAAAATCTCAAATGGAACAACACTACTTTAATACCACAAAAGAATACAATGAAAAATTTTGACATTAACGAAGACCCTCACAGACGCTTCAATCCTCTACTTAACGAATGGGTGCTAGTATCACCTCATCGTGCAAAACGCCCTTGGCAGGGACAAAATGAAACTATTGCCACAGAGGCTTTACCAAAATATGATTCAACTTGTTATTTATGTCCCGGTAATGTTCGGGCCAATGGCGTAAGTAATCCGAAATACGACAGTAGTTTCGTTTTCGAAAATGATTTTGCTGCCATGAAACAGGAAGAAATTATTTTTGAAGAAGACATTAAACACACTTTTTTTAAGGCAAAACCAGAACAGGGAATTTCCAGAGTCGTTTGTTTTTCTCCAAGACACGATCTTACTTTACCCGAAATGGATCTTGACGGAATTGAAAATATCATTAGAACCTGGCAAAAAGAGTATACCGATTTAGGGAATATAAAATACATCAACCACGTTCAGATTTTTGAAAATAAAGGAAGCGTTATGGGGTGTAGTAACCCGCATCCGCACGGCCAAATCTGGGCACAATCATCATTGCCAACTCAGGTTGAAAAAACGCATCATAGCCTAAAAGCCTATTATGATAAAAACAAAAGAACACTTCTTGAAGATTATCTTCAGGCCGAATTAAGATCAGGAAGTCGTATCGTTATCGAAAACGATTATTTTGTGGCTTTGGTTCCGTTCTGGGCGATCTGGCCTTACGAAACTATGATTCTGAGTAAAAGAGCAATCTCAAAAATTACTGATTTTACAGAAGGTGAAGTACGTTCTTATGCTAAAATTTTAAAGCAGCTCACAATTAAGTACGATAATTTATTCAGCACTTCTTTCCCTTATTCATCAGGAATTCATCAGGCTCCTACAGATGGTTTAGAACATCCTGAATGGCATTTCCATATGCACTTTTATCCGCCTTTGCTTCGATCTGCAACGGTTAAAAAATTCATGGTGGGTTACGAAATGTTAGGCGAGTCGCAACGTGATATTACACCTGAAAAAAGCGCCGAGATTTTAAGGCAACAATCAGATGTGCATTACAAAAGTAAAGCGGCAGTTCGTGAAAAAGTTGAATCGAAATAAGAACCAATCTAAAATTTAACATAATAATCCACTTATAAATGTAAAAAATACATTTGTAGGTGGTGTTAATATAGATTTTTATTATACTTTTGACTTTCGTTCTTATTTTGACAAAAAAATAACATAAATAAAACACATATCTTATTTTTAGTCAGAGAAAACCACAAAAAAGCTGATTTTTTAATTTATTAAACAAACAATCACCTAAAAACTAATTTTTAAAATACTACTAACAATGAACCAGAACCTTGCTTTCGCAGATTATGCGGTTTTTATTATTTATTTCATCGTAGTTTCGGTCTACGGTTATACAGTTTACAGTAAGCGTAAAAAAGACGAACATGATGCTAAAGCTTACTTTTTAGCTGAAGGAAATTTAACGTGGTGGGCTATTGGAGCTTCGTTAATTGCCTCAAACATTTCAGCTGAACAATTTATCGGAATGAGCGGTGAAGGTTTCTTTTTAGGAATTGCCGTTGCAGCTTATGAATGGCTTGCTGCTGTTGCTTTGATTATTGTAGCAGTGTGGTTTATTCCTGTTTATCTTAAAAATAAGATTTACACCATGCCTCAATTCTTAAAAACACGTTACAACGAATCTACTGCTTTGATTATGGCGGTTTTCTGGTTGTTTTTATATGTATTTGTAAACTTAACTTCTATCCTATATTTAGGAGCTGTTGCTATTAATGGTTTAGCCGGAGGAGAATATCTTCACGTAATCATGATCGGACTGGCTTTATTTGCTTTAATTATTTCTCTTGGAGGAATGAAAGTTGTTGCTTATACAGACGTTATTCAGGTGGCGGTTTTAATTATTGGTGGACTTGTAACTTCTTATATTGCATTGATAACCGTTGGAGAAAAGTTAGGAATAAGTAGCAGCGCAATTGAAGGTTTCAAAGTCTTAATGAGAGAAGCTCCTGAGCATTTTAAAATGATTATTCCAAGGCCAACTGCTACTTCATCTCAACTTGAAATTGACAAATACTTAACTTTCCCTGGTTTGATGTCTTACCTTGCCGGTATCTGGATTATCAACTTAAACTATTGGGGATGTAACCAATATATCACACAAAGAGCATTAGGTGCCGACTTGCAAACGGCTCGTACGGGTATTTTATTTGCTGGTATGTTAAAATTATTAATGCCTTTAATCGTAATGTTGCCAGGTATTGCTGCTTACGTTTTATACCAAAATGGGCATTTACCACAATTAGTTGGAGGAAAAGATGGAGCTTATTCTGCAGTATTGACATTCTTGCCAACTGGTTTAAAAGGACTTTCTGTAGCAGCTTTGACTGCTGCAATTGTAGCTTCATTGGCTGGAAAAGTAAACAGTATCTCGACTATTTATACGTTAGATATTCATAAAAAATACATCCAAAAAGAAGCGGGTGAAAAACAACAGGTAAATATTGGTAGAATTGCCGTTTTTGCTGCAATGCTTTTAGCTGTATTATTTACATGGAATGATATTTTAGGAATTGGCGGAGTTGGTGGATTCACTTACATCCAAAAATATACAGGTTTTATTAGCCCTGGTGTATTTGCTATGTTCTTCCTTGGTATGTTCTGGAAAAGAACTACCGGAACTGCAGCAATTGTGGGTGTAATTTTAGGATTTGTATTATCCGTTTTATTCAATGAATATGCTCCAATGTTATTCGGAAACGAAACTTTACTATATACCGCATGGCCTACTGGAAAAGTTATAGGCGGTGTTCCTGTATACGAAATTCCTTTCCACATTTGTATGGGATTATCATTCTTCTTTACAATGTTAGCGATGATTGGAATCAGTTTTGCTGGTCCAAAAGTGAACCCTAAAGCGTTTGAAATAGACTCTGAAATGTTTAAAGTAAAACCACAAACTACAGTTTTAATCGTAATTACATTATTGATTATTGTGGCTTTGTATGTTAAATTCTGGTAGTATAATTTTTTACTATATTATTTTTTGAAGACAAAAAGAGGATGCCATTCGGTATCCTCTTTTTATTTATAAAAAGCATTTTAACTCTTAATAATAAAGCCTCAATTTATTTTATTTTGTGTAATCAAATTTTAAATTAATTTTAACCAAAAAAATAAAACTAACAAACCATTAAAAAAAATGAAAAAACTATTACTTGCTTTCTTCCTGATTTCCGGAGCAGCATTCTGTCAGGACATGACTGTTATAAATGGAAATTTTGATTTCTTAAAAGATCAGACTGAAATAAATACTGAATTTGATTACAGTAATTTCACTATGATGAAAGAGAGAAAACCGGAGTCTCAATATGTCGAAGAACATAAAGCCGATTTGGATCAGAAAGCAAAAGGAAACGGAAACCTTTGGCAAAAAAAATGGGTTGCTGCAAAAGAGCAAATCTGGACACCAAAATTTCTGGAAATCGGAAATATTGTATTAACCAAAGCAGGTAAAAACCTGAATTTTCAGGAAGGATTAAACACTCCGTATACTTTAATTGTGCAAACTCTTTGGATTTATCCGGGTTGGGATGCCGGAATTATGAAACAACCGGCAAAAGTTACTACTCATTTAAAATTTGTAGAAACAGCAAATAAGTCAAATGTGCTGTTAGAAATTTCAAGTGAGGAAGCACCGGGAGATCAATGGGGAAATAATTACAGTAACGAATCAAGAATTGGAGAAGGATATGCTAAAACAGCCAAATCATTATCAAAAATGATACTGAAAAAAGCATCTAAATAAGAAGTACTATATCAAAGAAAAAGCCCTGATTATTCAGGGCTTTGTTCTTTTTGCATATTCAGTAAATAAGCCATATTCTTAATCACATGATCGTGTTTTTTTACAAAAGGGTTTTCTTCATTCCAGACATATCCGGCTAATACTGAGCAAATTTTTTCTTTCACTTCCAGATTTTCAGGTTGATGAAAAAACAAAGTCTGAAGGTTTCCGGTATACCATTCTTTCACGTAAGTGGTAAAAACAGCTATTCCTCTTTTCATGTATTCCGTAAATTCAACTTCCCAGTCTACTTCAATTCCTTGTGATTCTTTAATATATAATTTTGCTGCCAACATTCCCGATTCGGTTGCAAATGCAACTCCCGATGAAAAAACCGGATCTAAGAATTCAGAACTGTTTCCGGTTAATGCAAAACCATCACCGTACATTCTTTTCACTGCTCTTGAATAATTTTCCAGTTTTACCGGTTCAAATAGAAACTCGGTTCCTTTAAATCTTTGGATATAATAATCCGACATCTGAATTGCATTTCGCAAAGCCTCGGCATTATCTTTATTTTCTGAAAGCGAATTAATAAAATCAGTAGGCCCAACAACTCCTAAACTAGTGTTTCCATTCGAAAACGGAATTACCCATAACCAAACTTCAGTTTCCAGAATGTCAAATGAAATTTGAGTTCCTTCTTCGCCTTCTGGTCTGTTAATGTCTTTTACATGTGTAAATATTGAAGAATGCGGATCTAATTTTGACGGTGTATCCAAATCTAAAAGTCTTGGCAAAACACGTCCATATCCACTGGAATCAATAATAAATTTTGCGTGAATTTCTTTTAAATTTCCGTCTTTGTCTTTTACAATGGTTTTCGAATTTTTTCCTTCAAAAGAAACTTCCAAAACCTCAGTTTCAAATTCTAAGTCTATTCCTTTTCTAACGACTTCCTGCGCCATAGTGTTGTCAAAATCTGCTCTTGGCACTTGCCAGGTCCAATCCCAGCCCTCTCCAAATTTCTGACTGAAATCGAAAACACAAATTTCTTCTCCCCTAATAAAACGAGCCCCGAGTTTTTTCTCAAAATTCATCGCATCGAGACATTCAAAAAGTTCCGCTTCCGCAAAATGATCCATCACTCGCGGAATAAGGCTTTCGCCGACCACAAGTCTTGGAAATTTTGTTTTCTCCACCACTTTTATCTTAATATTATTTTTATGAAGATAAGATGCCGAAACGCATCCTGAAGGTCCTGCACCAATCACTAAAACATCAACAAACTCCTTTGTCATAATAAAAATGTTACCGATTATTAACTTACATTTGCCTTCATCAAAATAACTACATTTATTTTGATAAATAAAATTAAATTAGCACAATCAAAACCGATTTAATGAATACAATTAATGAATATTTAAGTTTAGGAGAATTCGAAGCCATTATTTTTGGAAATAACAAAGTTACAATCAGCAATGTAGTTTTAAATCGGGTAAACGAAAGCTTTAACTTTCTGAAAGAATTTTCAGGAAATAAAATAATATATGGTGTAAATACTGGTTTTGGACCAATGGCTCAATATAAAATTAAAGAGTCAGACCAAATTCAGCTGCAATATAATTTAATCAGAAGCCACTCTTCAGGAACCGGAAAACCATTGAGTCCGGTTTGTGCAAAAGCAGCAATTTTAGCTCGTTTGAATACGCTTTCATTAGGAAATTCAGGAGTTCATCCTTCAGTAATTCACCTTATGGCAGAATTAATCAACAGAGATATTACGCCACTGATTTTTGAGCACGGCGGTGTTGGTGCGAGCGGTGATTTAGTGCAATTATCACACTTAGCTTTGGTCTTAATTGGCGAAGGCGAAGTTTTTTATAAAGGAGAAAGAAGACCAACTCCTGAAGTTTTTGAAATTGAAGGCTTAAAACCGATTCAGGTAGAAATTAGGGAAGGTTTGGCTTTGATCAACGGAACTTCGGTTATGACCGGAATTGGTGTTGTTAATGTACATCATGCCAACAAATTATTAGACTGGTCTTTAAAATGTTCTTGCGCCATCAACGAATTGGTTCAGGCCTATGACGATCATTTTTCGGCAGAATTAAACCAAACCAAACGTCATAAAGGACAACAGGAAGTAGCTTCAAGAATGAGAAAAAATCTTTCTGACAGTACTTTAATCCGTAAAAGAGAAGATCATTTATATTCCGGAGAAAACACTGAGGAAATCTTCAAGGAAAAAGTTCAGGAATATTATTCATTGCGTTGTGTGCCTCAAATTTTAGGCCCGGTTTTAGAAACAATCAATAATGTTGCTTCGATTTTAGAAGACGAATTTAACTCGGCAAACGACAACCCAATTATCGACGTAAAAAACAAACACGTTTATCATGGAGGTAATTTCCATGGCGATTATATTTCGCTTGAAATGGACAAACTAAAAATCGTTATTACCAAATTAACAATGCTCGCAGAACGTCAATTGAATTATTTATTGAATTCAAAAATCAACGAAATTCTTCCTCCATTTGTTAATTTAGGAACATTAGGATTTAATTTCGGAATGCAGGGCGTTCAGTTTACAGCAACCTCAACAACTGCCGAAAGCCAAATGTTGTCTAATCCAATGTACGTTCATAGTATCCCGAACAACAATGACAATCAGGATATTGTAAGTATGGGAACAAACGCTGCCGTGATTACCTCAAAAGTAATCGAAAACGCTTTTGAAGTTTTGAGCATCGAAATGATCACGATTGTTCAGGCAATTGATTATTTAAATCAAAAAGATAAAATTTCATCGGTTACTAAAAAATGGTACGATGATGTTCGAAATATAATTCCAGTATTTAAAGAAGATCAGGTAATGTATCCTTTTGTTCAAAAAGTAAAAGATTACTTGATCGATAATTAGATTTTTATCTCCCATTATTAATATTGAACCTTTTAAAATCATGAAAAAAAACACTTATTTTTTTATTTGCATTCACTATTCAATTTGTTAATAGTCAGGAATTGGCCTTAGTTAAAAAAAATTCGAAAATTGGATATATTTCCAAAAACGGAGATTTTAAGATTGAGCCAAAATACAAATCGGCAAAGAGCTTTTCCGAAGGTTTGGCGGCTGCAGAAGAAAATGGAAAATGGGGATTCATTGATACAAAAGGAACCTGGGTAATTCCAGCTGATTTTAAAGATGCCAAAGATTTTAACAGCGGAATAGCCGTTGTTCAAAAAGATAAGGATTGGGTTTATATCAATACAAAAGGAGAAATTCAAAAAGCACCGGCTTCTGATAAAGTATTTGATTTTAAAGATGGTGTTGCTTTTATCAGACAAAACGATAAAGTTGGATTGATCAATTCAAAAATGACAGTTGTTCTGGAACCGAAATACGATCAGATCAAAGCTTTTGAAAATGGTTTTGCCAGAGTTGAAAGCAATAAAAAATGGGGAATTATAAATTCTGCCGGAAAAGAAGTTGTAGAACCAACTTATGATGAAATAGGCAATTATTTTAAAAATACAAGCTGGGCAAGAAAGGATAAAACTTTCGGAATTGTAAGTGACGGAAAATTTATTCCGGTTGACGGAGCAGAAAAAATCTGGGATTTTGAAACACAAGATTTGACCTTTGCCAAAAAGAACGGAAAAATTGGATTCATTGACTTAAAAGGAAATTGGGTAATTACTCCTATATATGATAAAGCGAAAGCATTCTCAAAAAATTTAGCTCCGGTTTGTGTGGGTTCTAAATGGGGATACATCAACCCAAAAGCAGAATTTGTAATTGAACCGACTTATAGCGATGCCGAAGTTTTTAGCTCAAACGGACTGGCTCCGGTAAAAGAAAAAAACTGGGGATTCATCAATGAAACTGGAAAAATAGTAATCCCAACACAATACGGAATTACAACAAACGGAATTATCGCCATGTTTGTACAGCAGGATAAAGGATTTATCGATGGTGTCGCAAGAGTAAAAAACGAAGGAAAATGGGGTTTTCTTAAACCAGACGGAACTGTAGTAAGCAATCAATGGTTTGAAAACGCTGAGTTATTTTCAAAATCAGAAAAAAAAGAGATCGTTGAAACTGCAGCTGAAAAACCAAAACAGGAAACAAAACAAGCAAAGCCGGCAACCAAATCTGCTGCCAAACCTGCTGTCAAAAAAAAGAAATAACATTTATTCCAATAAAAAATAAATTACATGAAATGTGTATTAGTAACAGGCGGTTCGAGAGGAATTGGAAGTGCTATTTGTAAAAAATTAGCCGTCGAAGCCAATTACCATATTCTGATTAATTATCATTCGAATAAAACAGCTGCCGAAGCAACACTTCAGGAAATACAAAAATTAGGAGCAACGGGAGAAATTCTGGGTTTTGACGTTTCTAATTTTGAAGAGGTACAAAACACTTTAACAAAATGGCAGGAAGCCAATCCTGAAGCACTAGTTGAAGCTATTGTAAATAACGCCGGAATTACAAAAGATGGTCTTTTTATGTGGATGACTCCCGAAGATTGGAACGGAGTTGTGAACACAAGCTTAAACGGATTTTTTAATGTGACGCAGTTTTTCATTCAAAAAATGCTTCGAAATAAATATGGCAGAATTGTGAATATGGTTTCGGTTTCGGGCGTAAAAGGAACGGCTGGACAAACCAATTATTCCGCTGCAAAAGGCGCTATTGTTGCCGCTACAAAAGCATTAGCACAAGAAGTTGCCAAACGTAATATTACTGTAAATGCTGTGGCTCCTGGTTTTATCAGAACAGATATGACAAGTCAACTGGACGAAAAAGAATTATTAAAGCTAATTCCGGTGAATCGTTTTGGCGAAGCCGAAGAAGTTGCAGATTTGGTAAGCTTTTTGATTTCTAAAAAAGCAAGTTATATTACAGGAGAGATTATCAATATAAACGGAGGAATATATTCTTAAAAAATATATTCAACACATAGAGAGATTTTAAAATAAATATAGCCACAGATTAAAGGATTAAAATAAAATCTGCGTAAAAAAAATCAAAATTACACTTAACGGATAAAAAATTACTTTGAAAGACGATGAATAAGAGAGTTGTAATTACTGGAATGGGAATTTATTCTTGTATCGGAACTTCTTTAGATGAAGTAAAGGAATCGTTATACAACGGAAAATCTGGTATTCAGTTTGATTCTGATAGAAAAGAATTTGGCTTTCAATCGGCTTTAACCGGCATGGTTCCAAAAGCGGATTTAAAAAATTTACTGACCCGAAGACAACGTATGAGCATTGGTGAAGAAACCGAATACGCTTATATGGCCACTATCGAAGCATTGAAAAATGCCAATATCGACGATGCTTTTTTTGATGAGCGCGAAGTAGGAATTATGTATGGAAATGACAGTGTTTCCAAAGCCATTATTGATGCTACAGATATTGTTCGTGAGAAAAAAGATACAGCTTTGATAGGTTCCGGAGCAATTTTCAAATCGATGAATTCGACGGTTACGATGAATCTTTCGACAATTTTTAAACTACGCGGTATCAATTTAACGGTGAGTGCGGCTTGTGCGAGCGGCTCACATTCTATTGGTTTGGCTTATTTCTTAATAAAAAGCGGTTTTCAGGATATTATTATTACCGGTGGAGCGCAGGAAATCAACAAATATGCGATGAGTAGTTTTGATGGTTTGGGTGTTTTTTCAAACAGAGAAAACGAACCTGAAAAAGCATCAAGGCCTTTTGATGCCGACCGTGATGGATTAATTCCGTCAGGCGGAGGAGCCACTTTAGTTCTTGAAAGTTATGAATCGGCCATTGCAAGAGGAGCGAATATTATAGCCGAAGTTGTAGGTTATGGATTCTCATCAAACGGCGGTCACATTTCAACTCCAAATGTCGAAGGTCCGTCCATAGCCATGCAACGAGCGCTTGACGACGCCAAATTAAAAGCGACAGATATCGAATATATTAATGCTCACGCCACTTCAACTCCTGTTGGAGATGGAAATGAGGCCAAAGCGATCTTCGAAGTTTTTGGTGAAAAAAATCCATATGTAAGTTCGACAAAATCAATGACTGGTCACGAATGCTGGATGGCCGGAGCAAGCGAAGTTATTTATTCTATTTTAATGATGCAGCACGATTTCATTGCGCCGAACATCAATTTAGACAATCCCGATGAAGATGCTGCTAAATTAAATTTGGTCAAAACCACTTTAAACAAAAAATTTGACATATTTTTGTCCAATTCCTTCGGATTCGGAGGAACCAACTCTGCGTTGGTGGTTAAAAAGTTTAAATTGAACAATGAATAAAGAAGAGATTATAACGAGAATTAATGGTTTTTTGGTTGATGAATTTGAAGTAGACAATGACGACATTGAACCAGATGCTAATTTAAAAGATACACTTGGGTTAGACAGCTTAGATTATGTTGATTTAGTTGTTTCTATTGAAGCTAACTTTGGTGTAAAACTAGTTGAAGCTGATTTTGTCGGAATCGCTACTTTTCAGAACTTCTATGACCTGATTGAAACCAAATTAAAAGCTAAAACTGCTTAATGAGCAAATGGGATGGCAAATCCAAAGGAACAGTTTTAGGCTATAGAATATTCGTTTTTTTGATACAAAAAGCGGGTGTCAGGTCTGCTTATGTCTTACTTTATTTTGTTGCTTCTTATTATTTTTTGTTTTTAAAGAAAAGCAATCGTGCTATTTTTTATTATTTCAAAGAAAGACTCCAGTATTCCAATTTCCAGGCAAAAAAAATGGTTTTCAAAAGTTACTACACTTTTGGACAGACTATTATTGACAAAATTTCCATTTCAGCCGGAATGCGAAACAAATTCACTTATGAATTTGACGGTATAGAAATTTTGAAAAAACTTTTGTCCGAAAAAAAAGGTGGTGTTTTAATTAGCGCTCATATTGGAAATTTTGAAATTGCAGAACATTTTTTAGGCGATATCGATCTTGAATTTCAGATCAATTTAGTCACTACAGATTTAGAGCATTCTGCAATCAAAAATTATTTAGAAAGCGTTACCAAAAAATCAAGCGTTAAATTCATCATTATCAGAGATGATCTGTCTCACATTTTTGAGATCAATGCGGCTTTAGCCAATAATGAATTAGTTTGCTTTACGGGAGATCGTTATTTTGAAGGCACAAAATCACTTACTGCAGAAATCCTTGGTAAAAGCGCTCACTTTCCTGCAGGACCATTTTTAATAGCTTCACGATTAAAAGTGCCCGTTGTTTTTGTGTATGTAATGAAAGAATCGAACCTACATTATCATTTGTACGCGCGCGAAGCCATAGTCAAACACCGTGACGAAAAAGGTTTGCTAAAAGCATATATCGACAGCGTCGAATCAATGTTGGAAAAATATCCTTTCCAATGGTTCAATTACTTTGATTTTTGGAATCATTTAAAAATAAAATAAAATCTTACCATTAAAAATCGTTCTTTTATACTTCTCAACTCTTAAAGTAAAGTATGCAGGAATTTGACACGATTATCATTGGTTCAGGAGTTGGAGGTTTGTCCACTGCCATTTGTCTTGCAAGAGAAGGACAAAAAGTTTTGGTACTCGAACAACATTATGTTCCCGGCGGATGGAGTCATAGTTTTACCTTAAACAAACAGCGTTTTAGTCCCGGCGTACATTATGTAGGACTTTTAGAAGAAGGTCAAACTACCAATGATTTGTACAGGGGTTTGGGAATTGCCAATGACATGGTTTTTTTCAGAATGAATAAAAGCGCTTATGAGCATTGCTTAATTGGAGACAAGATTTTTGATTTGCCGGCAGGAGTCGAAAATCTTAAAAAAAAACTCTCTTCTCATTTTCCATACGAAGAAAAAAACATTCACGAATACCTTTCATTGGTCCAAAAGGTAAATTATGAACTGCAGTTAATTCCAAAACTTAAAGGTTTCTGGCAAAACATTACCGTTCCATTTCGCACCAAACACTTTGGAAAATTTGCACTCTTTCCGCTAAAAAAAGTAATAGGCTGGTATGTTAAAGACCCTATGCTTAAAGCCGTTCTTAACATTCAGTGCGGCGATCATGGACTTTCGCCAAATCGTGCCTGTTTTCCTGTACACTGCTCGGTAATGAATCATTATTTTGATGGAGGGTTTTATCCAATGGGCGGCGGCGGCGGCATTGTAAAAGCAATGACAAACGGAATAAAAAGACATGGCGGCGAAATACGTGTAAAACAAAACGTAAGCAAAATTCTGATCGAAAATAAAAAAGCAATTGGAATTCAGCTTGAAAACGGTGAAAAAATATTCGCAAAAAATATTGTTTCAAATGCAGATCCGTCCATCACTTATTTAAATTTAATAGATAAGGAAAATCTAGATAAATCGCTTCTCAAAAAACTCAAAAAAACGAAATATTCTGTTTCTTCTTTAATTTTATTCCTTACCCTCGATATTGATGTAACTTTATATAATATTGATTCCGGCAATATCTGGATGATGAAAGATGAAAATGATGATGCTAATTTTGAGCATTTAATGAGTGACACAATTGATTCCGGAGATTCATTTCCTTCTGTATTTATAAGTTGTACAACCCTTAAAGATCCAGCAAGTTTTAATGGTCGCTTTCATAATTTTGAAATTGTAACCTATGTCAATTATGATCACTTAAAAGATTATAATGATTTAGAAGATTATCACAATGAGAATTACAAAAAATTCAAAGAAAAGATCATCAATAAACTGATGAACAATCTCGAAAAGATAATTCCGAATGCCAAACAGCATATTATTCAGGCCGAATTAGGAACACCAAAAACCAATGAATTTTATATCAATTCGACTAAAGGAAATGTTTACGGAACCGAAAAAACATTAAATCAGGTTGGTCCGTTTTCGTTTAAAAACAAAACTAAAATCGAAAATTTGTTTCTTTGCGGAGCCTGTACATTATCACATGGCGTTGCAGGTGCAACATATTCCGGAGTTGCAGCTGCTGCAGCAATTTTAGGCTGCACATCAGATGATTTATTAATTGAAGATGAAAATCAGAAAATCCGAATTTATGATGCCGAAGATTCTTCGACATGGCCGGAATGGGTTCACACAAAAAGGGCATATAAAACAAGAAAAATCGTTTAAATAAATTTACTTATTTTTGTTTGCAACCAAAGCCTTCAATCAAATGAAAAATGTTCTCGTTATTTTTTATTCTCAATCTGGGCAACTAGAATCTATTGCGCGAAATATTGCCAAACCCTTTTTAAATTCAGAGGAAATAAAAGTAACTTTTCACGAAATTCAATTAGAAAAACCTTTTCCTTTTCCCTGGAATAAAACCACTTTTTTTGATGCTTTCCCCGAATCTTTTTTACAGATTCCGACAGCCTTAAAACCAGTTTCTGAGGAAATTCTGAATACAAAATTCGATCTTGTTCTTTTGCATTATCAGGTATGGTATTTGTCACCTTCAATTCCGATGAACTCTTTTCTGAAAAGTACCGAAGCCAAAACCATTCTGAACAATACGCCAGTCATCACCATAAACGGATCCCGAAATATGTGGATTATGGCGCAGGAAAAAGTAAAAGTTTTATTGCGTGACGTGAATGCAAAACTGGTTGGAAATGTGGCGTTGGTCGATCGTGTTGGAAATTTAATCAGCGTGATTACGATTGTAAACTGGATGTTTTCCGGAGTGAAGAAAAAATATTTAGGCTTTTTTCCGTTGCCTGGAGTTTCTGATAAAGACATTCAGGAATCGGATAAATTTGGAGAAGTAATGCTTTCTCAATTCAATCAAAACAAATTAGACGATTTACAACCAAAATTAGCCGAAATAGGCGCTGTAAAAATCAGTTCGTATTTAGTAACGGTAGATAAAACAGCTAATAAAATATTTAATAAATGGTCTAATATCATTCATAAAAATCAAAAAAACAGAAAAATGCTTCTTAAAATATTTTATGTTTATTTATTCTTGGCTATATGGCTAATCTCACCAATAGTCTATATATTGCATCTTATTACCTATCCATTTAAGTTCAAAAAAATAAAAAAGGAAACTCAATATTATCAGGGAGTTTAGAAGAGGAAATTAAATTATGTTTGACGTATATATTACCAAAGCCGCAAAGTATTTACCAAATGAAGCTGTTTCAAATGATGAAATGGAAAACTATTTGGGACTTATAAATGATACAGCCTCAAAAGCAAGACGTATTATTTTGCGTAATAATAAAATTACAAGCCGCTATTACGCTGTCGACAAAGAAGGAAAAAGCACTCACAGCAATGCCGAGCTGACTCGAAATGCTGTTGTACAATTATTTGATGAAAAATTCACAGATCAGGACGTAGAAGTATTGTCATGTGGCACTTCTTCTCCAGATGTTTTGGCTCCTTCACACGCGGCAATGGTTCATGGTTTATTGAAAAACCGTTCTGTAGAATTGAATTCTTCTATGGGAATTTGCTGTTCCGGAATGAATGCGTTGAAGTATGGTTTTCTATCCATACGCTCAGGAAATTCTAAAAATGCGATTTGCACGGGATCTGAAAAAGTTTCGACCTGGCTTTCGTCTCCAAAATACAATCACGAAATCATCAACTTAAAAAATCTGGAAGCACAACCTATTATTGCTTTCAAAAAAGATTTTTTACGTTGGATGTTGTCTGACGGAGCAGGAGCTTTTTTATTAGAAAATAAACCAAGCGGAGACATTTCCTTAAAAATCGAATGGATGGAATCGTATTCTTATGCCTTCGAACTGGAAGCTTGTATGTATGCCGGTGGAGATAAATTAGAAAATGGAGAAATCAAACCATGGAGTGATTTCAAACCAGATGAATGGTTAAACGAATCTGTTTTTGCTGTAAAACAGGACGTAAAATTATTAGACGAATTTATTCTGCCAAAAGGTGTCGAAAGTATGAGCGATGCAATGGCTAAACATAATGTTACCGGCGAAGAAGTTGATTATTTCTTACCGCATGTTTCGTCTCACTTTTTTGTTGACGGATTGAAAAACGGATTAAACGAAAAAGGAATTGTAATTACCGACGAAAAATGGTTTATGAACCTTTTGAGAGTCGGAAACGTTGGATCAGCATCGATTTATATTGCTGTTGAAGAATTAATGAATTCCGGTAAATTAAAAAAAGGAGACCGCATTTTATTATCTGTTCCTGAAAGTGGAAGATTCTCATTTGCGTATGCGTATTTAACCGTTTGCTAATGGAAACAACTATACTTTTAGAAAAAGAAGCGGTTGGAAATTTATTGCCACAGAAGTTTCCTTTTGTAATGGTAGATCGCCTGTTTTCTTATTCTGAAACGTCATTGGTTGCAGGATTTAAAATTCAAAACGACAATATTTTTTTAGAAGAAAATACTTTTCTGGAAGCAGGTTTAATCGAACATATGGCACAGTCTGTGGCTTTGCATACCGGTTATCAGTTTTTTTTGAAAAACGAAATTGCACCAACTGGTTACATCGGTTCTATTAAAGATATTGAAATTAAAAAACTGCCACAAATCAACGATACGATTCAATCAACAATAACGATTTTACAGGAATTTGGTGGAATCACTTTGGTTGACATTGTTACTTTTTTGAATAACGAAGAAATTGCAAGCGGACAAATGAAAACCGTTTTAGCCAAATAAACAAGAATATGAAATCGCCACTAACTAGAAGTTTGCTTAAGCAAACACCAATAAAAAAAGGCGATACCATATATGACCAATAACAAATAATTTTTTACATATATGAAAGTGGGAGTCGACATCCAAAATTACCTGCCTCATCGAGCTCCGATGCTGATGGTCGATTTGATTTTAGATATCGATGCCAATTTCGTAGAAACCATCTTTTTGATCAAAGAAGACAATATTTTTGTCGATAACAACATTTTTACAGAAGCCGGTTTAATAGAAAACACAGCGCAGACTTGTTCATCAATTGTCGGCAAAAAGTATTTTTTTGACGAAGATGGCACAGAAAATGAGAATGTTAGCGTTATAGGTTTTATCAGCGCTTTAAAAAATGTAAAAATACATTCATTGCCAAAAGTTGGTGACAGCATTACCACCAAAGCGACTTTGGTTTCAAAATTTGTTGGCGATAATTATACTTTATGCACAATGAGCTGCGAAAGTTTATTCGAAGACCAACTGCTTTTAGAATGCGAAATTAATTTGTTTATTCAAAAGACGATTTCGACGGTAGAATAATTTATTTGATAAAAAATGAAAAAAACAACTTCTTTATTACTGCTTTTTTTATCCGCTATTGTCTATTGTCAAGATGATGATTTTGCACAACGATTAAAAGCAATAAATACTCAAAGTGCTACTTATTATAATATTGATGGAGTTGACTTTTCAAGCCAAACCTATAATTATGATTTTTCTGAAAAATCATTAAAAAAGATTTATAAGAAATTCGACATAAAGGACAGCGATTTAAAAACCAAAGATGAATCTCTTTCAAACAACAACTTACATGTTGTTAAAACAAATAATGTTACCGACAATTTAATTCAGACAAATTCCTATTATTTTATAGAAGACAACAGCAAAACCATTACAATTATTTGGTTTGGCTACTACAATAAACCTGACGGAGATTTCGAAAAACAATATATAAATCGAATCCTAAAAAACGAAATTCCTAAAAATGTTTTTGAATCAATGACTATTGACTCCATTGGTTTTGTGGGAAGAAAGATTAAATTAGGCAATAATTGTGCGTGGACAAATGTTAATACTGTTCAATGCCCTTATAATGGAGAAATGAATTGGTCTGTTCATAAAAATATTGAAGGTGCCAAAGCTTCTATTGAAAATCAATTTAATATAACAAAAAGTGGAGGGGGCATTAAAGTTGTTTCAGAAGAACAAACTGCTGTTGTATTTGAAGGAACCGAAACAACTGCAAAAAAAGTAGTTTTTGATTTTACCGGAATGAAATCGTTATTGGCCGGAACGTCTGGCGGAAAAACTTTGACTGTTTATTATGTTGCAGAAAAAGTAAGAGATAATTATGTAAGCTGTGTTATGAGTTTTTGGAACAATGATAATTTGACCAAAGGCGGATTAGCCCCATTATTAGAAGAAGTAATGCATCTTAAAATTTAACCGTCATGGAAAAAGAAAATGTACCTCAGCACGATGGAAATTTAAGCAAAAAGAACCTCAAAGAACTCGTTTATGCTACGGACGAAAACGGCAATTATACAACCGCTTTAAGTACAGGCTGGGAACCAAAAGCCATTGCACTTTCAAACGCGATTGATGATATAAAAGAACGCGCCGAAGAAGCAAAAATAAAAGTTCAGATTGGAGAAGTGAGTCCGATTTGTTATTATATGGAACTCAACAAAATGGATCTTACGATTCTTGCCGGTTACGTTGATATGTGGAAATGGCGTGTAAAAAGACATTTTAAACCAACCGTTTTCGCTAAATTGAGTGACAAAATTTTACAAAAATATGCCGACGCTTTTGACATTTCAATAGCCGAATTAAAAAACTTTAAAACAGATTAATGCAAGTTACTTTTACACACCATCAATCTGCTCATTGTGAAAATGGAGTAGCGTCAAATTTGCTAAAAAACAGCGGACTGAACATCAGCGAACCGATGGTTTTTGGAATTGGTTCCGGGCTTTTATTTGTGTATTTGCCTTTTATAAAAGTAAATCATGCACCGGCCATCAGTTACAGAACTTTGCCAGGACAGATTTTTAATAAAGTCGCAAGCCGTTTAAATTTAAAAATTAAAAGACAAAAATTTTCATCTGTTTTAAATGCCAATAAAGCTTTAGATGAAAATTTAAAAAATAATATTCCAACCGGATTACAAGTCGGCGTTTACAACCTGACTTATTTTCCGGATGAATATCGCTTTCATTTCAACGCACACAATTTAGTCGTTTACGGAAAAACAGAAACTGATTATTTAATCAGCGACCCGGTTATGGAAACGGTTACAACTCTAACGCATGCTGAATTAGATAAAGTACGTTTTGCCAAAGGAGCTTTTGCTCCGCGAGGCCAAATGTATTATCCTATACAGATTCCGACACAAGTCGATTTCAAAAGTGCCATCATCAAAGGAATTAAAAATACCTGCCGTGATATGCTTGCACCAATGCCAATTGTGGGCGTTAGAGGCATTAGATTAGTTTCGCGACGAATCAGAAAATGGCCTGTAAAACACGGTGTCAGAAAAGCCAATCATTATCTGGCGCAAATGGTGCGCATGCAGGAAGAAATTGGAACCGGAGGAGGTGGTTTCCGTTTTATTTACGCCGCGTTTTTACAAGAAGCTTCAGTTATTTTGGGTAATGAGGAATTGAAAAATCTTTCGAAAGAAATGACCCAAATTGGAGATTCCTGGAGAGATTTTGCAGTAGAAGCTTCCCGAATTTACAAAAACAGAAGCGCTAAAGAAGACGCATACAATGCCATTGCCGATGAACTTTTGGACATCGCCAATCGCGAAGAAATCTTTTTCAAAAAACTAAAAAAAGCAATCAGCTAACTATATTTTGAATTCCATTATAAAAATAGAATCCCTTTCGAAAAAGTACAAAGACGCAGAAATGTTTTCTTTGAACGACGTTTCGTTGGAGATAAATGAAGGCCAGATTTTCGGATTATTAGGTCCAAATGGTGCCGGAAAAACCACTTTAATTTCGATGCTCTGCGGATTGATCAAACCAACTTCAGGACATTTCACGATTAATGAACTGGATTATTCGCATCATGCTGCAAAAATCAAAAAAATCATTGGAGTTGTTCCTCAAGAATATGCCTTATATCCAACCTTGACAGCGCGTGAAAATCTGCATTATTTTGGAAGTATGTATGGTTTGAAAGGTTCCCATTTAAAAGATAAAGTAATCGAAACTTTAGATCTTTTGGGGCTTTTAAAATTTGCTGATAAACGCATTGAAACCTTTTCTGGCGGAATGAAACGCAGGGTCAATTTGATTGCCGGAATTCTGCACAATCCAAAAGTTTTGTTTTTGGATGAACCAACGGTTGGTGTTGATGTACAGTCTAAAAATGCCATTTTGGATTATTTGAAAGTACTGAATCAAAACGGAACTACGATTATTTATACCTCGCATCATTTGGCTGAAGCCGAAGATTTCTGCGATACGATTGCCATTTTAGACCGGGGCCGAATTTACGCCCAAGGCACGCCGTCAACTTTGATTGCGTCTGTTGAAGAAGCCAGAAATCTCGAAGAAGTTTTTATTTCATTAACCGGTAAAGACTTTAGAGATGCTATATAAAATTTGGATGTCGATCGTGAAAGAATTTTTACTGCTCAAACGAGATTTAGGCGGTTTGATTATTCTGTTCATCATGCCTTTGATACTTGTAATCACGGTTACCATTATTCAGGACAGCACTTTTAAAACCGTAAGCGACAATAAAATTCAGATTTTATTGGTTGATAACGACAAAGGTTCGGTTTCAAAAACCGTTTTTGATAATCTGCAAAAGAATAATGCATTCAGTGTTGTAACGCAAATCGACAATCAACCTATTACAGAAGAAATTGCCAGAGAAAACGTTTACAAAGGAAAGTTTAAATTGGCCATTGTAATTCCGAAAGATCTAAGTGTCGATTTACAAGCCAAAATTGATCAGAATGTACAGAACATTGTGAGTAAAATGGGTTTTACAGATTCTGTTGCCCAACCAAAAACTTCAAAAGTTTTACAGCAAAAAGAAGTGAAATTGTATTTTGATCCTGCCGTTCAAATGAGTTTCAAAACTTCGGTTATGAACGCCATTGATAAAATGATTTCCCAAATTGAAACGAAATCAATTTATACTACTTTCCAAAATCAATTGGGCGAAGAAAATACACAATTCGAACAAAAGAGTTTCATCACATTCAAAGAAATAATTCCAAGAATAAACAACAAAGAGGTGTTGCCTAATTCGGTTCAGCATAACGTTCCGGCCTGGACACTTTTTGCGATATTTTTTATTGTGATTCCGCTATCCATTAATATTGTAAAAGAAAAATCACAGGGAACATTTGTGCGTTTATTGACCAATCCGGTTTCGAATTTAATTGTCATCATCGGAAAAACAATTACGTATTCTGCCATTTGTATGATTCAGTTTTATATGATGGTAGCCGTGGCAATATTCTTATTTCCACATATTGGTTTGCCTTCCTTAAATGTCGAAGGGCATTTATTTTTAATGAGTGTTGTGGCTTTATTTTCTGGTTTTGCCGCAATCGGATTCGGAATTTTATTGGGAACTATTGCGAGCACTCAGGAACAATCGGCTCCATTTGGTGCGACAAGTGTGATCATTCTAGCCGCAATTGGCGGAATTTGGGTTCCCGTTTTTGCGATGCCAAAGATCATGCAAATCATTGCTAAATCATCGCCTATGAATTGGGGATTAGAAGCTTTTTACGATGTGTTATTGCGTAACGTTTCTTTCGTCGAAATCATCCCAAAAATAAGTTTGCTATTTTTGTTCTTTATAATCACAACTTCCATTGCCTTATTTTATGACAAAAAGAAAAGAACAGTATAACGAAGCCACTTCCCTAACCGTTTCGCACGAAATCAGAATTCGTTTTAACGAAACTGATCCGCTTGGAATCGTTTGGCACGGCAATTATATTACCTATTTTGAAGATGGAAGAGAAGCCTTTGGTCGCCAACACGGACTTACCTATTTAGACATTGCCAAAACCGGTTTTACGACCCCAATTGTAAAATCAAAATGCGAACACAAATTGTCTTTGCGTTACGGCGATGTTGTAAAAATTGAAACAACGGTTGTTGATACACCTGCCGCCAAAATGATTTATCGTTTTAGAATTATAGACGAAAAAGGCGAAGTGGCCTGCACGGGCGAAACTGTTCAGGTCTTTTTAGACAAAGAAGGGAATTTAATGTTGACAAATCCTCTTTTTTATGAGGAATGGAAACGTAAAGTGGGACTTTTAAAATAAGCACAAAGTTCTCCTGCAAGGTTTCCAAAACCTTGTAGGTGTAAAACAAAAATCTGTGCAAATCTGCTTTAATCTGTTTAAATCTGCGTGCCATTTTTTCCAGACAAAGCTTTAAAATACCTACAAGGTTTTTGAAAACCTTGCAGGAATAAAAATCACAAAATGACAAGAGAAGTATATATAAATGAAACCAATTGTATCACGCCTTTAGGTTTTGATGTTGACTCCAACATCGAAGCGATTTTGCGTGGCGATTCCGGAATTCAATTGCACCAGGATATTGCTGCGATGCCGAATCCGTTTTATGCTTCTGTAATTTCTGATGAAAAAATAAATAGTGCTTTTGCAAAAATCAGCACTGACACCAAATATTCCCGTTTAGAGAAAATGATGATTTTGGCTTTAGAGCCGATGATCAAAAATTCCGGAGTTGAATTAAATTCGAAAACGGCTTTTATACTTTCAACTACAAAAGGAAATGTTACGGCTTTAAAAGAGAATTCAACAGCAAGTTTTCAAAACGCACATTTAGATGTTTTGGCAAAAAGTGTTGCCAATTTCTTCGGATTTCAAACTACGCCAATTGTAGTTTCGAACGCTTGTGTTTCCGGAATTTTAGCCATTTCGGTTGCCAAAAGAATGATTCAGTCAGAGCTTTATGATAACATTTTTGTCGTTGCCGGCGACGAAGTTTCAGAATTTGTTTTGTCCGGATTTAATGCTTTTCAGGCGATGAGTGACTTACCTTGTAAACCCTATTCTAAAAACAGAACCGGCGTAAGTTTAGGCGAAGCGACTGCTGCCGTTTTAGTTTCGGCGAATCCGGCAACCGCTAAAATAAAAGTTATTGGCGACAGCTCTATAAATGATGCGAATCATATCTCGGGTCCTTCAAGAACAGGCGAAGGTTTGTTCAGAAGTATTCAGAATGCAATGAAAGAAGCAAAAATCAATTCCAACCAAATCGATTATATTTCAGCACACGGAACCGCAACTCCGTTCAATGATGAAATGGAGGCCATTGCCTTAAATCGTTTGGATTTACAAAATGTTCCGGTAAATAGTTTGAAAGGATTTTATGGTCATACGTTGGGCGCTTCAGGATTATTGGAAACGGTAATTGCAATTGAATCGGCCAATCAAAATCAACTTTTTGAATCGAAAGGTTTTGATGAAATCGGCGTAAGCGAATCTATAAATGTTATTGAGAAAAATAAAGAAGCCTCTATTGAAATATTTTTGAAAACGGCTTCTGGATTTGGAGGTTGTAATACGGCTGTGGTTTTTGAGAAAATGAAACACTAATTACACTAATTTTCACCAATTAATTAGTGTAATTTAAACTCAAAAACAATCCGTGCAAATTAGTGCAATTAGTGTTAAATAAAACAATGACTCAAAACAAAACCAACATACAATCCTACATCACCATCCAAAACAACGAAATTGTTTTTAACGGAACTTCTTTATTCAAAATTGAACCAACTGATTTTGCTGATTTCTCCAAACAGGCATATCGTAATTTTGAAATACAATACCCGAAGTTCTTCAAAATGGATGCTTTGAGCAAATTGGCTTTTTTAGGCGCAGAGTTGCTTTTGAGTCCGATTACTTCATCTGACCAAGAAAACAATATCGCTTTGGTTTTGGCCAATAAATCATCGAGTTTAGATACCGATGTAAAATATCAGGAATCTATTTCAGACAAGGAAAACTATTATCCGAGTCCGGCGGTTTTTGTTTATACGTTGCCAAATATTTGTTTGGGCGAAATAAGTATCCGCCATCAACTGAAAAGTGAAAATTCTTTCTTTATATTTGATGCTTTCAACACTGAATTTATGTCGAATTATTCAAACATTTTGCTAAATTCAAATAAAGCAGATGTTGTACTTTGCGGTTGGGTAGAATTTTTTAATGACGATTACAAAGCCTTTCTTTGCACTATAAGCAAGGAAGAAAATACAAAATATACGAACGAGACTATCAATACATTATATAATAAATAATCATGGAAGCATTAAAAGAAGAATTAAAAAATAAAATCATCACAACTTTAAACTTAGAAGATATCGCAATCGAAGACATTGCTGATAACGATCCTTTGTTTGGAGACGGTTTAGGTTTAGACTCGATTGATGCACTTGAATTGATCGTGATTTTAGATAAAGATTACGGAATTAAATTGGTGGATCCGAAAGAAGGAAAATCAATTTTCCAGTCGATTGAAACTATGGCGGCTTATATTAGCGCGAACAGAACAAAATAAGACAGTTTAGACTGGCTTAGATTTTTAGACTACTTAGACAAAAAAACTGTCTAAATCTAGAATCCAAAAGTCTAAGAAGTCTAATGTCTAAGTAAGTCTAAGGAGTCTAAAAATCTAAGAAGTCTAAAAATGAAAGGTGTCGCAATAACCGGAATGGGAATTATCTCTTCGATTGGAAATTCAGTCGAAGAAAATTATATTTCATTAATCGAAAATAAAATTGGCATTTCTCAAATTCAAAATATTCCGACTGTTCATGCTGACATGATTAAAGTTGGTGAAATCAAAAAAACCAATGAAGAATTGGTTGCCGAATTACAGCTTTCTGAAAATAATAACTTTTCGAGAACGGCGATGATTGGAACTTTAGCCGCAAAACAAGCGGTTGAAAATGCCGGAATCACCTCGATAAACGAATTTAGAACCGGCCTTATATCAGCCACAAGTGTTGGCGGTATGGATATGACCGAAAAGTATTATTACGAATATTTCGAAAATCCTGATCTTGTAAAATACATTTCGTGTCACGATGGCGGCGACGTAGCTGAAAAAATCGCTTCAGAATTAGAGTTAAAAGGAATGGTTACCACAATCAGTACGGCCTGTTCATCGGCAGCGAACTCGATTATGCTGGGCGCGCGATTGATCAAAACCGGAAAATTAGATCGTGTTATTGTTGGCGGAACTGATGCTTTGGCAAAATTTACCATCAATGGATTTAAGACTTTGATGATTTTATCAGACGATTACAACAAACCTTTTGACAATACCCGAAAAGGATTAAACCTGGGTGAAGCGGCCGCTTATTTAGTTTTAGAATCGGATGAAATGGTTCAGAAATATGATAAAAAAGTATTGGCCAGAGTTTCAGGTTATGGAAATGCAAACGACGCTTTTCATCAGACTGCTTCTTCAGAAAATGGTGACGGCGCTTATTTAGCGATGAAAAAAGCTTTTGAAGTTTCGGGTTTAAATCCTTCTGAAATTGACTATATCAACGTACACGGAACCGCAACTCCAAATAACGATTTATCTGAAGGAAGGGCTTTACTCCGAATTTATGAAGATGGAAAAGTGCCTGATTTTAGTTCAACCAAACCTTTTACCGGACACACATTAGCGGCAGCGGCGGCGATTGAAGCCGTTTACAGTGTTTTGGCGATTCAGAATAGTGTGGTTTATCCGAATTTGAATTTTGAAGTTCCGATGGAAGAATTTGAATTGAAACCACAGACTTCTTTAAGAATGAAAAATATCGAACACGTTTTGTCTAATTCTTTCGGTTTTGGAGGAAATTGTTCAACCCTTATATTTTCAAAAAACGCATAAAGTCATCATGATTCCAATAGAAACTAAACTGCTTTGGACTTGTCCTTGGGTTCAGTCGGCAGACTTAAAGTCTGCAATACTAAAAAGCTTAATTTTAACCGCAAATTACGCAAATTCACACAAATTAATTGGCGAAAATTTGTGTAATTTGTGGTTAGAAAACTTTTTAGAAGCTGAAAGCAAAATCCAGTAAAGTACATAGTTTTAACTATTTTTGAAACCAATATAAAGAATGACGATTCCTTGTTCCTTTAAAAAAACAAATTTAATCTTCGCATGAAAAAAACATATATAAATGGAGTAGGCTGTATTTCGACTCAAAAAACATTTGATACTGTTTTTTTAGAAGAAGCGATCCTTAACACAAACGAAACTGTTCTTTCGATTGTTCCTCCGGTTTACAAAGATTATATTTCTCCCGCTGCAATTCGCCGAATGGCAAAAGGAGTGAAAAACGGAATCGTAGCTTCGGCATTGGCCATGAAAGATGCAAACGTCGAAAATGTAGATGCAATTATTACCGGAACGGGTTTGGGATGCGTTGAAGACTCTGAAAAATTCCTGAAAAATATTCTCGATAATAACGAAGAATTTTTAACGCCAACTTCTTTTATTCAATCAACGCACAATACAGTTGGAGCTCAAATTGCTTTATCGTTACAATGCAAAGGTTATAATTTTACGTATGTAAACGGAGCGGTTTCTTTTGAGTCGGCATTTTTGGATGCCAAAATGCAGATTGAAGAAAACGAAGCCAATTCAATTTTAGTTGGCGGTGTTGATGAAACTGGCGATTATACCATGTCGCTTTTTAAATTAGCCGGACGAATTAAAAAAGAAAATGATCTTCCTTCTGATATTTTAAATGCAAATTCAACCGGAGTTGTTTATGGTGAAGGTGCGAGTTTTTTTGTTTTAGAAAACGAAAGAAAAGATTCAACCTATGCTGAAATTCTTGATGTTGAAATCAGAAATACACTGGACAAAAACGAAATTGAATCTGAAGTAATTGCTTTTTTAAAGGCCAATAATTTAGAAATTTCAGACGTTGACGCTGTTGTTTTTGGTTTCGACGGAAATATTGAATCTGATGTTTATTATAAAAATATTGCTAAAAATGCTTTTGCAAAAACACCGCAATTGTATTACAAACATTTGAGCGGAGAATATGATACAGCTTCGGCTTTTGCTTTGTGGATGGCTTCAAAAATTATAAAAACTCAGGAAATTCCAGAAATTGTAAAAGTAAATTCGGTTACAAAACCAGCTTACAATACCATTTTACTGTACAATCAGGTAAATGGAAAAAATCATAGTTTTACGTTACTTTCAAAATGATAACGCATAAAAACATTTCGTTATTCTTTATCTTTTTATTGCTTTTACTGCTTCTTCTGAAACTTTATACAGCAATTAATTTGTTATGGTTTATCGGAATAATTTTAATCTGGATCGGAATAAATGCTTTTGGTTCTGCCCGAATTTCTTCTAATTATCATGTAAAAGCTTTCTGCAATAATCCATCAGAAACAGAAAAAAAAATTGCCCTTACTTTTGATGATGGCCCGAGTGTTTTTACTTTGCAAGTTTTAGATCTGCTGAAAAAATATGATGCAAAAGCTACTTTTTTCTGCATTGGAAAAAATGTTGAAAAGCATCCGGAAATTATCAAACAAATTATTTCTGAAGGTCATTTAGTTGGCAATCACTCTTATAATCATTCGAAGTTTTTTGATTTTTATAATGCCGCAACAATCGCTGAAGAAATTCAGAAAACAGATCAACTTCTTGAAAAATTCACTTCCAAAAAAATAAACTTCTTTCGCCCGCCTTACGGAGTTACCACACCTTCGATTCGCAGAGCCTTAAAATTAACTGGTCATAAAGTAATTGGCTGGAATATCCGTTCGCTCGACGGGGGAACAAAAGACCAAAATTTAATTTTCAATCGCATAATAAAACGAGTTTCTCCCGGCGGAATCGTACTTTTGCACGACACGGGATCACACTCTGTTTTAGTATTGGAACAGTTTTTGCAATTTTTAGATCAAAACAACTATAAAGTGATTTCTGTGGAAGAACTTTTGAATCTTAAAGCTTATGAAGACTAAACTATATATATTTCTTTTTACCCTAACAATTTCTAATTCGTTCCTTTTCGCACAAGAACAAAAAATGACTGAGGCAGAAATTGCGACTTTCAAACAGGACGTCAATGTGGTAGCTAAAAAAATCAAAACCTTAAGCACTGATTTCGTTCAATACAAACATTTGGACTTTTTATCTAAAGACATTGAAACTTCGGGAAAAATGATTTTTAAAGAACCTGCTTTGTTGCAATGGCAATACAAAAAACCATACAATTATAGTATCGTTTTTAAAAACGGAAAAATCCTGATTAATGACGAAGGAAAGAAAAGTGCGGTTGATATTGGCAACAGCAAAATCTTTGGGCGCATCAATAAATTAATTGTTGGAAGTGTGAGCGGAAATATGTTTGATGACAAAGAATTTGCGATTTCATATTTCAAATCGAAAGGTCAAAATCTGGCGAAATTTGTTCCGAAAGATGCTGCACTGAAAAAATACATTAAACAAATTGAACTGACTTTCGACAAAGAAGAAGCAACTGTGGTTCAGGTAAAACTCTTGGAATCATCTGAAGATTATACCCGAATTGTACTTAAAAATAAAGTGATCAATGCAAAAATCGACGATTCAGTTTTTACTAATTAATTGCTTTTTGGCAATTGTTTTGGTTTCTTGTGACTCAGTCACTAAAAATTATACACCTAAAAAATTAGACAAAACGTCTTATGAAGTTCCTTATTTTTCTGAACCAAAAACCGATTATGTTTATAAAACCAACATCACGGTTTATGGTCATGAAATGTCCGGGATTTTCATTGCCAAGAAAATAAATGACACCACGCATCGCATCGTTTTCACAACTGAATTTGGTAACAAATTGTTGGATTTTGAGATTTCTGAAACAAGTTTTAAAGTCAATTCTATTGTATCGGAATTAGATAAAAGAATCCTGATCAATACGTTGCGAGACGATTTTCGACTGCTTCTTAAAAAAGAATATTTAATTCAGGAGCAATTCGAAAATGAATCAGATAACATTTATAAATCAGCAGACGGGAAAAGGGATAACTATCTTTTCGTCTCCAAAAAAGATCAGAAATTAGAAAAAGTAGTTCATTCTTCTAAAACAAAAGAAAAAATAACAATTACTTTTACTTTAGAAAATGATATTTTTGCTAAAAAAGTTGTCATTTTACATCAGAATATCAAATTGAGAATTGAGCTAAATTATTTTAAATCAGAGTAAAATTCACATTAACCTAAACTAAACCAAATGAAAAAAATAACCTTAATTGCATTCGTTTTATTTATCGGCCTTGCAACTTCACAAGCACAAGTTAGAGTTAGCCCAGGACTTAGAGGCGGTTTGAATATATCAACATTAACCAATATTGATGATAATAGTTCTAAAACTGATTTCTACATTGGTGGATTGGTAAATATTAAATTCAATAAATTTTTCTCGGTTCAACCAGAGATAAATTATTCAAGACAAGGTGATGAAGGAAGATATTTTGAAGATGGCCGTTATTATTCTGAAAAGTACGAATTGAATTATGTAACACTGGGAGCAGTTGCAAAATTTAACTTTGGAGGTGGAGGTTTTCATCTATTGGCAGGCCCTTCTTTAGATTTAAAAGTTAGTGATAATTATATAAATACAAACCCTGAAGATTTTGATCTTTCATTTGTTGGAGGTGTTGGTTATACTTTGCCAAATGGTTTAACTTTTGAAGCTCGACTTAAACAAGGATTAATTGATATTTATGGTTACGATGGTGTTGATTATGATGACTATTATTACGATCAGGTTATTTTAAATCAGGTATTGCAGTTTGGTATCAGCTATACTTTTAAAGTAAAATAACCATTTTGAAGTATAGAAATTTATTAATCGCCGCAACAGCTTTTTTTGCATTTCAACAAGCTGGTGCACAAACTTCTTTTAAACCAGGTCTAAGAGGAGGTTTTTCATTTTCGACTATTTCAGAAACCCGTTCCAGTTATAAAACTGATTTTTATATTGGTGCCTTTGGAGAAATAAATATTACAAAAAAATATGCGCTTCAGCCTGAAATAACGTATAGCAGACAGGGATCTGATAATGTTGGATATTATTTTAATGATAATACCCAAACCGAAACAGTAAAATTTCGTGATTTGCAAATGGGTTATTTATCCTTTACGCTTCTTAATAAATTGACATTTGGACCCGGAATTCAAATACAATTTGGGCCAGCAGTAGATGTTCTTGTAAATGATAATTTAGACAAAGTAGAAATGTATAATGATTTAGCATTTATTAGTGGTATTGCCTATCGTTTACCTTCGGGTCTTACGTTTGAAGCCAGATTAAAAAAAGGTATACTGGATGTATTTGATAGTTCTTATTATAATGACCGAAATGATTATTATTTATTTGGAAGTTATAACACTAACGTCAATTTTCAATTAGGACTTTCTTATGCCTTTGGAGGAAAAAAATAACAAAATGGTTTTAAAAGATTTTTACAAAGTTCTTTCGGAAGAAAAAACAACCGATTCTAAATATAGTATTACGATTTTGGTCAATGAAAAACATGACGTTTTCAAAGGTCATTTTCCAGGAAACCCTATTATGCCGGGCGTTTGCATGATTCAGATTATTAAAGAACTTACGGAGAAAATAACGAAGGAAACTTTAATGATTCAGACGCTTGCCAACGTAAAATTTATGGCGCTTATTAATCCGGAAAATAATCCGGAATTGCGTTTAGAACTTGACATTACAACGACTGAAGATAATTTGGTGAAGGTAAAAAACACCACTTATTTTAACGAGACGGTTGCTTTGAAACTGAGCAATGTCTATAAAAAACTGGAGCTATGAAACTGCTATTAACATTACTTTTATGGGTTAATTTTGCTGGTACGCCAGACTTGGCTGCTATCAGAAAAATGTATACTGGCGTTACAAAATCAGAAAACAACGCTAAAGAATTTTCAGAAAAGCTGGCTGAAGTTTCTAACACTGATGATAAAATTTTGGTGGCTTACAAAGCGGCTTCCATTTTATTGGATTCAAAATTTCAGAAAAAATTACAGCAAAAGATTGATCGTTTTAAAGAAGGTGCAAAACTGCTTGAATCAATTATTAAAAGCGAACCAACTAACATTGAAATCAGATTAATCCGATTGAGTATTCAGGAAAATGTTCCTGGAATTACGGGTTATAAAAAGAATATTAAAGAAGACAAAAAATATCTTACGGAACATTATGCTGAGCAAAATGGTGCTTTGAAAGATTACTTAAAAGACTTTATTTTACAATCAAAAAGTTTCTCTGAAAAAGAAAAACAATTCGTGAAGTAGGCAAAAGCAAAACTCCAAAATGAAACCTAATTTGTCACAGCACGATCTTCTAAATTCCACTTCCTTTTGTGTTATTGTCCCGACGTACAATAACCACAAAACACTTAAAAAAGTGCTGGATTCTGTTCTGGATTTCACCCCCAATGTCATTATTGTTAACGACGGTTCGACAGATTCGACACCGGAAATTTTAAAATCCTATTCGGAGCTGACTCAAATTCATCATCCTAAAAATTTAGGAAAAGGTCGTGCGCTTAGAAATGGATTTCGAAAAGCAATCGAAATGAAATTTGAATATGCCATTACGATCGATTCTGACGGGCAGCATTTTGCCTCAGACATTCCAAATTTTATTGCCGAAATTCAAAGCGAACCCAATTCTTTACTGATTGGAAGTCGCAATATGACACAGGAAAATGTGCCAAAGAAAAGCAGTTTCGGAAATAAATTTTCAAACTTTTGGTTCAAGTTTGAAACCGGAATTAAATTGGAAGACACACAATCCGGTTTCCGATTGTATCCTTTGAATTTAATTCCGAAGAAATTTTACACCAATAAATTTGAGTTTGAAATTGAAGTTATTGTTCGTTCAGCATGGAAAGGGATTACAGTAAAAAATATTCCGATTCAGGTTTTGTATGATCCTGCAGAACGTGTTTCTCATTTTCGCCCGTTCCGTGATTTTACGCGAATTAGTATTTTAAATACCGTGTTGGTAATGAATGCTCTTTTGTACATCAAACCGAGAGATTTTTTTCGAAGAGCAAAAAAAAAAGGTTTTAAAAAATTCTTTCTGGAAGATATTTTAGAAAGTTCCGATACTAATTTTAAAAAATCGGCTGCAATTGCTTTGGGTATTTTTATCGGAATTTCTCCATTTTGGGGTTTTCAGACTATATTGCTTTTTACTTTTGCTGCTTTATTTAAGCTCAATAAAGTTATCGCTTATTTGTCTTCGAACGTTAGTTTTCCACCGTTTATCCCTTTTGTCATCTACGGTTCTTTAAAAATGGGGAGCTATTTCGTGTCTAATGATGTTCCGTTAATTTTAGACAGTTCGATTACACTTGACGATATTCAAAAAAATGCTACACAATATATCGTCGGAAGTCTTATTTTAGCATCCGTTTCGGCACTGTTTTTTGGTCTGTTGAGTTATTTGCTTTTAACGGCTTTTACTAAAAAACATTCTGAAAAATCTTTGTAGTTTTGCCACGAATTACACGAATTTTCACGAATTAATTGGAGTGAAAAATTTGTGTTGAATATAAAATAAATCGGTCTCGGAAATAATTGAATACGGCATAATTTCATCGACAAGTCGATAAAAAATTAGTGGAAATTCGTGTAATTCGTGGCAAAAAGAAAAATAAAAGCATGCATCAATATTTTTACGCCATTCATTTGTTTGTCAACCGAAGAAAATCTTTGTCGGTTGCTTTGGCTGTTTTGATGCTTTTTGTATTTGGCTTTTTTGCTTCTCAAATTAAATTTGAAGAAGATATTACGAAATTAATTCCAACAAACGACAAGTCTGACGTTACGGCAAAAGTTCTTAAACAATTAAATTTTGCTGATAAGATAACCGTCATTTTCAAACTCGAAAAAAACGGCTCTGATAAAGATTTAAAAGAAATGGCAACTGCTTTCTCAGACAGTGTTGCTAAATCCTGCAAACCATACCTTACCGGAATTCAAGGGAAAATTGACGAAGAAAATATTCAGGAAACTATTGATTTTGTTTACGGTAATTTGCCGCTTTTTCTGGATAATAAAGATTACGACGCGATTCAAAATAAACTGCAAAAAGATAGCATTGCAGCAACGGTTCAGGGAAATTACAAATCGATTATTTCGCCATCCGGATTTATTACGAAAGATTTTATTCTGCAAGATCCATTGGGGATTTCGTTTATCGCTTTAAAAAAATTGCAGCAATTAAATATTGGCGATGATTTTACGCTGGATAATGGTTTTGTCATGACCAAAGACAAAAAGAAATTATTGCTTTTTATAACTTCAAATCTTCCGTCGAGCGAAACCGAAAAAAATACCATTTTTGCTGCCAAACTAAAATCAATTCAGGAAAATTTAAATCAGAAATTTAAAAGCAAAACATCGATCAGTTATTTTGGTTCCGCTTTAATTGCCGTGGCTAATGCCAATCAAATCAAGAGCGATATTATTTTAACGACAACCATCGCGATGATTACACTGATGCTGATTTTGATTTTGTTTTATAAAAAAGTCATGATTCCGCTAATTATTTTTCTGCCAACGGTTTTTGGCGCTTTGTTTGCTGTTGCCTTTTTATATTTTGTGAAAGAACAAATCTCAGCCATTTCGCTAGGAATTGGTTCAATCTTACTCGGAATTACAATTGATTATTCCCTTCATATTCTGACGCATTACAAACATAACAGCGATGTAAAAACGTTGTACAAAGACATTACGATGCCGGTAATTATGAGCAGTTCTACAACGGCAGTTGCCTTTTTATGCCTGCTTTTTGTAAAATCTGATGCGTTGAATGATCTCGGAATCTTCGCCGCTGTTATCGTTATGGCTTCTGCATTTTTCTCGCTTTTGATTGTACCACATTTATACAAACCAAAAGAAAACAACTTTGAACACAAGAAAAATGTTATCGATAAATTGGCTCATTTTTCTTTTCACAACAATAAAATCTTAATTGGTTTTTGTGTTTTAATTACCATTGTTTGCTTTTTCACTTATAATAATGTCGGTTTCAATAACGATTTATCGCAATTGAATTTTGTTCCGAAGGAAATTAAAGCGGCCGAAAAGGATCTGGAAGAAAGCACGAGTTTAACTTCTAAAACTATTTATGTTGCTTCGTACGGAAAAAGTATGGAAGAAGTTCTGCAAAATAACAGCAAGCTTTTTTCCGATTTATCGAAGGAAAAACAAAACAACAAAATCTTAAATTTCAGCTCGGTTGGTGGCATTATGCTTTCGCAGAAGGAACAACAGCAAAAAATAGACCAATGGAATTCCTTTTGGGACACCAATAAAAAACAGCTTTTAAAATCTCAATTAATTGCCGAAGGTTCAAAACTTGGTTTTAAGCCAACCACTTATTCAAATTTTTACGATCATTTGGATTTCAGTTTCAAACCGATTTCTGCTTCAGTATATTTAAAAATTCAGGCGTTGCAACTGAAAGAATTTGTAACCAATAAAAATGGTTTTTATACTATTTCGACTTTGGTAAAAGTGACGCCGAAACAACGAGATGCTTTTGTAAAATCAGCTTCAGCCAAAAATAATCTGATTGCCATTGACCGCCAGCAAATGAATGAAACATTTTTCAGCACTTTGAAAACCGATTTTAATTCGCTTGTCAATTATTCATTTGTTGCTGTAATTCTAATTTTGTTTTTCTTTTTCAGAAGAATCGAATTGGTTATCGTGAGCTGTATTCCGATCGCTTTAACCGGAATTGTAACAGCGGGAATTATGGGCATTTTTGGTATTCAGATGAATATTTTCAGCATGATTGTCTGCACTTTGATTTTTGGGCACGGTGTCGATTTTAGTATTTTCATGACCAGCGCACTTCAAAAAGAATATTCAACCGGAAAAAACGAAATTGCCATTTACAGAACATCCATTATTCTGGCGGTTATCACCACTATTTTAGGAATTGGCGCGATGATTTTTGCCAGACACCCTGCGTTGAGATCTATTTCTTCGGTTTCATTAATTGGAGTTTTCGCCGCATTGATTATCACGTTTATCTTCTACCCGATTCTCTTTAAACTATTTATATCGAATCGTTCAAAAAAAGGAAATCCTCCTTTTGTATTGCGCACCTTTGTTCACGGTATTATTTCGTTTACTTATTATGGACTTGGCGGTATTTTGATGTCACTTTTCAGCATTACCATCATGCCGATTCTTCCTATAAAGGAGAAAACTAAAATGAAAGGTTTTCGATATGTGATTTCAAAATTCATGAAATCAGTTTTGTATTCGAGCCCTTATCTTCATAAAAAGGTCATTAATAAATTCGATGAAAATTTTGAAAAACCAGCTATTATTATTGCCAATCACTCATCGTTTATCGATATTCTGGCCATGGGAATGCTGAGTCCGAAAATTATTTTTTTAGTAAACGACTGGGTTTACAACTCCCCTATTTTTGGCGGAACAGTTAGAAAAGCTGGTTTTTATCCGGTTTCAGAAGGAATTGAAGATGGCGTTGAACACTTACGTCAAAAAGTAAACGAAGGCTATTCGTTAATGATCTTTCCTGAAGGAACCCGTTCTGAAAGTAATCAGATTAAGCGTTTTCATAAAGGTGCTTTTTATCTTGCCGAAGAATTCAATTTAGATATTCTTCCGGTTTTAATTCACGGTGCTTCAGAAGCAATTCCGAAAAGAGATTTTGTAATTCATGACAGTTCTCTTACTGTTTCTATTTTAGAAAGAATTTCGCCGGATGATCTTTCTTTTGGGGAAAATTACGTCGAAAGAACAAAACAATTAAGTTCTTATTTTAAGGCAGAATTTGCTAAAATTCGTCAGCAACTGGAAGGTCCGGAATATTTCAAAAAAATGATTATTCATAGTTATGATTATAAAGAAATTGAAATCATCAACAGTGTTAAAAGCAATTTAAAAACACATTTCGAAATCTATTATCGCTTAAACAGGCATCTTTCGGCGAAAGCCAAAATATTGCATTTGGCGGATGATTATGGGCAACTAGATGTTTTATTGACCTTGCAGGAACCACAACGAAAAATACATTCGCACATAGCTGACGAAGAAAAATCGTTAGTAGCGAAAACCAATTATTTCCTTAAAAAGAGAAAAATTTCTTATTTAGAAAATCTCGAAAGCATTTCAGAAAATCAATTTGACGCCGTTTTAATTTCGGACGAAAATTGTACTACTGCTATTGAAAAAATTGTTGCTGTAACTTCCTGCATTATTTTGATTGATAATTCCACTTTAAAAACCACTTTGATTAACTTTGGTTTTGAAAATGTTTTAGAAGAAGATTCCATAATCGTATTAAAGAAAAATTAGAATGAAGGAGCAATACGATGTTGTAATTGTAGGCAGCGGACTGGGCGGTTTAGTTTCAGCCATTATTATGGCAAAAGAAGGCTATAGTGTTTGTGTGCTCGAAAAAAACAATCAATACGGTGGAAATCTACAAACTTTTGTACGCGATAAAACCATTTTTGATACCGGAATTCATTATATCGGAGGTTTAAGTGAAGGTCAAAATCTCTATAAATATTTCAAATATTTGGGAATTATGGATCATTTAAATCTGAAGAAATTAGATGAAAATGGTTTTGATATGATCTCTTTTGAAGACGATCAAAATGAATATCCGCATGCACAAGGTTATGAAAATTTTGTAAAACAATTAGAATATTTTTTTCCTGAAGAAAGAGAAAATCTTGAGGAATACTGTACTAAACTACGAACGATTTGTGACTCATTTCCACTTTACAATTTAAAATGGGAAGGCAAATATGACAATGCTATTTTAGAATTAAACGCAAAAGATATAATCGACAATAGTACTCAAAATGACAAGCTAAAAGCTGTTTTGGCGGGAAGCAATTTTCTGTATGCGGGTATTCCGGATAAATCACCATTTTATGTTCACGCGCTTTCAGTAAACTCCTATATACAAAGTTCCTGGCGTTGTATTAATGGCGGAAGCCAGATTACAAAACAACTCTTAAAACAACTCAAAAAACACGGTGGGGAATTTTATAAATACAAAGAAGTTACTCGTTTTAATATTGAAAACAACAAAGTAACAGGTGTAGAAATGAAAGACGGTACTCAGGTTTCCGGCATTCGTTTTATCTCTAATATAGATCCCAAAATTACACTGAAACTAGTTGGCGAAGAGCATTTCAGAAAAGCATTTTATAGCCGAATTCAAAGTCTTGAAGGTGTTATTTCAGCTTTTAGTTTATATCTTGTTTTTAAGCCTGAAACTTTCAAATACATTAATCATAATCATTATCATTTTAAGAAAAGCAGTGAAGTCTGGAATGCTCATGATTACGACGAAGATTCATGGCCAAAAGCTTTTATGGCTTCCATGAATGCTTCAAAAAAACAAGAAGAATGGGCAGAAGGCATGACTTTCATTACTTATATGAAATATGACGATGTAGCTCCGTGGATGAATACTTTTAATACAACTGCAGAAGAAAATGATCGTGGCGAAAGCTATGAGGAATTTAAAACCAGAAAAACATCTAAATTTCTTGATGAAATTGAACTAAAATTTCCAGGAATAAAAGATTGTATTCGGTCAATTCATACTTCGACGCCGCTTTCTTATCGGGATTATATTGGAGGACATAATGGTAATATGTATGGTTATGTGAAAGATTCCAGCAACCCGATGAAAACTCTTATTCCGTCAAAAACCAAATTAGACAATCTTTATCTTACCGGACAAAGCATCAACATGCATGGTGTTTTGGGGGTAACTATCGGAGCTGTCGTAACCTGTTCTGAAATTCTTGGGAAAGAATATTTAGTAACCATAATCAATCAGGCATCTGAATAAAAAATGTGTATATGAAAAGCCGAATTAATTTATTTTTATTCGTTAGTCTTTTATTGATGTTGGCATCTTGCGGAACATCAAAATCTATGCGTCATGAGCCTGAGATTTCAAAATATAATACTGCAAAACCTACTGTAACTAAACAATCGCCTACTGTTTTTGTATCAGGAAAAAATTCACTTTTAAAAAACAAACAAGGTCTTTGGGAATTATATGTCGAAGGTGATCCTTTAGAAATTGGTGTTACTACCGGCGCTTTATCTGATTCTCTTTTAAAAAAACAGGAGGATATCTTTTTTTCTAAAATCGAAGATATCGTTCCATCAAAATTTCAGCAGAAATTGCTTCGCCAATTTCTAAAATGGTACAATCGGAAATTATACACCAATGTTCCTGAAGAATATCAAACTGAAATTTATGGCGTTTCTCAATACACTTCAAATAATTTTGATAATATCGCACCGCAATACCAACGCAATTTATATTTGCATGCCGCACACGACATTGGTCATGCCTTACAAGATTTGGCTTTGGTTGGCTGTTCGTCTTTTGCAGCCTGGGGCGAGAAATCTGAAGATGGTAATTTAATTCTTGGGCGTAATTTTGATTTTTATGTGAATGACGCTTTCGCGGAAAATAAAATCATAGCCTTTATAAAACCGGAACAAGGTCATAATTTTATGATGGTAACATGGCCCGGCATGATCGGTGCAGTTTCAGGAATGAATCAACAAGGTTTGACAGTTACTATCAACGCCGGAAAATCAGAAATTCCGCTGAGCGCCAAAACACCTATTTCGATTTTGACCCGTGAAATTTTACAGCACGCTCAAAATATTGAAGAAGCAATTATAATCGCCAGGAAAAGAAAAGTCTTTGTTTCTGAATCTATTATGGTTGGAAGCGCCCAAGAAAATAAAGCTGTTTTAATTGAAGTTTCACCCAAAAAGATGGATGTTTATGATGTTGCAAATAGTAATCAATTAGTTTGTTCGAATCATTTTCAGAGTGAAGCTTTCAAAAATGATGAACGAAATCAGGTACAAATTAAAGACAGTCATTCAAAATATCGCCTTGACAGAATGCAGGAACTTTTAGATGAAAATCCAAAAATGAATCCAAAAATTGCTTCTGAAATTCTTCGAAATAAAGAAGGTTTAAAAGATATTTCATTGGGGTATGGAAATGAAAAAGCTTTGAATCAATTGCTGGCGCATCACGGAATTATTTTTAAACCAAAAGAAAAACTGGTTTGGGTTTCAGCAAATCCGTTTCAATTGGGTGAATTTGTATGTTACAATCTGGATTTTATATTTAACAGAAAATCAAATTCAGCAATTTCATTAGAAGAGGAAAATTTAAATATTGCCGAAGATCCCTTTATTAGAACTGAAGCTTTTCAAAATTATAAAAAATTCAAAGTTGAAAATCACCAATTCGATTTGTATCTGAAAAACAAGGAAAAGGTTTCTTCTGACTTTATTCAGCATTACCAATCTTTAAACCCTGATTATTGGGTTGTATATTACAAAGCAGGGTTGTACTTTTATCAAAAAAAAGAATTCCGCGCTGCTCAGGCTAATTTTGAAAAAGCTTTGACCAAAGAAATTACTACCGCTCCTGAAAAAGCAAAAATTGAAAAATATTTAAAAAAACTCAAAAGAAAATTACAATGATTCCAGCGATAGAAAAAAATTCTTTAGACGAAATTAAAATTTTTCAGGAACAAAAATTAGCAGAACTTTTAACATATATCAGTGAGAATTCTCCTTTTTATAAACGCCTTTTTGCTGGAAGAAATATTGATATCTCAACGATAAAAACACTTGAAGATTTACAATATTTGCCTGTTACCACAAAAGAAGATTTACAACAATATAATGATGATTTTGTGTGTGTGCCACAACATAAAATTATTGATTATGCTTCGACTTCAGGGACTTTAGGTGATCCGGTAACTTTTGGTTTAACCGACTCTGACCTGGATCGTTTGGCCTATAATGAAGCCATTTCTTTTGCCTGCGCTGGAATTGCAGAAGGCGATGTCGTTCAATTAATGACTACAATCGACCGAAAATTTATGGCTGGTCTGGCGTATTTTTTAGGCTTAAGAAAATTAAAGGTTGGGGTCATTCGCGTTGGCGCCGGAATTCCGGAATTGCAATGGGATTCGATTTTAAAATACAAACCTTCTTATTTAATTACTGTTCCGTCTTTTCTTTTGAAATTGATTGAATATGCCGAAATTCACGGAATAGACTATAATAATTCAAGCATAAAAGGTGCCATCTGCATTGGAGAATCGTTGAGAGATCAGGATTTTTCTATGAATACCTTATCCAAAAAAATTGCAGAAAAATGGAATATTAAGTTATTCTCCACTTACGCTTCAACTGAAATGAGCACCGCTTTTACAGAATGCGAACACGGAATAGGCGGGCACCATCATCCGGAATTAATTATTGTTGAAGTATTGGACGAAAATAATATACCTGTAAAAAATGGCGAAGCTGGAGAATTGACTTTCACCACTTTAGGAATTGAAGCTATGCCTTTGTTACGTTTTAAAACTGGCGATATTGTGCAGCTTCACGATGAACCTTGTGCTTGCGGAAGAAATACTTTGCGTGTTGGCCCGGTTGTTGGCCGTAAAAAACAAATGATTAAATATAAAGGAACAACGCTATATCCGCCAGCGATGAATGATGTTTTGAGTGGTTTTGACAATATCGAAAATCATCTTATCGAAATTTCTACCAACGATTTAGGAACGGATGAAATTCTGATAAAAATTGCCGTAAAAAATCAAACACCTGAATTTCTTCAGGAAATAAAAGACCACTTCAGGGCCAAATTAAGAGTAACTCCAAAAATAGAATTCGCTTCAAAAGAAACTTTAAATCCGTTGGTTTTTAATCCGATGAGTCGAAAACCAATTCGGTTTTTTGATTATAGAACTTGATTTAAGTTGCAAAGGTTCAGAGGCACAAAGGCTGTTAATCAGCCAGATAAAAAACCCTTGGACCTTTGTTGCTTTGTCCCTTTGCACCTCGAATTGCGTAAATTCGATTAAAAAGTTGTAATTTTGCACAAAATATTGAAGATGGTCAAGATTGGCAACATAGAATTACCCGAATTTCCTTTATTACTAGCACCGATGGAAGACGTGAGCGATCCGCCGTTTCGCAGATTATGCAAAACGCATGGCGCTGACATGATGTACTCTGAATTTATTTCGTCGGAAGGATTGATTCGTGATGCTATCAAAAGTCGAATGAAGTTGGATATTTTTGATTACGAACGTCCGGTTGGAATTCAGATTTTTGGTGGAGATGAAGAAGCAATGGCACTTTCCTCTAAAATTGTTTCTACCGTAAAACCAGATTTAGTGGACATCAATTTTGGATGTCCGGTAAAAAAAGTAGTTTGTAAAGGTGCCGGAGCAGGCGTTTTGAAAGATGTAGATTTAATGGTGCGTTTAACGAAAGCCGTTATCAGAAGTACTGATTTGCCAGTTACTGTAAAAACCCGTTTAGGCTGGGACGAAAGCTCGATTAATATTGATGAAGTTGCCGAAAGGCTTCAGGATATTGGTGTTCAGGCTTTGACTATTCACGCCAGAACCCGTGCCCAAATGTACAAAGGCCACGCCGACTGGTCGCACATTGCACGTGTAAAAAACAATCCTAGAATTACAATGCCTATTTTTGGAAATGGCGATATCGACAGTCCTGAAAAAGCATTAAAATATAAAAATGAATACGGTATTGACGGTATTATGATTGGTCGTGCTGCGATTGGTTATCCATGGATTTTTAATGAAATCAAACATTTCTTTAAAACCGGAGAACACTTACCTGCTCCAACCGTTATCGATCGCGTAGAAGCTGCCAGAAACCATTTAATGTGGTCAATGGAATGGAAAGGCGAACGTTTAGGAATCGTTGAAATGCGTCGTCATTATACCAATTATTTCAAAGGAATTCATTCGTTTAAAGAATACAAACAAAAGTTAGTTACAACTGATGCTCCTGAAGATTTGTTTGCGGTTATGAAAGAAATCGAACAGGTTTATGATGGATATGAATTTGCTTAAAAAACATAAAAAAAGACCTTCAAATGAAGGTCTTTTTTATTATTTACTAATCATCATAATGAAAACGACATTGTAAAATTATACATTTTTGATCGACTCCTTTCGTTCCTGAAACTTTATAAACAAGTCTATGTTCTCCTGCAATTCGGCGGGACCAAAAACTTTTTAAATCATGCCTTAAAGGTTCTGGCTTTCCAATTCCTTTAAAAGGATTTTCACGAATAGATTTTATTAGTTCTTTTATTTTTATCGCAGTATCTGTATCGTTTTCTAACCAATATTCAAATTCTTCCCAGGCATTTTTTGTAAAACAAATGTCCATATACTCTAAAGTTCATCTAATTTAAAGTTCATAAGTTTCCCATTTTCCATTTGTTCTATAGATTCTGAAAGTCTATTTCTATTTGCTTTGGTTGATAATAAATGCTGCGTTTCTAATATCGAATTATATTCCTTCATAGAAATTATTACAACCGCATCCTCTTCTGTATTTCTCGGAACAACAATTACTTCTGATGATTCAGAAACTTCATCAAAATAATTTTTTATATTTTTTCTTAATGTTGATATTGTAATTGCTTTCATAATTTGGTACTTTCTATTGTACGTTCAAAGGTACGATATTTTAGATTTCAAAATTTGATTTGTAAAATATTTAACTTTTAACTAAAAGACCCTCAATTTAGACTACGTCCAAAATAGTGCGTTACTTTTTGGGTTCAGTCGAAATCGAAGGTCTTTTTTATTTTTATTTAATTAAACCTGAATACGTTTCCATCTTCCTCTTTTATAAAGGACAATTCCCGCTAAGGTAATCGCGGTTTCTGCAACCGGAATCGCAATAAAAACGCCTGTTGGTCCCATATTAAAGTGTTTAGCCAATACATAAGCTAAGGGAATTTGGAACAACCAAAATCCGAAGAAGTTAATTCCGGTTGGTGTCCAGGTATCTCCTGCTCCATTGAAGGTATTGATCAAAACCATTCCAATTCCGTAGAAAACAAATCCGATACTCATAATCTGCAATGCTTCAATGGCAACTGTTTTGACCATTTCGTCGTTTGTAAAAAATGAAATGATGTATTTTCCAAAAACTAACGTGATGATCATGATTGTCGCCATAAAAATGACGTTGTATTTTGCTGTCGTAAAAACAGATTTTTCAGCACGATCAATTTGTTTCGCTCCCAGATTCTGTCCAACCAAAGTTGCGGCTGCATTACTCAGTCCCCAAGCCGGAAGTATAAAAAACATCATAATTCTAAGTGCGGTCTGATAACCGGCTGAACCATGATCACCACCAGTTGTAGCAACCAATTGCGCTAGAAAAATCCAGCTGCAAGAAGCAATAACGAATTGTAAAATTCCTGGAGCTGCTATCTTCACTAAGGCTTTTATCTGCTTAAAATCAGGAATAAAGTAAGAGACATAAATCCTCAAAACTCCATTACCAAAAAACAAATGATACACTTGGTATAATACGCCAAAGCTTCTTCCCAATGTTGTTGCCAAAGCAGCACCCACTAATCCAAAAGCTGGAATAGGTCCTAACCCGTTAATCAAAATTGGACATAAAATAATATTACAGATATTCGCCAACCATAAACTTTTCATGGCAATTGCAGCATTTCCGGCACCACGGAATATTCCGTTAATTAAGAATAAAAGCATGATGCATAAACTGCTTCCAATCATAATTTGTGTAAATCGGAAACCGTGTTCGGCAGCTTCAACAGATGCTCCCATCAAAATCAGAATATCTTTGGCATAAATAACGCCCAGAATGCTCATTACGCTATTGACTGCAAAAGCAATAATAATGGCCTGCATTCCGGCCTTCGCAGCAGCGACTGGATCTTTTTCTCCAATACGTCGCGCCACAACAGCCGTTGCTGCCATACTCATTCCGATCGCCAAAGAATAAATAATTGTTAGTACCGATTCGGTTAAACCTACGGTTTGAATGGCGAAACTGCTGTGCTCTAAATGTCCTACGAAATATAAATCGACTAAAGCAAAAACAGATTCCATCATCATTTCCAAAACCATCGGAATGGCTAATAAAATAACGGCTTTTTTTATGCTTCCGGCAGTGTAATCAAACGATTCGTTGCCTTTGAGTGCTTGTTTTAAAGTGGTAAAAATTTTAGAAAATAAACTTTTTTGTATTATTGTTTCTGTCATGATATAATAGGATAAATGATAAAATTGGTCCAGATTAAATTATCTGAACACGAGAAAAAAAACGTAAGTATCCTAATTATTAAAAAATAAAAATAGGATTAGGCAGAAACAATCATATGCTGTAGATTTTTAAGACGATAAATATAGGTAATATTTTTTAACAAGAAATATTAATCTAACAGCTTTTTACTTACTCGGCTACTGGCAATTAAAGAAGCCACAAAACCAAGTGAAACAATTGTTCCCATTACGATGAGTACGTTTTCTAAAGTAAAAACGACAGGATATGCCAAAGTTGGTGTCAGCATTATAAGATTATACTTTTGTTGCAAAACAACCATAATAATCCCTAGGGCTAGACCTATAATTCCTCCTAAAATGCTTAATAAAGTTCCCTGAAGCATAAATATTTTTCGAAGACTTTTGATTTCTGTTCCGAGATTGAAAAGGGTTTTCAGATTTCCTTTTTTATCTAAAATCATCATGATTAAAGCACCAACCAAATTAAAAAGTGCTACAATAATTACCAACGTAAAAATCAAATAAACAGCAATATTCTCTGTGTTGAGCATTTTATACAAAGACTCATTAAGTTGCGCTCTGTTTTTTATTGTGATTTTATTCTTGAAAATGCTTTCCAGTTGAGATCGGATTGCATCTTCATTCGCGTTTTCTTTTAATTTGAGTTCAACTCCCGAAATCTGATTCGATTTGTACATCAATAATTCCTGTGCCAAACTTAAATCGGCAAAAACATATTTTGAATCTAAATCTTCGCTGATGGAATAAATCCCGACAGGTAAAACATCGGTTTTATTAAAAGCTTCTTCCGGATTTTCAAAGGCTCCTTTTCCTGGTTTCGGTGCGAATATTTGCAATGGGTTCTCAAAGTCAAGAATTCCCATAGAAAAATCTCTTGCAATTCCGTAACCGACAACTACCTGATACGTATCTGGTTTCACCCATTGACCATTAAACAATTTCTTTCTGATATCGTTTACAACCGGATACAGACTGTCAACGCCTTTTAAGTAAGTAACTTGTTGTTTGTCTTTAAACAAAAACAAAACACGTTCTTCGATAATTTTGGTATACGAAGCAACGCCTTCTATTTTTTTAATTTCACTCTCCTGATTCGGCGTAATTAAAAATGATTTCCCAAGCGTGCTTGTAATTTTTAAATCGGGATCAATTTCATTGGTGAAGGAAAGACTGAATACTTTTAGTCCGCTAAAAACGGACAAAACCACAAACAAAGCCATTGTGCCAACAATAATTCCCATGCTGGCAATGCGATTAATAATATTGATAGCATTGTTTTTACTTCTGCTAAAAATGTAACGTTTGGCTATGTAAAGGGGGAAATTCAACTTATGATTTTCTTCTTTTTTCTAAAAGATCACGGTTTTCAATTGGGTTCTCTCTGTTTGATAAAGCGTTATCAATTTTTTCGATATAATCTAATGAGTCATCGATAAAAAATACCAGGTTTGGTACACGACGCAATTGCAAACGTACACGTTGTGATAAATCGTGTTTAATTAAGGTAGTATTTGATTTTATACCTTCTAAAGTTTCTTTTGCTTTTTCTTGTGGAAAAATGCTTAAATATACTGTTGCCACAGATAAATCTGATGTAACGCTAACTTTGGATACCGAAATTACCAAATTATTAATTCCGTTTTTTCGCACTTCACCTTGCAAAATATCAACCAAATCTTTTTGGATGACACCGCCTATTTTTTTCTGTCTATTTGTTTCCATAGTGCAAAAATACTATTTTTAAATTTCACTCGATACAATTTCAATTGAACAATAGAATGATTTTTACATTCTTACCTCTTTTTATTGCGTTTTTGATTCTTTTTTTGATGAAACCCTAATAAATGAGATCATTCCTCAAGGATCTCAATACTGATAAAATCGTATTTTTTATCAGAATTATCTTATACATTAATAGAGCCTAATAACAAATCAATTATGAAAAAAAGAGAACCAATCAGTCATATTATGACAAAAACCGTAGTGAGTGCAAATGAAAATGACGACTTAAAAAAAGTTGTTGAGAAACTGAAGAAAAATACAATTCTATGAATGAGTAAATTTTCAATTTTTTAAATTCCAAATTTCAAATTTTGGAGTTTACGAATTAACAAAAGGGAGCTATCATAGTTCCCTTTTCAGCTTTAATCATTCTTCATTTAGGCCTTCAACTTCTGAAAAAACTGTTTTTGAGGATATGAAATTGTAAAAAAACATAGCCTTAAAAAGTAATATTTTCAAAATAGAAACTTGAAAAAATGAATATTGTATAAATTACAAAATCAACATTAATTTAAAGCTTTACAAGTAAATAAATTTGTATTTTAGATCAAAAAGCGAGTATTTTTCATTAAAAAGTCTACTATTCAATTTATTTAATAATTAGAGCATGGCGAAATTGGCACCAAGTTTAAATCATAGCGGCTGGGATGAAATGTTCTCTAAAGAAGGTGTTCGGGAATCCTACAGTCAAGTTTTCAAAACTTTACAAAGTTTAAGTCATAAAAATTTAACCAGCAAACAACAACAGGCCTCTGATTTGTTCATGAATCAGGGAATAACTTTTACCGTTTACAGTGATGATGCCAATGGAATCGAACGCATATTTCCCTTTGATATAATTCCGAGGATCATCACACAAAAAGATTGGTTAGAAGTTGAATCAGGAATCAAACAACGTTTAATGGCTCTGAATTTGTTTTTGGAAGACATTTATAATGAACAGAATATTGTAAAAGAAGGTATCATTCCTGCAGGATTAATTGCATCTTGTCCACATTACATACAGGAAGTTCAAGGGATAAAAGTGCCTCATAATATACATGTACATATTGCAGGAATCGATTTAATTCGTGGTGCAAAAGGTGAATTTATGTTTTGGAAGATAATTTACGATGCCCTAGCGGTGTGAGTTATATGTTAGAAAACCGGGAAATTACAAAACGAATTTTCCCCGATATGCTTTCTTCAAATCATGTTAGTATGGTCAGTAATTACCCTATGATTTTTCATAGTATTTTGGTTTCGCTTTCCCCAAGGAATATTTCTAACCCAAATGTGGTTTTGCTAACTCCAGGGGTTTATAATTCAGCTTATTATGAACACACTTATTTAGCGCGACAAATGGGAATTCCGTTGGTTGAAGGACGAGATTTGGTTGTCAATAATAGTCGTGTTTATATGAAAACGACTTCCGGGTTACAACAAGTCGATGTTATCTATCGCCGTCTGGACGATGAATATTTGGATCCTTTGGTTTTTAAACCAGACAGTGCACTTGGTGTTCCGGGTTTAATCAGTGCTTATCGACAGGGAAATGTGGCTTTGGTAAATGCTGTAGGAAATGGCGTTGCCGATGATAAAGCGATTTATGCTTACGTTCCGGATATGATTAAATATTATTTGAATGAGGAACCGATTTTGAAAAATGTTCCGACCTATAGAATGGAAAATCTAGACGAACGCGAACATGTTTTTTCCAACATGGAAACTATGGTTATTAAAGAAACCAACCAAAGTGGTGGTTACGGAATGATCATGGGCAACAAAGCAACGCAGGAAGAAATGGACCAAGCCAAAATTGCGATTACCAAAACCCCAAGAAATTTTATTGCACAGCCTATTATTCAATTAAGCACGGTTCCGTGTTTAATTGACGGACAACTCAAATTACGCCACGTCGATTTGCGTCCATACGCATTATGCGGACCAAAGGGAATTCAAATTGTTCCCGGAGGTTTAACGCGTGTTGCCTTGACCGAAGGTTCTTTGGTTGTCAATTCATCACAAGGCGGTGGCAGTAAAGACACCTGGATTATAAAATAAATTACATTTCTAACCTCAAAAACATTCAAAATGGGAGTAAATATGCTTAGCCGGGTCGCCGACGGAATGTTTTGGCTCAACCGATATATGGAACGTACAGATGGAATGTTGCTTACTTTAAACACTTCTTATATTTTATCTTTTGATAAAGAAATTAATGATTCTCAGGGTTACAAACCGTTATTGGAATATTATACCAATTTGTCCAGAGATAAAATTCACGCGATACAATATGACACAACTTATGTTCTAAAATACATTATTTGCGACAACCAAAATGATAATTCAGTTAAAAATCTAGTGGTGAAAGCGCGTGAAAATGCCCGCGGTTCTCAGGATAAAATCACCAAAGAATTGTGGGAACATATCAACTCGATGTATCATTATATGAACTCGCCAGATTTACCAAAAAAACTGGAAACAACAGATGCGCTAAAGATTATTACCAAACTTAATAAAGATTTATTGCTTTATAATGGAATTCTGCAAGTTACAATGCCACGCGGTTTGGGCTGGTGTTTTTCGAGTATTGGCAAACATATCGAAAGATGTCTGCAAACTATTTCAATGACACAGGCGTATTTTGCTCCTATAAATTATAATCTCGAAGGCGAAGAAGATTTAATGTATTGGCGCCGATTATTATTATCGCTTTCCGGCTATGAATTGTATCTCAAAAGCTACAGCAATATTTCGCACAATCGAAAAGTAGTGCATCAGGTTATTTTTAATAAAGATTTTGCACACTCTGTAATTTATACTTTAGACTTTATAAATACGTATTTGGATTGTTTGTTTAAAGACAATGACTTGAGTGAAGCCCGAACTTTAATAAACCAATTTGGCCGTCTAAAAAGTTATGTTGCTTTTACAGATTATCAACATTTGACCAATCAGGAATTGGAAGAAGTCTTGCAAAACACCAAAAATCAGCTCATTCAATTCTCGACAGATTTTTCAAAATTATTCTTTTCTTATACCTAAAAATATGGCGGTTTTCAAAATAGTTCACCTCACAAAATATCAATATAATCATCCCATAAAAGAAAGTATTAATGAAATTCGATTATTCCCACATCATTTTGAAAATCAGGAAGTATTACAATATCAGTTGTTAATTACACACAATCCTGATGTCGATATTTCTGAAGATTATTACGGAAATCGTGTTGGAAATTTCAATGTTTTGGATGTTCATACCGAAATGACAATCGAATCCAGAATGTTGGTTCGCGTTAATCATTCACTTAAAATTCCGGAAATTGATGCCACTTCTGTGGAAGATATTCAGGCTGAAAAAGAAAAAAGTATTATGCTATTGCGCCTTTGTTATTTGGATGATATTCAGAAACAAAATGAAATTGAAGCCATTTTAAAAAAAATAAATATTGAAAACAAATCTATAATTGAAATTGCGCAACAATGCAATACATACGTTTATGATAATTTTACTTATACCAAAGGAATTACCAATATTGAAACTACTGTTGATGATATTCTAACGCTTAAAAAAGGAGTTTGCCAAGATTTTGCTCATATTCTATTACAGCTTTTGCGTACAGCCGGAATTCCGTCACGATATGTTAGCGGTTACATTTGTCCCAACGAAAGCGGGCTTCGAGGCGAAGGTGCGACACATGCCTGGGTCGAAATTTACACCCCAAAACAAGGTTGGTTAGGATTAGATCCAACGAATAATATATGGACAATGGATAATCATGTTCGGCTTTCTGTGGGAAGAAATTTTAGCGATTGTACACCTATAAAAGGAACTTTTAAAGGACTTGCCAGACAAACACTTTCTGTATGTGTTTCCATTGGTTATGAAGATGGAAGACAATTCGAAGAAATCAACGACGTTAAACTTCAGGAAGTTTCATCGCGTGTTAAGGAACAATTAGATTATATGGATCATTTGCAGCAGCAACAGCAATAAAAAAAGGGAGCTTAAAATTAGCTCCCCTTGTTTTTTATCTGTTTTGCAACCATCCTTCCGGATTATTATTTGATGTATTTTGAAGAATCAAAAACTTAATGATTGTTTTTCCGGTGTCACCACTAGTTCTCACTTTTCCGATACTTTGTTTGATATTTACCTTATCCCCTTTTTCTACAAATACCTGACTTAAATTCTGATAAACTGTGAAATAATCTCCATGCTGAATCATAACAGCTCTGTTGATTGGAGATAAAACTATAACGCTTGAAACTGTACCTTCAAACACAGCACGTGCTGTAGCTCCGGACTCTGTCGTGATCTCCACTCCTGAATTATGAACTGTTAAATTTGGATATAATGGATGTTGTTGATCACCATATCCTAATGAAATAAATCCTTTTTCTACAGGCCAAGGTAATTTTCCACGGTTTGCTTTAAAGTCGGCAGCCAGGATTTTTCCTTCTGGAGTTAAAGCAATTTTAGATGATGAAACCGGAGCAGTAGAAGCCGTAGATCCCGGATTGTCTTTTGCTCTTTCTGCGGCAGCTTTTCTATTCGCTTCAGCAATCGCTTCACGAATCAAACGATCAATTTGTCTGTCGATTCTTTTCGCTTCTGCTTGTTTACTTCTGGTATCAGCAATAATTTTATTTTTATCTTTTTTAATAGCATTAACCAATTTTTGCTGTTCCTTCTTTTCAACTTCTAAACTTTGCTTTTCCTTTTGATTTTCAGCAATAATCTTTTTCTTTACTTTTCTTTGACCATCCAATTTTGCGTTGAAATCTACTAATTGAGCCGTTTTAGATTGAATCTCTAAACCTTGATTTTTTCTGAAATTAGTATATTGTTTTAAATATTGTGCTCTTTTATAAGCCTGTAAAAAACTTTCCGAAGATAAAATAAACATTGCTCTACTTTGCTCAGAACGGCTTTTGTATGATTTCAGGATCATCTTTGCATAATCTTCTTTCAAAACTGCTAATTCTCGCTTCAGTTTATTAACCTTAAGTTGGTTAATATACATATCATTGTTTAAAATTTTCTCTTGTCGAGCAGTGGTATTAATCAGTTTTTCTTTCAGTTTAATTTTATTCGCCTGAATCAAAAATACATTTACAGCCGACTTTTCTTTTTTCTTTACAGACTGCAGCATTTTTTCGTTGTCTCTAATTTCCTGCTGAATCTGGGCTTTACGCTGCTCCAGTTTTTCTTGTTGCGAATCCTGCGCCCACATGAAAGTTGTGGCACAAATAAAAATTAGGCTGAGGAGAAATTTTGGCATGTTTCTTTTTTCTTTTTGCAAATTTAGTTAATTATAACTTTTTTATACCCACTTGGAACACTATATGGAAAAGAAAGTTCTTCGTTAAACGTAATATTATTATATTCTAAATTAATATCGGTCTTCCCTTTTGGCTGAACAGCATTAATTTCGATTTTGGTTGGGAGTATTCCCTGATCAAATGTTTTATTATCAGAATATTTTATTGCTAACATTCTGTTTTCTGCAGGTTGTGAAATTTCTTCTTTTTGCAGTAAATATTTTTCTGAATCTAAATAGAATGTCTTTTTTATTTTAGCTTCTTTTTCATCTTCCAACTTAAAAAGATTTTCTACAATCGTCTGTGTATATTTTCCTTTTCTTAAATCATCCAAAGCTTCTCCAACTAATAAGTTTTGAACTTTACTGTAATCCAGTTCAGTCCCAAGCCATTTGCTTAAACTTGTAAAATCACCTTCGTAATAAGTACCTTTTATTTTTTCGTAATAACTTACTGTAGTAGGTGTAATCAATGCCTTTGCCATTGTGATTCCAAGAAAACGAACACTTACTAAAATTTGCTTGTCTTTTTCAATTTTGATTTCGGCAGTTACATTCTGACTTTGTTTTTCATCTTCATATTTAGCACTTGCTCTTATATTTAATGTTTTGAAATCTAATTTATTGTCATAATGTTTTGCTATTGCTTTTTTATCCTCTTTTGGCGCTTCTGCAGTTTTGTCTGTGTTTTGTACTGCGACAGCTTTCGATTTACATGAAATCACAAAAACTGACATCAATACTAATACTATATATTTTTTCATTTCTTACTTTTTTTGTTTTAATAACTCATTTGCCTTCAAAAAGTATTCCTCTTTTTTCTTAGCATCCCCTAATCCATTGTATGCCTCTCCAAGCTGAATATTAAAATTTGCCTCAAGTGTTTTATCCTCTACGACATAATCAAGCCCCATTTCTAAAACGGTTTTTGCATTCTTAAATTGTTGTAACTTATTGTTTCCTAAGCCTGCATAATAATAGAATTGTGGCTGGCTCGGATACACTTCAATCATATTCATCGCTCTTTTCGTCATCGGTTCAAACTGTTTTGCCTGAGTATACGCTTCAAGCAAAAGCAAATTCGTTTCTCGATCTGTATCTGAATTTGCCTTTAAATCTTTTTCATAAAACTTAATTGCATTTTCAAATTGGCCTTTACTGTGATAGAATTTCCCAATTTCTTTTGCAACATCAACACTTGGATCGTTATCAAAATAAGCAATTGCTTTCTCTAAATCTGGAGCATATTGCGGATTTTTATTCACATAAATCAAAAATTCATTTAGCGTACGATGCTTTATTTTTGAATCAATTTTAGAACTTGACAAAATCACATTCATTGATTTAATTGCCTGATCTGGTTTATTGCCATCTAAATACACTTTGAATAAACTTACCTGAGCCCATTCAGAATTCGGAATTTCTTTTGCCAATTGTTTTGCAACATCCAAAGCTTTATCTGTTTCTTCTGATTTTGAATATAAAAAAATCAGGTTGACATAATTTGATTCTTCTTTCGGATTTTGTTTAATCTGATTAATCAAATTAGCAATCTCAGAATTTTGATATTTTCCCTGAGATAAAATCTGCATTTTATATCTTTCACGATCTTCAGATTTTCCGAATTTATCGTTCATTTCATTAATCGTTGAAAGCGCTTTATCGTACTGATTCGTCAACATGTATAATGAAATCAAATCATCTTTATATTCTTCGTCAAACGGAATAATTTTCTGAATCGTTTCGATTGCTAAAGGATAATTTTTGGTTTCATAACTTACATCATAAATTCCAAGCCAATACCATTTGTTCTTTGGGTCTAATTGTGTTGCTTTTTCAAAAGAAGTTTGAGCATTGCTATATTCTTTTAGAGCAAAGTAATTCTTCCCCAATTCAAAATAAGCAACAGCATCATTAGGTTTTAGTTTGATACATTTTTCTAATGATACAATGGCCTTATCATAATTCTCAATTCCTTTTTGTTTTAATGATTCATAAAAAGAGTCCTGGTATTCATCGGTTGCCATAGCAATATCTTCCGGTTCAGTCTGAGCTAAAACCGAAGTTGAATTGCAAAGCAAAACGAAAAATAAAATTACAAAAACTCCTTTTTTCATCATTTACATAATTTTATTTTAAATTATTATTATTCTAAAACAGAATAATCTCCAATGCTGATACTTGTAAATTTACCATCATAACTAACATGGTTTCCGATCATCGCATTATCTAAGTTAGCATTTTTTATTTGAGAAAACGTCTGAACTAAACTGTTTTTGATCGTACTGTCAATTACATGGCATCCTTTTCCTAAAGATACGTTTGGTCCAACTGTTGCATTTTTCAACACTACATTTTCACCAATATAACAAGGGGGGATAATAGTTGCGTTTTCTAATGTCACATTATAGTCAACCAAATGTTCCCCATCATTATGCAAGAATCCTAGCATTCTTGAATTAGTTTCAACAGTAACATCTTTATTTCCACAATCCATCCATTCGTCTACGCTTCCGGTTTTGAAAACTTTTCCATCAGCCATCATTGCCTTGATTCCGTCATTGATTTGATATTCTCCACCGTTCTGAATATTATTATCCAAAACGCCCTGAAGTTCTTTTTTCAAATCACCAACTTCTTTAAAATAATAGATTCCGATAACGGCTAAATCGCTGACAAATTCTTTTGGTTTTTCAACCAATTCTATAATTTCATTATTGGCATTTAATTTAACTACACCAAATGCTTCTGGCTGCTCCACTTGTTTAACCCAAATTACAGCATCTGCAGCAGGGTCTAATTCAAAATCAGCTCTGATTAAGGTATCTGCATAAGCAATAACTGCTGGACCTGATAAAGATTCTTTTGCACACATAATTGCATGACCTGTTCCCAAAGGCAAATCCTGACGATAGATCGACGCTTTTGCTCCTAAACCTTTTGCCAAATCCTCTAAGCTTGTTACAAGATCAGCACCAAAAAAAGCTTCGTCACCCAAAATAAAAGCAACTTCTTCGATAGGTTGTTTTAATATTTTAGCAATATCTTCCACTAAACGATGCACGATTGATTTTCCTGCAACAGGAATTAATGGTTTTGGAACCGTTAAGGTATGTGGTCTTAGCCTCGAGCCTCGGCCAGCCATTGGAACGATTATTTTCATTTTATATTTATTTTTTTATGGGAAGATTAAAAAATCTTCTTGAGTTGGTTCTTGATTTAATTTTTAACCGCAAAGTTCGCAAAGAATTTACGCAAGTTCGCTAAGTTATTTTTTGTGATTTTTGAAATCGCAAAGTTTAAAACTAATTACTGAGACTGAAAACTATTTCACGCCTGTACTTCCAAAACCGCCTTCACCTCTTGAAGTTTCGGATAATTCTTCAACTTCAATCCATTCAGCTCTTTCGTGTTTGGCGATAATCAATTGTGCAATTCGTTCTCCGTTTTCGATTACGAATTCTTCATTTGATAAATTTACTAAAATTACTCCTATTTCTCCTCTGTAATCAGCATCAACGGTTCCTGGAGAATTTAAAACGGTTACTCCTTTTTTTGCAGCCAATCCACTTCTTGGCCTTACCTGCGCTTCGTAGCCAATTGGCAATTCAATAAAAAGACCGGTTTTTACAATAGTTCTTTCTAAAGGTTTTAGTTTGATTGATTCTGTTAAGTTGGCACGTAAATCCATTCCTGCCGAAGCAATTGTTTCGTAGTTTGGTAAAGCGTGTTGTGATTTATTGATAATTTGTATTTTCATTTTTTTATTTAAAACATTAAAAAGTAGGACTACTTTCTATTCATAATTCCTTTGATTGTGTCTTTTTCGTTATGATAAACAAAATACATAAAGCCTAATAATAACGGAATTCCAACGAAATAATTTTCCCTAAATCCATAAAAAGAAATAGCAGAAAACACAATTGAAATTCCCAGATAAGCTCCAATTTTGTTCATATCATAAGGTATTGGGTAATATTTGTTTCCTAAAATATAAGAAATCAGCATCATACTTCCGTAAGCGGAAATAGTTGCAATTGCAGAACCGTAATAACTGTATTTTGGAATCAGGAAATAGTTTAAAACCAAAGTTACTATTGCACCAACAATTGAAATATAGGCACCAATTTTTGTTTTGTCTGTCAGTTTATACCAAACGGATAAATTATTATAAATTCCTAAAAAGAAGTTTGCCAGAATAATTAATGGTACTACTTTCATAGCTTCCCAATAGGATTTATTATCCAATAGCAGAAATTTTAAAATATCTGCAAAAACAATTACTCCCAATAAAATTAAGGATCCCAGAATCACAAAATATTTGGTGATAACCGCGTAGGTCTGAGGTGCATTTTCATTTTTGGCATGACTGAAAAAGAAAGGTTCGATTCCTAATCTAAAAGCTGTTGCAAACAAAACCATAAATAGACCTAATTTATAACAGGCCGAATAAGCTCCAACTTCAGATTTTGCCAAGTTTTCAGGTAATAAATATCCTAAAAGAATTTTATCGAAATGTTCGTTAATAGCAAATGCAAGTCCGGCAACCAAAATTGGCAAACCGTATTTCATCATTTTTTTCCAAAGTACAGGATCGAATTTTCTTCCTAGCGAAAGATAATTTGGAGAAAGCACAACAAAAGTGGCTAAACTTGCCAACAGATTAGCTATGAAAATATAAGCAATCTGGAAGTTCTCAACATATAAATTATCCCAAACCGAATTAGGATTTGAAGCCGCCAATTTTGGTAAATACACTAAAAAGAAAATATTAAGCAATAAATTGATTATAACATTTCCAATTTTTATTGCCGCGTACACCATTGGTCTTTGATTGGCCCTAAGTTTAGAGAATGGCACTAACACCAAAGCATCTAGAACTAAAATCCAAACAGAGTAAGTAACATACTGTGCATCTACTTCGGCAAGGCTTGCTAAGGTGTTTCTAAAAATTAAGGCTACAAACAAGAAAATTATTGATGACCAAAATATTGAAATTGTAGAAGTAGCAATTACATTTTTCTTGTCTTCTTCGGCACTATAGAATCTAAAAAATGCCGTTTCCATTCCGTAAGAAAGAACTACATTAAAGAAAACCATCCAGGACAAAACAATCGAAACTTCGCCATATTCTGCAGTTGGTAAAATACCTGTATACAATCTTACCAATAAAAAGCTCAGCATTCGCGGTAATACTGTTGCTAGTCCGTAAATTGCAGTTTGCTTGAATAGATTTTTATATAATCCCAAAATAATTTAATAATAAAGTTCGTGAAACAAAAATAACCAATTCTTTGGTTTAATACCGATTTTGCAGGTTCAATAAAAAAACTTCAGTGCTTTTTTATTGCGTCAGTTTATCTTCATCCAAAATTTTAACGAAATGAAAACCCTTTGGGCCGTAACCCTGATTGTAGTAAAAACGATGTGCTGCAAAATTTCCTGTAAAAGCATCCAAAACAATACTGCTGCAGTTTAAGCCTTTAGCTTTTTGTTCAATATAATCGGTCAATACTTTTCCGATTCCTTTTGAGCGATGCTCCGGATTAACTACAAAATTATCGATTTCAAGATATTTGCCGGTCCATAATTTAGTGGCAGACCAGCAGCCGGTTATTCCCAGACAAACACCCTCTTCAAAAACACCAATCTGAATATAATTGTGGGGAACCATCTCTGAAAGAAATGATTTGTATTTTTCAATAGAAAGTTTTGGATAAAGAAATCGCATCGTATCAATTTGAGCCAGCATTTCTTCTATTGTAGTCAGTTCCTGAATTTGTAGTTTCATTGTAATAAAAAATAGATTTCAAAAATACTCAATTTTTTTGATTCCGAATTATAGCAAAAAACTTACACATGTGAAATATATAAATTGTCGGCAAAAATTATGTAACATTTTTTTAACAGTCTCTTCTTAAATTTGCTTCATAGGGATTGAGAAAAGCTAGAAATACAACCCTTATAAAAAAGAAAAGCATTGGGACTAATAAAGCTAGTTTGTTCCCACAAAAGACAAAGCACAAGGGATTGATTCTGCTGAAATGTAACCCTCAAAAAAACAGAGCATTGGGATTAATAAAGCTAGTTTGTTCCCACAAAAGACAAAGCACTAGACAGGTGATACATCTGTTAAGTAATTTTATAAAATGGTACTGATTCTCAGTTCTGGATAATTGAGAATCACCATTTTATAACAAGTTACAAAACTAAACTAATTTCCTTACAAAACAAAAGAGCCGACAATTGGGGATGTCGGCTCTTTTTATTTTGATTCTTTATCTTTTACTTCGAAATTAACTTTTTGCTCTGTTTCTTTTGGTTCTGGAATATCTTCTTCTGTAAAAGTTTTTAAAATTTTATTTGTGATTTTTTTCAATTTCACAATTCTGTTAGCCTGATTCTGAACACATTTTTCAAATAGGTTTCTAACCACTCTCGCATTTCCAAAACTTTCATTTTTACTTTCGTAGAGTAGTTCAAAAGTATCGGTTAATTTTTCTTTGGCATCATCAGAAATTATAAAATCGGACTTCAAACAAAATGATTCAAAAATTTGAAATAATTCAGCAGGGGTAAAATGATTAAAATGAAAATATCTATTAAAACGAGAACGTAATCCCGGATTAGACTCTATAAAAATCTTCATTGGTTCAGTATATCCTGCAACAACAACTGCTAAATCTTCCCGATGGTCTTCCATTCTTTTCAGCAGCGTATTTACTGCTTCGGCTCCATAATCATTCCCAAATGCATTTTGAGATAACGCATAAGCTTCATCAACAAATAAAACACCACCAAGGCTCGATTCCACAGCAGCATCAACTTTGGTTGCCGTTTGTCCAACATAGCCAGCAACTAAGCCTTCTCTGTCTGTTTCGTACATCTGACCTTTGGATAAAAAGCCTAAATGTTTAAAAATTCGGCTTAAAAGTCTTGCCACAGAAGTTTTCCCGGTTCCGGGTGGTCCTAAAAAAACAGTATGCAAGGTTATTTCAACATTCTTTAATCCTTGTTTTGATCTTTTCTTTTGTATTTCTAATAAATTGATAAGTTCCGAAACGTCTTTTTTTACTTCTGCTAAACCAACTAATTCATTTAATTCTTTCAGCACTTTTTCTAATGTATCTTCTTCCGGAAGATGATCAATTTCCTTTTTGTCTGTTTTTGATTTATTGAAATCCAAACCAAGATAATTATTGAAAGCTGTTACATTTTCAAATTTTTTATCAAACGCAAACTGAATGAAATTTTGGTATTTATTTAAAATTTCGTCTGCTTTAGTGTGTTTCTTTTCTACTATTATTTCAGGAAGCAAATATTGATTTTGGTAAGCGGTTGAAGCTATTATTGTGTTTTCCTTTTTTATTTTTAAAAGATGATTTTTAAATTCCGCTGTAAAAACCAATTGATTTAACTCATTTACCGAATTTGCATCTGCAAAATGTTTGTTACGTAAAGCGTCATAATAATATGCTAAAACAAACTCTTGCTTTTCATTTTTTTGCTCCGGTTCTCTTTCGTAAAGATCAATAATATCTGAAAGAAAGAAATGTTCTGCTTTAAATAATAAACCTTTTGAAAATACCGGATTTACTGCTTGATTTATTTTCTGAATAAAATCTGTATCTTGATTTAGTACATTGCAAATTTCAAGAATACTTGTAGTTTCTTTTTGTAGATCACTAATAAATGAAGCCGTAAAAACGGCTTCATTAGAATTTATGTTTGTTTCCAAATATTTTTTTAGAGACAAAAATGATTCCTCAATAATCGATATCGGATTGTTCTTTTTTGACATAAGCTAATTTAAGAAATCATCATTTGATGAATAATTTCTTTTGATAATTTTATGTGATCATCACAATAATCTTTCCAGGCTAAGCCCATATCTCTCAGATCATATTTGGCTACGATTGTTCCGTAATGCTCCTGCTTTCCATTAATAGTTGGATAACCAATAACGTAAATAGTCTGCGCCAATTCAATTGCCAATTCAATATCATGCGTTGAAAAAATAACCGTATTAAAATCGGAAGATTTTCCTAACAACTCAAAAGATTTTTTTACTTCTTCGATATTTCCAACATCCAATCCAGAGAAAGGCTCATCCAAAACAATAAATTGATCGGATGAAAACAATTGCTCTATGATAGCAGTCCTTTGTCTTTGTCCTCCGGAAAGTTCGTTAGGATATTTGTCTTTACAATTTTCCAACCCCCATTCTTTCAGGTATTTTTTTATCTTCTCTTCCTTTTCAGTATTCGAAAGCGTTGTTTTTCTTAACGAAAATTTCAAAGCCTGAGTAACTGTTTTGTGTCTGAACAAAGTATATTTTTGATCTACAAAACCAATATCGCCTTCGCTTACAGATTTGGCAGCATTAGGTTCTTTGTTTTCAAAATCTCTAATTAATATTTTTCCGGAATTCGATGGAATCAGTCCGGTTAATGCTTTAAAGAAAGTAGATTTTCCTCTTCCTGATCTTCCAACAAAAGCTACAACTTGTCCTGTACAATCTACCCCATCTCTGATTACATCTTTTTCTACAAGATTAATATCCTTTATAATAATGGTATCATCGTATCCAACGCTTAGATTTTCTACATATAAAAGCGTTTCTTTATATTCGTGTTTCATGATTATATTTTTGAATATCTAAATAGTGCTTTTCTTAAGAAATTTATTCCTGCATCTAAGCCTAAACCTATTAATAAAATAATAATTTGAAGCGCAATGATTCGTCCTGTATTCATGAACTTATCAGAGTTTTTGATTAAAAACCCTAATCCACCAGAGGCTACCACAATCGATTCAACTGTTACCAGCATCATCCAGGTTATGGCAAGATTTTGTCTGATTACATCAATTACATAATCTACTCTTCCTAAAATAATCACCTGCCAAAGCACTTCTAATCGTGTGCATTTTAGCATTTTTGCATGATCAAATTCTTCTTGTGGAATATCTTTGATAACTGCAATTAATGAGGTTGTTAAGAAAGTCGTCAGGAAAATTACCAAGATCCAGACCTGCATTGCTCTTGCATCGTGCACCACCATTGTAATATAAAATGAAAGTCCGGTAAAAGGCAAAAATCTAAATTTTGTAACGAATTCAGCAATTGGCTTTAATAACGGAATTGGCCATGCATAAGCAAATAATAAAGAAATTATCGTGGCTAAAAAAATCGATATAAAACATAAAGACAATGAATTGAAAATATGAACTACCAGACCCTCTTTATATAAATCCTGAAAACCTGTTAAAACCTGAGAAGGAGATGGAAAAAGATGTTTTTCCCCAGCTGTTGTCGCAAACCAAATAATAATCAAAAAAACTAACCAGCCTATTAAAATAAGCGTTCTGTTCATTTTTGATATTTTTTCAAAGGGAGTTAAAAATTTTATCATATTGATTGTAAAAGGCTATCCGTTAAGATAGCCTTTTAATATTTTTTATTTTAATAAAGTGATAACCACACGTCTGTTTGATGCTTTTCCTGAAGCAGTATTATTATCTGCAACCGGATCGCTTTGACCTTTTCCGTCAACTAATTGGAAACGGCTTGCAGGAATACCTTTTTGTTTCAGGTAATTTACAACTGCTTCTGCTCTGCTTTTTGACAAAGCTAAGTTTGCATCTGCATTTCCAACATTATCTGTATGACCAACAATTGTTAATTTTGTGCTTTCAGCTTGCACCAAAAGATTGTAGATTTTTTCTACTTCTTTACTGGATGAATTTGAAATTTCAGCACTTCCCGTATTAAAATTAATTTTCCATTCTCCAGAAGCTACCACTTCTTTTGCTTCTGCACTATAATCTGCTTTATCTGCAGAAGTAGATTCGATATCGTTGATGTTTTTCAGGAAAAACAAGTTTACTGCCTGATCGTAAGGAACAACAGCACCAACATTTTCGTTAAATCCAAACGGATTCAATTCTGTTAAATATCCAGAAACCTGGTTGTAAACTGATTTGTATCTGTTCACTCCATCTGATAAACCAAAATATTGCATAGCATCAGCATAATTGAATACTTTTGAACCACCCATATTATAAGTCAATCCACCTTTTGTTCCTTGTTGTCCTTTGAACATTTTATACCAATATTCAGGAGTTTCAATTTTATAGGTATCAGCAAGTGCTTGTGAAGCTCTTACTTTCCAATCTTCATAATTTTTCATTTGGTTTGAAGCCGTCAGTGCCGATTTCAAAATATTAGAAACAATATCCGGGTTTTTTACAGCCCATTCTTTCACACCAATAATAGCCGTTGGCATTTGATTGTTGAATTCTTTAGTAGAAACGATATCTACAAAACCAGTCAATTTATCAAAAACTGTTTTGTCTCCAGGTGTCCAAGTCGCGCAACCGTCAATTTTTCTGTTTACAGATTTCCCAGTTAATTTTCCGTTTACTACTTCTTTCAAAGTAACAGTCCATCCTGTTGTCTGAGATTTGATTAATTCTTCAGCCGATTTAATATAGTCATCATTCTCTGATGGATAAATATTTACTGCATCTGCATCATAAGTTGTTGGATCCGGATTTACTTTTAATCCGTTTGCAAAACAATAGTTTACAGTAGTAACCCAGTCACCATCCCCAAGAACAGCAGAGATAACAGAACCTTTCATCGTTTTTGGATCAGATTTCCAGCTTGGAGGTCCAATCAATTTATCTTCACCATAACTCATCCCCACTACACCCATAACTTGTAAGTGGTATTTATCTTTTCCGTATTTTTCGTCTAATGATTTTTGAACAGAACTAATATAAAATGGTGCACCATCACCCATGATCATAACAGCAAAAACACTTTTATCTGAAGATGGAAAAGCTTCACCTTTATCAAATTCTTCGATAAATTTCATTTGCATATTGCGTAATTCTGACAACCAGTCCTGACGGATAATTTCAAGATTTACACCGTTTTTTTCCATTAATGATCCTTTTGTCGTTTTTGGACCACCATTAGAAACGATAATTCCAGACTGAGCATTCCAGGCATAACCTGCAATTCTAACTAATGGTTTGTCTGCAACTTCTGAAGATATTTCTGTTGTAGGAAGTGCTATTTTTTCAGCATTGGTTACGTTATTAACATCTGTCGAGTTTAACTCCATACCGTCTAATTGTTTTGAAACAGCTGTTTTAATTCCGGGAGATAAATAATAAACTCCACCTAAAATTACTCCAATTCCAACAATAACGATCAATAATTCAGAAAGAGTGGTTAACTTTTCTGTTCTTAAAATTTTTCCCATTTTTATTTAAAAATTTAATTTAATTGTATTAAAAAATATCTCCAAAACCACCACCAGACATTTTATCTTCTTTGGTCATTTTATAGTTTGGATTTGTATATTTTGTTGAATCAGGAATTGTATTATCACCCGTTTTAATTTCATCTGCCAATGAATCTAATCTTGAATAAAGCTCATCATTATCAACAGAATATTTAGAAGTCAATGCATCGATGTCAATTAAGTTTTCAGAAGTTCTAGCAATATCCTGAGCAATTGTAGACGTTACAACTTCAAGAGCATATTCTAATTCCCAGTCTTTTGTAAACAACATCGCACTTTTTGCACTTTCCGTTGCTTCTTTTGCATTTTTGGCAAATTCATATTCCTTTTGAAGCATCTTAACTGTCACATCAAAATCAGCAATTTTAATGTCGATTGCTGTTCCTGCTAAAGTCAGCTTACGATCCATTTTTCCTAAAACATTGGCACGAACACCATATTTTTGGATAAAACTTTTGCTTTGTTCATATTGTGTAGAAACTCTTTGAGAGTCGCTTAACTTTCTTGCCAATTCACTTTGCAGGGCTACATATTCATCAGTATCTTTTGCTCCAACACCATTTTGTTTTACCATTTCATCCATCGCCGATTTCAATTTTTCGGACTGGCGTTGTAAACTCAAAACATCTTCCTGAAACTCTTTTGCTTCTTTCTCAGATTTGTTGGCTTCAATTTCCATTTCATTTTTAAGACCTTTTAGCTTTGCTTTAGTGTTCTTAAAAACTTCACGGTTTTTAATCATCTTTTGTTTTTGCTCTTCTAACTCATTAAAAGGATTGCTTTGAATTAATGCTTTATGAATATTTTTCGTAGCAAAACGAAGTCCTTTCATAATAACCGGAGCCATCATAACCAAAAAAACCAAAAATACCCCCGTCGCTGATAAAGCAATCGCCTGACCTAACATTGTAAATAATGGTGGAATAATATAAGTCCAGATTAAATAACCACCTACCCCTAATAAACCTAATGCTAAAGCTAAAAACAATGACTTTTCACCTTTTTTAAGCGCACCCGATTTTAGAGCGATTTCTCCTTTCGACTCGTCAAAATGTTTCAGTATTGGTAATGTCAAAAGAGTGCTTCTTTCTTGTTCGTATTTATCCATTATAAATATTGATTAATTCCTGTAATTACAGTATTGATTGAGGTTAATATTTTTTGTTTCGCTAAATTGTTAGCTTCCATTTTTAATTGAATTTCTGAAAGCTGTTCCATATTAACAGGATCAATTTTTTGAAGTTCTATTTTCTTAGTGTCTAACTCTTTTTGAAGTTCAATAATTTTCGCTTCCAAATCGGAAATGCTTTTAGATAAATTATATTTTTCTTTCGTTATTGTATTATCTAAATCAGCCTTTTTAGTTTTGCCAATAGTGTCATATTTAGCATAAACTTTTTCAATTTCTGCGATATAAAAACTACCTTTTTGCAAAAGAAATTCTTTCGTCAAATCAGATTTAATTGATTTACCCATAGTAAAAGCCATCTGATAACTTTGTGGATTTGTTACTCCAACTGCTATAACAGATTTGTAAAGCTCGAAAAAATCAAAACCAGACTCATTCAATGACTCAAAGCCTTTATCATAAACTTCAAAAATTTCGTTTAAAAAAGGATTTGTCAGCGAATTTGTTGGAAATGATTCGGTAGCGTGATTTGGAAACTTACTCTCAGTAGCTGGTAAAACGGGTGCTGTCGATTGAGTCGCAGCTGTTCCCTCTGCATTATTAGTCTCATCATTTATGAAGAGACTCTTCCAATTAAAACTTTCTTTTGCCATTGTTTTAGGTTAAACTATTTTTAATAACTTTTTGGTTGTTAAATGTTATACGCAGAAAGTGTTAAAAAGTTACTAATTTTAAAAGCATAAATATATACTTTTTTAAAATTAAATTATAACTATTTAATTATCAAATCAGTTAATCCTCATAAATTCTCAAAAAACGAAAAAAATATTTCAACAATTTTATTAATTTATTGCACAAAAAAGAGCCAACTAGTAGTTGGCTCTTTTAAATATTTTATTAAAATACTTTTTATCCGTTCAATGCTTCTGCTCCACCAACGATCTCAAGGATCTCATTAGTAATAGCTGCCTGACGTGCTTTATTGTAAGTCAATTTCAATTGGTTTCTTAATTCAGTAGCGTTGTCAGTTGCTTTGTGCATTGCTGTCATACGTGCTCCGTGTTCTGAAGCAAATGAATCACGAATACCTTTGTACAATTGTGTTTTCAGTGATTTTGGAATCAAAGTCAACACAATTTCTTCTTTTGAAGGTTCGAAAATATAATCTGCAGCTGAAACTGGTATATCAGATTTAATTGGAGCCAACGGTAAAAATTGCTCTGTTTGAACAATTTGCGTAGCAGCATTTTTAAACTGATTGTAGATCAATTCGATTCTGTCATATTCTCCAGATAAGAATTTTTCAGTCAAATTATCTGCAATTCCAGCAACATTTTCAAAAGTTAAATGGTCAAAAATTGCATTATGATGACCGTGAACTTTAAAAGTTTTACTTAGTACATCATTTCCTTTTTTACCAATAGGAAAAACATCAACTTGTTTTCCAGCGTAAAACGCAGAACGATTCTTAATCTCTTTAATTACATTTGAATTGAATGCACCACATAAACCTCTGTTAGAAGTTATAGCGACAAGCAATACTTTTTTTACTTCACGTTGTGTTGTATAATCACCTCCAACTTCACCCTCAAGTGTAGCCGAAAGACTTTGCAACAACTCCGTTAATTTCTCGGCATACGGGCGCATCGCAGTGATTGCATCTTGTGCTTTCTTAAGCTTTGCTGCAGAAACCATTTTCATTGCCGATGTAATTTGCATCGTCGATGAAACGGAAGTAATTCTATTACGGATTTCCTTTAAATTTGCCATTTGTCGATTAAAAAAATGTGACAATTTGAAAATTAGATAATTAGAAAGTTTCCGAAGATATTTTCTAATTACCTAATTGACTATTATCTAATTAGATATATTTTGCTGAAATTTCTTTTGCTGCTTTTTCGATTACATCAGTAATGTTGTCATCTAATTTACCAGCTTTCAACGCGTTAAGCGTATCTTTATGTTTACTGTTTAAGTAAGCTAAGAAATCAGCTTCAAATTCTTTTACTTTATTTACAGGAACGCTTTTTAATAAGTTTTTAGAACCAGCGTAAATAATAGCTACTTGATTTTCAACAGGGTAAGGATCATTCAAACCTTGTTTCAAGATTTCAACGTTTCTTCTTCCTTTTTCAATTACGTTTAAAGTAACAGAATCCAAATCAGAACCAAATTTAGCGAAAGCTTCTAATTCACGGAATTGAGCCTGGTCTAATTTTAAAGTTCCAGAAACTTTTTTCATTGATTTAATCTGTGCATTACCTCCAACACGAGATACAGAGATACCTACGTTGATCGCAGGACGAACTCCAGAGTTGAACAAATCTCCATCAAGGAAAATCTGACCATCTGTAATCGAAATTACGTTTGTTGGGATATACGCGGAAACGTCACCAGCCTGAGTTTCGATAATTGGTAATGCAGTTAATGAACCACCACCTTTTACGATAGACTTTATAGAATCTGGTAAATCATTCATGTTTTTAGCAATTCCATCATCAGCAATTACTTTACAAGCACGCTCTAATAAACGAGAGTGTAAGTAGAAAACGTCTCCAGGATATGCCTCACGTCCCGGTGGTCTTCTTAATAAAAGAGAAACCTCACGGTAAGCCACAGCTTGTTTAGATAAATCATCATACACAATAAGTGCAGGACGACCAGAATCTCTAAAGTACTCTCCAATTGCAGCACCTGCGAAAGGAGCATAAACTTGCATTGGAGCCGGATCAGAAGCGTTAGCTGCAACAATAACTGTATAAGCCATTGCACCTTTTTCTTCTAACATTTTAGCGATTCCTGCCACAGTTGAAGCTTTTTGCCCAATTGCAACATATATACAGAATACAGGTTTTCCTGCATCGTAAAATTCTTTTTGATTTAAGATTGTATCGATACAAACAGTTGATTTACCTGTTTGACGGTCACCAATAACAAGCTCACGTTGTCCACGACCAACCGGGATCATAGCATCTACTGCTTTTACTCCAGTTTGTAATGGCTCAGTAACTGGCTGACGGAAGATAACTCCAGGAGCTTTTCTTTCTAAAGGCATTTCGTATAAGTCTCCACCAATTGGTCCTTTTCCATCAATTGGAAAACCAAGAGTGTTTACTACACGCCCTACCATTTGCTCACCTACTTTAAGAGAAGCAATACGTTGTGTTCTTTTTGCTGTTGATCCTTCTTTGATTCCTGTTGATGGTCCTAAAAGTACCACACCAACATTGTCTTCTTCAAGGTTCAATACAATAGCTTCAAGTCCGTTTTCAAATTCAACTAACTCACCATATTGTACATTCGATAGCCCGTAAATACGAGCAATACCATCTCCAACTTGAAGTACCGTTCCTACTTCCTCTAGCGTAGCACCAGATTCAAAACCTTCTACTTGCTTTCTTAATATTGCTGAAATTTCAGCAGGTTTGATTTCCGCCATCTTAATTTATAATTTAGACACTTTTATGTGTAATAAAACTAATTACTTAACTCTCTTTTTAATACTTGTAATCTGTTTGCAACAGAAGCGTTGTATTGTTGATCACCTATTCTTAAAATAAATCCTCCAATGATTGATGGATCTACTATATTCTCAATTGTAATTTTTTTGTCTGACAAAGTTGAAACTTTTGCTAAAACTTTAGCTTCTAAAGCTGCATCCATAGGAATAGCAGTGGTAACTTTCGCTACTTCAATTCCATTACTTTCGTCAAAAACTCTGCTGTATTCTACTGCGATTGCCTCTAGAATTTCGAATCTTTTGTTTTCGAATAATAAATGAAATAAACCTTTAGTCACACCATTTACATTCGCAAAAACTTCTAAAAGAGCACTTTCTTTAACCTCCACTCTTGTAGTTGGGTTTTGAATAAATGTACTCAATTCTAAATTGCTTTCAATTGTAGATGCAATAGATTTCATATCGTTATTTACAGCTTCGGCAACACCTTTAGAGTTTGCTAAGTCTAGAATTGCTTTTGCATAACGAATTGCTGCTCTTGTACTTGCCATAATCTTAGTTTAACTTTACGTCACCTAACATTTTCTCTACTAATTTAGTTTGAGATTCTTTGTTAGATAATTCATCTTTCAATAATTTTTCAGCGATGCTTAGTGATAAAGTTGAAACTTGTGATTTCAATTCAGCCATAGCAGCATTTTTTTCACCTTCGATAGCCGCTTTAGCCTGCTCGATCATTTTTTGACCTTGCGCTTGTGCTTCGTTTTTAGAATCAGCAATCATTTTCTCTTTCATTTCACGAGCTTCTTTCAACATCGCGTCACGTTCTGCACGAGCTTCGTTCAAAATTCTTAGATTATCAGCCTGAAGGTTTTCCATTTCTTTTCTTGCATTTTCTGCAGAAAGTAATGCATCTTTAATACCTTGCTCTCTATCATTTACTGCATCAAGAATTGGTTTCCACGCGAATTTTTTCAACAAAAGAATTAATCCAACAAATATTAGTATTTGCCAGAAAAACAAACCGAACTCAAACTGATTTATTAACTTATCCATTATATATAATTATAAATTTTAAATTATGTCTTTTTTAAAATTACCATTTGGCAATTTGAATGTTTTAATTTTAAAACAATAGTTACAACCAACCGTTGCAACTATTGTTTTTTGGGTTTTAACTAAGATGCGAATAACGCAGCGAAACCAATACCTTCAATAAGTGCAGCAGCGATAAGCATAGCTGTTTGGATTTTTCCAGAAGCTTCTGGTTGACGAGCGATAGCGTCCATTGCTGAACCACCGATTCTACCAATTCCTAATGCTGCTCCGATTACGATTAATCCTGCTCCAACGATATTTGGAATTTCCATAATAAATATATTAAAAATTAAACATTCAATTTTGTTATAGATTTTTGAATCTGGATTCTAGAATAATATCTAAATCCAGGATCTTGAATCTAAGTTTTAATGATGAGCTTCTTCTTCGTGATGATGCTCTTCAACTGCTGAACCAAAATAAAGTGCAGACAGCATTGTAAAAATATAGGCTTGTAAAAAGGCAACTAAAATTTCAAGTATAGAAAGTACAAATGACAATCCAAAAGATAAACTGCTTCCAATCCAGCTTTTAAAGATAAACATTAATCCGATGATACTCATTAAAACTATGTGACCAGCAAAGATATTAGCGTACAAACGAATCATTAATGAGAATGGTTTAATAAAAACTCCCAATAATTCAATTGGTGCTAAAATAATTCTCATTGGTTTTGGTACGCCTGGCATCCAGAAAATGTGACCCCAATAATTTTTATTTGCTGTAAGGTTTGTAATTAAGAAAGTCAGGATTGCTAACGAGAATGTAATTGTTAAGTTACCTGTAGCATTAATCCCTAGTGGAGTTAATCCGAAAATATTTAAAAACAATACAAAGAAAAAGATAGTCAATAAATAACTCATATATTTTCTGTAATGCTTTTCACCAATATTTGGAATTGCAATTTCATCACGGATGTAAACTACTAATGGTTCAAAAATTCTTCCAGCTCCAGAAGCAATTCCTCCATTTTTAGCATAAGATTTTGCTAAGCTGGAAAACAACCACAACATTAGTAAAGCTGCTGCAAAAATTGAAACTACTGTTTTAGTAATTGAAAAATCTAAAGGACGAACATTTGTTGGATGCCCGGTTTTTTCATCTTCAATAATTGTTCCTGTCGCATCTGTTCTGTAGATTTTACCATCATGATGATTAATCACATAATAGTTTCCATTAGATTCAGCTACCGCGTGACCATGATTAAATTTTGATGAAGAAAAAACATGTAGACCATTATCCCAGATAATAACCGGTAGAGAGAAACCATAATACTTTCCTGTCTCATCATCCTGAGTCAAAGTAAAATCATGAGAATCTAAAACGTGATGATTCACGAAAGCTTTGATTTTAGATTTTACATCAGTTGGTTCTGCATGATGGCCTTCTGCAGCAGCTTCGTGAGCCGCTTCAGTTTGAGTATGTGCAACGTCTTTTTCCGCATTAGCAAAACTAATTACAGGAAGACAAGCTAATAAAGCTACAAGAATAAATCTGAGTGGTTTGTTTGAAATCACCATATCTGTTGAAAATCTTATTTTTTTACGTTTCTAAAATTTGGTGCAAAGGTACATTTTTTATTAATATTCAAAAGGATATGAAAAATTATTTTTGAACCTTGTTTTACAGAATCCCTATTTTAACGCTTTTTGTTTAATAATCGGACAGTTAAAAGCGTTTCAAATAACAAAAACAAAATAAATGTTACAAAAAAATTAGTTTTTTCAACAGACGCGTTGTGAATTTTATCAGATAAAATCGGTCTCAAAACTAAATAAGAAAAAAACATTTGAATTAAAGTTCCCATCATGAACATCATTCCTATACTGTCAAAATTTTTAGTCGTAATCTTCAATAACACCATAAAGAATACTGTTGTAAATGCAAAAAAAATCAAATACAAGGATTCGATACTGTAATGAAAATTTTGATTTGGGATATCAAAAAATATAAAAACTGCTTTGTGCAAAATATAGGATGCTAAAGCAAAAAAGAATAAATGTAAAATCGGTTGGTACGTTTTTAAAAGCATTTCAATAATTTTATGCAAATATGCAACATTTATTTAAAGCTCTTTTAAAAGTAAAATTACTTTGTTTTATTGATTTCGTTTACCTGACGAATAACATTATACAATGCCAGAGCAACACCAACCATTACTAATACCTTATTATAATATATTTTTGGGCTTGGATGATTTTCATCTAACCAGGTTCCTAGATAAGAAAACAAGAAAATAATAACCCCCATTTGAATGGGTATATTGATTAATGCAATCCATTTATTCCTTTGATTTTTGTTCGGTTCCTTTTCCATCTTTTAAAGATACTTCTTTAGAATTTGTTAGCATGGTACAAGTAGCAGTAAATTCAGCTCCCGGTTCTATAGATAATTTTCCAACAGCAACTTCTCCTTGAATATGTGCTGTGGCTTTTATATTAAGGATTTCCAAAACTTTTAATTTTCCCTGAAACTCGCCTTCAATATCAGCGTTGTGACATATAATTTCGCCTTTTACAATTCCTGATGGCCCTATAACCAGTTTTCCCTGCGAAGTAAAATTCCCTATCAATTCTCCATCTAATCGAAAATCGGCTTTAGAAACAATATCTCCTATAATAGATGTTCCTTCAACTATTCTATTTGTTTTACCTAAAAGTTCTGTGCCGTTCTTTTTTGCTTTCTCAAACATGTTTTATGGATTTTTTGGCGCTAAATAAGTCTCAAGATTTTTTTTGATTTGAATCACTTTGTAATTATCACTCGAAATAATTATTGCCGGCTGTGTGATTTTATACTTTTTATCGTCTCTAAAAACTCCTGAAAGATCTCTGGCATATGCCTCAGATTTTACTCCATGGATAACTACAAAACTTTGGGTTTTATTGTATTTATCTAAAGAAGTTGTTAGTCGCTCATAATTTTCAACTAACAAAAATACTCTAATAGCTTCTTCAATTTTTTTAATTGTTTGAGAATCATTATTAGAAACTAAATATAAAATTTTCCAGTTTTTTCCATCTACTGCGGTAAAATCAAGTTTTTCCAAACTCGGAATTTGTTTCTCTAAAATTTCACGTGCATTTTTTCCTTCTTCACTGTTTGGATAATTATCTGCAACGTTTTCTAGCCCTTTTTTATAAGCCGTCAGACCATTTACTTTTCCTAATGTATTAGCTTTCAGTAATTCATATTTAGAAACAATTTCATCGCCGGCATATTGATTAATTAAATTATCAATATTATCTAAAACAACATCAAATTGCTCTTCTTCATATAATTTATACCACTTTTTATATTCTTTATCAGGCGACGCCAAATCACCAGCATTTGTATTATTTAAAATTTGAGCATATCTGGAAGCCGGATAATTTCCTGTAATATCAGATTTTACTTTCTCGGCTTTAGCCGGATTTGTAATTTGATATATTTTATACAAATTATACATCGATGGCAATACCAGTTTTTCTTCAGGATTGTTTCTTAACAATTGTTCTAATTTATCGCTGGCTAAATTATATTCCTTGAATTTTTCTTTATAAATAAGTCCTAACTGATAATAGGCAAAATTTCGTTCTTTACCAATACTATCCATAACAACCTGACTTGTTGGAAGCTGTTTTTCGTAAAACGCCGTCGTATATTTTTCAACTACTACAGAATCCTTTAATGCATTAATCGAATCCTGACGAATACTTAGTGAATCTTTGATCGCAGGATTAAAAATAGTTTTTGAGCCTAGACGCCAATTTCCGGTTAAAGATCGGTTTCCCCACATTTTTCTGAATTGTACCTTTCCGTACGCAACCGTTGTTGGATTGTAAAAATAAAATGTACTCGCCTGATCATTTGCACCTGGAGGATTAAATGCTCCTCCTCCCGCCAAATCAGTAGGGACTGGTGCTTGCGGATTTACAGCTGTCGGTAAGTTACCTGCTTTTGAATTACGCTCCACATTTTCCAGTTTCTCTTTTTCCTTTTCTTCAAAAATACGTTTTGCCTCATCTTTCTTTTTAAGTTCAGCAATATAATTTTCAAAATAGGCTTTTCTTTCTACTTCTGGTAAACCATAAACCTTTATAATACTGTCATTGCGCTTGGCAATTCCTTCGTATTTTATAACATTGTCTAAATTTTTTCGGTTTTTTTCAATAAAAGCAAATTCCCTGCTTTTAGGATCTAATTTCACCAATGTACTGTCATAATATTTGGCAGCCATGGTATAATCTGTATTTTTAAAATACATGTTTCCAATGTTTCTATAAGTCGAAGCTACCAAATAAGGATCTTTCGATTTTCTGGCTAACGATTTGTTATAAAATTCCAGTGCGTTTTCCTGTTCTTTATAATTGTCGAAAAAAACTCCCATTTCATAAAAAAGGATATCGTAATAAGGTCTGTTTTCGCGATCGTCTACCAATTTGTTATAGGCTTCAATAAACATATCCTGATCACCATTTTCATAGTCAAACATCTGAGCTTTTCTCGCGTAAGCATGCATCATGTATTTTCGATCAGCTTTGCGGTTCATGTCGATTACGCCATTATAAAAATAAATCGCGCTATCTTTTTTTCCGGCTTCCTGATACATCTGCCCCAAAATAAAACGATAACGTGCTTTGTCTTCATTTATTCTAGAGAAATCTTCTGCAATTCTAAGTTTCGCTACAGCACTATCTTTTTGTTCTAAATGTAAAAAAGCTTCGGCCAGTAACGCATTTGCATCTGAAAATGTTTGCTTATTTAAGTCCGTATTTTTTAATAAAAGCCTAATGTTTTTTACAACAATAGCATCATTTCCTAAACGCATATTGGTTTTTTCACGCCAGATTTTTGCTGTGTAAATATTACTGCTATTTGGGTATTTATATAAAATATAATTGAATGCCTCCAGAGCCGGAATAAAACGCTGATCATAATAACGCGCTTTCCCCAGCATTAAGTACGCCTCATCAATTTGGGAGTTTTTTTCCCTTCCGCCGATATTCATGGAGTGTTTCTGAATTGCTTTTGTTGCTTTTGTTTCAGCTAATTCAAAATCAGGGTTTTTAGCTTTTTCTTCTCCTGAATAATTTTCGTCAACCTGCATTTTTTCAATGGGCAGCATCTTCCAAAAATTATCCTGATCATTTGCCTGAATAGATTTTAAACCTTTTTCAAGCCCAATACCTCCATTGTACAAAATGTTATATTTTGTACTTAAAGCATGGGAATTTCTAGACACAAAAGTGTTCTTTTTGGTAGAGCAAGCTATCAAAAAGAATAAAAACACGAACGGAAAACAATATTTTAGAGTATTCTTTTTCAATAGAAAAGAGTTTAAATCCATTAACTTCTAAAAAGGCTTTTTAGTATAATGACTGGTAAAAATACGCTTCTTTTTGAAATATAGAAACTTAAACAGCAAAAAACGATTCCAGTTCCTGAAGTGTCTCTTTTGAGGTCTGAATATCTTTCACTATTTCCCCTTTATTTAATGCTACAATTCGGTCACAAACCTCGACAGTATGCTGCAAATCGTGACTCGAAACCAAAACCGTAACATTTGGATTTTCTGCCAAATCTTTAATAATCTTTTTTAAGCGGCTAACTGTTGTTGGATCTAAATTTGCAAAAGGTTCATCTAAAATAACGACTTCCGGATTTCCTATTAGTGTAGCAATTATGCCGACTTTCTTCTGGTTTCCTTTAGATAAATCACGCAGGTATTTTTTGTTGTTCAGAATTTCTCCATTAAAAAACTCTTCATGTTGCGCTAACAACGTATCGATATCAGCTTTATTCTGATGGCGTAAATCGCCAATAAAATAAAAGTATTCTTCAGGAGTTAGATAGCCAATAAGGAAACTTTCATCTAAAAATGATCCTGTAAAAGATTTCCAGTTTTCATTTGTATTAACCTGAATGTTATTGCTTGTGATATGCCCCGTTGAAGGCTGAATCAAATCTAATAACAAACTGAAAAAAGTGGTTTTTCCTGCTCCGTTATTACCTACTAATCCAAAACTTTGTCCTTTTGGAATTTCAAGATTGTTGATGTTTAAAACTGTTGTTCCGTTATATTTTTTTGAAAGTTGATTTACTTGTATCATAGTAATTTTAGATTTTTGTCCCGAAGTCTCGGGATTGATTTACGATTAAGTCAATTGATGTTAATTATCTAATTGACACATTATCAAATTGACTAATTAATTCTTTTGTTTATAGGCGCTGATCGTACTATATTTTTCGATCTTATATCTTTTTTCGATTAAGGAGAAAACCGAATTTCTAAATACAAAACCTAAAACTCCTGCTCCTGCAACCAATAATAATCCGAGGGTTTTGTCTCCCAAATAAAGTCCCAGACCGTAAAGTCCTAATGGCAATAATAATTTTGGCAAGGTCAATAACATGGCACTCACGTTGAATGCTTTTTTGTCTCCAAAAGCACCACTGGCATTACTCAAATCGATTGGTGTTTTAGTAAATGCACCTCCCAAAAGCACCAAATGCGAATTAACCCCAATATTATAAATTGCACCAACAACAATTGTCAGGTAAACTTCCCATCCGTAAAAAAGGTAAAACGAGGCTAATATTGTCGAGATAAAAGTGGCAATAACAACAAGCCACCATTTTGAAGTAATATAACCCCTGTATGGAATATTTTGTGTCATCATTAATTGATAATACGAACTATCCCAACTTGGTACAAACTGTCCGAAGACAAATAAAAATCCGCCCGACACGAAGATTCCGGCAAAAATATACATTACCGCAGGTTGATGTGTATTCCCAAAAAAAATCAATCCATAAAACAAAAAGAAAAAACTCATTATCAGTGTAGTTTTCGATCTTTTATTTCTTCGGATTAATTTAATATCATTTTTAAGAAATGTTCCTAATGTTCCAAATTGATTTAACCAAACCAGATTTTCGGTTGCTGCAATATCTTCTTTTTTAGAAAGTCCTGCATCTAAAAATAAATTATTTTTAAAGTACTTAAATGTAAATTGATAAAGTCCAATTAGCACTAAAACCGGAATTAAAAACAATCCCTTTTGAGAATATAATCCCTGAAAAAAAGGCGTTGTAAAAACAGTAATATCAAATAATTTATAATATTGTGCTGCTCCCAAACCAATTGCAATTCCCACAAAAACAATAAATAATTTGTCAATATTGCTTAGAATAATATTTAAAAAATTATTGATATATATTAAAGAGAAAATCGCCAGAAGCCACATTATGATTCCGATAATATCATAACCTTCTAATGCCAGCACAATCGAAAAAGGAACAAAGAAAAGTGCGTGACCCCAGTTAAAAAAAGACAATGCTGTTTTCCCTAATGAAAAGTGAACAATCGTTGGTTTTTTAAAAGGTAAAACTAATAAGGGTTTAATATTTAAAACCGGAATTGCCTGCATCAATAAACGAATTACCAGATCAAACAGAAAATAATAGATTAAAAATTTATTGATTGTTATTAATGGTTCGAAGTTCATTTTTTTCAATAAATAAAATGCTCCAACACCTGCTCCAATAAAAAGCAGTGAAAAATAAATCATTAAAAAACCTAACAAAATTTTCATTGCCAGGTTCGCTCCAAACGACGCCGATCTGGTAAAGGCTTTCCATTCGAGATAAATAAACTTTTTAATCATGGTTAATTGGTTTTGAGTTTTGTAGTAAGAGATCAAATGTAAGAAAACGTTACAAAAAAAGTTAAAAATAATAGTTTAGTACCTGTGAATTAATCTCTGTTTGCTACTTTTGCATAAAATATACAATCATGCCTTCATTCTTAAAACTGATAATTAAAGAGGTAAAACGCGAAACAACCGATGCCGTTTCTATACTTTTTAATGTTCCAGAGGAACTAAAACCAGACTATAAATTTATTGCAGGACAATATATAAATTTAAAATTAACTCTTGATAATCAAGAAATTCGTCGTGCTTATTCCATTTGTTCTGCACCAGAAAGTGGTGAATTGCGAATTGCTGTAAAAGCAGTCAAAAACGGATTGTTCTCTCAATTTGCTAATACGAAACTGAAAGCTGGAGATGTTCTTGAAGTAGGTCATCCGGAAGGAAAATTTACTTTTGAACCAGATGCTGAGAGACAAAAAAATTATGCTGCTTTTGTAGCAGGAAGTGGAATTACTCCTGTACTTTCTATTATAAAATCAGTCTTAAAAAGCGAGCCAAAAAGCTCATTTGTATTAGTTTACGGGAATAAAACTCCTAACGAAACTATCTTTCATCAGGAACTTCACGATTTGCAATTAAAATATGTTGGGCGTTTTTTCGTGCATTATGTATTTAGTCAGGCGAAAGCTGAGAATGCATTGTTTGGAAGAATCGAAAAATCTGCAGTGAATTTTGTTCTGAACAACAAACACAAAGAACTTCAATTTGACAAGTTTTATTTGTGCGGACCTGAAGAAATGATTAATACGGTTTCTGATATTTTGAAAGAGAAAAATGTAAAAGAATCGGCTATTAAGTTTGAACTTTTTACTACTTCATCACAAGAACATGAAATAAAAACTTCGCTTGAAGGACATACAAAAATTACAGTTTTAGTTGATGATGATGAAGTTTCTTTTGAAATGTCTCAAAAACAAACGATTCTGGATGCAGCTTTAAAACAAGGAATTGATGCTCCATATTCTTGCCAGGGCGGAATTTGCAGCAGCTGTTTAGCACGCGTAACTGCTGGAACTGCAGAGATGACAAAAAATTCTATTTTAACGGATAAAGAAATCGCTTCTGGCTTAATTTTAACTTGTCAGGCACACCCAACTTCAGAATCTATTTACGTAGATTATGATGATGTGTAGAGCGTAAAATTCCAATATTTTAAATTCCAAATTCCAATCTTACAATTGGAGCTTGGAATTTTTTTATTTTATAATATTTTTTATTTTTTTGTAAGTTTTTTAATATTTTTGTAGGATTTAAACTTCAAATTACATTACCCTACTATGATTGGAATTTGGGATTTAAAAAAATTGGAATTTAATATTTAACTATTATGAGATCAGTTAGAGAAATTTTTAAAAATAAGGAACATCTTTTAGAAGAGCCTGAAGTCGAAAAACTTATTGAATATTGTGAAGAGCTTCAAGATGAAATTGTAGAGTTTAAATTCCAAAAAAACAATAACAAAGAACTTGCGATGCTAGATATGCTCAAAGAAGTTATAAAGGGATGCAATTCTATAGAAAAAGAACAAATGGAACACGAACGATTTGGTTATGAAGCTCCAAACTATGAAGCTACGATTTCGAATCTTAAGGAATACATTTATAACAGATGTCAGGAAGAGAAAATATGGCTGTGACAAATTCCAATATACAAATTCCAAATTCCAACTTTATAATTGGAATTTGGAATTTTTTATTAACACCTTCCTTCTTTGTCAGAGTTTAAAATTTGACAAATTCATAATACAGTTGTCACTTCGAAAAATGTAAGTCGGCCAACAATAACACCTTTGAACAATGTGTAAAAAAACGAATAAAAATTAACTATTTTTTAAAAAATGTGGTAAATATTTAGTATATTAGTAGTGCGATTAGCTCTTACACCTTTTTTCATCTTAAAATAAGTTTGTAAAGCTATATCTTTTGTCAACAAGTTTAAAACATTAAATATTATGGCAATGCATCACTACCTTCGTCTGTCTTTTATATTACTCTTTGTAATAACATCTTTTTTTTGTGTCTACTTAATAATTAAAAAAAGAAGAAACAGAAAAGGCCCTAAATTACTTTCAAAAGAAAAGTATAGTTCATCAATCAGTGAGGGAATGGCAGAAATATCAGTCTCTAATGGTACTTTTTTTAATATTTGGCCCTACGTAAGTGAATTAAAAGCAGCCAAAATTTTATCCAATAAAATTAAAGAATCAGAATTGATATATAAAGTTTATAGGAATTCAACCGAAGATTTTGAACATGTTTTACTGGCTACTGAAAAAGAAAATCATTTTGTTAAAATTGTTGTTGATAGAAACAAAAAGAAACCAATGGGATATCTTTTTCTTGATTTATGAGAAATGAGTCATAATCTTAAAACTTAGACAAAAATTATTCCCAAAATAAAAAATTCCAAATCCCAATTGTTAAGTTGGGATTTGGAATTTTTTTATTGGAATTTCTCTAAGATTTATTTTGAAAACTGTTCTTCCATTTTAGCAATTACATCTTTCGAAGAAATTGTTCTCATCGCATCTTCATAACCTTCAACGATTTTATTGCCGTAAACGGATGTTGGTAGTTTTGGATATTGATTTCTATCAGCTGTTAAAGCATTATTCAAACTTTGATTGAATGGCAAAAATCCCGCGTACGGATGTGTTGCACCCCAAAGTGTAACCACTTTTACTCCTAACATTGCGGCAATATGTGCATTTCCGGAATCCATAGAAAGCATTACATCGAGATTGCTGATCAATTGTAATTCCTGTTGAAATTTAATTTTTACAGCCATATTGATTACATTTTCAAATGGTTTTGAAAGTGAATCTAATATTTCGATTTCTTTTTTTCCTCCGCCAAAAAGTAAAATTTTATTCGACTGATCTTCTGCTAATTTCGAAATAACTTCCATCATTAAATCAATCGGATAAACTTTAGAATTATATTGAGCAAAAGGCGCAATTCCGATAAGTTTTTGGTTTTGGTTTCCGATAATTTCCAAAATATCTTCACCTAATTTTGCTTTTTCAGGAAATTCAGGATTTGATAAATCTAAAGAAAAACCCAATTCTTCAAACACTTTTGCATGTCTTTCAAACATCGTTGGTAATTGCCTGAAAATCTTTTTTTCTGCTCGGGTTAATTCTTTTTTGCCATCTCTTCCTTTATCGACTGTGGCTCTTTTTTTTCCGCTTAAAGCGAAAAGTAAGCTCACAACTTTAGACCTTAAAACATTATGAAGATCGGCGAAAGCGTCAATTTTGAATTTTTTAACGTCTTTATACAATCGCAAAAGTCCTGGAAAACCTTTGTGTCTTTCTTTTTCATCAAAAGCAAAAAATTCCAAATTCGGAATTCCGTCAAAAAAGGGTTTAAAAAACGGACGCGAAATCACTGTCAATTTAACATCTGGATATTCTTTTACAAAAGCGCGTAAAACAGGAACCGTCATGGCGACATCTCCCATTGCGGATAGTCTCATGACGGCTATATGCTTAATTTTATTGGACAATTCTGCCAATTATTTTTTATTTTGATATAAAACCGGATTCAAATCATCATCGTTGTACATTTTCATTTGTTTGTACACTTTCATGAATTTTTCTCCATTTTCAATGTCTGACAATAGATCATCAATTGCTGTAGACAAATCACTTCTTTGTTCTAAAAGAATGTTTAGTTTTTCCTGACATTTATCTCTGTGTTCTTGCGAAGCCTCTGCGCGATTAGCTTCTTCCTGCATATGATAAATTTTCAAAGCTAAAATCGACAATCTGTCAAAAGCCCAGGCCGGACTTTCAGAATTGATTTTTGCACCATCTTTTGCTTGTACATCACTATATTTTTGTAAAAAATAACTATCGATATATTCCACCATATCTGTACGCTCCTGATTGGAAGCATCGATTCTTCTTTTTAAAGTCAAAGCCGCAACCGGATCAATTTGAGGGTCACGAATAATATCTTCAAAATGCCATTGAACAGTGTCAATCCAGTTTTTTAGATATAATAAATGTTCAAATTTATCTTTTGGATAAGGGTTATTTATAGGCTGATCAACATTATCAAACTGGTGATAATCTTTGATGCTTTGTTCGAAAACAGAATAAGCTAATTTTGAAAACATGTCTTTATTTATTAGAGATACAAAGATACTTTTTATACTTTTATAGTGTGAAAAAAACGATTGTTTTTTCGTTATAGTATCACAAATTATTGCTAATTCTAAAAACTCCACATGAAAATTCATTATATATCTGAAAATAATAGCGTATTAAATCACTTTTTGGGTCAAATAAGAAATGTAAATATTCAGAACGATAGTATGCGTTTTCGAAGAAATATCGAACGAATTGGCGAAATTATGGCCTATGAATTAAGCAAAGATTTGTCTTATAAAAATGTCGAAATCCAGACGCCGCTTGGCATTAAAAAAACGACAGAAATTGAAAGTGATTTGGTTTTGTGCTCCATTTTAAGAGCTGGATTACCACTTCATAACGGATTTTTAAATTACTTTGACCAGGCAGAAAACAGTTTTGTTTCAGCCTGCAGACATCATCCAAATAATGATGATGCTTTTGAAATTTTAGTAGAGTATCAGGCGCTTTCGAACTTAAATAATAAAACGGTGTTACTTCTGGATCCAATGTTAGCAACTGGTCAATCTATTGTGGCGGTGCATGAAAAATTAGTTCAGAATGCAGTTCCAAAAGAAATTCATATTGTAGTCGTTATTGCTGCACCTGAAGGAGTTGCGCACCTTGAAAAAAACCTTCCCGACAACTGTCATTTGTGGGTTGCTGCCTTAGACGAAAAATTAAACGAGAAAAACTACATTGTACCGGGACTTGGTGATGCAGGCGATCTTGCTTACGGAAGCAAATTATAATTGCGAGAAAAACGTAAACAAGCTACAACAAATTAATACATAAAATACAATTTCGTTGTTTAATTTCTGCTGCATATATTCAATATGACTTGACGCCATAATCGTTAAAGGCGTTATACTAAATAGCAACAAATCATTGCTTTTGTTTGGTGAAAGTATGAAAACAAACGCGGCAATAAAAAAACAGGCTACTACTTTTTTATAGGAAGTATGTACAATTTGAGGTCTGTTTGACAAAGTTGTTACAATTGAAACTACAAAAAATAAGGCTACTGCAACGTAAATTGAAAGTGCTCCATTTTCATAATTATTTTTAAAATAATTTATATTTAAATCGATTACGGCTCGTTTTTCAAAAAACGCAATGGCATTAAAATGAAAAATTAACGATATCAAAAAAAACATAATTGCAACGGCTAGTAGTGCTATAAATGGTAAAACCCAGTTTCTATAATCTCTTGAAACGTGAAAAACAATTGAAATAAAAACCAGAATCAGAAAGAGAATACACCAAAAGTGAAATAATGAAGCTACTAAAATCCAAAAAGACGCATCAAATATTTTTTCTTTGGAAGCTTTTAAGGATTGGAGTGAAATTAATCTTCGAAGCGCCAATAACAGAAAAAAGTTAGCATATATAACGTTCGGATTATTGAATATCGTTGGGAAAAACAAGATAAACAACAAGTAGAAAAATATCGAATAACCATTGTCTTTACTGAGTCCATTCTTTTTGACAATAAAATTTATCAGAAAAAAAGAAGCGAAAATAAAGCATAATAAACTTAATTTTTGAAACGCTAAAAAATAAGAACTCATCCATGATGGTTCCTTAATTTCAAACAGAAAAAAGAAAACCAGTATTAAAATTACGACCAAAGAATAATTTAATGGTGTAGATTTTTTAAAAACACTTGTTATCATAAGGATATTTTATACTTTTGTGATTGTAAATATAATACTTGTTTAAAAAGGAAAACCCAACAAGTTGAAAAAAGATTCTATTATCTGAATTTTGTCTTCAATGCGTTACAAAACAATAAATAACATATAATTTTATAAATTATGACAGCTTTTTTCGAAGGAATACAATACTTATTCGTTAACATTTTGTTTGCTCCTCTTGACTTTTTACGTCGTTTAGAACTAGTTAGCTGGTTTGCTGCAAGCACAATCAACTGGATTTTTATGATCATCTGCGCATGCGCAATCGCTTATTGGATTAAACAATTACGCATTTTTGATGACGCCGGAACAGAAAACCAAGATACTACAGCTCACTCATTTTTAAAATAAGTCGAAGCCGATATCTTTTCTAAAATACATCTTATCAAAATTTAGTTTATCTATGTTTTGGTAAGATTTTTTTATGGCCTGTTGGAAATCGTCTCCGTATGATGTTACAGTTAATACACGTCCTCCATTACTAACGACATTTTCGTTATCTAATTTTGTTCCCGCGTGAAAAACTATAGAATCTGTAATATTTTCTAAACCCGTAATTACTTTTCCTTTTTCAAATTCTTCAGGATATCCACCAGAAACGACCATGATTGTAGTCGCACTTCTTGGATCAACTTCTAGTTCGAAAGTGTCTAACTTTTGATCTGCCACAGACTGAAACAATTCTACTAAATCAGATTTTAATCTTGGCACCACAACTTCAGTTTCAGGATCGCCCATTCTCACGTTGTATTCAATAACAATTGGTTCATTTTTTACATTGATCAAACCTATAAATACAAATCCTTTATATTCGATTCCGTCTTTTTGAAAACCTTCGATTGTTGGTTTTACTATACGGGTTTCGATTTTTTCCATCAAAACAGCATCAACATAAGGAACTGGAGAAACGGCTCCCATTCCACCTGTATTTAATCCTGTATCACCTTCACCAATACGCTTGTAATCTTTTGCTGTCGGAAGAATTTTATAGCTTTTACCGTCTGTCAAAACAAAACAGCTTAATTCGATTCCGTCCAAAAATTCTTCGATAACTACTTTTGAACTTGCAGCTCCAAATTTTTCGTGAACCAACATGTTTCTTAATTCGGTTTTAGCTTCTTCAAGATCCTGAATAATCAAAACTCCTTTTCCAGCCGCCAATCCATCTGCTTTTAAAACGTATGGTGATTGTAAAGTTTCTAAAAATTCACATCCTTTTTCCACTGTTTCGGCAGTAAAACTATCGTATGCAGCAGTTGGAATGTTGTGTTTTATCAGGAATTCTTTAGCAAATTCTTTACTTCCTTCTAATTGAGCACCTAATTTTGATGGCCCAATAACTGGAATATGTTGTAAACTTTCGTCGTTTTTAAAATAATCATAAATCCCTTTTACCAACGGATCTTCAGGTCCAACGACTACCATTTTCACATTTTCTTTTAGTACAAATGCTTTTATAGCATCAAAATCAGTTGGAGACATTGCAACGTTTGTAGCAATTCCAGCTGTTCCCGCATTTCCTGGTGCAACAAAAAGTTTTTCGCAAAGCGGACTCTGAATCATTTTCCACGCAAAAGCATGCTCTCTTCCGCCTGATCCCAATAATAAAATTGTCATGGTATAGTTGTATTTAGTTGTGGTGCAAAAATAATTGCTTTTGCACGTAAAAAATAATTAAATCTTAAAAAGTTCGTGATTCTTCTCTGTTAGTAGTTGGATAATATTATTTTTGATGAAAATTAATCTTCAAAAAATGATTTCTCTTTTCGATATTTCGCTTCAATTAAATGGTTTTCCGATAAAGAAAGCTAAAGCTGAATTGAACCGAATTGCGAATTTATCCGAAGAAGATTATGCTCTTTTCCTTCAAAATAAAAAAGAAGAAATTGTTGCTTTTCATTTGCAAAACAATTCTTTTTATCAAGAATTGGTTGGAAATAAAACTGATTTAAAATGGGAAGACTTACCCATTCTGAACAAGCAGAATCTACAAAAACCACTCGCAGAAAGACTTTCAAAAGGATATGCTTTAAAAAATGTATACCTCAACAAAACTTCCGGATCAAGCGGAACTCCTTTTGTTTTTGCTAAAGATAAATATTCGCATGCTTTAACCTGGGCTTCGAATATTATGCGTTTTGGATGGTTTAGCATCGATTTTAATCATTCATATCAGGCTCGTTTTTACGGTATTCCTATGGATTTTGTTGGATACCAAAAAGAGCGTTTTAAAGATTTTTTAAGCCGCCGTTTTCGATTTCCGGTTTTCGATTTGTCTGATGAAGTTCTGGAAAAATTTCTGCAGAAATTCAAAACCAAAAAATTTGATTACCTCAACGGTTATACCAGTTCGATTGTTTTATTTGCGAAATATTTAGAACAACAAAACATCATTCTAAAAGAAATCTGCCCGACTTTAAAAGCTTGTTTTGTTACTTCGGAAATGCTTTTTGAATCGGATAAAAAACTCCTTGAAAGACAATTTGGTATTCCGGTAATCAATGAATACGGAGCTTCAGAACTGGATTTAATTGCTTTTGAAAATCCAAAAGGCGAATGGCAAGTGAATGCAGAAACGCTTTTCGTCGAAATTTTAGACGAAAATAATAAGGTTCTCCCTTACGGTGAAGAAGGCCGAATTGTGATTACCTCTTTGTTCAATAAAGCAAATCCTTTTATTAGATATGAAATTGGTGATATTGGAATTTTGGACGAAAAAAGTACACCACAAAAACCAATTCTAAAAAAATTAATTGGAAGAACTAATGACGTTGCTATTTTACCAAGTGGAAAAAAATCGCCGGGATTGACCTTTTATTATGTTACCAAAAGCATTATTGAAGATGATGGAAATGTCAAAGAATTTATAATCAAACAAACACATTTAGATACTTTTGAAATTGAATACGTTGCTGAAAATGAATTAAATTCGGAACAAATTCAAAAAATACTAAAAGCCATTTCATTATATCTTGAACCCAATTTAAACTTCACTTTTACGAGAAAACAAGTTTTAGAAAGAACCAATCGTGGAAAATTAAAGCAATTCAAATCTTATTTATAATATAAATAAAATCTTACATTTGTTTTTACTAATTAAAAACTTATGGGCGATCAATCTTTACTTTCTGAAGAAACAATTTCAAATAAAATATATTTTATCCGCGGTCAAAAAGTGATGGTTGATCGTGACCTGGCTTTCTTATATGGAGTAGAAACAAAGCGATTAAAGGAACAAGTAAAAAGGAATTTAAACCGCTTCCCAGAAGACTTTATGTTTGAACTTAGCAAAATAGAATTTGAAAATTGGAGGTCGCAATTTGCGACCTCCAATTCAGAAAAGATGAGTTTACGATATGCACCGATGGCATTTACTGAACATGGAGTTATGATGCTTTCAAGTGTCCTAAAAAGTGACAAAGCCATTCAAACCAATATTCAAATTATGAGGATCTTTACGAAAGTGAGACAAATGCTTTTGGATACAACCGAAATAAAAGTCGATATTCTTCAGATTCAAAAGAAGCTAGAAAATCATGATAAAAATATTGAATTGGTTTTTTCTTATTTAGATGAATTGACTGAGAAAAAAGAAAATGAGTCTGAAAGAGTGAAGATTGGCTATAAAAAATAACTCTTTAAGATCACAAATTGTGATCTTAAAAACTTGATGTCACAAATTGTGACCTCAAGTTTACGATTAACTTTTACAATAAAACTTGAGAAAAATTGGAGATCACAAATTGTGATTTCCAATTCTAAGTGAAATTCTTAAGGTCGCAAATTGTGACAGAAATCGAAACGTGCTATTAAAAAAAATTGGAGGTCATAAATTGTGACCTCCAATTCTAGGTGAAATTTTTCAAGGTCACAAATTGTGACCTTGAAACTTGAAGTCGCAATTTGCGACATCAAGTTGAATTTTAAAATCTCTTTATATATCGAGGTTTTATAATCAACTGTGTAAATAAAAATCGCACCATCAACAAAACAGAAAACACAAAATTAAATCCATGGAATTCTCTATAAACACCAAAGTTGTGTTTAATCAATTTGAATTTTGATGATGAAATTGAATCTTTTCTAATTCTGTAAAATGCTAAAGGTTCGGGAACTGGTTTTGTAACCTGAATTTGTTTTAAAATCGTGAGCCACAAACGCCAATCCTGTCTTTTTTGAGTAGCTTTAATTACGATTTTACCGAAATAATCAGCATCATAAATGGCGGTTAAATTGCCAACGTAATTGCAAAAAAACAGTTCGTCGTATGTTAAATTTGTTGGAGCTTCTACTCTTCTGTTTAAAGAATTTCCTTCTTCATCAATACAATCGTAAAAACTAAAAGTAAAAGGTAAATGATTTGCTTTTAAAAACGCGATTTGTTTTTCTAATTTATTAAGAAACCATAAATCATCAGCATCTAAATAAGCAATATATTTTCCCACTGCTTTTTCTAATGCTATATTTCTTGCAAAACCGTTTCCCGAATTTTTTTCTAGTTTAAGCAGTTTTATTCTACTGTCTTTTTCAGCAAAATCTGAAATAATTTTTACGGTATTATCTGTCGAAGCATCATCAACCAAAATCATTTCCCAGTTTTGGTACGTTTGATTTTGAACTGATTTTAAAGTTTCCCTGATGAACTTTTCAGCATTGTAAGTTGGCGTTATAATAGAAACTAATTCACTCATTAACGCTCCGAATTATTTTATATAACTTGAAAAATCTTTGTGTTCTTCTTTTGAAAGCTCTTCCTTAGAAAGTGATCTGAAATAATCATATGTGATTTTCATTCCTTCAGAACGGCTTACTTTGGCTTCCCAACCTAATAATTCTTTCGCTTTTGTAGTATCTGGCTGACGCTGTAAAGGATCATTTATTGGTAATGGATGATAGACTACTTTTTGGTTTGTTCCTGTCAATTTGATGATTTCTTCAGCAAAATCCTTAATTGTTATTTCGTCCGGATTTCCAATATTAACCGGAAAAACATAATCAGAATGTAATAATCTGAAAATACCTTCTACCTGATCGTCCACATAACAAAAAGAACGCGTTTGCATTCCGTCCCCAAAAATCGTTAAATCTTCCCCGCGCAAAGCTTGTCCAATAAAAGCCGGAATTACACGTCCGTCGTTTAATCGCATTCTTGGACCGTATGTATTAAAAATACGCACGATCCTGGTTTCTACACCATGAAAAGTATGATACGCCATTGTGATCGATTCCTGAAAACGTTTGGCTTCGTCGTAAACACCACGCGGACCAATCGTATTTACGTTTCCGTAATATTCTTCGGTTTGTGGGTGAACCAATGGATCTCCATAAACTTCAGAAGTTGATGCAATTAGAATTCTCGCTTTTTTAACTCTTGCTAAACCTAATAAATTATGCGTTCCCAGTGACCCCACTTTTAAAGTCTGAATCGGGATTTTTAAATAATCAATCGGACTTGCCGGCGAAGCAAAATGCAAAATATAATCTAAATCACCTGGAATATGAACAAACTTGGTGATATCGTGATGGTAAAATTCGAAATTTTCTAACTTAAATAAATGTTCAATATTTTTAAGATCTCCCGTAATCAGGTTGTCCATTCCAATAACAAAATAGCCTTCTTTAATAAATCGGTCACATAAATGCGACCCTAAAAATCCTGCTGCTCCGGTAATAAGTATTCTTTTCATAATTGATTTAATTGAACATTTTTGAGATTCACTTGTCGTAAAACCCAAGATAGATCCACAAATGTAATAAAATATCTTCCCTTAAATTACAGATGAAAGCATATCTAAAAAAGAAGTTTGCATTTTTCAGATAATTATTAAACCCATTTCTCTATTTTTACCCACAATTAAATCCATTGTTTTGAAAGTTGTACACATTATTGAAGCTCTAGGTGGCGGAGTTTATACATATTTTAGAGATTTATCGACTTTCTTTGGAGATGATGAAATAAACAAAAACATAGAAACTACTATTATTTATAGTGGTAATCGCAAAGAAATTGATGCTCAAAAAATTAAATCTGAATTTTCGGATGGCGTCAACCTGATCCAGGTTAATATGGTTCGGGAGTTTTCTCCTTTTCAGGATTTAAAATCTGCTTATAAATTAGCCAAAGAACTCAAAAAATCAATCCGGATGTTATTCATCTCCATTCTTCAAAAGCGGGTGTTTTGGGTCGGGTAGCTTATTTTTTCTTATTCAAAAAAAAGAAACTCTTTTATACTCCCCACGGATATTCTTTTCTAAGAACAGATATTTCAAAAACGGTTAAAAACATATATTGGAGAATCGAAAAAAGTTTTCAGCGTTTTTTTGGAGGAACAATTGTCGCGTGTGGTGATACAGAACTTGAAATCGCGAAGGAAATCGGCAGTGCCAAATTAGTTCGAAATGGTATTGATATTGCAAATGTTCAGGAACATTTTGCACCTCATCAAAATGAAAAACTTACGATTGGTATTATGGCCAGAATTACAGCTGCCAGAAACCCGGAAATGTTTAATCAAATAGCTTTAAAATTTCCTAATTTTAATTTTGTCTGGATTGGTGATGGTGAATTAAGATCTTTAATTACCGCTCCAAACATCAGAATTACAGGCTGGATTTTAGACCGAAAAACAGTTTTGAAAGAACTCAACAACATCGATATTTACATGCAAATATCACTTTGGGAAGGATTGCCAATTGCTGTACTTGAAGCTATGGCATTGCAAAAACCTGTTATTGCAACCAATATCATTGGAAATAAAGATGCTGTTCTGCACAACAAAACAGGATTTCTTTTTAGTGATATTTCTGAGTTGGAGAACTTTTTTGAAATTTTAAAAGACCCGAAAAAAAGATCCGAATTTGGCGAAAATGCATTGGCAAGATGTCACGATTTATTTGATAAAAATCAAAATTTTAAACAGCTTCTGGCACTTTATCAAGAGTAACTTTTTGTTGAAGCCAATGGCTTCCAAAAATCGACAACCATAATCCACTGAAGGCAATTCCGTCAAAGCGGAGTAAAAAATCATCGGTTAGGTTTGAAGTGAAAAAGATCAGGAAAAACGAAAGTATCATTGCATTTTTCAGATCATAACCCAAATAACCAATTGCAAAAATATAAAGAAAAACCACCAACGGCCCGAGGACACCAAACTTCAATAGAAAATCTAAAAACTGATTATGCGTCGGAAATTCATACTTGACTAAAAATTGCTGATTGGTTATTTTATAATATTTATTTAATTCCGATTTTCCATCTGAAGCGCCAACACCAAAAGGAAGATTTTGCACCGACAATTCCCAAGCCGATTTCCAGATCGAAACTCTTGTTACTAATGAATTAAAAACCTTAATTTCGGGATGATCAATTTCATCTAACTTCCCCACTTTGTCCATATACGCAAAAGTTACGGACGAATATTTTTCTTTCATATAAGGATTCTTCTGAACAAAGAAAAAAGTAATTCCTCCTAACAAAACAAGAACAGCTAAAGCTGTCAAAACGATTTTTTTTGTGTTGAATTTCGATCTCAATTCAAAAAAGAAAACAATCAAAAATCCGAATAAAACATTAATCAATGCCATTCTGGTGTTTACAAAAAGAACGAAGAAGAAAGAAAATATAAAAACAATTAAACTCACGATTTTAAACTCCGTTTTTTCATGATTCCTGAAGCCCTCAAAAACAAAATACAAGGCACAAACCGATACAAAAGCCAAATGCATGTTTAAGGCCGGTGCATGAATACCAATGCTATCTGCAAATTGATAACCCATTTCCCATAAATCGATTCCATTCAAATATTTATCCATTAATTCTGGATAAACAATTAGAAATCTCAGAAAGAAAAACAATATAATTAGCGTTGTAACAATCGTATATGTCTTTGCTATTTTTAAAAAATGTACATGCCGATAATTTCCAATTATAAACAGCGGAAAAATCAATAATGAGATGCTTTTCTCAATCGCTTTTAAACCTTTTACAAAAGAATCATTGTTCCAAAACATTAATAATTCCAGTAAAATTGGCGAAGCAATACACATCATTAAAATCAATGACGTTTTTGTATATTTTAATTTTTTAACGAAAATCAAACTAAACGCAGCAAATAATATAATCAGCAACGAACATGGTTTTCTGAAAATCATCGCAACAGCGATCAAACACAAAAAAACGTGAAATATTTATTGAAGTTCTTTTCGGAAATGTTCATAATATAATGCAAAATAGATTAAAGGAAAAATGCCGATTTTATGTCGAATTGCCGAACCCAAATCAGGTTCAAAAACGCCCTGAAGAATGAAAAAAGAAAATAAAATAAACATGGTTAAAAGCTCATAACGATATTCTTTTCTTTCTTTAAGACATTTAGAAAAACGAACTAATAAGATATAAAATAACAAAAGCTGCCAAATTACAAAAACTATAATTTGAGGTGAAAGTATATGTTTTAAACCGTTTAACGGCAGATTTACCGTGAAAAATCCATAAAAAACACTAATTGTTTCTCCGTACCACGTATCTGTTTTTACTGGTGCTGTTATGATTGAGTTGGCGTCTCCTGAAACCAATCGGGTACTGTTTACCACTTCCCTGCTTATCTCAGAAAAATATTTGCCTTTTAAAACGCCGTAACTTAATGACAGAAAAACGGCGATGAGCAAACCATAGAAAATTGTTGTTATGGTTTTGTTTTTAAAATTAACAAAACTGACCAAATACATACCGCCTCCAACAATTGGAATTAAAGCAAAATAAGGACGATAAAGCGCTCCAAAAACAATTAATAGCCCAACAGTAATCAATATGGTTTTTCGAAACGAAAATTGCTTATTGCAACAGACAAAAACAATTAATGCAATGAACAAATAGGTAATAAATTCTTTTGACGGCATTGAGATGAAAATCGCAATCATAAAAATGCCCAAATAGACTAAAAGATTTTTAATATTTACTTTTTCGAAGTTACCCGGAATTCCTATTTTATATAAAATATACATTAAAATAGGAAACTGAATAAGCGCAATTACAGGAAAAGGAAGATAACGAAAACCGATAATTTTGTAGAACAAAATCGTCAACGGATAACTTCCAAAATAGCCTATTTCATTATACTTGTCATAAATGATTATGGCGGTATCGTAGAAAAACTTTGGAGGCAAAACAAAAAAAGCCAGAAATGCCACAACTAAATTAGCTGAAGCAATGAGCAAAAATGCCGCGGTACTTTTTTTGATTAAAATCTGCATAATAAAATTCTGTCCGTTATTTTAGTGTTCTGTATTTTTTAAACAAAATTGTCTTTATTCTATAGCCATTTAAAAAGAAAATTAAAGCTGTGAAAGACAAAAATGAATAAAATTTCATGACTTTGTCAACCTTAATATTTCGTCCTTCTTGAAGCAAATATTTCCAGGAAACTAAATCATTCCAAATTTGTTTTTGTGTTTTAGAAGACAAAACATAAAAATCTTTTAAAATTACCGCATAATTGCAGGCCCAATAATTTTCAATGGCTTTGTTTACAATTTCAGATGTTGCGCTTTTCGAACTTAAACCGTCTTTTACCATTTCATAAACATCTTCAATATGTTTACCAGTAACAGTCACTGTTATAGAACCTTGACGCACTTGACGATAAATATAAAATGACTTTGAATAAATACTATAAGTCTTTATATGTTGAATTAATTTTCCGCACCACTCAATATCTTCTGATTTTCTTCCGACAGTAAAAAACAACTGATTATCCATCAAAATAGATCTTTTAATCACTTTATCCCAGGCAGAAGCAACATACAAATCATAATAAACAAGATTTAGGATTTCATCTTCAACTCTTCCGCTTTTGTTTTTATAAATCTTTGATTGTATTTACAAGCAACATCTTTTTCTGAAAAAAAACGGCTTTCTTCGTGTATAATTACATCTGGATTTGATTCTTTTATTAAATGATTTAAATCCTGCAAAACCTCACTTCCTACCCAATAATCATCGCTATCCGTAAAAATTATATAGTCGCCTTTTGCAGCTAATATTCCTTTATTTCTGGCATCAGACAAGCCTTCGTTTTTTTGATCTATTACTTTTATTTGATGAAACTTTTGCTTGTATTGCTGGCAAATTTCCAGTGAAGAATCTGTTGATCCGTCATTAATTAAAATAAGTTCAAAATTAGAACAGCTTTGGCATAATATGCTTTCTAAACATTGAGACAAATAGTCCTCAACATTGTAAACCGGCACAATAATGCTAAAAAAAACAGTTTCTTTTTGAATACTCATTTTATCCCTAATTAATTCAAAAAAACTTTTATTTTATCTTTCTGATAAATAACAATTGCCACAACTAAATTCCAGAAAAAAGAAGCCGAAACAAACGCAATCGCAGCACCAGTCATTCCATATTCCGGTATTAAAAATCGGTTTAAAACAAAATTAAGTATAACCGCCAAAATTAAAATTACCTGAAAAGTGTGTTGCCTTCCGGTCATATTCAAATAAACCGAAGCAGAACCAAATGCAGAACAAATTCCCTGGCCAATAATTAAAATTAAAAATGCTTCTTTTGCCGCAACATATTGGTGCCCAAAAAAAGACAAAATATATTCAGAAAAAATACTGGTCATCACAATTACCGGGAATGTTATTCCGAAGATTAAGCGAGCGCAGTTCTGTACTATTTTTGTTAATTCTGGCTTATTCTGAGTGGCAAAAAATTCTGAAATTTTAGCCGAAACAGTAATGTTTATCGTTAAAATTACAACCGAAATAATAGTCATTATTTTAACTCCAACGGAATAAAAAGCAACTGTTTCGTCGTTTCGGTATTTTTTTAGAAACATGATATCAAAACACATTAATAAAAATATAGCCATACCGCTGATTGCCATTGGATAGGATTTTAAAAAAACATCTTTATGCGAAAAAAAAGTGGTTGTTTTTAGCGGTTCTGTTTTGTTGAAATAACTAAAAACCAAAATGGAACTTATTAAAGCAAGAAATACAAATCCAATTAAAAATACATCAACTAAATAAGTTTCTTTATGCCAATAAAATAAAGTAATCGAACCTATAATAAGCGGAACATACTTAATTACATTTCTAAATAACTCTGCAATATAAAGTTTATCTAAAGCTCTGATAACTTCAATATTTAAAGTCGATAATCCGTAAAAAAACAAGGTTGCTGCTGCTTTTAAAAAAATAGAATAAACCTCCGGATCTCCAAAATAGTTATTGATTGTTTTTTCGTCTATCAACAAAATTATTCCCAAAGCAATAACTGAAGTCGCAAAAAGCATTGCAACCATTTTGAGGTATATTTTTTTTAACTCTTCGAGAGCATTAAGGCTTGCTAATTTTCCTTTAAAATATAAAATCGATAAATCGAATCCCAGTAAACAAATGGTTCCAACAGCCAAGAGAAATGATCGCGCAAAATCATATTGTCCTACCAATTTCGGACTGTACGATTTTGTCAAAAACACTGTAAAACCAAACAATAAAAGAACTCCCAAAATTCTTAAAAACAAAGTGCCGAAACTTTGTCTTAAAAATGGATTTGTGAAAGTCTTTCAAAAATAGAATTGGTTTTCAATTGTTTTAAAGTTGATTCGCTTTTGATATTGCAAGCTGTCTGCGATAGAATTTTTTGAACATGCTAACCAGAACAAAAAGAAAAATAAAGAAAAGTGGCAGCCAAATTTTAAAGTGGCCGTTTACCGTTTTACTTTCATTTATGTTGAGCGTCGCATTAATTTCTTTAATCGTTTTATCAAAACTAATTAATCTGAATCTGTTTTTTCCTTGTTCTGTAACTAACTTTTGTTTGGTTTTTATGATGTCGTTTAATTGTAAATTCTCGCTATAATAAACCAGTTTTTCATTTTTAGAACTATTTTTTGCAGTACTCGAAAGACCGTTTAGAACCTGATCTATTTGCGCAATTATAGTATCATTTTGTGCAATTTCACGTTCCAGATTTTTATATCCTATTTTCTGAATGGAATTAAAATAAGCCGAATTGTTCAGGTATTTCAACAACGGTTCCACTACATCTTTTTCACTTACCGTCCCGTTTGACACAAAAGAAATAGTATGATAGGTGTAATTTTTGCTTGTAACGTTGTCTTCTAAAACCTTTTTTACTTCGCCAACCTCAGCCATTAATTTTATGAGTTCAAAGTTTTGTTCTTTGTCTTCAATAAATTTATAAACATCAGGAACAGGTTTAACTTCTATTTTTTTTATCAAATTTCGGCCTGAAGTTCCAAAAACATGATTTAGAAAATCAATATCTCCGGCAGCAATTTTAGACTGTATCAAATCGACTTTAGCATACAAATAATCAACACTTTCAAAATTTGGCGTTACAACAACCTGATTGTTGTATGATTTTTTATTAGAGTCTAAATAAAATCCGAGTGCCGCTCCAAGTACCACCAAAACCAGCACTACAATCCAGTTTCGAATAAAAAACTGAATCGCTCTAAAAACAGACCTGTTCACACGATCAAAAAAACTGTTAATGCTTCTTGAAAGTTGAAAAATATCTATTTCCTGATCAGAACTATTTTGGGGTACTTTTGTACTCATTTATCTTTTATTTTACGTTGAAAATTTGTTCCAAAATTTTAATGGTAATCAAATACGTTGGTTTTACACCCGTAGTTCCTAATCCGCCTGAAGCCAGTGTACTTCCGGTTTCCAATGGATTATCCGAAGCATAATACGCATAGCGAACCTTAATATCGTGTGGTACGCTTTTTCTAATTTTTGATGCCGACTGTATCGCTTTTTGGTAATAAGAGCCTTCCATTTCAAGACCAATTACACCCCAGGTTGATTCGTGGAAAAATTTCAATAGATCTCTGTTTTGTAATGAAGTTCCTAAAACAGTAACCATCGCACCTTCAAAAACAGCAATGTCGTTTCCTTCAAACATAGCACCTGTTAATTCATTTTCGAAGAAATAATTATCAGCGGTTCCTTCGTTTATATGTGCCGTTGGAATCATAATGTCGCCTTTTCCGCCTTCCAGAATTCCTGCTTTTCCCATAATCGAAACCGACTGAACATTCAATAAGGTGTCTTTTTTATACGGTTTTAAAAGCTCATCGATGGTTTCGTATGCCTGTTCGCCAAACGCATAATCCATGACAATAATAACCGGTTTTTCTTCATCAACATTCGCATATGTAAAAGCGGTTTTTGTCCAGTCAATTTTGGCAGTATCAAAAATCTGAACATCGATATTTGTTCCTGAAGTATCCGGTAACGAAATCATTCCGTTTTTCAAAGCCAATTCTTCAACGTGAGCTCTAACTTCTTTTGCGCCAGACTTGCTTAATTCTTCATAAATAAAGAAATCGGACTTGTCTTTGAATTTAGTTTTCAACAACGGAGTTGCAAAAATCGAATTCATGACGCTGTGCATATTTGCACTTATTACGTGAATTGGTCTTTTTAAAAGATTATTAGCCTTTAAAACTTCCTTGATGTTGGTTGCCCAAATTTCACCGTGAATGTGATGTCCTAAACGTTCTCTTAAAACCGGACTAAATGTAATCGTTCGCTTATTGTTTTCAATTGCTTCTTCGATCGCTAATTTCCCCAACCAATAAATAACGTGCAGAAAACGGTCCGGAGCATTTTCAGATCCGAAGGCTTCGTAAATGTCCAAAACCTCTTCAAACGTTCTTCCTAATATATTGGCAACATGCGAAATTGCTTTTTCTTTTTCGATCAAAGGCAGTTTTTTAGTCTGCATAACGGCTTGTTCCAGTTTCAGCCAATCGCGTGAAACTTCACCTCCATCATCTAATAAAACCCTGTTTTTTATTTTATGCGATTCGATGAAAATAAAAGTCAAATGCGTTAGTATATCATAAATGTCAGAGCGCCCGCGGGTGATCTCCACATTCATTTGTTCTTCGTCAATTCGGTAACAATTACGTCTTCTTTTTGGAGGAACAATAGGTTGAAAATGCGATTTAGAATACCCTTCGTCTGAAGTTAAATTGATGAAACGGCATTGTTCAATTCCTATCGGAAGGCGTTCTATAACGTACAAAAGTCCGTTTAGTTCTACTTTTTCTTCGCCTATATTTCCGTAAATTTCAGGACGTAATGCTAATAATGACTCACGCAACCCGTCACCCGAAACTCCCATTGGTTTATAAAAACCACGGTTGAATAAATGGCGCATTGTAATGTACATTCTTTCTATCGCCGCAGATGATTCCTGCGCTCTTGATCTTGATATATGTTTGGTTTCTTTCATGCTTAATCATTTTATAACTCAAATGTAAACAAATACAAGGCATACCTTGTATCTACCACATAATTTTTTAAAAAATCATTTTGATTTTAATTTATCTTCTGTTTTAAATTTATCCTTTCCCCAATTTTCCGGATTTGAAACAATGTAATCAGAAATTTTTTGATAATCATTATTGTTTCTAATGATATTATCATAAAATAATTTTTGCCATTGATGTGGATATCCTAATCTGTTAGCATGTTTGGTTACCGCAGATTTATATGACCCCACAATTGACGAAATGGTGTTTTTTCCAATATTTTGAAAACGTTGCGAACCTGGTTTTTGTGGTAGAGACAGGGCATGCCCTGTCTCAACACGCCCTGTCTCTACAATATTCCCATTATCCACATCTATATTATTTAATTGTTTATCGATAATCAAAATTCCGTGAATATGATTTGGCATGATCACAAAATCACCCAATTCAATATTTTTATGGTGTATGGGAATTTGATGCCAAAGTATATCGGCAATAATACCGCCCTCAGACAAAACCATTTTATTATTTTGAATTTTTCCAAAATAATGTTCTCTGTCTTGTGTACAAATTGTTATAAAATAGGCCCCGTTCCAGCCATAATCCCACCATTGCGCTCTTATTGAAGAAATACGGTATTTATTTTGAAACTTTCCTTGATTCATTTTTAATTTACTTCTGCATCCTATTTCACATAAATAATCGTTTAATCTTGGAAATATTATCTAACTTTTGTCAAATTATCCGCAATCTTTCTATCATTGGACAATCTTGGTGTTTTATTCTGCCCTCCTAATTTTCCTTGTGATTTCATATAGTCCTGAAAACCATTTTTAGAAACTTTGGTAACCACAACTTTTCTTAAAACATTTCCGGTAATCAAATCATCATAGTAAATATTCTGTTTTCTCATAGAACTGTCAATGGCTTCTTCAAAAGCTTCCATATTTTCTGGTTCGGTTTCAAATTCAACAAACCATTCATGATACGGCAATCCGCTTGACGGATTAATTTGCGGTGCCACTGTAAATTCGTTGATAACGATTTTAGTTCCAGCAGTTGCCTCTTTCATGGCATTTTCTACTTCGTTGGCAATAACGTGTTCACCAAAAGCAGAAATAAAATGTTTGATTCGTCCCGAAACTATCACTCGATGCGGAAATAAAGAGGTAAATTGAACGGTATCTCCAATATTATAACGCCAAAGTCCTGCATTTGTAGAAACGATCAACGCATAATTTACGCCAACCTCAACTTCTCCAACAGTGTAACTTTTTGGGTTTGGTTCGAAAAATTCGTCGCTTTTAATAAATTCGTAGAAAATTCCAGAATTCAATAATAACAACATTCCTTTTGCTTTTTGAGAATCCTGATAAGCAAAAAATCCTTCAGAAGCAGGGAATAATTCGATGCTATCTACTTCTTTCCCAATCATTTGTTCAAATTTGGCACGGTATGGCTCGTAATTGACCCCTCCGTAAATAAACAAATTAAAGTTTTTAAATATTTCGCTTATCTTTTTCCCACCACTTTTCTCCTGTAAACGCTCAAAGTACATTTGCACCCAGGAAGGAATTCCGGAAATAACAGACATGTTTTTTTTGATCGTTTCATCAACAATTGCATTTACTTTAGTTTCCCAATCATCAATACAGTTGGTTTCCCAGGAAGGCATTCGGTTTTTTTGCAAATATTTTGGAACAAAATGCGCAACAATTCCCGAAAGTCTTCCAAATTTAATTCCGTATTTTTTAGTTAAAATGGGGCTTCCCTGCAAAAAAATCATTTTTCCGTCAACAAAATCCGCATTTCCGGTTTCATGAATATAATGCAGAATAGCATTACGAGCCGCATTTACATGCGTAGGCATCGATTCTTTGGTAAGGGGAATGTATTTTGCTCCGGAAGTAGTTCCGGAAGTTTTGGCAAAATAAAGCGGTTTTCCTTTCCAAAGAATATTTTCTTGACCAGTTTTAACCTTTTCGATATAGTGCTTCAAATCTTCATAATCACGAACGGGAACGTTCTTTTGAAAATCTTCAAATGTTTTTATACTGGCAAAATGATGATCTTTTCCAAATTCGGTATCTTTAGCATTTTTAATTAAATCCTTAAAAACAGCTTGTTGTGTTTCGACAGGTTTATTAGCCCATGTCTGTGTTTGATGATATATTTTGCTGGCAAATAATTTTGCAGCTACAGATTTAATCGACATTTCTTATACTATTATTTCTTGTCACTTTTGTTTTTACTTCGCATTTTTTCGCCTGACTCCTTCTCTATTTTGTTAACCTCTTCTCTTAATTTATTTCTTCTTCAGTAGCTTTCATATTTACTTCTGAAGGTTCATCTACTTCTGCTAAAATAGAATCTTTGTTGAATTTGGCATATTCTAATTCGCCTCTCAATACTTTTTGAACACCATGAATATAGGCTTCGTTTTTCTTTAAAGCTCTTTCTAATGAATCTGATTTTATCGCTAATTCGGTTGCATTCTTTTTTAATTGTGATGAAGAATAACCTGGAATAAATTCGCGCAAGGGCGTAAACGCAATAATAAAAGTGGTGATTAAAATTAAAAATATACTGCCTAATGAAAGAACGACAAAGACATTCATTAAAGTCAGTTTTAGCGAAAAAATTTCTTCAAAAGTGTCTTCATTCAAAATTACCAATCGGTTTTTGATGAATAATTTTTTTCTGAAATTCCGTTTTTTCTTAGCCATTTCGGTTCTTTAATAGGAGCAAATATAATAATTAATAGTTGTGTTGATGCGACGCAAATTTGATCAAATCTGCTTAATTTACGATTTTATAAAATATTTAACGTGGCTAAGACTAAATATTTTAATCCAAAAACACTTCTTGTTCGTATATTTCTATATACCTTTGCGGTACAATAAGAAAACAATTTGCTTCGGCATTAAATATACAATCATGGGAAGATTAGGTCTTACAGAAATCCTTGTAATAGTAGGTATTGTGTTATTACTTTTTGGAGGTAAAAAAATTCCAGAATTAATGAAAGGTTTAGGAAGCGGAATTAAGGAATTTAAAAACGCAGCCAAAGACGACCAAACTACTGCTGCCAAAAAAGAAGAGGAAGAAGTAAAATAATATTACAACTTTTTAAAATTATAAATCCCAAATTACAAATTGTAGTTTGGGATTTTATTTTTGTTAAGTTTTTTCTATTTGGAATTTGGAATTTCTTTTTTAAAATTTTATAATACCATTGTTAACTGAATTCTCTTTCTGTCTTCATCAACTTCCGTAACCTTCACATCAACATGCTGATGTAATTTTACAACTTCATTTACATCGCTCACAAAACCAGCTTTTAGCTGTGAAATGTGAACCAATCCGCTTTCCTTGATTCCAATATCAACAAAACAGCCAAAATTGGTAATATTGTTTACAATACCAGGCAAGATCATTCCGGTTCTCAAATCCTTGATCGATTTTACATTCGCATCAAATTCAAAAACCTTAGCCGACTTTCTTGGATCTAATCCAGGCTTTTCAAGCTCTTTAATGATATCTTTTAGCGTAAGCAAACCGATTTCAGGTGTAATATAGTTTTCGGCCTTAATTAAGGCTGTTTTCTCTTTATTTGCAATTAAGTCGTTTACAGATAATTTCAAATCTTTTGCCATTTTCTCTACAACCGGGTACGCTTCCGGATGTACAGCAGAATTATCCAGCGGATTTTTAGCATTCGAAATTCGGATAAAAGCTGCACCTTGCTGATACGCTTTATCGCCAAGACGAGGCACTTTTTTCAGCTGTTTTCTATCCTCAAACGGGCCATTTTCAGAACGGTACTGAACAATATTTTCAGCCAGCTTCTCTCCTATTCCACTCACATAACTTAGTAAATGCTTACTTGCGGTGTTGATATTGATTCCCACCGAGTTTACGCAACGAATTACCGTATTATCAAGTTCTTCTTTTAATTTCGTCTGATCAACATCGTGTTGATATTGACCTACGCCGATAGCTTTTGGATCAATTTTAACCAATTCGGCCAAAGGATCTGAAAGACGTCTCCCAATAGAAACCGATCCACGAACCGTAACATCATAATTAGGGAATTCTTCTCGGGCAATTTTTGATGCCGAATAAACAGAAGCTCCGGCCTCAGAAACAATAAAAACCTGCAACGGTTTGTCAAACGCGATTTTTTTGATGAAAAATTCCGTTTCCCTAGAAGCCGTTCCGTTTCCGATAGAAATGGCGTCAATTTGATATGCGTTTACCATCGAACGGATTTTCTTGATCGCCATTGTTTCCTCATTTTGAGGCGCATGTGGATAAATCGTTTCGTTATATAACAAATCACCCTTTTCATCCAGACAAACTACTTTACAACCGCTTCTGAATCCCGGATCGATAGCCAGAATTCGTTTTTCTCCTAACGGTGGTGCTAATAATAGCTGACCTAAATTGTTAGCAAAAACCTGAATCGAGTTTGCATCCGCTTTTGCTTTTGCTTCCTGTAAAGTTTCATTTCCAATCGCCGGATTTAGCAATCGTTTATAACTGTCTTCGATCGCTAATTGTAAGTGTGCTGTTGTACTATTTTGTTTCTTAATGATTAATTCATCAATAATGTCGTACGCTTCATCTAAATCAACATCAATTTTCATCTTCACAAAACCTTCGTTTTCTGCACGAAGCATTGCCAATAAACGGTGAGATGGTGCTTTTGCCAAATTTTCTTCCCAATCAAAATACTGACTGAATTTTTGAGCTCCTTCTTCTTCTGCTTTCTTTTTAACTACTTTGGTTGCAATTGTTGCTTTTCGCTGAAATAATCGTCGCAATTGCTTACGAACATAAATATTCTCGTTGATCCATTCGGCAACAATATCGCGAGCACCCTGCATGGCAGCTTCTTCGTTAATTACATTTTCATTGATATATTGCGTCGAAATAAAATCGACATCAACATTACTTTCCGACATGATAATTTTCGCTAATGGTTCTAAACCAAATTCACGAGCGACATCGGCTTTTGTTTTTTTCTTCTTTTTGTATGGAAGGTAAAAATCTTCAATTTCCTGCAAGTCAAAACTTTGCTCGATTTTTTGCTTCAATTCTGGCGTAAGCGCTTTTTGCTCTTCTATAGATTTTAAAACCGCTTCTTTACGTTTTACAATCGTTTCATACTCTTTTTGAAGTTTTGCAATTTGTTCAATTACAACTTCATCAAGGTTTCCTGTTGTATCTTTTCGGTAACGGGAAATAAACGGAATCGTACAATCTTCCTCTAATAATTTTACCGTGTTTTGAATGTTAATCGGCGCTGTCTGTACAGACTTGGCTATGAATTGAATATTAGTCATACTTTTAATGAAATAATTTCTTGATTACAAAATGATATAATTTACTTGTTAAAATGATAAAACAAATTCATTAATCATTTGGCTAAAATAATATCTTTGTTTCTAATTTTAAGCTAATGGAAATTTTATTATTGTATTTTTTATTTATAAACATGTTTGTTTTCATTCTTGCCGGATATGATAAATATCAAGCCAGAAAAAACAAACGAAGAATCCCCGAAAACACTTTATTTTTCTTCGAAGTCATCGGCGGAACAATAGGTTTACTAACAGCAATGCTTTTCTTTAGACATAAAACGAGTAAAACTTCATTTATTGTCAAATTTTCCTTGATTTTTTTGATTCAATTAGTTTTAGTTTATCTCAAATTAAGTGATAAAATATAGATATTAACAATGTTGATAACTCTAAAACACTTTTTTAATAATCTGAATTTAAGGTCATTAAATAAAAAACCGGATGAATTTAAAAAATCCGCCCGGTGTGTTTCTTTTTATTGGTGCGAAGCACCCGATTTTTTTGACTTTTTATGAGCAAGCAATTTTATTCACTCTGTTTTGGTGTCTTCCACCTTCAAATGCAGTTGTTAAAAATGTTTCAACAATTTCTACCGCTTGTGGGATCGACGTAAAACGCGCCGGAATACTTACAATGTTTGCATCATTATGTAAACGTGTTAAATAAGCAATTTCTTTAGTCCAGCATAAACCAGCTCTTACTTTTGGATGTTTGTTGACCGTCATTGCAATTCCGTTTCCGCTTCCGCAGATAACAATTCCAAAATCGGCTTTTCCTTCAGATACATCATTCGCAACCGGATGACCAAAATCCGGATAATCAACAGAATCCTCAGAGTCTGTTCCGTAATTGGTTACTTCATATCCTTTTGCTTTAAGCATCTCAACGATTGCTTTTTTATAATCTGGTCCTGCGTGGTCGTTTCCTATCGAAATTTTCATTGTAAATACTATTTAGTTGTGTACTGCAAATTTAATCAATTAATAAATGTTTGCCACTAATTTCACTAATTATCATTAATTTTTTCCTTTTGAATATTTAAAATAGAATTAATGAACATTCATGTAATTCGTGGCAAAAAACTTTGTGCTCTTCCTTGCCATAAATTACAAGATTTAAAAGATTCAAACTTTATTAACTTTGCGCAAATTATAGTGTAGTTTGTGGTTAAACACACCTTATTTTTAAGTCTCTTTATATCAAAAACTTAGCGTTATTAACAATTTTAATATTTATATAATTAGTTGAATATCAATTAGAAATAAACATAGTTTTTGTTAAAATTTTAGAATGTTAATACTAAATGCTAATTCGTTGATATTCAGTTAACTTTAAATTAACATTATTTGTTAATAAGTTCAGATAGAAAATTAGAAGTTTTTTTTGGTCGTGTCATAAAAAAGCCTAATCCAAAACCCGAATCAAAAATCCTAATAAAGTTTGATGAATTTTTAGAAAAGTTATCAATACCAAAAATGCGATTTTCAACAAAAATCAACATATGAACTTATCTACAAAATGAATTCATTTTAGGTTGTTAACCGTTGTTAATTAAAATTCAAAAAGTCTTAAAAATTAAACTTTTAACCAAATATAAGTATGTTGATAACTCCCAATAACTAAGAGAAACTTCATTTCAATACATTTAAAAATAAATTTATTCGACATATTAACAAGCTATAATAACAACCATAAATTAATTTAAATTAAATTTTTCTTTTTGTTGTATTTAATATATGTTGACAACTTTGAAAGTTTAAAAAGAAAAAAAAAATTTGAGATTGAAAAAATAGAACGGTTTAAACGATTTTGAGTGGACTATTGAGATTGTCCAGAATTTGCTGAACTTCTTCGAAATCGTTTGGATGAACTTTCAGTTTGATTCCACCCAGCGCTGCCGAATACATTGGAACAACTGAAAGTGTTATTTCGTTTTCAAAATAATATGGAATTTCCTCTCGTTCTAATAAGTGTTTCAGAACGACCGTTTCGTGCTGATAATTGAATATGGCGATAGTTTTAAAGCTTTCCATACAAGGTCTTTTCGTAAAGATACGAAAGTTATTTTTTTAATAATTTATTTGTTAAAATCTATAATCTGATATCTTATTTGTAATTTTAACTTTTTAAGAAAAGATATATGAGTAAGAAAATTAGAAAGCCGATAAAAAATGAGAGTGATTTCTCAAGCAAAATTTTAAAAATTTTATCGCAAAGCCCAAATAAGGCATTTAATTACAAACAGATAGGAGCAAAGCTTGAACTTGACGATACAAAAAGCAGAAATCAGATTATAAAAGATTTAAAAATACTGGCTTCTTCAAAGAAAATTATAGAGTCAGAACCAGGAAAATATTTAGTAAAAGTAGAAAGTCAGGATTATTACGAGGGAACAATTGATATGACGAGCAGGAAAACCGCTTATTTTGTTTGTCCGGATTTTGCTGAAGATGTTTTTATTCCGACCAATAATTTGAATCGTGCTTTAGATAAAGACAAAGTAAAAGTCTATGTTTATAACAGGAGAAAAGGTAAAAGACCTGAAGGAGAAGTAATTGAAGTTATAGAGAGAAATAAAACAGAATTTGTTGGTGTAATAGATATTCAGGCAAATTTTGCTTTTGTATCGACAGCAAATCCTAAAATGTATACGGATATTTTTATTCCGAAAGATAAAATTGGTGAAGCAGAAAATGGTGATGTTGTATTGGTTACCATTGAAGATTGGCCAAAAAGAGCTGATAGTCCGTTTGGATCAGTTATCAGAGTTTTAGGAAAACCTGGTGAACATAATACCGAGATTCATGCCATTTTAGCCGAATATGGTTTACCGGCAGATTTTCCGGTAGAAGTAGAGGTTTATGCGCAGAAAATAGATACCTCGATTCAGGAAGCTGAGATTGCAAAACGTCGTGATATGCGTGATACGCTTACGTTTACGATAGATCCAAAAGATGCAAAAGATTTTGATGATGCGTTGTCTTTCAAAAAGTTAGAAAACGGAAATTATGAAATCGGAATTCATATTGCCGATGTTTCGTATTATTTGGAAGAAGGGACTATCTTAGATGATGAAGCTTATCAGCGAGCAACTTCGGTTTATTTGGTAGATAGAGTAGTGCCAATGCTTCCGGAAGTTTTATCTAATTTTGCCTGTTCGTTACGTCCGAATGAAGAGAAATATACATTCTCTGCTATTTTTGAAATTTCTCCAACATCGCAGGTTATTAACCAATGGTTTGGTAGAACAGTTATTTATTCAGATCAGCGATTTGCTTATGAAGAAGCACAATATATCATTGAAACAAAAGACAATACAATTCCGGTTGATATTTCAATAACCGGAGAGTCTTATATAGTTTCAGATGAAATTGTGGAAGCTACTTTAAAATTGGATGAATTAGCGAAGATTTTGAGAAAGAAAAGAATGGCCAATGGTGCAATTTCTTTTGATAAAGTTGAAGTAAAATTCAACTTGGATGCGGAGGGAGAACCAGAAGGAGTATATTTCAAAGTTTCAAAAGATGCCAATCATCTGATTGAAGAATTCATGCTTTTAGCCAATAGAAAAGTGGCTGAATACATAGGAAAACAGAAAAAAACATTTGTTTACAGAATTCACGATGAACCAAACGAAGACAAATTAATTGCAATGGCAACAGTAATTGCCAAATTTGGTTATAAAATAGATTTCAGAAACAAAGGCGATATTTCAAAATCATTAAATGCCTTGATGGAAGAAGTGAATGGTAAAAAAGAGCAAAATTTAATTGATACTCTTGCGATTAGAAGTATGAGTAAGGCTAAATATTCGACAGAAAATATTGGACATTATGGTTTAGCTTTTGATTATTATAGTCATTTTACTTCGCCAATTCGTCGTTATCCAGATGTTATGGTTCATAGATTATTGCAATATTATCTGGATGGAGGGAAATCTGTGGATGAAGAAGTTTATGAAACAAAATGTATGCATTGCTCCAATATGGAAAGTTTAGCTACTAATGCTGAACGTGACAGTATCAAATACATGCAGGTTAAATACATGCAGGATCACCAGGACGAAGAATTTTTGGGAGTTATTTCAGGAGTTACAGAATGGGGAATTTATGTTGAAATTGTTTCGAATAAATGTGAAGGAATGGTGAGAATCAGAGAAATAAAAGATGATTATTATACTTTCGATGAAAAACAATATGCTTTGGTTGGAGCTACTTCAAACAGTATATTGCAATTAGGAGACGAAATTTATGTTAAAGTAAAAAATGCGGATTTGGTTAAAAAACAACTGGATTTTCATTTTTTAAGAAGAGCAGAATAGTTATTAAATTAAAAAAGGAGAGATATGAAAAAGTTATTAATTGGCGTTGCAGTCTTGTTTGTACAAATGTCATTTGCGCAGGTAACCAAAGAGGTAGGAGATTTTGATACAGTAAAAGTTTTTGATAAACTTCACGTAAAATTAGTTGCGTCTTCAGACAATAAAGTTGTTATAAAAGGAGCTCGTGAATCAGAAGTGGAAGTGGTTAACAAAAAAGGAATACTTAAGTTAAGAATGCCTTTTCCAAAATTATTATCCGGAGATGATTTAGATATAACTTTATATTACAAAAATATTGAGTTAATAGATGTAAATGAAGGGGCATTTGTTAGTAGTAAAGAAGCTATAAAAGCGACTGCATTTAAAGTAAGTGCTCAGGAAGGTGGTAAAATTAATGTTGATTTAGATGTTGATAAACTGAAAGTAAGTTCAGTTTCAGGTGGAGAAATTACTTTAACCGGAAAAGCTTCGAACCAGGATGCAAGTCTAGGAGCTGGTGGTTTTTTATTAGCAAGTAAATTAGTTACCTCACAAACTACAGTTAGCGTTTCTGCGGGAGGAAAAGCAGATGTAAATGCTTCTACCCTTGTTGAAGCAAAAGTGAGCGCAGGAGGCTCTATTTACATTTATGGAAAACCAAAACAAATTAATCAAAAAACGGTTTTTGGAGGTAAAATCGAAGAAGTGAAATAATAATTCTATTTGAATGATAAATGATATTTTGGCTGGACTGCCATGGGGACTTTTTTTAAGTTTTATGGTAGGTCCAGTATTTTTTATATTACTTGAAACCAGTATTACAAAAGGATTCAGAGCTGCAATTGTCTTTGATTTTGGTGTAGTTCTAGGTGATATTTTTTTTATAGCCGTTGCCTATTTAGGAAGTTACAGATTAATTCAGAGTTTAAAAGATAAACCGGCCTTGTTTATTTTTGGAGGTATTATTATGCTGGCCTATGGCATTATCTCTTTCGTAAGATTAAGGAATGAAGAAAAAATTGATGACGAAGAAATTGATCGTGATATCATCAAAAGAAACTATGGAAGTTTGTTTATAAAAGGCTTTTTACTGAACGTTATTAACATTGGAGTTCTTGGTTTCTGGTTAGCTGTTATTATTTCGATTGGACCAAAATTAGAAATGCAAAACTCCAGAATGATTACTTTTTTTACATCAGTTATTATTACTTATTTATTAGTGGATTGTATTAAAATACTATTAGCCAAACAACTAAAATCTAAAATGACACCAAATAATATACTTAAAATAAAGAAAATTATAAGTATTGTTTTAATGGTTTTTGGATTTGCTTTGATGATTCAGGGCTGGTTTCCAAAAGAAAAAGAAATGGTTAGAAATGCTTTTGAGAAGATTGAGAAGTAGTTGTTAATAACTGAAAAATATAAATTAAAACCTCTCATTTTGAGAGGTTTTTTTATGTTCAAAATCACATATTAAAACACAGTTTGTCATTCTGAGGAACGAGAAATCTCCGCAAGTAACTCTATAAAGATTGATTAACTTTATGGATAATTGTCGCGGAGATTCCTCGTTCCTCGGAATGACATACGGTATATTGTAAATATAAAAGAAGATGTAATTTTCTGCAGATTTGTAAAATTATTATCTGGATTCGAACATAATCTTTATCTATTTTTTTCTAAAAATTAGACATAAAAAAGAGATACATTTCTGTAGGTTTTTAAAGGCATCGTCCGAATTCGAACGCAAACTTTATCTAATTTTTTCTAAAAATTAAACATAAAAAAACTTCGAATTGCTTTGAAGCTTTTAGAGGCATCATCCGGATTTGAACACAAACTTTATCTAATTTTTTCTAAAAATTAAACATAAAAAAAACTTCGAATTGCTTTGAAGCTTTTAGAGGCATCGTTGGGATTTGAACCAATATATTTAATTAATTTTTTCTAAAAATTAGACATAAAAAAAAGAGATACATTTCTGTATCTCTTCTTGAGGCATCGTCCGGATTCGAACCGGAGTAGGAGCTTTTGCAGAGCCCAGCCTAGCCGCTCGGCCACGACGCCATTGCTTGAACGGATGGCAAAAGTAACTAAAATCTTTAAAATTCAAAACTTTAAAAGTAACTATTTTAAAAAATTAGTTTTCTGCTGGGAATAATTACTTTCTAATTTCCGTCATTTTTATAGTAACTGATTCAACATCACCACCAATAGGAGGATTTATTTTAGAAACCCAAACCGTTGTTTTTTCTATTGTTTCTATCTCTGCCAAAACACGAATGTTGATTCTTTTGGCAACATGTTCTAATAAATGCGAACGAATAGCCATTTCTTCGGTAACAATTTTGTTTAAATGTACATAATCAACCGTGTCAGCAAGATGATCTGTTTGTGCTGATTTTTGTAAATTGGTTTTAATTTGTAGATCAACAGTGTAATCTGATCCAATTTTTCCTTCTTCAATTAAACACCCATGGTAGGAAAAAGTGCGGATGTTTTTTAGTTTTATAACTCCCATTTTCTTATTGTTTAAAGTTTAAAGTTTCAGGTTTAACGCCACTTAAGTAACTTTAAAACTGAAACCTGAAACCTTTTTTTTATCTTTGCTAAAATTACTATAAAATAATGGCATCAGAAGAGAAATCACTCAATTTTATTGAACAAATCATAGAGGAAGATTTAAAGTCAGGTCTTTCACAAAACAAACTTCATTTTCGTTTTCCACCAGAACCAAACGGATATTTGCACATTGGGCACGCAAGTTCGATTGCTCTAAATTTTGGTTTAGGAATTGATTATCAGTCTCCTGTAAATTTACGTTTTGACGATACAAATCCAGAAAAAGAAGAACAGGAATTTGTTGACGCTATTAAAAAAGATGTAGAATGGTTAGGGTATACCTGGGCAGAAGAACGTTATGCTTCTGATTATTTTCAACAATTGTACGATTGGGCAGTTTTATTAATTAAAAAAGATAAAGCGTATGTTGATAGTCAATCTTCTGAAGATATGGCAATTCAAAAAGGAACTCCCTCAACTGTTGGAACTGATAGTCCGTATAGAAATCGTTCTGTTGAAGAGAATTTAGATTTATTCGAAAGAATGAAAAACGGTGAATTTGAGGCTGGAACTCATATTCTTCGTGCCAAAATAGATATGAAATCTACCAATATGCTGATGCGTGATCCTATCATGTACAGGATTTTGCACAGACACCATCATAGAACAGGAGACGATTGGAAAATCTATCCAATGTACGATTGGGCACACGGACAAAGTGATTATTTAGAAGCCATTTCACACTCCTTTTGTACACTTGAATTCTTGCCTCACCGTGAATTATACGATTGGTTTTTAGATCAGATTTTAGACGAAAATAAACTACGTCCAAAGCAAAGAGAATTTGCAAGACGTAACTTATCCCATACTGTTGTTAGTAAAAGAAAATTGCAACAACTGGTTAAGGAAAAGCATGTTAACGGTTGGGATGATCCCAGAATGTCAACCATTTCAGGATTAAGAAGACGTGGTTATACAGCTGCTTCACTACGTAATTTTGCTAATACAATTGGTATTGCAAAACGCGATAATTTGATCAATGTATCGGTTTTGGAATTTTGTATTCGCGAAGATTTGAATAAAATTGCACCTCGTGTAATGGCAGTTTTAGATCCTGTAAAATTGGTAATTACAAACTATCCTGAAGGAAAAGAGGAGTGGTTAGAAGCTGAAAATAATCAGGAAGATGAGAATGCTGGTTTCAGAAAAGTTCCCTTTTCACGTGAGTTATACATCGAAAGAGAAGACTTTTTAGAAGAAGCTCCGGCAAAGTTTTTCCGTTTGACTTTAGGAAAAGAAGTACGTCTTAAAAATGCGTATATTATTAAAGGAGAAGGTGTTATAAAAGATGCTTCCGGAAATATAACAGAGATTCATGTAACTTATGATACTGATTCTTTAAGCGGAAGCGGGACAGAAGCAAGTCAAAGAAAAGTATCCGGAACATTGCATTGGGTTTCTATTCAACATGCGGTTGAAGCAGAAGTTCGTATGTACGATCGTTTGTTTACAGATGAAGCACCGGACAGTTATAAAGACAAAAATTTCTTAGATTTTGTAAACCCAAATTCATTAGAAATCATCAAAGGATTTGTTGAACCAAGTTTGGCAACAGCTCGAAATGAAGATAAATTTCAGTTCCAACGTTTAGGATATTTTACTGTTGATAAAGACTCAACTCCTTCAAAATTAGTCTTTAACAAAACTGTTGGATTAAAAGATGCCTGGGAAGAAAAAGGTAAAAAAGAAGAAAACAGCATCAATAATTCTTTAAAAGATATTAATAAGTATTTTAAAGTTGAAAGTAAACCAGAACGTATCGCAATTGAAAGTGCGATAGGAGAGAGCATCAAAAATGTTTCAAGTTTTTCTTTATTACAAAATTCGTTAAAGAAAAACATCAACAATAATAAAGCTTCCTTATTGTTTGCTCAATTTATTTTGAAATATTCTCATTTGAAATCTGCGGATTTTGATGAAGAGGATATCAAAAAATTGTATACAATGTCACTAAGAAGTGAATCAACTTATGTTCGATCAAAAGCACTTTTGAATTTAAGAGATTTAGAAAATGAAAGTTTCAAAACTCAGTTTGAAGATGAAATTTTAAAATTATATTCTAATCCTCCAAAAAATGCTTCAGAGAGAGAAATTGAAATTCTTTCTGAAATGGTAAAGAAATAATATCATTATAATCTATTAAAAAGCGCTTTTTATAAGCGCTTTTTTTATTATTTGTATTTTCTATTTAAAATTAAATTTATATAGATATTTTATATTAAATATGACTTGCATAAATTGATTTTAAGAGGTTTTTTCATTTCTTCTGATACAGAATTCATCTTTCGTAAAACTATTAAAATTAAGGCTTTATTTTAATTTTAGGTCTCATTTAGCCACCTTTAGCGCTTATTAACAATGGAATGTTTATAAAGTTGCTATTTGAAATTTACTTTTAATAAAAAGTATGTATTTCTTCAAAATAGAAATGGAATTTTATAATATCAATTTTAATGATCATTTTTTAAAAATTGAAAGTTTATAATTATTATATTTAAAATCTATTGTATTTTATTTTTTAATAGATATTTTAAACTAAAAGTGACCTTCATAATTTAATTTTAAGACCTTTTTTTACTTCTTCCATCTCTTAACTCATCTTTTGAATAATTGTTGATTTTTAAGCTTTATTTAAGTTTTAGACATCGTTTTTGTGAGTTTAACGGGTTATTAACATACAATTGTTTATAAAGTTGCTATTTTTATCCAAAGGTCAAATCTGAAATTTTTTAATTTTAAAAATGGCACTTTAGGAATCAAATCTGAGTTTTTCTAAATTCAAAAATTAGTTTTTGTTTTTAGATTTAATTCTAAGTCTGAATTCCGAAAATTGATTTTATGGTCAATTCTAATTGTGTTGATGTTTTTGATAATACTTCAGTAAAAGTTTTTTTCAATGCATTTCATAATTTTCAAATTTCATGAAATTGGTTTTGTGATTTATAAATTTTGATTTTCATTTTTGATCAAAGAAATTTTTTAATCCTTAAAATTTAATTATCATGAAAAATGTATTTTTTACTCTGGCTATTTTATTTGCAAACATTGCAATTTCTCAAACACATCAAATTTCAAAACACAATGGAGAAGAATTGGATGTTAATTTTATCAAACATGAAAATGATTTAATTCATTATTCTCTACATGGAAGTTTCGAAGAACATAAAATTACGAAGTATGCTGTTTCAAAAATTACCAATAAGCAAACGAATCAAACTCAAAAAGTATCAGATAAAGTTATAGTCGATTCAAAATCAGATTATAAAATGGTAACCGTTTTACCTCAGGAAAAGACAATAGGTTTAAAACAAGCAGCAAATTTTACAGGAATATCGACGAAGACAAAAGGAGAACCGCCAATGGCAAACCAAAATCATACTGCTATGAGAATCAAAACGCATTCAGCTTCAAAGGGTTATCCGTTTGTAAGCGTAGTTGAAAATGACGGAAAATATGAAGCAATTGCTTACATGTATTAATTGTATTGTTAAATATTTGTAAATATCTTTTATCCAATATTTTATAATTTAAAAAGAAGTATCTTTATTCATCATTTAAAATAAAACTATCATGTCAAATAAATCAAATGCAATTGCTGCTGTAATAGCTGGTGCTGCGATAGGAGCGGCCATCGGAATTTTATTTGCTCCGGACAAAGGATCAAAAACGCGTGCTAAATTAAAAGAAGGAATAGATGACGCAACACATAATTTGAAAGATTCGTTATCAGCAAGTTCTGAAGTGCTACGTGAGAAGTTTACAAGTGCTACCCAGGGTCTTGATGGAACTTTTGATGAATTGTTATCAAATGTAAGCCATAAAACAGAAGAAGTAATTACTTTCTTAGAATCTAAATTGGCTGATTTAAAAGCGCAGAACGCTAAACTTCAGAAATAATATTAATACATAAAGCGCAAAGCTTGCTTAAATTTTTAAGCAAGTTTTGTGCTTTTTATTCAAACTATAACTATGGCTTTTGAAGAATTAAAAGAAAATACCGAAAATATCCAGGATCAGGCTAAAGTTTATCTTGACAGTCACTTGGCCTATTATAAACTTTGGGGTTTTAAAGTAGCAATGAAATCAACAACTTTAATTTTTAAGTTTACTTTGATTTTATTGTGTTTCAGTATGGTTTTGATTTTTGGTTCTTTCGCAGCAGCGTACGCTTTTGGTTCTTTATTTGAAAGTACAGCACTTGGATTTTTGGCAGTAGGAGGAATCTATCTTGTTTTTACAATCTTGCTTTTCTTTATAAAAGATAAATTTGTTGAAGGCCCAATTTTAGAAAAATTCTCCGAAATCTTTTTTAACGACTAATTATGGAACCGAAAAAATACTCGTCATACGCTGAAATCGAAAGAGATTTGGAAATTCTGAAATTAGAAAAAGAGATTAATTACCAAAAGTTAGTTTTAAGTTTTCAGAAAACAAAGGAAGGAATTACACCGCAGAAAATTGTGAATGGATTCTTTTCATCTTATAAAGATTATTTTTCAAATAACTATCCTAAGATTTTGCAATCATTTTTACCACATATTATCAGTTGGTTATTTAATAAAAAAAGACTCTTTTCAGAGCTACCGTCTGGACACATCTCTAAAGAGTATCCAACCTTGCATGACTGAATTGAATTTTTGCAGGCCAATCCAAAAGGTTGTGATGCCTGGTTTTCTTTCTGAAAGATAACCTTTCCATCCTCCTAATCTAGCAATAGCCCATATATATCGTTTCAAATCTGACGATTTATATGGGTTTTTTAGTTTTTCTGTTTTACCCTCTAATTGTGTGATTTGCAATTCTAAACATTCCATTTCTTGCTCTGAAAAACAGCTTCTGGGTTCAGTCTCTTCTTCGCAGCCATAGGCGATTTGCATAATAAAGAGCTTTATAATAGTCTCCAGCATCAAAAGACATAGTTTACGAACTGCTTTGCCTTGGGATAATTCGCTAGCTTCTATGTTGAAGCCCTCTTTCTTTAAAATTCTAAATACTTCTTCGATAGTCCACCTGTAGGTATACCATTGGATACAAAGTAATGCAGTTTGCAGATCTTCAACTTTCTTTGTCGTTAGTAATCTCCAAAGTATTGGGTTTTCAATGTTTTCTCCAACCTCTTTTGCCTCAATAGCGTAAAGCTTGATTTTATCAGGAAGATGTTTACCTGAATATTGATGTTTGCCTATTGTTATTTCTGAAAAGCGTACTTCTATAGTAGCTGTTCTTTTCTGGATATTTCTCCTTTTGTCTCCTTCTAGTTCAATTGTGTACATCCCTTGAAGCGGCTGAGAACTTAGATGATCGAAAAGTTTGATTTTATTACCCAACAATCGATTAAATCGGGATCTAATCAATAAATGTGTTTTACTGTCTGGGACAAGGCAAAATTGTTCAAAAATATCTCCCTCTCTGTCCTGAATAATGATTATTTCTTTTGCTTTACTTAGTCTTTTCTTAGTTTCAAGAGAAGAATCGATCCATCTGTAAGACTCTTTTTCTTCAATGGGTATACGATTGTGAGTATTGGTCTTCATTTTAGGTGGCAGTTCATGACTTCTATTCCATATTTTCACATCTGAAAAACCATATGGCATTAAAGTATCTGCATCTATGATAAAACTCGGATGAATAAAAAAGCCAAGTCCACCAACAGAAGCATTGGTCAGTCCAATTGACTCATCCTTTTTGATCCTGTTTCTGTGATTATAAAGGTTTATTTCACTACTGTCCTGAATACACAAAACAGATTTATCTTCAACGCAGCTTACACAATTAAGAGACATGTTCTTTATAATATCAGCCTCACTGACATTATCATTTTGCAAAAATCGGTAAATCGCTTTGGCTTCAGCGTCACTTTCTGCTAATTGTCTTATCGAATAAATACTATTAGCAAACAAGCGATTGAGAATAGAATTACCTCTATTCAACAATCGCTTGTCTTTTAAATTTTCAAAATATCTAGTCTGCACTTTTTCTCAAATATAATTAAAAAAAATATTTGTGTCCAGACGGTAGGGCAATTAAGCCTCTTTTTCTTTTTACTATTCTTTTATTTCTGGTTGTATGTCATCTTCATAACCAGATTGTGGCTGAATTGGTTTTGGTTTTTCTACTTTTTTATTGTGCTTTTTCATCATTTCTCCAACCTGGTTTGATGCTGTAAATGAAGCTACCATATTATTTAGCATATCACTTCCAGCTTGTGGAGAATTTGGTAGCAAGATTAAATTTGAATTTGCATCAGCACCAATTGCCTGTAAAGTATCATAATGTTGTGTAACAACAATTAAGGCAGAAGCTTCTTGAGAATTAATTCCAACATTGTTCAAAACTTCAACACTTTCTACTAAACCTCTTGCAATTTCACGACGCTGATCTGCAATACCCTGACCTTGTAAACGCTTACTTTCAGCTTCAGCTTTTGCTTTTGCAACGATTCTGATTCTTGAACTTTCAGCTTCAAATTCAGCAGCCGTTTTTTCTCTGTCGGCAGCGTTGATTCTGTTCATTGCATTTTTTACCTGGATATCCGGATCAATATCTGTTACCAAAGTATTGATAATATCATAACCGTAAGTAGTCATTGCCTCATTCAATTCTCTTTTTACAGCAATTGCGATATCATCTTTTCTTTCAAAAACGTCATCCAATTTTAGTTTTGGAACTTCGGCACGAACAACATCAAATACATAAGCGGTGATCTGATCGTGCGGATATTCCAGTTTATAAAAAGCATCGTACACTTTTTCCTGAATAACTTTAAACTGAACCGAAACTTTCATTTTTATAAAAACGTTGTCTTTGGTTTTCGTTTCGATGATAACATCTAATTGCTGAATCTTAAGATTTACACGTCCGGCAATTCTGTCGACAATCGGAATCTTAAGTTGTAAACCTGAATTTCTAACGCTCAAAAATTTACCAAATCTTTCGATTACAACAGACGATTGTTGTTTCACGGTAAAAAAGGAAGACATAAAAATGAATAATCCGAAGACTAAAAGGATAATTAATGCTGTGTTCATGGTGATATAGTTTAGTTTTATGATTGGGTAAATTACGAATATTCTTCCAATTTAAATTTTTTAGACATTAAAAAAACGCTAAGAACATTTTACAGATGTTTTTTAGCGTTTGATATTTTAAAGTAAATTATTTTATAATGTACTTATTGCTTTTTGAATTCTCGAAATCGTTTCTTCTTTTCCAATGATTTCAACAATGTCAAATAGGTGAGGACCTTTAAGAGCTCCAACCAAACTTAGACGGAAAGGCTGCATAACTTTACCCATGCCAATTTCGTTTTTCGTTAACCAGTCTTTTACAATTGCTTCGATATTTGCTGAGTCAAATCCATCAATATATTCAAGAGTTGAAATCAATTCCTGCATTAAAGCCGGAGTTTCTTCCTTCCAGTTTTTGCTTGCTTTTTCATCATATGATGTTGGAGCCTGGAAAAAGAAATCAGTCAAATCCCAAAATTCAGAAACGAAATGCGCTCTTTCTTTTATCAGGGAAACGATTCTTGTAATGTCATATTTAGAAATATCAATACCTTTTTCAACTAGAATAGGAGTGAAGTCTTTTGCTAAATCAGCATCATTTTGTTTGATTAAATATTGATGATTGAACCATTTGTTTTTCTCCGGATCAAATTTTGCTCCTGATTTATGAACTCTGTTTAAGTCAAAAGCGTCTACTAATTCTTCTAAAGAAAATAATTCTTTATCAGTTCCATCATTCCATCCTAACAAAGCCAAGAAGTTTATAACGGCTTCCGGGAAAAATCCTTTTTCTCTGTAACCTGATGAAACACCTTCTTCGGTTTTCCATTCTAATGGAAACACAGGAAATCCTAACTTATCTCCATCTCTTTTAGATAATTTTCCGTTTCCAACCGGTTTTAAAATCAATGGCAAATGTGCAAATTCAGGAGCATCCCAACCAAAAGCTCTGTATAATAAAACGTGAAGCGGCATAGATGGCAACCATTCTTCTCCACGAATTACGTGTGAAGTTTCCATTAAATGATCATCTACAATATTAGCCAAATGATAAGTTGGCATTCCGTCACTTTTGAATAATACTTTATCGTCAAGAAGATTGGTTTCGAATTTTACATCACCACGAATGATATCTTTTAAATGTAAAGTTTCATCAACCGGAGTTTTAAAACGGATTACATAATGCTCTCCATTAGCAATTCTCTTAGCAACTTCTTCTGCAGAAATTACCAAAGAGGTATCTAACTTTTCGCGATTATGATGGTTGTAAATAAATGTTTTTCCTTCTGCTTCATGTTGTTTTCTATGTGCATCTAAAGCTTCCGGAGTATCAAAAGCATAATACGCCCAACCCGAATTGATCAATTGATCAGCGTAAGATTGATATAAATCTTTACGATCGCTTTGTCTGTATGGACCAAATTTTTCGTTTTTCCCAACGGTTTCTTCAGGAGCAATTCCTAACCATTCTAATGCTTCCATAATATAAGCTTCGGCTCCAGGAACAAAACGAGTCTGATCTGTATCTTCAATTCTTAAATAGAAAACACCATTGTTTTTTTTGGCAAATAAATAATTAAATAGGGCAGTACGAACTCCGCCAATATGTAATGGTCCAGTCGGACTTGGTGCAAAACGCACGCGAACTTGCTTTGACATTTGTTTAAATTTTGATGCAAAGATACGATATTAGTCAAAAGTCAAAAGTCGAAAGTTTGAAAGGTTTTGGATTGTATACAGAACTTTTGACTTTTGGCTTTTGGCTTTTGACTTTCAGACTTATCGTTATAATTATTACTTTTATAGGTTATAATCAAAAGAGATTTTATTTTGAAAACAACATCTGCCATATATCAAAAGTTAGAAGCTTTTATAAAGAAATATTACACCAACGAATTGATAAAAGGAGGGCTTCTTTTTATTGGTTTTGGATTATTGTATTTTCTGTTTACGCTTTTTATTGAGTATTTTCTTTGGTTAAAACCAGTAGGAAGAACGGTTTTATTTTGGATGTTTATTGGAGTAGAAGTTTTCCTTTTGTTCCGATTTATCTTGTTTCCAATTTTCAAGTTGTTCAAACTTCAAAAAGGAATTGATTATAATCAGGCTTCCAAAATTATTGGAAATCATTTTACGGAAGTGAGTGATAAGCTGACGAACTTTTTACAATTATCTTCTTCTGAAAACTCCGCTGAAAGTTCAGAATTAATGTTGGCTTCTATAGAACAAAAAGCGAATTCATTGCAACCAATTCCGTTCGGGAATGCTATTAATTTTAAAGCAAATAAAAGATATTTGCCATTGGCTCTTATTCCAATTTTGCTTTTTGCGGTGTTTTATATTTCTGGAAACAGCAATATCATTTCTCAAAGTTTAAATAGAGTAGTGCATTTCAATGCTACATTTTTGCCACCGGCACCTTTCAAATTTGTGGTTTTAAATTCAAATTTACAAACAGAACAAAACAAAGATTTCGTTATCAAAATGGAATCGGTTGGGAAAGTAGTTCCGGAGAATGTGATGATCCATATTGGAGATGAAAGTTATTTTATGGAATCATCTCAGCCAGGAAAGTTTGAATTCAAGATTGAAAAACCAGTTGATAATGTTCAATTTTCTTTTGAAGGGAATTCGGTCTCATCAGATGAATATGAATTAAAAGTTATTACAGTTCCATCAATTGCCAACTTCGAAATGGTATTGAATTTTCCATCTTATTTAAAAAAGAAATCAGAAACTATCCAGGGAACTGGAAACGCAATTGTACCGGAAGGAACTTTGGTAACCTGGAAAATGAATACACAGTCGACTCAGGAGATTGTTTGGAAGGATGAGAATTCGGTTTTTAAATTCAATAAAGCTGAAAACGAGTTTAAATTGGCTAAAATTATCAGTCAAAATACAGAATATCAAATTCTTACCTCGAATAATAAGGTTAAAAACTATGAAAAATTGGATTATCAGCTGTCTGTCATCAAAGATCAGCATCCAACGATCATAGTTTCGCCTGCACCTGATAGTTTAAAGCTTGATAAAAATTATGTTTTAGGACGATTAGGAGATGACTATGGTTTATCAAAATTACAGATTGTGTATTACGAACGTAACAAACCAAACACGGCAAAGCGCGGAACGATTCCTGTGAAGCAAGCAGTATTTGATCAATTTGTTTTTAACTTTCCAAGTAATCTTGCTGTAGAAGAAGGAGTATCTTATGAATACTATTTTGAGGTTTTTGATAATGATGCGCCTCATCATTTTAAGAGTACAAAATCTTCTGTTTTTTCAGACAGAGTTTCTACTACAGACGAAGTTCAGGATATGGAATTGCAACAGCAAAACCAGAATATAAATAGTCTTGAAAAATCTTTGAAGAATCAGAATAAGCAAATTTCTGAAATGGATAAGATTCAAAATACCGGAAAAGAAAAGGATAATTTAGAGTTTAAAGATCAGCAAAAAATCAATGATTTTATCAAACGTCAAAAACAACAAGACGAATTGATGAAACAGTTCGCTGAGAAAATGAATCAGAATTTAGACAAGTTCAAAGACGAGAAGAAAGATAAAACAGCTGAAGATTTACAAAAGCGTTTAGATAATGCAGAAAAAGATTTGGAGAAAAACCAAAAGCTTTTAGATGAATTAAAGAACCTAAACGACAAATTGAACAATGAAGATTTGTTTGATAAGATGGAAAAATTCAAACAGATCAGTAAGAACCAATCTCGCAACTTAGAACAATTAGTTGAGTTAACAAAACGTTTTTATGTTGAGAAGAAAGCAGATCAGGTTGCTGAAAAATTAAACAAGTTAGCAGATCAACAAGAGAAACTTTCTAATAAAGAAAGTGAAAATACAAAAGACAAACAAGATGAAATCAATAAGTCTTTTGATAAAATCCAGGAAGATTTAATAGACTTAAAAGAAGAAAATAAAACATTAAAAGCGCCTTTGGATATTCCTTCGGATGCTTCAAAAGAAAAAGATGTTGATTCTGATTTGCAAAAAGCTTCTGAAGAGTTAGCTAAAAAGAATACTTCTTCGGCTAAGCCAAAACAAAAAAGTGCTGCTCAAAAAATGAAGAGCATGGCACAACAAATGCAATCGAGCATGGAAGGTGGAGATCAGGAACAACTAGAAGAAGATGTTGCAATGCTTCGTCAGGTTCTGGATAATCTACTAGCGTACTCTTTATCTCAGGAAGACGTTATGAAACAATTTAAGTCGATGAAATTAGGTTCTTCGGCTTATACCAAAAACATAAAAGTACAACAGAATTTGAAACAACAGTTCAAACATGTAGATGATAGTTTGTTTGCTTTGTCTTTAAGAAATCCAAAAGTAGCGGAGGATGTAACGAAGGAAATTGGAAATGTACAATACAATGTTGACAAAGCTATCGAATCTTTGACCGACGTTCAGGTTCCAAAAGGAGTTTCGCATCAGCAATATGCTGTTTCATCTGCCAATAAATTAGCTGACTTTTTAAGTGATTTATTAAACAACATGCAAATGTCAATGTCGAAACCAGGATCTGGAAAACCAAAACCAGGAGAGGGACAAGGAATGCAATTGCCAGATATTATTCAAAAACAAAAGGGGTTAGGTGAAAAAATGAAAGAAGGAATGAAGGAAGGGAATAAACCTGGAGAAGGAAAAGAAGGACAAAGACAAAATGGAGAAGGTAAACAAGGTCAGGGAAAAGATGGAAAAGGCAAAGACGGAAAAGGAAATCAATCTGGAGGAAAAGGAAATGAAAGTAAAGATGGAAATGATGGAGAAGGAGATGCAGAAGCCATTATGGAAATCTACAAAGAACAGGTTAAACTTCGTGAAGCCTTGCAAAAGGAATTAGCAAAGCAAGGTTTAGACTCTCAGGGAAAATCTGTAATTGATCAAATGAAACAATCTGAAAAACAACTTTTGAATAAAGGTTTTAAAAATGAAAACCTTCAAAGGATTTTAAATATTCAACAAGAATTATTAAAATTGAACAACGCAGTTCAGCAACAAGGTCAGGATACGAAGCGTCAATCGGAAACAAATAAAGCTGAATTTTCTAATCGTTCGAATGCTTTACCAAGTTCACTTTTGGAATATTTAAACAGTGTAGAGATTTTAAATAGACAATCACTACCTTTGCGCTCGAATTTTAATCAAAAGGTTCAAGAATATTTTAATACAAAATGATCAATTTTAATTACGAAACCGAATTTACTTTAGACAACGAACAAGCCTTTTCTGATTGGTTAAGTGCTGTAATAGTTTCTGAGAATAAAAACGAGGGAGAGATAAATTACATTTTTTGTGATGATGAATATCTTCATAAGATAAATGTAGAATATCTGGATCACGATACTCTGACAGATATTATCAGTTTTGATTATACAGTTGGTAACGAACTAAACGGAGATATATTTGTTTCTGTAGAAAGAGTAGAAGACAATGCAAAAGATTTTAATGTTTCCTTTGAAGAAGAATTGAAACGTGTTTTGGCTCACGGCATATTACATTACTGTGGATACAAAGACAAATCAGATAAAGACGCTGAATTAATGCGTTCCAAAGAAGATGAAAAAATCGCTATGTTTCACGTGGAACAGTAAGGGAAAATAAATCCCAATAACATAAATCCCAAACACCAATTGTTTCACGTAAAACATAAGACTCGCTAAAAGAAATGAAATGTTTCACGTGGAACATTGAACATTAAAAGATTGGACTTAAAGATTGGACTTAAAGATTGGACTTAAAGATTGGACTTAAAGATTGGACTTAAAGATTGGACTTAAAGATTGGACTTAAAGATTTTAAAATGTTCCACGTGGAACGTTGTTTGTTTGAGTGTTGGGTTTTGAAAAGAAGATCTGTTCCACGTGGAACGATTAAGTTAGATCGTGGAATTTGGAATTTCAAAGATTTAAAAATTGCGCGTCAGCGCCGTTCCACGTGGAACAAAAAGAATAAAGAAGTTAATTCTGAGAACTGCCTTAAACGGTTTCCGGAGAATAATAAAACAAAATGTTTTTAGAAGAATACGATGTTATAGTGGTTGGTGCAGGTCATGCTGGATCTGAAGCCGCGGCAGCGGCCGCAAATTTAGGATCAAAAACTTTATTGGTTACGATGAGCCTGCAGAACATTGCACAGATGTCTTGCAACCCGGCGATGGGTGGAATTGCAAAAGGACAAATTGTGCGTGAGATTGATGCGTTGGGAGGATACTCTGGAATTGTTTCAGACCGAACTGCAATTCAATTTAAGATGTTGAATAAATCAAAGGGACCTGCAATGTGGTCGCCGAGAGTTCAAAGTGATCGAATGCGTTTTGCCGAGGAATGGAGAATGATGTTGGAGGGAACTCCAAATTTGGATTTCTACCAAGAGATGGTAAAAGGTTTGATTATCGAGAACGGAAAGATAAAAGGAATCAAAACTTCGTTAGGAGTTGAGATTCGATCTAAATCTGTTGTGTTGACAAATGGAACTTTTTTGAATGGTTTGATTCATATTGGAGAAAAACAATTTGGAGGAGGAAGAGCAGGAGAAAGTGCCGCGACCGGAATTACGGAAGATTTGGTGAAAGCAGGTTTTGAAGCCGGAAGAATGAAAACAGGAACGCCTCCACGTGTGGATGGACGTTCTTTAGATTATTCTAAAATGAACGAAGAAAAAGGAGATGCAAAACCGGATAAGTTTTCTTATTCTGATTTGACAACTCCATTGACGCATCAAAGATCTTGTCACATGACATACACTTCTTTGGATGTTCATGATATTTTGAGAGAAGGTTTTGATCGCTCGCCAATGTTCAACGGAAGAATCAAAAGTCTTGGTCCAAGATATTGCCCTTCGATTGAAGATAAAATAAACCGTTTCGCTGATAAGGAGCGTCATCAACTTTTTGTTGAACCAGAAGGATGGAATACATGTGAAGTTTATGTGAATGGATTTTCAACTTCGCTTCCGGAGGATATTCAGTTTAAAGCATTGCGTTCGGTTGTTGGATTTGAGAATGTGAAATTCTTTCGTCCTGGTTATGCAATCGAATATGATTATTTTCCGCCTACGCAATTGAAACATACTTTGGAAACAAAGTTAGTTGAAGGTTTATATTTTGCCGGACAAATAAATGGAACGACAGGATATGAAGAGGCAGCTTCGCAAGGTTTGATGGCAGGAATAAATGCGCATTTAAAAGTGCATGAAAAAGCACCATTGATTTTAAAACGTGACGAAGCATATATTGGGGTATTGATTGACGACTTAATTACGAAAGGAACGGAAGAGCCTTATCGTATGTTTACATCAAGAGCAGAATATAGAACATTGTTGCGTCAGGATAATGCCGATTTCAGATTAACACCGATGTCGCATGAAATTGGCTTAGCTTCTGAAGCTCGTTTACGCAGAATGGAAAAGAAATTAAACGAGTCTGAAAAGATGGTTGCTTTCTTTAGAGAGACGAGTGTTTCGGTTGCTGAAACAAATCCAATTTTGGAAGCTAAAGAAACAGCTCCGATTACGCAAGGTGATAAGATGTTTAAAGTTTTCTCTCGTCCACAAATTGATTTGGAGGATATGATGAAATTTGAAAAAGTAAAAGAATATATTGAAGCTAATGATGTTGATCAGGAAATTTTGGAACAAGCCGAAATCCAGGTTAAGTATTCTGGTTATATCGAGAAAGAAAGAAATAACGCAGACAAACTTACTCGTTTAGAAGAAGTGAAAATTCCGGAGAATTTCGATTACAATAAAATCAAATCAATGTCAATTGAAGCAAAACAGAAATTAAGTAAAATTCGCCCTGTGACAATTTCGCAAGCTTCTAGAATAAGCGGAGTTTCTCCTAGTGATATTTCTGTGCTTTTGATCTATATGGGAAGATAAATGTAGAGACGCACTAAAGTGCGTCTTTATCTGTTTCAGGTTTCATGTTTCAATTTGTTGGAACGCGAAACTAGAAGGGAATTTTAATTTTAAGGAGTGAACCTGAAACTTGAAACATGAAAAACTTGAAACAAAAATAAATTGTTCCACGTGAAACTATTTCAGTAATCTAAAATCTAAACGTTTGTCTTATGAAGATAGTGGAAACAGAAATTCTGTCTTTGGAAGAAAAAGAAGTTTTGCGTGAAATTTGGAACAATGAGTATCCGGCACGGTTATATCTAAATACGCTTGAAGATTTTGAATTGTATTTAAACGGACTTTCAAATACAAAACATTATTTGCTGTTTGATGATTCAAATAAGATTATTGGCTGGACATTTACTTTTTTGAGAGATGAAGAAGATTGGTTTGCTATTATTTTAGATAGTAAAATTCAGGGAAGAGGCAATGGTACATTTTTGATTAATGAAATAAAAAAGAATAATATCAGTTTGAGTGGTTGGGTTATTGACCACGGAAATGAAGTAAAACAAAATAAAGAATTATATAAAAATCTCCAATGCCTTTTTATATTAAAAATGGTTTTACAACTTTGACAGAAATAAGAATTGAAAACGAAAAAATGTCAGGTGTAAAAATAAATTGGAAACGCTAAAAAAACATTAAATAATAAACCTAAAAATGAATTTTCATTTTTAGTGTTTGCTATAAAATTAAACCAAATACCTACTAATTATAAAATGGACGTTTTAAACAAAAAACACTTTCTTACTGTAAAAGATCATTCTGTTTCGAAAGAAATTTTTGAGTTGTATCATGATGAAACTTTAGACATGCTGATTACATCTCCACAACCCGATTTGGAAAATCTTGGAAAATATTACGAAAGTGAAGATTACATTTCGCATACAGACAACAAACGTTCCTTCTTTGAAAAAGCGTATCATTTTGTAAAAAATATAGCGCTGAAAAATAAGCTGAATTTAATCAATTCTGAACAACCTCATAAAGGAAGAATTTTGGACATCGGTGCCGGAACAGGAGATTTTTTATTGACTGCAAAAAATGATGGTTGGGAAACTGTTGGAGTGGAACCAAGCGAGCGTGCAAAAAATATTGCCATACAAAAAGGAATCTCTTTTGTAAATGAAATTGGTGATCTTGGAAATAGTTCTTTTGACGTAATTACAATGTGGCACGTTTTAGAACACGTTCCAAATTTAGAATTACAAATTGAGGAATTGAAGCGTTTACTTAAACCAACTGGAACATTAATTGTTGCGGTTCCAAATTTCAAATCGTACGACGCAAAATATTATAATGAATTTTGGGCAGCTTATGATGTGCCAATTCATTTTTGGCATTTTTCAAAAAAAGCTATTCAATCGCTTTTTGAAAAAGTGGATATGAAATTGGAAAAAGTGCTTCCAATGAAATTTGATTCTTTTTATGTGAGTTTATTATCCGAAAAATACAAAACCGGAAAAATGAATTATATCAGAGCATTTTTCATCGGATTAAAATCAAATTTGAAAGCGGGTAGTACAAAAGAGTATTCATCTCACATTTATGTCTTAAAAAACAAGTAAAACGCAATTTAAGCGCGTTTCTGGCGTTTTTTTACTTTAACCGAGGGAATTTATGTCTTTTTCGAGAAGATGTTTCTAATGAAAGCTATTAAAGCTGGTTTTAATAGTGTTGAATTATTGACATTTTTCTTTCCATAAATAAAAACAATATCATAAAATTATAGCATTTTTTAAACTTTATGTTGATGCTATTTATTTTTTTATATTTTTGTCTTCAATACAATAAAAAAAATAGAAATTTAGAAAATGAAAAAAGCATTAGTAATTATCGCACTTTCAATTTTGGTTGTTTCGTGTAATAAAGCAACAGAGGTTAAGGAAGTAAAAACAGCTTACGTTGATACTTCAGTTTTAATGAAAGAGTACACTGAAGCAAAAGATCTTGAGGCTAAATACAAAGCTCAGGCAGAAGAAAAAGGAAGACAGCTACAAGCGGAAATTACTCGTTTTAAACAAGACGCTGCTAATTTTCAAAGTCAGGCACAAGCTAATGGTCAGGCATGGGCTCAACAAAGAGGAGCTGAATTGCAAAAAAGAGAACAACAATTGGGTTATGCTCAACAAGCTTTGTCTCAACAATTACAGCAAGAAAGTGGAGTTGAAATGGATTCTCTAATAAGCGGAGTTAAAAAATTCATCAAAGATTACGGTAAGAAAAAAGGTTATTCTTATATCTACGGAACAGGAGATGCGGCATCAATTTTATACGCTGAAGAGAAATATGATATCACAAAAGATATTATTAAAGCTTTGAACGATAAATATAAAGCAGAACCAAAAACAGAAGCTCCGGCTAAAGAAGAAGCTAAAAAATAATACCAAACTAACTAACTAAAGAAAAAACCTAAATCTGTCAAGATTTAGGTTTTTTCTTTTATAAAAACACGATACTTTTGATATTTCAATACACGCCCAATGCAAAACGTCTCAGAAGCTGCTGCTTACACCTTACAATTCATCAATCAAACGCAAAAATCGATATTTCTAACCGGTAAAGCTGGAACAGGAAAGACGACCCTTTTGCGCGAAATCATTGCAACCACACACAAAAATACTGTTGTTGTGGCTCCAACTGGTATTGCCGCACTGAATGCTGGTGGTGTGACCATTCATTCGATGTTTCAGCTGCCATTTTCAGCTTTTTTACCCACTTATGAGGAGAGTTCACAATTTACTGAGACGGTAAAATTCGAAAATAAAGAATCGCTGCGCAGGCATTTCAAAATGAATAATGTTAAGCGTAATGTGATCAGAAACATGGAGTTACTGATTATTGATGAAGTAAGTATGTTGCGTGCCGATTTACTTGATGCTATTGATTTTATGATGCAGACGGTACGCAGAAATTCACGTGCGTTTGGTGGTGTTCAGGTGCTTTTTATTGGAGATTTATTGCAATTGCCGCCTGTAATCCGCGATGAAGAGTGGCGAACTTTGAGAAATTATTACAAAGGAAAATTCTTTTTCCACTCGCATGTAATTCAGCAAAATCCGCCTTTATACATTGAATTATCTAAGATTTATCGCCAGAGTGATGATAAATTCATTTCGGTTTTGAACAATCTTCGAAATAATCAGATTACACCGCTGGATATTCAGATTTTGAATGAGTATGTAAAACCAGATTTTGATCTAAAAAACAATCCTGGTTATATAACATTGACCACACATAATGCTAAAGCCGATTCGATGAATGAACAGGCAATTAACGATTTGGCAGGAAATGAACATGCTTATCAGCCTTTTGTGGTTGGAGATTTCCCTGAAAAAATCTTTCCTGTTGAAGAAAATCTGAAGCTAAAGGTTGGTGCACAAGTGATGTTTGTTAAGAATGATTTGTCTTTTGAAAAACGCTATTTCAACGGAAAAATGGGTGTTATCAAATCGCTTTCGCCCGAAGAAATTTTTGTGCATTTTCCGGAAGAAAATAAAACCATAGAAGTGGAGAAGTACGAATGGAAAAACATTCGTTACAAAGTAAATGAGCTGACAAAAGAGATTGAAGAGGAAGTTTTAGGCACATTTGCACATTATCCGCTCAAATTAGCCTGGGCGATTACGGTGCATAAAAGTCAGGGATTAACTTTTGAGAAAGCAGCGCTTGATGTATCGCAGGTTTTTGTTCCCGGACAAGCCTATGTAGCATTATCGCGTTTAACGTCTTTAAATGGGCTTATTTTGCTTTCTCCGCTACAAATGAATGGCATTTCGAATGATCAGGATGTAATGGACTACGCTTTGAATAAAGCGACAGAAGAAGTCCTGAAAAATTCGCTGCATTTTGAAACCAAAAATTTTATTCATAACTATTTGATAAACAGTTTCAATTGGGCCGATTTAGCTCAGGAATGGCGCAATCATCGCTTTAGCTATAACGAGAATGCGGTAAATTCAGAAAAAGCAAAACATTCGGTTTGGGCGCATAAACGTTTAGAAACGATTGATTCGCTGGTTGATCCTTCTCAAAAATTCGTTCAGCAACTCAATAAAATTTTCAGTAAAGAAACTGTCGATTTGATTTTTGTGCAGGAAAGGGTAGTGGCAGCCTACGATTACTTTTTCAAACCAATGGACAAATTAGTTACAGACCTTTTGCAGAAAATGGCTGAAATTCAGAAATTTAAAAAAGTCAAAGAATTTTATGAAGAATTGGCGCTTTTAGACGATCTGCAAACCAAAGCCGTTTTGCGCTTAATGAAGGCCAAATTGCTAATAGAAATTGTTGTTGCAGGTGAAACCATCTGCAAAGAGAAATTGACCTCTACAACAATTAAAAACTATAAACTGGACAAGGTCGCGAAGATTCGGGAGGAGTTTAATATGTCGAATACCGATATTTTTAAATTGGATGAACCTACAGTGCGTTATACAGCCAGAAAATTAGACAAAAACGAACCGAAAGCTCTGAAGAAAACAACAGTTGAAGAAACGCATGATTTATGGCTTGAGAAAAATTCAATTCAGGATATTGCCAGAATTAGAAAACTTACGATGCAAACTGTTGAAATGCATTTGGTTAAATTAATTCAGGCGAAGAAAGTTGATATTTCAGATGTCTTGCCGTATGATAAAATTCTCGCTTTGCGTGAGGCTTTTGAGTTTTATCAGGAAGAATCTCTGAACGGATTGAAAGAAAAACATGGCGACGAATTTACGTGGGACGAACTTAAAATGTTCAAAGCCAGCATTAATTAATTTTGTGTTTTGTAACTTAGTGTTTGATAATTGGAATTAGCCAATTAAACATTATGTAAAATAGAAAATAATGAGAAAGTTAATTTACGTCATATTTATTGTCTTTTGCATCCAAAATACTTCAGGTCAGGATTTAAAACCAGAGTATCAAAAGTTCATTAAAAGCTTTATTGCCAATATAAAAAGCAACAACAAAGAAGGAGTTGCGGCTTTTATTTCTTTTCCACTAGGAAGAGAATATCCAATTCCCGCCGTTAAAAATAAAGCCGATTTTATAAAAAGATACGATCAGATTTTTGATGTAACTCTTAAGAAGGAAATCATCAATTCAAATCCTGCAAAAGATTGGGCCGAAATGGGCTGGCGTGGTGTTATGCTGAGTCAGGGCGATATTTGGATGGATACAACCGGAAAAATCATTACAGTAAATTATCAATCGCAGGCAGAGAAAGATCTTAAGAATAAATTGATTTCCAGCGAAAAAGGAAAACTTCATTCGTCAATCGCAATTTTTAAAGCTCCCGTTTATGTATTAGAAACTTCAAAATTCAGAATAAGAATTGATGATTTAGGAAACGACAACTACAGATATGCTTCCTGGTCCATTAAAAGACCAATGAGCGAAAAACCTGATTTGATTATCACTAATGGAAAATGGATCTCAGATGGAAGTGGAGGAAACAGCCATTTCGAATTCAAAAAAGGTACTTATTTGTACGAATGTTACATCATTGTAATTGGCACATCCGATTCTCCTCCGGCACAATTAACAATTTCTCAGAATGATAAAGAGATACTTAGCCAGGACGCTAAAATAGTGATTAAATAAGAAAAACCTGTTCCACATGAAACAGGTTTTTTGGTTTTTAAAAGAAATAATACTGAGGTTTAATTTGCTCGTAACAAAGTAAAAATGTACAAGGAAACTATAAATTAATTACTTTTATATTTGGAACTTATTAATCAGATTAATAATCAATTAAAGTGTTTTTAATATGAAAAAAGTAAATCTGTTTCTGGTTTTAGTACTGCTTTTGAGCATTTTCGTTTCGGCTCAAACTGTAAAACCTGAGTATCAAAAATGCATCAAAAGCTTTATTGATACTTTGAAAAGTGACAAAAAAGAGGTAATCGCAGAGATGGTTGCTTATCCTCTAAAACGCGAATATCCAATACCTGATGTTGTAGATAAATCGGATTTTATCAAACGTTATGATGAAATTTTCGATACAACCTTAAAAAATGAAATTACGAAATCTAATCCTGCAAAAGACTGGTCTGATATGGGTTGGCGCGGAATAATGCTGAATCAGGGAAATGTCTGGATGGATTTTGACGGACGTTTGACCAGTGTAAATTATCAATCAAAAGCAGAGATTGATCTTAAAAAGAAATTGATTGAGGCTCAAAAAAAGGAACTGGATTCCAGCATTGCCTTTTTTCAGAAACCGATTTGCATTTTGGAAACCGATAAATTCAAAATCAGAATTGATAACTTAGGAAATAAAAATTACCGATATGTCTCCTGGTCAATTGATAAAGCAATGAGTGAAAAACCTGATTTGATAATATACAGAGGTAATTTCGTAGTCGAAGGAAGCGGAGGGAATCACCAATATGAATTTAAAAAGGAAAATTATACTTATGAATGTGCCTTTATAGTAGCTGGCGAAAAAAATCCGCCTGCAGCAAAACTAACTATTTATCAGGGTGATAAAGTCATTCTTTCGCAAAACGCCAAGATAATTGCCAAATAAAAAAAAGCCTAATCGCAAGATTAGGCTTTTAAGTTTTATAGATTTTCGACCAAAATCCAGGCATCCGGATTTTCGCCTTTTTGTATTTCTTTTTGTGCTTTTTGAGCCTCAGACATTGTTGCATAACTTCCGTATAAAACCGGAAATAAACCATGCTTGTTTTCGCCAAGCATTCGGGCCTCATAGCCATCTTTAATCAATTGATTATAAGCTTTTCTTGCATTTTCTTCGCTTCTGTATGCACCTGCCATTATATGATATGGCATCACTTTTACAACTTCAGTTTTTGCAGAATCAACAGACAAAGTTACTGCGGGTAGCGGATTTTCAATAAAGAATGTAGCTTCCTGAATTTTGTTCTCTACTTTTTTCTGAACCGCATTTTCTACCACAAGTGTTTTTGTAGTAATCTGATTTTGATATAAAGGATAACCGATGCTTCCGGTAATTCCAAGACCTAAAACAAAAATGGCAGCATATTTCAAAAATGAACCTGAAGATCTTGATTCTTCCCCAGAATCTTGTAATTCAAATACTTTCGACTCTTCGATTTCCTGTAATTTTTTCTCAAAAATTTCTCTTTTTACCATTGGAGCAACAAACGGACTAAGTCCGAAAGAACTCGTTAGATAATTAGTTTGATCACTTGGAGTGAAAACCATATTATTATCGGTATTTAGACGAATATCGCCGATGTTTTTTATATTTAAAACACCATATTCTTCTAATGTTTTTTTCCAGCTTAAAACTTCAAATGCAATAGCACTTACAGCAAATCCATATGATGTTTTTTCTGTTTGTGCAATATGATTTGCCAACAAACCATCATTGTTTTTCAAAAGACTGTTAAATGCGATCGTTTTTCTTGGTGGAGAAAACGAATTTGTACTTGAATTAAGCTGCGCCGATTGAATTTCGGTTAAAAATGCTCCAAACCCTGGAACCGTTACACACTGATAACGATACAATAACTGTGCTATATAAGTTTCGATTTTCATAGTAACAAAGTTATACATCCAATATAGTTATCAAAATTTTATTCACAATTTTTATTAACAATTCTGATAATTTTATAGACAATTCGTTTTCAGATAGTTAAATAAAATTCGCTTTTTACCAAAAGACATGTGAAATCATTAATATTTTATTTTTTATAAGAATTTACTTCTAATTTATATATTTGCGCTTCTTTTAATTTCATAAATATTTATTTTAAAAGATATTTTTTATTCTTTCAGTAAACCGTTTTCTAAGCCATGTCAGATCAAGAATTATTTTATTTATTAGCCTTATTAAAAGTAGATGGCATTGGTGATATTATGGCCAAAAAACTATTGACACATTTTGGAAACCCCGAAGCTATTTTTAAAGTAAAAAATAATCAAATTGCTGGTATTGATGGTGTTGGTTCGGTTTTGTTGCGGAATCTAAAAGACAAAACTGTTTTTGAAAAAGCCAATAAGGAATTGGAATTTATTAAATCGAATGCTATAAACGTTTCTTTTTTTCAGGATGAAAGTTATCCGGATCGTCTCAAACATTGTATCGATTCGCCAGTTTTGATTTTTACTTCTGGAAATATTAATTTAAAAAACAAAAAATTAATCAGTATTGTCGGAACACGTCAGATTACCTCGTATGGAATGGAATTCTGTAAAAAGTTTATTGAAGATCTGGCACCGCTTGATCCGGTAATTGTTAGTGGTTTTGCCTATGGAGTTGATATAGTGGCACATCAATTGGCGATGGATAATAATTTGCAAACGATTGGGGTTTTAGCGCACGGATTAAATCAGATTTATCCGAAAACGCATAAAAAATATATCCCCAGAATGGAAGAAAATGGCGGATTTATAACTGAATTCTGGAGCTCATCAAATCCGGATAAAGAGAAATTTGTGCGTCGAAACAGAATAGTTGCCGGAATGACCGAGGCAACCATTGTAATTGAATCTGCCGATAAAGGTGGTTCTTTGATCACGGCCAATTTAGCCAACGATTACAATCGTGACGTTTTTGCCGTTCCTGGACGCGTTACAGACAAATATAGCCAGGGCTGTAATGATTTGATCAAAACGCAAAAAGCAAACGTTCTGACAAGCGCAGCTGATTTGGTTTATGTATTGAATTGGGATGTACAAACAAAATCAAAACCAGTACAGAAACAATTGTTTGTAGAATTAGAATTGGAAGAGCAAAAGATCTACGATTTTCTATTGAAAAACGGAAAAGAATTACTGGATGTAATCGCACTTCAATGTGATTTCCCTATTTATAAAATCTCAGGAATGCTTTTGAATATGGAACTTAAAGGAGTTATTCGGCCTTTGCCGGGAAAATTGTTTGAAGCGATTTAATTTAAAAAAAGTTGCCACGAATTATACAAATTTTCACGAATTAATTAGTGCGAATTTGTGTAATTCGTGGCAAAAAAATTATTTACCAAATCCAAGAACTTCTCGAACTTTGGCTAAAACACCATCCGCAACTACTGAAGCTTTTGCGGCACCTTTTTTCAAAAGTGCATCAACTTCTTCAAGGTTATTGATGTAGTAATTGTATTTTTCTCTTTCGGTTTTAAATTTTTCGGTAATTAACTCAAACAAAGCTTGTTTTGCGTGACCATAACCGTAATTTCCGCCTAAATAATTCGCTCTCATTTGGGCAGTTTGTTCTTCGTTTGCTAATAAAGAATAGATTGCAAAAGCATTACAGGTATCTGGGTTTTTTGGTTCTTCAAGTGGTGTACTATCGGTTTCAATACTCATTACCTGCTTGCGTAACGCTTTATCATCCAGGAAAATATTGATAATATTATTGGCTGATTTACTCATTTTTCCACCATTGGTTCCTGGAATCAACATGCTGTCTTCCTGAATTTTGGCTTCCGGAATCACAAAAGTTTCTCCCATTTGATGATTGAAACGGGAAGCCACATCACGTGTGATTTCTAAGTGTTGCAATTGGTCTTTTCCGACCGGTACAAATTCGGCATCATACAATAAAATATCCGCAGCCATTAACATCGGATAAGTGAAAAGTCCGGCGTTAACGTCGTCTAAACGATCTGATTTATCTTTGAAAGAATGTGCTAATGTCAATCTTTGAAACGGAAAAAAACAACTTAAATACCAGGTTAATTCGGCTGTTTGAGTTACATCGGACTGTCTGTAAAAAGTAACTTTATCTGGATTTAAACCACAGGCAAGCCAGGCTGCTGCAGTGCTATAAGTATTTTCTCTTAATGTTTTTCCGTCTTTAATTTGTGTAATCGAATGTAAATCAGCGATAAACAAATAAGATTCGTTTGCAGGATTATTCGATAATTCTATCGCAGGAATAATTGCGCCTAATAAATTTCCCAAGTGTGGCGTTCCAGTACTCTGAACACCAGTTAGTATTTTTGCCATTCTATTTTTCTTATTCTATAAACGCAAATGTCGTGATGTTTTTTTTAACCGCAAAGCTCGCAAAGATTTTACGCAAAGTTCGCAAGGTTTTTTATTAAAGTTTAGTGATAAATTAAAGAAATAGCCACAAATTACACCGATTAAAAAAGTTGTTCAATTTCTTTAATATATAACAATAAGCTTTGCGAACTTTGCGTAAAATCTTTGCGAGCTTTGCGGTAAAATTATTTATTAAATAAATTCAGGTATTAAAATTCATTTCGCTTTTCTTACATTTGAAACCATGAAAGGAATTAAAATTTTTTTTTGGGTTTTATGGCGCATTTGGTTTTATGTTTTAATGGCCATTCCGATATTGATTATGCTGCCGTTTTTACTTATTTCTATTATAACAGAAAGCGGATACCCCTATTTCTTTAAAATGGCCCGCATTTGGGCTAAATTCATCCTTTTCGGGATGGGTTTTTATTATATAGTTAAACGTGAGCAGAAACTGGAAAAAGGAAAAAGCTATATGATAGTAGCCAATCATACATCGATGACAGATATTATGCTAACGTTAGCGATTGTTCGAAATCCTTTTGTTTTTGTGGGCAAAAAAGAATTAGTTAAGATTCCTTTATTTGGATTTTTCTATAAAAGAACTTGTATTTTGGTTGATAGAAATTCTTCAAGAAGTAAAAACGAAGTTTTCAAGAGAGCACAAAGTAGACTTAATCAAGGGCTTAGTATTTGTATTTTCCCAGAAGGCGGTGTTCCTGATGATGAAAGTGTTTTGCTGGATGAGTTTAAAGACGGCGCTTTTCGCTTGGCAATTGAGCATCAAATTCCAATCGTTCCAATTGTTTTTGCTGATAATAAAGAACGTTTCTCCTATACTTTTTTAAGCGGGAGTCCAGGAAAAATGCGTGTAAAAGTATTGCCTTTCATAGAAACAAGAGGATTAACCGGAGAAAACCGAAAGGAACTTCGGGATAAGGTCAGACTATTGATTTATAATAGTTTAATTGAATTTCACAAACCAAAAAACAAAGCATAGTTTAAAATATAAAAGCCGACTAATTACATTAATTAGTCGGCTTTCCTTTTGAATTAAAACCCCCCATTTTATATTCAAAAACTTATCTGTGGATAATTTTTTCTGAAATAAAGCGCAATACTTTTTTAAATTTTAATCTGGTTTTTTTACGGTTTTTATTCAACAACACTTCTAGTTTCTCTTTCATGGTAAAAATCTTAAGGTTGATAATAAAGAGTTTGACTAAAACTCAAGTTAACGTCACAATACTATAGAGAGCTAAAAATGAAAAAGGTTGCGTTGAAACGAAAATTATTTTCTTTAAAAACAATAAAAACCCGTTAGCACCAAATAAACCAACGGATTTTTATTAAAAACAATGAACCAAATTTATTCTAAAAACCTTCAAATTGAGTATTTATAACAATACCAAATTCTTATGTCTTGTTATAAGATGGAATTGTTTTAAAAAGGTTGCGTCATTTTTAATTTTATTTTTAAAATAAAAAACCCGACGAGATTTAAATCTCGTCGGGTAAGTATGTAAAGCCTTGTTTTAAAAAGACTTATATAAGTTTAAGCGTTTGCTAATTCTTTAATATGTGCTTTAATTTTAGCTTCTAATTCATCAGCTAATTCCGGATTATCTTTAATTAAAGATTTTACAGCATCACGACCTTGTCCTAATTTGGTATCACCGTAGCTAAACCAGGATCCTGCTTTTTTGACGATTTCAAATTCAACCGCCAAATCTAAAATTTCTCCAGTTTTAGAAACCCCTTCTCCGTACATAATGTCGAATTCGGCAGTTTTAAAAGGCGGAGCTACTTTATTTTTGACCACTTTTACTTTAGTTCTGTTTCCAATTACGTTTTCTCCATCTTTAATTTGAGAAGAACGACGAATGTCTAAACGTACTGAAGCGTAGAATTTTAAGGCATTACCCCCCGTTGTAGTTTCAGGATTTCCAAACATCACACCAATTTTCTCTCTCAACTGGTTGATGAAGAAAACAGTACAATTTGTTTTACTGATAGTTCCTGTTAATTTTCTTAAAGCCTGAGACATCAAACGTGCGTGAAGACCCATTTTAGAATCTCCCATTTCGCCTTCAATCTCACTTTTTGGAGTTAATGCAGCAACCGAGTCAATTACAACAATATCAATTGCTCCGGAACGAATTAAGTTTTCGGCAATTTCTAAAGCTTGTTCTCCGTTGTCTGGCTGAGAGATGATCAGGTTTTCGATATCAACGCCTAATTTTTCGGCATAATTTCTATCAAAAGCATGTTCAGCATCTATAAAAGCGGCAATTCCGCCTGCTTTCTGAGCTTCGGCAATTGCGTGTAAAGTTAAAGTCGTTTTACCAGAAGATTCTGGTCCGTATATTTCGATAATTCTTCCTTTTGGATAACCGTTTACTCCAAGTGCTAAATCAACACCAAGAGAACCTGAAGAAATAGTTTCAACTTCTACAATGGCTTTATCGCCCATTTTCATTACGGTTCCTTTTCCGTAGGTCTTATCTAGTTTGTCAAGCGTAAGTTGTAACGCTTTTAATTTGGCTTCTTTTTCTGAACTCATCTCTTTTTTTTCTTTTTCTTTCATCTATATTTTTATAATTCTTTCATTATCAAAACAAACCAGAAATTAAATAACTTACTGATTTAGATTTGTATCAGGCTTGTAATTTTGTAAAAATACTTCTTTTTTTGAAGTTTGATTGTCCCAAATTGTATCAAAATTGTACTATAAAAACAAAGCCTTTAATTCTGTGGCTTCAGCTGGTTTTATTTTTCCGGCAAGTAGTAAACTTAGTTGTTTACGACGAAGTGCAGCGTCAAAACGTTGTATTTCTAATTCCGTTTCCGGTATAATTGCGGGCACTTCAACAGGTCTTCCGCTATCATCCACTGCCACAAAAGTATAAATGGCTTCGTTAGCTTTGGTTCTGCTTCCGGATTCACGGTCTTCTACCCAAACATCAATAAAAACTTCCATAGAACTTTTAAAAGATCTTGAAACCTTTGCTTCTATTGTGACTACTGCTCCAAGAGGAATTGCTCTGTTAAATGCCACGTGATTTACAGAAGCCGTTACTACAATTCGGCGAGAATGCCTGCGGGCCGCAATACTGGCAGCACGATCCATACGGGCTAATAATTCGCCACCAAAAAGGTTATTTAAAGGATTTGTTTCGCTCGGTAAAACTAAATCTGTTAAAATTGTCAGGGATTCTGAAGGATGTTTTGGATTCATTTTTTAATGTAAATTTATTTCTTGCCACAGATTAAAATGATTAGAAAAGATCTGTAAAAATCTGTGGCGTATTTTTTTAATTCAACCAATAAACAGCCATGACAGCTGGAATAAAATAGATAACAATGGTTCTTGCTCCATCGTAATCTTTTGCTAATCGTTGTCCGAAAAGCATCATCAACAAAGAAATACAGGAAAAAATAGCGCCATAAAAACCAAATTCACGACCACTGTTTGTTACTAATTGTATCGCGCCAACAACGCATAAAATTCCGGAAATTAATTCTAAAACTAAAAGATGAAATAAGGCGAGGGGTACATGGTTTTTTAGTGGCGTTTTGGCGAAATGCCCTTTTAGCCATTCGACATTATCTTTCCAGTAAAAAATTTTCTCATAACCTGATTGTAAAAAGGTTAAGGCTAAAAACGCTAACAGTAAAATGGAGGCAACATTATTCATTGAAAACTATTTTTTATGAATTAAACGAGTCAGTTTTATAGATAAATCAGTTAAAATTATTTTTGCATTTCCGTTTCTTTCAATGTGATACATCGCATCTGAAAGCTCTTTGAAGATTTCATGAATATTATTTCCGTTTACAAAAGGCGCGAAATTTTCCAGCTTAAATTTATCAACTCTTGGTTCGATGTAAACCAAACTGGGAGCCTGATAATTTAATAAAAGCGCTTGTCGGAACATTTCGATACAAAACTGAATGAATTTTTTCTGGCTTTCGCGACCAAGTCCGGCAATTTCTTCACTCCAGGAAATTAAATCCTGAATGGCGGCGGCATTTCCTTTTGCCCTAAAAGCGGCACGAACCCAATTGACAAACCATTGTTCAAAAGGAAATTCAGCATCATCTTCTTTTAATAAAGAAAGTGCCTTATTGAAATTTCCCTGAGCCTGATGTGCGATCTTTTTAGCTAGGTTGGAATCAACGTTTTCTTTGGAAACTAATGCTTCGGCAATTACTTTTTCGGGTAAACCATTAAAGTGAATTACTTGGCAACGAGATCGTATGGTTTGTATAATGTCTTCCTCATTTTCAGAAATCAGAATAAAAATAGTTTTATCTGAGGGTTCTTCGAGAAGTTTCAATAATTTATTTGATGCAGCGATATTCATTTTATCGGCCATCCAGATAATCATAATTTTATAACCACCCTCATATGATTTTAATGATAGTGATTTTAAAACTTCCTGAGCATCTTCGACACGAATTTCTCCTTGTTTGTTTTGAACACCAAGCATCTTATACCAGTCAAATAAACCTCCATAAGGCATTTCCTGAATAAAAGTGCGCCAGTCCTGAATGAAATCTAAACTTTTTGGTTTTGTTTTTACGTCCTCTGTTGTAACTGTAGGATATATAAAGTGGAGGTCGGGATGCGAAATGTTTTGAAACTTCAGATTGCAGGAATCGTTGCCGTTTTCATTTTCGTTACCGGTGTTATTACATAAAATATATTGCGCGTAAGCAATGGCGGTAGATAATGTACCACTTCCTTCTGGTCCAATGAATAATTGTGCATGCGGAATTCGTCCTGAAGCAGCACTTTTTATCAAGTGACTTTTGATGTAATCCTGACCTAAAATTTGTGAAAATTGCATGAAGCAAAGATATAAGAAAATGATGTAGTCAAAAATTTTCGTGAAAAAGTTTATAAGACTACTTTTTATTTTTGTTTTTTAAGAAGGTTTTTAACTTAATTTTTTTTGTTTTTGATGTCAGCTTTTGTTAATAAAGGGATTAATCGAGAGAGATATTAAGAAGATTTTGTTAATAGTTTTTTTTGAAAAAGCAATAATTGTTCTTTTTTTTTGGCTATTATTTTGTAGAAACGTTCTTTTTTATTGTGTAATATCTTACAGAATTTGTTTTAACAATTTTAACAAAAACCCCGTTAAAACGCAGATTTTCCCGACATAGGACTCGCTTTTAAGATTTTTTTAAGATTTTTTTTTGAAAAAAGAAATCAATAAAGTTGCAATTTAAGTTAATTTATATATTTTTGTTTTCATAACAACCAATTATAAATAAGAATCTATGAAAGGGAAAATTATTTTATTAAGCGCACTTTTTTTCTTGACTACTGGTGCTATTTCAGCACAGGCGAAAAATGCTCCTAGAAGTATTATTAGTACAACAGCTCTAATCCGTAAATACCATGATCAAAAAGAGTTGAGTGGTATGCAAAAGGGAGAACTTTTGGAATTATACATTGAGCGTATTAAAGTTTTAGTGAAAACCCTTCCTTACATTGCATTGGTTACTAAGCCAGGTGTGACAATGGCAGACTTAGGTATTCCGGACGATTCTGAACATAAAAAAGTATTAGACGCTCAGGCGGTTGGTACTACAACTTTCCTGGATACTACTGTAGACTTTCAGCGTAAAATGATGCCTTATTCAGATAAGGGTAACTTAATCGCTGCAATTTTATTCTACGAAAGCACATTGAAATCACTACATGAGTTCAACGATTTGAATGAAATGTAATAAAAAGAATATTTTTTAAAACCTTTTTTAGAGTGTTTACGTAGATGAACAAGACTTCATAACGTCATTTTGAAAAAGATATAAAAAACAACTCGTTCTCGATGTGTCCTGAAATTATCAGAAAACCCGAGATGAGTTTTTTCATTTACGCATACCCAAATTTATTATTATTAACCCTAATACCCCCTTATCATGAAAAAAATTACTCAAATTATCTGCGTTCTTTTGACGGTTACGAGTATGAATGCTCAACAAGAGAAAGGAATTATGGGCTACACTAATTGGTTGAATAACTGGACCGAATTTAAGCCTAACAAAGTAGAGTATGGAGAAGCAAATCAAATTTTAGCAGGAAACATTTCTGTTAATACTAAGTTGCTAAAGAGGAATATTTATGTTTTACAAGGAAATGTTTATGTTACAAACAATGCTGTTTTAACAATCGAGCCTGGAACTTTAATTATTGGTGATTTCGAAACAAAAGGAACATTGGTAGTTACAAAAGGTGCACAACTTGTAGCAGACGGTTTAGAAACTGATCCAATTGTATTTACTTCAAACCGCAGCCAGAAAAAAGCTGGTGACTGGGGTGGAGTTGTAATTCTTGGTGATGCTCCAATCAATAAATTTGGAAATGTAGGTTCTTATAACTTAGATCTTGATCCAACGCTTACTACTTACGGTGGTGACAACGCTGCTGGAAATTCAGGAGTTTTAAGATATGTAAGAATCGAATTTGCTGGAAAAAAAGTTAAAGGAGCTGATACTTTCAACGGATTAACTCTTGCAGCAGTTGGAAACAAAACTATATTAGAAAACGTTATGGTAAGCTACTCAGGTGGTGACTCATTTGCTTTCTTTGGTGGTGACTTAAACGCTACTAAATTAGTTTCTTATAAATCAATCAACGACGATTACAAATTTACTCAAGGTGTACAATGTCGTTTATATAACTCATTAGCAGTAAGATCTTCTTATTTATCAAGTAATAAAGACGGATCTCGTTGCATGGAAGTGAAATCATTTGAAAGAAAAAATGAAACTGATTTTACTAAAAAACAAACTTTAGTTGTAGCTACAAATATTACAATGCTTAACGACAGTGAGAACATCAAAGCTGATATTCAGGCTGGTTTAGTAAAAGAGGCAATTTATGTTGCTGAAACTGCTTCACTAGAAATGAAAAGAAGCGTAATCTCTGGATTTAACCCTGCTGTATTATTAGACAGCAAAACAGAGATTAATGATGCTAACCTAAAGAAAATCAAATTTGAAGAAATGTACTTTAACCTATGTAACGGAAACATCTTTACAGAGTACAATTCTAATAATGAAGATTTAGAAAGCTGGTACGGAAACAGTGTGTTTTTCAATGTTTATTCACAAAGTGATAACAAAGAAACATTCATTGATATTTTCAATGCTAAAAAGCCAGATTTCAGATTGCAATTAGGAAAAATCACAGCGTCAAGCGGCAAATAAGATTGATTTAGATTTTTATTTTACAGCGTAAATTTTATTAATAAAGTCCCCAGACACAATTTATGTATCGTCTTAAACCGGACTAAATAAAGATCAAAACATAATGGCCCCAACTATAAAAAAGTATTTTATTTATACAATATTTTTGGTTTCTCCTATTGCGTTAAGTTTACATGCACAAACTACTGAAGCAAACAAAACTGTTTCTTGTACTGCAAAATGCGGAAAAACTTCGTCAACAACGTTAAACCAAAATAATGATATAGCTGATAAACGTATCAGCAAATTAGATGATAATTCTAATCAGTTAATAGCAGGGCTATCCATCCCCAAGGATAGCCTTTCTATGGCAGCTGAAACGAATAGTCAGACTTCTACAAACTGTCAGGAAAATTCATTACTGTCTGGTTCTTATTCTGTCCTTGCAAAGGATATTATTGAGAACTACAAATATGACTTTTCTGAAACATTTATTGATATTTTGTTTTTTGAAAATATAGATCTTGCAAGAACTCGTACTATATGATTCGAAAAACTACTTTATCTTTAATTCGTTTTTCCCTTTTTTTTAGTATAATCCTTTGTACTAAGATGAATACCTATGCCCAGACAATAGTGCCTCAGCAACTTAATTTTGATAGAATTTGTGCTGGCCTTATTGTTGATGGTACGCCTTTTAATCAATATTCTGCCACTTTTAGTTATGTAGATTTCCCCGCAGGAACTGCTTTTGAAGTAGAACTTTCTGATGATGCCGGAAACTTCACGACTCCTACGGCAACAACAAAAATTTCGATTACCGATGATCCAACATTAAAACAGCAAACCATTAGATTTGCTGTTCCAACTAATTTAAAAGGATCAGACATTTATAGTCTTCGTGTAAAAAGCGTTACAACAATACCGGTATACAGTTTAAGATTTAAAAATCTTGCAAACAATACTTCTTTTCCAGCCTATTACAGTACCTATGTAAGTTCGTTTTATATTAATGAAAAGTCTCCAACTGCAACAATTTGTTCTGGCGGAAGTATTTCTCTTTCAATTTATAATCCAACTCCTAGCGATCAGGCTTCATCGCCGGCAAATTATTCAAATCTGAAATACAAATGGTATAAAGATGATCTGTTGGTTGCAGGACAAAGTGGTACAACGTTAGTGGTAAATACTACAGGTGTTTATTTTGCAAAATTAGATTATGGCTTATGTTCTGAAGATAATTTAAGTTCGAATCGTGTTACAGTAACCACTTCTACATCTGGTTCTTCTGTAACTATTGCTTCGAGTTTAGGAAATCCATTTTGTGCAACAGGAAGCGGAACTATACTAACAGCTACATCTGGAAATAAATATCAATGGAAAAAAGGCGGAGCTGTAATTGCAGGTGCAACTAATCGTACTTATGCAACGAACGAATCAGGAGTTTACACAGTAGATGTAGATTTTGGAGGATGTTCTGCGACAGGAACAATTGATCTTAAAAGTAATGGTTTTAATGCAAGTATTGATGTTGCTGATACAGTTGAACTTCAGCAAGGAGAAACTATAAATGTTAGCGTTACAACCGATGCTGCAAGCCCATCTTTTGAATGGTTTTTAAATGATAATTTAATTTCAGGCGCAACATCAAACACTTATCTGGTAGCCGCAATTGGTAATTATAAAGTTAAAATTTCACAAGCTGCAGGTTGTATTGCTACAAAGGAGTTTCTTTTTAAAGTTACTGGAGAGTCCCTTCCAACTACAGTAATTCCAAACATAGTAAGCTTAAGTAGTTACCCATATTGGAACATCCCCGATGCATACAAAACCGCAAGTACTAAAGTCGTCATTATAAGTTCAAACGGAGAGATTATGTTTGATGATGTTGGAAGTAATTATGACCCCCAAGTCAATTCGTTTATTAAAGATTTTAAAAATGTCAATCCAGTTTATTACTATGTCATTCAATCAGACACAGGTGAAAAAAAAGGATCAATTACTGTGATAAAATAATATGAAGAAAATCCTACTATTCATAACTTTATTTTACGGTTTTTCAAATTTACTCTATTCCCAGGAAACTACTGAGAATGGAGTTGTTTCGTTTTCATTACCTATCAGAAATTCATTAAAGTTTAATAGATATTTAATCAACCCAACATTTAGTTTTGTTCGTGAATCGAATCCATATATAAGTTTTTATAATAAGAGACAATGGGTACAATTTGATGATGCACCAAATACTTATTTATTTAATTATTCAGGTCGTTTCAGAGAAAATGAAGCATTTGCTATAGGGTTGTTTCAACAAAATTATGGTCTAATGACCGTTTTTGGAGGAGTTGTCAATTTTGCCCATAATATTGTTTTGGAGCAGGATAGTAATTTAACTTTTGGTTTAAATGTAGGCGCTTATCAAAGTGGTTTAGACAAAGGGAAAATAATATCTGACGATCCAAATATTTTAAATGGAGACTATCCATCAAATACAATGCTGACAGTTAATCCGGGAATTAATTATGGTACTGCATTTCTTGATTTCGGAGTATCGGTAAACAATCTTATTCTGTACAATTTCGGTGGCGGAATGATAAAAGAAGATCCCGAAAGAGCAATTGAACTTCACGCAATGTACACTGGATATCTTGATAGTTACGGTTTTTTTGACAGAAGTAAATTTTCAGGAATTGTAAAAACGGAAATAAAACAAGATAAAACGGTTCTTTCCGGACTTGCTATGATCGCCATTCCACAGGGAGTTTGGGCACAGGCAGGATATAATACTTTATATGGAGTATCAGCAGGACTTGGTGTAAATATTTCGCCAAGTATTGCTATTGAATATAACTACGAAAGAGGAATGGGTAATTTCTCGAATTTGGGCGGTTCACACGAGTTTGTAATTGCTTATAAATTCAAAAATAAAAATTACTATTACGGAGATGACGATGAAGGTTCTCTTATCGATCCGGCCAGATCAAAACCAGTAATCGCTAAAAAAACAACGACTGCACCGGTTACCAGAGTCGATGGTGCTGAAAAAGCAAAATTAGCTGCTGAGGCTAAAGCTAAGGCAGATGCAGAAGCACAACAAGCGAGGTTAGCTGCTTCAGAAAAAGCAAAAGCAGACGCTGAATCTGCAAGGGTAAAATTGTTAGCTGATAATAAGGCGAAAGCCGATGCGGCAGAAGCGCAAAAATTAAAGTTAGCTGCTGACGCCAAAGCAAAAGCTGATGCTCAGGCTGCTGCCAGAAAAACAGCCGTTGCTGCTAAACCTGCACCACAAAAAACAGCGGCACAATTAGCTGCTGATAAATCAAGAGCTGATGCTGAAGCTGCTGCCAGAAAAACAGCCGTTGCAGCTAAGCCTGCACCACAAAAAACAGCGGCACAATTAGCTGCGGACAAATCAAGAGCTGATGCTGAAGCATTAAAAATAAAATTAGCTGCTGATGCGAAGGCTAAGGCCGATGCTGAAAATGCTGCTAAAGCGAAAACAGCAAGCACATCAGCTGCACCACAAAAAACACAAGCACAATTAACTGCTGAAAAAGCTAAGGCAGATGCTGAAGCCGCTGCAAAAGCAAAATTAGCTGCGGACAAATCAAAAGCTGATGCTGAAGCGTTACAGGTTAAGTTAGCTGCCGATTCAAAAGCAAAAGCGGATGCTGCTGAAGCAAAAAGAAAAGCCGATGCAAAAGCAAAAGCTGAAGCTGCGGATTTACAATCAATATTAGCTGCCGACGCAAAAGCTAAAGCTGACTCAGATGCATATCAGGCGAAATTAGCTGCTGAAGCAAAAGCGAAAGCTGCTGCTGACTCAAAAACCAAAGCAAATATTGATGCTGCAAATAAAGCAAAATTAGCTGCTGCTGCAAAAGCAAAAGCTGCTGATGAAGCTGCTCTAAAAGAAAAATTAGCCGCCGATGCCAAAGCTAAAGCTGATGCGGAAGCGAGACAAGCGTTAATCGCTGCTGAGGCAAAAGCGAAAGCTGATGCAGAAGCATTAAAAATAAAATTAGCTGCCGATGCTAAGGCGAAAGCCGATGCAGATGTATTACAGGCAAAATTAGCTGCTGATGCCAAAGCAAAAGCTGACGCAGAAGCTTTACAGGCAAAACTTGTTGCTGACGCCAAAGCAAAAGCCGATGCAGAAGCTTTACAAGCAAAACTTGCTGCTGATGCCAAAGCAAAAGTTGATGCGGAAGCACAACAAGCAAAATTAGCTGCGGAAGCGAAAGCAAAAGCAGATATGGAAGCGTTGCAAGCAAAATTAATTGCCGATGCAAGAGTAAAAGCTGATGCAGAAGCACAACAAGCAAAATTAGCTGCCGATGCGAAAGCAAAAGCTGATGCAGAAGCACAGCAAGCAAAATTAGCTGCCGATGCCAAAGCGAAAGCCGATGCAGAAGCTTTACAGGCAAAACTAGCTGCCGATGCTAAAGCGAAAGCCGATGCAGAAGCACAACAAGCAAAATTAGCTGCCGATGCGAAAGCAAAAGCAGACGCTGAAGCGCAGCAAGCAAAACTAGCTGCTGATGCGAAAGCGAAAGCCGATGCAGAAGCACAACAAGCAAAATTAGCTGCCGATGCCAAAGCGAAAGCCGATGCAGAAGCACAACAAGCAAAATTAGCTGCCGATGCGAAAGCAAAAGCAGACGCTGAAGCGCAGCAAGCAAAACTAGCTGCTGATGCGAAAGCCAAAGCCGATATGGAAGCATTGCAGGCAAAATTACTAGCTGATGCTAAATTAAAAGCTGATGCTGAAGCGACTGCCAAAATGAAAGCTGAAACCGAAGCAAAACAATTACAATTAGCTGAAGAAGCTCGATTGGCTAAATTAGCTGCCGATGCTAAAGCGAAAGCCGATGCGGAAGCTTTACAAGCAAAACTTGCTGCAGATGCTAAAACAAAAGCAGACGCTGATGCTTTACAAGCAAAACTAGCCGCCGATGCCAAAGCAAAAGCTGATGCAGAAGCGTTAAAAGCAAAATTAGCTGCCGATGCTAAAGCGAAAGCCGATGCAGAAGCTTTACAAGCAAAACTTGACGCCGACGCTAAAACAAAAGCAGACGCTGATGCTTTAAAAGCTAAACTAGCCGCCGATGCCAAAGCAAAAGCTGATGCAGAAGCGTTAAAAGCAAAATTAGCTGCCGATGCTAAAGCGAAAGCCGATGCAGAAGCTTTACAAGCAAAACTTGACGCCGACGCTAAAACAAAAGCCGATGCTTTAAAAGCTAAACTAGCCGCCGATGCCAAAGCAAAAGCTGATGCAGAAGCGTTAAAAGCAAAATTAGCTGCCGATGCTAAAGCGAAAGCCGATGCGGAAGCTTTACAAGCAAAACTTGACGCCGACGCTAAAACAAAAGCAGATGCCGATGCTCTAAAAGCAAAACTTGCTGCAGATGCCCAAGCGAAAGCCGATGCAGAAGCCTTACAGGCAAGACTTGCAGAAGAAGCTGAGTTAAAAGCAAAATTGGCGGCAGATGCTAAAGCTAAGGCCGATGCCGATGCAGCAGCAAAATTAGCTGCGACACCAAAAGATGATTCAGCAAAAGAGATCGAGGCTTTATCTAAAGCTATTGAAGCAGCTATAAAAAATCAAAAAGAGGTATTTGCACAGTTTACCGCAACCGTAGCCAATAAACAAAAAGACTTAGATGACTTAAGAGAGGAGAATGATTTAAGTGAAAAAGGTATCTACAGAGAACCGAAACCATTTAAAAGTGTTGCTGCAGAAAACAGTCAGTTAGAGGCTTTCAAATTACAGCTTGCCGAAGCGAATAAAAATTCAAAAGAAGAACTTGTTAAGCTTACTAATTTGTACAATGAAAGACTTAGAAAAGTACCTAATAAAAATGATGCTTTAAACAAAGCTTATCTTGAAAAAATAAATGAGTTAAAAGCAGCTCAGTTAAAAATGGAACAAGACAGTGCTGCTTTATTAGCGAATTTAGAGCGTATTAAGGCTGAAACTGAAATTGAGAAAAGACGTAGAATCAAGCGTGCAGCTTACGAAAATGATCAGGGAAGATATAATCAGGATCTTGCAGCTCTTAAACGTATCAAGGAAACTACAAAAGTAAGTAGCACACCATTGACGGCAAGTGATTTCGATTTTGGTGAAGACCAGTCAAATATGCAGATTATCAAGAATATCAAAAACTCTGATAGCGGATATTATATGATTATTGCCGTTCATAGCAGTGTTGAAAAAAGAGATGAATTCCTGACCAAGGCAGTTGCCTCAGGACGTTCAGATGTTAATTTCTTTTACAATATAGCAACAAGTAAATATTATATCTATTACGAGAAATTTGATGGTTTATCTGAAGCAACTAAGGCATTGGAAGCAAAAGGAAATAAACCATATAATGGCAAAATGGCCATCGTAAAAGTGGAGAATTAATATAATGAGATTAAAATCAGGCCTTCTTAATGAGGTAAGAAGGCTTATAATAATAAATGTTCAAAGTGCTAAAATTTATTTTTTAATGCCCCTTAAGAAATAGGCAGAAGCCAAAAACAAAACGAAGACCATGAAAAAACCTACTATCTTTAAAAGTGTAAAAACTGTCATTACGTTTGGTTCGAATTTAGGTTCGTATGCCAAAGGCCAGTTGGAGGATTTAAAGCGCAATTTTTCTGATTTTGATCTGGAAAAAATGGCAACTTTAAATAGAAAGAAAGTATCGCATTATGCGATGCTTGTTCTGTTCTTATTTTTAAGTTTTACTTCGGTAAATGCTCAGATCGGAAAAGCTTTTGCTCCGCGACTTACTGGTGGAAACATAAAAGTTAAAGGAGATGTTGTTTTAATTGGTAACACTGTAATTAATAAAGTGGATACTGCTCCAACATTCAGAAACGGAACGCCTCAAACAGGAGTTGCTTTTACTGGAACCGTTAGAAATTTAGCAACTTTAACAGCTGAAGCAAATACACCTTTTAATGCTGATGGGGACAACAATGATTATAATGTTGAATATATCAATGTCGAACCAGGAACAGATGTTTTCAGTTCATCAAAGGCGGAATTAAAAATTAATAACAGTTGTAAAAAGATTGTTTATGCAGGTTTATATTGGTCTGCCATTTATCCTTATGAAAGAAGTACGGATAGTGGAAAGAAATACGATGGTTCATTAAGACCTCTTGATAGCTGGAAAACGGTTAAACTTAAAGTTCCTGGTGGTACTTATCAAGACTTAACAGCAGATGAGGTTATTTTTGATGGCTATAATTATACAAACGTACAAAACTCATTTAAAGACTCACCATACGTTTGTTATAAAAACGTAACGACTACATTACAAGGTTTAGCAAATGCCGATGGTGTTTATGCCGTTGCCAATGTGCGCGCGGCATTAGGAAAACGTGATGGAGGAGGAGCAGGAGGATGGTCTTTGGTTGTGATTTATGAAAGTCCTACAATGCCAAGTAAATTTATATCTGTTTTTGATGGATATGTTGGTGTTAACCCAGATGCCGGAGCAGTAACACAAGTAGATTATAAGGTTACCGGTTTTCAAACTTTACCGGCACCGTTTCCTGTAAATGCAAAAATTGGTGTTGGAGCCCTTGAAGGTGATAACCTTAAAACAGGTGATAACTTACAATTTAAAGCTGATAAAAGTTCTGCATGGACAGTTATATATGATAATGTAAACCCTGTAGGGAATTTCTTTAATGCTACAGTTTCTGATAATGGATCACATTACCTTTCGAGAACTCCTAATAGTACTAATACTATGGGATTCGATATTGATCATGTTATTATACAAAACCCACCATCAAGCTCAGGTGCTCTTAATAGTGTTGTTCCTAATGATGAAAAAGGTGCTACGTTAAGACTAACAACTTCTAGTGATGGTTATGGTGCTTTTCTTTCAACTTTTGCTGTTGAAATTATTGAACCAACTGTATTATTGACTAAACAGGTTTTTGACGCTAATGGTGCAGATGCAAGTTTAAAAGATGTAACCTTAGGGGAACAATTAAACTATGTAATTGGATTTGAAAATCAAGGTAACGATGATGCCAAAGAATTTGTAATTAAAGATATTTTACCAAAAAACATTAATTTCAATTTCCCGGGTGATATTACTTCATTGCCTGCAGGAATGACTGTTGCAAATGATGTAACTTATGATGCAGCAACCAGAACACTTCTTTTCAAAATTCCTGACGCATTAGTTAAAAAGAACTTAATTCCGGGACCACCTTTTGTTCGTAGTTTAATTAGATTTAGTGTTAAAGTTGTACCGACTTGTAATGAGTTAAGTGACGCTTGCGATCCTATTATTCAAAATTCAGCTTACGCTACTTATAAAGGAGATATAAATAAAACGCAAATTACAGATGACCCAAGTTTATCTTCTTATACTTCTTGTAATCTTGGAACACCACAATCTACAAACTTCTTAGTTGGGGTTAAGGATTGTAAGTTTACGCAAAACGTAGTTTTATGTAGTGCAAGCCAGGTTATTAAAGCTTCTGATGGATATGCCAGCTATAGTTGGACAGGGCCAGGAAATTTTACAGCAACAGGTCAATCTGTTACAGTAACACAGCCCGGACTTTATAAAGTAGCCGGAATTGGAAATAAGCCTTGTACAGATTATGTTGAGGAAATTACAGTTGTTCCTTTTGGAGGAATTGCAACAAATCCTGTTATTGCTTACGCTAGCCAAGTCGTACAATGTACAAGTAATGGTAAATTACTACCAAATATTTTCTTGTGCGGCGCTAATGATTATAAAGATATTCCAACAGGAATTAATGACAGTTCCGTTATTATTTGGGAAAAATTAAACGAATCAAGCTGTACGGCATCGACTAGTCAGAATTGTGCAAATGAAGGAACTTCTTGTACATGGACTAAAGTTGGTGAAGGACCTGATTATAGAGCTGATCAGTCTGGACAATTCCGTTTAACATTAAACTATACTGGCGGATGTTTTAACCGTTTTTACTTTAATGTATATAAGAATGTCTTTAACCCAACAGAAACACATAAAGATATTATGTGTGGAAAAGCCGGAAGTATTACTGTTGGCGGAGGATCTGCACAATATCAATATGCAATTGCAGAACAAACTGCTAATCCAGTACCAGGAGCTTATCAATCTAGTCCAGTATTTCCAATTACAGGAACTGGCTGGGGTGCAGGCGTAACTCAAAAAACATATATCATTTTTATTAAACAAGTTGGAGTAAACACAAACCCTTGTATTTTTAATATTAAAGATATTGTAATTAGGAAGAGAGCTTTTAGTATGACTGCTACTGCTTCTCAACCTTTATGTTACGGCGATTTAGGTAAGGTATTAATTGTAGCCAATGATGCCGATCCCCAATATACTTTTAATATTTATAGAAGAACGCCTAAGCTCCTTATAAATACTTCTGGAAAAATTACGCCCAACCAATATTTGTATGATCAATTAGCTGCAGGTAACTATACCGTAGAAGTTATTACGGATGATGGTTGTACGGCAACTCAGGATATTACAATCAATAGTGTTTCGCAACTTACTCTTACACCATCTCTTTCGCCAGCACTAACAGCTTGTCAGGATGGTGCAATTAAATTGACAATAGGAGGAGGAACGTCACCATATTATTATTCTGTTAATGGTGCAGATTATATTTTACACACAACAACATCAACTATACCGGTAACATTTGCAACTTTACCTGCAGGCGGTATTTATAATATTATTGTTTCAGATGCAAATGGCTGTAAAGTGACTAATTCTATTACGGTTACGGCAAACCCAAAACCAGAATATACAATCAGCACTACTGATATTAAGTGTTATTCTGACAAAGGTGAAATCAAAATTAATGTTACAGCACAAAACGGATACACTTTAGAATATAGTATTAACAATGGTGCATCATGGAGTACTAATCCAACTTTCTCTAATTTGGCTGGAGGAACTTATAATGTAGTGGTTAGATATACTTTATCTGGAAACACTTGTACAGATCCAGTTCAGGTTAAAGTAATTGCTTCACCAACTTCAGAGTTAACAGCTTCCGGAGGTGTCGCTGAATTAGCGGGTTGTACATTAGCAGGCCTTGGCGGTAAATTAAGAATCACAAACGTAACCGGAGGAACTGCTCCTTATCAATATAGTTTTGATGGTGGATCAACGTGGCAGGCATCTCCTGAAAAAGATGTTTTGAACGGAAGTTATACTTTAGTAGTAAAAGACAATTTGGGATGTACTTTTATAATTCCTTACACCGTTAAGCTTGATCCAAAACCAGCAGATCCAACAATTGACATAGCTCCTGTAGTCTATAATTGTGATGGTACCGGAAAAACTTCGGCGACAGTAACTAATACTGGTGGAACAAATTATACTTATGAGTATTATTTGGATGGTGTTGCTAATACGCCTATTACGAATAATGTTTTTAATAATATTGTATCAGGTCCACATAAAATTGTTGTAAAATATAATTTAGTAGCTGCGGCTACTTATAGTAATTTATTAAAAGAAGATTTTGGTAGAGGGCTTCCAACCACAAGTCCGGGTATTGCTTCGGCATATTGTTTTAATGATCAAAGAGTAAATTCACCTTATCAATGTGGAACACGATCAGTAGAGGACAATCAATATTCTGTAGCAAGTTTCTTCTGGAGAAATGATACATCATGGTATCCATTTAAAGATCATACTTCAAACGGTACAGTTGCAGACGGAAGATATTTATTAGTAAATATTGGTGACGCAGCTGGAGATTATGGTATCTTGTATAGTAAACCAATTGCAGATGTTATTCCAAATCAGCCAGTAAAAGTAGATTTGGCTGTTGCCAATTTATTAAATGCTGGTAAGACCGGAGCAGCTCCAATTGTACGATTTGAATTAGTTAATCCTTTAGGGGTTGTTGTAGCACGTGTCGATACCGGAAAAATTGCTGAGGCATCAAATGATCCTAATAGAACAAAATGGATTAATATTCCAACGATTTCTCTAAATCCGGGTCCTAATACAAATTTAACATTTGTAATTCGTTCAGGAAGTTTAGAATATAATGGAAATGATTTATTAATTGATGATATTTCAGTTTATCAGTTACCTAAATCTTGTCTGTCTTCAAGAGAATTTGATTTTGAAGTTGGAACTGATAAAGCATTTACAGTTTTAGAACCAACCATTCAAAATGTTGCATGTAACGGAGGTAATACAGGTTCTATTACTATTACAGCCCAAAATTTTAACGGAAGTTTCCAATATTCTATAAATGGAGGAGCATGGAAAACTTCAACTGTATCCCCTGTAACGGAAGGTGGATTAATAGCAGGTGATTATACTGTTACCGTACGTAGTGATGCTACAGGTACTTGTTCTAAATCATTCAGCAAAACAATTGGAGCAGGAAGTCCTGTAACGGTTACGGCATCAGTTACAACACCTCAAACTTGTTCTGCTAAAGCAACAATTACTGCCGTTGCTAGTGGAGGAACAAGTCCATATAAATATGAACTTAGGGCAGCCAATGGTACAACAGTTTTAGTTCCATTCCAGGATTTAGCAGTATTTCCAAACATAGCTAAAGGAAGTTATACTGTTGTTGCAAAAGATATTAATAATTGTCCATCAGGGGCTTCTACTGTTGTAATTGTAAATGACCCAACAGCGCCTACGGCAAGTTTAGCCGCTACATCGGATTTATGTTTTGATTCAGATAAAGCAACGATTGTTGTTACCGCTACCGGAACTGGAACATTGTCTTATAGTTTAGATGGTGCTCCAGGTGTTACAAATAATACTTTTACAAATGTTGGAGTAGGAACGCATACTGTTGTAGTAACTGATAGTAACAGTTGTACGGCAACAGTTGCTAATATTGTAGTTGCTACAGAGATTAAAGCGACGCCACAAATAACCAAAACGCTAGACTGTAATACTACAGGTGCAACTATTAAAGTTGACATTACAGGAGGTAAGGCAGCATTTACATATAAAGTTAAAGAAGGTTCTAATTTGTATGGATCAAGTATACCAGTTACTGGAAATACATTTAATTATGCTGCTCCAGGTGCTGGATTTTATACTTTCGAAATTTCAGATTCTAATAGCCCAACGTCTTGTAAAGTTGAAATTACCGCAACTGTTGATGCACTTACGAATCCAACCGTTAATGCTACGCCAGTGCAGGTTGCTTGTAATGGTGGATCGACAGGAGAAGTAACTTTGTCTGCTTCAGGAGGTTCTTTAAGTTATACTTATAGTTTTAATAATAGTGGATTTACAAATACCGTAAAATACACAGGATTAAAAGCAGGTATTGCTTATCCATACCAGGTTATGGACAGTAAAGGTTGTAAATCAGCTATTGGATCTATTACATTAACAGAACCAAGCGTTGTAGGAGGAACTATTTCTGCTACTCAAATTAAATGTAGTGCCACAGGAACTACTCCTGCTGTAGTTACAATTGTTGGTTCAGGAGGAACAGGAGCTTACACTTATAGCTTTAACGGCACGGCCAACTTTACAAGTACTAATACTTATCCTACAAGTACTGCAGGACCAGTAACAGCTTATGTGAAAGACGCCAATGGATGTCAAGCAGGGCCATTTTCTATAACAATTGGTGTTTTACAACCAATAACAGCAATTAATTTAGTTGATAGCGGTTATGATTGTTCAACAACTCCTCAAGGAGGTCATGTTACAATTACAGCTGTAAAAGCAGGAAGCTTAGCAAATGTTTCTTATCAAATTATTGCAGGGCCTGCGGGTTATAACACTGCTAGTAATACTACAGGAGATTTTAAACCATTAGCACCCGGACTTTATACTTTTCAAGCTACAGACAGTCAAACAGGTTGTTCTTTAACTATAAGTCATGATGTAAAAGGAACATCAGATATTGTAGCTGGAGGATCAATTACTACAACAATTAAATGTAATGCCGCAACAGGAAATATTCAGTTTACTGTTAGCGGAGCAAAAACTAGCGGATACGACTATGTTATTAAAAATGCTGGTGGAACAACTATTCAACAAGCGAATGGAGTTCCTGCAACGACAACTACTATAGCTGTAACTTCTGCAGTACCTGCTGGAGATTATACTATAACTGTTACCGACATATTAACAAAATGTAAAGATGACTACACTGTTAGTTTAACACAACCAGCTAATGCCTTAGATGTTACAGCAACAGCTCCAAACATCAATTGTAATAATGGTAGTACTATTATTACCGCTGTTGGTGCAGGAGGAACAACAAGCTATTCTTATGCTGTTGTAACTCAAGGGGCAACTGCTCCGACAACATTCCAACCAGATCCTAAAATGACTGTAAACACAGTTAATGGTACAGTTACAAAATGGGATGTTTATATTAAAGACGCGAACAATTGTACTGATTTCGTTACAATTGAAATTTTAAAAGATCAGGTACCAAGCGTTACAGCTACTTTAGACAATCAATGTACAGGTTCTGGAAATAAATTCAGAATTACTGCAACGGGTACTGGAGGTGTTGGTACTTTACAATATGGAATTAATGGTCCTACAGGAGCATTCTCTACAAGTAATATATTTGATGTTACTGCAAGTGTAACTCCATATACTGTTTGGGTAAGAGATGCTAACTTATGTACAGCTTCGGCTACACCAATAACGGTTTACCCTCAATTGACTGCAACTGCAGCCGTAAAAGAATTAGATTGTTCTACTAGTCCAAACGCAACGATTACGATTACTGCTAATGGAGGAAATGGTCCATATAAATATGAAGTTTCATCTAACGGAGGAACTACTTATACTTTAATGGCTTCTAATGTTTATACTGCTTTGACATCAGGTACTTATTTAATAAAAGTTACTGATGCGAATACATGTACATTTGTTGTTACAACTCCAATTCTTTCTATTTCTAATCCAACCGTTAGCGTTGTCACACAGGTTGATGTAACTTGTAATGGAGCCGCAAACGGTTCAGTGAAACTAAAAGGAGCCGGAGGTTCAGGAGGATATACTTATAGTAATAATGCAACAACAGGATTTGCGGCAGCAGATACTTTCACTGGATTAACACCGGGAGCTCATACTTTCTATGTTAAAGACAGTAAAGGGTGTATCGGTAGTGTTGGTGTTACTATTGCACAGCCATCGACTCTAACCGCTACAGCAAGTGCTCCTGCATTTACTTGTAGTTCTACAAATACAAAACAATCAACTATTGTAACTATTGCGTTACCGACTACCGGAACAGCGCCATATGAATACAGTTTCAACGGAGGCGGTTATTCTCTAACAGTAAATACTTTAACAGTAAATGATAACGGAACAGACCAGGTGATTAACTATTCTGTTCGCGATAAGAATTTATGTGTGTTCAATGGTACAGTATCATTGGCAAAATTAAATCCTCCGGTAATTTCAAGTATTGTTCCTAGCGCCGTTACCTGTTTGCTTGTAACGAGCACAGTTCAGGTTAATGTAACAGGGGGAACAGGAGTTGGAACTTTGCAATACGAAACTATTGCACCATCTCCAATCATCAGAGCCAAACAAGCAGGAAATTCATTTGCGGGATTAACTCCTGGTGATTATGTATTTAGAGTTACTGATGCAAATGGTTGTTATGACACGAAATCTGTTACGGTTAAATCGGTTACTCCGATTGCGATTGCAGGAAATAAAAACAACGATGCAAAATGTAAAGGTACTTCAACAGGAAACGGAACATTTACAGTTTCAGGAAATGCTACAGTTGGAAACTATACATTTACATTAACAGCAGGTACTTTAGGAACAGGTACACTTACAAAATCAGGTAATACCTTAACATTGGCTAATGTTGCCGCTGGAACATATACAGTATCAGTAACTGATACCGCTACAGGTTGTAGCAATACGGCAAGTATTACTATCGGTGAGCCTGCTTTGGCTTTAGATGTTACGGCAACAGCTACGAACATCAACTGTAATAATGACAATGCAGTGATTACGGTAGTTGGAACAGGCGGTACAACAAGCTACAAATATGCTGTTGTTAAGCAAGGAACTCCAACAGTTGCCCCTATAGCTTCAGATTACGGAACAAGCGATAAACTAACAGTTGATACTAACAGCGGAGCTGACATGAACTGGGTTGTTTATATAATGGACGCCAATGGATGTACAGATTCAGTTGTAAGATCAATTGCAGCAGATCCAATTCCAACAGTTACTGCGGTTTTAAGTAACCAATGTACAGCTTCTGGAAGCGGATTTACTATTACTGCAACAGGTTCAGGAGGTTTTGGTGCGTTGACTTACGGAATCAGTGGTCCTACAGGATCATTTACATCAAATAATGTTTTCAATGTTCCGGCTTCGACTACACCTTATACAGTTTGGGTAAGAGATGCCAATATGTGTACAGCTTCAGCTACACCAATTACGGTTTACCCACAATTGACTGCAGTTGCAAATGTGACTAAGGAATTAGATTGTACAACATCTCCATCTGCACAAATCACGGTTGATATTGCAGGCGGAAAATCTGGATATACTTATAAAGTAGATTCAGGATCAGGTTATGGTTCAAGTGTTGCCGTTACAGGAACTCAGTTTGTTTATCCTGCGACAGCTTCGGGAACTTATAATTTTGAAATTTCAGATTCGAATACTCCGGGTTGTAAAGTAATTGTTTCAGCAACAGTTGGGGCAATTACAAATCCAACAGTTACGGCCACTCAGGTTGATGTAACTTGTAACGGAGCCGCAAACGGTTCAGTAAAATTACAAGGAGCCGGAGGTTCAGGAGGATATACTTATAGTAATAATGCAACAACAGGATTTGCGGCAGCAAATACTTTCACTGGATTAACACCTGGAGCTCATACCTTCTATGTTAAAGACAGTAAAGGCTGTACAGGCAGCATTGGTGTTACTATCACTCAGCCTTCAGTATTAACTACTACAGCAAGTGCTCCGGCATTTACATGTAGTTCTACAAATGCTAAGGAATCTAAGGTTTTAACTATTGCGCCTCCAACAACAGGAACAGCGCCATACGAATATAGCTTCCAGGGTGGTGGATATTCATCTACAAATACATTAACAGTAAGCGATACGGGAGTATCTCAGAATATTGCTTACTCTGTCAAAGATAAAAACGGATGTATTTTCAACGGATCAGTTACACTTGCTCCGTTAAATCCTCCGGTAATTTCAAGTATTGTTCCTAGCGCCGTTACCTGTTTGCTTGTAACGAGCACAGTTCAGGTTAATGTAACAGGGGGAACAGGAGTTGGAACTTTGCAATACGAAACTATTGCACCATCTCCAATCATCAGAGCCAAACAAGCAGGAAATTCATTTGCGGGATTAACTCCTGGTGATTATGTATTTAGAGTTACTGATGCAAATGGTTGTTATGACACGAAATCTGTTACGGTTAAATCGGTTACTCCGATTGCGATTGCAGGAAATAAAAACAACGATGCAAAATGTAAAGGTACTTCAACAGGAAACGGAACATTTACAGTTTCAGGAAATGCTACAGTTGGAAACTATACATTTACATTAACAGCAGGTACTTTAGGAACAGGTACACTTACAAAATCAGGTAATACCTTAACATTGGCTAATGTTGCCGCTGGAACATATACAGTATCAGTAACTGATACCGCTACAGGTTGTAGCAATACGGCAAGTATTACTATCGGTGAGCCTGCTTTGGCTTTAGATGTTACGGCAACAGCTACGAACATCAACTGTAATAATGACAATGCAGTGATTACGGTAGTTGGAACAGGCGGTACAACAAGCTACAAATATGCTGTTGTTAAGCAAGGAACTCCAACAGTTGCCCCTATAGCTTCAGATTACGGAACAAGCGATAAACTAACAGTTGATACTAACAGCGGAGCTGACATGAACTGGGTTGTTTATATAATGGACGCCAATGGATGTACAGATTCAGTTGTAAGATCAATTGCAGCAGATCCAATTCCAACAGTTACTGCGGTTTTAAGTAACCAATGTACAGCTTCTGGAAGCGGATTTACTATTACTGCAACAGGTTCAGGAGGTTTTGGTGCGTTGACTTACGGAATCAGTGGTCCTACAGGATCATTTACATCAAATAATGTTTTCAATGTTCCGGCTTCGACTACACCTTATACAGTTTGGGTAAGAGATGCCAATATGTGTACAGCTTCAGCTACACCAATTACGGTTTACCCACAATTGACTGCAGTTGCAAATGTGACTAAGGAATTAGATTGTACAACATCTCCATCTGCACAAATCACGGTTGATATTGCAGGCGGAAAATCTGGATATACTTATAAAGTAGATTCAGGATCAGGTTATGGTTCAAGTGTTGCCGTTACAGGAACTCAGTTTGTTTATCCTGCGACAGCTTCGGGAACTTATAATTTTGAAATTTCAGATTCGAATACTCCGGGTTGTAAAGTAATTGTTTCAGCAACAGTTGGGGCAATTACAAATCCAACAGTTACGGCCACTCAGGTTGATGTAACTTGTAACGGAGCCGCAAACGGTTCAGTAAAATTACAAGGAGCCGGAGGTTCAGGAGGATATACTTATAGTAATAATGCAACAACAGGATTTGCGGCAGCAAATACTTTCACTGGATTAACACCTGGAGCTCATACCTTCTATGTTAAAGACAGTAAAGGCTGTACAGGCAGCATTGGTGTTACTATCACTCAGCCTTCAGTATTAACTACTACAGCAAGTGCTCCGGCATTTACATGTAGTTCTACAAATGCTAAGGAATCTAAGGTTTTAACTATTGCGCCTCCAACAACAGGAACAGCGCCATACGAATATAGCTTCCAGGGTGGTGGATATTCATCTACAAATACATTAACAGTAAGCGATACGGGAGTATCTCAGAATATTGCTTACTCTGTCAAAGATAAAAACGGATGTATTTTCAACGGATCAGTTACACTTGCTCCGTTAAATCCTCCGGTAATTTCAAGTATTGTTCCTAGCGCCGTTACCTGTTTGCTTGTAACGAGCACAGTTCAGGTTAATGTAACAGGGGGAACAGGAGTTGGAACTTTGCAATACGAAACTATTGCACCATCTCCAATCATCAGAGCCAAACAAGCAGGAAATTCATTTGCGGGATTAACTCCTGGTGATTATGTATTTAGAGTTACTGATGCAAATGGTTGTTATGACACGAAATCGGTTACTGTTAAACCAGTAGTAAAAATTGCAATTAACCCAAGTGTAACAAATCATGTTAATTGTTTTGGAAACAGTACAGGTAATGCTGTGTTTACCATTTCTGGATTTACAGGAACATACAGTTATACTATAAATGGAGGAACTGCTGTTACAGCACAAACTTCCGGAGTAGTTAACTTAACAAATCAACCTGCAGGAACTTATAATATTGCAGTTACGGACAACGTTACGGGTTGTACAGAAAATAGTTCTGTTACAATTCAACAGCCAGCGGCTGCATTGACGGCAAGTTATATTACAGTAAATGCAAATTGTAATGTAGGTACATCTAAAGTGACGGTAACGGCTGTAGGTGGAACACAATCGTACAAATATTCGTTTGTACAAAATAATGCGGGAATAGGAACGTTGACAACTTCAAATATTGCAAATTTAGATCCGACTGTTACTACGGATTGGGATGCTTATGTGGTAGATGCTAACGGATGTCAGGTAAAACTTGATGTTACTATTGCAAAAGATAATACTCCAACAGTTTCAGCTACGGCTGTAAACCAATGTTTAGGAGTGGGAACTTATACCATAACTGCTGTAGGAGTAGGAAAAGCTCCATTGACTTATAGTATTAATAGCCCAACGTCTGGTTTTGATACGCCAAATACATTTGCAGTAACGGCTTCAGGTACCTATAATGTATGGGTAAAAGATGCTAATGGTTGTGTTGCTATGACTACGGTTCCGGTAATAGTAAATGATAAATTGACAATTTCAGCTCAATTAACTAAGGACAACACTTGTTCTGGTACTACAGACGCTGTAATTACATTAAATGCTTCAGGCGGTTCAGGTTCTTATACTTACACATATACAAGTACACCTGTTGCTGCGGGAACTTTTGCTGGAAACGTCTTTACAACAAGTGCAGCAGCAGACTTTATTTTTACGGTAACAGATACTAAAAATTGTACAGCTACAACGACAGTTGCAGTAAAAACTACAGTGCCTGTTAATCCGGATGTTACAGTAACTCCTGGTACTTTAATTTCTTGTAATGGTGATTCTTCTGCTTCTTTAAATGTTGTAGTTGACGCTACTAAAGGTTTAGCCCCATTTGTAATTAATGTTAATAACAATACCTTAGGAATTAATTATGGAACACAGACTTCAGGCTTAAGAGCCGGAGCATATACTGTTACAGTAACCGATGCAAAAGGATGTACAGATATAGAGAATATTTCTATTACAGAGCCAGGCGATCTGGTTGTTATTACAGATAAGACTGATATGCGTTGTGACGCAAGTACAGGTGGTGTATCGAAAGGTGAGATCATCATTCAATCTGTTACTGGTGGTACTGGACCTTACGATTACTATGTTACGGGAATTAATGGTTATGCAGGAGAAGCACATGGTATTCCTGGTACTACAGTTGTATTTGAAGTTGTAGATTTCGGTTTTTATCAAGTTAGAGTGGTTGATAGAAATGGATGTTCTAAATTTATAAAAGATGTTCTGATTGCTGCACCTGTAACAGGACTTGGAATTACAATTAATACTAGTGCAACTTGTGCTCCAACAGGTGGTTCTGCTACAATTACTATTAATAGTGCATATGCAGGTACAGGACCATTCCATTTCAATATTTACAAAGGATCTACTCCTCCTCAGATATGGACTATGGATGGAGTTGATGGATGGATAGGAGAGTCATCTCCTGGTCAGGCTGTTTATACTGGTTTGACACCTGGTGTAAAATATACTTTTATTGTTTACTCAGAAAATACAGGATGTTATTATTTCCAGGCCGCTCCGGATCCGATTCCAACAAACTCTAAGTTAGAAGTTGTTAGTGAAGTTGCCAGCAATATTACTTGTAAAAATGCGGCAAACGGAAGTGTAACTTTTGCAGTTAGAAATAATTATCCTACAACACCGGCTCCAGGTACTTCAGTAGATTTGCGTTATTCAGTTCGTGAGGCATTTACAAATGCTGAAATTATTGCACCTACAACCGTTACTGGTTTAGCAGCAGGTGCAACATCACCTAGTGTAACATTAAATCCACTTGCAGTTGGTACTTATTATATATTAGTTGAAGAAATTGCAGGTCCTTTTGCTGGTTGTTCAGTAGTTTCTGATAGCTTTACAATAAATGAATCCGTTGCACTATTAGATCTTACGGCTTCTGCGACTTCAATTGCAGACTGTACGAACTTAGCGACAATTTCTGCTCAGGCAAAAGATGGAACAGGACCTTATAGTTATATGGTATTGCCAGCTGGTACAACTACTCCTCAGGCAACTGATGCCGGATGGGTTCCTGGTAATACATTTACAAGAGCGGGAAGTGTTGCCGGAATCACTTATGATGTCTATGCAAAAGATGACTATGGATGTATCAAATTTGTGCCGGTTACGGTTTACAAATATGAAGAGCCAACAATTGCTGCACCAGCAACAATTTGTTATACAGGTACTCCATTTACTTTTACTATAGGCGGTACAGTGGACGGGACTATCATTGGAGGTGCAACTTATAGTGTTGATGGAAGTACATTCCAAACATCACCAAGTTTTACATTTAATACGCCTAAAATTTATAATTTAGTAATTAAAGATGGAAAAGGTTGTACAAAAACTACTACTTTCGAAGTAAAACCGCAATTACTATTAGATGTTAAATTAACAAGAGAACTAAGTTGTATTGTTGGTAGCGATGCTGCACAATTTACGCTTACACCAAAAGACGGTTACGGTACTTATACTTATTCTTATACTTTAAATGGTGGAGCAGTAACTCCAACAGGAACCGTACTTACAACAAGCGCTATAGGAACTTATATTTTTACAGTAAGAGATGCTCAGAATTGTACAGCAACTTATACTATTAAATTAGATCCGATTCCGGCAATTGCATTTACTCCAACGGCAACAAATTTAAGTTGTTTTGCGAGTGCAGACGGAACAATCAATGTTGATGTTACAGCAGGAGTAGGTCCTTATGAATATCAACTTGAAAGAGGTGCAACTATGGTTACAGCGTTCCAGCCATTAAATAAATTTACAGGATTAATTGCTGCAAATAATTATGTAGTTACTGTAAGAGATGCTAAAAAATGTATCCTTACAGCGCCAGTTACAATTACGCAGCCGGCAATTTTGGCAGCGACATCATCAATTACAACACCATTATTGTGTACTGCAGGAAATACACCTTCACAAGCAGTTGTAACAATTGTTCCAACAGGAGGAACAACTCCTTACTTATATAGTTATGACTTAGGAATTAATTACATTACTGATGACACTTACGAGACAACAGTTGGTAAAACTTTTGATGTTTATGTAAAAGATAAGAACGGTTGTATTTTCACTTTAACCAATGGTGTTGATGTACCGGCTTTAGTACCTCCGACAGATTTGACAATTGTAACTTCAATTGCCGATACATGTCTGGCAGATGCTACGGTTGAGATTACAAATCATGTAGGTGGAACAGGAACTATTCAATACGAGATTTTATCTCCAATTGTAAGAGCAAAACAAACGTCTACAACATTTGCAAACCTGGCTCCTGGTACTTATGTATTCCAGATTACAGATGGAAACGGATGTACTTATTCAGAGTCACATACAGTGGTTCCGGTAACTAACATTACGGTATCTGCTGCAGTGATTGCGAATGTTTCTTGCAACGGTGGTTCTAACGGATCATTGAAATTTACAGTAGCAAACAATACAGGAGCATTTACTGCTGTATTGACTGCAGGAACAGGAACGCTTACAACAGCAGGAAATGTAGTTACGGCTTCAGGTTTAGTGGCAGGAAACTATACATTAGAGGTTACAGATACAGCCACAGGCTGTACCAATACTGCTTCTATTGTAGTTACAGAACCTACTGCGTTAGCATTGGCATTAGCTAGTAATGTAAACGCAAATTGTGATTTTGGTGCTAAAGTAAGTGTAACAGCTTCAGGCGGAACTGCTCCTTATGAGTACTCATTTGTACCGGCAAGTGCTGCAGGACCTGGAACTTATACAGCTTCAAACGAAGCCGAATTAAACCCAGCAACTACTACAAACTGGAAAGTTTATGTGAGAGATGCTAACAACTGTGTTATCGGTACACCGCTTGCAATTCCAATTGAAAGAGATGTTGATCCAACTATTACGGCTCCTGCCTTAATTTGTTTTACAGGAACTCCGGTTACCGTTACGGTTACAGGAACTCCGGATCCAGATGTTGTGCCAGCTGCGACTTACAGTGTAAACGGTGGTGCTTTCCAGGCTTCACGTGACTTTACAATTAGTGCTCCGGGAACTTATGTGTTTAGAATTAAGGACGGAAACGGATGTATTGCATCAGTTTCTTACGAAGTAAAACCACAATTGACTTTACAGGCTAATTTAGTTCAGGATTTAACCTGTGCTTTAGATGCTGATATCACTTTGGTTCCAAGTGGAGGAACAGGAACTTACACGAAGTATGAAGTTTATGACGGAACAACTTACACGACTATCCTTACTCCTGCATACAAACCTACTGTTGACGGAACATACAGTTTCAGAGTAACAGATTCACAAAATTGTGAGGCGGTATCAAATGTTATCGTGGTAACTCCTAAAACAACTCCAACAGCAGCATTCACTCAGGTTAATGTAAGTTGTTTTGGAGGAAATACCGGAAGTTTTGTATTGACTCCTGCTGACGGAATTGCTCCTTATACTTATAGTGTAAATGGTGCTGGTTTCGTAACAGGAAATACTTTCAGTAATTTAACTCAGGGAGTTTATAATGTTATCGTTAAAGATGCTAAGCAATGTGTATCTACTGTTCCTATAACAATTACAATTACAGAGCCTTCAGCATTATCAGCTACCTCATCAATTACTACAGCTTTAGTATGTACTGCAGGAAATGCACCATCACAAGCAGTTGTAACGGTTGTTGGTGCAGGCGGAACAACTCCATATGAATATAGTTTTGATGGAACAAATTATTCATCAGACAATACATTTGAAACATTTGCAGGAGTTACGATGACTGTTTATGTAAAAGATAAAAACGGTTGTACTTTCACGTTGACTAATGGTGTTAATGTACCTGCATTGGTACCTCCGACAGACTTGACAATTGTAACTTCAATTGCTGATACTTGTCTGGCAGATGCTACGGTTGAGATTACAAATCATGTAGGTGGAACAGGAACTCTTCAATATGAGATTTTATCTCCAATTGTAAGAGTGAAACAAACGTCTACAACATTTGCAAACCTGGCTCCAGATACTTATGTATTCCAGATTACAGATGGAAACGGATGTACGTATTCAGAGTCTCATACAGTGACTCCGGTAACTAATATTACAGTATCTGCTGCAGTGATTGCGAATGTTTCTTGCAACGGTGGTTCTAACGGATCATTGAAATTTACAGTGGCAAACAATACAGGAGCATTTACTGCTGTATTGACTGCAGGAACAGGAACGCTTTCAACAACAGGAAATGTAGTTACGGCTTCAGGTTTAGTGGCAGGAAACTATACATTACAAGTTACCGATACAGCTACAGGCTGTCCAAGTACTGCTTCTATCGCAGTTACAGAACCTGCTGCGTTAGCATTGGCATTAGCTAGTAATGTAAATGCAAATTGTGATTTTGGTGCTAAAGTAAGTGTAACAGCTTCAGGTGGAACTGCTCCTTATGAGTACTCATTTGTACCGGCAAGTGCTGCAGGACCTGGAACTTATACAGCTTCAAACGAAGCCGAATTAAACCCAGCAACCACTACAAGCTGGAAAGTTTATGTGAGAGATGCTAACAACTGTGTTATCGGTACACCGCTTGCAATCCCAATTGAAAGAGATGTTGATCCAACCATTACAGCTCCGGCCTTAATTTGTTTTACAGGAACTCCGGTTACCGTTACGGTTACAGGAACTCCGGATCCAGATGTTGTGCCAGCTGCGACTTACAGTGTAAACGGTGGTGCTTTCCAGGCTTCACGTGACTTTACAATTAGTGCTCCGGGAACTTATGTGTTTAGAATTAAGGACGGAAACGGATGTATTGCATCAGTTTCTTACGAAGTAAAACCACAATTGACTTTACAGGCTAATTTAGTTCAGGATTTAACCTGTGCTTTAGATGCTGATATCACTTTGGTTCCAAGTGGAGGAACAGGAACTTACACGAAGTATGAAGTTTATGACGGAACAACTTACACGACTATCCTTACTCCTGCATACAAACCTACTGTTGACGGAACATACAGTTTCAGAGTAACAGATTCACAAAATTGTGAGGCGGTATCAAATGTTATCGTGGTAACTCCTAAAACAACTCCAACAGCAGCATTCACTCAGGTTAATGTAAGTTGTTTTGGAGGAAATAATGGAAGTTTCGTATTGACTCCGGCAGGCGGAATTGCTCCTTACACGTATAATGTAAACGGTGCTGGTTTCGTAACAGGAAATACTTTCAGTAATTTAACTCAGGGAGTTTATAATGTTATCGTTAAAGATGCTAAGCAATGTGTATCTCTTCCAATAACTGTAACAATTACACAGCCTTCAGCATTATCAGCAACATCATCAATTACAACACCATTATTGTGTACTGCAGGAAATGCGCCATCACAAGCAGTTGTAACGGTTGTTGGTGCAGGCGGAACAACTCCATACGAATATAGTTTTGATGGAACAAATTATTCATCAGACAATACATTTGAAACCTACGCAGGAGTTACGATGACTGCCTATGTAAAAGATAAAAACGGTTGTATTTTCACTTTGACTAATGGTGTTAATGTACCTGCTTTGGTACCTCCGACAGATTTGACAATTGTAACTTCAGTTGCTGATACCTGTCTGGCAGATGCTACAGTTGAGATTACAGCTCATGCAGGTGGAACAAACCCAGTACAATACGAGATTTTATCTCCAATTGTAAGAGTGAAACAAACGTCTACAACATTTGCAAACCTGGCTCCGGGTACTTATGTATTCCAAATTACAGATGGAAACGGATGTACTTATTCAGAGTCACATACAGTGGTTCCGGTAACTAACATTACGGTTTCAGGTTCATTGGTTAAAAATGTGTCTTGTAACGGTGGTGTCGATGGTTCGATCAAATTCAAAGTAGAAAACAAAGCTGGTGGATATACTGCTACTTTAAGCCCTAATGTAGGTACGCTTACTCAGGTTGCAGATGTAGTTACGATTACGAATCTACCTGCAGGACCGTATACACTTAATGTTGTGGATGCTATTACAGGTTGTGTTAATTCAGCAGATGTAAAAGTGGAGCAGCCTGCTGCTTTAGGCCTTTCAGTTGTATCTAAGACAGCAGCAAATTGCTACTTCGGTGCGATTGTTACTGTAAAAGCAGTTGGTGGAAGTCCAGTTTATAAGTACGCTTTTGTTGCATCTGGAACAACTCCAATTGCATCAGATTATAGTACTGATGACACAGCAATTTTAGATCCTGCTACACCAAATTGGGATGTTTATGTAATGGATGCAAATTTGATTTGTTCTGCTATGATTACTGTTCCAATTACAAAAGATGATGCACCAACAATTAATGTAAATGCAAATGTATATTGCTATACTGGTGGTCCGGTTCCAATTACTATTTCTGGAACTACTGATGGAGATATAGTTAATCCACCAATGTACAGTATTGGAAATGGTTATTATCTAAGTCCAAACTTTACATTAAATGCACCAGGATCTTACGAATTCTTTATTAAAGATGGTAATGGTTGTGTAGCAAAAGCAACTTATGTATTGAGACAAGAATTGTTGATAGATGCAACTCTTACACAAGATTTGAATTGTACAACAAGCACTGCAACAATTACATTGACCGCTTCGCAGGGAACAGGCGCAGGAACATATTCTTTCGAATACGACCTTAATAATAGTGGAACTTTTAATGCTGTTACAGCTTTACCATTTGTGACATCTACTCCGGGTACATATACTTTCAGAGTAAAAGATGCCCAATGTTCAACAATTTCTGTACCTGTTGTAGTCACACCAAAAACAGACCCAACGTTTACAGTTGCTACTGTTAACGCTCGTTGTAAAGGAGACTCAAACGGAAGTATCACAGTAACAGCTAAAGATGGAGTTGCTCCATATGAATACAGTATGACTGATGGAACAACGACATGGCCATATCAAGCTTCTAATCTTTTCACAGGATTAAAAGCAGGTACATATACAATAACTGTTCAGGATGCTAAAAAATGCGTATCGGTAGCAGCTGCTCCGGTTGCAATTACAGAACCAACTGTTTTAACAGTGACTCATGTGATTTCACCATTTGGTTGTGATCCTTCAAATACAGCAAAAGATGCAGTAGTTACATTAACGGCTCATGATGGCACAGGACCATACAGTTACAGTTTTGACAACGGTGTGACTTTTGGAACTTCTCCAACACATACTATGAATACTGCAACTACTGTAAGTTATGTTATAGTTGATATTAATGGCTGTAGAGCTACAGGAACTGCAAATGTTCCGGTATACAATCCGCCAACGCATTTCGATCTTAGCGCTACGCCAATTTATTGTAATAATGTGGCTGGAACTGCAACAGTAACGGTATCAAATATTACTGGAGGTGAAGCAGGATACACTTATGCTATTATTGAGCCAATTGCTTCAGCTACTTCAAACACAGTAGGAAGTTTTGCTAATCTATTGCCAGCAACATATGTAATAAAAGTTACGGATGCTAATGGTTGTAGCACATTAAATTCAATTGATGTTAAAAAAGCAAGTGAAGTAAGTGTTGATGCTCAATTGTTAAGTGATGTTGCTTGTAACGGAGGAACAACAGGTTCGATTGCCTTTACAGTAAGTAATTATATTACTCCGGCTAATTATACATTTGCATTGTCTCCTAATAACGGAACATTTACTAAAACAGGTGATGTTGTGACTTACACAGGATTAACTGCTGCGAATTATACATTCACAGTTACTGATAATACTTCAGGTTGTACAGATAATGTTGCTAACTTCTTAGTTAATCAACCAGCTGCAGCTCTGAACTTTACAATGACTGCTACTAATATTACTTGTAACGAGAAAAATGCTACTATTACAGTAACTGCTACAGGCGGAACTCCTGCTTACAGCTACGCTGCTGTAGTTAGTGGAGCAGTAGCTCCAACAACGTTCAGTACTGATAATAAAATAGTAGTAGATACAAACAACGGAACAAGATTAGCTTGGGATGTTTATGTGAAAGATTTTAATGGATGTACTACGTTAGTAAAAACTCAAAACATTTTAACTGATGCACTTCCAAGTGCTGTAACTGCAAATGTTACCAGCCAATGTCCGAATGCGACAGGAACTTATGAGATTGTAGTGTCAGCAACTGGTAAAGCTCCATTAGAGTATAGTATAGGAACTGGTTTCCAATCTAGCCCTAGCTTCCAGGTGAATTCATCCGGATCTTACGATGTTACCGTAAAAGATGGTAACGGATGTACAGTTACTGTAACAGGTGCTGTTGTAATCGATGGCGCTCTTGATTTACAATTAGACATTCAGGCATTACCAAGTTGTGATGCTCCTGATGGTAGAATTGTTGCAAAAGCTACTGGAGGTTCAGGAAATTACAGATATAGCTCAGGTGCTTATGTTCCGGTAACTGGTGCTACAGCTACATTCAACAATGTTTCAGCTGGTTCTCATACAGTTGTAGTTACAGATTTAACTACAGGATGTAGAGACACAGTGATTGTTGAATTGTCAGAAGCTACTAAGATTACTGGTTTAGCTTTAAACAAAACAGATGTAACATGTAATGGAGGTTCTAATGGTAGAATCATCGTTAACCTGGCTCCAAATGCACCTGGTGTAAATGATAATCCAATTTACAGATATACTTTAACAGGTACAGCTATTGGTAACGTACCCGTTAGCGTAGGTCCTCAGGATAGTAATGTATTTGATAATTTATTACCGGGAGATTATACAGTTAGAGTAACTTCAGGAAGAGGTTGTAATGCTCAGGTAGATACCAGAATTACACAACCAACTCCAATTGTAGTTAATGCACCAACAATTACACCTTTCGGATGTACTGCAGGTACAAATACTACAAGCTTTGCAAGTATTACAGTTAATTCTGTAACTGGAGGAACAAATCCTTACGTTCTATATGTGTTCAGTAAAAACGGAACTGTTGTTCAAAGCAGCGCTTCTAATGTTTACAACGAAACTGATCTTGCTGGAGGTTCTTACTCAGTAAAAGTATTTGACAGTAAAGGTTGTGAAGGTTCTTCTACAGCTCCAATTGTAATTGCACCGTTCATTACTATGAATGATATCAATGTTACTGTAGTAACTCCAATAACTTGTATCAATAATGAAACTATTCAGGTGTCTGTTGCTACAACTGGAGGAACTCCAACAGCTTTAGTTTATACACTTACTGGTACAAACGGAACTGTTTTCAATCAAACAAACCCAACTGGATTATTCTCAGGATTAGCTATAGGAAATTATGCAATTACTGTGTTTAACCCAACAACGGGATGTACAATAAAAGATTTCCACTACATATTCGACCCTAATACTTTCGCTATCGAAGTAGCACAAGTTAAAGGCGAAGTTTGTTATGGAGATGCTGATGGAAGCATAGACTTGACGTTTGTTGACAATCAATTGAATCCAACAAATGATGCAGGAGCATTTACGTATACTATTACAGGTCCGGTACCAAGTTCTGGAACTTCAGCAACAGCTGGTCCAGTTAGAATCTCAGGTTTAAGAGCTGGTCAGTATTCAGTTACAGCTAAGTTGGTTAATAGACCGGAATGTACGGTTACGAATGTGTTCACCATTAATCAGCCAACAGCTCCATTATTGGTTACTAAATCTCAATCTGAAATTACTTGTATTACAGGTAACAATGACGGTGTGATTTCTGCATCTGCTACAGGCGGATGGGGTACAAATTACCAATATGAATTAGTTGGTCCGGTAAATGTTGCTTACTCTGATAAATATGAATTTACTGGTTTAACTGCCGGAAGCTATACGATCAATGTGAAAGATGAGAAAGGATGTATTGCAACAACAACTGCTCAATTAGTTGTTCCGACACCAATCGTGATTACTGCGACTGCAAACGCTTCAATGTTATCATGTTTTGGAGATAAAAACGGTATCATCACTGTAGCTCAGCCAACAGGTGGTCAGGGAAGTAATTATATGTATACTTTAAATATCGTTTCTGCGACACCGGTTATCGTGTCAGGTCCTCAGGCTGGCAGAGTGTTTACAGGCTTAAGCGCTGGAACCTATACAATAACAGTTACTGACGGATTTGCCTGTACAGCGACTTCTGCAACTGTCGTGATAAGCGAACCTACAGAAGTGAAACCAACATTAGATGTGTCAAGAACTCAAACTTGTCTGACGTTATCACAAATTACGTTAGGTGCAACAGGCGGAACAGCTCCTTATACTTATAGTACAAGCGCTAATTTTGCAACGGTTATTGGATCATTTGCTTCTTCTGTATCATTTGATGTTCCGGTAGGTAAATATCAATACTACGTAAAAGACGCTAATGGTTGTGTTGGATTTGTTTCTAATGAGATTAAAATTGATCCATTAGTACCACTATCACTTGATTTAGATGTAACCAATGCGGTTGTAAAATGTCAAGGTGAGTCAACAGGAGTTATTGTTGCTGATGCCGTGGGTGGTTTAGGAAACTATAGTTATACATTACTAAACGGTGCTGGTACAGCTATCCTTCCTGCTCAGGCTGAAGGTAGATTCGAGAATCTTGCAATAGGTACTTATAGAGTAAAAGTAGATAGTGGAGATTGTACATTTACATCAGGAATTATAACAATCTCAGAACCTGCAACAGCAGTTACTGCTCAATTTAACGTAACAAATGTGGCTTGTTTTGGAGAGAATAACGGTAAGTTAGAGATTATCGCTTCTGGAGGTACAGGTATAATTAAATATGCACTTTCACCAGACTTGAATCAATTTGATACCGTAACAATTTTGAGAAATTGGCTCCTGGTGACTATCAGGTAATTGTTCAGGATGAAAATGGATGTTTCATTTTACACGACTTTACAATTACACAACCAGAGTTATTAATAGCTAAAGAAGTTCCAAACTCTATGATTCCAGAGGTTTGTGTTGGAGATAAAGATGGAGCATTTAGTGTAGAAGTTAAAGGTGGTACTGCACCGTATAGTGTAAGCCTGGATAATGAGAAAGGTCCATTTATACAAGGTGCTGTAGGTCAGACAATATTTGATTTCACAAACCTGACTGGTGGTACTCACGTAGTCTATTATAAAGATGCTGCGGGATGTATTAACTCAGTACAAATCAATATGCCATTGCCGGTAGTTCTTAATCCAACGGCCGTAGTAACATATGATTGTGTTAACAATACACAAGCAAACATGGTTACTATTACAGTTGATGAAAGCATTACAAATCTTGCAGATGTTGATTACCAACTTGACGGAACAGGTGCTTACCAACCAAGCAATATCTTTACAAATCTTGCTCCTGGTAACCACTATGTGACAGCCAGACATACAAATGGTTGTGAAGTTCCAACAGTTAGCTTCGAGATTAAGGCATACACTCCACTTGGAATTAAACTGTCTGATGGACAACCTGAAATGAACGTAATTTCGGTTACGGGTACAGGTGGAGCTCCAGCTTACGAATACAGTTTCAACGGAGAGCCATTTACTTCTTCTAATACTTTTAAAATCTACAAATCTGGAGATTATGAGGTAATTGTTAGAGATCAAAATGGTTGTACGGCTACGATTATAGTGCCAATGGTTTACATTGATGTTTGTTTAGACAATTACTTTACTCCAAACGGAGATGGTGTTTATGATACTTGGGGTCCTGGTTGTACGAATATTTACAACAACCTTGAATTCTCAATCTTTGACAGATACGGTCGTGTAATTGCTAAATATCATTATGGTCAAAAATGGGATGGAAGATACAATAGTGAAGACTTACCTTCGGGTGATTACTGGTATGTTCTTAAACTAAATGACGAGAAAGATGCAAGAGAGTTTGTTGGACATTTCACTTTATACAGATAACAAAATAATGCCCCTTAGGATGTTGTCTAAAAAAATTATTACAATGAAAAAATTATTTTTATCCTTAGTACTCATGGCTGTAACAACTAGTTACAGCCAAGAGTTAAACCTACCAGTGTTTACCCAGTATTTAGCTGACAACCCTTTCGTGCTTTCGCCTGCCTATGCGGGTATTGGAGATAACCTTAGAATTCGTGCCAACGGTCTTACACAATGGGTCGGAATCAAAGATGCTCCCGAAAATCAATCGCTTTATGCTGATTTTAGAATCCTGGATCGTTCGGGAGTGGGAATTTCAGTTTATAATGATAAGAATGGTTATACAAGACAAACCGGTGCCAAAGTTTCATTTGCGCATCACATCATCTTGGATTATTATTCTAAACAATACTTGTCTTTTGGACTTTCGTATAACTTCAACAGTTTCCGAATTGACATTGATGAATTCAATAACACAATTGAGCATCCTATTTTAGATCCCGCTGTTACAGATAATCGTTATACAGGTAATAATAACTTTGATATTAGTGCCTTGTATCGTAACAAGAGTTTCTATTTGAGTTTCAACGCGAATAACGTTTTAAAGAAAAACACAAATAAATACAGAGGTGTTGAGCCAAATTTACTTTCAAACTATCAGGTTTATACAGGATATGTTTTTAAAGATGGGGAAAACAGTCGTATAGAATATGAGCCTTCAGTCTTCTACCAGTATTTTGCAAGTGACAAACGTTCTACTACCGATTTTAACTTTAAGTACAGACGTTACAACCGTTACGAAGATTATTATTGGATTGGAGTTTCGTATCGTATGCTAAACGACCAGTTTCCTAAACCATTATCTGTTGGGCCAATGGCTGGTTTTATGAAGTCTAAATTCTATTTCGGATATTCTTATCAGGTAATGTTCAATGATCTTGGAAACTACAATACCGGTACACACGTAATTACTATCGGATTTGATTTCTTACAGTCTATCAGTAACTGTCCTTGTACGCAAAGTCCTGTTCACGACTAATAATTGCATAGTTGAAAGTACTGCAGTCTGGATTTTCATTTTTATTTTGAAAAGCAAATTTTTACTGCAGTACGTTTAACTTTCATAATGGTATAAGCAACCATTTTTAACTTTTTTAAATATAAATTTGTTTTTTTCATAATTTACATCGTTTTCGTTGTTATAGATAGGTTATTTTTACATATTTCAAATTTAATACTACTCTAAAAGTTCTATATTTGTTTTTCTTTCAAAAAATTAAAAAATTATCAAATGAAAACTTTAAACGATTTCGATTTTAAAAATAAAAAAGCAATTATCCGTGTTGACTTCAACGTACCACTGGATGAAAACTTTAATGTAACAGATGCAACTCGTATCGAAGCTGCAAAACCAACAATTGACACTATTCTTGCTCAGGGCGGAAGTGTTATTTTAATGTCACATTTAGGAAGACCAAAAGGTGCTGAAGAAAAATATTCGTTAAAACATATTTTAAAAACAGCTTCTGAAATTTTAGGGGTTGAAGTTAAGTTTGCTACTGATTGTGTTGGAGAACCATCTCAGACTGCTGCTGCAGCTTTAAAGCCAGGTGAAGTTTTATTACTCGAAAATTTACGTTTTCATGCTGAAGAAGAAGCTGGAGATGTTGCTTTTGCAAAAGAATTGGCATCTCTTGGAGATATCTATGTAAATGATGCTTTCGGAACAGCTCACAGAGCGCATGCTTCAACAACAATTATTGCACAATTTTTTCCAACAGAAAAATGTTTCGGAACATTGTTGGCAAAAGAAATCGAGAGTTTAAATAAAGTACTTAAAAATAGCGAGAAACCGGTTACTGCTGTTCTAGGAGGTTCTAAAGTATCTTCAAAAATCACAGTTATCGAAAATATCTTAGATAAAGTAGATCACATGATCATTGGTGGTGGAATGACTTTTACTTTCGTAAAGGCACTAGGTGGTAAAATTGGTAATTCTATTTGCGAAGATGACAAACAGGAATTGGCACTTGAAATTTTAAGATTAGCTAAAGAAAAAGGAGTTCAGATTCATATTCCGGTTGATGTTATTGCTGCTGATGATTTCTCAAATACAGCAAATACAAAAGTGGTAGATGTAAAAGAAATTCCTGATGGATGGCAAGGTCTTGATGCAGGTCCTAAATCATTGGAAAATTTCAAAAAAGTAATTTTAGAATCTAAAACTATTTTATGGAACGGTCCTTTAGGTGTTTTTGAAATGGAAACATTTTCAAAAGGAACTATCGCTTTAGGCGATTATATTGCGGAATCTACGCAAAATGGTGCTTTTTCATTAGTAGGTGGTGGTGATTCTGTCGCTGCTGTAAAACAGTTCGGTTTTGAAGATAAAATGAGCTACGTTTCTACTGGTGGTGGAGCAATGCTTGAAATGTTAGAAGGAAAAATTTTACCTGGAATCGCTGCGATTTTAGACTAAAAAATCACAATTAACATTTTTTTGCATATTTTTCATTGGTAATCTATTTAAGTTTGCAAAAATACGATTGCTATAATTGTTTGAATTATAGGATTTTAAAAAAAATGTTATATGATTATAAAGAAAATCTCCTTAGCGGTTACAGCTCTTTTTTCGATAACGATGTTTGCGCAGGAAACTGCAACAACTTCGCTGGATATTAAACCAGAAGTAAAGCTGTCGTACTTAGATTCTGTGAAAAGTTCTTTCAAAAAAGATGAAGTGGCTACAAAAGTAGACAGTCTCTGGATGAATGAATGTTTGAGTTTAGATATCTACAATGATTTTTCAAAAGATATTCAGACCTTAAATACAGATCAGGATGTTAATGCCGAATTGCCAACAGAGCTTTTAAAACAGCGTTTGCAGGCAATGAATGAGAAATCTCCTTTTAATATTGAATACAATCAGGGATTAGAAAATATAATAAAGTCATTTCTTAAGAATCGAAAAAAATCGTTATCCCGATTAATGGCTTTATCAGAATATTATTTCCCAATTTTTGAGGAAGCTTTTGCCAAACAAAATATTCCTTTAGAAATTAAATATTTAGCTATTGTAGAATCTGCTTTAAACCCTAAAGCAGTTTCTAGAATGGGCGCCACGGGTCTCTGGCAATTCATGTACGGAACTGGAAAACAATACGCACTTAAAATCGACTCTTATATCGATGAACGCAGCGATCCGCTTAAAGCAACTGCTGCAGCCTCAGATTATTTTTCTAAAATGTATACTATTTTCGGCGACTGGGAGCTTGTTTTAGCTTCTTATAATTCAGGTCCGGGAAATGTTACCAAAGCAATTCGTCGCTCTGGCGGAAAGACAAAATACTGGGACATTAGAAATTATTTGCCAAAAGAAACGCAAGGTTATGTTCCGGCTTTCCTGGCAACAATGTATCTTTTTGAATACCATAAAGAACACGGAATTAATCCGGAAAGAGCTGTCGTTAAAAATTTCGAAACAGATACAGTAAACGTTAAAAGCGAAATGTCTTTCAAACAAATTGCCGATTTGTTAGACATGCCACAGTCACAAATACAGCTTTTAAATCCTTCTTATAAATTAAATGTTGTTCCGTTTTATCAGGGAGAAAATCATTTTATTCGTTTGCCAAAAGATAAAATCGCAACTTTCGTTACAAATGAAGATAAGATTTATGCTTACGTTAGACATCAGTCAGAAAATAAAACAATGTCAACTCGTTTGGCTTTAAAAGTTACACCTAAAGCAAAAGCACAATTAGACAAAACAATTTATTCAGATGTTAAATTGTATAAGGTTCAAAAAGGAGATAATTTGGGAGCTATTGCTGAAAAATATGATGTCAATATCGGTGACCTAAAGAAATGGAATAACCTGAAATCAAATTCGGTTGCACTAGGAAGAACATTGAAAATTAAATCGGATATTGATCTGGCTAAGATTTCTAAAGAACCTAAAGCAATTCCAACATTAGAGAAAAAATCAGAAGAAGCTATTGCGGCTGTTGATGATAAAGAAAAAGGGGCTGGTCAGTCACAAGAATATGTAGTTGTTGCAGGAGATAATTTAGGAAGCATTGCTAAAAAATTCGGTACAACTATTGCTGATCTAAAAGAGCTTAATAATCTAACATCAAACAATATCGGTTTAGGGAAAACTTTAGTGATTTCTAAAGAAATTCCTGCGATTGAAGAAACGGCTACAGTTAATACGGCTATTGTTTCAAACGCTTCAATCGACTCTTTCAAAAAGAAAACAGCCTCTGCCAAAAGCATGAGTGAAGATTATTACGTTAAAAAAGGTGATTCATTATATAGCATTTCAAAAAAATACCCTGGAGTTACAATTTCGGATATTAAAAAATGGAATGGCATTAAAAACGAAGATCTAAAACCGGGAATGAAGCTCAAAATAAACGGATAATAAAAAATCTTACCTAAATTTGGGTTTTATTTCATAAATTAAGAAAATGAATAAAACCCATTTTTTATTGGTAGTAATCCCGTTTCTGTTGATTTCGTGTTTAAAAACAGAAAAACAACCGCAACCTGTTTCGGGTAAACCCAACACCATTTCAATCATTATTGATGATCAGTTGTGGTATGGAGAAGTTGGCGACAGTATCCGAAATAAATTTGCCTCGCCAGTTTGGGGTCTTACCCAGGAGGAACCACTTTTCACCATCAATCAATATCCCGCCAGATTACTCGAAGGTTTTGTAACCGATAGCCGAAGTATTATTGTAGTGAAAAAAGCCGCTACAGATAAATTCGAAATTATCCGAAGCAAAGCACTGCCTCATAATACCTTTCGTATTTACGGAAAATCAGTAGATGATATTATTTGTAGTATCGAGATGAACGGATCGCAAATCATTAAGCTCATTCGTGATGCCGAAATCGAAAAAATTCAACAAGACAACAGTAAAGCGCTTTTAAATCCAGCCGTACTTAAAAATAAATTTCATATTAATGTCCAAATTCCGATTGGCTATGAATATATGTTGCACAAAAAGAATTTTATTTGGCTGAAAAAAGAGATCATCAGCGGTAATACAAGTCTTCTTATTTATCAGGTTCCCATTAAACAACTGACTAAAAGCTCAGACATTGTTGGAAATATTGTCAAAATGCGCGATTCAATCGGACTCTACATCAAAGGTCGTGAACCCAATACACAGATGATTACCGGCGAAGCCTATGCACCGTATTTTTCTACTATTTCGTTAGATGGAAAAAAGACTTTTGAAACCAAAGGAACCTGGGAACTTAAAAACGATTTTATGACGGGTCCATTTATCAATTACGCTATTGTTGATGAACCAAACAAACGTATTTTAGTTATTGAAGGCTTTTGTTATTCTCCATCGAATCAGGAAAGAGATTTAATGCTGGAGTTGGAGGCCATTATAAAATCGGTAAAAATTGATAAAAGGTAGTTTGATTATTTTTCATACTTTTGTTTTAACAAACATTAAATCAGTTGATTATGAAAAGTTTTTATTTAGGATTATCAATGTTAGTGGTGTGTTTTATTTCTTGTAAAAAAGAAGTAAAAACAGAAACGGAAGCCGTTACAGTTACGGATAGCGTTAAAACAGAAGAACCAATTGCAGAAACACCTTTAGATTCTGCAACACAAATGAAATTATGGGTAGCCTATGCAACACCTGGAAACGCTCATAAAATGATGGCAGATGAAACAGGAACATGGAATTGCGATATGACTTTTTGGGAAGAAGCTAACGGAAAGCCAAGTAAAGCTACTTCAACAGCAAATATTAAGATGATACTTGGAGGCCGTTATCAGGAAGCGATTTATAACGGAACTATGATGGGACAGCCATTTGAAGGTAAAAGTACGCTTGCTTACAATAATGTGAGTAAAGAATTTACCACTACTTTTATTGATAATATGGGTACCGGTATGATGGTTGCCAGTGGAAAATATGACGAAGCAACCAAAAGCATGAATTTAAAAGGAGATATGGTGAGTCCGCTAAACGGCAAAAAAACACCTTATAGAGAAGTATACACCATTGTTGATGCCAATACGCGTAAAATGGAAATGTATGACACAAAAAATGGCGAGGAATATAAAAGCATGGAAATTATCATGAAGAGAAAATAAATATCGCCTTAGAGAAATGTACGATTTAAATAATTAAAATCCCGATTGCAATTTGTGATCGGGATTTCTATTTGATAATATTTGATGTAATTTTGCAGGTCGATATAAACAACAAACAGAATGGAATTAAAATGGAAAATAAAGCCGTTTGAGGCACTAACGGTTCATGAGTTATATGATTTACTCAAAGTGAGAAGTGAAATCTTTGTAGTGGAGCAAAATTGCGTTTATTTGGATCTTGACGGGAAAGACAAGAAAGCACTACACTTAATTGGTGAGTACGATGGCAAAATTGTAGCGTATTCCCGCTTGTTCGACGCCGGAATTAGTTTTGATAATGCCTCAATTGGAAGAGTGGTTGTTGATGCTAATTACCGTGATAAAAAATGGGGACACGATTTAATGCGTGAGGCCATCTCCGGAATTAAATCAAATTTTGGAAAAGATAAAATCACAATTGGTGCACAATTGTATTTGAAGAAATTCTATGAAACCCATGGATTTGTTCAAACTAGTGAAATGTATCTGGAAGATGATATTCCACATATTGAAATGATTCGCGGAGAATAAACAAAGAGGGATTTCAATTTAATGCCATAATGTTGCAATAAATAAGCCTGTATTTTTTTTAATATATAATGAGCTGAAAAATAGAAAAATAGTAGTTTTGTTTAGAGTGAAACTTTAAGTAAAAAAATTATACTTATTGCTTTAAGTAGCAAAAGAAATTAAATCTTAGTAATCAAAAATTCCACACGTCGATCTAAATTATCACCTTTTCCCAAGGGATATTTATTGCCACAACCTTGGTAAGTCATTCTGTTTCTAGAGATTTGTTTAGTGGCCAGATAGTTAAAAACGGTTTTGGCACGGTTCCAGGAAAGTCTTCTTTCTTTGGTGTCTTTGTCAATTCCGTCACTATAAATTTCAGGAGTGCAGCAGACATGGCCTCTAATTTCGAACTGAAGATTTCTTTTTTCTTTTAATGTTTCAGCTATCTTTTCGAGCTCTTTTTTAGAAGCAGGAGTGAGTCTTGCGCTTCCAATATCAAACAAAATGTTATCCAGATAGATTTTATCTCCAACTTTTAAATTGTTTTTGAAGGAAGTTTTAATTCCTTTTCCAAAACTATTCCGTTTGACTACAATCAAATCAACCCGCCGATTTTTAGAACGCGTTTCATGAAGATTTTCTACAGTGTCCGGTTTTACAACAACACGGCCTTTTCCTTCTAAAATAACAATTTTGCTTTGATTAAAGCCGGCTGAGACTAAGAGGTTCTGAATCGTATTGGCACGATTATTTGATAATCTAAAATTATAGTCGTCGTTACCGCGATCATCACAATAACCGTAAATTTGTACAGACTCAACTTTCGTAGTGTCAATACTTTTAATAAAATTAGTTACAACTTCGGTTTGTTTGGGAGTAAGATCATACTTGTCAAACTCAAAATAAATGGTTTCAATTGGTTTTTGCTGCGCCGATAAATTGTAAATAACAAACAGAAATAGGGCTCTACAAATATTCATTATTTTTAAATTTTTAAAATCGTCTTGTACTCGGTTTGATTGTTTAAAACATTAATTGCTTTTTTAATTTCAGAATTATTTTTAATGTAAAATTGATATAGCCCTTCCTGATATTGGTATCTTTTGATAAGCTCTTCCTGAATTAAACCTTTAATTTCTTTTTGGTTTTTATCCAATAAGATAGTTTCGCTTTTTTCAAGTGCTGCCAATAATTGTTGATATTCCGGTGCAATTGTTTCGTCTATTTTCTCCGTTTTGGCTGCTGTCAAAGTATTTCTCAACGCCACTTCGGTTTCAGTGTCAAAACTGATTTTATTAGCTTTTAAATATTGTTTAAAGCTGGTATAATCTGCATCTGTCAGTACCGGAATCTTATCTCCTAAATTTGGATTTTTATAATAATAGGTGGTTGCATAATCAAAAATCCCATCGTTTTTCAATAATGCAGTGGTTATCGGACTCATTTTGGTTTCGTCTAATTCAATATCCGGTAAAACGCCTCCACCATCATAAACTGTTCTTCCTTTTCTTGTTTTAAAAGCATTGAAGTTTTTGGAATCAGTTTTTTGTGCGACACCATTTTTGTCCTTATGTGAATAATCCAATGCCTGAATACAACGGCCAGACGGTGTATAATAACGAGAAATAGTAACTTTCAACTGTGTTCCGTATGTAAGATCCACAGAACGCTGAACTAAACCTTTTCCAAAACTGCGGCTTCCTAAAATAACAGCACGGTCTAAATCCTGCAAAGCTCCGGAAACAATTTCAGATGCCGAGGCACTTCTTCCATTCACTAAAATAGCAAGTGGAATTTGAGTGTCAACGGGTTCTTTGGTCGTTTTATAAGTGTTATTATGTTTCTCTATTCTTGATTTTGTTGTTACGATAACTTCATTTTTCGGAACAAATAAATTACAGATATCAATTGCCTCGTTCAATAAACCTCCCGGATTTCCTCTCAAGTCAAGAACAATCTGCGTTGCGCCATCAGCTTTTAATTTTTCTAAAGCTTCTTTTACTTCCGCAGCAGCTTTTCTGCTAAAATGCGCCAAAACAATATAACCTGTTTTATCATCAATTTTTCCGTAAAAAGGAACCGATTTTATATCAACTTCATCCAAAACCAATTCTGTTGTATTCGTTTTCCCCTGACGCAGGTATTTAATCTGGATCTTGGTATTTTTTGTTCCTTTTAATAATTGCGAAGCATCGTCTTTAAAATCAGCAATCAAAACATCGCCAATCTGAATAATTTCATCACCTGCTTTTAATCCGGCTTTATCAGCCGGATAGTTTTTATAAGGTTCGCGTACAATTAAACGATCTTTTTTACGAGAAATCAAAGCGCCGATTCCGGTATATTCTCCGGTATTGTTGATTTTGAAGTTGACGACATCTTGTTCGTTAAAGTAAACCGTGTACGGATCTAAACTTCCCAACATGCTTTTAATGGCTTTATCCATCAAATCGCCCGGATTGGTTTCGTCTACATAATTGGTATTTACGGCTTTGAATAAAGTCGTGAAAATTTCTATTTGCTTGGCGATCTCAAAGAAATCATCTTTGAAACTGGTTCCAATAAATAAAAATCCTGCGGCAACGGCTGGTATAACGAACTTCTTTTTGAGATAAGGATACATGATTTATGCTTTTTTTCTTTTAAATCGTTTTCTGATAAAATAAACCAGAACAACGAATAGGATAATAAATGGCCAAACACTAACGATAGAAATCAGAAAATCTGACAGACTAAAAAAACCGCTTTTAATAGCATTCCAGATTTTAGATCCGTACGAAATTTTAACTCCTTCTTTTTGGGCTATTGTTTTATAAAACTCAATTGTAATAACACTTTCAGAAACTCTGCTCTCTAAATATTTAAGTTGACCTTCTTTGGCTTCGATTTCTTCGCGGATGGTTGAAATTTGTTTCTCAATTTCTAAAATCTCGCTAATTTTAGTGGCTTTTTGTAATATTTCTAAGTAACGGGCTTCAAGTTTTCGTTTTGTATTTAGTCTTGAATTTAAGTCAATATATTCTTCTGTAACATTTTGCGAAGAGATATTTTTTTCATCAAAATAAGCAACTCCTTTTGATATAGCTTGTAAAAAAGAATCAAAGTTCTGGCTGGGAACACGAACCGTAAGGTTTCTGGTGATGTTGTTATAATTCTTTTCCTGATAATCGTTTTGAACACTTCCTTTGTTTGCTTTAATCGCAGTTTGAATTTGATCGAAAGTGCTTTCTAAATCATCGGTTTCAAATTTAAGATTACCTTGTTTGATTATTTTTTGTGGAATAACCATTTCATCAGACGATGATCCGCTTGGCATTGGAGTATTAACAGACATAATTTTATCCTCAGAAACATAAGCACTTCCAGCTTTTTTTTCACAACCTGATAATGTCAAAGCAAAAAATAAAAAACAGAAAATATATCTCATAAAGTTCCAATTTAGAGCTAAAACTACAATTTTTTTACAATTTTTTCTCTAATTTGATAAACAAAGTTGTTTTTCGAGGATTTAGATTTCTGTTTTAGTTTCAGAATCTGTCGTTTTGTTTATTTGTTGGATAAATTTCTCAAACAACTGAATCGTTTTGGTGTTGATTTCTTCGTAAGATAATTTGTCTTTGGTCTGATAAAAAAACATCAGAGAATAAGGCTGTTCCAAGTTATTCCAAAGTAAATGTTTGTTTAATCGATAGGTTTCCCTAAGAATCCGTTTGAAGTAATTTCTATCAACAGCTCTCTTGAAATACTTCTTAGAAACCGAAACGCCCATTTTAATTTTTTCTTCTGAATCAGCTTCCGCTTGACGGTAAACCAAACGCAATGGATATTTAGAAACCGATTTTCCTTCAGAAAACAGTAAACCTATTGTCGTTTTGCTCTTTAAGCGTTCATTTTTTGGGTAAGTAAAATTCATTTAATTCAGAAAAAATTTGCAATTTTATAGGCAAAGGTACAATTAAACCATAAAAACGGTTATTGTTTTCAATTTTTATACAGCTAAAAATTTATTTATTACTTTTGGCAATTAATTTTTTTAAGCATGCAAAAGATAATTTCGTATCCCATATCCGTAATTTACTATTTATGTTTTGGATTGTGTCTGGTTGTTTTCCATCCCATACAATGGATTTGCCTAAATGTTTTTGGCTATCAGGCTCATAAAATTAGCGTTGATTATTTAAATTTTTTCCTTTTAAGATGTACAAATCTTGCGGGAACCAGATATACAATCGAAAATAGAGAGACAATTCCCACGGGAGTTCCTTTGATTTTTGTATCGAATCACCAAAGTATGTACGATATCGTGGCAATGATTTGGTACTTTAGACGTTTTCATTGTAAATTTGTAAGTAAGAAGGAGTTAGGTAGCGGAATCCCGAGTGTGTCTTTTAATTTACGTCATGGAGGTTCGGTACTAATTGACCGTAAAGACCCTAAACAAGCGATTCCTGTAATCAAAGGCTTGTCTGAATATATTGAAAAGAATACAAGATCTGCAGTAATTTTTCCCGAAGGCACAAGAAGTAAAACCGGTAAACCAAAAGAATTCGCCCAAAGCGGTTTGAAGATTCTTTGTAAATATGCGCCATCTGCGTATATTGTTCCGGTAAGCATCAACAATTCATGGAAAATGGTAAAATACGGGTTTTTCCCGGTTGGTTTAGGAAATCACCTTACCTTTACCGCACACAAAGCAATGGCTGTAAAAGATTTTGATTTTGCCGAGTTAATGAAGTTGACAGAAAAGGCAGTTGTAGAAGGAGTAAACGAGTATAAATAGATTTTTGTTTTTCAGAAAAAAAACTGAAACAGAAATCGCAATCTTAAATAAGTAATGTCTATAAAAAACATTAGATTAGAAGTAATGCAGTTTTTAGAAAAAAACGTAGATAGCTTCGTAGAACAGTATTTAATTCCAGTAGAAAAAATTTGGCAACCGTCAGATTTTCTGCCTAATTCTGAAGGAGATAATTTCTTTGAGGAGGTTAGAGAATTACGCGAAATTGCTAAAGAATTACCATATGATTTCTGGGTTACGCTTGTTGGTGATACCATCACTGAAGAGGCTTTACCAACTTACGAATCCTGGTTGATGGATGTTGAAGGAATAAATCAGGTTGAAAACGGTGGAAACGGCTGGTCTAAATGGATCCGTCAATGGACCGGAGAAGAAAACCGCCATGGAGATTTACTAAATAAATACTTGTATTTGTCTGGCCGTGTGAACATGCGTGAAATCGAAATGACAACACAGCATTTAATCAACGACGGTTTTGATATCGGAACTGGATCTGACCCATACAAAAATTTTGTATACACTAGTTTCCAGGAATTAGCAACATATGTATCACACAACAGAGTAGCTCAAATGGCTAAGAAATTTGGGGATAATAAGTTGTCTAAAATGTGTAAAATGATTGCTGGTGACGAAATGCGTCATCACCATGCCTATAGCGAATTTGTTACCAGAATTTTTGCGGTTGATCCTAGCGAAATGATGTTGGCGTTTCAATACATGATGAAACAAAAAATCGTGATGCCGGCTCACTTCTTAAGAGAATCTGGTCAAAAGATCAGTTCTGCTTTCGAGCAATTTTCTGATTCTGCACAACGTATTGGGGTTTATACTGCCAATGACTATGTCGATATCATGCAGAAATTAATTGACAAATGGGAAATTGATAAAGTTTCTAATTTGACAGATGAAGCTGAAAAAGCGCGTGATTACTTAATGAAATTACCAGCTCGTATGGCAAGAATTTCTGAAAGATTAGTAATCCCGCAGGAATCTCACATTTTTAAATGGGTTGAACCAGCGAGATTATAGATTTTAGTCCCGAGACTTCGGGATAGATTTCAGATTGATATTGCAATTGACATTGAAAAATTTATAATATATTGTTGATTGTTGAAGCGTCGAGCTTTGACAATCAACATTTTTATTTAAAAAAGAAAACTATCAGCGTAAATCCGTTTAAACCCGTGTCATCCGCGTGCCATTCTCAACACAAAAAACAACTATGAATAATCCAGAATTAATAAATAAAACAATTGCGTTCGTAAAAGAAAAACTAAATGATGCCGAAGGCGGACACGACTGGTTTCATATTGAACGTGTGTATAAAAATGCTCTTCTAATTGCCAAAGACACAAATTGCGATTTGGTTGTAGTACAACTGGGAGCTTTGCTTCATGATATTGCCGACAGTAAATTTCATAATGGCGATGAAACCATCGGACCAAAAACGGCCAGATTATTTTTGGAATCTGAGAATGTTTCTGAGGATACAATTCAGCATGTGGTAAACATCATCGAAAACATTTCATATAAAGGCGGAAATTTCGAAAAGAGCTTCTCATCTATAGAATTAGATATCGTTCAGGATGCGGATCGTTTAGATGCGATAGGGGCAATTGGAGTAGCAAGAGCGTTCAATTATGGCGGATTTAAAAATCGTGCTTTACATAACCCTGAAATTGCGCCTGTAACAAACATGAACAAGGAAGAATACAAAAAGAATAATGCGCCAACAATAAATCATTTCTACGAGAAGCTTTTACTCTTAAAAGATAAAATGAATACCGAAACCGGAAAACAAATCGCTTCTGAAAGACATAAATTTATGGAAACCTTTTTAGCCCAGTTTTATGCAGAATGGGAGGGAGTGAAGTAGATTTTTATTCCACAGAGATTCGCCAAGAAAACACAAAGCTTCACAAAGAAATTTTAAATCTCCGTGAAGCTTTGTGTTTTTACTTCGTGTATCTCTGTGAAATGTTTTTTAAACCGTAGCAACTTAGAACCTCAGTACCTCAGCACCTTTCCTCTAAGAACACCCGCAATTACCATCACCACAATCTTTTTTCTTTTTAGATTTCCAAAAGAATTTTTTGATCAAAAATGTGACCGCAATAAGTAATATTCCAAACGCAATAATTTCTTGTATCATGGCCGTTTATTTTAAAAGTTGATAAGCCAGAAGTGCAACAAAATAAGCTAAACCGCTCATTAAGAATAATTGCATTGCGGGCCATTTCCAGGAATTGGTTTCTTTTTTGGTAATCGCCAATGTACTGGCGCATTGCATTGCAAAGGCATAAAATAGCAATAGTGAAATTCCCGAGGCAAAATTGAAAATCTTTTGGCCCGTTTTCGGATTTACTTCTTTCTGCATTTTGCTTTTAATTGTTGCTTCGTTGTCGCTGTCTCCAACGCTGTATATTGTGGCAAGTGTTCCAACAAAAACTTCTCGTGCGGCAAACGAACTGATAATCGCAATTCCGATTTTCCAGTCATAACCCAAAGGCGCAATTGCCGGTTCGATGGCTTTACCCATAATTCCGATGTAGGAGTTCTCTAATTTTTGAGACGCCACTTCGTTTTCAAACTGAACTTCATTTAAAGTTGTATTCGCAAATCTTTCTTTTACGATTGTTTCTGCTTCATTAAAATCTTTTCCAGGACCAAAGGACGCTAAAAACCATAAAACAACAGATATTGCCAGAATAATTTTACCTGCTCCAACAACAAATGCTTTTGTTTTCTCTACTACGTTGATTCCAACATTCTTCAAAAGAGGCATTTTATAGCTTGGCATTTCAACTACAAAATACGTTTTAGTATTGAATTTTAGGATTTTATTCAAAATTAAAGCAGATAAAATGGCCGTTCCAAATCCCAATAAATAAAGCAGCATTAATGATAATCCCTGAAGGTTTAGAATCCCCAGAACACGTTGGTCCGGAATAACCAAAGAAATAATAATAGTATAAACCGGAAGTCTTGCGGAACAAGTAGTGAATGGTGTTACCAAAATAGTGATTAAACGCTCTTTCCAGTTTTCAATATTTCGGGTTGCCATAATTGCCGGAATGGCACAGGCGGTTCCTGAAATTAAAGGCACAACACTTTTTCCTGAAAGCCCAAATTTTCGCATGATTTTATCCATCAAAAATACCACACGGCTCATGTATCCGCTTTCTTCCAAAATAGAAATAAACAGAAACAAAAAGGCAATTTGCGGAATAAAAATCAAAATCCCTCCAATTCCCGGGATAATTCCCTGTGAAAGTAAATCGGTTAAGATTCCACTTGGTAATTCTGCGGCTGTCCAACTGCTTAAAGAAGCAAAAGTGCTGTCGATAAAATCCATGGGAATCGTTGACCAGCTGAAAATGGATTGGAAAATCACAAACAAAATGGCTAAGAAAATGACATAACCCCAAACTTTGTGTGTTAAAACACGATCAATTTTGGCTCGAATATCTTTTGCCATCGATTCATCAACTTGTAAACCTTCTTTCAAAACATCATTTATAAATTGATATCTTTTGATAGTCTCTTTTTGTTGTAAACGTTTCAGTTCCGAATGTGATTTGGTAAAAGTACTTCGGATTTCATTTCGGTCTAAGTTTAAAAAGTTTACATCTTGAGTAATTACCAACCATAATTTATACAATAATTGGTTTGGAAAAGCATGTTGCAGTTTTTCAAAATAGGCAGCATCAATAACTGAAGCATTTAAACAAGGTTCGTGTGGAATCGTTTTATAGGAAACAATTAGTTCTTTTAATTCTTCAATTCCAAAACCTTTGCGTGAACTTACAAGAGCAATCTTGGTTTTTAGTTTTTCTTCTAAATAAGGAATATCAAGTGTAATTCCTTTGCTTTCCATACGATCAGACATATTGATAACTAAAATCGTCGGAATTTCAAGGTCTTTTATTTGAGTATAAATCAGTAAGTTTCGTTTCAGATTTTCAACATCTGTTACCACTACTGCAACATCCGGATATAATTTGTCATTTTTGTTCAGCAAAAGTTCAATTACAACACTTTCATCCATTGAACTGGCATTCAAACTATACGTTCCTGGTAAATCAAGAATGTTTGCTTTAATGTTATGAGGCAGTTTACAGAAACCAATTTTCTTTTCAACTGTAATTCCGGGATAGTTCCCAACTTGCTGATTTAAACCTGTAAGCTGATTAAAAACAGAGGTTTTTCCTGTATTCGGATTCCCGATAAGGGCAACATTGATGTTTTGAATGCTCATTACAAATTGGTTTTGATAAGTTCAACTTCAATTGCACGAGCAGTTTCTATACGAATGGCAACATGAGAGCCATTAATATCCAAATATAAAGGATCTCCAAAGGGAGCAATTTGAAGTAATTCGACTAAGTTGCCCGGCAAACAACCCATTTCTAATAACTTTAAAGGAATAAGATCGATATCAAAATCTTTGATAATGGCTTTTTCGCCTTTTTTCAGAGTGTGAATTGTATTTTGCAAGCTTATTTAGATTGAATTTAGATTGCAAAAATAGGCAATAATTCTTTATTTCAAGGCAATTAACCGTTTTGATTGTGCCAAAATTTACTTAAATAAGCTAATTTTACTCTTGGGATAAGAAATCGATGTCTTCCAGAAGTCTTTTGATTTCTTCTTTATTTGTTCCGTCATAAAATCCACGAACGCGACGTTTTTGATCGACTAAAACGAAATTCTCTGTATGAACCATATCATATAATTGATCAGGGCGACCCAATTTTACCGCTAAGTATGATTTTCTGGCCATGGTGTAAATTTCTTTTTTATCGCCAGTAACCAAATTCCATTTGCTGTCTACAACACCATATTTTATAGCATAAGCTTTTAAAACCGAAACACTGTCTACTTCGGGAAACACCGTATGGGAGAGGAGCATTACTTTAGGATTGTGTAGAACTGCTTTTTGAACTTCGGATAGATTTGTCGACATTTTTGGACAGATTGATCCGCAAGTGGTAAAGAAAAAGTCGGCTACGTAAATTTTTCCTTCGTAGTTTTTTTGAGTAATAGTATCGCCATTTTGATTTACAAAAGAGAAATCAGCAATCGTATGGTATTTACTTTTGTATTGAATCGTACTGTCAACCAGTTCAGGATTTACGTCAGAAGGATTGTAAATGGGTAACGTTTTTTGTGGCTTTAAAGCCGAATAAAATAGGGATATAGTAACTACCGAAAAAACAATTAAAACAATAAAGAATTTGCGGTATTTGTATAGTAAAGATTTCATAAACAGAATTTGGCGCAAAAATACGAAAAGCAGTTTTTAAAAGCCTAACGAACGTTAGCTTTTAACAGGAGATTAAAAAGGTTTGCCACGAATTTTCACTAATTCCTCTCTGCTTATGATTTCAAAAAACATATTGATTCGTGAAAATTCGTGTAATTGCTTCGCCTGTTCGCTAACGCTCGAGTCGTGACAAACTCATTTAATACTTTAAGTTTTAACCTTTCTAATAGACTTGTTAACCAGATACAATCCAACTAAAGTTACGGCTGCGCCAATTGCAATGGCCTGCGTAAGCGTTTCTCCAAAAATGAATGATCCTAAAACCATTGCCACAATTGGATTTATGTAAACGTAAATACTGCTAATTTCCGTTGGAAGATGTTGTAAAGTATAAATAAAAGCGATAAACGTTAAGACAGAGCCAATAATAATTAAATAAGCAATTGCCCACCAGGAATTTGAAGAGATTTCACTCAAAGGAATATTAGTTCCTGAAGCTTCTGTAATTCCAAACAAAAACACGCTCGAAATCAACATTTGCAATCCTAAACTGAAATACGGATTAAAACTGGCTGCTTTTTTCTTGGTTTCTAAAATTCCGAAAGCCCAGGTAATAGTTGATGCCGTCATTAAAATGATTCCGAATTGAAAATCAGGTTTTAAAAAATCAGATAAGTAATCCATGAAAATGATACAGATTCCACCAAAACTAATCAGAATTCCAAATAAAGCCACTCGGGCAATTTTTTTGCCATTAAAAAAATTGATAATAATAATCCAAATAGGAAAAAGAGCACTGATGATGGCACCTAATCCGCTACTGATATATTTAACTCCCCAGGTACTTAAACCATTGCTTAAGGCAAAATTTAGTATAGACAAAATAATAATTGTTTTCCATTGTTTACCTTTTGGCCAGGGCTCTTTTTTAATTAGAAAATAACCAACATAAAGTAAACCTCCCAAAAACTGACGAATAGTGGCTACCTGAAGACCGGGCATATGACTAACTGCTTCTTTTGATGCCAACCAGGTAGTTCCCCAAAAGAAACTTACCCAGCATAAAGCCAAAATTGGAAATCCTATCGCTTCAATTTTTCCTGAAAAGGCATTCTGAATTTTTGCTCTCACTTTTATTTTTTTTCTTTTAACAAATATTCCAAAAACAATTTCAAATATTCCGAAAAACAGAACATAATATTCATGAAACTTTTCGCTTAAATCTATTCGAAAATTGAATGTTAAATTTCGAGACTAATTATTGGTAAATTTTAACATAGTATTCAAAATAATAACAATATGTTTGTGTATATACTAAAACTATAAAGAAAAATGATTAAACAGCTTACTAAACCTATGTTTTGTGTGGTTTCTGCAATGTTCACTTTCACTGCAATTCAGGCTCAAAATGCAAAACCAAAAGAACCGGGTATCAATATTGCCAATATGGATACAAAAGTTAGTCCGGGTGACGACTTTTTTCGTTATGTAAACGGAACCTGGTTAGAAAAAACTGAAATTCCAAGTGATAGAAATTCATGGGGAAGTTTTAATGAACTACGTCAGAAAACAGACGAAAATTCATTGGTGATCTTAAAAGAAGCTTCAAAAGATCCGAAGTATAAATCAAATACAGATCAAGGTAAGGCAATTGCTTTATTTAATACGATCATGGACACTGTTGGAAGAAACAAAAGAGGTGTTACACCACTTCAGCCTTATTTGAAGAAAATCGACGCTATTAAAAATGTAGCCGATTTACAAAATTACCTAACTGAAATGCAATCTCAGGGTGGCGCTGGTTTCTTTGGAGTTTTTGTTGGAGCTGATGCTAAAAACAGTAATAAAAATTCAGTTAACTTAGGTCCTGGAACTTTAGGATTGTCAGATAAGGATTACTACAATTCTGATGATAAAGATTCTAAAGAAAAACGTGAAAAATATGAGGTTCACGTGGCTAGAATGCTGCAGTATATTGGAGAATCTCCTGCAAAAGCAAAAGAAAGTGCAAAACAAATTTTGGCTTTAGAGGTAGAAATGTCTGCTCCAAGATTAGATCGTGTTGAACGCAGAGATCGTAGAAAACAATACAATCCAACTGCGGTTGCCGATTTGAAAAAGAATACACCTTCTGTTCAATGGGATAAATATTTTGCCGGAATCGGAATGACAAAATTAGATACTGTGAATGTTGCTCAGCCTCGTTATATGATCGCTTTAGAAAAAACGTTTACTGAAAAGAAAGTAGAAGCATGGAAAGAGTACCTAAAATGGTCTTTACTAAACAGAGCGGCATCAACGTTGACTACAGAAATAGAAAATGCAAATTTTGATTTCTACGGAAAAACATTGACAGGAGCTTTAAAACAACGTCCGCGTGAAGAAGTTGCTTTACAGGTAATAAACGGTGCAACTGGTGAAGCTTTAGGAAAACTTTATGTAGAGAAGTTATTCCCTGCTGAAGCTAAAGATAAGGCTAAAAATATGATTGCGAATGTAATGCAGGCATACAGAAACAGAATCAATGCTTTGCCTTGGATGTCGGCTGAAACTAAGACAAAAGCTATTGAGAAATTAAACAAACTAACGGTTAAAATTGGATATCCTGATAAATGGAAAGATTATTCAGCTTTAGAACTTAAAAACGTTAGCGAAGGCGGAACTTATTTTGATAACATGAAAAATTTATCAAAATGGTCTTATGCTGAAAATCTAGCTAAATTAGGCAAGCCAGTTGATAAAACAGAGTGGGGAATGTCACCACAAACGGTAAACGCTTATTTTAATCCATCTTATAATGAGATTGTTTTTCCTGCAGCGATTTTACAACCACCTTTCTACAATTACCAGGCTGACGAAGCTGTAAATTATGGTGGAATTGGAGCTGTTATTGGTCACGAAATCTCTCATGGTTTTGATGATTCAGGTGCACGTTACAATGCAGACGGAAATTTAGTTGACTGGTGGACTGCTGATGATTTAAAACAATTTACAACTCTTGGAGGTGAACTTGCTGCACAATACAGTGCTTTAGAGCCATTACCGGGAATTCACGTAGATGGTAAATTTACTTTAGGAGAAAATATTGGTGATTTAGGAGGTACAAATGCAGCTTACGATGGTTTGCAATTGTATTTAAAAGCAAATGGAAATCCAGGTTTAATTGACGGATTTACGCCTGAACAACGTTTCTTTATTTCATGGGCTACAGTTTGGAGAACTAAATCAAGAGATGAGGCTATAAAAAGTCAGGTTAAAACAGATCCGCACTCTCCGGGAATGTACAGAGCGGTAGTGCCAATTCAGAATTTGGATACTTTCTATCAGGCTTTCGGAATTAAAGCAGGAGACAAAATGTACATAGAACCAGCAAAAAGAGTTAAAATCTGGTAATATATATTGACAAGCATAAAAAAAACGGCGCTACTTTTAGCGCCGTTTTTGTTTTATCTATTTAATTGCAATAAAAATATCCACTTCGGCATTTTCCGGATTCTGTGTTTTCTCTCCGTAAATTTCAAAATCTGCGGTAAAGCTTCTGTCCAGATCTGAATTCCAAATCTTCATCCATTCGTTAAAAACAATGTTTTCATGAAGATTTCCTTTTGCAATGAACTTTTCATAAGTTGCTTTTTCAATAGTTTTCCCTGTCATTTCTTCCGGAATAAAATCTAAAGAGCATACCAGACATCCTAAAATGGTTGTATAAGGTTTTGTGTGATCTTTTTCGTAGTCGGTATAAACACAATAAAGAGAATTGTCGATTTTATTCGGAATTTTTTCAGCAATCCCTTCCGTCATAAATTTGTTCCAAAGAGCAGGAATATCTTGTCCTGATTGACCATTCTCATTCGTCGTTCGTACTGAAATCCCAATAATACTAAATTTTTGAATATCCATTTTTAGTTAAATTATTTTGTTTGATTTCAAATTTATGATGACAGTGCGACAACAGTGTGTCAGCAGGAAATTGAAAAAGCTAAATTTAAGACCTTATTTTGTGTTGCTGTAAATATAAGCTTCAATTGCTTTTAATTCCTCATCAGACATCGCCTGAGTTACCGGAAAATTGGTTTTCATAACAGAGAATTGACTCGGATCAACAATTGGATCTGCATTTCCTTTTAAGAAAGTAATAATATCACCTTTTTTGTCTTTATATGTTTTTCCGATTTCCTGAATACTTGGGCCAATAATTTTTTGATCTACCTGATGACAGGAAACGCAATTTCCTCTTCCTTCAAAAATGTCTTTTCCTAAAGCTTCCGGTGTTTTGGCTTCCGCCGATTCACCTTCAGAATAGTTTTCTGTTGTGGTTGTATGAGGATTTTCAGTTGTTTCTTTTTTACAAGATGCGAAAGCTAAAACGGCAGATAAGAATAATACTTTTTTCATTTTCTTATTTCTTATTTAATAGTATTGCAGCCTCTTTAGCAAAATAAGTCGAGATTATACTGGCTCCCGCGCGCTTAATGCAATAAAGTTGCTCCATCATAATTTTGTCATTATCCAGCCAGCCTCTTTCAGCAGCAGCTTTAATCATGGCGTATTCTCCTGAAACATGAAAAACAGTTACCGGAACATTTACGGCATTTTTTACCTCACGTACAATGTCAAGATAAGCAATTCCTGGTTTTACCATTACCATGTCAGCGCCTTCTTCCACATCCATAAGTGTTTCTCTGATGGCTTCGATACGATTGGCATAATCCATTTGATAGGTCTTTTTGTCTTTCGGAACAACAACATCAGCTTCTCTTGGCGCACTGTCCAATGCATCACGAAATGGTCCGTAAAATGCAGAGGCATATTTAGCCGAATAACTCATGATACCCACATTATGAAAACCTGCAGCATCCAATCCTTGGCGAAGACGTAAAATACGTCCGTCCATCATGTCGCTAGGTGCTACAAAATCAGCTCCGGCTTGTGCGTGCGAAACGGCCATTTTTACTAATGCTTCGTTAGTTGCATCGTTGGCAATATCGCCATTTTCGATGATTCCGTCATGACCATAAATAGAATAGGGATCAAGAGCAACATCTGGCATTACAACCATTTCAGGGCAAGCTGCCTTTATAGCTTTAATAGCATTTTGCATTAATCCGTTTGGATTCCAGGCTTCTTTTCCGGTATTGTCTTTTAGTGATTCGTCTACTTTTACATAAATATTGACAGCGCGAATTCCTAAAGCAAAAATTTCTTTTACTTCTTCAACGGTTAAGTCGATTGAACGACGAAAAATTCCCGGCATGGACGGAATTTCTACTTTATAATTTTCGCCTTCTGCAATAAACATTGGAAACATAAAATCACTTGGACTCAATGTTGTTTCGCGAACTAAACTACGGATAGATTCATTTACTCGTAGCCTTCTGCCTCTTTGTAATGGGAACATATTTTTTTGTTTAAAGTTTCATGTTTCAGGTTTTATCCTGAAGTTATTCTAATATTTTTTTATGTAATTGAAGCGTTATATATCGCTTTTATGGTTTTATCAAGCTTTTGGTTAAATTCATCATCAGACTGACCAGCAGAAAGACCTTCAGACAATGCTCGTGAGAAGCTGGCGATCAATCCGTGGTTTTGCATCAGTTTTGCATTGGCTTCTTCTTCTGAATATCCGCCAGACAATGCTACAACACGAACAACATGCGGATCAGAGATCAAATCTTTGTAAAAGTCATTCACAGTTGGGATAGATAATTTCAGCATCACTTTTACTTCTTTATCTAACAAGCTAAGCTGTTTCTGGATTTCTTCTTTCAGAATTTCTTCCGATTTTTCTTTGTCAGTACTATAAATATCAACTTCCGGTTCAATAATCGGCACGAGTCCTTTTTTAAAGATTTGTAAACCAACTTTAAATTGTTGCGCTACTACTTCACGAATTCCTTCAGCATTTGCTTCTTTAATAACAGAACGCATTTTGGTTCCAAAAACGTTTCGTTCTACAGCCCTTGTCAATAGTTCCTCTAAATTGGAAATAGGCTTCATCAATTGTACGCCATTGGCCAGATCAGCAGGTCCTTTATCTACTTTTAAAAATGGAACTATGTTTTTCTTTTCCCACAAATAATCGGCAGTCCATTGTCCGTCGATTTTGCGATCCATGGTGTTTTCAAACAAAATAGCTCCCAGGATATATTCGCTTTTAAATGCAGGGCTCTTAATTATACGGGTTCTCATTTCATGTACGAGAGTGTACATTTCCTCTTCATTGGTGTAACTATTTTCCTGAACGCCGTATTGTGCAAGCGCTTTTGGAGTACTTCCGCCACTTTGATCTAATGCTGCGATAAATCCTTTTCCGGAATGCATGCGATCTAATTGTGCAATGTTCATTTCTCTTTTTTCCATAATAATGTTTTTAAGTGAAATTCAATCGTTTTATTTATTACCAACCAACTCCAGAGGATCGCAATATTATTGTCGATCCTAACTTACATTAAATCTCATTAAACAAATATTCATCTTTTAATTCTACATTAAATAATTTCAAAAATTCAATATATTCTTCTTTAAACGTTTTTATTTTATGATGTTCTTCCTGGCGTTGAATATAATTTATAACATTTGTTAATTGAGAATGACTGTATGAAAAAGCTCCAAAACCCGTTTGCCATTCGAACTTTCCATTAATCCATTTTTTATCATTTATGAACTTTGATGAATTTGACTTTATATCTCTAACTAAATCTGAAATCGACTTGTCAGGCATTCAGTTAATGGTAATTAGTTTTTGTTCTTTATTTGTAACAATACCGGTAATATATTTATAAATTTCTTCCTTCCAATTTGCTGAAATCAGGTTTTGCCTTCCCTTAACAGCAAAAATAATATGAATGTATAATTGCGAATATGTATTTGCCATAAAATTGTAGCTTTTAAAATGATGCCACCCCGATGAGGTTCAATAAAATAAATCTACAAAATTGCTATAAACATGTTGTCCCGATGGGACTTAATTATATTAAAATTAGTCAATTAATTTTGGAGTTTTAATAAATAAAAACCACATTTTTAAATTAAAGCTCCGGAGGAGCATCATGTTTATAGATAAAATTTAGCGACTAGAATTTGAACTCCAGAGGAGCGTAATATTCTTATTCAATTCTAACTAATCCATTCCCGCGGATTTTCTAATACATTTACCAATTTCTCTTCTTCGCTTCCTGCTTCTGCATGATGATCATAAACCCATTGTACGTGTGGAGGCAAACTCATTAAAATACTCTCAATTCTTCCGTTAGTTTTTAAACCGAATAATGTGCCTTTGTCGTGAACCAAATTAAACTCGACATAACGGCCACGACGGATTTCCTGCCAGTTTCTGTTTTCCGGAGTATATGCTAAATTCTTTCTTTTCTCCACAATTGGAACATAGGCTTCTAAGAAACTATTTCCAACTTCGGATACAAAATTGAACCAGTTTTCCATTGACATTGACTCATTTGCTTTGCAATAATCAAAGAACAAACCGCCAATGCCTCGTGCTTCGTTTCTGTGAGCATTCCAAAAATAAGCGTCACATTGTTTTTTATATTTTGGATAAAACTCCGGATTGTGTTTATCGCAAGCGGTTTTACAGGTTTGATGAAAGTGTTTTGCATCTTCTTCAAACAAATAATAAGGTGTTAAATCTTGTCCGCCGCCAAACCATTGTTCGATAACTTTTCCGTGTTTATCGTACATTTCAAAATAGCGCCAGTTCGCGTGAACCGTTGGGTTCATTGGGTTTTTTGGATGCAAAACCAAACTTAATCCGCAGGCAAAAAAATCAGCTTCACCAACGTTAAACATTTTTTGCATCGCTTCAGGAAGTTTTCCGTGAACGGCCGAAATGTTTACACCACCTTTTTCGAAAACTGCACCGTTTTCAATAACGCGTGTTCTTCCGCCACCGCCTTCCGGGCGTTTCCAAAGATCTTCACGGAATTTTGCAGTTCCGTCAACAGCTTCTAATCCGGCACAGATTTGGTCTTGTAGATTTTGTATGTATGCGTAAAATTTATCTTTCATGTATCTTAATTCTTAGTAATGAAATCAATATTAAAATAGTTCCAATTAAACATAACCAATCTCTAAATAAATAATGAATAACAACAATTGGTGTGTCATTCCAATAATCCTCATATGAAGTATAAAAACATTTAAAATATAAAATCGTACCCATAATTAAGAATATTCCAATTGGAATAAATATTTTTATTTTGACCGATTTAGGTTTTAATAGATCATTTAAAATAAAAGCAACCGGTAAAATATGAAGAGTAAAGATTATAAAATCAACTATTTGATTAAACCAAAACATATAAAAAAAACGATTGATTATGTAGATCATTAATAGTAGATATATCACACTCGATATATTTAAAATACTCTTTAATTTGTGTTTTTTAATTTCAAAAAAGTAACTACTAATAGTAATTGTAAATAGACTTATTAAAACTCCAGTAAACAGAAAAATTCTTCCATAATCTCTAATTACTTCATGATTTGAATTTAAATATTGAGTTCTAGGATTTAATAACAAACTTAGAAAGCCCAAAAAAGCAATAATGTATGATAAATATTTTATATAGAATTGGGGACTATTTTTCATTTTCTACATATTCTGATTTAAGCAATCCGAAATAAACAGTGTTCTGCAACTCGCCATCACCATTTCTAAATTCGTCTCGTAAAATTCCTTCTTGTTTGAAATTGTGCTTTAATGCAACTCGTTGGCTTGCAAGGTTAATTTCTGATGTACAGATGAAAACTTTGTTCATTTTCAATTCATTGAAACAAAAATCAAGTGCATCTGAAACCATTTTTGATGTGATTCCTTTTCCCTGAAAATCTTCATCTGCGAAATAACCTAATTCACATTTTGAAATACGGTAATCTATAGTTTTGACACATAAATAACCAATTAAATCATTGGATTTGATATCCCTGGCATAAAAGTAAAACCCTTCATTGTTTTTTTCTTTGTCACGACTGACTGTCAGAAAATCTTCAGCTTTCTTTAAAGAATCAGAATTGGCCAGCGTTACAGGAAAAGTTTTTTCAATGTGATTTCTATTTTTATCAATAAGTTTGAAAAACTCTTCGGGAGAAACATTTTCTATTCTGTCTATTTTCCAATCTGTAAAACTCATGGTTATTTGTTTTTAGCCGAAGTGATTTTAGCGTTTATTCCAAAAGAGAAAACCTTGCTTTCTCGTTGGATATAGTGATAAATAGCTAAAGCTTTATTTTCAAAATTATAGCTTTCCGCTTTCGAAAATTCCATTAAAAAATCAGCAAACTGCTCTAATTGATTGAAATCTAAATGACGACGAACTAATAAAGTTATTAATTCTTCATCTCGATAATCGACTAAAGTTTCAATGTTTAAACCGAATTCTTTTAATTGATTTCCAATATCAAATTTTTCATCATCGGTTAGAGGCTGAGGTACAAAGTCAAGAGAGCGTAACGTTTTGAGAACGTTATCAATTCTGATGCTTTCGTTGTCTCTTAAGCCTTTGTTGAGCATTATCTTTTGAGTTTTCAGTCGCAGTCGCAGTTTTCAGCTTTGAAGTGAGACTGAAAACTGCGATTGAAAACTGTATACTATTGTCCGTATTCTTTAACCGCGTCAATAAACGCTTTCGCGTGATCTACAGGGATATTTGGTAAAATTCCGTGACCTAAATTTACAACATATTTATCTTTTCCGAATTCGTCGATCATTTCGTGAACCATTTTTTTGATGGTTGGAATTGGAGAAAGCAATCTTGACGGATCAAAGTTTCCTTGTAAAGTAATGTTTCCACCAGACAAGTAACGTGCATTTCTAGCTGAACAAGTCCAATCTACACCCAATGCCGAAGCTCTACTTTTACCCATTTCGCCAAGAGCAAACCAACATCCTTTTCCGAAAACAATAACCGGAGCATGATCAGCCAAAGCTTCAACGATTTGGTTGATGTATTTCCATGAGAATTCCTGATAATCAACCGGAGAAAGCATTCCTCCCCATGAATCAAAAATCTGAACAGCATCAACTCCTGCTTTTACTTTTTCTTTTAAGTATAAAATGGTTGTATCTGTGATTTTTTGTAGTAATGTATGTGCTGCTGCCGGGTTTGAGAAACAGAAACCTTTTGCAGTATCAAAACTTTTAGAACCTTTTCCTTCAACAGCATAACAAAAAATTGTCCAAGGCGAACCTGCGAAACCAATTAATGGTACTTCGTCATTTAACATTTCCTTAGTCAATTTAATGGCATCCATTACATAACCTAAACTTTCCTGAATATCCGGAACGTAAACTCTGTGTACATCTGCCAATGAACGAATAGGATTTGGTAAAAACGGACCAAAATTCTCTTTCATTAAAACTTCGATTCCCATTGCTTGCGGCACAACCAAAATATCTGAGAATAAAATCGCTGCATCAGGCGCAATTCTGCGAATTGGCTGAACAGTAATTTCTGCTGCTAATTCCGGAGTTTGACAACGGGTAAAGAAATCGTATTTATCACGCAAAGCGATGAATTCTGGTAAATATCTTCCGGCTTGACGCATCATCCATACGGGTGGACGTTGAACAGTTTCTCCTTTTAATGCTTTTAAAAATAGGTCGTTTTTTAACATTTTTTGTTGCTTTAGGCTTTAAGCTTTAGGCTTTAAGCGTTTGTTTGTCTTATTTTTTTGATTATGGCTTATTGCTTAAGCCTGTGCTGTACTAATTTTAGCTTATTGCCTAAGGCTTAAAGCTTATTGCTGTATTCAGCAATTACATCTTCAATTACGTCCTCAACCGTTGGCTGATCTGCTATGATGATATTTTTGGTAATTTTATGTAAAACGTCTGCAGTGGTTTCTCCAATGCAAAAGCAGGTTTCTTTTTTTATGGTATTGTCTTTCAAATAACTTTCAACGCCAGAAGGACTGAAAAATAAGATCGCGTCAAAAGCTGTTTTTATTTTCTGAGGTGTTAATGATGTATCGTAAACCTGAATTTCATTGAATTTTACATCTGCTTCTTTTAAAGCTTGTGGTAAAGTTTCTCTGCGAAGGTTTCCGCTGAAAAAAGTAAAGCTTTCGTTACGATAAATTAAAGTGATGATTTCGGCTAAATCTGAAGCATAACCGGTATAAGCGACAACATTGAAGCCGCTTTCGGATAATAAAATCTTAGTTTTTAATCCAACACAAAAAACGTTTTTACTTTTAAGTTCTTCCGCTTTTGGATGCGATAAAATACTGTGAACAGCATTCTGACTGGTGAAAATTAGATTTTCGTTGAGGTCTTTTAGTTCGAAAGATTTATTTTGAGTCTGAATGAAATCGATATCAACAACATCTAAATTGGTAGCTGTTAATGCTTGTCTTTGTTCGCCCGATAGCTTTTTGGTAGATAATATCTGAATTGATTTTGCCATTATTTTTTTAGAGATTCTTTAATAGATTGCATCAATTCGGTTCCGCCATTATTCAAAATTTCCTGAGCGGCAAAGAATCCTAGCTTTTTCCATTCTGAAATAGCAACGGTCTTGTCGATTTCCAGTTTTTGTTTTCCATCAACAGAAAGTAAAACACCTTGAAAGTGTAATGTGTCTTCGTCTTCATTATAAGTAACCAAAGCTCCAATTGGCGCTGTACAGCCACCTTCCAGCGTTCTCAAAAACTGACGTTCGATATAAGTACAGATCTCCGTTTCAATATGATTTAACTGCGAAAGTGCATCTAAAATATAATTGTCATTTTCCATTGCCACAACAAGCATTGCTCCTTGTGCCGGCGCGGGAATCATCCAATCAAGATTGATATAATTTTCTGGTTTTATGTTAATGCGCTCCAAACCTGCAGCCGCAAAAACAGCTCCGTCCCAGTTATTGTCCTGTAGTTTTTGCATGCGTGTGTTTACGTTTCCGCGTAAATCAACCACCGTATGATTTGGGTATTTATTGAACCATAATGCCTGACGACGTAAACTTCCGGTTGCAATTGTACTTGGTTGGTCAAAATCCGGATTTCCTTTATGAACCAGGATGTCTAAAACATTGGCTCTTTCCAAAACAGCAGCCTGAACAATTCCTTTTGGTAAAGCTGTTGGAACATCTTTCATCGAGTGAACTGCAATATCACAATCACCGTTAATCATGGCAACATCCAGCGTTTTAGTAAAAATTCCGGTAATGCCAAGTTCGTAAAGCGGTTTGTCCAAAATGATATCGCCTGTAGATTTTACAGCAACAATCTTGGTTTTATAACCTAAATCGTTTAGTTTTTTCTCGACAGTATGTGCTTGCCAAAGTGCCAATTCGCTATCGCGAGTTCCTATTCTGATTGTTTTTTCAGCCATTTTGTTTGATTTCACCATATAAGTTATATAAGTAATTTAAGCAGTTTGATTTAAAAGGCAACAATTAACCGGCTGCTATTAAATGGACTTATATGGTTTAAAATTTTTTAAGATGCTTTTATTTTGAAGACTTTCTCGATCCATTCGATGCTTTCATCGACCATGGTGTCGTCGTCTTTTAAGTGGTTTGCGAAATGTGTAGTGATTTTTTGAATGATTCTGTTGCTGATGATTTCAGCCTGAGCTTCATTAAAATCAGTGATTTTTTTGCTTTGAAAGTTTAATTCTGAATCTTTAATCGCGTTCAGTTTTTCTTTTAAAGCATTGATAGTTGGGGCAAATTTTCTGCCTTTCATCCAAACCACAAATTCTTCTTTGATTTCTTCAATAATGGCTTCTGCAGCCGGAATGTGTAATTTTCTGTTTTCCAAAGTTTCATCTGTCAATTGCGACAAATAATCCATGTGAATCAGTGTTACGCCTTCTAGATCCTCTACGTTTTCATGAACGTTTTTCGGAATAGATAAATCTAAAATCAATAAAGGTTTTTTAAGATTTAAGATGGCTTTGTCAACTGTTGGGTTTTGCGCACCAGTAGCGACAACCACAACATCTGCTTTTTGAAGCTCTAAATGCAGTTCCGAATAATCTTTAACAATCAAATTTAATTTTCCGGCCAACTTCTCAGCTTTGTCTTTCGTTCGGTTGATTAAAGTGATATGTTCGTTTTTGGTGTGTTTTACAAGATTTTCGCAAGTATTTCTTCCGATTTTTCCTGTTCCGAAAAGTAAAATATTTTTATTGCCAATGTCTTCTACATTTTTGATGATGTATTGTACCGATGCAAAAGAAACCGAAGTCGCTCCGGAACTAATCTCCGTTTCGTTCTTGATTTTTTTGCTCGCCTGAATCACAGCATTCACCAGTCTTTCCACGAAAGTATTGGCTAATCCCATTGCTTTTGAATGTGCAAAACTCGTTTTGATTTGAGAAATAATTTCGAAATCGCCCAGAATCTGACTGTCTAAACCAGTTCCTACGCGAAACAAATGATTAATGGCTTCCTGGTTTTTGTAAACGAATCCCACTTTTTGGAAAGCATCTACAGATCCGTTACTATTATCGCAAATAAGTTTTATTAATTGAAAAGGGTGTTCAGCAAAACCGTAGATCTCGGTTCTGTTGCAAGTCGAAGTGACAATTAAACTTTCTATTCCTTCTGTTTTAGCCTGTTCCAGCAAACGCGTTTTGGCAACTGCATCCAAACTAAATTGACCTCTTACCTCAGCATCAGCTTTTTTATAACTCAGACCAACTGAATAAAAATAGAGGTGTTTCGGTACATTATTGTTTTCCATAAATTCACTTTCATAAAAGTGCAACAAAATTATCATTATACTGTTTACAAAAGTAACGCTCAAAGTACTATTTGTATCGCTACATGTTTTTTTGTTTCTAAACATCTGTTTTTATGCAAAAAGCATTATTTTTGTAGCAAAATCAAGTTGTTTGAAATGATTTGTTTAGAGTGATTCTAAATAACATTTCTCTTTGGCTATGATTTTAGTTTCAAAAAAATATCGCTATGAGTTCTCAGGAAATTATAAAAATTGAAGACGACTTTACGCTTATCCGTTTTCAAAACGACAGTTTAGAACCGTTTTTTGGACAGCATGAAGTTGGTAGTGGTCTGATACAGTTTCACTTCGGGATAAAAGGCAATGCCAAATTTTTGTTCAATCAAGGGAGCTACGCTTTAGATTTGAAGGAAGAAAAATCGCTGCTTTTGTACAATCCACAGAAAGAATTACCGCTGAATTTAGAATTAGCTCCAAACTCGTGGGTCATTTCAGTTATTGTATCGATAAAGAAATTTCACGCGTTGTTTTCTGCGGAAGCAGATTATATTACTTTTTTAAGTCCTGATAATAAGGACAAAAAGTATTATAACGAAGGAAATATCAGTCCTTCTATGGCTATTGTGTTGAGTCAGCTGTTTCATTATAACCTTCACCCATCGATAAAAAACCTTTATTACAAAGGAAAAGGATACGAATTGTTGAGTTTGTATTTCAACAGAACCGAAGACCCAAACGCAGAACAATGTCCGTTTTTGATTGATGAAGATAACGTATTAAAAATAAGAAAAGCAAAAGAAATCATCATTGCGAACATGGCCGAACCGCCTGGATTACAAGAATTAGCAGATGAAATTGGTTTGAATTTGAAGAAACTAAAAATGGGTTTCAAACAAATTTACGGCGACACGGTTTACGGTTTTCTATTCGATTACAAAATGGATTTTGCCCGAAAATTGCTTGATAGCGGATCTTATAATGTAAACGAAGTAGGGTTGAAAATCGGTTACAGTACCGGAAGTCACTTTATTGCGGCATTCAAGAAAAAATTTGCGACAACTCCTAAAAAGTATTTGATGTCGATTAATACGAATGTTTAGTTTTTGTTCGTCACGAATTTCACGAATTTCACGAATTTTCAAATCTGCCGAATCTGCGAAATCTGCGTGCGACAAAACTCAGTAAATCGATTTTAGATATTCCACAATAATTAAAAAGTAATAAATATCATATTTCCAAAAAGCAGCAAAAACTACTTTTGACGAAAATTAAAATAACAAAATGCTTAAAGCCTAAAGCTTAAAGCCTAAAGCAAAGAATAAATGAAAGGCGTATTATTAGTAAACTTAGGATCTCCGGAAAGTCCAACTACAAAAGATGTAAAACCGTATTTAGACGAATTTTTAATGGATAAATACGTGATCGATGTTCCGTATTTGTTGAGAGCATTTTTAGTTCGTGGAATCATCCTAAGAAAAAGACCCGAAGAATCAGCACACGCTTATGCGAAAATTTGGTGGGAAGAAGGTTCTCCGTTAGTAGTCCTTTCGGAAAGAATGCAGAAAAAAGTACAGCCTTTGGTAAACGTTCCTGTTTCTTTGGCAATGCGCTACGGAAGCATGACTATTGAAAAAGGGCTGCAGGAATTGCACGAAAAAGGAGTTACAGAAGTAATGCTTTTTCCATTATATCCGCAATATGCAATGGCTTCGACTTTGACCATTTTAGTGAAAGCAGAAGAAATTCGTAAGAAGAAATTTCCACACATGACTTTTACAGATGTTCCTGCGTTTTACAACAAACCAGATTACATCAAGAATTTAGCCGATTCAATTCAAAAACATTTAGTTGGTTTTGATTACGATCACTTATTATTCTCATATCACGGAATTCCCGAGCGTCATATCCGCAAAACAGATGTAACCAAATCACATTGCAAAATTGATGGTTCTTGCTGTAACACGCCTTCGCCGGCGCATGATTTTTGTTACCGCCATCAATGTTATGAAACAACAAGACAAGTCGTAAAATTATTAGGACTTCCTGCAGATAAATACAGCTTGACTTTTCAATCGCGTTTAGCGGGAGACAAATGGTTAGAACCTTATACAGATGTTGAAATTGATAACATGCCAGCAAAAGGAATCAAGAAATTAGCGGTTGTGACGCCTGCTTTTGTGTCTGATTGTTTAGAAACTTTAGAAGAAATCGCAATGCGCGCCAAAGAAGATTTTGAAGCAAAAGGAGGAGAAGACTTTTTAGCGATTCCGTGTTTGAATGATGATGATGAGTGGTGTCAGACTGTGAGTAATTGGATTAACGATTGGGCTAAATAATAGAGAATAGAGGCAAGAGTAAAGAAAATAGACTTTATGGAATATTACAATTATCTAAAATCATTACATCTTATTTTTGTAATAACCTGGTTTGCAGGGTTGTTTTATATTGTGCGTTTGTTTGTATATCAAATTGAAGCCAACGAAAAACCATCTCCTGAAAAGGAAATTTTACAAGCGCAATACAAAATAATGACCTACCGTTTGTGGTATATTATTACTTGGCCATCAGCAATTTTGGCCAGTATTTTTGCTTTTTGGATGTTACTTTTTACCGATTTAGGAAATGCCTGGCTTAAAATGCCATGGATGCACGTAAAATTGTGTTTTGTTTTCTTGCTGTATTTATATCATTTAAAATGCCATCAGATTTTCAAACAATTGCAAAATGATGAGGTAAAATATTCCAACAATTTCATGCGTTTATGGAATGAAGGTGCAACGATAATACTATTTGCCGTAGTATTTCTGGTAGTTTTAAAAAGTGCCATCAACTGGATCTTCGGCGTTATCGGAATTGTTTTATTCTCGGTTTTAATTATGCTGGGATTCCGATTTTATAAAAGAATTCGCGAGAAAAAATAATAGTCAGTCGCAGTTTTCAGTGTCACAGTTTCCACTCTGACACTGAAAACTGCGACTGCGACTGAAAACTAAAAATATGTTTAACAACTTCAAAATGTCGATGCTTTCTCTTCGTGTTAGGATATTCCTTTCGATGATTGTATTGATTGTTGTGGCATCTTTTTTATTGGCTTCCATTTCGATTATTCAGTTTAAAAATGAAGCCAAAGAATACCATCAGGAACGTTTGGAGCGTAAAGAAAATGCCGTAAAAGAACATATCAATTACGTGCTTTCTACCACAACATATCCTTTAAAAACAGCCAATTTAGATTTGATTTTTAAAGATAAAATCCACGAATTGGCTCAAATTCACAAAATTGAAATCAATATTTACAGCCTTGACGGAAAACTGCTGAAATCTTCAAAAGAATCTTTTGCGGTTGATAAAGTAGCACCTCCTGTTCCGGATTACATACTGAAATTGGTTCGGTCTTCGATCGAAAAACGTTTTGTGGATATTAAAACTATCGATGGAGTCAAAAACAGATCTTCCTATAGTTTGATTAAGGATGAAAAATTCAAACCACTCGGAATATTAAATCTCCCGTATTTAGAAGATGACGGATATTACGACAATGAGTTGAACACTTTCCTGATTCGTTTGAGTCAGGTATATTCCTTTATGCTGATTGTGGCTTTTGCCTTGGCGTATTTCCTTTCAACTTACATTACAAAATCACTTAAAACCATTTCTGATAAACTGGAAGAAACAAACTTAGATCAGAAAAATGAGAAGATTGTTTTAGAGGCAAATAGCAAAGAAGTTAACTTCCTGATCAGAGCTTATAACGGAATGGTGGACAAACTCGAAACCAGCGCCATAAAACTGGCTCAAAGCGAACGTGAAGAAGCGTGGCGCGAAATGGCTAAACAGGTCGCGCACGAAATTAAAAATCCGCTTACGCCAATGCGTTTGACCGTACAGAGTTTTCAACGCAAGTTTGATCCGACCGCACCCGATGTCAAACAGAAATTAAACGATTATTCGGAAACTTTAATTCAGCAAATTGACACCATGACGGCGGTGGCTTCTGCTTTTTCAAATTTTGCTTCGATGCCGGCACAGCAAAATGAAACACTTAATGTTGTTGAGGTTGTAGAACTGGCTTTGGATATTTTCAACGAAGACTATATCGTTTTTGAAAGTGAAGAAGAGGAAATCATCTCCAAAATGGACCGTACGCAACTAATACGTGTGATTACCAATTTGGTTAAAAATGCAACACAGGCGATTCCGGAAAGCCAATTTCATAAATCTATTTTGGTCACAGTTAAACGTATAAACAATACGGTTGAAATTGCAGTTAAAGATAACGGAATCGGAATTCAGAAACTGGATATCGGCAGGATATTCGAACCAAAGTTTACGACCAAAACCAGCGGAATGGGTCTTGGACTCGGAATTATAAAAAACATCATCGAAAATTACAAAGGAACAATTACCTTTGAATCAACTTTCGGAAAAGGAACCACATTTACTGTTTCTTTGCCTATCACAAACTCATAAAACCACGACCATGAACTACGAAAATCTTTTAATTTCTATTGAAGAAAAAATTGCTACCGTAACCATAAACAGACCTACAAAACTGAACGCTTTAAACAAAGCAACTATCAGCGATCTGAATAAAGCGATCAAAATATTAGGTAAAAATGATGAGGTTGGCGTTATTATCCTGACTGGAAGCGGCGAAAAAGCTTTTGTGGCTGGTGCTGATATTTCGGAATTTGCCAATTATACAGTAGTTGAAGGTGCGCAATTGGCAGCTGAAGGACAAGAATCTCTTTTTGATTATATAGAAAATTTAAAGAAACCAGTAATTGCAGCCGTTAATGGTTTTGCTCTTGGTGGCGGATTAGAGTTGGCAATGGCCTGTCATTTCAGAGTAGCTTCAGATAATGCAAAAATGGGATTGCCGGAAGTAACTTTAGGATTGATTCCGGGTTATGGCGGGACACAGCGTTTACCCCAATTAGTAGGTAAAGGCCGTGCGATGGAAATGATTATGACTGCTGCTATGATTTCTGCCGAAGAAGCTAAACAATACGGTTTAGTAAATCATGTAGTGCCTCAGGCTGAACTTCTTGATTTTACAAACGGAATCGCTCAAAAAATCATTAAAAATGCTCCATTTGCTATCGGAAAAGCGATAAAAGCCATCAATGCGAACTTTAAAGACGGAAAAGATGGTTTTGAAACTGAAATAAAATCATTTGGAAAATGTTTCGGAACTCAGGATTTTAAAGAAGGAACAACAGCATTTTTAGAGAAAAGAAAAGCTGAATTTACAGGGAAATAATTTTTCTTAACCGCAAAGTTCGCTAAGATTTACGCAAGGTTCGCTAAGTTTTTAAATTTCCTTGTGTCCTTTGCGTAAATCTTAGCGAACTTTGCGGTTAAATAAAACACTACAATATGTCATACGAACCTATATTTGCCCTTTTTTGCGAACGCGTTAAAGAAAGTATTCAAGCCGGAACTTTCGCAAAATTGACTTTGGCTAAAACAATGGGCGATACTGAGCTTAAGAATATCTATTTTCGTTTGGTTTTAAACGAAGACAATACTTTCTCCATTTCATTGACTTCGCGTTATAAAACAGAAGAAATCGAAAGCATTCACACTTTAGATGAAGCTTTAATGGTTTTAGGAACTTACATTAAAAATCCGTTTTTGACGGCACTTTTGTTTACGACGGATAACGATGTAACATTCAAGGTAAACAAGAAAAATGCAGGAAGCATCATTGAACAAGAGCCGACATTTAAAAACGCGTCGCCGGTAATGTTGGAAATGATAGAAAAGGGGATTGTTTAATTTTTAGGAACTAATCCCGCTATCCGTTACAAACGAAGTTCAGTGAACTCCAAATTAAGATAAAAATAAAGTGAAGTAATCTTTTGTGTCCGCCGCAGCGAACATAAAGGGATTTCCACTACTGTCGGGGCTATAAATCTCGTTTTCAAAAGAAAATTTATCGGCTAGTTTGTCATTTCGACGAAGGAGAAATCTCCGCACGGACTCCGCAACGATAATCCAATCTTTGTCGAGCTTCTCGCGGAGATTTCTCCTTCGTCGAAATGACAATATTGTGTATTTTTGGAAGGATTTATCCTTCCAAATCAAAAAAACTATAAAATCTTAGTGTATCTCTGTGTCATTCTTTGTGAATCTCCGTGAAACAACCTCTAAATAAGCTTTACAAATAAGTTAGAAGCAATTTTATTAGAAATAGATAATTCCCTTCCGTCAATCTTAATTTTAACCGACAAATCGAAAGATTCTTTAGAAAGAAACTCGATTTTAGATCCCAAAGCAATTTCCTGTTTGTCCAGATATTTCAAAAACTCTGAAGAAGTATCTTTTACACCCACGCAAACACCAATTTGATGTTCCGTTAATTCTGAAAGAAGCTGTTTTTCGATCTTCACAATTCGGCCATTCGCATCCGGAATTGGGTCACCGTGCGGATCTTCGGTCGGATTTCCCAGAAAATCATCCAAACGATTAATCAATTGCTCTGATTTGATGTGTTCTAATTGCTCGGCAATATCGTGAACCTCATCCCAGCTAAAGTTTAGTTTCTCTACCAGAAAAACTTCCCATAAACGATGTTTCCGAACAATCATTTTAGCGGCCAATTTTCCGTTTTCGGTCAATGAAACGCCCTGGTATTTTTTATAATTTACCAAATCTTTGTCTGCCAGCTTTTTAAGCATATCTGTAACTGATGAAGCTTTGGTTTCCATCATTTCCGCAATAGCGTTAGTGCTGACTTCAGTATCATTTGAAGCAGTAAGATGATATATTGATTTAAGGTAATTTTCTTCTGAGAAAGTCATTTTTTTTCTTTTTAAGGGACAAAGGCTCAAAGGGACAGAGGTTCAAAGCAGAAACCTTTGTCCCTTTGTAACTCTGGACCTTTGTGCCTAGTTTATTTAACAATCAACAAAGGTATCGAAATTTTATGTCTCAATTTGTCTACGGTTGTGCCAAAAAGAAGATCTTTTACTCCAGTGTGGCCGTGGGTTCCCATAACTAAAATATCAAAATTTCCTTGGTTGATAATCTTCGGAATCACACTGTTAGGTTTTCCAAAGCCAAGTTCTGTTTCTATCTTGAATCCCTTCTGCGAAAGCATTTCTTTATATTCTAATAATAATTTTTCGTCGATAGTGGTTTCATGATCATCAACATTTCCTCCGTACATTAAGGCACCGACCGTTTCGACAATATGAATTAAGGTATATTGTGCGTTTATGCCGCCCAATTCAAATGCATTGTTTAGTGCTGCTTCGTCGGCCTTAGAAAAATCGACAGAAATTGCTATGTTTTTCTTAGTATACGTTTCTTTTGGTTGGTATTGTAATTTTAAATGGTGTGGAGAATGATTCTCAATATTCGATTTCGCTCTTGCAATAAATGGTTTGAATACAATATAAAGAAGCAATCCTAAGAATCCAAAGGCAAGCGGTACAACTGTAAACCAAAGAAACAAGGGATGATTAGAATTTTCAAGCCAGGAAGTGATCTCATCATAAACCAATTTGGCATTCAACGAAACAATAATTAAAGCAATTAACCAGGCTGCAACCTGAGTGGTTTTAGAAATATGAAAACCTTTCATTTTGGTTTTATCGCTCACAAAATGAATAAGCGGAATAATCGCAAAGCCTAATTGCAAGCTCAAAATAACCTGACTTAAAATTAAAAGTTTTCCGGTTACGCTTTCACCATAAATTAAAATCACAATAACAGCCGGAACAATGGCAATTAAGCGGGTAATAATACGACGAACCCAAGGCTGTATACGTAAATTCAAATAACCTTCCATCACTATTTGTCCTGCTAAAGTCCCCGTTACTGTTGAGCTTTGTCCAGCAGCAATCAGGGCAACGGCAAATAAAACAGGTGCCCATTTGGTTCCTAATAGCGGTTCTAAAAACTTGTGTGCATCCTGAATTTCTGCGACTTCAAACATTCCATTTCTATAAAATGTAGCTGCAGCCAAAATTAAAATGGCGGCATTTACAAAAAAGGCAAGATTTAAGGCGATTGTAGAATCGATGAAATTATACTTCAACGCTTGTTTGATTCCGGCTGGAGTTCTGTCAAATTTACGCGTTTGTACCAAAGAGGAATGTAAATATAAATTGTGCGGCATTACAGTTGCACCGATAATACCGATTGCAATATATAAAGCGGCAGAACTTGGTATTGAAGGAACGAGTCCATAAATTACTTTGTCAAGTTCCGGTTCAGCAAAAATCATTTCGAAAATGAAAGAGAATCCAATAATGGCAACCAAAACAATGATAAAAGCTTCCATTTTTCGGATGCCTTTATTAATTAGGAAAAGCAGTAAAAAAGTATCGAGAACCGTGATTAAAACACCTTCAATTAACGGAATATCAAAAAGAAGATTTATTCCGATTGCCATTCCTAAAACTTCGGCTAAATCACAAGCGGCGATAGCAATTTCGGCTAAAAAATATAATATATAATTGATCAGTTTAGAGTAAGTTTCCCTTGAAGCCTGGGCTAAGTCTCGTTGTGTTACGATTCCGAGTCTTGCACTTAAACTTTGAAGAAGTAAAGCCATTAAGTTACTCATTAGTAAAACCCAAAGTAAAGAATAGCCAAACTGACTTCCGCCCGCAATATCTGTTGCCCAGTTTCCGGGATCCATATAACCAACGCTTACCAGATATGCGGGGCCTAAAAAGGCTAATATTTTACGGAATCCTGTTTTTTTATGTTCTGTTGCAACCGATTGGTTAACTTCTTCTAAAGATTTGGTCATTTTAAAAATGTTGTTTTAACAAATGTATATAAAAATTACATTCGCGCAACAATATTTTTAGACGAGCCTAAATCTTATATGTTAGAATTAAAACAATTTGGACATATTCCTGACAATGTAAAGTTTATGTCATTCACTTTATAATTGTGCGGAATAATATAACTCGGCTTTACATTTTCAAGACAAGTTATTTCGAGACACTTTTCACAGCTGAAATGAGCGTGATTATGAATGTGAACTCGCTGGGCATGATGATGGCATTTTGCGTATTTAATTGTTCCATCGAGGTCGACAATTTTATGGACAATATCGTCATTAACCAGACGGTCTAAGATTCTATAAACGGTTACGCGATCACATAAACTTTCTATTTGTTTGTAAATCTCGGTGTGTGATAATGCAGTTTTGGTTTTCCCAAAAATCTCTAAAACGGCCGTCTTTGCTGTGGTGTTTCTCGTTGTTTTCATTTTTTAAAATAAAAAAATAATAACGCAACATTGTTGCGTTTAATTTATTATGTATATATTTGCAACAAAATTGCATTAAGCAAATGTACATCAAATGAAGAAAACTACAACACCTTTTTATGATATTTTAGGAATTTCAAGCGCGACGATTTGTTTGGTGCATTGTTTGCTTTTTCCGCTTTTAACCATTCTACCTTTGGGACTAAATCACAATCCTTTTATTGATTTGCTTTTCGCTATGGTTGGACTTTTTGCAATTCTTAAAATTATAAAAAAATCGGGACTTTTAATAGCCACAATTTTGGTTGTTTCTATGATGTTGATTTGGATCAGTGTTTTAAGTGAAATCATTTTAGATATTCATCTCGATCTGATTTTTATTGGAGGAATCGGAATGATCATAGGGCATTTACTTAATTATAAATCGCATAAGAGTAAAAATCATTAATAAATACAGTTATGATACAACAAAAATATTTTGAGGTAATCATTGTGGGAGGAAGTTACAGCGGACTTTCAGCGGCGATGAGTTTAGGGCGTTCCTTACGTCAGATTTTGGTTATTGATAGTGGTTTGCCTTGCAACAGACAAACGCCGCACTCTCATAATTTTATTACGCAGGATGGTGAAGTGCCGGCTGTCATTTCGGCGACAGCCAGATTACAAGTAGACTTTTATAAAACAGTTCAGTTTTTTAACGGACTTGCTATCCAGGCTAATACAACCAAAGAAGGTTTCGAAATCAAAACAGACTCAGGTGAAATTTTTACCTCTAAAAAAGTATTATTTGCAACTGGAGTAAAAGATCTGCTTCCGAAAATTAAAGGTTTAGCCGAATGCTGGGGAATTTCAGTATTACATTGTCCGTATTGCCATGGTTATGAGGTTAAAACGGAGAAAACAGCTATTATTGCTAATGGCGAAATGGCTTTTGAATATGCAAAACTGATTTCGAATTGGACAAAAGATTTAAGATTGCTGACCAATGGAAAATCAACTTTGACATCGGAACAAAGGAAAATTCTTCAAAAGCATGAAATCGAAATCATTGAAGACGAAATTGAATCTTTAGAACATGAAAACGGAAATATTAAACAAGTAGTCTTTAAAAACCAATCAAAAGCGGCCGTTAAAGCGATTTATTTCAGGCCTCCGTTCAAACAACATTGTTCTTTGCCGGAATCTTTAGGTTGTGAATTGACAGAACAAGGCTTGATCAAAGTTGATATAATGCAGAAAACAAGTATTCCCGGAGTTTATGCAAGTGGTGATTGTGTCATTCAGGCAAGATCTGTGGCGATGGCGGTTTCTTCAGGCTCATTTGCGGGTGCTTCTATCAATAAAGAACTTATTGATGAAGTTTTTAATATTTGAAACTTGTCGGATTTAGTAAGTTTTTTGTGTAGCCCCTAGCTTCAGCTAGGGAAGTAACGTGCTAATTGAAAAAGGGGCTTTAGCCAAATTTTGCAGATTTGGCTAAAGCCCCTTTTTGTTTTCGCTATATCTTCATCCAGCTAAAGCTGGGCACTATTCAAGCAGAGATAAAAACAAAAATCTAACATATTGATTTAAATTGATTTAAAATTTTTAGTTTTAGAATCATTATTTATCAAATTTAATTTTTAGTTTTGTCTAAATTTAATTTTACAATAATGAAAAATTCAATAGTAATATTGATTCTGTTTACTTTACAATTTTCTTATGCGCAGGAAAGTACCACTATTTCTGGTTTTGTTTCTGGCGAAGGAAGAAAAATACAAGCCGCGAATGTGCATTTATTAGGCACGAAACATAAAGCAGTTACGGATAGTTTAGGTTATTATTTCTTAGAAAATGTTGTTGTTGGAAATTACACTCTTCAGGTTTCTCAGATGGGGTTTCAAACTTTAAAAAAGAAAATTCAAGTAATAAAAGATTCCATTCAATCGTATGATTTTGAATTGACTGACAATGAAAATCAACTTAATGAAGTTGTGGTTTCCGGAACTTTAAAAGCAGTAAAACGATTGGAAAGTGCTGTTCCGGTTGAAGTTTATTCACCCGTTTTCTTCAGGAAAAACCCGACACCAAGTATTTACGAAGCACTTCAAAACATCAATGGCGTTCGGCCACAGCTTAATTGTGGCGTCTGTAATACGGGCGATATTCACATCAACGGTTTGGAAGGACCGTATACTTTGGTTTTAATTGATGGAATGCCAATTGTGAGCAGTCTTTCAACGGTTTATGGATTATCGGGAATTCCCAACTCGTTGGTTGAACGAATTGAAATCGTAAAAGGCCCGGCTTCGTCTTTATACGGAAGTGAGGCAGTTGGTGGTCTAATCAATATTATCACTAAAAACCCAACGAATGCTCCGGTTTTTGCTGCCGATGTTTTTACAACAACCTACTTAGAAACCAATGTTGATTTGGGAATGAAATTCAATCCAACCAAAAAATCGACTACACTTTTAGGAATCAATTATTTCGGTTATAATCAGGTAATAGATAAAGACAAAGACAATTTTACCGACGTTACTTTGTCTGAACGAATTTCGGTTTTTAATAAATGGAGTTTTCTGCGAAATAATAACAGACTATTTACCATCGCAGCTCGCGGAATGTATGAAGATCGTTGGGGTGGAGATGTGCGTTGGGAGAAAAAATACCGCGGTGGTGACGAAATTTATGGAGAAAGCATATACACAAAAAGAGGTGAATTAATTGGAAGTTATCAGTTGCCTTTTGAAGAAAAATTAATGCTTTCGTTTTCCGGAAATGTTCATTATCAGGATAGTCGTTATGGAACAACATCTTATATCGCGAATCAGAAAATTGGATTTTTACAATTGACCTGGGATAAAAAGCTTGGAAGAAACGATTTGCTTGCCGGAATTGCGAATCGTTATTCGTATTATGACGACAATACAACCGCGACAAAAGAAGCGGAAAATACCTGGCTGCCCGGAATTTTTGTTCAGGATGAAATTACGCTTTCACCGAAAAGTCAGGTTTTGCTTGGAATGCGGTATGATTATAACTCGATTCATGGTTCGATTTATACGCCGAGAGTCGCTTATCGATGGAAGAAAAATGAAAATACGATTTTCAGATTGAATGCCGGAACCGGATTTCGTGTCGTGAATTTATTTACCGAAGATCACGCCGCCCTTACAGGTTCTCGCGATGTTGTAATTAAGAATGACTTGAAACCGGAGCAATCTGTAAATGCGAATCTGAATTACATTCAAAAAATAAACTTTGGGAACGGAACTTTTATCGGAATTGAAACGACTGCTTTTTATACCAGATTCAGTAATAAAATCATTTCTGATTATGAAACGGATCCGAACAAAATCATCTATGATAATATCAATGGTTATGCGATAAGCCAGGGAATCAGCACGAACGTTGATGTTAATTTTCCTTCGGGATTAAAAATGATTTTGGGAGCTACTGTTTTAGATAATAAAAATGTAGAAAACGGAATTTCAGAAAGACCTTTTTTAACGGAAAATTTTACCGCAACCTGGAGTGTTTCGTATAAAATAGAATCCTTAAATTTATTGGTGGATTATACCGGAAATGTTTACAGTCCGATGAATTTGCCTTTGTTGAGCGAATTAGATCCAAGAAGTCCGAAATCCCCTTGGTTTAGTATTCAGAATATTCAATTTACCTATTTTGGATGGAAGAATTTTGAGCTTTATGGCGGCATTAAGAATCTGTTGAATTTTACACCAATGCAGAAGAATCCGTTTTTGATTTCGAGAACGAAAGATCCTTTTGATAAAAATGTACAATATGATTCGGCTGGAAAAGTTTTAGTAACACCAGATAATCCGTACGGCTTGACTTTTGATACAACTTATGTTTATGGGCAAAACCAGTCGATTCGTGGGTTTTTTGGGTTGCGATATACTTTGAGATAAAAATGTTTTATGCCACGAATTGCATGAATTAGCACAAATTGAATTCGTAAAAATTGGTGTAATTAGTGGCAAACCTTTTTTAAAATAATCCTTTTAATCTGTGAAATCTGTGGCAAAAGAAAAAAACGAATGAAAAAGCTAGCAATACTTATCTTCTTTTTTGGAATTACTTCAAATGGATTCTGCCAACTTCAAAGCAGATCCTTTGAAGCAATGGATAGTTTACAGCAAATTCAAAAGCGGAAAATAATCGTTTTTATTCATACCGATTGGTGTCAGTATTGCCAAAAAATGAAAAGTACAACTTTTAAAAATCCGGAAATTATTCAAAGTTTGAATTCGGATTTCTATCTTATTGATTTTAATGCCGAGGAAAAACGCGATATCAAATTTAATGATCAGCTGTTTAAATATCAGCCTTCCGGAAATAATGTTGGTATTCATGAATTAGCGTTGCAACTCGGAACAATGAACAACCAAATTGTTTATCCGGTTTTATGTGTTTTGAATGAGAAAAACGAAATCATTCTGCAATACAATAATTATCTAAGTCCAAAAGATTTTAAACTTCTTTTAGAAAAGTTGAAAGAATAAAATTCCTTATTTTTGAGAATGAATTCTTCGCAAATAAAACATTTCAACTACGTTTTTACCGGATCGGGCTTGGCTTCTTTGATGACCGTTTACAAAATGGTTTTATCCGGGAGATTTGCTGATCAATCTATTTTGCTTTTAGATGAAAATCAAAAGAAAACCAATGACAGAACCTGGTGTTTTTGGGCAAAAGAAGATACAGTCTGGGATTCGATCATCTCCAAAAAATGGGATGTGGCTTTGTTTGCCAATGAAGATTTCAAAAGAGATTTGGACTTAACGCCTTATCAATACAATCAAATTCGGGGAATTGATTTTTATAACTTTGTTTTTGAAGCCATTTCTAAAGAATCTAACATTACTTTTTTAAAGGAAAAAGTAACCGATATAAATGAACTCGAAACTCATGTTTTTGTTGGTACCGAGGAAAACAGATATACTTGTGACTATTTATTCAACAGTATTTATACCAAGGCTTTCTTCGAAAGACAAACAAAATATCCGGTTTTGCAACAGCATTTTGTGGGTTGGTTTGTGAAAACTGAAGAAGAGATTTTCAATCCTGAACAAGCGACATTTATGGATTTTTCAGTTGAACAAAGAGGGAATACAAGATTTATGTATGTTTTGCCAACATCTAAAACGGAAGCTTTGATTGAATATACACTGTTTTCTGAAAAGCTTCTGCTGAAAGAAGAATATGAAAATGAGATTCAGCTTTATCTTAAGAAACTCGGGGCTGATAAATTTGAAATTCTGGAAAAGGAGCAGGGAAGTATTCCAATGACTTCACATCCTTTTTGGAAGAAAAACACCAAAAGAGTCCTGAATATTGGAACTGCCGGCGGATGGACCAAAGGAAGTACCGGTTATACATTTAGAAATTCGGATAAAAAATCTTCGGAATTAGTAGAATTTCTTCATTCTTCGACTTCGCTTAGCATGACAACCTTTCATAAAAAGAACCGATTTTGGTTTTATGATTTACTGCTTTTGAATATACTGTACCGTCATAATGAATTGGGAAGCGGTATTTTTTCTTCTTTATTCCGAAAAGGAAATACGAAGTTAATTTTTAAATTTTTGGATGAAGAAACTAGTTTGTTTGAAGATGCTAAAGTTATTTTAAAGTGTCCAAAAATGCCATTTATTAAAGCTTTGTTTCGAGTTTTATTCAAATAGGAATGAATTTATAAAGCTCTGATTCTGACTTTCGACTTTCCTACTTTAAAACTTTCGACTTTTCCAATCGAACTATAACAAAACTTTATACTTCAAATTAAGTAGTTGCGAGTAAACTTTGTAACTTTGCAGTTCAAAAGTAAAATTTAAAAATCAAAAATATGTATCCAGAAGAAATGGTAAAACCAATGCAAGCTGAATTGACTGCTGCAGGTTTTCAAGATTTACATAGTGCTGAAGCTGTAGATAATGCTATCAAAGCTGAAGGTACCACTTTAGTTGTTGTAAACTCTGTTTGTGGTTGTGCTGCAAGAAACGCACGTCCGGGAGCAAAAATGAGTTTAGAAGGCGCTAAAAAACCAGATCACTTAATTACAGTTTTTGCTGGTGTTGACAAAGAAGCTGTTGATGCTGCAAGACAACATATGTTTCCTTTTCCTCCATCATCGCCATCTATGGCTTTGTTCAAAAACGGAGAATTGGTTCACATGTTAGAGCGTCACCACATCGAAGGCCGCCCAGCTGAATTAATCGCTGAGAATTTGCAAGATGCGTTTAATGAATTCTGCTAATTCGCTAGGTTCAAAGAGACAAAGGTACAGAGGTACAGAGGTTAAAAAAGCACTATGAAAATAGTGCTTTTTTTGTTTTTTATAATATGCTGAGAAACCTTTGAGTTTTTGCCTCTCTGTGCCTTTGAGCCTCATAAGCTCCATCCCCCGCCAAGTGCTTTGTATAACTCAACCATTGAACTTAATTGTCTCTCAGATAATTGTGCCAGGCTTAATTGTGCATTAAACAAATTGGTTTCTACATCTAAAACTTCCAAGTAAGAAACGTAGCCGCTGTCATATCTTTCGCGGGAAAGATTAAAGTTTATAAGAGCAGCCTGAACTTGTCTGTTTCTGGCTTTCCATTCTTCTTTATACGTTCTGATGTTTTGTATGGATTGTTCTACTTCAGACACAGCGCCAATATAGGTTTTTTGATATATAAATTTGAATTGTTCCGCTTGTTGTCTGTTGATTTCAACTCTCCTTTTGTTTTTTCCAAAGGCAAAAATTGGGCCTGCAATTCCAGCAGATGCATTTTGCGAATAAGAACTTCCCAGAAATAAATTGCTTAAATCAGCACTTGCAAATCCGGCAATTGCAGCCAGATTTAAAGACGGAAAACGCATTGCCTGAGCTACACCAATTCTTTCATTTGCTGCTTTGTATCTTAATTCTGCAGCTTTCACATCAGGTCTGTTTTCTAACAAGGCTGATGGAAGCGAAAGTGGAATTTCACTGACAATTCGCAGTTCTGTATTGCTTTTCCCTCGGGGAATTTCAGTAGGAAGCTGACCAGTAAGCAATGCAATTGTATTTTCCTGATACGTTATTTGTCTTTGAATGTTTGGAATTGCAGCTTCGGCAATTGCAACCTGCTGCTCAATTTGTACCTTATCTACTTCTGAGATATAACCATTTTTAAATCTTTGATTTATAATATCATAGTATTTCTCTCTGGTAGAAAGTGTTGACTTTGTAATTTCCAGCTGTTCATCCAGATTTCGCATTTGAAAGTAGGCGACGGCGATATTGGTTACAATTTCAGAAAGCACCACTTTACGGGCTTCTTCAGTAGCCAGGAGTTCGTTTTGAACAGCATTGTTTTCATGACGATATTTTCCCCAAAAATCAAGTTCCCATGACATACTTGCTCCAACATTTGAGGGTGTAAAGTTTTTCTCGTTGCTGTTTATAGTTGCTCCATATTGAAAAGTAGGGAACAAATCGGCTTTCGCATAACCTAATTCAGCACGAAGCTGATCGATTCTGGAAACTGCGATTTTTAGATCATAATTGTTTTCCAGTCCTTTTTTTATCAGGTCTTTTAAAACATCATCATTAAACAGATCAAACCATTTTAAATTGGTTACGTTCGCCAGACTGTCTAAGTTTCTTTCATTTTTATAAGAATCTGATTTTTGCTGTTCAGGTTTGCTATATTTTGGCCCCACCATACAGCCCAAAGGGAATAGGATGAGAATAAATATAACAAAGATTATTTTATGTCTCTTAATCATGGTCAGAAGTATTTGATTCCACATTATGTCCTTCAGTCAGAGTTGTATCATCTTTCTTTTTTCCGATGTTTTCAATCATTACAAATAGACCTGGTACAATTAATACACCTAATACTGTGGCGATTAACATACCGCTGAATACCGCCATTCCCATTACGATACGTGCCTGAGAACCGGCACCTGTTGCGGTAAGTAATGGTACAACTCCAAGAATAAAAGCAAAAGCAGTCATCAAAATTGGTCGAAAACGAAGCTTAGCTGCAGTCATAGCTGATTCGTAAAGCGGTTTTCCTTTTTCATATTCTTCTTTGGCGAACTCCACAATAAGAATGGCGTTTTTGGCTACTAATCCAATTAAGAGAACCAAACCAATTTGCGCAAATACATTGTTTACGTAAGCGTCACTTCCAATTCTTGCGAGGAATAATCCTAAGAAGGCTCCAAAAACCGCAAAAGGTGCTCCGAGTAATACGCTAAAAGGTAGTTTCCAGCTTTCGTATTGTGCAGCAAGAATTAAAAACACAAATACCAACGCCATCAAAAATACAGTTCCTCCACCGGGAGAATGTTTCTCCTGATACGAAAGGTTGATGTAATCGTAGCTCATATCGGCGGGTAAAGTTTCCTTGGCTACTTCTTCCAAAGCATCCAGAGCTTGTGCGCTACTGAAGCCGTCATTAGGGCTTCCTCCAATTTCTGCTGATCGGAATAAATTAAGACGATTGGTAAAATCAGGACCTGCGACTTTGGTAGCGGTTACCAGAGTTGATATCGGCAACATGTCTCCATTATCATTTCTGACATAAATCTTATTTAAATTTTCAGGTTTTAATCGGTCAACGGCTTCACCTTGGAGATATACTTTGTACTGACGACCAAAACGGTTGAAATCATTCACATAAGTTCCTCCTAAAAAGGCACCTAATACTTCGGTAACCCTAGAAACCGGAACGCCAAGTTTCATAGCTTTTTCATTGTCAATGTCCAGCTTTATCTGAGGTGTTCCTGCATTAAATGTGGTATAAATCCTTTTTATTTCCGGGCGTTTTTGAGCTGCGGCAATAAAGGCTTGAGTTTGTTGCGCAAGATACTGTGGTGTATTCCCGCCCCTGTCCTGTAACATCAAACTAAAACCTGCAGATGCTCCTAAACCTTGAATGGCTGGTGGACCAAAAGCAAAAGCAGTTGCCGTGGTAATTTGTGTGGATAGTTTTTTATTTAATCGATCAACCAGTTGTTTTGCCGTTTCAGCTCTTTCTTCCCAAGGTTTTAGCGAGATAAAAACAAACGCATTATTAGGTTGGTAAGAATTGGTAAGCATACTAAATCCATTAATCGTAGTATAAGAAAGTATTGATTCTTCTTCTTTTAAAAACCCATCTACTTTTCTTGAAATTTCATCGGTACGCTGAAGTGATGAAGCAGGAGGCAAGGCAATGTTGACCAACGCATAACCCTGATCTTCTTCAGGAATAAATCCTAGTGGGATTTTTTTGCCCAATAATACAACAGCAAGTAAAATTATAACCAATAAGGAGACAATGCGCAATGATTTTTTGGCAAAAAAAGTAGCTCCCTTTATATATCCGCCAGTAACTTTTTCGAAAATTCTGTTGAATCCAGTAAAAAATTTAGCTAGCCAGCCTGTTTGCTGATCCACTGGTTTTGTGGGTTTTAATAACATGGCACAGAGTGCGGGACTTAAGGACAACGCACTAAAAGCCGAGAAGGCGACCGAGACTGCGATCGTTATGGCAAATTGTTGGTAAAAACGACCTGTAATTCCTGGCGTCATCGCAACCGGTACAAATACCGCAATCAAAATCAGTGCAATTGCAATTACAGGTCCTGAAACTTCCCGCATCGCTTGTATGGTTGCGTCTTTTGGAGATTTACCATGTTCGATATGATGCATTACGGCTTCAACAACAACGATGGCATCATCAACCACAATTCCAATTGCAAGTACTAATCCTAATAATGATAAAGTGTTTATTGAAAAACCTAACAATGGGAAAACAGCTATTGTACCAATTAAAGATACCGGAACTGTGATTAATGGAATCAAGGTTGCACGCCAGTTTTGTAGAAATATAAACACCACCAGAATAACCAGAATAACGGCCTCAAAGAGTGTGTGAACAATATCTTCAACACCAGCAGTAATCGCAAGTGTTGTATCTAGTGATTCCTGATAAACTACGTCTTTCGGAAACTTTTCAGACATTTTTTTCATCGCCTCTTTGGCAAGAGTTGCTACTTCTAAAGCATTACTTCCCGGCATTTGGAATACGGTAATTGCTGCTGTTGCATTTCCGTTTCTTCGGGCGCTTGAACTATAGTTTTCTGTTCCTAATTCAATTCTGGAAATGTCGCTTAGTAATACCTGTGCACCATCTGATTTACTTTTGACTACAATTTGACCAAACTGTTTTTCAGTAACCAAACGATCCTGTAGTGTAACTCCATAGGTAAAATCTGTTCCTGGCGGCGTTGGTTCTGCGCCAAATTTTCCACCGGGACTAATCATGTTTTGTGCATTCAGGGCATTTTTTACATCATCGACGGTTACGCCAAGTTTGCTCATAACATCGGCCTTGAGCCAAACTCTCATCGAATAATCACTTCCTCCAAAAAGTGAAACTTCACCAACACCTTTGATACGTGCCAATTGATCTACTATGTTGATATTCGCATAGTTATTCAGAAATTTTGAATCGTATTTTGGATTTGTTGAGGTAAGTGTAAACAACATCATTGGGAATGAGAGTGATTTTTTTACCACGACTCCCTGTTGTTTTACACTTGGCGGCATAAATGGAGCCGATTGTGCCTGACGGTTTTGAGTCAGCATATTGGCATTATCCAAATTGGTTCCTACATCAAAAGTTACTTCAATGGTACAAGCTCCGTCAGATGTGTTGGTTGATTTTATATAAAGCATTTGCTCAACTCCATTTACCTTTTGCTCAATTGGTGTTGCAACAGCCTGCTCAACATTTAAGGCATTTGCCCCTGTAAAAGAAGTTGTGATTTTCACTACAGGCGGATTGATATCTGGATATTGTGATATTGGCGTTTTTTGTAATGCAAGTAATCCTAGTATCACAATAATGATACTGATTACCATGGCTACGATTGGTCTTCTAACAAAAAATTCTCCCATAATGATGTTTGTAAATTATTAAGTTAGCACAGAATTATTTAACTACTTGTGATTGTCCCGGAGTCCATTCTTTAATTTGAGGAGTGATAACACTACCGCTTTTTAGTAATGAGGTTCCTCCAAGAGCAATTTTGTCATTAGCAGTTAATCCATCAGTAACAATGTAGGAGTCTTTGAATGCCGGACCAATTTGCACCGCTTTCATTTCGACTTTATTGTCATTGCCCAATACATACACTTGAGAAATTCCCTGCATTTCAATTACAGAACGTTGTGGTATAATCAAGGCATCTTTGCGGACATCAGTAGTGACAAGGATTTTTACATATTGACCAGGGCGAATCAATCTATCTGGATTCGAGAATCCTGCCTCAAAAGTTACAGCACCGGTTGTTGGATCAATTTGTCTGTCGGCAAAACTGATTTTTCCTTTTTGTGGATAAAGAGAGCCATCTGATAATAGAATAGTAATGGATTGACCCGCTCCTTTTAAGTTAGAATTTTTCTTAGCTAATTCTCTGAAAATTCGAAGATATTCCTGCTCGCTCATAGTAAAACGAACTCTGACATCACCTAAATCAGAAACTGTATTTAGTACTGATGCTGCGCCGGGACGAACATAATCGCCAACTCTTACTTTTGATATTCCTATCAATCCGGATATAGGCGCAACAATATTGCAATAACTTAACTCTATTCTTGAATTCTTTACATTGGCCGATGCTGCTTTAATAGAAGCCTGAGAAGCATTATAAGAAGATCTTGCCGCTATCAATTCTCTTTGACTGACGGCGTTCATCTTAGCTAATGGTTCCATCATTTCGTAATCTGATTTGGTTTTAGCTAATCTTGCCTGCATTTCGGCTAACTTTCCTTCTGCCTCGCTTACTTTATTTTGAAATGGTAAGGGATCAATAGTGTATAATAATTGTCCTTTGGTTACCAAACTACCTTCTTTGAAGTTAAGGCTTTCAATAACACCATCAACTCTCGGATTAATCTGAATATCGGATTGTCCAAAGGTTTCGCCTGTAAATTCTGATTCAAGATTTACATCTTGCTGTAGCACTTTTACAATTTGAATTTCGAGTGCTTTTGGTTGAGGTGGTGCTTCTTTTTTACAGGAAATATAACACGAAGACAGAACTATAACAAAAAATAATATTTTAACCTTTTTTAACGTAGTCATACAATTATTATTAAAGTTAGTCTCACAAATTTAATAAATTAAATTATTCATTAACAGTTAATTATGAAAAACAAGTGCGGATTTTATAAAAATATTTGAGAAATATTTCAGTATATTAACGCGAGAGAGTATTTTTTGCAACATGCTGTTTGTTAGTTACTTATCTTTTTGCTTAATTTTAAGGTTTTTCCCGTTTTCGTTATTAAAAGGTTATCTTGTTAAAAGACAATAAAATCCTAATATTTCTTAATTTACCTTTTAAAAATCGCAAAAGTTCCTTAGTTTTGCGCCCGAATTCATTAACTATGAATTCATAAATATTTATTCTCAACTTAAATTAGTTTATAGCATGCAACTGTACAACACTTTAAGCGCAGAAGAAAGAGCCATCATGATCGATGATGCAGGTAAACAACGTCTTACGTTGTCTTTCTATGCGTACGCCAAAATTCAAGATCCCAAAAAATTTCGCGATGATTTATTTTTAGCCTGGAATAAGCTCGATGCTTTAGGCCGAATTTATGTTGCTACCGAAGGAATAAATGCTCAAATGAGTATTCCGGAAGAAAATTTGGAGGCTTTTAGAGCAACCCTTGAAGTTTATGATTTCATGAAAGGCATACGATTGAACGAAGCTGTAGAACATGATGACCATTCCTTTTTAAAATTGACCATTAAAGTTCGTGATAAGATCGTTGCTGACGGTTTGAATGACGATACTTTTGATGTAACCAATATAGGTGTTCACCTGAAAGCCAAAGAATTCAATGAAATACTTGACGATCCAAACACAATTGTAGTCGATTTCAGAAATCACTACGAAAGTGAAGTGGGGCATTTCAAAGGGGCCATTACTCCGGATGTTGAAACGTTTAGGGAGAGTTTACCAATAATCAACGAACAGCTTCAAAATCACAAGGAAGACAAAAAACTGGTAATGTATTGCACTGGTGGGATTCGTTGTGAAAAAGCAAGTGCTTATTTTAAACATCAGGGTTTTAAAAATGTTTATCAATTAGAAGGCGGAATCATTAATTACGCCAAACAAATTGAAGCTGAAGGTTTAGAAAGTAAATTCATTGGTAAAAACTTTGTATTCGATAATCGTCTGGGTGAAAGAATTACAGATGATATTATTTCGCAATGTCATCAATGTGGAAAACCTTGTGATAATCACACCAATTGCGAAAATGACGGATGCCATTTGTTGTTTATTCAATGTGATGAATGTAAAGCCGCAATGGAAAACTGCTGTTCTACAGAATGTCTTGAAATTATCCACATGCCTTTGGTAGATCAGGTTCGTTTGAGAACAGGAAAACAAGTTGGTAATAAAGTTTTTAGAAAAGGAAAATCAGACAGTTTAAAATTCAAACATTCTGGAGAGTTAACTGATACTGCTTTGGCTGCGGCCGACAAACCAGCAGATATTCGTCAAAAAATAAAAGTTAAAAAAATACTACTTGGAAAAGCTGAACATTATTATGTAAAAGCACAAGTTGGACTTTTTACTATAGAAAACCACGAACTAAATAGTGGCGATAAAATCTTAATTTCCGGACCCACTACTGGTCATCAGGAATTAATTTTAGATAAAATGATTGTTAACGAGGTACAGGCATCAACAGCAACAATTGGGGATAAAGTTACTTTTGAAGTACCTTTTAGAATTAGATTATCAGATAAAATTTATAAGATTTTAGAATAATTATAAAAATCAAGTGTTTTTTAAACATATTTAGTGCGAAACTTTAGCACGTTCAAATACCACATAAAGTTAATTTTTAGAGAAAACAATAGGCTTTAAAATTAATTTATGATGACAATAAATAACAAAATTGAACTCATGGCTCCCGCAGGGAGCTTTGAGTCACTTCAGGCTGCAATCGATAATGGCGCAGATTCTATCTATTTTGGAGTAGAACAACTTAATATGCGTGCGCGTTCAACGGTTAATTTTACCATTGATGATTTAAAAGAAATTACAAATCGCTGTGAAGCTAAGAATGTTAGAAGTTATTTAACACTGAACACGATAATTTACGATCATGATTTATCTGTCGTTAAAACACTTTTGAACAAAGCCAAAGAAGCTGGTATCACTGCTGTAATTGCTTCTGATCAGGCCGTTATTGCCATGGCTAGAAATATCTCGATGGAAGTTCATATTTCGACGCAGTTGAATGTAACAAATATCGAAACCATTAAATTCTATAGCTTATTTGCTGATACTATGGTTTTAAGTCGGGAATTAAGCTTGCGCCAGGTAAAGAAAATCACAGGTCAAATTGAAAAAGAACAAATTAAAGGACCAAACGGAAATTTAGTTGAAATCGAAATTTTTGGTCACGGAGCTTTGTGTATGGCCGTTTCCGGAAAATGTTATTTGAGTCTGCATTCGCATAATTCATCTGCGAATCGTGGTGCGTGCAAACAAAATTGCCGAAAAAAATATACCGTTATCGATCAGGAAACGGGTTTTGAAATCGAATTAGATAACGAATACATGATGTCGCCAAAAGATTTATGTACACTGGATTTCTTAGATCAGGTTATAGATTCCGGAATTCAGGTGCTAAAAGTTGAAGGTAGAGGTCGTGCACCGGAATATGTAGCAACAGTAACCAAAACATATCGTGAGGCAATTGATGCTTATTACGATCAAACTTTCTCTAAAGAAAAAGTCAAAGTCTGGATGGAGGCCTTGAGTACTGTTTACAACCGTGGTTTTTGGTCAGGCTATTATCTGGGTCAGGAATTAGGTGAATGGAGTGCTATTCCGGGATCTGCTGCAACTCAAAAGAAAGTTTATGTTGGAAAAGGGACACATTATTTTCCAAAAGCGAAAGTGGGGCAATTCAAAATTGAAGCTTACGACATTAAAATAGGAGATAAAATTTTGGTAACTGGCCCAAGTACAGGCGCTCAGGAAATGATTATTGATGAAATGTTTGTGGATGATATTGCTGTTGAAAAAGCGACAAAAGGTGACGATTGTACTTTTAAATTGCCTTTCAGAATCAGGATGTCTGATAAATTATATAAAATTGTAGAGGCGTAATGGTGATTATAACATTACAAAGAGACAAATGCATCGGCTGTAATTATTGCGTTGAAATGGATCCGATACATTTTCAAATGTCAAAAAAAGATGGGAAATCGGTTTTGCTTCATTCGCAGAATGCAAAAGGTTTTTTTACTTTAAAATCTCCAAATCATACGATTGTCGAAAGTTGTGAATTGGCGGCAAAGGCATGTCCGGTTAAGATTATTACGGTTAAGGAAACGTAGTTATTTGTTCTAATAATTCAGTATCTAAAACGTCTCAAAAACAGTTCAGGAAAAGAAGCTTTTTAATACACAATAGTTATATTTGTTTAAATACTTTCATCATGAGATTTCATACTTTGGTGATTACTTATTGAAGAGGGCAGATAAAATAGAAATAGAGTATTTATGGAGAATGATTTAAAGAAGTTTATACTTTATACTGCACCAAGCGGAGAAATACGTGTTGATGTTTTGCTTCAAAATGAATCAGTGTGGTTAACTCAAAAAACAATTGCAGAATTATTTGGTGTCCAAGTGCCTGCAATAAGTAAGCATTTCAAAAACATTTTTGAGGAAGGAGAATTAGTTGAATCCTCAGTTGTTTCCAAAATGGAAACAACTGCTTCAGATGACAAAAATTATATTACAAGTTATTATAACCTCGATGCCATAATTTCTGTTGGATACAGAGTAAACTCTACTAAAGCTACGCAATTCAGGATCTGGGCAACCCAAACCTTAAAAGAATATATTATAAAAGGTTTTGTTTTAGATGATAATCGTTTAAAACAAGGTCAGGCAATTTTTGGTAAAGATTATTTCAAAGAATTATTGCAAAGAGTTCGATCTATTCGGACGAGTGAAAGGAGAATTTACCAACAAGTAACTGATATTTTTGCCGAATGCAGTATTGATTATGATAACAATTCGGAAATAACTAAAAATTTCTACGCAATCGTTCAAAACAAATTTCACTTTGCTATTACAGGAAAAACAGCTGCTGAGATAATATTTGAAACAGCGGATGTCAAAAAAGAAAATATGGGATTGACCACGTGGAAGAATAGTCCAAACGGACGGGTTTTAAAATCGGATGTCGTCGTTGCCAAAAATTATTTGGAAGAAAAAGAAATTAAACAATTAGAGCGTACTATAACCGGATATTTTGATTATATAGAAGGATTGATAGAACGTGAGAACACTTTTACAATGGAAGAACTGGCAACAAGCGTTAATAAATTTTTATCTTTTAATGATTATAAAGTGATGGATGGAAAAGGGAAAATGACGAAAATACAAGCAGATAAAAAAGCAATTGCCGCATACGAAGTCTTCAATAAAACACAAAAAATAATTTCTGATTTTGATAAAGAAATAAAAAGACTAAAATAATAGATTAAAAAAATGTTTTAAAAATCCTATTTTGCAGAATGTGAAATAGGATTTTTTATTTAACAAGCATTTAGTTTTAATGCATAAAAAGCAAACTAAAAAAAATACTATCTTTACCGATTAAACGTTTATGAACTTAAGTTGCTTCTTGCAACACTACATATATAATTATGGCATGTACAAGTTGTTCAACCTCAGATGGTGGCGCACCAAAGGGTTGTAAAAATAATGGGACTTGCGGCACCGATAGCTGCAATAAATTAACGGTTTTTGATTGGCTCGCGAACATGAGTCCGTCTAATGGAGAGGCTATTTTTGATTGTGTTGAGGTTCGTTTTAAAAACGGCCGCAAGGAATTTTTTAGAAATTCAGAAAAATTAACTTTAAGTATTGGTGATATTGTAGCAACTGTTGCATCACCAGGACATGATATTGGAATTGTTACTTTGACAGGCGAATTGGTAAAAATTCAAATGAAGAAAAAAGGTGTAAACCATGAAAGCAACGAAATTCCAAAAATCTACAGGAAAGCATCTCAAAAAGACATCGATATTTGGTCTGTTGCGCGTGATCGCGAAGAGCCAATGAAGGTTCGTGCGCGCGAATTAGCGATTCAGCACAAATTAGAAATGAAAATTTCTGATATTGAATTTCAGGGAGATGGGTCAAAAGCGACGTTTTATTACACGGCAAATGACAGAGTCGATTTTAGACTTTTGATTAAAGATTTTGCAAAGGAATTCAGCACAAGAGTTGAAATGAAGCAAGTTGGTTTCCGTCAGGAAGCGGCTCGTTTAGGTGGAATTGGTTCTTGCGGACGTGAGCTTTGTTGTTCGACCTGGTTAACTGATTTTAGGAGTGTCAATACTTCTGCAGCGCGTTACCAACAACTTTCTCTAAATCCTCAAAAATTAGCCGGACAATGCGGTAAATTGAAGTGTTGCTTAAATTATGAGCTTGATACTTACATGGATGCGTTGAAAGATTTTCCGGATTACGATACTAAATTAGTAACCGAAAAAGGAGATGCAATCTGTCAAAAACAAGATATTTTTAAAGGTTTAATGTGGTTTGCTTACACGAATAATTTTGCAAACTGGCATGTTTTGAAAATTGATCAGGTAAAAGAAATTATTGCCGAAAACAAACAGAAAAATAAAGTGTCTTCATTAGAAGATTTTGCAATCGAAATTGTTTTAGAGCCTGAAAAAGACTTTAACAACGCAATGGGTCAGGAGAGTTTAACCCGTTTTGATCAGCCGAAGAAAAAGAAAAAACCAAATCGCAAACGCAAACCAAATGCGGAAGGCGCGGTTGCAGTTGCTCCAACACCAAATAAACCTCAACAAGGAAATAATAACAATAGTAATAAACCGGCTGGCGGAAATCCGAATAAATCGAATAAACCGCACAACAAACAAAATCAATCGAATAAGCCAAATAATTCGAATGAGAACAAGTCGGCTGAACCTAGAAAACCTATAATTATTACTAAAAATGAGAATAAAAAATAGCGGAATTCTTCTTTTGGCAACAATACTTCTTTTTTCGTGTGATAAAAAAAGAGTATTCGATGAGTACAAATCTGTTGGAAGTGCCTGGCATAAAGACAGTATTATAACTTTTGATTTGCCCGTTTTAGACTCTACCAAAAAATACAATTTATTTGTAAATTTGAGAGACAATAACGATTATCCGTTCAATAATTTGTTTTTAATTGTAGCTCTTGAAATGCCAAATGGTTTTACAAAAGTGGATACATTAGAATACCAAATGGCAAATCCGGACGGAACTTTATTAGGAAACGGTTTTACAGATATAAAAGAAAGTAAACTGTTTTATAAAGAAGACGTTAAGTTTAGAGGAAAATATAAAGTATACATCAAACAAGCCGTTAGGCAATCTGGAAAAATCCCAGGTGTTCAGGAATTAGATGGTATTACAGACGTAGGTTTTAGAATAGAACAAAAAGATTAGAAAATAGTTATTTATGGCCACCAAAAAAAACAATCAACCTAATAGTAATAAGGATATTAACTATTATAAAAAGAAATTCTGGAGAGTTTTTGCTTATACTCTATTGGGTATTTTAGCTTTCTTTTTATTTGCCTCTTGGGGATTATTCGGTTCCATGCCTTCATTTGAAGATTTAGAGAATCCTGATTCTAACTTAGCTACTGAAATTATTTCTTCTGATGGAGTAGTTTTGGGTAAGTACTTTAAAACCAATAGATCACAGCTTAAATATTCAGATTTACCAAAAAGTTTGGTTGAAGCATTAGTTGCTACTGAAGATGCTCGTTTTTACGAACATTCAGGAATTGATGGGCGAGGAACTTTAAGAGCTGTTTTTACGTTAGGAACTAACGGTGGCGCGAGTACATTAACACAACAATTAGCAAAACAATTATTCCATGGAGAAGGATCTAAATTCCTTCCTTTCAGAATTGTACAAAAAATAAAAGAATGGATTATTGCCATTCGTCTGGAAAGACAATATACCAAGAATGAAATCCTGGCAATGTATTGCAACGTTTATGATTTCGGAAATTATTCGGTTGGAGTAAGTTCTGCAGCACAAACGTATTTTTCTAAAGATCCAAAAGATTTAACGATGGATGAATCGGCGATTTTAGTCGGGATGTTCAAAAATTCAGGATTATACAATCCGGTTCGTAATCCGCAAGGCGTAAAAAATCGTCGTAATGTAGTTCTTGGACAAATGGAAAAAGCTAAAATGATAACTACTGCTGAGAAGCTAAGATTACAGGCTTTACCAATTACTTTGAAATTCAAATTAGAAAGTCACCGTGAAGGAACTGCAACTTATTTCAGGGAATATCTTCGTGATTATATGAAAAAATGGGTAGCGGAGAACAAAAAACCAGATGGTTCTGATTACGATATCTATAAAGATGGTCTGAAAATTTATACGACAATCGATTCAAGAATGCAGTCTTATGCAGAAGAAGCGGTTTCAGAACACATGAAAAATCTGCAACAGCAATTTTTTATTGAAATGAAAACCAATAAAAATGCGCCGTTCGTAAATATTACACAAGCAGAAACTGAAAGAATCATGATGCAGGCGATGAAAAACTCTACGCGTTGGGCAATCATGAAAGATATGGATAAAAGTGAAGATGATATCATTGCTTCATTCAAAGTAAAAACACAAATGCGCATCTTTACTTGGAAAGGGGAACGTGATACTATTATGACTCCACTGGATTCTATTCGTTATTACAAACACTTTTTGCAATCTGGTTTAATGGCAATGGAGCCTCAAACCGGAAATATCAAAGCTTGGGTTGGCGGTATCAATTACAAATATTTCCAATACGATCACGTAGGACAAGGAGCAAGACAAGTAGGTTCTACTTTCAAGCCATTCGTTTATGCAACAGCGATCGAACAATTAAATATGTCTCCTTGTGATTCTATTTTAGATGGACCATTTATGATTCACAAAGGTCGTCATCACGTAACAGAAGATTGGGAGCCAAGAAACTCAGATAACAGATACCGCGGAATGGTAACCTTAAAACAAGGTTTGGCGAACTCTATTAATACAGTTTCGGCTAAATTGATTGACAGAACTGGTCCTGAAGCCGTTGTTGAATTGACACAAAAATTAGGAGTTAAAACTGAAATTCCAGTACAGCCTTCAATCGCATTAGGTGCTGTTGATATTACGGTTGAAGATATGGTTGCTGCTTACAGCACATTTGCAAATCAGGGAGTTTATGTAAAACCTCAATTTTTAAGCCGAATTGAGAATAAAAGCGGTGAGGTTATTTATGAGCCAATTCCCGAATCTCATGATGTTTTAAATAAAGATATTGCCTTTGCAGTAATCAAATTATTAGAAGGAGTTACTGAAACCGGTTCTGGAGCGCGTTTGCGTACAGAAGGTGGAGGAAGCGGAGATAACCGTTGGACAGGATATCCATATATGTTCAGGAACCCAATTGCAGGTAAAACCGGAACAACGCAAAACCAGTCAGATGGTTGGTTTATGGGAATGGTTCCGAATTTAGTAACCGGAGTTTGGGTTGGATGTGAAGACCGTTCCGCACGTTTTAAAAGTTTAACTTACGGTCAGGGAGCTACAGCGGCATTGCCGGTTTGGGCTTATTTTATGAAGCTTTGTTATAAGGATGAAAACCTTCAGATTTCTAAATCAGAATTTGAGCGTCCGGCAAATCTTTCTATAAAAGTAGATTGTTACAGCAGACCAGCAGTAGTAAAAGACACTACTCAAACAGAACAAAATACAGACGAATTCGAATTGTAATTTCAATTCTCTTTAAATAAAAAATATCCTTTTGTGGCTTCTGAAATTCGGAAGGATACAAAAGGATATTTTTTTGAAATGTGTTTGTTTTATTTTTTACGAAATCGTTATAATTTAATCTAAAAATCTTATTTTTATCAAAAATATACCGCAATAAAGACAGTTTGTTATGATTACAAAAAAAGTAAATAACGTTCAGGAGGCCATTGAAGGAATCGAAAGCAGCATGACCATAATGTTTGGAGGTTTCGGATTATGTGGAATTCCTGAAAATACGATTGCAGCCTTAGTAAACACCATGATTTCAGACTTAACATGTATTTCAAATAATGCAGGAGTTGATGATTTTGGTTTAGGATTGCTTTTGCAGAAGAAACAAATTAAAAAAATGATTTCATCTTATGTGGGTGAAAATGCCGAGTTCGAACGCCAAATGCTTTCAGGAGAATTAGAAGTGGAACTGACCCCACAAGGAACTTTGGCAGAACGTTGTCGTGCAGCACAAGCCGGAATTCCAGCTTTCTTTACACCTGCTGGTTACGGAACCGAAGTTGCCGAAGGAAAAGAAGTCCGCGAATTCAACGGAAAAATGCATATCATGGAACAAGCCTTCAAAGCGGACTTCGCAATTGTAAAAGCGTGGAAAGGAGATGAAGCTGGAAATCTTATCTTCAAGGGAACCGCCAGAAACTTCAATGCTTGTATGGCGGGTGCTGCAAAAATCACCATTGCTGAGGTTGAAGAATTGGTTCCGGTTGGAACGTTAGATCCAAATCAAATTCATATTCCGGGAATTATGGTACAGCGTATTTTTCAGGGAGAAAAGTTTGAAAAGAGAATTGAACAACGTACTGTCAGACAAAGGAATTAGATAATTGAGATAATTAGTCAATTAGATAATTACCCAGATTGCGTAAAGACAAGCATTATCTAATTATCAAATTTTCTAATTGGCACATTAATAAATTGATACATCATAAAATGACGAAATTTTCTGTAATTCTTTTTTCATTTTTGTCTTTTCAGGCTTATTCGCAAACTACAAATAAACTGCGACAACAATTAAATCAGATTATTGCAATTAAAAATGCAACGGTTGGTATTTCTATTAAAAGTATTGAAGATAAAGATACTTTGAGTATTAATGGAAATCTGAAAACACCATTGATGAGTGTATTTAAATTCCATATCGCTTTAACCGTTTTAAATCAAGTTGACGGAGGAAAACTTTCTTTAGATCAAAAAATATTTATTAAAAAGAAAGATTTGCATGAAGATACGTGGAGCCCGATGAGGGAGGATTATCCAGAAGGTAATATGTATTTAACGTTGGAAAAATTGTTGCGATACACTGTTTCGCACAGTGACAATAACGGATGTGATTTGTTGATCAATTTAGTTGGAGGTACGAAAGTCATTCAGAAATTTATAAATAAACAAGGAATTAAGGATTTCGTGATTAAGGTAAATGAACAGCAAATGCAGTCTTGGGAAAATCTTTATGTGAATACAACAACACCATTGGCAACAACGGAATTGCTGGAAAAATTCTATAAAGGAGAAGTTCTAAAAGAAAATACAACGAAGTACTTATACCAAATAATGGTAGAAACTTCAAGAGGAATTACCTGGATGAAAGCCGGACTTCCAGAAGGAACTGAATTAGCGCACAGAACCGGAATATCTGGAACAAATGATAATAATTTGAGAGTAGCCATGAATGATGTTGGAATTGTAAAGCTTCCAAACGGAAAACATTTTATCCTTTCGGTTTATTTAAAAGACATTACTGAAAGCAAAGAGGATACAGAGAAAACAATAGCAGATATTGCAAAAATAACCTGGGATTATTTTACGAAGAAAAAATTAGATAATTAGAAAATGTGATAATTAGATAATTACATAGATTGTGCAAAGTGAGACCTTATCTAATTATCTAATTTCCAAATTGACACATTAAGAGATATGTTAACAAAAGAAGATATTGCAAAACGTATTGCAAAAGAAGTAAAAGATCGCTATTTCGTTAATCTTGGCATTGGAATTCCGACTTTGGTGGCGAATTATGTGCGTGAAGATATCGCAGTTGAATTTCAAAGCGAAAACGGTGTTCTCGGTATGGGGCCTTTTCCATTTGCCGGAGAAGAAGACGCTGATATTATCAATGCAGGAAAACAAACCATTACAACGCTTCCGGGGGCAAGTTTCTTTGATTCTGCTTTTAGTTTCGGAATGATCCGTAGTCAAAAAGTTGATTTAACAATTTTAGGTGCGATGGAAGTTTCTGAGAACGGAGATATAGCCAATTGGAAAATTCCGGGAAAAATGGTAAAAGGAATGGGAGGAGCAATGGATTTGGTGGCTTCCGCCGAAAATATCATCGTTGCCATGATGCACGTTAATAAGGCGGGAGAATCTAAAATTCTTAAAAAATGTACATTGCCATTAACGGGAGTAGGTTGCGTTAAAAAGGTTGTAACTGAATTAGCAGTTCTCGAAGTAACAGAAAAGGGTTTTAAGCTCTTAGAAAGAGCGCCAGGAGTTTCTGTCGAGCATATCATTGCATCAACTGAAGCTGATTTGATAATTGAAGGAGAAATTCCTGAAATGAATATTTAGTTCCTCTTTTTAAATTATATAAAAAGTATAAGGCTAGCTTTTAAAGGCTAGCCTTTTTTTGTTTCAATAAATATAAAGTTAGAGCATTACTTGTTTTTCAATTAAAATTGAATTTGTAAGTGGTTTTATGTTTAAAATGATGTAAACCAATGGTATAATTAATTTTGACACTTATTTAATGTAGGATTCTTACAATTTGTTAAATAAAAGTGAATTTCAAACAAAAAATGTTGCATTTTATCGATTAAAGGTAAAAATCATCGATTATATAACAAATTTAAAATACTTTTAACCAAAAATAAAGTATTTACTTACTTTAAATATTTTATTTGTAATCCATTTAACCAAACTTTAACCAAATTTATTATGGAAAAAAAATTACCCAGAATTTTAGCATTAACAACTGTTTTTCTTGCGTTTTCGATGACTGTATCTGCACAGAATACAGACAAAAGAGTTAGTAAAAAAGATCTATCTGAAAATGGCTTGCCAAGTTTAATTACTTTTAGTGACAAATCAACCTATAAGGGTTCTGAATCGCAAAAGGTCTTTAAGGAGCAATTAGGCTTAAAAGACAGTCAGTCTTTTTCAAAGATTCGAGTAGAATCTGATAAAGAAGGTTTTACGCATGAAAAATTTCAATTGTATGAACAAGGAATTAAAGTAGAGTTCGCTAATTATACATTACATTCAAAAGACGGAAAATTAGTTTCGATGAACGGAGAATTTTATGCTTTTGAAAATGTAAATACAACTCCAAAATTATCAAACCAGGCAGCTTTTGATAAAGCTATTGCCTACACCGGCGCAAAACAGTATTTATGGGAGAAACCTGAAGATGCCGCTGCAATGGATTACGAAAAACCTAAAGGCGAGTTGGTTTTATTGCCGTCTATGGAGGATCAGGGACAATTAAGAAAAAGTGATAAAGTACGATTGGCATATAAATTTGATATTTATGCAACGAATCCATTAAGTCGTGGTGATCTTTATATCGATGCTGAAACCGGGAAAGCATTATTTTATAATGCAACAATTAAACATCTTGGCGAATACAGCCACGGAGGATCAAATGTTTTGCGAGCCAGAGAACAAAAAAATAAAGCTTCAGAAGTTACAGTTGTTGCGGCTAACGCCGCAACTCGTTATAGTGGTAATCAAACAATTCAAACAAGTTTAAGCGGTTCATCTTATATTTTATCAGATGTTACGCGTGGAAATGGAGTCCAAACTTACAATTCTGCAAGAACGGCAACATATCCAACAACAAATTTTACCGATGCAGATAATAACTGGACAGCTGCTGAATATAATAATACGAATAAAGACAATGGTGCACTTGATGCACATTGGGGAGCTGAAATGACTTATGATTATTGGTCAGCAGTCCATGGTAGAAATAGTTATGACAATGCCGGGGCAAAAATCAAAAGTTATGTGCACTATAATTTAGTTGCGGCAGGATATCCAAATAATAACAATGCATTCTGGAACGGAAGTGTTATGACGTACGGAGATGGAACCGGAACCGGAGGTTTTGATATTTTAACAGCAATGGATGTTGCGGGACATGAAATAGGTCATGCGGTATGTACCTATACAGCAAATTTAGCTTACCAAAAAGAGTCAGGAGCAATGAATGAAGCTTTCTCGGATATTTGGGGAGCTTGTATCGAATATCGTGCGGCACCTACAAAGTCGACTTGGTTAGTGGGTGAAGATATTGAAAGAAGATCTGGACATTTAGCTTTACGTTCCATGAGTGATCCAAATTCTGAAGGTCAACCAGACACTTATGGAGGGACCTATTGGGTTAATGTAAGTTGCACGCCAACAAGTAATAATGATTACTGCGGTGTTCATACAAATTCTGGCGTATTAAACCATTGGTTTTATATACTGTCAGTTGGAAAATCTGGAACAAACGACATCGGAAGTGTGTATAATGTGACTGGAATTACAATTGATAAAGCAGCAAAAATTGCTTACCGTCTCGAAAGTGTTTATTTAACTGCAAATTCTACTTACGCAAATGCGAGAACTTCTGGCATACAGTCTGCTATTGATTTATATGGTGCTGGTTCTGCTGAAGTTATTGCTACAACAAATGCATTTTATGCTGTAGGTGTTGGAGCAGCCTATTCAGGATCTACAGATACTGTTGTACCTACAGCTCCAACAGCACTTGCTGCTTCTGGCACAACAGGTACAACCACCAATTTAACATGGACAGCTTCTACGGATAATGTAGCAGTAACGGGATACGACATTTACCAAGGAACAACTTTAAAAGGCTCGTCTGTAACGACAACTTATACCGTTACAGGACTAACTGCTTCAACAGCGTATACTTTTACGGTAAAAGCTAAGGATGCTGCAGGAAATGTTTCAGCAGCGAGCAATGCTGTAAACGTTACAACTACCGCAACTACTGTAACATATTGCACATCTAAAGGAAATAGTACGGCAGATGAAAGAATTGGTAAAGTAGTTTTTGGTACTATCAATAATACTTCTACAGGCACAGCGGGTTATGAAAATTATACGGCTATTGCTACAAATGCAACAAGAGGAACGGCCTATACAATTACAATTACGCCAACCTGGACTTCTTCAGTTTACAGCGAGGGATATGCTGTTTTTATAGATTACAACCAAGATGGTGATTTTGCAGATTCTGGAGAAACAGCCTGGACAAAAGCTGCATCAACAACAACTCCGGTAACGGGTTCCATTACAATTCCATCAACTGCAACACTTGGAACAACTAGAGTAAGAGTTTCTATGAAGTACAACGGAATTCCAACATCTTGTGAATCTTTTTCTTATGGACAAGTAGAAGATTATTCTATAAACATAACAGCTTCTGGTGCGGTTGCTGCGGAGGAAATTGCGGCAGGATTAGTTGAAACTATTGAAACTTCAAGTTTTGCATTATATCCTAATCCGGTTGAAAATGAATTAAATGTTTCTTTTTCAAACAGCAACGGATATTCTTATAAAATTTCAAATACAATAGGCCAACAAGTTATTTCAGGAGAAATTTCTGGAAATGCTATAGATGTAAGCAAATTGACTACAGGATTTTATATCATCGAATTAAATAATGGTGGAAAAAGGATTGTTAGGAAATTCGTTAAGAGATAAAAAACTTAATTTTAGTAAAAATGAAAAGCCTCGCATTTGCGAGGCTTTTTTATGAAAATCTATAAAATTTATTGCAAATTAAAAGAAGCTCCTAAACTAAAAGTTGCCTGATTATTTAAATGATCAAACACATCATTATTGTCGCTGTATTTAGCTATTGGAAATCCAATTTCTGTAAAAACACCAAATCCTTCAGTGAAAAAATAACGACCACCAACATGACCACCAAAATTATGTAAGCCAATGCTTAAACCAGGATAAATGTCTAATTGTTCTACACCAATTACACTGCTTAAATTGGCATTAATTCTTGCTTTTGCATCGAAACGATCTTGGAACTCTGGCTTTTCATCAGTGTAAGGAGTTGGATTATTGTGATAGAAACCAGTAAAGTTGTCGACTCCTAAAAGGTAAGTTGAAACAAATCCAAAAGAGAAATTTTCTCCTAAACCGAAATCAACTGAACCCTGAATTCCTGAACCACCGTCCTGAAGATTGGCACCAACATTAACTTTAATGTCTCCTTTTCCTTTAAAAGCTTGCTGTGCTTGCGTTAATCCGAATGATACTAAAAATAAAAATGTAAAAACTTTTTTCATAAACTTAAATATTAATTATTTTGGGAATGCAAATTTAGTTTTTTACACATCAATTCCTACCTTTTTCATTAGAATACAATTCATTTAACGGATCACTTTGCCAAAATTCTTTTGTGTCTACATTCATAATGGTCAATGGGCCTTTGAAAGCAGCTCCTGTATCAACATTCCAGACACACGCCTTGTTAACCGGAATTGTTTGTCCGATTCGGGTAACAGGTGTATGGCCAATAAAAATTTCCTTGTAAATAGTAAAGCGCTTAGGATAGTACAGATCGTCTGGTTTGAGGTTTGGATCTAAGGAAAGTGCCGTTTCCCAAAGTGTTCTGTCCCAATAAAATAACTTTGGAAAGTATTCCCATATCACACCATTCAAATTGGTAAAACCGGCATGAACAAATAATCGATTTTGATCGTCATGATAGTAATCTTGCAGAGATTCTAAGAAAACAATATGTTCTTTTTTTCTTTCTTCTGAAAGTTTAGCGTAACCTTCAACAGTAGCTTTACCGCCATGTTTATACCACATTTCTTCATCAAATTCTTCATGTCTGTTCTCAAGCCAATCCAATGCAAGCTGATCGTGATTTCCTCTGATGCAAATGCAGTTTTGTTTGCTTTTCAGGTCAATTAAATATTCAATTACTTCTGCTGACTGACTCCACCCATCAACATAATCACCTAAAAATATTAGAGTATCTTCTGTAGTAACTTCGGCTTTTTTAATCACTTGCTCAAGTGCGAGTAATCCTCCGTGTATGTCGCCTATAACAAATGTTCGCATTTTATTTTATTTCGAGTAGCATACAAAAATAAAAAAAATGATTTGTTTGTAATGATTTAGTTGATAATCTTTACAAATCCAAAATGGTTTCATTTCAAACCTCTTTTAATAAAAATATAAATAACGAACATAACCCCAAAAACCTAAATTAACCATGAAACAAAACCTTATTATTCTGTTTTTATTACTAACATTTGCTGGCTATTCACAACAACTTACTTACGGAAGCGGTGGAACTGTTTATAATACTGATAATAAAAAACTTCGATCAGATGAAGTTCGGGCATTACTGGCAAACAATTCTGAAGCATTGGCTCTTTATAATTCGGGAAGAAATAAAAAAACGTGGGGAAATGTTCTTTTTTATGGAGGATTGGGACTCGTTGCAACAAATCTAGTTGTTGGAATGACAAGTGATGACACTCCAACAACAACATATCCCGGAAACGGATATTATCCATCGATACAGTCAGAAAGAACTAATATGACCGCAGCGATTATAGGTGGTGCGTTATTAATCGCCTCAATTCCCATTAAAATTGGGTATCCTAAAAAAATCAAATCGGCACTTGAGAAATATAATGGAAGTTTAACAGATACTTATAAACCAGCGCCAAAAACTATATTATTGGCCAGTGCAAATCAAATTGGTTTTAGAGTTGAATTTTAAATATTTAGATTAAAGATAAAAGAAGCTATAGTTGTAAAACTGTAGCTTTTTTTATGATTTTTTTCAGCTCATTTTCATGCTTTCCTGTTTAAATTTGTAGCATGTCTGAAACACCTACATATCGTAAAATTATCCATATTGATATGGATGCTTTTTATGCTTCTGTAGAGCAAATGGACAATCCTGCCTTGCGCGGAAAACCTGTTGCTGTAGGTGGTTCAGAGAATAGAGGAGTGGTTTCGGCAGCGAGTTATGAAGCCCGAAAATTTGGTGTGCGAAGTGCTATAAGTGGAGTTTTGGCCAAAAAATATTGCCCTGAAATCATTTTTGTCAGGCCGAGATTTGATCGGTACAAAGAAATTTCAAGTAAAATTCATAAAATCTTTCACGAATATACAGATCTGGTGGAGCCGCTTTCGCTCGATGAAGCCTATCTTGATGTAACGCAGAATAAAAAGGGAAATCCGAGTGCTAGTTTGTTGGCGCAGGAAATTCGGTTAAGAATTCTGAATGAAGTTGGATTGACAGCTTCGGCAGGAATTTCGGTTAATAAATTCGTAGCTAAAATAGCGAGCGATATCAACAAACCAAACGGACAAAAAACAGTAAATCCGGACGAGGTTTTGTCTTTCCTGGAAGAATTACCGATTCGGAAGTTTTATGGTGTTGGAAAAGTTACTACAGAGAAAATGTATCAGTTGGGAATTTTTACCGGTGCCGATTTAAAAACAAAATCAGAAGAATTTCTGGAAAAACATTTTGGAAAATCAGGTGCTTTTTATTATAAAGTAGTTCGCGGAATCCATAATAGCGAGGTAAAATCATATCGTGTAACAAAATCCGTAGCGGCAGAACATACTTTTGATGTGAATTTATCTTCGGAAATATTTATGTTAGAACAGTTGGAGAGAATTGCGATTTCATTAGAAAAGCGATTAAAAAAACACAATATTTCAGGAAAAACAGTAACACTTAAAATTAAATACAGTGATTTTACACAACAAACAAGAAGTAAAACACTTGCTTATTTTATTTCAGATAAGAGCTTAATTCTTGAAACTGTTGAAGAACTATTGTATCAGGAAAAAATGAAAGATTCTGTTCGGTTGCTCGGAATATCTTTAAGCAATTTGAACACTGAAGAAAAGAAAGCTGTGGTTGTTCAGTTAAAATTTGCTTTTTAATGATTCATTGTTGCTAAAATCTTAAAATCTGCCTTTTATGATGAATTTTCTTTCTACCTTTACTCAAAGACCATTTTCAAATCAAATTCAAAATGAAAAATTCTAAAGAAAATGAAGCCCTACAGTCGAATTCTGCTCCAGTTTTAGCCTGGGATTTTCATTACGAATATCTGAACGAATTAAAAGCAATATTTGCTGATTTGAAAAAAATTAAAAAGATTTCAAATCGATTTTCCTGGGATGATAATAACCTTCAAATAGAAAATCGAATTTTAGATGAAGTAGTTTTGCTTACCGATGCAAATTTGAAAATCGTTTTTGCCTCAAATGGAATCAAAAAAATGACAGGCTATACAGAAAGCGAAATCATTGGGAAAACCCCAAAGATGTTTCAGGGGCCAAAAACGTCTGAAATTGCCTTAAAAGAGATTAGGATGGCTATTCAATCACAAGTTCCGTTTGAAAAAACAATTGAGAACTATAAAAAAGATGGTAAAATCTATAAATGCAAAATAAACAGCGTGCCCATTTTTAATGTAAAGGGTGAATTGTCGCATTTTATAGCTTTTGAAAGCATAGATAAAAGCGCGTGAGACTATTTGCCACAAAGGCACTAAGACACGAAGAAAATTATTTCCTTATACATGAAGCAAAAACCGCCTTTTGGGCGGTTTTTCAATATAAAAATTTGTGTCTTAGTGTCTTTGTGGCAAATCCTTACAGATTCTCAAAGAAATCATTTCCTTTATCATCAGTAATGATAAATGCAGGAAAATCTTTAACTGTAATTTTACGAACAGCTTCCATTCCTAATTCTTCAAAGTCAACAACTTCAACTTTTAAGATGTTGTCCTGAGCTAAAATCGCAGCCGGACCTCCAATAGAACCTAAATAGAATCCGCCGTATTTATGACAGGCATCCGTAACTTGTTTGGTACGGTTTCCTTTTGCAAGCATAATCATACTTCCGCCATGTTTTTGGAATTCATCCACATAAACGTCCATACGTCCTGCGGTTGTTGGTCCAAAACTTCCCGAAGCCATTCCTTCCGGAGTTTTGGCAGGACCTGCGTAATAAACGGGATGATTTTTAAAGTACTCCGGCATTGGTTGACCGGCTTCCAGCATTTCCATAATTTTTGCGTGAGCGATGTCACGGGCAACAATTACAGTTCCGTTTAGTTTTAAACGTGTTTTTATTGGATATTGGGATAGTTTTGCCAACATATCTTTCATTGGCATATTCAAGTCAATTTCAACCGGAGCTTCTAAATGCGGAGCCGTTTCTGGTAAAAATTGTTTTGGATTTACTTCTAACTGTTCAACGTAAATTCCGTCTTTCGTGATTTTTCCTTTGATATTTCGATCTGCAGAACATGAAACACCTAGTCCAACCGGACAAGAAGCCGCGTGGCGTGGCAAGCGGATTACACGAACATCATGTGTAAAATATTTTCCACCAAACTGAGCACCAATAGCACTCTCCTGGCAAATTTGTTGTACTTTTTGTTCCCATTCATGATCGCGGAAAGCCTGGCCAGCCATATTTCCTGTAGTTGGCAAATTGTCGTAATATCCGGCAGATGCTTTTTTAACGGCACTTAAGTTCGCTTCCGCAGAAGTTCCGCCAATAACCAAAGCTAAATGGTATGGAGGACAAGCCGAAGTTCCTAAATCTTTGATTTTTGCACGAACAAAAGCATCCATAGACTTTTCATTCAATAAAGATTTAGTCTGCTGATATAAATAAGTTTTATTCGCAGATCCTCCTCCTTTTGCCATGAATAAAAATTCATAAGAACTACCTTTTTTAGCATAAATATCAATTTGTGCTGGAAGATTCGAACCTGAATTTTTCTCTTCAAACATCGAAATCGGAACAATTTGAGAATAACGTAAGTTACGTTTTTGGTACGTATTGAAAATTCCTCTACTTAACCATTCGGCATCATCAACACCAGTAAAAATACTTTCGCCTTTTTTGGCCATTACAATTGCTGTTCCGGTATCCTGGCAGCTTGGCAACTGACCTTCAGCAGCAACTGAAGCATTTTGAAGTAAATTGTAAGCCACAAAACGGTCATTATCTGTAGCTTCAGGATCATCAAGAATTTTACGAAGTTTTTGTAAATGGCTTGTTCTTAGCATGAACGAAACATCTGTTAAAGCTTCCTCAGCTAATAATTCTAATCCTTTTGGATCAACAGTCAGAACTTCACGTTCTCCAAATTTTTCAACTTTTACAAAATCAGAAGTAATTTTGCGATATTGTGTATCATCCTTTAAAATAGGATAGGGATCCTGGTATATAAAATCAATCATTTCTTTGTTTTTTACAAAGTTAAAAATTATTTACCGAAGAAAGAGTTTGAATTAGAACACTTTTTTGAACTTAATCTTGTTTGTAAAACTCATTAAGACTCATTTTCTTTTCAAAATAGGGTTTGTCTTTTGGTGAAAGCAATTTCTTTTTCCAATGGTTTCCTATTAGTGAAAACGAAATAGAATCAGAATAGGTTAAAATTCCGGAATCTTCTGAATCATCATCTGCAGGTTCAAACGAAACACTTTTACAGTAAAAAATTTCAAGATCGTTCTTTGATTCAAGACTTAAAAATTTTGTCCAGTTTCCCCAACCACTGTCTGACATTGACTGCCACTGATGAACAAGCTGTAAATCATTGTTTTTTAAATAATATAGATAATTTTCAAATGTATAGCCGCAAGCAGGATATCCGAAATCAATTTTTATAAAAGAAGGGTTGTTTTGAGATGAATCGGGGAAACCGTAAGACCCGCTCCATTCCGAACCTTTTTCATATCCTTTAATGGTTATTTTCTTTGAGGTAATTTTGTTTTTATTTTTATAAAAATCAAGTCTGAATTTTGATTCGATGATGCTGTCTTTATCTGGTTTTTGTTCTGTAAGATGAATGAGAACATGAGTGATTGCTGCATTTTTATCAAAGATGATCGTATCTGTTCGCAAGGAATTTTCTTTTACAGCTATTGCTTCTATTTTAGCTTTTGTTGTTTTACTTGCTATTTGTAGTGCAGGTTTTGGTTTTTGGCAACCCATTAAAAGAAAGAGAATAAAACAGATATGTGTTTTCATCATTGTAAATCGATATTGTTTATTGTATTGATAAAACCAACAGTTTCCTTTTTTTATAAAGTTCTGCTAATGAAATTTTTCCTTCATCATGATAAAAAAGTCCATTTTCAAATTTAACTTCAGGGCTAATCAGAAAGAAGTAATTATCCCGATCATTTAAAACGCTTAGATTTTCGAAGTTTAATTCTATAATTTCAACATATTTTATAATATTGAGCTTGAGTGCTTCATCTAATGATATCGGATTTTCTTCATATCTTAAACAGTACTTATCCCCACCACCCGGCATTCCAAACCATGGCATTGCCTTTACGGAAACAAGTTCAATATAATCAGGAACTTCATGAAAAATAAATAATTTCTTTTGGAAACTTTCGAAGAATTCTGGTAAAGATTTTTTTTCAAAAGGTTCGTCATTCATCCAGAAAAAGATACCCTGATTTTGCCAGGATGGATCCTGAAGATCTTTCGTGGTTGTATTGTCTGAATAGTGCATGTACAAGTCACGTGGCAAAAAAGTGAGGATCGAGTCGTTAATCAGCCAGTCAATTTTATTCGGATCGAATTCTTTTGCTGTAGGTTCTTCTATTGGGTCATTTTCAATAGGATTTGCTTCTTCGACAAATTGAGTTTTATCTTCAGAAACAATTTCTTCTGCGATTTCAATTTCCTTTTTTTTGGTAAAAAATCTTTTGAACATATTTATTTAATCTTTTTACATATTACAATCCACCAATTCTTATTTTAAACTGGACTGAAGTCCAGCTCTACAAAATAATTTGTTCCTCCGGTTTAATTTACATGCGAATATTAAAAAAACCAGCTAGCCACAAAAATCGCTGTAATTACACAAATTACATCAACCAAAAGCATGGTGCCTAAAGCGTAACGCGTATTTTTTATATTAACTGATCCAAAGTATACCGCAATCACATAAAAAGTACTTTCGGCACTACATTGAAAAATACTACTCAATCTTCCGGTTAAAGAATCCGCACCAAAAGTATTCATCGAGTCAATCAAAAATCCTCGTGATCCGGCAGAGCTAAATGGTCTAAGCATCGCAACTGGCAAAGCATCTGTGATTTGCTTGTTGACACCCATATTCGAGAAGATAAAGGCAATACCATCACTTATGATTTCAAATAAACCGCTATTTCTAAATAATGAAATAGCCACTAACATTCCTAAAACGTAAGGAAAAATAGTCACTCCCGTTTTAACTCCATTATTTGCACCAACGACGAACGCATCAAAAACGGTAGTATCAGCATCTTTAAATTTCTTTTCGTGAATAAATGAAAAAATCAGCGTGAAAACTATGATCACAAGTAAAATCAACGCAGACAGATTCGTTGTAAAAAAGTTTTTTCCGATTAAATCCAAATGGTTTACGTACATCAATAACCCAATAATGGCGGCAATTAATACCATCAGACCAATGACAAGAGAAGCACTTTTGAAATTGATTTTTTGTTTGATTCCCACAATTAAAAAAGCAGCAATCGTACCAATAAACGAAGTAATAATACACGGAAGCATAACATCTGCAGGATTGCTCGCTCCTGCCACTGCGCGATAACCAATAATCGAAGTCGCAATTAGGGTTAAACCGGAAGCGTGCAGACACATAAACATAATCTGAGCGTCACTGGCTCTGTCTTTTTCCGGGTTTATTTCCTGTAAACTTTCCATTGCTTTAAGGCCAAACGGAGTTGCAGCCGAATCTAATCCTAAGAAGTTAGCAGCAAAGTTTAAGGTCATATACGAAATGGAAGGGTGATTTTTTGGGATACTTGGAAACACTTTTACAAAAACCGGACTTAGGGCTTTAGCCAATTTTCCAGACGCTCCCGAGATAATTAAAAGTTCCATTAATCCGCAGAAAAAGGCCAAATAGGCTATAAGCGGTAAAATTAAATCAAGTAAAGTGGTTTTACAGGTTGGTAATAACCCGTCGGATTTTTGAACACCGCTGAAAATTTTTACTGTTTTATTCTTATAAACGTAAGTTGTGTCAGCATTAAGCGTATCACGATTGATAATCATAGTCTGATCCGGTGCTTTTTTGATGCTGTCTTTTATGAAGGCAGGAAGCTGTTCAGCATATTTTTCTGAAACCAGAATTGGATCGTCTTTTTTTCCATTCAAAACATAGTCAATGGTATAAGTATTGGCAGTAAACAAACTGATCATAATAAAGATGATCGACGAAATAAAAATAGTTAACCAAAATCTACTTAATACCATAACGCTGTTTTTTTTGTAAATGTAATTATTTAGCAATAAAATGCACAAAGAATTTAGCGCAGAAACGAGAAGAATTTATTAGAAATGATATTGTTTTAGTGAAAATTCAATTTATTCAATAACAATTTTGGTTCCCAGGTAATTTTCAAAAGCCCTAATGCCTTCAAACAGAATTGCTTTTTTATGAGTTTCAGTTTCGTTAAAAAAATCTGTTTCTATTTTGGCGTAATCTTTTTTGATGGTTCGTTTCCACGTTCCAATGACCTTGCTGTTTTCAAGAATAATAGGTTTAAAAATTCCATTATTGGTAAAAGCTCTGGATTGATGTTCGAGTAAAATGGAAGCTTCTCTGGTTTTATACGAAATCAGAATCTCATCAAAAGCCGGAAGAAAATGTACGCTTTCGCGGAAGTTGTTTTTAACAGAAGAATCAGTTTTAATCCAATATATTTGACCATTAATTTCAATTGAATTTAATTGCAATTCAATTGCATTAAAGATGTTTTTGCAAGTTGTGGGAGGGAAACCAGACCACCACGAAAAGTCAAGAAGTGTGGCAGGGCCGTGGCTTTCTAAATATCTGAGGGCTAATTTCGCAATACCTTCTTCTCTGGTTAATTTTGATTTTGGTTTTGAAACCCGCTCTTCAAGTAAAGCATAAGTGATTTGTTTTCCTTTCATTCTTCCATTGCAAACTAAACCATCCAATTCTGCATTCATCATAATTGCGGCACTTAAAAAATCTGCAGAAGACGTTTTTTTGATACCGAGTTCCTGCATGATTTCGTCACGCGTTAAATGATTGTTTCCTGCTAGTAGTTTTTCGATTTTAGAATTGGCCTGATTGAGCTTTTTGGTATCATAACCATATTTTTTACCGGCAGAAGCTGTAAATCTTTTCACTTGCGGAGCCGAAACATCTAACATCCAATAAATATCATCAGCAGAAACAAAATGCCAGGTTGGTCGAAGAATATGAGTCCGGATAATTTGTGCTGAATTTATGGCTTCTTCAATGGCTGCCTCAGTAGCATCACATCGGGAACCAATCGCCCATTTGGCCATTGAATAATCCTGAGCCTGCATGGCACCTAAATGCGTTACAATTTCTTGAGGAGAGTTTGCATTAGCTTCAAGAAGTTTTTGCGAAACAAGTCTATGATGAGAGATTTCCTGATAAGTCATTTCTAAACCTTTTATATAAATTGTTAAAGACGGGTCAACCTTTGTATCTCTGAGCCTTTGCAACTTAAAAAAACTATACATGAATAATTTCGTCCTCAATCAACAAATCTTCCCTACGTAAGCGAAGGAAAATCTGCGCAACCGCAATCGTATCTTTTTCACAATACGTTACAATCCGGTCAATGTCTTTCTCGACATAAAAAACATGGGCAACCTGACTGCCGTCGATATCGCCTTTTGGAGATGGAACTCCAAGGATTTTAGTCAGTAATTTTAAAGAAGTAAAATGTTTGTAATCGCCAAACTTCCATAATTCCAAAGTGTCTAAATGCGGAATTTCCCAAGGTTTTTTGCCGAATAAATTCAATTTGTCCGGAATTGCAATTTGGTTGATAATCATTCTTCTCGCAATAAATGGAATATCAAATTCCTTTGCATTATGTCCGCATAAAAGATGAAAGGGTTGATTAAAATGATTGCTCAACAGATTATTAAAGTCTTTCAAAATCTTCTTTTCTTCTCCAAAAAAGGAAGTCACTCTAAAATTACGAATATCACCTTTGATTGTAAAATATCCAACTGAAATACAAATGATTTTTCCGAATTCCGCCCAAATTCCGGCGCGATCATAGAATTCTTCCGGAGTATATTCGTCTTTACGCTGATATTGGGTTTTATGATCCCAAAGCGATTGCATTTCAGCGTCAAGCGAATTGAAATTCTCTTCTTCCGGAACGGTTTCTATATCGAGAAATAAGATGTTGTTGAGGTTTATTTTTTCAATCATGTTGTTTGCCACGAATTTCACTAATTTTCACTAATTCTTTGTCTACATAAAAGTACACAATTTGATTTTAAATAAGAAATGTATTATAATTTGAAGGTCCTTTTTGTTGCGAATTTCACTAAGGATTGTTAATTTAACAGCCATACATTCGTGAAAATTAGTGAAATTCGTGGCAAACTAAACCTAAAACAAACGCTGTTGATTTGAAGGATTTTCATGCTCAAGTAACCACTTCTTACGCGACAAACCTCCGGCATAACCGGTTAAAGATCCATTTGTGCCAATAACGCGATGACAGGGAACTACAATCCAGAGTGGATTTTTTCCATTGGCAGATGCAACCGCACGAATTGCTTTTATATCGCCCAATTTTTTGGTCTGATCCATATAACTGATAGTTTTTCCGTATGGAATTTCTAATAAGGCTTTCCAAACTTTTTGCTGAAATTCTGTGCCTTGGGGATTTAGTTTCAAATCAAAATCGGTTCTTTTGCCTTGGAAATATTCTTCAAGTTGAGAAACAGCTTCTTTTAAAACTTTCGGAATTTCTGCAGAAACTTCATTTGTACCAACATCAGAAACAGAGATTACAGCAATGCCATTATCATCTCCAATGATTTTGGTGATTCCTAAAGGCGAATTGATATAAGCTGTTTCCATAAATTTTTAACCGCAAAGGCGCTAAGGTTTTACGCAAAGTTCGCAATTTTTAACCATATAAATGATATAAGTAAATTGAAGTTTTTTACTTAAACGATTGTCACACTTAACGAAGTCTGAGGCTTTTGTAACAATCGCTTCGACTCCGCTCAGCCTGACATCCGGAGCGTTAATAATTTTCTATCTTAAACTTATAACTTAAAACAGATTCAATTTTTTTACTTGAGATAACCTTTTTGATATTTGACTTTTCTATGCTGAATTTCGGTAAAATCAGGTTTTGTTCTTTTGCTTTTTGAGTATAGTAATCTTGTCTTGTAGGATGAAAAGGAGCTACGGCGTTGAAAACTTCATTCCATTTTGATTGACGAATAATTTTTTCGATGATTTGGATGCAATCGTTTTGATGAATCAAATTGACAGGTGCATCTGGATTTTCAAGGTTTTCTTTTCCTGCTAAAAATTTTACAGGATGGCGATCTTCGCCAATTAATCCGCCGAATCGTAGAATTGTAGTTTCGAAGTTTTGGTTTTTCTGGAGAATTGCTTCGGCTAAAACCAATTGTTTACCGCTCTCCGTTTCCGGATTTAGGTGCGTTTCTTCTGTAATTAAATCATTTTGATCTCCATAAACAGAAGTCGAACTTACAAAAAGTACTTTTTTGATAGTCGATTTCTCTATAAACGGAATCAAAGTTTCGATTTTCTCAACAAAAATCTTTCGGGATGAATCCGTATTTGCTCGTAACTTGGGCGGAATATCAATAATAAGAATTTCGCTTTCCGCTAAAAAATCATTAATAGTTTCAGAAACATTGTCGCTTTCAAGTGTTTCTTCTCCCGAAGCTTCGGGATCGCTCAGAATGACAAGAAACGGATTTATTCCAGCATCTTTCAAAATAGAAAGTTTATTTTCAGAAGTTGTTGATCCATTGACCGAATTTCCTTTTTCGATTAATTTTTTCGCCAAAGGCAAACCCAGCCAGCCACAGCCTAAAATACTTATTTGAATCATTTTTTTGAAGGTTCAGAGAGGCAAAGGTACAAAGGTTATTCACAATCTTGTCATCCTGAGGAACGAAGGATCACACAAGATATTCCATATGCTAAATTGCCAATCTTTGTCGAGTTTCGAGTGTGATCCTTCGTTCCTCAGGATGACAAAAATGGAGAAAAACTTTCCGTTTTTTTATTACAAATCCAGAAAAAAGCAAATTTTGTCTTTTCCTTTTGCGCCAATTCTGTTATAGAATTTTATAGCTCTTTCATTGAATTGAGGCGTTCGCCATTGCATGTTAACACAGTTTTTAGCTTTTCCTATTTCTTTTAATTTATTGATTAGAACTTCTCCGATTCCGAAATTTCTGGCTTCTTTTTCCAAAAATAAACAGTCCATGTAAATGAAATCGCCCGCACTCCAGGTAGAGTACGTAAAATTATAAGAGGCATAACCTACAATGTCATTTTCAGTGGCAACAACTAAGCAAAAGAGTTTGGGATTTTCACTGAATAGCGCTTCTTTCAAACCTTCTTCTTTTCCTGTCGGATCGTAATCGGCTTTCTCAAATTCGGTATGTTTTTGACATAAGATGACCAATTTAGGTAAATCGGCTATTTCGCAGTTTCTTATTGTATATTCCATTGCAGGTTGATTTCGGTTTGTAAAAAGGTGATAAAATGATGAAAATAGGCAGGATATTCCTGATTGTCCCGAATCGCAATGAAATGCTTTCTTTTTAAACCGTTTTTTCCAATTTTGATGGCCTTTATCGGATTGTTTTTTAAATGTGGCAATAAAGCCCATTTTGCCATCGACATAACGCCCATATCGGCTTTTACCATTTCCAGAGAAGCTTCTGTCAATGGCAAGGCTGTAATCTTCTTCGGACTTACTTTGGCTGGAGCTAAAATAAATTGATGAATCGTGACGGTTTCCATCGGAAGCGAATGAATCAAAAGATGCTCGTTGACAAAATCTTCTGCAACGACATATTTTTTATTCGCCCAAGCGTGGTTTTCAGAAACTGCCATCACGACTTCGTCCTGAAAAAGTTCCAGATATTTGATATTATTGTCATTAATCTGATCGCTGATAATCGCAATATCAATCGTGTTTTCTAATAATTTTTGAAGTGGAATATGAGTCGCTTCTGTCACAATTTTCAATTCGACATTAGGATATAGAAGATGAAATTGTTTCATTACCGACGGAAGCCAGTGATAACTCGAGAAACACTCGGTACTAATTCGGATTTCACCATATTCTCCAAAAACCATTTGTTTGATTTGAGTTTGGGTTTGTGAAAGCTTATCCAGAATTTCATTGGCAAGCTCGTAGATTTTCTCTCCGGCTTTCGTCAAAACCAGTTTTTTATTTGTTCTCAAAAAAATGGCTGTTCCCAGTTGATATTCAGCTTCTTTAAGTTGATGGCTCAGGGCTGATTGCGTCAAATGAAGTTTATCTATCGCTTTGGTGATGCTTCCTTCTTCAACAATTGCTTTTATCAATTTTAAATGACGTATTTCCATTTTTTTGAGAATTTATACAAAGAAACAAAATTTTAGAACGGCTTTTCATGAAAAAAAGTAATGTAGTTGATGAATTCTTTTCGTTTTTATAGTGTGTAATGTTGGTCTACTTTTGAAAAAACAAAATCATAAAAACTGAAAAAATGGAAACACAAATTAAACATTATGAAAACAAACTGGCCTTCGAAATGGATCCTTCCGATTTGTTTGATGCCTTGAATAACGGAGAAAAAGTGATTGTTATTGATGCCCGAAAAACATTTGGATATGAAGCAGAACATATTCCGACGGCGATTAATATTCCGCATCGCGAAATGACAATTGAAAGTACCAAACATTTAGACAGAGACGTTTTGTACGTAATGTATTGCGACGGAATTGGTTGTAACGCTTCGACAAGAGGCGCTTTGAATATGGTAAAATTAGGTTTTAAAGTAAAAGAATTGATCGGCGGAATGGAGTGGTGGAAGTTTGACGGATATGCCACTGAAGGAACAAATGGGGTTAAAGCAGGATTGAAAATAGAATGTGCCTGTTAATTTTTTTAGGGACAAAGGTTCAAAGTTGCAAAGGTTTCCAATATATTATAAAAAATAAAAAGCACTATGAAATAGTGCTTTTTGAACCTTTGTGCCTCTGTATCTTTGAACCTTTGAACCTGATTTTAAGATTTTATTCAATTTTAACGTTGTTTTTCTCTGCAATTTTTTTGAATAAATCTTCTTTATTTTCGGATTTCATTTTTTGATAAATGGCTCCCAAAAGCTGCTCAGAATCTTTTACATACTCTGATTTTTCATTGGTGTAGATAACATGCGCCATGAAAATGTTGTCGAGTGCCTTTTCGTCATCATTCAGGACAAAATAATTTTTTCCGGCACCAAAGTAACCTTCTGCATTATTAGGCTGGAATTTGATTAGTTTTTCATAATATTCAATAGCCGTCTTAAAATCGGATTTTAAGGTATAAATAACTCCAATATTCATTAGTGCTAAATCGCCTTCCGGGAAAATATCAAGTGATTTTTTATAATATTTTATTGCATTATCAAAATCATTCAATTGTCTGTAACAAACGGCAATGTCATCCAGAGCGAGTACAAAATTTGGATCTTCTTTCAATGAAAGCTGTAGACTTTCAACCGCCAATTTATAGTTGTTAGCTTTCATGAAATCTTTTGCAATGATATACGAGTTCTGCGCCTTTTCATTTTTTGAATCAGCGTAAAAGATAGTCGTTTTGTCTTCAGGATCCTGAGGTAATAATTTTGGACATTTTTTAATGACAGCGTCACTGACTTTTTGAATCATACTTTTAATTCCATCAACAGTATTGATCGATTCTCTAACTTTTGAGTCTTTATCTGTCAATATGGTTTCAGACATTGTACTCGTCAAACAGTCTCTAAAAACAGTTTCTGTAATTCCTGAACTTTTACTTAAACAATCACATGCTTTTGCAGCTATTTTTTCTTCTACAGCTTGTGCATAAATAGTCGTAAAGCTTGCAAATGCTATAAAAATTAGGATTATTTTCTTCATATAAGGTAGTTCTATTTTATAATTTATTGTTTTGTTGAGGTTTAACTACTGGTGTTAAACTGTCTTTCGCAACAGTCACACTATCTTTTATTGGCGCGGCTTCGATTGTTGGTACTGGCGCAGTATATCTTTTTATCTTTTGCTGAATTAAAACAGCATCATTCAAAACAAAAGGCGTCGGCATCATCCAGTCGTTTCTTGGTTTTACCTGAAATAACGGATTAGTCATCAAATCAAAAGAGCTTTCAATCAAATCCATATCAAAAATAGACGATTTGTTGATGTAGAATTCCATTACAAGTGGTTCATTACCCACAACATAATAGCATAAAATTTTCATACCATCTCTTTCCAGACTGTTTCCTTTTTGGTCAGAAGTTGAAACTCCGTTAGCTTTAAAGTTGTAAAAAGTCATTTTAGGATGGGCAAAAATATCATAACGGTTTACTTTTCGGTTGGGTGTAATTTGTATTTTTAGGTATCGATTGTTCCCAATAACGCTGTCTTTTAAGAAAGAGATGGTTGGTTTAGGAACCTCTACAACCGGTGCAATAGCGCTATAAGTAAAACCAGAGTTATATTTGCTGGCAAGTGGCAGGGCATTTAAACCAACCGCTTTTTGATTTTTTTCTCCCAAATAAGTTTTTGTCCAATCATCAAGGTTTACATCGTATGTTGTCCATACGGCAGAATTTGTATCGGCATTGTAAACGTAAAGCAAACTATTCGATTTTGCTTTTCCATGTTCGTAACCAGAATTGTAACCTGCGTAAACAAAAAAGCCAATAGATACGATAAAAAAGAATGCAGCCCATGCCCCTTTTCTAATAAAATCTCCAAAAATTGGAAGTAATAATCCGAAAAGCAAAACAGTAAGTAAGGCACTTCCAAAAAGAATTTTTAAACCTAAACCAATTGGAAACATTACAATAAAGGGTGCAACAATTATAAGCGCCGGAAGTGTAAATAATAAGTTTAAACCCAAACTGTAATGTTGTGTAATAACAAAAATTCCAAATAGGAAGATTCCAAAATAAACCGGAATAATCAGGAATCCTGCGCCAGTTAAGTTATTGGCTAAAAATATATTGATCACAATCCATAGTAGCAAAGGTGCTACAAAATGATTCATCGTAATTTTTGTTTCTGAAAAATGGTTGTAAAATGCAAAGCAAATAGCAATGCTTAAAGTAACAAATGCTCCAATATAGGCGTGTCCATTGTAGGTAAAGCCATTAAGTAAATCTAAATATTGAGGATAGATTTGCAAAACGATTTTCCATCCTAAAAAAGTTACTAAACCGGCAATGATCAAAGCACCCAAAAAGGGAACAAAACCTTTAAAAATCTCTCTGAAAGATATTAATCGTTTTGCTTTTCCAATAAAAATAAAAATAATTAGCAAGCCTAAAGCAATTATTGTCATTGGGAAAACCCAGGTAAAAGGGTAACTTATAAAGGAAAATGGAACGCTGAAATAAACATCGTCTGCAGTTGAGTTTGTTGCATTTAAGTCGATGTTTGAAAAGTATTTTAATAAAGGCATCAAATACGTTCCCTGATGTGCCAATGTCATTCTGTTTAAATGCTGAACGTCGTCTTGTTGGGTGTGGTAATTATAATGTCCATCGATAAAAGCAAAATTAAATCCCTGAATGTTTCCTTGTTCTCTAAAAACAGTTAAATCAGTATCATTTGGCAGCATTTTGTAAATGCTGTACATCAGCGAATTTGAAACCGGATATTTGGTCTTTGCTTTTGAAAATTCTTTTACAAGAGCTTCATTTCCTTTGTTGGTTTCCATCAACATGTAACTTGGTCCAGAAGACCCGCGAGCTTCAAAATTAATAACCAGGCCAACATCTTTAGCCCACGGATGTTTGTTCACAAACAGTTCAGCACCGTTTAACCCTAATTCTTCAGCATCTGAAAAAAGAATTATAATATCGTTTTTTTGAGGTTGTTTGGAGTACATAAAAGCACGAATACCTTCAAGAATGGTAGCTACTCCAGAAGCATCATCACTTGCTCCTTTAGAAAATGAATGTGGTGCACTGTCATAATGGGATAGTAATAAAAGCGCTTTTGAGTTGTTGGTCCCTTTTATGCGGGCCAGAATGTTTTTGGATTTTACTAAAAGCCCCTTATCGTTTAGTGTAAATCCTTCCTGAACAGAAGTCTCTAAACCAATTCGGTTCAATTCAAGTTTAAGGTAGTTTGCTACTAATTCGTGATTAGTTGATCCGACATAATGTGGTTTTTGAGCAATAATTTCGACCTGGTTTAAAGCCCTTTCGGTCGAAAATTCGGCAAGAGCTTCCTCTTCTTTCGAAATCCATTGCGGCATCATGGTGGCGTAGATGATACCAAGAATTGCTAAAATGCATACTACGGCAAGAATTGAAGTGGGGTTTTTTTTCATGATGAATAGTACTATATTTCTTTTTTAACAAGCATAAAATAATCATTGTCCAAAGATCTATATCCCTGGTCATACAAGAAATAGTAGGTATTCCCTGTTTTGGTCTGCAAGATATTGGTAAAGAAATCAAAATCAAAACCTTTATTGATCATTTTATCCCTTGTTGCTTTTGATTTTCCTTCCGTGTTTAGCTCGACCAAAATACGGTAATTTTTTCGTAATTTGTTGTTTACGTTTCGCATGAAATTAGTGCTGTCCTTATTTATTTTGTTGTTGTAGGCATTTCGGCAGCTATCAGAACAAAACTTTTTGTCTTCCCGACCTACAATTTTTTCGGAGCATTCAAGGCAGGTTTTCATTGTTCAATTTTTTTAATTTCGTATAAATCATGTCTTCTGTCTTTTAATATTCGTACACTTCCATGTTCATGAAGTTGTTTTAATAAGTTCAAATCAACATCAACGATGAGTGTCATTTCGGTATTTGGAGTTGCTTCGGCTTTAATTCCGTTGCTAGGAAAAGCAAAATCAGAAGGTGTAAAAACAGAAGCCTGAGCATATTGAATATCCATATTATTTACTTTAGGCAAATTACCAACGCAACCTGCAATCGCAACATAACATTCGTTTTCTATTGCACGTGCTTGTGAGCAATGTTTTACACGCGTATAGGCATTTTGTGTATCAGTTAAAAAAGGAACAAATAATATATTCATGCCTTCATTAGCCATAATTCTGGAAAGCTCAGGAAATTCAACATCATAGCAAATAAGGATCCCAATTTTTCCGCAATCGGTATCAAAGGTTTGAAAATGCGATCCGCCTTTCATTCCCCAATGCTGTACTTCATTTGGCGTAACGTGAATTTTGGTATACATTTCTGAGGTTCCGTCCCTTTTGCATAAAAAACCAACGTTGTATAAATTACCATTATCTAAATAAGGCATACTTCCGGTAATGATATTGATGTTGTACGAAATAGCAAATTCCTGAAAACGTTTTCTAATTGGATCAGAATAGCGTGCAAGTTCCCGAATTGCTTCTGCTTCTGATAAATGATTATAATCAGCCATCAATGGGGCGATGAAAAGTTCCGGAAATAAGGCAAAATCGGCGCCATAACCAGAAACGACATCTATAAAAAACTCTGATTGCTCGAAAAACTCTTCTAAATTGTTTAATTGACGCATCTGCCACTGAATTAGTCCCAGACGAATAACGCTTTTGTCAAGGTTGATCAGCTTTGGACTTTCATCATAATAAACATTATTCCATTCTAAAAGAACCGCAAACTCTTTTGATTCTTCATCTCCTTCTAAATAATTCTTTATAATTCTCAACACATGGAAATCGTTACTTAACTGAAACGAAAGTACCGGATCATGTAATTCTTTATGTTTTACCCTGTCAATATAACTTTTAGGCGTCATTTTTTTGGAATGCTGTGCGTAATTTGGAATTCTTCCTGCAAATACAATAGCTTTTAAATTAAGCTGTTCGCAAAGTTCTTTTCTGGCATCGTATAAACGTCGGCCTAAACGTAAGCCACGATAATTGGGGTGAATGAAAACATCGATTCCGTATAAAATTTCAGCATCTCTATCATGAGTTGAAAAGGTATAGTTGCCAACAATTTGTCTGTAATTATGTCTTTTATCCACGAGCTTTTCGTCGACAATTAAGGATAAGGCAGATCCCACAACAATATCATCCACTAAAATCACTAATTGGCCTTCGGGAAATATGGAAAGTAATTTTTCGATGTCACTTACGCTCCAGTATGAATTCGCCATTTCAGGATACGATTCTACCATCGAATTTTTTAATTGTTTGTAATCTTCGATTTCTAAATTTCGTAACTCAACTTTATTAATTTTTGTCTGCATGTAGTATGATTTTTGTTAAATGTACGAAAATATTTCCATTTACAAACGTTTACAAATAGTTACAACCGAAAGTAAATAGTTTGCAACCGAATACTTTTTGAGTGCCATCGCATCTTTGCCTCATCGAATTTCACTAAGGAATTCATTTAACGAACATTTAAATATTATACGCCATGAATGCAATGAAAAACAGAGTGCAATTAATTGGGAACGTAGGAAACGACCCGGAAATCAAAACCTTAGAAAATGGAAAAAAATTAGCGCAACTAACGATCGCAACACACGATTATTATAAAAATGACAAAGGTGAAAAAATAGAACAAACGGATTGGCATCGTGTTACAGCCTGGGGCAAAGTCGCTGAAATTATTGAAAAATTTGTCGTAAAAGGAAAGGAAGTTGCTATTGAAGGAAAACTAACCCACAGAAGTTATGACGACAAAAACGGGGAGAAGAAGTATATAACCGAAGTCGTTGTAAATGAAATATTGTTGCTAAGTAAATAACGTTTTATAAGTTTAATTTAACCCGATTGTTTTTTAAAGAGACAGTCGGGTTTTTTATTTTGAGTAAAGACTTGTTATAAAACAGAAGCACCATTTATATCCGTTGTTAGTATTTCGCTCATATAGTCAAAAAAAGGACGCATATTTTTGAATGTCTCTAAGGCTTGTTCTAAAAAATGCGGACTTAGAACTTCATCATCAGTAAAACGTTTCATGACCAAAAACTGTTTGTAACGAAGTAAATCAATGGCTTCATGGTTTACATCAAAACCTTTTGGTGCTGTTTTAAGTTGTTCACCTTGCAAAATTCCGAAAGTGTTAATAAAGGATTTTGAATTCAATATTTTTTTCATGGCTTGAGGATCATGAGCAAATTCACTTCTTACGCGTTTTAAATCTGCAGCATTTGGTCCCCAAAATCCACCGGCAAGAAAGCTGTTTCCTTGTTCCAGATGAAAATAATAACCGCCGCGTCGTGCTGCTGTTGCTCTGGTGTAACTTCCTCCCCAAAAAGTTTTAAAAGGAGTTTTATCTTTAGAGAATCGAATATCACGATAAATTCGGTAAACGCTTTTCTTTCCGGAAGCAGTTTCAAGAACATCGGTTTTAGAAAGTTCCTGAAGCAAAGCACCTGCAAAATTTTCAATATGATTTAATTCGTTTAAGTAAGTGGGCTTATTTTCCTCAAACCAGGGTTTGTTATTGTTGCTTTTAAGTTGAAGCAAAAAATCAAGACTGGATTTAGGTATCGTAATCTGGTTTTCCATAATTTAATTGTGAGACTTTTTAAAATCAAAAGTGGTCTGCAATTTAAACAAAAAACCCACCAGATTTTCGGTGGGTTTTGAATATATTGTTTAAGCAGTTTTTTTGAATAAATCAAACATAGGACAACGCGAGCAGCGTTTCTTTTCGCTCTTTTTGTATTTTTCACAACAAGAAGATTTACAGTTTTCTAACTTCTTAATGTTCTCAAGGATAGCTTTATTCTTCTTTTTCTTTTTATCCTTTTTTTTGTCCTTGTCTTTTTCTTTCTTGCTCAATTTTCCTCTGTATTATAAAACAGAGACAAATATAAAATAATTTTGTTATTTTTAAATATTCTAAATAAACTTTAACTTTTTTATTTTGGATTGATAGCGATTGAGCTTGTAACAGTTAACTGCTGAATATCACGATCAAATAAGTAAAGTCCGCCTTTATCGTCACCAATTAAGTTGATTTTGTCTAAGATTGATTTAGCTGTAGCTTCTTCTTCGATTTGTTCTGACACATACCATTGTAAGAAATTATGTGTTGCATAATCTTTTTCTTCAAAAGTGATGTGAACCAATTCGTTAATAGATTCTGAAACAAAAATTTCATGGCTATAAAGCGCTTCAAACATTTCCTTGAATGTAGAATAAGATGTTTTTGGTGCTTTTAGATCTGTAACCTGAGCGTGACCTCCGCGTTCGTTCACATACTTCACTAATTTAAGCATGTGCGCGCGCTCTTCGTCTGATTGTGTGTACATAAATTGAGCGATTCCCTCTAATCCGTGTACTTCAGCCCAACAAGCCATGGAAAGGTAGGTTTGCGAAGATTCTGCCTCTATGCGTATTTGCTTGTTTAAAGCTGATTCAATATTTTTCTTTAGCATAATATGTGTCTTTTTTGTAAAGTTAAAAAAAATAATCCATTATGTTTTTTTGAAAGCACGAAACCTAAGACATTTGGATTAATTCTCAATAAATTTAAGGCCTTTTCTGGAAAGGTTTTTTGAAAGACGAAGGAGTATTTAATTTCTCAAGAAATGGATCATCTGCATTAAATCCATCCTTGAATTTACGCATTACATATTGTTTTGAAACCGTATCGTAATAGCTAAGAATATAAAAATCTTTATATTTTAAGATGTTGTCTAATGCGATCTGCTTATTCAGACTCATAAAATAGTAGATGTTATCAATCGCTAATGGTTCTAGCTGTTCTTGTTTTACAATATTATAATTAGGATTCCATACGCTTTCAAAATAAACCGTTTCTGTATGAATGTACCCCGAAGAATAATTCGGTGGGTAGTATGATGAACTATTATCATAAAATCCAAAATCATCAACAGAATAAGAGGCAATAAACAAACTGCCTTGTCTCATCATGTTTGGAGTTCCTCCTAAGGTAATTAAAGTATTTTCTTTGTTCTTAAAAACCGATAAACCAATATCTAAAAAGGAAAGATGATTTAGGAATTTTTTCGTTGTTTTTAATTCTTTAGCTTTTTCACCTTCCCTTTGGATTAAGAGGGGAGACGTTTTAAATTTGATGGTGTCATTTTTTGAAATGTGAAAGCTTTTTACAGTCTCATTAGAATTGTAATCTTTTATATCAAGGAATAACTCTTCATCACTGGCAATAGTTTGATACAGTTTATTATTCTGTAAGAATGAATTACTTATTTTTTTAGGTTTTTGAATAGTTGATTGGGTAAAGGTTTTTTCTTTAATTTCTTCCGTTTCAAGATTTATATCAAATACCTGAGTTTTTTTCGGATTATGGTCTAAAGTTAAAACAAAACGATTTGGAAAGATGTATAATTTGCTTTTTGCAGTGCTTCTGAATAGAGGGGTATATTCTTCTGCTTCAATTTTTTCAATTGGATTTTGCTGAATAACATAATTGAAAGTAACAAATTTCGTGTTTCTATTCTGAAATTTAAAAGACGAAAAATCGAATATTTTTTGTTCAACAGTGCCATTTTCAAAAGTATAAAGAACGAGTGTTTGCTCTTCTAAATCTTTAACAAGGAGATTAAATGAATTTTCTAACTGAAATTGCGCTATAATAGATTGCTTTTCAGAAGTAAATACAAAGTTTAAATTTTTGGATGTTTTGTTTCCAAAGAAATATTTAATAGCGATAATAGTTCCATAATCTTTTGTTGACCAATAGAGTGTAGGTAATCCGTCTGCACTAAAACTATATCCAATGAGAGACTTATCACCGATGTCTTTTAAGGCGCCTTTATATTGGTCTGTCAGGAATAGGGAACTGTTGTATTTTAAAATAGAGATATTCTGACTATCTGCTGCAAAGACAAAAACTTCGTGAGTCTGTTGGTTTTCAGCAGTCAAAACCTGCTCTGCTCCGTTTGATCTTTTTAAATCTAACGGAAAGGAATTCAATATTGTTTGGCTGAACAACAATGAATTAGAGAATAAAAGAAATAAGAGTATAATTTTTTTCACATTATTTTAACTACAAATATTGTTCCAGTTTTATGAGATGGAATTTTTGAATAATGAAAGTACAAATTATTTCTGATAGATTTTAAGTCTTCAAAAGGGCAAAATAAAAAAGCCCTAAATTTTTTTCTTTAGGGCTTCATTTTTATTTAAAAAGAGATTATTTTACTTTAAAAGTAACTCTTCTTGCTAATCTTCTTGCTTCTTCTGAATCTTTTTGGATAGAAGTGTCCGCTCCCTGAGGAATGACATTTAATCTTGAAGATGCAATTCCGGCTTTTTCAAAAATGGTTTTCACATTGTTAGCCCTTGCATTTGATAATTTGTCATTATATTCCGAACTACCAACCTGATCAGCATAACCAAGAATATCAAGAGAGGCCGAAGGGTTTTTTCTTAAATATGTTAAAACAACATCGATAGCAGCAGTTGAATTTTCGATTGGAGTTGATTTGTTGAAATCAAAATAAACACTGTAGTATTTGTCGTTGATCATTTCTTTAACAACATCTTTATCATTTACTACTGTATTAGTAACCGGTTTTTCAATAATTACTTGCTTTTCTGGTATTTTATTTACCTGCGCTTCAAGATTGGCAAGTTTGCTCTCTAAAGCAGCAACATCAGCATTTTCAGAGATTACGGTCCAGTCTGCGTGTTTGGTGTTTTTACCCAAATAAATGTTTAAACCTGCAGTTCCAGTAAATAATAACCCACTGAATCCTCTCGAGTTTGTAGGAGCACCACCATCAAAAGTATGATCCTGGTAGGCATTTACAATAGTTGAAATATCTCCTGTTAAAGCAAAACGATCTGATAATCTGATTTGTCCCGTTAGACCAGCAATAAAATTGCCTACATTGTCTTTTACATGTAAATCTTTATTCTCTAAACGTCCTACTCCAAAACCAGCGTGTCCAAGTAAACCAAATGTATTTGTCCAGGTTTCAAAATTCATAATTCTTCCTAAGTTGGCGACACCTTGCAGGTCGATTCTGTAGTATTTAGAGTCAAAATCAATTGAACTATCATTTTGACCAGTGAAACTATTATATCCCACATTAGCTTTTAAACCGAATTTGTTGTTCAACATGTATCTTACACCTAAATCGACAGTATAAGGATTGATTCTTGAAGTGTAATAATTCCCTGAGGTAAATGGACGCTGAGGTTTGTTAAAACCACCATCTAATTCTACAGACCACTTGTTATAACTGGTTGTAGTATTGTTTTCTGTTTGTGCTTTTGCATGCATTAAACTTAATGCAAACGCCAGAGTAATTACAATTTTTTTCATTGTATTTGAGATTTTAAATTTTTCCCAAACCAACAATTATTTGTAAGAATTACTTTCCGCTAAAAGTCCAAAACATAACAAAATAGGGTTTATTATATAAGATAAACATTAAGAGTTCATTAGGTCCTGAAAAGTGTCAACGAACTGACCTACATGCAAACCATCCATCAAACCATGATGTACATGAACAGACATTGCAATGGTTCTTTTTCCAGATTCAGAAGTCATCATTTTTCCAAATGAAATCTTTGGGCAGCTGTCCGGGAAAGTGTAGCTTCTCGCATGAGAAAGCGATGTAAAATTCAGCCATGGAATAGCAGAAAAGTGAATCACATTGTCATCATCAAAAGATCTTGTAAAAATCCCAGTCGTATTTTGAATTCTTTCGATTTCTGCCAAAGCGGTCTCTTCAAAATTTCTAAAATCAGCGTTGTATTCAATTAATGAAAACCCAAAAGTACCATCTTCACGACCAATCGTTGCCGACGCATCGATACGATCGTTACTGTAGATTTTGCCTTCTGAAATACGGTATCTAAAATTCTCAATTGTATTTACTGCAACTAAGGTTTTATGTAAATAATAGATGAAAAAAGAAGTATTAAAACTTTTGGCTGTTTGATACGCTTTGGTACAATCAATCTCGACAGTTGCGCCAAAAAAAGGTTCTTCCATTTGGCTAAAATGTGCAAAATGTTCTTTTCTATTCCAGTTTTCTAAGTCTAATAGTGTTTTCATTATAATAAATTAGGGAGCACTTCAGAAATTTTTTCGAAAGAACTAAAATGTTTATGCTCAACTTTATGATTAATTTTTTCATGTTCCCAGGTAGTATGAAACGGAATATGTACAGCATAACCACCAATCCCTAAAACAGGCAATACGTCAGATTTTAGCGAGTTTCCGATCATCAAAAATTCATGTGCCTGAATGTCTAAACGACCCAGTAATTTTTCATAATCAGTTTCCTGCTTGTCTGACATTACTTCTATATGGTGAAAATAATGCCCCAAACCTGAACGATGTAATTTGCTGTGCTGATCTTTCAGATCGCCTTTTGTCGCAACAACCAATTTGTATTTTCCGTGTAAGGCCTGCAAAGTTTCTTCGATTCCGTCTAGCAATTCGATTGGCTTTTCGAGCAATTCTTTTCCGTATTGAATGATTTTTTCAATAACTTCTATTGGAATTGTATTGTTCGAAATATTCATCGCTGCTTCAATCATCGAAAGAATATATCCTTTGATTCCGTAACCGTACAAAGGCAAATTTGCAATTTCAATTTTGAATAATTCCTGTGAAATACCCTGATGGGAAAGATAATCTTCCATCAAAGCACAGAATTTGTGTTCTGTTTCCTGAAAATAAGGTTCGTTTACAAATAAAGTATCATCAGCATCAAATGCAATTACTTTTAAATTGGGTATTTTGTTTTTATCTAACATGGGTTTTTTGTTTCAAGTTTTGTTTTGTTTCAAGTTTCAGGTTTTTTGCCACAGATAGTTTCAGATTTTGCCACTGATTAAAATGATTTTAAAGATTTTTTAATATCCGTGCTGATCTGCTTTAATTTGCAAAATCTGTGTGGAATTTTTTTAGCCACAAATTGCACAAATTTTCACTAATTTTTTCTTGCCACAGATTAAAAGATTAAAAAGATTTTTTCTAAAATATCTGCGCAATCTGCTTAAATCTGCAAAATCTGCGTGAAACCTTTTTCGGTACTAATTAAAAAATCAATCTGCTTAAATCCGCCAGAATCCGCCAGAATCCGCGTGCTATTTATCAATCCTTATTAAACATTCTTTTTAACGAAATAGTTTTATCGAAAAATGTAATTCTGATTCCGAAAAGTAAAATGATGCCGCCGAAAACCATCTGTAAAGTTATTTGTTCTTCTAAAAACAACCAAGCTAATATCGAAGTTATTACAGCCTGACTCAATAAACTCAACGAAACTCTGGTCGCGCGCATGTGTTGTGTTGCATAACTAATCGACAACCAGGCACACAATTGACAAATTACGGCTTGTAAAACCAATACAAACCAACCGGTATTTGAGAATCCGGTAAAAGGCTGATCTAACGAATAGCAAAGAATTCCTAGATAAACACTCGAAGCCAATAAACTGATCGTCATAAACGACAAAACATCAACTTCTGAAAGTACATTTTTGCTGACCAACAGATAAATTGAATATAAAATCCCTGATAAAACCGCAAACAAGAAAGCCTGATCAAAATTCAATTCCATAAAAAAACTGAAACCAACCAAAGTCACCATTCCGAATAAAGAAACCACTGTTCCAATCCAGAAATTGGTTGCAGGTTTTGATTTCAAAAATAAAAACGAACCGATTCCGACCCAAAGCGGAGATAAATTCGTTAAAAGTGAAGCCTGAGTCGCACTCGAATCCTGAATGGCGATATTCCAAACCGCAACATCAGATGAAAATAAAATACCACAAAGCATGGCCAAAAGCAAGAATTTTGTCTTCGGAAGTTTGAAGCTTTTCGTTATAATTACATAAGGCAACAGCAAAAGGACCGCAAAAAACATACGGTAAAAAGCCGAGATTAATCCAGGTGCCAGTTTTAATTTAACCAATATCGGGAAGATGGAAATACAAAGTATCCCGCAGATTAAAGCCAATCTTGGTTTGGTGAGTTTCATTTAGTGATTTTTTGAAGCTTTCATCTTCTTAAAAAGCCTTAATTTTATTAATAATTCCCGGATTTGCGTCCGGGAATTATTAATGTTTTCAGTCATTAAATTTTCTAATAATATATTCTTTTGCTTTTTTGTCATAATACCCTAAATAATAAGAATCTATCTTAAATAAAATTTGTGCTGATGTATCTTCATTTTTATCAAGAAACGTTCTAATCTTATCAAATGCTAACGGCTGTAATTCGCCTTTTACGTGATTGCCTTCTTTGTCAAATAAACCTTCTACCTTAACCACTTTTCGGCTAGAATAGGAATTGAAGCTATCCATAGTTGGATTAAATATGACAGCTCCTAATAATGAACCTATAAAGCCAAATTGATTCATTACAGATTGACCTGCAGGTTGTTGTGATGTATCAGAAATGCCTCCGAAAGTTATTAATGTATTTTCCCCAACATTATAACAAGCAATACCTGCATGCAAATTAGTTATCTTTCGAATAAATTGGGAAGAGTTCTCCAATACTTTCTCACCTCCACCAAAAAAATCGTTTCCTTGCTGTGAAATTTCTGTGTTTTTAAATTCAATTGGAGTATCTCCAGTTGCAGTGTATTCTTTTAGTAAATTACCATCTAAATCTTTTATGGTAAAATGAAAAATATCGGCTGAAGATTTTATTTGATATAGTTTATTGTTAATAAAGAAAGAGTTTGAATTTAATCGAACAGAATATCCTCCTGGACTCATTTCTGAAATTGAAGGAAATTTAATTATTTTTTCGATAGCACTAAATCTTGTTAAATCAATTACAATAGCTTGGGTGTAATTTACATTATTATCAATTGTTATAACGATTTGATTTTTATTAAAATAACACTTTCTCTTTTTTGTAGCTTCATTTAATGAAGTTGGATTTTCGATATTCATAAAATGCATCGAAAAAGGCCATTCGTTAGGAAGGAAACTCTCCTCTAATACGCCATAGAGCGTTGATTTGACATACTTTTTTTTAAAGAAATGAAATCCTTCCAAAGAGATTGTTTTTGACACATACACTCCTTCTTTATCAAAAATATGTAATCTTAAATTATTGCTTTTTTTAACAACAGTTAAGATATAAAACTTTTCATTTTCACTAAATTTTTGCAAAAACTTTTCGTCTTTTAAAGCAAGGGTGTATTGTTGTGTTTGGACTGTTCGGCTATTAAAATCATACAATTGTGTAAAAATATTTTCATAATCATCCGAAGACCAGAAAAGTCTTGTATTATTATTTTTGATGTTATAACCAATCATATTGGTGTAAACTTTAGTATTTGGTCTTTCTGTTGAAATACTATCTGCTATTTGCATTTTTTCATTAAGATGAATAGCATTTACTTTTATTTTGTCACTGACAAATACGGTAACATCTTTTTTCTGATCATTTACGGTCTGGAAAACACCACGATTTTTTTTTAATTCAATAGGTGTAGAACTAATTGTTTCTTGTGACAAAGAGACTAAACCATTTAAAAGTAAAGCCATAAGGAGTATTTTTTTTAACATTATGAGATTTGATTTTTATTTATTTGCTAATATCTAGTTTTTTTATGAAACTAAATACTAGCAAATAAAATATTAGAGAGTATTTTTTAAAATCAAAAAGCGTGAATCAATTAAAATGTTTAATCGATTCACGCCATTTTATAGTAGTATAAAACTTTAGTTTACCGTTTCACCATTAGGAGCATCAGCATCCGGGTTGATAAAAACCAATTTTCCTTCAGCATTTGTTGTCATCAAAATCATACCCTGACTTTCAACGCCACGTAGAGCTCTTGGAGCCAAATTGGCTAAGACAGAAACACGTTTTCCGATAATTTCTTCTGGCGAAAAGCTTTCAGCAATTCCGGAAACTATTGTACGAACGTCAATTCCGGTATCTACTTTAAGAACTAAAAGTTTATTGGCTTTTGGCATTTTTTCTGCTTCCAGAATAGTTCCAACACGAATATCCATTTTAGCGAAATCCTCAAACTGAATCAACTCTTTTTGTGGTTCCGGCTGTTTGCTTTCTGCAAGATTGGCTGTTTTTGTAGCTTCCAATTTATCTATTTGTTTTTGTATTTCTTCGTCTTCTATTTTTGCGAAAAGCAATTCTGCTTCGCCAATTTTATGTCCCGCCGGAATTAAATCTGAATTTTCAGCAATATCATTCCAACCTAGTACTTTATCAATAATGATGTCTTTTGCATCACGATTTTTCTCTTTAAGAAACTTACTAAATCCTTCAAAATGCTCTTTAAGATCACTTAAATTCAGGATTTTTGAAAGTTTTTTTGATGTAAAAGGTAAAAACGGTTCAGCCAAAACGCTTAAAGCAGCAGCAATTTGCAATGCCACATACATTTGCGTTTTTACACGCTCCGGATTGTCTTTCATTACTTTCCAAGGCTCTTCGTCGGCAAGATATTTATTTCCTAAACGGGCAACATTCATCAATTCCCCAAGAGCTTCACGGAATCTGTAACGCTCCACTGAACTTGAAATCACAGCCGGATACGCTTTTAATTCTGCCAAAGTTTGCTCGTCAACTTCTGAAAATTCATTTGGCGTCGGAATAACTCCTTCGTAATATTTGTTGGTTAAAACCACAACACGATTAATGAAATTTCCAAAAATTGCAACCAATTCGTTGTTGTTTCTCGCCTGGAAATCTTTCCAGGTAAAATCATTATCCTTAGTTTCTGGAGCGTTTGAAGTTAAGGCATAACGCAAAACGTCTTGTTTCTCCGGAAATTCTTCTAAATATTCATGTAACCAAACGGCCCAGTTTTTAGAAGTCGAAAGTTTATTTCCTTCCAAATTCAAAAACTCATTTGCAGGAACGTTATCCGGTAAAATATAGCTTCCTTCGGCTTTAAGCATTGCCGGGAAAATGATACAGTGAAAAACGATATTGTCTTTCCCAATAAAGTGAACCAGTTTCGTTTCTTCATCTTTCCAGTATGGTTCCCAGTCTTTTCCTTCGCGCGCTGCCCATTCTTTCGTAGATGAAATATATCCGATAGGCGCATCAAACCAAACGTATAATTTTTTTCCTTCGGCGCCTTCAACCGGCACATCAATTCCCCAATCAAGGTCACGTGTCACCGCACGAGGTTCTAATCCGCCATCAACCCATGATTTTACTTGTCCGTAAACATTCGGTTTCCAGTCGTTTTTATGTCCGACTAAAATCCATTCTGTCAGGAAATCAGTGTACCTGTCCAAAGGTAAAAACCAGTGTTTTGTTTCTTTTAAAATGGGAGTTTCTCCGGTAATCGTCGATTTTGGATTAATCAAATCGGTAGCATTCAAAGTCGATCCGCATTTTTCGCATTGATCACCGTAAGCTTCCGGATTATCACATTTCGGGCAGGTTCCAACTACAAAACGGTCCGCTAAAAACTGATCTGCTTTTGCATCGTACAATTGCTCGGTTACTTCTTCAATAAAATCACCATTATCATACAAAGTCCTGAAGAATTCCTGAGCCGTATCATGATGAATTTTAGCCGAAGTACGAGAATAATTATCAAACGAAATTCCGAAATCAGCGAATGATTTTCTAATAATTCCGTCATATTTATCAATAACTTCTTGTGGTGTAATTCCTTCTTTTTTGGCTTTCATCGAAATTGCAACACCATGTTCATCGCTTCCGCAAATAAACGCAACGTCTTTTCCTTGCAAACGCAAGTATCTCGAATATATATCTGCAGGCACGTAAACCCCAGCCAAATGCCCAATATGAATAGGTCCGTTGGTGTAAGGCAAAGCCGCCGTAATAGTATATCTCTTTGGATTCTGTATCATCTTTCAATTTTATTGAGTGCAAAAATAAGCAATAGAATTGAGATTTTGTTATTTCACGGAGATTCACAAGCAATTTCACAGAGTTGGGCGAAGAAAAACACAGAGATTCGCTAAGTTTTTTTAAAGCAAAGCGAATTAATCTCGCAATCCCGATAGCCATCGGGGAGTAGAGTTGTAAAGTTTTTTAAACTAAAGCCACAGATTACAGGATTAAATTGATTTTTTAAATTAAAATCTGCTCAATCTGCCGAATCTGCGTGAAACAAAAATTTAATGAGATTATTTAGTGTCGATTGTTTTTTCAGGAGCTAATCCCGCTATCCGTTCCAATCTTTTGTGCCGAACCCCGGCACAAAAGGATTTCCACTTCTATCAGGGCTAGGGCACTCATTTTCACAAGAAGTTTCCCGTGTTGTTTGTCAGGCTGAGCGAAGTCGAAGCCCATGCGCTGAATCACTTTGCGGGCTTCGACTTCGCTCAGCCTGACAATCTTTGCGTATCTCTGCGAAAATCTTCGTGCATCTCTGTGAAACAACCCCATAAAATAGAACGAGTTTAAACTAGCACTACAAGTAAAATCTTCAAAATATATTTTGCAACCTTTGCCCAAGAAAAAAACAAAGACAATCTTATGAGCAAGACAAAACTTATCATCAATAAAAACGGATCTATAAAAATCGAAGGTGATTTTGAAATCATGGATTCTGAAGGAACAGTTTACGGACTTCAGGGAAGATCTGCATTAGGACTTTGCCGTTGCGGATTATCGGCAAACAAACCTTTTTGCGATGGTGGACATCGTAATAATTTCGAACACGATTCTGTTGCGTTTGATTTACCGCCTATGAAAACGAACTAATTTCTGGTTTGGACATAAAAAAAAGCTGCATTATTTAATGCAGCTTTTTTTTATAGATATAATTCCCCACGCATTGTAATAATCGAAGAACCGCCAACCAAAATATCTTCTTCACGATTCATAACTTCAATCATTGAAGCCTGTTTTAACTTTACACCTTGCAGAATTTTATATTCTTTCTCTGATTTAGTAAATTTCTTTTGCGTTAAAAAGCCAATTAAAGGACCTGCAGCCGTTCCGGTAGCCGGATCTTCATATATTCCAATTATGGGGTTGAAAAATCTAGTTTCGACTATATGTTCGTGATTTTCATCGGCAGGAGTGAAACAATAAAATCCTTCAAAATGATATTCTTTTGATATTTCGATTAACAGTTGATTGTCAGGAACAATACTATTGAGCAATTGACTGTTTTTTATGGGAACCATGGTGTGGGCAACTTCTGTTTTTACAATTGTTGGAACAAAAGCATTTACATCTAAATCTTCGATTTTTAAACCCAATGCCACCGCAATTCTGTAGGTTGGGATTTCTTGTTTGATGACAGCTGATTTTTGATGCATTTGCACCACTGGATATTGTGTAGCTGGATCAAAGCTTACCGTTAAAGGAATGGCTGAATCTTTCATGATCACAAAACGCTCGCTTTCATTTTGTTCCTCAAAAATGGGCATTCTTTTTAGTAAGGCACCACAAACTGCACCCAATAAATTGTGTCCTGCACCATCAATCTCGATTCCAGTTGGGGTAAATGAACGAACCTTTAGCGCTTTTTTCTTTGTTGAATAATAAATAAATGATGTTTCAGAATAACCAAATTCTTTGGAGATATTTTGGTAGGTTTCTAATTCTAAATCACCATTTGTAAAAACAACCGACAATGGGTTTCCTTTATAACTTTTATTTGAGAATACATCTAAAACATAGTATTGTAAAGTGGTTCTGTTTTCCATTGTTTATCTTTTTTGATGAATATACGATTTAGTTAATTTCTTTTAAGTTTAGTAATAGAATAACGAAGAAAGTTACCAGAATTGTACCTAAAATTATGCGACGAATTTTAAAACTTCTTTTGCCCGAAATCCAGGCAGATACAAAAGAAGTGATACCAGTCACCAAAAGGATGCAACAAATAATAAAATTGCTTAATTCACCAATTCCTTCAGTTTCCATATTTAAATTAGTGTTAATTATGAATTTTCGAACAATAAGAAATTTAATATTACACTAAATATTGCATAAAAGTACTATAAAGAATACAAAGAAAAATGAAGCTATAATTACTTTTTTGTTTTATTTTTTTGATAATCCAGAACTGAATATACAATTACAAGATAAACGAAATAAAATGGATAGACCATAAAAGCCTTCAGTGGCCAACCGATTCCCATCATACTCATTCTTAATTTTTTTATTCTGTCTAAGTTTTCAGGCGCCACATTCTGAAGTCTTTCGATAGTATCTAAGTCGTCAAAATTATATCCGTAATGTGAAAGTAGTAGTTGGTTTGAAAAATAAGACCACCAGGCAACGGTTAAAACTAAAAGAAAAGTAATAATAAGGCAAAAAGTAAAGTATAGAATAATGATGTTTCTTGTTTTTCGTTTATATAATTGTTTCAGAATAAATATTGGAAAAATGATTAAAGAGATTACTAAAGTGAAGGATATTAGTTTGATTAAAATCTCCATAGTATTGATTTAGTTTTTTAATTATTTACAACATTCTCTTCTTCTCGGCACTTATATTTACCGTTTTTTCCAATCTCGAAATTCGGGTTTTTTCTTGTTTGGCGCTCATGATCCAGTGAATCATGACTTTTTTGTAGGATGGTGCTTGTTGGTTAAAGTATTCCCAGGCAGTTTTATTGGCTTTGAATTGTTTTTCAAAATCAGGATTGAGAACAGCTGGTTCTTTTTCGTGCGAATAAATTCGGGAGCGTTCTTCAGATCTTAAGTCGAAAGCTTTTTGACCTTCGGGTTTCATGAGTCCGGCTTTGGTAAGTTCTTCAACTTTTTTGATGTTGATGGCACTCCAAATACTGGTTTTTTTTCTCGGCGTAAACCGAATGGTATAGCTTTCTTCATCAATAGATTTTCGAACGCCGTCGATCCAGCCAAAACAAAGTGCCTGATCTACAGATTCTGACCATGACATAGAAGGTTTTTTGCTATTCACTTTATAGAAACCAACTAATAATTCGGTTTCTGTTTGGTGATGCTTTTCTAACCATTCTCTGAATTTTTCTTGCGTTGCGAAGAAGGTTGGGTTCATTTGAATTGATTGCTGAAACTATTTTTTCTTTTTGTTTGTAGTCACAATTAAAACTCCCGCTTCAGCAAAAGTGCCATAAATTTTAATACCTTTTTCCCTATCCAAAGGGATGATGGATATGATTTCTTTTTTTGATAAAGGAAGTTTTTCTTTCTCTAAATCCTGAAAACGATACGGAACGCCGTCAATTACAACAATTGGTTCATTTGTCATGATCTTTCGATCAGCCATTTCGGTAATAGAATTTGAAAGATAAAGTTTTTCTATGCCTTCATCCTGCAATTCGTAACGATTTTGCGAATACATCGAGAAAGATAGAAATGAAATTATGGCGATTATGAGGTTTTTCATGGATTGGGTTTTTAGTTTAATTGAATAGAAATCGTAAGTTTCAATTTCTTATAAGTTTACTATCGCTCTAATAATCCATAAAAGTATAATAAATAACAGAAGATAGAATTGAACTTTACGAACTTTTTTATTACTAAAATTGTTTAACCAAAAATCCTAATAATCCGTTTTGTGATGCAGTTCCGGTTATTAGGATTTTGATATAAGTATTCTATAAAATGATACAATTCCGAGATTGAAAAGTAAAATTTACTTTATTTTCGGTTTGTTATGTATGGATAATTAGGGTTATTGAAAAACAACCTCTTTGTTGATTTTAGCTATTTTAACAATATGACAAGGCTGGGTTATTACAGCATTTAGGCCTCCGGTTTTTAATTGTTCAATCTTAACGAAAATACGATTATTGGTTTGCGTAATTTTGGTAATGTCAATAGAATAGCCACCATAGTTTCGTACTTCATCAAAAACGGCAATGACCTGATATTTGGTAAAATCAATTGTGGCATCTGGAACATAATAATTGGTATCGCTATATGGATTCATTTTTGAGATTAAGGCGGTCCAGTCTTCCTGATTTCTTATAACCAGATTTGCTTTTGGATTATCATAATTTCCATAAAAAGAATCATTTTGGAGAATTGTAGAAAATGTTACCTCTTTCGTTTGTGAATCATCACTTTCGCAGCTTGTTAAAGCAAATAAAATGCTGAAAATAAAAATAATCTGTTTCATGTTTTGGGTTTTAGTTAATTAGGTTTTATTGTAAAAACCTATTTACTAAATAGATATGATTTTTTTAAATGGTTGCGCAATCTAATGTTAAGTTTATGTTTTGATAAGTTTTCTAGTTTTTAATTGTATTGAGTTTGATCTCACTTGTTCTTGATAATTATAGGGTTGATAAAGACTGCAGATAATTTATTCTCTTTATTAAAAAAATTACAAATTAGCAATCGCCCTTATAATCCATAAAAGTATAATAAATCCCAGAAAATAAAATTGCACTTTATTCACTTTTTGATTCCCAAACTTCCGAACCAAAAGACGATCAATTAATAAAACTAAAGAAACCGGAATCAAACCAAACAAAATATAAATTCCCAATAAGCCATCTTCTGCGGAGTTGCCGTTTATTAGGATTATCGCGTAAATTATTCCTGCGACAATAGAGAGGATTCCCGAGACGTAGAATAGAGTTAGGTTTTTTGGAAGGTTCATCGGTTGAGTCGATTTTAGTTTTTTGAATATATTTTTTCTAATTCAATAATTCTATCTCTCACAAATAGAGCATTTTCATGAGAACAAATCATTCTGTAATCTTGTGATGAGTTTTCTCCATCAAGTTCTTTTGCAGTTTCGACTTCGACTTTTTTGAAATATTGATCTCTTTTTTTAAGCCATGCCAATTGTTTGCTTTTTAATTGTTCCTGTTCTGATTTGCTTAATGTCGGTCTGATTTTGTTGTATGTTATATTAAGCTGTTTGTCTATTTTATTATAATATTCAATTGTACAGTTCAACATATTGTTCTGTGTATCATCTAAGCATTTTTGAAGTTCTATTTCTAGTTTTTGTATCTCTTTGCTTTCTTGGGAATAAGAACAGAAACTGATTAGGGATAGAAAAAAAATTAAGTATATTTTGTTCATTTGTCTTATCGTTGTGGGCACGGATTGCAAATTATCGGTAAAGGAATTGGAGAAATTATTATTTTATTAAAATCCTTTAAATCAAATTTTTTATTGATTTTAATAAAACGATGTTGATTTTTTATCGCTTCTAATGATTTTCCGAATAACCAAAATTGATTTGGACCTTGGTGGCCATGGATTTTAAGTTGTTTTGATTGTTTTTTGTTTTTTAAGTCAAAAGCAAAAGTTTCTCCGTCATCAACTGAGCTTATAAACTCTTTTTCTTTTGGAAAAGATATAGTATCTAAAGTACTTTGGATTTTCTCTTTTTCTTCTTCGTTTAAAATCGTAAAGGAAGTTTGTTCTTCAAGCGGATATGTATTGATGAAATAAAGTGTGTCTGATGAATTGAACTTTAAGTAATAAGATTCATGAATATTCCATTTAAAAAAGGTAAAATCATGATTCTTTTTTGATGATTGACAACTTAATAATACTGTTAGGAATATAATAGTGATAGATAACTTCATGATTTTAATATGATTAGTTTTCAAGAATTTCTTCTTTTTTTAATTCTGAAATATCTATTATTTTTTCGCAAAGAGTTACAAAATTTGACAACCCTCTTTCCTTTATGTTGTAGTTAGGTGACCAAAATCGGTAGCTTTTATTTTTTCCTTTTGAGCCAAATTTTATTTCCCAAGTGCTTCCGTCTTTCCCATCTAAAAAAGCTTTACCAATATTTATTCGATCCAGAGATACTGCTTGAATAACAAGTTTATTAAAAGTTTTAAGATCAATAGTTATAGATTTTTTTATTTTGCTATAGTTCCATTGAGGGTCATAATCACCAGGTCTGCTTTCAATAAATATTATTGCGCGATTACTTGTAGACATTCTTGAAATATTGATTTTTACCTCATTATAAGGAATTCTACGACTATTTGTATAGGTAAATTCAATTTCATCAATTTTCGGAGATGTTTGTGCGATACTTTTTTGATAACTTAACATAATGATTATCATCATCGCACATAAAAAGTATTTTTTGATCATGACTATCTAAGTATTTAATAAAGCTAAAATACTCTTTTTAATAGTACAAAATAATCTCACAAAACTAAATCTTCTTATGAAAACGAGAGCGTTAGGCATAGTAGTGGAAAGCCCACAGCCTGACGAAGGAGTGCGAGGACTTGCAGCGAATAGCCCGGTCCGCCGCGGCGGAGAACGCCCAAAAAATTATTCACGTTTATATCATTATTTCACCGAAATTTGCGAAATAAAGTAATGAAGCATAGAAATCATGGCAAAAGGACCTGAAAAGAATACGAAAAACAAGGCTTTGCACACCAAATTGCTCAATCGGAAGAAGGCTAAACTGCAGGAAGAAAAAAGAGAACGCGCCTTGCGTTTGAAGGCTTTGGTGGCAAAAATGAATGAAAAAAAGAATACGGACGGATCTGATGCGATATAAATCAGATTGTATTTCTTTTCTGTTTTTATTTAACTGAAATTTGCAAATCAATCTCAAAACAAAATCAAATGGAGGAATTCGGTAGAATAATAGTTTCTGAAACAGCAATGAATAGTGAAAATCTTCACGATGTGATTCATTCTAATATTTCGGTTATCAATTTAATGCGTGAGGAAGGTGTTGATGACGAATTTATTCATCCTGATGCTTTGATGAGTTATTACCTTGATTATTACTGGTCGCAATATGCAGAGGGAAATTTTGCGCAGTTTGTTTATAAATCGGGTTGGAATAAAGAACTAAACGAATTGATTGAAGAAGGTCTGGCTTTAATAGGTGCCGAAAAGCATTTGGAATTGTTTCAACAGCAAAGCAAGAAAGTTAAATTGATGAGCAGTGTTAAGCTGAATAAATTTGTAAGCGGAAAATTTGAAGGCGTGAATCCGGTTCGTGATTCTTTGAATAATGATACTTTTTATGAACTCGAAGAAAATCTGGTTACGCTGAATGCTAATTTCCTGAAAAATCACCCTGATTTCGAAGTGCTTTCGGTAGACGATATGTTTGCGACTTTGGAGGAATATGTGGGGCATGAGATTAAACGAGCCTAGTTTTTTAATCGCAAAGTTTGCAAAGGGTTTACGCTAGACACGCAAAGAGGTTAGTTTTAATCTCGCAAAGTCGCGAAAGCGCAAAGTTTTATTTTCCTTGCGAACATTGCGTAAGCCCTTTGCGAACCTTGCGGTTAAACTGAGTTAGTAAATTTTTATTCGCAAGCACTTGTTTCTGAATTAATTAAATTAATTTTAGTTCTTTATAAAATTGAGGTTTTTATGGAAGAACTAACGCATATCAAATCTGTTATCGGAATAATTCTCGGATTGAGCTTAACGCATCTTATCAAAGGATCGGTTATTTTTATTCAGCATCCGGGACGAAAGAAAGTCTATTTTGTGCACTCGCTTTGGGTGTTTTATGTTTTTTTGCTGATCATTCATTTCTGGTGGTGGGAGTTTAATCTCAAGTTGATAACCGAATGGTATTTTATAGATTACTTTTTTATCATTTGTTATATCCTGATTTACTATTTGTTGTGTGCCATTTTATATCCGGACGATTTACGAGACTATACTGGTTATGAAGATTATTTTTATTCGAGGAAAAACTGGTTTTTCGCGATTCTGGCAATCAGTTATATTGCCGATATGATTGATACGGCCATAAAAGGCGGAAATTACTTTTTATACAATCAAACGGAGTATTATATTAGGATTGCCACACATGTTGTGCTTTGTCTGATAGCAATAAAATATCACAATAAAGTTTTTCATACTATTCTGGCGATTCTGTTTATTGTATATGAACTCTCGTATATTTTAAGGTTGTTTAATGTGGAGTAGTTTCTTTTAAGGTTCAAAGTTGCTGGGGCTCAAAGGTTCAAGGTTTTCTGCAGATTTTTAATCTGTGGCAGTAAAAATTGGCTACTTCGCTCCCTATACCTATAGGGATTTCGGGATTCATTCTCATCAAAAAAACTCAGCGAATCTCTGTGTCAACTTGCGCAACTTTGTGGAATAACTTTATTAACTTCGCTTTATGGATTTAATTGATTTAAAATGAGATATGTATACGGTCAAATAATAGTGCTTCTTTTTTTTCAATCGGGCTTTTCTCAAAATAAAATCAATCTTTTTTCAGAGATCAACTATAGTTCAATTCCAACAGTTTCTTTAAATGACTATAAATCAGTTCAGGAGCGTAATGCTAAATTTCAGAATCCGAATATTGCTTTAGGAGTTGCCATTTCGGGAGGTGGTTCAAGAGCGCAGTTTTTTAGTATGGGCGTTCTTTTGGGTTTAGAAGAAATCCAGGAAAACAATCAGCAACGTAACTTCTTAAATGAGATTGATTATTTCTCAACAGTTTCGGGAGGCTGTTATTCGGCGGGATATTATTTAACAATTCTAAAAAACAGACTCAATCACGACAATTGTACATTTAATGAGTTTTATTTCTCCAAAGCTGATGCCTTTAAAGATTATGTGGATAAATCGGCTACAATTTTGTCACTTTTAAACAATAGCCGAAATGAAAAAGGCGATAAAATCTCGATGACACAACGACTTGATTCGGAGATTCTGCAATATGACAATACGAATCCTGATAACCCAAACAAGTTTTCAACTCAAATGTTGATGTCTGATTTTTTTGTTCCGAAGGAAAGTAAAAACACGCCCAATTTACCAATGATGGTGGCCAATGCAACGGCTTATAACAACGGAGAACGTATTCCGTTTATGCCTCATATTATTCGAGGTTTAAATTTAAATTCGTCTTTGGCGCCAAACAAGGCTTCGATTCCATTAGATCATAATGAGATAAATGATGGATTTAATTTTCCGGTTACTTATGCTATTACTGCGAGTTCTGCTTTTCCGGGCGTTTTGCCAAAAGTGAAATTCGGCGTAAAAAATCAACAGAAAATATTATGTATTATTGATGGTGGCGCTTCGGATAATATGGGATATAAAACCCTGATAGAATTACTAAATAATGATTCTAAAGTAGATAATAAAAACAAAAGAGCACTTTTTATTGATTGTTTGGGACAAGGAAAAAAAGAACCTTACATCAGCGACGAAAAAATCAAACTAATTTCTCTTTTTGAAACAGCATCGTTGTATACGGTTCAAACGCGCTATATCACTTTTGACAGAGATGTCGAAAATTTAATGGATCGCTATAAAATTCCGGTTTCAAATTATCAGGTGATTGGTTTTACAACACTTCGGGATCATTTACTAAAGATGGAGAAAAATCAGAAATATGAAGATTTGGTAATCGAATTAAAAAATTCAGATGATGATTATTCGACCTGGCTTCGATTTTATGCCAACTTCAAAAAAGAATTAATTGATCAATTTGGTGAACTAAGCTTTACAAAAGATAAAGACGGCGAAGTGATTTTGGCTACTTTAAAGCGAGATAAGTTCAACGAATTGACGGCTAGCGAAATTCTGATCTTATATGAATTTGCTTCTCATGTACAAACCAAATTACGCATTGCTCCTGAAGAAAGAGAAGTTTTATTGCTTGCAGGGCGTCTGGCCACCTTTTTGAAAACAAACGAACTTAAGGAATTATTGATTGAACGTAAGTAAATTATTCCACTGCACAGCTTGCATAATAGAGTAAGTACAGCTATTCCACAGAGAGACACGAAGAATAACACAGAGATTCACAAAGAGTATAATAAATCTTTTGTGAATCTCTGTGAATCCTTTGCGCAGCTTTGCGTAATAGAGTAAGTACAGCCATTACAAGAGATTCAAATTGTGTAATAAATCTTTGTGAATCTCTGTGCAAATCTTTGCGAACCTCTGTGTTATAGAATATGATTCCACAACTTTTATACATTATTTATGAATTAACTTACGATTTTCTAGTAATTATGTAAATCATCGGGAAATTTGTGTAACACAACGGGAAACTTTAAAATTAATTTAGCACTATTAATATTTAAAGAAATCAAACATGAAAACGAAAAGCTTATTACTCGCCTTAATCCTAAGCATTGGCTTATTTACAACCTCTTGCAGCAATGATGATAATGAAGGAGAAACATTAGTTCCATTAGAAGGAAAATGGAAACTAAGTAAAATTGGTACTACTTCAGGTGGTACAGAAACATTAATTGATGCGCCACAAAATCAAAGTGGATGCGAAAAAGATTATCTGGAACTTAAATTAGATAATACTGCAACAGAAGGAGATTATGATTCAACAATTAGTGCTTGTGCTATAACAACACGATCAGGTATTTATTCAAGATCACACAATAATTTAACTACCGTTATAAATGGTGTAAGTAAAACTCAGGACATCGTAAATCTTACGCTTTCAGAATTGAAAGTGAAAGATGCTAATGGTGCGATCACGGTTTATACCAGATAAATTATTATTTGCTGAATCTCAATTTTGAGAGACAGAAACGGAAACGGCTTGGGGGCTGTTTCCGTTTTTTTGTTTTTATTCCGTAGTTGTTTCACAGAGATACACAAAGAATTACAGAATCCCTGAGCGTCGGACGCAAAGATTTTTTTTAAAACTTTGTGTAACTCTGCGGAACCTTCGTGAATCTCTGCGAAACAACAACGAAATAACTTTTTCATTTTAAACTTTGTCGTAATCTTAGCAAACATTTCCTTAAATTTGCTTCCTTTATATAAAAATACTAGTTATAAACACAAAGCTATGTTACAAATCGCATTTATTAGAGAGAATCAGGAGAAAGTAATCAAGGCTTTAGCAAAACGAAATATCGATGCTAAAAGCGTTGTTGAAGAGGTGGTGCAATTAGACGAAAACCGTCGTGCTACACAGGTGGAATTAGACAATACTTTAGCTGAATCTAATAAATTATCCAAAGATATAGGGGAATTAATGAAAGCGGGTGAAAAATCTAAAGCCGCAATCTTAAAAGAAAAAACAGTTTCCTTAAAAGAAAAAAGTAAAGAATTGGGCGAAAAAGCAGAAGCTTTAGCAACCGAATTGACAAATAAATTATACACATTGCCAAATCTTCCGGCAGATATTGTTCCCGAAGGAAAAACTCCGGATGACAATTTGAATGTTTTTCAGGAAGGCGATATTCCGGTTTTACACGAAGGCGCACAACCTCACTGGGAATTGGTAAAGAAATATGATATCATCGATTTTGAATTGGGTGTAAAAATTACAGGCGCAGGTTTTCCGGTTTATAAAGGAAAAGGTGCTCGTTTGCAACGTGCCTTAATCAACTACTTTTTAGATAAAAATACAGCAGCAGGATACAATGAAGTTCAGGTACCGCATTTGGTAAATGAGGCTTCTGGTTACGGAACAGGACAATTGCCAGACAAAGAAGGTCAAATGTATCATTCAACTATTGATGATTTATATTTGATTCCTACGGCTGAGGTTCCGGTTACGAATTTATTCCGTGATGTTATTTTAAACGAAAGTGAATTGCCGGTTTTACATACAGCTTATACACCATGTTTCCGTCGTGAAGCAGGCTCTTACGGAGCTCACGTTCGTGGATTAAACCGTTTGCATCAATTTGATAAAGTAGAAATCGTACGTATCGAACATCCTGATAATTCTTATCAGGCACTTGATGGAATGGTTGAACACGTAAAAGATATTTTAAAAGAATTGAAATTGCCATATCGTGTTTTACGTTTATGTGGTGGTGATATGGGTTTCACATCGGCTTTGACTTACGATTTTGAAGTGTTTTCTACGGCACAGGATCGTTGGTTAGAAATTAGTTCAGTTTCTAACTTTGAGACTTTTCAGGCAAATCGCTTAAAATTACGTTTCAAAGACAAAGACGGAAAAAACCAATTAGCACACACGCTAAACGGAAGTTCATTGGCTTTGCCTAGAGTTTTGGCAGGAATTTTAGAAAATTACCAAACGCCGGAAGGAATTGTAATTCCAGAAGTTTTACGTCCTTACTGCGGATTTGATATTATAAACTAATTAATTGCAGTTTACAGTCTTAGTATTCAGTAACACTCTGAAAACTGAGATTGAGACTGGATACTTTAAAAATAACCTGGATGAGCGCAGTATTAAATTGGAATGTAGATCCTGTTATCATTATGATTACAGATAGTTTTCCTTTAAAATATTATGGTGCTCTTTTTGCTTCGGGGCTTTTACTAGGGTATTATATTGTTAGAGATATTTATAAAAAAGAGAAGCTGCCCTTAGATAATCTGGATAGTTTACTGGTTTATGTAATTGTGGGTACGATTTTAGGTGCCCGACTGGGACATTGCTTTTTTTATGAACCTGATTATTTTTTGAAACATCCCTTAGAAATACTTTTGCCTATTCAAAAAATAGGTGGAGTTTATAAGTTCGTCGGTTTCCAGGGTTTAGCTAGTCATGGTGGTACAGTAGGGGTTTTAATTGCTATAATTTTATATTGCAAAAAATATAAAGTTAATTTTTTAGGGCTGTTAGACAGAATGGCAATTGGAGTTCCGATTACAGCGGCCTTTATTAGGATGGGGAATTTTATGAATTCTGAAATCTACGGAAAACCTACAAATGGAAATTGGGGCGTTGTTTTTCAACGCGATGATTTGATTCCGAGGCATCCAACACAATTGTACGAGGCATTTTCCTATTTGCTGATTTTTGCCCTGTTATTTTGGATGTATAAATCAGAAAAGATAAAACAAGCAAGTGGGCTACTATTTGGAAGTTTCCTGACATTGTTGTTTTTGGCGAGATTTTTAATCGAATTTTTTAAAGAAAATCAGGAAAGTTTTGAAAACAATATGTTGATCAACATGGGACAAATTTTAAGTATCCCTTTTATTTTAATTGGCTTAACTTTGATTGTTTGGAAATCGAACGTTGAAATTAAATAATAGTTTACAGTTTTATACTGTGACTGAAACTGCGACTAAAAAACTGAAATATGAAAAACATCCTTATTTATATCGTTTTGTTGTGGTCCGGTTTTGCATTCTCTCAAAATGAGCAATTGGCTCAATATTACTACGACAAAGGCGATTTTGAAAAAGCGAAGATCAGTTACGAAGAGCTTTTAAACAGCGCACCATCCAATACCCAATATTTTTTAAGAACAGTCGATTGTTATCAGCAATTGCAGCAATTTGCTTTGGCTGAAAAAATGATTCAGGATCGTTACAATAGATACAAACAAGGTGTGTTTTTAGTGGAACTTGGCTATAATTTCCAACTTCAGAAAAATGATTCAAAGGCCAAAAACTACTATGATCAGGCTATAGAAAAAATAAAAACGAATGCTAATGATGTTTACGGAATTGGAAATTCATTCGAGAAAAAAGTATTATTAGAATATGCATTGAAAGCCTATCAAACAGCGATGCAGGTACAGCCTAATTACAATTTCAATTTCCAAATAGGAATGTTGTATGGCCAGTTAGGAAAGACCGATCAAATGATTGATCTTTTACTGACAGAATCTTATCAAAATCCACAAAATGCCAATTTGATTCAGACGCAATTATCGCGTTTTATGAATGGCGAAACAGATAATACGGCTTTTAAAGATGCAATGCGAAAAGCACTAATCCTGAAAACGCAAAAAGATCAGGATGTTTTCTGGAATCATTATTTGAGTTGGTTTTATGTACAGCAAAAAGAATTTGGCAAAGCTTTTATTCAGGAAAAAGCGATTTACAAGCGCGAACCTGAGTCTCTTTCTAGCATTGTTAATTTAAGTCAGTTTGCATTAAATGAAGACGACACTGAAACTGCGGCTGAAATCCTGAACTTTATTCTTCTTAATACCAAAGATTTAGATTTGCTAGTGCAGAGCAATTATTATTTAATGCAAATTAAAATTGATAAAGCACAGGAAAAAGAGTATCCAATAATCGATGCAGAGTTACAACAATTGCTTACAACCTATGAAATAACTCCTTTTACCTTATCTTTGCAATTAATTCAGGCGCATTTTAAAGCATTTAATTTAAAAAAGCCAGAAGAAGGTATCGCAATTGTCAAACGAGCCTTAGAGCTTAATTTGAATGATTATCAGGAAGCAGATGCCAAAATGGAATTGGGGGATATTTTGCTTTTACAGGAAAAGTTCAATCAGGCACTGATTTATTATTCGCAGATTCAATTGGATTTAAAGAATGATGTGATGTCGCATGAAGCGAGTTTAAAGGCGGCAAAAACAAGTTATTATAAAACTGATTTTGAATGGGCTTTAAAACAGTTCAAAGAATTAAAGTCGGCAAACACGCAGTTGATTGCGAATGATGCCCTGGAATATTTTTTATTGATAAATGACAACACCGTTGCCGATTCGACACAAACGGCATTGAAGCAGTTTGCAAAAGGTGACTTTTTAATTTATCAGAATAAAAAACAAGAAGCGATTACGCAGTTTCAGAATATTCTGAAAACCTATAAAGGACAGGAAATCGAAGCTGTAACAATGTTGCGTTTAGGTAAAATTTACGAAAGTCTGAAGGATTATAATTCGGCTTTAAGCCAATACCAGCAGATCATTGACCATCATAGCGACGGAATTTATGTTGATGAAGCGCTGTTTTTTTCGGCAGAAATTTACAACGACGAATTAAAAGATATTGAAAAGGCAAAACCTTTGTATGAAAAGGTGATTTTTAACCATCAGGACAGTATTTACTTTGTTGATGCCAGAAAAAAATACCGGGAGTTGAGAGGAGATAAGAATTTGTAAAATTCCAAAAAGCAAATTCCAAACTCCAAAAAGAATAGAATTAATAATATGACGATTTGTTTTAAGATTTTAAGAAGAAAAAAGCTCAGAACCTTAGAACCTTAGAATCTCAGAACCTTTAAAAAAATGATAATTTACAACGTTACCACAAATATACACGAAAGCGTTCACGACCAATGGTTAAAATGGATGCAGGAAAAACACATACCGGAAATTCTGGCTACAGAAAAGTTTTCTTCAGCAAGAATTGTTAGGGTTTTAATTGAAGAAGAAATGGGCGGAATTACCTATTCCGTTCAATATGTTACCGATAGCAAAGAAACTTTAGACCAATATTACATTGAAGACGAACCGAAATTTCATAAAGAAGCTTTAGAATTGTTCGCAGACAAAATGCTTTCTTTCAGAACGGAGTTGGAAGTTATTTCGGAACATTAATTTTTGAGTTTCAGTAACAGAAATTGTGCACAGATTTGACGGATTAAACAGGTTTCCACTGATTAGTAAATTTTAAATTTGTGATAATTTGTGTAATTTGTGGTAAAAAATAAAAAAATTTGGTGTCTTAGTGCCTTTGTGGCAAAAAACCATAGTGCCTTCGCGGCAAATAAAAGATAAAATGGAAAAAGTAAAAGCTAAAAAACATTTAGGACAACACTTCTTAAAAGATGAAAGTATTGCAAAAGCAATTGCTGATACTTTGAGTTTAGAAGGATACGATGAGGTTCTGGAAATAGGACCAGGAATGGGTGTGTTGACTAAGTATTTGCTTGACAAACCAATTAATACGCACGTAATCGAGATTGATACCGAATCTGTGACGTATTTGGGTGAAAATTATCCGAAATTAAAAAATCAGATTATCTCTCAGGATTTTCTGAAATACAATATTAATGAGGTTTACAAAGACAAACAATTCGCTATAATCGGGAATTTCCCTTATAATATTTCGACTCAGATCGTTTTTAGAACCTTAGAGTTCAGAGACCAGATTCCTGAGTTTTCGGGAATGTTCCAAAAAGAAGTTGCAGAGCGAATCTGCGAGAAAAAAGGCTCAAAGGCGTACGGAATCTTATCCGTATTAGCCCAGGCTTTCTATATTACTGAGTATTTGTTTACTGTTGACGAAAATGTTTTTATTCCTCCGCCCAAGGTCAAGTCGGGTGTGATGAAAATGACCCGAAAGGAAGATTATAGTCTTCCATGTGGTGAAAAGTTGTTTTTTACTGTAGTGAAAACTGCTTTTCAGCAAAGACGAAAAACATTACGTAACAGTTTGAAAACATTAAATTTAACTGATAATTTGCGATTAGACACTATCTTTGATAAACGTCCCGAGCAACTTAGTGTAGAAGAATTTATTGAACTGACTCAAAAAATAGAAGCCGATGGAGTTCAAAGTTAGCAAAGAATTAATCCACCAATTAGAAGAGCATATTGTTAATAAAAACGACCAGGAACTTGAAGTTTTATTAAACGATTTGCACCACGCTGATATTGCCGAAATCCTGGATGAACTGGATTTCGACGAAGCAACTTATATTTTCAGGGTTTTAGATAGTGATAAAACAGCAGAAATTCTTCTGGAATTAGAAGATGATTTGCGTGAAAACATCTTAAGCCGACTTTCGCCTAAAGAAATTGCGGAAGAGCTTGATGAGCTTGAAACCAATGACGCGGCTGATATTATCGGTGAACTTTCACAGGAAATCAAAGCCGAAGTAATCTCGGAAATGCTTGACGTCGAGCACGCAAAAGACATTGTCGATTTGTTGCGTTACGACGAAAATTCTGCCGGTGGTTTGATGGGGAAAGAGTTGGTAAAAGTCAATGAAAACTGGAATGTACTGACTTGCGTAAAAGAAATGCGTATTCAGGCAGAAAATGTTTCCAGAGTACATTCAATTTATGTGGTTGATGATGAAAACCGTTTAAAAGGCAGATTATCACTAAAAGATTTATTGACGACTTCTACCAAAACACAAATTGGCGATATTTATATTCGAAAATTAAATTTTGTAAACGTCGATACTGAAGATGTTGAGGTAGCACGTATCATGCAAAAATACGATTTAGAGGCTATTCCGGTTGTGGATGAACTCGGTCGTTTGGTCGGAAGAATTACTATTGATGATATCGTAGACGTAATAAAGGACGAAGCTGATAAGGATTACCAATTGGCGGCGGGTATCACACAAGACGTTGAATCTAACGATAGTGTTTTGGAGTTAACCAAAGCACGTTTGCCATGGCTTTTAATTGGTATGGTAATCGAGATTGTGGCTTCTTTTGTCTTGAAAGGGAATGAAGCTACATTTCAAAAGTATTCTACTTTAATTATTTTCGTTCCATTACTTTCGGCCACAGCCGGAAATATTGGCGTTCAGGCTTCTGCCATTGTGGTACAAGGTTTGGCGAACGGAACTTTAAAAGAATTTAGTCGTGGTTATTTTAGTAAGGAAATTTCTGTATCGATGATTTCCGGTAGTATTATTTCATTACTTCTTTTAGGATATCATTCGATTATGTACCAACAATATTTAGTGGGAATGGCGATTTCGATTTCGATGATTGTAGTGATTTTATTCGCTGCGACTTTAGGAACTTTGGTGCCGCTTTTCCTTCATAAGAATAAAATTGATCCCGCAATTGCGACAGGTCCGTTTATCACAACAACCAATGACGTTTTTGGAATTATGCTCTACTTTGGAGTGGCAAAATTGATTCTAGGGTTTTAGATTTTTGCCACAAATTAATAGATTACAGTGATTTAAGATCCTTAAAATCTATGTAATTTGCAAACCGAAAATATGCTATTAACCAGCCAATAAATAAGCAATGAAAGTACATATAATTGGAGGAGGGAATCTGGGGGTTTCTATTGCCTTGGGAATTGCCAAATTCTCCAAAAACAATCAGGTTACAGTAACAAGAAGAAACACGGCAAGTATTCTATATTTAGCTGAATACGGAATTACAGTTTCTAACGATAATAAACATAACATTCAGGAAGCTGATGTGGTAATTTTAACGATAAAACCATATCAGGTTGATACTGTTTTTGCTGAAATTTTACCAGTAATCAAAGGAAAAACGATAGCTTCTGCAGTAAGCGGATTATCCTTAGATGTGCTTCAATCCAAAACAAATAACGAATTTCCGGTAATTCGAATCATGCCGAATATTGCGGCGCAGTTCGGAGAATCAGCAACTTGTATTTCTTTTCCTGAAAAAGACAGAGAAAAAGCATTGCCAATTGTCGATTTATTCCAGGATTTAGGAACGGCTCCGGTTATTGATGAAAAATTAATGGATGCAGCAACTGTTCTTGGAGCATGCGGAACGGCTTATGCCTTAAGATATATACGTGCGTCAATGCAGGCCGGAATCGAAATTGGTTTTGATTCGCAAACGGCTTTAGCAATTGCCGCGCAAACCGTAAAAGGAGCTGCAAAAATGTTGCTAGAGGAAAAAGTACATCCGGAACAATTGATTGACCGTGTAACGACGCCTCAGGGTTGTACAATCGTTGGTTTGAATGAAATGGAACACAATGGTTTTAGTTCTTCCTTGATTAAGGGTATTAAAACTTCTTTGAAACAAATCAAAGGTTAGGTTTTTAAAGAAATTCCAATATAAAAAATTCCAAATTCCAATGCTTAGGCTTGGGATTTGGAATTTTTGTTTTTACACTAAGCGTAACTCGCCAAAGATTGGTGAATAACTATGCGGAATTTCTTGTGTGATCCTTTTCCTCCTTCAGGATGACAAGTTTGCAAATAATTGGAATTTGGTATTTTTTATATTGGAATTTTAATCAGCTAAAAACCTCAAAATGTTCCACCTTCTCTTCAAATTCTAAAAGAAAATGAACATCCTCAGGGTAATATTTCGCTTTTTCAAAATCTTTGCCGGCAAAATTTTTAATGACTTCGAGATTCTCCCAATACGTAATTAAAGTAAAGTGGGCTTCGTTGCTTTTGATGTTTCGTAAAAAGGATAATTTTATAAAACCAGTTGTTTTTGAATAGTCAGGAATAGCGGTCTTTTGTAGAAATTCGGTGTAAACCTCATAATCTTCGACTTTTGTTTTTCCGTGCCAGATTCTTGCAATCATAATAATAAGTTTTAAAAATAGTTATGATGTGATGTTGGAATTTGGGATTTTCTATATTGGATTTAAATTTTCTTCTTCTTCAAAACATACTTCAAATAAACAAATCCGGAAATTCCGGAAAGCACAGAAGCGATCAAAATAGCAATTTTAGAAAAAACAATAGTTTCAGGATCTTTGAAAGCTAAAATGGTAATAAAAATCGACATTGTAAAACCAATTCCGCCCAACATTCCTGCACCTAAAATATGTGTCCATTTTAATTTTTTAGGCAAAACGCAAAGACCGGCACTTACTCCTAAAAAAGAAAAAAGCAGAATTCCTAAAGGTTTTCCAACGACCAATCCTAAAATAATTCCGAATGAATTGGGATGATTTAATCCTTCATGCCAATCAGATTCTATAGCAATACAGGTATTGGCAATCGCAAATAATGGCAAAATCAGGAAAGCAACGGGTTTATGTAAAAAATGCTGTAATTTATACGAAACTGATTTTTCTCCACCATCTTCAAACGGAATTACAAATGCCAAAATAACGCCCGTAATAGTTGCGTGAACACCAGAATTCAGCATAAAATACCACATAAAAACACCGCCAATTAAATATGGAATAAAGTTGTTGACTTTCTTTCTGTTTAAAATAAACAAGAATCCCCAAATAGCTAATGCAATACCAAGATTTATAAAAGAAATAGAAGTGGTGTAAAAGATGGCAATAACAATTATGGCACCTAAATCATCAATAACCGCAAGCGCAGTTAGAAATACTTTTAAAGATGCCGGAACCTTGCTTCCTAAAAGGGATAAAATTCCAATTGCAAAGGCAATGTCTGTTGCCATCGGAATTCCGGCTCCGTTTTGGGTTGCAGTTCCAAAATTTAAGGCTAAAAATATTCCGGCAGGAACGAGCATTCCGCCTAAAGCCGCCATTAAGGGTAAAGAAGCATTTTTTATACTTGATAATTCTCCATGGTAAATTTCACGCTCTAATTCTAAACCAATCAACAAAAAGAAAATAGTCATTAATCCGTCATTGATCCAGTGTGTGATGGAATGTCCGCCTAAATCTTTTTCCCAAAAAGCGATATAATCAGTCTGAAAAGAAGAGTTGGCAAGATAAAGCGAAATAATAGTAACAAAAAGCAATAACAGCCCTCCTGATTTTTCGTTTTCAAAAAAAGATTTAAAAGTTTTGGTCAATATCATTTGTGAGAATTTTTGCTGATTTGAAGATGAATATCGGGTAGAATTCTCAGCGAAGTTATTTTCAAAGTTAGAAAAAATATAGGCAATAAAAAATTCTATCCAAGTTAAGACTCATAGTTTGGCTTTAATTAATCTCACAACAGATTAATACACAGAGTTTTGAACCTGAAACCTGAAACTTGAAACTTTCTAACATTTAGTAATAAATAATAAGCTGTATTTTTGTTTTTCTTTAGTATAATAAATCTTAGTTATGAGTGTAAAAATTCTACATATCGACAGCAACAATCCAATCCTTTGGCAACAACTTGAAGAAGCCGGTTTTGAAAACCATGCCGATTTTAAATCTTCAAAAGAAGAAATCGAAGCTAAAATTCACGAGTATAACGGAATCGTAATCAGAAGTCGTTTTAAAATTGACAAAACGTTTTTAGATAAAGGAGCCAATTTACAGTTTATTGCCAGAGTTGGCGCGGGTTTAGAAAGTATCGATTGTGATTATGCAGAGGCAAAAGGAATTCATTTAATTGCTGCTCCGGAAGGTAATCGCAACGCTGTTGCAGAACATTCCCTGGGTGTAATTCTATCCCTTTTCAATAATTTAAATCAGGCCGACGCCGAAATAAGAGCCGGACACTGGAATCGTGAAAGCAATCGCGGTCATGAACTGGACGGAAAAACTGTCGGGATTATTGGTTATGGAAATATGGGAAAAGCTTTTGCCAAAAAGCTTCGCGGTTTTGAGGTTGATGTTTTGTGTTATGATATTCTGGACAATGTGGTCGACGAAAATGCCAAACAAGTTTCTTTGGAAGAATTACAAAAAAGAACCGATGTGCTGAGTTTACATCTTCCGTGGACACCGGAAACGGACAAAATGGTAAATAAAGATTTTATAAACGCATTTGCAAAGCCATTTTGGATTATTAATACTTCGCGCGGTAAAAATATTGTTACAGCGGATTTAGTTGAAGCTATGAAGTCTAAAAAGATTCTGGGAGCAGGTTTGGATGTTTTGGAGTATGAGAAATTATCTTTTGAAACACTTTTTCAGGATAAAAATACGCCCGAGGCTTTTCAATATTTATTAGAAGCCAAAAATGTTTTGTTGACACCACATATCGCAGGCTGGACTTTTGAAAGTCATGAACGTTTGGCACAGGTTATTGTAGATAAAATCAAAGCGGTTTATGCGTAATAGCCCAATGTGGCTAAGACTTAAGGAGTTGTATTCTTTTTGTAAAATCAATTTAGTTTTTAATAACAAGTCTTTTCTTTAAAAGTAACATTCGGAATTAGTTTTTAAGATTATTTTTTTCTAATATTGTTCGGAAAATTTTTAACAAATTTTTTAGAGAGGAGCGGCCGAAAATCCTAAAAAGAGTAGGGTTTAACTAACTAATTTTATTAATTATGATTGAATGGTACAAAAAAGTAGTTTTTGAAAACTATGCAAATTTCAAAGGAAGAGCCAGAAGAAGTGAATACTGGTATTTTCGTTTGGCGAGTACAGTTATCTTTTTATTGTTTGTTGTTTTAGGACTTATTATATACGCGGCTACAGATAATGGTCCTTTGGCTCTTGGTTTAGCTTATGGCTTACTTATGCTTTATGCACTGGGAACAATGATTCCGTCTTTGGCAGTTTCAGTTCGAAGAATGCACGATATTGGTAAAAGTGGCTGGACTATTCTAGTAGCTATGATTCCATTGGTTGGTCCAATTTGGATTCTGGTATTGTTATTCACAGAAGGAGATTCAGGTGAAAACTATTATGGAACCGATCCAAAAAATGAAATTGAAGAAATTAATGAAATCGGAAACGTTGAATTGCAATAATTTAAAATAAGTAAAAATGGAAAATACAAAACCAGAAGCCTGGAATACACCATCAACCCCAACACAAGAGAATAAAAAAGTTGTTGCCGGAGTTTTAGGCATTTTATTAGGAGGATTTGGAATACATAAATTCATCCTGGGATATACACAAGAGGGGATTATTCAGTTAGTAATCACTTTGGTTACTTGTGGAATTGGAAGTTTAATAGGTTTCATTGAGGGAATTATTTACCTGACGAAAACAGACGAAGAATTTTATCAGACTTATCAGGTTGGAAAAAAAGGCTGGTTCTAAAACATAAAAAATCCCATCTGCAACTGTGGATGGGATTTTCTTTTTAATAATAATTGATTTTAAATTTAAATTATGGAAAATACACAATCAGAGTTTGGAACTTCCAAACCAGAAAATAAAAAAGTTGTTGCTGGAATTTTTGGAATTTTACTTGGAGCTTTAGGAATTCATAAATTCTATTTAGGTTACACCAAAGAAGGAATAATTCAAATACTTCTTAATCTTTTATGCGGACTAGGTAGTTTAATAGGACTTATAGAAGGAATTATTTACCTAACAAAGACCGACGAAGATTTTTACCAGACTTATCAGGTTGGTAGAAAACCTTGGTTTTAATATTTAAATACTTTTATTAAAAATAGATTACAATTAAGAAATTATGATTGAATGGTACAAAAAGGTAGTTTTTGAAAACTACGCTAATTTTAGTGGAAGAGCCAGAAGAAGTGAATATTGGTTCTATACATTAGCGACAATAATAATTTCAATTCTTTTGATGATTGTCGATATTTTTTCAGGTCTTACTATTGGAACAGGAGAATTAGGAATATGTCGCGGTATATATTCTTTATTAGTTTTTATACCTGGATTAGCTGTCTTAGTTAGACGTTTGCATGATGTTGGTAAAAGCGGCTGGTTTTTCTTTATCGTATTTATACCTCTGGCTGGAGTAATCTGGCTTTTGGTTGTATTATGTACAGAAGGGGAATCAGGAACAAATCAATGGGGAATAGATCCAAAAGATGACTTTGATGAAATTAGCGAAATTGGAAACGAACAGCCTTACTAGTTTTAAATAAGAATTATAAAGAAAATCCCGCTAGTAAGTGCTAACGGGATTTTCTTTTTATATCAATTTGCAATTAATCTTCTTTCTCGGATAATTTGCGCTCTAATTCTATTTGAAATTCTTCAATAACGGGTTTCATTGTGCTTTCAGGAATATCTGCGATTCTGATGTACATTAAACCGTCAATTGCATTGTTGAATAAAGGATCGACGTTAAAAGCTACAACACGTGCATTTTGCTTGATGTATTTCTTAATTAAAACAGGCAAACGTAAATTTCCCGGCTCTAATTCGTCTATGATTTTATCAAATTTATTTAAGTCTGATTCGGCTTCATCAAAAATAAAGTCTTTATCAGCGTCTTTCAGTTTTACTTTATAAGCTTTCTTAGGATGAATATATTGCGCAATATAAGGATCGTAATAATTTGATTTCATAAACTCAATCATCAGTGATTTTGAGAAATCAGAGAATTGATTACTGATACTCACGCCGCCTAATAAGAATTTGTGTTCCGGATAACGTAGTGTGGTATGAATAATTCCTTTCCACAACAAGAATAAAGGCATTGGTTTTTGCTGATATTCCTTTATGATAAAAGCACGTCCCATTTCGATCGATTTGTGCATCATATCGTGCAATTCAGGCTCAAATCTAAACAAGTCATTCAGATAAAAACCTTCAATTCCATATTTCGGATAAATTTCAGAACCTAATCCCATACGGTAGGCACCTGCAATTTTTTTGGTTTCATCATCCCATAAAAACATGTGGTGATAATATTGGTCAAATTTATCTAAATCGATAGATTCATTTGTCCCTTCACCAACTTCACGGAAAGTGATTTCTCGTAAACGTCCAATTTCATGTAAAATATTCGGAACAGATTTAGCTGTAGCAAAAAATACTTCGTAATTTTTACTTTGCAGTAAACGGCAATCGCTGTTTCTTAACGCATCAACTTCAGCAATCATTTTTGATTCGCTTGCCGGCGTTACAATTTTTTTAGGTGCTTTTGGTATTTTTAAGCTCGCGGTATCAATCAGTTTGCTGTCCTTTTCAAAAGGATTGGCAAGCATATAGGTTTTCTTTCTTAAGAATTCTGAATATTCTTCAAACGATTCAATTTCGTTTTGTTCGTTTACCGAGATCGGTTTACCAATACGAACTTTAATTACACGATCTTTTTGAGTTAATAGCTCTGATGGTAATTTTGCAGTACGCAAAGTATCGTCAATTTTAGAAAGCCAATAAAATAATTTACTGTTTTTAGCATGAAAATAAATCGGTACAACAGGAACTTTTGCTTTTCTGATTAGCTTCAAAGCCCCTTCTTCCCAAGGTTTGTCGACTACTAATTTTCCATCTTTATAAGTAGAAACTTCCCCGGCAGGGAAAATTCCCAAAGGTTTTCCATCGCTTAAATGGCGTAAAGTTTCCTTGATTCCTACCACGCTTGATTTGGCATCCTTATGATTTTCAAAAGGATTAACCGGCATGATGTATTTTTTAAGCGGAACAATTCGGTGCAATAAAAAGTTGGCGATGATTTTGAAATTTGGTTCTCTTTCCAACATTAATTTCAATAATAAAATACCATCAATTCCTCCAAGCGGATGATTTGAGATGGTAATATAAGCGCCGTCTTTAGGTAAACGTTTTAAATCTTCTTCAGGAATTTCGAATTTGATTTCCATCTCATCCAAAATCCCGTTTAAAAACGGAACATCCTCTAAGTGTTTATTATGATCGTAAATTTTATTAAGGGTAGAGATCTTAAGAACCTTCATAAGAATCCAGCCTGAGAAAGTACCGAAAACTCCGTACTTATCAACATTTATTGCCTTTGCAACTTCTTTCGCGGTAACTAAACCCATGTACTATTTTTAATTTATTAGAGCAGCGAACAAAGATAACAAAAAACTCTACTTTTCGTTGATTCCAACACAAACTTTCCACTTTTTTATTACATTTGGAATCCTAAAAAAAATACACTGATGAAAATTATTTCTTATAATGTTAACGGAATTCGTGCAGCAATAACTAAAGGTTTTATCGAATGGCTGCAACAGGCAAACCCTGATGTAATTTGCCTTCAGGAAATAAAAGCGACTCAGGAACAAATTCCGGTCGACGATATCACGGCCGCAGGCTATCCGTTTCAATATTATTATCCCGCAACAAAAAAAGGATATAGCGGTGTTGCTATCCTTTCTAAAATAAAACCCAACAATGTCGTTTTCGGAACCGGAATTCATCACATGGATTTTGAAGGTCGTAACCTTCGTGCCGATTTTGACGATTGCTCTGTAATGAGTTTATACCTTCCATCAGGGACAAATATTGAAAGATTAGATCATAAATTTATGTTTATGGATGACTTTCAAAACTATATCAACGAATTAAAAGTAACCATTCCGAATCTGATCATTTGCGGCGATTACAATATTTGTCACGAAGCAATAGATATTCACGATCCCGTTCGTAATAAAACCGTTTCAGGATTTTTACCACAAGAACGCGCATGGCTTGACGGTTTTATGAAATCTGGTTTCATCGATAGTTTCCGTCATTTCAACAAAGATCCGCACCATTATTCGTGGTGGAGTTATCGTGCCGGAGCCCGTGGGAATAACAAAGGATGGCGTATCGATTACAATTTGGTAAGCGATTCCATGGAGCACAGATTAAAACGTGCTGTTATTCTTCCAGATGCCATACATTCAGATCATTGTCCGGTTTTAGTTGAAATTGATTAAAGTTTGGTATTGTTCTTGTTGAAAGAATAGCAGTTTAAAATTCAAAATTGACATTGTTATTGGTATTGAATTTTGATATTGTTTGATTATTAATACCCTCCAAATAAAACCAAAAAGTAAAATGATTAAAAAGGCCTCTATCGGATTACTAGTTGTAGCCATGTCTATGACTTCATGTGTGTCCAAGAAAATTTACAACGATCTTGAAACCAAATATTCAGATCTTAAAAAAGAAAATCGTTCCATCGCTGATGAAAATGCTGAATTGCAAAAATCAAAAAATCAGTTAGAGTTAGATCGTGATAAATTAACTAAAGATTTAGCTAGTACAAAAGATGATCTTGCTAAACAAAAAGCAGATTTAGCTGCAGAACAAAAGAAATACAAAGTATTACAGGATTCTTATAATGCATTAGAGAAAAACAGCAACGATGCATTAGAAAGTAATATGGCTAAAAACCGTGAATTGTTAGCGCAATTAGAAGCAAAATCTAAAAAACTAGCCGAAGAACAAGCACGTTTAGATAAAACAGCAAGTCGCTTAAACGAACTTGAAGCGATGATTGCTGCAAAAGAAGCGGCAATGAAAAAACTGAAAGAAACGTTGTCTAAAGCCTTAAACGGTTTTGAAGGAAAAGGTTTGACAGTAGAACAAAAAAACGGAAAAGTTTACGTTTCTATGGAAAACAAATTGCTTTTCAACTCAGGAAGCTGGGCTGTTGGAGTAGAAGGTAGAAAAGCGGTTGTTGAATTAGGAAAAGTATTAGGAGATAATCCGGATCTTTCCGTATTAATTGAAGGACATACAGATGATGATCCATATGCAGGTTCAGGTCCAATTGCAAACAACTGGGATCTATCAACTAAAAGAGCGACTGCAATTGTAAATATTTTAAGTGAAAACACTAAAATCAACAAACAAAAATTAACAGCTGCAGGTCGTAGCGAATTTTCTCCATTGGCAAGCAACGCAACTCCGGAAGGAAAAGCAAAAAACCGCAGAATCGAAATCATCTTAACGCCAAGATTAGATGAAATCGCTGAGATGCTTAATAGCATAAACTAAGACGCTAAGGTTCTAAGGGACTAAGATTCTAAGTTTTAAAAAAGGGTTCAAAGTAAAACTTTGAACCCTTTTTTTTGAAATCTCAAAATTGAAATCCCAAATTCCAATTTTGAACCTGTTAGTAATTTTGGAATTTGGAATTTACTTTTTATGTCCTTTTTAACTTTTGTCACATTTTCATTTGAAAAATCCCGTTGTATCTTTGAACCTTATAATACGAAGAGAAAAACCTTAGCATCTTAGTGACTCAGTACCTTAGAACCTCAAAAAGAAATGAAATACACAACTTTACCCAATACCGATATAAAAGTTAGCAAAATATGTCTCGGAACGATGACTTTCGGGCAACAAAATACAGAGGCTGAAGGACATGCTCAAATGGATTATGCACTTGAAAGAGGCGTGAACTTTTTTGATACCGCCGAAATGTATTCCGTTCCGGCAAGCGAGGCAACTTACGGGAGTACAGAGAAAATCGTTGGAACCTGGTTTAAGAAATCAGGAAATCGCGAAAAAGTAGTTTTGGCTTCAAAAATCGCTGGTCCAAATGCCAATTTTGGTTATATGCGCGAAAAACTGGATTTCTCTCCTGCAAGTATCAAATATGCTTTAGATAATAGCTTAAAACGCCTTCAGACAGATTATATCGATTTGTATCAAATGCATTGGCCGGAACGCAAAACCAATACTTTTGGACAACGCGCTTTTAAAGTTCAAAATGATCCCTGGGAAGATAATTTCAGAGAAGTTCTGGAAACTTTTGATGGATTAATCAAAGAAGGAAAAATAAAAAATATTGGTGTCTCTAACGAAAATGCCTGGGGAATGATGCGTTTTCTGGAAGAAAGTAAATATCAAAACCTGCCAAGAATCAAAACCATTCAAAATCCGTATAACTTACTAAACCGCCTTTTTGAGGTTGGTTCTGCTGAAGTTTCAATACATGAAAATGTTGGTTTACTTGGATATTCCCCATTAGGATTTGGAACTTTGACGGGTAAATTCTTAACCGGAGAAGAGCATCCGAATGCGAGAATTAAACTTTTTCCGCAATATACGCGCTATAACAGCGAGCAATGTACACAAGCAACAAAATTATATCAGGAAATTGCTAAAAAACACGGATTAACATTGACAGAATTAGCAATGGGATTTGTATTGCAACAGCCGTTTCTGACAAGTACTATTATCGGTGCTACAACATTGGAACAATTAAAAGAAAACATCGACACAATTGATATTGTCCTTTCAAAAGAAATCTTAAACGAGATTGAGAAAGTTCAGGCGATTATTCCTGATCCGGCTCCTTAAGAAACTATAGCCACAAAGACGCGAAGTCGCAAAGTTTTTTATTAGAAGATGAAAAACTTTGCGACTTCTCAGTTTTAAATACTTTGTGTCTTTGCGCCTTAGTGGCAAATCATTACAAATCAAATTCACCATCCGTTGCTAATGAATCAACTGGAATCGCAGTCGAATCAGGAGCTTTAATTTTTATTAAGGAACGCGCATTTCCGGAAATGTAAACAGGCAGTTGTCCAAGGGTGTCTTCCGGAATCAAAAGACCTCGGCGAAACATTAGATTCTTCAGGAACTTTTGATTTTTTACAGCATAATCTCTTAAATTACCCTCGTCATTGAATTGATACATGAATTTTCTCGGCTTCGGAATAATCGTAGCTAAAAACAAACATTCATCTACATTTAAAGCAGAAGGAGCTTTTTGGAAATAAAAATGACTTGCTTCGCCAATTCCGTATACATTTGGCCCCCATTCGATAATGTTGAAGTATACTTCCAGCATTCTTTCTTTACTTGCAATGCGATTGTTTTCTAAAATATAAACCAACAGAATTTCTTCCAGCTTTCTCGAAAGCGTTTTTTCACGAGTCAGGAAAACATTTTTAATCAACTGCATGCTGATTGTACTCGCTCCTCGTGAGAATTTTTTGGTTCTGATGTTTTTAAGAATCGATTGTTTGAATGCCTCGTTGATAAAACCACGATGTGAAAAGAAAGACGGATCTTCCGTCGTCAAAACAGATTTTCTTAAATAAGGCGAAATCTGGTCTAAAGGCGTGTAATTCGGATTTGCATTTCCAACCAAAATTGGGCGTTGTTGAACATTCTGAATAATAGCGCGATAGACAAATTCTCCGTTTAATTTGTTCAGATTAGCTTCTCCGTATTTCGTGATTCTTAAATCTTCCTTATTCATTTTGCTGTCAAAAACCAGCGTATTCGGTTTGTTTTTATTGAATTTGAAATCCAGTTTATAATCGAAATTTCCGGTCGCTTCCATTCCCTGAAAATGCGTAAACAATCCGTCCGGCAACGAAACAATAAAGTCCTGCGCCTTCATTTTCGGAATAGTAACTTTCAAAGTATAAACCGTATCCTTTTCAGTATTATAAGAAATATAAGGTTTTACTTTTATTTTATTCAATTGCATGGTAGAAGTGCTGTCGATGGAAATGAAATCATCTCCCAGTAAAAAGCGATAATCAAAACGGGCATTTTTGATCACAACATCTTTGCTGGCAATTTTTGGGTGATTGATTTTTAAATTGGTAATCGAAGTATAACCGTCAATGTGTAATTCGCTTCCGTCTTTATCAATGTTTTCAACATTCAGTCGAATAGAATCAAAACTTGCTTTAAGATTATAACGTTCATCTAAATACGGAACACGAATGGCGCCGGTATCCAGATTAAAAAATCGAATATCTGCTTTTTTGTTTCTGGGATCGGCAAAACCTTTTATGTTCCAGCGTTGGTCAAAATCCTTGCTTTGAACGTGAAGATTGGTTTCGAGCTGTTTGTTGTCTAAAACGAGTTTGCTAATCGCAATTGAAGCTTTTTTACCATTATCATCAATTCTGAAATTTAGGTTTTCCAAATTCATATCTGTCGGAACTAAATTCAGTAGCTGTGAGATAATACGATAGGCAAAAGTGGCGTATTTACGTTTTTCATTATTATCTGACTCTGATTTATCCCTTTTCAGAAAAGCATCAAAATTTCGAACTTTTCCTTTTTTTACAAATTGAACGTAGCCATTGTTGATTTTCAACGTTCCAACCTGAACATTACCAATCAATAAATTCGATAAGCTGATACTGGTTTCAATTTTATGGATGTGAAAAAGTGTATCAGCATTTTTTGGAACCAGAATTACATCTGTTAATTTAATCGTGGACAAACCATCAAACGAGGCCGATTTTACTGAAAAAGTACTGTTATAATCGACATTCATTTTGCGGGTTACTTTGGCAATGGCTTGTTTTAAAAGCGAATCGCGAAAAAAGTAAAGTCCTGAAAAAAGCACTGCTAATACCAGGGCAAGTACTAAGAGTGCTTTGTAAATTTTTTGTTTTGGAAAATTCATAAAGTAGGTTTATAAAAAATTAACCAAATAAAATACTGGCTACATCTTCAATTTTAGCAACAAGCTCAATCTTGATTCCGGTATTTTTTAAGGCGATTTTATTGTATTTGGATACAAAGATAGTATTGAAGCCTAATTTTTCAGCTTCCTGAATACGCTGATCTACGCGGTTTACCGGACGAATTTCTCCTGAAAGACCAACTTCTCCGGCAAAACAAAAACCTTTTGTAACCGGAATGTCTTCGTTTGAAGACAAAATGGCGGCAACAACGGCTAAGTCTATTGCAGGATCATCGACTGAAATTCCACCTGTTACGTTCAGAAAAACATCTTTGGCACCTAAACGAAATCCGGCTCTTTTTTCTAAAACAGCCAATATCATGTTTAGTCTCTTTGCGTTGTAACCTGTAGTGCTTCGCTGAGGTGTTCCGTAAACTGCGGTACTCACAAGCGATTGTATTTCGATCATTAACGGACGCATACCTTCCATCGTAGTGGCAATCGCAGTTCCGGACATCTCTTCGTCTTTATGGGAAATCAATATTTCTGAAGGATTGCTTACTTCTCGCAAACCGCTTCCTAACATTTCATAAATTCCCAATTCAGCTGTTGAGCCAAAACGATTTTTTAAGGAACGTAAAATTCGGTAAACGTGATTTCGATCGCCTTCAAATTGCAAAACGGTATCGACCATATGTTCTAAAATCTTTGGTCCGGCGATATTTCCGTCTTTCGTAATATGTCCGATTAGAATAACCGGAATATTGGTTTCCTTAGCAAATTTGATTAACTCGGCCGTTGTTTCTCTAATTTGAGAAATACTCCCAGCCGTTGATTCAATATAATCCGTATGTAAAGTTTGAATCGAATCGATAATGACAATTTCGGGTTGAATGGCTTCAATTTGTTTGAAGATATTTTGCGTTTTCGTTTCTGTCAGAATGTAGCAATTGTCACTATTCGGCGTAATTCTTTCGGCACGCATTTTTATTTGTTTCTGACTTTCTTCACCAGAAACATATAAAGTTTTATAGGGTAATTTTAATGAAATTTGAAGCAAAAGGGTGCTTTTTCCTATTCCCGGCTCACCTCCTAAAAGCGTTAAAGAGCCAGGAACGATTCCGCCGCCTAAAACACGATTCAATTCGCCATCAGTGGTGTCCATTCGGATTTCCTGAGCCGAATCAATTTCATTGATTTTTAACGGACGCGGTACTTTACCGGTTGCCGTCGGTTCACTTTTCCAGGCGACTTTTTCCTGCTTCTGAATGATTTCTTCGGCAATAGTATTCCATTCTTTGCAGGCATTGCATTGCCCTTGCCATTTGGCATATTGGGTTCCGCAATTCTGACAAAAAAAGGAAGTTTTAACTTTTGACATTATTTGGTTTTTTTGGCAAGTGTGTTCATTTCGTCAATTTTCTCATACATCAAATCCTTGTTCAAATCACCAATTGGTTCCATTTGCGAAGCATTTTGATACTTTTTTGAAGCGTGTTTCGGATCGCCCATTTTTTCATACATCAATCCTAATTCATATTCTCCTAACATCGCTTTTGGATAATTTACATTTCCAATTTCGGCCATTTTTCCTAATTCATCGTACGCATTTCTTTTTAAGATAAGATTTTCAATTACCTTGAAATCACTCATTCTTACAGGAATCTGAACGCCCAAAACTTTAGACATTACATTGTATTTGTTTTCTAAATAATCAGCATAACCAGATTGGAGAACTGCAATTTTTTCATTGAATTCGGCGGAATTTATCGGTCTGTATATTTCGAAAATTTGGTATAATGCACTTGGAATGGAGTGTAAAACTTCAGTATAATGCGTTGTGTTTTTAAATACATCATATTTATAATTCACTAACGGATTGTTGGCAATTTTAATATTGCTGTCTAACTTTTCTATAGGCTCCTTGATTTTTTTGATATCTCCATCAGCCGCAGATAAATAGTAAAAGAAAGGTTCTGTTACTTTAGCAAATTTTTCCGGGATTCGAACTTCCATTTTAGGAGCAAGTTCCGGACTTAGGCAGATATAAGCGTTAAAAAGAGGCTGTTCCTTGTATAAATAAAAATTGATAAAACTTGCCGTTACATCATGACCAGCAATCATTTTGAAAGGGGCAGTGCGGTATTTTTTCTCTATGTATGGAAGTAATTCTCCGCCAATAAATTCAAAGAATTCTGCACCTTTTTCAAAAGGTAATCCTGTGTTTTGATCGATTGTAGTATCGTCGTAACGTTCTTCATCTTTATTTTGATGAACACCAATAATAATCATTTCTGGTAAATCTCCCCAATAGGTACCATAACTTATGGCTCCGGAAAAAGGGTCAAATAAATAATCGCCATCTAATAAATAGAGAACGGGATATTTTTTTTCGGGATTGGCTTCATAAGAAGCAGGAAGTCCGATGGTTATTCTTCTCTCTTCTCCCAGTTTTTCAGATTGAATGTTGTCAAATTTTTTCTGGGCAAATGAAGAAATAGACACTAAAATAAACAGTAGGTAAGCTTTTTTCATGATTTGTGGCATTTCAGTAAATTAAAAAGTATTGAAATAATGTAGCAATATAATACTTTATTTGCTTTTTTCTTACAGTTAAGATTTTTAAAAAGCAATGAACTTTCGACTCTGAAATTGTTTCGATTTTAGTCCAAAGAGGCAGTGTTTGTACAAAAATAAATTTTGACAAATCAGTAGGGAAGATAAAGTGTAAAAGGAATACTTAGGTTAACGAATTATCGTTTTCATTAGGGAAAATGATCCATGGTTTGAAGGTTTTAGCTTCTTCAAAATCCAGGGTAGCATATGATATAATGATAATAATGTCGTCTTTTTGAACTTTTCTTGCAGCAGGACCATTCAGAGTAATATCGCCTGAATTTTTTTCTCCTTTAATAGCATAAGTTTCAAAACGTTCTCCATTATTGATATTTACAATAGATACTTTTTCACCTTCAATAATATTTGAGGCTTCCAGTAATGTTTCGTCAATAGTAATACTGCCGATATAATTTAAATCAGCTCCAGTTACTTTTACACGATGAATTTTAGATTTTATAACTTGAATTTGCATGTTGCAAAGGTAAATTAATTTAATGAAATGGTGTCAATCAGTCTTATAGAATTAACAAATACTGCTATAAACGCGCGGTAATTTTTGTCTTTACTTTTGTTTTCTATAGGTAATAATGTGGATTCGTCAGCAATAACAAAATATTCAAGTTCAAACTTCGGATTGTCATCGAAAGAATTTTTAACAAATTCTATAGTTTCTTCCGGAGTTTTTGTTTTGAATATTTCTTTGGCTTGTGTTAATGTTTTATAAATAATAGCTGCTTCTTTTCGTTCTTCAGGAGTTAAACGTTCATTTCGCGAGCTCATAGCCAGCTGATTGTCTTCTCTGAAAATTGGACAGCCAATAACATTTACCGGCAAATGGTTTTTCTCAACCATTTTTTTTACGATTTGTAATTGCTGAAAATCTTTTTCGCCAAAATATGCATTTGTTGGAGTAACGATTTCAAATAATCTTTTTACAATGGTTCCAACTCCGTTAAAATGTCCAGGTCTGAATTTCCCTTCCATTTGATTTTCCAGTCCGTCAAAGTCAAAATCCTGCGAAATAGTGTGTCCTTCATATATATCCTCTACAGAAGGAGCATATAAAATCATTTTGTCACTTAATCCTCGCATTTTTTTGACATCCTCTTCAAGTGTTCTTGGGTATTTTGCAAGATCTTCAGGATTGTTAAATTGAGTAGGGTTTACGAAAATACTGACAACAGTATCATCGTTTTCTTTAAGAGATCGTTGCATTAAAGCCAGATGCCCTTGGTGTAAAGCGCCCATTGTTGGTACAAATCCGATAGTTGAATTTGTGGTTTTGATAGTTTTTAAATAGGCTATCAAAGCTACTTTACCGTAGAAAATATGCATGGCGGTATTATTAAAATTTAGTGCAAACATAATATATTAGTTATAAACTGCATAAATTTTTGTAATTTTGCAACGTTTTTATTACCAAAAATTAAGTAAAATACTATTATGAAAGATAAGAGGATATTATATGTATCATCTGAAGTCGTGCCTTATTTGGCTGAAAATGAGGTTTCTTTAATGTCTTATGACGTTCCAAAAATGATTAATGATCAGGGAGGTCAGATAAGAATTTTCATGCCAAGATATGGAAATATCAATGAAAGAAGACACCAGTTACATGAAGTGATTCGACTTTCAGGAATGAATTTGGTAGTGAATGACTTAGATATGCCATTGATTATTAAGGTAGCTTCAATTCCGAAAGAAAGAATTCAGGTTTATTTTATCGATAATGATGAATATTTTAAGCGTAAAGCAACTTTTGCTGACGAGGAGGGAGTTTTGTATCCTGATAATGACGAAAGAGCAATATTTTTTGCAAAAGGAGTTGTCGAAACGGTAAAAAAATTAAATTGGGTTCCGGATATTATTCACGTTCATGGTTGGTTGGCTGCTATGTTGCCAATTTATATGAAACATTATTATAAAAATGAGGCTTTATTTTCTGAAACTAAAATTGTAACATCTGTTTACGGACAATCTTTTGATGAGAATTTAGATTTAGAAATGATCAACAAGGTGAAATTTGACGGTGTACCACACGAGTCAGTTGCCGATTTAGAAATACCGAATTACGAAAATATCTTAAAGGCCAGTATATTGCATTCTGATGCCGTAATTATAGCGTCTGAAAACGTATCCCCAAGTTTAACAAAATTTATAGAATCTTCAGGAAAACCTTTTTTACCTTTCGCCACGAAAGATGCATTCGCTGAAGCGTATACAAATTTCTATAAAAGTATGGGTCTTTAAATTTTAACTTTATTATTAAACATGTATAATACTTCTTTTATTAAGAAAACTCTATTAGTTGCAACGATTGTTCTTTTATATTCCTGCGATAAAGATTTTAATGCGATTGGTGATGATTTGATCGGAGATAACCATTTTGATCTTCAAGGTGAAAAATATGATGTTTTGGCTTATAATCAGGAAGTGACGCCAATTCAGTCCAATGGATTGGCAATTAATGCTTTAGGTATTTATGATAATCCTGTTTTGGGAACTACAAATGGTAATTTTGCTACTCAGCTTACATTAGTTGACTATGCTCCAACTATTGGTGAAGAACCTGTTGTTGAAAGTGTAGTGTTGAGTGTTCCTTATTTTAGTCATGCGACCGCATCAGATCCAAAAGGAGGAAGTGTTTATGAGTTAGATTCTATTTATGGAGATCCTAAAGGAAAAATTAAGTTAAGTGTTTATGAATCTAAAGTTCAAATGCGTTCTTCTTATTTTGATGGGGGATCACAATTTGCCCAAATGTATTATACAAATCAGAATTCAGGCGCAGATGATATAAATTTTGACGCACCTTCAAACAAAGGAATTTTGTTGAATGATTCTACAGATAAAACAGAAAATGCCGAATTCTTTTTTAGTGCAACTCAAAGAAAAGATTCAACGGTAGTTGATGCTGCTGCTGCAGTAAAAACATATACTTATACCTATGTTGCTCCAGAGATGCGCTTAAACTTAAATAAAGCTTTTTTTCAGGATAATATTTTAAAAGCTGCAGCTTCAAAACTTGCAAATACTGATGCTTTTCAGGAATATTTTAGAGGTTTGTATTTTAAAACAGAAAAATCAGGTGCTAGCCCTAGTAATATGGCGCTTATGGATTTTTCAAAAGGTAAAATAACGATTAAATACAAAGCTAAAACAGCAATAACAACAGACGGAGATCTTAAAGAAGATAAATCGCTTGTGATTAATTTAGCTGGAGCAACCGCCAGTCTGTTAAATGATATTAAAAACACCAATTACGATACTGCAATCAAGAATCCTGATAATGTTAACGGTGATGAAAATCTTTACTTAAAAGGAGGTCAGGGATCACTAGCGGTTATTGATCTTTCTAATTTTGCAACTAAGCTGGCTGAAATCAGAACAAATAAATGGATAGTGAATGAAGCAAATTTGGTGTTTTATGTTGATTCTCAAAAAATGGGAACAGCTTCTGACGAACCAAAAAGAGTGTATTTGTATGATTTAACGAATAATGTTCCTGTAATTGATTATGCTGATGGTACTAGCGGATTTGTTGGTACTGATTCTAAAGCAACCCGATATATTTTTGGAGGTCTTTTAGAGGTGGATGCTACTACTAAACGTGGAAAATCATATAAGGTAAGGATCACAAATCACATCAGAAATCTTATAAAAGATGCTGCAGCTGTTAATGTGAAATTAGGTTTAGTTGTAACAGAAAGCATTGATATTGTAGCTTCAAATAAATTAAAATTAAAAAATGGCGTTATTTCAGAAGCGCCAAGAGGATCAGTTATGAGTCCGGTAGGAACAATATTATACGGAAGTAAAGCTACAGTGCCGGATGATAAGAGACTGAGACTTGAAGTTTACTACACGAAACCAAATTAATAAATATATATGTGTGGAATTGTTGGATATATAGGCCATCGAGAGGCGTATCCTATTATTATAAAAGGATTAAAGCGGCTCGAGTACAGAGGATATGATAGTGCAGGTGTTATGTTGTATGACAACTCAGGCATTAAACTTTGTAAAACAAAGGGAAAAGTTTCAGATCTTGAAGCTAAAGCAGATGATGGTTTTACTACAAACGGGACTATCGGAATTGGACATACGCGTTGGGCAACCCATGGAGTGCCAAATGATGTAAATTCACATCCGCATCTTTCAAATTCTGGTGAATTAGTGATTATTCACAACGGAATTATAGAAAATTATGCACCTCTTAAAGAAGAGTTAATAAAAAGAGGCTATACGTTTAAATCAGACACTGATACTGAAGTTTTAGTGAACCTGATTGAAGAGGTTCAAAAAAATGAAAATATAAAATTAGGAAAAGCAGTTCAAGTTGCTTTGAATCAGGTAGTAGGGGCATATGCTATTGCGGTTTTTGATAAGAAAAATCCAGATGAAATTGTTGCGGCAAGATTAGGAAGTCCTCTGGCTATTGGTGTTGGAGAAGGAGAATATTTTATTGCTTCTGATGCTTCGCCTTTTATTGAATATACTTCTAATGCGATTTATCTTGAAGATGGTGAAATGGCAAACATTAGATTGCACAAACCTCTTAAAGTTAGAAAAATAAAAGATGACTCTTTAGTAGATCCTTATATTCAGGAGCTTCAAATGAATTTGGAGCAAATTGAAAAAGGTGGTTATGACCATTTTATGCTTAAAGAAATTTATGAGCAGCCTAGTGTTATAAAAGATACTTACAGAGGAAGGCTTCATGCCAATGAAGGAATTGTTCAAATGGCAGGTGTTGAAGATAATCTTGAAAAATTCTTAAATGCTAAACGAATTCTGATTGTTGCTTGCGGTACTTCATGGCATGCAGGATTAGTAGCGGAATATATTTTTGAAGAATTTACCCGTATTCCTGTTGAAGTAGAATATGCTTCTGAATTTAGATACAGAAACCCAATTATTAATAAAGATGACGTTGTAATCGCAATTTCTCAATCCGGAGAAACTGCGGATACTATGGCTGCTATTAAATTGGCAAAAGAAAATGGTGCTTTTGTGTTTGGAGTTTGTAATGTTGTAGGTTCTTCTATTTCAAGAGAAAGTCATGCAGGTGCTTATACACACGCAGGACCAGAAATTGGAGTTGCCTCAACTAAAGCTTTTACTACTCAAATCACAGTTTTAACTATGATTGCTTTAAGATTAGGAAAAGCAAAAGGTACTTTGTCAAATACTGATTTCCATACTTATTTACAGGAATTAGAAATAATCCCTGAAAAAGTAGCTGAAGCATTAGAAACAAATGACAGAGCAAAAGAAATTGCTGCAGCTTTTAAAAATGCACCCAATTGCCTGTATTTAGGTCGTGGATATAACTTCCCGGTTGCGCTTGAAGGAGCTTTAAAACTGAAAGAGATATCATATATTCATGCTGAAGGTTATCCTGCCGCTGAAATGAAACACGGGCCAATTGCTCTTATTGATGAACACATGCCGGTTATTGTTATTGCGCCTAAACAAGGGCACTATGATAAAATTGTAAGTAACATCCAGGAAATAAAATCAAGAAGCGGAAAAATCATCGCTGTTGTTACTAAAGGCGATACTCAGGTTCGTGAATTAGCCGATTATGTTATTGAGATTCCTGAAACTTCAGATGCATTGTCTCCGTTAATTACTACGATACCATTACAGTTACTTTCTTACCACATTGCTGTAATGAGAGGATGTAATGTTGATCAGCCACGTAATTTAGCTAAATCTGTTACTGTAGAATAGTATATACAATTTATATATGTTAAAAAAGCGAGATTTATGTCTCGCTTTTTTTTATTACCATATTTTTTTTCTGACCCTTGTATTTTTATTAAATCTTCATTTTTTCTCTTAAATTTTATATGTATGCATACTATTTAAGATTTGAAATGCTCTGTTGTTGCTGTTAATCCAATAAAACTCAATGTGAAAATGTTAAAATACTAACAAAAAAGATGCGTTATATTAATTTTTTTTAACGTTTTTTTATTAATATCAAAAATATTTGTATTTTGGCTAGATAAACTAACCAAAAACTAACCCACATGAGAGTGTATTTGCTAATTATGTTGTTTTTCTGCGGAGTATCCTTTGCGCAGAATACAATTACTGGTTCTGTTACCGACAGTAACAAACAATCTATTCCTGGTGCCAACATAAATGTGGTTGGAAGTTCAACAGGAACTTCGACGGACTTTGACGGTACTTTTAAATTAAACACTGCTGCAAAACCACCTTTTTCAATTAAAGTATCGGCAGTAGGATTTGAAACTAAAACAATTAGTGTTACATCGCTAAATCAAAGGCTGGATGTAGTTCTGAAAGATGAAGAAACCAAGTTAGATGAAATCGTGGTTTCGGCTTCGAGAACTCCTGAAAGGGTGATTGAATCACCAGTGACTATTGAAAGAATGGGTATTCAGGAAATAAAGAACACTACTGCGGCAACTTTTTATGATGGTTTAGAAAATTTGAAAGAAGTAAATTTTAATACCAGTAGTATTTCATTTAAATCGATTAATACACGTGGTTTTGCTACGGTGGCAAATACACGTTTTATGCAATTGGTTGACGGAATGGATAATTCATCTCCTGCATTAAATTTTGTATTAGGTAACTTAGTGGGTATTTCTGATATTGATGTAGCAAATGTGGAGTTGTTACCAGGTGCCTCTTCTGCGCTTTATGGGGCTAATGCCTTTAATGGTATTATGTTTATGAACAGTAAAAGTCCTTTTACAAATGAAGGAATTAGTGTTTACTACAAATATGGGCAAACTAGTCAGGATGCTGCCGGAACAAATGATTATAATGATTTTGGAATTAGAGCTGCAAAAGCATTCACAAAGCATTTTGCCTTAAAAGCCAATTTTACTTATATGGAAGCAACAGAATGGATTGCTGCTGATAAAAGGAGTATGACTGGAGGTTCTGAGGGCCATGCAATGAATCAAAATTATGACGGATTAAATGTTTATGGAGATGAGGTTACTACTTTTATTCCTAATGTAGGACAAGTTAGTAGAACAGGATATCGTGAACAAGATTTAACAGATAATAAGGTTAAAAATATAAAAGCGGATTTCTCTGCGCATATTAAACCTTTTGCTGATGATACAGAGATTATTTTGCAATATAAAATTGGTTTAGGTAGTACAATTTACCAAGGAGCCAATAGATATTCCTTAAATGATTTTATGATGCAACAAGCAAAAATCGAAGTAAAGGGGAAAAACTTTTTTGCAAGAGTGTATGCAACTGATGAAGATGCTGGAAATTCTTACGATATGAGATTTGCTGCATGGAATGTAAATAGGGCAGCAAAATCTGATCAGGAGTGGTTTACAAATTATGCTACTGCGTACCAATATTCTGGGGCAGTTATGGGTACAAATGCAAATGAATCTGCTGCAATAGCCAGAAATTTTGCTGACTATAATGTTCTTCCTGCTGCTATTTCTTTTATTCCAAAACCAACAGGTTCTCCTAGGTTTGAACCTGGATCGGCTCAGTTTAACAATGCTCTTAAAGTTGTAACATCTAATCCCGATTTAACTCAGGGAGCTAAATTTATCGATCACTCTAAATTATATCATTCAGATGTGAATTATAATTTTAGAGATGTGATTAAATGGGCAGAAGTTCAGGTTGGTGGTTCCTGGAGAAAATACATAATGGATTCAGAGGGCACAATCTTTACAGATTATGATGGACCAATTGAGTACAAAGAGTATGGTGCATACGCACAATTGCAAAAGAAATTCATGGATGATCGTTTGAAATTTACAGGATCATTACGTTATGATAAAAGCCAAAATTTTGATGGTAATCTTTCTCCAAGAGTTTCATTCGTATATTCTGCGGGTGAATCTAAAAGACATAACTTTAGATTGTCTTATCAAACAGGTTTTCGTAATCCAACTACACAAGATCAATATATTGGGTTAGATTTAGGGCCATTTGCTTTAATTGGTTCTGCTGCCGAAAATTTAGATCGTTTCCAGGAGACTGTAAATGTAAGCGCGGCCGGGCAAACAATTGCCGGACAACCAGCAACTATTGGTATGTCTGGTCAAAATGCTTATCATAATGCATATACTGTAGCTTCTGTTCAGGCTTTTGCTGCTTCTGCAAATCCTGGGGATCTTAAGGTTGCTAATATTGGTTTAGTAAAACCTGAACAAGTTCAGGCTTTTGAGATAGGTTATCGTTCAGTAGTTCAAAATGATTTATCAATTGATTTAAATGCTTACTATAATATTTATAATGATTTCATGAATACAGCGAGAGTAATTTCTCCGTATTATGGAACAGTAGGGACAGATTCTTCTAATCCTGCAGTTCAGCAAACTTATCAGGCGTTAGCGTTTGGAGACAGAAGAGTTTATCAGGTATATACTAATACAACAGCAGAAGTTTCTTCATTAGGTTTTGGAGTTGGTTTGTCTAAAAAAGTGTATAAAGATTTTGAACTAGGAGTGAATTACAACTATGCGCAATTTGATTTTGATCAATCAGAAGATCCAAGTTTCATAGCAGGATTTAATACACCAAAACACAGGATTAAAGCTTCTCTTGGAAATGCTAAGGTGATTGAAAATTTAGGATTTAATGTGAATGTGAGATGGAATACAGAGTATTTATGGCAATCTTCTTTTGGAGATGGTATGATTCCGGAGAATACAGTTCTTGATGCTCAGGTGAATTATGGTATTCCGAAACTTAAATCAGTTATTAAAGTCGGGGCAACAAACCTTTTCGGAAAAGATTATCTTCAGGTAATTGGTGCTGGAGCAATTGGTCAAATGTGGTTTGCTTCATGGACAATCAATCCATAATTGTAAATAGTTAATTTGATCAAATAGGGTTTTCTTTCTATTATTCCAAAGAAAATGAAATAGAAAGAAGTAATAATTTTAAACTTAATGACATGAAAAAAAATATAAAATGGCTTTTATTGGTTTCTTTAACCTTTATGGCGTGTAATAATGATGAAAGTGATGCGCCTGTCGAGGTACCGGTTGTTCCAGGGTCGGCAGTTTTTACAAAATATGTAGCCCTTGGAGATTCTTTTGCGGCGGGTTATAGTGATAATGCGCTCTTTAAAAAAGGGCAGGATGGGGCTTATACTAATATTTTGGCACAACAATTTGTTGCAGCCGGAGGAGGTGCTTTTGCAACGCCATATATGAATGATAATATTGGTGGTTTGTTGCTGGGAGGAAATGTGATCGCAGGGACACGTTTGTATTTTGTTGGAGAAACTCAGACTCCGGTAAATGTTCCGGGAAAACCAACAACTGAGGTTACAGCTCATCTTACAGGTACATTTGGTAATTTAGGTGTTCCGGGTGCTAAAAGTTTTCATTTGGCGATCGCAGGTTACGGAAATGTTGCTGGTGTCGCGAGTGGTGCGGCAAATCCATATTTTGCCAGATTTTCCAGTGCTCCGGGAACTTCGGTTATAGCAGATGCAATTGCTCAGAATCCAACGTTTTTCTCTTTGTTTATTGGAGGAAATGACGTTTTATCCTATGCAACTTCCGGTGGAATAGGAAAAGATCAGACAGGAAATATGAATCCGGCAACATATGGAGGAAATGATATTACAGATCCAACCGTGTTTGCAAGTGTATATAATAATTTAGTTACAGGACTTACTGCTAAAGGTGCAAAAGGTGTTGTGGCAAATTTGCCATATATTACGGCATTACCTTATTTTACAACAGTTCCTTACAATCCGCTGACAGCTAAAATACTTGGTGGTGGTAGTGAAGCTGTAGGTAAAGCCACAATACAAGCATTAAATGCGCAATTATATGGGCCATTAAAACAGGCATTAACTGCTTTTGGTGCAGGAGACAGAATTAATTTATTGTCTGAAACGGCAGCAAATAACCCTCTTCTGATAAAAGATGAGAGTTTGACAAATTTATCAACACAGTTAACTGCGGCATTTACTCCAACATTAGGGGCTCAGACTGCTGCGTTTTACGGTGCTGTATTTGGACAGGCCAGACAAGCTAAAGCAACAGACTTAGTAGTTTTGACGACAAGACCAGACATTGGTACTGCTCCAACAGCTGCAAATTCTGGTTTAGGAATTGCACCACCTGCTCCTTTAAATAAATTTGGAATAACCTATCCGTTACAAGATAAACATGTGCTTATCCCAACAGAAGCTGCAGAGGTTAAAAAAGCTACTGATGCTTATAATGTAACTATTGAAGCAGTTGCAAAAGCAAAAGATTTGGCTTTTGTTGATACAAGAGCAACTTTAACACAATTAGCAAGCGGCGGAATTAGATTTGGGAATTTCACTATGTCGTCTTCATTTGCTACAGGAGGTGCTTTCTCTTTAGATGGAGTTCATCCAAGTGCAAGAGGATATGGATTGATTGCTAATATTTTTATAGATGCAATTAATGCAAAATATGGTTCAACGTTGCGTCGTGTTGATTTGGCTTTATATCCAATTCAGTTTCCGCAAGTAATTCAATAAAGCCAATTTTTTTTAGTAGAAAGTCACTCATTTCTAAAATGTAGTGGCTTTTTTTATTTGCGTAAAAATTGTCATTTTAGATATTTGAGACCTGTCTTTTAGGAATCAAACAAAATCATGGTATTTTTTATGAAAAAAAAATTGATTTTATATTTTAAAAAATTATCTTTGCGCTCTGAAAAAAGAGGTATTTTCGATAAACCTAAATAGCTATTTAATAAATACATAAGTAATGTCAAAAGTAATAGGAAAAGTTGCTCAAATCATTGGACCAGTAGTTGACGTAGTTTTCAACGGTAAGGATGTTGAACTTCCAAAAATTTATGATTCACTAGAAGTCACTAAAAAAGATGGAACTTTATTAGTTCTAGAAGTACAATCTCATATTGGAGAAAACACTGTTCGTACAATCTCTATGGACTCTACAGACGGTTTGTCTAGAGGATATGAAGTAGTTGGAACTGGTAATCCAATCCAAATGCCAATCGGTCCAGATGTATATGGAAGATTATTCAATGTGATTGGAGATGCAATTGATGGTTTAGGAAACTTGCCAAAAACAGGAGAAAATGGTTTGTCTATTCACAGACAAGCTCCTAGGTTTGAAGATTTATCAACCTCATCTGAAGTTTTATTCACAGGTATTAAAGTAATCGATTTGATCGAGCCTTACGCAAAAGGGGGTAAAATTGGATTGTTTGGAGGTGCTGGTGTTGGTAAAACAGTATTGATTCAGGAGTTGATCAACAATATTGCAAAAGGTCACGGTGGACTTTCAGTATTCGCAGGAGTAGGTGAAAGAACACGTGAAGGAAATGACTTGCTTCGTGAGATGTTAGAGTCAGGAATTATTAAATACGGTGATGATTTCATGCACTCTATGGAAAATGGAGGATGGGATTTATCTAAAGTAGATATGCCAGGAATGAGAGAGTCTAAAGCTACTTTCGTTTTCGGACAAATGAATGAGCCTCCTGGAGCTCGTGCACGTGTAGCACTTTCAGGATTATCTATCGCTGAGTATTTCCGTGATGGAGCTGGAACTGATCAAGGTAAAGACGTATTGTTTTTCGTTGATAACATCTTCCGTTTTACACAAGCAGGTTCTGAGGTATCAGCACTTTTAGGACGTATGCCTTCTGCAGTAGGATACCAACCAACTTTGGCAACAGAGATGGGAGCTATGCAAGAGCGTATTACATCTACAAACAAAGGATCTATTACATCTGTACAAGCGGTTTACGTTCCTGCGGATGATTTAACTGACCCGGCACCAGCAACAACGTTTGCTCACTTAGATGCTACAACTGTATTGTCTCGTAAAATTGCTGAGTTAGGTATTTATCCGGCGGTTGACCCGTTAGATTCTACTTCAAGAATTTTGACTCCTCAAATCTTAGGAGCTGAACACTACGACTGTGCACAAAGAGTAAAAGAGATTCTTCAAAAATACAAACAATTGCAAGATATTATCGCGATCCTTGGTATGGAAGAGTTATCTGAAGAAGATAAATTATCAGTATCAAGAGCACGTCGTGTTCAACGTTTCTTGTCTCAGCCTTTCCACGTAGCGGAGCAATTTACAGGTATTCCTGGAGTATTGGTTGACATTAAAGATACTATCAAAGGATTCAACATGATTATCGACGGTGAGTTAGATCATCTTCCGGAAGCAGCTTTCAACTTGAAAGGTTCTATCCAGGATGCTATCGAAGCTGGAGAAAAAATGTTAGCAGAGGCTTAATATAATTATGAATTGTGAGTTATAAGTTATGAGTTTCTGCTCACTTATAATTCATAATTTATAACTCATAACTAAAAAAAGATGATTTTAGAAATAGTATCACCAGAAGCAAAATTATTTTCAGGAGAAGTAACATCAGTTACATTGCCTGGAGTTGATGGAAGCTTTCAAATTTTGAATAATCACGCTCCTATTGTTTCTATTTTAGAAAAAGGAACTATTAAAATTGCAGCGTCAAGTTTCAATTTTTCTAAAGAGGTAGCGGATAAATTCACGAAAGTAAATGACCAAACCTATACATTAGAGATTACGTCAGGTACTATCGAGATGAAAGACAATAAAGTAATTGTTTTAGTTGACTAAAATAATTTCAAAATAAATGAAAAAGCCACTTCAACATGTTTGGCTTTTTTTATTAATAGTGCTTAGATTAGGTTTTACGTCATTTATTTTGAATTTCATAACTTTGCTTTTATGAAATTACCTGAAAATCTTATTCAAAAGCTTGAAACCCGGATGGAAAATAATGCGTTAAGACAATTGCCAAGTTTTAATAACCTTGTTGATTTTTCTTCAAACGATTATATCGGCTTTTCAAGATCTGAAGCCATTTTCAAATTGGCACATCATTATTTAATCGAAAATGAGATTATTCAGAATGGTGCAACGGGTTCCCGATTAATTTCCGGAAATCATTCCTTATATCAAATAGCAGAAATTTTTATTGCTGAATTTCAAGACGCTGAAACAGCTTTGATTTTTAATTCGGGTTACGATGTCAATGTTGGTTTTTTTAGCGCTGTACCGCAACGAAATGATGTTATTTTGTATGATGAACTAAGTCACGCTTCTATTCGTGACGGAATCAGTATGTCTAATGCTAAATCATACAAATTCAATCATAATGATTTTGAAGATTTAGAGCGACTAATTTTAAAATTTCCAAACACAAATATCTATATAGTCACTGAAACCGTTTTTTCTATGGACGGTGACAGTCCAAACCTGGAAGGGCTAGTTGCACTTTCAGAAAAGTACAATTGCTATTTAGTTGTAGACGAAGCCCATACTTTAGGCGTTTTTGGTGAAAAAGGCGAAGGCCTGATACAATATCTAAATTTACATCATAGAATTTTTGCCCGAATTATGACGTTTGGAAAAGGTTTAGGATGTCACGGCGCAGTTGTTTTAGGAAGTCTCGAACTTAAAAAATATCTGGTAAACTTCGCCCGAAGTTTTATTTATACAACAGGATTGTCTCCACATTCTGTTGCTACAATTTTATTGGCTTATCAGCATTTAGAAATTGAAAAGGAAAACATTGAAAAACTGCGTCAAAACATTGTGTTTTTCAATCAACAGAAAAACTTATTAGGTTTGAAGCCCATGTTTGTCCGAAGTAAATCGGCAATACAATCAGCGATAGTTCCCGGGAATGAAAAAGTAAAGCAATTAGCGCAACAACTACAAGATAAAGGTTTTGATGTAAAACCAATTCTTTCGCCAACCGTTCCGGAAGGTCAGGAACGTCTTCGCTTTTGTATCCATAGTTACAATTCAGAAGAGGAAATTAATCAGGTTTTAGAACTTCTGAGAGATTTCGTTTTTTAGTTTAAATTATTACACAGAGATACACAAAATTAACGCAGAGAGTCGCAAAGTTTTTTGTGAATCTCTGTTTTTTTTCTTTGTGAGTCTCTGCGAAACATCCCGTCTTTCCTCACTTTTTTTAAAAAGTTTTAAAAAGTTTAATTTTTTTTGTAACGTTTTGATTGTTTGATTACTTACGAGTCGTAATCAAATAAACCAAAATAATTATGAAAACAGCATCAACTTCAAAAAGCGAAAGTATTGTATTTATATTTTTCACTTCTTTAGGATTAGGGTACACTTTAGTAAACCATTTTATTTTAGATAAACCAAGAACAGAAATACTCGTTGTAATGATTTGTTTGTTTGCGATTTCGATAGTATCGTGGCAACGTAAAAAAAACATCAAATAACAACAGCGGGTTTCAATCATCAAATCAATCAATCATCAAAATATAATCCTCAATCAATTTAATCAATCAAACAAATGAAAAATTTATTCAAATCAATAGTTACAGCAATCGCAATTATTTTTAGTGTTGCTAGTCAAGCGCAAACCAAATCTCCAAAACTAGAAAATTCTCTTTTATGGGAGGTTTCAGGAAACGGATTATCAAAACCTTCTTATCTGTACGGAACCATTCATATGATTTGTGGAGGAGATTATTTTCTTTCGGAAAAAACAAAAAAAGCATTTGAAGCTTCCAATAAATTAGTTTTAGAAATCAATTTTGCTGATCCGAATGAAATGTCAGATATGCAGAAAATGGCGATGGGAAAGGAACCATTAAGTAAAAAGTTAAATCCGGAACAATTGGCTAAATTAGATTTAATTCTAAAAAAAACAACCGGAATGAATGTGCAGCAAGTAGACAGTTTTAGTTTAATGACGGTGATGAGTTTAATTTCGATGAAAAGTTTTGGCTGTACAGATATGAAGCTTTATGAAATGGAATTTATAGAGCAAGCTAAAAAACGAAATATTGAAATCGGAGGATTAGAAACGGTTAAATCTCAATTAGCAATGTTTGATAGTGCTTATTCTAATGATGAGATGATTACTATGCTATCAGAATCAACTTCTGAAGAAACGACTAAATTAGTAGCAACTTACAAGTCAGAAAATATTGATGGTTTGTATGATATTACTACTGATGAGAAATTTACAAGCGAAACAACAAAAAAGGTTATGCTTGATAATAGAAATAATAATTGGGTAAAAAACATGCCTGAACTAATGAAAAAAGAAAGTGTGTTTTTTGCATTTGGTGCGGCGCATTTAGGAGGTGAAGAAGGAGTAATTAATTTGTTAAGAAAAGCTGGATATAAAGTAAAACCAATATTGAAATAGATTGTTTTGAAAGAAAAAGAACAAGAATTTTTAAACCGGATAGAAAGTCACAAGGGAATTCTATACAAGGTTTCTAAGATCTACATGGATAACCGTGACGATCAACAGGATTTGTTTCAGGAGATTGTTTGTCAGCTTTGGAAATCATATGACACTTTTCGAAACGAAAGTCAGTTTTCGACCTGGATGTATCGGGTGGCAGTAAATACGGCTATCGTTTTTCTTAGAAAGGAAAAGCGTAAAGTTGATAAATATGAAATTGCTTCGGAGAACATTAAAGATGACGAAGGAGACTCACACATCAAAGAAAGTCAGCTTGATCATTTTTATAAAGCGGTCCAGAAATTGGAAAAAATCGACAAAGCAATTATTTTCTATCAGTTAGAAGGCTTTTCGCATAAGGAAATTGGCGAGAATCTAGGAATTTCTGAAGGAAATGCCAGGGTGAAACTAAACAGAGCAAAAGAAAAATTAAAAGAAATTATTAAAAATCAGGGATATGGATTTTAACGATATACAAAACGCATGGAATAACGAAAAGACTGAAAATGTTGTTCTTCCAGATAATTTAGAAAAAATACAGTCGGCCAATACACCATTGGATAAGATTAAGAAAAATTTAAAAAAGGAGTTTTTTCACCAAAGCATTTCGATTGTCCTTATCGGATTTATTCCTTTAATATATGATTTTCCACAAAAAGGAATAATATTGTTTTACTTACTTTTTAGCTTTTTTGTGGCGGTTTGCGTTTATTATTTAGCAAAGCTTTATTTCTTTTATAAAAGATTGGGCGCTATTACATTAAAAACAAAAGACAGTTTGTATGAAACTTATTTTGATATTAGACTGAATATGGAATTGTACAAAACTTGGGGATTTGCATTAACTCCTTTTATGATTATGGGCACAATAGGTCTTTTGTATAATGACCTTTCTGAAAAAATCCCTGGATTTTTAACTACTGGAGTAACAAATTATCAATTGGTCGTATTGTTTGGAATTGTTGTTTTTAGCATGCTTTTTATGGGAATTGCTTTAGAATGGTGGGTTCATAAATTTTATGGGAAATATGCCAAAGAGATCAAAAAAGTAATCGACGAATTAAAAGATGAATAAAACTCAACCCATCGTAATTGATGGGTTTGTTATTTTTATTGGTATTTTTGCGGAGAATATTACACAGAGATTCACAAAGAAGTCGCAAAGTAACGCAAAAAGAATATAAAATTTTGTGAATCTTGGTGCCTTCTTTGTGAATCTCTGTGAAACAAAAGCTTATGAAAATATTTATAACAGGAATTTCCACCGATGTTGGTAAAACGGTGACTTCAGCAATTGTGGTTGAAGCTTTAGAAGCCGATTATTGGAAACCAATTCAGGCGGGAGATTTAGACAATTCTGATAGTCATAAAGTGAAATCTCAGGTTTCAAATTCTAAATCCCATTTTTACCCAAACGCTTATCAATTAAATACACCAGCAAGTCCTCATTTGGCTGCAGAAATTGATGGAATTACAATTGATTTAAAAAAAATTCAGGAGCCAAAAACAGAAAATCATTTGGTTATTGAAGGTGCGGGAGGAATTTTTGTTCCATTGAACGAAAAAGATACAATTGTAGATTTGATTCAGCCTGATTATAAAATAATTGTCGTTTCGAGACATTACTTGGGAAGCATCAACCATACTTTATTGACTATTGAAGCAATTCAAAGTAGAGGTTTTAAAGTGGCAGGAATTATCTTCAGCGGAAGCGAAAACAAATCGACGGAAAGTTTGATTCTGAATAAAACCGGAATAAAATGCATAGGAAGAATTGACGAAGAACCGTATTTCGACCAAAACGTCATTCGCGAATACGCCGATTTATTTCGGGAAAAAATTCTTGGGTTGTAGTATATAGAGATAGATTATAGAGGCAAGAAGCAAGAGGCAAGAAGAAGATAGAGATTTAAACAGGAATTGCTGGTAAGAAAATAGACTATTGAATTAGGAGAATAGAAACAAGAATTGAGGGTTAGCAAATAGACTTTCTTATCTTTGCGGAAACTATAGAGTTTAGTCTTTCTTCTTGACTCTATAATCTATTCTCTAAAAAAATGACATTAACAGAAAAAGACAGCCAATACCTGTGGCATCCTTATACCCAGCATAAAACTTCGCAAACGCCAATCGCAATTTCAAGAGGAGAAGGCGCACTGCTTTGGGATGAAAACAATAAAGAATACATTGATGCGATCGCCTCTTGGTGGGTAAACCCTTTTGGACATAGCAATAAATTTATTGCCGATGCGATTTACAAGCAATTGACGACTTTAGAACATGTTTTGTTTGGTGGATTTACACATGAACCGGCCATAAAAGTGGCGGAGAAATTGATCGAAATTCTGCCAAAAAATCAACAGAAAATCTTCTTTTCAGACAATGGTTCAACTGCTGTAGAAGTAGCAATTAAAGTGGCACTGCAGTATTTCTTCAATAAAAATGAAAAACGTACAACTATAATTGCTTTCGAAAATGCGTTTCACGGAGATACTTTTGCGGCCATGGCGGCAAGTGGAATTTCGTTTTATACGCAGGCCTTTCAAGGAATGTTTATTGATGTTGTCAGAATTCCGGTTCCGGTTAAAGGGCAGGAAGAGGAAAGTTTTGAAGCGTTGAAAAATGTAATTAAAACTCACAATTGTGCTGGATTTATTTTTGAACCTTTGGTACAGGGTGCAGCCGGAATGGTGATGTATGAAGCCGATGCATTAGCTAAATTAATTCAGATTTGTAAAGAGAATAAGGTTTTGACAATCGCTGATGAAGTAATGACGGGCTTTGGTAAAACGGGTAAAACCTTTGCAATGGATTATGTTTCAGAAGATCCGGATATGATTTGTTTATCGAAAGCATTAACCGGAGGCACAATTCCGATGGCGATTACAACATTCACCCAAGAAGTTTTTGATGCTTTTTATGATGATGATATCAATAAAGCCTTATTTCACGGTCACACTTTTACTGCAAACCCAACAGGTTGTGCGGCAGCATTGGCCAGTATTGATTTATTGCAAACGGATGAAATGCAGGCTAATATTGAGAGAATCAATAAAAGTCATTTAGAGTTTCAGCAAAAAATTGAAAACCATTCAAAAGTAATTACGGCCAGAACATTAGGGGTTATTTTTGCTGTTGAAATCAAATCAGATGCTGAAGAAAGCTACTATGGATCGATGCGTACAAAATTGTATAATTTCTTTATCGATAAAGGCGTTATTTTAAGACCGGTTGGAAACATAGCTTATATTCTGCCACCGTATATAATGACTGATGAACAACTTCAGAAAGTTTATAAAACAATTGAAGAAGCCATAGAAATGGTATGATTTTGCCCACAGATTTGACGGATTAAACGTATTTACGCCGATAAATAATTTGAAATCGGTGCAGATCAGCTTAATCCACGTCTTCAGTGTTCCATTTTTCACAAAACTTCGTGAACTTTGCGATTAATTAATTCAAACATTTTGCAAAGTTTTGCGACCTTTGCGTAAATCCTTGCGACCTTTGCGGTTAAATGCAATAGTCATAAAAATACTATTTTGAATACACAAAAAATCTCCATAACGGCTTTTTCTTCTATTTCCCCTTTAGGGAATAATGTCGATGAAGTTTGGCAAAAATACCTTGATAACCAACATTGTTTTTCACAACAATTCCTGGATCAGCAGGAAACTTCGGTTGCTGCTTTAAGTGCCAAATCAAAACAGATTGTTGCCGAAATTCGGGAATCAGATCCTAAATATAAATTTTTAGATGATTCCGTTTTATTTGCTTTAGCAGCTTCGAGAAAAGCAGTTCAGCAAGCGGGCTGGAGTTCAGAAGATATCTTCGGAATCAATATCGGATCCTCTCGTGGTGCTACAGATTTATTTGAAAAGCATTATAAGGAATATATAGATACCGGAAAAGCGCAGACCTTAGCTTCTCCAACCACTACTTTAGGGAATATTTCGTCCTGGATTGCGCATGATTTACAAAGTGTTGGTCCTGAAATTTCACATTCCATAACTTGTTCAACAGCACTTCACGCATTATTAAATGGAGTAGCATGGTTGAAATCAGGAATGGCCGATAAGTTTTTAGTAGGAGGGAGTGAAGCACCGCTGACTGATTTTACCATTGCTCAAATGAGAGCTTTGAAAATCTATTCACGCATTAATCAAATCGAAGAAGTCTGGCCAAATCTTGCTTTTGATTTTGAGAAAACGCAAAACACTATGATTTTGGGTGAAGGCTCGGCAGTTTGTTGTTTAGAAGCTGGAGAAAAAGACAATGCAATTGCTTACATTACAGGTGTTGGTTATGCAACAGAAATTCTGGAACACAATATTTCGATTTCTGCGGAAGCAGACTGTTTTCAGAAATCAATGAAAATGGCATTAAAAGATGAAAATCTGGAAGATATTGACGTTATCGTAATGCATGCTCCCGGAACGATAAAAGGAGATTTAACAGAATTGCGTGCCATCGAAAAAGTATTCGGATCAAAATTGCCACTACTGACAACAAATAAATGGAAAATTGGACACACGTTTGGAGCGTCCGGAATATTAAGTTTGGAATTAGCTCTTTTAATGATGCAGCATAATGCGTTTGTTGCAGTACCATTTGGAGAGAAGCAAACTCAAACCAAATCAATTAAAAAGGTATTAATTAATGCGGTTGGTTTTGGAGGAAATGCCGTAAGTATTTTGATTGAAAAGAAATAATTAGATTTTAGATTTTACAAAAAACTCCATTCGCCGCGGCGAATGGAGTTTTTTTGTATTCCTGGTTTTTTATTTATTGAAATACGATTTTCTTCGTTACAGCATAATCATTTTCCAAAGTCACTTTTACCAATAAAACCTGATTGACTGATTGTAGATTTGCTATCTGTAATTCAGTAGATCCAACTTTCTTTTTGTTATAAAGTAGTTTTCCGTTGATATCAAAAACGGTAACTTCTTTGATGTTTTCTTTTGCTGATATTACTTTGATTGTTTTATCTTTTACAGAAACTAAAAGTCCATTTTCGACATTTTCGAAATCACCAGTGCCAAGTGTTTTGTTGGTATAACGAAGTACAAAACGGTCTGCGAAATTTCCGATTGCCGTTGTAAAGGTATAGTTTGCAGCACGCAGGTCCTGAATCTTACCCGTTATTTTGTCTTCCAGATAAATGGACTGAGTGGTAAATATACCATCCGCCTGATCAATAGAGATCGTAAAATCCCCGGCAATGGTAGTCTTATATCCTAACGGAACTGTATCCGTATCGGTAAAAGGCAGTGCACGTCCCTGAATTACAAATTTTCTTGTCCCTCCAATACTGTAAAAGTCGATGTATTTGTTTCCGTCAAATGAAAGACCATCATATCCTCTGTCGTAATCGTTGCTTGCCCCTTCTATATACCCTACAAGCATTTGTTTGAAGGCTCCTTCCTCATTGGTCAAGTTTAACCACACACGATTTTTTTCTATACCTGTAGTTTTTGAAGTTTTGCCCGGTTTGAAAAACTGAGCGTTTTTATCAGCACCAATACGCATTGAATTGGTAAATTGAATTTGTCCCGGAAAACTAAATCCAGCCATAAAGGATTGTCCAGCTGCTATATAGCCCTGCGGTGCGCTGTTAATATTTCCCGGTGCATCATTTGCTGTTTTTGCGGCTTTCATTGTTTTGGTACCTCCACTCAAATTATAACTTGCATAATCATCGGCATTATATCTGTAATAACCTCCAAGTGTTACCGGTGTATTGTGTGTCCAGAAATACAATGTCCCCTGCAATACCCCCTTATTGTTAAGATCGGAAAGGAATTTATCGGCATCAATAGCAGACGGATAAGGGTTTCCAATCAAATAATTTTTTCCTGAATCATAGGTTTCACTCGTAACGGTTCCGTTGTTTGGCGTTCCTCTAAAAGTAGCCGTATATGGAGCTCTTACTGTATTTGATGTTCCTTCGGGACCACGGATGATATATCCTTTACCAACAATCATCACATTGGTTTTAGGAGTTGCGACCCAGCCTGTTCCATCAAATCTAAAATATTTATTGCTTTCCGTTAAAGGTGAAACAGCTGCCAAAGTCTGTCCTTTAACAGGCGTTGACCAATATACATAATCCGCCTGACGAATTGGAAGAGTAGTACGTACATACTCAATACTTCCTGTATTGATTGTGTTATCTGTACTTTCCTGCAATAAAGTAGAACTATCCTGAAAGGTTAGTGTACCAGTTGGAGCTACTGTTATTGCGTCAGTAACTTTTAAAGTGTTACCACTTTGCACTACTAAAGAACCGTTAGCTATTACAGAAAGTGTATTGGCATAAAATTCAAGATTAGTACCCGAAATAATTGGATTATTTGGTGTAGTTGGTATAATCACACAGTCTGCAGAAGTTGGAATTCCCGCAGGATTCCAGTTTGGACCATAACTCCAGTCTGTAAGTTGAGAGCCTGAACCTTGTCCTCCTAGCCATGTTTTAGTAACTGGTGGTGAAACTGATAAAGGTGATGCCATTGTGGCAACACAATCAGAACTATTTTTTACACTTACCGTATGAGATCCTACCGCAACATTGCTAAAAGTCCCTGATGCAAAATAATTAGTACCGTCTATACTATAGGTAATACCTGCACCTGTTGGTGCTGTTACTACTATTGTTCCTGTATTTACTGAACAGGTTGGTTGTATGGTTACTGTGGCTGTTGGGGTTGTTGGCAGGGCATTTACTATTACACTATAAGTTGCAGTAGCATTTGTACATGGACTATTAGAAACCGTCATCGTAAGTGTAACTGTATTTCCGGCATCTCCCGGAGCAGCAGTATAAACGGGTGTCAACGTAGTTGCTCCAGATGTAATACTTCCTGCACCGTTTTCGGTCCATAATATTGTTCCGTTTGATGATGTTGCCCCGCTTACCGTTGCTGTTGCATTTGAACAAATTGCTTGGCTGCCTCCAGCTATAGCCGTTGGCAAGGCATTTACAGTTATTGTTACCGAAGAACAAACTGAATTATAATTACATGGAGCTCCGTTTTCATAACGTCCATAATAAGTTGTCGTGGTTATTGGACTAACAGAAAGATTATTACCAGTACCCGCCAAAGTACCTCCACAAGAAGCTGTATACCATTTTATGGTTTCGCCTGTTCCGCCGCCGCCGCCATTAAGCGTCAAAGTAGTACTTCCTCCATTACAGATAGTTGTTAGGCTTGCTGACGCAGATGTTGGATCAGCTGATTCCTGGTTAACTGTAACCAATTGAGAAATACCTCCTGTTGTAGCAGCACATGGCGAAGCGGTGTTCTCTATTCTAACCCAATAAGTTGCGTTACTACTAAGAGCACCTGTAGCATATGAAATTGAGGTAGCTCCTGAAATTGGACTTGTTCCAACTACAGATCCTGTTCCCCATTGATACGTTGCTCCTGTTCCCAAAGTTCCGCCGACAGCTGTTAATGTTGTCGAACTTCCGTTACAGATCGTTGTTGTTCCGCTTATACTAGTCGGTGCAACGGATGGGGTGTTAACTGTCACCACTTGAGAAATACCTCCTGTTGTAGCAGTACATGGCGAAGCGGTGTTCTCTATTCTAACCCAATAAGTTGCGTTACTACTAAGAGCACCTGTCGCATATGAAATTGAGGTAGCTCCTGAAATTGGACTTGTTCCAACTACAGATCCTGTCCCCCATTGATACGTTGCTCCTGTTCCCAAAGTTCCACCGACAGCTGTTAATGTTGTCGAACTTCCGTTACAGATCGTTGTTATTCCGCTTATACTAGTCGGTGCAACGGATGGTGTATTTACCGTAAGCACAACTGGATTTGATGTAACTGATGGGGTACATGTACCACCAACAATACAGCGATACTGATAATTATTCATACCAGAAGTAGCACCTGTAATATTCATCGTTGCTGTAGTCACATTACTATAAACGCCAGTATTTGTTAGACCTGTAAAAACTCCTCCTGTACTCACTTCCCATTGATAATTTACACCCGTCCCTGAGCCAACAATAGTAAATGAAGCATTATTTGCTACACATGTACTTGTTGGACTTGGTTGAGTTGTAATTGATGGAGCCGTATTTGTAGCATTAACTGTAAATGACGCTGAACTGGTACAATTTCTTAGAGATGTTGTAACATTATATGTTCTAGGCAATAAACCTGTCAAATTTTTTCCTGTAGACGTGTATCCTGCCGGAGCAGAAGACCAGGAATATACATAAGGATCTGTCCATGCAGCAGTAGTGAGGTTAACGAAAGTTCCAACAGGAGCTGAACTTCCCACCCCTGTAAGTGATGTAGCTGAAGGTCCATCATTAAAGCTATAACCAGCTATCAAGGTACTAAAAGAAGCATCATAATCTACAAATCCTGCTGCCAATTTAGCAACATCTGCTGGTAAAAGAGCTTCACTCCAAAAACCTACTTTAAAAATTTCTCCTGTTAAACCATTTCCTGCAGCATCCATTACTGCATACCCTATCTTTGTTGAATAATTTGTATCTGAACCATAATTTGATGTCAAACTCCCGGCTGATGATTTCAAAACTCCATTCAGGTAAATTTTTAAACCTCCTACCGTACCATCTCCTGTAACTGCAATATGATACCAAAGACCCGGAGTAATTTCAGACTTAGGCATATCAACCTGTCCCCCACCAGCAGTATAACATCTTAAATTATCCTGTTCAAAGGCAACTTCAATAGCATTATTTTGCCCAAAAATTGACATTCTGGTAACATAATTTAAATTATCAAATTTAATCCAGCCCTCAACTGTAAATTTAGCTCTATTGGATAACAGTCTCTGACTAAGATCTACTCCTTGAGTAGTTGCATCCGTACCAGCTCTCACAAAAGCCAAAGAAGCTGGATTTGAAGCATTTGTAATCGAAATTGTTCCAGTTGCATCCGTAGGACATGCAACATTCGATGCTGTCCCTGTTATTGTTGGTGGTGAGCTGTATTTATAAACTGTAATTGGCCCTCCCGACATTGTTGCGGTACACAAAGTTGAGACTTTGCTTGCTGTAACGGTATATTTTCCTGTAGTATTAAATGCGCCAAAACTGATAGCCAAACCTGTACCTGCAACCGGTGATCCTACGGCAACGGTTCCTCTGTATAATTGATAGTTAACCCCAGATTCTGAACCTGATAATCCAATTGTTGTTCCCGACTCAGTACTACAATAAGCCTGATCGTTTGCGCCTGTCATAGAAAAAGTTAATGGTGCAGTACAAGAAGAGCCTACATTTATTAGTCCAATTGTTGTATCAAAAAAAGTATTATTTTTATTATTAGCCGTTGAAGTGGTACTTCCCCAAGACCCTCCAGGTGTCGTTGCTCCGCCTAATGTAAGTGTTCCTGCAGTATGTGTTGTTACAGTACTTAAATTAGCAACTACACCTGAATTAATATTCAAATTACCAGAAATGGTTATTGAAGCTGAAAATGTTTTCGTTCCTGAATTTGATAAGATAAGATTATTGAATGTTAATGCAACCGTTCCTAAACTTTGTGCCCCTGCATTATTAAATTCAACTGTTCCCGTATTTGCAGTAAAAGTTCCAACTGTACCAGATACATCACCACCAATCTTTAAGATACTTGAACCTCCATTTAACGTTCCTATTGTTCTCGTCCAGTTACCTGAAAAAGTATGTGTCAAACTAGTCCCTAAATTTAATGTCCCCCCATTGCCATTTATTGTTAATGCACCACCAGTTACATTTCCATTAAATGTAGCTGTACTATTTCCTGTCTTTGACATTGTTACTGTACCTGTAGTTGTAAAGCTATCAATACTTTGAGTAGCAGTTCCCGATATAGTAATCGCTGAGCTTCCTGCTGTAAACGTACCACTATTTGTAAAACCTCCTCGAAAAGTTACTGCATTACCATTCGTAACTACAGAAGCACCACCTGCAATAGCTAAAGTTCCATAAAAAACTTCTCCAACACCCAAACTAAGTGTTCCTGCATTCACAGATGTTGTTCCAGTATATGTATTTGAACCTGACAAAGTCCAAGTTCCTAAACCTTCTTTATTTAAGAAAGATGGAGTTGATATGATACCTGACATGATACCTGAACTCCCAGTTACCCCATCTAATGTTAATCCAAAAACACCTGTTCCTATAGTTCCACTACAAGTTAATGTCCCTGAACTAGTTGCTGTAATAGTAATGGCTGATCCTAATGTTATGGCTCCACTATAAGAAGCATTTCCTCCTGTATTGGTTAAGGCTCCTGCTGGACTAGAAGATAATCCTGTTCCGTTTAAAGTCAAAGATTCTGCCCCTAGATTAATACCATTTAAATCTAAAACAGCACCGGAAATGATTGTAGTAGCTCCTGCAGTTGTCCCAAGACCTGCTGTATTACCTAATTTTAATGTACCTGCACTCACTGTAGTTGTACCTGTGTATGTATTTGAACCTGACAAAATCAAGGTTCCTACACCATTTTTAGTAAGCGTTGAACCTCCACTTATCACTCCACTTATTGTTAAATCTGTTGCAGTTGATCCATCATCACCAACGTTAAATATTCGATTTCCTCCTAAAGCAACTGGGCACGAAATTGTTGCACCACTTGTTCCTGTGGTAATATCAGTTACAGTTACGGTACCTCCTAAAGTAAGAGTTCCACTCCCCGAAATTATTGAACCCGCAACAGCTCCACATTCTAATGCCACACTAGTAGGTGTTGTAAGTGTAAATGTTGACATAGCTAATGTTGTATTAGCTTTAACATTTAAAGCACCATTAACTGTGGTATTCGCGATCAAGGTTTTTATTCCACTTCCAGATATAGTTAAATTATTATATGCGTAATTACGAATATTTTGTGCTCCAGCATTATTAAAATTAACTGTACTCGTCGTTCCTGCTGTAAATGTTCCTCCTGCGCCTAAATCACCCGCTATATTAAGAGTTCCTGAACCGGTAAATGTCAATCTAGCTTGAGCAATTGTTCCTGAAAAGGTAATATTAGTAACATTAATAGTCCCGGAACTAACAGAAACTGTAGAAGATCTATTTGTATTTGTATTTCCAGATATCGATATGCTTCCAGCATTCAAAATTCCTGCACCCACAGCAACTGTACTAGTTATTGAACCCGTCGTCGCACTTACTGAATTCACTGTTAATGCTCCACTAATGTTTAGTACAGAATTAGAATTAAATGTTATTCCGTTATTTGCTGTAGCTGCATTTACTGTTACACTAAGAAGTGTGGGGGTGGTAAGATCTAACGTGACAATTACCCCACTATTAATTACTACATCATCACCTGCAACTGGAAGAATTCCACCAACCCAAGTTGATGTGCTACTCCATGCACCAGAACTAGATGCAGTTCTTGTCGCCGCATTCGCAAATGAAACAACAAAAAACATCCCCAAACAAAGCATCCTTAAACCAGGAATAAAAGATCTTTCTTTAGAAGAATTAGAAAAATTTAAAAATAAAGAACGAACGAATAAAAGTAATTTTTTAATCATATTGGCGTGGTATTTAGATTTGGGGTTGGGCGTTAAAAAGAAATAAAAAAGCAAAGTACTTTTAATACAATACTTTAAATTTGGCTTTTTAAATGGAAAATTTTTGAGCTAAAATCTTGTTTTCAAACAACATATAATTCTTAATTTTCTCGTGCAAAAATATTATAATTCTCCACACACACAACATTTTAGCATTTTTTTTTCTGAGAAAAACGAAAAATATTGGTAAAATTTTAACAACAAAATGACTATTTTTAGCAATAATAGTTAAAAAGCAGGAAAAAACACATGAATTCAATTTTTACAATAAAAGAAGCCTTACTGAAATTAGAACACTTTTGTGCGTATCAGGAACGTTGTCATGCCGAAGTAGTTTCGAAATTATACAGCCTCAAAATGACCCCGGATGAAACCGATTATATTGTGGTTCAGCTAATTGAAAATAATTTTCTAAATGAAACTCGTTTTGCCTGCAGCTTCGCAAGAGGCAAACATCGAATAAAACAGTGGGGTAAAATCAGGATTACAAACGAACTCAAGGCCAGGCAAATTTCTTCCACAAATATTTCACTCGCATTAAAAGAAATTTCACCAGAAGAGTACGAATCTACTTTCGAAAATCTTTCTGAAAGATGTTGGAACAATATTCCCGAAAAGAATCTCCTAAAAAAAAGAAAAAAGTTCTGCGACTATCTTTTACGTCGTGGTTATGAAAGTAATTTTGTTTATGATAAAGTAAAAGAAATGGAAGGAAAATAACTTCTGTTTTTATTAAAAGCTTCTAAAAAATTTCTCTAAAAAATCCAGATTCATCAGAAAATACTTTCCTATACAAATGTCACTATCTTGCGAATTATTCACTCTGCCTCGCTTTTTTTAGTCTAAAATTGTAAAAACCAAGCGATTTTACTCAATACATTGCGATTTTTCTTATATTTAAATTAACTGATTTATAAGAAATTCCACAGAATCATACTTTTTGATATACACTTCAACGATTATTTCAATCACTTCATCGATTAATTGATTATTACGAAACCATCATTATATCAAACTCGTAGATGTGTATATATTTGCGAAGTTAAATCCTATGCCAACATAACATCCTGATTGAAACCGTTTAACATGACTAGATGGCTTCTTTCAATTGTTTCTTTTTTAATTATTTTATAGCATACGATCGTTAAACAAAACAAAATAAAAAAACATCTTTTTTAAATTAAATGCCACGATTTAATATGGTTCGAAAATTACTTTTACCTTTTTTATTTTTTACAATTTCATTTTTTTCTTTCGCACAAACCTTTACAGATTCTACACCAGCCGGAACAAAAACCTGGACAGTACCTAACGGAGTTACAAGTATAACTCTGGAAATATGGGGTGCAGGTGGTGCTGGAGGTGGTTCTTTAATTAATAAGGAAGGTGGTGCTGGCGGTGGCGGTGGTGCATATGTTCTAAGAACAATTACGGTTACTCCCGGTGATATCATAACTTATTCAGTTGGAACTGGTGCTATAGGAACCTCGAATGCGGGCACAACAGGAGGAAACACAACATTAACGACTGTTTCAGGCACCAATTTAAATGCAAACGGAGGTTCAGGTGGTAACACGGCTGTTCATAATGCTTCTGTTTCTGCCGGAAGTGGTGGAAGTGCAAGTGGAGGAACAACCAATACGAATGGTTCAAATGGCTCAAATAACTCAACTTCAACCGGGAACGGTGGGAAAGGCGGTAATGGCGGCAACGGAGGAGCTGGAGGAACCGGAGCAGATGGAAATAATGGCGGAAACGGAGTTGAAGGCGCAAATCCAGGTGGCGGTGGCGGTGGCGGCGTCCTAAAAGGATCAAGTTTCGGTATTGGAGGAAATGGGGGAAATGGGCAAGTAAGAATTAGTTATTGTACAGCAGGTATACTATCCGGAAATCAATATTTATGTACTTATAGTCCTGCATCGACAACTTTTACATCTACTGTTTCAGGAGGAACGTGGTCTACAAACAATAGCGCTATAGCCGCAATCAATTCTTCAACTGGCGTAATCACTACTCCTGCAGGTGCAAACGGCACAGCAACAATAACATATACAGTTCCTGCCACAGGAAGTTGTCCTATTCAAACGGCTACAAGAACACTATATGCTACAAATACACAGCCAACAACTCCGAACACGCCATCAGGATCTTCATCGGTGTGTCAGGGAACTACAGCGATTTATACAGTCAATTCTATACCAAATGTAACTTATAACTGGGTATATACAGGAACTGGCGCTACTATAACCCCGGCAGCAAATGGTCTTTCTGCTACGGTTTCGTTCAGTTCAACAGCCGGTAATTTCGGAAGAGTTGAAGTTTCAACTACGAACGGCTGTGGTACAAGTGGAGCATCAGGTTTAAATGTTTTTGTTTCTCAGTTAAGCAATGGAGGAACTATTACAGCTGATAAATCTACTGGTTGTGCCGGTGATACTTACATAACTCGCTTACAGCTTTCAGGCTATATTGGATTGCCTATTAGATGGGAATCGTCAACAGATAATTTTGTTAGTAATATTGTTTCAATAAACAATACAAATAATGGAATGAACATTGAAAATTTAACGCAAACTACTTCATACAGGGCAGTTGTGCAAAATTCACCTTGTACTGCAGCAGCATATTCAAATATTTTTAAAATAACAATTGGTTCGACCGCACCTTATACTGTTAGTACTGCATCATCAAGTCCTAATGTTTGCATACACAGCGCGATTACACCAGTTACTCACACTACAACAGTAGCTACCGGAATTGAGAATAATGGTGTATCAGGAGCGAATGGTTTACCGCCGGGAGTTTCAGCCACCTGGTCATCTGACGTAATAACTATTAGCGGAACGCCGACATCTGCTGTTGGAAGCCCATTTAACTATAGTATTCGTTTGACTGGATGCAGTTCAACTAATGCATATGCAACAGGAACAATTACGGTTAGAACAAATACAGTTACTGCATCATCAAATCCCATTATATGTCTTGGTGCAGGAATTACTATAACACACACAACAACCGGAGTCACAGGCATTGGAACCATAACCGGATTACCTGCAGGAGTTATTGCGAATTGGAATGCAGATACAATAACTATTAGTGGTACACCAACCGCAACTGGTTCTTTTCCATATACAATTCAATTAACCGGCGGATGTGGAGCAATAAATGCCACAGGAACAATTAAAGTAAATCCTACTTTAGTACCAAGCGTAACCATTACTCACGACCAGCCAAGTTTAACAATTTGCCAGGGCACACATGTTCGATTTACTGCACATCCAATTAATGGAGGAACTACTCCGATCTATAAATGGTATAATGGGTCAACGTTGCTTACAGAGACCTCAAATTCTTATTTAGCCTATAATGTTGTAAGTACAGATGCTATTAGAGTCGAAATGATATCTAACGCAACTCCATGTTTATCAACAACTGCGGCAGTACCGTCTAATACAATATCTTTCTCTGTAATTACAACAGATCGTGGAAGAACTCAAGGTGGAGGACAAATCTGTAAGGGAACTGTAACACCAAAATTTAAATTGGTTAATTTTGATAATCCTGGCCAGGGCTCCCCATATTCTTATTCTCAAAAAGTTCTAAGATGGGAATATAGCACCGATGGTAACGTTACATGGAGTCCTATCCAGGGAACGCAAGGTTTGATAGAATATCAGCCAACAGCGACTGATCCTTTATATATTTTAACAGTTAACACTACTTTTAGAGCTGTTACACAAACTTCTGGATGCACAACAGAATACTACGCTATTGAAACAGGAGTTGAACTTAAACCAGTACCAACAGTTACATTTACTTCGCAAGCCGGAACAGATTCCTGTATTGGAACTGATGTAACATACACAACGCAGCCCAATCAAACAAATTATGCCTGGACAGTAACAGGAGCTTTAGGTACAGATTATAATATCGCCGGCGGAAGTTTATCAAACACAAGTAATACAGTAACTATAAAATGGTTAACTTCAGGAAATAAAACAGTAACGGTAAACTATAGTAACGGTAATCCTAACAATTGTTCAGCGATTACACCAACATCTTCTACAACTTATGTAAACCCTGCACCAATTGCTCCAATAATAGTTTCAAAAGTATTGCCAACTTGTACTGTACCAACAGGAAGTGTCAATTTAAGTGGTTTACCAGCTACCGGAATTGTGCGTTATTTGGCAAAAAATTCAACAACTGCAACTTATACGATCACAGGAACGACTATGACAATTTCAGGATTAGCTCCTGGAAAATACAAATTTGCGACAGATAACCCATGTGGCACAATATATTCAGATGAAATAGACATTTCAGGTAACACCTGGGATGGTACATCATGGTCAGCTGGAAACGCAGATCCTACTTTGAATGACGTATTAATATTTGCCGCAGATTACAATGTAAATAAAGATGTTAATGGATGCTCCTGCACAGTAACCAACAATGCAAAAGTTACTATAAAAAAGGGCAAAACAATGACCATTACCAATTTTGTTAATATAGATTCGGGTTCATTAACTTTTGAGGATACTGCCAGTTTATTACAAACGAACACAGACCCAAACATCAATACAGGAAGTATTGAGTATGTACGTACTACTCTTCCAATCCGTCAGGCGGATTATGTATATTGGTCAACGCCTGTTAAAGGACAGACTTTGGCAGCTGTTTCACCTTTAACGGAAAGCAATAAATATTTTAGATTTGATGGAACAGGCTGGGTCGCAACTCCTAAAACCAATGTGATGATTGTTGGTAAAGGATATATCATCCGTGGTCCCGAAGGAACATCAAATACAGTAAGAGCTCCATATACGGCTACTTTTAGAGGAACGCCAAACAACGGAACCGTTACGAGTGAAACCTATGATTCAGGAAAAAATTATTTGATTGGAAACCCTTATCCGTCTGCTATTGATGCCGATAAATTCCTTTCCGATCTTAACAATAAGGGGTTATTGCAGGGGACATTGTATTTCTGGACACACAATACACCGGTAACACTTGGAGGTTATTACAGATATAATGCCGATGATTATGCAAGTTACAATTTGAGTGGAGGTACCAAAACAATGAAAGAAGCAAAAACTGCAAATAATGCACCGGGAAATATCAACAGCGCACCGCAGGGCTATATAGCAGCTGGACAATCCTTTATGGCTGGATTTAGTTTTCCGGGACAAATTCAATTTACCAATTCAATGCGTATTGGTGCTGATAAAAACGCTCAGTTTTTCAAACCGGGCAAAACTTCAAAAACTACAGGTATAGAAAAAAATCGTGTGTGGTTAAACTTGACCAATGAGGAAGGAGCCTTCAAACAAATGCTTGTAGGGTATATAGAAGGGGCAAGCAACGATTACGACAGAGGATATGATGGTCTTTCATTTGACGGAAACAAATACATCGACTTTTACAGTATTGGAGGGACAAGAAAATTTGTAATCCAGGGTCGTGCACTGCCTTTTACCGATACGGATATAGTTCCGTTAGGATATAAGACTACCATTGCCGGAGACTTTACAATCTCTATTGATCAGGCGGATGGTATATTTACCACTCAGTCCATTTATCTGGAAGACAAAACAACAGGCAAGATTCAGGATCTGCGTGCTGCAAACTATACCTTTACAACGGCAATCGGAACTTTCGCAGACCGTTTTGTACTTCGTTATACCAACAAAACACTTGGCACTGGTGATTTCGAAAATGTCGAAAATGGGCTACTGGTTGCTGTAAAAGATAAAACAATCAAAGTTACTTCAGCAAAAGAAACTATTAAGGAAGTTGCCATTTTTGATATCAACGGAAAATTACTTTATAACAAAAAGAAAGTTGGATCTACTGAATTACAGATAGCAAATCTACAATCAGCCAATCAGGTTTTATTGGTAAAAGTGACTTTGGAAAATGATTATGCTGTAACGAAGAAAATTATATTTCAATAAATAAAAATGTTTACAATACCAAAAAGAGACGCATAAGGCCTACCGTCTGGACACATCTCTAAAGAGTATCCAACCTTGCATGACTGAATTGAATTTTTGCAGGCCAATCCAAAAGGTTGTGATGCCTGGTTTTCTTTCTGAAAGATAACCTTTCCATCCTCCTAATCTAGCAATAGCCCATATATATCGTTTCAAATCTGACGATTTATATGGGTTTTTTAGTTTTTCTGTTTTACCCTCTAATTGTGTGATTTGCAATTCTAAACATTCCATTTCTTGCTCTGAAAAACAGCTTCTGGGTTCAGTCTCTTCTTCGCAGCCATAGGCGATTTGCATAATAAAGAGCTTTATAATAGTCTCCAGCATCAAAAGACATAGTTTACGAACTGCTTTGCCTTGGGATAATTCGCTAGCTTCTATGTTGAAGCCCTCTTTCTTTAAAATTCTAAATACTTCTTCGATAGTCCACCTGTAGGTATACCATTGGATACAAAGTAATGCAGTTTGCAGATCTTCAACTTTCTTTGTCGTTAGTAATCTCCAAAGTATTGGGTTTTCAATGTTTTCTCCAACCTCTTTTGCCTCAATAGCGTAAAGCTTGATTTTATCAGGAAGATGTTTACCTGAATATTGATGTTTGCCTATTGTTATTTCTGAAAAGCGTACTTCTATAGTAGCTGTTCTTTTCTGGATATTTCTCCTTTTGTCTCCTTCTAGTTCAATTGTGTACATCCCTTGAAGCGGCTGAGAACTTAGATGATCGAAAAGTTTGATTTTATTACCCAACAATCGATTAAATCGGGATCTAATCAATAAATGTGTTTTACTGTCTGGGACAAGGCAAAATTGTTCAAAAATATCTCCCTCTCTGTCCTGAATAATGATTATTTCTTTTGCTTTACTTAGTCTTTTCTTAGTTTCAAGAGAAGAATCGATCCATCTGTAAGACTCTTTTTCTTCAATGGGTATACGATTGTGAGTATTGGTCTTCATTTTAGGTGGCAGTTCATGACTTCTATTCCATATTTTCACATCTGAAAAACCATATGGCATTAAAGTATCTGCATCTATGATAAAACTCGGATGAATAAAAAAGCCAAGTCCACCAACAGAAGCATTGGTCAGTCCAATTGACTCATCCTTTTTGATCCTGTTTCTGTGATTATAAAGGTTTATTTCACTACTGTCCTGAATACACAAAACAGATTTATCTTCAACGCAGCTTACACAATTAAGAGACATGTTCTTTATAATATCAGCCTCACTGACATTATCATTTTGCAAAAATCGGTAAATCGCTTTGGCTTCAGCGTCACTTTCTGCTAATTGTCTTATCGAATAAATACTATTAGCAAACAAGCGATTGAGAATAGAATTACCTCTATTCAACAATCGCTTGTCTTTTAAATTTTCAAAATATCTAGTCTGCACTTTTTCTCAAATATAATTAAAAAAATATTTGTGTCCAGACGGTAGCGCATAAGGCGTCTCTTTTTTTTGCACTATTTTGAAAAATCTATATTCGTAAACTAAATCTAAATATCACTAAAAGTGGGTATTGTGCTTTTTGATAAAGCCACTTAAATTACGGTTAATTCTTATAATTTAATAGTAACCTGATATTTTCGATTTTGATTAAACATTTAATTTTTTCATTGGTTTTACTGAATTGCATTAGTAGAACAGAAGTTTACGCACAACAAGGAAAGGTAGACGCAACTTTTAATACGCTTGATGATGGTTTAATAGGTGATGGTTTTGATAATACAGTTCGGAGTTTAACTTTACAGACCGATCAAAATTTAATTGTCGGTGGTGATTATTTAAATCTTAACGGAATTCCGTCTTCGCATCTAACTCGTTTAAAACCTGACGGATCTATAGACGAAACTTTTAACACAGGAAATGGTTTCAATGGCAAAGTATATGCTACTTATGTTCAGCCTGATGGTAAAATTATAGTGGGAGGTAGTTTGACCTCTTTTAATGGAATTAGTTGCGGAAGATTGGTTCGTTTAAATTCTGATGGCTCATACGATGTTTCGTTTGATGCTTCAATTGCCGCTACAACAGGAATTATTTATGAAATTTCTCCGCAATCTGATGGGAAAATTATAATTGTAGGGAGTTTTACAAGATACAATAATGCTACGCTCAATCGGGTCGCCCGTATTCTTTCAAATGGTTCTTTGGATCCTTCTTTTATTACAGGCTCCGGTTCTTCATCAAATATTACAAATGCCAGTGTTTTATCAGATGGGAAAATTTTGCTGACCGGGAATTTTACTTCTTTTAATGGGATTCAAAGCAATAAAATTGTTCGTTTATATAGTGATGGACGTGTCGATACGAGTTTTAATATCGGTACTGGTTTTGACGACGATGTAAGTGCTATGGCAGTTCAGTCTGATGGTAAAATTGTTTTAGGGGGGAAATTCACTAATTATAATGGAGTTCTTGCCAATAGAATTATTCGATTAAATAATGACGGGAGCATTGACGACAGTTTTTTATCCGGTTCTGGTCTAAGTGCAGGTGCTGTTCAGAAAATTAAAATTGACACTTTTGGGAATATTATGATTGGTGGTTCTTTTACAGGTTTTTATAATGGTAATGATGTCAACAGAGTTTGTCTTTTAAATTCTAATGGCATATTAAAAACAGATGTAGATTTTGGTTCCGGACCTGCTTCAGCATCGGTTTTGGCATTGGCAAATGATCTGGAAGGTTCCTGGTATATTGGAGGTTCATTTTCGGTTTTTGATGGACTGAATCAGGGAAGATTAGCAAAGATTAATCCGGAAGGAGAATACGATACCGGGTATTTGGCAGCAGGAATTGGTTTTGATAATTCGGTTTTAAAGGTTTTATCACTGGAGAATAAAAAAACAATGGTGTTTGGTAATTTTAAAAAATTTAATGGTGTTTTTGTTTCCAGAATTGCCCGTCTTTTAGAGGAAGGATTAATAGATCCTGATTTTAATGCTGGACAATTAGGGGCCAATAATTTAATTAAAACGGGAGTATTACAATCAGATGGAAAAATCATTTGCGGAGGAAATTTTACGAAATACAATGAAACACTTACCAATAGGATATTTCGAGTTTTACCTGATGGGGCAGTTGACGATACTTTTAGCATAGGTACAGGTTTTAATAGTCAGGTTTATGCAATGGCTATTCAATCTGATCAAAGAATCCTTGTTGGAGGAAATTTTACCCGTTATAATGATACTCCTGTAAACAGATTAATTCGATTATTGCCTAATGGTTCACGTGATACAAGTTTTAATGTTGGTCTTGGAGCCGATGCAATTATCGAAGCTATCTTAATTCAGCCCGACAAGAAAATTTTGGTTGGGGGTCATTTTTCTAATTTTAACGGTCAGTCAATTTCGCGTTTAGTTCGATTAAATGCTGACGGAAGTATCGATTCAGGTTTTAATGTCGGAAACGGGTTTGATAAATACGTATATGCAATGGCATTGCAATCAGATGGGAAAATTATCATAGGAGGAAGTTTTCTCAATTATAATGGATCTTCACAAAAACGTATAGTTCGATTAAACACTAATGGAAGTCTGGATGCTACTTTTGAATCAGGTTCCGGTTTTAGTAAAGGCGATGTCAGAAGCATTTTGGTGCAGCCCGATGATCGAATTTTAGTTGGAGGTACTTTTTCCGGAACATACAAAAACTATACTTCTATGCGACTTTTGCGTTTATTGAAATCGGGTGATTTTGATGTCTCTTTTGAGGCTCGTCTCAACAACAAACTTTATACGATGAGTTTTACAGCAAATCAGCGGCTGATGATTGGCGGAGATTTTAATTCGGTTTCAGGTATATCCAAACATCGGATTGCCAGATTGAAACTTTGTCTGGAAGCCACAGTCTGGGATGGTAGCAATTGGTCAAATGGTTTTCCATCTGGCGGAAAAGAGGTGTTTTTTAAAGAAGATTATCCTTCTTTAACCTCAGCGAATGTATGCAGTTGTAGTATTGATTATGGAAAAATAGTTACGCTTTTAAGTGGTAATACTTTAGGCATAGAGTTTTCTTATTTGGGTTTTGGAACATTAGTTTTAGAAGATACGGCAAATTTATATCAGTCGGATGATGAAATGATTAATACGGGAATACTGCATCTTAAAAGGAAGACCTCACCAATTCTTAAATCTGATTATACCTATTGGTCATCTCCCATAAATAACCAAAAATTATTTGATGTTTCCCCTAATACTGCATCGGATAATTATTATTCTTTTTTTAATTATGCTTGGCAAAGAGAAAGTTCTTCTAATAATATGATTGTGGGTAAAGGATATATTATTCAGGGACCCAAAAACTTTTCTCCAACTATTCCTGAAAAATATGAGGCTGTTTTTAAGGGAATCCCTAATAATGGAATAATTAATGTAAATGTTGGGTCTGCAAACATCTATAATTTGGTTGGCAATCCTTATCCGTCTACGCTAGACGCTGATGCCTTTTTAAATGTAAATAAAAAAAATATTAAGGGCACTCTTTATTTCTGGACACATAATACCCCTTATGCTAATAATAAATACACACAAAATGATTATGCCGTTTATAACAGGCTTGGTGGTGTTGGTACAAGGGCAGCGCTGGCATCAGGAATTAATGAAACGGTTCCCGATGGAAAAATCGCTTCAGGACAGGCTTTTTTTGTGGGCAGTTTAAGTGAAGGAACTATTGAATTTAATAATAGTATGAGGATTACCGAAAAAAACTCCATTTTTTTTAAGCCAGAAAAGATAAATGATGTAAGTAGTAAAAATGTTTTCGGAAGACATCGTATATGGTTGAATTTAAAGAACTCGGCAGGTATTTTTAAACAGATTTTAATAGGATATATTGAAGGGGCAACGAATTTATATGATAGTAATTATGATGCAGAATCATTTAATGCTAACCAGTTTGTAGATTTTTATAGCGTTCTTGGGACTAAAAAATTAACAATTCAGGGCAGGGCTTTGCCATTTGTAGAAACAGATTCGATTCCGTTAGGTTATTCCAGTACAATAGATGGTGAATTCAGCATTAGTATTGATCATAAAGATGGGATATTTGAAAACACGTCTGTTTTTATAGAAGATAAAGATTTGAAAATCATCCATAATCTGAAAGAAGGACCTTATTTATTTGTAACTCAAAAAGGAACTTTTAATGATCGTTTTTATTTAAAATTTGTGAATGAAAATTTAAAAACAGATACCTGGACAGCACAAGCAAATAAAATTATAGTTTCTGCAAACAAAAAGAACATACTTATAAATGCCAATCAAAATAATATTAAGGATGTTATAATTTTCGACGTTGCAGGGAAACAAATTTATAGAAAAAATGAGGTTAAAAATACCAAATTCCTTATTGAAAATCTATCTTCAAAAAATCAAATTTTATTGATAAAAGTAGGGTTAGAAAATGGATATTACACAACTCATAAAATTGTATTTTAATCCTATTTTTCTTCTTATTCAAAAGTCATTTCTGTCTAAAAGAAATGACTTTTTTTTGAAATAAATTTTACTTAAAACCCTCTTGCCTGACGTTTTTTTTCTGGTTAAAATTAATTTTAACATAATTTTTTTTCAAATCATCATATTTTTTGGTTAAAAATTGAAAAATGTGTATTTCATTTATCAGGTGAGTTACATTTTTTAAATGTTGAATTACATAAAAAAAAAATATATATGAGAAATAACTTAAAATAATAAAATCAATATTTTTCAGTGTAAATATAAGTCTCTGATTTAGATTTAGTTAGTTGAAAATTGTAAATTGTTTAGGGTGTTTTAGGGGGGAAATGTGGTTGAATAAAACAGTTCAAAAGTCCTCTAAAGTAGATGCTCAAAAAAGCAAGTTTTCTTAGCGCTTTTTTAGAAATAATTTATTTCAAAAAACTTATTGTCAAATTTAAATTTTACATGAGATGGACAAAAAACTACTTTTGATTTTTTTAATGTTATTTTGCTTTGGATTTTCAAATGGAGCGACTATAACAAGTACAGGAACGGGGAATTGGACTTCTTCAACCTCATGGATTGGCGGCGTTTTGCCTACAGCAAACGATGATGTAATTATAGGTACGGGATCATCTATAACGCTTAGTACCAATGTTTCTCTAAAATCTTTAACAATAAATGGTACCTTATTTGCTTCTGGAGACCCTATAGTAACAACTCCGGCAGGGAATGTATTAATTGTGACGATTAATGGCTTATTGGATTTTAATACGAATCAAAGTTCTATTAGTTTTCCGGCCGGGACAATTGTAGATATCAATCCCCCAGGAAAAATTGATGACACAGGAGCAGGATGTTCAAATCAGGTTGCAATCTTTATTGGTACAGTAAAATTTGCAGTTTGTGTGGGTAGTGGAAATGCTGAATATACTTTTACCCAACTTAATAATTTAGGTGGAACTTTACAATCAAATCCTTCTAGTAATACGCCGGTTTGTGAAGGAAGTACCCTTAACTTTACTGCAGCAAAGGATGGTGCAGACGGTACTTCACTAAATTGGCATTGGTCTATAAAACCTCCCGGCGCTGCGTCTTTTACAACTTATCCTGATAAACAAAATGTAGTCTCTTTTACAAATGCTGTACCAGGATCTTATGAAGCGAATCTTACTTATACGACTACTTATGGAGGATCTCTTTATACTAGTTCTAAAACTATTTTTGCAACGGTTAATGTTAGGCCTACTGCTCCGACAATAGCTGCAAACGGACCAACATCATTTTGTGCGGGTAGTAATGTTACCCTGACTTCCGGTAGCGGTTCAGGTTATTTATGGTCAACCGGAGCAACGACACAAAGTATAGTGGCGACAACATCAGGAAATTATTCTGTTCAGGTAACAAATGCATTTGGTTGTCAAAGTCTTGCATCTGTTCCGGCTACAGTTACTGTTAATGCGAAACCTGCTACTCCAACAATAGCTGCAAATGGGCCAACAACATTTTGTAGTGGTGGTGATGTTACATTGACTTCTACTATTGGATCAGGTTATTTATGGTCAACTGGTGCAACCACACAAAGTATAGTAGTGACAACATCAGGAAATTATTCTGTTCAGGTAACAAATGCATTTGGTTGTCAAAGTCTTGTGTCTGCCCCAACTACAGTTACTGTTAATGCGAAACCCGCTACTCCAACAATAGCTGCAAATGGACCAACGACCTTTTGTAGTGGCGGTGATGTTACATTGACTTCTACTATTGGATCAGGTTATTTATGGTCAACTGGTGCAACCACACAAAGTATAGTAGTGACAACATCAGGAAATTATTCTGTTCAGGTAACAAATGCATTTGGTTGTCAAAGTCTTGTGTCTGCCCCAACTACAGTTACAGTCAGATCTTTATTAGCTACACCAAATGTTGTAACTGTCATACAGCCAACTTGTGTTATGGCAACAGGTAGTATAGAGTTAAGCGGATTAAACGCTGCAGTAAATGGGCAAATCGCACAAGGTGGTACATTCATTCAAACGTATTCAGTTTCAAACTCTAGTTTTACAATTTCTAATTTAGCTCCGGGAACATACTTTTTTACATTACAAGATGGTGTAAATTGCTCTTCGTCACCAACTATAAATATTGTGATAACCTCTCCTGATATAAATAGTTGGGATGGTGTAGCATGGTCAAAAGGGAGCGAACCAATATTTTCTGATATTATAGAATTTGCTGCAGATTATCAATCAGTTGGAGATTTAAACGGTTGTTCATGTAAAGTAAATGCAGGAAAAGTGGTGACAATAAGTTCAGGTCATACGTTATTTGTTGACAATGGAGTAACAGTCGAATCTGCAACTGGTGCTAAACTAATATTTGAAAATAGTGCAAGTTTGATACAGAGAAACAATGTTGTTAATACTGGAAGTATTATCTATAAACGAGCGAGTGGTCCAATTCGTCAGGCTGATTTTGTGTATTGGTCAACTCCGGTTAATCCGCAAAAACTAGTCAATGTATCACCATTAACAGAAAGTAACAAGTATTTTAGATTTGATGGAACAGGCTGGGTAATTACGGACAGAAATACAAATATGATTGTTGGTAAGGGATATATAATTCGTGGTCCCGAAACTTACTCTAATGTCACCAGGACTGATTACACTGCTTCTTTTATTGGAGTGCCCAATAATGGAAACGTTACCAGTGAGGCACTGGATAGCGGAAAGAATTACCTTCTTGGAAATCCTTATCCGTCAGCATTAGATGCAGATCAATTTATTACGGATAACCCAATTTTACAGGGAACTTTGTATTTCTGGACGCATAATACACCGGTAACGTTAGGGGGTTATTATAGATATAACGTCGATGATTATGCGAGTTATAATCTGACTGGAGGTGTTACCACCAGAACTCCGGCACTAACGGGAACCACCGCCCCGGGAAACAATAGTGAAGCACCACTTGGCAAAATAGCAGCGGGACAAGGCTTTTTTGCTGGTATAAGCTTACCTGGTACGATAACTTTTACCAATGAAATGCGTTTTGGTGCAAACAATCAGTTTTTTAAACCAGCGAAAACCTCTAAAACAGCGATTGTAGAAAAAAATCGTTTATGGCTTAATCTCACCAATACTGAAGGAGCTTTTAAGCAAACTCTTATTGGATACATTGAAGGTGCAACTAATGAAACTGAAAGAAGATACGATGGTGCTACTTTTAATGCAAATAAATATTTGGATTTTTATAGTGTAAACAATGGGAAGAAACTTTCAATCCAGGGACGTGCTATTCCTTTCTCTAATACCGATACGGTACCACTTGGATATAAAAGTACAATTGCCGGTGATTTTACCATTTCAATAGATAAGGCTGATGGTAAATTAACGAATCAGGTCATTTATTTAGAAGATAAGACAACCAATATAATTCATGATTTAAGAATTAGTAATTACACCTTTAAAACAGAAATAGGAACTTTTGATGATCGCTTTGTATTACGTTACATCGATAAAACTTTAGGAATAGTTGATCTCGAAGATGTTGACCAGATGGTTTTAGTTTCGGTAAAAGAGAAAATTATTAAAGTGACATCAACCAAAGTAAATATTAGCAAAGTATTGATTTTTGATATCACCGGAAAGCTTCTTTATGGAAAAGATAAAGTGGGCGCTACGGAATTGGAGATATCTATTTTAAAATCTGCAAATCAGGTTTTAATTGTAAAAACAACTTTAGAAAATGAATATATAAGCGTGACAAAGATTGTTTTCTAAATAATATATTTTAAAATAAGGTGAAATCCATTCCGTTCTGCGGAATGGATTTTTTTTTAATTCTAAAATAAGTATCGTTTTTAAATTAATACTAAATGTGAAAATGTAGATTTATAACTACATTTTGATATTGTTGTAAAAAAAATCGTACCTTGTTGGTGTTTCCGCTCTGTAAACTACCATAAAAGCCTGCTGTGCTACATTTTTTATTTCTCGCCACAAAATAAAACTAAATGATTTTTTAGTTTTTTATCTGCCATAAGACTAAAGACAAAATACCGATTTGATAAGGAAGAAATATTTTTTGCTTCTTCTTTAATCCGTTTCAGCATACTTCTTTGTATTTCTGTTTCAATTGTGCGGTATTTTAAAAATAATTTCATTTGAGTTTTTAACTATTAAAAATGTCGGGTATGAAAAAATATTTACTTTCACTGTTGATTTTTCTTCCGTTTTTGATGTCCTCTTTTCTTTTCATGAAATTGATTAGAGATAAAGTTTGGTTTAGTAAGCTAAAGTTGATCGTAGCATTGTCGTTGATATCCATGTCTTTATGGGCGCAGCCTCCTCCGCATACTTTTGGATCGGATAGTTCTTTGCTTGTTCCTGCCGGAGTTACACAGATGACTGTTCAGGCATGGGGAGGTGGGGGTGCCGGTGGTGGTGCCTCCGGTGCCGGAACTTTGTCTGGTCGAGGTGGTTCAGGCGGCGGCGGCGGCGCTTATGCCACGGCGTCAATTGCAGTAGTACCGGGAACAACCTTAAGTGTGATTGTTGCTGGCCAAGTTGCCGGAACGACATCTGGTATTGGAGCAACCGGGGGCACTTCAACTATTGCAGGGTTTGAAAATAATATAAAAGCTGTTGGGGGAAGCGGCGGTACTGCCAATACTACCGGAGCAGTTCCTACCGGAGGTGCAGGGGGTATGGCTTCGGCTTCATCAGGTACCACAACAGTCAATGGTAGTAATGGACAAAATGGGGATACGGCAACCTTATTGATAGGTCTTTCCTCCGGATCGGGCGGAAACGGTGGGGTTCCCGGGGGCGGAAACGGAGGTGGCGGTTTAGATGCTTTAATATTTGGAAACAGAGTTGGGAATGCGGGAAGTGCACCAGGTGGTGGTGGTGGTGGTGCGATGCAGTCTGCCGGAGTCGCTACTGCCAGGGCTGGTGGAGCCGGAGCGGCTGGTCAGGTGATTATAAACTATAGCTGTCCAACGTATAATATTACGAGTACAACGGCAGCAAGTGCCTGTACAACAGCCGGAACCTCAACAATTACCCTGACAGGAAGCGCAGCTTCTTTGCCAGTTGGTGTTTATTCAGTTACCTATAATCTTACTAATCCGGTTCAAAATAATTTAAGTATTACAATGACCGTTACAACGGCAGGCGAGGGAACTTTTATATTGTCAGGTTTAACCGCTGTTGGTACAAGAAATATAACAATTACCAAATTAACATCAGGAGCTTGTTTTACTGATATAACTTTAAATAATAGTGCCAATATAGTTACTTCTGCAGTTACAGTTGGTGGAATAATTAGTGGCAGCACCGCAGTTTGCTATGGTTCTACAAGTGGAACACTTTCATTGAGTGGAAATGTTGGTTCCGTTTTGAATTGGGAATCCTCAGTGAGTCCGTTCTCTACCTGGACTCCCATAGTAAATGCGACAACAAGCTATGTTTCAGGATCATTAACGGAAACTACCCGATTTAGAGCCGTAGTACAAAATGGAGGATGTGCGGTAGAAAATTCTGCGGAAATATCAGTAGCTATTAATCCTTTGCCTCAGGGAAGTTTAAGTGCTAATGGACCATTTTGTGGAACAGGTTCTCCACAATTGACTTTTACAGCTACACAAGGTACGGGGCCATATATCATAATTTACAAGGAAAATGGGGGAGCAGATCGTACGACAACAGGAGTGGCAAGTGGTACGCCTTTTGCGCCTTTTACAAGTTCAATAAACAGTTCAACAACTTATACACTGGTTTCTGTGACAGATGTAAACACCTGCTTAAGACCAAATGGATTTACAGGAGGGTTTGCCTCTGTAACTGTTGAAGCAAAACCATCTACTCCAATTTTAGGCACAATTGTACAGCCAACTTGCGTTACTTCAACAGGGAGCATTGTATTAAATGGATTGCTGGCAGCAGTGAATTGGACAATTACCCAAAGCAATGGTACTGTTTTTCAGACTTATTCCGGTTCAGGAACTACTTTTACAGTTCCTAATTTGGCTCCCGGTAATTATACTTTTACAATACATGAAAATGCTAGTTGTATTTCACTACCAACAGTAAACGTTCAGATAAATGCGCCAATTACAAATATTTGGAATGGTGCATCATGGTCAAAAGGGAGTCCTCCAATAAATACAGATGCTATTGAATTTTCTGGAAATTATCAAACAACTGGGGACTTGGCAGGTTGTTCATGTGTTGTTAATTTAGGTGCAAATGTTACTGTGAATTCGGATCATACCTTGACAATTACAAATTTTGTCAGTAATGCCGGAGGGATATTAACATTTGAAAATAATGCAAGTTTGATACAGATTAATAATTCGGTTAATACCGGAAGTATTAATTACAAGCGAACAAGTAAACAAATTCTTCAGGCAGATTTTGTGTATTGGTCAACCCCTGTTAATCCACAAAAACTAGTTGATGTTTCGCAATTTACTGAAAGTGATAAATATTTTAGATTTAATGGAACAAGTTGGGTAGCTACGGACAGAAATACAAATATGACTGTTGGTAAAGGATATATAATTCGTGGCCCTGAAACATACTCTAATACCATTAGAGCCGATTATACTGCTTCTTTTATTGGAGTTCCTAATAATGGAAACGTAACTAGTGAAACACTTGATAGCGGAAAGTATTACCTGCTTGGAAATCCGTACCCATCAGCACTGGATGCAGACCAATTTATAAGGGATAATCCAATTTTACAAGGAACCTTATATTTTTGGACACACAATACACCAGTCATTTTAGGAGGTTATTATCGATATAACGTTAATGATTATGCCAGTTATAATTTAACTGGCCTTGTTGTAACCAAAAAAGCGGCACTAGCTCCAGGATATAATAATCAGGCACCAGATGGTAAAATAGCAGCAGGGCAAGGTTTTTTGCCAGCATTAGCTTACCTGGTACGATAACTTTTACCAATTTAATGCGTTTTGGTTCAAACAATCAGTTTTTTAAACCAGCGAAAACCTCAAAACCAGCGATTGTAGAAAAAAATCGTTTATGGCTTAACCTTTCCAATACTGAAGGAGCTTTTAAGCAAACTCTTATTGGATACATTGGAGGAGCAACCAACGATACAGAGAGAGGATATGATGGTGTTACTTTTGATTCTAATAAATATTTGGATTTTTACAGTTTAAACAACGGAAAAAAATTGGTAATTCAGGGTCGTGCTGTACCTTTTTTGGATACTGATATTGTGCCGTTAGGATATAAAAGTGCCATTGCAGGCGATTTTATTATTTCGATAGATTATGCTGACGGTAATTTACTTAATCAGGCTATTTATTTGGAAGATAAATTAACCAGTTCGATTCATGATTTAAGAAGTACCGATTACACTTTTTCAACTGTGATCGGTACTTTTGATGACCGTTTTGTTTTGCGTTATACTAATAAGTCTTTGGGAACAGTTGATGTTGAAAATGTTGAACAGACACTTTTGGTTTCTGTAAAAGAAAAAATCATTAAAATAACATCAACCAAAGAAAATATGAGCGAAGTGTCTGTTTTTGATATCACTGGAAAATTGTTGTATAATAAAAAGAAAATTGATGCAACAAAGTTGCAAATTTCAAATTTACAATCAGGAAATCAGGTTTTGCTGGTGAAAACAACTTTAGAGAACCGATATACAAGTACAACCAAAATTGTTTTTTAATATTTAAGGTACTAATAAAAAAGCAGTTGAAATCTGAATTTCAACTGCTTTTTTATTGCTGTTAAGCCGATTTCGCTAAATTCTCATGTGTATTCTGAATGGCTTTTTCGTTTTTATAATCAATCCATTTCTGACCTTTAAATTTTCGCATCATAATATCAAAATAACGCATGATGAAAACATTATAGGCAGCTTTTGATAAATTGGTAATGTTTTTTGGAAAAGAGCGTAAACTCATCGAGAATCCCGGAGTTAAATATTTCATATAATGCCAGTATCCTTCGGGCATATACAACATTTCACCATGTTTGAGATTGGTGATATAACCCTCTGCATTTTTTAGGGCAGGAAATTTTTCATAATCAGGATCATCAAAATCAATGTCTTCTCTCGAAATTAAGGCGTGCGGCACTTTATACATATATTTTGACTGATCCGGAGCAAAAATCATACACTGTTTTTCTCCATGAAAATGAAAGTGCAGAATGTTAGAGTAATCAATGTCGAAATGCATAAAAACTTTCGAATTTTCTCCGCCAAAAAATAGCATCGGCATTTGTTTGACCAGTTGTAACCCGATATCAGGCCATAAAAAGTCATCTTTTAACGTTGGGACTTCCTTCATTAAATTATAAAGGAAAATACGGTAGTTGGTAGGCTTTGATTCTAAAAGATTGATGTAATCGCTCATTTTCATTTTAGTATGTGCTTCATTAAAGCCATCTTCATGATTAACGGGTCTATTGTCGTATAAAGGAACGACAGTGTCACCGGCGATTTCATTGATATAGGATAATCTCCATTTATGATAAGCTGGCCAGTCTTCGGTCAGTTCTTCTATAACAACGGGAATTTGTTTTTTGACGTATTGGGAAATAAAATCCCCTTTTGAGATTTTTTTTACCCTTTCGATTTGTTTTAAATTCATCTCTATTAAATAAAAAAATTGCTTATAACGCAGGTTATAAGCAATTTAAAAATATTTGTCGAGATTTATTAACTCTTTTAATTAAATTTTTGATTTGATCGAAGCTTCCAAATTTCTTTCAATAGTATGTCCTGGTCTTGACCATTTTGGTTTTTCTCCTAAAGGAGTAAATTGAGAATCTGCTGCTTCAACTGTTTGAGGTTGCGAAACCTTAACGAAAGGTTTTTGCGGAATCAATCCTAACATTTCAAACATTTTCATGTCTTCGTGTACATCCGGATTTGGAGTTGTAAGTAATTTATCTCCGGCAAAAATAGAATTAGCTCCAGCGAAGAAACACATTGCTTGTCCTTCACGGCTCATATTGGTTCTTCCTGCAGATAAACGAACCTGAGTATCTGGCATTACAATTCTGGTTGTTGCCACCATACGAATCATTTCCCAGATTTCTACTGGTTTTTCTTCTTCCATCGGAGTTCCTTCAACAGCCACCAAAGCATTAATCGGTACTGATTCTGGTTGAGGGTTTAAAGTAGAAAGCGCTACAAGCATTCCGGCTCTGTCTTCAATACTTTCTCCCATCCCGATAATTCCTCCACTACAAACCGTAACATTCGTTTTACGAACATTCTCAATAGTTTGTAAACGGTCTTCAAAACCACGTGTAGAAATTACATCTTTATAATATTCTTCAGAAGTATCTAAATTGTGATTATAAGCATATAATCCTGCTTCTGCCAAACGTTGTGCCTGATTTTCAGTAATCATACCCAATGTACAACAAACTTCCATATCAAGTTTATTAATGGTACGAACCATTTCTAAAACCTGATCGAACTCTTCACCGTCTTTTACGTTTCTCCAGGCAGCTCCCATACAAACACGAGATGATCCGCTTGATTTTGCACGTAAAGCCTGAGCTTTTACCTGACTAACGCTCATTAAGTCATTTCCTTCAACGCCAGTATTGTAACGTGCTGCCTGTGGGCAATAACCACAATCTTCAGGACAGCCTCCGGTTTTGATAGATAGTAAAGTTGATACCTGAACAACGTTCGGATCGTGTTTTGTTCTATGAATTGTGGCTGCTTCATAAAGCAGGTCCATCATAGGTTTGTTATATATGGCGATTATTTCGTCTTTTGTCCAATTGTGTTTTGTAATGCTCATCTATGCAATTTTTTGATGCTTCAAAAGTAGTTAAATTGTTCTAATCAACCAATGTTCCTTTCCGTAAATGAATATTTGACAGCTATTTTCAAAAAAGAAACACTCTAAAATCATAGAATTATACTTTTTCATGATTTTAGAGTGTCTAAATGGTAGATTTATTTAAAAAAATTAATCGGCAGCATATTTATTATTCCAGTACAACATCATCATTAAAGTTACAATTACTGATGATGCAACTCCTTCAAAAAGTAAACAGATACAGTAAGTTGGTACAGATGGATTTCCTCCAAACATAAATGTTTCTGATAAGCTTTGCACATAAGCATCACCGCCTCTTGCATAACTATAAACTAACAATCCAAAAACACTCATGCAGACACCAACCACAGAGGTTGTCATTGCTGACACGGCATTAGATACAAAGTTGGTCTCTCCTTCACGAAGATTCATTTGCATGGTTCTGTTTACACCATAAAATATGAAAAATACATTTAGTGTACGCAGATAAAACAAATCTGCAAGACCTAATAGATTCATCAATAAAAAATAAATGCCTATTCCGAGGAAAATTAAAAAACCGTTGGTAATTTCTTTAGGTAAATTCATAGTGGTTATTTTTTAAGAAGTTAATAGCAAATGATTGAAAAACAGAGTTGTATATCAAATTTACTAAAAAAATAACTACGATGATTTAAAATTGAGGAAAAGTATGTTTGAAAGCTTTTAAACCTGAGAAATAAAAGCCAAAGAGTCAATTTTATCTTGGTTTAATTGCGCTTTCAGTAAATCAACTGAACCAAATTTTTGCTCTTCGCGAAGATAATGTAATAAGGAGACTTCGATTTTTTCGCCATAAATATCAGCATCAAAATCAAAAAGATTTACTTCAATGGTTTGTTTTTCACCGTTTACTGTCGGATTAAAACCAATATTCATCATTCCAAAAAATTCTTTTTGATCGATTAAGGCTTTTACTGCATACACCCCAGTCTTCGGAATTAATTTATAATCTTCTTGAATTTGAATGTTAGCTGTCGGAAAACCAATTGTTCGTCCTAATTGTTTTCCTTTTACAACTTCACCGGTTAAAAAATAATTGTATCCCAGATAATCATTTGCCAAAGTCATATTTCCTTCATTTAAGGCTTTTCTGATTTTGGTAGAACTTACAGAAACATCCTGAATTTCCTGGACAGAAATTTGTTCCACTTCAAAACCATATTCTTTGCCAAAAGCAATTAAATCGTCAATGTTAGCCGTTCTGTTTCTTCCAAAACGATGATCATGCCCGATAATAATTTTCTGAATATGAAATTGATCGACTAAAATAGAATGCACAAATTCTTCAGCAGTTAATCTTGAAAAACTTTCGTTAAAAGGATGAATAACAAGATTCTCAATTCCGGTTGCTTCCAAAAGTTTTGTTTTTTCAGAAATTGTATTTAAGAGTTTAATCTCAGATTTCTCTTGTAAAACCATTCTTGGATGCGGAAAAAATGTAAGAACTAAGCTTTCGTATTTCCCGTTCTCCGTGTTTTGAGTAATTCGTTCCAGAATTTTTTTATGACCGATATGAACACCATCAAAGGTGCCAAGAGTTAAAATAGTTTTCTTGGTCGAATGGAAATCGTTTATAGAATGAAAGAGCTTCAAAACAAATAATTTAAGATGGTGCAAATTTATACTATCTATTTGAAATTTTATGCTACCCACAATTGATTTTTGATCCTATTTTGGTTCTTTTTAGTGAAAAATGGCTAACCGGTCGACTAAAAAAGATTAAATGTCGTTTATATGTAAGAATTTGATTTAATTCTCTTAATTTTGATTTTTCAAATACCTTTGAGTATGAAAAAACCACTACTTTTTTTATTTGTTATTTTTTGTTGTGTTAAAATTCACGCTCAAAATGATGATTTATGGCAAAGAACAACCTCAAATGCTACTTTAAATAAGAGGATAAATTCATCTGATTCAGAAAGATTATATTATAAACTGAATTCAGATTTCTTGAAAAACAAACTTGCCGATTCAACGGCTAAAGGTTCAAAAAATAGCACCTCAGAAATTACAGTGCCAAATTCAAATGGTGTTCTGGAACGTTTTATTGTTTGGGAATCCTCTAATTTTGAACCTGAATTGCAGGCTAAATATCCTGAAATCAGAGCATATGAAGGAAGCGGTTTAGAGGATAAATCGGCAAAAATACACTTTAGTGTTTCTCCAATTGGAATACAAACTATGATTCTTCGTGCAGATAAAGCAACAGAATATATAGAAGAAAATCCAGAGGATAAAACGCAGTATGTTTTGTTTACTTCTAATAATACAAACAGTTCAGAACGACTAATTTGCAAAACAACTGATTTAATTTCTGAAAAAAGCAATACTGGAAAGACAGCAAAAACAGCATCAAACGCACAAGTTTTTAAGACAATGCGTTTGGCTTTGTCCTGTACGGCAGAATATACTACGTTTTTTGGAGGAACAAAAGCGGGTGCACTGGCAGGAATGAATGCAACTTTAACCCGTGTAAATGGTGTTTTTAATAAGGATTTAGCTGTAAAAGTGGTTTTGATTGCAAATAATGATGCTGTAATTTATACAGATGCTTCTACAGATCCGTATGCTGAGGCAAGAGAAGGAGCGGATGGTGAATGGAATCAGCAGGTGCAGACCACATTAACCAACGTAATTGGAAATGCAAATTATGATATAGGGCATTTATTTGGCGCTTCGGGCGGTGGCGGAAACGCAGGTTGCATTGGTTGTGTTTGTACAAATCCAACAACAAATAATCCATTGGCGAAAGGAAGTGCATACACCTCACCTTCAGACGGACAGCCTCGGGGAGACACTTTTGATATTGATTTTGTTGCACATGAAATGGGGCATCAATTGGGGGCAAACCATACTTTTTCTTATGATGCTGCCGAAAGAACGAGTGTAAATGTTGAGCCGGGAAGTGGCTCTACTATTATGGCTTATGCCGGTGTAACGGGAGATTATGATATTCAAAATGCTTCAGATGATTATTTTGCTTATGCTAGTATTTTGCAAATTCAGAATACCCTTGCAGGCAAAAGCTGTCCGGTTAACACTACTATTATCAATAATCCGCCAACGATTGATGCGGGACCTGATTATACCATCCCGATTAGTACTGCATTTGTTTTAAAAGGCACAGGCTCAGATCCTGAAAACGATGCAATAACCTATAACTGGGAGCAATACGACAATGCCACAACAACTTCAGGCGGAAATAGTATTGCCTACCCAATAAAACCTGACGGACCTCTGTTTCGATCAGTTGTTCCAACTAGTTCAGCTGTTCGTTATATGCCAAGTTTCAGTTCGGTGCTTCAAAATAAATTGACTACAACCTGGGAATCTGTTTCTTCTATTGGAAGAACGTTGCATTTTACCTTGACAGGAAGAGATAACGCTGCTGACGGAGCAGCGCAGACCAATACTGATGCTATGATTGTAAACGTAGCTTCTTTTGCAGGACCATTTGCAATAACTTCACACGTAAGTGATGGTGTTAGCTGGTGGCAGGGATTAAGTGAAACAGTAACATGGAGTGTCAATAATACCAATACTTTAGAAGGTTCAACAGCCGTTAATATCAAATTATCTACAGATGGTGGTTTGACTTTCCCGATAATTCTTGCGGCTAATACACCAAATGATGGTTCTGAGACAATCACGCTTCCAACAAGTGTGCCTTCGTCTAAAAATTGCAGAATTTTGATTGAACCAACAGCGAATATTTATTATGCGATAAATAGCAAACCGTTTTCGGTAGGATTTACGTCAACAATAAGTTGTAATTCTTATAGCTTTGGAAGTTCTTTTCCAATTCCAAACACCACAACTTTTGTTACACGAAATGTGACAGTTCCGGCATCTGGAGCAACTGTTTCAGATGTAGATGTTGTGGTTAATGTGACACATACAAGGTTTTCAGATCTTGAAATTCAAATTGTAAATCCACAAGGAACTATTGTGCGATTGTTTAATAGAAATTGCGGATCCACAAATTCAACTTTAGCTATGCAATTTAATGATTCCGGAGCCGAGTTAGATTGCAATAGAACAACAGAGCAAATTGTTGTTCCGGTTGATTTATTAAGTGCTTTTAATGGACAAAATACCGAAGGAACCTGGACTTTAAGAGTTCGGGATGCTGTTGCCGGGAATTTCGGAACTTTAAATTCAGCTTCCGTAAATATTTGCGGTCAAAGCTACACTTTAGAAACGCCTGATTTTGAAAATATCGATTTTGTATTGTATCCAAATCCAAACAAAGGAAGTTTTACCATTCAATTTGAAAGTAAATCAAATGATAGAGTTAAAATTTTTGTGCACGATATTTTGGGTAAGAAAGTGTATGAAAATGCTTTTGAAAGTGTATCAAATTTCAATCAGAACATTCAATTGCAAAATGTTTCTGCCGGAATCTATTTGGTAACAGTTATTGACGGAGAAAGAAGAACAATTAAGAAAATTGTAGTTAATTAAATTCCAATAAAAAAATTCCAAATTCCAAGTTTTGTCTTTTGAAACTAATTTATTTTAAGACAAAGATTTGGAATTTGGAATTTTTTTATTGGAGTTTTAATTTTAAGAGTTTGCCATCGCCATACAAACAATACTAATTTTTGCTCCGGGAATTTTTAGCAAAGCACGTGAACAGGCTTCAAGCGTGGCTCCGGTTGTCAGTACATCATCAACAATAAGAAAATGTTTGTTTTTGTTTTCTTCATAAAGATGTACATCAAATATATTTCCGATGTTTTCAGATCTTCCTAGTAAATTCTTTTTAGATTGTGTTTTGGAGTATTTTTTTCGATATAAAACAGCATCATCAAAATCAATATTCAGACCTTCGGCTAAAGCTTTGCCAAAAGTGGTTACCTGATTATAGCCACGTTCCCTGAATTTTCTTTTATGTAGCGGAACCGGAATCACAATATCAAAAGGAATTTCTAAATTCAATTCTTTTAAATCTTCCACATACCAATTTCCCAAAACAAAACCAATTTCTTCACGACCCTTGTATTTTAGATTGTGAATGAGTTCCTGAACCATTCCTTTTTTGTTGAAATATAAAAATGCAGAAGCATGTTGAATCTCAATTTTGCCATAAAATTTCTTTACAGCTTCATTTTTAGTGTCCAAATAATATTGAGTAAGAGGCATTTCATGGCGACAATGCGTACAAATCACAGCTTCATTCGACATTAAAAGTGTATGACATGCGGCACAAACTTTAGGGAAAAACAGGTTAATAAGGTAATTAAACACAAATAGAAAGAATTTAGTTACAAAAATATAAAAATCAGATAATCAATCTTTATATTTTTTCTTTTTTTTAAATGTACTTTTTATATTTTTGCACCACTATGGCAAAACAAGAAGATATATTTAAGAATGTGGTTTCGCACGCAAAAGAGTACGGATTTATTTTTCCGTCAAGCGAAGTATACGATGGATTGAGTGCAGTGTATGATTATGCACAAAATGGTGTCGAGTTAAAAAAGAATATCCGTGAATATTGGTGGAAATCAATGGTTCAGATGAATGATAATATTGTTGGTTTAGATGCTGCAATATTAATGCATCCAACTACCTGGAAAGCTTCAGGCCACGTTGATGCTTTCAATGATCCGTTAATTGATAATAAAGATTCGAAGAAAAGATATAGAGCTGACGTTTTAGTTGAAGATTTCGCTGAAAAGATCAATCAAAAAGCTCAAAAAGAAATTGAAAAAGCAAGAGCTCGTTTTGGTGATGCTTTTAATGAAGAAGAATTTGTTACCACAAATGCCCGCGTTGTAGAATATCTTTCTAAATACAAAGAAATTTTATCAAGGTTGGCAAAAGGTATGACTGATAATCTTCAGGATGTAAAAGCGTTAATCGAAGAATTAGAAATTGCTGATCCTGAAACTGGTTCAAGAAACTGGACAGACGTAAAGCAATTCAACTTAATGTTCGGAACTAAACTTGGAGCTTCTGCAGATTCTGCAATGGATTTATATTTGCGTCCGGAAACGGCTCAGGGTATTTTTGTGAACTTCCTGAATGTACAGAAATCAGGTCGTATGAAAGTTCCTTTTGGAATCGCTCAAACCGGTAAAGCTTTTAGAAATGAAATCGTTGCAAGACAATTCATTTTCCGTATGCGTGAATTCGAACAAATGGAAATGCAGTTTTTTGTGCGTCCTGGTGAAGAAATGCAATGGTATCACCACTGGAAAGAAACCCGTTTAAAATGGCACTTATCTTTAGGACTAGGAAAAGAAAATTACCGTTTTCATGATCATGAGAAATTAGCGCATTATGCAAATGCTGCTGCAGATATTGAATTCAACTTCCCATTCGGTTTCAAAGAATTAGAAGGAATTCACTCTCGTACAGATTTTGACTTAAAAGCACACGAACAATACTCTGGCAGAAAGCTACAATATTTTGATCCGGAACTGAATGAAAATTATGTTCCGTATGTTGTAGAGACCTCTGTAGGATTGGATCGTATGTTTTTAGCTGTTTTTGCAACATCGTTGCAAGAAGAGGTTTTAGAAGATGGTTCAACAAGAACAGTCTTAAAATTACCATCAGTTTTAGCACCAACAAAAGTGGCTATTTTACCTTTAGTTAAGAAAGATGGACTGCCGGATATCGCTAAAAAAATCATCGATGATTTAAAATGGGATTTCAATGTGGCTTATGATGAAAAAGATGCTGTTGGACGTCGTTACAGAAGACAAGACGCTCTTGGAACTCCATTTTGTGTTACAGTAGACCATCAAACTATTGAAGATGAAACGGTAACCATTCGTCATAGAGATACAATGAAACAAGATCGTGTAAAAATCTCTGAATTAAGAGCTATTATTGAAAACGAAGTTTCAATGAAAAACTGGTTGATGAAAATGTAATTTTTCTCATTTAACACGATATAAATCCCAAATTCCTTAGATGGAGTTTGGGATTTTTTTACTTTTGAGAAGTGCATTTCATCGAACTTTTTTGCATTTCATCGTTATGTATTAACATTTAACCGTAATGTGTTAACAATGAAATGTTTATAGGGTTGAAATGCGTAAATTTAATTGACCCATAAAAACATAAATTTAAACTTGAAAAGGTATTCGTATATTATTATAGATGATGATGCTGAAAGTATTTTGAGAACCAAAACAATTGCAGAAGGTTTTTCGGAATTAACTTTTGTGGCATCGGCAACGAATTATCAAAATGGGTTACATTTAGTTTTAGAATATAAACCTTCTTTAGTTTTTTTAGAAATTGATCCAAAAGATTCATCCAGCAATTTATCCCTTGCGTTCATCAGCGAATTGTACCGATATTTAACTGTGATCCCTAAAATTATAATCAACACAACAAAAAAAGAGCTGGCTTTTGAGGCCATTCAATATGGTGTTTTTGATTATTTATTGAAACCTCTGTTGGCTATCGATTTACTCAAGACGGTTTTGAAAATCGAAAAGGGTATTTTGGAGCCTGTAACCAAAGAAAATAGAAATGAAGTTGCCTCAGTTGTTGTTCCGCAAACGAAACGGGTACAAGAGCTGGAAAAGCCTTTAATTATTTGTATTAAATCATACGGTGATTATCGTTATCTGAATGCGGCTGACATCGCGTATTTTCAGGCTGATAATAATTCGACAGATATTTATCTTAATTCCGGTGAAATGGTAACCGCTTTTAAAACATTAAAGCATTTTGAGAGTATTTTATCTCATCCATTTATTCGAATTCATAACAGTTATATCATTAATCAAAATTACATTGCAAGAATTCATAACGGAAACTCAGTTTGTTACATAAAAAATTCTCCCAAGAAGATTCCATTTTCTAAAACCTATAAATCAAATGTCGATATAATTATCGTAAATTTTGCTGTAGGAAACTACTTAGAAGTCTAAAAACTAGACATTTACATTGAATTAACGCTCATTGACTATCATTTGGGCACGTTCTACCATAAACTACATTTTTCATATACTTTTTTTTTGATTCCGTACTTAGTTTTACATCATTGATTCTGCCCAAAAGAATCAACTCCAAAAACAAACAATCAATAAAATACCTTAAGATTATGAAAAAGACAGCTTTAACATTAGGATTATTTTCTTTAATAATGGTAGCAACTTCATTTGCTAACCCAGTAGTAACTAATTCATCAGATTCAAAAAATACTGCTATGATTATTGATATAGATTTAGGAGGACAATCAGGTAGAGATGGAACCAGAAAGCTTGATGTTTACAATTCATCTAATCAATTAAATGCTGCTTCAAGCCAGTTAAACAGCTTTTCTTCTGATAGTCAGGCTGTAAGATCTACAATAAAAGTCGACTAAAAAGGCATAAGTAAATATAAAAAAAGGTTGTCAGTTTTTGGCAACCTTTTTTTATGTTTATAGTTTTAGTATTTTTGATGAAAATCAAAACATACATTGAAAAAACATTCTCAGATATTATTGTTTTTATTTCTTATTCTTTTTGGTTGCACAACCAAAAAGAAAGAAAATAAAGATGTAAGTTTAAATCCTTCAGACGATAGTCTAGCTATTTATTTTTCGTTAGCAAACGATATAAATCTGCCTTTTCAATACAAGCAAAAATATAATCAAAAGGCATTTGAGATTGTAAAGGATCAAAAAGATGACTCCCTTAAAAAAGTAAATCTCTTTAAAATTGCCAATCGTTATTACAATATGAGTGATTGGAAATCATATCAGAAGATAGCGATATTGGTTTTGGAAAAATCTATAGATAGTAAAGATTCTATAAATATGGGGAAAGCTTATATTTATCTGGGAGATTATTATTCATCACAAAGAATTTCAGATAGTGCTTTTTTGAATTATTTCAAAGCAGAAAAAATATATCTTGGAATTAATGATGATTTTAATTTAATTAAAACTTTTTTAGCAAAAGCAGATTTGCAGTTAAGTGAAGGCGACTTTTTTGAAAGTGAAATAACCATTTTTAAAGCACTTAAAATTTTAAAACAGAAGAAAAATGTGAATAACGATCTTTATGATTGTTATAATTTGTTGGGGATACTGTACAATGAACGTGAAGAATACGATAAAGCATTGGAGTATCATAATAAAGCATTACTTACGCTGGAAGATAAATCAATTCCGTCAGAGCTTCAGTCAAAAGCAACGTCACTAAATAACATTGGATTCGTTTATTTAAGAATGAATAATTTTAATAAAGCAAAATTCTATTTTCAGAAAGGCCTGAAGGAGAAGGATTTATTTAATGGAAAGACAAGTTTATATGCCATGCTTTTAGATAATTTGGCGTACGCTAAATTTAAATCTCAAAACTTTACTGATTTGCCTGGGCAATTTTATGATGCACTTAGAATAAGGGACAGTTTAAAACTGGAATCTGGAATTATATTAAATAAGATTCATTTGTCTGAATATTATGCGTTTACAAAAGATACTTTTAAAGCCATTCAATTTTCGAAACAGGCATTAATTTTATCCAGACATTCAAATAAATTAAGAAATACATTAGACGCACTGAAACAAATTGCAGTTGTTGATCCGGGAAATGCCTCAGTTTATTCAAGAGAATATATTCGATTGAATGAAAAAATGGTAAAATCAGAACGAAATATGGGGGAGAAATTTTCCCGTATCCAGTATGAAACCAACGAAATAAAAGATCAAAATTCAAACTTACAGGAAAAAAACAGAGCTTTAGTATATGTTTTTAGTATTTGTACGCTGATAGGTTTGTTTTTTTATGTTTATAAAACACAACAGGCAAAAAATAGGGAATTACTTTTTAAGCAACAACAGCAAATTGCAAACGAAGATATTTATAATTTGATGATATCTCAGCAAAATGATATTGAGCTAACCCGAATTAAAGAAAAAAAGAAAGTTGCTCAGGAACTCCATGATGGTGTTTTGGGCAGAATGTTTGGTATAAGAATTAGTCTGGATGGTTTAGATAAGATCGATGAGCCAGATGCAGCTCAAAAAAGAAAAAAATACTTAACAGAACTAAAACACATTGAAGAGGACATCCGTGAAATTTCGCATGATTTAAATAGGGAAAAATCAGAATTAATTAATAATTTTATCGCTATTTTAAACAAATTGTTTGAAAAACAACAAAACACGTACGATTCTAAATTAATCACCTCTTTTGATTCTCATATTAAATGGGAGTTAGTAAGTAATATTGTTAAGATTAACTTATATAGAATTATTCAGGAGGCACTTCAAAACTGCAATAAATATGCGGATGCTGATACAATTACGACAGAATTTAAAAGTGAAATTGATTATTTGGTTTTATCGATTTCAGATGACGGAAATGGTTTTAATACCAAAAGAACGAAAAACGGAATAGGGTTACATAATATCCAATACCGCGCAAAAGAGTGTAAGGGGACAGTTACTATAAAATCTTCCAAGGGAGAAGGAACCGTTCTCATAATTAAAGTCCCAATCGATCAAAAAATAAACCTGCAAAAGAATGACACTTAACCTAACTCCGATTCCGCCTTTAATCAGCCGAAATATCTTAATTGTAGATGATCATCCTTTTATAATTGAGGGATATAAAAATGCGATTACACGTTATAATCCTAAGGAATATGATTTTAATATTTTGCAGGCCCACGATTGCAGATCGGCTTATGATTTAATTGAAGACGAGGCTACTCCAAATTTTGATGTGGCTTTTTTAGATATAAGTATGCCGGCCTATGAGGAGAAGGAAATTTTTTCAGGCGAAGATTTGGCTAAATTGCTCCTGAAAAAAATGCCTCATTGTAAGATCATTTTGCTGACAATGTATACGGAATTGCTAAAAATAAAAACAATTATAAGAACCATAAATCCAAATGGTTTGATAATTAAAAATGACCTTACTTTTGACGAGTTGCTTTTTGCCTTTGATAAAGTCATGAAAAATGATAAATATTACAGCCAGTCTGTAGTAAAAATGGTGAATCAGTCCGCACATAATTCAATTGAAATTGATGAGTTCGATAAACAGATTCTCTTTCATCTTTCAAAACAAACTCCGATTGACCAAATGCCGCAATATATTCCGATTTCTTTGAATGCGATTGAAAAGCGAAAAGTCAATTTAAAAGAATTGCTTAAAATAAAATCGGGTTCAGACGAAGAACTACTTAAAGAGGCTAAAAGTAAAGGGCTTTTTTAATAATGAAATTCCAAATAAAAAATTCCAAATTCCAATGCTAGTCATGTTGGAATTTGGAATTTTTTATTTGGAATTTCTTAAAAGTTATTCACTCAATGCATCCCAACCTCTTGCTTTTAAAGCGATTTTGGTATTGGCACGTGTCACTAAATGAATTCCTTCGCTTTCATCGGCCATATGACCAATAATCGAAAAGTTTGGATTTCCTTTTATTTTGTCGAAGTCGTTAATGTCAATTGTAAATAACAGTTCGTAATCTTCTCCGCCGTTAATGGCAACTGTTGTACTATCAATATTGAATTCTTCACAAGTTGAAATAAACTGAGGATCCAACGGTAATTTATCTTCATATAAATTACAACCCACTTTTGATTGCTTACACAAATGAATGATTTCTGATGATAATCCGTCAGAAATATCGATCATCGAAGTTGGTTTTATTTCAAGAGCGTGTAATAAGGTGCGGACATCTTTTCGTGCTTCGGGTTTTAACTGGCGTTCGATTAAATAACTGTACATGTCTAAGTCAGGCTGACTGTTTGGGTTGACCTGAAAAACCTGTTTTTCGCGTTCTAAAACCTGTAATCCCATATAAGCAGCCCCAATATCGCCGGTTACAACAAGTAAATCGGTTTGTTTTGCACCATTTCTGTAAACGATCTCTTCTTCATTGGCTTCACCAATTGCAGTTATGCTAATAATCAATCCTTTTTGCGATGAGGTTGTGTCGCCACCAATAACATCAACTTTATATTCTTTTGCAGCATGTGTAATGCCTTCAAAAAGTTCTTCCAGGGCTTCTAGTGGAAAACGGTTAGAAACTGCCACAGAAACCGTAATTTGAGTTGGTTTGGCATTCATGGCACAAATATCAGAGAGATTTACAACTACTGATTTGTATCCTAAGTGTTTTAATGGCATGTAAGCCAAATCAAAATGAACACCTTCAATCAATAAATCGGTAGAAACCACTACTTTTTTATCCTTAAAATCAAGAACAGCAGCATCATCGCCAATACTTTTTAAAGTAGACTCCTGAGTAACATCAAAATTTTTGGTTAAATGTTCTATTAAACCAAATTCGCCTAATTGCGCTATACTGGTACGTTGTGGGTTTTTATCTTCAATCATTTTGTCTGTTTATTGCTTTTTTGGTTTTTTACCAAGGTTGCAAAGGTACGAAGTTGATGATTTAATAACTATAAATAAAATAAGAAACGAAATTGTGATTTATTTAAAATTGAATAAAGAGGTTAGTGAAACTAATTTGCCTTGGTGAATATTATTGAAAAACACAACTAGTCTGTTATCCTAAAGTTCCTGAGACCGCGTGAAAGATGGGAGGAATCCGTGGCGGCGGACCGGACAACCTGCCAGCATAAAGGAAAGGGGGCCGAATAACCAGCAGAGTGAGTTGACCCCTTTTCTTTGTGCTGGTACGCCCAAAGGATCATCGTTTCATACTAAAATGTGATTTGAATACCTGAGCTACTCCATCCTGGGTATAAAAAGCCTGAAACCAATAATCAGTCGAAGGAAGCGGATCGCCATTGTAATTGCCGTCCCAACCAGAACCTGCGGGGCTTATTCGTTTTAGGAGTTTGCCATAACGATCAAAGATATTTATAACGGCATTGGGCTGAAAAGCAAGATCAGGAATATTCCAGGTATCATTGTATCCATCAGCGTTTGGAGTGAAAAATTTGGGGTATTTGAGCACGTTGGCAATTAGAATCTGGTCGTCGCAGTTTCCTTTGATGTCTTTTACGGTAATAACATGCTCTCCCGAATCAACATTTGAAAAAACATTGTTGGATTGAAAATTTCCGCCGTCCAATTGATATTCATAAATTCCAAAACCATTAGCTAAGTTTACGATAATGTCGATTGAATCTTCAAAAGAATCAGTTACTGTGACGGTTGCCAATGCCGGACTTGATTTTTCAACGCTAACTGTAGCCGGATTGTAACCGCAATCGTTACCAATATTGGGCGTTTTTTTTGTACTAACAATAGTATAAGTACCTTCCTGAGTTGCAGTATAATTGGGTCCGCTGCTTATTTTAGTGCCATTTAAAAACCAATCAATCGCATAAATATCCGGATTTAGTCCCGAATTTAATTGTGCTGAACGGAGTAGGGTTCCCGTTTGGAAATCGACACAGATAATTTCATTTCTTAATGTCAAATCTTTCAGTGGATAAATGGTAATATCAAAATCATCTTGCGAAGCGCAGGCAGAATTGGCAGGAGCTGCAGCATAAACATACATTTTTTGACTTACGTTTATCTGTTGGCCGGTCAAATAGACTGTTCCGGTTCCATTTGGTCCGCTGTAATAATTTCCAACGGATAAAGGCGGCAATGTATAGCTTTGACAAATAGCAACATCTGGAGGGCTGGCTACTATAGGAGTTGGGGAAATCGTAACCGAAAAGCTCTTTTGGCTTGAACAAGTTTGTCTATTTCCAACAATGGCGTAGACATAAATGGTTTGTGAGGTTTTTAAAATTGTTCCGACGGGGATAACTGCACCTTTTCCCTGAGGCTGCGAATAATAGTTCCCTAGTTTTAATGGTGGTAAAGTGTAGCTGTCGCAAACATTTACATTATTAAAGGTACCCACATCTATTCCATTGTAATTAATCTTGAAAAAAGTTTCATTTCGACAGTCTGTAAAATCTACCCATTCATTATAGATATAAATAGTTTGATTGCTGTTTATAATAGTGCCTTCAGAAATTATGTTTCCCGAACCATGAGGGCCTCCTGTCGCAGTGTAATATTTTCCGTTTTTTAATTTAGGCAGTTTGAAATCAGAGCAGGTGACCACATCGGTAAAACTATCGACAGGCGGTAGTGGTCTTATTTGAACAATAAAACTATGTTCATTGGTGCACTCTGTTCCAACGGAATAAACATAAATAGTCTGTGTTTTAGTAATGACGTCGCCGGCTTTTAATGGCAGTCCGCTACCATTGGTTTTGGTGAAATAATTACCATTTACCAAGGGTGGCAATAGGTAACTTTGACATTCCAATCTATTGGCCGGCGTATCTACCAATGGTAATGGTTTTATGGTGATTTCGTATTTGGTGTTATCAGTACAATTTGGAGCTGTTGTTGTTGTGGCATAATAATACACGGTTTGTGAAGTCGTAATGACTGTTCCAACGGGAATGTTTGTGCCCTGGCCTTTCGGGTTGTCGAAATAACCGCCTATTTCAACTGCAGGTAAGGTATAGCTTCCGCATTTGGAAATCGGAACAAAAGTTTGGGAGTCTATAATATCGATTTTGAAGGAATGCTCATCGGTACATCTTCCATCGTTTGCAAAGACAAAAAGGGTTTGGCTAGAAGTGATTTTATGTCCGGCATTTAAACGAGTTCCCAAACCACCGGCCAAAGTAAAATAATTGCCATTTGCCAAAGGCGGCAGGATATAAGAATCACAGGTTACTACATTAACTGGTGTATCTATCAGAGGTAGCGGATAAACGACAAATGATATAGCCTCGTCACGACAAACCGCTCCATTGATTACGGCATAATAATAAATAGTCTGATCTGTTGTAAATGCAGTGCCTGACGGAATTTCATTTCCGCCTCCTCCGGCAGCCGTAAAAAATGCACCAGCAGGAACTCTGGGAATTGTGTATTGGCCACAGGCTTCTTTACGAAAACTCAATTCATAAATCAGGATTACGTTAAAATAGCTCTCGTTAGTGCATTTGTTTGTGGCAGTTGGGCCGCTGTAAATATAGTAGGTTCCGCCTTTAGTGATAACATCTCCGGCGTTCAATTTAGTTCCTGTTCCACCTGGAGCCGTGTAATAATTCCCAAAGGTTATTGCGGGCAGTGTATAGCTATTACAAGCGACAACATCCGGAATGTCGTCAACAGGTGGAAGTGAATTAATAGTTATAACAAAATTGACAGTCATATAACAAATCGAGCTTGAACTATGTTCTATTCGCACCCAGATCGTTTGTGGTGACTGAGATAAAGCAGTAATAAATTCTGCTGGTTTTTGAATTCTGTTAGTGCCACTCATCGCTGCTGCCTCGTTAGTATAATAGCTAATTTTATATTCAGAAGGAGTTGATCCGTTTAGAATTGCAGTTTCCTGAGTAGTCAAATCAACTAGTACTCTTCCGGAATTAGTGTCGCATACATTTAAATCGGGAGGTTTTACAGCATTTATAGGGTTTGTTACCAATAGGTTGAAAGAAAGTAAATTATTGCAAAAGGTATTTTCATTAGAAATATGTACCGCTTTTATATAGATCGTCTGGTTTCCTGTACTTGTATAAGTGGTCAATTGATTGTTGGGTATTGCTGGTCCGTTTGAATTAGCAGCTGTCAAAGAATCAAAATATTGAAGTTTATATTCGGCCGGATTGAGGTTTAATGCAGCCAAATTATTTTTTGTTAAATCATATTGATAATTTGGAGTTCCGTTATAACATGCGGTTAAGTTTTGGGGAGATTTAATGACTAAATCAGAAATGACTACTTCATCTTTAATAACACAACCGGAAAGTGTAGCCGTCAGACCGTAAGTTCCGGAATTTGTAAGGGTTAAAGAATTGCCTGATTCGCCCGGAATCACAACATCATCCCGAGTCCAGACATAAGTATAATTGCCTGTAAGTCCGGATTGAAGTGTAATGCTTTCACCTTCGCAAATAGTTCTGTCAGAACCTAAATCCATAGTAGTCATAAAACTACCGCCTTTTATAAAAACTGCAGCATCATAATTGCTGTCGTGATAATCACCAATGGCCAGTTTAATGCTATAAGTTCTATTGGGAATCACGATCGACGAAGCGGTTAAAACTTTGGTTTCCCCTCGCATATTTATGGCAGATTCTCCCGGATTAGTCACATTGTAATGGTCAAATAAATTGGCATTGGCAGATAAACAGGAAGAATTATATTGTTGATTACGAATATTTTTAACCGAAACCGGTGTTGTTGTTCCGGGAAGTACAGCAAGATTTGTAATAACTCCTGTGGTTAAGTCAGTTAATATAAAGGCAAAAACATCGCTAAATCCACATTGAAATTCTCCATATTCATTAGAGGCAAAAAGAAAATCAAAACTAAAATTATTCGATAGCGGAGTAAAATCAAACTGGATGAAACTAACATCGGTAATTGCAACAATTTGCCCGTTTTCATTGCTTATAATTTGTAAGTCGCCGTCACTAGCCGTGTTTAACTGGCTGCTTTCATTGGCCCCGGTGTAAATTCCTTCGGTATATTTTGCGATACCGTTTCGGATAATAATACCGCTTGAAATTGGAAAGTTTGGATTAATATTGGTGAATTTACCAATGCCCAGATGCGATGAGAATTTAAAATTGCTTTCGTTCGAACAGGCATTTTGCATTAATTCTTCCCGAATTAGTTGAGGTATAGTCAAGGTTGTGGTGTCGACAATGATTCCCTGTGAAAAAGATATGGTCGAATAAAATAATAAAAGTAGAAGATGAAGCGGGGCTCTCATAATTCTGATTATTATTTAATTGGGAATTTAAAGATACGAATGATTTTACTTACAACATGATGAATTTCAGTATTTTAGAGTGTTAAAGTTATTTTTGATTATTATTTTTGAAGAGTTATTGTAAATAATTATTACTATTTATAAAAAATAATTTTTCCTGCTGACAAACTGTTGTCACCGACCCTCAATACTTTTGAAGTATTAAATAATTAAAACTTTAAAATCATGAAGACATTAGCAGCCCAAGTAATTACTCCTGAAGATTTATTGAAACACTGGCAAGGACACCGCGCCCTTACAAGACGTGTGATTGAAGCTTTTCCTGAAAAAGACTTTTTTGAATTTTCAATTGCAGGAATGCGACCTTTTGCAAAATTAACAGACGAACTTTTGGCTATTGCTGTTCCTGGTCTTAAGGGAATTGTAAATAAAGAAGCTAAACCTTTTGCGGAGGATTCAGAGAAATTAATTTTTAAAGCACAATACCTTGAAAAATGGGATGAAGCAACTGCAGAAATTAATCAGTATTGGGAAAAATTATCGATAGAAGATTTCAATGAAACTTTTAATCTTTTTGGTCAGTACGAATTTCCTGTTATACAGAATATCTTGTATTTTATTGAGAATGAAGTGCATCACCGTGGACAAGGTTATGTATATTTAAGAGCTTTAAATATTGAACCACCTTTTTTCTGGGAAAGATAGTTCTGCGACTTTCAAATTATAACTTTATCAAACAAATCTAAAATTAATGGCTATGAGTTTAAAAAAGATAATGTCCAATTATGCAGATTACAATTTATGGGTAAATCAACAATTTGTGAATTGGCTTTCACCGAAATCAGATGAATTGCTTTACACAGAAGTGCCTTCAAGTTTTTCAACTATTATGAAAACACTTGATCATATCTGGTCTACAGAGGAATATTGGTTTTCAATCATATCTGAAACTGCTCATACAGAGAAAAAAGCAGAAAATAAATTGTCGAAAGATGAAATATTTGACGGACTATTAAATTCATCTGCAAAATTGAAGCAATTTATCCATTCATTGTCAGAAGAAGACTTAGTTAAAGAAGTTAAAATTACTAATCCGTGGTTTGAATGCGAATTGCCAATTTCTGATTATTTGCTTCAGGTTATTAATCACGGCACCTATCATAGAGGTCAGATTGTAACAATAGGGCGAAATATCGGAATTACAGATGCCTCAAATACTGATTACAATTTTTATAATGTGATTAAACAGAAATAAACAAAAAACTCCTGAGGACAGTTCATTTTCTCAGGAGTTTTTTTATAAAAGCCTTTGTCTGTTAATTTCCAATAATTCTAAAGCTCTGGTTTTTAATCTTTCCGGTTCCAGGATTTCGGCATAATCGCCAAACATTAAAAACCAACGTGGAAAGCCACTTTCGATGTCGCGACACATAAAGGTCATTTCTATTTTACCATCTACTTCTTTTTCTGAAATATAACCATGGTATTTTCTTTCTGTTTCCAGGTATCGGGCTATTTTCTTTTCGATCAAAAGTCTAACTTTTATGGTCGGAATGGTTTCTGTTTTAGTCAGATAAGTTTCTAAAGAATCATGTTCTATAGTAAAATCACACTCTGTTTTCTGAATTCCCTGAATTCTGTCGGTTCTGAATTGTCTGTAATCTTTTCTCAAATGACAATATCCTAAAAAATACCAGTTATTATGATCATGAAAAACACCAACAGGTTCGATATTTCTTTTTGTCGTTTCATCTTTTTCAACTGTTTTATAAGAAAGTAAAATTTGCTTTTTCTCTGCAATACTTTCAAAAAGAACAGCCAAAGTATTAGGAGAATTATCGTTAAACATGGGTTCTGCCGTTTGCATGACTACTTTCGATTCAATATTGGAGAGCCAGTCCTTGTCCGTACTTCGTAAAACCGATTTTAGTTTAAACATCGCAGATGCATAATGACTTCCTAAAGAAGGATCCGTAAATTTCTGCATCAGTTTTTCTGCCGCAATAAAGCTGCTTACCTCTTCGCGAGTAAACATAACAGGAGGCAATCTGTAACCGTCCATTAAAGCATAACCAACGCCGGCTTCACTGTAGATTGGAACTCCGGATGCTTCCAAAGTTCGAATATCCCTGTAAATAGTTCTTAAACTGACTTCAAAGCGATTGGCCAATTCCTGTGCTTTTACAATTTTTTTTGATTGTAATTGAATGAGGATAGCGACAATACGGTCAAAACGTTTTGGAGATTCGTCAAGCATGTTTTTTGAGTTACTAAGGTTCTGATTTACTGTCCCGAAGCTTCGGGAATAAGATTCAAAGATACAAAGGTAAAGATTGAATGAAAACAAAAAAGCTGTCCCAAATTGAGACAGCTTTTCAATATTTTCTTTTATACTAAACTAAGGTTAATACATTGTCCAGGATAAAAGTAACTTCAAAGTGGCTTGTGGGCGAAATGCGCTAAAAATCAGTTGATTAAATTTATAAGTATTTGCTTATGATTTTAAAAATGAAAATTATAAACAGTAAGCAAATACTGGATTTTTCGAAAAAAGGAGCTTAATAACGCTTTTTATAAAAAATTATTCATACAATTTAGATTGTTAATTTAATTATTCCCTATTTTTAAATCCACAAAAAATAGAGCAAATGGATAACGAATTATCATATTCTAAGCAAGAAGAATTAAAAAATAAGATTATAAAAGGTGTTTTTGATGCAGAAACTGAAATCAATAATTTGATTGAATCAGGATTTGAAGAGGAAAAAGCAAAAGCAGCATTATTGAAAGTGGTTAAAAGCTATAAAGAAGATCTTTTTTATGAAGCTAAAGAAGCAAAAGAAAATGAAGAGAAAGGTAATATTGCTGTTTTTGCTGTCATTTTTTCTTCTCTGCTAATTGCAATGTTTGGAGGGCAAAGCGGAATAATGATTCTCGTTTCTTTATTGGTGGCTTGTTTAGCAGGATTCTACGGGTTTCCTAAAAACCCAATACCTGCCGTGGTTGGTTTTGCTGTGGGTGCTATACTCATGCCTTTCGCCGTTGGCTTTTATCTTAGAGGACGCGATACTTTTTTAAACCTGGAACTTTTTATTCCAATGATAATGGCTTTTGGTCCTGCTTTTTTGATAAAGTACATTTTGTCAAAATTGATACCAGCAAATGATTAATTTTTAAATTTTAAACCCCAAATAAAATGATTAGAAATTACACCTTTGACGAGGCTTATAAGAGATTTGAGCCTCACGATCACAAATGCACCTACTGTGGAGAAGCTGAAATGGAAAACATGAATGACTGTTATTTTGTGCCTCTTTTTGTTGAGGGCGACAGAACCAATATTGTCGTTTACAGATCAGTAAAATATTCCAAAGTTTTAATCGGAATTCCCAGATGTCGTTCCTGCAAAGACATTCATTACGATGCAAAGAACAAAGCCGTTACCATTTCGGTTGTTTCTGTTATCATATTACTAGGACTTCTGCTTTATAATTTCATGAACTTAAATGCATTTGTATTTATTCTTGGAATTTTTGCTACGATCTTCGGAGGCATCTACGGATCGTCAAAATTAGCAGAAAGATATGTGGCCAATAAAGGAATTTATACTCTACAAGACGGAGCCGAAACAAACGAAGTCGTTCAAGATTTGGTTATAGCAGGCTGGTCGTTTACAATGCCCACAGCATAAAAATAAAAAACCCGATAACGAAAGTTATCGGGTTAAATCTATATTCTATTCTCTTGCATCTATTTTCTAAAACAAGAATTAATCGTTCAATTTCAAAACAGCCATAAAAGCTTCTTGTGGAATCTCAACGTTTCCAACTTGTCTCATACGTTTTTTACCTTTTTTCTGTTTTTCAAGCAATTTACGCTTACGCGAAATATCTCCACCATAACATTTTGCGGTAACGTCTTTACGAAGCGCTTTAATGGTTTCACGAGCGATAATTTTCGCTCCAATTGCAGCCTGAATTGGAATGTCAAATTGCTGTCTTGGAATCAATTCACGTAATTTCTCGGTCATTTTTTTACCGATGTTGTAAGCGTTGTCTTCGTGAATTAAGGCTGAAAGCGCATCAACAGTTTGTGCGTTCAACAGTACATCCAGTTTTACTAATTTCGAAGTTCTCATTCCGATTGGAGAATAATCAAAAGAAGCATAACCCTTAGAAACTGTTTTTAAACGATCGTAAAAGTCAAATACAATTTCGGCCAAAGGCATATCAAAATTTAATTCAACTCTTTCTGTAGTCAAATACGTTTGATTAGTAATTTGACCACGTTTTTCAATACACAAACTCATTACGTTTCCAACAAAGTCGGATTTTGTAATGATTGTTGCTTTAATATATGGTTCTTCAACTCTGTCTAAACGAGATGGTTCAGGTAAATCAGAAGGATTGTTTACTACAAATGGAGTTTCAGGATCTTTTTTGGTATAAGCTAAATACGAAACGTTAGGAACTGTAGTAATTACAGTCATATCGAACTCACGCTCTAAACGTTCCTGAATAATTTCCATGTGAAGCATTCCTAAGAATCCACAACGGAAACCAAATCCTAAAGCAGCAGAACTTTCAGGAGTAAAGACTAATGAAGCATCATTCAATTGTAGTTTCTCCATAGAAGAACGCAAATCTTCATAATCTTCAGTGTCAACTGGATAAATTCCGGCAAAAACCATTGGTTTTACATCCTCAAAACCAGTAATCATATTAGTAGTTGGTGTTTTGGCATCAGTTAGAGTGTCCCCAACTTTTACCTCTTTGGCTTCTTTAATTCCTGAAATTAAATAACCAACATCACCTGCAGAAATAACATTTTTCGGAACCTGATTTAATTTTAAAGTTCCAATTTCGTCAGCAAAATATTCATTTCCGGTGGCCATGAATTTAATTTTTTGCCCTTTTTTAATTTGTCCGTTTTTAACACGGAAAATAACTTCAATTCCACGAAACGGATTGTAATGTGAATCGAAAATCAATGCCTGTAAAGGCTCATCCACATTTCCTGATGGAGGTGGAATTTTTTCGATAATGGCTGCTAAAATATTTTCAACACCAAAACCTGTTTTCCCTGAAGCATGAATAATATCTTCTAATTTACAACCTAATAAATCGATAATATCATCACTAACTTCTTCCGGGTTAGCACTTGGTAAATCAACTTTATTCAAAACCGGAATAATTTCCAGGTCATTTTCTAAAGCCAAATATAAGTTCGAAATTGTTTGTGCCTGAATACTTTGCGCAGCATCAACAATCAAAAGCGCACCTTCGCAGGCCGCAATAGATCGTGAAACTTCGTATGAAAAGTCAACGTGACCAGGAGTGTCAATTAAATTTAAAATATATTCCTCGCCTTTATAAGTGTATTCCATTTGTATGGCGTGACTTTTAATGGTGATTCCACGCTCGCGCTCCAGGTCCATGTTGTCAAGCAATTGTGCTTTTTCTTCACGAGCTGTAACGGTTTGTGTAGCGCCCAATAATCGGTCTGCCAATGTACTTTTACCGTGGTCAATGTGTGCAATAATGCAAAAGTTACGTATCTTCTTCATTTTAATATATCAATTCTCTTATGCGAGTTTAAGTATTTTCGGGTATAATTTTGCCCTGTAGCAACTGCTTTTGAGCATGTTATTAAGGCGCAAAGATAGCGGAAAGTTTTGGATTCTGGAATGTAGTTGTCCGATTGTTGGATTCTGAAATTTAAAAAGGGCTTTAAAACTCAAAGTTAAATCCTTTTTCTGTCAGTTTCTTGTAAATATCCGGATCAAATTTGTACAATTTTGCTGCTCTGTGCGAGACATCTTGTTGTTTTTCATCTAAGGCAACTAACAATTTCATATGCAGAATTTTTCTTCGGAAATTTGATTTTTCCAATTCAATTCCTAATATCTCTTCATACAAATGCATTAACTGCAATAAAGTAAATTTTTCTGGCAAAAGATTGAATCCAATTGGTGCCTGACGCACTCTGTTACGAAGTTGCATTAAGCTAAATTCGAGGATTTCATTGTGGTCAAAAATCAAATCCGGAATGTCGTTGATCTTATACCATTTGGCCTCTCGCAGCGTAAAACCGGCTTTAATATTATAGTCTTCGCGATTGACCAAAGTATAATAGCCAATAGTGACAACTCTTCTGTCAAGAACACGTTTTGGGTCTGTAAAAGCTTTTAGCTGTTCCAGATAAATATTGTCAAGACTTGTTAATTCGTATAAAACACGTTGTGCGGCATCGTCAGCGCTTTCTTCTTTTTTTATCCATCCCCCAAGAAGTCCCCATTTCCCTACACTTTCTCCTTCGGCATGTTGCACTAAAAGCACTTCAAGACTTGCCTTGTTAAATCCAAATATAACGCAGTCAACCGTGATACCCTCAATAGCTGGTTTTATGATTTCTGGCGTTATGTTGTTATCCGCGTCGGTGTTATTTTTATTAGATAAAATTGTCATGGATTGCCTTATAGCTTGGGTTAAAATTCAAAATTAAATCCTTTTTCGTTCAGTTTATTGTAAATAGCTTCGTCAAATTTATATAGTTTGGCCGCTCTGTGCGATACATCTTGTTGTTTTTCATCTAAAGCAACCAACAATTTCATATGCAGAATTTTTCTTCTGAAATTCGATTTGTCCATTTCAACACCTAAAATTTCTTCATACAAATGCATTAATTGTAATAAAGTGAATTTTTCAGGCAAAAGATTGAATCCAATCGGTGCCTGACGTACTCTGTTTTGAAGATGTTTCAGACTGTAAGACAGAATTTCGTTGTGATCATAAATTAAATCCGGAATGGCATCTATTTTATACCATTTGGCATCAGCTGCCGTAAAACCTGCTTTAATATTATAGTCTTCTCTTTTTACCAAAGCATAATATCCAATAGTGATAACACGGCGAAGCGGAAAACGATCCGGATTTCCAAAAGCTTTTAGCTGCTCCAGATAAATATTATCAAGACCGGTAAGTTCATTCAACAATCGATGTGCCGCATTGTCTGTACTTTCTTTTTTATAAATCCATCCTCCGGGAAGTCCCCATTTTCCTTTACTGATTCCTTCGCCATGTTGAACCAAAAGTACTTCTAAACTTCCTTCATCAAAGCCAAATATGACACAGTCAATCGTGATCGCATTCATTGCGTTTTGTTCACTTTTTAGGGCTGAATCGGAATCTACTTTTATATCCATGTGCGATAGAAATTTTGACAAATTAAACAAATAAAATGCATAAGTATCATTGTTGATTACTTAATATTTTTTTAACAAAGTAAAAATTTGATAATCAGTTGCTTGAAATTTTTAAAAAAATGGATTCGAAAATCAGAATTCTTTAAATGATTGATTGTCAAAATGCTACTTCGGTATTTTTTTGATATTTTTTATTTCGTTTTACCCTTTAAATTTATCAGATCAATAAAATTGAATCTGTATAAATCAGAATTAGAAAAAAATATCCTTAATATTTTGCTAAAATAGAAAAAAAGTTTTACACTTGTAGTCAAATTTACCATAAGATAAGTTCAAAATGACTATAAGTTTTAAAAGAACCATTTTTAAAGTAAAAAAAATAGCTAAAAAAGAAGCTATGTATTAGCCGTTTTTTGGCGCCATCTCAATGAAACTTACACTTTATATATAACCATAACTAACTTAATTTAATCAACTTTTATTTATTATGAAAAGCAAATATTGTATGAAAACAACACTGTCCTCGTTTTGTACGGCACTGTTGTTTAGCTTATTTATGATACAGTCGGGTTTTGCGCAGGCGCAGCCCCGATCTGTAAGTGGAAATGTAACGTCGACTGTTGACGGAATGGGGATTCCGGGGGCGAGCGTTGCAGTACAGGGAACTAAAATTGGTGCATCAACTGATTTTGATGGAAATTATAAAATAGAAGCAAAAACAGGCGATGTCCTGGTATTTACTTTTATTGGATTCAAAAGCCAAAAGGTAACTGTAGGAACACAACAAACTATTAATGTTATGCTTGCAGAAGAAACGTCAGAACTTAAAGAGGTCGTTGTTATTGGGTACGGTTCACAAAGAAAAACACTGGTAACAACTGCTGTTTCGCAGGTAAGCGGTGAAAATCTTACGAAAACCAATACTACAAATGCACTTCAGGCATTACAGGGACAGGCAGCCGGACTTCAGGTTACTTCAACTTCGGGACAACCGGGAGAAGGTTTGAATGTCGTGATCAGAGGTGCCGGTTCTACAGGCGGTACAAGTCCGCTTTATGTAGTAGACGGGATATTAACAGGGGATATTTCTTATTTGAACAATTCAGATATTGAATCTATTTCTGTTTTAAAAGATGCCGCATCAGCAGCAATCTATGGTTCACAAGCTTCAAATGGAGTTATTTTGGTGACAACCAAAAAAGGAAAGCGCGGTGCAGCCGGACAAATCACATTTGATCAATATTATGGTGTGCAATCTGTAGCCAGAAAAGTAGATTTGCTTAACGCAACAGAATATGGTGTTATGTTAAACGAAGCCGCTGTAAATTCAGGTAAAAATCCATATTTTACCAATGATCAAATCGCAGCATTAGGATCAGGAACAAACTGGATGGACCACATGCTTACAGACAATGCCGCTACTAAAAACTTCTCTTTTGGTGCGTCGGGTGGTTCTGATACTTCTGTTTATTCTACCTCATTGTCTTATCTAGGGCAGGAAGGTGTTGTTGGAGGGAAAGATTTATCTAACTATGGGCGTTACAATTTCAGATTCAACTCAGAACATAAACTGTATAAAGACGTGGTTACTTTAGGCGAAAATTTAAGTTTTGCTTATATTAATAAAAACGGAATTGGTGTTGGAAATCAATATAACAATTCCTTAAGAAGTGCTTTTCAGACAACACCATTATTACCAATGTATGATGCTAATGGTAATTATTATGATACTACAAATAATAGTGAGCCTTGGTTGGCGGGTGCAGCGAATCCTTATGCATTAATGGTTTACAACAATCAAAATGAAGGTAACAACCAGAAATTATTAGGAAATGTTTATTTGCAGATTGAGCCAATAAAAAACCTAACCTTCAGAACTACTGTAGGTCTTGATTATTATGCTGGTGAAGGACATTCTTACACGCCTGTTTATCGATTATCGATTTATGCAAACACTGCTTTCGATAAAGTGAATCAAAATATGAACAAAGGGAAAACCATCACCTGGGATAACCTGTTGACGTATAAATTTAATGCTGCCGAGAATCACCATTTTGAAGCCATGTTAGGAACTTCCTCTATTAATTATGACGGAACTTCAGTTGAAGCTACAAATGCAGATTCGGTTTTTAATGATCTTGAGCATGCCTGGATAGATAATACAACCAACAAAGACGGTGCAAGAACTACAATAAAGGGAGAAAAAGAACAAACAAAAAGAATGTCTTATTTCGGAAGGTTAAATTATAACTTTAAAGAAACGTATTTATTAAATGCAACTTTTAGAATGGATGGATCTTCTATTTTTTCTGACGAAAATCAATGGGGCTATTTTCCATCAGTTTCTGCGGGATGGATTGCATCAAATGAAGCATTTTTGAAAGATTCAAAAGTGATCAACTTTCTTAAATTGAGAGCGAGCTGGGGACAAGTTGGAAATCAAAACGCAAGAGCTTTCCAATATCTTTCAACAATAAAATCAAATAATACCAATTATATTTTTGGAGATACTGAAGGTGTTCTTACGCCTGGAGCCTATCCTAACAGATTATCAAATCTGGACTTAAAATGGGAAACTTCAGAACAGATTGACTTTGGTTTTGATGCCAGATTTTTAGATAATGCTTTAAGTGTAACTTTTGATTATTACAACAAGAAAAGTAAAGACTGGTTGATTTTGGCTCCAATACTAGCAACTGCCGGTGCCGATGCTCCATTTATCAACGGAGGAGATGTTGTAAACGAAGGGGTTGAGTTAAGTTTAAACTATCAAAATAAAATAGGTGATTTTAATTATAACATTAGTGCAAACGGTGCTTATAATAAAAATACAGTAGGACAAATTCCTAACGCTGATGGTATTATTCACGGATTGAGTAATGAACTTTATGATAATGCCGGAGAATTCTACAGAGCACAAAACGGATATCCATTAGGTTATTTTTGGGGATATAAAACAGGAGGTGTTTTCCAAAATCAGGCGCAAATTGATAATTACAAATCAGCAAATGGTGTAGTATTACAGCCAACAGCAGCTCCGGGAGATCTTATTTATACGAATGTAAATGGAGATGATAAAATAGATTCTTCTGATAAAACGAATATTGGAAAACCAAATCCGGATTTTACTTATGGCTTCTCTGTGTCAGCAAGCTATAAAGCTTTTGATTTTTCACTTAATGCCAATGGTGTTGCCGGAAATGAAATTGTACAATCTTACAGAAACCAATCAGGTGCTTACGGAAATTATACTTCTGCAATATTAGATCGCTGGCATGGTGAGGGTTCTTCAAACACAGTACCAAGGGTAACAGAAGACAACAGAAACTTTACTCAGTTTTCAGACTTATACATTCAGAAAGGTGATTTCCTTAGAATTAATACGGTTACTTTAGGATTTGATCTTGCTAAAATGAAACAATCAAAACCATTTTTTGCAAGCCAGTTCAGACTTTACTTCTCGATACTAAATCTTTACACTTTTACGAAGTATGATGGAATGGATCCTGAAATTGGATTTGGTTCTTCAAATGATGACCAGAAATTTTCATCAGGTGTTGATGTTGGGTATTACCCAAGACCAAGAACATTCATGTTGGGATTAAATGTTAAACTTTAATAAATAAAAAAATGAAAAATACATATCTATATATTTTCTGTTTTAGTTTATTGTCTCTGGGTTCTTGCAGTTTAGACACAGAGCCATTGACACAACTAACAGATACAAATTTTTACAAAACAACAGATGATGCTTATACAGCACTTGTAGGCTGTTATGATGGTTTACAAGTTGCTACCGGGGCATCGGGTATGGGTGTTCCGGTAATAAGCGAAGTAATGTCTGATGATTGTTTTGGAGGAACCGGTAATTCTGATGGTTACGGTTACGCAGCTATTGATGAATTTGATATTAGCCGCTCTCCTTCAGATGTAGATTTACTAAATGGCAACTGGATTGGGTATTATAAAGCACTTTACCGTTGTAATGTTTTCTTGTCTAAAATGGATCAGATTGACTGGAAGGGAAACACTGTTTTGAGAAATACTTACGAATCTGAAACTAAATTTATCAGAGCTTATCTTTATTTTGAAATGGTGCGTTTGTGGGGGAATATTCCATTGTTAACAGCGCCGTCTTCTGAAAATGTTCCTCAGGCTACTCCGGATGAGGTTTATAAAGTGATAGCTGAAGATTTGGTTTTTGCTTCAGAGAATTTACCGGCAACAGCATACAACGCCACAACTAGCGGACGTATTACAAAATGGGCGGCGAAATCTTTACTAGGCCGTGTTTATTTATATTATACTGGTTACTACGGAAAAGCTGATTTAGTAGGAGTGGTTACCAAAGCTCAGGCTTTAGGACATTTAGAAAATGTTATTGCTAATAGCGGACATGGTTTAGTAGCTGATTTTTCAACGCTTTGGCCAGCAGCTTCTGTAGATAAATATGCAGGTGAAAGCAACAAAGAGATCGTGTTTTCTGTAAAATATACTTACACTAGTGATTATAACGGAAATACGGATGGTAACCATTGGTTAGTAATGTTTGGTATGAGGGAATTCTCTTCTTATCCTTATGGTCGCGGCTGGGGAGTTACGGTAAATTCTAAATTGTGGAATGTTTATGCAGCTAACGATACAAGACGAGTAGCCACAGTGATTGGAATTGATGAAGAAAAAATTGCATTTGATAAGAAAAACAATCAAAGAGAATATACAGGTTATTACAACAAAAAATATGCGCCAATGGTAGATAAAGACGGAAAAGATCTTCCGTTAACTATGGGGAGTCAATTTTGGGATATTAGCCAATTTCAGGATTATGTAGTACTGAGATACGCAGATGTTTTGTTAATGGCAGCTGAACTTGGAAGTGGAAATGCTCAGGCTTATTTTGATGAGGTGAGAAAAAGAGCTTACAAAGATAATTTTACAACTTTACCAGTTAATGCTGATAATATTTTGAAAGAAAGACATTTAGAGTTTGCTCTTGAAGGTGTTAGATATTGGGATTTATTACGTCAGGGAATTGGAACTGCTTCTTCTACAATTGCTGAAACTACTACTTTGCTAAGTGGCGGAGTTGCCGGAACAAAAAACAATCTCGGCTGCTAAAATTCAGGCAACAAAAGGTTTGCAACAAATTCCAAATACCCAAATTACATTGTCAAATGGGGTTTTAAAACAAAATGCCGGTTGGTAATTTTAAACTAAAAAGTAACAAAATGAAAAATATTAAAATAGTAATCTCCTCATTTTTGATGTTAGCAGCGATGCTAATATCATCTTGTTCGCCAGAGTCTTACTCATTAGACGCTGTTACGGATAAATCAGATATTAAATTTGAAATTACTCAGGATTTTGTTGTAGATCCGGGTGGAAATACGGTAATTCTGAAAAACACAACTCCAGGTGTTATATTAACCTGGGATTACGTTACGGGAAAATCAAACAAAGCGACAGAAACCGTAAAATATGCCTTCAAAGGTAATTACACTATAAAAATTTCTGCGGTTACAGATGCAGGTATTGTTCAGTTAGATCCTGTAACGATAACGGTTACCAAAGACAATTTAAATTATGTGAACGATCCTCTTTGGACTGCTTTATCTGGTGGTGTAGGCAAGAAAAAATCATGGGTAATGGATAATGGTAAATATGGTTTAGCTCCAGGTGCCATGTCTTATGCTGATCCTGGTGGAACAGTAGAGTGGGGTAATTTTACGCCAAACTGGGAACCTGAAGGAAATGCTAATTCAAGTACAGATACTGATATGCATTGGGGTAGATATATGACCTTCAGTCTTGATGGCGGACCTTTTATGACGGTTCATGAAAAAGACGGAACTGTCAAAGAAAACGGAACTTATTTCTTAGACATTAACGCTCATACGTTAACGACTACAGGAGCAACAATCCTAAGACCAGACAATTATATTGCAAATGCAAGTAACTGGAATAACAATATTAAAGTATTAAAACTTACTGATAATCAGTTGAGAATTGCTATACTGAGAACCAATAATGAAGGTACATGGTGGTATATCTGGAATTATGTAGCTAAAGATTATGCAGACAGCTATGTTCCTCCGGTTACAGTTCCTGTTGTTGACGAAGGTTTTAATCCGAAATTTGCTCCGGGAGAATTGTTAACCATGCTTACTGGAGGTGTAGGTGCAGGAAGAGTTTGGAATTTAGATGGAAAAGGTAATCCTGTAGACTGGATTGCAAAAGGAAAAGGCTGGACAACTGGTGCTTCAAGCTCATATAACTGGGGTTGGAACGACGATTGGGCAGCATTAGCTGGTAATTCATGGATCCGTTTTGACCAATGGGGCGGTAAATTAAACTATACAAGAAGCCAAAATGGTGTAGTTACAACCGGACTATTTACTATAAACAGTGAAACCAATGAAATTAATTTAGGTACGAATACACTGATTCAAAATTCAACCAGCTGGATGAGTCCAACAACTAATGTACTTAAAGTAGTTAAAGCGTACAATACCAGTTATCTGCAAAAAGGTATCTGGCTTGGAACATCATATGATGCAGGCAAGGATGAATGGTTTGCTTTTCATTACATAATTCCTTAATTCATAAGGGTTTAATGTTATAAAATAAAACCATAATTACTTAAAAATATAAAACAACCGGTAGGTGATTGACACAGTCACTTATCGGTATGTTTATATTTGTTTTTCAAAACTATAATATCATCTAAATGAAGAATAAAAGAAAATATTTAAGTAGTGGCTTGTCAGTATTACTATTGGCCGGAATTGTCTTATTCAGTTCCTGCAATAAAAAAGAAGAGGTTTTCAGTAACCGAAAAGTTTCTTTTAATTCCGATTGGAGTTTTCATCTAAATGATAGTATCGTCGATAAAGATACTATTGGAACTTCAACAAAATGGAGAACTTTAAATGTTCCTCACGATTGGAGCATTGAAGGAAAATTTGATGAAAAAAGTCCGGCAGGTTATGGAGGAGGAGCATTAAACGGAGGTTTAGGCTGGTATAAAAAAACATTTAAAGTTGCCGCAGCTGATACTAGTAAAGTAACTTCAGTCATTTTTGATGGTGTTTACAGAAACAGTGAAGTCTGGGTCAACGGTCATTATTTAGGAAAACGTCCAAACGGATATATTGGTTTTCAATATGAAATTTCTCCTTACTTAAACTATGGAGATAAAAACAACGAAATAATTGTAAAGGTTGACAATTCAAAACAACCCAATTCACGCTGGTATTCCGGTTCAGGAATTTTTAGAAATGTCTGGATCGAAACTACTGATAAATTGCATGTTGCACAATGGGGAACTTATATTACCACTCCAAAAGTTACTGCTGAAAATGCTTCAGTGAATATTGAAACTCGTATTCAGAACGACCATTCAGAAACAAAAAAAATAGCAATAGTAACTACTATCTATAAAGAAGATAAAAAGGTTGCATCAGGCGCCACTCAATATATAACGCTTACTCCAAAAAGCGGCACATTGCTAAATGTGGAAGCGGAAGTTGAATCACCAGTTTTATGGTCAGTTGAAAGACCGGAATTATATACAGCTGTTACCGAAATTTTGGTTGATGATAAAATCGTCGATCAATACAAAACCAATTTCGGAATCAGAGATTTCAAATTTGATTTGAATAAAGGTTTTATTTTAAATGGAAAACAAGTAAAAATAAAAGGAGTCTGCATGCATCACGATTTAGGACCGTTGGGTTCGGCAATCAATACTCGTGCTATCGAACGCCAGTTGGAAATTCTGAAAGGAATGGGTGTAAACGGAATAAGAACTTCACATAATCCGCCTGCTCCGGAACTTTTAGATCTTTGCGACAAAATGGGTTTCATTGTGATGGATGAAGCTTTTGACATGTGGAAACAAAACAAAACCAAATACGATTATGCAAATGATTGGGACAAATGGCACGAAAAAGATTTAGTAGATCAATTGCGTCGTGACCGTAATCACCCAAGTATTTTTATATGGAGTATTGGAAATGAAATTCCGGAACAATGGAATGAAACGGGTGTAACAATTGCGAAAGAATTAGCAGAAATTGTACGCCTGAACGATAAAACACGACCAATTACAGCGGCCATGAATCCGCCTGTAAACATGAATATTGATGAAGTAACCCTGCAATTTGAACAAAAGAATGTTCAATTTAATGCTGTTGCAAAATCGGGAGTTTTAGATCTTATCGGATACAATTATGCACATCAGACTTATGAGCATCATAAAAAGAATTTTCCGAATACGCCATTTATTGCAACCGAAACTACCTCGGCTTTAGAAACTCGCGGTTATTATGATGCGAATTCTGATTCGATTAAAAAATGGCCGGTAAGATGGGATCTTAAATTTACTGGTGGAAATCCAGGCAATACCGTTTCTGCTTACGATCAGGTGCAGGCGCCTTGGGGTTCTACGCATGAAGCAACATGGAAAGTCATTAAAAAACACGATTATCTTTCCGGAATGTACATTTGGACAGGTTTCGATTATATCGGAGAACCAACTCCGTACGAATGGCCGTCAATAAGTTCGTATTTCGGAATTGTAGATTTAGCCGGTTTCCCGAAAGATGTGTATTATATGTACCAAAGCGAATGGACAGATAAAACTGTGCTGCATGTTTTCCCACATTGGAATTGGAAAGCAGGACAAGCAGTAGATGTTTGGGCATACTACAATAATGCTGATGAGGTTGAACTTTTTTTAAACGGAAAATCAGTTGGGGTTCGAAGTAAAAAAGGAGATGACTTACATGTAATGTGGAAAGTTCCTTTTCAGGCCGGAACATTAAAAGCTATTTCTCGTAAAAACGGAAAAACAGTTTTAGAAACGGAAATCAAAACTGCCGGAAATCCTGAAAATTTAAAATTGACTGCGGACAGAAGCAACATAAAAGCTGATGGAAATGATTTGTCATTTGTCACAGTTGATATTTTAGATGCAAAAGGAGTTTTGGCTCCGAAAGCGAATAACGAAATTAATTTTTCTTTAAAAGGAAATGGGAAAATAGTAGGTGTTTGCAGTGGAGATCCGGTAAGTCACGAATCGTACAAAGGTTTAAAACATACAGCGCTAAACGGAAAATGTTTGGTGATAGTTCAGTCGGATAAAAAATCCGGAAGATTAGAATTAACGGCTAAAGCAAATGGATTAAAATCCGCAACAATTGTAATTACTGCAGAATAATAAACTGCTTTCCCGCAAGGTTTTCAAAACCTTGTAGGTATAAAATAATATTTCAAAAAGTCAACACAAACCTGTAAGGTTTCGAAAACCTTACAGGTTAACTAAACAATAAATGAACCAATGAAAAAAAATACAAATAGCTTCTTTATCTCTATTCCTGGGATTGTTGTCGATGCCAAAAGTTTCGGCACAAATCCAAAATGCAGATGTGCTAAACGCTCCAATAGATATCAGTAAAGATTTTCAGAATTACCTGAACACCTTTTATTTTGCCGACGAGTTGACTGGCTTTGATCCTGCAAGCGGAAAAGGAACCATAAAATATTTAAGATACAATTACAAAACGCGTCAGGCCTTCAACAACATGATGATGAAACCTGATGTGGAGAAACCAAACGAATTCCCAACAACAGAATACGACGTTTCGCCGGAATTGCCTTTCCAGATTCAGTTTGTTTCAGATAGAACAATCCGAATCAAAACCACTTCAGGACCGCAATTTCATCCTGAAAAAGAATCTCTCATGTTGATTAATGGCGTTGCGCCAAATCACCCGGAATTATGGAAATATTCTAAAATCGAAGGCGGTCACAAATACACCAGTAAACATGGTGTGGTAGAGATTTTATCAAAACCATGGCATGTAAAAATTTACGATGAAACAGGAAAATTATTGACTAGTACACTTCACGATTCAGATTTCAAAAATACCTATACACCAACACTTCCGTTTTCATATGTTCGTAGAAACAGCGATTACTCCAGAAGTATGGGCGCCGCTTTTAGTTTAGAGCCAGATGAAAAAATATTTGGTTGTGGAGAATCTTTTACACAATTCAACAAACGCGGACAAAAAGTAGTTTTATGGACGGATGATGCTAACGGAATCCAGAATGAAACCATGTACAAACCGGTTCCGTTTTACATGAGCAGCCGTGGTTACGGAGTTTTCATGCACCATTCAACGCCCATTACGGTTGATTTTGGAAGATACTTTGGAAGTGCCAACGAAATGTATATTGGAGATGACGAAGCCGATTTGTTTTTCTTCATCGGAGAACCAAAAGATATTTTAGATCAATATACAGATTTGACCGGAAAAGCCGCTATGCCACCACTTTGGTCGTTTGGTTTCTGGATGAGCCGTATTACTTATTTTACTGAAAAAGAGGGAAGAGAAGTAGCCAAAGATTTACGTAAATATAAAATTCCAACAGATGTAATTCACTTTGATACGGGTTGGTTTGATGTTGACTGGAGAAACAATTACGAGTTTGCAAAAGCGCGTTTTCCGGATGCTCAAAAAATGATGTCTGATTTAAAAGAAGATGGTTTTCATGTTTGTTTATGGCAATTGCCATATTTCACGCCAAAAAACACCTTGTTTCCTGAAATCATGGAAAAAAACTTAGCAGTGAGGGACCGTAAAGGAAATCTTCCTTACGAAGATGCTGTTTTAGATTTCTCAAACCCGGAAACTGTTAGCTGGTACCAGTCGAAATTGAAAAAATTATTCGATCAGGGAGTTTCAGTTTTCAAAGTTGACTTTGGAGAAGCTGCGCCACCAGACGGAATTTACCATTCAGGAAGAACAGGTTTTTACGAACATAATTTATACCCGTTACGATACAATAAGGCTGTCGCCGAAATTACGCAGAAAGAAAAAGGCTATACTTTAATCTGGGCCAGAAGTACCTGGGCAGGATCTCAACGTTATCCTTTACATTGGGGTGGAGATGCCGAAACTTCAAACGGTGCAATGTCGGCTGAATTAAGAGGCGGGCTTTCATTAGGATTAAGCGGTTTCAGTTTCTGGAGTCATGATGTAGGTGGATTTGCAACAAAATCTCCGGAGAATTTATACAGAAGATGGGCACCATTCGGAATGTTTACTTCGCACGTAAGAAGCCATGGTGAACCTCCGCGCGAACCTTGGTTGTACAGTAAAGACTTTTTGGAAGGATTTAGAAAAGCAGATAATATGCGTTACGAATTGATGCCGTATATCTACGCTCAGGCGAAGGAAAGCTCTCAAAAAGGACTACCAATGATGCGTGCCTTATTTGTAGAATATCCAAATGATCCGGGAGCATGGTTAGTAGATAATGAATATTTATTCGGATCAAGTATGTTGGTAGCACCGCTTTTTGAAGAAGTGACCGAAAGAGATGTTTACCTTCCGGAAGGAACATGGATTGATTATCAAACTAAAAAAGTATACCAATCAGGATGGCATAAAATCAAAGCGGGCGAAGTGCCAATTGTAGTTTTAGTAAAAGACGGAACAGCATTGCCTCATATCGCTTTGGCACAGTCAACCAAAGATATGGACTGGAGCAAATTGACGTTGAAAGTGTATGCAAGCGATGCTACAACTTCGGCGAAAGCCAAAGTCTTTTTACCGGATGGAGATGCCGTTCAGGAAATTACGGTTACAAAAAAAGGAAGCAATTTTGAAGTTGCAGCAAATCCATTAAACGGAAAAACCACTTTCAAAACGGAGTGGGTAAAATAAAAAAAGTATGCCACGAATTACACTAATTTACACTAATTAAATTCGGGATAATTAGTGTAATTCGTGGCAAAAAATAAATTACATCCAACAGGAAAAAATAAGTTTTGTTTGAGTTTTAAATCGGGTGAAAGCTTTGCCAACACCCGATTTATTAAAAATGAATTAAGAAAAAATATCATGAAAAATTACCTGATTCTTCCCGCTTTAATCCTTTCCGTTTCGATTGGATACAGTCAAAAAAATAAAAATGCTTACGAACTGGCTTCGCCAAACGGGCAGAATAAAATAAAATTCGAGCTGGTAAAAAATGCTCCCAAATATGCTGTTTCACACGGAAAAACCGAAGTGATTACACCATCAGACATGGGGTTTTTACTGAAAGGAAATGAAAATTTAAGTTCGGACTTCGAAATCAAAAATGTGAAAAACACTTCGTTTGATGAAACCTGGGAACAGGTTTGGGGAGAAAAGAAAAACATCAGAAATCACTATAATCAGCTTTCTGTTGAATTACAGCAAAAAAGCGGAAACAAACGTAAATTAGAAATTCAGTTTCGTGCGTTTGATGACGGAATCGCTTTTAGATACGTGTATCCAAAACAAAATGTAAAAGACAGTATTTTCATCATGGATGAAAAAACGACTTTTAACTTAAAAGAAGATGGAAAAGCATGGTGGATTCCGGCAAACAGAGAAAACCGTGATGAATATCTTTTTAAGGATGCGCCGGTAAGTACGCTTGATACCGTTTTGACACCGCTAACAATCGAAAGTAAAAGCGGACTGGCATTGAGTTTTCATGAAGCCAATTTGGTAGATTTCGCCAGTATGACTTTGGTCAATACAACCGGAACACAATTAAAATCTGATTTAGTCCCGTGGGCTGATGGGGTAAAAGTGCGTGTAAAAGATACTTTTACTTCTTCGTGGAGAACGCTTCAAATTGGAGAGAATCCTGGGGATTTAATTACTTCTTATTTGATTCTAAACCTGAATGATCCAAACAAATTAAAAAACACCAGCTACTTCAAACCTTATAAATATTTCGGAATTTGGTGGGGAATGCACATCGGAAAATATACATTTTGGGAAAGCGAAAAACAAGGCGCAACTACCAAACATGCTGAAGAATATATTGATTTTACAGCCAAAGAAGGATTTCATCATTTATTGATCGAAGGCTGGAACAAAGGCTGGACACCGGCCTGGTATGAAAACCACATGCACATGTTTAGTTTCACTAAAAGTGCCGATAATTTCGATTTAGAAAAAGTAGTGGAATACGGAAAGAAAAAAGACGTCGAACTTATAGGTTACCACGAAACGGGTTCAAACCTGATCAATTACCTAAAACAAGTTGATGAAGGTTTTGCATTATACAAAAAACTCGGAATGCATTCGGTTAAAATTGGACACGTAGGCTCTAAACTGAACATGAAAGAAAATCACTTCGGACAATTTGGAGTGAACTATTTCAGATATATTTTAGAAAAAGCAGCGCAGTATGATTTAGCCGTTTTATATCATGAATCCATAAAAGATACCGGAGAACGCAGAACATTCCCGAATATGGTTTCAAGAGAAGCCGCAAGAGGTCAGGAATATAACGCTTGGAGCGAAGGGAATCCGCCAAACCACTTAACGATTATTCCGTTTACAAGATTACTTTCAGGACCAATGGATTTCACACCGGGAATTTTTGACGTTGAGGTAAAACAAGGATATCCGGGAAAAAGAGTACACGGAACAGCAGCACAACAATTAGCATTGTATGTAACGATTTATGCGCCAATTCAGATGATGGCCGATCTTCCAGAAAATTACGAAGGAAAACCAGCATTACAATTTTTGAAAGATGTTCCAACAGATTGGGAAGACACAAAAGTATTAGAAGGGAAAATTGGGGAATATATCACCACAGCCCGAAAAGACAGAAATAGTGCCGATTGGTATTTGGGAACTATCACCAATGAAAATGCAAGAGACGTAAATGTTTCATTGTCTTTCTTAGACCCAAATGCAACTTACGAAGCGCAGATTTATGCTGATGCAGAAGGAACGGATGAAACACATAATCCGGCCGAAATTGCCATTTCTAAGAAAACAGTTAAAGCTTCAGATGTATTAAAATTACATTTAGGCGGCGCTGGTGGAACAGCAATTCGTTTCAAAAAACTATAATTTATAAGACATTCAAATCCGACAGGTATTCAACCTGTCGGGTTTAAATATCACATTCAATGAAAAACCTTTCGCTACATATCGTTTTTCTTTTGTCGGTCAATTTGATGTTGTCGCAACAAAAGCAATATCCTTTTCAGGATTCTAAATTAGATACTGAAAAGCGTATTGATAATTTGCTGTCATTGATGACGCTCGATGAAAAAATTCAGGTTTTGAGCACGAATCCGTCGATAAAAAGATTAGGCGTTGTAGGAACTGGTCATGTAGAAGGATTGCACGGCCTGGCTTTGGGCGGACCAGGAGAGTGGGGCGGAAAAAATAAACAGCCATTAACAACGACAACTTTTCCTCAGGCCTATGGTTTGGGAGAAATGTGGGATGTTGATGTACTTCAGAAAGTAGCGCAGGTTGAAGGTTATGAAACACGTTATGCTTTTCAAAAATACCAGCGCGGCGGCTTAGTTGTTCGTGCTCCAAATGCCGATATCGCAAGAGATCCGCGTTGGGGGCGTACCGAAGAAAGTTACGGCGAAGATGCTTTTTTTAACGGAACCATGACTGTTGCTTTTGTAAAAGGACTGCAGGGAAATCATCAGAAATATTGGCAAACAGCTTCGTTGATGAAACATTTTCTGGCCAACAGCAATGAAGACGGAAGAACGTATACTTCATCTGATTTTGATGAAAGATTATGGAGAGAATATTATGCTTTGCCTTTTCAAATGGGTGTTGTCGAAGGCGGATCCCGTGCCTATATGGCGGCTTATAATAAAGTAAACGGAATTCCGGCAATGGTGCATCCGATGCTGAAAAATATTACCCAAAAAGAGTGGGGTCAAAACGGAATCATTTGTACAGATGGAGGCGCATTTAAGTTGCTGCTTTCCGATCATAAATATTATGCTGATAAATATCTCGGAGCTGCCGCAGCCATAAAAGTCGGAATTAATCAGTTTTTAGATGAATATACGGAAGCAATTTATGGAGCACTTTCGCACGGCTATTTAAAAGAGAAAGATATTGATGCCGTTATTCGCGGCAATTATCGCGTAATGATTCAACTGGGAATGCTGGATGCAAATGCTGATAATCCGTACGCCAAAATCGGAACAGAGAAGGATACTATCGATCCCTGGAAAACCGAAGCGCATAAAAAAATCGCTTTAGAAGCAACCCAAAAATCTATTGTATTGCTTAAAAATGATACTGGATTGTTGCCTTTACAAAAAGATAAATTAAAAACAATTGCTATAATTGGGAATCGTGCTGATGAAGTGCTTTTAGACTGGTACAGCGGAACACCTCCGTACGTTATTACACCTTTACAGGGAATAAAAAAGAAGCTTGGCAACAATGTTGAAATTTTATATGCCAAAAATAATACAGATGGCAAGGCGGCTGAAATGGCTAAAAAAGCAGATGTAGTTATTGTCATCGTCGGAAATCATCCGGTTTGTAATGCGGGCTGGGCCAATTGTCCGGTTCCAAGTGAAGGAAAAGAGGCTGTCGATCGTCAATCGCTGACTTTAGAGCAGGAAGATTTGATTAAAGTCGTGTATCAGGCCAATCCTAAAACAGTAGTCGCTTTAATTAGTAGTTTTCCGTACGCCATAAACTGGACGCAGGAACATGTTCCGGCAATTGTTCACATGGCGCAGAACAGTCAGGAAACAGGAACCGCTTTGGCTGATGTTTTATTTGGAGATTATAATCCTGCGGGACGCTTAACGCAAACCTGGGTTAGAGATATTACAGATTTGCCTGATTTATTAGATTACAACATTCGAAACGGCAGAACTTATATGTATTTCAAAGGAAAGCCATTGTACGCCTTTGGTCACGGACTGAGTTATACCACTTTCAAATACAATTCAATCGAAACCAATTCAGAAACCATTGTTAAAAATGGAGAATTAAAAGTAACCATATCTGTTACTAATACAGGAAATAAAGATGGAGATGAAGTGATTCAATTATATGTAAAACAATTAGAATCAAAAGTAGAACGTCCGGAAAAAGAACTGAAAGCATTTCAGAGAGTTTTCTTTAAGGCAGGAGAAACGAAAAATGTTTCTTTGATTCTGAAATCCAAAGATTTAGAATATTGGAATACAGCAAAACAACAGTTTGAATTAGAAAATAATACTATCGAAATTCAGATAGGAAGTGCTTCAGATAACATTCATCTAACCAAAAAACTAACGGTAAACTAATTACAATGAAAAGAAATTTAGCAACAGTTTTTATTTTAATAGTGCTGATCAATGTCAAGTTGATTGGACAAAATAGTAATGCTGAAAATAGAATCATAAAAGTTGATTATAACCAAACAGCAGGAAAACTGAATACCATGTTCAAAGAATGCATTGGTGCAGGAAGAGCAAATGAAGGTTTACGTGCTGACTGGCAACAACAATTAGCGTTGACCAAGCAAGAATGTGATTTCAAATACATTAGAATGCACGGTTTATTGTCGGATGATATGGCAGTTTACAGAGAAGATGCAAAAGGAAATCCGGAATATAATTACCAATATATTGATGTTTTATATGATTTCATTTTAAGTATTAAAATGAAACCTTTTGTTGAGTTAGGTTTTATGCCAGAGGCTTTGGCTAGTGGAAAAGAAACAATTTTTTGGTGGAAAGGAAATGTAACTCCTCCAAAAGATTATAAAAAATGGGAAGATTTAATTCGCAATCTAACACAGCATTTTAAAGAACGTTATGGAGATGAAGAAGTAAAAACATGGTACTTTGAAGTATGGAATGAGCCTAATTTAACGCCGGGTTTCTGGACCGGAACGCAGGCAGAATATTTCAAACTGTATGAATATGCAGCCCGAGGGATTAAGACAGTAAATCCAGCTTATAAAGTGGGTGGGCCTGCAACAGCTGGTGCTGGATGGGTTCCGGAAACAATTGATTTTTGCGTTAAAAATAATGTTCCTTTAGATTTTATTTCGACACATACTTATGGAGTAAATCAAGGCTATTTAGATGAATTTGGAACTTCGGGAACGGTTTTAAGCAAAGATGATTCCAGTATAAACGGTGATGTAATCAAATCTCGCAATCAAATTTCAAATTCGGCTAAGCCAAAATTAGAATTGCATTATACCGAATGGAGTTCTTCTTATACGCCGTCAGATCCGGTTCATGACAGTTATCATTCCGCAGCTTATATTCTTCAGAAACTAAAACAAGTCGGCAACGCGGCAAACTCCATGTCGTATTGGGTTTTTACTGATATTTTTGAAGAACCAGGCCCAAGATTTACGCCTTTTCATGGCGGTTTCGGACTGTTGAATACACAGGGAATTAAAAAACCGGCTTATTTCTCATATTCCTTCCTGAATAAATTGGGAGAAACGGAACTTCAGAATAAAGATACTTCATCATGGGCGGCTAAAAATGCAAAAGGAGATGTCCAGGTTTTGTTTTGGGATTTTACCAATACGCATCCTGGTGATAAGGTTTGGAATCAGACCTATTATATTCAGGATTTGCCTTCACAACCAAAAGGAATTGTAAAAATTGAAGTGGACGGACTTCAAAAAGGGAAATACAATTTAGAGATTTATAAAGTGGGCTATAAAACAAATGATGCTTACGCCGATTATTTAGCGATGAACAAACCAAATCAGCTTACCATTGATCAGGTAAAAAAGATTAAGAAACATAATAATGGTGCTCCAATTTTAACCGAAAAAGTAGTAATTGATGCAAAAGGAATTTATCGTAAAGATTTTAAAATTAACGAAAATGATGTTGTGTTATTCAACTTCATCAAACAATAAACTATTAAAAAACCACAAACAATAAATAACAAGTATGAAAAAGAAAATGATATATCTACCGGTTTTTATGGCTTTTGCATTGCTTACTTCTTGTAAAAAAGACGCACAAGGCGAAAATTCAAATGCTGTTCAGACGGAAGAGCGTCAGGGAAAAGAAATCAGTTCAGAATTTGATGCAGAGATTGACAAATTGGTTTCTCAAATGACATTCGAGGAAAAAATCGGAATGTTGCACGGTAACAGTATGTTTAGTACCGGTGCTGTTGAACGTTTGGGTATTCCGGAATTAAAAATGGCCGATGGACCATTAGGAGTTCGTGAAGAGATTTCACGCGATAATTGGGCTCCGGCAGGTTTAACAAATGATTTTGCAACCTATTATCCTGCAGGTGGAGGTTTAGCTGCAACCTGGAATGCTGATATGGCCTATACCTTTGGGAACAGTCTTGGACAGGAAATGCGTGCACGCGATAAAGATATGTTGCTTTCTCCGGCAATCAATATTGTGAGAACGCCGCTTGGAGGAAGAACTTACGAATACATGAGTGAAGATCCGTTTTTGAATAAAAAAATTGCGGTACCGTTAATTGTAGGTTTACAGGATAATGATGTTATGGCTTGTGTGAAACATTTCGCAGCAAACAATCAGGAAACAAACCGTGATTTTGTCGATGTGCAAATTGACGAACGTACACTTCGTGAAATTTATTTACCAGCATTTGAAGCTGCTGTAAAAGAAGGTCATGCTTATAGTGTAATGGGCGCTTACAATAAATTTAGAGGCGAATATTTATGTGAAAATGATTATATGCTGAATAAAATTCTGCGTGATGAATGGGGATTTAAAGGTGTAGTAGTTTCAGATTGGGCTGCGGTACATTCAACTGTAAAATCGCTAAACAGCGGATTAGATATTGAAATGGGAACACCAAAACCTTTCAACGAATTTTTTCTTGCCGATAAATTAAATACTGCAGTTAAGAACAAAGAAATTTCAGAAGCCGAAATTGACAAACATGTCAAAAGAATATTAAATGTTCTTTTTCAGGTAAAAGCAATCGGTGGAAAAAACCGTGTTAAAGGAAGTATTTCGACTGAAGCGCATTATCAGGACGCATACAAAATTGCTGCTGAAGCAATAGTTCTATTGAAAAATGAAAACAACGCTTTGCCTTTAAAATTAGACGGAGTAAAATCTATCGCTGTAATTGGAAACAATGCAACAAAGAAAAATGCTTTAGGAGGATTTGGTGCAGGTGTTAAAACAAAAAGAGAAATTACACCTTTAGAAGGTTTGAAAAACAGACTGCCTTCATCAATTAAAATTAATTATGCTGAAGGATATTTGGAACGTTATGATGAAAAAAATAAAGGAAAATTAGGAGATATTACCTTAAACGGGCCAGTAACAGTTGATCAGTTGGATCCGGCTAAAGTGCAGGAAGCTGTTGAGGCCGCAAAGAAATCAGATGTTGCGATCATTTTTGCCGGTTCAAATCGGGATTATGAAACAGAAGCTTCTGACCGTAGAACTTTAAAATTGCCTTTTGGACAAGAAGAATTAATTCAGAAAGTATTGGCGGTTAATCCAAGAACGATTGTCGTAATGATTGCCGGAGCTCCTTTTGATATTGATGCGGTTAGCAAAAAATCTCAGGCTTTAGTTTGGAGCTGGTTCAATGGTTCTGAAGGCGGAAACGCATTGGCAGATGTGATATTAGGAAAAGTAAACCCGTCAGGAAAATTGCCATGGACAATGCCTAAAAACATCATGGATTCTCCGGCACATGCAACTAATAGTTTTCCAGGCGAAAAAGAAGTAAAATATGCTGAAGGAATTTTAGTGGGATACCGTTGGTTTGACACTAAAAATATTGCGCCATTATATCCTTTCGGATACGGATTATCATACACCACTTTTGCTTTCGAAAATGCCAAAGCCGATAAAACATCTTATAATGAAAATGAAACTATCGCTGTTTCTGTTGAAGTAAAAAACACAGGAAAAGTAGATGGAAAAGAAGTTGTTCAATTATACGTTTCCAAATCAGATTCAAAAGTAAGCCGTGCTTCAAAAGAATTAAAAGGATTCAAAAAAGTGTTGGTAAAAGCCGGTAATTCTGAAACAGTTACCATAAAACTTCCTGTAAAAGAATTGGCTTACTATGATGTGGCTTCAAAAAAATGGATTGTAGAAGCTGGAAAATACACTTTGAAAGTTGGTAATTCTTCAAGAGATATCAAAAAAGAAATTGCGATAAGCATCAAATAAATTCACATTAAAACCACTTAACTAACTATAAAAAACCGCTTAAAAAATGAAAAGAACAATAAAAAGTTACCTGTTAAATACGATTTTGTGTTTATCCTGGGTAAGCATTTTGGCGTGTAGTGCTGATAAAGATGCTACTCCCGATGATCCAACACCTGTTGTAAAAACCCTTACGGTTGATCTCAATAAAATTGATTTTCAGAGTCCGGCGAGTACCTCAGAATTTATCGTTACCACAAATAGCACGAACTGGTCGGTTGCAACTTCAGAGGCAAGCTGGTTGAAATTTACTCCGGTTACAGGCGTATCCGGCAGAACCACAATTACAATTACCGCTTCAGAAAATACTACTTCTGCAGCAAGAACGGGTGTAATTACCATTAGTTCAAGTGAAGTGGCATCGGTGCAAGTAAACGTTTCTCAGGCAGGAAAAGCAGGGATTTATCCGAGTTACAATACAAATCCAATTGCTGCCGACGCAAGCGGAATGAGTAGTACTGCGGTTCAATTGGCTGCTAAAATAAAATTAGGCTGGAATATCGGTAATACAATGGAAGCAACAGGTGGCGAAACTGCCTGGGGAAATCCAAAAATCACAAAAGCGTTGATTGATGCCGTTAAAGCAAAAGGTTTTAATGCGATCCGAATTCCGTGTTCATGGAATCAATATCTGGAAAATACGGCAACGGCAAAAATAAAAGCAGACTGGCTAAACCGTGTTAAAGAACTAGTGCAATATTGTGTTGACAATGATATGTACGTGGTTGTTAATATTCACTGGGACGGCGGCTGGCTGGAAAACAATATTACAGAAGCTAAAAAAGAAGAAGCCAACGCGAAACAAAAAGCGTTTTGGGAACAAATTGCAACAAGTCTACGCGGATTTGATGAGCATTTATTATTCGCAAGTGCCAATGAACCGGCAGTTGAAGATGCAGCCCAAATGGCTGTTTTAACCTCATACCATCAAACTTTTATTGATGCCGTTCGTTCTACAGGCGGAAAAAATGCTAATCGTGTATTAGTTATTCAAGGCCCTACAACAGATATAGAAAAAACTAACAAATTGATGTTGAATTTGCCAACAGATAAAGTGGCGAATAAAATGATGGTTGAGGTGCATTATTATACACCGTGGAATTTTGCCGGTTTAACAAAAGACGAATCATGGGGTAAAATGTCCTATTATTGGGGAACTGGTTTTCATTCCACAACAGATACAGAACGAAACGCAACCTGGGGAGAGGAAGCTGATTTAGAGAAAAATTTCAAGTTAATGAAAACGCAGTTTGTAGATAAAGGAATTCCGGTTTTGTTGGGAGAATTTGGTGCAATTAGAAGAACAACCTTAACAGGAGATGCTTTAACATTACATCTTGCGTCAAGAGCCTATTATTTAAAAAATGTGGTAAAACAAGCCAAAGCAAACGGTTTATTGCCATTCTATTGGGATGAAGGAAGCATGGGTAACAATGGTTTCGGAATTTTCAATAGAAGTGATAATACTGTTTTTGATACTCAGGCGCTGAATGCCCTGATTGAAGGATTGCAATAAATAGCCTATATTTGATGATATAGATTGAACCGCAAAGTTCGCAAAGCCAGCACAATAATCGCAAAGCTTTGCGAACTTTGCGTAGTTCTTAGCGAACCTTGCGGTTAATTTTTAAAGTTAAATTTTAAGATAAAGATGAAAAAAATAACAAGCTTTCTTTTATTGCTTTTAAGCGTAATTGTAACTGCCAATGTCAAAATGCCATTGTTGTTTGCTGATGGAATGGTGTTGCAACGCAACAAAGAAATCCCGGTTTGGGGTTGGGCAGATCCAAATGAAAAAGTTGAAGTAAGTTTCAACAAACAAACCAAAACCATAGTTGCCGATAAAAATGGAAAATGGATGATTAAATTATCTGCTGAAAAAGCAGGAGGACCTTTTGAATTAACCATTACAGGAAAAAACAAAATCATCATAAAAGATGTTTTGGTTGGAGAAGTATGGATTTGCAGCGGACAATCGAACATGGAATTTCAAGTTTCGAAAACCATGAACGCCGAAAAAGAAATAGCCGATTCTGATTATCCAATGATTCGTCATTTTGGTGTAGCACAAGATTTAAGCGGAACTCCAAAAGACGATTTAAAAGCCGGAAAATGGCAGGTTTCAAACAAAGAAAATGTTGGAAATTTTACAGCGGTTGGATATTATTTTGCCAAAAAATTGTACGCCGAATTAAAAATTCCAATCGGAATCATCAACACTTCGTGGGGAGGAACCAATGTTGAAACCTGGACAAGCCGTGAAGCTTTTCAAAAAAGCGACGATTTCAAAGCCATGATTGCTAATGTTCCAACAATGAATATCGATTCTATTTCAAAATTGTACGCCAGACAAATGAAGGAAAGAGTCGAAAAAATTCAGGGAACCCCAGTCAGTGCAGAAAACGAAAATATCTTTAAAGAACGAACATTCAATGATGCAACCTGGGGCGAATTAAATACGCCTAGTTTATGGGAAAATCAGCCTTTGGGTGATTTAGACGGAATTGTCTGGATGCGTAAAACCATAACACTTTCAGCAGAAGATATAAAAAATAAAGCCGTTTTAAGTCTTTCAAAAATTGACGATGAAGATATTACTTATGTAAACGGAATCGAAGTGGGTAAAAACACACAATGGGATTTCAAACGTGTTTATGAAGTTCCGGCAAATGTTTTAAAAGAAGGACAAAATATAATTGCCGTAAGAATTGTCGATAACAGCGGTGGCGGCGGAATCTACGGAGAAACATCTGATTTAAAATTGACTTTAGGAAACAAAATAATTCCGCTTGACGGAAAATGGAAGTTTAAAGTTATACTAGTAAAAACATCATTATCGCCAAATAGTTATCCGTCATTATTGTACAATGCAATGGTAAATCCGTTGGTACCGTATGCAATCGAAGGCGTTTTATGGTATCAGGGCGAAGCAAATGTCTGGAGAGCAAATCAATATAAAAAGGCATTTCCGTTAATGATCAGCGATTGGAGAACAAAATTTAATCAGGGCGATTTTCCATTTTATTTTGTACAATTATCAACTTTCAATGAATCCAACGGCAACAGCAAAGTAGGAAGCCGTTGGGCAGAACTTCGCGAAGCACAAACGGAGACTTTAAAATTGAAAAACACCGGAATGGCCGTAACCACAGATATTGGAAATGCTAAAGACATTCACCCAACCAATAAACAAGATGTCGGATTGCGTTTGGCAGCGATTGCATTAAACAATGTTTACGGCAAAAAAAGAGTTTATAGCGGTCCAACGTATAAATCTCAGGAAATAAAAGAAAACCAAATCATCCTGACTTTCGATAATATCGGAAGCGGATTATCAACTTCAGATAATTCTCAAAACGTAAAAGGCTTCGAAATCGCAGGTGCCGACAAAGTTTTTTATTCCGCGAAAGCGATAATCAAAGACAACAAAATAATCGTTTCGAATGAAAATGTTCCAAATCCCGTTGCCGTTCACTACGGTTGGGCAGACGACGATACCGAAATCAATCTTTTCAATAAAGAAAAATTCCCGGCATCACCGTTCAGAACTGATAATTGGGAAATGATTACGTCTAACGAGAAATATAAGGTTAGTAAATAGTATATAGAGAAAAGCGAAAAGCTTTTCTCTATATACATCTAAAGACAATAAAACGTAACCAAAAAATGTTCCATCGGAACAATTCATCGGTAAAACCGGATAAAACATGAATATCACGATATAGATCGATAACATTAAAACGCATCAAAATGAATTCAAACCTCATGAAAAAAACATTTCTCATCTTGTTTTTTACCGCTTGCTACATAGAGATGTCGGCACAATCCAATCATGTTTTATGGTACAACCAACCCGCTGAATTTTTTGAAGAAAGTCTTGTTTTAGGAAATGGAAAAATGGGAGCAACCGTTTTTGGAGGTGCCAATTCAGATAAAATTTATTTGAACGATGCAACGCTTTGGTCAGGCGAACCTGTAAATGCCAAAATGAATCCGGAAGCTTACAAAAATATTCCGGCAATTCGTGAAGCTTTAAAAAACGAAAATTACAAACTGGCTGAAGAATTAAATAAAAAAGTGCAAGGTAAAAACTCCGAATCTTTTGCGCCTTTAGGAACTTTAGAAATTAACAATTCTGAAAAAGGGAAAGCGGTAAATTACCATCGGGAACTGGATATCTCGAACGCAATATCAAAAGTAAGTTACGAAATGGCAGGCATAAAATATACGCGTGAATATTTTGTCTCGGCTCCAGATCAAATTATGGTAATCAAATTGACAAGTGATCAAAAAGGAGCTTTAAATTTTGATATAAATTTAAAGAGCTTATTAAAATCAAATGTTGAAGTGAGAAATAATATTCTTGTAATGACAGGTACTGCGCCAATTCACGAAAATGCCGGATATACTGTTGTACCAAAATATCTGGATATAAAAGAAAGAGGAACAAGATTTACCACTTTAATCCAAATCAAAAAAACGGACGGGAAAATTACAAATTCCAGAGAATCCATAACCTTAAAAGATGCAACAGAAGCTATAATTTATGTTTCTGTTGCAACAAGCTTTAATGGTTTTGACAAAAATCCGGCTACAGAAGGTGTAGATGAGATAGCAATTGCATTGCAAAATTTAAACAAGGCATTTACAAAACCATTCGATAAATTAAAAGAATCTCATATTGCAGATTATCAAAAATTCTACAATCGCGTTACTTTAGATTTAGGAAAAACAGCTGCTCCTGATTTACCAACAGACGAAAGATTATTAAGGTATTCAGAAGGAAAAGAGGATAAAAATCTGGAGATTCTCTATTTCAATTTTGGACGTTATTTATTAATCAGCAGTTCAAGAACTTTAGGTGTTCCGGCGAATTTACAAGGTATTTGGAATCCGCATTTAAACCCGCCATGGAGCAGTAACTATACGATGAACATTAATTTGGAAGAGAATTATTGGCTGGCAGAAAATACCAATCTTTCAGAAATGCATTTGCCGCTTTTGTCTTTCATTAAAAACCTTTCGGTAACCGGAAAAACAAGTGCCAAAACATTTTACGGAGTAAACGAAGGCTGGTCTGCTTCGCATAACTCAGATATTTGGGCGATGACAAATCCTGTAGGTCAATTTGGAAAAGAAGACCCAATGTGGGCCTGTTGGAATACCGCCGGAGCTTGGTTGAGTACCCACATTTGGGAGCATTATGTTTTTACTCAGGATAAAAATTATTTGAAAAATGAAGGTTATCCAGTTATGAAAGGCGCTTCTCAATTCTTTTTAGAATGGATGGTAACTGATAAAAACGGAAATTTAATTACATCACCATCAACTTCACCGGAAAATCAGTATAAATTGTCGGACGGCTTTGTTGGAGCAACCATGTATGGAGGAACGGCAGATTTAGCTATGATTCGCGAGTGTTTCGATAAAACAATTAAAGCTTCTAAAGTTTTAAATATCGATGCTGATTTTAGGTCAAAACTAGAAAAAGCAGTTGCTAAACTTCACCCATATCAAATTGGAAAAAAAGGAAACCTGCAGGAATGGTATTTTGACTGGGAAGATAATGATCCAAAACATCGTCATCAATCCCAATTGTTCGGACTTTTTCCAGGCCACCAAATCACACCAGAAAAAACACCCGATTTAGCTCAAGCTTCAAGAAAAACACTCGAAATAAAAGGCGATGAAACCACCGGCTGGTCTAAAGGCTGGCGTATTAATCTTTGGGCAAGACTGTGGGACGGAAATCGTGCGTATAAAATGTACAGAGAACTACTTCGTTATGTAGATCCGGATGGAAAAAAAACGGAGAAACCAAGAAGAGGAGGAGGAACGTATCCGAATTTATTCGATGCGCATCCGCCATTTCAAATTGACGGAAACTTTGGAGGAGTCGCAGCAGTAGCCGAAATGTTGGTGCAATCTGACGAAAACGAAATCAGACTATTGCCTGCTTTGCCAGACGCCTGGGAAACCGGATCTGTAAAAGGAATCTGCGCCCGCGGCGGATTTGAAATTGCTGTGGAATGGAACAATAAAAAACTTGAAAAAGTAACGGTTTTTTCTAAAAATGGAGGCAAAACAACTTTAATCAATGGTGATAAAAAACAAAATATCACATTGAAAAAAGGGGAAAAACTAGAAATTTTCTATAAACATTCTACCCCGCTGGGGTTTTAGGATTTAACGCATTTCAAACCCGACAGGTTTCAAAAACCTGTCGGGTTTATTGTATATTGCTCCATCGGAGCAAAATGTTTATAGCAATTAATATAATCGTGTAAAAGAAGCTCCAGCGGAGCGATATATTGATGGTCTACATTTAATATTTCACCCCGCTGGGGTTTCTGATGTTTGTGTTTGTTAATTTCTACAAACATTTTACCCCTGACGGGGTTTTTGGACATTTAACACATTTCAAGCCCGACAGTTTTCTAAAACCTGTCGGATTTATTATTGATTAAGCTAGCTCCAGCGGAGCAACATATTTATAGCAATTAGGATAATATGGTAAAAAAGCTCTAGCGGAGCGATATATTGATGGTCTACATTTAATATTTCACCCCGCTGGGGTTTCTGATGTTTGTGTTTGTTAATTTCTACAAACATTTTACCCCTGACGGGGTTTTTGGACATTTAACACATTTCAAGCCCGACAGGTTTCTAAAACCTGTCGGATTTATTATTGATTAAGCTAGCTCCAGTGGAGCAAAATATTTATAGAAATCAGAATAAATATGTAAAGAAAGCTCCAGCGGAGCGATATGTACATGGTCTATATTAATATTTCACCCCGCTGGTGTTTCTTTGCATGGGTTCATAAATTTCTATAAACACTTTTACCCCTGACGGGGTTTTTGGGAATAGAGAGCAAAACATCTCATTTACATTACAATAAGATTGTACGGATTTTGTTTCAAATATATTTTAAGTAACTTTGGTAAAATAATAATTTAAGATTATGACTTATAATCCAACAACAGTCGCTAATTATTTTATCGATAAGTATTCCAAAACTGGAAATCTTACTCCAATGAAGATAATCAAACTGACTTACATTGCGTATGGTTGGTATTTGGCCTTGACAGATAAGAAAGAAAGATTACTGGATGAGAACCCTATTGCATGGGATTTTGGGCCTGTTTTCCCGTCTTTGTATTATAGTATAAAGCAGTATAAAAAAGAAAAGATAACAGAGAAGATTCCGAATGCTGTAAAAGATGAAAAAATAACCAGCGAAGACGAAAAGTTTTTAGACAAAATTTGGGAAGTTTACGGAAGGTTTGATGGTATTTATTTAAGTGCTTTAACACACAATGACGGTACTCCCTGGAATAAAGTATATCGAAAAGATTCTAATGCCGTTATTTCTGATGATGACATTTTTGAACATTATAAAACGAAGTTAAAACCAATTTAAACTTGATATGGCGTCCCTAAATCTAAATCAAATTTCAATTGCAAACAGTTCTTCCTTAACTCCTGAAGACCTTAGCAACGCACGTTTACAAAATCAAATCCTGGAAGACAGATTAGGAAGTGCCAAAGTAGGAAGGTTTTTAGAAGATACCCGATTAAGAAGGCATTTAACCTATATTTTTGCTTTTATTATCTTTCTTTGGCTAGCTGCTGTAGTGTCTATTTTGTATTTCAATTTTAATTTCCTGAATCTGAATCTTTCAGAAAATGTGCTAATTACATTATTGACAACTTCGTCAGTAAATGTGATTGGAATGATGTTGATTATTCTGAAAAATTTATTTCCGAAACCTCTTAATGAGGAGGAATAGGACCTATTCTTTTTCAGTTTCAGAAGTTTCTTCTGGTTTTTCAGTATGATTTTCTTTAAAAGATTCGTACCATTTCTCAATTGACGGATAAACAAAAGCAGCAACTTTTTTCACCGGATTGTAAAAAATAGATTTATCTAAAGTTTCTTTTTTAGCAAATGTATTGTTGAAGTTTATTTTCTCAAAAAGAGCAATAAAAACACTCATTATCAGGATCATTTTTAAGATTCTGAAGAAACCTCCACCTAATTTGTTTGCCCATCCCAGAAAAGCAAAATCAGCAATTCCGGTAAGGATTTTGGCTAAGAAATAAACGCCAATTACTACTAGAATAAAAGTCAGGATAAAAGCTGTAATCTGAATTGTATTTGGATTCCATGAAACATGTGGTGTAATGATTCCCTTCATAAGGGAAGAAAATTTAATCGCAAGATAAATTCCCAGTAACAAAGAAATAAAAGAAGCAATTTCTACAAAAAGTCCATTTTTAAAGCCTTTATATAAGCTAAAAGCCAAAAGTGCTCCAAAAATCATATCGAAAAAACTCATATTGACGGTGTTTTATTGAAGCGCAAATATAAAAGAATTATCTCTTTATTAAGGTGCAGAGGCTCAGAGATGCAAAGGTTAAGAGGTTTTTATTTTTCTGATGTATTTCATTTTTTAAGGTCATTGGATTTGAAGTCCGTATCTTTGCAGCAATAATTTTAGAATTAAGATTGTAGATTTTAGATTAAAAATCGCTAAAATCATCCTCACTCTAAAATCTAAAATCTAAAATCACAAATTAAAATGTCCAGAGATACACAATTAAAAGAGCGTTGGGAAAAGCTCGTTGATATACTTTCAAATCAGTTTTCGCAAGGCGAAGACTTAGATTTAGATGCTATTATTTACTTAATCGGAGTTCAGGAACTTGGAAAAGTACACCGTGAATTCAAAAAAGATGAAAAATTAAACCTAATGCACATTGCCATTTGCCGATTATTAGAACCGTACGGATTTTATGAATTCGACTTTTTTGATGCCGAAGGATGGCCGCATTATAAAGTAAAAGAAGAGTTACCACCACTAAAAGCAGGAGAACAATCGGTTTTGATGAAAGAAGCGATTGTGAATTATTTTTTAGAAAGAGAACTTATAGATTAGTTTTCAGTTTGCAGTCGCAGTTTTCAGTGTCTACTGAACTGAAAACTGTCACTGCGACTGTTTACTTTCAACTAAAATCACTAAATTTGTTCTCTCAATTATTGAAGGAAAATGATAGACAAGATAAAACAGCATATAGAGGAAGCCAAATCTTTTAATGAGAAAAATAAAGAATCTTTAGAGCAGTTCCGAATTAAATATTTAGGTAGTAAAGGGTTATTAAAAGAACTTTTTACAGAGTTTAAAAATATTCCGAATGACCAGAAAAAAGATTTTGGACAAGTAATAAATACTTTAAAATCTGTTGCTGAAGAAAAAGTAAGAGTTATTCAGGAAGAACTGGAAAGCAAACAGGAAACAAAAGGTATGTTTGGTGATTTAACCAGAGCAGCAGAACCTGTAATTATTGGTTCCCGTCATCCTATTTCTATTGTAAAAAATCAAATTATAGATATTTTTGCCAATATTGGTTTCAACGTTTCCGAAGGTCCGGAAATCGAAGACGACTGGCATAATTTTACGGCATTAAATTTACCGGAATACCATCCGGCACGTGATATGCAGGATACCTTTTTCATTCAGACAAATCCTGATGTGTTGTTGCGTACGCATACATCATCTGTTCAGGTACGTTATATGGAAAACAACAAGCCGCCAATTCGTACTATTTCTCCGGGACGTGTGTTTCGTAATGAAGCTATTTCGTCACGTTCGCACTGTATTTTCCATCAGGTAGAAGGTTTGTACATTGATAAAGATGTTTCTTTTGCAGATTTGAAACAAACGTTGCTGTATTTTACTAAAGAAATGTTCGGAAAATCTAAGATTCGTCTTCGTCCATCCTACTTTCCATTTACAGAGCCAAGTGCCGAAATTGATATTTATTGGGGTTTAAAAACCGAAACCGATTACCGTATTACAAAAGGAACGGGCTGGTTAGAAATTGGAGGTTGCGGAATGGTGGATCCAAACGTTCTTAAAAACTGTGACATCAATCCTGATGAATTTAATGGTTTTGCTTTCGGAATGGGAGTGGAACGTATCGCAATGCTTTTGTATCAAATTGGCGATATCCGAATGTTTTATGAAAATGATGTTCGTTTCTTAGAGCAATTTAAATCGAATATATAATTTAAGTCGAAAGTCAAAAGTCGAAAGTCTCAAAGTTTGGGACTTTCGACTTTTCGACTTTATAACTTTTGACTAATATGAAAAAAGACATAACAATCCCAGAAGTAGAAAACGTATTCCTTGCCGCTGTTCAGGAATGGAGTGACGATTTTATGGAAAAAGTGTGGTATGCTTACCTGGTAAACGATAGTGACTTTAATTTAGACAGCGTTATGGTTGTTTCAAAAGCATTTGGAACAATAGATGGCGAAATGAAAAAAACTTCTGTTTTACGTCACGCTTTTGTTGAGGTTCCCGCTGTTTCTGTAGTAAAAATCGAAATGATCGAGAAAAGCCTTTTGATTTTAAATAACGAATTCATGGTGACTTTCTTCATTGGAAATACTTTATACGACAAGAAGTTCATCTTTAAATCAAATCTTATCAACGAAAATGATACGGAAGAAGTGCCGATTTTGTTTGTTGAGGGGGTTATGGTGAAGTAAGAAAATAGAAGCAAGAGACAAGAAGCAAGAGAATAGACTTGTGCTGAAATAAAAAAAAGAGTCAAACTGATTGTTCAGTCTTGACTCTTTTTTATTTATTCTATTTTTAAAAATCTTGTTTCTTGCTTCTAAAAGTTAATCCAAAGACTCCGTCAATTTCTTAAACACAGTCTTAGCATCTTTTCCTTCGTATAAAACAGCATAAACAGCATCAATAATAGGTGTTTTGGCACCGTAACCCTGATTTAGTTTATAAGCACTTTTGGTGGCGTAATAACCTTCCGCAACCATACTCATTTCCATCATGGCACTTTTTACAGTGTAGCCTTTTCCGATCATATTTCCGAACATTCTGTTTCTTGAGAAGACCGAGTATCCTGTAACCAATAAATCGCCCAAATAAGCCGAATCATTGATGTTACGTTTCATTTTATGAACCTTTCTGATGAATTTTTTCATTTCACGGATTCCGTTACTCATCATTACCGATTGGAAATTATCTCCATAACCTAAACCATGCGCAATTCCAGCTGCGATTGCATAAATGTTTTTAAGCATTGCGGCGTATTCAGTACCAATAATATCATCTGAAATTTTAGCTTTAATATAGTTTCCTGAAAGTGATTTAGCTACAATAGAAGCTTTGTCAGGATCTCCGCAAGCAATTGTTAAGTAAGAAAGTCTCTCTAAAGCTACTTCCTCAGCGTGACATGGACCTGTAATAACGCCAATATTGTAATATGGAATGTCGTATTGAATGTGGAAATGTTCGCCAACAATTAAACTTGTTTCAGGGACAATTCCCTTAATTGCAGAGAAAATGATTTTATCGGCCAAAGAAACGGTCATGTTTTTCAATTCCGCATCTAAAAAAGCTGAAGGAATAGCAAAAATTACATAATCTGCATATTCAATTGCTTCGTTAATATTGTTGGTTAATCTAAGTTTCGTGGTATCAAATTCTACCGAACTTAAATAATTTGGATTGTGTTTGTATTTTTGAATGTGCTCTATTGCAGCGTCATTACGCATATACCATGCAATTTCGGAAAGATTCACGCAAAGCATTTTTGCGATTGCTGTTGCCCAACTACCTCCTCCAATTACTGCAAATTTTAAATTTTCGCTCATTATTTTAATAATTTGAAGCAAAAGTACTTAATAAAGTAGTAATAATACAAAATCTCATTTAAGAAATTTATAAATGTCCTTTAATTGCAGGGGTTTTCATTACAGCAAGAAAAATAATTAAAAAATAATTTACTCTTACACAATAAACTCGAAATAGTTGCGTTTGAACTATTTATAAATTTAGATTTAATGAGTTTAGCAAAAAATGAGTTAGTTAGTTTTGTTTTAGTATTTTAAAAAGGCGTTCCTAAATATTTTAAGAACGCCTTTTTTTAGTTTTCGGTTTACAGTCACAGTTTACAGTTTAAACTGAGACTCAATACTGCGGACTGGGAACTAATAGCTCATCTCAACAATAGATTTTACTTTATCTAAAGTCACTAATTGATTTTCGCCTAAACCTTTCCAGTTTCTTTCATCAAAACGTTTTACAATAAAATCAGCTGTTTCGTGATAATCGTTTGTGTATTGCGAAAGTTTAGTGTCCATTCCCATTGTATGAAAAAATTCAACGGTTTTATTGATCGCTTCTTTCGCCACTTCATCATCAGAACCCGTTAAGTTGAAAATTCTTCTTCCGTATTGTGCTAATTTTCCTTTTTTAGTGTCGAACATTACTTTGTATAAACTTGGGCCAATAATCGCCAAAGTTCTGGCGTGATCAATACCGTATAAAGCGGTTAATTCGTGTCCAATCATATGAGTTGCCCAATCAGAAGGAACGCCTTTTTGAATTAATCCGTTTAAAGCCATAGTACAACTCCACATAAAATTTGAAGCCAAAGCATAATCGGCTGGATTCTCAGCTACTTTTGGTCCGACTTCAATTAACGTCTGCAAAATTCCTTCAGCAATTCTGTCTTGTAAAAAACCTTCATGCGGATACGTTAAATATTGCTCCATTACGTGTGTATAAGCATCGACAACGCCATTTTGTAATTGTCTTTTTGGTAACGAAACAATAACTGTTGGATCGCAGATAGAGAATTTTGGAAATAATGCGCTACCACCAAAAGCTAGTTTTTCCTGAGTTGCTGCAATAGTAACAACAGAACCAGAATTCATTTCGCTTCCCGTAGCCGGCAAAGTCAAAACAGTTCCAAAAGGCAAAGCGTTTTCTTTAATCAATATTCGTTTTTGTAAAATATCAATCGGATTTCCTTCAAAATGAACGGCAGCTGAAATAAATTTCACACCATCAATAACAGATCCGCCGCCAACAGCCAGAATAAAATCGATTTTTTCGGCTTTAATTACTTCTACGGCTTTCATTAAAGTCTCAAAATGTGGGTTAGGTTCTATTCCGCCAAATTCTATAATATTAAAACCTTTTAAATTGTTGATTACTTGTTCGTGAACGCCATTTTTAAAAATACTTCCACCGCCGTAAGCCAATAATATTTTAGCGTCTTTTGGAACTAAAGTAGAAAGTTTTTCAATTTGTCCTTTTCCGAAGATTAAATTCGTCGGATTGTATAATTCGAAGTTTAACATTTTTTTATTTTTTTTAGGTTCTGAGGTACTAAGATTCTAAGTTGCTAAGCTTTTTAAACTTAACATTTCAGAACCTTAGGAGCTCTTGTTATTTATTACTTAAATACTAAGCGCTAGGTTTTTAAAATCTTAGAGCCTTAGTCCCTTAGTATTTTAGCATCTTTACTTTAATTTTTCTAATAATTTTCCAGCGACCAATTTAGATGATGCCGGATTTTGTCCTGTAATTAAAAGACCGTCTTCAACAGCATAAGGCTGCCAGTTTGGTCCTTTAGAGAATTTACCTCCGTTTGATGAAAGTGCATCTTCTAATAAAAACGGAACAACTTTGGTTAAACCAACGGCCTCTTCTTCTTCATTGGTAAAACCGGTAACTTTTTTACCTTTTACCAAATAATCACCATTTACTTTTACGTTTTTCAAAACAGCTGGAGCGTGACAAACAAAAGCAACAGGCTTTTTGTGTGAGTAAAATGATTCGATTAAATCAATTGAGTTTTGATCTTCGACTAAATCCCAAAGCGGACCGTGTCCTCCAGGATAAAATACGGCATCATAATCTTTTTGATTTACGGTAGAAAGTTTTAAAGTATGTTTTAGTTTTTCCTGTAAAGCTTTATCAGTATCAAAACGTTTGGTGTCTTCTGTAGCCGAAGCCGGATCAGCACTTTTTGGATCGATTGGTGGTTGTCCCCCAAGTGGAGAAGCGATTGTAATTTCGACTCCCTGATCTAATAACTCGTAATAAGGGGCAGCAAGTTCTTCTGACCAAAATCCTGTTTTTTCTCCCGTGTTGCCCAGCTTATCGTTACTGGTCACAACAAATAATACTTTTTTCATGCCTTTTTTATTTGATTTTTGTGCAGTAGCTGTTATGCTGCTGGCAGTAAATGCTATAATTGCGAGTAATGCTATTTTTTTCATAGTTTTAAATTTTCATCAAATTTACTGTTTAAGTGATATTTGTAAAAATAAAATAAACTATGTTTGTAATAAATATATTTATATCATGGTAAATCTGGAATGGTACAGAACATTTAAAGCAGTTTATAAAAATGGAAATTTTTCAGTTGCTGCAAAAGAATTGTTTATGAGTCAACCTGCTGTAAGTCAGCAAATATCAATGTTGGAGGCGCATGTTGGTTATAAATTATTTAACCGAAAGTCAAAAGGGGTCGAAGCAACCGAATACGCTAAGTTACTCAATAATTTAATTATTGATGCACTCGATCGATTAGAAAATGTTGAAAGCGGTTTTAGGGCCAAAGCGGAAGATTCTAAACGATTAATATCGATTGGAGTGTCCAAGGATTTGTTTAATTGTTTTGCAAGTACACTAATCTCCAAATTTGATTTAATTGATTTTACTTTTGCAGAAGATGATGTCCTTTTTTCTCTTGTCAATGCTAAAAAACTCGATTTTGCTATCATAACGAAGAGGTTTGATACGTTTGACACGATTTATGAAATCATCGGAAAAATTAAACTGGTTGTAGTTGGCTCAACAAATTTAGATGTAACTGATTTTCGTCAAAAATTAAAATCAGATAACGCGGTCGAAATAGAGCAGTGGCTTAATGATCAAAAGTGGTATAGCCATGATGCCCGAATTCCACATGTTAAATTGTTTTGGCTCCATGCCTTTAATAAAAAGAGGCCTGCAATAGTACCTAATTATATCATTCCGTCAGAATCTGAGATGTTAGAAATGCTGTCAAGAAATTCAGGAATCGCCATAACATGGAATTGTAATTCAAGAAAATATATTAAAGAGAATAAATTGCAATTGTTGTGGAATAGTTTTCACGTACCAGAGGAATATGTGTATTTGTTGAGTGCAAAAAACAATAATCTGAATTCTTTTTTTGAAACTATTGCTAAAGAATTAAAGTTATTTTTTGGGAATAGGATGTAGATTTTTAGCCACGAATTTCATTAATTCGCACAAATTTTAGGAAAAACCGCCTTCAATTAATTTGTGGAAATTAGTGAAATTGTTTCGCCTGTTCGCTATCACTCGGGTCGTGGCGAACTTTTTTATTTCTTATAAAAATTATTGTGATCAATATATTCCCAAACCTTAGGAGGCAAAAGGGGCTGTATGTTTTTTCCCTTTTTAATGTTGTTTCGAATAAAGGTCGAAGAAATCTCCACAACCGGTGCATCAATAATATGCACTTTTGGATGCGATTTTAATTCGATATTTTCTGCTTCTTCAGAAATGCGAGGATAAACATAAATTTCATAATGGTCTAAAATCACTTCGTAGTTTTTCCATTTGTGAAGCGTTTTTAAATTGTCTTCGCCCATAATCAAGGAGAATTCATTATTTGGATATTTCTCCTGCAAATGAACTAAAGTATTCACTGTGTAATTCGGCTGAGGCAATTTAAACTCGATATCTGAGGGTTTTATCTTCGGATAATCTTGTGTTGCCAGGTAAACCATTTCAAGACGCTGATGATCGTCTAATAAAGTCGCTTTCTTCTTTAACGGATTATGAGGCGTAACGACCATCCAAACCTGATCTAAATCGGCGAACTCAGCCATATGATTGGCAATAATCAAATGACCAACATGAATGGGATTGTACGTTCCGAAATAAAGGCCTACTTTCATATTTGAAGTAACTAGTAATTAGTAAAAAGTGATTAGTCTTTTAGTGTCTTAGAAAAAGCGTTAATCATTTTTGATTCTTCTTCAATTTGATTTAAGATTTCTTTGTAAAGAGTTTGACTAGTTATAAAGCCAAGATCATTTGCAATTAGTAATTGAGTTTCAATTTCGAATAATGAGCCTCTGGAAATATTTAAAAAATGGCTAAAAGATTTATCCGTATTTCTGCCATAACCTTCTGCTATATTTGAAGGAATCGATACCGAAGCTCTTTTTAATTGACTAGTTAAAGCAAATAATTCTTCTTTAGGGAATGATTTTACTAATTGATAAGTCAGAGAGACAATTTTAATTCCTTTCTGCCAAATCAATAAATCTTTATAAGATCTTATTTCGCTCATTTTCTACTACTTACTAATTACTCTTTACTTAGAAACAAAGTCTTTTACCAATTGATACGCTTCTTCTTTAGCAGTATCTAAATCGTAGTTTTTGATAATAGTATCAAATTGTGGTGCTGTTGCTAATTCTACAGAAGCTTTTGCAATTCGCATATTGATTTTGTCATCACTTTCAGTAGAGCGTTGTTTTAAACGGCGCTTTAATTCATCAACACTAGGAGGTTTTACAAATACGGCTAAAGTTTGTTCCGGGAATTTATGTTTAATACGCAATCCACCGGCAACATCAATGTCAAAAATCACGTTTTTTCCTAAAGCCCAGATTCTTTCAATTTCAGCTTTTAAAGTACCGTAAAAATTATCGCGGTACACTTCTTCCCATTCCAGGAAATCTTCGGCTTTAATGTGTTTTTTGAATTGTTCTAACGAAATAAAATAATAATCTTTTCCGTGTTCTTCTTCTCCGCGTGGGTCGCGTGAAGCCGCTGAGATCGAAAATTCTAAATTTAAATCTTCTTTCCCAAGTAAATGCCTTACTATAGTTGTTTTTCCTGATCCTGACGGTGCTGAAAAAACAATTAATTTTCCTTTGTTCATTCTTTATGCTTTAGGCTTTAAGCAGTACGCTTTAAGCTTTTAATTGATGTCGTTATTTAGCTTATGGCTTATTGCTTATAGCCTATAGCGTTTACAATACATTCAAAACTTGTTCCTTAATCTTCTCCAATTCATCTTTCATCATCACCACCAATTTCTGCATTTGAGCATGATTTGATTTAGATCCCATCGTATTGATTTCACGCCCCATTTCCTGAGTAATGAAACCTAATTTACGGCCATTAGCTTCAGTACCTTTAATAGTTTCTAAGAAATAGTCTAAGTGATTTGTCAAACGCACTTTTTCTTCTGTAATATCAAGTTTCTCTAAGTAGTAAATCAATTCCTGTTCGAAACGATTTTCATCCACATTTACTTTCAATTCAGAAATGGCAGTTTGCAAACGATCTTTTATGGCCTGAACACGTTCCGGATCAAGTGCTAAAGCGTCGTTCATATATTGACGGATATTTCCAATTCGAAGATTAAATTCTTTTTCAAGCGATTCGCCTTCGTCTTTTCTAAAATTCAAAATATTTTGTAAAGCTTCCTCAATGATAACCTGAATCTGATCCCAATCGTTTTCATCGATTTCTTCGCGCTCTGTTTTTAGTGTATCAGGCATACGAACAGCCATTTTCATTAGTTCCGTTTCGTCCGCATCAGGGTAAACTTCTTTAAGTTGTGCGATGTAATTTTTTACAACAGGAACGTTTACTTTCGTCGAAGTTTGTTCAGAAGTGCTTTCAATGTAAATTCCGAAATCAATTTTCCCTCTCTCCAGTTTAGTTGAGATTTGAGTTCTTAAACCTAATTCCATCTCACGATAAAGAGAAGGCATTCTAACGTTTAAATCTAAACCTTTGCTATTTAAGGATTTTACTTCTACAGTGATTTTTTTTGTAGGCAATTGCAAAGAAGCTTTGCCGAACCCTGTCATAGATTGTATCATATAATTGAGAATAAAGGCGCAAAGATAATTAAAACTTTGCAGTGTTGCGCTGTAATTCAGTAAAGTGTGAAATGTGAAATGGCGTAAGGCTTTTTTTGCCGGGGATATATAAGAAGTTACACAGTTTTTAAGGCTAGTTTGGGCGTGACCGTATTTACAAAAGGCGCTATGCAGCAAACGCTTATGGCGCGCCTTTCGCAAATACGGTCGGGCTATCCGCGCTACTTCGGTAGCCAGCTCCTATCCCTCACGCAACCCCCGGACTAAAATTTCATGGCTTGATTAAATTGAAATAATCTAACTCAAAGCCTTCATTACCTGCAATGTGACAGGCTGGCTGTTGCCAATAAAAATTTTCCCGTCAATAATAAAAACCGGACGGCTTAAAAAGGTGTAATGTTCCAGAATGTATTTTTTATAATCTTCCTCTGTTAACGATTGATTTTTCAAATCCATTGACTTGTACAGTTGCGCTTTTTTGCTGAACAACGCTTCATAACTGCCAGCAAGCTGATACATTTCTTCAAGCTCTGCTTCCGTAATCGGATTTTGTCTGATGTCACGAAATTCCAGATTATGATTCGCCGGTAAGCCTTTTATGATTTTTCTACAGGTGTCGCAAGATGCTAAATAATATATTTTGTTCATGATTTTTAAATTTAGTGACTACAAAGAAAATTCATTTGAAACTGAAAAATGCCTAATTTTAGAAAAAATTATAACTATGAATTCAGTTTTTGAAGTACAAAAAACCATTAGAGAAATTCTTTTGAAGATTTTAGACAATCATTCATTAGAACAGTTAAACAAAATCCCAACAGGATTTGGTAATAATTTAATTTGGAATATAGCACATTGTGTGTCTACACAACAAGTTTTAGTTTATAAATTATCAGGTTTGCCAATGCTGGTTTCCGAAGATTTTATAAATAAATACAGAAAAGGAACCAAGCCGGAAGGCGATGTTTCGCAAGCAGAAGTAGATGAAATCAGAACTTTGCTCTCAACAACTTTAGATCAGGTTCAGAAAGATTTTGCTGATGGCATTTTTCAAAATTATACTGAATATACCACCAGTATGGGTTACACTCTGAAGGATATTAAGGGAGCTTTGGATTTTAACAATTATCATGAAGGAATTCATACCGGAATAGTAATGAGTATTAGAAAGTTTGTATAAATAAAGAAATCCCGCTATAAGGCGGGATTTCTTTATTCTATTATAGTCTCAATAGTGACTTTCATTGCACCGGAACCTTTGCTTCGGGTAATGTCCATAAAAGCTCTTTTTGAAAGGTCTAATTCGCGGGTTTTAACAAACGGGCCTCTGTCTGTTATTTTCACAATAACAAACTTTCCATTGGCTTCGTTTGTCACTTTTATTCTGGTTCCAAATGGAAGTTTTTTGTGCGCAGCGGTGTATTTATTGTTGTCAAATCTGCTTCCGTCTGCAGTTTTTCTGCCTGTAAATTTATCGGCATAATAGGAAGCATGTGCATTTTTTTTGTATGGTTTTAATTTTAAACCATTGTCTGTAAAAACAGAATCGATAGGTAAAGCGATTTGGCCTGTTTTGTTGTTTTTAATAGTGTCCTGCGTAATTTTAGGCTCTGTTGACCTGACTTGTTGACTCATAACGTAAGTAACGCAACTTAAAAAAGTTATAGTAAATGCGCTGAGTAAAATGTTTTTTTTAATTCTCATGGGTTATTCTTTTTCAGACTTGGGGAGTTTGTACAAATAATATGCCGAGATAAAAAAAGCCCTATTTTAAGGGCTTTAATTGGTTTTTTAGAACCATAGGTTCCAAGGAATTCTACTTAATATAAGTAATAATCCTAATCCGTAAAAAATAGCAAAAGTTTTAAACTTCGCTTCGCTATTAATTAATTTTTTATGTTTTGACCAACCAATAGTGATCAGAATAATTGCTATAAGATTAATTATAGGGTGCTCTAATGAAGTCAATCGAAGTTCAGCATTAGACATTTCTCCAAAAGCAGCTTTTCCAAGAGGAGAAACAAAATAAAGAATTAAACCAATCAATAATTGAGTGTGTGTCCCTATTAAGGCAAACAAAGAAATCTTTCGATCTTTGGCAGTAAACTCTTTTTTAGAAGTTAATCCTAAAATAGCATTTACAACTGCAATTAATAAAAGTAATAATGCCAGATAAGCCCATCCAGAATGGAATTTTTGTAGAAAATAATACATAAAACAGGTTTTTTGTTCAAAACAAATATAACAAAAAAGGCTATAAAAAAACGGCATCAAACTTAAAAGTCAATGCCGTTTATGATATTTATTTAGATTCTAAATATTAGAAATCGTAACGTAAGCTAAAGTTCCAGGTTCTACCAAAACCAAAATATACCTGGTTTGTAGTAGCGATACCTTTGTATGTTGATACAGTAGGCACGTCAGCTGCAAATATATTTGTTTTTGATTCAGCAATGTAAGTATAGTCAAATACGTTGTTTACATTTAATCTGAATCCAACTGAATTACTTTTGTTTTTTCCTACCAGTAATTTGTAAGATAAACCAGCATCAGTTGTATTGTAAGAAGGTAATTCTAATGCACCCCTGTTAGTTGCAGAAGTAAATGCTCCCGGAGAGATCGCAGCATACAGTTTATCAAAGTAGTTGATATTTGCGTCAACACTAAAGCGTGGAATAATTTCGTAAGTTGCCCCAAAAGAAGCTGTTGTTGCAGCAGCATCACCAACTCTTACACCATCAAGGTATAATGTTGTAGCAGTTCCACCACCAATAGGATTGTTTCCTGAATCGTAACGATTACTTGTACTTGTTCCTTCATATTGCCAGTCTCCAACAGAGAACATACCAGTAAGCGTAAGGTTAGGAAGTACTTTAGCAGTACCAGCGAACTCAATACCTGAGTGGATTTCTGTAATTCCAGCGAAATCATAGTATCCTCCAGGGTTGGTTACATCTCCATCATTAGACCTTTGGTATCTGTCTTTCCATGAAGTACGATATATGTCTACGTTTGCAGTAAAAATTCTTGAACGGAAACCGTAACCAGCTTCTACACCAAAGATCTTTTCGTTTGTCAAGTTACCATTTACTAAAGATGCATTGTTTGGATAAACTGCATTAAAGAATGGTTGTTTTGAGTAATATCCTGAATTAACATATACATTATGGTGCTCATTAATGTTATAGTTAACACCACCTTTAACATTACCACCAAGGATATTTTCGTAACCTGTACTAGATAATGGATTAGAAGATAGATATTTAAAGTAATCAACTCTTTTAAATCCTTGTTGAGAAAGTGCTCCCTGAACGAATGCTGTAAAATTATCTGTAGAATATTCTAATTGAGTAAATCCACCATACCATACTACATTACCATCATTGTAGAAGTTGATCTTTTGCTCATCATCTGTGCTTTTAAAAACGTTCCAGGCTGGGTACGTAGAATAAGTCTCTGTTAATACTCTATTAGGATTGTTAACATCAAAATTGTCAAGATAAGAAGTAGCACCTAAAAGATTATTTACGTTTTGATAGTGAATTCCTTTGTAACCTCTCACGTCAACACCAATATCCCAAGTTAAATGGTCAGTGAATTTTTTGTTGAAGTTAATAATTGCACCATACCAGTTGTGTGAGTTAACTGAAGAAATTTGAGATATACCAGTTGTAGAGTTTGTAAGTGAACCTGTAGCTGAACTGTTTTGAAATTGACCACTTGTACCGTTAGTTGTACGTGTATAGTTTGTTCCGTTAATGTTTACAGTTTGCCCTGAGTTATAGGCAACGATTTTATCATAATCAATTAAACCGTCAGCAGTTCTAAATGCATTATTTACATAGTTAAAACCTCTAATACCACCTGCTCCTCTGGAACCTCCTCCACGTCCGAAAGAAGCGTAAGCTACAGTTGATAATTTAGAAGTTTCATTAATTTTGTAATCCCAGTTTAATGAAACAATAGGCTTGTGATAGTAATTTCTTACCATATTAAATTCTTGCCCATTTTTATATCCCCAGTCAGAGTTATATTTGATGTTTGGATCAGTAGCTGAACCATATTTTTGATACTGTGCGATCGTAATGAAAGTTGATCTTTGATTGTGCCATTGTGGAGCACCAGTTACAGTAAGTTGGAAATCATGTTTGTTGTTTTTTGTAGCATAGCCAAGACCAATATAATAGTTGTCTCCGTTAAATTTTGTTCCGTCAACATATCCATCTCCTTGAGTGTGGCTGTATAATACAGATGCAGAGAATCCGTTGTCTAATTTACCGGTGTTGTATGCAACGTTTGATTTGAAGAAATTATCGTTTCCTAAAGTAGTACTTATAGTACCAGCTTGTTTCAAATCTGATGCTTTAGTTATGTAGTTCATGGTTCCTCCAACAGAAGCAATTGCTAATTTTGAAGAACCTAAACCTCTTTGAACCTGAATGTACGAAGTTACGTCTCCTAAACCAGCCCAGTTACTCCAGAAAACAGCTCCATTTTCCATATCGTTAACTGGCATACCATTAACCATTACAGCTATATTATTTTGGCTAAATCCACGAATTGTAATTCTAGAATCTCCATAACCACCACCAGATTTAGTTGTATAAACAGATGGAGTGCTTTTTAACATTTCAGGAATCTCCATGTTTCCTAATTTTGCCTGAATTTCAGCGGCTTTAATTGTAGAAACTGCAACAGGAGTTTTTCTGTCTTTTGCAATATCTATTGTAGTACTTTTTACTACAATTTCGCTCAATTCGTTTGAGTTAGATGCTAAAACGATTGTTCCTAAATTAGCAGTAGATCCACTAGCTACTGAAAATTTTACAGTTTGGCTTTGATAACCTAAAAAAGAAATAACGATTTCTCCTGTACTACTTGTTGCATTAAGAGTAAATTTACCGTCAAAATCTGTAGAAGTAGCTGTTGTAGAGCCTTTAATCACTACGTTAGCTCCTGGCAAAGAACCCGTACCGTCGGTAATTGTACCAGTAATTTTTCCTTGAGAAAATGCGGTTGAAACTATCATGAACAATAGTCCAGTAAGTAACCAATTTTTCATTGTCTTCATTTGTTATTTAGTTTATTGTTTTTGGCAAAATTATAACAAATAACTCAGATAGTGTTATCAAAATGTTAAGAAAAGCAAGTTTTATCTAATGTGTTGCGCATTAAAATGATTTTTTCTTTTTTCATTAAATAAAACAATAGTTTTTTGAATTTCGGTACTTGTTTTTTGTTAAAATCATATTAATCTGAACAGTGCTGTAGGTGTTAACTTGCAATAGTCGGTTGTTAGATATGTTTAAGAGGCTTTTTTATACGAAAAAAACGCCTTAATTTATGTTAAATTAAAGCGTTTCAGTAAGTTATGGAAAACCCTAAAAAGTCTACTATTTGTTCTTCAAAAAGTGGTTCAACAAAAATGATGTTGAGCTATCATGATTATTCACCGTTTTTGAATTTATTTCATCTAAAATTGAATTTGCCAATTGTTTTCCTAATTCAACTCCCCATTGATCAAAGCTGAAAATGTTCCAGATAACACCCTGAACAAAAATCTTATGCTCGTATAAAGCAATTAACGAACCTAAAGATTTCGGTGTTAATTTTTGAATCAAAATGGTATTAGTTGGTTTGTTTCCTGTGAAAACTTTAAAGGGCAATAAATAAGATGCTTTTTCTGCAGAAAGTCCTTGTTTATCAAATTCAGCCTGAACTTGTGCCGGAGTTTTTCCGTTTAATAAAGCTTCGGTCTGAGCAAAAAAGTTTGACATCAATTTATCATGGTGATCTTCGTTTCCGTATAACGGTTTTACGAATCCGATGAAATCTGTTGGAATTAATTTTGTTCCCTGATGAATTAACTGAAAAAATGCATGTTGTGAGTTCGTTCCCGGTTCTCCCCAAATAATAGTTCCGGTTTGATAGTTTACAGGCTTTCCATCACGGCCAACACTTTTACCGTTACTTTCCATAGTTGCCTGTTGCAGGTATGGAGCTAATTTTTGTAAATATTGAGTATAAGGAATCAAGGCTTCGCTTTCAGCTCCGAAGAAATTATTATACCAAACACTTAACAATGCTAAGATTACCGGAATATTTTCGTCAAATTCAGCCGATTTGAAATGGTCGTCCATTTCATTAGCACCTTTCAATAATTCATTATAATTATCAAAACCAACCGCCAAAGCTATACTTAAACCAACGGCGCTCCATAAAGAAAATCTTCCTCCAACCCAATCCCACATTGGGAAAACGTTGTTCGGATTAATTCCGAATTCGGTTACTTTTTGAATGTTTGTTGAAACAGCCACAAAGTGTTTTGCAATGTCTTCCTGAGAAGCCGATTTTAAAAACCATTCTTTGATAGTTTCAGAATTTGATAAAGTTTCCTGAGTCGTAAAAGTTTTAGAAACAATTAAAAATAAAGTACTTTCAGGGTTTAACTTTTTGATTACTTCATTTACATGATCACCATCAACATTCGAAACAAAATGTAGATTTAAGTGATTTTTATAGAATTGCAAGGCTTCAACTGCCATAACCGGACCAAGATCTGAACCTCCAATTCCAATATTAACAATGTCGGTGAAGGCTTTTCCGGTAAAACCTTTTCTTTCTCCCGAAATAACTTCGTTTGTAAAGTTTTTGATTTTATTTTTTACTTCGTAAACTTCCGGAATTACATTTTCTCCATCAACTTTGATAACTGCTGATTCCGGCGCACGTAATGCTGTGTGTAAAACGGCTCTGTTCTCTGTTTGGTTGATGATTTCTCCACTAAAATATTGAGAAACCGCATCTTTCAATCCAATTGAATTTGCCAATTCTAATAAAAGCGAAATAGTTTCCTGACTAATATTATTTTTAGAATAATCTACTAAAAAGTCATTCCATTGTAAATTGAATTTTTCAACACGTGCATTATCTTGTTGAAACAATTCTTGTATCGTTGTTTCGTGAATTGCATTATAGTGGTTTTGCAGATTTTTCCACGCTTCAGTCCCGGTTGGGTTTGTTGTGTTTAAAGCCATTTTTGTATTTAATTGAGAAGTGGTTATAAGTGGTTTTTAAAAACACAAAAATACTGAAATAACTCGTAATAGGGTAAAGCTTCACAATTATATAACAAATAGTTACGAAAACGTTTTTTATGAATCTACATCACAATTTTTTCCAGACAACTTCAGCCGTAACAGATTTTCCGCCTTGCGTTGTGTTGGTTACAACATATTTAAGTTCATTATTTAGAAAAGAATACGATCTCTTTTGAATTGTTCCTTCCCAGTTTGGGAACGATGCCGTTTTTATTTTAAAAATAATAATCTTGTTCGTTTCATCAATTTCATATTCCCCAAAATGGGTATTACTTCCCTGAACAATCGAAGCATTTTCTTCTGGTGTGCATTTGTTTTTATCGCCCGAAATTATTTTTGGTCTTTCATTTTTATATATTTCAATAGCATAATTCCCTTTTCCATCAAAAAATAAAATGCCTTTCGGATTAACATCATAAGGAAGATTTTTTGTTCCATCTGAATTTATGTTTTCAACAGAAACCAAAGTCCAGGAACCTAAAATTTCTGTTTTCATCACTGATTTTGTTTGTTGAGCAATAGCTGTATTTAGAGCTAAAAGCAAGAATAATATAGTTGTTGACTTTTTCATCTTTAAAATTTTAATAGTTTACTTTGATAATTTCTCCATTTATTCCCTCATCAATACTTTTTGAATAAGCACTAATTAAATCTTCAATCGGAATGTCTGAAACTTTTGCGGGACTAACGGCATTTATTCTAATTCCTCTTTCTAATTCAAGTGAAGCTGAAAGCACAAAACTGTTAATCGCACCATTAACAATTGCTTTGCAACTATTGTTTTTTACTGGTTTATCGGCCATTTTTCCGGAAGTAAGTATAAATGATCCGTTATCGTTTAAATGTTTTTGTCCAATTAAAACCAGATTGATTTGTCCCAGTAATTTATTTTTAATGCCAATATTTATTTTTTCTTGGTCAACCGAAAGTAAATCTCCTGTGTAACAATCGCCAGCGGCACATATACAGGTATCAATATTTTTAATTTCGCTGAATAACTTTTCTATAGAATTTGAATCTGATAAATCGATTCTAAAATCACCGCTGTTTCTTCCGGCCGAAATAATTTCATGATTTTTTGCCAAAGCGGGTTCTAGTATTTTACCAATTATTCCGCTTGCTCCAATTAAAAGAATTTTCATTTTGTAGTTTTTAAGTTCTTATCTGAAACAAAATTAGGAGATTAGCTTTCGTCTAAAATTGTACTAATTGGTACTAAAATTGTATTTTAGCAGTATGACAGATAAGAATTTATATCTTCCTTTTGAAGTTGACTTTAAGGAATTAGAGCAGTTTCCGAAAACAATTCGGAAAAACAATTTCTTTGAATTGATTTATGTTGTCGATGGAACCGGAATTCAGATTATAAACAATAATAAATTTCAGTACCAAAAAGGGAATCTGTTTCTTGTAACACCGCAAGATGTTCATTCATTCGAAATTTCAACGGTAACGAAATTCTTTTTTCTTCGGTTTAATGAATATTATGTCAAAGCAAATTCTCAAAACCCACAAAGTGAAACGGTGTTGCGAATGGAATATATTCTTCAAAATGCAAGTCATCGACCAGGATGTATTCTCAAAAATAAAATTGACAAACCTTTAATCGCTTCACTTATTGAAAGTATTATTAATGAGCAAAGTAATCAACAGATTTACCATCAAAGAATTATCGAGCAAATTGTTAATGCAATTATAACTGTTGTGGCAAGAAATATAGCCTTGAAACTACCGAAGAATATTAAGGAAACTACGGGAGAAATGGTTCTTGAAATTTTGCATTATATTCAGGAAAATATTTACGATCCAAAGCAGTTAAAAGCAAATATAATAAGTGAACAATTTAATATTTCACTTCATTACTTAGGAAAATATTTTAAGAAACAAACCGGCGAAACGCTTCAGGAATACATTTCAAATTACAAATTAAGATTGATTGAAGCTAGACTTTTAAACAGCGATATGCGCATTAATGAAATTGCAGATGAATTGCATTTTTCTGATGAAAGTCACCTGAATAAAGTTTTCAGAAAACATAAGGGAATTAATCCGTCGGAATTTAGAAAGAAGTTTTGTAAATGATCTATTTGGTTTCGATTACCAAATTTTCCACCAGGGCTTTTTATTAACTTCAATAATTTTTTTCTCGGTATTGATTTCGATTCTTTTAGGTGATTCAATTTTGATTTTCGAATCATCAAAAAACAATTCACCATTATTATTCATTCCAAGAGGAGATTTTGTCCTTTGTTTCCAATCTTCAGTTTGAAGTTCTGTAACTAATTCCAAATGAATTTTATCCTTAAATTTTTTTCGTGCTTTTTCTATAATTTCTTCTTCCAGATTTGAAGATGAATTTTTAAAAAGCGAAATCGAATTGTCTGGAATGTTTAAAAGGAAAACCTGTGTTTTATTTTCAATTTTCTGAATATCCAATATTTTAAAGTAAGCGATAGTATCTAAAAGAAAATGACCAATTTTTGCAGAGTCAGGATTGAATTTTGATAAATCTTTTGGATGGGCACTTGCAATTAAATATCTGATATTTCCAGAAAGTCCACCGCCCATAGATGACATATCAGTAAATCCTTTTTCCTGAATTATTTGTCCAATTTTATAATTTGAAATTAAATTGTCGGGCAAATCAGTATCTCTGTAAAATAGTTTTAAACCTGAAAAAGTTTCATTGTAAATTGCTTTAAGACGTGCATTTTTCATTCTACTTTCGATTTCAGAGATTTACAAATTTCCAATACTATCCAATTCTCTTTTCAATGGCTCCATTTGTTTTAAGAAACGCGTTTTGTCATTTCCTGTCAACGATTCTCCGGTTGGCAAGTTCAATCGAAGTGCATCAACCTGAATTCCGTTTTTCCAGAATCGGTAACAAACGTGTGGGCCAGAAGCTAATCCTGTACTTCCAACTAATCCGATAGTTTGTCCTTGTGTAACGCGTTGACCGCGACGCACGAGAATTCTTGACATATGCAAATATTGAGTAGAGTAGGTTCCGTTGTGTTTTACTTTTACGAAGTTTCCATTTCCTGCAGTATAACCTGTAGCTTCTACAACTCCGGATGCAGTTGTAGAAATTGGTGTTCCGGTTGGAGCGGCATAATCAGTTCCTTTATGTGCTTTCCAGGTGTGTTGCACAGGATGAAATCTATTCATTGTAAATCTGGAAGTGATTCGGCTGAACTTGATTGGTGTTTTTAAGAAGAAGTTTTTCAGTGTTTTTCCCTGATCATCATAATATTCGACTTTTCCTGAAAGTGTATCTTTTTCAAAAGGGAAGGCGTATACGATTTTTCCTTTGTATTCAAAAAAGGCGGCTTCCAGATCTTCAACGCCATCATAAGTTTTATTATTAATAAAACGCTCGGTAAAAATCAGACCGTAACGATCTCCTTTTTTAAGTTTGAAGAAGTCAATTGACCATGAAAACACTTTGGTGATTCTGCTGGCTAAAGCTGTTTCTACACTTGCATTGCCTAAAGTTTCAGACAATGAACTTTTTAAAACGCCACCTATTATTTTGCGTTTAAAGGTAACCGGTTTTATTTTTTTATAGGCTTTCGCAATACTATCTCTGAAATCAACGACGTAATAGGTTAGTGCATCTGGCTGATAAATGAAAACTTGTAATTTGTTGGTTTTATTTTTAGAGCGAAGAAGGGTATAGGGTTTGTTATACCGAATAGTTCTAACATTAAACGAATCTTTTACCTGTTCAACAATGTTATAAACCTGTTTGTCTCCAATATTTTGATTTTGAATAATGGATCCAAAAGAATCTCCTTTTGATATGGTGTCATTAACAACATTAAAGTCGGCGTAATTAAAACCAAATTCTACTTTTTTAGTTTTTGGTTTGGTGATTTTAGTTTCAACTTTTTCATCGTTTTTATTACATGAAAATATTGATAATAAAACGATTATAATTACGAATGCTTTTTTCAAACTTTTTAATTTTTTTGGGAAATTAAATGGTTTCTTCATTTCCCCAATTGGACAATTCATCTTCGGTCCACAATTTAGGAAAAAAGATGCGTCTTTGGTATTTTGGATGCATATATTTTTGCCAGTCACTTCCGCCGGTGGCTTCGCCGTTGCCTTTTCCGCTTTCCAAAATGTACTTTCTTGCAGTGTTTAGATGCTGCATAACCCAAGTAATATTCACGGTTTTGTCATAATGACGCATTGCCTGAATCAATTCATCATTCTGTTGATCTTTTTCTGGTAACTGGGTAAATTTTTGCCAAATGTTTTTAGTTTTGAAGGAAGACATTTGTCTTAAAAACTGGTCTTTATATTTTTTTTCGAATTCCTGCAGTAAATATGATTTTTCGCCTGTTTGATAATCTTTACCTGCTGCTTGCCAATATAAATGCTCGAAACTAGTTTCTAAATCAGTATGTTCATCAAAGTTTGCTTTGTATCTGCGATCTGTTAAATTGATTACATCAGTAGAAGCAAATTCAATTAAGCGATATTGCGCACTTTGAAATCCACTTGCCGGAGTCAGCGTGTTTCTGAATTTCATATACTGATCGATATCCATTCCGTTTTCCATAATACTGAACGAATTGGTAAGCATATCAAAATAACGAGTGATTCTTGATAATCTTTCACTAAAAAAGTCCACCTGAATATTTTCTGTGTCGGCGATTTGATCTATTTCCCACAAAATCATCTTAAAAATTAATTCGTTTACCTGATGGTACATAATAAAAACCATTTCATCAGGAAGTGTGGTGCGTTGTATTTGTAAATTTAAAAGCGCATCAGTTTGAATATAATCCCAATAGGTAATTGGTTTTGACCAAAGCAAGCCTTCAAGCTGTACGTCTGTTTTTTGATTTATAGCTTGAAATTTAAGGTCAATTTCTTTTAAGATTGATTCTGAATGATCAGTAAGGTTCATTATTTTTTTGCTTTAAATGGATATTTCAATCCTTTATATTCGTCGAGATCTGCTTTCAGGGATCCAACGGCAAGATCCGCTTTTATTCGTACCGGAACTTTATTATTGTCGTCTGTTATCCAGAGCGTTACGCTCTCTTTTTCTTTAAAAACTCTTCCTGTTTGTACCAGTGGTTTAAATACCATAGTAGAAACGGTTCCAAATTTAGTTGTAATATCCTGACGACCTATATATTTTAACTTAAATTTTGTGATTTCTTCATCAAAGAACATGTCAATTGTAATAGCATCGCCTGATTTCAGTTTGTCAATATTAGGATGATTTCGCAGATAATAAAAAGAGGAAATTATATCCTGCACATTATCATTAATAACAATTGTTTTTTCAGTCTTTCGTTTGTAATCTTTTACCAACACCCGATTTTCTGCCTGATTGAAAATTCCTTCCTGGTTTTTCGTATAACCACCTTCGTCTATTTTTCTAATATAACGGTATGGACTGCCGGTTTCCCTGTCAAAATAACTTTCATATAAATCTTCTACTTTAAAGAAAAACTTAGACATGCCGGTTGTATAACCTTTACCCACAGCATGATGTACCTTTTTATTGTTTATTGTAGCTTCTTTAATTTCGAGTGTAGCATAACCTGCATTGACAATTCCGTAGTGAATTCTGAATTTGAAGTATTCTCCCGTACCAAATGCATCTTCTTTTTGAGTGTCAAATGCCAGGGTAGTGAGAATTAATATGATGAGAACTAGCTTTTTCATAGTACAATCTTTACATTTATTATAAAGGTAATTAAATGCAAATTCTATTCCAAATGTACCTAAACAAAAAAACTCAGTCAAGGAATGACTGAGTTTTTATGCTATTAACTAACCAAAAAACTATAAATTATGAAATTTATATCAATTCAGAAGGAAACCACCCCTTCTTGATTTGCGAGTGCAAAGATATGCAGAAAGTTCAAAAAAGAAATAGCAAAAGGCGAGTTTAACATAACATTTGCATAAAAACCATCGTTTTACAGAGAATTTTTCTACATAATGTAAAAATATTGCGTTTTTACAAAGTTCCTCTCAATTCCTGCTCTCTCTCAATTGACTCAAAAAGGGCTTTAAAGTTTCCTGCACCGAAGCCTTTTGCGCCCATTCTTTGAATAATTTCGAAAAATAGAGTTGGTCTGTCCTGAACTGGTTTTGTAAATATTTGTAATAAGTAACCATCTTCATCGGCATCTACCATGATGGCTAATTTTTCAATTTCGTTTAAATCTTCCTTCATCATATCCATATGAACACCTAATCTTTCTGGTATTGCCTGGTAATATGTGTGTGGGGGAGCAGATAAAAACTCAACACCACGTGCTTTTAAGTCAGAAACTGTTTTTATAATGTCATCCGTCGCAATGGCAATATGCTGAATTCCAGGTCCACCGTAAAAATCTAAATATTCTTCAATCTGAGATTTTTTCTTTCCTTCAGCTGGTTCATTGATTGGGAATTTAATTCTTCCGTTTCCGTTAGACATTACTTTACTCATCAAAGCCGAATATTCAGTATTGATTTGTTTGTCATCAAAAGACAGGAAATTAACAAATCCCATAACATCTTCGTAGAATTTTACCCAGGTATTCATTTCATTCCAACCCACATTTCCAACCATGTGATCAATATATTTCAATCCGGTTGGCGCTGGATTATAGTCTGATTTCCATTCTTTGTAACCTGGCAAGAAAACCCCATTGTAGTTTTTTCTTTCTACAAAAATGTGAACGGTTTCTCCATAAGTGTAAATTCCGGAGCGAACTACTTCTCCAAATTCATCTGACTCCACAGTTGGTTCCATAAAAGAACGAGCGCCACGTTTCATAGTTTCTTCGTAAGCACTTCTCGCATCTTCAACCCAAAGAGCAGCGACTTTTACACCGTCGCCATGTTTTTGAAGATGTGCGTGAATTGGAGAATCCTGCGTTAAAGGTGTTGTCAAAACAATTCTTATTTTATCCTGCTTCAAAACATAAGATGCTTTGTCTTTTACTCCGGTTTCTAATCCTGCATAGGCCAATGACTGATATCCGAAAGCAGTTTTATAATAATGTGCCGATTGTTTTGCATTTCCCACGTAGAATTCTACATAGTCTGTTCCTAATAATGGAAGGAAATCTTGTGCTCCTTCAAATATTTTTTCTAATCCGTATTCTACTGATTTAACTTGTTTCATAATTAGATAATTTGTCAATGAGAAAATTAGATAATTTGGAAATGCAGCTAATTAAAATCAATTTTCTAGTTGACGCATTTTCAAATTTTCTAATTCCTTTTAGATGTTGATATTATTTTATTTAAAATTTTTAAAATTTCTGACAGTTCATTTAATAAATCTTTACAATCTGGATAAGCTTTATGTGCGTCACATAGAAATAACCAATACTCCGTTTCGTCCGCTTCTTTGATTGCAATTTTTAATTTATGAATAAAATCTGCCTTACTTTCTGCATTTTGTGATTCTTTTGAATTAGCTCCAATAGACGTTCCGCTTTTTAATAATTGATTAGCAATTACAAATTTCTTTTGTTCCTGTAAATCGCTGGTATAGTCGATTATGTTTAAGGCAAAATTGAAAGTTTTTATTAAAAGAGCGTTGTCTTTATATTTCTCGTTGAAAGTCATTTTTTTTAATTTGATAATTAGATAATTTATTTTGTAAGTTTAAAATTACAATATTTAATTGTCTAATTTCCAAATTGACGCATTTTCTAATTAAAGAAATTATCTAATTATCAAATTGGCACATTGACTAATTATTCACACCAGGATTTATAATACTGTCCATCATCCAATCCCATAGCTTCTTCCGTAACCATTAACGGTCTGAAAGTATCAACCATAACGGCTAATTCCTGGGTTTCTTTATGACCAATACTGCGTTCCATTGCGCCTGGTGCAGGACCATGCGGAATTCCTTTTGGATGTAAAGTAATATGACCCTGCTCGATATTATTACGGCTCATAAAATCGCCATCAACATAATAAAGTACTTCGTCTGAATCTATATTACTGTGATTGTACGGTGCCGGAATTGCCTTCGGGTGATAATCGTAAAGTCTCGGGCAGAAAGAACAAACGACAAAAGTGGCCGTTTCGAAAGTTTGGTGCACCGGAGGCGGTTGGTGAACACGCCCCGTTATAGGTTCGAAATTGTGAATTGAGAATCCGTATGGGAAATTGTAACCGTCCCAGCCCACAACGTCAAAAGGATGAGTGGCGTAAACCACTTCGTGAATCATTCCTTCTTTTTTGATTTTAATTAAAAAATCGCCTTTTTCGTCATGTGTTTCCAATTCGTTTGGCAAGATAAAATCACGCTCGCAAAATGGCGAATGCTCTAAATGTTGTCCAGACTGGTTTTTATAACGTTTTGGAGTATAAAAAGGAGAATAAGATTCGACATAAAAAAGTCGGTTTTCTTCGGTGTCAAATTCTATTTGATAAATAATGCCTCTCGGAATAATTAGATAATCACCATATTCAAAAGGAATATTTCCTAACATGGTTCTTAATTTTCCTTTTCCTTTATGGATGAAAAGCATTTCATCGGCGTCGGCATTTTTGTAGAAATAATTTCGAAGCGATTCTTTTGGAGCGGCAAGTCCAATAATACAGTCTTTATTGACTAACGTGGCTTTTCGGCTGTCTAAAAAGTCATTTTCCGGTTTTAATTCAAAACCTTTAAAAAGTAATGATTTTATGTTTTTTCCTATTGCAATTTTTGGTTCAACCGAATAAGAATTTAAAATTTCTTTAACCTGTGTTGGTCTGTGAACATGATAAGACAATGACGAATGTCCATGAAAACCTTCGGTACCAAACAATTGTTCGTAGTAAAAACCTCCATTTGGTTTTTCGAATTGAGTGTGTCTTTTTTGAGGGAAATCTCCAAGTTTATGATATAATGGCATGGCTTTTCAATTAGATAATTTGTAAATTAGATAATTCGAAAAATTTGAATTGTGTGAACAGATAATCAGCTCAACTTTTGTGTCGACCAATCATCTCAATTCGGTAGTTTTATTCAGGATTTCTCTTGATAAGGAATTGAAGATACTCTAATAAACCTGTCCATTTTGTTTTCATTATAACAAATGTCGTAATTTTTATTGAGTAAAATTATAAATTATATCAGTTATAAACATTAATTCTTTATTTTTTTTGAAATAAATTTTATATAACAAAAAAATAGTACGATTTTTTTGAACTATTATATAAGAGAACATTAAAACATAAAACCAATACTAAACCAGGTAAAACTTTTTGACATTTCTGGTGACCAGGATTGTTTAATTTCGATTGGGCCAATAATAGTTTCCAGTCCATAACCCACCGCATAACCTGAATATTTGGGCATTGATACCCAATCAACAGTAGAGAAAATGTCATCACCTAAGTTGGCAAAATTCGCAGAAAAATTGACATGATTCTTTTTGAAAACTTCATAATCTAAAGTAATTCCCGCTTTTATAAAACTATTTCCAGAAATACTTAAAAAATCATATCCGTAGAAATAATTGAAGTTATTTATTTTGTTATAACCGTAACCTCCTAAGATATAATCGAAAAAAGGAACGCTGTCATTTCCAAAAGTCAGCCCCGCATCTGCTTCAAATTTGAAAGTTGCCTTTCTAAATAAAGTATTGGCTACTGCGATTTCGGCCTTTGCCATAGAATAAGGCTTGAAAGTATTGGTGTAATCAGAAGATCCAAGATATGTTTGTACATCCGTAGAAAAAAACAATCCCGAATGTGGAAAGCTTTTATTATCGAATGAGTCATATTTTAAATAGCCAAATGCACTAAAATAACTGCTTTTATCTATTACATTATCTGTATTAGATAAAGTTGGTGAATTGATTTTTAAATATTTGTATTCTAAACCACCGCCCATTAAAAATTTTTGTACAAAAATGGTCTGAAAATAGGCCTGATTACTAAGATCCAGGAAATCAACATTAATTAAATTGACACCAGGATTTGGAGTAGTTAAATTCCCAAGACTGCTGGTTACATTTCGGTTAAATTGATTTAATCTTGAACGGAATCCAAAACTGATATTAAAACCATTTTCGACATAATAATTTAAATCATATCTGAAATTATCCCCTAAAATAATATCTAACGAAGTAATATCATTTTTTAGAAAAGTTTTTTTGTGTGTAAGATTTAATAGAATCGCACTTTTATAAAGTCCGTCATAATGCAAACCCAGTTTTAAATAAGTTTGAGTTGGATTTTCTTTCAATACAAGATCCAAATCATCTTGTTTACCATCAGGTTGCAAACAATAGGATATGGTGCTAAAGTTTTGAGTCGCATTTAAATTGTTGATTCCAGTTTTCAGATCATTATAAGTTATAGTGCTTCCTGGTTTAAAACGAAGTTTACCATTGATGTATTCTTTGGTATAATTATCTAATTTTTCGCTGTTTATTTTTTTGATCTGAATAGTATCTGAACTTACTTTTAATTTGGGTTTTTTATAAAAATTATCTTCGTTAACCAACGATTTAATTTTTTCATAAACGGCAAATGTAGCTTCTTCTCCTTTTCTGATAATTTCTTCACCTTTATCAAATGAAATTACACCAAAATCACGGATGTCCGGTTTTACATAAACATCAGTATCTTTTATTTTGCTTTTCATTTTATCAATCGACTGAAGATTGGTAATCTGAACTAAAATACGGGTTGCATTTTTAAGACTTTTTCTTTTCAATAAATCGTCCTGAACGTCAACACCAATTATAATGTCAGCGCCAAGATTTCGGACTTCTTTAATGGGGTAGTTATTTACTACACCGCCATCTACCAGTAAATTTCCATCAATTTCGACTGGAGTAAATAAGGAAGGAAACGCCGAACTCGCCATCATAGCCTGAACCAGATTTCCTTTGTTTAACAAAACCTCTTCGCCAGTTTCGATATTGGTTCCAATACATAAAAACGGGGTTGGCAATTTATTGAAATCACGGATATGACGCACATTTCTGGTCAGACTGCTTAGTAAATTGTAATTGTACATTCCTTTTGAAAGAGCCTCTGGAATACCAACCCGAAAATTGCTAAACGGTAAAACTATCGCGTATAATTCGTCATTTTTTTTACCATAAAAGTTTTTAGAGGATCGCGGAATATAGTCGTTAATTAATTCATCAAAATTGGTTTGTTTGAAAATAGAGTCAATTTGAGATGCATTGTAACCAGAAGCGTAAAGTCCGCCAATTACAGCTCCCATACTGGTTCCGCCAATATAATCGATTTTTATTCCAGCTTCTTCCAAAACTTTTAAAACACCAATATGTGCAAAGCCTTTAGCACCACCACCACTTAAAACCAGACCAATTTTAGGGCGTTTTACACTGTCTTGTTTTTGTTCCTGCGAAAAAGATTTTTCAGGAATAAGTAGTAATAAGGTAAGAAACATGATTATGCTCCAGAAAGTGCCGATCGTTATCGGGGCGAAAAAAAATCCTTTTGACCGGGCCTGGGTATTGGAAATGGAAAGTTGGTTTGGACACATAAAAAACAACTAGTTGGTTTTGTAAAAGTCGGCAATTTTTTTTGCTTTTTATCGATTATTTTAATATGATTCTGTTTTTGAAAGTATTAATTTTTTATTACGATCATATTTCCAGATGTCATTATGTGTTCTTGCGCCACCCCTGCAACTTGAGGTAAGTGTTTTTTTAGTTTTGTCTACTTTTACATCGCAAAACATATCACATTTTGACTTGAAATTGGTTGGAAACTCTAAGAGGCCAAATTGTTGCGTTTTTGTATTGAAAATAAAAATCTGATATATGGAATAAACGCCCATTCCGTCGTCTGTATGAAAAGAAGCAAAATCGGTGAAACCATCAAAATTATAATCGTTGGTTTCTAAGTGGGAATCTTTTCCGGTTATCGAAGCTTCAATATTTTTTACTATTTGAGTTTTTCCGGTTTTGGAATTTTTTACTTCTAAATTTTCAAAATTATTGGTGTAGCGTACATTGATTTTATTTTTGTCTTTTTGCAAAAATGAAATGTCGTTTTGACTATACGAAACGTTAAAAATATACAGCAGAAAAATAGATAAAATATGCTTTTTCAAAATGAATCAATTTTCTTTAGGATGATAGAATTCGACAATTTTTTTTGCTTTTGATACTCCTATAACGTCAGATATTTCTTTTTCTGAAGCTAACTTTAATCTTTTAACGCTTTTGAAATGTTGTATTAAAGTCAGCATGGTTTTTTCGCCAATGCCAGGAATACTTTCTACAGACGAATTAAGTGCTGCTTTGCTACGTTTATCACGATGAAATGTGATTCCGAAACGGTGCGCTTCGTTACGTAATTGCTGAATCACTTTTAATGTTTCCGATTTTTTATCAAGGTATAGTGGAATAGAATCTCCGGGATAAAATAATTCTTCAAGGCGTTTTGCTATTCCGATAATTGCAATCTTTCCGCGCAATCCTAAATCATCAATACTTTTTAAGGCTGCTGATAATTGTCCTTTTCCACCGTCAATAATAATTAATTGTGGTAAAGGCTCATTTTCATCGAGTAATCTTTTATAGCGGCGATACACAATTTCGGTCATCGAAGCAAAATCGTCCGGGCCTTCAACGGTTTTTACATTAAAGTGGCGGTAATCTTTTTTACTCGCTTTTCCATCTTTAAAAACAACACAAGCGGCAACTGGATTTGTTCCCTGAATGTTGGAGTTATCAAAACATTCGATATGACGCGGCTCAACAGGTAAGCGTAAATCTTTTTGCATTTGCGCCATGATACGATTGACATGTCGATCCGGATCTACAATTTGTAATTGTTTTAATTGTTCGATTCTGTAAAACTTAGCATTTCTGATGGATAAATCTAAAATCTGTTTTTTATCGCCAAGTTGCGGAACTGTTGTTTTGATTTTTTCTCCTAAATCAACTTCAAAGGGAACAATAACTTCCTTTGATAATAAATTAAAGCGTTCACGAAGTTCGATTATGGCTAATTCTAATAATTCTTCGTCGCTTTCATCTAGTTTTTTCTTAATTTCTAAAGTGTGCGAACGGATAATTGATCCGTGGGAAATTTGCAGAAAATTGACATAAGCCGCACTTTCATCAGACACGATCGAGAAAACATCAATATTCGTAATTTTCGGATTTACAATCGTTGATCTTGATTGATAATTTTCGAGAATTTCTATTTTTTCTTTGATTTTTTGGGCCTCTTCAAAACGTAAATCCTGCGCATATTGATTCATTAAACGTTTGAAGTCTTTCATGCTTTCTTTGAAATTTCCTTTTAAAATTTCGCGAATAGCATCAACTTGTCGCTGATAATCTTCTAACGATTCTATTCCTTCACAAGGTCCTTTGCAATTGCCGATATGATATTCGAGACAAACTTTAAATTTACCTGATTTAATATTCGATTCACTCAAATCATAATTACAGGTTCTCAAAGGATATAATTCTTTGATTAAATCTAAAATCGTGTAAACCATTTTGAAATTAGTATACGGACCAAAATATTCAGAACCATCCTTTACCATTCTTCGGGTCAAAAATATTCTCGAAAAAGGTTCTTTTTTGATGCAGATCCAAGGGTAACTTTTATCATCTCGAAGCAACACATTGTAGCGAGGCTGCAAAGTTTTTATTAAGTTGTTTTCTAATAAAAGAGCATCCGTTTCAGTAGGAACAACGATGTGTTTTATGGTTACGATTTTTCGAACCAAGACATTTGTTTTTGCTGTATCGTGAATTTTATTGAAGTAGGAGGAAACTCTTTTTTTTAGATTTTTGGCTTTTCCTACGTACAATATTTTTTCGTCTTTATCATAATATTGATACACACCGGGATTGTCCGGCAAGGTTTGTATTTGAAGTTCTAAAGACGGTTTTTGCATTCTGTTTTTGTTTCTGAAGATGGTCGAAAAGCTATCTGAAAAACCATTCTGTTTTTTTCGGGAAGCTTAACATGGATTTAGAGTCAAATTTACGAAATCAAAAGAATAATTTCTATATTTAGATTTTATAATTCTATATGAAAAATAACAAACCCATGATTATTTTTGGCGAACCGGTTTTGCCAGGAGAAAATAGAACAATAAATGTTGAAATCGCCCGATTGCACACGACTACAAAACTTAATATTCCGGTAATTGTGCGTCGTTCTAAAATAGATGGTCCGGTAGTTTTATTCTCGGCCGGAATTCACGGTGACGAAATAAACGGGGTAGAAGTCGTACGCCAGATTATCAGCAAAAAGATAAATCGGCCAACTCGCGGAACGATTATTTGTATTCCTATTATCAATATGTATGGTTTTGTAAATAAATCAAGAGAATTTCCTGATGGCCGCGACTTAAATCGTGTTTTTCCGGGAAGCAAAAAAGGTTCTCTGGCGAGTCGTTTTGCATTTCATATTGTGGCCGAGATTTTGCCGGTTATCGATTATGCAGTTGATTTTCATGCCGGAGGTGCGAGCAGGTTTAATGCTCCTCAAATTAGGATAACCGAAAATAATCCGGAATTAAGACTTTTGGCAGATGTGTTTAATGCTCCTTTTACATTGTATTCGAAGAATATTGCTGGCTCGTTTAGAAATACATCTGAAAAGGCTAATGTAAAAATGTTGCTTTTTGAAGGAGGAAAATCATTAGATATTAATAATGTAATTGCAAATGAAGGAGTAATGGGAGTGAAGCGTTTGTTAAATTACCTGAATATGCTCGATCCAAAACAAATTGTTGAAGATGCAGTCCATCCTTCCATTTATATCAAATATTCAGTTTGGCTGCGAGCGAAATGTTCTGGATTATTACACGATTATAATTTAATTGGAAAGTTTGTAACCAAAGGAACAATTTTAGCGATTATAACAGATCCTTTTGGTAAATTCGAGCAAAAAGTAAAAGCGCCGCATGATGGATACATCATCAACGCCAATCATTCTCCAATTGTTTATGAGGGCGATGCGATTTACCATATTTCTAAAACCCTTCCTGATGGCGACGAATAAAAAAGAATTACGGTTACAGTATAAAAATCTTCGCGCAGTACTTTCGACTGATGAAATCGAAGAAAAGAGTCTCGCTATAGCCAATCAAGTATTGCAATTGCCAATTTGGGATAAAACCTATTATCATGTTTTTCTTCCGATTGAAGAACAAAAAGAAGTGAACACTGAATATATTTTGCATTTACTTTCCGGAAAAGATAAAGAAATTGTGATTTCGAAAAGTGATTTTGAAACGCGAAAAATGTCTCACTTTTTATTGACCGATAATACCAAAATCAAGAAAAACGAATATAATATTCCGGAACCTATAAATGGTTTGCCAGTTCCATCAGAAACTATTGAAGTGGTTTTTGTACCGCTTTTGGCATTTGATGTTTTCGGAAATCGTATTGGATACGGAAAAGGTTTCTATGATAAATTTTTAGTGGAATGTAAACCCGAAACCATCAAAATTGGACTTTCGTTTTTTGAAGCCGTAAACAGAATTGATGATGTTTTTGAATCTGATGTAAAGTTGGATTACTGTGTGACGCCTAGGATTACGCATAAATTTTAAAATTTAAACCACATAAATGATATAAGTAAACTTAATCGTAATGCTATTTTAGTTAAAAATTAATTTATATCATCAATGGAAATAAAAAAATCCCAAATGCCAATTTTCAAGTTGGAATTTGGGATTTTTATATTGTAATTTGAAGAAATTTTATTTCACTTCTTTGATAGTTGAAGCATCAATCCAACCTTCTGTTCCGTCTGTTAATTCTATTTTTTTCCAGTTTTGAAGTGTTTCAGTAACGTAAACTTTGGCGCCTTCATGCAATAAGAAAATAGCTGATCCTGCTTTTTGAGGTTCGCTTCTAACTTCACTCACTTCTGAAAAAACAATTGCCGGGCGATCGTTGTCATAATGGTCTTTCTCTGACATTGCCGCTGCAACACTTAGGAGTACACCGACCAGCAATACAAACATTCCAATGAAATATAATCTTTTTGAAAGTGTTAGCTGTGAAAAATAATATCCAATAAAACTCAATAAGAAAAGAAAAGCAATCCCGACAGCAATTTTAGCCCAGGTATTATAATCGAAAATTCCTGTAAAGCTCTGAATCAATTTTGCAAAACCTACTTTCGGAACTTCTTTAATTTCATCAATAGTTAGTTTTTTGGCAAATTTTAAGTTATTTAAAGTCTGTTCATCGTGTGGTTTTAATACCAAAGCCTTTTCATAATTATAAATCGAAGGTGCCACTTTATTGAGTTTGTAATAACAATTAGCCAAATTAAAATACAATTCAGCCGAATGTTGTTTGTTTTCTTTAAGAACATTTTCGTACTCCTGCGCGGCCTGTTCAAACTTGTTATCCTGATACAGAAGATTCCCTTTTTCAAAGCTGCTTTGAGCAAAGAAAACCTGAGAGATTAATAAAAAGAGATATACTATATTTTTCATTCTTACTTTATTTAAAGGAAAGTTTTTTATAGAACTTTCAAACTTTGTGAACTTAAATCAACACAATCCAAATCACTTTTCTTAGCGCACTTTGCGGTAAAATAGCCTTTGCGGTTAGACAATCTGTTTTTCTAATTCTGAAATAATTAAAACAGCCTTATCATAATCCTGCTGAATAGATGCACTTGAAGCCGGAGCATAACGAGCAAACTCACAGTTTTCTGTCAAATTAATGAAATTTTGAACCGATTCCGGATTTGTATTCCTTGACAATAACAATTCACGAATATTGTCTTTGCTCATTTCTGAAGTCTCAATATGTAATTTCGCTTTCAGGAAATTATGCATCGCTTTCTCCAAAGCAATATAAAATGGCTCTTTGTTATTAAGATGTTTTTTGGCTTCAGAGAGATATTTCTTCGCCAGCTTATTGTTCATTTTAATTCGGTTTCCGGTTACATCGCTGTCAATCGCTTCTTTTTTCTTTTTAACCAAAACAATAATTGGTAAAATTAAGAAAGGTGCTAATAACAATCCGTAGTATAAATTCGAACCATAAAAATCGTTTTTAGCCATTGAGACTAAAGTAGTTTTTGGTTTGATATATTTGAATTGTTCTGTTTTCGTAATAACATTTTTTGCTGCATTTGCAGTTGCGTTTGATTCTGCCTGCATTGGTCCGTCTAGAACATCAACCGTAATTTCCTGAGAAGTTATCGTTTTATATGAACCGGAATTCAAATCAAAATAAGAAAACTGCATCGGTTTTATAGTGTACTTTCCTTTGTATTGTGGAATTATAGTATACTTATCTGAAATTTTACCAGACATTCCAGACAATGAAGTGGTCACTTTTTCATCATGAACCGGATCGTACATTTCTAATGCATTCGGTACAACCGGTTTTGGTAAAGTAAACAATTTCATGTTTCCGCTCCCTGCCGCACTAACAACCAAATCAAGACTTTCGCCATTTTTTAAAGTAGTTTTTGAAGGTGTAACTGTAAAATTGAATTTACCAACAGCGCCTGTGAAATCTTCTGGTTTACTACCTTCCGGAAGTGGTCTAACATTAATGGTTTTAGCCCCTGCCGAAACAACTTTATTGTCCTCAGACAGAATCATTTGACCAAACATGTCACGACGATTTGTGGGTAATTGCACCCCAATATCGAGTGAAAGAGGTTCAATTGTGAGTTTTCCTGATTTTTGTGGATATAAGATAGTCTTTTTCAATACCACAAAATAACATCTTTGTCCTCTGTAACTTCCTTCTTCAATAGCTAACTGCTTAATTTCTATATTTTGATTCCAGAAATCATTGTATTTTGGTTTTCCAAGTTCTTTAAAACCGGTTACATTAATGTTGTTGAAGTATAATTTATATACCACAGTGATTGGTTCATTCAGATACGGATTGGTTTTTGAAATTTCAGCAACCAAATTCAGCGTTTCGCTTCCTGCACCACCTTGCTGTCTAGGGTCATTTGGATCTCTTTCCTCGGCAACAGCATTTGTTACAGCGACTTTTATAGGCGTTGTTTTGTATTTCTGCCCATTAAACTCGATTGCAGCCTGTTTAATCGTTAAATTTCCTTTTTGCGCTGGTTGCAATATATAAGAATATATTTTTTGAAAAGAGCTTCGTCCATTAACCCAGGATTGACTTATTTGCTGACTTGGTCCTGCTACAATTCTAAATCCGTCAAATGAAGGCTGTTCGAAGTTGTCTCCGTCTACATTCATGATGAAGTCAATACGAAGTCTCTCGTTTATCCCAAGCGAGTTCTTGCTTACTCTGGCTTCAAATTGAACTTGAGCCATAAGCCCTTGAAAAGTGAATAGTAATAGAATTAAATATCTTTTCATTAAATTGTTTCAGTTTTTGTTTAACTGTTTAATTGTTATTTGTTTAATCGGTTTTTTTTAAGTTTTATTGTTTATTCGAATAAACAGTTAAACGAATAAACGATTAACCCAAAAAATCTACCAGTCTTTTTCTGTTTTCTTAGGACTTCCTTTTACTTTTTGAGCATTTACTTTGTCCTGAATTTTCTTTTCTTCGTTGTTAACGGCATCTAATAAATTCTGAACACGTTCTTTTGAAATTCCGCCAGGCTGTGGTTTTGGTTCTCCTTTATTGTCTGATTTATCATCTTTCTTCGGATCATTTTTACCATCTTTTTTATCCTTGTCTTTGTCTCCTTTGTCGTCTTTTTTGTCTTTATCCTTGTTCTGATCTTTATTTTTGTCTTTGTCCTTGTCCTTATCTTTGTTTTTATCCTTGTCTTTATCTTTATTCTTGTCCTTGTTTTTATCGTTTTTCGGAGGATTTTCTTTTAACTTTTGTTTGGCCAAAGCATAATTATAACGCGTTTCATCATCCGTTGGGTCATTTCGCAAAGCTTCTTTATAAGCTTCAACAGCTTGCGTGTAATCTTTCTCCTTCATCAGGACATTTCCTAAATTATGAAATGCTTTATGTTTTTCAGGTCTTGTTTTTGCGTTTTTAATCGCTCTTCCATAAGCGAATTTTGCTTCAGAAGCCTGATTTTGTTTGTAAATAGTATTTCCTAAATTATAAGAAGCGGTTGCTTTCTTTGGGAATTTTGACTGCGAAATTCTATAATTTGCCTCAGCATCAACAAATTTATTCTGCTTATATTCTTCATTGGCATCAGGCAATGTCTTGTCTTTTTCCTGAGCTGAAACAGCTAGGGAAAACGTTAGTAAAATATAAAGAAGTAAATTTTTCATTCTAATTTTTTTATTTTTTTGTTCCGAAATAAATTCCAAAACAATTATTTCTTTTCGTTAAATAAATTCAATTCTTTTATCCAGTTTGTTTTTCTTTCCAAAAGGAAAATATCTACAAACAACAACAAGAATGCAAAACCAAGAAACCACTGAAATTGCGATTGAAAATCGGCCATTTGTGTTGCTTCGAATTCTGTTTTCTGAATGTTATTTAATGCATTTTTTACGTAATCTAAAACCTCTTTGGTACTTCCGCCATACACATAACCACCTTTAGTCGCTTTTGCGATTGCTTTAAGTCCGTCCTGATTTAGTTTTGTAATAACAACTTCTCCGTTTTGATCTCTTTGGAAGCTTTTTACAACGCCATTTTCTTTTAACGGAATAGTTCCGCCTTTCTCTGTTCCGATGCCAATTGTAATGATTTTCATTCCTAATTTGTTGGCTTCTTCCGCTGCTGCAGGAGCACCTTCAGAATGGTCTTCTCCATCAGAAATCAAAATCAACAACTTACTTGTTTTGCTTTTTTCATCAAAATAAGTCGATGATAATCGGATTGCCTCGTCCAGCGAAGTTCCCTGAGAGGAAACCATATCCGGACTCATGCTTTGAAGAAACATTTTGGCTACGCTATAATCTGTTGTAATTGGTAAAACCGGGAAAGCACTTCCGGCGTAGGCTACAATTCCAATTCGGTCACTTCCTAAATTATTGATAATCTGCGAAACCAATTGTTTACTTTTCTCTAAACGATTTGGTGCCACATCTTCAGCAAGCATACTTTTTGAAACGTCAACGGCAAAAACAATATCAATACCTTCACGTTTTACGGTTTCCATTTTAGTTCCAATCTTCGGATTTACTAATCCGATGATCAAACACGCAAGCGCTAAAAGAAGTATAGATAATTTTAAAACAGGTTTAAAAACAGAACGTTCCGGGCTCAGTCTTTTGACCATTTCCAAATCACCAAATTCGCGTTGTTTCTTTCTTTTCCAATACATATTGAAAAGGAAAATACACACCACAATTGGCAGTAAGAATAAAAGGTATAAATATTTTTTTTCGTCTAATTCCATATAATTTTTAAATTCCAATTCCGATAGCTATCGGAACAAATTCCAAATTCCAATTCTTCTTTTTATTTAAAACTTTTCAAATTCCAAATTCCAATTTGTTATTTGGAATTTCAATATTTGGAATTTTTTAATTTTGAAAAAATTAAATAAAGCTTCTGTAAACTGTATTTCTTAAGCCAACTTCCAACAATAATAAAAAGGCTGCCAGTAAAACAAATCCTCTGTATTTTTCGTCGTAATCATAGAATTTTAATTCCTGAATTTCTGTTGTTTCTAATTTATTGATCGCACTATAAATTTGAGCTAATCTGTCGTTGCTTGTTGCTCTAAAATAGGTTCCTTCGGTTTTGCGTGCGATACTTTTCATTAATTGTTCGTCAATTTCAACCTTTTGCATTTTGAACAAAAAACCTCCGTTTGGAGCATATGCATAAGGAGATGGTGCCATTCCGTTGGTTCCAACGCCAATTGTATATACTTTTATACCGTATTGTTTTGCAATATCAGCAGCCGTTTCAGGTTCAATAAATCCGGCATTATTTACACCGTCTGTCATTAAAATAATCACCCTGCTTTTTGCTTTACTGTCTTTTAGACGGTTTACAGCTGTTGCCAATCCCATTCCAATTCCGGTTCCGTCTTGTAAAGCGGTATCATATTTAATGTCTTTTATAGCCTCTAAAATAATAGCTTTATCGCTTGTAACAGGAGTTTTGGTATAAGCTTCAGATGCATATAAAACCAATCCAATTCTGTCATTTGGTCTTTCTTCAACAAATTCACCGGCAACTCTTTTTAAAGCTTCCATACGGTTTGGCTTTAAATCTTTTGCCAGCATACTTCCTGAAACGTCAATTGCCATAACAATATCAATTCCTTTAGTCGTCTTAGTCTGATTGCTAATATCTACCGTTCTTGGCCTTGCCAATGCAATAATCAAAGAACTTAGGGCAATAATCCTGAATATGTATAAAGAAGGTTTTAATTTAGTTAATAATGATTCGCTGTTTTTAAAACCCTGAGTTGAACTCATTTTTAAAGTAGGCGATTGCTGATTGCGTTTCCAGAAAAACCAGGCGATAGCAATTGGAATTAAAAGAAACAACCAAAAAAATTCCGGATTTAAAAAAGTTATTTTTTCCATTAGTTACTGGCTTTTCTAAGTTCAACAGAATTTAAAATTCGGGTTGTAATGTCATTTGCATACGTATCACCTTCTTCATGTAAAATCATGATTTGCTGTAATCCCTGATCTTGCTTGAAAAGCAGAATTTCATAATAGGCTTTTGTGCTGGTTTTGTTAACAGGGTTTAAGACTGTCATTGTTCCGTATCCTTTAAGTCCCTGAATCCCTGCATTAGTCTGGAAATCTTCTTGTTTCACAATTATATTTTGACCGCCCTGAGCTTCGATTACTTTCAAGGAACCCTCTAAAGCTTTTGCTAAATCAATATCGGTTGGATTTTTAAATTTAGCCGTTGAAACTGTAATAAAGAAATTGTCAATCATACTTCCGTACGCGAAAAGCTGCATTTCTTTAATTAAAGCCATGGTTTCTTTGGGAAGTACTTTTTGAGTATCCATACGTTTCAAAACTTTTGGAGTTTCGATTAAAACGCCAGGATTTCCGTATTCACTTTTTACCCATTCTCCTTCTAATAATTCTTTTGAAGGATGGCCAATAACATTATCTTTTACATAGGTGAAGCCTTTAGTTACAACGAAAAATGTTGTTGTTGCAAACAATAAAAGTAAAACGGTTCCAACTGTGATTGCAATACGTTTGTTGCGTTTTTTTCTTAATTGAATTTTGATTTGCTTTTGTTTTTGAGCTTCATTCAGTAATTGATCTTCTTCCTCCGCTGGAACTTCAGTCGGAATTGCATTATCAAGCGTTAAAATTACTTTCTGGATTTTATTTCTATCATCAGTAATTTCAAAATCAAGTGGTTTAGATTTTGCGAATTTTACTAAATCCGCCTGACGTAAAACGCGTTCCAAATTCTCAACGGTTTCAGGAGTCAGAGTCATTTTCTTTTTCGTTGAAGCCAATCGTATTGCCTGAATCAATTCAGAAGTGGTACTTTCCATTGCCGGAATATGAATTGCTTCTTCAATATAATTACGTGCAATATCGGTCAGTTCACTATAATATTCTTTGATTTCACCTTTTTGAACCAATTCTTTTTGCTCGAGGTTATTCAATAAACTTGTCGCTTTTTCAATCGGAGTTTTATAAACTTCTTCTTCGATTTTTTTCTTCTGATGTTTTTTTACGTACCAATATACAAAAGCACCAAAAGCACCAATTACTATTAAAATCAAAACATAAATCCACCAATCGTTATTGCTGTCGGTGCTTGAGATATCTTTGATGTCATACATTTTCTGTTGTAAAGTATCGACTTTTACATTAGCAACTTCAACACGTATAGAATCTGATAAATAAGGTTTTTTATCAATTAAAATTTTGATACCCGGAATGGTATATTTTCCTGAATCGAATTGGGTTAAACCGTATTTTTTAATCAATTCATAAGTGTCATTTTTCTTAACCGTATCAATTGGGTACGATTGAATTACTTCTAAAGGACCAATGGTTTTTAGTTTAGGAAAAACAACTTTCGATTTTGAGCTTACAACCGTTTTAAGTGTTAACTTAAATTCGGCTCCAATTTTATTTTTTGTAGTATCAATACTCGTTTCAACTTGTTTTTGTTGGGCAAAAACAGTTGAAGTAAGCAAAAATAGAAATATGTAAAATTTTAATTTCATTTGATTTTTGATTCAGATTTTAGTCTAAAACGAATGCTTATTTTGAAAATTTATTTTTTGAAAATCTAATAATCTACGAGATCTTAAATTAACGAGACTTAAAATATCCGAGTAATTTAGTTACGTAATTTTCGTCAACTCTTGTGTTTACAACACCAGCTCCTGATTTACTAAAAATATCTTTGAAATAATTGACTCTTTCCTGATAATGTTTTTCGTAGTTCATTCTCACAGATTTTGAGCCTGTATCGACCAATTGAATTTTGCCGGTTTCAGCGTCAAGCATACTTACCATTCCTAAATTCGGGATTTTTTCCTCGCGGATATCATATACACGTACACCTGTAATGTCATGTTTTTTAGAAGCAATTTTCAAGGTTTGTTCGTAATTTTCAGACATGAAATCAGAAATCACAAAAACGATAGCTTTCTTTTTTTGTGTTCCTGATAAAAATTTCAAAGCTTGTGAAATATCCGTTTTATGGCTTTTTGGTTCGAATTCGATTAATTCACGAATGATTCTCAAAACATGTGAACGGCCTTTTTTTGGTGGAATATACAATTCGACATTATCAGAAAATAATATTAATCCGATTTTGTCATTGTTTTGTGTAGCCGAAAAAGCCATCGTTGCCGCAATTTCGGTTACGATGTCTTTTTTGAATTGACTTTTTGAACCAAAACCTTCAGAGCCCGAAATATCAACCATTAACATCATGGTTAATTCGCGTTCTTCTTCAAAAACTTTTACGTGGGCTTCGTTATAGCGGGCGGTTACATTCCAATCGATGTTACGAATGTCATCGCCATATTGGTATTGACGTACTTCGCTAAAAGTCATCCCGCGCCCTTTAAATGAAGAATGGTACTCTCCCGAAAAGATATGATTGCTCAGTCTTTTGGTTTTGATTTCTATTTTCCGTACTTTTTTTAAAAGCTCTTTTGTATCCATTTCTTTAGTTTTCAGTCGCAGTTTTCAGTCGCAGTTAATTGTAAAGTGTCTACTGTGACTGAAAACTGAAAACTATTTTTAAGGTACTTCAATCTCGTTTACGATTTTGTTGATAATGTCTACAGAAGTAATATTTTCGGCTTCAGCCTCATACGTTATTCCAACTCTGTGACGTAAAACATCATGTACAACTGCACGAACGTCTTCTGGAATTACATAACCACGACGTTTGATAAAAGCGTAACATTTTGCCGCATTGGCTAAATTGATACTTCCACGTGGCGATGCTCCAAAACTTATAAGAGGTTTTAAGTCTGCAAGTTTGTACTTCTCTGGATAACGAGTAGCAAAAACAATATCTAAAATATATTTTTCAATTTTTTCATCCATGTAAACTTCACGAACAGCTTCTTGCGCACGCAAAATTTGTTCTACAGAAACAACTGGATTTACTTTTTCGTAACTTCCTTTTAAATTTTGACGAATTACTAAACGCTCTTCATCCATTTTAGGATAATCAATTACGGTTTTTAGCATAAAACGATCGACTTGCGCTTCCGGAAGTTGGTATGTTCCTTCTTGCTCAACCGGATTTTGAGTTGCCAGTACTAAAAACGGACGATCTAGTTTGAAAGTCGTGTCGCCAATAGTAACTTGTTTTTCCTGCATCGCCTCTAAAAGTGCTGATTGTACTTTGGCAGGAGCACGGTTAATCTCATCGGCAAGTACGAAATTGGCGAAAATTGGCCCTTTTTTAATAGAGAATTCGTTTGCTTTGATGTTGTAAATCATCGTTCCGACAACATCGGCAGGTAATAAATCCGGAGTAAACTGGATACGGCTGAAAGAACCCTGAACCGCTTGCGACAACGTATTTATCGCTAAAGTTTTGGCTAATCCAGGAACACCTTCCAATAAAATATGCCCTTGTCCTAAAAGCCCGATTAATAAACGCTCGACCATATGTTTCTGGCCCACAATAACTTTGTTCATTTCCATTGTAAGAAGGTCTATAAAAGCACTTTCTCTTTCAATTTTTTCATTTATCGCTCTAATGTCTAAAGTCGTTGTATTTTCTTCCATATAAATATTTTTAAAAAGCCTTTTTAAACCTTTGATTTTTACGCCTTGTTTTTGAGAGTGCAAATTGAATATTTTTTGAGAAGTAAGATGTTAAAGAATGGTTAAAACTTCGACCAATGCACTAATTTTAAGGACGAATTGTGAATCTATTTTTATATTTTTAAGAACTTTGATGATTATGCTTTACAAAAGCATATTTATTACCAAAAATAACGCAATAAAACCATGAGCAAAACAACGTTATCGCCTATAATTTCGGGCACTATGAATTGGGGAGTTTGGGATAAAAACCTTACAACTAAAGAAATGGAAAATATGATACAGATCTGTATCGAAAACAAAATTACCACTTTTGATCACGCCGATATTTACGGATCCTATACTACAGAAGCTGATTTTGGAAAAGCTTTCCAGGCAAGTAAAATTTCAAGAGAAAAATTACAATTAATTACCAAATGCGGAATTCAGATGATTGCTGAAAAACGTCCGGAAAACAAAATCAAACATTATGAATATTCGAAAGAATATATTATCTGGTCTGTTGAAGAATCTCTTAAAAAATTAAAAACAGATTTTATTGATGTTTTTTTATTGCACAGACCAAGTCCGCTAATGCAAGCTGACGAAATTGCTGAAGCAGTAGAAAAATTAAAATCGGAAGGAAAAATTATCGATTTTGGACTTTCGAATTTTACCAGTTCTCAGACGGAATTAATTCGTTCTAAAACAGAAGTAAGTTTTAATCAGGTACAATTTTCAGCGACACATTATGAAGCAATGATTGATGGAAGTTTAGATTATATGCAAACACATGGAATTCGTCCGTTGTCATGGAACCCACTCGGAACTGTTTTTAGAGAAGATACTAAAAAAACACGCCGTTTGAAAAAATTACTTTCAGAATTGGTTCAAAAATACAGTTTCGGTTCAGATACACTTTTATTGGCGTGGATTTTAAAACATCCTGCAGGTGTTATTCCGATCGCAGGAACAGTAAATATTGCCAGAATTCAATCGTTAATGAAAGCAGTAGAATTAGAAATGGACAAAGAAGATTGGTTTGCGATCTGGACAGAAAGCATGGGAGATGATGTGCCTTAAATGATGAATCCTGTAAAATGATACGCTTAGAAAAATTTGATAAAAAATTTTATTCTGAATTGATTGACTCCATTAAAAACGCAAAAGATTTAATGCAGTTTGGCGGGCCGGAATTTACTTTTCCCCTAACGGAAAGGCAAATAGATAAAACGCTTTCTGATAAAAACAGAATTGCTTTTAGAGTTGCCAATATTTCTGATGGAACTACTATCGGACATTGTGAAATTTATTTTAAAGATGATTCTGCAAAATTAGGCCGAATCCTGATTATCGATAAAAATCAAAGAGGAAAAGGAGTTGGTGAGCAAATGGTGATTTTATTACTGCAATATATTCTTGAAAACAGAAAAGAACGAAATATTGAATTGAATGTTTTCGATTTTAATATTGGTGCTATTAAGTGTTATGAAAAAGTTGGCTTCACAATTAATTCAGATAAAAAACTGTTAAGAGAAGTTGATGGCGAAACATGGACAGCGTTAAATATGGTGTTGAATTTAGAGGATTGGAAAAAATAAAGATTTAAAAAAAAACTAAAAAATGTTTACCACAGATTACAGGATTCTCAGATTGAGAAATCAATTTAATCCTTTAATCTGTGGCAAAAAAAATAAAAAATATAGAATGAAAAAAACGGTTTTAATTACTGGTGCCACAAGCGGAATTGGAAAAGCCACCGCACAAATAATGGCGAAAAATGATTATAAAGTTATCCTTTGCGGAAGACGTAAAGAACGTTTAGCTGAACTTGAAAAAGAACTTTCGGCTTTTACAGAAGTACATTCCCTCTCATTTGATGTTCGTGATAAAGACGCCGTTTTTTCAACTATCAATTCATTACCAACAGAATTTTCCCAAATTGACGTTTTAATTAATAATGCCGGAAACGCACACGGTTTAGATCCGATCCAAAATGGAAATATTGACGATTGGGATGCTATGATTGATATTAATGTAAAAGGACTTTTATACGTTTCAAAAGCGATTATTCCACAGATGATTGAAAGAAAGTCAGGGCATATTATCAATATTGGATCCATTGCCGGTAAAGAAGTATACCCAAATGGGAATGTATATTGCGCATCAAAACACGCGGTTGATGCCATTAACAACGGAATGCGAATGGATTTGAATCCGTACGGAATTAGAGTAGGAGCAATTCATCCGGGAATGGTAGATACGGAATTCAGTGAAGTTCGTTTTAAAGGCGATGCCGATAGAGCGTCAAATGTGTACAAAGGTTTAGAGGCATTACAAGCTGAAGATATTGCCGATATTATTCATTTTGTAGTGTCGAGAAAATATCATGTAAATATTGCGGATTTAATTGTGTACCCAACGGCGCAAGCCTCGGCAACGATCGTAAAAAAGAATTTATAATGTAGAGACGCACAGTTGTGCGTCTTTTTAATTAGTGGGAATTTGTGTAATTTGTGGCAAAAAAAAACTTAAAGAATGATCAACAAACGCCTTTTAATAAAAAACCTGCTCGCTCATAATGATGAAAGCAGTTTTTATGACAAAAAAAGGCAGTTGAATTTGCATACCCGAGAAGGAAAGGGAAAGTTCCTGAAACATATTTGCGCGTTATCGAATTCAAATCCAACTAATAATTCCTATATCGTGGTTGGTGTTGAAGATCAGGACAATGAAATTGTCGGTGATGATTTTTTTGATGACAGCAGAATTCAGAATCTCGTCAATGCTTTTTTAGAAAATCCACCTAAAATTCAATATGAAAATGTTCCTTTTCCGAATCTTCCAAAAGACAAAGTAATCGGATTGGTTACTATTAAGCCCAAAAACAAAATATCTTATTTCAAAAAAGGAATTCACACGATTTTGGCGAATAGCGTTTTTATTAGGCGCGGGAGTAATTCGGTTCCCATTGAAGGAGAAGTGGAAAAAAATTATCAGAATACAGAAACTGTTATCGGAATAGAAAACAATTCCCGGAATAGCATTCAATATACACTCGACGGCGTAATCGATTTTATGAATTTCAGGCATAAAGATATGTCGCCAAAATATAATGTTTTTAAAGAGCTATTTGTGATTTGCTGGGCAGGAGTTCCTAAAAAATCGAGGGATAAAACCTTTCTTTCCCGAGTTGATATTGAATTGATCAACGAACAAATCAAACTTTTTTACTCGGCTCAGGATGTTGTGACAATTGTTTTTGATGATGATAGTTTTACGATTACTGAATATGTTCCGTTAGGCTTAAATGATAAAACTAGTTATTATCCCTTAGAGGAACAGACCATTCGGTTTTTTGATAATGGTTATTACAAAATCGATCGAAAAATGCTTTTTCAGCCACCGGAATTCAATCGAAAAATGCTGTATCATATTTACAATTCGAATATGGCATTACTTCAAAAACTACAAAAAGGATTTACATTGTCACAACGTGAAATGGTTGATCTGGAAAATCTTCCTTCCACTTTTATGATTTGTTATTTGAATGGTTTTGATGAAGCCAAGCAAAAACTAATTGATTCAAAACTGCTTTTGAAGCCTTTTTCACAGGTGTATTTGTCTTTTAAAGAAGCTTTGAGGATTCTGCGGAAAATGAAATATGATTTTCAGGAAGGGGCTAAATAAAGGTTCTAAGTTGCTAAGATTCTAGGGCTCTAAGATTTTTTTTTGGCTTTGTCCGAATTATTTCCTGAAGAAAATTATTGATATAATAAATACTTATTAACTTCATCATAAGGAAATAAAAGCTCTTTTGGACCATCAGCATACGATGCGGCTTCATAGGAATTGTAATATAACAGTAAGCCTTCTTCTGTATAAAAAATATTCTGTGGCAATTGAAATTTGTCATTTTCGAACATTAAACCTGTTGCGTTAATGTTTGCTTTTGCTGGAATTTTGTATTTCTCACGGAATGCCTTTTCGGCGAAAGCCTTAAATTCTTTTTCGTTTTTAAAAAGCTGATCAGAAAAAATGGTTTTTCCTGTTTTCGGATTAAATAATAAGGATCGATATCCCTGATATCCATGTGCACCTCCGGTAAAAGTGTAATGATCAATTTTTATATTGATAATTTGACTTGATTCAAATTCAAGATTTCCTTTGATTTTTCCTTGCCAGCCGAAGGTTTCGTTTGGAAATTTTTTATGCATTTCTTCATAAGAGCCAATAAAAGAAGAAGTTAATACATTGTAGTCATTTAGTTTTATTTGTTTTTCTCCAAAATAGACAATTTCTTTTATAACCAAAAAGACTTTTTTATTGATGCTGTCTGCAACTATAGGAATATTTTTTGCAATCGGAATTTCAATAGTTATTATTGGGCAATCTGTTTTGCAGGGAATGGTAGATTTTTTTTCAAACGTTTCATTTTCAAATGAAAGCTCTTTGTTGCAACTAGTAACTAATAAAAACAAAAAGACTAGAAAAGTATACTGTTTCATATATGTAAAAGTTATTTGTTATTGGTCATATATGGTATCGCATTTATTTATATGTTTTCACTTTCGCAAAGCTCTGATTATTGGCGATTTCATATCTCAAAGTGTTAATTATATACAAAGGTAAGAAGTTGTGTCAGGATTAAAATAAATTAAACGGTAAATTTGTAGTCTAAAATTACGTTTTAAAAACATAACTATATGAAATTCAATACTAAAGTAATTCATGGTGGTCAACATCATGACCCGAGTACAGGTGCAGTAATGCCTCCGGTATATCAAACTTCAACTTATATTCAGACAAGCCCGGGACAACCTTTAGGCGATTATGAATACAGCAGAGCTTCAAACCCAACTCGTACAGCATTAGAAAATGCTTTGGCAAGTATCGAAAATGGTACACGTGGATTGGCATTTTCATCGGGATTAGCGGCGACTGATTGTATTTTGAGAGGACTTAAAGCAGGAGATGAAGTGATTGCTATGGATGACTTGTATGGCGGTACCTACAGAATGTTCTCCAGAATTTATAAAGATTCAGGAATTAAATTTCACTTTGTTGATATGACTGATATCACAAAATTGAAATCATTAATCAATGAAAACACAAAACTGATTTGGGTTGAAACACCAACAAATCCGTTAATGAAATTGGCAGATATTGAAGAAGTTGCTAAAATTACCAAAGAGCATAAAATTTTATTTGCGGTCGATAATACTTTTGCAACTCCCTATTTGCAAAAACCACTTGATTTAGGTGCAGATATTGTAATGCATTCTGCTACCAAATATTTAGGTGGACATTCTGATGTTATTGCCGGAGCCTTAATCGTAAAAGATGAAGCTTTAGGAGATCAATTGCATTTTCAGCAATTTGCCACAGGAGCAACATTAGGGCCAATGGACAGTTTCCTGGTTTTAAGAGGAATTAAAACACTTTCATTGAGAGTGCAAAGACATTGTGAAAACGGAGAAAAAGTAGTGGAATACTTAACTAAACACCCAAAAATAAAAACGGTTTATTATCCGGGACTACCAAGCCATCCTTTTCATGAAATTGCAAAAAAACAAATGAAAGCTTTTGGAGGAATGGTTTCGTTTACTTTTGTTTCTGGTAAAAAAGAAGATTCAATTTCGTTTTTAGAAAAATTAAAAGTATTCACTTTGGCAGAATCATTAGGTGGAGTGGAATCATTAGCGAATCATCCTGCTTTGATGACACACGCCTCTATTCCGGCCGATAAAAGAGCTGAAGTTGGTATTACTGATGATTTGGTTCGATTGAGTGTCGGTATCGAAGACGCAGAAGATTTAATCACCGATTTAGAACAAGCATTGGCATAAAAAAGAAAAACCCCCAACTCGTGAGAATTGGGGGTTTTGTTTATATTGTCGTTTCTTTAGAATTCTAAGTAATAAATATATCCTGCGTTAAACCAAACTTGAGAATCATTTCTCTTGTTTTCCTTAAAAAGATCTTTGTTAGGATTTAAACCATCAACCCAGTCAGAACTAAAGCCTTGATAACGAATATCAAACATTAAATCGCTCATTTCGGTTAATTTGTAATGAACCCCAACACCTGCAGTTACTGATAATACAACTCCATTTTCATTTGAAAAACCATACTGACGACCGTCTGAAGGTATTAGGTATTTTGCGAAAGTTGTTGCCGGAAGTCCTAAAGGTCCTAATTGTGAAGTCACACTTGTTGTATAATAGCTCACCTGAAAACCTAAACTTACATATGGACTAAAGCTACCTACTGAATTTTCGAAATCGTGAATTTTTATTGGAGAGAATTCTAATTGAGATCCAAGATTTACTAAAGTTGATTTTCCGCTCATTGCTCTAAGGTGGCGAACGAGTCCTTTTCTTTTTTCTGATTCCACCCATTTACCAAAATGTTCAAGATTGGTCTGATTGAATGATAGTTCAGATCTCACTTTGAAATGTTCTGAAAAAAAACTTTCTCTGTTATTGTTGGCAGAAAAATTGATGAAATGAACGATCCCCACGCCAAAACCTGTGTTTCCAACGTTCGTGTCCATGTCATTACGTTCTCCATAATCTGACTGAAAAGATACTGGGCCGAATATTATTCCTACTTCTTGTGCAATACCTTGTGCTTTCGATACTGTTGTAATTCCGATGAAGGCGAATAAAGTGAGTATTATAGGTTTAAGCATATTTTTTGGGCTTTCAAATAATGGCAAATATATAAAAACAAGTACGATTCAAAATAATATATTCGTCTATTAAAAAATAAGTAACAAAATACTTAATTTGTTAACTTTAAGTTGGTTGTTTCGATGTAAAATAAGTAGTGTAAAATGCTATTTTTAGTAAAGTTTGAAAAATATACAATTCACTTCCCTAAAGTGAAAAAAATCACATTACATCCATATTTTGTTATATCTTTGTACGTTGAAACGAAAACGTTTTCTTAAACGTGTTTTCTTGTTTAACTGAGCAAAATTAAAATAATTTACCTGAATAATTTATTTAAAAATGGAACAAAAAATAAATGAATTTATGGCTCTTGTAGAGTCTAAAAATCCCAACGAGCCAGAGTTTCTTCAAGCTGTTAGAGAATTTGCAGAAACGGTAATTCCATTTATTGCAGAGCGTAAAAAATATGATGGAAAAAACTTACTTCTTAGAATTGCAGAACCAGAACGTTCTATAATATTTAGAGTTCCGTGGGTTGATGATAAAGGAGAAATTATTGTAAACAGAGGTTTTAGAATTCAAATGAATTCAGCAATCGGACCTTATAAAGGAGGAATTAGATTTCACCACTCTGTTAACCTATCAGTTTTAAAATTCCTTGCTTTTGAACAAGTATTTAAAAATAGTCTGACTACACTGCCAATGGGTGGTGGAAAAGGAGGATCTGATTTTGATCCGGAAGGAAAATCTGATGCTGAGGTAATGCGTTTTTGTCAATCTTTCATGACGGAATTATGTCGTCATATTGGTCCTGATTTAGATGTACCTGCAGGAGATATTGGTGTTGGAGCAAGAGAAATTGGATATTTATTTGGTCAGTATAAGAGAATTAGAAATGAATTTACAGGTGTTTTAACCGGTAAAGGAATTGCTTACGGAGGGTCATTAATCAGACCTGAAGCTACAGGATACGGAGTTGTTTATTTTACAGATCAAATGCTTAAAACTATTGGGCATGACATTAAAGGTAAAAAAGTAGCGATTTCAGGATTCGGAAATGTGGCTTGGGGAGTTGCTTTGAAAATAAATGAATTAGGCGGAAAAGTATTGACTATTTCCGGACCTGATGGATATATTTATGATGAAGACGGAATCTCTGGGGAGAAAATCGATCATATGCTTGAAATGAGAGCTACCGGAGATAACAGAGCAGAACTTTATCTTAAGAAATATCCAAATGCTATTTTTCATAAAGGGAAAAGTCCATGGGAAGTAAAAGTTGATATTGCAATTCCATGTGCGACTCAAAATGAATTAAACGGTGAAGATGCCCAAAAACTAATTGATAATGGCGTTTTATGTGTTACTGAAGCTGCAAACATGCCTTCGACATTAGATGCAATTAAATTATTTTTAGACAATAAAGTATTATTTGCTCCGGGAAAAGCGGCTAATGCTGGCGGTGTTGCTGCATCTGGATTAGAAATGACACAAAATTCAATTCGTCTAAACTGGACAAGTGAAGAAGTTGATTTGAGATTAAAAGATATTATGGTTGGAATTCACAACCAATGTAAAAAATACGGTGTTGGCGAAGATGGCTATGTAAACTACGTAAAAGGAGCGAACATTGCCGGATTTGTTAAAGTTGCCGATGCTATGCTTGCGCAAGGTGTAGTATAAGAGTTGTTTTAGTTCTAAAGTGCCTTCATTTGTCGAAAGATAAATCGGAGGCATTTTTTATTTATAAAAGAACAAAAATCAAATACTTTCGTTTGTATTATATTTGTCTATCTGAATATGTCAAATAATGAAGAAAAGTTTTCTCTATATTTTGTTTCTGCTTTTTATGCAATTTAGTTTTGCCCAGAATAAATTGTCATGGCAAGGGTATTTTTCATTTAATGAAATAAAAGATGTTTCAGAGTCTTCAACAGCAGTTTACGCAGCTTCAGAGAATGCTTTGTTTTCTAAAAATGCGGCTACAAATTCAGTAAAAACAACAACTACAGTTGACGGACTTTCTGGACAGACCATTTCTACGGTATATTATAGTGAAGCTTTCAAAAAACAATTGTCGGTTACGAAAATGGTTTAATGATTGTAATTAATGAGACTGATGGTAATATGCTTAAAAAAGTTGATATTATCAATAAGCAATTGGCTCCAAATCTTAAAAAGATAAATCATTTTATGGAGCATAACGGTTTGCTGTATGTTTCTTGTGATTTCGGAATTGTGCAATTCAATTTGACGACTTTGCAATTTGGTGATACTTATTTTATTGGAGATAATGGCGCGGAAATCAGTGTAAAACAAACTACTTTTTTTAATGGGTTTATTTATGCCGCCACCTCAAGTGGAATCAGAAGAGCAAATAGCACAAATCCGAATTTAAATGATTTTAGTCAATGGATAGTTGTAAATTCAGGAGATTGGTCAAGTGTTGAAACTTTAGATACGGAGCTTATTGCGATAAATACTGTTGGATACATTCATAGGTTTAACTCAGTAACTTTTGTTGGGTTTTTGCAGCTTTCACAACCTTCTGTTGATATGCGGGCAAAGAATCATAATTTGTTTATAACGATCCCGAATACGGTTTATATCTATACTAATCAAATGGTTTTGAATCGACAGATTACAAATGCTCAGGTTTTAGATAATACACTTAATTTTACTTGTGCAACCGCTGTTGGAGATGCAATTTATATCGGAACAAAAGAAAAAGGTTTGTTTTCTTCGATGCTATCAGGAAGTACAGCTTTTGAAAATAATACACCAACAGGTCCTGCACGAAACAATATTTTTTCATTAGATGTAACTCCGAATGTTCTTTGGACAGTGTATGGTGATTACGATTCGTTTTATAATCCGTATCCTTTAGATAGTTATGGTGTAAGTAAATATAGTGCTTCTGGTTGGTTGAATATTCCATATTCTGATGTTTATGACGCCAAATCGATGACAAAAATTATTGTAAATCCTGCTGATGAAAAACAAGTTTATGCGAGTTCGTTTTTCTCCGGATTATTAAAAGTAGAAGATGATGTTCCGCAGTTTTTATACAACGAAAAAAATAGCGGTTTAGAATCAATTACTACCGAAGGTCCAAATTATATAGATGTCCGTATCAATGGAACTGCTTTTGATAAAACAGGAAATCTTTGGGTAACCAATAGCCGGATCAAAAATGGATTAAAAGTTTTGAGAACCAATGGTCAATGGGGAAGTTATTCGATGACTTCAATTATTGATGATGCAGAAGCTTCAAGTTATGGCAACATTGTAATTGATAGAAATAGTGTAAAATGGATTGCAACCAATAGAGATGGGGTTGTTGGTTTTAACGAAGCGACCAATACATTTAAAAAAATGACATTTGGTGCTGATGCAGGAAATCTTCCAATCGCCGACGTAAGATCGATTGCAATTGATACTAAAAACCAACTTTGGATAGGAACTACAAAAGGACTACGGGTTTTGTCAAACGTGAGCAGTTTCCAAAATGAAAGTCAGTTAAAAGCGAATCCAGTTATTATTATGGAAGATAATCTGGCTCAGGAATTACTGTATGAACAATTTATCACTTCAATTGCAGTTGACGGAGCTAATAATAAATGGATTGGAACAACTGATGCTGGTGTTTTTATGGTGTCTCCAAATGGACAGGAAACAAAATATCATTTTACTATAAGTAATTCGCCTTTACCGAGTAACGTTATAAATGACATCAAAATTAACAGCACAACCGGAGAAGTTTTCATTGCAACCAATAAAGGAATGATTTCTTTTAAAGGAATTGCAACAGATGCCAATGAAGATTTAAATAATGTTTATGTCTATCCAAATCCGGTTCGTCCAACCTATTCGGGAACTGTAAAAGTGGCTGGGTTAATTGATAAAGCCAATATTAAAATTACAGATATCGAAGGTAATTTGGTTTATGAAACAACTTCAGAAGGAGGAACAATAGAGTGGGATACAACTGCTTTTGGAAGATATAAAGTAGCATCAGGCGTTTATATGATTTTTATTTCGGCGCAAGACGGCGGTGAAACGAAGGTAAAGAAAGTGATGATAATTCGATAGGATTTAGTCGCAGTTTTCAGTCACAGTTTTCAAAATCTAAAATCTACAGTCTAAAATCTAAAATCCAAAAATTGTTAGTCAAAACAAAAGCAATAGTAATCTCATCCTTAAAATTTCAGGAAAAAAGCCTGATAGTAAAGTGTTTTACGCTTTCAAATGGCCTGAAGTCTTATTTTGTGCGAGATGCTTTTTCGAGTCGGAAAGCGAGTCAGAAGATTGCTTATTTTCAGCCTTTGTCTATTTTAGAAATTGAAGCAGTTCACAAGAATAAAGGGACGCTGGAAAATTTTAAAGAAATAAAAACGGCAATTCCTTTTCAAACGATTCATACTGATATAGTGAAAAGTACAATTGTAATGTTTCTTTCCGAAATATTGCATTATTCGATTCAGGAAGAGGAAAAAAATGAATCGCTTTTTGAGTTTTTAGAAACTGCATTGATGTGGTTGGATCATCATGATGAAATTTCTAATTTCCATTTAATTTTACTTTTAGATGCAACAAAATATCTTGGTTTTTATCCAGATATTTCTGAAATTGATTTGCCCTATTTTGAAATGAATGAAGGTATTTTTACGATTTTTCATGGATCAAATTCTTTAACAGAAGATGAAACAAGTCTTCTGAAAAAACTGATTGATCTGAAATTTGACAACGATCAGAAAGTTTTCCATGTGGTAGAAAGACAAATACTACTAAAAGTTCTGATTGATTATTATAGTTTTCATTTGGACGGATTCAAAAAACCGAAATCTTTAGAGGTTTTAAAGGAGGTTTTCTCTTAAATCTTAAAAAAGAGCATTTTTTTTTGCTGAACATACCTGAAATTTTCTGACATCGCTCTTTTTTCTGTCATCTTTTATCTATTTTCCTCAAAATTCCTTACTTTCGCACCTCGTTTAAGAAAAGGATAAAATGAGCACAAAATTTACTGAATACAAAGGACTTGACTTACCAACAGTAGCGTCAGAAGTACTTGATTTTTGGAAGAAAGAAAATATATTTGAAAAGAGTGTAACTACTCGCGAAGGTGCAGAGCCTTACGTATTTTTTGAAGGTCCGCCTTCAGCAAACGGATTACCGGGAATTCACCACGTGATGGCGCGTGCGATTAAAGATATTTTTTGCAGATATAAAACTCAAAAAGGTTTTCAGGTAAAAAGAAAAGCCGGTTGGGATACGCATGGATTACCTGTAGAATTAGGTACCGAGAAAGAACTTGGAATTACAAAAGAAGATATTGGTAAAACCATTTCTATTGAAGAATATAACGAAGCGTGTAAAAAAACCGTAATGCGTTATACCGATGTATGGAATGATTTGACCGAAAAAATGGGATATTGGGTTGATATGGAAGATCCATATGTGACTTATAAACCAAAATATATGGAGTCTGTTTGGTGGCTTTTGAAACAAATCTATGATAAAGGTTTGTTGTACAAAGGATACACGATTCAGCCTTATTCTCCAAAAGCAGGAACTGGATTGTCTTCTCACGAAGTAAACCAGCCTGGAGCGTACCGAGATGTTACAGATACTACGATTGTAGCGCAGTTTAAAACATTGCCGAAAACATTGCCTTCGTTTTTACAAGGTTTTGGAGATATTCACATCTTGGCCTGGACAACTACTCCCTGGACACTACCATCGAATACCGCTTTGACAGTTGGACCAAAAATCGATTATGTTTTAGTAAAAACATTCAATCAATATACTTTTGAATCAATCAATGTGGTTTTGGCTAAAAATTTAGTTGGAAAACAATTTGGAAAAGGATTTTTTGCAAGTGAAGACGATGCCGATTTCGAAAAAGTAAAAAATGGCGACAAGCAACTTCCGTACAAAATTTTAGCAGAAGCAAAAGGAGCCGATTTAGTAGAAATCCGTTACGAGCAATTATTGCCGTACGTATTGCCTTATCAAAATGCTGAAAATGCATTTAGAGTAATTGCCGGAGATTTCGTTACTACAGAAGACGGAACCGGAGTAGTGCATACCGCTCCAACTTTTGGTGCTGATGATGCTAAAGTAGCGAAAGAAGCTAAACCCGAAGTGCCGCCAATGTTGGTTTTAGACGAAAATGGCACTGCAGTTCCTTTGGTAGACTTACAAGGAAAATTCACTTCTCATGTAGGTGATTTGGCTGGTAAATATGTGAAAAACGAATATTATGATGAAGGACAGGCGCCAGAGCGCTCTGTTGATGTTGAGATTGCTATTCGATTGAAAGAAGAAAATAAAGCCTTTAAGGTTGAAAAATACGTACACAGTTATCCACACAGCTGGAGAACTGATGAGCCGTTATTATATTATCCACTAGACTCTTGGTTCATTAAAGTAACCGATGTAAAAGATAGAATGTTCGACCTGAACGAAACTATCAATTGGAAGCCTAAGTCTACTGGTGAAGGACGTTTTGGAAATTGGTTGAAAAATGCCAACGACTGGAATTTATCTCGTTCTAGATATTGGGGAATTCCGTTGCCAATTTGGAGAACTGAAGATAAGAAAGAAGAAGTTCTTATTGGTTCTGTTGAAGAATTGTACAATGCGATTGAAAAATCTATTGCAGCTGGTTTTCAAAAAGAAAATCCGTTCAAAGGTTTTGAAATCGGAAACATGTCTGAATCAAATTATGATCTAATTGATTTACACAAAAATGTTGTTGATGAAATAACTTTAGTTTCGGCTTCAGGACAGCCAATGAAACGTGAAAGCGATTTAATTGACGTTTGGTTTGATTCTGGTGCCATGCCTTATGCACAATGGCATTATCCTTTTGAGAACAAAGATAAAATAGACGAGAATAAAGATTTTCCTGCGAATTTCATCGCTGAAGGTGTAGATCAGACTCGTGGATGGTTTTATACTTTACATGCTATCGGAACTTTGGTTTTTGATAAAGTAGCGTATAAAAATGTAGTTTCAAATGGTTTGGTTTTGGATAAAAACGGACAAAAAATGTCGAAACGTTTAGGGAACGCAACAGATCCTTTCGAAACAATAAAAGAATATGGTCCGGATGCTACCCGTTGGTACATGATTTCAAACGCAAATCCCTGGGATAACCTGAAATTTGATTTGGAAGGAATTGCTGAGGTGCGTCGTAAATTCTTCGGAACTTTATATAATACCTATTCATTCTTTTCGTTATATGCCAATATCGATGGGTTTAAATACGCTGAAGCGGAAATTCCGTTAAACGAGAGACCGGAAATCGATCAATGGATTATTTCTGAATTGCATTCTTTGATAAAATTTGTTGACGAATGTTATGAAGATTATGAGCCTACAAAAGCAGCAAGAGCTATATCTGAATTCGTTCAGGAAAACTTAAGTAACTGGTATGTTCGTTTGTGCCGTCGTCGTTTCTGGAAAGGAGAATATGCTCAGGATAAAATTGCAGCTTATCAAACGCTTTATACTTGCCTGTTAACAATAAGTAAGTTAAGCGCTCCCATCGCTCCTTTTTTCATGGATAAATTATACCGTGATTTAACAATTTCTACAGGATCTGAGGAATATAGCAGTGTTCACTTGGCTGAATTTCCAAAATTTGTCGAAAACTTTGTTAATAAAACGTTAGAAAGTAAAATGCAGAAGGCGCAGACTATCTCTTCGCTTGTATTATCGCTTCGTAAAAAGGAAATGATTAAGGTGCGTCAACCTTTGCAAAAGGTAATGATTCCGGTACTTGACGAAAATCAGAGAGATGAAATTGAAGCTATTTCTGAGCTTGTAAAAGCGGAAGTGAACGTTAAAGAAATCATACTTTTAGATGATGACTCTGGTATTTTAGTGAAGCAAATCAAGCCTAATTTTAAGGCTTTAGGGCCGCGTTTCGGAAAAGATATGGGTCTGATTTCCAAAGAAATACAAGCTTTTTCAGTAGATCAGATCAATCAGTTGGATAAGCAGGGGGCGTTAGATATTGTTATTGCTGGAAAAAATGTAACTTTATCACTAGAAGACGTCGAAATAACATCCCAGGATATTGAAGGATGGTTGGTTGCAAATTCAAATGGAATTACGGTTGCACTTGATATTACAATCTCTGAAGAATTGAAAAACGAGGGAATCGCGAGAGAATTGGTAAACAGAATTCAAAATATCCGTAAAGATTCTGGATTTGAAGTTACCGATAAGATTAAGGTTCAGATAAAAAGAAGTGGTTTGTTAGAAGAGGCCATTCTGAAAAATGAAGACTATATTAAGTCTGAGACATTAACAGAAGATTTGGTTTTTGTTGACGCTTTAGAAAACGGCACAGAAATTGAGTTTGATGATATTAAAACTATGATATTAATTTCAAAATAATATAAATACCATGATAGATGAAATTACAAGATACTCTGACGCTGACTTGGCAGAGTTTAAAGAAATAATTCAAAATAAAATACAAAAAGCACAAGCCGATCTGGATTTAATTAAAAGTGCTTATATGAATGATTTGAATAATGGAACAGATGATACTTCTCCAACTTTTAAAGCATTTGAAGAAGGAAGTGAAACAATGTCAAAAGAAGCGAACTCACAGTTGGCTATCAGACAGGAAAAGTTTATACGCGATCTGAAAAACGCATTATTCCGTGTTGAAAATAAAACATATGGTATTTGTAAAGTGACAGGTAAACTAATCGGCAAGGAAAGGCTAAAAATAGTTCCTCATGCTACAATGAGTATCGAAGCTAAAAACCTGCAAAGATAATTATCTATACCTAAATTAACAATAACAGTATGAAACGCTCCTTTTAGGGGCGTTTTTTTTGTTTAATATTTTTATGTAGTAATTACATTTTGATTATCTATTTTTTTGAGGTAAATTGATTACGATTTATTAAAATTGTATAGTAAAAGTTTATAATTTTTTGTAAGAAGAGAGAAAACGAGAGAATCGGGTGTGTCTGAAAAGATGTTTTTAATTTAGAACTGCCTGCAATCAAGGCAGTTCTAAATTAAATGAAGAGTAGAAATTAAGCCAAATTTTTCTCTAATTCTAATTTGTGTTTTCTTAATATGGCTCTTGTCATTCCTAAATTTGCCTTAGTAGAGTCTGCAGCAAGGTAAATCATGAATTTTTTGTTTGGAGAAATGTCGATAATGTGAATTTGATTTGACAGTGTAATCAAAATATCTTCAATTTCCTGATTTAAATTTAAGGCTTTAACAGCATTCAGTTTAGCTTTCACTACTTCCAGGTTGTAAGCTGCGGCAAGTTCCGGGTCAAATTTGGAGTCTAAACTCAGGTTTCCATAGCTTAATCCGGTTTCGATTTCGGTCACAGCTACTGCTATAAAGCCGTTTACGTTAGTTTTCATTTCATTTAAAAACACGTTCAAAAAGTCATTACTCATAGTTAATTGGTTTTGTTGTTAATAGATTTATGTTTATTTTAATAGGGAATTCTGGCTTAATTTTATAGAAACTTCGTCAGTAGATCGCATTAATAATCCAAGGTTACTTCCTTCTTTTGAGAAAGCAATAATAAAGTTTGAACCGCTAATTTTATTTCCGATAACGACACCGTCTGAAGTTTTTAAATAAAGCTGTTTTAATGATCCTTTGTCTAAATCAATTAAAAATTTTTCACTCATAGATAAAATCGCAGCGCTCATTGCGGCAACACTATCTCCGTAATCTAAATGTAGTGATGTGATTAATTTTCCTTTTCCATTTAAAATTAATGCTGATGTTGATTTAGTAGTAACCAAAAAATCGTTTAGAGTAGCTGTGATTTCGTTCATTTTTAGTAGGATTTTAAACAGTTGTTAAAATATTTTCAGATCGATATATTATTGATGATAAATTTATACTTATGTATTAAACAATTGTTAAATTGTTTAAACAAATATAAATTAAATTATGTATCATTGTGGTACCGAAATGTTAATAATTTTATTTTTTCACTATAAAAAACTTACACGATGGCTAAAGTATTGAAATTCAAAGAAGTGAATTCGGATGTAGAAAGTAGAATGAAAGATTTCGAAAAAATGCGTCTAAAATTAAAAACGGAAATTAAAAAGGTACAGGAGAAAAAAGCTAACTCTGGTAAAGAAGAAAAAGGCTTTCTGAAATCGATTTCAGGTTTTTTTGCTGATGGTCCTAAAACTCCAGCTAAGACAAATGTCAAAAAATAACTTCTTCTTTGCTTAAAATGGTATTAAATTACTGTTTGATTTTATTGTAAAAGAATTAACGCTCCATTAGGAGCTTTTTTTTTGATTAAATTAGTACTTTTGCGCATCAAAAAATCCATAAAATGTCATTACGAAAAGCGTATCTCCTTATATTTTTAGTTTTACTTGTTGATCAGATTTCAAAAATCTATGTGAAAACCAATTTTATTCTAGGAGAAGAAGTTCATGTTTTTAATTGGTTCAAAATTCATTTTATTGAAAATGAAGGAATGGCATGGGGAACAAAAATTCCAGGCGAATACGGAAAATTAATTTTGACTGTATTTAGAATTTTTGCTGTTTTCGGAATTGGATATTGGTTGGCTGATGCAATCAAAAAGCATCATTCTACTTATTTAATAGTTGCAATTGCGCTAATTTTTGCAGGAGCTGCAGGAAATATTTTAGATTCCGTTTTCTACGGAGTAATTTTTGATGACAGCACACATAATTTGGCAACACTTTTTTCACCTCATCCATATGGTACATGGTTTCATGGGTTAGTAGTTGATATGTTTTATTTTCCTATCTGGGAAGGCAATCTGCCAACCTGGATTCCTTTCTTTGGTGGTAAACATTTTATGTTTTTTAATGCTATTTTTAATGTTGCCGACATGGCAATTTCTACAGGTGTCGGTATTTTGCTTATTTTCAATAAAAGAGCTTTTCCAAAACACTAAACTTATTTCGGTTTAATAGAATTTTTGGTTTTTTGTAAAAAATAGTGATTTAGAAGTGCTATTTTTACAAATACTAAAGTTAAACTTATGCAAAGTCCATCTTTTTCTATCTACGATGCATCTGCAGGTTCAGGAAAGACTTATACTTTAGTCAAAGAATATCTTAAAATAATTCTTTCATCGCCTAAAAATGATGCTTATCGAAATATTTTAGCTATCACTTTTACCAATAAAGCGGTCCACGAAATGAAAAGCCGTATTGTTGGAAGTTTGTCTGAATTTACTAAGGACGAGCCTTCAGTGAAAGCTACAGATTTAATGGAAGATTTATCTCGTGAAACGGGACTTTCCTTGATTAAAATTAAAACAAAATCTCAAAATATTATTAAGCATCTAATTCATAATTATGCTGCTTTTGATATTTCTACTATTGATAAATTTACACACAAAGTAATTCGTGCTTTTGCGCACGATTTAAATTTACCAATGACTTTTGAGGTAACTCTGGATACCGAAAATTTATTAGTTGAAGCAGTTGATGCTATTATTGCACAAGCCGGACAAGACGAAACTTTGACAAAGCTGCTTGTTGATTTTACAATGGAAAAAACCGATGATGATAAAAGTTGGGATGTTTCGCGTGAAATTCTTGAAACCGGAAGATTGGTTTTGAATGAAAATAATCGAAATGAAATCTCTCATTTTCAGAATACATCTATTGAAGAATTTGTTGCTATCAAAAAGAAAATGTCAGTTTTGTGTGCTGATTTGGAAAAGGAATGTGCTGAACACGCCTTTAATGCTCTAGCTTTAATTGATAAAAACGAAATCGATTTAAAATCATTTTCAAGAGGAACTTTTCCAAATCACTTAGAGAGTATTAGAGATGGTAAATTCAATCCACGAAATAAAACTTTTCATGAATTTGATGACATAGCAATTAATAAAACGGCGACAGATCGGGCGTTGATTGAAAATATTATTCCTGAATTACTTCTGGGTTTGGATAAAATCTATAAAAATTTTGAAAAAAGAGATTTTTACAAGGCATTTTTAAAAAATATAACGCCACTTTCGTTATTAAATACTGTTAGTAATGAATTAGCAAAAATTCAGTCAGAGCAAAATGTTTTGTCTATATCTGAATTTAATGCGATCATTCATCGTGAAATTCAAAACCAGCCTGCACCTTTTATTTATGAGCGTATGGGAGAACGCTATCGTCATTTTTTTATAGACGAATTTCAGGATACTTCAGAGATGCAATGGCAGAATTTAATTCCGTTAATTGATAATGCACTTGCAGGTCAGGATGATTTAGGGAACAAAGGAACGCTAATGATTGTAGGAGATCCGAAACAATCTATTTATCGCTGGCGTGGAGGAAAAGCGGAGCAGTTTATTGAGTTGAGTAAAGATATAAATCCATTTAGCAACCCGGACAAAGTAATTGAACATTTAGATACTAATTATAGAAGTTATAGTGAAGTAATTGATTTTAATAATGCTTTCTTTAAATTAATTTCAGCTGAATTTTCAAATGAAGATTATAAAGATTTGTATGAAAATCATAGTCATCAAATTTCAAATGCTAAAAAAGGCGGATATGTAAATATTTCTTTTTTGCCGATAATTGAAAAAAATGATTTTGTAGATGATGAAGAGATTGTCGAAAAATCAGATTTATATGTTTTGGCAACTTTAAATACGATTCAGAAGGTGCTGCGTGAAGGTTTTGAATATAGGGATATTGTAGTTTTAACCCGAAAAAGAGATCAGGGAATTGCGATTGCGAATTATTTGACGGAGCAAAATATTCCACTTTTATCTTCAGAAACTTTGATGATCCAGAATGCAACAGAAGTTCGTCTGATTATTCATTTGTTAAAATATCTGAACAATAGTGTTGATTTAGAGGCTAAAGCTAATTTTCTTCATTTTTTGGCGATTACAAAAGATGTTCAGATGCCAATTCATGATTTCATAGCTAAAGGAATGGGGTATAAATTTGAAAGTGATTTTGAAAAATGGCTTTTAGGTTTTGATGTTTCACTTTCATTTGAAGATGTTAGAAAAAAATCCTTGTACGAAGCGGTTGAGATTATTATATCAAAATTTGTCCTTTCGCCAGAAGGTAATGCGTATGTGCAATATTTTTTGGATATTGTTTTAGAACGCGATATTAGAAATCAGGCTGGGATTGCAGATTTTCTGAATTACTGGGCTAAAAATTCGGAAAAATTCAGTATTCCGTCTCCCGAGGGAAATAATGCTGTTCGCATTATGACGATTCATAAGTCTAAGGGTTTGGAATTTCCTATTGTGATTATGCCTTTTGCAGAAGAAGATTATAGTAGAAAACCAAAAGATAAATTATGGCTTGATACAGAAAATACTGATTTAGGTGTTTCGAAAGCTTTGATTGATAATAGTAGTGCTGTTGAAGGTTTTGGGGAAAGTGCTTCTGCTGTTTTTAATTTGAAAAAGCAGGAAGAATTACTCGATAATATTAATGTTTTGTATGTGGCTCTAACGCGCGCCGAAGAACAATTATATGTTATTTCTCAAACTATAAAAGAGAGAAAAGATGGTGAATTCCCAAGTAATATGGCTTCTTTTTTTATTAAATATTTAATGTTTAAAGGAATATATGAGGACGGGAAATTGGAGTATGAATTTGGAAACAGGATAAAACTTTCTCCTTCTCATCAAACATTAGATTTAATAAAAACAATTCCGATTGTTTCGGAAGTTTTGAATCCGAAAAATATTAAAATTGCCCAGAAGGAGTCTTTGATGTGGGGTACACATCAGCAAGAGGCAATTTCGTATGGAAATGTGATTCATGAAATTTTAGCATTTGTAAAAGATAAATCAGATGTTGAATTAGCGGTTACAAAAGCAATCGAGAATGGTTTGATAACATATGATCAAACTGAGAAAGTTTTGAAAACGTTGCAAGAAATCGTTTCTCATCCCGAGTTAAGTGTTTGTTTTAATGGAAGAAATACTGTTCTTGCCGAGCAAACTATAGTTCAAAAAGAAGGAAGAATTTTAAAACCAGATCGAATAGTCTTAACTCAAAATAAAGAAGCTTATTTGCTTGATTATAAAACTGGTGCAATAAACTCGAAATATGCACAGCAAATTCAGGAATATCAAGATGCAATTGAAGATTTAGGATATAAAGTGTTAAAAAGGGCTTTGGTGTATATTGGAACCGAAATCGATGTAGTAAATTTGTGAAGAAATTAGTCAGTTGTTAACGACTTAATTGATGTAAGTTGTTAATTTTTAACATATTAAATATAGTAAAATGTACGGTAAAATTAAAGAGCATTTGCAAAATGAATTGCAAACAATTGAAGACAGCGGAATTTTTAAGAAAGAACGCATTATAACTTCAGAGCAAGGAGCAGAAATAACTATTTCTACAGGAGAAACAGTTCTGAATTTTTGCGCTAATAATTATTTAGGTCTTTCTTCACATCCGGAGGTTGTTCAGGCTGCGAAAGATACAATGGATACACATGGTTTCGGTATGTCTTCGGTTCGATTTATTTGCGGAACGCAGGATATTCATAAAACATTAGAAAAAAAGATTGCTGATTTTTATGGTACTGAAGATACTATATTATATGCTGCAGCTTTTGATGCAAATGGTGGTGTTTTTGAGCCTTTATTAGGAGAGAACGATGCGATTATTTCTGATAGTTTAAATCATGCTTCTATTATAGATGGAGTTCGTTTGTGCAAAGCGGCTCGTTATCGCTATGAAAACAGCAATATGGAAGATTTAGAGCAGCAGTTAATAAAAGCAAATGAAGCTGGGGCTCGTTTTAAATTAATTGTTACTGATGGAGTTTTTTCTATGGACGGTCTTGTGGCGCCATTAGATAAAATTTGCGATCTGGCAGATAAATATGATGCAATGGTTATGGTGGATGAATGTCATGCCGCCGGATTTATCGGAGCAACTGGTAAAGGTACACTTGAGGCAAAAGGTGTTATGGGACGCGTAGATATTATTACAGGTACTCTTGGTAAAGCCCTCGGAGGTGCAATGGGTGGTTATACAACAGCAAAGAAAGAAATAATTGAATTGTTACGTCAACGTTCAAGGCCTTATTTGTTTTCAAATTCTCTTGCGCCAGCTATTGTAGGAGCTTCAATTAAAGTTTTTGAATTATTAGAAAAAGATACTTCGTTAAGAGATAAATTAGAATGGAATACTAATTATTTTAAAGAAGGGATGAAAAAAGCAGGTTTTGATATTATAGATGGAGATTCTGCAATTGTTCCTGTAATGTTATATGATGCAAAATTGTCTCAAACAATGGCAAATGAACTTTTGAAAGAAGGTATTTATGTTATTGGATTTTTCTTTCCTGTAGTTCCGAAAGAGAAAGCAAGAATTAGAGTTCAGTTATCAGCTGCACATTCTAAAGAGCACTTAGACAAGGCGATAGGTGCTTTTAAAGTTGTCGGACAAAAGTTAAAAGTTATATAATTCCCATTTTAAATAATTTTTGTAGGTTTTTTTTAACATTTCATTTTGTATTTAAAAATTTTGGTGTTACTTTTGTCTGTAATTAACTAAATTGTAATTAAAAAAATTAAGTATGAAACATCTTAACAAACTTTTAGTTGCTGTGATGATGGTGATGGGTTTAAGTTCTCACGCACAAGACAGTAACAATCCATGGGCTATCTCTTTTGGAGTTAATGCCGTTGACACTAGAACTAGTTCTGGTTCAGGAAGTGGGTTTTTTGATCAACACTTTTCTCAGCCATTCGCTGTAGATGACAACTGGAATATCCTTCCTTCTTTATCTTACATTGGTGTGAATAGATATGTAGGTCACGGTTTTTCTGTTGGTTTACAAGGTTCTGTAAACAAAATTGATAAAGCTGTTTATTTTAGACCAACTGCTCCTGGACATGATTCTAGAGGTAATGTGGTTACTAATCCTGGTGATTTAATGTATTATGGAATTGATGCTACTATTAAATATAGCTTCCAGGAATTAATCAAATCTAAAGTAATCGATCCTTCGTTATCTATTGGTGGAGGTTATGTTTTCTTAGGAGATGATAGTTATGGTGTTGTTAATCCAGGTGCAGGAATTACTTTCTGGTTTACTGATGCTATTGGTTTAGAACTTGCTACTAAATACAAATGGGCTGTTGCTGTTGGTAATGATGATATTCCTGGAAGAAATGATCGTAATGGAGAGATTGATTCTCCTTCACATTTCCAACACACTTTAGGTCTTGTGTTCAAATTCGGAGGTAAAGATACTGACGGAGACGGAATCTATGACAAAGACGATGCTTGTCCAGATGTTGCTGGTTTGAAACAATTCAATGGTTGTCCTGATACTGACGGAGACGGAATCGTTGACGCTAGTGATGCTTGTCCAGATGTATTCGGTTTAGCTGCATTAAACGGATGTCCTGATACTGACGGAGACGGAATTGCTGATAAAGATGATGCTTGTCCAGATGTTGCTGGTTTAGCTGCTTTAAAAGGTTGTCCAGATGCTGACGGAGACGGAATCGCTGATAAAGATGACAAATGTCCTACTGTTGCTGGTCCTAAAGAAAATGGTGGTTGTCCTTTCTTAGACGCTGACAAAGATGGTGTTGCTGATAAAGATGATGACTGTCCTACAGTTTATGGTCCTGCTTCTAACAGAGGTTGTCCAGAAGTTACTGCTGAAGCTTTAGAAGATCTTAAAGTTCAAGCAAGAGCGGTTTACTTTAATTCAGGTAAAGCTACTTTCAAAACTGGAGATAAAGAAACTCAAGCTAGATTAGATGCAATCAAACAAATCCTTATCAACTATCCAAATGCTAAATTTAGCATTGAAGGACACACTGATAGCGATGGTTCTGATAAATTGAATCAAAAACTATCTGAAGATAGAGCTGCTGCTGTTATGAACGCTTTAATCGAAAGAGGAGTAAACGTTGATAACTTACAATCTAAAGGTTTTGGTGAGTCTCAACCAGTTGCAAGCAACAAAACTGCTGCAGGTAAAGCACAAAACAGAAGAACTGAAATTAGACACATTGGTTCTAAATACCAAGGTAAACTATAATTTACAGTTTAAAATAAATACTAAAAGCCATTCTTAATTGAATGGCTTTTTTTATTTTTATCAAATGATAAATACTTCTTTTCTAGAAAAAATAGCAACTGTGGTAATTCAGGATTTTTCTGCAAAACTTGCCGAAACTACTATCATTTTACCAAATAAAAGAGCTAAGGTTTTTTTGATAGAAGCTTTAAAAAAAGAAACGAATAAAACAATTCTTTCTCCTGAGATTACAAGTATTGAGGATTTCGTACAGGATGTTGCTTCTATTCGTTCTGTGGACTCCATTGAGCTATTATTTGAATTCTATGAAGTTTATCTTTCTGTTACAGAAAAACAAAATCAACAATCATTTGAATTGTTTGCCAATTGGGCAAAAACACTTTTACAGGATTTTAATGAAATAGATCGCTATCTTTTAGATCCCTCACACGTTTTGTCTTATTTGAAAGATATTGAAGATATTAAAAAGTGGGGAATTGAAGTTGAAAACAAAACAAAACTTCTTGAAAATTATATTGATTTTTGGAAACTTTTGCCCTTATACTATAATTCGTTATATGAACATTTACTTAATAAGTCAATCGGATATCAAGGGTTGATTTATCGTGAAGCAGTTAACAATTTAAATCATTTTTCGAATACCATTTCGAATCGTACTTTTATTTTTGCCGGTTTTAATGCCTTGAATGCTGCTGAAGAAAAAATAGTACAACATCTTCTTGCTCTCGATCAGGCTAAAATATATTGGGATGTAGATCAGACTTTTTTAAACGATCCTTACCATGATGCCGGTCTTTTTGTGCGACGTTTCAAAGAAAACTGGAAACACTATAAAGCAAATCCTTTTGAATGGATTGTAGATGATTTTTCTCAATCTAAAAACATTCAGGTAATCGGAACTCCAAAAACTATAGGACAGGCAAAATTAGCAGGGAGTATTATAGAAAACATAATTACCGAAAACGAAATTTCGTCACTTGACAAAGTTGCAATTGTTCTGGGTGAAGAAAATCTACTTATGCCAATTTTGTATGCTTTGCCTTCTTCGGTTGGGGCATTAAATATTACAATGGGATATTCAGGTAAAAATAATCCATCGCAAATATTAATTGCCAAATTGTTTAAAATGCATACCAATGCGCTTTCAAGAAAAGGGGAGAGTTATGTTTTTTATTATAAAGATGTATTGGATGTTTTGACACATCCATTAGTTGAGCCTTATGCTAAGGCTAATAATTTGGTTAAGATTATCAAAGAGAATAATTATACATTTATTACGCATAACAAGCTATTCGAACTTAATACTGCTCCATCAAATTTATTTTTATTGTTATTTCGTAAATGGGAGAATGGTGCAGTAGCGGTTCTTGAGAATATTTCAACACTTTTAATTTTAATAAAAGAAAATTTTAGCAACGATAATGAAGATGAAAAAATAGCTAAAACTTTTGTTTATGCCATTTTTAAAGTCATCAATAAGTTGACCAATTATTATTTACAACATAAACATATTGATAATATAGATACTTTGTATGCCATTTACAAACAGGTTATTGATGTCGCTGAAGTTTCGTTTGAGGGAGAGCCCCTTCATGGATTGCAAATTATGGGGGTTTTAGAAAGTCGTGTTCTGGATTTTGAAACCGTAATTGTAACTTCTATGAATGAAGGTAAATTTCCAGCTGGGAAATCTCAAAATTCTTTTATTCCATATGATGTAAAGAAGGAATTAGGTTTACCAACCTTTAAAGAAAAGGATGCTATTTATACCTACCATTTTTATCATTTATTGCAAAGGGCTAAAAATATCTATTTGATTTATAATACGGAAAATGATGGCTTGGATGCTGGTGAACGCAGTCGTTTTATTACGCAGTTAGAAGTTGAAAAACAACAAAAACATAATCTGACTTTTGATATTTATAATCCTGTTTTGCCCACAACTGCATATCAGCCTATAGTTGTTCCGAAATCAGAAGCGGTTATGGAACGTTTGAGAGAAATTGCAGTAGCTGGTTTTTCTCCTTCGGCATTGACGAGTTATATTAGAAATCCGATTGACTTTTATTTTCAGAAAATACTTCGTATCAGAGAGGTGGAGGAAGTAGAAGAGAATATTGCCTTAAATACACTGGGTACCATAATTCACGAAACTTTAAAAGCACTTTATGAGCCTTTTATTGGTAAATTTATTTCGGAGAATGATATTTCAAATTGCTTTAAATTGTTAGACGATGAAGTTCTAAAACAATTTAAAGTGATTTATAAAGAAGGTGAAATTAAAAAAGGAAGAAACCTTCTGGCTTTTGAAGTTGCAAAACGGAACGTCTCGAATTTCCTTAAAATGGAATTAGAATCCATTCAGAATGGAGATGCGATTCAAATCATTGCTTTAGAACAAACATTCGGACGTGAGCTTATTCATCCAAATTTGCCATTTCCTGTCTTAATTAAAGGAAATGTCGACAGAATTGAGCTACGCAACGGAAAAATAAGAATCATTGATTATAAGACCGGGAAAGTCGAAAAAACGAATGTTATCCTTAAGTCTTGGAAGGGATTAACACAAGAGCTTAAAAATGACAAAATTATTCAGGTTCTGGCGTATGCCTTCATGTTTGAAAGCGAAGCTAAAGATTTTCCAATCGAAGTAGGGATCATTTCGTTCAAAAACCTAAAATCAGGATTTTTACCTTTTGGATTTAAGGAAGAAAAAGAATTGAATATGACTATTACAAAAGATATTCTGAATAGTTATCTGGAAGAAATTGTACTACTATTGAACGAAATATTTGATGTTAATATTCCTTTTGAAGAGAAAATATTATAAGAGTAAGAGGATTATGTTCAGGTTTGTTTTTAATATGATTTTTCTTTTAAAATTTGTTTGACTTTTTTGTTTTCAAAACGCATTCGAGACGTTTTTATTTAGCAAAATATTTAACAATAACGAAAAAATCTATTTTGTACTGAAAAATAAGTCCTAATTATCAGCTTTTTAATTAAATTTTCCGAAACGTAATGTTGTATTTTTAAATGATTCTTCTCTTTTTGTTCATTTTTATTGTCTACTGTGTTTTAATAATGATCAAAAAGTGTGGTATAAATAAAAGTGCTTTTGAGGCTTCAAATTCCTCATTTTTTAACAAGTGTTTGTCGAACAATTGCAATTATTAAAATATCTTTGGCGCATCTTATAAAGGACTTATTCAATTTGATAAGAGCAGTCTTATTTAAATTTAAAAATATATTATTACCATAATTAAAAATTTTTGCCCCCAACAATAAGAAAAAGGCTGTCTCGAAATTTTTGAGACGGCCTTTTTTGATTTTATTTGCTAAAGAATTCGGCTAATATGGGTTTTAATTCTTCCTTGTTCTCAATCTGACTCATATGCCCATCTTCAAAAGAAACAAGTTCGACAGTTGTATCATCAATTTGTGATAAACTTTCTTCATAGTTTAAAACCGGATCTTTTTTACCTAAAACCAATAAAACCGGAAATCTATTTTCATGCAAAAGTGCTTCGCGATCTTTTCTGATTTTCATTCCTTCAAGCGATGCTACAATTCCTTGTAAAGGTGTTTTTAAAGCCTCAACTTTTACCTTTTCAATTTCATTGGCTAATCTTGTTCTGTTATTCTCACTAAATAAATTGGCAATTGCTAAACTCACAAAACTTACATAATTCTGTTTGACTGCTTTAATGGCGCGTGTTCGATTCGATTTTTTTTCGGTGGTGTCCTCTTTTGAAGTAGAATTAAGCAAGACTAATTTCTGAATGTTCTTCGGATATAATTCGGCGAAAGCCAAACCAACATATCCACCCATAGAATGCCCTAAAATAATTGCTTTTTTAATCTTTAATGATGCTAAAACTTCCTGAACAACATTTGCATTTTCTTCCATCGAATGCACATATCCCAAACAATCTGAATCACCGTGACCTAACAAATCAATGGTGATAACGCGATATTGTTTGGAAAAAAGAGCAACATACTCCTGCCACATTTTTTTATTTTCTAAAAAGCCGTGAAGTAATACAATTGCTGTTCCTTCGCCCGAATCGGTAAAAGATATTTTAGTGTTTTTATATAGAATGTTTTCCAAAATAATGTTTTTAAAGTATAATCACAAAGATAACAAAAGGCAAAACTATATCAGAAGTATAAAATTTTCGAGTTACAATTATTAGTCAATCAGTTCAATTTTAAATGAACTTATATCACTTATATGGTAAAACAAAAACGGCCAGCATTTCTGCAAGCCGTCTATTTTCTATACTCTGTTTTCTATTCTCTTTTTAAGAATTCATCAAACTTTCGATTTCTTCCGCTTCAACCGGAATATTGCGCATCAAATTAAAAGGCGCACCTTTTTCCTGAACCACAACGTTGTCTTCCAAACGAATTCCGAAACCTTCAGCCGGAATATAAATTCCTGGTTCAACCGTAAAAACCATATTGGCTTTCATTGGCTCGTGAAGTAATCCGTAATCGTGCGTGTCAAGACCCATGTGGTGAGAAGTGCCGTGCATGAAATATTTTTTATAAGCTGGCCAATCCGGGTTTTCGTTCTGAACATCAGCTTTGTCAATCAAACCTAAGCCTAATAATTCCGAAGTCATGATTTTACCTACTTCAATATGATATTGTTTCCAAAACGTTCCGGGAGTCAACATTGTTGTAGCTTCGTTTTTAACTCTTAAAACCGCATTGTAAACTGCTTTTTGTCTATCCGAAAATTTTCCGGAAACCGGAATCGTTCTCGTCATATCGCTTGAATAATTAGCATATTCGGCAGCAACATCCAATAAAATTAAATCTCCAGCTTTACATTGTTGGTTGTTTTCGATATAATGCAAAACATTCGCATTATTTCCAGAAGCAATAATTGGAGTATAGGCAAAACCTTTAGAGCGGTTACGGATGAATTCGTGCGCTAATTCAGCCTCAATTTCATATTCTGTAACATTTGGTTTTACAAATGACAATAATCTGCGGAAACCCTTCTCTGTAATATCACAAGCTTGCTGAATCAAATCGATTTCTTCGCTTTCTTTGATAGAACGAATACGTTGCAAAATCGGATTGCTTTTAGCCACATTGTGTGCTGGGTAACGCTCTTTCCACCATTTTATAAAACGAGCTTCGCGTGTTTCAGTTTCAACTGTTGCGCGGTAATGTTCGTTTGTGTTGATGTACATCGTATCAGCATACGTCATCATTTCGTTCAAAATTTTATGAAAATCCTGCAACCAATAAACCGTTCTGATTCCCGAAACCTGGTAAGCGCGTTCTTTACTTAATTTTTCGCCTTCCCAAACTGCGATATGATCGTTGGTTTCTTTTAAGAAAAGCATTTCTTTTTGGTTCTCAAAAGGCGCATCAGGAAACAAAAGCAAAATACTTTCTTCCTGATCTACACCACTTAGATAAAAAATATCACGGTGTTGAGCAAACGGCAAAGTACTGTCAGCACTAATTGGATAAATGTCATTAGAATTGAAAACGGCAACACTATTAGGTTTCATTTGTGCCGTGAATTTTTTGCGATTTTTTACAAAAAGAGCGCTGTTTATTTGATGATATTTCATAATAACTTAATTTTTGAACTTCGAATTTCAAAATTAGTGATTTTTGAAGATGTATAGCAAAATTGAATTATTAAAGTTTTCTTATTTGTTTTGGGTTTGCCACGAAGACACTAAGTCGCTAAGTTTTTTTAATTGAAAAGCGTGCTAGGGTTTACGGAAAGTATGCTAAGGTTATTTTTTTACTCGCATAGTTTTGTCATCTTGACGAAGGAAAGATCACACTAGTAACGCTACAAAGATTGGCAAGTTTGTTTTACGCAGATTTTTAATCTTAGCAACTTAGCCTCTCAGAACCTTAGAATCTTAATTTGGGCGTGTTTCGCCGCGGCGAACCGGGCTTTCGGCTATATCTTTTATTCCGCTCCGCTTCATAAAAGGATACTGCCTCAATCCCTCACGCAAGCTAGGTTTTATAAGAAGTTTATTGTTTGTATGTGAAATGAGTTTTTTCAATTGTGGGAATTTGTATATTGCAGTTTAAAATGCAATGAATGAATTATTCAACCTTTTAATAATATCTAATTTGAAATGGAAAACCACAATATAAAACCTGAAAAGATTACAAAGCCGATACAACTTTTAGCAGTTTGGTTAATTGGACTTATTTTAATAGTATCAGCCTTGCTAACAGCAGCGGGAACAATAGATCAACCTAGTTGGTTACCTGCTTTTTTTAGTATCTCGGCAGTTTCTATTATTCCTTTATTTTTGGCTCTTATATTTTTACTGCAGACAAGATTTCGTCCTCAAATGCAAGAAGATGAATATTATTCTAAGTTTTTAAATACAAATACCTTAGAAGTTATTGGTAATCAGGAAAATGAATTTTTTATTGAGTCCATGACTGGTAAAATTGACGAAAAATTTATAGAGTTAAGTACAATTACGAAAGATCAAATAGTTTTATTGCAAGGGACGATAAGTGAGTTGGGTTTGAGAATTCCGAATAACACTATAATAGAACAAAAAAAGGAGTTCGATACATTTGATAAATTTATTAAAAATGCAAAAAAAAATATATCTGTTAATTTGAAATTAAAAAATATCGATTCTGTTCTATCGCTACTTATGGAATCAAATATTAAAATTAGCAACTTTTTCGGAAAAAATGATGACAATGATGAACCAGATTTATTTATTATAACATTTGGAAGAGATGTTGAATTAGAAACCTTGAAAAGTGTTGTTAAAATATTAGTACCTTTAGGATTAACCCATTTAGCAACAACTGTTTCTAAAAATATTTTGTATATAGGAGCTTATACTTATAAAACTAAACCCATTGCTATCCTTGATTTTGAAATGTTAGAAGTAATTGAAAGTGCTAATTCAACCAGTGATATATTTAATCAAGTTGAGTTAAAAATGAAAAAAAATATTACTAGCAAATAATAAATACCAGATAGCGCGGATTTGCAATCCGTGCCCGCAACAATAATCAAATCCATAAAAAAACCGAAGCAATCAAACTTCGGTTTTTCTATAAATATATCTTTCGTAAAAATTATTTTTTCTCACTCAGCAACTTCTCTAACAAAGCAACTTTCTCTCTTTCAGCTTCAACCAATCGTTCATAAAGTTTTTCATTCTTATCAAAAGCTTCAAGTAGTTTATCTAACGGATTAAATGTACAACCATGATTTACAGAAGAAGAACCATTATCATATGTATTTCCAATAATATTAAAAACAGCTTCTTCAGAAAAATTCTTTATAACTTCAGCAGGAACTCCCAAAGCTTCAGCAATTTTTTTTAATTTTTCGTCATCAACGCTTTCGCTTCCTTCAATAATAGAAATAGACTGCTGGTTTGTGCCAATTGCAATTGCAAGTGCTTCTTGTTTCATATCTCTAAGCTCTCTGATTCGGCTTATGTTTCGTCCGATGTGTCTAGGTTTTGGTGCTGTGCTCATAGTTCAAAGATATTTAAAATTCTTTTACATTTTCGGTTTCGGTAGAAAACAAGTATGCGTTTGTGAGATACATTTCGTAAATTGTTTCGCGAATAGTAAAAATACAATTTTTCTGACTATTATTTTTTGGATGTAGAATTGTATAATCTAAATAAAATGCAGATCCCATGCTGTCAAGAGTAAAATTATGAAGTTAAAAGTTGGAATTAGAAAAGTAAATCAACAAGACCTTGATTTTATCTACAAATCAATATGCGAACTTGAAAATGAAGAATTACACTTCGAATTATTCAGAGCAATCTTCAATGAAAATATGGGCAACACAAACAATCTTTATTTGATAGCAGAAAGCGAAAATGAAGGAGTGGGGTTTATTAGTTTTCACACACAAAATCTTTTGCATCATTGCGGGCGAGTTGGTGAAATCCAGGAATTTTTTATAAATGAAAAGCATCGCGGCAAAGGCATCGGGAGACAACTTATCAAAAAGATCATGCAATATGCAGAAGAGTATAAATTAAAAAGCATTGAAGTAACTACAAATCGAAGGAGAGTAGAAAATGTACTGATTTACGAGAATCTTGGTTTTACCTTGTCGCATAATAAGTTTACGATTTATAAGTAATGAAAGAATTAAATCCATCAGTAAAACATCATCTGGTCGTTGGGCTTCTTATTGCTTTATGGATTTTTGCTTTCGCTTTTATCATAAAACCTTTTGATGACGGAACTTTAGATTTTCGATCCTGGTTCTTCATTAGTGTTGGTTTTAGTGTTTTGGCTTTTTTATGTTACAGCGTTTTGGCTGTTCTTCAAAAAAAGATTTACAGAAGAATCTCTAAATGGAGTCTCAGTTTAGAGATTGGAAGTATTATTTTCTTTTTTATAATTTATCTGTTTGGAATTTATGCCTTTTATAAAAGTCCAATTTTAAAAGGCGGGTATACTTTTTCGGAATTTTTCTCCATAATTTTTATCAAAATAACATTGATTTTAACTCCCGTAATTATTCTGGCGAGAAGGTATCTGATCAAACTCATTCCGATAAAGGATAATGTTCTCACATTCACAGGAGAAAATAAGCTAGATGTTTTAAAAATCAAAAAAGCCGATTTGGTTTGTATTTCTAATGCTCAGAATTATGTGGAGATTTTTTATATCGAAAACGAAAAATTGCATTCGAAACTGATTCGTTCTTCTCTCAAAAAAATTCTCGAAGATTTTACCTTTTTAGTTCAAATTCATCGTTCTCATTTAATAAATCCTTCGCATTTTAAATCCTGGAGAAATTCAAATACCGTTATTCTGACTCAAATTGAACTTCCGGTTTCTAAGAATTTTAAAGAAAGTATTTTGACTTTGTAATTTCGTACCTAAAACAATAGGTTTTGTACCAAAGTCAATGGCATAAACGTTTGCAGAAGTTTTTCATTTTAGTTTTGTTTCATCAATTTTAAAATAAATTATGAAAACAAAACATCTTTGCACGTTCGGATTGCTATTTTTCGTTACAAGTTATTTGCTATTTTCCAAATTATTGCCAGACTTTCAGTACCCAATTGATTTTGCACATTGGTTCAATTTAATTGGCGCCTGTTTATTGTTGTCGTTTAATGATGTATTTCCTAGAAATATATTAAATTCGATTGCTTCCATTGTTACAGCTTTGGGTGTTGTTGCGCATATCGGACTTTGTACAATCGATTTTATAATGACGAGTTATGGAATAAATGATTTTGCCAGAGAAGAATTAAGTCAACATATCACTAGCGTGCCATCGATTTTGTATCCGTTTATTGTTGTTGGCCCGTCTTTGCTTTTTATTGGTCTCTCTCTTCATGCGTTGAATTTTAGCAAAACAAATGCGATAAGTGTTTTAATGGTTTGTTTTTCTTCATTAGCAATAGGTTTTTCATTTTTTATATTGAAAAATGGAGTTTATATGTTGTTGAGTTGTGTGGTTTTTGTTTTGGGATTGGGTTTGTTACTATTTAGAAAAGAAGAAAATGAATTAGTTTCGAAATAAGCTTTTGATATAAGCCTTTTTTGTTATTCTGAGGAACGAAGAATCACACAAGTGATGCCCGCACAGAGAATCGCCAATCTTTGTCGAGTTTCTAGTGTGATTCTTCGTTCCTCAGAATGACAAACAAAAAAACCGAAGTTAAATGCTTCGGTTTTGTGTTATTGGAGTTTTGAATTTAAAAAATTTGGAATTTAATTTTTAATCGATCCATTTATAATATCTCGCCCCAATCAAATTAGGAATCTCTTTCTCGATTCGATCTAAAACCCATTCGTTTTTAGGAGTTCGAACACTTTGTTTTTGTTGTTTTTTATGAAGAATTTCATAGGTTTCAAAACCAATTTCTACACTTTCTTCTAAATTTTCAAAAAGTTTGGTTTTGGCTAAAGCCGATTGCCATTCCGGTTGAATTGTTCCTTCAAAAACTTTCGATTTAGATCCGCTTCCGTAAGCCAGGAATCCGAATTTAGTTCCGGCAACTTCTTGTTTAGTATCAAAATAATGAGCTAAAGTCGATAATAATCCCATAAAAATAGAACCTGTATAAAGATTTCCGATTAAAGAAGAAGCCAGTTCTGCAGGTTGTAATTTCCCGGTTACAAACTTTTTATAGTCGTCAGATTTTCCAACTTCCTTAATTTTATTCTGATAATCTGCCGGTTCGATATTTTCTGCAATGATTTTATCAGCACTGTCTAAAGCGTAGATTTCCGATAACATTCTACGGCCCTGAAAAGAATAGGGAAGGTGCATGATAATACTATTCCATGTATTGTATAACGTTTCGGTTGTGTTTTTTAATTTCTTGAAGGAGAAGTAGGCATTACGCGTACGATCCATATAACATTGATTCGAATATTGACCATCAAAAACCGGTTGATCTTTATGGATTTCAATTTCAGTTTCTAAATTATCAAACCACGGATCATTGTTTTCATTTTTCGTAATCGCTTCTTTTGAAAGCGTTCTGTAGGGTTTGAAAAAGTCAAAAACACCTTTTGTGCTTGTTGCCCAATTTTCATCAAAAGCAATAATTCTTGGGTTCGAAGTAACTAACATTGCTAATGCTCCCGCGCCTTGTGTGTATTCTCCGGTGGAATTTAAATCGTATTTTGCAAAATCAGTTGTTACAACAATTGCTTTCTTGGTCGGATTCAGTTTTACAAAATCAATACAGTTTTGTAGTGCATCAACTCCGCCAATACAAGCAAAAGTAAAATCGACAACATCACATTCGGCAAGAGTATCTTCGCCAAATTTCTGTTCCATTAAATTGATTAAATAAGAGCTAATTGGTTTCGAACTGTCAATACCACTTTCGGTACCTACATAAATCCTGCTGATTTCGTTTAGGTTTATTTCGTTTTCCAGAATAAGTTTAGTTAAAGCGTTTGCTCCAAAAACAACAGCATCCTGGTGAACATCTGGTAAGGTCATTTTAATTAATCCGAGACCTTTTTCTAATTTTTCGGGTTCAATATTTCTGGCAACCGCCAAAGTTCTGATGGGTAAATGTATGTTGGCTACATCAAAAGAGATAGCATCAATTCCTGTTTTCATTCTCATTTTTTTTGAAGCCGATAAAGGTAAAATTATGTAATGGAATGACCATTTTTTTCGTCTACAAAATTTGGAATAGAAGACACTTTTGAAGAAAACAAATTAAAAGTTTGATTAAAATAGTAATTTGATAAAGTTTTAGGAGACTCCAATCGTCGTTGTTGCTGTTAAATAACTCCGCTAAAGTGTGCGATTTTAGTTTTTTATAATAAAATCATTTGACATTAAGTATTTTTTATACGTAAAAATACGTAATACGTAGTCTATTTTAAAATGATTATAAATAACAACGAAATGGTTGTAGTTCTTTGTTAATTGAGTTATTTTTGTCTAATTTTTTAAAACAAACTACTTAAACACTTATGGCACAATCTGCACTATTGAATGCTTCCATCTTAAAGAAAGTGGCAATGGCACTTTCGGGAATATTCTTAATCACGTTTTTAGCGCTGCATGTTACCTTAAATTTCATTTCCGTTCTTAGTGAAAATGTTTTTAACGAAGCTTCTCACTTTATGGGTTACAATCCGCTAATTCAATATGTAATGCAACCTGTTTTGGCCGTCGGAGTAATTTTCCATTTCATTATGGGATTTGTACTGACTGTTCAAAATAGCGCTGCAAGACCAATTGCTTATGCAAAATACAATGGAGCAGCAAATGCTTCCTGGAGTTCTAGAAATATGATTATTTCTGGATTGGTTATTTTGGCTTTCTTAGGATTGCACTTTTATGATTTTTGGTTTCCAGAAGTTAGTTATAAATACATTGCAGGTACTGCCCCAGATGCTACAAGGTATTATGGAGAATTAGTGCACAAATTCCACGATCCAATTCGTACAGGATTATACTGCATTTCTTTTGTGTTATTAGGATTTCACCTTTGGCACGGATTCGCATCTTCTCTTCAATCAGTGGGAATGCACAATAAATATTCCAGATTTTTAAGTAAAGTAGGTTACTGGTTTGCAGTTGTAGTACCGGCACTTTTCGTAATTATCGCATTATTTCATCATTTCAATAATTAATATCAATTATAATGGCATTAGATTCAAAAATTCCACATGGTCCAATATCGGACAAATGGACAAATTATAAAGATCATATTAATTTAGTAAACCCTGCTAACAAACGTAATTTAGATATTATTATCGTTGGTACAGGTTTAGCTGGAGGTTCTGCAGCAGCTACCTTGGCTGAGCTGGGATATAACGTAAAAGCATTTTGCTTTCAGGATTCACCAAGACGTGCGCACTCTATTGCAGCACAAGGGGGAATCAATGCAGCAAAAAATTATAAAGGTGATGGTGACTCGGTTTACAGATTGTTTTATGACACTGTAAAAGGGGGTGACTACCGTGCGCGTGAAGCAAACGTTCACCGTTTAGCTGAAGTTTCGGCAAATATTATTGACCAATGTGTAGCTCAAGGGGTGCCATTGGCTCGTGAATATGGCGGACTTTTAGATAACCGTTCTTTTGGAGGAACTTTGGTTTCTCGTACATTTTACGCACAAGGACAAACCGGACAACAATTATTGTTAGGAGCTTATTCTGCAATGAACCGTCAGATTGGTCGTGGAAAAGTAAAAATGTACAACCGTCACGAGATGCTTGACATCGTAATCGTTGACGGAAAAGCGAGAGGTATTATCGCTCGTAACTTAGTTACCGGAGAAATAGAAAGACATTCTGCTCACGCGGTAGTAGTTGGTTCCGGAGGATACGGAAACGTGTTTTTCCTGTCAACAAATGCTATGGGAAGTAACGCAACAGCAGCCTGGAAAATTCATAAAAAAGGAGCGTTTTTCGCAAATCCTTGCTACACACAAATTCACCCAACCTGTATTCCGGTTTCTGGAGATCACCAGTCAAAATTGACTTTGATGTCTGAGTCGTTACGTAATGACGGTCGTATTTGGGTTCCTGCAAAATTAGAAGATGCTCAGGCAATTCGTGAAGGAAAGAAAAAAGCAACTGATTTATCTGAAGCTGAAAGAGATTATTTCTTAGAAAGAAGATATCCTGCTTTTGGTAACTTAGTACCTCGTGACGTTGCATCTCGTGCGGCTAAAGAAAGATGTGATGCTGGTTTTGGAGTTAACAAAACGGGTGAAGCTGTTTATTTAGATTTTGCTGCGGCAATTCAACGTTACGGAACTGAAGAAGCTTACGTAAAAGGTTTAGATGCTAATGATAAAGCGTTGGTTATTAAATTAGGAACTGCAATCGTAAAAAGTAAATACGGAAACTTATTCCAAATGTACTTGAAAATTGTTGACGAAGATCCTTATGTAACGCCAATGATGATTTATCCTGCGGTTCACTACACAATGGGTGGAACCTGGGTTGATTATAACTTAATGACTACAATTCCAGGATGTTTCTCAATTGGAGAATCTAACTTCTCTGATCACGGAGCAAACAGACTTGGAGCTTCTGCTTTAATGCAAGGTTTAGCTGATGGATATTTTGTTCTTCCTTATACTATCGGAGATTATTTAGCTCCGGATATTAAAATGGGACCAATTTCTACAGATTTACCAGAATTTGTAGAAGCAGAGAAAGCTGTAAAAGATCAAATCGATAGATTTATCAATAATAAAGGAACTCATTCTGTAGATTATTTCCACAAGAAATTAGGAAAAATCATGTGGGATAAAGTAGGTATGGCTCGTAACGCTAAAGGTTTAACTGAAGCTATCGAAGAAATTGCCGCTTTACGTGAGGAGTTTTATAAAGATGTAAAAGTTCCTGGAAGCGCAAACGAATTTAATCAGGAATTAGAGAAAGCGACTCGTGTTGCCGATTTCTTAGAGTTAGGAGAATTGTTCGCGAAAGATGCATTACACCGTAATGAATCTTGTGGAGGTCACTTCCGTGAAGAATACCAAACTGAAGAAGGAGAAGCACTTCGTGATGATGAAAACTTTGCATACGTTGCAGCTTGGGAATACAAAGGAAAACCAAGTGATGCTGTATTACACAAAGAGCCTCTAGTTTACGAAAACATTAAATTAGTTCAACGTAGTTACAAATAGCAATTAGTCAAAAGACAAAAGTCTTAAAGTCAAATGGCAAAATGTTAAGTGACTTTCGACTTTCGACTTTATGACCTTCAAACTAAAACAGTATGAAACTTACATTAAAAATATGGCGTCAGAAAAACGCCCAAGATAAAGGGGGAATTGTTGATTACCCAATCGACGGAATCGAACCAGATATGTCTTTCCTTGAAATGCTTGATGTTCTTAACGAACAATTAATCAATAAAGGAGAAGAACCAGTAGCATTTGACCACGATTGTCGTGAAGGAATCTGCGGAATGTGTTCATTATTCATTAACGGAGAAGCACACGGACCAGACAGAGGAGTAACAACTTGTCAATTACACATGCGTATGTTTAAAGATGGTGACACGATTTTTATCGAGCCATTTAGAGCAAAAGCTTTCCCGGTAATTAAAGATTTAGTTGTTGACAGAAGTTCTTTTGACAGAATTCAACATGCAGGAGGATTTATCTCGGTAAATACTTCTGGAAATACAATTGATGCGAATACAATTCCGGTTAACAAAGAAGATGCAGACAAATCATTTGATGCTGCTGCTTGTATTGGTTGTGGAGCTTGTGTTGCAACTTGTAAAAACTCATCAGCAATGTTGTTTGTTGGTGCAAAAGTTTCTCAGTTTGCATTGTTGCCACAAGGTAAAGTTGAGGCTACAGAACGTGTGTTAAACATGGTTCACCAAATGGACTTAGAAGGTTTTGGTAACTGTACCAATACTGGAGCTTGTGAAGTAGAATGCCCTAAAGGAATTTCTCTTGAAAATATTGCACGTATGAACCGTGAATATTTAGCTGCAAGCTTAAAAGGGTAATTTTAAGAAATAGTTTTAAATAGAAAAAAGCATCAGCCAAGGCTGATGCTTTTTTTTTATGCGTTATTCATAATACAATTGCGAAGCACTAATTTCCCGTTTTTCTTTCCCTTCCTGTTGTATGAAACAGCTTAAGGCAGTTCCTCCAATCTGATCGAAATAAGTGATGTTGATTTTATGAAAACCTTTCTCCAATTTTACAGCTCCATACGCTTCATTCAGCCAATGAATGCCATCGTTATTCACAACTAATTCACTATCGATGAAAAGCTTTGATCCATCATCTGAGAGCGTCGAAATGGTATAATTTGCTGTTTCCGGAATATAGAGGTATCCATCGAATTTTAAACCGATATAACGCTCTGTTTTCGTTTTCCATTTTTCACTGCTGATTGCGCCTTCAAAAATTCCTGAATTAACAGGTTTTACCAATTCTAAGTCCTGAACTTGTTGAAATAACGTGCCGGTAAAATAGTCATATTTCAAACCATTTTTAGTTGGTTTTATGGCTAAAGCCGATTTTAATTCCGGATTTCTAACCATTATTTTGCTGATTGAACTTCGTCTTCCACTTGGACTTATTTGAACGGTTTTAATTATTCTGTATTCGCCTTTCGGAATATTTATCGTTACTGGTTTTTCGTAAAGTTCTGCAGTTTCGTCTGGGTTATAACCATCAATGGTATAGTAAATCTTTCCATTTTTAATGGTTGGTTTTAAATCCAGAACATATTTAGAAGCGATTAATGCTGTTTCAGTCGAGCCGAGAGGAGCAGGGACTTTATATAACCTTTTTTGTAATTCTAATTTTTCTATATGATGCGGCATTCGGTTTAAAACAAAATTGTTGTAGTTCTTATTTTGAGGCTGGGTCCATGCAATTTCTGCCAAAGCAAACATTCTAGGGTAAAGTTGATAATTTAATTTGGCTGGGCTCGTCAAATATTCTGACCAAAGATTCGATTGAACACCCCAAATATATTTTTGTTCCTCAACAGTTAAACTGTCAACAGGCGTCGGGTTGTAATTGTATATTTTTTCAACAGTAACTAATCTTCCAACTGTTAAAGGTTCTTGAGGAGAATAGCCCTGATTATAATCTAAATATAGAAATTGTTCCGGATTCATGATAACAAGGTGCTTTTGTTTGGCTGCGTTAATTCCGCCAGATTCCCCTCTCCACGACATTACGGCTGCGTTTGGTGCCAATCCGCCTTCAAGCATTTCATCCCAACCTAAAATTTGTCTGCCGTTTGCATTCAGGAATTTTTCTATTCTTTTGGTTAAATAACCTTGTAATTCGTGTTCATCTTTTAAACCCAAATCTTTGATTCTCTTTTGGCAATTCGGACAAACTTTCCATCTTGTTTTCGGACATTCATCTCCGCCGATATGAATGTATTTACTTGGAAATAACGTCATAACTTCTGTTAAAACATCTTCTAAAAAAGTAAAAGTTTCTTCTTTCCCCGCACAAAAAATATCTTCAAAAACACCCCAGTATTCTACAACTTTATAAGAGCGATCCGGAAAACAGGATAAATTTGGATAAGCGGTAACCGCTGCAGTTGCATGGCCCGGCATTTCGATTTCGGGAATAATATTTACATAATGTTCTTCGGCAAATTTGACAACATCCTTAATTTCTTCCTGAGTATAAAAACCTCCGTATGGGTTTCCATCAAAAAAATAGGGAAATCTTTCGAATTTATTTCCAACTAAAGTCTGTGCTCTTTTAGATCCGACTTCAGTTAATTTTGGATATTTTTTTATCTCAATTCTCCAGCCCTGATCGTCTGTTAAATGCCAGTGAAAATTATTTAATTTATAGCTGGACATTTGTGCTATAAAATCTTTTATAACATCAATACTAAAAAAGTGTCGGCAAACATCTAAGTGTAAGCCTCGGTAAGTGTATCGTGGTGCGTCTTCGATGGTTACACATGGCAATTTTATTTCCTTTTCAGATGGTTTATTTGGCAACATTTGCAATAAACTCTGAACAGCATAAAATAATCCTTCTTCATTTCCTGTAACGATTATCTTTTTTGAGGTAATATTTATTTTATAAGCTTCTTTTTGTAATGTAGCCGAAGGGTTTTGAGCGACAAATAATACTTCAATATTGCTTTTTTTTGAAGCTGTATTTTTGTTGATCGCTGATTCGAAAATTTGAGCTGTTTTAAGTTCTTTTGAGCTGAATTTATTTTTCTCAAAAGAAACTTTAATTTGCCCGATTAAACTAATGCTATCGCCAGTTGCTTTATAAGAATTTGGAGCTGGAATTATAGAACTGTTTTCAGAAGATGTTTGCGCATTTCCGATGGAATAGCAAAAAATCAAAAGAAGAAATATGTTTTTCAGCATGGTTAGTTTTGAGGTTGGTTAAACAAATTTAAGATTTATAAATTAGCCTGCATTTTTTTTGCAAAGCCATGTTTAGTTTAAAGGTCTTTAAAATAGGTTAATTAACTTTTTTATTACATTGTGATGTAATTTGTTTCGCAATAATATTGCATTTATTGTTTACATTTGTTTCCAATAAAATTGAATTTGCATGAATAACGATAATGAAGTGGTAAACTATAGCAAGGAAGAACGTAAAAGTCTTATTTTAAAAGAAATTAACTTGCATACCCGCGTAAGTTTTGAAACACTTTCGGCTAAATTATTTGTTTCAGAAGATACCGTTAGACGTGATATCAACGAACTTGAATCAGAATCATTATTGATTAAGGTCAAAGGTGGCGCGATGACAAAAGCGTATCACCATTCTTCATCCAATCAAACTTATGCAGGTGAATCAAAACAAATCATTGCGCAAAAAACTTTAGGTTTACTTCATGACGGAATGGTTTTGTTAATTGGCGGCGGAACTACAATCAGAGAGTTCATTCGCTTAATTCCTAATGATTTAAATCTGACTATTTTTACTGTCACCGTTTTATCTGCCGTTGAACTTCTGGACAAACCCAATGTGAAAATTATCATGATTGGCGGGAGTATTTCCTCTTATAGCCAAATGTGCGTGAGCGGTGATGTCTACAATCAATTGGCGAATATTAAAGTTGACTTATTAATATTAGGAACCAATGCTTTAGATATCGAAGGCGGATTCTCAGATTCTGATTGGGAAACCGTTCAGGTAAAAAAAGCGATGATTCAGGCTTCTGAAAAAACGGTGATTCTGACTATTTCTGAAAAACTGGATACGGTTCTAAAAATGAAAATTGCCAACTTATCTGAGGTTGATTATGTGGTTACGGAAGTTGATCCTAACGATGCAAAATTACAATCGTATAAGAAGGCGGTTCCAGGTTTAGTTTTTATTTAATCCCAATTTTTCATTAAGAAATTAATCCAGTTCTGGTGAAAGATTTTATTTAAATCGGCATCAGAATATCCTTTTCCTTTAAAGATAAGAACGAGTTTTTGCAAATCGGCAATTGTATTTAAATCGTACGGCGATTGTTCTGTACCAAAAGCACCATCAAGATCAGAACCGATTCCAATATGATCTGCATTTCCAGCCAATTGGCAAATGTGATCCATATGCCTAAAAACCGTTTCTAAATTGCAATTCGTGCCTTTTGGAGTCGAAACTCCTCTTTCCCAATCCGGAACCAGCATCCAGGCATCTAAAGCTCCGCCAATAACAGCACCCCTTGAAATTAAGGCTTGAATCATTTCGTCGCTGTATTGACGATTGTGATCAACAAGCTTTCTGCAATTATTATGACTCGCCCAAACGGGTCCGTTATAATGATCTAAAGCCTGCCAAAAAGTATCGTCACATAAATGAGTAGCATCCAAAATAATATTCAAACGTTCCATTTCTTTCAATAAATCAAGACCATTTTGATTCATTTTTCCGGTTGCATCGGTTCCGTTTGCGTATCGTCCAGGACCATAATGCGCAGGACCAATAGCTCTTAATCCGTAATTGTATGCTTTTTCTAAATAGGAGATGTCAATAATAGAATCAGCACCTTCTAAACTTAAAATATATCCAATTGGTTTTTTATCGTTTGGAGTTCCATCATTCCAATTGTCAATTTGTTTTTGAAGTGATTTTTTATCGGTAATGGCTGTTATTTCTCCGGCTTCTTCCATGGCTTTGTACCATGTAAGTTGCCCTTGGGTCTGTGCCCATGCTTGTTCGGGAGAATTCCAACCGGGAATAATGCTATCTGGTTTTACAAAACGTGCAATTTGAGTGGCAACCACAATTCCGATATTTCCTTTTCGTAAATCAGGAAAAGAAACTGTCGCGCGTTCGCGGTCTGGTTTGTCTGTCATTCCTTTTTCTAAATGGCGTAAAGTGAGAACGTCATTTCTTAAATCTCGATTCCATTCCATCGCATTCATGCTCAGGTCTAAATGGGCGTCTATTATAAACATATTTTTAAATATTAATTTTTCTGCTTCGTGCAACGACTAGCCATTGATCACAAATTTGATGTTCGTTATTGACAACCTGAACCGAATCGTAAAGTGCGCAAGTAGGGCAAACATGATAAGGTTGAGCATAAATTGTCTCGCCAATCTGATATTGGTTTTTACCACGATTTTCCAGAATCAGATGTTCTTCTGAATGCGAAATCGGAATTAGATTTTCGTCGTTTAAAATCACTAATCTCTTATCGATTGGATTTTCAGAAGAAACAGCTTTGTAGCCAATATCAATACAGAGAGTTTTGTCAGTTGGTTTTGAAATAATGGTTCCGACAATTACTAAAGCAGGTTTGAATTCTTGTTCCGGTAAATTAATTTGGTAATTGGAGTCCCAAAAAACAAAAGTTCCGGGACTGCATTCTACATTTTCCTGAGTGGCGTAAAACGGAAAGGTATTGGATCCTCCGGCAACAATTTTTAGTTCATAATTAAACTTTGGTTGCAATTTTTCGATTTCTTTTTTAATAATTGAAAACGAATTTGAAGCTTCCAGGTTTCGTTCTTCAACACTTCCTTTCAAATGTCCGTCATAAATATGAATTCCGGCAAAATGAATGTTTTTTAGTAAAAGTATACCATCTATTAATTCAATCCATTTTTCAGAAATCGAAATTCCGGTTCTGTTCATTCCGGTGTTTAGATCTAAATAAATAGTTAGTTTAAGATTATTTTCTCCGGCAATTTCATTCAAGGCTTTCGCCGATTCTAAATTATCAACAATAGTCGAAAAATGAGTGTTCGGATATTTTTGTATCAACGAAATCCATCGTTCCTTTTTTATGCCAATGGGTTGGTAGGCGAGAAGTACATCCGGAATTTCATGAAGTGCAGCAAGTTCTGCCTCGGCAATGGTAGCACATTTTACTTTTTTGATATTATAGATTTTAAACAATTCAAGAATTTCGCCAATTTTATGTGTTTTGATGTGAGGTCTTAATTTTTGAGTATCACCATTTACGGCGCCAATAAGCCGCTCCAGATTAAACCGGATACGATCTTCGTAAACGGCTAAAAATGGAGTATCTGTGTTGATTTCGGAATTAATTTTCCACCAATTTTTTCCCATAATTAGTTTCTTGTTTTTTCGACAATTTCAATTAAATTTTTAAAAGCGTTAAGTGATTGTTCATAATTTAAATTCAAAAGCATTTCTTTCGAAAATAAATTAGAACCAATTCCAACACAAACCACGCCGGATTTGAACCATGATTTTAGATTGCTTTCTTCTAAAGTTACACCTCCTGTTGGCATTATTTTTAAATTTGGAAACGGAGCTCTTATTGCTTTTACGTAACCGGGACCACCAATTTTATCAGCAGGAAAAAGTTTTACAATTTCAGCGCCTAATTTATTGGCGTGAAGCACTTCGTTTAAAGTTGCTGCACCCGGAATCCAGTAAATATTGTTTTTCAGGCAATAATTGCCAATTTCTAAATCGGTGTGAGGGCAAACGATACAGTCCGCTCCCAATTGATGATAGGCTTCCGCATCGATAACACTTAAAATAGAACCAACAGCTATTTTAATATCCAGATTGTTGGTGTTTTTAAATGCGACCATTTGAATAAATACTTCTTTAGCATCATTGGCACGAGCTGCAAACTCAATGATTTTTATGCCAGCATCTGCCGCTGACTGTAACACTATTTTGGCTGTTTCGATATTGATTTGTGTTACTAACGGAAGTACGCCTTGTGCTTTTAAAATGCTGTACATATTCTTAATTCTAATTTATCTATTGATTCTGTTACTTGCGCCATTTGCAATAAAATGACTTATTTCTGTTGGATTGCTCATGGCAAAGTCTCCGTGAATACTTTGCTTGATTACACCGCAGGCAGTTGCCCAGTCGATGCATTCCTGCCCGGATAATTTGTTAGATAATCCGTATAATAATCCTGCGTTAAAAGCATCTCCGGATCCAATTTGATCGGTAACCAAATGTATTTTGTATTCTTTGGTTTCATAAAAATGACCTTCGTGAAGTAGCATACCTTTGTATAAATGTGCTAATCCATCTGATTTTCTAAAACTCATTGCCAGCGTTTTTAGAAAAGGCATTTTCTCTTTTAATAATTCAAATGTTTTTTGAAAACGATCTGCATCGGATTCGTTTTTATCGGTTTTTATTCCGAAATAAATTTCAATAGCATCTAAATCGGCAACAGTAATGGTACTGTATTGAAGTAAATCGGGCATAATTTCAGAAGGATGTTTTCCGTATTGCCATAATTTTGAACGATAATTAAAATCAGAAGAAATAGACAAATCCTTTTTATGTGCCGATAAAATAGCTTCTTTGCAAACCAAACCTGCTTCATAAGAAACGCCCGGACTTATTCCGGACCAATGGAAATGAGTTACATCGGCGAAAGCCAAATCCCAATTGATTTGATCTTTTTGAATAGTTGCGAACGAAGAATTACTACGATCGTAAATGACCTGCGATTGTCTGATTTGATTTCCGGCTTCAACGAAATACAGCCCCAAACGTTCTCCGCCATAAATACATTTTGAGGTATTCACTTTGTATTTCTGAAGTTCGTTTAAAGCCAACTGCGCTAAATCATTTTGTGGTAATCTCGTGATATAATCGGTTTGGATTCCGAGTTGAGAAAGCAGAACACAAACATTGGCCTCGGCACCGCCAACATGAACTTTTATTTCACTGGCCTGCGTAAACCGATTTCCATCAGCAACATTCATCCGAAGTAGTAATTCTCCGAAAGTTGCAATTCTTGTTTGTGAGGTAATGGTATTCATGTTTTTTGTTTTTTTGCACAGAGTATATGGGTTTGTTTTTTGCCACAGATTTATAGATTAAAATGATTTATAACGTTGTGTTTAAGTTTTGCCACGAATTTCACAAATTTTCACAAATTCATTTCGTGAAAAATAATTCATGACAAACAAAAAATAATCCTTTTAAATCATTTAATCTGTGGTATATCTTTTTTAATATAATTCGAAAACAGCTTCAACTTCAACAGGAATATTGTCTGGTAAAGATCCCATTCCTACCGCGCTTCTTACACCAATTCCGTTTTCTTGTCCCCACACTTCGGCGAATAATTCACTGCAGCCGTTGATAACATATGGATGTCTAAGGAAATCACCATTGCAATTGACCATTCCCAATACTTTTATAACCCTTTTTACTTTGTTGAGGCTTCCAAAGTTGGTTACAATTGTCGAAAGCATGGTTAAGCCAACCTGTCTTGCGGCCAATTTTCCTTCTTCAATATCAATATCGTCACCAATTCTTCCAATAATTAAAGATTTATCATCACGAACTGGTCCGTGACCTGAGAGGTATAGATATTTTCCGTCGACTAAATAAGGTTTGTATATACCAAGAGGTTGAGGTGCTGGCGGTAAGTTTAAGCCAAGGGTTTCAAATTTTTCCTGAGGTAATAAATTCATGATATTAATGTATTATAGAGTTTAAAATAAAAACGAAAACAATTCCTAAAACAGATACTAAGGATTCCATTACGGTCCATGATTTAAAAGTATCTTTCAGGCTGACATTGAAATATTCCTTGAACATCCAAAAGCCCGGGTCATTTACATGTGAGCACATTAAGCTTCCGGCACCAACGGATAAAACTAATAGATTTGGGTCTAGGTTGTTAGATTGTAGTAAAGGAAGTAAAACGCTGGCAGTCATTAGACCGGCAGCTGTTGCAGAACCCACACAAACACGAATAATAGCTGCCATCATCCAGGCCAATAAATACGGATGAATATTTGTTTGGCTTAAGGTCGATACAATAGTTTCGTTTACACCACTAACCATCATCACTTCTTTCAAAGCTCCGGCACCGCCAATAATCAAAACAATTAAAGCGATATCTTTTATGGCAACAGCATAATCATCCATTACGGATGGGATGCTTCGGTTCATTCTGACACCTAAAGTGTAGGTGCAAATAAGTAACGAAATCAGCATAATCATACTTGGTTCACCAATTGTTTTGCAAATGTTTAGGAGTGTCTCATTGTCTGAAAGTAAAGGTAGAATTGAAGTTATTGTTAATCCGAAAACAGGAAATAAAGCAGAGAATAAACTAAGTGCGAAACTGGGTTGCTTTCCTGTATTTACAACTTCTTCGACATTTAGGATTTCATGATCAGATTCGGATCTAATGTTTTTAAGTAAATTCGAAAACAATAAACCTGCGATAAAAATGGTCGGAATGGCGATGATAATTCCGTAAACTAAAACAAGTCCGATATCAGCATTCAAAATACTGCTTAACGCCATTGGAGACGGATGTGGGGGCAAAAAACCGTGTGCTACTGAAAGCGACGCCAGCATTGGAATTCCCAGATATACTTTTGAAAGTTTAAATTGATGGGCTACTGAAAAGATTAGAGGTACTAACAAAACAAATCCAACACTATAAAAAAGCGGTATCCCGACAATAAATCCGGTAATCATTAATCCTAAGCGAACGTATTTTTTGCCTGTCCATCCCATAACAGTTTTGGCAATGACATTGGCAGCTCCTGATGAAACAGTAAGTTTACCGATACAGGTTCCGAAAACAATAATCAAAGTGATAGATCCTAACATTTCGCCCAAACCTTTTTGAACTGTTTGTGACAAAGTATTTACTGGCAGGCCTAAAAAAAGACCTGCTAATAAAGCTGTTATGATAAAGGTAATAAACGGATTGATTTTAAGCCAACCTATCTGAATGATTAAAAACGCAATGCATGCCGTAAGAATTAAAATGCTCATTTATTTCTTTGTATTATTATTTATCCCACCAGATTTTAGTTGTAAAAGTGTCTTCTCCCTGACGCTTAACCGCTTCTGCTAAGTTAGTTGAATTTACAGAATATTCGCTCGTTGAATATTTGAGTCGTCTTGGGATCGTGCCGTTTGTAACATTTCCGGGAAAGTTTACCGGAACCAAAACCGGGTAGCCAGTTCTCCTCCAATTGGCATAAATTTCTTGTTCATCTACAAATAGGGCCACATAAATTTGAGTATGAATCTGATTCATCTTTGCTTCAAATGATCCTGCACTATTAAATGGATTTGCTGTTAAATAAGGTGTTGCGTCTGTAATGGCATAAGTTGCACCGTAAATTCCCATATTTAAGAAAGATGCTTTTACTCCTTTTTCGTATAAATCTTTGTCCGTTTCTGTGGTGTACCAACCTCTTGCTGCGGCTTCTGCCAAATATAAATTGGTTTCCGCATTACTTATAAGTACTAATGGCGCATCGTATTTGAAAACAGTACTTTGATTAGGTTCAGAATAAGTAGCTTGTTCAACAGCTGTTGGCGCGGTTTTAGTTCCGTTCGGGAAACCCTTTTGCACGGCAAGTGTTGTATTTTGCACTGTTCCCTGCCAAACTCCGGCATAAACACTAATTCTTGGATCTGCAGTTGCTTTTAATAAATCAATAAAAGTTTTAGCCAGTTTTCCTCCTTCAACATTTTTCTGACCGAAAGATCCTGCTGTGAAATCTTGTCTTCTCGCATCAAAACCAACAGGGTTTCTGTTGAAATCATTTGGACCATCCGTGTATTTCATAATGGCATTATCTGTTCCATTTAAAATTACACCACCGGCAATAGCTTTGGTAACCCAGGTTTTAGCCAGGGCTGGATCAACTTTAGTCAATCGCAATCCTAAGCGAAGCATTAATGAGTACGAGAATTTTTTCCATTTTGCCACATCGCCGTTGTAAATAAAATCAGCTCCGCCGAAACTTGGTTTTGTAGCATCTAATGCTGTAGCCGCTTCGTCAAGTTCTTTTAATAAATCTTTGTAGATGGATTCCTGAGCATCATATTTGGGAAGAAAGATTTGCTCACTATTTGCTTTTGCTGCTTCAGAATATGGAATGTCTCCGTACAAATCTGTAATTCTGTGGTACAAATACGCTTTCCAAATTCTGGCAATATTTAGTTTGTTGCTATCGTTTGGATTGCTTTTTACTGCATTAATTACAATTTCTGTTTCATTTAGTGCTAATGGATAAACCTGATTAAAATAAGCAGAATAATAAACTTCGTTGCTTAAATATTTGTCTCCTACACCGGAAGCTTCTTTATAAGTAGCATAATGTTGTAACATTCCGCCACATTCAAGAATGTTGGTAAAAAAATAATTATTGTTTAAACCGTCTAGTTGTGCTTTGCTGAAAATATAATTCGGATTTGGTTTTTCAACTACATTTGGATTAGTATTGATTTCTTCAAAATCCTTGGTACAGGACGTCATACTTCCTAAAAGTAGGCCTGTTATATATAAAGTGGTTATCTTTTTCATGTCTTTAATTTTAGAATTTTACATTTAAACTTAAACCGAAACTTCTGGTTTTTGGTACTCCAAATTGTTCCACACCTTGGGCATTTCCGGCACTAAAAACAGATTCCGGATCTACGTTTGGTGTTTTCTTGTAAAGAATGAATAAGTTTCTTGCAACAAATGAAACAGAAGCTCCCTGAAGTTTAGATAAACCTTTGATTTTTTCAAGTGGCAATTGATAACCAAGAATTACTTGTCTTAGTTTTATGAAACTGGCATCATAAATAAATGTTGAGGATATATTTCTTAAACCATCATAGTAAGTTCTTAAGTTTTCTGGTGCAATTACCATATCAACCGGATTTCCGTTCGTGTCAACACCTTTAATTGGTAATCCGCTTTCACGTCCTTCCAAAGTCAATTTTGTTAATCCCATACGTGTTCCGTATAAATCAGTTCCGGAATATAAACTACCTCCAAATTTTCCATCAATTAAAAAACTAAATGAGATGTCTTTGTATTTGAATTCATTGCTAAATCCGGCTGCCCATGGATGAACACCCTGACCTAATTCTTCAAGTGGACCTTGCGCAATAGTTGCAGAACCACCGCTTACATTATAAACTGTATTTCCGTTCGCATCTTTACGTGGTTTATATCCTTTAATGATACTGTACGGACGACCAACATCACTTGTAATGGTTACATATCCGTTTACAGAAGTCGCCATGGTAATGGATGTTAGCTGATCTGTCAATGCTTCAACTGTGTTTTCATTATAAGATCCGTTGAAACTTGCATCCCATGAAAAATCTTTCGAATTAATAATTTTACCGCTAAGTAAGAATTCAACTCCTTTATTTCTCATTTTTCCAAGATTCAATAAAGCAGTACTGGCTCCTGAAGCATTTGAAATTGTAGTTTCAACAATGTCATTTGTTGTAGCACGGTTGTACCAGGCAAAATCAAGGTTTAAACGATTGTGAAAAAAGCCTAAATCAGCTCCAACTTCAAACGTTGTTGATGTTAACGGACTTAAAGTAGAATTTGGAACTCTTGAACTGGTTGGTCCTTGTAATTGCTGGCCATTATGTCCGCCCTGAATCATAGAATAAGATTGATTCAGTGCATAAGGATCGGGTGTCGCGCCCCCAACCTGGGCCCATGAAGATCTAAGTTTTGTAAATGAAATCCAGTCTGGCATTGTTACGATATCCGAAAGGATTATACTTGTTCCAACTGAAGGATAGAATACGGTATTGTTGTCTTTTGAAAGTGTTGAGAACCAATCCTGACGTCCCGTTACGTTTAAAAACACTATGTTTTTATAATCAAAATCTGCTGCGCCGTAAACTGAATTTGTTTTCGTTTTTCCATAAGGATAACTATACGTTAGTGTCGAAAGATTGCTCAGAGCATAAAAATCATCCAGTACAAAATTAGAACCTTCGACTCTGATTTCGTCTCTTAAATTGGTACGAGAGTTAACTCCAATTAAAGCATTTAAAGAGAAATTGTCATAGATGTTTTTCTTAGTGTAATTAAGAATTGCCTCAGAATTCAGGTTAGAAATTTTCATTCTTGAACCTTGTGCATATCCAACCGGATTATTTAAAGTTGTTTTTGGAATGTATCCGAAGAATTCATAATTAGTAAAATCCTGTCCAATTCTTCCCTGAAGAAATAATTCGGGTGTAAAATTCAGTTTCACATTCAACATTCCGATAAAACGGTTTTTAGTGTCGCTGTTTTTGATTTTATTAATCGTGTAATACGGATTTGTTGCCACGGCAACGGGATTCCAGGCTTCTTCAATTCCATTTTCATCATAACCAGGAGACAAATTTCTAATGTCAACGGTGTTTGCAATCATATAAGTTGCCCAGTTTGGATTGGCTTCAGCATCTGAAACTGTTGTTCTGTTGTTTGATTTTTCGATATTGTATTGAGCAACAACATCAAATTTTAACCAATTGGTTAAATTAACATCACTCGCAATATTAACACTTTTGCGATTGAAGTCAGAATTAGGTACAACACCTTCATTATCCATGTTTGAAAACGAAAGACGTCCTGTAGCTTTTTCACTTCCGCCAGCTAATGCTATCGAATTAATAAAAGTTGTTCCGGTATCGTAGAAATTTTTGATATTGTTTTTTTGTGCAACATATGGTCTCGCAACTCCATCAAACTGAACAACAGCTGTTCCGTCCATTTTGGCTCCCCAGGACCAACGGCCATCCGCTATTGCTTCTGCTTGTGTCGTTGGTTTTTTTCCAAGTGCTCCGGAACCGTATTCATACTGCCAATCTGGTATGATCGATGGTGTTTCGAACGTAAATGAAGTATTGTATTCTACTCCAATTCCTTTTTGCGCCGCCCCTCTTTTGGTTTGAATTAAAATGACACCATTCGCGGCATTTGCACCGTACAATGCAGCAGCAGTTCCTCCTTTTAAGACCGTGATGGTTTTAATGTCATCAGCATTTATAACTGATGTCCCATCACCTCTGTCAACATTAATTCTGGTAGAACCTGCGCCATTTCCAATTCCCGGAAGGTTAAGCTGGGTATTGTCAATTGGTAAATCATTCACCACGTACATAGGTTGGTTATTTCCGTTTAAGGAACCGTTTCCACGAATAACAACTCTGGTTGATCCGTTAGGTCCCGTTGCGGTACTGCTTACGTTTACACCTGCAATTTTACCAACTAAGGCGTTCGCGATATTGGTTTCTTTGGCTTTAGTAAATTCAGTTCCTTTAAGTTCTGTTACTGCGTAGGCAATCGCTTTGCTGCTTTTTTTAACACCAAGGGCGGTTACTACAACTTGGTCCAAAACATTCTCAGCAGACTTTAATCTAATGACTAAATCAGTAGTTTTAATTAAAGCAAAAGATAAAGTTTCGTAGCCCATGTAGGTTACAATAACGTGGGCTTCGTTTTCTGGAACAGTTAATTTAAATTTTCCGTTTTCATCAGATATTGTTGCTAGTTTACTATTGCTTTCGGCATAAATAGTAGCTCCGGCAATTGGCATTCCGTCATCCTGACCTAAAACTTGACCCGTGATTTCAACTTGGTTGCTTTTTTGTTCAAAAAGGTGCTTTTTTATTGCAACCTCTTTTGCATTTGCTGAGAAGATGACCCCCCCAATAAATACTAATAAAATTAGCTTTGTTTTCATAATACTTTGGTTTTCATGTTTTATTTTGGTTTTTATTGGCGATCAAATATAAATATTAATTTTTTACATCTGCATTTTTTTTGCACAAATTGCATTTTTTTTGCAATGTTTTTATCTGAAGTGTTTTTAAATTCTAAAAGAGCTGGAGTTTTCCGAGGTGTTTTGAGAATTTTTTGCAGAAAGTGATTTTTATGAAAAAAATAGTTTTTATCTTAAAATTCGTATTTTTGAAAGATGAAAATCGCACTTATTCAATCAGATCTTTATTGGGAAGACGCTTTAAAAAACAGGAATAACTTCGAATCGAAGATCAGTCAAATCGATTCAGAAGTTAATTTGATTGTTTTGCCTGAGATGTTTTCTACCGGATTTACTATGAATGCTTTAGCAATGGCTGAGGCTATGAATGGTGAAACAATTCTGTGGATGAAATCGCTTGCAAAACAGAAAAATTGTGCTGTGACAGGAAGTTTGATTATCGCTGAAAATAATCAGTATTATAATCGGATGTTGTTTGTTTTTCCGTCAGGAGAAATTCAACATTATAATAAAAGACATTTGTTTACGCTTGCGGGCGAAGACAAAACATATACGGCCGGAACAGAAAAAGTAATAGTTGATTATTTAGGCTGGAAAATTTGCCTGCAGGTTTGCTATGATTTGAGATTTCCGGTTTTTGCCAGAAACGTCGAGAATTATGATCTGCTTTTATACGTGGCTAATTGGCCAAAAGTGCGAACAAATGCCTGGGATATTTTATTAAAAGCACGAGCTGTTGAAAATCTAAGCTATGTAGTTGGTGTGAACAGAATTGGTTTGGATGCCCACAATTATGAACATATCGGACATTCGCAAGTGGTTGATTTTTTAGGAAATTATATTCTGGAACCCCAAGAAACAGAAGGCGTTTTTATTGTTGAATTAAATAAAAATGTAATGTTGGAAACGCGAAAAAAGTTTGATTTTTTGAGTGATCGAGATATTTTTGAAATCAATATTTAAAATTTATTCAGAATAACAATCTCTTCTTTTGAGTTTTTATTTCGGACAATAATTTTTTTGTATTTCCATGCTGTTCCAATTTTATCAGCAGAAATATCTAATTTCCCATTCCCCTTAGTGCCTTTAATTCTAATAGATAATTCAACTGAATTATTGCTATTGGTGTAAACAGCATTTCCTTCTAAGATGGCTAATTTATCTATTGGTTGAATTATGCCAACAGTTTGTAATATTCTTTTATTGGAATTAGCCTTCTCGATCGCTTTTTCATAGAGAGAATTGTCTGAATAAGCCCGAACGATATCAGTTATGTTTTCTTGTGAATTTGAAGTCAATAAAAGAGCAGGAATAAAAATAAATACAATAGTTGTCGGAACTGACCATTTCCAATTTCGTTTAAGCCAGCTTTCCTTCACTACTAAATCGTTATCCATTTTTTTTGAAGTTAAAGTCTAAAAGGCTTTGCTCTTTTTTACTGCATCCTTTTTCTTTTTGTTGTCTTCTTTTTTCTCCAGTTCTGGATTATAAGGAATGCTCATGTCAATAGTTTCATCGACATCCCAATTCGTTCGAACGTCAATTTCTTTTTGATAATAAAATACTTCTTCGGCATAGGTTTTCTTTAGGAAATTCCCGGAATCATAAATTTTATTTTTATTGTCGTCGTACGTTATTCGAAGTGTAAATGCATTGGGCTCAACTAAATCAAAGGTGAGTTTGGTTTGTCCTTCAGAATATTGACTGGCAAGGACAACATCTCCTTTTTTATTGGTTATTTCAACAATAATGGGGAAACGTTTTACATTTTTTAAATTCAAAACCAAATTACCATAATCAGCATATTCCTTCGTGGTTAATTTATAAGATAAAGTGTCGTTGGTTTTATCGTAAAAGTCCGTTAAAGCACCTGGCAGAAAAGTAAATTTATATTTTTCCAAAGGTTCTTTCTTGAAATCAACATGTAGTTTTTGGTCGAATTCATCGTATGCGGTAGTAAAATCAACTGCGACCGAATCTTTATTCGTCAGCTTGATTTTTGATTTGTCAAACTTTACCAAAGGCGTAGCTGATTCTAATGTAAATCGGTCTCTGAAATTAAGAACACCACTTTGTGTTGCAGTGATATTTAAAGTGTCTTTTTTCTGGTCTTTAATCTTAAATGTAAATTTCTTATTGTAATTCTCATTACTAACTTCCATAGATAAAGAGTCGACTTTTATAGGTTTGTACCAAACTTGCAATGAATCTTTTTTGGGATATCTTGTTACAATAGACTCCAGAATTTCATCTTTGTTTTTAAGGACTACTTTAGGTTTGGAATTGGTAAAATCCTGTTTGCTGTCGTATGGAAGAAATAATCTGTTTCCGGAAGCCTGTATTGGTTTTAGCACTTTTAAAGGTTGTGATTCCTTAAAAAGTTCTATTTCAAAAAGAGTATCATTTGGTACTGTAATGTAGTGTTTTATAAAACCAATTTTGTCATCTTTCGGATTAAATTTATTGTTACTTCCTTTATCTTTCAAGGCAACTAAAAGGTATTTTCCCGCCTTTAAATTTTCTAATTTAAAAGTTCGTAAACTATCTAAAGTATTGGTGATATATCTTGGGAATTCCCTGTAAACTACAGAGTCTTTAAATTTGTCATTGACTTCATAGAGCATAACTGAAACAAAATTATCTACATTTTTTTCATAAGCATCTTTTACTATTCCGCCAATAGAAAGTGAATCGATATAAGATCCTGTAGAAAAAACATATTTAAATTGGTTAAGTGCATTTCCTTCATTATTATCTGCAATACTTTGCCCAAAATTCATGCTGTATGTGGTGTTGGGCTGTAAAGTGTCTAAAATTTTTATGGTTATTTCTTTACTTGCGGTGGTTGGCAAAATGATTGGTTCGTGCTTCATGGGCGGCGAAATAATCAATTGCTTATTGGTGTTTTTAAGTTTTACATATTCATCAAATGTCAAAATAATTTCACTTGCCTTAAAATCGGTACTGAAATTTTTTGGGCTACTGTATTTTAAAACAGGAGCCAGAGTATCTTTTAGTCCTCCGGTGATGCTACCTCTTTTGGCACAGCTCATCATTAAAAATACCAATAAAAATGGAATATATTTAAAGTTGTTTTTCAACATAACAGTTTTTGAATTTGATTGCACAAAATAACGATTATATTTGCTTTAAGCGAAATTTTTTATCTATTTATTAGGATTTGGAGCTTTTACGTTTTTCTTTATTTCTTAAATTCTAAAGAAGTAATTTGATATAATTTCTTACTTTTGAGTTCAAAAATATAATTTCTCTCCGTTTTGATTAAAAAGTCTTTTCTGATTTTCTTCGTTTTTTTATTAACCGCCTGCAGTAAAAATGATAAGCCCATTATTGCTTTTTATTATTGGAAAACGGTTTTTAAATTATCTGAAACAGAAAAAGAGGTCTTGAAGGATAATAATGTTGAGAAACTTTATATTCGATATTTTGATGTTGGTTTAAACCCAAAAACGACAGAACCTATTCCGGTTAGTCCGATACATTTTCAGGGGAATGTTAGTAAATTTGATATTGTTCCAGTAGTTTTTATTCAAAATAAAGTCATGTTAAAGTCAAATATTAATGTTGACGATCTGGCTAAAAAGACGTTTCGTTTAGTAAACGAGATTAATGTAAAAAACAATATAGTTTGTAGTGAAATTCAGATTGATTGCGATTGGACATTGGCCAGTAAAGAAAATTATTTGAGATTTATTGAGCGATTTAAAAAGCTTTCTCATAAAAAACTCTCGGCCACGATTCGGTTGCATCAGGTTAAATATTTTAAAAGGACTAAAATTCCAAATGTCGACTCCGGTGTTTTGATGTATTATAATATGGGAACTATTGCTCCGGATTCTATAAATTCTATATACAACCATCAGATAGCGGAAAAATATCTTAAAAGTTTGAAGAAGTATCCGCTGCATCTCGATATTGCATTGCCAATTTATTCGTGGGCAATTCATATCCGAAATCAAAAAGTGATTGGCTTACGTTCTAAACTGAATGTCGCTCAGCTTAAGAAGGATAATAATTTTGAACAGATTAATTCCATTTTTTTTAAAGTAAAAAAGTCTAATTACAAAAATGGATTTTTTTATGAAGAAGGGGATATGCTAAAAATTGAACCAATTGCTGCAGAAGATTTAAAAATGATGGGAGAGGAACTAAATGAAAATTTGGCAGATACCCCGAAGGAAATTATATTTTACGATTTAGATGAATTCAATTTAAAAAATTATGAAAAGAATATTTTTGAACAAGTTGTTTCTTGTTTCTAGTGTAGCTTTATTTGCTGTTTACGGAATAATTTATGCTTGCGGCGGAGGAGACGACTGGGACTTTTTTGGCTATAATTCAAATTTTACTCCTGAAACTTTTACAGATAAGTCGTATTCGCCACTTTTTTTGTCTGGAGATGTTTTTTACGGAATTGGATTTGATATGCAACATAATTCAAGATTTAATGAAGATATAAAATCGGATTGGAAAAATTATTTAAAAACAAAAATGGACACGGCAAGTGTCAGTTATTTTTTAATTGGAGATCTTACGCCAAGATATTCCAGTGAAAGTAAAATTTCGAAGAATAAAGATGAAATTACAGATCTTCATGTTTTCTTTAAAACTAAAAAAGCGAACCCAACTTCTTTAAAATGGGGTAAAAAGATTGATTTAAAAGAAGCTAAAATCAAGAGTTTTATTGAGTTTTTATATTTGGCGCAAAAGATTGAAACCGTTTCTATCAATGAAGATTATTGGAGTTATGATCCGGTCGTGGCTAAAACTTTTGATGACTTGAAAATGATTCAGTCAATCGAAAATGTTTATAACACAACATCAGATGCATTTCTGAAAAATAGGTATTGGTTTTTAACAACAAAAGCTTATTTCTATAGTAGCAATAAACCAAAAACAGTTGAGTTTTTCAATAAAACTGAAAAATCAGTTCCTAAAAACATATTGTATTATCGTGCACTTTCTTATGTGGCGGGAATAAAATATCAGCAGAAAAAATATTCGGAATCCAATTATTTATACGCCCAGGTTTTTGATAAATGTCCAGAAATGAGAGTTGTGACAGCCTATAGCTTTCATCCTCAAAATGAAGCAGACTGGAATAAGTCATTAGCGATGACAAAAGACAATAAAGAAAAAGCGGCACTTTGGGCGATTCATGGTTATTACAAAGATGAGGTACAAGCCATTGACAAAATTTATACATTAGATCCTAAAAGCGAACATCTGAATTATCTGCTTACCAGATTAGTAAACAAACAGGAGCAGAATATAAATAATTCATTTGAAGAAAGTGCAAAAGAAAATATACCGGCAAAAAAGCTTTCGGTTGCTGAAAATAAAGAAATAAACAAAAGTAAAATTGATAAAAAAGCTTTTGAATTAGTTTCGAAGATTAGCACTGCAGGAAATGTTGAAAAACCATATTTGTGGAATATTGCTTTAGGATATTTGCAAACACTAAAAGCCGATTATATCAATGCTGATACTAATTTTGACAAAGCGGAGAAAATAATGCCTAAAACAGAATTGGCGAAATATCAGTTAAGATTACTTCGTTTTGTGAATAATATGAGCAAAATTGATAAGCTAACCGATAAAAATGAACAAACAATTCTGGCTGATTTGAATTGGTTATATCAGGAACTTCCTAAAACATATAAAGGAGGGGAATTTCGCTATCAAAATGCTTCTTCATGGAGCAGAAGTTATTTAGCAGCACTTTATAAAGCAAATGGTAATTCAGTTATGACGGAGATATTTGGAGAATCGCGTTATAGCTACTGGAATGACGGAAATGCATTTTATGATAATGAAAAAAATCTTTTAGCCATGAAATCTTTTTTAAGTAAGAACAATAAAACTGAAATAGAAAAAATTGGTGCCGGCATTTACAGTTTGAAGTTAAAGGACATCAATAATTTCCAGGCGGTTCAGGCGACTTTCAAAAATAAAATACCTGAAGCAATTGCATTTATTAAAGAAACAGATTCGGTTCAATATTATAATTTCTTAGGAAACCCGTTTAACGGAAATATAAAAGATTGTCATGATTGTGAACATGCAGCCTATCAAAAGAAGAAGTATTCTCAAATTGAGTTTTTAAGTACAATAAAATCGATGCAGGATAAATTGGCTCAAAAAGAAGATGTATATGCAAATAGTTTACTGTTAGGAAATGCATTTTATAATATTACCCATTTTGGAAACGGCAGAACTTTTTATGAAATTAGTATTGTAGGTTATGGTTCAAGTCCGTATTCGTTTAGAGATTCGATGAAAAAAATGATTACGAATTGCGATCTGCCTAAAATGTATTATCAAAAGGCATTTGAGGCGGCTACTACAAAAGAGCAAAAGGTGAAATGTGTGTATTTATTGTCAAAATGCGAGCGTAATGACTATTATAATAATAAATATAATAATGTAACCAATTGGTGGAGTGTTGAAGATGATAAAATTAATTTTATTGCCTGGAACGGATTCAAGGCTTTAAAAAAGGATTATTCGGATACAAAATATTATCAGGATGTTATTGCGGAATGTGGTTATTTTAAAACGTATATAAATCAATAGTTGTAACAGTATTTGTATTGTAAAATTAAGAAGATGGTAAATAAAATTGAACATATAGGAATAGCAGTTAAAAACATGGATGATGCGAATGTATTGTTCGAAAAATTACTGGGAGTTCCATCATATAAAGAAGAAGAGGTAGAAAGCGAAGGTGTTTTGACCTCTTTCTTTCAAACAGGATCAAATAAAATTGAGCTTTTAATGGCAACTAATCCAGAAAGTCCAATAGCTAAGTTTTTAGAAAAAAAAGGAGAAGGAATTCATCACATCGCTTTTGATGTTGAAGATATTTATGCGGAAATAGAACGTTTAAAAAGTGAAGGTTTTATATTGATAAATGAAGTTCCGAAGAAGGGTGCTGACAATAAATTGGTGGTTTTTTTGCATCCAAAAAATACAAACGGGGTTTTAGTGGAGCTTTGTCAGGAAATAAAGTAAAATTTCTCATTTACTAATTAAGAAATAATACATTGAAAATCAATTGCGTTTAGAAATAGAGGTGTTGCAATTTGAAATTAAATAGAAATCATATCTTAAAATATTTGCAGTGAATAAAAAATAGTAGTAATATTGCATCCTCAAACCGGTCCTATAGCTCAGCTGGTTAGAGCACCTGACTCATAATCAGGTGGTCCCTGGTTCGAGCCCAGGTGGGACCACGTAGTAAAAAAGCTTCATAAAAATTTTATGAAGCTTTTTTTTGTGATTTAGGTTGTAATTTTGGTAAAAACTTCTACATTTGCTTCAGAATTATAGCAGAAAACTTGTTTTTTGTGAGAAATTTCTAAGACCCCAAGTCTAATTTAAATACTGTGCTTGTTTTTAGCATGCTAAACTTATGAAAGTAATAAAGACAGTTTATTTTACAGTTTTTTTGATATTAATTAATATCTGTGGTTTATTTGCGCAACCTTCCCAGCCTGCTGATGCAGGTCCACCACTCGAACCACCTGGAGGTCCTATTGATAGTTATCTTTTGGTTTTAATAATAGCTGCCTTACTATTAGGGATGGTTGTTATATATAAAAATAAAATAAAAAAAGCTTCAGTATAAACTGAAGCTTTTTTATGAATCATTTCGCTTCTATTTGTTGATAGAATACAATCTTGAAATGTATTTGCCTACAACATCAAATTCTAAATTTATTTTCGTACCAACTTTAAAGTTTTTGAAATTAGTATTTTCAAAAGTATAAGGTATAATCGATACACTAAATTCATTTGTTTTAGAATTTACAACAGTTAAGCTAACACCGTTTACAGTTATGGAGCCTTTTTCTATTGTAATGTTGTTAAGGTTTTTGTCGTATTCAAAAGTGTAATTCCAGCTTCCGTTTGCTTCTTCAATTTTAATGCAGGTTCCAGTTTGGTCTACATGGCCTTGTACAATATGTCCGTCAAGACGATCTCCAAGTTTCATTCCTCTTTCCAGATTTACGATATCACCTGTTTTCCAGTCTCCAATATTTGTTTTTAAAATAGTTTCATCAATAGCGGTAACGGTATAATATGAATCTTTTATTGCTACGACTGTCAGGCAGATTCCGTTGTGAGAAACGCTTTGATCAATCTTTAACTCATTTGTAATGGAGGAGTCGACTGTGATGTGGAGATTGTTTTTGTCTTTTTGTATTTCGTGAATCCTTCCAAGGGTTTCTATAATTCCTGTAAACATTGTTGTTTTATTTTACTAAATTTGCACATCAAAATTAGTAATAAATAATCTGAGCTCATGAATAAAAAAGCAGAAAATATAATTGTTGGAATTTCAGTTGGAGATTTAAACGGTATTGGAAGCGAAGTTATACTTAAAACATTCGAAGATTCTCGCATGTTAGAAATGTGCACGCCGGTTATTTTTGCAAACGCTAAAATACTTTCATTTGTTAAAAAAAGTATCACGTCAACAATTCAGTTTCATGGTGTAGATAAATTAGATCAGGTTTTGCCTGGGAAAGTTAATGTCTTAAATCTTTGGAAAGAAGGTGTTGATATTAATTTGGGAACAAACGACGAGAAAATTGGAGAATATGCAATTAAGTCTTTTGTTGCAGCAACCAAAGCCTTGAAGGAAGGTGAAATTGATGTTTTGGTTACCGCCCCTATCAATAAGTACAATATCCAATCAGAGGAATTTAAATTTCCGGGACATACTGATTATTTAGACCAGGAATTAGAAGGTAATGCCTTGATGATGATGGTTCAGGATAATTTAAGAGTGGGTTTACTGACAGATCATGTGCCGCTAAATGAAGTTTCGTCTCATTTGACAGAAGAATTAATTACAAGAAAAATCGAAACAGTCAGAAAATCTTTGATTCAGGATTTTAGTATTGTAAAACCGAAAATTGCTGTATTAGGATTAAATCCACATGCAGGTGATGGAGGAGTTATAGGGAAAGAAGATGATTTGGTTTTGAAGCCAGCTTTAAGGAAAATATTTGAAGCCGGAACGATGGTTTTTGGTCCTTTTCCTGCTGATGGCTTTTTTGGAAGCGGTCAATATGAGAAATATGATGCTATTGTAGCGACATATCATGATCAGGGATTGATTCCGTTTAAAACATTGTCTTTTGGAAAAGGAGTAAATTATACAGCAGGTTTAAATAAAATAAGAACATCACCAGATCATGGTACAGCATACGATATTGCTGGAAAAGACATGGCAGATTTCAATTCATTTAAAGAGGCAGTTTATCTCGCGATTGACATTTATCGTTCGCGTAATCAGTATGAGGAGATTAGCCAAAAACCTCTTAAAATAAAAGAAAAACAGTTATAAACAAAAAAAGGTGAATAAGATTATTAGTTTTATAATAATTTTATATCTTTGCACCCCAATTCAGGTATCTGAGTTTTAGATGCCGATTGGTCAAATTGATGTTAAGATGAGCAAATCAAAAGAATTTTTAATTCCTTTTATGGGATTAAAGCTGGGAAAACACCATTTTGAGTATCAAATAAGTAACACGTTCTTTGAGAACTTTGATTACGACGAATTTCAAAGTTCGGATATCAAAGTGAGTTTGGTTTTAGATAAGAAGAGCAACATGTTAGAGTTGGAATTCAAACACAAAGGAACTGTAAATGTGCCTTGTGATCTAACAGGCGAAGATTTTGATCTTCCTATAAAAGGGAAAATGAAATTAATTGTTCGTTTTGGAGATGAATTTAACAACGATAATGAAGAGTTGTTAATCTTGCCGCACGGAGAGCATGAATTAGATGTTGCACAATACATTTATGAAATGATTGCTCTTTCAGTACCGCTAAAACGAGTTCATCCGGGAGTTAAAGACGGAAGTTTGCAAACTGAAGCCTTAAAAAAACTGAATGAACTGACTGTAAAAGAAGTCAAAGAAGAGAAAAAAGAGAGTAAAAAAGAAGAAGATATTGACCCGCGTTGGGACAAATTAAAGCAACTATTAACGGATAAATAATATAGTAAAATGGCACATCCTAAGAGAAAAATCTCGAAAACAAGAAGAGATAAGAGAAGAACACATTATAAAGCTACTGTAGCTCAAATCGCTACATGTCCTATTACTGGAGAAGCACATTTATACCACAGAGCTTACTGGCATGAAGGTAAAATGTATTACAGAGGGCAAGTTGTTATCGATAAATCTGTAGCGGTTGCTTAATACGTTTTTGTAAATTATACTAGAACTCTCACATAGTGAGAGTTTTTTTTGTTGGTTATAATTTTCTTTTTTTAAGAAATTATCTACAAATTAATTTCGTTTTTTTTTGTAATTTTCAAGTCTTTTAAAAATTTTTCAAATATCCTGTATTTGAAAAGAAATAATAAAATATAATGAATACAATCACAGCCGCAATTACCGCTGTTGGAGCCTATGTTCCTGACTATATACTTTCAAATAAAGTATTGGAAACAATGGTCGATACTAATGACGAATGGATCACTACTCGTACCGGAATTAAAGAACGAAGAATTCTTAAAGATGCTGATAAAGGAACATCGTTTCTTGCCATAAAAGCAGCACAGGATTTAATAGCAAAAGCTAATATTGATCCGTTAGAGATTGATATGGTAATAATGGCAACAGCTACTGCCGATATGCCGGTAGCCTCTACAGGAGTTTATGTTGCAACAGAAATTGGAGCTACTAATGCATTTGCATACGATTTGCAGGCAGCATGCTCAAGTTTCTTATACGGAATGTCAACTGCTGCAGCTTATATACAGTCAGGACGTTACAAAAAAGTTTTATTAATTGGTGCCGATAAAATGTCATCAATTGTAGATTACACAGACAGATCTACTTGTATTATTTTTGGAGATGGAGCAGGTGCTGTTTTATTCGAACCAAATTATGAAGGCTTAGGTTTGCAAGATGAGTATTTACGAAGCGATGGTGTAGGACGTGATTTTCTTAAAATTTCTGCCGGAGGTTCTCTAATTCCAACTACAGAAGAGACCGTTAAAAACAGACAACACAATATTATTCAGGACGGGAAAACCGTTTTTAAATATGCTGTAACTAATATGGCTGACGCTAGCGAATTGATTGTTAAAAGAAACAATTTGACTAATGAAGATGTTGACTGGTTAGTGCCACATCAGGCAAATAAGCGTATTATTGATGCTACTGCAAGCAGAATGAACCTTGAAGATTCAAAAGTATTGATGAATATTGAAAAATATGGTAATACAACTTCAGCAACTTTGCCATTAGTATTAAGCGATTTTGAACACCAATTCAAAAAAGGAGATAATATTATTTTAGCCGCTTTTGGTGGTGGATTCACTTGGGGATCTATTTACCTGAAATGGGCTTACGATACAAAATAAATTAAAACTAAAAACGAATCATTATGGATTTAAAAGAAATTCAAAACCTAATCAAATTTGTAGCAAATTCGGGAGTTGCAGAAGTAAAACTGGAAATGGATGATGTAAAAATCACTATCAGAACAACTTTAGAAGGAAACGTGACTGAAACTACTTATGTACAACAATTACCAACCCAGCAAGCATTGCCACAGGCTGTTGCTCCTCAGCAAACTGCTCCGGCTGTTGTTAATGTAACTAGTGAAGCATCTGTTCCGGCTGAAGATTCGAAATTTATCACTATAAAATCGCCAATCATTGGTACTTTTTATAGAAAACCGTCTCCAGACAAACCAGTTTTTACCGAAGTTGGAAGTGTTATCTCAAAAGGAGATGTTCTTTGTGTAATTGAAGCAATGAAATTATTCAACGAAATCGAATCAGAAGTTTCAGGTAAAATTGTAAAAATTCTTGTTGACGATATGTCTCCAGTAGAATTTGATCAACCTTTATTCTTAGTAGATCCATCATAAAAATTTAGATTTTAGATTAGATTTTAGATTGATTTGCAATTTGTTAATCATCTAAAATTATCTAATTATTAAATTGTCTAATTATCTAATTAAAATAAGATGTTTAAAAAAATATTAATTGCGAATAGAGGAGAAATTGCACTTCGTGTAATTCGTACATGTAAGGAAATGGGAATTAAGACTGTAGCGGTTTACTCTACAGCTGATGCAGAAAGTCTACATGTAAAGTTTGCTGACGAAGCGGTTTGTATCGGACCTCCTCCGAGTAACTTATCGTATTTGAAAATGTCAAATATTATTGCTGCTGCAGAAATTACAAATGCAGATGCAATTCATCCAGGATATGGGTTTCTTTCAGAGAATGCTAAATTCTCTAAAATTTGTCAGGAACACGGCATCAAATTTATTGGTGCGGCTCCTGAAATGATTGATAAAATGGGAGACAAAGCTTCTGCAAAAGCGACAATGAAAGCTGCAGGAGTTCCATGTGTGCCAGGTTCTGACGGATTATTAGAATCTTTCGAACAAACACAAAAATTGGCTAAAGAATTTGGTTACCCGGTTATGCTTAAAGCAACTGCCGGCGGTGGTGGAAAAGGAATGCGTGCCGTTTGGAAAGAAGAAGAATTATTGAAAGCATGGGAAAGTGCACGTCAGGAAGCTGCTGCTGCATTTGGAAATGACGGAATGTACATGGAGAAACTTATTGAAGAGCCACGTCATATCGAAATTCAGGTTGTTGGAGATTCATACGGAAAAGCGTGTCATCTTTCTGAAAGAGATTGTTCTGTACAACGTCGTCACCAAAAACTAACTGAAGAAACACCTTCTCCATTCATGACAGACGAATTGCGTGCTGCAATGGGAGAAGCTGCCGTAAAAGCTGCTGAATTCATTAAATACGAAGGAGCCGGAACAGTAGAATTTCTTGTAGACAAACATAGAAATTTCTATTTCATGGAAATGAATACACGTATTCAGGTGGAGCACCCAATTACAGAACAAGTTATTGATTATGATTTGATTCGTGAGCAAATTATGGTTGCTGCCGGAATTCCGATTTCAGGAAAAAACTATTTACCACAATTGCATGCTATCGAATGTCGTATTAATGCTGAAGATCCTTATAATGATTTTCGTCCTTCCCCAGGGAAAATTACTACGCTTCATATGCCAGGAGGGCACGGAGTTCGTTTAGATACTCACGTTTACTCTGGTTACAGTATTCCGCCAAATTACGATTCGATGATTGCTAAGTTAATTACAACAGCTCAATCTCGTGAAGAAGCTATCAGCAAAATGCGAAGAGCTTTGGATGAATTCGTAATCGAAGGTGTGAAAACTACAATACCTTTCCACAGACAATTAATGGATGATCCAAGATATATTGCAGGAGATTACACAACTGCATTTATGGATACTTTTAAAATGAATCCAATCGAATAATTATAAAGAGGCTGTCAATTTTGACAGCCTTTTTTATTTTACATTAAAATATTAGACCCGACAAATTTTGAAATTTGTCGGGTCTTGTTGCTTAAATGGCTCGGTAAACACTAAAAGTGTATACTTTTTACACACTCATTTGGAAAATTACACACTTTTTTTAATTTATAAATTTTGGCACAAATAGGTTAAGGCCTTTAAAAATAAGGGTTTGAACGATTTGGCATGTTATGTTTGGTTTGCGGCATAATAATTTCATTATCTAAAGCGTAAACAACTATTAAACTAAATATACATTATGAAAAATTTATTCTTATCAGCCGCTATTGTTTTGGGAAGTTTATCTTCATTCGCATCGACTTCTCCAATTACAAATTCTATTATAAAAACGATTTCAATTCAGGACGAATACACAGAAATTAAATTAGAAGAAGTGCCGGCTCCAATTACTGAGGCTTTGAAAAAATCATTTCCGGATGCAGTTCTTTCAAAAGCATACAAAAATGCAAAATCAGAATACAAATTAGATGTTACTGTTGGAGAGAAAGTAGGTTCTCTTTATGCTAATGCAGACGGAACATGGATTAAAAAATAATTTAAATAGGCACTTCAATGTTTATTCAAATTAGTAATACTAAAATTAAATTACGAATACTAAAATATAACTATTATGAAAAATCTATTTTTATCAGCCGCAATCGTTTTGGGAGGTTTAACATCATTTGCTTCAACTTCTCCAATTTCAAATACAATCGTAAAAACAATTTCTATTCAGGAAGAGTATACAGAAATTAAATTAGAAGAAGTACCGGCAGCAGTTACAGAGGCTCTTAAAAAAGCATATCCGGATGCAGTACTTTCTAAAGCATACAAAAATGCAAAATCAGAATACAAATTAGAGGTTACTGTAGGAGACAAGGTAGGTTCTCTTTATGCTAACGCAGATGGATCCTGGATTAAAAAATAATCTATAGCCATTCAGTTTAAAGTTTAAAAAATATTATATACACCGTTAAATTAAATATCATGAAAAATTTATTTTTATCAGCCGCAATCGTTTTGGGAGGTTTAACTTCATTTGCTTCAACTTCTCCAATTTCAAATACAATCGTAAAAACTATTTCAATTCAGGATGAATATACTGAAATCAAAGTAGAAGAAGTACCAGCTGCAGTTACAGATGCGCTTAAAAAAGCTTATCCGGATGCAGTACTTTCTAAAGCCTACAAAAATGCAGCTTCTCAATACAAATTAGAAGTTACTGTAGGAGATAAGGTAGGTTCTCTTTATGCTAATGCAGACGGATCTTGGGTTAAAAAATAATCACTAACTACTAAAAAACTATTATTATGAAAAAGTTAATCTTATCGGCAGCTATCCTGTTAGGAGGGTTGTCAACACAGGCAGCAGTTATTGATGAAACAAATACAATAACGAATTCAATAAAAAGTCAGGATGAGTATAAAGAAATTGATGCTGTTCCGGCAGCTATTAAAACAGCTTTAGATAATGCTTATCCAGGAGTTAAACTTGACAAAGCATATGTAAACGACAAAAAAGAATATAAAATTGAAATTACTGTCAGAGAAGTAAAATCAATTGTTTACACGGATGCACAAGGGAATATCCTTAAAAAGTAACTATAAAATCCCCATAACATGAAAAAGTTAATCTTATCTGCAACTATCCTTTTAGGAGGTTTGTCAATGAATGCAGCAACTCCGGTTGTAACAAATTCAATTGTTTCCTCAGTAAATGTTCAGGATGAATATACTGAAATTACGGCAGATGCTGTTCCAGCCGCTGTAAAATCAACAATTGAAAAATCATTTGTAGGTTCTAAATTGGAAAAAGCATGGAAAAATGCTAAGGACGAATACAAGCTTGAAATTTCGAAAGAAGGTAAGAAATATACTTTTTTTACAGATGCTTCGGGAAACATTCTTAAAAAATAATTTAAAATGAACATTATGAAAAAGTTAATCTTATCGGCAGCAATAATTTTGGGAAGTTTATCAATACATGCAACTACAGAAGCTGAGCCTGTAAAGATTGCTGTTAATGTTCAGGATGAATATAAAGAAGTTGCGGTTGATGCAGTTCCGGCTGTAGTGAAGACAGCATTAGAAACAGCTTACCCTGGCGCAAAGCTGGTGAAAGCTTATACAAACGAAAAAAAAGAGTATAAACTCGAAATATCAGTTGGTGACCAAAAGGCTACTGTTTACTCAGATGTCAATGGCAATTGGTTGAAAATATAATTAGGTGAATTAGATTTATGTTTTTGGTAAAAAAGAGATTGCGACGTGCAATCTCTTTTTTTTTGCATAATTTTATGAAAATACAAGTTTAATAGTATTATTTTAGCAAAAAAGACCCTAAAAACAGATGTCAAAGATATTACTGATAGAAGATGATATTTCGTTTTGCAAATTATTAGAGAAATTTCTAATAAAAAAAGCATACGACATAACCGTTGCTTTCTCGGCAGAAGAGGCCAGATTGGCAATGAAGAAAGAATCTTTCGATTTGATTCTGACAGACCTGCGTTTGCCTGATTCTGATGGTATTGGATTGATGTCTGAATTTAAAACTTCAAAACCTGAAACCCCTGTGATTCTTATGACGGGATATTCAGATGTAAATACTGCGGTTAAAGCCATAAAAAATGGTGCAGCCGATTATATTTCAAAACCTTTTAATCCTGATGAGGTTTTATTAGTAATTACAAATGCTTTAAAAAATTCTGAAAGCGAAGAAATTCCGGCAAAAGAAAAAAAAGCACCAAAAAAGAAAGAAGCTACTTCGTCTGAAAATGAATTTGTCAGAGGTATTTCTGTTGCTTCCAAAAAATTATTAGATCACATTCATTTGGTGAGTCCTACGGATATGTCGGTTTTGATTATTGGAGAAAGCGGAACAGGAAAAGAAATTATTGCCAAAAGCATTCACCAGCAAAGCACCAGAAAAAACAATAATTTTATTGCGGTTGATTGTGGCGCAATTCCGAAAGAATTAGCAGCAAGTGAATTTTTTGGGCATTTAAAAGGATCGTTCACAGGAGCAATTAGCGACAAAATGGGTTATTTTGAAGCTGCTAATGGTGGAACTTTGTTTTTAGATGAGATCGGAAATCTTTCTTATGAAAATCAAATACAGTTGCTGAGAGCACTTCAGGAAAGAAAAATCAAACCTGTTGGAAGCAATAAAGAAATTAACGTTGATATCCGCATCATAACTGCTACAAACGAAGATTTGCGCGAAGCAGTAAAAAACGGTGATTTTAGAGAAGATTTATACCATAGAATCAACGAATTCTCGATTCTTTCGCCTTCATTAAAAGACAGGGAAGAGGATTTAATGGTTTTTGCCGAATACTTTCTGGAAAAAGCCAATAATCAGCTGAATAAGGAAGTAATCGGATTTTCGCCTGAAGTTGTTGCTATTTTTCAAAAATACAATTGGCCTGGGAATTTACGTGAGCTGCAAAACTGCGTAAAACGTGCCACACTTCTTACCAGAAGCGATTATATTGAGAGTGATGTTTTGCCAGCTGAGTTTTTTCAGGCTCAGAAAAGTAATCTGCAAAATTCGAACGAAACTTTTTCATTGTCAGAAAATGAAAAAGAAACTATTATTCACGCACTTTCAAGAACTCAAAATAACAAATCGGAAGCCGCCAAATTGCTTAAAATTACCAGAAAGACTCTTTATAATAAGCTAAAGCAATACAACATCGATTAAATAATCTCTTTTTGCAACGCTTTAAAAAGTGATTCTGTTTTTGCCTTTAAGGCTTTAAAGATGTCTTTCAAATCAGAAATTTCAAAATCATTTTTATCTAATACTTTTAGTATCCCGCCAATTTCATATGCTTCAATCTGATTGAACATTGGTGCAATTCGATGCGCAATAGCATTTATTTCCGGGACATTTTCTTGTCCAATGGCAGTTTCTAAAAACACAAGATTTTCATTGGTACTTTCTATAAATGATTTTAAAACTTCATTTAAGGCATTTTTATCATTTCCCAGAAAGTCTTTTAGGGTTTCTAAGGAATATGATTTTGTAGCTATTTTTTCTTCGTTGTCATTAATGTCAACCACAGGCAAAGTATCATTTTGTAAAATAAGATGAATGGTTTCCAATAATATTTTTGGAGAATACGGTTTTTTAACCACAGTTGTAAAACCTGCTTTGGCGTATACAGACGGAGCTAAATCAGTTCTTCCGGTTAAGGCAATTACAGGTTGATTTTTATAGATTGACGTGTTTTTAAGTTTTTGAAGAAACATAAAACCATCCATTTCAGGCATTTGAATATCGGTTATGACAAAATCAAAATTCGTTTTTTGAATGGCTTCCAATGCTTTGATCGCACTGGTGAAAGACAATACCTGATGATTTTCCTGTCTTAAAACACCAATGGTTAAATTGAGCAGATTAATGTCGTCATCAATCACAATGAAAGTTTGTTTTTTAGTATTGCGAACAATTGCTTTTTTAGCCTCTTGTATTGAGTTTGTACTGCTGTCAAACAATAACGGCAACTGAATTTCAAAAGTACTTCCTTTTCCAAAAATACTTTCAAGCTGTAAAGTTCCTCCTAAAATGGAAATTATTTTTTGGCAGATTGACAATCCTAAACCAGTTCCGCCGTATTTTTTTTCGATGCCTTCATTGGCCTGAGCAAATTCTTCAAAAACTAATTTCTGATTTTCTTTTTCAATTCCAATTCCGCTATCTTCAATTATAATCGTAAAAAATTGATCATTTTCAGCAATAAAAGCACCGATTCTGATAAAACCTTCTTCCGTAAATTTATAAGCATTTCCAATAATATTGCTTAAGATTTGTTTCAATCGAAACGGATCCCCCACAATTTTACTGTTCAGCTTTTCATCAACATTAATAATAAGTTCAATGTTTTTTTGTTTGTAAACGGTCTGAATGCTTTTGGCAACTTCATCAATAATTTCAGGCAATGAAAAAGGCACTTTTTCAATCGTAATTTTTCCTGCTTCGATTTGAGAGAAATCCAATAAATCCTGAACTAATTGGGTAATATATTCTGAAGAATTTTTAATGTTTTTAATAAAATAAGACTGCTTCGTATTCACATCAGAATTACCCAAAAGTTCTGAATAACCGACAATGGTACTCAAAGGTGTTTTTAAATCATGACTTACGGTCGAAATCAATTGCTCGCGGCTTTTTAATAAGTTCTTCGTTTTAAAATTCGCAATTTCGAGCTGTCTTTTATAGACTTGTGATTTCGAATAATCGCTCACAATTAAAATGGAGAAAAACAAAGTCAATATCAAACCAATAATGGCCGAAGCCGTTACAATTTCATTGACTTTTTTAAGTGATTTTTCTTTTAAAGAATTGTTTTTAATCGAATTGATAATGATTTCTCGCTCAATAATCCGAAGCACTTTTCGAAGTTGTTCTGAAATGGCGATTTCATTTTTAAGCAATTTATTTTCCTCAAAATTCAGTGATTCTTTTTTCTTTTCTGCTTTTAGTTTTACATTGCTCAAAAGCTTTTTCGAATTTGCCAGGATAGAATCAGAAGCCTGTTTGCTTAACGTATTGGTACTGTCATCCGGAATATTCTGATTCAGATAATCGACATATTTCTGAAGCACATTTCGCTGGTAACTTCCAAGCTGATTTGGACTTTTAGTAAAATCCTGAAGCTCTAATTTTCGGAGTTTAAACTCCATTTTGGTGATTTCATCAATAGCAGTATTTACCGAAACTTCATCGTCAGCTTTGTTTTTTATCGCTTTTAACTGCTGAATGTTCTTCGTTTTTTCAGATAAATAATAATTAACGCTGTCCAACAACGTTTTTTGATATTGTGTAGTTACTATCTGTTTTAAAGTGTCAATTCTGGAACGTAAAGAATCGGTTTCAGTAAGATAACTTTTAAAGTCACTTTCAGAGTTAGTCTGAATTGTTTTTCGGGCTAAACTCTCCGTTTTATAGACATTCGAAAATAATTTGCTAACTCTTAAAATTTTGGTTTTTTCGAAGGCAATTTTATTTTCCAGTTTGTTATAAACCACATTTTCAGAATATAAAAACCATCCGACTGTAACAACCAAAGCCAGTAAAGCAACGTAGCTGAAAAGTACTTTTATAGCAGTGTAACTTCTTTTACTTTCCATAGATTTTCAAGTAGTAGATTTGGTAGATTTAAAATTGAATTCCCTGCAATTTATTCAAAAAAATCTGTTTTTAAAAGAGAATCGAAATGAATCTGTTACATAATTCAAAGGTCTTGAAAATAAAAAAGCCGCAAATTGTTATATAATTTGCGGCTATTAAATATTTATGTAAGCTTAACTTATAACGTTTCGTTCAGCCATTTAAAAAATTCACCTTGCCAAACCTGAGCATTTTGCGGATGCAATACCCAGTGGTTTTCATCAGGAAAATAAACAAATCTACTTTTGATTCCTCTTAACTGAGCAGCCTGAAAAGCTTCTTGTCCTTGTCCAATTGGCACACGGAAATCTTTTCCTCCCTGGAAGATCAGAATTGGTTTGTTCCAGTTTTGAACCAAAGTTGCCGGATTAAATGTCGTGTATGCTTTTTGGGCAACTGCATTGTCTTTTTCCCAATATGCACCACCAAAATCCCAGTTGTTAAAGAAAACTTCTTCAGTAGTTCCCAACATACTTACGGTATTGAAAACGCCGTCGTGTGCAATAAAAGTTTTGAAACGGTTGTTGTGAATTCCGGCTAAATAAAATACTGAATATCCTCCGTAACTTGCCCCAACACAACCTAAACGGCTTTTGTCAACGTAGCTTTCTTTGGCAACATCATCAATTGCAGAAAGGTAATCGTCCATAACCTGGCCGCCCCAGTCTTTACTGATTTTCTCATTCCATTCTACACCATGTCCTGGCATACCACGACGGTTTGGTGCAACAACTACATAGCCTTTAGCAGCCATTAATGAAAAATTCCAACGGAAAGAATAGGATTGTGTCAACGCACTTTGTGGTCCGCCCTGACAGAATAACAACGTTGGATATTTTTTTGAAGCATCAAAATTTGGAGGTAAAATTACCCAAACCAACATTTTTTTACCGTCAGTTGTCGTAACATAACGTCTTTCCGTTTTGCTTAACGCTAGTGTTTTATATGTATCTGTATTTACATTTGAAAGTTGTTTCCAGGTATTTTTCTTCAAATTAAAAGAATAAATCTCAGGAGCGTGATTCATGTCGTTTCTGGTTACGATGATATCATCTCCAGCGAAACCTACTAAATCATTTACGTCAAAATCACCTTTTGTAATCTGACGAACCTGAATGGCAATTCTTGTCAATCCCGGAAAGTTTACTACAAAAAGTTGTTTTGTACCGTCAACCGGCGCTACAAAATAAATGTTTTTACCGTCTTTACTCCAGATAAAATTGTCTACAGTTCCGTCCCAATTGGCAGTTAAGTTGGTTTTGATTCCTTTAAATTCAACAATAATGTCGTTTTTATCAGCTTCATAACCATCACGTTTCATTTGCAGCCAGGTTAAATTTCCTGTTGGAGAAAACTGCGGAGCTGTATCGTATCCTAGATTATCTTCGGTTCTGTTGATTGTTTTTTGAGTCTCTAAATTGTACTCGTAAATATTGGTGTTTGTAGAAATAGCATAATCAGTTCCCGCTTTTTTCTTGCAAACATATAAGATACTTTTTCCGTCAGGAGACCAGATATAGTCTTCGTCGCCACCAAAAGGTTTTTGTGGAGAATCGAAGTTCTCCCCTTTTAAGATGTCAATTCCGGCAGCGCCTTCTTTGTTTTCTTTATAAAAAACGTGGTTGAATTTCCCTTCGTTCCAGGTATCCCAATGACGATAATCTAAACCATCATAAATTTGGGCATCTGATTTGGTAAGGCTCGGATAAAAATCTTTTCCTAAAACTTTCTCCAGTTTCACTTCTTCATTGTACACTAAAAATTTTCCGTCAGGCGAAACATTTTTGTCGGCCAAAACATCTTTTGTGTCTTTAATTTCAGTTGCAGCTCCGCCATTAACTGGCAAGATGTAAAATTTTGAAGATGATTTGTTTTCTTCTACTGAAGGAGTAGAAACTTTAAAAACAACGTTTTTTTCGTCTTTTGAAAGTCCAAGTGCAGTCACTCTTCCTAATTTCCATAACAATTCTGGTGACATCACATTCTGTCCGATAGCGTTTAAACTCATCATTATTAAGGTTGTAAATAATACTTTTTTCATAATAAAATTCTAATATTCGTGGGGCTAAAAATACAACATTTAAATTCCAAATAATTTAAAATAAATCCCAAAAAATAAATTCCAAATTCCAATATCTAAACTTTAACTTTAAAGGTTTCAAATTGGAATTTGGAATTTAAAAATTTGGAATTTAAATTAAAGAAATTATTATTTTTATAAAAAATTGGCAAAGATGGAATTAAGTTATTGGGAGCTGAAAAACTGGTTTACGAATGTTGATTATACCATCGTTGGAAGTGGGATCGTAGGTTTACATGCAGCATTACGCTTACGCGAAAGATTCCCAACGGCGAAAATTCTGGTTTTAGAAAGAGGGATGTTGCCACAAGGTGCCAGTACAAAAAATGCCGGTTTTGCCTGTTTCGGAAGTCTTTCTGAAATTTTGGAAGATCTTAAAACACATTCAGAAGAAGATGTGATTGCGTTGATTGAAAAACGCTGGCAAGGATTGCAATTGCTCCGAAAAAGATTGGGAGATGCTGCAATAGATTTTAAACCTCACGGCGGATACGAACTTTTTTTGAAAGAAGATGAAAGAGGTTTCAATGAATGTGTTGCGCGATTGCCTTTTATTAATGAAATTTTAAAACCACTTTTTAAGACTGATGTTTTTACCAAAGAAATAGACCGATTTGGTTTTGAAAACATTCAGGAATATTTAATTTTTAATCCGTTTGAAGCGCAGATCGATACCGGAAATATGATGCAGGAATTGCTGAAACAAGCCGTTGCTGCTGATGTTTTAATTTTGAACCAGCAAACCGTAACAGGTTATACCGATTTAGGAAATCAGGTTGAAATTGCATTGAACGATTTTAGTTTTACTTCAAAAAAGATATTGTTCGCAACAAATGGCTTTGCTAATACGTTAACAAAAGGAGCAGTCCAACCGGCGAGGGCGCAGGTTTTAATTACGGAACCAATTCAAAATTTAGATATTCGGGGCACTTTTCATCTGGATCGCGGTTATTATTATTTCAGAAATATTGGTGACAGAATCTTGCTTGGCGGAGGCCGAAACTTAGATTTTGAAGCAGAAAACACAACCGAATTTGGCCAAACGAAAATTGTACAAAATAAATTGGAAGAGTTGCTGAAAAATGTAATTTTACCAAATCAGGATTTCCAGATTGCCCATCGTTGGAGCGGGATTATGGGAGTAGGAAACAGTAAAAATCCTGTTGTTTCGCAATTGTCTGAAAACGTGTTTTGTGGAGTGCGTTTAGGCGGAATGGGCGTAGCAATAGGTAGTTTAATAGGAACAGAATTAGCAGATTTAATATAATGGCAGCAACCAAAAAACCAGTACCAAAAAAAACAACCGCAAGTAAGCCAAAGCCAACAGCAAAAAAGAAAACCAATCGCACGTTTGGCCAGAAAGTAAAATGGTTTTTTATAAAACTGTTTTTATGGTTTTTCGGACTTTCGATCGGTTCCGTTATCATTTTTAAATATGTGCCGGTACCTTTTACACCTTTAATGGTGATTCGTGCTATCGAAAATAAATTAGGAGGAAAAGAAGTTTATTTTGACCACGATTGGGAACCGATTGAGAAAATTTCGATGAATTTGCAGAAAGCGGTTATCGCCAGTGAAGACGGAACTTTTTTATATCACAATGGTTTTGATTTCAAAGCACTTCAAAAAGCCTATAAAAGCAACGAACGCGGACGCCGAATTCGTGGCGGAAGTACCATTTCGCAACAAACCGCTAAAAATGTGTTTTTATGGCAGGGGAAAAGCTATTTTCGTAAAGGTTTAGAAGCGTACTTCACCGTTTTAATTGAAGTTATCTGGGGAAAACAACGCATCATGGAAGTTTACCTGAATAGTATCGAAATGGGCGATGGTGTTTATGGTGCTTATGCGGCAACTGAACATTGGTATCGTCGTGACGCTTCAAGTTTAACTGCCATGCAGGCGGCCGGAATTGCAGCAATATTACCAAACCCAAGAAAATTTAAAGCGACAGGTTCTTCAAGTTATATCAATCGACGCAAAGAACGAATTGTTCGTGAAATGCGTGCTGTTGGAAAAATAAATTATAATGCGAAATAAAAAGATTGTTTTTGTATTTCTGGTTCTAACCACAGCGCTATCTTTTGGGCAGGGAAAAACAAATGAATTTGGTTTTATTTCCGATAATGATTTATACACTTCGTCTAAAAATGATATGTATTATACAAACGGTTTAGAACTTTTTTTCAGATATCTATCCAAAAACGAAAACGAAAAAATCAATAAAAAAATTACTGAATTTCGTTTAGGGCAATATATCTATAATCCGAGATTTATTAATGAAACGGCTGTTGATATTAACGACCGTCCTTTTACGGGATATCTTTTTGCCGAAGCCGGACGCAGTTTTTTCTACCAAAGCGAATCGGTTTTAAAGACCGATTTTCAGTTGGGTTTTATGGGACCAAATGCTTTTGGGCGTGAAACCCAGGAAAGTTTTCATCATGTTATTGGTTATAAAAAGGTGTATGGCTGGGAAAACCAGCTTCATAATGCACTTGCCGTACAGGCACATGTGATGTATTCGAAGAAATTATTCCCTTCTAAACACAATGATTTTGTAGATCTTCATTTTCAGTCAGAAGCGAATTTGGGGACTATTTTTAACGGTGTTTCTACAGGATTTTTGGCTAGAATTGGCTTCAAGAAATTACTTCCTGTTTATGATTCTAATTTGTATGACGCTTCAGTGAGTTCTCAACCGCAATTCGATGTGAGGGAATTTTACTTTTATGCGATGCCAAGCGTCAATTACCAATTTTACGACGCCACCATCGAAGGCAGTATGTTCAGCGACACCAGTCCGGTGACTTTTGAGTTGGAACCACTTCGTTTCAACGCCGAATTTGGTTTGAAATACCGCCACAATAAGTTCAATATTTCTTATTCTTTTCTTTACCGTGGCCGCGAATTGAAAGATCCTGAAACAAATACGAATTCAGGTTATTTTTATGGGTCTATTCGAATGGGGTTTTTGATTAAGTAGTTTTTTTGCCACGAAGGAGCTAAGGCACTAAGTTTTTTTTAACCGCAAAGTTCGCTAAGGGTTTACGCAAAGAACGCTAAGTTTGTTTGTCGGTGAGGTCGCAAAGCTGCAAAGTTCTGCCGCAATCTTGTCATTTCGACGAAGGAAACTAGAGCGATAGCGACTGGCGAAGCAAATCCTCGCAAGAAGCTCGACAAAGTTGCCACAATCTTGTCATCCTGATCCCGAGGCTTCGGGAGAAGGATCACACAAGAAGCTCGACAAAGTGAAGCTTTTAATAATTAATTCAATATTATGAAAAAGAATTACCCTTTTACTCTCATCACATTATTACCCTCAAGTTTCATTCAAGCACAAACAGAAAGCTATCTCCCATTTGAAAATCGAGAGCTTACTATTGAAAAAATAATGGCAGGAATAGTCATGTTATTTGTTTATTTTATACCAACGATCATTTCATGGAATAAAAAAAACAGCAAGTACTTGTTTGTATTTAACCTCCTCACCGCATGGACAGTGCTTTGCTGGTTTGTTTCTTTTGTTTGGGCGTTACAAATAAACAGGCAACATGCAAGAATTTTGGCTGAAGAGAAGAAAGCCAGGAAGAAAGATAAAAAACTTAAATCTTCTACAACTTAAGTTTAATCTCAGATTGTTTTTCAGGTAAAAGTACGTAGTCAATTAGATTGATAAAAGGTTACTTTTGATTTAGACTTTGTTAATATGGTTTTCCGTAATGGGATGGTCAAATTAATAAACATATTTGTATTTGTTTTAGAGCAATGATTTTTTGAAACTTAATAATTAGTTTATTGTCATTAGCTAAGTTTTTAGTTTCGCAAGTTGTCTCACTAATCAAACAAATAAAAATGACTACAAAAAACATATAAAGAATTAATATTTAGATCTGAATTTAACATAAGTATTATTTATCATACCAATCTATATTTTTTAGCTGGCTTTGTGTGATTTTATCACGCATATAAATAAGTTAGCCGTAATTCAAAACGCACACACGTATATGATTTCGATTGCATTAAGAACAGATTTGAATATAAGCTATTTCAAACAAAATATATTAAGCATTTTAAGCTATCCCGACTTCGATAGTGTAGTAATTTGTTCTGGTTATTTTCAAGAAAATAATAAGTATAGTGTCACAGGCGATGAAATTGTAAAAACAATATTAGCAAATCCGAATTTTGGTAAAATTTCATATACTATTATTGGCGGAAACTTTGGTTATACATTTCGAGGAGTGAAACCTGATTGGCATAATCAATTCGATAGTTTTTTAAATTCCTTAAAAACAAATGGAATAAGTTTTAATGCTTTTTTAGAAAGACGAAGAAAATGGCACGCAAAAATTGCAATTGGTTTACAAGAAAAAACGCCCAAAGTAGCAATTATTGGAAGTTCGAATTTTACTGCACCAGCTTATAGTGAAAACCATAATACCTACAACGTAGAATGTGATATAATTTTACTTCTCAAAGAAAAACAACTTGAAAATCACTTTAATCTCCAAAGTTTTGTTACAGCAGATAATCCTTTATCGCCAATAATAGCAAATATTGATTTTGATTTTAATCAGCCAGATCTTTTGGAAAGATTACAGGCTATAAATAGAGAGTTAATGGACGGTGAAAACTTAGAAGAATATACTGATTTCTAAGACGAACTACCGCTAACACACGCTACAAGCAATTTGGGGATTTGGCTTAATTTAAATATGGTTTTGTATTTGGAAGATTTGGCTAATCTGAAGAATGGGCTTAATTTAGTCCCAAACACGCTATAGTACGAGAGCGTTACAGCAATATTACCGGAGAAAGGAAAATTCAAGAATCTAAAGCAATTTTAAAGATAAAAATTAACAAAAATTTTAAAACATGAGAAAAGCATTATTACTATTAATATTACCTCTTTTATTTTCTTTTAAAGATACAAACCCTGTATCTGAAACTACTATTCCTGAGAAAGACAAAAATGAGTTGACCGAAGGAAAAGCATATAAAATGTTATATGAAAATCAAATAAAAGCAAATGATGGTATTCTTAAAACTATATTTTATGCATTAGGAGGATTAGGAACAGCGGTTTTATTAGTTTTTGGTAGCAATTGGTGGTTTAATGATAAAAAAGTAAAAGAAGCGATGAGTGAAATTGATTCTAAAATTGCTGGTGTAAAAAAAGATGCTTTAAATGAATTTACAGAGAAAATCTCATTCTTAACCTCTGAAAACATTACAGAAATGAATCAAACACAAGTCAAGCTTCAGGAAGAAGTAACTTTAAGTATTAGCACTTTAACCGAAAAGTTTAATGATTTTATTGACAAAACAAGAACTGAAATTAAAGAAGATAGTAGAATAAATATTAGTAATTATCAAGATTTAATAAAATCTTACAATGATAACTTAACTCAACAAATAAACTCATTAAAAGAATCAGCAGAAGAAAAAGTTAAGCAATTAGATTTAAAAATTGAATTAAATAAAAAAAATCATGACAATAAATTATCTGCAGAATCCAAAAGATTAAAAAGAGATTTATTATCTCAAAATGCTCAAATAGCTTTTTTAAAAGGCAATTTTAATATCGCGTTAAAAGCCTTTCTAGACCAATCTCTTTTTGAATTTGAAAATAATCATAATTCTAGTTTTAAATATACTTCAAGTGGTATAATAAAATGTCTTGAGAAAGTCACTTTTATCTATGATGATGAAGAATTAGCACTTAATAAACTTGTAGAATTGTCCAAAGATGAAGAGGCAGGAATTACAGACAACATAATTCAATTATACAAAAGTAAGGAAGTAAAAAAACTTCATTAAAAAACAAATATTGCTGGTAACAGCCGTTTGGCAAGATTGCGAATTTTGTGGTAAATTCACGTTTGTGTTTTGCAAGAAATTTTATCTTAAACGAAAGAACTCGCTTACAAAGTTCGAAACATCGCCAAGCTCCAAAACGTTAGCTGTAATTTTAAAAACCAAAACGGATGTCAATATTTATAAGTTATTCGCACAAAGACAAAGATTTTGTCGATAAATTAGGTATAAAACTTGTAGAAAAAAGGATTAAAGTTTTTATCGATAGATGGGAGATGAAACTTGGAGATTCAATAACTAATAAAATTCAAGATGCTATAACTGACGCATCATTTTTGATGGTAATATTATCTAAAAGCTCAATAGCTTCTGATTGGTGTAAAAGAGAAATTACTACAGGTTTAATGTTAGAACTTGAAAAAAGAAGAATAGTTGTCTTGCCTCTTTTAATTGAGGATTGTGATATTCCTTTATTTTTAAGAGATAAATTTTATGCTGATTTTAGATCGTCTTTTGATAATGGTTTAGCAACAATTTTAGAATCACTTTCAACAATGAACAATGACGAATTAGGTAGAATATCAGATTCAAATCAACCTGAAATATTCTCTGATTATTCGGTTAATTGGGGAATTCGAGGCAATAATTTTGAATTGAATATTGACGTAGTTGAATATTCAATAGAACAAGATAAACCATGTACAATTTTGACAAATATTGTATTTGTAGGAAATCAAAAAGCTACAGAAAGATTCCGAAAACAAATAAGTAATGGTCAAAATAAATTAATGAAAACAACATTATTAATGATTTTTGCTGAAAACCATTTTAAAGAACAAAACGCTTATCTATTTGGTAAAGAACCATTCGAAACAATTTTAGATTTGTTTGACCCAAAAGAGGAAATTCATTTTAGAGGACATGTAAAAGTTAAAAGACTCGGGCCTGGTGATGGCAAAAGCAAAATTTATTATTTCGGACGAATATTTGAAAGAATTTGGCTAGATGAAATTGAAAAAGTTGAAAAAAACAAATAAAAAACTACAGCTAACAGCAACTTATAACGGATTTGGGCAATTGGCTTAATGGAAAGTTGATTTTGTATTTGAGAAGATTTGGCAAATCCCAGATTGTTTTTCAGGTAAAAGTACGCAGTCAATTAGATTGATAAAAGGTTACTTTTGAATTTAGACTTTGTTAATATGGTTTTCCGTAATGGGATGGTCAAATAAATAAAGATATTTGTTTTTAGAGCAATGATTTGTAAAAAATCAGTAATTGGTTTATTTTCATTAGCTTAGTTTTAATTTCGAAATTGTCTAACTAACCAAACCAGTAAAGCATGACCACAAACATTCCAAAACAGTCTATAAATCAATTAAAAAAAGCAATTGAGAGTTTTAAAATTAATGAAGCAATAGAATTGTGTACAAACGAAGCTCAAACTCGTAAATTTTTAATTGAACCATTTTTTCATCTCCTAAATTATATTTCGAATGATTTAATACCAGAATATAATGCTGATTTTGGAGAACGTGTGAGTCAGAAAATTGATTATGCTATTTTGTTGAATAAGAAAGACACTATTTTAATTGAAGCTAAAAAGTATAACAGTAGATTGAGTGATAAAGAAGCGGGACAATTAAATGGTTATTTTAATAATACTAAGAATTCCAGAATTGCTGTATTAACAAATGGCATTGAGTATAGATTTTATTCTGATGTTTTACAACCAAATATAATTGACAATAAAGCTTTTTTTGTGTTCAATTTGTCTAATTATACGGAGAAAGATTTGGAAACTTTAATCAAGTTTGATAAAAGATATGTTGTAGTAAATGAAATTATAAAAACTGCTCAGGAATGCGTATTTACGGAAGATTTTGAAGCTACTTTACTTAAAGAATTAATTGCTCCTTCTAAAGATTTTCTAAAAATCATTCATCGCGAAATGAATTTTAAAACTAAATTCACAGAAGAAACTCAAGCTAAAATGATAAAAATGATTAATTCAGCATTGTTGAAATCTTTATATGAGAAAAAAGTGTTATCAGAAGCAAACTCAAATACAGGTGGAATTATAACAACGGAATCTGAAATTCAGGCTTATCATACTATAAGAACTTTGTTGATTCAAAATAAAAAAATACCAAGCCAAAGAATTTTCTTTAAAGATTTTAAAAGCTTTTTTAATATTAGTATTGATGACAATCTGAAAAAAGTCATTTGTAAATTAGTTTTTAGCGATTCAAAAATGAAAATTGTTATTGAAAATAACGAGTATTTATTAAGTAGTGTTGATGATGTTTTGAAATATAAAAATGAATTGACAAATAGGACGCTTACTTTGTTGGAGTAAGCTTTTATGTTTGAAAGTAAATAATAAATTTTATATAAATATGAAGTTAAACAAACAATTATCTGGAATTGCTGGTGAATATTATGTGGCAGCAGAACTTTCACGCAGGGGCTATTTAGCTGCGATAACTTTGAGAAATTCTGATGGAGTTGATATTTTAGTGAGTAATCTAAATGGAGACAAATTAATTTCTATTCAAGTAAAAACTACTCAAAATAAATTAAAATGGATTTTATCTAAAAAAGTTGAAAATGAAACTTCAAAAAACAAATATTTTGTTTTTGTAAATATCCCTGCAAACATAAATGAGTCTCCTATATACAGAATAATTAATTCAGAAATTTTAGCAAATCATATTTTTGTTGGACACAGGAATTGGTTAAAAGGAACTAGTAAAAATGGTAAAGTGAGAAATGATTCTGATGTTAGACAATTCGATCCTCAATATTTTAGAGAGGATGAATTATTAAGTTGGGATGATTTGATAAATGAAATAAATTTCAAAAATGAGAGTGAACTAGTATAAATTTTTTGAGTTAATGACAAAGCTAAAATTACCAGAAAGTAAATTAAAAATAAATAAATTGTTTCTAATTGGAAACGGATTCGATTTGGCTTTGAATCTAAAAACAAGTTATAATGATTTTTTATTGTGGCTATTAAAAAAGAACTTTAATGAAGCATTGAATTCTGGAATTGTTACAGCTCCATTTGAAAAATACCCAGGTAGCTATAGTGAGTTTATGCGCGAACATTCTCATAGAAAAGTTTTTGGATTTAAAGAAAATAACTTATTTGATATTTTATTGAATGCAAAAAGAGATTTTTCTAATATTGATTCTGTTAATAACATAAGAGAATTACTGGATTTTTTAGATAAACGAAGTGTGGAAATTGCCCGATAGCGCGGATTTACAATCCGTGCCCGCAAAGTAAATCCACAATCGAAAGAAATCCCGAAACTAAAATTTCGGGATTTCTTATTTAAGGACTCAGACAAGCTGTTTAGGATTTATCATAAAGTATTTGGTCTCTACCATGAAATTTTTACGTTACGAACCTAAAATTTTAGGTAAGACACGGTAAAACTTTAGGTTCATAACCTAAAATTTAACCTCCAAGACGTAAAATTTTACGTGGCGAAAGTATAAAATGAAGTTTAATAGGGTAAAAATATCATGATAGAACCTAAACGTTTACGTTGGGAGCCTCAATAACATCCAACTCAAACATCTTATAAAAACAAAAATGGCTAATCTAGCCCCGATAGAACTGGAAATCCTTTTATGCTGGGGTTCAGCATAAAAGATTGGAAGGGATAGCGGGACAGGTCGTCTTTTGAAAACAAAACTTTCTGCTCCTGAAAAATAAAAAAACCGTATCACAATAAAGTAATACGGTTTTTTGTGGAGAATACCGTTCCGATGCATCGGGAGAACCGGTCACCCTCCCGATACATCGGGATACTCTAGCCTTTTGTTAAGATTAAATTTTCGATATATTTTCTGCTTTTCATTTTTTTGATTTGTAATTCTCTTTGACACGCTTCGCTTCTAGTTAGGAAAGTTTCGAAATATCTTAATTCCCAATCCTTTGCTACTTTTGTGTATTTGCTTCTACTATTTAAATGATCTTGTAATCGCTGTTGAACATCTTGGCAGGAACCAACATAGTATTTGTTAATCGTAGCAGAATAAATAATATAAGTGTAATACATAACTAGTATAAATAAAAATACCCAAACAGAAACTGTTTGGGTATTTTTGTTGAAAATGTTTGTGGAGAATATCGGATTCGAACCGATCACCTCTTGCCTGCCAGGCAAGGTTAGTATTCTTTCATTTATTTTCTTATCCTTTCAAATGCCTTGAATTAAAAGAGATTTGGATATTTGTATTTTCTTTTGTTATCCTATTTTAACCTATTTTTTATACATTTGTTGTACCTATGTTGTACCTAAAATTACTGATCATTTATGGCTACTATAAAAATTACTCAAAGAGCTAAAGTCCTAGCTAATGGAGAATATCCAATCTTTCTAAGATTTACTAAAGATAGAAAAACTAAATTTATTTCGTTGAAACTATCATGTGATTTGTCACAATGGAACGAAACTAAGTCCGAGTTCAGAAAAAACTACCCAAATTATAAACAAATGAATTCTGCTTTAACTGAGATTAGGAACAGAGCAGAGAAGATTATTTCAGATCATTTAGGAAAAGGAGAAGATATAGCTTTGGATGAATTTGAAGGGCTGTTCCTGAACTTTAAAGGAGATAAAAAAATATCAGTTAAAGAGTTTTGGGATGAATATATTGATGATTTAAATAAATCAGGACGTACAGGCAATGCTAAATTTTACAAATTTTCTAAAAATAGTTTTTTTAAGTTTCTAGAGAATAAGAATATTTATTTTAAAGATATAACTCCTACTTTACTTGGTAAATATGAAGTTTATCTTAGAGCTAACAATAATATTGATACTGGTGTTTCGGCAAAAATGCGAGCTATTAGGGCGATATATAATGATGCAATCAGAAAAGGCTGTGCAAGTAAAGAATATTATCCATTTACAGAGTATAAAGTTTCAAAACTAAAAGGAACAAGTAACAAAAGGGCTTTGAGTATTGTAGATGTTCATAAAGTTATCAATCTAGACATGACAGAGCATCCTACCTTAATTGATTCCAGAAATTATTTTGTTTTTAGTTATTACACGCGAGGAATGAATTTTAGTGATATGATGAAATTGAGATGGGAGAATATTGTAGATGGTAAAGTTATCTATGTAAGGAGCAAGACTAAAGCACGTTTTATAATAAAAGTACTAGAACCTGTTCAACAAATACTTGATTATTACAAAGCTCAAAAGAGAGAAACAAAATATGTGTTTCCTATTGTATTAAAAGAAAATTCAACACCTATGGAACTAGAATATAGGAAGGAAAGGACTATTAAGAAATACAATAAGGATTTGAAAGAAATAGCTTCAATTTGCAAGATCGATGGTAAAATTACAAGTTATGTAGCTCGTCATAGTTTTGCTACTAATTTAAAACAAAGTGGCGTTTCTACTGATATAATCTCTGAAGCAATGGGACATCAGAATTTATCCATTACTCAAGTATATTTAAAAGAATTAGAGAATGATGTTATTGATTCTGCAATGGAAACATTATTGCAAAAAGTGACAAAGTGATTTAATTATCTAAAAGTTAATTTGAATTTTATCTGATTCAGATTATTATTTAAAGCCATTCATTTTATTATGAATGGCTTTTTTTCTGCTTATAAAACTTTTCAAAACAATTAGCACTTTGTCACTGTGTTAGTTGTTTTTTCATTTTAATATTAACCAATTTAAAGATTAAAAATTATGCAATTAAAACAATCCGAAAGAAAACAAGTAAAGCTACGCTTAGGAATTAGTGGAGCTAGTGGATTTGGTAAGACCAAGTCAGCACTTTTATTAGCTTATGGTATGACTAATGATTGGAGCAAAATAGCGGTTATTGATACAGAGAATTCTTCTGCATCATTATACTCAGATTTAGGCAATTTCAATGTAATTGATTTGTCAGCACCATATTCTCCCGAGAGATATATAGAAGCTATTGAGCTATGTGAAAAAGCAAATATCTCTGTGGTTATCGTAGATAGCATTTCTCATGAATGGAATGGTGCAGGAGGTTGTCTAGAAATACATGAAAAACTTGGAGGTAGATTTCAAGATTGGGCAATTATTACACCAAGACATCAAGCATTTATTGATAAGATCTTAAATTCTAGTTGCCACATAATTACAACAGTAAGACGAAAAATTGATTACAGTATGGAATCAGAAAATGGTAAATCAAGAGTTGTAAAACACGGGACAAAAGAAATTACTCGTGAAGGATTTGAGTATGAGTTAACAGTCAATTTTGAACTAATTAATGATAACCATTTAGTAAGAGCAAGTAAAGATAGAACATCTTTATTTGCAAATAAACCTGAGTTTGTAATTACTTCTGCCACAGGTAAGCGAATTTTAGATTGGTGTAATGTAAAACCAACTTCGATCAAAGAAATGTTGGATAAGATAGAAAGTTCATTATCTGTTTCTGAATTAACAAAGCTGTACAATGAAAATCCTTCTTATCAAGAAACTTTGAAAACTCAATTTACCGATAAGAAAATACATTTAGAGGCATTAACTAACCAACAAAATTTTAGTTCAAATGGACACAAGCATCTTTGAAATTAGCCAAGAGAGGGGATTAGAAATCAAGTCTGTAATTCCTGAGAGATCAGTTCTCCAAAGAAATGATAATACTATTAGTTCTAGTTCCCTATATCTTCCAAAGCCATTTATCGAAGCCAATACTGTGGAAATGAATTTAAGCCACTTAAAGAACAAGTGTGTCATACCAGTATTCTCAAAAGACAATGAAAGAACAATTGCACATCAAGAGTTTATAGAAATTGTGCAAGGATGTACAAGTAGAGTTTTTCCTAATCACGCTTTTGATAAACCTGAAATTAGGGTCAGTCATGAAATAAAAGGAAGAATTCCAGAGGCTATACAAAAACATGCTAAAGATTTGCTTGATCATGAGAGAACTCAATACTTTGAGAGAATGGCTTTCGTTATTAGAATTCCTGGCATCACAGAAACAATTAATGGTAATGAAATGTCTCTTGTAATAGGTGGAGTTAGAAGTTATAATCTCGAAAACTTATACAGCAAAAAATCCTTCGAGAAGTTCAAATTCTTTGTTGGGTTTCAGGTAAAAGTCTGTTGTAATCTCTGCGTAAGTACAGATGGCTTTGCAGAAGAGATGAGGGTAAGCAGTTATGTGGAACTACAGTCAAAGATTATGGAAGTTCTTCAAAATTATAACGCAGAAAAGCATTTAGTGAAAATGAAAAAACTTTCGGAGTACTCTCTTACTGAGCACCAATTTGCAACCCTATTAGGCAGAAGCAAACTCTACCAATATATGCCAAAAAGGGATAAAATAAATGTTCCTGCATTAAATTTTAATGATGGACAGCTGAATGTTGTTGCTAAGGATTATTATGAAGATGAGCACTTTGGTAGAAATACAGATGGAGACATAAATCTCTGGAACATGTATAATCTTTTCACGCAAGCAAATAAAAGCAGTTATATTGATACATTCCTAGATAGGAATGTAAATGCCTTTGATTTCTCAAATGGCATTTCAGAAGTACTAAATGGTAGTAATAATTATCATTGGTTTTTGAGTTGAGAAGAGCCCAGCTAGTGAAAAAAACCAGCTGGGTTTATTATTTAAAAAATAAATTAATTATGAATGTTAATAATTATGTTAAGTAATTAAATAAAGCCTAATACATTTACTTTGTAAATAGAACGTTATTTGCAAATAAATCGTTAACTTTAATAGTAACACTTGATAATATCATTTGCAAATAAACAAATAAGAGAACTGTGCGAAGAGGAAAGTGTTGCAATTGATATGCTAGGGCAGGAATTAGCAAGAAAGTTGCATTCACGTTTAGCAGATTTATCAGCTGTAAATACTGTTGAAGATTTATTGCTTATCAGGATTGGTTTGCCAAGTGAAATAAACGACAATGACGATATACCAAAATATAAAATAAACCTATCTACACAGAAAATGTTAGTTTTTTGTGCTGTTAATGTACCAATTGATAAAATTGATTGGTCTAAAGTTAAACGTATTAAGATTTTAGAGATAAGAGAGATAACATATGAATAATATAATGAGTTTTGAACCTAATTGGGTATCTCCTCCTGGAGACACTATTAGAGATATTTTAGACGAGCAAAATATTACCATATCAAATTTTGCCTCTCAAATGGGAAGTAGTATAGAAATAATCAATGAATTGATTATTGGAGATAAAAGCATAAATCAGAAAATAGCATCAAAATTGGAGGCTTATTTAGGTGTCCCTGAAGAATTTTGGCTAACAAGAGAAAAACAATATAGATTTCATTTTGAGAAAATTCAATCCGAAAATAAAGCTTGGTTAAGTAATCTACCTTTTAAGTTCATGAATAGTAATAATTGGATTGAAAATGGAGATTATTTACAATCTTGTCTAGATTTTTTTAATGTTCCTAGTGTTAGAAAATGGAAAGACACATATGAGAATGAAATACAAGAATTATCCTTTAGGACATCTCAAACACTTAACTCAGATTTTGCTTCAGTTGCAACTTGGTTGAGAAGGGGAGAGATTATAGCAAATCAAATTGAATGTAAGCCATGGAACAAAACACTATTTGAGATTTCTTTAAATGAAATAAAAAAACTAACTAGATTAAAAAATCCAAAAGATTTTCTTCCAAAACTTGTTAGTATATGTGCAGAGGCTGGTGTTGCTGTAGCAGTTGTGCCAACTCCTCCGGGTTGTAAGGCAAGTGGAGCTACAAAATTTTTAAATGAAAATAAAGCGATATTATTATTAAGTTTTAGATATTTAACTGATGATCAATTTTGGTTTACTTTTTTTCATGAAGCAGGTCATTTAATTCTTCATAAGAAAACTATTCATATTGAGATGTATAAAGATGGAGTTGTTAATGAACAGGAAAATGAGGCTAATACTTTTGCAGCTGAATTTTTAGTTCCTTATACTTATCATAATGAATTAAGAGATTTAAGAAGTAATCAAAAAAAAATTATCAAACTTGCTTGCGAATTAGGTATTTCTGCAGGTATTATTATAGGACAAATGCAATATTTAAAAATAATTGATTTTAAATATTTAAATAGTTACAAAAGAAGATATAATTGGGAAGATATTAATCAAGTGTTTGAAAAGTAATTTATTTTATGTTATAAAGTGATTTTAACCTCCAAAGTACACATATTTGCTTCGGTTTTTATTCCAATTACAGATGGCATCTTCTAGAACTTGCATTCCAAAGTCCAAGCCTAAATGTATTTCTAAATCCGATAAAAAGTTATTTAATTCTATTCGGCTTGGATTTCCTCCAAACAAAAACTTAGCTCCAGAATATGGTCCTGTTGCACCCACCATATACACAGAATCAGGAACAATGTCAACTAGCTGTAGTTTGCCTATCATAGTTAAGTAATCAAACTTTCCCATTCTTCCAAAACTCCGAACTTGCGACATAGATTTGTATGCAATATTGAATTTTTTTTTAGCATTAGTTTCCGCTCCAAATAAATTTTGAAAAAAGACCTGATGAGTTCCTCCTTGACTTGTTACCCAATCAACATACGATAGAACAGCCGCTCCAGTTCCTGAGTTGCCCAAAGCATTTAATGAGATATATTTTCTGTGATTCCCAACGCTTCCGGCTTTCTTCAAGGAATCTTTATTAATATGAAGCCATTGTTGAAATGCTTTTGGATTATTTTTTACTGTTTGCCAGTTCCATTTGACAGAATTGCTTAAACCACTGTAAACAGCTCTAACTAAAGCCCATTTCGTTTTTTTATTTTTACCAAAATGAATTGCTAAAAAAACCAACCAAAAAGCTTCATCAATATTGCCTATACTTTTGTAATAAGATGCGGCTTTTATAGGGTCAAATGCATTGTTATTTGGGTTAGTACATATCTGAGAAATATTTTTATCTCTGATGGTAGTGACATATTTTACACGTTTCACGCTATCAACCATCTGCCATGTAAAACAATCTAAATTTACTGCACTTACTATTCCAGGTAATGTCTTAATAGTATAATTTTGTAACTTTTGCTTTATTGAATTGTACTCTGCGATATCTTTTTTTCTCATGTTTTAATATTATCTGTTAACCAATTTCTTATAGAAGTCATAACCTCTAAGCTCACTCCAAAACTGCTTTGAATATTATGATTATAACCTAAAACAAATACTTCTTTATTTAGTTCTACTTGACCTATCTTAGTAATGATACCCGTGTAAGAATAACCTTTAACGCTATAAACTCCCTTTCTTTTCAAATCCCATTCTTGAACATTCTCTTTTTGTAATTTCACCAAGGCAATTTTTTGTAAATTATCCACTACTGTTTGACCATTTAATATCAAATATTTTATAGGAGAGTTTTTTATCAAATGACCTAAAGTGTCATCGCATAGTTCTAATAATAATATTTTTTGTTCAATTGATAAATGTGACCATTTTTTAGAAGTTGCATAAGGAATTAAGTCCAGATGACAAGCATTACTAATTGGAAAATAATAAGATGCGTCACTTCCAGAAATTAAATAATCCAATTTTTTAAACCAATTATCATAAGGGTTTCTATTAAAATATTCAATGCAACTTTCGGAAATTTTATTCAAATGTTCAATTTTATAATCATCCCATTTTAATAAACCTAATGAATCTAAAGTGTGAAATCTTCTATGTTCATTTTGAAGTTCAAAACCACTCAAATCAACAAATTCACGATTGCTAGGATTTATTCCCAAAGTTGCAACCTGAGAATTATCTATATTTCCAAAACAAATAACAGGACTGCTCCATTCAATCACGTCTAAATCATCAAGATTTTTTACATTAAAATATTCTACTAGATTTGCTAGTTCATTAATCATAATTCTTTTTTTGCAAATTTAGCTAAGCCATCTGAGATTTTCTTATTTACATACTCAATATAAATTTTAGAACTTATTTTTTCTTTTATTTTTTCAATTTCAACAATTTTATTGTTTTTATATAAAGAATGTATCTTTAAAAGGATTATAAGATCATACCAATAAGGGTCAATTTCGATATTATCAATATTAAAATCTACTTCATTTCTAATTTTATTCTCATATTCCTTTATTATTTCTATTTTTTCAAATACATTTTCTTTTGGCATAGGAGGCATCTGAAATTTTGAAGATTGTAATCCTTCATTAATATACTTTTTTGCCTTTTCAATATCATCTTCATAAAGATGTAAACTTGATACAGAATGATAATATTCTCCAATTTCAAAATCTAAACTCCTAGCAACAATTTCTTGAATCATAGTGAAACAAAAAATGTCATGTGGTAGACCTTTAAATGCATCATTAGATCTCATTGATACAAATAAATTCAATTTTTCATCCCGAATAGCAAATTGCAAAAAACAAGTGCAAGGAATATCATTATAAGATATTTTTAAATCAGATGCATCAAAAAGTTGAATCACTGCTCTTCTAGTACTTGGCTTGTTTTTTAGTAAATCTATAATTTTTTGGAATTGATTAAATTCTCCATGCATATTAAAAATTCTAGGACCATAACCACCATGAATAGTTAAATCATCGTCTGAATACTGTGAATAATCTCCCAAGTAAAATTGAATAAATTCCAAGCTATTTGATCCGGATAAATACCACAACAATTCTCCCAAAGGGCTAAAAGACTTACCTTTGGTCTCGCTTCTGCTTAATCTTGCAAGCGGATTATTCAACTTTAAAAGAGCTCCAAAAATCTCACTGTTTCTACCCTTTGTAGCCTTATTATTGACAGGTATATTTATAAGTGCTCCTAAGACTTTATGCATTAAATCATCCAGTGTGTTTTCTTCAATAAACATTTAATGAATCTTTAGGGTTTAACAAAATATAGAAATGTATTTGCATTTATGACAAAAATGATGTTTATTTAATTATAGCTTTCTTATTTGTGAAGAAGAATTTAATGCTAATTAATTTATTTCTTCCAAAAGCTGGTCAAACTATAACCAATCCCGATTCCAATCCATGGTTTATCATTGTAATTCCAGTTTTCAAATTCTATTCCGACACCTCTTTCATATCTGGAACTAAACTTTCCAAATCGCTTTGCTCGTTAAATTTTTAAAGAGCCTTTTAACTAACTAAAGAGTAAACATATTTAAATAAAATTAGAATCTTGTAAGTAGAAATACGTGTTTTAATAAAGATGCAAATGATATGTATGACATAAAATCGTAATTTGCAGACGATAATGCTCTTATAGGTTTACGATTATTGAAATTTGCTACTAGAGTTTTGTTAATAAGAAAGTCATTTTATGTTAATCTTTAAAATCGATTTTTTATATTTATTAAATAACTTGTTTAAATACTAATGATACTTCTAAACTATCATTGGTTTTTGAGTTGAGAAGAGCCCAATTCCTTAATTGGAGTTGGTTTTATTTTTTATATCTTTCACATAATAAATTTTAAAGATGAAAGATTACAAAAAGTTCGATAGCCCTAATGATTTCTATAAAAACATGAGACCTGAGTTTTTTTCAGATTCAGAAACCGTATATAAAATTGAATTAACAAGAGAGGTATTGGCTTTTGAAATTGAGACCATTTCAACTAACCAAAAACAAGATCAGTTTGAGATATTGGCTAGGAAATTAGCTGAAATGTATATTGCTCCAAATCTAATTCCACAAGTCGGACCTACGGGAGGAGGAGATGGTAAAACAGATTCTGAAACTTATCCGGTTTCTCAAAGTATCTCAGATAGATGGTTTACCCCTGAAAATGGTTGGAATAAAAATGAAAATTGGGCATTTGCAATATCTAGTAAAAAAGATTGGAAAGGGAAATTAAAATTAGATATAAAAAGTATAATTTCTACATGTAGAGGTTATACCAAGATTTATTTTTTTACAAACCAAAAAATACCAAGTAAGAAAAAAAAAGATACACAAGATGAGTTTATAAAAGAATTTGAAATTGATGTAATAATTCTTGATGGAGAATGGATTATTGAAAAAATCATTAATAATAAGCTTATAGATTTAGCTGTTGACTCACTCAATCTTTCTGATGTGTATAAATCAAAGCAGTATTTACAGGGTGAAAATGATACTTATAGGAGAGAAAAATTAATAGAATTAGAAAACAAAATTAATACTCCAAATCGATATTTTGAGATAGACTATCAGTTAGTAGAAGATTGCTTAGATTCTGCAATCATATCAAGAGAACTTGAGGATTCTAGAGAGATAATTGAAGGTAAATTTTCTAGAGCAATAAGGTTTGCAAAAAAATTAAAAAACACTAATCAACTTTGTAGAATTTATTATCAACAAGCCTGGACAGCAATCTTTTGGTTTAATGATTTTGAAGAATTTATTAATGCATATATAAATTTTAGAGAAAAAATAAATTCTGATTCTAACATTTATATATTACAACATTATAGTACTTTATACACAGTTCTAAATAGTCATGCTGAATTTGAAGATCTGATTAATCTTTCAGAAGAAAAAGAGTTGTTCTATCTTATTCTTAATGAAAAGATTGAAAAAACAAGGAAATCAACAAGCTCTCTAGAAGCAGAAACATATCTATGTTTAAACACGATATTTGAAAATATAAGGAAGAAGCAAGATTGTGATAATTTGTTTTTAAAATTGCATGAAATTATAATTCAAGTGGAAGGGCATTTAAGTTATCCATTTGAACAAATATATAAGTCAATACAAGTTTTTGGTCAGATATTTCCCAATAGTGATATGTATGATGCTCTAATAGAGGAATGTGCAAAAGTTAATGGAAAAAGAAATTCTGACTTAGCCACAAGCGACATATATATAAAGAGGGCAATCGAAAAATTTAAAGCTAAATTGTATCAAGATTCAATAAAGTTTTTGGGTAAAGCAATTGTTAAGTTGTCTAAAAATGAAAGTAAGAAACAGTTGATTTTAAGTTTGAGGATGTTATCAATTTCCTATAGAAATATAGGCTTGTTATGGGCATCTCATAATTGTTTAATATTTGCTTGTTCTTTATCTTTAAAAACTTGGTTTAAAGAAGGATATCTAGATAATGAGACATATTATATTGCAATTGAATTAGCTAAAAATGAAATCCTTTTAGGTAGAATACCTTCATTACTATGCGTATGTGAATTAATTAATGTCTTGTCAAAACTAATTGATGTTGATGACGAAGAAAACAGACAAGGAATATTTAATGATGAAACTTTACGATTTATAGATATTACACTCGCAAATAGATTTCTTAATTCTAATGAGCATAAGGAATTTGAACTAATTCCAGATGTTTTAAGTTATTTAAATTTGGAGTTTTCTACTGATGCTTTATTGTATAAGTTAGGGTATGTGGAAAAAATAATTGAATCAGTTGACAATGTTGATTTTAAATCTCCTGACTTAGATGATTTTATGTCTTCTATTGCAAGCCAGCCTATTAAAGAACAATTTGTTTATAAGACAGATTTTGTCAGTAGTGATGAAATAGTATTGTATTCAAAAGTTTTAGGTACTAATACAGAATTAAGATTTAAAAAAGATGAAGAATTATTTTTTATTTCTGAGGCATTTTTAGCATTTATTGAAAGTTTTTTTTCAACATCGTTAAATGAAATTATGCCTACAACTGAGAATGTTTTTATTAATTTAATACAAAATAGTAATATTGATATAATAAAACTTTTACCTCAGGAGAAATCTAATGAATTTACAATTGAAGTAAATAAGTTTAATTTTTTTGAAAGAAAGTTTAGTGATGAGCTATGGAGAAACCTCTTGGATTTTCTATCTAATCTTATGCAACAAAACTTTCTTGTCAAGGATGTGAAAATGTTTCTCGACAATCTTTTTAATAAAGAGGAAGTTTTTCAAAGGGTTTCCATGGTTTTTAGTCACGACATTTTTTGCAGAGATTTTTACGGAGAAAAACCTAAAATATTTTTAGAGAATTGGTATGATAAAGAAAAGCATAAAACATATAATAATATTAGAACAGATGATATTCAAATCAACATAAAAGATGTTAAAATAAAGAAGTCAAATGAATTAAAAGAAACATCACATAACCTAAGGAATGTAAGTTCAATTATAGATATTAAATTGTGGGATTCTGCTCAATGGCAAGGATTTGGCCTTTTTATAAATAAAAATTATGAACTGGGAATAGTGCTATGTTTTAAAGATATACTATATGGGGAAAAAATTTTTGATGGTTGGTTAAGTAAATTAGGCAACCTAGATTTTAATGAAGAAATAAGGCTATCAATAATTAAAGGGATTGATTCCAATAACCCACATTGGTATAGAGTTCATATTTGTAAAGAAATGAGAGAACATAAAGAGGATGTCTTATTTACTTCTGTTTCAAAACTTCATACTTTACACCCTGTTAATTCTGCAAATTTAGACAATCTAATTCAATTCTATAATGCAAAAAATAAATATAAGATTTATCCAGCATCTATTGATTCTGAGGGAGCATTTAGACCTGATTTATCTAGAGGTATAGAAAAGACAAAATTAGTAATTAAAGAAGCATGGGAAATTTCATTAAATGATATTGATTCTGCTGCAATTCTAAAAAATGATAAAATAATTATTCCTAAAAACATTCAAGATGCTCCAATATTAGAGGTGTTAAGAATGAAAGAGTAATTAAGTAGAAAAAATGGTAGTGTTTGAATGATAATTTGGAGCTTGCAAAACTTTCTTCTTTGCTTGATTTATTACTTCAACAAAATAACTAGAAACTATGTTACTTCATCATAGTATCATTATGGTTAGATTATTCTATCTCTTTATGATATTTCTAGATAATTTGTCATCTATTATAATTTTTGTAATTGCTAAATATTATAGAAATTATTTTTTTTTAAAATGCTCAATAAATCCTCCTTTACAGAAGTCATCACATTTAGAAAGCGAGAGCAAAAATGCAGTTTTCCAGAAATTTATTCCAAATTTTGTTGATTGATCTGTGTGATTTTTTAATAATAATTTTTTAACTCCATTATCATTGTCCGAATCATACATTAATTCAATAGATGCTTTAAGATCAAAGAGGTAATCATTAGATTCTTTAATTAATCTATTATTTAATTTTGTTCTTGTAAATTGAAAATCTAATTTATTACCTAAATCTGGTTTTATATGTTTTTTATCTACTTTATAATTAATTACTAACATATTATTATTGAAGTTAGTTTCACAGACAAATACTGGTATTGCTGGTAATTTTTCAAAATATGCATGAAAAAATGAATTATTTACGCCACTTGCGGTTCTTTTACTGTTATTACATTTATTGCATATAGGAATTAAATTCCTACAGTAAACAGAAATCCCCTTAAAGATTGATCGTGGTAAATAATGATCTAATTCATCCGCAGGTAAGATTCCACAATAAGGACATCTGTTTGCACTTAAAAGAAGATTATCTCGTAAATTACTTAATCTTCCATTAATTTGAATTTCACTATACGCATTATATAGTGCTTTATTTGTTTTTTTTAAAAGTGAGCTGCTTTAAAATCGTCATGAGGTTCCCCTAATAAATCGTCATATTTTTGATAAAATTCACTAATGATTTTCTTTTCTTTTTGCTTTAGCTCATATTTAAGTGTTCCATCTTTATATGTCAAAGCCTTTTCTAAGTCAACCATAGAATTTGAATTATCTGGAAGATTGATGTTTCTCATTTGCCTAATTAGTTTTATTGTGAAACTTCGAATGCATATAAGCGTATGCTTGTGAACTAATATTTGAATCAAAGAGATATGAAATGTAATTTTCAAAGTTATTAATATCTCCTTTGTAAGAATCAACTATTTTGTCCAATTCTTCATGATAGTCTTTATAGTCTGATGATAAACCAAAAATATCTGAAGTGAGAGAACCAATACTCTCTCCAAAAGTTTGGTTTTCAGGATGAAAGGTAGTGATAGAATTTCCCTCTCTTCTAATTACAATAACATGTTTCTGCAATGTTTCTTGAATGGCAACAGGAGAATGAGTAGTTATAATCATAAAAGAACTTTGTTCGTCTAAAATATGCCTTAAAACCTTCATTAATACGGCTAATAAAGGAGGATGTAAATGAGATTCTGGTTCGTCAAATAAAATTAAACTTCTCTTTTGAATATGATATATCAGCTTGAAAATTGAGTGAATTACAAATTTATGTCCTGTACTTAAATTTTTGAAGAAGGATTCTTCCGAACCACCTCTTATTTCTTCAATTTTAATATCACTTAAAAAATTCAGAGAAGCTTCTTGAGATAATAATTCTAATGCCTCATTAAGTAATTTTGTCTTTTCATAAGTCTCTAAAATTTTATTCCATGCAAATAAAAACTCACTTTCAATAGTAGATAGGGATTTAAGAAAATTAAATTCGTATTTGTCATTTAAGATATCTTCTAAATTAATTCTACCATTTTCACTAGATTTTAGAATTTTAAGTTCTTCTTCAACTTCTTTGCTTATGTCCCTTACACCGCAATAAATGTATCTTCCTTTATTATTGTTTATATCTTCACATATTTGTTTTTTTTCAACAAAAGTTATACCTGGAACTTGAAAAGAATCAAATGCACTGTATGATAAGTTTATTATTCTTGGGAAACCTAAGCCTAGAGGTTCTATTGTTCCCATTTCCTTAATGTATATTCGATCTTGAGCTGAACTAAAAACCAATCTAGCTATCTTTGAAAGAAGAGTGCTTTTCCCAGAACCATTTCTCCCAATAATTACACATATTCTATTTGGCAAAGATTCTTTTTGTCCATTTATAAGGTATTCTTTTGAAGAAAAATCGAAAACTATTCGTTCTTTCATTTCTTTGCTGATAAAAGAGAAATCTAATTCCCATTTGCTGGGTAAATTATCATATTTTCCTGTCAAAATTATTGGTGCTAAATGGAATAAATCATCTTCAAATGTAATATCTCGCATTAAAGATGAGGTGAACCCCTGCTCCTCAGAAAAAAAAGGAATTATTTCAGGTTTTTTTATTATATCATTTAGAAAGTCAAGAATTTTTTCTTTTGAGTTGTCTTCCAATTGAGACATTCTTTCGTAATAATCTAAAGACCCACCCAAGGAACAGAAATCATCTAATGGATTTTCAATTATTCCTTCATTAATTAAATAACTCTCATGGGGTTTTTGTCCTTTTTTTAAGATTCTTACGCCACCTATTAATGTGTAATTATCATTTTTGTCGATTAGCCTTGTATGTAAATAATAATATGTATGATAATTAAAATCATTCCACGAATCTCTTTCCAAGACAAATTCTGGTTTATCTACTCTTTCTTGAATTTTATGTGAACACCAATTTACTACCTTAATTTTCATGAAATTGTTTTTTGTTTTTTAATCATCTAATGTAGATAGATAACTTGTGTATTGATAAGTTTTCAAATAACAAACCTATCCAATTAAGATGATTATTAAATAGGTAAAAATACCTGTTTTGTCTATTGATATTTATACTTATAATCGATCGGTAAAAGCTTTTTAAATCAATTTAAAAATTTCCATAGTACTAATAAAACATAAATCAGATTTTCCTTTATTAAGTTCATTTTGAAGTTCTAATCCAGGATGTATAAAGTTTCTATATACACGTGATAAATTTGTTAAGTGAAAGAAGTCTTTTCCAAAAAATCCTTTTTCCTCTGAAAAAGAAATCATGTCAAATAAATTACAATCATATAAGTTTTTTTGCCTGCTGTTAGAGTATTGAATTTGAAAATGTTTTTTTCTCTCTAAATAGTAAGTTAGTATTAGCTCAACAAAAGAGCCTGATAAAACTATTGTTGATTTTATATTACCTACTAAATGATTAAAAACAAGTTCATTGAAATCACGTTCAATTATCGGTTTATATTTTTTATTGATTTTGTTTATCTTTTCTAAGATATTAAAATATTGGATTTCTTCTAATTTTGAAACACTTAATCCTTCTATTCCTTCGAGCCATTTTGGTGGGATATCATTTTCTGAAATGATTTTTCTTTGTTGAATAACTGCATCATAGAGATACGGGTTAATCATGTATATAGGTACATTGTGATTATCAAATGCTTCTGTATGAATAATATAATTTTTTGAGAGCCATGATTCTTTTAATTTTTTTGACTTTGAAAAATTTGTATTCATTAAAGAAGGGAAATAATCATCTTCTATTGGGATCTCATTATTCTGAAAATCATCATCTCTTTTTAAATTTAGAATGAAGTTATAAAGGGATTCTAATGAAAAGTAATTCTCATTTTTTAATAATCCAATAGCTCTTTTAAATGTTTTTTCAAGAATTTCTTTTGTACTCTTTTCTTTTATTAATGCTTCTCTTGTTTCTTTTGTGCTTGATAAATTATTCAAATACAAATCTTTATCTGAAGTGTCAATTTTGATAGCCTTTTCGTATAATTTGATGGCTTTTTCCACAAAAATCAATTCATTTTTCGCATGGTAGATATTTGCCAAATTATTAAGCGCTGCAGTAGAGTTTTTGTTTTTAGAAAGATAATGTTCATATGATTTTTGGGCATTTTTTTTGTCCCCAATTTCATTATATGAATAAGCAATTTCAAACCATGAATCAGATTTGTCTAATTGCACCGAAGTAAAATTTTTCTTTAAATTAATAATTGCTTGATAATTTTTATCAGAAAACAACCAATCAATTAGTTCGTTAAGAGAATAATCGTCAAAATTATTTCTAAATGAGTTATAACTTTCTAAATCTGAAATTAAAGATTTTATTAAATGCCCATATTCATTTTTCTCACTGATTTTCTCGTTAATACAATAGTAATAGGTTTGTGAGAGGACTTCAAATAAATAATTATCAATCGAGATGTCATAATTCATTATTTCTCGTAATGTATTTAAGCAGTTTTCTTGACTATTTTGCTCCCTATAAATTAAAAATTTTATCCAACTTACTTTTCCTAAAAGAGTTTTGTCTTTATTTTTTTTGCTTAGATTGTCTAATGCTGTAATACATTTGTTATTGTAAAATTCGTAATCTATTGAAAAAGAATTTGAAGTGTCTAAAAAAAACTCCCCCGAAAAGTCAAAATTTTCAAAGCTATCTTTAATAAAAGGTATTGTAGAAATAAAGTCTTTAAGGGTGTCTGTTTTATTCAATTCTCCTAAAATGCTTATAATACCAAAAGCACTAAACCAAAAATCAATATTCATATATTGAATATCTTTAGCATTGTCTTCAATAATTAAATCGAAAGATTTTTGAAAGTATCCTAACGCTTCTTCAAGTATTTGTTCTTTATAATAAGTGTTTGCAATCTGATAATTTAATATGGAAATAGATGTAATTTTGTTACTGTCTAATAATTCTCTAGCTTTTTCAAAATTTAATCTTGCATTGGCAAAATCTTCCCTGTTGTAAAGTAAAACACCGGCTTTGTAATATAAGCTTGAAGATTTTAGTTTGTTTGCATTTATAGAAATGATATTGTAAGAGTCTTCGCTTTTATTAATCTCACCTAATGAATTGGAGTATTGGAGTATGAAATCAATATTTTCTGGGAAAGTAACAATTGCTTTTTTTAAAATATTGACCATTCTATAATGATCCTTTTTATAAATTTTCACAAGTTCTTTTATTGTCTCACTTGGGTAGTTTTCATATTCAAATGATTTTTCAAATGAAAATTTAGCCATATCAAAGTTATAAATAGGATTATCAATAAAATCTGTAAACCAATCTTTGCTCTTTTCATTATAACTTTTACCAAGAAAGTAGTGAATAAATCCTCCTGCCTTATTCTCTATATCACATTTTAGAGCATTTTTTAAATACTCTACTGACTTTGCATAATGTTGTTTGTCAAACTCAATTACACCCATCAAATAGTAACCCCCTATTTTTTGGGGATATTTTTCAATTATTAGATTTGCCTCTTCTGAAGCTTTACTCATATTTTCACTATTATAAAAATTCCATGCATTATTTATGATGTTTGTATATTCGGTCTCTGTGTTACTATTCATGATTAAGTCTTAAATTAATTATTAGACTACAAATTTCATATGCAAGTACGCAATTATTTTGCGTTATAAAAAAACAAGTTTTAATATTTTTTTTATAAAATTTTTAATACAAAAAAATGTTCTTTCGCAAACCACTCTGTTAGCCCACCGCCACTTCAAAACAGCTCACAAACACCCCCACTTATTTAGAGCAAGGAATCATTTCTTGCACCTGATTGTAAATCATATTTTTTTTCTAGACATGAGATTCAAGTTGAAAGCTGTAATTTTTTGTATGCAAATTGATATTTTAACTCAGGGTATTATCAACTCAAAAAATCAAAAACATGGTACGAATTGTAAACTATCAAAAGAGACAAACAGAGGAAGGGAAACCATTCTTTGTATTAGAAATCCAAAGTGGGATTGAAATGGTATTAAGTACTAAAACAGGACAATACTATGCGACAGCTAAAAAAGCAAATATTTCTTCAACATTTGATGAAGAAACTTGTAAAGCATTATTAGGAACAGATATGCCAGGGAACATTAGAAAAATTGATTCTGAGCCTTACGAATATACTGTAAGAGAAACAGGGGAGATCATAATGTTAACACATAGATATGTGTATCAAACAGAGATAAATAATCCTAGTCCCACTAGTTCCAAAAGGGGATCATTTGAAAGTGACTTTGCTACTAAAATAGAAACATTTTCCAGAAATGGTCATTTAGCTGAAATGTCAATTTAATTAATTCAAAAAGTGTTAGTTCTTGTATTGTATGTCTTTACAAGTTCTGACACTTTTATTTATTATGGAAGTAGCAGAAATAAAAGTTTCCTATTCAAATACAAACCTTGAAAGGATAAAAGTAACAAATAGCCAAATTTTGTATAATCTGGTTTTGAAGCAGTGGGATTTAGATCTAATAGAATTCCAAGAAGAAGTAAAAATTGTACTTCTTAATAGAGCTAACATTGTCTTAGGATTTTATGAAATGTCCAAAGGCGGAACTTCAGGAACTGTTGTAGATATTAAAATAATTCTTGGTATAGCGTTAAAATGTAATGCCTCGAGTATTGTAATAGCTCATAATCATCCAAGTGGGGGTTTAGAACCCAGTGAACCTGATAAGTCAATTACAAAAAAACTTAAAGAAGCCTGTAGAATATTAGATTTAAATCTCCTAGACCATTTAATTATCACAGGACATGGATATTATAGTTTTATTGATAATCTACTATTATAGACTCCTAGGACATAAGGAAATGTTGAGGTCTTACTATAAAGTAAAAGTGTATGCGTGTTATTACTTGATTGTATTTAATATAAAATGCACTTTTTACTTTTATTCAATACATATATAGATAGCGAAATATTAATTTTCGGTAGTAGTTAATTTCATTAATTCTTCCATCGTTATTTCAAGACCAACACATATTTCTAATAGGTATAAATATGTAGGATTTACTGCCCCTCTTTCTAATCTAGCAATTGACTCTCTATCTTTATCAATCTTATGCGCTACTTGGGCTTGAGTTAACCCTTTGGATTCTCTAATTTCTTTAATCTTCTTTCCAAATTTCTGAAGTTGTAGTTCCTTATCCATTAGTCAAAATTTGATCTTTGCAATGAATTTTAGAGGAACGGATGTGTTACATTTTTAAATATTTTTGTACCTATGCATTATTGTTACACGTTATAAAAAGTTTAAAATTAAATTATACATGTATGAAAAAGATAATTACAGTTTTTTTGATATTAAGTGCATTATTTATAAATGCTTCAAAAGCATCAGAAGAAGTTAAAGATATAACAGGACTTATCTTTAGTACAGGTAACTCTGCTTCTATTCCAGAAAAGTATAGAGAGGTTGCAATAGAATATAATTGGAATCCTAATGCTATGACTCCAGATGAAATGGAAAAAGAATACAATTTGATTATGAATAAGAAATATCTAAGATGGACTTATTTAACAATTGGAATAATATCACTTCTATCTTCAATTAAGTTTATAAGAACTATTACTATATAAAGAAACTATAAAATGAATTTTACTACGAGAATTAAAGAATTGCCTAAAAGTATAATTAGAAAGTATATTGTATTCAGTTGTGTAATACCAGCAATGAGTTTTGTGCTATTCTATATTTTTAAAAGTATTAATGGATATGGGAGTATGTACAAGGAATCTTACTATATCTTATCCGAACTGTTTTTGTTTTTATTCTTTTTTGGGTTTTTCATTTTTTGGGGGATCATTAGAATTCTATTATGGGTAGAAGATGGTAATAAGGATAATTTTAAATAATAGAGTCGATTAAATGTCCTGCCATAATCTTTATGAACTTCAAAACAAATCCCACATTCTAAACATACAGCAGATACAATGCTGGCTTATTAAATTTGAAAATGAATTTCATAATGCTATAAATGATTGTGATTGCAGAAAATGGAAAAAATGGTTAAATAATACTGAAAAACCATTCCCATGTGTCTGTAGTGTTCGAATGCAAGATTGCATATTTATTGAAGCTTATTATAAGTTAAATAATGCTTTGGATTTATATAAACAACAGCAATATCTTATAGGTCTAGTTCTTCAATACCAATCATTAAAGAATAATAAAGCAGAGCTTAAGGCATTTACTAACAATCTTAATGCACTAGAGCTTAATTTGCCTTTTGACTCTAAAATAGTAATTAGCCTTAACCCTGAGCCTTACGAGAAAATAATACTCCAACTCAATGAAAACGAGTTTGAGGGTGTTATAGAATTCCAAGAACTTTTATCAAACATAATAAACCATAATTAATCAAAACAGATCCTATGAAGAAAATAATTACTCTTTCAATCTTAAGCTTGCTACTAGTTTCTTGTGCTTCAACAAAACAATACAAAAAATTTACAGCAACGGATGAAATACCACATGACAAAGCAAGAATATACCTAATCAGAACTGGTAATTTTGGAGGTTTTATAAAGTTTAATGTATATCAAAACACTAAAGAAAATGAAATTGGAGTAGTAGGTCCAAAAAGTTATTTATGCTTTGATGCTCCTATTGGAGAAAACAAGATTATTGTAAAAGCTGAGTCTGAAAAAATCTACACCATAAATGCTGTAGCAGGAAAAACTTATTATTTAAGGTTAGTTCCCAAAATGGGAGTAAATAAGGCAAGGGTAGACTTTGAGTCACTTAATAATGAAGAAGGCATAAAGGAAACTAAGAAATTAAAATCTCCAAAAATGTACTACGCCGAGTAGATTTTTGTTTTCTGGCTATAAAATAATAAACAGGCTCGAAATTGAGCCTGTTTAAATTTAGTTTATAAAGAAACTAGAGTTTTAATTTATTCTACATTATCAATTTTTCTAAAAAAGTCAACTATTGACTGTCCGTCACTTTTCCTGTGAGAGTCTTCATACCCTCTTCTTTTACTCCACTTTGCTAGCCATTTTTTAAACATAACGTTACTAACGTTTCTGCTTTCCATTGGATATTTATCCCTATAATGGTTATAAAGCGTAGCTTTGTTTTTTGATATTTTATCCTCTCCAGAATTAAAAGTAATATTCATATCTGCAAATTCTACAAAAGACATATTTGTTTCTAATATTAGCTTGTTCTCATTTAGATTTATTGGAGCTGAATTCATAATACCATTGCACATAAATTTTTGGCAGTAGGAAATCATATCATTAAAAAAAGAGTTGTATTCTTGTACATCCCAATCATCAAACAATTTTTTTCCAAAATCATCCAAAGGTGTGAAATCTTTTGAATAGTAAGGGAATATTTCTATTTCAATTCTTCTTCTTTCATCTGAATTTCCGCCAGATCCTTTAACCATATAGTTTGAACTTATCATTAATTTAGGGCTAATTTCGAATGGGATACTGTAAGGTGCTTTGTGTTTTTCTTCAATTGATAAACTTCCTGTCACTACTGAGTAAAAATCCTCGAAATTTAAATCTTCATTAACGTCATCTAAATACATAACTTTATGACTATAATTTAAATCTTGATAAAAGAATCTGTTGCCTTTTGTATTTAAGCTTTTACCATCTTTTGTTAAGGTAGAGGTTACTGAGCTAACTGCTCTTCCAATAATTGATTTACCTGTACCTCCATTAGCCTCTCCTGAAAAATCTAAGGTTTCATCAACTAAAATTACTGCTTTTGTTAAAGATGAATCTTTGAATCCATGAATTATATATCCTATAGCAGTTGTTAAATAATTATATCTATCTTCTTTGTTATTTGTAACATTTCTCAAAAAAGCATCAAAATCAGATTTTAATTTTTCAGATTCTTCTACTAATACAAAATCATGGTTTATAATCTGACTTTCAAAAACGTATCCTCCATATTCTTCATAAGGAATTAATTCTATTTCGTCTTCAGTTACTTTTAACACCCCATTTGAAAAGAAGAAGTAAGCTGTTTTTGCATTGCAAATATTTAAATTAATTTCTTTTAGAATATCTAAAGCTAGTTTAGTTTTTTTTGTAATAAAATCCTTTTCTACAAATTCAGTCCAAACATTAAATTTTTCTTCAATATTTAATAGCTGGTTCTTTACCTCATGCATTAATTCCTCATCAACTGCTTCAGATATAATACTTTTATTTTTAATTTTTACAAGTTGATACCCGCCTTTTGGCATTTTCAGATTTCTGTATCCCTTGGATTCCCAAAATTCAATCATTTTGGACTGTTTAATTTCAATTTTTACTCCGTTTCCAACTTGTATTTCGGAATAAAATTGTGGTCTATCAGTACTCTCTAAAACTCTTTCTCTCATGCTTTTTTCAATTTTAGATTATTAAATAATTCTCTTGTGATTTCTTCTGTAGAGGATTGTTTGTTGCTTAACATCCAGTTGATTAAATCTTCTTTTCTAAAATAAATTAGTTTTCCATTTGGTTTGTAAAAAGGAATAGCCCTTTGATGAGTTAGCTTGTACAGCATACTGGCAGATATACCCAGCAGAGCTAATGCTTCCTGAAAGGTTAAAACCTCTTTGGCAAGCCAACCCAAATTCTGATTGTTACTTTCAACTGTAACTGCTTGTTTTCTTTTTTCCATCATATTTTATGATTTTTAATTAATGCAAACAAGTTTATCTTGTTTCGCATTCAAAGGTGGGAAAGAAGTCAGCCTTACAGCTTTACGACAACCATACACGAGAGTAAAGGTGTGTTGGAAATAAAGAGAATGATTAGGAAAATAGAGAATCTATAATTGAGTCAATTCGATCCTTTTGAGCAGGATTTTGTGATGAGGTTGATTTTGTTTGTTTGATGTTTTTTAGTAGTTCGCCCGATGAATCGCGAAATATGTATTCAATAGTCTTATTAAAAGAACTAGGAATTTCATTAATTACGCCTTCTTCTGTTAGCCTAGAAACAAAATATAAGAGTGAGGATTTAGATATTAATTTGTTATCTCCTTTTACTAGCCATTTAATTCCATTGGTAACTTTTCGCTTTGTGAATGCATTTATAAATTCTTCTTTCGAACATTCAATTAATGCTGGATAAGCTGTTAACAAAGAATAAAATTTTTCTAAATTAGGAATTGTATCTTCGGGATTAGCAGAATCCCAGTTAAATGAATATGAAGAAAAATCGTCAATCTCTACTAAATTTGGTGCGGATATATCAATTGTAGTTGATGATTTTTTTTTGCGAAGATGCTTTATTAATCCCTTTATAGATTTCCGCAATATCGGTCTATCTAAATAAAACGTATCAGTTTTTACTAAAAGATTATTTAGAAGTATAATTTGATGGTCAATAAATCTTTCAGGACTTTTATCATTCAAGATAACTTCAAGAATCAATTCATCAATTCTAGATTTTGCAGTTTGAAAATTTTCTTCAATTTCAGAATTAAAATAAGTTTCAAAATCATAAACCAATATTTCGGCGATTACTTCTTTTGTGAATTCATCTGTATATGAATTCCAAATTTCAATTACCCCTGTTTGTTCATTAATGCTTTTGATATTCATAGTTCCAAATTCTTGTTCAAAATTTGAAATAAATTTTTTCTTTAAATCATTACATTTATCCGCCTCTAACAGGGACTCAAAGAATATACATGGTTGCTTGATTTCATTTTTCATGTTTCAAAAATAGTAAAAACGAGAAAAAGGAGGAATTTTAAATTTGTTGTACCTATGTTGTACCTGTAAAAAAAACAAAAGCACCTATATTTCTATAAGTGCTTAATAATGATATGTGGAGAATACCGGATTCGAACCGGTCACCTCTTGCCTGCCAGGCAAGCGCTCTAGCCAAATGAGCTAATCCCCCAAAGCGTTAGCAAATAAAGTCAATTAATTTTCAAAAAACAAATTTCAAATCGCTTGAAGTGAAAATAGTTGCCAAAACCGTAACTTTACGTTCAAATCTATTTTTATGAGTGCAGAAAATCAAAACGGTTCTTTATATACGAGTTTTCAAAATGCCGTTGCGACGGTGCAATTTGGTCATCCGGCGAGTAATTCTTTTCCGCGTGAATTGTTGAATCGCTTAACTACTGAAATTAATTCGCTGAGCCGAAATGAAGAAGTTTCGGTTATTGTTTTACAGAGCGAAGGCTCGAAAGCGTTTTGTTCCGGTGCTTCGTTTGATGAACTTTTGCAAGTGGAAAATGAAGAACAGGGAACGGAATTTTTCTCTGGTTTTGCGCATTTGTTAAACGCCATGCGAAATTGCTCTAAAATAATCGTTGGCCGTGTTCAGGGAAAAGCAGTTGGCGGAGGTGTCGGCATTATTGCAACCTGCGATTATGTTTTGGCTACGCCAGAAAGTGCAATAAAATTATCAGAACTGGCGATTGGAATTGGGCCTTTTGTGATCGAACCGGCTGTTTCACGTAAAATTGGTAAAACAGCGATGACAGAAATGACATTGGCAGCAACAGATTGGAAATCGGCGGCATGGGCTTTAGAAAAAGGACTTTATGCGTCGCTTCATAATGCAGCAGAATTAGATGCTGCGGTGGAAAATTTTGCTCAAAAACTGAGTTCATACAATCCGGAAGCTTTATTCGAAATGAAGAAAATCATTTGGGAGGGCACAGAACAATGGGAGTCGATACTAATTGAACGTGCTGCAATTACGGGGAAATTAGTTTTGTCTGATTTTGCGAGAGAGGCTTTGACTCAGTTTAAGAAATAGAAAAAAAGGAAATTCCAATTAAAAAATTCCAAATTCCAATAGAACTCAATACTTGGAATTTGGATTTTTCTTTATTTGGAATTTATTATTTAAACGGTTATTAATTCGTAAATTTGCAACCTAAAATTCAAATCGATGAGTAATATCAGAATTACAAAACAATTTAACTTCGAAACCGGACACGCTTTATACGGTTACGACGGAAAATGTAAAAACGTTCACGGGCACAGTTATAAATTATCGGTAACGGTTATTGGTTCGCCAATTACGGATCGATCGAATGTGAAATTCGGAATGGTAATTGATTTTTCTGATCTGAAAAAAATTGTAAAAGAAGAAATCGTCGATCAGTTTGATCATGCAACTGTTTTTAACGAAACTACGCCACATATCGAATTGGCAAATGAATTGAAAAACCGCGGACATCACGTAATTTTAGTAGATTATCAGCCAACCAGTGAAAATATGGTGGTTGATTTTTCTGAGAGAATCATCGCAAGACTTCCTGCCGGAATTACTCTTTTCTCCCTTAAACTTCAGGAAACAGAATCGTCGTTTGCAGAATGGTACGCAAGTGATAATCAATAAAGAAATTCCAATTTTTAAATTGCCTCGCTTGTTCGCTAGCGCTCGGGTCCAAATTCCAAGTTATGCAACTCATAACTTATAATTCATAACTCCTAACTTTCATTTAATGAAAAAAATATATTTCGCTTCTGATCAGCATTTTGGTGCTCCAACTCCTGAGTTGAGCCTGCCTCGTGAAAAGAAATTCGTGGCCTGGCTGGATGAGGTAAAGGAAGATGCAGAAGCTATTTTTTTATTGGGCGATTTGTTTGATTTTTGGTTCGAATATAAAACGGTGGTGCCAAAGGGTTTTGTGCGCATTTTAGGCAAACTGGCCGAAATTCGTGACAGTGGTATTCCGATTTATTTTTTCGTGGGTAACCATGATTTATGGATGAATGATTATTTTGAAACCGAATTGAATATTCCGGTTTATCATGATAATAAAGAATTTACTTTTAACGGAAAAACCTTTTTAATTGGTCACGGAGACGGAAAAGGTCCTGGCGATAAAGGGTATAAGAGAATGAAAAAGGTATTTACAAATCCGTTTTCAAAATGGCTTTTCCGTTGGTTACATCCGGATGTTGGCGTGAGTTTAGCACAATATTTATCGGTTAAAAACAAATTAATTTCGGGTGACGAAGACGTGAAATTTTTAGGGGAAGAAAACGAATGGCTGGTTTTGTACGCCAAACGTAAACTCGAAACCAAACATTACAATTACTTTATTTTTGGACATCGTCATTTACCTATGATTATTCCGGTTGGAGAAGATTCCAAATATGTGAATTTGGGAGACTGGATTGGTTATTTTACTTATGGTGTTTTTGATGGCGAAACTTTTGAATTGAAGAAATTCGAAAAGTAATTCCTTTTTATTTGGCCGGATAAATTCCGATTTTGTGCGTTCTCAGAATATAATTCGACAATTGTTTGCTATCAGAAAGCTGAAATTTAATCGCGCCAGATGATTTTTTCGGCATATGACATTCTACACAATTATTGGCCAGTAAACTTCCCGACATTGTTTTAAGCGTTTTATCAGAATGGTTTATACCACTTTGATGGCAACTCATGCAAATTTTAGAATAAGAAGCTAAATTCTTAGAAGCATTTTCGTGTGGACTATGACAGGTAATGCAATCCATTTTTTCGCTGTTCATAAAACATTTGCTTTGCGCCATCAAACGAAATTGATTTCCGTGAACATCAAAAGTAGCGGTGTCTGTTACGCTTCTTGTGCTTCTGTAAAATTCTGAAAGATTATTTCCTGGTTTAAAATCAAAACGTGATTTCATTTTCATTCCGTCATTTCCGCCGTGGCAAAGGGCACAGGCATCTAATTTTTGTTGTCTGTTTAAGGTTTTAAAACTGGTGATGCTGTTGGCAACTTTTATGTTTGGATTTTTTAGATGGAATTCTGCATGTTTTTTTGCAGGCCCGTGACAACGCTCACAATCAATTCCGTAAACTATAGTTTTAGTGTCAATTATATCTTCAACATCCATTGACATTAAATTTTTCTCAGCAGAATTTTGCTGAACACTGCGACTGCTGGCATTTGAGGCGTGGCAAGAATAGCAATCTTTAACTACCATTCGGTCGAAATACGGTTTATCAGCAGGAAACCCCGGACTTGTGGCCCAGCCTTTTATGGAGTGGTAATAAGAAATAGGTAATTCGTAAGTATTGCCGTCACGCCAATAAACAGAAGTTTGGGCATGCTTGGCTCCAAATACAATATCAAAGGAATGAGCTTCAACTTCTTTTCCGTTTTTGTACAAAACCTGATACAGACTATCGTTTCGTTTTTCGATGACTAATTTGGTGTTTTTGTCGTAGATAAAAGTATGATTTCCTTTGTCGAAATCACCTAAAACATTTCCTAAAATTGCGGGAGCGGTTGCTTTGAAATGCGAGCTTTTTAAAGCCATCTCATATTGGGACTGATGGCATTGAATACAACTTTCAGAACCAGCATAATCGGTTCCGCGAGGATCAATATATTCATCAGATTTGTTGGTGCAGTTGGATAAAAAAACTGCTAAAACAGCAATGGCAAAAAGAATGCTTAATTTTTTCATTGCTGTAAATATACTTTTTTTTGAAGAAAATCAAAATATATTTCAATTACGAAAAAATGTTGTTAAAATATGTAGAATGTTTCTTAATTCATTCCAACTCCGTAAACATATTCATCCAGTTCAATTCGGAATAAAGAACCTTCAACCAAGTCTTTGATTGATTTCAATTCTTTAATAGAAACTGCTAAATCAATTTGTGCGCAAGGTGTTTTAAGTAGAAATTTATGACAGGAGTTTTTTAGTTCGCAAGCTTCACAACAAGCATTTTCAATCATACTGTCTTCGATTAAATCGCAAAAGTAATTGAGTTCCTGAACCGTAAAATAGAATCCGGTTTCTTTGAATACCAATTGTACTTTGTCTGTAATGGTTTCGTTTTCCTTTTTCCAGTAAAAGGCAATTCCAAAATTGTTATGGTATAATTGTTCTATTTCTCTCATTGCAATCCTTTATTTCAACAAATATAAATATTATTTATATTAATTCTAAATAGAAACTCATAAAATTTGGAAAAAATTATTGGCACATCGTGTTGAGGTAGAAGGTGAGACTTTGACCGGTTTTGTACCAGGTACTCATGTTTCTTTCTCTGTGAAAACTGGTTTCCGTTGGAGAAATTGCGGTTGAAATGGCGAAGTATTTACTTTTATCATCTCGTTTTACGCTTTCAATCCATTGAATGGTTACGGCAATTTCTCCCATTTCCTTATCAAGATAAATGTTATAAGGTTTCAAATCCAAAGTATACAATCCTTGAAACTCATCTTTTACTTCAAAGAGAATGTCTTTCTCAATAATGATTTTTGATGGTAAATCATTTTCAACTTTATAAAAGTTTAACCTGAATTTGACCGATTTAAATTGGTTTGATGTAATATTGAAGTTAAAATCATTGACTTTGCAATTTTTTTTTATTTTGAATTGCATTCCTTTTTCCCTGCTTAATCGATCATCTATGGTTTTGTCCATAGCGTAGAAAAAATTAGAATGCATAAGGGCAAGACCTTTTGCGCTTCGGCCAAACTGTTTTGATTTTGGCTTTTTGAATTTTACGACAACTTCTTTTAAAGTGTTTTCAGAAGGTTCCAGAATGATTTTATTACGGTCTGATTTTAATTGGCTGACAACTATTTTTTTAGTCTCAAAACCAATATGCGAAAATACAACCGTATCGTTTGGTGTGACTTTATTGTTCAATTTTAAATTGAAATTTCCTTTTGCGTCTGAAATCGTTCCGGCATTTTTATCCGAAATACCAATATTGACATAATCTAAATTTGAATTGTTTTTGGAGTCTTTTATTTCACCCGAAATTGAATTTTCCTGAGCAGTTATTCCAAAAGTAACTAAGAAGAACACAAGAGTAATGTTATATTTCATTTGGTATTAATTTTCTCATAAAGAAATGAAATAAGTTGATGGTTTAAAATCACTTTATCCTAAGTTTAACATTTTCAGTTATTTGAATTATTTAAGTATAATAGAATTTATTTCAATTAAGTAATTGTTATAAATTTTATTATAGGATAATGTATTTATAGAATTTTATTTAAGCCAATTTTCAATATTTTGGAGAAATTGATTTTGTTGATCGACAAATAAATAATGGGAACAATTATCCAATAAAGCAAAATGATTATCACCAGCGATACCCTTAATAGATTTGATTTGGGCTGATGAGAAAACGCCATCCTGTTTTCCGTAAATAGCATAAATCGGAATTCCGTTCTTTTTTATTTTATTTAAAGACGATCTGCTGTCAATATTGTTTTGTTTTTCGTTTTTATAGAAAAGCAATGGAGCATTTTTATTTCGAATATTCGTTTTGAAGAAATTGCTAGCTTCATAATCACTATAAAGCTTTTTTGAATCGTTAGTTGGATTTGGCATTTTGAAGTAATTATTTTCACTTGCCAGATCAAAACAAGCTTTTCGATATTCAGCAGAATTTTTATTTAGGTTTTCAATTGTCTTTATTTTGTTTAATTGAATAGAATCTCCTTTGGAGGTTGTAATTTTTGTAACCGAATTTAAAATATGATCATAAGTTTCCTGTTGTGAAAATAATGCTCCGGCTAAAACAAGAGTGCTCACATTTTGAGGATATTTCTCAGTATAAAGTGTAGCAACCAAACCGCCAAAACTGTGTGCCAGAAGGCTGGCTTTTTTTAGATTGTATTTCTTATAAATAGCATTCAAATCCTGAAAAGCTTCTGCATAAGTAAATTTCGCTTCTGGATCTGCAGATCTTCCTTCGCCTCTTCGATCGTAAACAATCACGTAAAATCCCAGGTTAGCTAATTTTTGGGCCGTTGTACTTTCAAATAAAGTTGAATTTCCGCTTGGGCCACCGTGAATAAAAATTATGGCTTTCTCTTTTTGGTTTCCATACGTTTTTATGTAGAGATTTTGTCCATTTGCAAAAAGGGAAATTGTAAAAAAGAAAGCCAATAATAATTTTTTCATTACTCCATATTTTGATGATCTTCCATATCTTTTTGAAGATCTAAATTTCTAAAAGTAGGCGATGTTATTCCGAAACCTAATACGGTCAATAAGGTCATACTTCCACCAAAAACTACTGATGTTACAGTTCCCATTAATTTTGCTGTTAAACCGCTTTCAAAAGCGCCTAATTCATTTGATGAACCCACAAACATAGAATTCACAGCAGCAACACGTCCGCGCATATGATCGGGCGTTTTAAGTTGTAAAATCGTTTGGCGAATTACTACTGAAATTCCATCAGCAACTCCGCTTAAAAACAGCGCCACAACAGATAACCAGAAAATGGTCGAAACTCCAAAAACTATAATACAAAGTCCGAAAATGAAAATAGCAATCAAAAGTTTCATTCCGGCTTTTTTATACAATGGAACATAAGCAGAAATCAGCATGGTAATAAAAGCACCAATTGCGGGCGCAGCTCTTAAAACACCAAATCCTTCAGGTCCGACTTTTAAAATATCCTGTGCAAAAACCGGTAATAAAGCAACGGCGCCACCAAAAAGAACGGCAACCATGTCAAGTGAAAGTACTCCCAGAATAGTTTTATTATTGAAAACGAATTTGATTCCTTCTTTTAGACTTTCCATAACCGGTTCACCAATCTTCGGATTCAAAATTGGTTTTTTCTCGATTTGAGTTAAAGCAATTAAGGCAGAAACAGAGAAACCAACCACCAGGCACATCGACCAGTGAACTCCTATCCAATTGATGGAGAACCCAGCAACCGCTGGTCCTAAAACAGCACCAATCTGCCAAACCGAACTACTCCACGTAGCTGCGTTTGGATAGGCTTTTTTAGGTACAATTAAAGATAAAAGAGAGAAAATTGTTGGTCCTAAAAATGCACGAACCAATCCGCCCAGAAAAACTAAAAAGTAAATAGAATATAAAATAAGATCAGATGATGCATCGCCAACAACTGCAGGCCAGGTCAATAAAAATAATCCGAAACTGATGATTGAAAATCCTAAAATACACCATACCAACATTCCTTTTTTCTCTCTCTGGTCGACTATATGGCCGGCAAATAATGCCATCGAAACGGCTGGAATTACTTCCATCAAACCAATAATTCCAAGTGAAAGCGGATTCTTGGTTATGCTGTAAACTTCCCATTCAATAACAATAAACTGCATCGACCAGGCAAAAACCATTGCAAAACGCAATAATAAAAACATATTAAATTCTCTGAAACGCAGTGCCTGATAGGGGTCAGCTTTTTTTTCTTTATTTTTCATTTGTTCTGATATCTTTTAGCATAAGTTGAGTCGTAACATTTCCGTTCCACTCGTTTTCAGCGATGGTATAGGCCAGCTGAAAAGTATTTTGATTTTTTGTAATATCTAATTTTTTTCCAAGTCCAAAACCAATTGCGGCAATTCCCTCTGAGTTGTGCTGCTTCGCAAAAAGCCTTAAATGCTCATCCTCTGAACCAAGTGTTTTGGCATAACCTGTATCTTTTACATCTGTAGTCATAAAAACAGGCGTCATATTTAACGGACCAAAAGGTTCGAATTGTTTTAAAATCCGAATCAATTTTGGAGTGATGTCTGAAAAATTAATCTCGGCGTCGATTTCGATTTCGGGAGTTCGCATTTCAGGCAAAATAGTTTCCTCAACTTGTTTTTCAAAAGCTTCCTTAAAAGTTTTATAGTTTTCTGCTTTTAAAGTCATTCCGGCCGCATACATGTGACCTCCAAATTGCTCCAAATGTTGCGCGCAGGCATCCAAAGCATTGTAAACATCAAAGCCTTTTACAGATCTGGCAGAAGCTGCATACTTGTCGCCACTTTTAGTGAAAACCAAAGTGGGACGATAATACGTTTCGATCAATCTTGAAGCGACAATTCCGATAACGCCTTTGTGCCAGTCTTCCTGAAAAACAACGGTTGAAAAACGTTCTTCTTCCTGATTTTCTATAATTTGCTGAAAAGCTTCTTTCGTGATTTTTTTATCTAAATCTTTTCGGTCTGCATTGTATTGTTCAATTTCTGAAGCAAATTGCTGTGCCTGGTCAAAATCAAATTCGGTTAGTAATTCAACGGCATGATTACCATGTTTGATTCTTCCTGCTGCATTAATTCTTGGGGAAATGATAAAAACAACATCTGTAATATCTAAAACTTTCTTTTTTACCTGATGAACTAAAGCTTTAATTCCTGGTCTTGGATCGCTGTTGATTACCAGCAATCCGAAATAAGCCAAAACACGGTTTTCACCTGTTATCGGAACAATATCGGCTGCAATTGCCGTAGCAACCAAATCCAGATAGGGAACCAGATCTTCGATGGTTTCATTTTGATTTTGACCTAAAGCCTGAATCAATTTAAAACCTACACCACAGCCACACAATTCATCATAAGGGTAGGAGCAGTCTTCTCTTTTCGGATCTAAAATTGCAACAGCATCCGGAAGCGTATTTCCGGGTCTGTGGTGATCGCAAATGATAAAGTCGATGTTTTTTTCTTTCGCGTAGGTGATATGATCAATGGATTTTATCCCACAATCGAGTGCAATAATTAACGAAAATCCGTTGTCATCAGCAAAGTCAATTCCTTTAAAAGAAATTCCGTAACCTTCATCATAACGATCGGGAATATAAGTGGCAATATTGGGATAATGTGATTTTAGATAAGAGGAAACCAAAGAAACGGCAGTTGTTCCGTCAACATCATAATCACCGAAAACCAGAATATTCTCCTGATTTTCAATGGCCAATTCGATTCGCGCAACCGCCTTGTCCATATCTTTCATTAGATAAGGATCATGAAGATGCTCTAAAGATGGGCGAAAGAAATTTTTGGCATCTTCAAAAGTTTCAATGCCACGCTGAATCAAAAGTGTTGCTACAAAATCTTCTACATTTAAGGCCTGTGCCAAATGTTTGATTTTATCTTCAGAAGGTTTTGGTTTTAATGTCCAACGCATTTTTTTATTGTAGATTTTTAGACTTTAGATTTCAGATTTATGAAATCGTTTAATCTGGTATGTAATTTTTTTTGCCACAGATTTAAAGATTTAAAAGGATTTTTTATCTGTGTTAATCTGTGGAGAAACATTTGATTTTAACTTTGTCAAATCGAGCGGAGTCGAGATTCTTTGTAGTGACTTCGACTTCGCTCAGCCTGACACACGTAATGATATTTTACTTTAATTCAAGGGCATTTCCTTCAAACTTAATTCCATCCCAGCCTAAATTGATGAAATTTCTAATGTTTTGATGATTTGTTCCGTTTGGATCTTTTAAAACTTCTTCAAAATAAAAAGCGCCAAAACAAGCTAAAGTTTCTTCTTTGCTTAAGTTTTGTAATTTGGCAAAAGAAAATAATTTACAAGAACCTGAATTTTCTCCGGCTGCATTGTGCTGTGTTCCGTTTTGGAAAGCAGTTGGAGTAAAGTTGTAGTTTTCCTCAATTACTGCAATAGTTTCCGGGAATGTTATTTCGTTTGGAGTTTGTTTTACTTTTTCTAAAAAGGCTTGAATGCTCATGATGTTGGTGTTGTTTTTTTTGCCACGAATTACACGAATTATCACGAATTTAATTAGTGAAAATTTGTGTAATTCGTGGCAAACTATCTTTTATTAATCTGTGGTAATATTGTTTTTATTCTTCTTCGTCTTTAGAATACTTACTTTTTTTAGCTTCTTTTTCTATTGTTTTCCCCGCAACGACCACGACAATTTCGCCGCGTGGCGCTGTTTTTTCAAAATGGGTTAGAACTTCTCTTGCAGTTCCTCGTACATTTTCTTCGTGCATTTTTGATAATTCTCTTGAAACACAAACTTGTCTGTCCTCTCCAAAATACTGAATAAACTCCGCTAAAGTCTTAACGAGTTTATGCGGAGAAACGTATAAAATCATCGTTCGGGTTTCTTCGGCTAAAGCCAAAAATCTAGTCTGGCGTCCTTTTTTGTCAGGCAGAAAACCTTCAAAAACGAATTTATCGTTTGGCAGTCCGCTGTTGACCAAAGCGGGAACAAAAGCCGTTGCGCCTGGTAAACATTCCACTTCAATTTTATTTTCGACACAAGCGCGCGTCAATAAAAATCCAGGATCTGAAATCGCCGGAGTTCCTGCATCTGAAATTAAAGCGATTGTTTCGCCGGCCTTTAAACGTGCAATTAAATTCTCGGTTGTTTTGTGCTCGTTGTGCATATGATGGCTGTGCATGTGCGTGCCAATTTCAAAATGCTTCAACAGTTTTCCACTCGTTCTGGTATCTTCGGCCAAAATCAAATCGACTTCTTTAAGAATCCGAATGGCACGAAAAGTCATGTCTTCAAGATTGCCAATTGGCGTTGGAACGATATATAATTTAGACATAGTTATTTATTTATAACACTAATTTACTTCGTCTGTTCGCTTTCGCTCGAGTCACGAATTGACACGGATTATTAATGTTTGTAAAAATTTCACAAAGAAAAATTTGTGTTAATTTGTGAAATCTGTGTTTTATTTTTAAGCGAATTTCTTCTCTATAATTCCCAGAAAACGTTCAGCGTAATCGTCTTTTCCTTCCCAATTGTTATAATCTGGTTTTACCATGTTTTCGATAAATTCCTGAGCTTCGGCATAAGTATCAAAAGTCAGTAATTGATTCAAAACACGGCTGTAATCTTCAGAACTGTTTCCAAAAAGGTTTTTGGTGAAAGCAATTCGGTCATTTAAATCAATATGGAAACCTTTTCCCAGTTTTTCGTTTAAAGTCACCACTTTTGGTTCAGTTGGAGTTTCTAAAACCTCTGTTTCAATTTTTGTCTCTTGAATTTCATTAAGTGATGGAAATGGAGTTGAAGGAACAGCTTCGGAACTGTCTACTTTTACAAATTGAGCATCAGCATAATTGATTCCGAAATCTTCAAATGCAAGAGGAACCGGATTTGATTTTGATGAAGTCTCAGCTTTTGGCTCTTCTTCCTCTCCAATTTTTTCTTCTGATTTATCTAATTCAAAAGCAGGCTTAAAATCTGGAATTGGATTTAAATCGCTGATTGTTTTAAACGAAAGATCTCTATTTGCTTCGATTGTTTTTTTAGCTTCAGAAACAGCTTCTTCAATTTGTGCAATAATTGGATCTTTAACACTTTTAGCAGGTTCCGGAATAGTTTCAATAATTGGGTCCGCAATTACTTCTTCAGGAACTTCAGCAACGATTTCTTCAACTACTTCCTCTACTTTAATTTCTTCTTCAATTACAGGTTCCGGAGTTTCTTCAACGGCAGTTTCTTCAGCAACAATTGGAGCTTCTGTCTTAGGTTCTGCTGGACTTGCTTCTTCTTTTTCGAAAATAGTTTCGATTTCAGCAGTGATTTCGCTGTGGCTGATTGTTGGTTTTGCATCCTCAAAATTTTCGTCTACAAATTTTAAAACCGCTAGTTTCTCATATAATTTCTGCGTTTCAAGATACAATTGATTGATATCGGATTTGTTTTTAAGTTTTAAAATTCGATGTGCAATGCTGATTAAATCGGCTTCCAATTTTTTTTTCATAGCTGTAGAAATTATAGTGAATAGGGGTAATTTATATGTTTTGTAATTGAATGTCTTTATTACGGAAAGAAATCAACAAGATATTTTTTTATTTCTGTTAATAAGCGATTGCGAATCTCCGATTTGATAAAAATTTTCTACTTTTGAAAAAGTGTAAAAACAGCAATTTTTCACGTCGATTTATTACCAGTACAAAGTAATAAAAACTATTCATTTTTAAAGGTAGAAAAATACAAAATGTTTCTCGAAAATACAGTAAATCACAAAGAACAATTTGGTTGGATTGAAGTTATTTGTGGATCAATGTTTTCGGGTAAAACCGAGGAGTTAATCCGCAGATTAAAACGCGCTCAATTTGCCAAACAAAAAGTCGAAATTTTTAAACCTGCTATTGATACCCGCTATCATGACGAAATGGTGGTGTCACACGATGCCAATGAAATTCGTTCAACTCCGGTTCCTGCCGCAGCCAATATTGCTATTTTAGCGCAAGGCTGTGACGTTATCGGAATTGATGAAGCGCAGTTTTTTGATGATGAAATTGTTACCGTTTGTAATGATCTTGCCAATCAGGGAATTCGTGTTATAGTTGCGGGACTTGATATGGATTTTAAAGGAAACCCTTTTGGACCCATGCCTGCACTTATGGCAACAGCGGAATATGTAACTAAAGTTCATGCTGTATGTACCAGAACCGGAAATCTTGCCAATTATAGTTTCCGTAAAACGGACAATGATAAATTGGTAATGCTAGGCGAAACGGAAGAATACGAACCGTTGAGCCGCGCTGCCTATTATAATGCAATGAAAAAAAGTCAGGAGAAATAGATTTAATTCTTTAAGCCACAATTAACAATGCAGGACAAGAAAAATAGAAGAAAACAAAATATCTTAGTAATAGGTGTAATTGGAGTTGCAGTGGCTTTAGCGGTTTATTTTCAGTTTTTTCTTTCTGAAAGTAGAGTGAAAATAAAGACCGAAATAACAGAATTGGTTGCAAAATACAATAAAAATTGCCCACTCAAAATTCAGGAAGGCATTCGCTTAGACAGTGTAAGCTTACCTAATTTACCTGAGGAAAAAGCAGTTCAATACAATTTAACATTGCTGAATGTAGAAAAAGAAACTGCGGAGATTGATGTAATACAGGACGAGATCAAAAAAAGTTTGATAAGCACTGCTAAAGCAAATCCGGGACTTCAGGTTTTTAGAGACAATGATTATGCATTGATTTATAGCTACAAAGACAAAAAGAATGTTTTTTTATTTGATGTGAAAATATTACCGGATCAATATAAATAATTTAGAGATTCTTCTATAAAATAAAACCCGATAGATTCAAAATCTGTCGGGCTTGTTGTTTTAAAAAGGTATTGTTCATTCCGTAGGAATGTTTTATTGGTAGATTTTTATTCGAATATCAGGTATACGTTCCGTAGGAACGTTTGATTATATTCCAAAACATTCATGCCCAAAACAGGTATTCCTACAGGACACAATTCAAAAACGTAAATATATTTTTTTCTACCGATGAGATATTCCTACGGAATAATAAATAATAATATCATTTGGTAATAAAAAACCCGACAGATTTTAAAAATTTGTCGGGTTGGCTATTCGATATAAACTGGACTTCAGTCCGGTTTATTATGAGAAGATGTAAAAAAATAACAGAGCCGACAAACTTTTGGTTTGTCGGCTCTGTTATTTTAAATGAACTTATATTTCTTATATGGTTTAAAGAGAAAAACCTAAATCTTCTTCCTCATTCTCGCAACCGGAATATCAAGCTGTTCACGGTATTTTGCAATAGTTCTTCTCGCAATCGGATACCCTTTTTCTTTTAAAATATCCGCCAATTGATCGTCCGGCAAAGGTTTCTTTTTGTCTTCTTCTTCAATCGTATTTTTAAGAATTTTTTTGATTTCCAAAGTCGAAACATCTTCTCCCTGATCATTTTTCATCGCTTCAGAGAAAAACTCTTTAATTAGTTTTGTTCCGTATGGCGTTTCTACATATTTGCTGTTAGCTACACGCGAAATCGTCGAAATATCTAAACCAACCATATCAGCAATGTCTTTTAAGATCATTGGTTTTAGTTTGGTTTCGTCCCCGTCTAAAAAGAATTCTTCCTGGTAATGCATAATTGCATTCATGGTTACAAAAAGTGTTTCCTGACGTTGTCTGATCGCGTCGATAAACCATTTAGCCGAATCCAGTTTTTGTTTGATAAACTGAACCGCATCTTTTTGTGCCGATGATTTATCACGGGAATCTTTGTACGTCTGCATCATTTCCTGATAATCTTTAGAAACGTGTAACGACGGAGCATTTCTTCCGTTTAGAGTCAATTCCAATTCGCCATCAACAATTCTGATAGCAAAATCGGGAACTACATTTTCGGTAACTTTATTATTTCCAGTGTACGATCCACCCGGTTTTGGGTTTAATCTTTCGATTTCATGAATTGCTTTTTTCAGCTGTTCATTAGAAACAGCATATTTTTGCAATAATTTATCGTAATGTTTTTTGGTAAAAGCATCAAATTGATTTTCGATAATATCAATCGCTAAATCAACATATTCCGTCGGCGTTTTGTGTTTTAGCTGCAATAATAAACATTCTTGCAAGTCACGCGCACCAACGCCTGATGGTTCCAGTTCGTGAATGACGTGCAGCATTCTTTCGACCATTGCTTCATCAGTATAAATTCCTTGAGTGAAGGCCATGTCGTCAACCATATCGGCAACGCTTCTGCGGATGTAACCCATATCATCAATACTTCCAACAAGGAATTCAGCGATTTCGCGTTCTTCATCATTCAAGATAAAAGTATTCAGCTGATTGATTAAATCCTGATGAAAACTGATCGGCGAAGCAAAAGGCGTTTCGCGTTCTTCGTCTTCACTGTAATTATTAACCTGAGTTTTATAATCCGGAGTATCGTCGTCGCTTAAATATTCGTCAATGTTAATGTCATCTGCTTCGATTCTGTCTGATTCTGCATCATCATAATCGTCGTATTCTTCATTAGCGAATTCATCAGCTTCGTATTCGTCTTCTTTACCAGCTTCCAAAGCCGGATTTTCGTTCATTTCTTCTAATAAACGTTGCTCAAAAGCTTGCGTAGGCAATTGAATTAACTTCATCAGCTGAATTTGCTGTGGAGATAATTTTTGTGATAATTTTAAATTTAAAAATTGCTTTAGCATTTATTTTTGTTAAAAGTTTCAAGTTTCAGGTTTCAGGTTGCTGAACGTTCAACAACCTGAAACCTGAAACTTGAAACAAATTTTATAACTATTTTCTAGAATTCCGCGTTTCCTGGAGTTCTCGGGAAAGGAATTACGTCTCTGATGTTTGTCATTCCAGTTACAAACAATACTAAACGCTCAAATCCTAAACCGAAACCTGCGTGTGTTGCAGAACCAAATCTTCTGGTGTCTAAATACCAGTATAATTCTTCTTCATCGATATCTAAGGCTTTCATTTTCTCCACCAAAACATCGTAACGTTCTTCTCTTTCAGAACCACCAACGATTTCTCCAATTCCAGGGAAAAGGATATCCATGGCACGAACTGTTTCTCTTCCCGGTTCTGTATTGTCGTTTAGACGCATGTAAAACGCTTTGATATTTGCCGGGTAATCGTATAAAATTACCGGACATTTAAAGTGTTTTTCTACTAAATAACGCTCGTGTTCTGATTGTAAATCAGCTCCCCATTCTTCGATGATGTAGCTGAATTTTTTCTTTTTATTTGGAGTTGAATCTCTTAAAATATCAATTGCTTCAGTATAAGAAACACGTTTGAAGTTGTTCTCCAAAACGAAATTCAATTTCTCTAACAAAGCCATTTCGCTTCTGTCTGCCTGAGGTTTTGATTTTTCTTCTTCTAAAAGTCTTCCTTCTAAAAATTTCAAATCATCTCCACAATTGTCTAAAGCGTATTTTATAACGTACTGAATAAAATCTTCAGCCAAATCCATATTGTCGTCAAGGTCATTGAAAGCAACTTCAGGTTCAATCATCCAGAATTCTGCAAGGTGACGGGAAGTATTTGAATTTTCTGCTCTAAAAGTTGGTCCAAAAGTATAAATCTGACCCAAAGCCATTGCAAAAGTTTCTCCTTCTAATTGTCCCGAAACCGTTAAGTTAGTTTCTTTTCCAAAGAAATCTTCTTTATAATTTACTTTTCCGTCCTCTGTTCTTGGTGTGTTGTCAAAAGGCAAAGCCGTAACTTTAAACATTTCTCCGGCACCTTCCGCATCAGAACCTGTAATGATTGGCGTATTTACATACACAAATCCTTTTTGTTGAAAATAGTTGTGAACCGCAAACGACAACACCGAACGCACACGCATAATTGCTCCAAAAGCATTGGTACGAACACGTAAATGTGCATTTTCTCTTAAGAATTCTAAAGAGTGTTTTTTAGGCTGCATTGGGAATTTCTCTGCATCAGAATCTCCAAGAATTTCAAGTTGTTTAACCTGAATTTCATATTTCTGACCAGCACCTTTGCTCTCTACCAAAGTTCCCGTTACAGAAATAGCAGCTCCGGTCGTGATTCTTTTTAAAGTTTCTTCTGGTGTATTTTCAAAATCAACAACACATTGTATATTATTAATGGTAGAACCGTCATTTAGCGCGATGAACTGATTATTTCTAAAAGTTCTCACCCATCCTTTTGCATTCACTTCCTGTAACGTCGTCGTACTGTTTAATAAGTCTTTAACTTTTGTGTGTTTCATTTTAATTTTAGATTTTAGATTTCTGATTTTAGATTAAAATAAAAATCAGTGTTTTTATATCGAGTTGCAAATATAAACGATAATTATTAAAATTAGAAGCTGTTTCCTGCTATCCGCTATATCTTTTTAGGCAGATCGTTTATGGTAAACAAGATATTTCCAATTGCCTAAAAAGGATACCGCTGCTATCAGGGCTAGGGCTCTCGTTTTCAAAAGAACCGATTGTTTTCTTTTTGGTCACTTCGATAAAGGAGAAATCAGACTGGAAAGACCATAAATAAAAGCGCCAATCTTTGTCGAGCTACTTGCGAAGATTCCTCGTTCCTCGGAATGACAAACTTCGCGCAATCATAATTATGTCAAATGTTTGTATTTATTTAAATTATCATTTAATACTCTCATAAGTTCGACATAATTTATTTGCATTGAATTTGCCGAAAGATTAAAGGGAGAGCCGTAATTATTGAAATTAAATTTCATTAATTTTTTTCTTATTTGATTGTTTTCATTTTCAATCCAATAGTCAGAATTATTTACTTGAACAATTACGAGTTTTTGACTTTGTATTTTTAGCTCCGAAAATCCATCTATATTTTCCCAGTTGATACTTTTCGATGTTGGTTTTCTAGGATTAACATTAATCCCTTTACCATCAATAACCAAAAGTAATTGATCTTGAGTTAACTGCTTTATCGAAACATAAATTCCTATTCCAAAAAATAAGACCGAAATGATTCCAATCCCTTTTAAGAAAATTGGACTTCTTCTATGGCTTGCTAAATTTTCAGCATCCATAAACATCCAAATTCCTCCAATGACAAACAGAAGAGAGCCAATTAATAATAAGAATGATTTTTTCCATTACTTTTTAATTCGTGCTAATTCGTGAAATTCGTGGCTAACTTTTTACCCTTCCAAATTCTCCAAATTCTCCAAATTCTCCAAATCCTCCTTCTTAGCCTTCTTCTTCTCAAAAGTCAAAACCAAAGCCGGTAAAACCAATAAATTTGCAAACATCGCAAACGCCAATGTACAGGAGATTAATCCACCGAGGGCGATTGTTCCGCTAAAGCTTGAAAGCGTGAAAGTAGCAAATCCTAAAATTAAAACCACTGATGTATAAAAAGTACTGATTCCGGTTTCTCTCAAGGCACTGAAAACAGATTTTTTTACTTTTCCGTTGCTTTGTATTAAATCATGTTTGTATTTCGCCATAAACTGAATCGCATTATCTACCGAGATTCCGAATGCAATACTGAATACTAAAATCGTTGAAGGTTTTAACGGAATTCCAAAATACCCCATTAATCCAGACGTAATACAAAGTGGTAAAACATTTGTAATAATAGATGCAAAAACCATTTTGAACGATCTGAACAAATACAGCATCAAAATAGCAATTACTAAAATCGCAAAAATCAAGGATTCAATTAAATTGTCAACCAGGTAAGATGTTCCTTTCTGGAAAACCAATGCTTTTCCGGTAACGGTAACTTCAAAACGATCTTTCGGGAAAATTTCATCAATTTTTGAATGTAATTTTTTCTCGACTTTCGCCATTTCGTCTGTACCAATATCTTTCATGAACGTTGTGATTCTGGCGTATTGTCCAGTCGAATCAACATAAGCTTTCATTAAATTTTCTTTACTGTTTTTAGTCGCATTTTTGGCATAACCCAAAATGAAAGTCTGCTCTTGCGAAGTTGGCAATTGATAATATTCGGGGTTTCCGTTATAGAAAGCCTGTTTTGAATATTTAACCAAATTCACAATAGAAACCGGTTTTGCCAATTCAGGCATTTCGGCAATCGTATTTTGCAGTTCGTCCATTTTACGAATAGTTGAAGCTTTCATAACACCTTTTTTGTGTTTGGTGTCAATCATGATTTCAAGTGGCATTACACCGTTGAACTCTTTTTCGTAGAATAAAATATCTTTAAAGAAAGAAGCGCTTTTTGGCATTTCACCAATCAAACTTCCCGAAACTTTCATTTGAGCAACTCCAATAACACTGAAGACCAAAAGTAAACCGTAAATCGTATAAATTACTTTTCGCTTATTTCTCACCACATTTTCTACAAAATCCAACAAAGTCGAAATGTAGGTTTTCGTTAAATGATATAAATGTTTTTCTCCCGGAACAGGCATGAAACTGTACACAATCGGCACAATTAAAAGCGTCAATAAATACACCGAAATCACATTGATGGAAGTCACTAAACCAAATTCAAAAAGCAAATCATTGCCCGTAATCATAAACGTTGCAAAACCAATCGCCGTAGTTAAATTCGTCATTAAAGTCGAAACTCCAATTTTAGAAATAATACGCTGTAAAGCCTTTGCCTGATTGTTATGCAGTTTAATTTCCTGCTGATATTTATTGATTAGGAATATACAATTGGTAATCCCGATTACAATAATTAATGGTGGAATAATAGCCGTTAAAATTGTGATTTTATAGTGAAATAATCCAAGGGTTCCAAACGACCAGATCACACCGACAATCAAAATACAGATTGAAATAAACGTTGCTCTGAACGAACGGAAAAAGAAAAAGAAAATCAGAGAAACCGTAAATAAAGCAGCACCGATAAACAGTCCGATTTCGCCTTTCATATCAGCCGCGTTGATTGTTCTGATGTATGGCATTCCCGAAACTTTCAAGTCGATTCCGGTTGTTTTTTCGAATTTATCGATTTTCGGAACTAAATTCTCCAAAATAAAAGTCTTTCTTTCGGCTGTATTTACAATCGCTTTGTTCATGTAAATAGCTGAACGCACACTTCCGCTTTCTTTATTAAAAAGTAATCCTTCGTAAAAAGGTAAGTTGTTAAATAAATCGTGCTGAACCGTTTTCAAATAAGCCGGATCAACAGTTTTACTTTGATCAATGAATGGACTAAGAACGAATTTTTGGTTTACTGTATCTTTCTCTAATTTTTTTAAATCATTTAGAGAAACAACCAAGTCAACTTCTTTAGATTTTTTCAGACCGGTCATTAATTCATTCCAGGCGGCATAATTTTTTGGTGTGAAGAAATTTTTGTCCTGAAAACCAATTACAATCAGGTTTCCTTCTTCGCCAAATTTGTCCAGGAATTTTTGATAATCTTTATTTGCGATATGATTTTTAGGAAGTAAATTGGCTTCAGTATAAGTCATAGCAAGGTTTTTCCATTGAAAACCAAGGAAAACTGTCAGGGCCGCAACCAAAACTAAAATTGTTATTCTATTTTTAAGAATAATTCGGGCTACTTTTTCCCAAAAACCAACGTGAATAGCGTTTTTCATAAAATCTTTAAAAATGGTTGCAAATGTAGTGAAAAGTGCTCTAAATCATAAACAATCGCTGGTATTTTACTTAATGTTAACACAAATTTGAAAGATCGGGCTTGTGATAAATTTTTGCTTTTTGCTGTTTAGTCAGTAGCTTTTCTCATCTTTGTACATAATTTAAAAATGAAACGAAAATGAATTGGATTTTATTAATCATTGCAGGCCTTTTTGAAGTAGGTTTTGCATCATGTTTAGGCAAAGCCAAAGAAACAACTGGAATTATTTCAACGTATTGGATGGCAGGTTTTTTTGTTTGTCTTTCAATTAGTATGATTTTATTATATAAAGCCACACAAGAATTACCTATTGGAACAGCCTATGCCGTTTGGACCGGAATTGGAGCTGTTGGAACTGTTTTAGTTGGAATTTTTATTTTTAAAGAACCGGCAACTTTTTGGAGAATATTTTTCCTTTCGACATTAATTGCTTCAATTATTGGGTTGAAGTTTGTTTCTAGTCATTAAAAAATAATATTGAAATTGGTAGAAAAATTTATTTTGATTTTAAATGCAACTAGAAGATTTGGAAGTCTTTCTTCGGGCATGGAGTTTGGCAATATTTATAATTATTTGCTTAACGATAGTACAAAAGTAACTCTTGTTGAAGACGATTTTAGTTCAAGTTTAATCATTGTTTTTAAGGAAGCTTTTAAAGTTGATATAATTGAATACACAGTTAATCTTAAAAAGATTGATAATGAATTATTGATGAATTTTTTGAAGATGAATTTCAGAGGAGATTATATAATCGAAAAAACGGATGATTTTGATTTGTTATATGAAATCCTCGATTACTTGAATGTTGAATTTCATAAAGTTGTGATTTCAGAAACAATTGATGATAAGATTATGTTTCATTTTAAAAGATCTTTATCTGAACTGGATAAGTTCTTTGAGGATGAAAGAAAGTCCTTATCATTCTTTAAAAGTAATGAATTCTCATTGGAAAATTTGTGTAATAATCCGATTAAGCTGAAATGGATTAATTTAGATTTTATTCAAAATTATGGTTTCAATAATTCTTTTAGATTACTTGAGTTTTTATCATCAACAGAGATTTTTCAAGAGTACAAAAATAAATTTTATCAAAAGAATAAAGATTATGAACTAGTTTTGTTCGTGTCTGAAGGCGAATTTTGTTGTGGTTCAAAAAAAATCGTGTTTTCTAGTTAGTTTATTTTTATTTAAAGATTAAATCGTATGCAAGAAAACAATACCATCACTTTTATTTTTTTAGCCATAATTTTATTACTGGTTGCCATCATTTGTTTGATGGTGTATCAATTAATGCAGGCAAAGAAATCAAAAGCAAATGCTGAAGAAAGTTTTTATGCTTTAGAAAGAAAAGTAAATGATTTGCAGTTAGAAACGCTGGAATCAAAACTGAATCCGCATTTGTTTAAGAATATTTTAAATTCAATTCAGTCGCACGCATATCAAACTTATTTTGCGTTGGACAAACTGGCGAATGTTCTGGATTATATTTTATACGAAAGTAAGAAGAAATTTGTCACAGCAAAAGAAGAAATTGATTTTGCACTTAATCTAATAGAAATCAATAAAATTAAAATCAGTCCGCTTTTTGAGTTGAAAATTAAAACCAACATTAATAAAGAAGACAAATTATACGATCAGCCTTTACTGGCGCCATTAATTTCAATTGATTTAATTGAAAATGCTTTCAAACATGCTGATCTTCAAAGTGCCGATGCTTTTATTTCGGTTGTTTTTGAGTTCAAAGACAATGCTTTTTTTATGACGGTTTCGAATAAAATTTCCGATAAAAAAGTATTAAAAAAGGAGCGAAGCGGTTTTGGTCACGCGACTTTAGAACATCGCTTGCGTATTATTTACAAGAATAATTTCAAACTTGACCGATTCGTAGAAAACGACATTTATATAGCTCATCTTAAAATAGATTTACTTGAATACAAAACTGAAATGCTTGCTTCTGGACGATGAGTTGCCGGGATTAACGTACCTAAAAATGCTTTGCGAACAAATTCCTGAAGTAGAAATCGTAAAAACGTTTAATAATCCGGAGAAACTTCTTGCCGAAATTCCGAATCTCGATTTTAATTTATTAATATCAGATATCGAAATGCCGGGAATTGACGGTTTGCATTTGGCAGAAATGCTGGACAATAAGTTGGTTATTTTTTGTACAGCTTATAAAGAATATGCTGCCGACGCTTTTAATATTGATGCAGTTGATTACATTACAAAACCGGTAAAACTGGAGCGTTTACAAAAAGCAATCTTAAAAGCTTATGAACGTTTCAATAAACCCGAAACGGCTAAGAAATTCATTCAATTGAATACGGATAAAGGAAAAACATTGTTGTACTTCAATGAAATTCAATACATCAAAACAGCAGTGAGTGACAGTCGCGATAAAACTGTTTTACTTTCTGACGGAAGTTTTCTGAATTTAAAAAACGTCAAATTTGAGACACTTTTACAAGAATTGCCGGAAGCCGATTTCTGTCGCATAAACAAAAAAGAGATCGTGGCAGTAAAGGCAATAAAATTCTTCAATCACAACGAAATTGTATTGCATCATTTAGAGGAAAATCATAAAAATACAACCTTAATTTTGAGCGAAACTTATCGTTCTGACTTTTTAAAAAGGGTGAAAATCTAACTTATTACAAAGTTTTTCGGACTTGTTACATAGATTGGAAATTAGGTGTAAATTTACTTTTTCACTACACTTTCAGTGCTGATATTTGCGGCAATAAATCAAAAAAACGAGTTATGAATAACATTAAAAACTCTTTATTTTATGTTACCATTATTGGAGGCTTCGGCGCTCTGATCTATTGGGTAATTTCAAAAGGTGCTGCATTAGAAGTTGGACGCAATATTGTTCAGAAAAAAATAGAAAGTAATCACTGGAATGATTTTCTTCATTCTATGGTCGAAAATTTACAACATCCATTAGCTATTTTATTAGCGCAGATTGTCACAATTATTTTGGTAGCCCGTTTGTTTGGGTGGATTTTTAGAAAAATCGGACAACCATCTGTAATTGGTGAAATGATTGCCGGAATAGTTTTAGGGCCATCTTTGGTTGGAATGTACTTTCCGGAATTTTCAGCAACTTTATTTCCAAAAGAATCTTTAGGAAACTTGCAATTTTTGAGTCAGATTGGTTTGATATTTTTCATGTTTGTGATCGGAATGGAATTGGATTTGAAAGTCCTTAAAAATAAAGCGCATGAATCGGTTGTAATCAGTCATGCAAGTATTGTAATTCCCTTTGCCCTGGGATTAACTTTTGCCTACTTTATTTATGGAACTTTTGCGCCTGAAGGCGTAGAGTTTTCTTCTTTTGGATTATTTATGGGAATCGCCATGAGTATTACTGCTTTTCCGGTTTTAGCCAGAATTGTTCAGGAAAGAGGCATGCAAAAGACCAAATTAGGAACTATTGCGATAACATGCGCGGCGGCGGATGATATTACCGCCTGGTGTATTCTGGCAGTTGTAATTGCGATCGTAAAAGCAGGTTCGTTCACGAGTGCTTTATATGTTATTGGTTTGGCTATTTTGTATGTAATCGTTATGCTGAAAATAGTTCGTCCATTCTTAAAACGTGTGGGAGATTTAAATTCGACTCGTGAAAGTTTGAATAAACCAGTTGTTGCGATATTCTTTTTGACTCTTTTATTTTCTGCGTATGCTTCGGAATTAATTGGAATTCATGCTTTATTTGGTGCTTTCCTGGCTGGAGCAATTATGCCTGAAAACAATAAATTTAGAAATATTTTTATCGAAAAAGTAGAAGATGTTTCTATCATCGTTTTATTACCATTGTTCTTTGTGTTTACAGGTTTGCGTACACAAATTGGCTTGCTAAATGATCCTTATTTATGGAAAGTGACTGCCGTAATTATTGCTGTGGCCGTAACCGGAAAATTCTTTGGAAGTGCTTTGGCAGCGAAATTTGTGGGACAAAACTGGAAAGACAGTTTAGCCATTGGAGCCTTGATGAATACACGTGGTTTAATGGAATTGGTAGTTTTAAATATTGGTTATGATTTAGGAGTTCTTTCAACTGAAATTTTTACTATGATGGTAATTATGGCTTTGGTAACTACCTTTATGACCGGACCGGCTTTGGATTTTATTAATTTTATTTTTAAAGATAAAGTTACGGCTGTTCCTCAGGAAATTGGAAATAAAAGCAAATACAAGATTTTACTTTCGTTTGCAACTCCGGAAAAAGGAAAAAAATTATTGCAAATTGCCAATAGCTTAGTGAAAAAACAAGGTGATAATTCGATTGTAACCGCAATGCATTTGTCTTTAAGTACTGAAATACATTCTTTTGATGTTAAAGACCATGAACGCAAAATGTTGGTTCCGGTAATTGAAGAATCGCAGCGTTTAAACCAAAACATGGTAAGCGTTTTTAAAGTGACAAACGATATCGATACTGACATTATTGATACAGCCAATCAAGGCGAGTACGATTTATTATTAGTTGGTTTAGGACAATCTATTTTTGATGGAACGTTACTTGGTAAAATTCTTGGTTTTACTACCCGAATTGTAAATCCGGATCGTTTGATTGATAAGTTTACAGGAAAAGAAGGTTTGTTCGAAAACTCTCCTTTTGATGAAAGAACACGTCATATTATTGCCAAAAGTAAAATGCCGGTTGGAATTTTTATTGATAAAGATTTAGAAGAAGTCAACCAGATTTTTATGCCGATTTTTAGTCAGGAAGATGCTTTCTTAATTGATTATGCGAAGAAATTAATAAATAATAATGGCTCACAAATTACAGTATTAGACGCCAGCGGAGAAGTGAAAAGTACCCGTGATATTCAGGAAAGTATTCGTTCAATCGAACAAATTGCTCCAAATCATATTATGATTATGCATGACAGAACGATCAAAAAAGAGTTTTTAGAAAGCCAGAACTTAATGATTATAAGTTTAGATAGCTGGAAAAAACTGATCGAATCTCAAAGCACTTGGTTGAATAATACACCTTCGGTTTTGATTTTGAAACCATAGGCTTTAAAAATTCTAATTTTAAAAATCCCAAATTCCAATTGTTATGATTGGAATTTGGTTTTTTTTTATTGGATATAGTCGCATTTTTGTCATCCTGAGGAACGAAGGATCACACTAGAAACTCCGCACAGAAAATCTCCAATCTTTGTCGAGCAACTAGTGTGATCCTTCGTTCCTCAGGATGACAAACTAGGCTTCGAATTTGGGATTTTTCATTTTGTTCCGGAGGAACGAGATATATTGTAGGGATGGATTTTAATCCATTCTTCGCAATCAAAATCGCCAATCTTTGCCGAGTTTCTAAGGGGAATTTCTCTCACGAGGCTTGGGGCCGAAATGACAAACCAGGTTTGGAATTTGGGATTTAAAAAGATTGGAATTTAATTTACAATCCCAAATCAAGTACATAAGAAATCTTAACCGCAATATTATCTTCAAATTTTAATAATTGATTTGGTCCATAACGATAGAATCCACCTAAACCAAAACCTTTGAAAATTCGGTTTAATTCAATTCCTGATTCAAAAAAACCTTTGTCCAAAGTTTTATAAGCTGGTCCAACATGTTGTTCAGGTTTTTCCATATTTCCCCAGGCCATTCTTGTTACTAATACCAATGAAGGACGAACTTTTTTCAGGATTTTAATTCTGTCAAAACCATGTTTAATTTGAAAAAACACATATTGACTTGAGAAAAACTCATTAAAATACATGGTTTCAAAACTGTTTCTTCCGGCAAAAGTAATACGTTGCAGTACAGTTTCTTTAGTCAGGTTATTTGGCATCGTGTTGTACAAATGCGTAATAGGAACGTCTCCCAACGCAACACCTCCCTGTAAGAGCAAACTTGTTTTTTGTCCGTTTAAGTATTTTTTTTCATACTCTGTTTTGAAATCTATTTTGCTAAAAGTAAAATCGTTTTCTAGAACATTTGGAAGCGATTGTGTATACTGAAAAGTAAATCTCGGAAACCTTTTGTCTGATTCTGTTCTTCCGGTTGGTGTTTGCATGAAATCGCTAAACGGTGCCCAAACTATTGAAGCCATCGCTGTTGTCATGATATAACTTGAGTATAATTGCCCGTTTAAATTAAACATATAGTCAAATTTTGGCTCAACATAGGTTCGTGATAATTCAAAAACAGCTTCCGTTTTCGGGATAATTTTTGTTTGCACATTCGCTTTCCAGCTAATATATTTATAAAACGTACTAATGTTGATAGGGCGTGGATCGTAAATTTTAAAAACGCGTTTGTCAACGGCGAAAACCGTACTTGCGATTTCCCGAACGTCATCGGTATAAGATCCATTTAACCAGGTGTTGGTAGATTTATCCAATAAAACTCCGGAACCTAAGCTGTATTTGAAATTACCATCTTTTGTTCCATATGCGGTGTAACCTTCGATTCTGAAATTTTTAGAAAAACGATCGTTTGTTATACCGCCAATGCCTAAACGAAATCCTTCGTAATTATTGTAACTGATAATTTTTTTTAAGTCAAGATCAATCGGACCAATAGGCAAATAACCGTTTATGATCTTTCGTCCAAGACCTAAACGTTTTTCGATTCTTTTACTTATCGAAATACTATCTAATAATTGATACGTTTTTTGGCTTTTTAAGTCTAAACTTTCCTTTCTGTACGTGTTCCAGAATTCTTCAGGTTTTTTGCTGGCATCGTCCTTAATTTCAATGTAAAGCGATGGATTTTTTATTATTGGATTTGTGTTGTAGTGAATATCAAAATTATTACTTTCTGAAAGTAAATACGTAAAATCTGAAGCTGATTTTTTTCTTTGTTCAAAATTGTCTTCTACATCTCCGTCAAACTGAATTGTTCCGCCTAAAATTTTGATATCATCGTCATTCTTTCCTTTTACAATTTTGAAAGTGGTATTGCTTTGAAACCAGATTTTTTCATTCGGAACATATTCAAATTCGTGAATTCCGCTAATATCTAAAACACCTTTTATTCGCATCACCGCTTTCGCAATAGCAAAATTTTCCTGATCGACGTACAAAACGCCTTCAAGTCCGTTTGATTTCCTTTTTTTCTTGTTTTTAAAGTAAATCATGTAGGTGTTTCTTCCTTTTATCGGAACTGTATCAAGTAATTTATAGTTGTAATCTGTAAATGCATTATCAGCAATCGGACTTTGATGCTTAGTTTCGAACAATTCATATTTCGAATCGTAAATCGAAATAGATTGTAGATTAAATGCAATGATTTCGTAAACGGGCTGTTTGAAACCCGCCATTTTGGTCCCGAGAATAGTTTCTTTGAGTTTATTATTTCCAAACTGATATTGTGAAACTTTTTCGGTTTGAAATAAATGTTGTTTGCTGATGATTTCTTTAAATTTATAATCAGAGGAATCAATATTGATTTGTTTTTTATTGAAATCTTTATAAGCAGCAGAAGAATCAATTCTGCCATCAATTGAATCAGGATTGGCCGTAACGATAAGTTTGTTGTAGGTTTTGTATTCAAAACTGCTGAGCTTCTTCTGCGGATTGTTCAGATTCTTATTCGCAATAACTTTCTTTATAATAGTTAAAGCCGGATTTTCACTAGAAACAACAACTTCTTTTAAGTCATCTGTTTTTTGAGAAAGTGAAATCAAATAAAACTTTTTATTATCTGCTAAAGCAATAATTCTAGTTTGGAACCCAATATAAGAAACTGAAATACTGTTGATTTTTGAACTAATTTTAAGATCAAATTTTCCATCAACATCGGTAATAGTATTGTTGTTATCTGAAGTAGTTATTGTGGCAAACGGAAGGGGTTTTCTGTTTGAATCGGTTACAATTCCGTTTATTTGAAATTGCGCCTGAATAGTAAGCGTAAAAAACAAAGTCAAAAAACAAAATAGCTTCATACAGAGTGTTATAGTTTCAAAAACGAAAAGAATGTGATTTTGGTATGCAAAAATAAGAATAAAAAAATCCGTCTGGTACAATTTACCAAACGGATTTTTATTTTGTGTTAGATGAGATTACACCTTCATGATTTCAGCTTCTTTCGCAGCCAATAATTCATCGATTTTTTTGATGTAAGTATTTGTGAGGTTTTGAACTTCTTCTTCTGCAGATTTGCAAACATCTTCAGAAGTTCCTTCTTTTTCTAATTTTTTGATGTCAGTGTTTGCGTCTTTACGTACGTTACGAACTCCAATTTTTGCGTCTTCAGCCTCAGATTTTGCTTGTTTAGCCAAATCTCTACGACGATCTTCTGTCAAAGGCGGAACACTAATAATAATCATGTCTCCGTTATTCATCGGATTAAAACCGATGTTAGCGATCATAATCGCTTTTTCAATAACATGAAGCATGTTTTTTTCAAACGGTTGCAAAGTAATTGTTCTTGCATCCGGAACACTAATTTTCGACACTTGCGAAAGAGGTGTTGCAGATCCGTAATAATCTACAAAAACACTTCCTAACATAGCCGGAGAGGCTTTTCCTGCGCGAATGTTTAGAAATTCTTTCTCTAAATGCGCAATTGAGCCATTCATTGATTCTTCAGTACTTTCTAATATAAAATCTATTTCTTCACTCATTTTTTTAAGTTTTCAGTTTGCAATCTCAGTTTTCAGTTTATTCAGTCGATGTGACTGTAAATTGTCACTGAGCACTATATATTTACAACGGTTCCGATGTTTTCACCTTCACAGATTTTCAATAAATTGCCAATTTTGTTCATATCAAAAACAACGATTGGTAATTTATTTTCCTGGCTTAATGTGAAAGCCGTAGTATCCATAACGTTTAATCCTTTTTTAAGAACATCATCAAACGAAATGAAATCAAATTTTACTGCAGAAGCGTTTTTCTCAGGATCGCAGTCGTAAACACCATCAACACGAGTTCCTTTCAGGATAACATCAGCATTGATTTCGATTCCTCTTAAAACAGCAGCAGTATCAGTTGTGAAATATGGATTTCCGGTTCCGGCTCCAAAAATTACAATTCTTCCTTTTTCAAGGTGACGGTCAGCTCTTCTTTTAATATATGGTTCTGCAATAGATTCCATTTTCAAAGCAGTTTGCAAACGCGTTTTCATTCCTTTGTCTTCAAGCGCTCCTTGTAAAGCCATTCCGTTAATTACGGTTGCAAGCATTCCCATATAATCGCCTTGTACTCTGTCCATACCGGCACTTGCTCCAGCAACGCCTCTAAAAATATTTCCTCCTCCAATAACAATAGCAATTTCTACTCCTTTACTGTGAATCTGCTTAATTTCTTCAGCATATTCGGCTAGTCTTTTTGGGTCAATTCCGTATTGTAAATCACCCATTAAGGCTTCGCCGCTAAGTTTTAGAAGAATTCTTTTATATTTCATGTTTGTGTTGCGTTAATTTGTGCAAATATAGACATATTCTGATTTTTAAAAATAATGTTTACAAAAAATTAATTGCTCTTTATATATTTAAATTTTTAGAGACTTTTAAGCTTAATTTCTGTCAAATCTGATAAAAGTCATTCGGGCGTCTTTTTAATTTGCTTAAATTTATAAAACCAAAACGAAACAAATATGAAAAGTATTGTAGCTAAAGCATTATTCAACAGTTATTCGTATACCGAATATCGAAAATTAGTAACCGATTTATTATCTGAAGGAAAATCAACTGGAGACGACCAATCAGAAAGTCTTACGCATTATACGAGTTTAAACGAGGCCCGAATGAATCGATTGGAAAAAACAATTAAAATTTCGGAAGAAACAATTGAGAAACTGCAAAACTTAGACAATCATTTTATCTGGTTAGTGATTTCAGAAGGATGGTGCGGCGATGCGGCGCAGATACTTCCAATATTAAATAAGATGGCCTTGGGATCGGATAAAAAAATTGATCTTAAAATTGTACTGCGAGATCAAAATGATGAATTAATGAGTCATTATCTAACAAATGGCGGACGAGCAATCCCAAAAGTTATTGTGATTTGTAAAGAAGCCGGAATTGTTCGTGCAGATTGGGGACCAAGACCAAAAGGTGCTACCGAATTAATGATAAATTATAAAAGAGACTTTGGCGTAATTGATGAAAAAATAAAAACTGATTTGCAATTATGGTATCTGGCTGATAAAGGAATTTCGGTTCAGGAAGAATTGGTTGCCATTATGGAGAATATAAAGTATGATCGATTTTGAATTATATGAATAAATCGGTAAAAGTTCTTGTTTTTAGGGTAATTTACTGGAAACAAGAATTTTAGTAATAAAAAATCCGTTAAAACATTTTTTTCTGATTACAATATTTTGTACCTTGTTGCCATAATCCCACTTCTATTATTATTTTTTGATTTACTCTTTTTATTGGTGTTTATTTAATATTTAACAATTAAAAATACACTATCATGAGAAAGTTATTCGACAGATTTTACGATTTTATTTCTGGATTATTGTTTGGAGGGAAAAATATGACACATTATTAACCCCAAAAAAAACAAGTTCACTAAACAAAATTATTTTAGAAGTTGGCACATTACTATTGTCTCATTTGTAGTGTGCTATTTTGTTTATTCCACTTTAAGACTTTCCTCAAACAAAGTGATGTCAATTGCATCTTTTACATCGTAATCTCCAATTTTAGTTCGGCGTAAAGCGGTTAAATGTGAACCTGAATTCATTGCTTTTCCAAAATCAAAAGCTAATGAACGAATGTATGTTCCTTTACTGCAAATGACTCTGAAATCAATTTCAGGTAATGCTATTCTGGTAATTTCAAATTCATGAATTGTTGTTTTTCTGCTGGCAATTTCTACCGTTTCTCCAGCGCGTGCGTGCTCATATAAGCGAACGCCATCTTTTTTGATAGCCGAAAAAATAGGTGGCTTTTGATCGATTTCGCCTAAAAACTGTTTTACGGTTTCATGAATCAGCGCTTCATCAATATGAGAAGTTGGAAAAGTCTGATCGATTTCGGTTTCTAAATCGTACGATGGAGTAGTGGCTCCAATGTAAAAAGTTCCAGTATATTCTTTGGCCTGACCCTGAAGTTCAGAAATTCTTTTGGTAAATTTTCCGGTGCAAATCAATAATAGTCCAGATGCTAAAGGATCTAAAGTTCCTGCGTGTCCAATTTTGAATTTTTTTGGAAGTCCGACTTTATTGATTAAAAGGTATTTTAATTTATTAACAGCTTGAAACGAACTCCATTTTAAAGGTTTGTCTATCAGTAAAACTTGTCCGTCTAAATATTCTTCAGTTGTCATTATATTATAGTAAGCGGGTGAATGAAAAAGTGGATAATTAATAAAATGATTCCTGCAATAATTCGGTAATAACCAAAAACTTTAAAACCGTTTTTCGTCAAAAATCCAATAAAGGTTTTGATTGCTAAAAGTGCAACAATAAAAGCTACCACATTTCCTATAACTAGTAAGTTAATTTGATCGTGAGACAATTCAAATCCAGCTTTATAATAATCGTAACATTTTTTTACAGTGGCCCCCAACATTGTTGGAACAGCTAAAAAGAATGAAAATTCAGCCGCAGTAGTTCTTGATAACTTTTGAGACATTCCACCCACGATACTTGCTCCACTTCTTGAAACTCCGGGAATCATAGCGATACACTGAAATAATCCAATTTTGAAAGCTTGTAAATACGTGATTTCCTGAGAAGCTTCTGCAGTATTCGGGTTGTTGAACCATTCGTCTACTTTCAATAAAATCAAACCTCCGATTAAAAGTGAAATAGCAACAGTGACTGGGTTTTCTAATAATCCATCTATAAAATCACTCAATAATAATCCTAAAACTACGGCCGGAACAAAAGCGACCAAAAGTTTAAAGTAAAAATCAAGTGTTTGAAAGAAACGTTTGAAATATAAAACTACAACTGAAAGTATAGCGCCTAGCTGAATGACAATCGTAAAAAGTTTAGTAAAGTCTTCGTGTGCAATTCCGAAAAAAGAAGAGGCAATAATCATGTGTCCAGTTGAAGAAACAGGTAAAAATTCTGTGATTCCTTCAATAATGGCAAGAACGATAGCTTGTAATGTATTCATGGAGAATGTTAGATTTTAGATTTTAGATTTCAAATTGTTGTTCTTCGACTTCGCTCCGGATCACAATTAAAATCTACAAAATCTATTTATTTGGATTTTTTGAAGATCGAATAAATCGTGATTCCAAAACCGATTAACACAGTTGTTGGAGCTAAACGAATACGTCTAAAGCTAAAAACATCTTCATTGAAAACATTGGGGTTGTCACTTCCTCCACCAGACATTAAGATAAATCCAAGTGCGATTACACCAATCCCAATCAATAATATTTTGTAATTAATACCATCAAAAAGGAATTCTTGTTTTTGAGGTTGTTGTTCTTCGTTATTGCTAATATTTTTCATTGTTATTTTTTTGTCGCATTAAGCGATTTCATTATCAAAATCTAAAATCTTAAGTCTGAAATCTAAAATTAATAAAGATCGTCAGTTCTTAAGTTTAGGAAACGTTGTGTTGCAAAATGCGTGCTTACCCAGGTAATCAAAACTCCTAATCCGAAAACGGCTAATAATACCAATCCGATTAAGACTTTGTCTTCTAAAATTCCTAAACCAGGGAAATTAGTTTCTACATAAAGCAATAGTGCAATCAAAGCTACAATCGCCAATCCGGCTCCTAACATTCCTAATTTTACACTACGCATTACAAATGGTTTACGAATAAACGATTTGGTTGCGCCTACCATTTGCATGGTTTTGATGATAAAACGGTTAGAGTGAATGGATAAACGTAATGAACTGTTGATTAGTAAAACGGCTATTATCGCAAGGAAAGCACTGATAATCAAAATCCACATACTTACTTTTTTGATATTGTCGTTTACCAGATTTACCAACTGTTTGTCGTAAACAATATCTTCAATCATCGTATTTTGACGTAAACTGCTTTCAATTTTAGAAATGCTGTCTCTTTCAACATAATCCGCTTTTAAGTGGATGTCGTAGGAATTCAATAATGGATTTTCGCCCAAAAAGGTTAAGAAATCTTCTCCAATAATATCAGTATGTTCTTTAGCAGCTTTTTCTTTAGAAACGTAAGCATAAGATTTTGCGAAAGGTGCTCTTTTTAATTCAGCGTTGAATGCTTTGATAACACTATCATTGGCTTCGTTTTTAAAGAAAACCGTCATGGCGATTTTTTCTTTAAAATCATTAGCCAGTTTTTTAGAATTGATAATGAATAATCCCAGTACTCCTAAAAGGAATAATACCAGAAAAACACTTAATACAACCGAAAAATAAGAGGAAATTAACCTGCGCTTTTGAAATTTATCAAAGTTGGAACTCATAGTATGCTTAAATTATGTGGTAAAAATAATAAAGAATTTCTTTATTTAAAGTTAATAACGATCAAAGTTTTAACTTTTGTTCCATAAATATACGATTAGATATTGAATAAAAAGTTGATTTAACCGCAAAGTACGCTAAGTTTTACACAAGGTACGCAAAGCTTTATCGATTTAATCTCGGCAAAGTCGCAAAATTTATTTTTTTGCGTGGTTTGTTTGTACGTGTCCCACGGTTGAAACCGCGGACTATGTTTTTAATACTATTTTCTAAAAATAATAACCGTAAAGTTCATAAAGCTTTATGTCGATTTAGCTTTGCGAACTTTGCGGTTAAATCATTTCGTTTCCCAAACCAATGATAAATAATACAATCCCCCAATTGACGGGCCACCTAGCATTGAAGTATAGGTTTTATTTAAAACATTAGTTCCTCCCAATTTTGCCGAAATTCCCTTTTTGAAATTGTAATTTACCTGTGCATCCATGGTCCAATATGCCGGAACCGTTCCGCTTACTAAAAAAGAAACATAATCGAAATTGTTTTGATAGCGCGCGGTTACACTTGCGCCAAGATTTTGCCAGATATTATTGGCAAGTAAAGTTCCGTTCACATTAAATTCGGGTGTATTGAAACCATCTTCCAATCCATCTTTGTCATCTGTTCTGTCAAGTTTAGTATACGTGACGTTTGTCAAACCTGTAAAAGTCTGATTGAAACGATATCTTAAACCTAAACTACCTCCATAATTGTAAATTTTACTTTTCGAATTTGTCCATAAACGATAACGATTCTGCGTGTTTTTAGAATATAAAGCAGTCGGAATTAAATTAGGATCGGTTGTATTCGGAATACTGGCTTCAACCTGAGCGATGAAATTTTTATAGGAGTTGTAATAAAAATCGACATCAATAAAGAGATTTTTGTTTAAAGCCATCCCTCTAAAACCAAACTCAAAAGATTTTACAAATTCAGGCTCTAAATAAGTATATGGATTTTTCTGAATCGTATTTTTATTCTTTTCAAGGGCCTGCGCCTGTGTTAAGCCATTTGTGTTTACATCGCTGTTGACCTGCGCCTGAAATTTATCTATTGAAGTTTTGGTGTATGAATTCTCAAAGATTCCGTCGGACATAATTCTTAAACCGCCAACACGTTTTACGCCTCCTGAATTTACATTCGAAAATCCTTCAAAAATACCAGGGAAACGATACCCGGTTTGATATGATGTTCTAAAACTGATGGTTTCTTTTGGAGAATAAACTACCGTAAATTGAGGCGTAAATTTAGCATCAAAATAATCGGCTTTGTCAACTCTTAAAGTCGCGCCTAAAATTAATTTCTCCTGAAATAAATTTTTAGTCAATTGTGTAAATCCGCCCATTTTTTGATACGTCAGGTTTTCAGAACTGCTTACCGGATTAATAAAATAATTTCCGTCAGGAACAATTATGTAATTTCTATAATCGAAACCACTTAATAATTTAGCGTCTATTTTTTCGAAGAAAGAAGCAAAAGCTTTATCCCAATTAATCAAACCTTCGCCATGAACCAAAGTTGATTTTACGCGAAGTGCTGCACCAATATCCCAATTGTTGATGTCGATTAATTCGTTTTTTTTGTTTTCATAAATTTCCGTTCTCGGGATAAATCTTCCCTGATCAGATGAAGTTCTGGACATTCTGTGTGCATCAGCAACTGTTGCGCCTCCGGTAATCGCATTTTTATAAGCTGTTGAATAATCGGCAAACCATTTATCGTCCGATTTAAAAGCGCGATCCATGTTTTCGGCCAATGAACGCATATTATAAGAGTCTCCTGTATTTTCGGTTGTGGCATACGCTTTTACCTGAAAAATAGGTGTATGGTAATCAACAGTAAATTGATTTAAAGTATAATTGTTTAATCGAAATCGGTTTGAACGTTGATAAATCGTATTAATTAAAGCGGTTTTGTAAGTTGCCGAAAGTTCATTTCCTTTTTTAGGACGAAAATAAAATCCAAGATCTGCTTTATAATTTTTGATTTCATAATCTGAAATATCAGTTTCACGATATCCCGTTCTGGCAACTACATAATTTTTACCGTTTAAATTTAATGTTTTTCTATTTGCTGATTCATTTCCGTAACCGTTTACTTCATCGTAAGCCGGATTATCAGTGCCAAATAAATTGGTTGAAGCATTGGCGTTTGGAGCCAAATCTGTTCGATCGTCAGCAACCCAATCTGTTCCGCCTGTCGACGAAGCATTTATTTTGAAGGCAATTTTTTCATTAAATGTTTTGGCAAATCTCAAATTAAATTGCGAATATACTTTCGGTGAAAACCGATCAATATTGCCAACATGATTTATACCAGTTAATTGCTGAATGCTGATGCCTTGATATTCAAATGGATTTTTAGTCTGAATATTCGCGAGACCATTAATTGCATTCATGCCATACAAAGCTGCTGCCGTTCCCGGAATAATTTCGATTTTATCAATATCAAGGTCGTTTGCTCCTAAAGCATTTGCAATTGGCGCCCCCAAATGTGGTGCCTGATTATCGATTCCGTCAACCAATTGGGCAAATCTAACGTTCGTTGAATTGGCAAAACCTCTCGTATTGATGACTTTAAAGCCCAAACTCGGTGTAATAATCTGAACTCCTTTTACATTTTCGAGTGCTTCATAAATGCTTGGCGATCCCATTTTTTTGGCTTCCGCCGATTTCAATTGCTCGATACTTATAGGAGAACTCATGATATTTTCAGAACGACGGGAAGCGGTAATGACAACTTCGTGTAAATCTTCTTTTTTGATGCTATCCTGAGCGGTTTTTGATTTTTCTGTTTGAGAAAAACTTTTCAGGCTTATAAAAAATAGAAATAGATATATTTTTAATTTCATAATCTTGGTTTGGTTGTCAGTATGTTTTAAAATGAATACTGATGGTCAGAAAAAATGGTTTTGGTTATTTTGTTTTTTTAAAATGAAATTAATGTGATTTAAAATTTTAGATTTTGGGTTTCTTTTAAAGCAAAATCTTTAATGCGTTTTTCGATTTCATAAAAAACAGCAATTGCTTTTTCTCCCGCTTCAGTCAGTTTTGCACCGCCCCCGCCTTTTCCCCCAAGCAATTTTTCCACCAAAGGACTTTCGGCACGCTGGTTCATTTCTTCTACTAATTGCCAGGCCTGACGATATGCCATTTTCATTTCTTTTGCTGCATTGGTAATAGAACCCGTTTTTCGAATATTTTCAAGCAGCCAGATTTTTCCAATTCCTAAAAAGGCGCCTTCAGTTTCTTCAATCCAAACCCGAACTTCAACTTTGTATTTTTTGCTGTCAGCCATTTTACTTTTTTTAATGCTATTCAAAAATAATTCTTTTTTGATTAATAACTCTTTCGCTGGCCTTCGTTTAAAATGGACTGAAGTCCAGCCCTACAATATGGTTCGTTCCTTTTGAACTTTAATAAAAATCATCAGATGATTATATTGTTTCAAAAGGTTTAGCTAAAGATTATTTTTCTAAGTATTATAATTCAAAAATACGTATTTTTACTTAATTACAAATACGTATTTTGTTATTTTATTTGTTTGTCAGCGAAATAGCTTTGGTACAAAGCACAATAAATGTAAATTTGCGCTCTAAATTAGGTGACAAAACCTTTGAACCTTTGTCACTCTGAACCTTTGAACCTTAAAGAAGAATGAAATACAATCCAAACGAAATCGAAGAAAAATGGCAAAAATATTGGGCTGAAAACCAAACTTTTGCTGCAAGTAATAATTCTGAAAAACCAAAGCATTATGTCTTAGACATGTTTCCTTATCCATCAGGAGCAGGATTACACGTTGGGCATCCGCTGGGGTATATTGCTTCAGATGTTTATTCTCGTTTCAAAAGACATCAGGGTTTCAATGTTTTGCACCCAATGGGATATGACAGTTTTGGATTGCCTGCGGAACAATATGCGATTCAGACTGGACAGCGTCCGGAAGATACAACGCGCGTAAATATTGACGGTGGAGTTGATAAAGAAGGAAAACAAATTGCCGGATACAGAAAACAATTAGATAAAATCGGGTTTTCATTTGACTGGAGCCGCGAAGTGCGTACTTCAAATCCTGATTATTACAAACATACACAATGGATTTTTATCCAATTATTCAATTCATGGTATTGCAGAAAACAAGGAAAAGCTTATGATATTGCTGAACTTGTAAAAGTTTTTGAAGAAGAAGGAAATAAATTGGTTGAAGCAGTTTGCGATGATAACGTTGCGATTTTTACTGCAGCAGAATGGAATTCGTATTCTGAAGATCAAAAAGAAAAAATCCTTTTGCAATACAGAATGACGTATTTAGCAGAAACAGAAGTAAACTGGTGTCCTGGTTTAGGAACTGTTTTAGCAAATGACGAAATCGTAAATGGAGTTTCTGAACGTGGAGGATATCCTGTAATCCGTAAAAAAATGACCCAATGGAGCATGCGAATTTCTGCTTATGCAGAGCGTTTGTTGCAAGGTTTAAATAATATAGACTGGAGTGAATCTATAAAAGAATCACAAAGAAACTGGATTGGGAAATCAGTTGGTGCGATGGTTTCTTTCAACGTGAAAAATCATGATGAAGTAATCGATGTCTTCACAACTCGTCCTGATACTATTTTTGGAGTTACATTTATGACTTTGGCTCCCGAACATGATTTGGTTGGTAAAATTACAACTCTGGAACAAAAAGCAACTGTTGAAGCGTATATCGAAAAAACGGCAAAACGTTCAGAGCGTGAGCGTATGGCTGATGTGAAAACCATTTCTGGAGTATTTACAGGAGCTTATGCAGAACATCCTTTTACGAAAGAAGCAATTCCGGTTTGGATTGGAGATTACGTTTTGGCAGGTTACGGAACGGGTGCTGTAATGGCGGTTCCTTGTGGAGACGAGAGAGATTACGCTTTTGCGAATTTCTTTAATGGTCAAAACGGAATGGCGGAAATCAAAAATATTTTTGCAAATGTTGATATTTCTGAAGCGGCATACGGTTCAAAAGACAATGTTGTAATCGCCAATTCTGATTTCTTAAACGGATTAAATTACAAAGAAGCAACTCAGGCTGTAATTACAGCTTTAGAAAAAATAGGACAAGGAAGCGGAAAAACAAATTACCGTTTGCGTGATGCTGTTTTCTCTCGCCAGCGTTATTGGGGAGAGCCTTTTCCTGTTTATTATGTAAACGGATTGCCAAAAATGATTGATGCACAGCATTTGCCAATCATTTTGCCTGAAGTTGAGAAGTATTTACCAACCGAAGATGGTTTGCCTCCGTTAGGAAATGCAGCTGTTTGGGCTTGGGATTCAAAAAACAATAAAGTTGTCAATACAGATTTAGTAGACAATGTGACGATTTTTCCTTTAGAATTGAACACTATGCCTGGTTGGGCGGGAAGTTCATGGTATTGGATGCGTTATATGGATGCACATAATGAGGACAAATTTGCTTCCGCGGAAGCATTAAAATATTGGGAAAGTGTGGATTTATACATTGGAGGAAGCGAGCATGCAACCGGACATTTATTGTATTCTCGTTTCTGGAATAAATTCTTAAAAGACAAAGGTTTTGCACCGACTGAAGAACCATTCAAAAAACTGATTAATCAGGGAATGATTTTGGGAACTAGTGCTTTTGTTTATAGAATTGAAGGAACAAATAGTTTTGTTTCTAAAAATAAAATTGGAGATCATAAAGTACAGCCAATTCATGCTGATGTTTCAATGGTTAATTCTTCTGATGAATTAGATGTCGAAAAATTCAAAGCCTGGAGAGAAGATTATGCTGATGCGGAATTTATTACAGATGATAACGGAAAATACATTGTAGGCCGTGAAGTCGAAAAAATGTCGAAATCAAAATATAATGTTGTAACTCCGGATGATATTTGTGCTGAATATGGTGCTGATACATTGCGTTTGTACGAAATGTTTTTAGGTCCGTTAGAACAGGCAAAACCTTGGAATACGGCTGGAATTTCCGGAGTATTTGGTTTCTTGAAAAAACTTTGGCGTTTGTATATCGATGAGAATAATGGTTTAATCGTAAACAATGACGAAGCAACTAAAGACAACTTAAAATCATTACATAAAACCATCAAAAAAGTAGCGGAAGATATCGAGAATTTCTCTTTCAACACTTCAGTTTCTCAGTTTATGATTTGTGTGAACGAATTGTCATCTCAAAATTGTCATTCAAGAGCGATTTTAGAGCCATTAGCAATTTTGGTTTCGCCATATGCACCACATATTGCTGAAGAATTATGGGCACAATTGGGTCATACAACTTCAATTGCAACAGTTGATTTCCCTGTTTTTGATGCGAAACATTTAGTAGAAAGCAGTAAAGAATATCCAGTTTCTTTCAACGGAAAAATGCGTTTCACTATCGAATTGCCTTTGGATTTAACCGCAGCGCAAATCGAAGAAATCATTATGAAAGACGAAAGAACATTAAAACAATTAGATGGTAAAACACCAAATAAAGTGATTATTGTTCCTGGGAAGATCATCAATTTGGTTGGATAAACAAATAAATTTCAAATATTAAAAATTCCAAATTCCAAATTCCAAATTCCAAATTCCAATTTTACGATTGGGGTTTGGGATTTTTTTTGCGTCTATTTTTTGTCACGGCTCAAGCGATAGCGACAGACGAAGTAAATTTGTGGCTAAAAAAAAACATCCTCAATTGGAATTTGGAATTTTCATATTTGGAATTTAATTTAAAATTAGGATGTCATTTTGGCATTTTAGAAAAATGGTTCGTAAATTGTAGAATATTAAAAAAGCATATTCTAAAAACAATTTAAAAAATATAAAAACATGGGAAGTGGATATTTAATTATTGCCGGAGCAATTATGTTGTTCAGTTGGCTCGTGAGTTCAAAGTTAAAGAGCAAGTTTGAGTTATATTCTAAACTGCAATTAAGAAACGGAATGAGTGGTGCCGAAATTGCTGAAAAAATGCTAGCAGATAACGGAATTAGAGATGTTCGTGTAATCTCGACTCCGGGTCAGTTAACAGATCACTACAATCCGTCAGATAAAACAGTTAATTTAAGTGAGGCGGTTTACAATCATCGCAACGCTGCTGCTGCTGCAGTTGCAGCGCACGAGTGTGGCCACGCAGTTCAACATTCGATAGGATATGAATGGCTAACAATGCGTTCTAAGTTAGTACCGATTGTTAGTGTAGCATCTAATTATGTACAATGGATTTTGTTAGCAGGAATCTTAATGATGAGGGCTTTCCCGCAATTGTTATTAATCGGAATAATCATTTTTGCTGCAACAACATTATTTACAATCATTACTTTGCCTGTAGAATATGATGCAAGCAACAGAGCATTGGCCTGGTTGGAAAATAAGCACATGCTGACACAAGAAGAGCAGGCGGGAGCAAAAGATGCCTTAAAATGGGCCGCAAGAACTTATGTAGTAGCGGCAATTGGTTCTATTGCGACGTTACTGTACTATATTTCGATTTATTCAGGGAACAGGAGAAACTAATTTGATAATTAGTCAATTAGAAAATTTTACGGTAAACCCCGACAGATTTTGAAATCTGTCGGGGTTTGTTTTTATTTAGCTTCATTTAATTTTAAGAGAATAAAAAGTAAAACCCAAAGTCCTGCAAGCGTGAAAATAGAATATAAATATTGTTTTTCTTCAGATTTATATAATTTGTAAAAAAGGGCAATGGTATAAATTATACTTATTGGAATTGCGAGAAGAAATAAAACAGCACCCATTCCAGGAGCACACGGACCGCCTGGGTCAATTTCAGCATAAATGAAAGTGATTATGAAATACACTGTAAAAAAGAATATCGTTTTGTATTCAGATCTAATATTTATCATGCAGTTTTAATTATCTAATTGACACATTATCTCATTAAAGCTGAATCTGCCTGTCAATTTGCTGATCCAATGAAATAAAAGTTTCCGTTCTTGAAACCCCTTCAATAGCCTGAATTTTGGTGTTCAAAAGCTGCATTAAATGCTCATTATCACGGCAAATAATTTTAATCAAAACCGACCAGTTTCCGGTAGTATAATGACATTCTAAAACTTCTGGAATTTTTTTTAAGTCTTTTACAGCTTCAGAATTTCTGGAAGCTTTGTCCAAATAAATTCCGATAAATGCCATAGTGTTATAACCTAAAACTTTTGGGTTTACAGTAAATTTTGATCCAGAAATTACACCCGATTGTTCCAGTTTTTTCAAACGCTGATGAATTGCCGCTCCGGAAATGCCTATTTTATTAGCAATTTGTAAAATAGGTTTTCGGGCATCATCCATTAAGTAACGAAGAATTTCTTTGTCGATACCGTCAATTTCAATTATAAGGGAGTTGATTTTCATGAATTGTAATTTGAAACTAATTTAGTTGTTTGGGTTTTAGTTAGAAATCAAATGTACTCAAAATGCTGTAAAAAAGAAAATTCCAATGTTTGAAACTCCAAACATACTAACTTTGATCTTGTGAGGTTAATATCAGAAATCAATCATATTGGATAGCCCGCGGTTTCAACCGTGGCAGACGGATTGCGATAAAAATTTGTGATAAAAAATTTTGCTTCAACTACGGATACCGACGACAATATCAAGGTTTGAGGGTGTTGTTAAAGTTTTATCTAAAAAAGAAAAATTCCAAATCTCAACAGAAAGTTGGAATTTGGAATTTTCAATATTGTAATTTAAAAAGAATTTATTTTCCTTTGTTTGCTTCACTAATGTATTTTTCTAAAGCCATTGTCATAGAAGGTGTTTCAGGTGTTGGAGCAAGAATGTCAATTCTTAAGCCATAATCTAAAGCTTCTTTTTGAGTTGTGCTTCCAAAAACAGCAATTCTGGTCTCGTTTTGTTTAAAGTCCGGGAAGTTTTTAAATAAAGATTTAATTCCGGTTGGACTAAAAAATGCTAAAACGTCATAATAAACATCAGCCAAATCAGATAAGTCACTCATTACAGTTTTGTAAAAAATAGCCTGAGTCCAATCTACTTTTAAGTTGTTTAATGTAATAGGTGCATCTGCATTTAATTGATCAGAAGCTGGTAACAAGAATTTTTCATCCTTGTATTTTTTAATAAGAGGGGATAAGTCTGCAAAATCTTTTGCTCCCACATAAATTTTACGCTTTCTGTACACTACATATTTTTGCAGGTAAAACGCAACAGCTTCAGATTGACAAAAATACTTCAATCCTTCTGGGACTTTGTAACGCATTTCATCAGCCACTCTAAAAAAATGATCTACAGCATTTCGACTTGTTAAAATGATCGCAGTGTAATGATTAAGATCGATTTTTTGTAATCGAATCTCTTTTGCGCTAACCCCTTCCACATGAATAAATGGTCTGAAATCAATTTTTATTTTGTGTTTTTGTTGGAGCTCAAAGTAAGGAGAATTCTCCACTTTAGGTTCAGGCTGTGACACCAAAATTGTTTTCACTTTCATATTATAAACATTTTCTAAGCACTCCCTTTTGTAATCCAATAATAGAGAAAATAATAAGGCGCTATTTCAAGTGCGCAAAGATATAAAATAAAATAAAATAACTTGCTGAATATTACATTTTGATATGTTTTAATCGAAATAAAATAAGAGTAGAGGCTTAGACACAGCGAAACGCCTATGATTACTAGAGGAATGATTTGCGGAATATTGTCATAATAGAACAAAACGGCATTGATAGGCAGAATTAAAACGCCAATATAGGTTCTGTAAGTTACTTTTTGTAAGTTAAAAAGGTCTGCAAAATCGTCAATATTGAAGGAAGTAGCTACAATTTTCTCAATTAAATATTTTGCAAGGATAAAATAGAGTAAAAAGGTGGCGATCTGAATAAATAAAATCCAGTCGGTTTTTTTAATACTATCGTCAAAAATATTCAACGTGAGCAGAATGAAAAAAGCAAACGAAATAACCTGAACGAAAAACAAGCCAATAGTAAAACTGCTTTTCAAATGGTTATTATCACGATAAATTTTTGCGTATTTATCAGAAAAAATAAGCTTACTAAATTCGCTGAATCTAGTTTCATAAGCTGATTTTGTCATTGCAACAACGGCAAAGGTCACCACAAATAAAAGTGTTGCCCAATCTTTGTTTTCGAGGATTCTGGGAGTAAGTTGTTCAATCATAACGACACAAAATTAGTAATTTTTTGTTTCAATACTTTTATTATAAATTTATTATGAATCAAATGCCATAAAAAGTTTACTTTTGCGGTGAAATTACCCAGAAAAATGAATGATTGTATTGTCATAATTCCCACTTACAACGAAATCGAAAATATTGAAAGTATAGTTAGAGCTGTTCTTTCACAACATAAACCTTTTCATCTCTTAATTGTTGATGATAATTCGCCAGATTTTACTGCAAATAAAGTAATTGCATTACAGGAAGAATTTCCAGACAGGTTGTTTTTAGAAAATAGAGCCAAAAAATCAGGTTTAGGAACTGCTTATGTTCACGGTTTCAGATGGGCTTTAGAACGTAATTATGATTTCATTTTTGAAATGGATGCTGATTTTTCCCATAATCCCAACGATCTTGAAAAATTATATGACGCCTGTCACTTTGGAGGCGCATCATTAGCTGTTGGATCTCGTTATGTAACGGGTGTAAATGTGGTAAACTGGCCTTTAAGCCGTGTCTTGATGTCTTATTTTGCTTCGGTTTATGTGAAATTTATTACCGGAATGAAAATTCATGATGCAACTGCAGGTTTTGTTTGTTATAAAAGAGAAGTTTTAGAGAAGATAAATCTGAACAAAATTAAGTTTGTTGGATATGCTTTTCAAATCGAAATGAAATATCGAACATATTGTGGTAAATTTGAAATAACAGAAGTTCCGATTATTTTTACGGATCGGACTAAAGGAGTTTCAAAAATGAGCAATGCCATTATCAAAGAAGCTATACTAGGAGTAATTTCTCTTCGATTAAAAAAATTATTCAATACATTATAAAGCCAGGGCGATGAACAGGATTTTAATTAAGAATGCTAAAATTGTAAACGAAGGATCAATTTTTGAAGGTGATGTTTTGATCGAAAACGACTTAATCGTTGAAATTTCAGACAGCATCAGCTTAAAAACATCTGATTGCAAAGTAATAGATGCCGAAGGAAGTTATTTAATGCCGGGAGCAATTGATGATCAGGTTCACTTTAGAGAACCGGGATTAACACACAAAGGAGATATAGAATCAGAATCGAGAGCGGCAGTTGCGGGTGGGATTACTTCTTTCATCGAACAGCCAAATACGGTTCCGAATGCGGTTACTCAGGAAATACTTGAAGATAAATACGTGATTGCTGCCGAAAAATCATTTGCGAATTATTCGTTTATGATGGGTGCAACCAATGATAATCTGGAAGAAGTTCTAAAAACGAATCCAAAGAATGTTGCCGGAATTAAGATTTTTTTAGGTTCTTCTACCGGAAATATGTTGGTTGATAAAGAAGAAACTTTAGAGAAAATCTTCTCAAGTACACCAATGTTAATTGCAGTTCATTGTGAAGATGAAACGACAATTCAAAATAATCTTGCAGCTTTTAAAGAAGAATACGGTGATGATATTCCGGTAACGGCGCATCATTTAATTCGTAGTGCCGAAGCTTGTTATATTTCATCTTCAAAAGCAGTTGCTTTAGCAAAAAAAACGGGAGCGCGTTTGCATATATTTCATCTTTCGACAGCGAAGGAAATGGAATTGTTTACGAATAAAATTCCGTTAGAAGATAAAAAAATTACCGCTGAGGTTTGTGTACATCATCTTTGGTTTACCGATGAAGATTACAAAACAAAAGGGAATTTTATTAAATGGAATCCTGCTATTAAAACCGCTGAAGACAGGGCTGAGCTTTGGAAAGCTTTAAATGATGGTCGTATTGATGTTATTGCAACAGACCACGCGCCACATACTAAAGAAGAAAAAATGCAGTCGTATTTAAAAGCGCCTTCTGGAGGTCCGTTGGTTCAGCATGCTGTTGTAGCAATGTTTGAAGCACATCATCAGGGGAAAATTACTGTAGAAAAAATCGTGGAGAAAATGTGCCACAATCCGGCTAAAATTTTCAAAATCGAAAAAAGAGGTTTTATAAAAGAAGGTTATTTTGCCGATTTGGTAATTGTAAATCCAAGTTTGCCATGGAGTGTTAAACCGGAGAATATTTTATATAAATGCGGCTGGTCGCCGTTTGAAAATTTTACTTTTAAATCCAGGATCACACATACTTTTGTAAATGGTGAAATGGTTTACAATAATTTTAAAGTAAAAGATATTCGTGCCGGAAAGAGATTATTGTTTGACAGATAAAAAGGGTAAATGAAGAATTTTGTATTTATAATATTGGTTTTGTTTCTTTCTGTAAGTTGTAAAAAAGAATTGGTCAAAGAGCCAAAACGACTTATTGAGAAAGAAAAAATGATTGATATTATGTATGATTTGTCTCTTTTGGAGGCAATCAAATATCAAAATCCATTGTCTTTGGATTCTGTTAATTCTGATCCAAAGAATTTTGTTCTTAAAAAATACAAAGTAGACAGCCTTCAGTTTGCTCAAAGCAATATTTATTACGCAGCCGATTACAATACGTACAAGGAAATGTATGATGAAATTGGAAAGCGATTAGCTGTGAAGCAACGGGCCGTCGATTCGATTGTTAAAATTGAAGAGAAGAAGGCTGCAAAAGTTGCAAAAGCTGCTGCTAAAAAGAATAAGGCAAAAGTGAATCCAAAAGATTCCATAAAAAAGCCTTCAAAACCTATAAATATTGATTCAATCAGAAGAACAAGACAATTAAGATAGTTTTTTACAATTTAGAAGTGTCTTTTATATATTGATGAACATCTAGAAAAACCGTTCCCAGAGCGGTTTTTATCTTTTCATTTGAATAGAGATTTTTAGAATAAGAAGCTTTTGCGGTTGCTTTGGTCATGCGTCTTTTCTGAAAGAACAGGGTTGAAAATATTCCGTCAGCTATCCAAAGAAAATTCATAAATATTGGCGCTGCGTGAATAGTTGGTCTTTTTACTTTTAAAGTCTCAGCAATTGTATTTAGAATATCTCTGAAAACAATATTGTCTGAAATTAAAGTAAAGCGTTCATTTTTGATATCACTTTTCATTAATTCAAAAGCAATTTTCACTACGTCATTTACGGTAATAAAGCCAGTGTTTCCCAATGTGTAAAACGGAAGCCCGTTAGCCACTTTTCGATACAGTTCATTGCTGCCTTCCTGAAAAATTTTTGTTGTTGCAATTGGTCCTAAAATCACGCCAGGATTTATAATAATAATATCTAAGCCTTCCTGAACAGCACGCCAAACTTCCATTTCGGCACCATATTTAGAAATAGCGTAGTCACTATGTGGTTTTTCGGGATTCCAGTCGGTTTCTTCGGTTATGTAGGTTTCGTGTGGTGCTAAATCTCCCAAAGCGGCAATAGAACTTACAAAACATAATTTCTTTATTCCTTTGGCCAAAGAAAAATTAACCATATTGGCAGTTCCTTCGATATTTGTTTTTCTGAGTGAATCTTCGTCTTTTGGATCGAATGAAATTAAAGCAGCACAATGGTAAACGTATTTAATATCAATAAAAGCAATTTCAAGTGAAGGAACGTCTAAAATATCGGCTTCAAGCCAATTAATTTTTTTAAATAAATCAATTTTCCCATAAAGTTCAAAAACCGATTTTGTTTTCTGAATGTTATTTTGGTTGCGGTAAATTGCCCGGACGTTCTCTCCATTTTCAATTAAATTAAGCAATAAATGTGCGCCAACTAAACCTGTTCCTCCAGTTACTAGTACCATTTTGTAAAGATAACTTTTTGGTTGGAAGGTGCAAAGGTACTGAGGCCCAAAGTTGCAAAGGTTTTTTGATTATATTTGAAACCCAAACATATATGAAAAAAGCCGTCAGAATTATGTTTTTAAATTTTCTGACAGCTTTTTCGATATAATAAAATGTTTAGAAAACAGTGTAAGATACTAATAAATCTACGCTGCTGAAATTAGTAGAGAAAGGCATATAGTTGTTTAATAAGTTTTTGCCTGCATTGTATCTAATTTCGGTACTAATTTTGTTTTTAAAATTGTAACCAATGCCACAAGCAAAATTACCTTGAGTTTTTCCATCTAAATTTACATATTTAGATTCATAAGTGAATTTTCCGCCCAGAGTAACTACATAGGCACCGTTTATAAATATTTTTGAATTTTGATTCAAAAAGAAATAATGGCGCACGCCTACAGGAAGACTAAAACCTGAATATTTTACGGTAGATGGATGTTCGACATGTTGACTGTTAGTCACGCTGTATAGTACACCGTAATCTTGACTGTCTTCATATTTTTGATAAAATAATCCCATGAATGCGCTCCATTTATTTTTGTTGAAAGGAAAAATATATTCTGCTTCAAGGCCGAATGTTGGCTGAACTTTATTGTCGTATTTAGCATTTTGGTATCCAGAACTTTCTGCGCCGTCTACAGTTAGAGAGGTGAAACTTGCGCCCGCAGATACTTTTAAGTAAAAGATACCTTTGTTTTTAGTGTTTATAGTTTTTTCAATCGTGGCTGCATCAGCGTCGTTATACTTTAAAAAATATTTAACTAATGGTTCTGTTTTGTATGTCAGCCTTTTGATTTCGTTCTCGCTGGTATTTTCGTTCTTTACGTTATTGAATAACTGTTGCTTGAAATAATTATTTTCCTCTGTTGTTTTGGCGTTAGTTTGATCATCAATTAAAAGGTATTCTTTAAAAACAAGCTGTTCTGTTGGAACATTGGCTGTTTCATAAAAGAATCTTACCATATCTTTATTAACATAATAATACAATGTTGCTTGTCCTTGTGTTACTATTTTTAAAAAGAGCGTATCCTCTTTCCATACTGGGTTTTTTGTTGTTGAAATGTTTTCTAATCGATTGTCTGACATGTCAATTTTTACAGTTGCTCTTTTAAACGATGCGCCATTTTCAACGCCAAATTCTTTTGCAGTTGCAATAGTTTCTGTTTTAATATCAGTGTCGTCGACTGAGAGTTTATATTTGAAGTCGACAGGATTGTTGTACCAGTCAATATTTTTAATGAAACATTCTGTTTTTGTTCCATTGTTTGAAATAAAGTATCCTTTCTCGAAAGAAATTTGAGCATTAACTGCCGAGAAGTAAAGGAATAATGTTAGTAGTAAAAGTTTTTTCATAGAAATGGTTTTGGTTGCCGAAAGTATAGAAATTAGATTGTGTTTTTTTACGGGTTTCCACATTTTTAGTTTTTTTTTTTTGATTAAAAGTTTTAAAGCTTTAAGTTTTCTTTGCCTTTATTGTATTTGATTTCGTATTGCTTTTTGATTTTGATATTGACATTGATTACATTTGCACAAATTATTTTAAAAAATGAAGAATCTAGTTGAAGAATTAAAGTGGCGCGGGTTATATCATGATAGCATGCCAGGAACGGAAGAACAATTGCTGAAAGAAGTAACTACAGCATATATTGGTTTTGATCCAACGGCAGATTCACTACATATTGGTAGTATGGTTCAGATTATTTTATTGGTTCATTTAAAGAATTTTGGTCATCAGCCTATTGCTTTGGTTGGTGGTGCAACCGGAATGATTGGTGATCCATCTGGAAAATCTGATGAAAGAAATTTGCTGAACGAAGAAACTTTAGCTAAAAACGTTGCCGGAATCAAAAGTGTTTTGTCTCGTTTCTTAGATTTTAATTCTTCTGATAAAAATGCGCCGGTTATGGTGAATAACTATGACTGGATGAAAGAATTCTCCTTTATTGATTTTGCCCGTGAAGTTGGAAAACGTATCACGGTAAATTATATGATGGCAAAAGATTCTGTTAAAAAGAGATTGAGCGGTGAAGGGGAAGGAATGTCTTTTACTGAATTTACCTACCAATTAATTCAGGGTTACGATTTTTATCATTTATATAAAAACAATGGCTGCCTTTTGCAAATGGGAGGTTCTGACCAATGGGGAAATATAACCACCGGTACAGAATTAGTGCGCAGAATGGGTGGAGAAAGTGCAAAAGCATTTGCTTTAACGACACCATTAATTACAAAAGCAGACGGATCTAAATTCGGAAAATCTGAAGGAGGAAATGTTTGGCTGGATGCTGATAAAACGTCCGTTTATAAATTTTACCAATTTTGGGTAAATGCTACAGATGTTGATGCTGAAAAATACATCAAAATCTTTACTTTCTTAGATAAAGATACAATTGACGCTTTAATCGAAGAGCACAAAACGGCTCCGCATTTAAGAGTTTTGCAAAAGAAGCTGGCTGAAGAAATTACGATTTTTGTTCACAGTAAAGAAGAATTAGAGAAAGCGATTCAGGCTTCAAATATTTTATTTGGAAATTCAACTTCGGAAGATTTGAAACAATTGGATGAAGCTACTTTTTTGGAAGTTTTTGATGGAGTTCCGCAAGCAGAAATTGCAAATGCAGATCTTGAAAACGGATTAGATATTGTTTCTGTTTTAAATGAAAAAACAGGTTTCTTTAAATCAAACGGAGAAGCGAGACGTGCTCTGACAGCAAATTCAATTTCTGTAAACAGAGAGAAAATAAAAGAAGATTTTGTTTTAACGGCAAATGATTTAATCAACAATCAGTTTGTGTTATTGCAAAGTGGGAAGAAAAATTATTTTGTGATTAGAACTGTTTAACTGTTTAACCGGTAAATCGTTTAATTGTTTTTCGTTTAACCGATTAAACAAATGAACGATTAAACTTTCTAAAGAACCATCAAATTACAACCACGAATATCAGAATTATCAAAACGTCCCAATACCTCGAAAGAGTTGTTGGGATTTTTTTTGCCTAAATCCTGCGTGGCAATAAAAGAACATGAATTAATATTTGCTAAATCAATAACGTTGATTCCGCCAGTTTTTCCATCTTTCACGTACATGAGCGCATCTTCGGGATCGCGGACTAAAATATGCATCCAGGAGGGACATTCAAATATACCTTCACCTAAAGAATAGGCTTGTGCCAAAAGCTCTGTCATGCCATATTCAGAATGAATGGAGGAAACACCAAAACCTTTGCAAAGCTGTTCGTGTAATTCTTCGCGAATCATTTCTTTACGTTTGCCTTTCATTCCCCCAGTTTCCATAATAATGGTATTCTGAAGATTGAATTGATGCTTTTCAATCAAATCTAATAAGGCGTAAGTCACACCAATTAAAATTACGTTTTGGCCGGATTCGTCTAGTGTAGTAAGTTTTTTAATTAAGTCGTCGTGATTATGCAAGTAAAACCCGCTCTCAGACTGATTGGAGAGTTTTATAAGATCTTCAATCATATAAATTAACGAAGAACCATCGCGTTCAAGATAGGACGGCAAAAGGGCTAAAACAACGTAATCTTCGATATTACCATAAAACTGCGAAAATCCGTTTCGGTAGCTTTCTTCATAAAGAGAAACATCGGTAACTAAATGTCGACTTGTAATCATTCCGGTTGTTCCGCTGCTGGTAAAAGTAACCTGAGGCAGATCTGAATTGGAAACAACATCATGACTTTTGAAAAACTGAATGGGTAAAAAAGGAATTTGTTCCAATGATTTTACCTGTTGTGGATTTACTTTTAAAAAATCGCAGAAATCACGATATACCTTATTATTCTCGTGCTGAAAACGAAACACTTTTAGTGCTATTTTTTCAAATTGTTTCTGACTTGAAATGGTAAAGATGTCGTTGGCTGTAATCAAAACTTTTTTTTACAAAGGTATGTATAATTGTAAAAAGTTTTCAGTCGCAGTCGCAGTTTTCAGTTGCAAAGCAAACTGTGACTGAAAACTAAAAAAAGCTCCAACAGGGAGCTTTTTTTTATATTTTACCGAATAATGAGCTTTCGGGTTGCGGAGGCATCTTGTTCGTATATTTTGATGATATAAACACCGGGAACCAAATCAGAAACATTTAATTCTTTTGACGATAAATGGGTTTGAATTACTTTTTTTCCGAGAACATCAAAAATGATTACCTCTTTCTCTAAATCATTTTTAGAGGAGATATAAACCTTTCCGTTTGTCACTGGATTAGGGTACAAGCTTAGTCCCTCAATAGTTGTAGGCTCTTGAGGTTTTGGTAATTGCTTACTGTCTTGTGCTGAAACACTTAAAGTAAAGAAAAATGCCAATAAGAATGTAATATAAAAGTAGTTTTTTGCCATCGCGTAATTTTGGTTACAGTAAATATACAAAAAAAATTACAAAAACTACACCAAAAAAAAACATCCTAAATATTTAGGATGTTTTTAACATTTTATGTTTGAAGAGATTATAGTTTCTCTAATAAGTTTACACCGTCAACAATTGCCCAAGCTCCAGGAGTTAAAGCAGCTCCGGTTGCAGTTGTGCTTGTTGTGAAGTTTCCTGTAGGGAAAGCTACTGTAAATCCAGCAGCACCAGTTCCTGTTAAAGGAGTAGCAGCTTCAGCAACTTTTACGTTTAACATCTTGATTTTTCCACCAGCAACTTGATTTGTATTTGTAGCAGCTTCCTGAATTCTAACAGCAACAGCTCCTGTTGTAGTAAATCCTGATATTACAACATTTGAATATTCACCGTTTCCATCTTTTTTGAATTGGATTGCATCATATTCTACAGAACCTGCAGCTTCAGTTGCTGTTCCTGCAGCTCTTCTTAAAGTAATGTTAGAAACTTTAGGGAAGAACAAGTTGTTTACACTTTTTGCTTCGATTTCCATTCCGAAATTTCCAGAACCTGTTTGGTAAGCAAACCAGTTAGTGTTTGTTTGTCCTTGCCACCCATCTTGCCAGTCAAAAGAGTCATCTGTATTTCCGTAAGAAATCAAGTTTTTAGCACTTACAGTTCCACCATAAAATTCAAAACCGTCATCAGCACCTTTGTAAGCAACTAAGTTTTCTAAAACAGTTCCTGAACCTACTGCGTAAAATGAAAAACCATTCATTTCTGAGTTTCCGTCAAGAATCTTTTTTCCAGCATATTCTACACGCACATATTTTAACGAACCACTGTTACTTGCAGCATTTGTACCACCGTAAACGATATTTGTTCCATCTTCTGAAGTTGCAGTAGTAATAGGTGTTCCGTCAGCAGTTTTTCCTGAAACGATTGGAGCGTCACCAAATAGGATAATTCCACCCCATGAACCTGCAGTTTTAGATTTTTCTGTAAAAACAACTGGTTCTGCAGCAGTACCTGCAATATTTAGCATACCACCTTTTTCTACTAATAATACATCAGTACCGTTAGTTACATCAGCAGTAATTGTAGATCCTGCGTCAAATGTTAAAGTTACACCGCTTTTTATTCTTACTGTACCACTTAGGGTATATGTTCCTTTGATAAAAGTTTTTGAAGCTGTAATATCTCCTGTGATTTCACCAGAACCAGTAGCTGGAGGTGTTACAACATCGTCGTCGTTAGAAGAACAACTTGCGAAAATCAAGCTTAATAGAGAAAGACTTAAGACTAATTTTTTCATTTTTAATGATTTTAAAATTATTTTTTTTGTGTTATTTATTTGAATCAAAAATACTATTGAGGTTTCTAAATTTAGTTAGCTAATTGTTACTAAAGTATTATATAACAATTAGCTGTATGTAAATTTTATGTTACGTGCTCAAAACAAAAAAGAGCCGTGAGGCCTACCGTCTGGACACAAATATTTTTTTTAATTATATTTGAGAAAAAGTGCAGACTAGATATTTTGAAAATTTAAAAGACAAGCGATTGTTGAATAGAGGTAATTCTATTCTCAATCGCTTGTTTGCTAATAGTATTTATTCGATAAGACAATTAGCAGAAAGTGACGCTGAAGCCAAAGCGATTTACCGATTTTTGCAAAATGATAATGTCAGTGAGGCTGATATTATAAAGAACATGTCTCTTAATTGTGTAAGCTGCGTTGAAGATAAATCTGTTTTGTGTATTCAGGACAGTAGTGAAATAAACCTTTATAATCACAGAAACAGGATCAAAAAGGATGAGTCAATTGGACTGACCAATGCTTCTGTTGGTGGACTTGGCTTTTTTATTCATCCGAGTTTTATCATAGATGCAGATACTTTAATGCCATATGGTTTTTCAGATGTGAAAATATGGAATAGAAGTCATGAACTGCCACCTAAAATGAAGACCAATACTCACAATCGTATACCCATTGAAGAAAAAGAGTCTTACAGATGGATCGATTCTTCTCTTGAAACTAAGAAAAGACTAAGTAAAGCAAAAGAAATAATCATTATTCAGGACAGAGAGGGAGATATTTTTGAACAATTTTGCCTTGTCCCAGACAGTAAAACACATTTATTGATTAGATCCCGATTTAATCGATTGTTGGGTAATAAAATCAAACTTTTCGATCATCTAAGTTCTCAGCCGCTTCAAGGGATGTACACAATTGAACTAGAAGGAGACAAAAGGAGAAATATCCAGAAAAGAACAGCTACTATAGAAGTACGCTTTTCAGAAATAACAATAGGCAAACATCAATATTCAGGTAAACATCTTCCTGATAAAATCAAGCTTTACGCTATTGAGGCAAAAGAGGTTGGAGAAAACATTGAAAACCCAATACTTTGGAGATTACTAACGACAAAGAAAGTTGAAGATCTGCAAACTGCATTACTTTGTATCCAATGGTATACCTACAGGTGGACTATCGAAGAAGTATTTAGAATTTTAAAGAAAGAGGGCTTCAACATAGAAGCTAGCGAATTATCCCAAGGCAAAGCAGTTCGTAAACTATGTCTTTTGATGCTGGAGACTATTATAAAGCTCTTTATTATGCAAATCGCCTATGGCTGCGAAGAAGAGACTGAACCCAGAAGCTGTTTTTCAGAGCAAGAAATGGAATGTTTAGAATTGCAAATCACACAATTAGAGGGTAAAACAGAAAAACTAAAAAACCCATATAAATCGTCAGATTTGAAACGATATATATGGGCTATTGCTAGATTAGGAGGATGGAAAGGTTATCTTTCAGAAAGAAAACCAGGCATCACAACCTTTTGGATTGGCCTGCAAAAATTCAATTCAGTCATGCAAGGTTGGATACTCTTTAGAGATGTGTCCAGACGGTAGGCCGTGAGGCTCTTTTTTGTTTAATTAAAATGTGTATCCAAGATTAACAGAGAAGCCGACTCCCCTTTTATAATCACGAACGATTAATGAACTTTCAGTAATATCGATAGTACTGTCTTTTCCTAATTCTTTTTTGTAATAAGGATTCAATAGATTTTCTGCACTAAACTTCAATTCAATATTTTTAGAAAGTGTGCTTGTCCAGATAAAATCTAATTTGCTAAATGATTTTTCATATATATGATCAATTCCTGAAGAACCTACTGCAAAAATTCTGTCTCCATAAACATTATAGACTAGCGTCATTGAGTTTTTCCAATCATTTTTTAATCTGAAGTCATATTTTAAATCACTGTTTATAATCCAGTTTGATGCTCCCTGAAGTTGACGGTGTTTACTGTTCTCTAACTCATTTCCTTGTTGTGTTAAATCAATTTTCACGTCAGTACTCATTACAGAAGTATTGAATCCGAAAGTAAAGTTAGAAAGTGATTCATTAATTCTGCTTAGTTGTAAACTCATTTCCAGTTCAGCACCGTAAATTATAGCTTGCTCAGAATTTTTGAAGGTTGTGATCTGGCCACCACTATTGGCAGTTGGCTTAAAAACTCTTTCGATTGGATTTTCAATCATTTTTCCGAATGCGCCAATAGCAAAAACTTCCTTACTGTTAGGGAATAATTCGTATTTGAAATCAACATTGTAGTTGTCGCTGTTTAATAAATCTGAATTTCCACTTTCAGACGTTCCATCAGCATTGATGTAGTTGATCGGAAGTAATTCCATTGCAACTGGTCTTGTGATAGTTTTGCTTAAAGAAGCACGTAGATTGCTGTTTTCGTTTAAAGCATACTTACTGTTTAACGATGGTAAGAAATCAAGCTTGTCATCAGTTTTAATTCGGTAAGGGCTTCCAAAAGGATCTCCTAATTGTCTGTATTTAATTTCGCGGGTTGAACTTTCAGCTCTTACTCCAACATTTAAATCAAATTTTTCTCCAAATGTCCAATACAAATTAAAGTAACCAGCATTAACGAACTGATTTAATTTTACTTTATAATCTCCGTTTGATTCTTCCTGTACATACAGAATCCCGTTATCGATATCTTGATTAATTTCAGAACTAATTGTATTTAGGTTGGCAGTATAATTTTTCTCTATATTTCTTCTTCCAGAGAAAAAACGGTAGCTGGACTCCATGTCATTGATGAAATTATTATATCCTACAGTAAGGTTATTCATCTTTTCTTTGTCACCAAATTTAATACTGTACTCTGCAAGAGCCGAGAAGTAAAAGTTTCCGGTTACATCTAAATACTGACGGTTTAGGTTATTACCGCCATAAGACATATTGATTTCGTCATCATTCAGTTTTAAACCTGTAATGAATTTTCTGTCTGGTTGTTGGAAACCTGTTTTTACGTATGAACCACCTGCTTTGATGGTTTGTTTTCCGTCTTCAGTCAATTTGTAATCACCAAATAATTGCGTATTCCAATATTGAGATTCTTCAAATTGATTCATTCGGATAAGGTTATTGGTTACGTTTGCCAAACTGTTGGTATAACCTAACTGATCTTGAATTTTGCTTTCAGTAGCCTGAATAAACAAAGTGTTGAAGTTTAAGTTCAAACGATTTGTTTTGTATTTTAAACCTGCTAAACCAGAAAAAGTTGTTTGGTAAGCATACTGAGTGTTGTATAAGTTGTTGTCGTAGTTACCCTGTCCAAGGTTAAAAGTTCTTTCAACACCTTCTCTAAATATGTATTTGTTGTCGAAGTTAATAGACATGATATAACTTATGCTTCTTTCTTTTTCAAGATTAAATTTTTGCGAATGTAAAAAACCAATGCTTGAATTTAATGGACTGGCGGTTTGATCAACATCCCAGTTTTTGTCTCCATAAGCATTATGATATTCATCCGGAGATAATTTTACACCACTTGGAACAGATCCGAAAACAGATGGAAGCTCTCTTTTGTTTCCTAAAAGTCCAAAAGTTCCTTCAGTTGTATTGGCATCATCAGACAGAAGGAATTTTTTTAAATTATTGTTTGTAGTATAGCCAAATCCAACATTCAATTTAGTAATGTTTTTAGGTTGCGTAGTTTCGATGTTTACAGTTGCTCCAGCAAAATCACCTGAGATATTTGGGTTGAAAGTTTTGTAGATATTTAAAACACCTACAATGTCAGTTGGGAACAAATCAAGTGGAATTATCTTTTTGAAAGGACTGTTTGAAGGGGTTTGTAAATCATTTACCAATAAATTGTTATAACGATCTTCAAGTCCTCTGATGAATAAACCTCTACCATCAACTTTAGTGATTCCGGTTACTTTCGTTAATCCGTCCTCAACGTCACTAACCCCTTTTCTGGACATTTCTTGTGCCCCGATGCTTTGTTTGATAACTACAGCATTTTTTTGGTCTAGTAATAAAGCGGTTTCTTTTTCTCTGTTGGTAGTGTTTTTTACTACAACATCTTTAAGAGTATAACCTCCAGAAGAAAGAACCTGATCTAGAGTTACAGTTTCTCCTGCTTTAACCGTTACAGGTTTTTCTACAGATTCATATCCTACGAAGCTAAAAATAATAGTATAAGTTCCAGGATTTACAGTTAACGAATATTTTCCGTCAATGTCAGTGTTAGCGCTCATGTTAGTTCCTTTTATAAGGACATTTGCAAAAGGTAAAGGCTGATTATTGCTTTCTTTGTCAGTTAATAAGCCAGAAATTGTACCTTTGTTTTGTGCGATCGAAATCGTACAGATAAATAATGTGAATAATAGAAATTTTAAATTGAATTTCATTTCAGTTGTGTTTAATTTATTTTTGTGCAAAGAAATGACCGCTTTGTAAAGTTCATGTTAGCTACTTGTTATGTTTTTGTTCCGGCTAGATTATCAAATTGTTACCAGATTAAATTACCGTTAACACGAATTTTTAACCGTTGATTTATTGTTATATTTACCATCGCAATTAAAAATCATCGGATTTATAGAAGAGAATTTGATGAAAAAACTCAATTTTTGCTATTTTATGAAAAAAACACAAACCAAGATCTTATTAGTTGACGATGAACCGGATATCCTGGAAATTGTAGGCTATAACCTTGCTCAGGAAGGCTACCAAATTGTAACAGCTTCAAATGGAAAAGATGCCATCGCAAAAGCTCAAAAAGAATTGCCGGACTTAATTATTATGGATGTGATGATGGCTGAAATGGATGGAATGGAAGCCTGTGAACACATCAGAAAAATTCCTGAATTAAATAATGTTATCATAACATTTTTAACAGCGAGAAGTGAAGATTATTCGCAAGTTGCTGGTTTTGATGCAGGTGCAGATGACTACATTACAAAACCAATAAAACCAAAATTATTGGTCAGCAAAGTAAAGGCTTTGTTAAGAAGGTTAAAAGAACAAGAAGTGGTTAGCGATACCTTAAACGTTGGCGGTATCGAGATTAACCGTGAAGAATATAAGATCATTAAAGGCAATGTCGAAATTGCTTTGCCAAGAAAAGAATTCGAATTGTTTTACTTATTAGCTTCAAAACCAGGAAAAGTTTTTAAAAGAGACGAAATCCTTGATAAAGTTTGGGGTAACGAAGTGGTTGTAGGAGGTAGAACAATAGATGTTCACATCAGAAAACTACGTGAAAAGATTGGAGAAGATCTTTTTAAAACAATAAAAGGAGTAGGATACAAATTTGAAGTTTAATTTTTTTAAGATTCTAAGTTGCTTAAGATACTAAGACTCTAAGATTCTGGTATTTTAGTTGATTAGCGAATTTTAGTTAAGATTTTAAACTGATTCGATTTAAAGTATAAAAAACTAAACCATATAAAAAATTAAAGCTATTATTATCTTTAATTTCTTATATGGTTTTTAAGTTAACTTTGTTTCGACTTCTAATGTTAGAAACATATTAACTCAAAGCGAAAACTTAATTTTTCTTAATCTCTTAATGGTTAAATAATTTCAATGAAAATTAATTTTAAAAAAACATACAAATTTGCTGTAAAATCGGCGCTATACATAAGTCTTTTTGGGACAGGCTTTGTACTTATTTTGATGTCTCTCTTTTATAAAGGTCAGTTGAATCATCAAATCGCTTTTGGAATAATTTTTATTATATCAATTTATATTTTCTCTTTTTTGGTTTTGCAATATCGTGTAGAACGCTTTATCTATAGAAGAGTAAAAAAAATCTACGATGAGGTTTCTCTGTTAGAATCAACCACATTGATCAATCAGCCGATTACTACCGATATGGAAACGCTTTCACGAGAAGTGAAAAAGTTTGCTACAGATAAAAAACTCGAAATCGAAATGCTCGAAATTCGTGAACAATATCGAAGAGAGTTTTTAGGAAATGTTTCGCACGAACTTAAAACGCCTTTGTTTACCGTTCAGGGTTATGTTTCCACTTTATTGGATGGTGCGATGGATGATAAAAACATCCGAAAAAATATTTAAAACGTGCCGAAAAAGGAGTAGAGCGTCTTATATATATAGTCGAAGATTTAGATATGATTACCAAACTGGAATCTGGTGATCTGGATTTGAATATGACCGATTTTGATATTGTGGAGCTGATTCAGAATGTTTTCGATTTATTAGAAATGAAAGCGGACAAAAAGAAAATCAAATTGGCCTTTGAAAGCCGAAATGTAAAATCGGTTATTATTCGCGGAGATCAGGACAGAATTCAGCAAGTTTTGGAAAATCTGATTGTAAACTCTATTAAATACGGAAAAGATGGCGGCTTAACAGAAGTTGGCGTTGTAAATTTAACCAAGAAAAAAGTATTAATTCGTATTAGTGATAACGGTGAAGGTGTTGAAAAACAAAATATTACAAGACTTTTTGAGCGTTTTTACAGAGTGGACAAAAGCGGAACCCGATCAGAAGGTGGTTCTGGTTTAGGTTTGGCTATTGTAAAACATATTATTGAAGCGCATAAAGAAAAAGTTTATGTAGAAAGCGAATTTGGAATTGGTTCTGAATTCTCTTTTACACTCGAAAAAGCACATAAAACAATAAAAGCTGAGGTTAATTAATTGTAAGTTCAATTATTTTAAAGTGCTATGGAATAAAATGTGCTGAACTCAATAATAATTACCTAACTATTTCGAAACAAATATTCTTATAATGGTAACATATTGTTAATGATTTCTTAACATAGGTGGTTACATCTTTGCACCCGAAATTGAGTGTCAAAGAAAAAAGAAATAATGAGAATAAAATTATTGGCAATTTTGCTGCTGTGTAGTTGTGTATTAAGTGCGCAAGAACTAAGTAAAGAAGACGTAAAAAAAGAAGTAGTTCGCCTTCTGGATTCTATCAATAAAGCAAAACTACCAGATACGAAATCGGGAGTTAGTAATGATGAACACTGGTACGACAGAATCTCGTTAAGAGGTTATGCGCAAATCAGATACAATGGTTTATTATCTACAAATGATAAAGTTTCCTGCGAACAATGTGATAAATCATGGGGGACAACTTCTACGGCTCCGAATGCAAAAGCAAACAACGGACTTTTTATTCGTCGTGCACGTTTAGTGTTTTCTGGTCAGGTTCATCCAAATGTGTTTTTCTATTTTCAGCCTGATTTTGCCAGTTCACCGGTAACCGGAATTCAAAACTTCGTTCAGATTCGGGACTTATACTTTGATCTTTCTTTTGATAAGAAAAAGGAATATCGCGTTCGTGTAGGTCAAAGTAAGATTCCGTATGGTTTCGAAAATATGCAGTCAAGTTCTCAACGTTTAACTCTAGACCGCGCTGATGCTATAAACAGTTCAATAGCAAATGAACGTGATTTGGGTATATTCTTTTATTGGGCACCAGCCGAAATCAGAGAACGTTTTGCCATGTTGGTTAAAGACGGTTACAAAGGTTCGGGTGATTTTGGTGTCTTTGCTTTTGGAGTTTATAATGGGCAGATTGCAAATAAAATAGACGGAAACAGAGATTTGAATGTGGTAACAAGAGTAACTTATCCGTTTGTTATCGGAAGCCAGATTATTGAACCTGGAATTCAGGCATACACAGGAAAGTGGGCTTTTACCGGTGAAGTTTCATCAGGGGTTATTGTTAATGATCCGCAATATGTAAAAGATCAAAGAATTGGTGCCACTTTTGTTTTATATCCAAGACCTTTCGGAATCCAGACAGAATATAATATTGGTAAAGGACCTCGTTATAATACACTTACTAAAACTATTGATGAAACTGATCTAAACGGTGGTTACGTTTTGTTAAATTACAAATGGGATTTGAAAAAACAGTATATTTATCCTTTTGCCAAATTTCAGTATTATGACGGAGGAAAAAAATATGAAAAAGATGCCAGAAGTTATGTCGTAAGAGATTACGAGTTCGGTGTAGAATGGCAGCCAATTAGTGCATTAGAACTTACTGCTGAATATGTAATTGCAGATCGTACTTTCGAAGACAGTGCGCTTCCAATAAACAGGCAACAAGGAAATGTTTTGCGATTACAAGCACAGTTTAATTTCTAAAATTAATCTTCAAAAACAGAAAATAACTTGTCCCAATCGATTTCATTATTAAATTGAGACAAACCTTTAAACGACTTTACTTTGGAGAGATCTTCAATGGTAAAGTCGTCTTGCATTGCATATGGTACTAAATTTTCTTCCTGAAGTTTTATCGCCAGATATTCTTGTTCATATTGTCCTGGAGTTGGTATAAAAAACGCTTTTTTGCCCAATTTAGCCAAATCCATTACGGTTGTATATCCAGAACGGCATAAAACAAATTCACTTTCATTGAAAGTTTGTTCCAGTTGTTTTGAGTTCATGAAATTATAATACGTCACATTTCCGGCTTGCCATTTGGTTTGTGTTTTCTCTACAACTCCTTGCACAAAAACTACTTTGCCATTAAAGTTTACAATTTCCTTTTGCAATTTCTCATCCAGATAAGTTCGTTGAGGTTCCGGCCCTGACAAAATAATCATTAAGTCATATACTTTTGGCGTATCTTTTCGACGCATTCTACTTAATGGACCAATATATTTTAAATTAAGATGATTGGTTTTTAAATGTCCTAAATCACCTGTAAGATTGGTTGCTTCATTGGTATCAGGAACCCAGCATTCCGTATATTTTTTAATGATATGCTGATGATATTTACTAGTAAACCACGTCGTGTTTCCTGTCATCACATTCAATTGATGTGTCATAAAAACAGATGGAATTTTTCGGCTAAAAACTCCTAATCTATTGTCTGAAATGATACCGTCAATTCCATGTTTTTTAATCCAGGAATTCACTATTTTTTTCTCGTCCAAAATAGCGGTAATCATTTTGGGCAAATTCTTAATCAGTTTCCATTTAAAGTTTTTACCATTTTTTGCATATTCAATATGATAAGATGGTAATTCTAAAGTTTGTATGTAAGGAAATTCTTTTCTAAGCAAAGCAAGTGCAACTCCATCAGAAGCTATAATCGGAATAAAATTATTCTCTTGAAGCGCTTTAATGATTGGGATACATCTTGTGGCATGGCCTAACCCCCAGTTTAATGGAGCAACTAATATTGTTTTGTTCGCAGAATAGTCAATGCTCATAGTTTAACGCTTTTTAAAAACGAAGATAAAGAAATATGTTTTCTATGCTATTTCGGACACATTACTAAATTATTAACTCTGTAGACTATATTTTGCTACGTTTTTATAGAAAAAAGAAGGGAAATTAAAATGTAAGGTTAATTGTATGTTAACTGCTGATTTTGTTTTTGATATTGCAAATAAAAAAAGGAACTAAATTTATTAGTTCCTTTTCTATATCTGTAAAATGGTTTTTATTCCTGAATATAAGTTTTGTTTCCGTTTTTATTAATGTAGTATTTACCACCTCTCGGCCCTGTATATACTTTTTTGCCATTGTATTCCCCTGTAACTTTGTCCGGAACTGAAGGTGCTTTTTCGTTAGTTTCTTTTAACGTTTTAGTAGCGCTTTTTTTAGTAGCAGTTGCATCTTTTTTAACTTTGTCAGCGCTAGTTTTGGCTTTGTCAGCACTACTTTTTGCTTTATCAGCACTTGTTTTTGCCTTTGCAGCTTCCTTGTCTGCTGTTTTTTTAGCTGCGCTTGCAGATTCTTTTTTCGCTTTTGATGCAGCTGTAGTAGCGTCATCTGCTGATTTTTTTGCTTTGGCAGCTTCTTTATCTACAGATTTTTTAGTTGCGCTTGCGGATTCTTTTTTAGCTTTTGATGCTGCTGCAGTTGCATCATCTGCTGACTTTTTCGCTTTTGCTGATTCTTTTTTTGCATCTGCCGCAGCTTTATCAGCTGTTGCTTTTTCCTTTTTAGCCGTCGCTTCGCTTTTGGCTTTAGTCGTTGTTGCAGTTTCCTGAGCATAAAAATTACCCGATAAAACTACTAGAAAACAAAGTAAAAATAATTTTTTCATGAGGTTAAGAGTTTAAATTTCAATTAAAATTAAACAATTTATCTATACGTTTTTGTAAAGTGTTAAAAATAAGCACGTAACTGAACGTTTCCTGTGTGAACAGTTGCGCCGGTCTCACTTTTACGCCCTTGATAATTCAAATTCACATCTAGAAACTGCGTGATATTTTTCTGCAAGAGCAATTTCCAGACTAAGTTTTGTCCAGCCTGAAGTCCTTCCAGCATCTGAAAGCCGACAGAGGAGAATTCATTCCCGTCAAATTTATTTTCATAGAAAGAAAACTCTCCGTTTAGTGTGACTTTTTTTCACCGGCATAAGAAAATGATGTTCCAAGTCGGTTTTGATGCAAAGTTTCTAAATTTCCAATTTGATTTTCCTTGTTCTGAAATTCATAAAAGAAGTCTAAGCTGGTATTCTTTGAAAATAAATAACTGATTTTTGGCGCAATTTGATAGCCTTTTAGATCATAATTTTTCTCCACAAAATCTTCCGAAACCAGATCGGTTTTAATGGTTTTAGTAAAGAAATTAAACAACCAGCTTTTTTGATACAAATGGGTGTACTGTAATTGATGCGAATTGTTTTTAACCGTTTGTGAACCTACCGAAAGCAAATTTTTTCCTTTATTGACAAGATAAGAATAGGTAATCGAATGTTTCTGTTTTCCCCGATTATAGAATAAACTATTCCTGAAACTCGAATTTAATCCCAAAATATTTTCTTCAGAGGAAGCAAACGGATTAAGCTCTAAACGTTTGCCATTACTTTTTACTTTTCGATCCATTATAAAGGACGTCTGATTGTAAAAATAAGAAGCAAACTTTTTAAAACCTTTTTCATTTTGCCATTGCAACGGATTCAGAGCAACAGATTGTGAAAACTTATTTTGATTGGTTTTAATATAAATCTGATTTGGTAAAAAGATCCTGATAAATCTGGCCTGATCTGAATATTGGGCAATTTCAAATTCTTCCAATTCCTGAATTCCGTTACCGTTATAATCATTCCAGATATAAACACCCTGACCCGTTGGAACTTCAATATAAGTAAATTCCTGTTGGGCAATAGTTCCTGAACTTGTTTCGTAAGCGGTTCCAAGTTGCATTAACTGATTGAAAAAACGATCGTTGTACAGAATTCTGGAATTTAATGAAGGTTCATTTTTTCTCGTAGTGTCTGTAAAATCTAAAGTTCTGTAACTTGCATAAACAGCTAGATCTGTTTTTTTGTTCTGAATCAATTTTGATCGTAAAAAGTAGGTTTGCGAATTGTTTACATGTTGTAATAATCCATTTTGTAAACTGTCATTACGGCGTTGTAAAAAACCTAGTTCGACGAAAACTTTTGTGCTGTCGCCGCGTCCTATAAAAGCGCCATATTCTGAAAATCTCTGGCTCAAAGCCGAAAACTGATTGGTGACTTTATCTTTTTCCTGATTGTCTTCTATTTGAAAACTCGCCCCAATCCAGTTTTTTCCAAAATGATATTTGGTTCGTGCCTGATTTCGAATAAATTTCGAAGTCGAAGTTATAGCGTCACTATTTAAAAAACTACCCTGATTTTCAATCGTCCATTTTTTTAATTTGAAAAAGGCAGTTGTAGTATGTCGCGCTCCCGAGTAACTTTCGGTATAATCTAATTTCTCAAATTGATAGGTAAACAAACCAATATTTGATGTTTTCTTTTTAGCAAACAAATTAAAATTTAAACCTGTAACCAAAAGACTTTGATTGCCAAAAAGCGTGGTATTTAAGTTCCAGTCCCGGTTAAATTCAATATTATACAAACGCTCTACAGACCTGAAATCTTCCTGCACAAATTGATAATTGACAAATCCGTCTAAAGTCCAGCTGCGGGTAAAAAGACGTTTTTTGATATTGGTTTTCAAAGCAATTCCGTCATTATTGGCATCATCAATATTCGAAAACAAATTTTTATCATTGCTGCTCATGGCAATTTCAAAATCAACAGCCGTTTTTTCATCAGGATTGTATTTTCCTAAAAAAGTGGCAACCTGAATTTTTATGGGTGCAACCAATTGAACGATGGGTTCATAATTTCCTTGCGAAATCCCATTTACAGGAGCAATATATTCGAAAATTCGTTCTACGGTATTACTGTTTTGAATAATGTAATTCCCTAGATTATTCCCTACAAGACTAAATTTTACATTGTACAAAACTTCATTGGGATCGTTTGAATATTCATAAACTTCAATCGAATTAAGAATCGTTTTTTTATACAGAATTTTGTTGTCGGCATATTTGTCCACGTAAGCAGATGGCGCAGTCATTAATGTGGGGTCATCTCCGGCCTGGCTTAAAACCTGTACCTGATCTGTCGAAAGATTTTGCTGTAAAGGCTGATTTTTTAAATCGTTTTCAGAATATAAATAACCGCCAAAGCTCCAGTTTTTGCTTTCATGAGTGGCGCCGGCGTAGGTTACTAATCGATTGTAATTTCGTTCTGAATATTGATATTCGACGTTAATTCTCATTTCAGAAGTAATCGTAAAAAGAGAGGTAAACACAATTTCACCGGCATTGTAATCAATCACATAATCGTTGTTTTCACCACGTTTCAGTAAAACTCCATTGACATAAACACGCTCAGAACCCGAAATAACCAAAACATACAATTCACCATTTTGTCCTTTTAGTTTGTATGGTCCCTGATTGCCTTCCTGACCGGTAAAAGTACTTTTCGCATATTGCCCTTTTACAAAAGCAACCGATGCAAAAACGTTGGTCTTGCTTTCGTCAGTGCCAAAATTAAAACTGGTTGAAAGTCCCTGAACCTTTTTGTTGAAACTTAAAAATTGAGTTTTTCTGTTTTCTAAAAAAATATCACCTGCGCGAATGTTCCAGTCATCGCTAAAAAGTTCCATAAAAATATTATCGAACTGATCTAGTTTTTGAGAATATCCACCATCCTGCAACGGAATATTACTATCCTGTAGTGAGGCTCTCAAACTAACTTTATCCGATATTTTACCGGTAATCTGAAGATCGAGATTTGAGTTTAAAACGGTATTTTGATTATTACCAACTGTGACACCGCGCGTAATACTTCCTGAAGTGTTTAAACCATCAAATGGCGTAACTTTTTTTGTGTTTTGATTTTCTATCTTATATAATTTCTCAGTACCAACATCATTACTCACCACCTGGCTTTCTTTATAAAGGCCATATTCTTTAGTTAGAAAATCTGGGTATTTTAGATAATTGACAATTAAGGTGTCAGAGCCTGAAGTGAATTTTTCATTTAAAAGCAAAGTTCCTTTTTGGAAATCGATTTTATAAAAGGTTGAATCAACAGGTTCATTTTTGGTATTTAAAAGCTGAAAAAAACTGGAGTTGATGCTGAATTCTTCCAGGTGAATAGTGTCGCGGGTTGCAATTACTTTTTTGGTTTTGTACGCTGATTCTGTTTCCTGAGCGTGAAGTCCAGAAAACCAGATGAAAAACGTTAAAAATAGTAATTTTTTCAACATAAATACTTTAACTCTAAAAATCCAAAAGTAGTATTTATAATTGGGAAATACGGGGTCGTAAATTTTAGTTTTATTAGCTAATAAGTACGATTACAGCCGTATTTGGCAAATTTTATAAAAATGACTATAACAGCAATTAATGATGAAATTGTAATTATGATAGTAATATTTTGAAATTTTATTCTCAGCGTACGTCAATCTTTTTTTTAGCTTTGTCCTGATAAAATAAACTTAAATCATGGATACAGGCAAAGAACTTTTATTCTTTTTTAGTGCTTTGGGAGTTTTCAACGGAATTATTTTGGGAGTTTATTTCTTCTTCTTTACAAAGAAAAAATACCTGACCAACTATTTCCTGGGAGCGCTTTTATTCGCATTAAGTATACGAATTGGGAAATCTGTATTTGTATACTTTGATTCGGCTTTGCCAAAAATGTATTTACAATTTGGGCTTACGGCTTGTTTTTTTATTGGTCCTTGTTTGTATTATTTCCTTAAATCGGCAATTGAAGAAATCAATATAATGCCAAAATCCTGGAAACTCACACTTTTATTCTGGGCGATACTTATTATTGCTATTGGTGTTGTATTTCCGTATGAATATTATCCAAAACTTTGGGGTGGTTATTTTATAAGAATTATTTATTTGCAATGGCTTATTTACATTGTTTTTTCAGGTTTTGCAATCAAAGATATATTAGCAAAAATCATAAGCAGAAAACAGAAAGCAACTCCGGCAGAAACGTGGTTTGGAATGCTTTTTCTAGGGAATTTTTTATTATTTCTTTTTTATTTTCTTTCAATAATGGGAGCTCCGGGAGCAACTTATATAAGCGGAGCAGTAGTTTTTTCTTTTATTCTGTACTTAATTATTTCGATTCTTTTATACCGAAAAAAGACAGACGATTTGTTTCTTTTGAATAATCAGAAGTATTCCGGCAAGAAAATAGATTCGGCAGAAGTAGCAATTTTATCAGAAAAACTGGAAAATGTAATGATTGAAAAAGAACTGTTTAAAAATTCTAATTTAACTTTACAGGATTTGGCTAAAGAAGTAAATATTTCAAGTCATCAACTCTCTCAGTTTTTAAATAATAATCTGGGGAAGAATTTCACGAGTTTTATCAACGAGTTCAGAGTAAACGAAGCCTGTCAAATTATAAAATCAAGTGATAAATTTACTTTAGAATCCATAGGTTATGACGTCGGTTTTAATTCTAAATCAGCTTTTTTTGCTGCTTTTAAAAAACATACCGGAACAACGCCTCTAAATTATCAACTTCAGGCTTTACAAGCATAAAATGAAGTGTGAATTTATAAATTCGTACTCCTGATTTCTCTTTTGGTTACCTCATTTTGCGATTAACGATTGACTTTTGTCTCAGATAAAGTCAAATTTTAAATCGCCAAAGTTTATGAGATTCCTGGTTTTAGTTCTCTTCTCTATTTACAGTCTGCTTTTGTATGCTACAGGAGTAAATGCGCAGACAGCACAAGCTATTTCAGATAAGGTTGTCAACAAGAATAATGAGTTAAATGAGGTTGTCATTAAAAGACAGACGTCATTAGTAAAGTATTCTTCAAACGGAACAATCGAAGTAAATGTGACCAATACATTGCTTTCGACGAGTAGTTCTGTAAATGAATTATTAGGCAGGGTTCCAAATGTGATTGTTGCTGAAGGACAAATTGGTGTACTCGGAAAAGGAGAAGCAATAATTTACCTTAACGGAATACTGATTAATTACGAAAGGTTTGCTGCAATCCCGGTTTCGCAAATCTTGAAAATTGAAGTAATTTCAAATCCTTCGGCAAAGTATGATGCCGAGGGAAAAGCGGTAATTAATATCATTACCAAAAAAAATATTGAAAATGGAATTATGGGAACGGCAACTCAGCAAGTAACTGTTTCAGAATTTGCCGGAACGAGCACGAATACACTTCTCGATTTTAATTATACAGAAGGGAAATTTTCGTTTATAACCAATTACGGTTTGCAGTTAGGTAAAGGGAGAGAGTTATTGTACACGACGAGAACACGGCCAAACCCTGACGAATTTATGCGATCAGAATTAACCACAGATTGGAAACGTCAGTTTAATAATTACTCTAATTTCGGATTTGGAGTTCAATACACTTTTTCGGAAAAAAATTATATCTCACTTGCTTATAGTGGTAATATTGAAGATTTGGGCGGAGTTGTCGAAAGCCGAAATTCAATAGAAGATAATTCCGGAACTAATTTCTATGCTACAGATATTGCTAAAAATGATGTGTTGCTCAATCAATTTATCAATTTAAATTATAATGTTGTTACAGATGTTAAAGGTTCGTCCTTATTTATCGGAACTCAATATTCGAATTATAACGGAACTGTAAAGGATTTTATTGATGAAAATAGTTTGGTTGATAAAACAAATACTGAGCGATATTTGAAGAATAATGTTGCGAATGGTATAAATATAATTATGGCACAGGCCGATTATTCTAAAAAAATTAATGAAAACAAAAAACTCGAAACAGGAGCGAAGTACAGTTACGCTACCATAACGTCAGGAACTGATTTTTTAATTGCAAGGCCTGAAGAAATGAATTTTGTTTTGGATGACGAACTCTCCAGTGATTTTTCGTATAAAGAAAAAATTGGTGCGGCGTATTTTAATTACGGAAATTCGATTGTTGAAAAGGTTAATTTTTCTGTTGGCGCCCGAGGAGAATGGACCACTTATGAATTGTTTACAAACGCAAACGGAATTCAGAAATTCAGTAAAAGTTACGGTAATATTTTTCCAAACTTACTCCTTAATTTTGATTTTTCTGATGATTTAAAAGGGCATGCCTCTTACGTATCGAGAATTACAAGACCAAGATATCAGGCGTTAAACCCGTATGTTATTTATCAGGATCCATTTACGACTATCGAAGGAAATCCTAATTTGATTCCGGAAAAAATTCACGCTTTTGAAATCGGAACAATGTATAAAAAGTTTGATTTTAAAATAGGATATACTTATAAAACAGATCCTATTTCCGGAGCAGCTTTAAGAGGTAATACGCCCAATACTTATATCTTGAGATCCTTAAATTTAGAAAAAGAACATACTTTTTTTACCTCACTTTCAAAATCATTTACAATCAAAAGGTGGAATTCGACCAATACCGTAAGTATGAATTTAACAAAAGCTATTGATAACGTTTATGAATATGTGTCAGGACCGGTAAAACCTCAAATATATTTGTATTCCAATAATACATTTTCGATTCCGAATCTTTTTAAAATTCAATTACTTGCGTGGTATCTTGGCGATAAAAGTTACGGATTGCGTAGCGACAATAGTCGATCAACAGTGACCTTGGGAATTGAGAGAAATTTTTTTAAAGAGGCACTAAAACTGAATTTCACTGCAAATGATATTTTTCATGACTTCATGGTTTCCGGAGATTATAATGTCGGGCAAACTCAAATATATTATCATAGAACTTATACAACCAACTACTTTAGATTTATTGCAACGTATAGTTTTGGGCATTCAAAAAAACAAACTTTCAAGAAATCAGAAATTGAGCAGACTGAGAATAGTAGGGCGAGGTAAATTAAAGGTTTAATTTTCTTTCCAATAGTCGCTATAAAAATTGTTGGTTTCCATTAGTTTAAAATGATTTCCAGAGACTAATACAGTTTTATTTTCTAAAATGTAGATCATATCCGCTGTATTTTTTAATCTGTTTAATCGATGAGAGATGAACAAAATAGCGCAATTTGGTTTTATTTTTTGAAATAAATTCATTGTAAAGTTTTCTGTATTTCTGTCCATTGCCGAGGTAGCTTCGTCTAGAATTAGAAATTGAGGTTTTTTGTATAACGCTCTCGCCAAAGCTATAATTTGTTTTTGTCCTCCGCTTAAATTAATTCCTTCTTCGCCAAGATTAGTTGCCAGTCCTTGTGGTAATTGGTCGAAATAATAGTCAAATTCATATTCTTGAATAAATTGCATCACTTTTTCTGGTGTATCAATTGCGTCAAGAAGGATATTATAAATTAGATCTCCGTTGAATATTGTAATTTCTTGTGGAATCACCGCAATTAAGTCTCTATAACTTTTTAGAGCTATGCTTTGAAGCGGATATTGATTGTTTACAATTATATTTCCATTTTCAAATGGATAAAAGCGCTGCAATATTTGTCCCAAGGTACTTTTTCCACTACCACTTTCTCCAACAATAGCAATAAATTTTCCTTTTTGGATTTCAATATTTATGTTGTGAAATAGCTCGCTTCTTCCTGCAAAACGGAAAGAGAGATCTTGAACGGAGATTTGTTCAATTCCTGAAATTTCGGACCCTTCTTTTTTCTCTTTTTCGATTGATGCGAATTCATACATTCGGTTAAAAGCAATTTTGGCTTCGTTGATTGGAATTGCAACCAACGCTAAATTTGCAATCGATGGTAAAAGTGAACCAGTAATCCCCAAAATTGCAATTAATTCTCCCGTTTTTATTCCTTTATTAAATACCTGTATTGATGTATAAATTAAAATACCAATTAGAAAGACAATACTGGCCAGTCCTGACTGCCAAGAAAGTGTTATGTGTATCTTTCCAAGATTGAATATTTTTTCTTGAAAATTGGCAAAAATCAGATTGTTTGTTTTGCTGAAAATTTCTTGTTTATTATCATTTTTTATAGTCGAAATTCCTTGAATGGTATTGATGTAATTACTTTCGTTAAAAGCATAGCTTTGCATCACTTCTTTTTGTGCAATGATTATTTTTTTATTGCTTCTGTAGATGATGCAAAAATAAATAGGCAAACTCAACAATGAAATTAATCCTAACTTCCAGGAATAGCTAAACAGAAATCCCAGCGATATAATAGAAACAAAAACATCTATTACCAAAGAACTCGTTAATGTTTTTATAACGTTTTGTACACGTTGCGTATCGTTTAATCGAGCGACTAATTCCCCAATTTCCTAGTGTCAAAAAAAGGTTTTGGCAAATGTAAAAGAGAACCAAAAAATTGATTATTGATTCGGTTGTTAAAATCTTTAGATTGCTGTAATAAAAAGAATCCTCTCAAAACAGCAAATCCTACTCTTGCCAATAATAAAATGGTCAACAGACCAATACCTGAAATTAATTTTTTGATATTGTGAGATGGCAAAATGTCATCAATTAGTTTTTGGGAGAATAATGACATCGCCATTCCTAAACAGGCAACAAAAATACCTAGTAAAATGCTAATCCATAAAAGGTTATAATCTTCTCTCAGGATTCTAAAAACCATGTTCTTTGAGCATTTCTCTCTCTTTTTTCTTTAATAAAAGTTTCATTTGGTTCAAGGGTGAGGCAGGTTTTTGAGACCCAAATTTTTTCTAATTCATTTTAGATAAATAAAAGACCCCTTTTCCCGGGTCCCCAATTAAGAAGCCTTTTGTTCCGTCATACTCATAGCAAACTACATAATGATTAAGTTGCTTTTCGATTAAAACATGTAAGATTACGGGTTTTTTATGGTCTATAAGAACTTGAATATCGGCTTCACAGCCTTCTGCAGTAAAGCCTAATTTGTTTGCCGCCTGATACAAACCTAACAGTGAAGTACCTTGTTTGTTTGAACCACTTAGCTCACGAATTTTTTCAATAGTATTATTACCTTGATAAAGTTTTATGATGCTCATTAAACAAGCAACGCCACAATCTGATTGATCTAGTTGTTGTGCATGTATTTTTTCGATATGTTTTAGGTTCATGGTTGATTTATTCAAGATTCATTTTTTTATCAAAGTTTCAATCTTCATTTGCCCTTTTACTTGTTCGATAAGGTTTTGATTTTTGTCATAAAGAAGTAGGCATGGTAAGTTATTTATGTCAAAAGTAGAAGCGAAAGTAACTTTACTGTCAGATAAAAAATGAATACAATCATAGATGTTTAATTGTTTTTTTTGAGCGAATTTTTTGATTTTGTCAGGATTTTCAAATGACACGAAAATTAATTCTACATCTTTGAGATTTGTGATGTTTTCCTTTATCATTTGAGCTTCTTCGTTACAATATTCACATTCTGTATTGAAATAAATAAAAATTGTGGCGTGTCCTCTTTTTAGATTTTCATTTGTAAAAAAACCTCCTTTTGTGTTCTTATAAGAGAATTTAGGGATAGTTTTAATGTTCTCTGCAACTTCTTTTTATGGTTTATTTTGGATGCGATTTTATAGGCAAAAAAAGAAAGAACACTTATGAATAGTATAATGAATATTGTTTTTATATGTTTTTTCATTGATTTTTTCATGAATAATTAAGTGTGAAAAACATCATGGTTACTACCCAGAGTAATAAAGAAGGCACATAACTATAAGCGACAATCTTAAGGCCATTATCTGTATTGGTTGTAGTGAGTTGTCCCACTTGATAACCTAAATAAATGATATAAGCGAGTTCAAAAAGATTAAGAGTTTGAAACGGATAAATAAACCAGGTTTCTAGACCCTTATAGCCAACTATATTTAAAGCTGATAGAGGATAGAAATTTTGAATATCTTCTAAAGTATAATCAGTTTGAAAAAAATAAAACCAAACTATTTTGAAAACAGGAATCATCAAAAAAATAAATTCTGCTTTTAATGTAATATCCCAAAGGTTTTTGAATTTTAAATCTTTATTAGAAAAAAATAAACCAATATAAAGTATGGTAGCAATTATACTGGTTTTTATTAAAATGAAAACAGGCATAAACACATTTGCAACCCATTGCCATTTTTTTTGTAATCCTAGAATTTTTTTTATTTGTTGCGAGGTAAGTTGTTCGGATAACGAATTATAAAGTAGATCATCAAAATGTATTGCTTTTTTAAAAATTTCAGTAATTACAATTGAGATAATAGAGAGTATTAACCATTTTAGAAATGGTGATTTCATAATATTAATTTAGAGTTGAAAAATAGAGTGTTTTAATAGACTTTCATTTCTTTGACAAAAAGATGAAGTAATGTTTTAAAATATTGAAATAAGCTGAAATTTTTATTGGTGCTTAGTGTTATTCTTTTTTATTTTACCAATATACAATTCCCAATAACAGCCTAATGCTAATAGACTTGAAGAGATAAGACCGGATAATTGAATGTAAATGTTTATTGTATGGTCTAATCCATACTTTAATAATTCATAAATTTTTTGGCCAATTATAAATAGCGCAAAAAAAAGAATTATGGTTAGAATTGTTCGTCTGTTTTTTTTTATAAAATTCATTAGATTTTTCGTTGTTAAAAATCTCTCTCGAATTCGAGAGAGATTTCTTAAAGTTTGAACTATGATTACTTTTAAAATTTAAATTGTTTTAAAACTTGGATTTTTAAAGTTAAATTAGCGATCCATTTCTTCTTCTCGGGGACGTGATCCACCAGTGCCACAATCTTGCGCTAAAGCAATACTCCCATGAATAAAGGATGCGGCAAAGAGACCGGCACCAATAGGGCCAGTAACTAAAAATGCTCCTGCAAAAGTTAATCCTAAGCCAATTGCTGACCACCCACAACCTGAGGCTTGTAAATCAGCCATCTGATTTAATTCTAATTTTTTCATAATAATTTGATTATTGGTTAATATTTTTATTAATATCAAAATTAGAATGAAAGAGAAAAAAATCTTAGTCGAAAATCGGTTATTTAAAACCTAAATCTGAATAATTGTAAATTAAATCTTATTTTATATTTGTAAAAATGTTAAATATGAATAAAATTGTAGGAAATAATTTAAAGATGTTGCGTAAAGCAAAAAACATGTCTCAAGAAGAAGTAGCCGATATTTTAAAAATTTCTCAGTCGGCATATGCAAGAATGGAGAGAGGAGAAAGTGCTTCTTGGGCTGCCCATTTCAATCGAATCTGTCAGGCGTTTGAAATAGTCCCTGAAGAATTAATTAAAAAAGAGTTAGGAACTGAAATATATGCGAGTTTGATTGATCCTGAGCGATTAACTGAGCTTCGAATCTTAAGCGTTTACAGAAAAATAATAAAGAAATATGAATTGGAAATTGAAGATTTAAAAACTATCATTAAATATTTAAATAGGGTAAAAACAAAAAAGGCCTCACATAAGTGAAACCTTTCTAAAATATATATTTGAATTGAAATAATTACCTTTTATAAAGCAACATTAGTTTAGCTCTTTAGTCACAATCTGCATGGTCTCCCTACTCACTTGTTTCAATAAAACCGCTTTGTTTTCTTCAACCGTTTGAGCAGCTTTTTCTGTCAAGTGACGAATAGTGTACAAAGTCACATTTTCGTTATAATCAACTTTGAATTTTTTCGAAAGTATCGCGTTCAATTCATTGAAATTCTCAAATTTATCTTCCACGCAAACAGAAAAACTAATCGCTGAATTCTGAATTAAGTTTACTTTTAGTTTTAATGAAGTTTTGTAAAATATCACTAAAAGTTGTATTGTATAGCATTGCTTTAAATTTATAAGTTTTTTTTTATATTAATGATAAAAAAGATTAGCTGTTACTGGTAAAATACCTCAATATTCGAGAAGTATCTTTGAGCCTATTGAAATACCAAAAAATAACTTTGGACAAGAATATTTTTTATGTGAATGTATATACAAACAATTAAAAACAATGCATATTTAATATTTGAAATATGCTTCTATAAATTTTTTAGCTATAGCTCTTTTTAGGAATGCAAACAGCGCTTAAAGATTATATTTTTTAATTGTTACGTTTTTGAATATTCTTTTTATTTAAAAAAGAAAAATGTATACTTGTTATCAATTTAACCATAAGTTAAGATGAAATATTTTCGATAGTCAATTGAGAATATTTTTGATCTAAGAATTTACTTAAACCATAATTTAAATGATTACTAAAATGAAGAAAAACTATTTTTTACTTTTTTTATTGCTTCTGGTTTCCTTGTCAGGAAAAGCACAAAATGCATGGAAGAATGTTCAGATAGGAGGAGGGGGTTTTGTATCTGGAATTATTACCAGTAAAAATGATGCAGATTTAAAATATGCCAGAACTGATGTTGGCGGCGCTTACAGATGGGATGCTGCTAATAAAAAATGGATCTCTTTGCTGGATTGGCTAAGTATAGATCAGGTTGGTTATTTTGGCGTTGAATCGTTGGCAATAGATCCACAAAATAATAATGTGGTCTACTTATTGGTTGGAACCAGTTATTTTAATAATGGAAAAACGGCTATTTTAAAATCTACAAATAAAGGAAATACATTTACTGAAATTGAAGTGACTTCTCAATTTAAAGCACACGGTAATGGTATGGGGCGTTCGAATGGTGAACGTTTAGCTGTTGATCCAAATAATTCGAATATTATTTATTGCGGAACCAGAAACAACGGTATTTTTCAAAGTATTGATGCCGGTTTGACTTGGAATAAGTTGTCAGGTTTTCCGGTTACGACAACTTCAAATGCAAATGGGGTATGTTTTGTTGTTTTGGATCCGGCTTCGGTTTCAGGAGGTAAAACACAAACTATTTATGCCGGGGTTTCACAAGTTGGAGCTTCTAATCTATACAAAAGCCTTGATGGCGGAATTAGCTGGACTGCTGTTTCAGGAGCCACAACATCTTATATGCCTCAGCGTGCTGTTTTAGATTCAAATCGATCTTTATTAATTACTTATGCTGATATGGAAGGACCCTGGAATGGAACCCAAGGAAAAATATCAAAATTAAGCAGTACAGGAATTTTTACAGACATTACGCCAGCTGGTATTACAAGGCCGTTTGCAGGTATTGATGTAGATCCGGCAAATCCACAACGATTAATCGCTTCAACGACAAACACATGGTCGTTCCAATATAATACTCCTGGGGGGACAGCTGTATATGGGGATCATTTTTATGTAAGTACAGACGGAGGAACTAATTGGAGAGATTTAGTTGGTAATTCCGGATTTTCTTTTGAAACTAATGGCTGTACATGGGTTACCGGTCAGTCAATACACTGGGCAACAGATTTTAAATTTAACCCGACAAATACATCTCAGGCAAGTATTGTTTCAGGAAACGGACTTTTTACTTGCGATGATATTAATGCAGTTAAAACTACCTGGAAATTTGATGCAATCGGTATTGAAGAATCAGTTCCTTTAGATTTAATAAGTATTCCATCTGGTCCATTAATGAGTGTAATTGGTGACTTTGACGGATTTAAACATACAGATGTAACTGTTTTTGCTCCGCAACATGCTCCGACTATGGGTACTTCAACTTCTATTTCGTATGCTGCAGGAAACACAAACAAAATTGTGAGGTTAGGGGATTTCATGTATTATTCTGGAAATCAAGGTGCGACATGGGCCAAAACTGCAGCGGCCTTAATGGGACAAAGGGGCAGAGCAGCCTTGTCTTATGATGGTAATACCATTTTACATTGTCCTTCCGGTGCAACAAGTATATATCGTTCTGTTGATAACGGAACTTCATGGACAACCTGTAACGGTATAAGTCTTAGTGATGCAATCCCGGTTTCTGATCAGGTAATCAATAATAAGTTTTATGTTTATGATCAACCAACAGGATTGATGATGATTAGTACTGATGGAGGGGCTAATTTTGTTTCTGCAGGTAATGCCGGTTCATTGGGTTCAAAATTAATTCGAACTGTTCCCGGTAATGCAGGACAAATCTGGATTGCAATGAATGGTGGAGGTTTAAAACGTTCAATTGATGGCGGTCTGACTTTTGTTGTTCCTTCAGCAAATGTAACAGCTGCTTCAGCTGTAGGTATTGGTAAAGCAGCTCCTGGAAAAACATATCCTTCTATATATATTTGGGGAACAGTAAATGGAGTTACCGGTGTGTTTCGTTCTATTGATGAGGGCGTTACATGGCTTCGTGTAAATAATGATGCGTATGAATTTGGCGGAACAGGAAACGGTAATTTTGTAATTGGTGATATGAATACTTTTGGCAAGGTTTATATGAGTACCGTAGGAAGAGGAATTGTTTACACCGACAGTGATGCAAGTCTTGGGATTTCTGATAACGAATTTAAGAATGATACTCAGATATTCTCTGTAAAAGCGCATCCTAATCCAATGAAAGATTATGTGGTATTAGAACTGCCTGATTATACAAACGGAACTCTGGTTAATATTCAGGTTTATAATTTATTAGGGAAATTGATAAAGAAAGATATGTATACGGTTTCAAATAATACTGTAACATTGTTCTCTAATGATTTATCAAATCAACATGGTATATTATTGGTAAAAGTAAAAACCAGCAACGGAAAATCAGGTATTGTAAAAATTATAAAATAAAAACACCTTTTTTGAATTGGCTGATTAAAAAAATAAAGGTCTCACTTTTTGGTGAGACCTTTATTTTTTATGCTGAATTTAATAATGTAACCTGTCTAAAACTAATTTAGTTCTTTAGTCACAATCTGCATGGTCTCCCTACTCACTTGTTTCAATAAAACTTCTTTATTTTCTTCAACAGTTTGTGCAGCTTGTTCTGTAAAATGACGAATCGTGTATAAAGTCACATGTTCGTTATAATCAACTTTGAATTTTTTCGAAAGTATCGCGTTCAATTCGTTGAAATTCTCAAATTTATCTTCCACACAAACAGAAAAACTAATCGCTGAATTCTGAATCAAGTTCACTTTGATTTTAAATTCATGGAACAAGGCAAAAATCTCACTGATATTTTCTTCCATGATGAAAGAGAAATCGATAGACGAAAGCGAAATTAAAAGCTGATTTCTTTTTACAATAAAACAAGGATATTGTGGTTCTAAATCAACACCTTTAGAAACGCAGGTTCCTTTTAATAATGGGTTGATAAATGATTTTACATACAAAGGAATTTCTTTTTTCTGTAAAGGTTGTAATGTTTTTGGGTGAATTACCGTTGCACCATAAAAAGCCAATTCAATCGCTTCACGATACGAAATTTGATTTAACAAACTCGCATTTTCAAAATAGCGCGGATCGGCATTCATAACTCCCGGAACGTCTTTCCAGATCGTTACACTTTCGGCATTTAAGCAATAAGCAAAAATTCCGGCAGTATAATCAGAACCTTCACGGCCTAAAGTCGTAGTGAAATTATTTTCATCTGCACCTAAAATCCTTGTGTGATATTTAATGTTTTTCTTGGAACATTTTTGCTGATGTTTTGTTGTGTAATTTCCCAATCCACTTCTGCATCTCTGTAATTTGCATTGGTTTTAATGAAATTACGAACGTCAAGCCAGTTAGTCTTAATTTCCATAAAATTCATGAAATGACTTAGAATTGTAGTCGAAATCAATTCTCCAAAACTCACGATCTGATCGTAAACAAAATTGTAATTTGGAGATTTATTGTGTGCTAAAAAGTATTCTAAATCAGAGAATTGATCTTTTACAGCCGCAAAAACAGCATGTTTTTCATCCTCAAATAAATCCAATAATATTTGATTATGATATTTCTTAATTTCCTGTACAGACGAATTTAACTCTGCCGATTTATCAAAGTAATTCTTGATCACAACTTCAAGAGCATTTGTGGTTTTACCCATAGCCGAAACCACCAAAATTACATCTTCATACCCCACTTTTTGTAAAACGTCATAAACGTTTTTAATTCCATCTGCATCTTTTACAGATGCACCACCAAATTTAAATACTCTCATTTTTAATTTTGTATATTCTTTTAAACTCCAATTTTTTTAAATTCCAAACTCCAATTCTTGCTTAATTTCATAAAGATGCAGTAAAGTATCTTTTTATTTGCCAGGAATTTCACAAATTCACGATAATCAATTCGTGCTAATTCGTGGCGAACTGACACAGATTTAAAAGCATTTTAATCTTATAATCTTTGGCAAAATATATTTTTATAGTTTTTCGAGAAACGAATTAATTCCTGCTTCATCCATTTGAACCACTTGCCAGTCTTCAAGAATTCTTGCGCCTGAATTCTTATAAAAATTAACTGCCGGTGTATTCCAGTCTAAAACGTTCCACTCAATTCTTCTGACATTATCTCTTTTTCCTTGTTGCATAATTTCAGCATAAAGTGCAGATCCTAGACCTGTACCACGCATTTTTTCTTTCACAATTAAATCTTCAAGATGTATTGTTTTTCCTTTCCAGGTTGAGTAACGGTAATAGTATAATGCGATTCCAACAATTTCTTTCTGTTTTTCCTCATTTTCAATTTCTGCTACAAAAACATGAAATAATGGTTTTTCACCAAAGCCATCACGCACTAAATCTTCTTCGGTTATTACAACAGCTTCCGGTTCTTTTTCGAATATTGCCAACTCCTGTATCAATCCTAAAACTGATTTCATGTCTTCAGGATTTCCTTTTCTAATATTCATAATGATAAAATTTATTCTTTTGTACTATAATACAGTATTACCTTCCTCTCAACGCGTTTCTTTACGTAAACCTTTTCTTAAGGGCAATTTCTATATTCTTATTATTAAGTGTTTATTAGCTAAAAAAGTGTGTTTTTACTACGTGCTTTGTATCTTTAATTAGCAAATATACAATAGTAGCAAACTAACAAAATAATTTTTAAATCATTCTCACAAAATAAGCGATATTTGTGACTTAAAATTAAAACTATAACGATATAGCAATGGAAGAACGCAATAAAACACTGGGAGAGTTTATTATTGAGAACCAAAAAGCATTTCAGTATTCGTCGGGGGAGCTTTCCCGAATTATCAACTCGATACGTTTGGCAGCAAAGGTTGTCAACTATAAAGTAAACAAGGCTGGATTAGTCGATATTATTGGCGCTGCAGGCGAACAAAATATTCAGGGCGAAGACCAGCAAAAATTAGATGTGTATGCCAACGAAGTATTTATCCAGACGTTAATAAATCGTGAGATTGTCTGTGGAATTGCTTCTGAAGAAAACGACGAATTTATTACTGTCAAGGGGAGCGACAACAGTAATAATAATAAGTACGTGATCTTAATGGATCCGCTTGACGGATCTTCAAACATTGATGTAAATGTTTCTTTGGGAACTATTTTTTCTGTTTTTAGAAGAATAACGCCAATTGGAACTCCGGTAACAAGCGAGGATTTTTTACAACCGGGAATCAATCAGGTAGCAGCAGGTTATGTAATTTACGGAACATCCACAATGCTGGTTTATACAACCGGACATGGTGTAAACGGTTTTACATTAAACCCGGCAATCGGAACATTTTATCTTTCACATCCAAATATGCAATTTCCAAAAGACGGACATATTTATTCGGTAAACGAAGGGAATTATGTTCATTTTCCACAGGGAGTAAAAAATTACATTAAATATTGTCAACGCGAAGAAGATGACAGACCTTATACTTCAAGATACATTGGAAGTTTAGTTTCTGATTTTCATCGAAATATGATCAAAGGCGGAATTTATATTTATCCGACAAGTTCAAAAGCACCAAAAGGGAAATTACGTTTATTATATGAATGTAATCCTATGGCATTTATTGCTGAACAGGCTGGAGGAAAAGCGACAGATGGTTTTGGAAGAATTATGGAAATCCAGCCAACTGAATTGCACCAGAGAGTTCCGTTCTTCTGTGGAAGTCAAAATATGGTTGAAAAAGCCGAAGAGTTTATGGCAGAAGCTGAATAGTTTTCAGTCACAGCTTTCAGTCTTCAGTCTCAGATTCGACTATGAAATAAATAGCAAACCCGACAGGATTTTAATAAAAACCTGTCGGGTTTATCCGGTTAATTTCGATATAAGTTTTCTACTCCGTTCAAAAACAGTAAACGGCGACTAAAAATCTGAATATTATTTATGCATATGTTGCATTTCATAAATAAAAGTATCCCCGTCAACTTTTTGGTCTACTAATGACAATGCTTTTGCAATGATATAATCCACGTTACTTGGAGTAAATCCTAAAGCAACACTTATCTTTTTTAATAGTACTTCTTGTTTGTCTTCAAGATGATGATCAACATGTACCATTCTGGTTAAATCATATAAACGCTCTAAACGCTGAACATATGAATAAGGCGGATTAATTGGATATTTTAATGGATCGCTAAGAATTTCTTCGTACTCAGACTCTGTGATTTCTAAACGTGTAGCTAATTTATCTAAGAAACTTTTTTCTTCAGGATATACAACTCCATCTGCTAATGCTACGCGAACAATAGCTGAAAAGTGTCCTTTGTTTCTTTGTTTGAATTCGCTATCAAATAATTCTGAAAATGACATAATTATAAAGTTTTTTATCATGCAAAGATAAATCTTATTTTAAATTATTAATTTTAATTTTCTCATAAAATTTAACTTATTTTTCTACGTTGATTTAATATCGGGGTTTCTTGAATTTTCAAAATAAATCGTAAGTTTACATCCCCTTAATCAATTAATACCATTACCCCCTATGTCAGAATTTTGGATTTATTTTCAGATAGGATTAAAACACGTTTTAGATATCCATGCCTACGATCACGTTCTTTTTTTAATCGCCTTAACGATTCCGTATTTGTTTAAAGACTGGAAACGTATTTTGCTTTTGGTCTCTCTTTTTACAATCGGTCATACCTTGGCTTTGCTGCTTTCTGTCTTTGGAATTATTGCTATAAAAGTAAATATAGTCGAATTTTTAATTCCGATTACCATTTTAATAACAGCAGTATATCATCTTTTTACAGCTGGAAAAGCGACTAAAAATGAAGGTGTAAATTTAATTTTTATGGTGACGCTGTTTTTCGGAATCATACACGGACTTGGTTTTTCAAACTATTTTAAAACCATTTTAGGTGGTTCGCCAAGCTCAAAATTATTACCTTTAGGCGAATTTGCACTAGGAATTGAAGTAGCGCAGTTAATTGTGGTTTTTGTGGTTTTGATACTATCCTATATTGTGCAGACCGTGTTTCGTTTTTCAAAACGCGATTGGGCACTTGTAATGTCGGCTTTTATTATCGGAGTTGTGATTCCGATGATTATTGAAAGCCCAATTTGGAACAGATAAAATAAATGGACTTAAAAAAAATAAATAAGTACGATAAAGCGTACCTTCGTATTGCCAAGGAATGGGGGGCACTCTCTTACTGCAAACGTAAACAGGTAGGAGCTATTATCGTAAAAGACCGAATGATTATTTCTGACGGATACAACGGAACACCATCGGGATTTGAAAATTGCTGCGAAGACGAAGAAGGATTAACCCGCTGGGAAGTTCTCCATGCCGAAGCAAATGCAATTCTAAAAGTGGCCAGATCAACACAATCTTGTGAAGGTGCTACTTTGTATATTACACTTTCGCCCTGTAAAGAATGTAGTAAACTAATACATCAGTCTGGGATAAAAAGAGTGGTTTACCAAAACGGATATCGTGATGATTCAGGAATTCAATTTTTATTAAAAGCAGGTGTCGAAGTCGAACATATTCCTGTTTTAGAAGAGTAAATGAAATTTAATTCGAAATATTTACCAATCGTGATCGGAGCGACTTTTGCTCTGGGAACTGTCCTCGGAAGCCTGATGAATGCTCCCGTTGATGATGGCCTTTTGGCTAAAAATTACTCTAAAACCAAACTCAATAAACTGATCGATTTTATTAATAATGAATATGTCGACAGTATCAATACAGATTCAATTGTAAACCTGACAGTTGATAATATTTTATCCAAATTAGACCCGCACTCTGTTTATATTCCGCCAAGCGAACAGGCAGAAGTGGCGGAAAGTATGAAAGGTGATTTCGTTGGAATCGGAATTAATTTTTATATGTATAAAGATTCGGTTGCGATTATAAAACCAATTGAAAACGGCCCTTCGGCGAAAGCCGGAATAAAATCGGGTGACCGAATTTTATTTGCAGGAAAAACGAAATTATTTGGCAGAAAATTGCCTTCAGATAGTTTATTTTCTAAATTAAAAGGGCTACAAGGTTCGGAAATCGAATTAACCGTTTTTAGAAAATCGGAACAAAAGAAACTGAAGTTTAAAGTAAAAAGAGATGTTATTCCGATAAAAAGTGTCGATGCCTCTTTATTGCTTGGAAATAGTACAGGTTACATCAAAATTAATCGTTTTGCTGAAACTACTTTTAAAGAATTCAAAACCGGCTTGACAAGATTAAAACAAAGTGGTGCACAATCGCTTGTAATTGATCTTCGTGACAACGGAGGTGGTTATATGGAAGAAGCGGTGGCTATTGCCGATGAATTTTTGAAAGACAAACAATTAATCGTTTTTACCAAAAATAAAAATGGAACAACAGAGAAAACATATGCGACAAAAGCCGGAAGTTTTGAAACCGGAAAAGTATATGTTTTGATTAATGAAAATAGCGCATCTGCAAGTGAAATTTTAGCAGGAGCATTACAAGATAACGATCGCGGAATTATTGTCGGACGTCGTTCTTTCGGAAAAGGTTTAGTGCAGCGCGAAATGGATTTCAACGACGGATCTGCGGTACGTTTAACAGTGGCGCGCTATTATACGCCAACAGGAAGATCGATTCAAAAACCTTATAAAAAAGGAAACGAAGAATATTTTAAAGAATCGGAATCTCGTGTAAAATCAGGTGAACTTTATGCTAAAGACAGTATAAAAGTAGCTGATTCATTAAAATTTAAAACACCAAAAGGTAAAATCGTATACGGCGGCGGCGGAATCGTTCCCGATGTTTTTGTTCCGATGGAAGCAGAACACGGAAATGAAAACGTTGGATATTTACTTCAAACCGGAGTCGTGGGTCATTTTGTTTTTGAAGAATTGGATAAAAACCGAAAAGCTTTTGCCGGACTTAAGTTTAATGAGTTTTTAGTCGAAATGAAAAACTCGGATGTTTATTTTAAGAAATTCAAAAACTATATTTTTATGACTGGTCTGGATTTAAAATTAGACAAGACCAAAGCTTTAGTAAACCGTTATATTACTGCCGAATTTGCCAGACAATTATATGGTGAAATATATTACTACGACGTGATTTTGAAAGAAGATGCGATGATTAAAGCAGTTCAGAATCCGAAGAAAAAATAACACTAAGTTTTGTTTTGATGAAAAAACAAGTAATAGAAGCAGAAATAGAATTATTGACAGCCATTAAAAATGCAGATGTTTCAGTTTTAGAAAGACTGCTTCATGATGACTTGCTTTTTAATATGCCTGACGGACAAACAATAAACAAAGAATTTGATTTGCATTCCTATCGTTCCGGTAAAATGAGTATTGATACACTCGAGGTTTCAGATCAGGTTGTTAATGTAATTAAAGATTCAGCTGTGGTTTGTGTTACAGTTTCATTAAAAGGAAATTATGAAAATAATCCAATCGAAGGTACATTTCGTTATATCAGAGTTTGGAAACAATTTCATGATCAGGTAAAAGTGATTGCCGGAAGTTGCATTCAATTACAATAGAATAATTAATAATAATTTAAATATTACTTAGCGAACTTCGTGTAAAACCTGGCGAACTTTGCGGTTAAATACACAAACATGAAAAATCTAAAAAAAGTAAGTTTCCTTGTAGTTTTAATGACATTTATAATTTCCTGCACCAGTATGAAGGATACTAAGAGTAATACCGTAACAGGTAAAGTCGATTCAATCGAAGCGGGAAAAGATGGTTATACCGCTAAAATTTCTACAGCTGCGAAAGAAGTTTATTTCGCAACAATCAGTATAGTAAATGTTGGCGGGCCTCAAAATTACAAACAATTAAAAATTGGAGATAATGTTTCTGTAAAAGGAGAAATCTGGAAAACAGAGGATGAAAAACATATCAAAGTAACTGAGATTGTTTCAGTAAAATAAAACAATATAAAATTTTAAACCATTAAGAGATTAAGGAAAATTAAGACTTTGCGCTTAATAAAACTTAATCTCTTAATGGTTTTTAATATATTGTTAATTTGTCGAATACTATCGTGAGCATGTGTTTGCACGCCATTATTCCATAAGGTAAGAATATCTGTGGCAACAGCTGCGCCGCTTCCGGCAGCAATGGCTAATTGACTTCTCCAGCCTGCTAAAGTTCCAATAACATAAATGCCATCGGCGACTTTATGATCGTCGTTTTTAAGCTGAATACGTTGTTTTTCGGGAAGTGCTTTTTTGTGAGGTTCAATATATTGCATTAAACCCTCGATATCAAAAGTATTGGCAGATCCTATTCCGATAACGATACTTTTTGTTTTGTATGTGTTTTTATTTGTAGTAACTGTAAATTCAGGATAAGTACCTTCAACTTTAACTACTTTCTCGTTTGGAATCTGAGTAATGTGAGGATAAGTCATAGCAAGGTCTTGTGTGCTTTCTACAAGTAATTCAGATCCTAATTTACCAGGTGTTATTCCGTATGCGTTATAGAAGACTGCTTCTTGCAGTGAAGAATTCTTTTGATGGGTGAAGATTCCGATTTTTTTATCGGTTACAAAAGCTTTGTTTTTGGCAGAACCTAAAACGAGAGCACATGATATTCCTGATACGCCTCCGCCAATAATAAGAACGTCAAACATATTATCTGTTGTCGTGCATTTTTTCTTCAATTCTTTTTGAAATTCTAAAAATCAAAAGAATCAATACTGCGCAAAATGCCGCCGCGATTCCAATAAGCGCAACACCACTATCTCCCTGAAAAGGATTTTTGAAGTCTAATTGCGTAATATTAAAAACAATTAAAGCTAATGCTAAAAGCACTAAGATTGAAGTAAAGATTTTCATAGGGTTGTTTGTTTGTCTAAAAATTAAACTAGAACTTCCTGCATATATCAAATATGTTAAAATTCTGTTTTAGAAATTTTATGGGGTAAATTTATAAAAATATCCGTTAGACGAACAAACCTTTAACATTAGCAGCGAATAATTTAACAGCAATTGCTAAAAGTATGACTCCAAATGTCTTGCGAACCACACCAAGCCCATTTTCTCCTAATAAATTTTCGATTTTTTTAGAAGATTTTAAAACGATATAAACCAATATAATATTCAATAATATGGCAATAATGATATTGATAGTATGAAATTGAGATCGGAGTGAGAGTAAAGTAGTCATTGTTCCTGCTCCGGCAATTAATGGGAAAGCCAATGGAACAATAGATGCTGAACCAGGTTCTTCGTCACGGTAGATTCTAATTCCCAAAATCATTTCCAAAGCCAGAAAGAATAATACAAAAGAACCGGCAACGGCAAAAGAATGCACGTCAATTCCGATAAGATTTAGCAAACCTTCTCCAACGAAAAGAAAAACAATCATAATTAGTCCGGCTACAATCGAAGCTTTTTCAGATTCAATATGTCCCACTTTTGCTCTTAGATTGACAATAATCGGAATAGATCCTACAATATCAATTACAGCGAAAAGCACCATTCCAACAGTAATAATTTCTTTAAAGTCAATTTCTAACATATTAGTTTGATTTTAAGGGTTTAAAATTTTTGCAAAGGTAGATAATAAAGATAGGTGTTTTTTGAATAGAATTCATTTTTGTTATAAAAACATGTTTTGTTTGTTATAAAAGTGATATTTGTAACAATTGTAAGTTTTATCACAGAGTATCGCAAAGATTTTTCGCAGAGATTCACAAAGATTTAATGGTAAAAAGAGAAAAAAACAAATTATTCTTTGTGAATCTCTGTGGAAGCCTCTGTGAATCTTTGTGGTAAATTTTTTATCCGCTTTCTTTGACTATCTTTGCATTTTATAAATTTCAGTACTTTATTATCATGTTTCAATTAGGGAAAACCATTATTTCAGAAGATATTCTTGAGAAAGAATTTGTGTGCAACTTGTCAGCTTGTAAAGGAGCCTGCTGTGTTGATGGAGATGCCGGTGCGCCTTTAAGCGAAGCAGAAACTAAAATTCTGGAAGAAATTTACCCAAAAGTAAAACCATTTTTACGCAAGGAAGGAATTGCAGCTATCGAAGCGCAGGGAACCTGGGTAAAAGGAACCGATGGTGATCTTGAAACACCGTTAATAGATGAAAAAGATTGTGCTTACGTTATTTTTGACGGAAAAACTGCCCTTTGCGGAATTGAGCAAGCTTACAATCAGGGAATCGTAGATTGGAAAAAACCAGTTTCGTGTCATTTATATCCAATCCGTGTGAAAGACTTTACGGAGTTTGCTGCGGTGAATTATGATAAATGGGATATTTGCGATGATGCCTGTTCTTTAGGTAAAGAATTGGAAGTTCCGGTGTATAAATTTGTGAAAGAAGCCTTGATTCGCCGCTTTGGTGAAGACTGGTATATGGAACTCGAAAAAGTAGCTGAAGAGCTTAAAAACTCTTAAAGATTTAAGTGTCCTAATTACATCTTTTCGAGGATATATTTTAACTCAAAAAATAAAGTTTTAACTCAAAAAAAACTTTTTAAAAACAATTAGAATTTCTTGCTTTTTATTCTAAAAAGTCTATATTTTACAGGGGCTTTAGGTATGGATGACTATATTAAATGTCTCATTTACAAATATTTAATTATTGTCTGAAAAGTATCTCAATTTTTACGCGTTGTTAAAAACTACATCGAATTGTGAATAAGTTTGGCTTTCATTTTTGGCTACAAATGACAATCTTTGTAATCGTTCTGAATAAGTAAAAATTCAGCATAAAAATTAAATAAAACAGTCATGTCACAAGTCGAACCAATATTACAAGAAAATAAAAATCGTTTCGTTATTTTTCCAATCAAACATCATGATATTTGGGAATGGTACAAAAAGATGGAAGCTAGTTTTTGGACTGCGGAAGAAATCGACTTACACCAGGATTTGACAGATTGGAATAATAAGTTAAGTGACGACGAAAGATATTTCATCAAACATATTTTAGCATTCTTTGCTGCATCTGATGGAATCGTAAATGAAAACCTTGCTGAGAATTTTGTAAATGAGGTACAATATGCTGAAGCGAAGTTTTTCTATGGTTTCCAAATCATGATGGAGAACATTCATAGTGAAACGTATTCATTATTAATTGATACTTATGTGAAAGATGAAGCAGAAAAAGCAGAATTGTTTAATGCTTTGGAGGTTTTTCCTGCTATTAGAAAAAAAGCAGACTGGGCTTTAAAATGGATAGAATCTGATTCGTTTGCTGAAAGACTAATTGCTTTTGCTGCTGTTGAAGGTATATTCTTTTCAGGTGCTTTTTGTTCTATTTATTGGTTGAAAAAACGTGGTTTAATGCCAGGTTTAACTTTTTCTAATGAGTTGATTTCTCGTGACGAAGGCGTACATTGTGATTTTGCAGTTCACCTGCATAATCATCACTTAATTAATAAAGTTCCAAAAGACAGAATTAAAGAAATCATCGTTGATGCTTTGGATATCGAGAGAGAATTTGTAACAGAATCTCTTCCGGTAAGTTTAATTGGAATGAATGCTGTTCTAATGACGCAATATCTGGAATTTGTTGCCGATAGATTATTGGTAGAATTAGGTTGTGAGCGTGTATATGGATCAGCGAATCCGTTTGATTTCATGGACATGATCTCTCTTCAGGGAAAAACTAATTTCTTTGAAAAACGTGTTGCCGAGTATCAAAAATCTGGTGTGATGAACACAGACAGCGATGCTCAGAAAATTTCATTTGACGCAGATTTTTAGACAACAAAATATTTTAGCGACCCCAAAAACGCTAAAAGAATAAAATCATTTTTTTAAGATTGAATCTCCTTCCCAAATCGTAGATTCAATAACAATTTTTAATGGATTTAAATTCATATTTCGAATTTGAAGCGGATAACTATTGAGAATCCTGCAATTCTCAAAAAATAATTTAAAAACACGCAATGTTTAAGTGCTGGAATTCGTTTTCTAGTGTCTTTCATTATTTCAATAACAATAAAATAGTAAGCTTATGTATGTAGTAAAAAGAGATGGCCACAAAGAGCCCGTAATGTTTGATAAGATTACAGAAAGAATTAAAAAGTTGTGTTACGGCTTGAATGAACTTGTAGATCCTGTTAAGGTAGCCATGAGAGTTATTGAGGGATTGTATGATGGGGTTTCTACTTCTGAACTGGATAATCTTGCGGCAGAAACGGCAGCTTCTATGACTATTGCGCATCCTGATTATGCTCAATTGGCAGCACGTGTGGCAATTTCAAACCTACATTCAAATACAAAAAAATCTTTCTCAGAAACGATGAAAGATATGTATCACTACGTAAATCCAAGAAATGGACAAGAAGCGCCATTACTTTCGGATGAAGTATTTAACGTGATCCAGGAAAACGCTGCGTTTTTAGATTCTCATATCATTTATACAAGAGATTTCAATTACGATTACTTTGGTTTCAAAACTTTAGAGCGTTCGTATTTGCTTAAAATAAACGGAAAAATCGTAGAAAGACCACAACATATGTTGATGCGTGTTTCGGTTGGTATTCACTTAGACGATTTAAAATCGGTAATTGAAACTTACGATTTAATGTCTAAAAAGTTCTTTACGCATGCAACGCCAACGTTGTTCAATGCCGGAACTCCAAAACCTCAAATGTCTTCTTGTTTCCTTTTGGCAATGCAGGATGATAGTATTGATGGTATTTACGATACTTTAAAACAAACGGCTAAAATCTCGCAATCAGCGGGAGGAATAGGTCTTTCTATTCATAACGTTCGTGCAACGGGATCTTACATTCGCGGTACAAACGGAACTTCAAACGGAATTGTTCCGATGTTGAGAGTTTTCAACGATACGGCTCGTTACGTAGATCAGGGTGGTGGAAAACGTAAAGGAAGTTTTGCGATTTACATCGAAACCTGGCATGCTGATATCTTTGAATTCTTGGATTTAAAGAAAAATACAGGAAAAGAAGAAATGCGTGCGAGAGATTTATTCTTCGCTATGTGGACTTCTGATTTATTCATGAAACGTGTGCAGGAAGACGCTAGTTGGACATTAATGTGCCCGAACGAATGTCCTGGATTATACGATGTTTACGGAGAAGAATTCGAAACCATGTATTTGGATTATGAATTTAGAGGAAAAGGAAGAAAAACAATTCGTGCGCGTGAATTATGGGAGAAAATCCTTGAATCACAAATCGAAACAGGGACGCCTTATATGTTGTACAAAGATGCAGCAAACCGTAAATCGAACCACAAGAATTTAGGGACAATTCGTTCTTCTAACTTGTGTACTGAGATTATGGAGTACACTTCTAAAGATGAAATCGCAGTTTGTAACCTGGCTTCTATTTCGTTGCCAATGTTTATCGACAACGGAAAATTCGATCACCAGGCACTTTACAACGTTACTAAACGTGTAACACGTAACCTGAACAAAGTAATCGACAGAAACTATTACCCGGTAAAAGAAGCTGAAAACTCTAACATGCGTCACCGTCCGGTTGGATTGGGAGTGCAAGGTTTAGCAGATGCTTTCATCATGTTGCGTATGCCATTTACAAGTGATGAGGCTAAAGCATTAAACCAGGAAATTTTCGAAACTTTATACTTCGCTGCTGTAACTGCTTCTATGGAAATGGCGAAAGAAGAAGGGCCATATTCTACATTTGAAGGTTCTCCAATGTCTAAAGGGGAATTCCAATACAATATGTGGGGAATGAAGGATGAAGAATTATCTGGTCGTTGGGACTGGGCTTCATTAAGAAAAGAAGTAATGGAGCATGGAGTTCGTAACTCATTATTAGTAGCGCCAATGCCAACTGCTTCGACTTCTCAAATTCTTGGAAACAACGAAGCTTTCGAACCGTATACATCAAACATTTACACGCGTCGTGTATTGTCTGGAGAATTCATTGTAGTAAACAAACACTTACTTCATGATTTAGTAGAAAGAGGTTTATGGAATGAGACTTTGAAACAAGAAATTATGCGTCATAACGGATCTGTTCAAAATATTGATGTGATTCCGCAAGACTTAAAAGAATTATACAAAACAGTTTGGGAAATGTCGATGAAAGATATTATCGATATGTCACGCCAAAGAGGTTATTTCATTGACCAATCGCAATCATTGAACTTATTCATGCAAGATGCAAACTATTCTAAACTAACGTCAATGCACTTCTACGCTTGGCAATCAGGTTTGAAAACTGGAATGTATTATTTAAGAACAAAATCAGCTGTTGATGCGATTAAATTCACATTAAACAACGATAAAAAAGAAGAAACGACTCCAGCCTTAGTAGCAGAAACAGAAGAAATAAACCTTGAAGAGTATAAAGCGATGCTGTTAAAAGCACAAGCTGCAGGTCCTGAGGATTGTGAAATGTGTGGGTCTTAATTTTTTTTAAGAAGAAAGATAATAGAACAAAGAAGAAAGATTTGTTCTGGATTTATAGAAAGCAGTTATCGTAATGATAACTGCTTTTGTTTTTTAAAAACTGTTTTTCTTAAATTAGGTTAGAGAAAGAATTAAAAGAAGATATTTATGAATTCCAAAGAATATGGAATCTCCACAAACATTTTAACATAGCCCACGGTTTCAACCGTGGGAGTTCTTTTTTGTGTCATTTTGAAATGTGCAATATCCTTAAAAATCCCTCGTTTAAATTATTATCAAAAACCTTTTCGGAAACTTAGCCCCTTAGCATCTCAGAACCTTCAATTAAACCTTTCAATAAAAACAAAGTCTTATTTCTAAACAAATTCCTGCGTTATGAAAAAAAGCAATCTTTGGTCGTTACGATTGGGTTTCTCCGGTAAAGAAGCCGATAAAATTGAAAAACTAGGATTAGAAAAATTTCTAAAACATTCCTATGATTCAAAGTTTGACACGCAACTTCCTGCTTTTTTAGATGACGATCCCAAAACACTTCTCGAGCTCAAAGCATTGCGCGAATCCATAAAAACTGCGGATTCTGAATTCAAAAAGAAGATTCTCAAAAAAGAAATTTATTCAAACGTAGAATTAAAAAAATGGTGGATTGCCAAAATGCGAAATGACGAATTTCCATTACGGGAGAGTATGGTTTGTTTTTGGCACAATCATTTCGTTTCAACTTCCCAAAAAGTAAAGGTCAATTATTGGATTTACCAACACAATATGATTTTACGGGAACATGCTTTTGGAAATTTCAAGGAATTAACCAGGCAAATTGTAAAATCGAATGCGATGGTAAAATACTTAGATAATGTCGATAATAAAAAGGGTAAATACAATGAAAATCTAAGTCGGGAATTGCTGGAATTATTCACGATCGGAATTGGAAACTATTCTGAAAGTGATATCAAAGAAGGAGCGAGAGCTTTAGCGGGATTAAATTACGGTGATGACGGCGCTGTTTACAGAAAAAATATAGAAGATAATAGCGACAAAACCTATTTCGGTAAAACGGGAAACTGGAAAGCTGATGATTTGGTCGACATTATTTTTGAACAGAAAAATATTCCGTATTTAATTACCCGAAAAATCCTGAAATGGTTTGTTTATGATAATCCGTCAGAAGATTTGGTGACTTATTACGGAGATTATTTTAGAAAAGTAAAGTTTGAAATCCAACCACTGCTGACTAAAATTTTCACAGAAGAATATAAAAAGGACAATTCAGGAACGAAAATTAAAAACCCGCTGGTTTATATTCTACAGCTTTTAGAAGAATTGCATATTGATGATTTAGATGATGCCATGATTTTATTTTTTCTGAAACAACAGGGAATGGATTTGTACAACCAAATAAATGTGAAAGGCTGGGACGGAGGAAATTCCTGGCTGACTTCGCAAATTTATCTGCAACGCAATAACACTTCAGATTTGCTTTGCAGTGGAAGAAGCATCACCAAAAGAGTTTTAAATACAATGAATTCTGAGAATGAAAAAACAAAAACAGAATTCGAAAAAATCAATGTAAAAATTGATTTTGATGCTGATGGAAATAACAAAACCATAATTACTGAATTGTCAGACAGATTGCTGTTTAAAGTAAATGACTCCATGCAAAAAGACATGGAAAATTTACTGAAATACGATTTTGATCTCAAAGATGAGCATGCCAATTTTGCGGTGGCGAGACTCTTTAATTACATCACGAAATTGCCGGAATATCAGTTGATTTAAAAATCTGAAATTATGAACAGAAGAAATTTTCTAACATTGACGGGGACATTCACAGGAGGATTGCTTGTGCTTCCTGATTTTTTGCATGCTTTTGGTTCACAAAACAATTTGATAACCGGCGAGCAATGTATTGTTTTTGTACAACTGAACGGAGGAAATGACGGATTGAATACTTTTATTCCGTACGACAATCCTTTGTATTATGATTTGAGGACTAAAATTGCTTTGAATAAAGATGTAGTTATCGGAAAAAATAAAGGAATGGCATTTCATCCCTCTCTGAAAGATTTTGCTCAAATACAACAAAATGGAGATTTAACCGTAATTCAGAATGTGGGTTATCCAGAACCAATTCGCTCGCATTTCAGAAGTCAGGAAATTTGGCAAACCGCAACCGATTCTAATAAATATATAAATGAAGGCTGGCTGGGAAGATATTTAGATTTGCAATGCAATGGTCATCAGGCTACGGCGGGAATAAATTTAGATTCGATTGATAATTTAGCGTTGAAAGGAATGGAACCCAATTCGATTACGGTAAAAGATCCAAACCGATTTAAAGTGAAGTCAGATAAGGATGAAAATGTAGTATTGTCTGATAATCCACAATTAGATTTTGTTAGAAAAATTGCCAATTCGGTAACAGAAGGTTCTGATGAAATTCAGAAAGCATTGGCAAAATCCAAAACAGAAATCAGTTATCCAAAAACAGGTTTATCTAAAAATCTCGAATGGATCGCCCGATTAATAAAAGGAAATTTGAATTCGAAAGTCTATTACACATCACTGGGAGGTTTTGATACCCACGACAATCAGCTCGCCATTCACGAAAGAAAGTTAACCGATCTGAATGATGCCTTATATAGCTTTTATCAGGATTTAAAACAGGCACAATTAATGCAAAATGTTACAGTTGTTGTATTCTCCGAATTCGGAAGGAGAGTTAGAGACAACGGAAACGGCACAGATCACGGAACTGCAGCGCCAATGTTTATTATTGGAGGAAACAATAAAGGAACCATTTTAGGAAATAATCCAAACTTATCTGACTTAGATAATGGTGATTTAAAATATGAAATTGATTTCAGAAGTGTGTATGCTTCTTTATTAAAAGAAAAAATGAATTTCGATTATTCTAAAATTGGAATTAGGAATAGGCCGGTTTCTGGATTGTTTTAAAAGATAGCCACGAATTGCACGAATTTCCACGAATGTTTTATTCGGATTTAAGCTTTATTTTAAAAGTAAATAATTTGTGCTAATTCGTGAAATTCGTGGCAAAAAATAGTCATGATTTCAATTCAGGAGTAAAACCTCAGTCCCTTAGCAACTCAGAATCTTAGAACCTTCCTCAAAACCAATTGCCTAAATCGCATTTTAAGACCGATTTATTAAATTATCCTACAAAACCAATAGATTTTGTTAAGAAATCCTTTTTTGTTTCATAAAATGCATTATTTTTTTTGGTGCGGTAAAAATAATTTATACATTCGCAGAGAATTTAAATAATAACACAAACAAAATGGCATCTAACCGTTTTTATTTTAGCAACTCTTTTTATTTCTTCTTTAGTAGAAGTAAGGATTGTGCTATGGTTATTTGAGAAATATAAAAGACAAATAAAACTAATATACAATCCTGATGAAAATCAGGATTTTTTTTTGAATATATGACAACTAAAATTGCAATACAAGGTATAAAAGGTTCTTTTCATCATCAGGTAGTGAAGGAGTATTTCTCTGAAAATGTGGCTATTGATGAATGTTTGTCTTTTGAAGAATTAATTGACAGTTTGCTTTCAGGAAAATCGGATCAGGCGGTTATGGCGATTGAGAATTCGATTGCAGGTCCAATTATTCCGAATTATGCATTGATTGACAAGAATAATTTGCACATCATTGGAGAACATTATTTAAGCATCCACCAAAATTTGATGGCTTTGAAAGGTCAGAAAATTGAAGATATAAAAGAAGTTCATTCGCACCCAATGGCAATATTGCAATGTATGGATTTCTTAAAGCAGTATCCAAACATTAAATTGGTTGAAGATAAAGATACGGCGGAAACGGCCAGAAGAATTCAGGAAAAACAATTAACTGGAATCGCAGCAATTGCAAGCAAAACAGCTTCGGAAATGTATGATTTAGAAATTATTGCTCCGGAAATTCAAACGATCAAAAATAATATGACCCGTTTTGTGATCATCAAAAAACAGAATTCATTTTTACCGGAAAGCGAAATCAACAGAGCTTCAATAAAATTTGAATTAGATCACAAAAGAGGAAGCTTGGCAGCGGTTTTGAATGTAATGAGCGACTGCAAACTGAATTTAACAAAAATTCAGTCGCTTCCGAAAATTGAAACACCCTGGAAATATTCATTCTTCGTAGATGTGACATTTGAGAAATACGAAGATTTTGCAAAAGCCAAAACGTTATTAAATATAATGGCAGAATATTTTAAAATTCTGGGAGAATATAAAAACACAAAACCTTTAAGTGAGTCTTAAAGTTGGAAAGTGGAAAGTCATAAAGTCAAAAGTGAAAGCCTAAAGCTTACGGCCTATAGCCTAGAGCATTTTTTAATAAAAAATAGAAATGATTACAACAGCAAAAAGATTAGATACAGTTGAAGAATACTATTTCTCATCAAAATTGAGAGAAGTGCGTCAACTGCAGTCTGAAGGAAAATCTATCATCAATATGGGAATTGGAAGCCCTGATTTGAGTCCGTCGAAAGCAGTAATTGAAGCGGTTGCCGCAGCAATTCAAGATGAAAACGGACATGGTTATCAGAGTTATCAGGGATTGCCGGAATTGAGAAAAGGAATGGCAGATTTTTATCAGAATCAGTTTGGTGTTGAGTTGAATCCGAATAATGAGATTTTGCCTTTGATGGGTTCGAAAGAAGGAATTATGCATATTTCATTAGCTTTTTTAAATGAAGGCGATCACGTTTTAATTCCGAATCCAGGTTATCCAACGTATACTTCGGTAACCAATTTGGTTGGAGCGGTTCCGGTTTATTACGATCTGAAAGAAGTAAATGCCTGGGAACCGGATTTTGAAGCTTTAGAAAAACTGGATCTTTCGAAAGTAAAAATTATGTGGCTGGGATATCCGCACATGCCTACAGGAGCAAGAGGAAGTTTAGCGTTATTTGAAAAATTGGTTGCTTTTGCTAAAAAACACAACATATTATTGGTTAACGATAATCCGTATAGTTTTGTTTTGAATGATAATCCGATGAGTTTATTGCAAGTTGAAGGCGCGAAGGAAGTGGCCTTAGAATTGAATTCATTAAGCAAAACTTTCAACATGGCAGGCTGGAGAGTGGGAATGGTTTTAGGAAATCCTGAAATTATCGATGCGGTGCTGAAAGTAAAAAGTAATATGGACAGCGGAATGTATTACGGAATTCAGAAAGGTGCAATTGCCGCCTTAAATTGTGATAAATCATGGTTTGAAGATCAAAACAAAATTTACAGACGACGTAGAGAATTAACAGAAAAACTAGCAGAAAAACTAGGTTGCAAAGTGTATAAAGAAGGAGTTGGACTTTTTGTCTGGGCAAAATTGCCGGAAGGAATCGAATCTGCAGAAAAGTTCATCGACGAAATATTATACGAGAAACATATTTTTATCACACCGGGAACAATCTTCGGAAGTAATGGTGAAGGATATATCAGATTTTCGTTGTGTGTAAAAGAAGAAAAAGTACAAGAAGCGATTGATAGATTTTAGTAGTAAGATTTTAGAAGGAAGAATCAAGATTTTTATTCAGGTTGTCAGGTTGAGCGATTCCGAGGCTTCGGAAGAAGCTTTTTAGTTGGAATTTGGAATTTAAAGAAATAGTATGAAAGTATACGTAATAGGAATAGGGTTAATAGGGGGGTCGATGGTGCTGGACATCAAAGACCAACATCCGAACGCAACTATTTTTGGGATTGACAGCAACGAGAAACATTTGCAGGAAGCAATTGATTTGGGTGTTATCGATCAGGCAGGAAACTTTGAAGATTTGGCTGAAGCCGATTTTGTAATTGTTTCGGTTCCGGTTGATGTTGCACTGGTCGTTTTGCCAAAAGTATTGGATTTGGTTGGAGATAAAACAATTGTTTTTGAAGTAGGTTCTACTAAAAAGCCAATTTGTGATGCAGTTGGCAGTCATCCGAAAGAAGAAATTTTATAGCAACGCATCCAATTGCAGGAACAGAGTTTTCAGGACCTTCGGCGGCGATAAGAGGTTTGTTTAAAGGAAAGACAAACATTATTTGCGAAGTGGAAAAAACCACTTTTAAATTGCAGGAAAAGGCGTTACAGCTTTTCAGCGAAATTGGAATGAGGATTCGATATATGGATCCGACGTCACACGACAAACACATTGCTTACGTTTCGCATTTGTCGCACATTAGCTCGTTTATGCTTGGAAAAACGGTAATGAACAAAGAAAAAGACGAACAGGATATCTTTGATATGGCGGGAAGTGGATTTGAAAGTACAGTTCGTTTAGCAAAAAGTTCTCCAGCGATGTGGACACCGATTTTTAAGCAAAACAAAGAGCACGTTATTGAAACATTAGAAGAATATATTTCAAATCTCAGTCGGTTTAGGGATTTGCTAAAAGAAGATAATTACAATGCCATTTTTGAAGAAATGGAAAGCACAAATAAAATAAAAGAAATACTAAACGGATTAACAACAACTAAAAAGTAAATTAGAATTAAGATGGAAAATAAGAAAGAAATGAGAAAGTGGTTAGAAGATTTCAATTTAAATCACCCACTTGTGATAGCTGGACCTTGTAGTGCAGAAACGGAAGATCAAGTATTAAAGATTGCTCATGAATTGAAAGATTCAAAAGTTAGTGTATTCAGAGCTGGAATCTGGAAACCAAGAACGCGTCCGGGAGGATTTGAAGGTGTTGGAGAAATTGGTTTAAAATGGTTACAAAAAGCTAAAAAAGAAACTGGTTTATTAATGGGAACTGAAGTTGCGACTGCAGCGCATTGTAAACTGGCTTTAGAACATGATATCGACGTTTTATGGGTTGGTGCACGTACAACTGCAAACCCATTCGCAGTTCAGGAAATTGCTGATACATTAAAAGGAACTGATAAAATCGTTTTGGTTAAAAACCCTGTAAATCCGGATTTAGCTTTATGGTTAGGTGGTGTTGAGCGTTTGCACATGGCTGGAATTGAGAAATTAGGAGTAATTCACAGAGGTTTCTCTACTTACGAGAAAACAAAATACAGAAACATTCCGGAATGGCAAATTGCTATCGAATTGCAAAATAAATTCCCTGATTTACCTTTAATCATCGATCCATCTCACATTACCGGAGATCGTAAAATGATTTTCGAAGTAACACAAGAGGCTTTAGATTTGAATTACGATGGTATGATTATCGAAACGCACTACGATCCGGACAACGCCTGGTCTGATGCTGCTCAACAAGTTACTCCTGATGTTTTGAAACAAATTATTAAAGATTTGACGATCAGAAAAACAGATGACACTACAGATGAGTACAGTTCAAAAATGACTAAATTAAGAGCCAATATCGACGTTTTGGATGCTAACTTATTAGAGTTATTAGGAAAACGTATGAAAGTAGCTGACGAAATTGGTCAGGTGAAAAAAGATGCAAACGTAGCGATTCTTCAAAACAATCGTTGGAATGAAATCTTAGGAAAAATGATTTTAGAAGGTGAGAAAAAAGGTCTTACTGAAGAGTTTGTTTTGAGAATGTTCAAAGCAATCCACCAGGAAAGTATCGGTCACCAGGAAAAAATATTCAACGCATAATATTTTTTAAACCATATAAGTGGTATAAGTCTATTTAAGTTATTTGTAACATTAACTATAAATTTACTTATAACATAGTGGTTGTTTTAAATATAAATCCTCATTTCTTCTTTAGAAGATTTGGGGATTTTTGTTTTATATTACATAGCCCACGGTTTCAACCGTGGGGACGTAAATCAATAATCATAATCTTTATCCACACGTTTAAAACCGTGGGCTATGTTTAAAATTATTCATTTATCTTTGCAAAGATTTAGTTTTCAAATCTGAAATCTAAAATCGTATATCTAAAATTAAAAAATGACAGGACTCGTATATAAATCTACAGGAAGTTGGTATACCGTAAAATCGGAACAAGGCGATTTTATAGAATGCCGTATGAAAGGGAAGTTTAGGATGAAAGGTATAAAAAGTACTAATCCTATTGCTGTAGGCGATATTGTCGATTATGAACTCGAAGAAACTTCAGATGCTGTAACCGGAACTATTTTTAATATTCACGAAAGAAAGAATTACATTGTTCGTAAATCGGTTAACCTTTCGCATCAAATGCATATTATTGCGTCGAATATTGATCGTGTCTTTTTATTGATAACGATTAATAATCCACCCACAACCTTCAATTTTATAGACCGTTTTTTTGGTAACTGCCGAAGCTTATAATATTGAAACTATATTAGTTTTTAATAAGATCGATACTTTTGACGATGCTACGTTAGATGATCAATTGTATATGCAATATGTCTATGAGCAGATTGGTTATAAATGCCTTCGCGTTTCGTCGACTGAAATGAAGGGAATTGAGGAACTGAAAGAAATGATGATTGGTAAAGTAAGTATGTTCTCTGGACATTCCGGTGTGGGAAAATCAACTTTGGTAAATGCTATGGAGCCTTCTTTGCATCTTAAAACCAAAACCATTTCAGAAGCCAGTAAACAAGGTCAGCACACCACTACTTTTGCTGAAATGTATGACTTGTCTTTTAATGCTAAAATTATTGATACCCCGGGAATTAAAGGTTTCGGAATTGTGGATATGGAAAAAGAAGAAATCAGCGGCTATTTTCCTGAGTTTTTCAGACTGAAAGATCAATGTAAATTCAACAATTGTCTGCATAAAGAAGAACCACACTGTGCTATAAAAGCAGCTTTGGAAAAAGACGAAATTTCGTGGACGCGTTACAATAGTTATTTGAAAATTCTTGAAGGCGATGAAGAAAATTATCGTACAGATTCGTATGATGAAGATCGTAAAATTAGCGATGAAACCAGAAACCAGAAATAAATTCCAAAATAAAAATTGCTTCGCCTGTTCGCTAGCGCTCGGGTCCAAATTCCAAACCTATAATAATCATAAACAATAGTTTATTGTAGAGATGCACTGCAGTGCATCTAACAACAGAATTTAAAAATCTTTTTAATCCTGTAATCTGTGGCAAAAACCACATCATTAAAAAACATGAAAATAGTTCTTCAAAGAGTTTCTCAGGCATCTGTAACGGTAGATTCTAAAATTGTTGCCGATATTCATAAAGGACTATTAGTGTTAGTTGGGATTCAAGATTCCGATACCCGGGAAGACATCGATTGGCTGGTTGGAAAAATCATTAAAATGAGAATTTTTGGCGATGAAAATGACGTCATGAATTGCTCGGTTCAGGATATTGACGGCGATATCATTGTAGTAAGTCAGTTTACACTTCACGCTTCTACAAAAAAAGGAAACCGCCCTTCGTATATAAAAGCTTCAAAGCCAGAGTTTGCGATTCCGATGTATGAGAACTTCGTAAAATCTTTAGAAAAAGATTTTAATAAAAAAGTACAGACCGGAATTTTTGGTGCAGATATGAAAGTCAGTCTGTTGAATGACGGCCCGGTTACGATTTTAATTGACAGCAAAAACAGGGAATAAAAATTCATAAACAAATGTTAAGGATTTCTAAAAATAATATATATTTGGAGAAATTCCCTACTAATGAAAAAACCTTTTTTTGCGTTATTTTTTTTGTTATTTTCCTTTATTTCTTCTGCTCAAAAGAACAATTATTCTGTTTTAACTCTTACTGATAGTTTAAAGGCTAATGCCGATGCTGTGGTGCGCTTGGATCAAATGGATATAGTCATTGCTTCGCAAAGAGCTATGAACATTAAAACACAAAGAATTGTAACGGTTTTTAATGAAACAGGGTTGAGTGACATCGAAGCCTATCAGGGATATGATAAATCCACTTCGGTAAAAAATATTGAAGCGATTGTTTATGATGCTTTTGGGAATGAAATCAAGAAAATTAAACGTAAAGATTTTAAAGACCAAAGTGCAGTTAGCGGGAGCACCCTCTTCTCAGATAATCGTGTAATTTTTTTAGAATATACTCCGGTTTCTTATCCTTTTACCATTGTTTACAATAGTGAGATTGAAAGTTCAAATACAGCCTTTTTACCACAATGGTATTTCTTAGGAGGCTATTCTGTAAGTATTGAGAAATGCGTTTTAAATGTTACTTATCCAAATAATCTCGGATTTAAAAAGAAAGAATTTCAATTTACCGGTTATAATATCAAAAAAACTTTAGATACGGACACACAATTAAGCTATGTTGCGAACAATATTTTAGCTCAGAAACCTGAAAATTTAAGCCCTTCCGGGAGAGATCTTTTTCCAAGAGTTATCATGGGTCTGGAGAATTTTCATTTAGAAGGTGTTGACGGAACGGCTAAAACCTGGGAAGCATTTGGTAAATGGTACAGTGACAAAATTCTAACCGGAACTACTGATTTATCTGAAGAAACTAAAGCGAAAATAAAAGCATTAGTAGGTGATGAAAAAGACCCAATAAAGAAAGCAAAAATCATTTATGACTATGTTCAGAAAAAATCAAGATATGTAAATATTGCTGTTGGTATTGGAGGATGGAAACCAATGCTTGCAGCAGATGTTGATCGTTTAGGATATGGAGATTGTAAAGCATTGTCAAATTACACCAAAGCACTTTTACAGGCTGTTGATGTTCCTTCCTATAACACTATTTTGTATGGCGATACCTATAAATCGAACATCCAGTCTGATTTTGTTTCGATGCAGGGAAACCATATGATCCTGGCAATCCCAAATGGGGATAATTATACTTTTCTGGAATGTACCAGCCAGGATGATCCTTTTGGTTATCAGGGAACTTTTACAGACGATAGAGACGTTTTAGTTGTTAAACCGGAAGGTGGTGTAATTGTAAGAACTAAAATATATGAGGACAAAGGTAACAGGCAAATTGATAAAGGAATTTATACTATTGATGAAAACGGTAATTTTTCGGGTTCAATTTCGATAATTTCAGAAGGTTCTCAGTATAATTCTAAACAAAGACTAGAAAGTAGTCAGCCTACAGAAAAAGAAAAATATTATAAGAAGTATTGGGATCATATCAATAATCTGAAATTAGGTAAAATAAATTTTACTAACGATAAGCAAAGCATTCGTTTTACTGAGGATATTCAAATTAGTGCAATGAACTATGCTCCAATTTCGGCTAATAAAATGATTTTTGCTGTCGATGCATTTAATCAAAATGCCGAAAATGTAAGACGGATCAGAAATAGAAAAAATCCTTTTGAGATTCAGCGTGGTTATTTGGATACAGATGAAATTGAAATTAATTTACCAGCTGGTTTTGCTATTGAGTTTTTGCCTTCAAACTATGAATTGAAGGGGAAATTTGGAGAATACAAAACTGAAATCATCAAAAAAGAAAATAACAAACTGCTTTACAAACGCTCTATGCTCGTAAATAAAGGTAAATATTCGAATAAGGAATACGATGAATATCGCCTTTTTATGGAACAAGTATCGAGAAACGATAACGCTAAAATTATCCTTACCAAAAACTAACCAAAAACCAACCAATGAAATCTATCAAACTTTTTAGTCTATCTGTTCTCTTACTGTTTTTTTCGAAAGTAACAGCACAGGAATTTAAATTAGGAAAGGTATCCATTGCTGAATTAGAGCAAAAAGTGCATCCAAAAGATTCAGCAGCAGTTGCAGCTGTTTTGTATAAAAAGGGAAAATCAAGAATCGAATATGATCAAACTGACGGATTTGTGGTTTTGACCGATGTTGAAACCCGAATAAAAATATATAAAAAAGAAGGTTATAATTGGGCAAATCATAGTGTTTGGTATTTTAATACCTCAAATTTGACTGAAAAAGTGTTTTTTACTGATGCATATACTTATAATTTGGTTAATGGTAAAATTGAAAAAACTAAACTAAAGAGTGAAGGAACTTTTGACGAAGTATTAGATAAGGTAAGAGGTCAAAAAAAGATCACTATGCCTAACGTAAAAGAAGGTTCAGTTGTAGAATTTAAATATTCTGTAAAAAGTCCTTCCAGAATGATCAGAGAATGGAATTTTCAATCCAGTATTCCGGTAAATTATTCAGAATTCAGTACTTATATTCCTGAATATTATGTTTTTAATCCAAGACAAAAAGGATATATTTTTCCTAAAGTTACAGCCACAAAAAACAATAAATCAATTACTCTTACAAGTAAGGAAAGATCTGAAGGACGAGTGATAAGAACGGAGTATTCTACTGAAAAAGTGGAGTATATAGAGAGTCAAAATACTTATATAGCTCAAGATTTTCCCGCTATGAAAGACGAAGCTTTTGTGAATAATATGGATAATTATGTCTCTAGTATAGAGCATGAATTAGCGATGGTTAAATTTCCCAATGAACCATTAAAACCATATTCTACAGATTGGAATTCGGTTGCGAAAACAATTTACGATTACGATACTTTTGGACCGGAACTAAATAAGACGGGTTATTTTGAAGATGACCTGGAAGTGTTGTTAGCCGGAAAAAACACACCTGAAGAAAAAATATTGGCTATTTTAAATCATGTGAAATCAAATGTAAAATGGAACAAGTATACTGGTTACGATTGCGATTTGGGCGTTAAGAAGGCTTATAAAGAAAAAACAGGAAATATTGGGGATATCAATTTAATGCTAACTGCAATGTTGCGCTTTGCAGGTTTAAATGCAGATCCTGTTTTGGTTAGTACACGCTCTAACGGAATTTCATTATTTCCCAATAGAAATGCTTTCAATTATGTAATTGCAGCTGTTGAAACTCCAACGGGATATGTTCTTTTAGATGCATCTGATAAATTTTCAATTCCAAATGTTTTGCCGGTTCACTGTTTAAATTGGTACGGAAGATTAATTCGTAAAGATGGAAGTTCTGAAGAAATTGATTTGATGCCTAAAAAACCATCCCTTGATACCGTTTTTATGAATTATACTATTGATGCTGATGGTAAAATTACTGGTAAAACAAGAAGACAATGTACAGATTATAATGCATTAGTTACAAGAGATAATATTGATGGCGTTAAAGAAGAAACTTATTTGGAAAGGTTGGAGAATGAAAATAATAAAATTGAAATTAGCGAATATTCCAGAACTAATGAAAAGGAAATTTTATTACCAATGATAGAATCGTATTCTTTTACCGGAAACGATTTGTGTGAAGTTATTGGAGGAAAAATTTATGTAAATCCTATGTTGTTTTTTACAGAAAGCCAAAATCCATTTAAGCAGGAAATCAGAGAATATCCGGTGGATTTTAAATACCCTTTTGCTGATAAATACAATATTATTATTAAAATACCTGAGGGATTTGCAGTAGAAACACTCCCAGCACCTGCAGTAATTGCGATGGCAGATGATTTAGGTACTTTTAAGTTCAATATTGCGTCAAACGATGGAACGTTGCAATTGATGATATCAAATCAAATTAATGAAGCCATTATTTCTACAGAGAAATACGAAATGCTAAAAGAATATTACAAAGGAATGGTTGCAAAAGAAACCGAGAAAATAGTTTTAAAAAGAATTTAAAAATGGGATTACGTTTAATGGTTGTCTCCGCTTTATTGGTTTTGGGGGCTTCAAAAGTCAATGCTCAAAATTATGAGTTGGGGAAAGTTACAATTGCTGAATTACAAGAAAAATCGAATGCAAAAGATACAGCGGCTCCGGCCGCTATTTTATTTAAAAAAGGAAGAACCTTTTTTACCTATACTGAAGGAAAAGGACTTGTTATTAATAATGTCTATGAATTCAGGATTAAAATTTATAAAAAAGAAGGATTAAAATGGGCAAATCAGGAAGTTTCTTATTATGTAGGATATGAGAATCTGAATGATGATACTGTGAATTTTTCTAACGCAGCAACATACAATCTTGAAAATGGAGAAATTGTAAAAACGAAACTGAATAGTGAGGGAAGTTTCAAAAATAAAATAAACAATTATTGGAACAAGGCGACTATCACCTTACCAAATGTTAAAGTAGGTTCTATTATAGAATTTAAGTATGTCTTGAAATCAGAAAATATAGTGAAGCTACCTGATTTTGATTTTCAATATACTATTCCGGTCAGTTATTTCGAGTATAAAACAGAGATTCCCGAGTTTTTTATTTATAAATCTTTGCTTATCGGAAATTTAAAAATAGAAACAAAAGCAGAATTAGTTTTAAGTAGTCAGGTCTTTGCAAGAGGTTATAAACAGATTAATAGTTTTTATACTTCAAAAGATATTCCGGCACTTAATGAGGAAAGATTTGTTGATAATATAAATAATTATAAAGGGTCAATTCAAAACGAATTAGAAAAAGAAAGATATCCTGATAAGCCAGGTATTGATTATACAAAAACATGGGAAGGCGTAGCTACTTCAATCTATAAGAATAAGGATTTTGGAGGAGAACTTAAACAAAAAGATTATTTTTTAGAAGATATAAAAGAGATCTTGCAGAAAACAGATTCTAAAAAAGAACGGTTAAACTTGATTTTTCAGTTTGTTCAAAATAGAATGAACTGGACGGGAAAAAGGGGGTACTTTGTAGATAAAGGTGTAAAAAAAGCCTATGAAGAAAAGTCAGGAAATGTTGCTGAAATAAATTTTATTTTGATTTCGATGCTTAAAGCAGCCGGAATCGACGTAAATCCTGTTTTAGCGAGTACAGTTGAAAATGGTGTTCCGGTATTTCCAAATAGAACTGTTTTTAATTATGTCATTGGTGCTGCCGAAATTGAGGGACAGAAAATTTTGATGGATGCTTCAAATAAGTTTACAACGCCTAATATTTTGCCATTAAATCTTTTAAACTGGAAAGGCAGGCTTATCAAAGAAGATGGTTCTTCTCAAGAAATTGATATGATTCCTAAAATAGCTTCAAAAGAAAATTATACAATAACAGCAAGTATAAATCCTGATCTTGGTGAGATTGACGGAAGGTTGCGAATCAAGAAAACAGATTATGATGCTTTTCGTTTTAGAGAAATAAATTCAAATAGTAATGAGAATTCTTATCTCGAAAAATTAGAGAATGATTTAGGAAAAATTGAAATCGAAGACTATAAGATCGAGAATAAAATCGGAGATTTATCAAAACCAGTTCAGGAAGAATTTAATTTTAAGGCCAGACACTCTTATGATATTATTGGTGGGAAAATATTTTTAAGACCAATACTTTTTTTTACTGATGTCATTAATCCGTTTAAGCAAGAAAAAAGACAAATGCCTATTTATTTTGGGTATCCAAGTCAGGAGACTTATAACGTATTTTTAGATATTCCAGATGGTTTTGTTGTTGAATCGCTTCCAAAGCCAATGCGAATTGTAACAGAAAACAGAGATGCATCTTATACAATGAATATGATTTCTGAAGAAAACAAAGTCCATATTCAGGTTGTTAAGGAAATAAACAAATATATTTTTGCTACGGATGATTATGATATGCTCAAAGAGTTTTTTCAAAATATAATTGTGAGTCAAAATGAAAAAATAGTTTTAAAAAGAATCTAAACATGAAGTTTCAAAGCTTAATAATAATTTTTGTTTTTTTCTGTATTTCAAAAATTAATGCCCAAAATTATGAATTAGGGAAAGTGACTGTAGCGCAATTACAGGAAAAAGTGCATCCGAAAGACACTACTGCACCTGCGGCAATCATTTTTAAGAAAGGAAGAACTTTTTTTACTTACAATAATACTAATGGTTTTTCTGCGAATCATGTTTATGAATTTAAAATTAAAATTTATAAAAAAGAAGGACTTGCCTGGGCAGATCAAAAAGTCCGATTTTATATTGGTTATGAAAAACTAAATGAAGATCGATTGGAGTTTTCACAAGGTGTTACTTATAATTTGGAAAATGGTTCAATTGTCAAGACAAAATTGGACAATCAGGGAACTTTTAAGAAGAAAATAAATAAATATTGGAATGAGAAAACCATAACATTACCAAATGTAAAAGTAGGGTCGATTATTGAATATAAATATATCTTAAAAACAGAGAATATTGTAAAACTTCCGGATTTTGATTTTCAATATGAAATTCCTGTTGATTATTTTGAATATAAAACCGAGATTCCTGAATTCTACATCTACAAGACGATTTTAGTCGGAAGGACACCTGTAACATCAGATTCTAAAATTGTTGCAGGAAGCCAGAGTTTTGAGAATGAGCACAACCAAACGAGCACACTTTACTTCAGACAAGTTAATTCTCTATTTAGCGGAAAAGATATTTCTCCATTAATATTAGAGCCTTACGTAAATAATATTGATAATTATAAAGGAAGCATTCAACACGAGCTTGAACGCATACGTTATCCAGAGCAGCCTGTAAAAGATTTTACAATGACTTGGGAAGGAGTTGCCTCAACTATTTTTAAGGACGAAAATTTTGGAAAAGAACTCAGTCAAAATGATTTTTTGCTGGAAGATGTCAAAAAATTATTAGGGAATGTTGAATCGCTTAATGAGAGATTAAATATCATTTTTAAATTCGTTCAGAATAAAATGAACTGGAATGAAGAGAATGGTTATTATACTGATATAGGAGTTAGAAAAGCGTATACAAATCAAACTGGAAATGTAGCCGAAATCAATTTTATATTGATTAATATGCTGAAATTGGCCAGTGTAGAAGTAAGTCCGGTTTTGGTCAGTACAATTGATAATGGAATTCCTGTATATCCTACAAGAACTGGTTTTAATTACGTTATTGCTGCTGCCGAAATTGATGGAAAACAAATCCTGCTAGATGCTTCTCATAAATTTACTTCGCCAAATATTTTGCCTTTAAACGTGTTGAATTGGAAGGGAAGACTGATTGAGAAAGATGGGACATCAAAAGAAATTGATTTATATCCGGTTTCAGTATCTAAAGAATTTTCAAATACAGTAGCCAAATTAGATGCTTCGGGTAAAATAGAAGGAAAGGTTAGAGTGCAAAGAACAGATTATGATGCTTATACTTTCAGAGTTGAAAATGCAGATAAAAATCAGGAAAACTATCTTGAAAAGTACGAAGAGCAATTAGGCGATTTGAAGATATCAGATTATGCAATTGAAAACAAGAAAACGAATTTTTCAAATCCGATTATAGAGACTTTTTCTTTTAGTTCAGATAATCAATCGGAGATTATTGGTGGTAAAATATTCATTAATCCGTTATTGTTTTTTACCAGAACAAAAAATCCTTTTACGCAGGAAAAAAGACAAATGGGAATTTATTTTGGATATCCAACACAGGAAAAGTTCAATTTAAATTTAGATATTCCAGAAGGATATGTTGTAGAGTCAATACCAACTCCTGTTCGAATCTCTACTGAAGATAAAGCGATAACTTATATTTTTAATATTTCTAACGTAGGGAATAAAATTCAAATTAGTTGTATAAAAGAGATTAACAATAGTATTTTTGCAGCAGATGAGTATACTGGATTGAAAGATATTTTTCAGAAAATTCTTGCCAGTCAAAATGAAAAAATTGTTCTTAAAAAAATATAACGATGGATTTGAAAAATGCCCAACTTGATGTTGATACCTGGATAAAAGAACACGGAGTTCGCTATTTTAACGAATTAACCAATATGGCACAACTTACTGAAGAAGTAGGTGAAGTAGCCCGAATTATCGCGCGCCGCTATGGTGAACAATCTGAGAAAGAAAGCGATAAAAACAAAGATTTAGGCGAAGAATTGGCTGATGTTGTTTTTGTAGTTTTATGCCTCGCGAATCAGACCGGAATAGATCTGCAAGCCGCTTTTGATAAAAAAATGGATTTGAAATCGGTTAGAGATAAGGATCGTCATAAAAACAACGATAAATTAAAATAATTGTGAAATATCACTCATAAGTTTTGAATTATGAGTTTTGAATTTTGAATTATGAACGGGGAGTGGTAAATTTGCATGGCTGAATTACGTTTCTAATCATTCATAATTCATAATTTACAACTTACAATTAAAAAAATGAATTTACTACTTCAGACAACTCAACATAACTTACAAGGACAAATTGCAGTAACAGGATCAAAAAGCGAAACCAATCGTTTATTGTTGTTAAAAGCATTATTTCCAAATATTACACTTGCCAACACTTCAAACTCTGATGACAGTGAGGTAATGCAAAAAGCTTTGGTTGGGAATGATGAAATTGTAGATATTCATCACGCCGGAACAGCAATGCGCTTTTTAACAGCTTATTTTGCTGTGAACGAAGGCAGAGATGTAGTTATGACAGGTTCAGGCAGAATGCAGGAGCGTCCGATTAAAATTTTAGTGGAAGCTTTAGCACAATTAGGTGTTGAAATCTCATATGAAAAAGAAGTAGGTTATCCACCTATAAAAATCAAAGGAAAAAAAGTTACCGCTTCAAAAGTAACTTTGGCAGCGAATGTTAGCAGCCAATATATTTCGGCACTTTTATTAGTAGCTTCAAAATTAGAAAATGGTTTAGAGTTGACTTTAGAAGGAGAAATTACTTCAATTCCTTATATCAAAATGACTTTAGCGTTGCTGAATGATTTAGATATTCAAACTAGTTTTGAAGGAAATGTCATTAAAGTTTATCCTAAAGAAACTGTTGCTTCAAAAGAAATGGTTGTAGAATCTGACTGGAGCTCGGCATCTTACTTTTTTAGTTTAGTGGCTTTGGCTGATACGGCTTCAATAACATTAACCAGTTATAAAGAAAATAGCTTACAAGGAGATTCTGAATTGGTTTCATTTTATGAGAAATTAGGAGTGAAAACAACGTTTCAAAATAATAAAATGACATTGGTAAAACAAGAGAATTTTAAATATGAAACCATAAATTTTGAATTAAACAATACACCGGATATTGCGCAAACAATCGTTGTGACATGTTTAGGTTTGGGAATCGGTTGCCATTTAACAGGTCTTCATACTTTAAAAATTAAAGAAACGGATCGATTGGAAGCATTAAAAATCGAGCTTACAAAATTGGGAGCTACTATTTCTGTTACAAATGATTCATTGACTTTAACAGCTTCAGAAAATATCAACCATAATGTAAAAATTGCGACATACAACGATCACCGTATGGCAATGGCATTTGCTCCATTAGCTCTGAAAGTTCCAATTATTATCGAAGATGCAGGAGTAGTTTCAAAATCATACCCGGATTTCTGGAATGATTTAGAGACACTAAACTTGCAAATTTCAGAATTGTAAATTTTCCACCATATAAGAAATAGAAGTTCATTTAAACAAAATGAGCATAATTTGAATAGCCTCCAGTTTTAACTGGAGGTTTTTTTGTTTTTATTTTCGGCTTTAGCCAAATAATTACGTTTCAATTCTTTAGAATCCAATTTAAATGAACTTATATTTCTAATATAGTGAAAAAAACGTTTTTTAACGGTCCCAAACCATCAGTAAATCAACGACTTTTGAAAATAAACATCAAAACACTTGACAACGCCTATCTCACAATCGTATATTTGCACACGATTTATAATTTTAGATATAAAATCTAAGATCTACACTTTAAAATCAACAATTCAAATATGAAATTATCACATTTTCAATTTAATTTACCAAAAGAACTTTTAGCAGAATTTCCAGCAGAAAACAGAGATGAGTCTCGTTTAATGGTAATCGATCGTCAAAAACAAACTATAGAACATAAAATGTTTAAAGATGTTATCAATTATTTTGATGACGGAGACGTTTTAATTCTTAACAATACAAAAGTTTTTCCTGCTCGTTTGTATGGAAACAAAGAAAAAACAGGAGCAAGAATCGAGGTTTTCTTATTAAGAGAATTAAATTCTGAGCAACGTCTTTGGGACGTTTTGGTTGATCCGGCCAGAAAAATCCGTATCGGAAACAAACTTTATTTTGGTGATGACGATTCGTTAGTTGCTGAGGTAATTGACAATACAACTTCTCGTGGTAGAACTTTACGTTTTTTATATGACGGTTCTTACGAAGAATTCAGAAACAAATTGACAGAACTTGGAGAAACTCCAATTCCTAAATACATCAACAGAGAAGTAACTGCTGAAGATGCTGAAAGATACCAAACTATTTATGCAAAAGAAGAAGGAGCTGTAGCTGCACCAACTGCAGGTTTACACTTCTCAAAACACCTTTTGAAAAAATTAGAAATCAAAGGAATAAACTTTGCTGAGGTTACACTTCACGTTGGTTTAGGAACTTTTAATCCGGTTGAGGTTGAAGATTTATCTAAACACAAAATGGATTCTGAGGAACTGATCATCAAACAAGAAGCTTGTGATATTGTAAACGAAGCAAAAACGAAGAAAAAACGTATCTGTGCTGTTGGAACGACTTCAATGCGTGCTATTGAAAGTTCAGTTTCATCTCAAAATACTTTAAATCCTTACGAAGGTTGGACAAATAAATTCATTTTTCCACCTCACGATTTTAGTATTGCAAACTGTATGATTACAAATTTCCACACACCAAAATCAACATTATTAATGATGATTTCTGCTTTCTGTGGACATGATTTAATGAAAAGAGCATACGAAGAGGCAATTAAAGAAGGATACAAATTCTATTCTTACGGAGATGCAATGTTGATTATCTAATTCATAGAATTATTAAATATTTAAAACCTGTCATTGATGACGGGTTTTTTTATGGTTTTTGGTCTCAGTCTCAGTCTCAGTTTGCATTCAGTCTTCCGTCACAGTTTGAAAACTGAAAACTGCGACTGCGACTGAAAACTTTAACCAAAACTCAAAACGTGTTAATTTTTGATAGAATATAGTAAAAGTTGTTATTTTTACGCCTCAAAACAAAAACAATGACTTTTCAAAATACACGCGAATTCGCACGAGAGCTTGATTCGCAAGACACTTTAAATCACTATCAGGAGCAGTTTATTTTTCCGAAAGTGAATGACAAACGCGTAATTTATTTCACAGGAAATTCCTTAGGATTACAACCAAAACGCACCAAAGCTTATATTGACGAAGTAATGAACGACTGGGCCAAATTGGCTGTTGAAGGTCATTTTTATGCACAAAAACCGTGGTGGGATTATCAGGAAAGATTTGCAGAACCATTGAGTAAAATTGTAGGGGCTTTGCCTTCAGAAGTTACGGTAATGAACACTTTGACTGTAAATCTTCATTTACTGATGGTTTCTTTTTATCAGCCAAAAGGCAAACGTTACAAAATTATCTGCGAAGAAAAAGCTTTTCCTTCAGATCAATATATGTTTCAGAGTCAGGTTCATTTTCATGGATATAAACCAGAAGATGCGATCGTAGAAATTAAACGTCGTGACGGTGAACACAATATTCGCTTAGAAGATGTCTTAGCAAAAATTGATGAAGTTGGTGATGAACTAGCTTTGGTTTTAATTGGAGGAGTAAACTATTATACCGGACAGGTTTTCGATATCAAAACCATCACAGCAGCTGGCCAAAAAGCGGGTGCAAAAGTTGGTTGGGATTTAGCACATGCCGCCGGAAATATAAAATTAGAACTTCACGATTGGAATGTCGACTTTGCTGCCTGGTGCAGTTATAAATACATGAATTCAGGTCCTGGAAATGCTTCAGGCTGTTTTGTTCACGAAAAACATCATAATGATCCTGATTTGCCAAGATTTGCTGGTTGGTGGGGCCATAACAAAGAACGCCGTTTTAAAATGGAACCAACTTTCGATCCTGTTCATGGAGCAGGAGGATGGCAAATTAGTAATTTACCGGTACTTTCTTTAGCACCTTATTTAGCATCAGTAGAAATGTTCGCTGAGGTTGGAATGGATGCCTTAATTGCAAAAAGAGATCATATCACGTCTTATTTAGAATTCATTTTGCATGAAATTGATAAAGAAGTTAAAGGTAATTTCGAAATTATTACACCCTTAAATCCTTTGGAAAGAGCGTCTCAATTATCTGTTTTTTTACATGGAGAAGGAAGAAGTTTATTTGATTATTTAATGAAAAACGGCGTGATTACCGACTGGCGTGAACCGAATGTAATTCGTTTAGCTCCGGTTCCGCTATATTGTTCATATGAAGATATGTACGATTTTGGACAAATTCTGAAAAAAGGAATTTTAGAGAAATAGTATTAATCTATAAAAGGAATCTCGGCAAAGTCGCGAAACCGCAAAGTTTTATTTTCTTTGCTACTTCGCGACTTTGGTATCATAAGCGGATGAACTTTGCATACTTTGCTTTTAAATACGCGAAATCGTGAAATTCTGTAACCTTTATTTTAAATCATGTAACATCATAAAAAAGTATCTTCTTTACTTTGTAGTGTATAATTATTAAAACTACAACCATGAAAGCCTTATATGTATTATTTGCCGTATTATCTATTGTTTCTTGTCAAAACCAAGGAAAAGAAGATATCAATAAAGCAAAACAAGCCAGCATTGATTCAATGAAAGTTGAAATTAATAAACAGCGCGTTATTGATTCCATGAAAACTGAAATGGCAAATTTAGAAGCAGAAAAAGCAAAAGCACAAGAGCAAAAAGTTGTAGTTGTTCATCAACAAGACGGAACTGCAACAACGACAACAACAACTAAAAAGAAAGGTTGGAGTTCTACCGCTAAGGGTGCTGTAATTGGTGCCGGAGTTGGTGCTGCAACAGGAGCGATAATCAGTAAGAAAAAAGGTGAAGGTGCTATTATTGGTGGTTTGGCCGGAGCCGGAGTTGGTGCCGGAACGGGTGCTATAATTGATGGCAGTAAAAAGAAAGAATAATATTGATATAAAAAAGAAGCCCCGATTTAGAATTCTAAATCGGGGCTTCTTTTTTTACGCTATTTCGTGGGAAGGAATATTTATAGAGATTAGTTCTAACTTATAAAAATCAATTTGGTATTTAATTTTTTCTGTTTCGCTTTTGAAATAAAAAGTCGATTCGAACAAATTATGATAGTATTCAATTCCTTCTAAAAGATTTGCTTTGAAACTATTCAATTTTTTAAGCTGATTGGCTGTGATTTCACCTGAAATACTTTCAATTTCATTTCTAAAATAATCCACATACATTTTCAATTCCTTTACAAACAAATTAGGGCGATTATTAGCTCGTAAAACAGACTTGTTTCCGTAAATATGTTCTACCATATGCTTTAAAGAAACTTCCTGGTCAAAATAAGCCATATTAGGCCCGGGACAAATTACAACACCTTGCGCCTGACCTTTAATTTTGATGTCGTTTTCTAAATAAGAAGAATTGGCCAAACCAACACATAAACAAGATTTTTCAGTAATTTTTACTTTTGATTTTTCAAAGGCATCAGCAGAAAGTGTGTCTTTTATGTTTTCTAATTCTGCTAATTTTATATCCTGATATTTTTTTGAAGCAGTACAAATTCCGTGTGGATCATATTCTTTGCTTAATGCCAGGAATTTTTTCGGGCATGAACTTCCTGCCTTGTTTTCCTGAATTCTTTTCTGTTTTAGAATTTCATTTGTAGTTCCTTTCAAAGTATTAAATGGAACTCCTAAAGGCGAAATATGACTTAAATACAAATCTCTTTCTTTCGCATTAATCAGTAAATTTCGGGTGGTCTGATCTACAGAAGTGGCCTCAGGAACCAATAAAAATGGAGTTCCCCAGCCTACAGAATCGATATTGTAATTACTTAATAGAAATTCATGCTCTTCTGAAGTTCCTACGCCACCCTGAACGGTAATTTTTAGTTCTAATGCCTGATCTGGATAAGGTGCGTTTTTTTGCTGTAACGCTTTTACCATCAACTGATGAGCAGATTGAACTAACTGCTCTTTTTTCTGTTTGAATTCTTCCAGAATTGTTCCTAGTAAAAGCCCGTCGGTTGCAAAAGCATGTCCTCCACAATTTAAGCCTGATTCAATTCGATATTCAGAAACCCAAAGTCCTTTTTTGGCTAAAAAATTTCCCTGAATCATAGCCGATCGGAAGTCACTTACTTTTAAAATAATTCTCTTTTTAAGCTGATTGTTTTCATTTGGAAAGAAATCAGGAAAATTCTCAAAATAACTGTAGAGCCTCGGATTCATTCCCGCAGAAAGTACTACTGAAGATTCGAGATTACTATTTGCAAAACCTCTTAAGGCTGCATGAGCATCATTAAATTCCAATGGAAGTTGCTCATTTTTAACAAAATTATCTTTATCCAGTTTGGTCATTATATTGACATCAATTTCTCCAACAGAAAGATGTGATTCAATAAAATTTTGAATATTTTCTTTAAAAGAAATCCCGTCTTCTAATAAGTTTTGGAATCCCTTTTTGATATCAGATGAATTAGGAAGCATCGACATAAAATTTTCTAAAGCAGTCTTACTTTCTGCTAATTCGGTTTTAAAACTTTCAAATTTTTGTTTGACAATTTTATCTACTAAATTTAGATATGACGTAATTCTTTCGGCACGATAATCGTGAAATTTCTGACTTATTTCTTCGTGTGGAAAATGGAATTTGGTACTGTAAAAATTACGCATCTTCTCAATTAACTCATCATCAGCAATAGAAATTACTGATGAAATTCCATATTGCGCCACTCGTATTGGGCTGTCAATGGTATAAGCAAGTCCCATTACCGGAATATGGAAAGTATGTAAGGTTGTTTTTTTCATTTGTTTTCAAATTAAAATAAAAACAAATGTTAGAAAAAGCATTTTCATAAAGCCTGATAATTGTCAGGTTTATAGTCGGATTGAAAAGTGTTTGCCACGAATTTCACGAATTTACACTAATTTTTTAGCAACTATGAGAAAAAAATAATTCGTGTAAATTCGTGAAATTCGTGGCTAAAAAATCTATATCAAAATCTTCTTCAAAGATTCCGCAATACTTCTCCATAAAAAGTTGTAGAAGGATTTTTCCTGTATTCGTTCGACTTCGACATCGGCCGTTTTTGCTTTTTCTTTTGAATCATTTTTAACCAATAAATTAACAATCGCAGATTTTAGCTTAGCCTCTTTTTCCGGATTTTTTTTCTTGTATAATTTTACCTTTAAATCATCATAATCTAATGAAGCGTTTCCTTTTGAAATATTGTCATTTCCATAAAAATCAAATCGGTATTTATTGAAAACTCCGGTAAATGAAGCATTCATATAAGGCTTGCTGAATCGGCCGATGGCTGCGACATCAAAATTTGAAATAACTCCCTGAATATGAAAACTGTCCTTTTTATCCAAAACATTGAAACTCCAATCAACATTTAAAGGAGAAGTTTTCATGAATTGACAATTGATTTTAATCTTCACATCAGCTGTCTTTTTCAAACCAAAACCACTTCGAAGATTAGTTGCCCGCAAATTAAAATGATCGAAATTTAATTTTCCGGGGCCTTTTGAAAAGTCGATTTCTTCCTCATAAACCAATTTTGATTTGAGAACCTGTAAAGTATCAATCTGAAGCGGAAATTTAATATTTCGCAATAAATGATTATAAAGATATTTTTTGCTTAAATCATCTTTCGGCATTTTTCCACGGTAAATATTAGCGTCCAAATGATTCATCACAACTGAGTTTGCCTTAAAGAAAAAGCGATCATTTTTAAATCCCCAATCCATTTTGTTAATGTGAACTGAGTCCGCTTTTAGAGTATAAATGTCTTTTTCTTTTTCTACTTTTTGAACAAAGGTTTTTCGGTTATATTCGGGCAGCATCGAAAACTTCTTTATTTTTAAAAAGTTGTTTTCCGTGCTGATTTGGCCAATATCCATACGATAAAACGGATTAGGTTTATAGTATAAACTATCACAAACCAAAACATATTTTTCATACTGCATCGGAATTTTTTCCTTTAAAGTTGCATCTGTAATTAAAATGCCTTCGAGTTTCAGCAGAATATTTTTAACGCTGAAAATAGGTTTATTATTTTTCAAATAAACAACATCAACACTTCCGTCATTGAGGTAAATATTAGAAACGGCAACGACTTTTCGAAAGGGTTCTATAATTTCAGTCCGAATACTTTTGCTATTATTTAAAAGCTTGTCATTCTTTTTATATAAAATAACCATGGGTTTATTAATAATGATACTTTCAGCCTGAATAACATCGCGAAAAGCTAAATCCCAAATATTGAAATGTTTGATCGTAATTGATTCAATTTTAGAATAAATTCCGGTTTTTATCTTAGTATTTTCAAGTTGATTTTTTGGATGAACTAATAAAGTTTGGGCATAAATATTTCTCGACCAAAGTGAAACTTCGATCTTTTCGTAATTAATATTATAAGCAGTTTTATTTTTCTCCTCAATAATAATTGGCAGTTGTTTTTTAATCCAATAATTCAATCCGAAATTGATTAAAAGCCCAAAAACAAAGACTGAAATTATGCCGATTGCTATTTTTTTGTAGATTGACATTTGTCGTATTGATTTTAAATCTAAATTTAAGCTTTTAAAATATATTGTTTCTTATAGGATTACTTCTTTAAGTTACATCATTACCAAATTATTTTTTATTGTTATACTTTTTTGAATATGAAAAAAATTAAAAAAATCCTGTTGGTTTTAGTAATCATAATTGTTCTTGTGGGAATTGGTTTATGTGCTTATATTTTTCATTTGAAGCCTAAATACGAAGGTGAAGTTCAGCTGAAAAATCTGCAGAAGGAAACGACAGTTTATTTTGATGATTTTGGTGTTCCTCATATTTATGCCGATTCTGAAAAAGATGCGATGACAGCGCTGGGTTATGTACACGCACAGGAAAGATTATGGCAAATGGAATTGCTACGCAGAATTGCGCCAGGACGTTTGTCTGAAATATTCGGATCAGTAGCACTTAAAAATGATATGTTTTTCTCCGGAATTGGTGTCGAAGAAGCATCGGCGAAAGCCATTGCCAAATTAGACAAAAACAGTCCAAGCTATCAATTGACCATGGCCTATCTGGATGGAATAAATCAATATTTGGATGAAGGAGTAACACCAATTGAATTTACTTTGGTGGGAGTAAAAAAGGAAAAATTTACCATAAAAGATGTTTATAATATTTTTGGATATATGTCTTTCAGTTTTGCGATGGCTCAAAAAACAGACCCGTTATTGACTGATCTTCGTTCCAAATACGGAGCTGCATATGTGAAAGAGTTAGGAATTGAAGGAGAATTTAATACAACTAAAATTAGAAACTCAAAAGAGAATTTAGAAGAGTATAGCGAGATCTCAAAATCTGTAGCGAGTTTGCTGGATAAATCTCCAATTCCGCCATTTGTTGGTAGTAATAGTTGGGTTGTTGGACCCAATAGAACCAAAAACGGTAAAGTTATTTTTGCAAACGATCCGCATATCGGATTTTCGCAACCTGCCACCTGGTATGAAGCACATTTAGTAACGCCGGATCATGAATTGTATGGTTGTTATTTGGCCGGAACTCCGTTCCCATTACTGGCACACAACCGCAATTATGCCTACGGCTTGACCATGTTCGAAAATGATGATATCGATTTTTATCAGGAAACAAATAAAGCTGATGATGCAAATCAATATCAGACACCAACGGGATTTGCAACTTATGAGTCCAGGAAAAAAACAATTAAAATAAAAGATACATCAGATGTAGTTTTGACAGTTAAATCAAGTCGACACGGGCCAATTATGAGCGATTTGTTAGCAAATCTGAAAAGTAAAAAGCCAATCGCCATGTCGTGGATTTATACGCAACAACCTATTCAAATTTTAGATGCGGTCTATGGACTTTCGCATGCAAAAAGTAAAGACGATTTTAGAAAAGCAGTACAATTGGTTGCCGCTCCGGGATTAAATGTAATGTATGGCGATGCCAAAGGAAATGTGGCCTGGTGGGCGACAGGAACGCTTTATAAACATAATAAAGGAGTGAATTCTTTTTTTATCTTAGATGGCGCCAGCGGAAAAGATGATATAACAGAATATTTAGATTTTACTAAAAATCCATCGGCTGAAAATCCGAAATGGGGTTATGTATATTCAGCTAATAATCAACCGGAAGCGATTGATGGTTATTTGTATCCGGGTTATTATTTACCGGAAGACAGAGCCAAAAGAATTTCAGGTTTAATGAATGCAAAATCAGATTGGGACAAAGAAGCCATCAGCAAAATGATTTTTGATAATACCTCTTCGGTTGCGACTGGAGTTGTTCAGAATTTAATTGCAAATCTGGATAAGAATAAGATTTCAGCTGAAGAAAAAGAAGTACTGAATGTTTTGAAATCATGGAAAGGAACAACGAATTTAGAAGATGTAGCCCCAACGATTTACAACAAATGGATTTATTTGTATTTGAAAAACACCTTTGAAGATGAAATGGGCAAAGAAGCTTTTACTATTTTTCTTGGAACGCATTTAGGAAAACAAATTATTGCTCGACAAATTGTTAATGAAAATTCAGTTTGGTGGGATAACGTCAAGACTAAAAATGTAAAAGAAACCAGAAGTGAAATTGTTTCAAAATCGTTTCATGATGCCGTTTCGCAACTTACGGCACAATTAGGCAATACTATTGGAGATTGGAATTGGGGGAAAGTACACACCGTTGAACACGAACATCCGCTTGGAAAAGTAGCTGCTCTGCGTAAATTATTCAACGTAGGACCTTTTGCTGCACCCGGATCAAATGAAGTAATTAATAACCAGTTTTTTGGTTTTAATGATGAAGGAAAATATTATGTAAAAGGTGGGCCGTCAACAAGAAGGGTAGTAGATTTCTCTGATATTGAAAATAGTTGGAGCATTATTCCAACCGGACAATCCGGAAATCCATTTAGCGAGCATTACAACGATCAGGCAGAAATGTTTAACGCTGGTAAATTCAGGAAAATGAAACTGAATAAAGAGGAGATTATAAAAACGTCAACAAAACTGCTATTGAAACCAAAAAAATAAAAAAGTTTCAAGTTTAAGGCAAAGGTTCAAAGGTTTTAAACCTTTGAACCTTTGCCTTTGCAATTTTGAACCTTTATTTAGATATATACTTTCCTTTCACAATATCAGTAGCAAAAATATTCAGGTTATTAATTAGTGCTTTATTAGTCGTCATAATATTGGTGGATTGATATGCAGTATCTTTTTCATAAGCCTTTAATAACGTCTCTAGTTCTACTTCATCATAAAAAGCAAACACGTTATAGATAGCATCCCTAAAGTTTTTGTAATTAATACTTTCTGTAATTTCCATTGTTTTTTGTTCGTTCCAGCCTTCTTTGGCAGAAGCCTCATTTATTTTGGTTAAACAATAATCAACAACATAAGTCTTGTAATGAGCTGCTTCGATAATTTTGTCGACTATAATTTTATTTTGTTGAGTCGGCATTGCCGGAGGCGGAGGGTTGGTTTGAGAAATAGAAATCGTTGGAATAAAAAGACATAGCAAGAAAGCTAAAAAGGCGAACTTTTTTAAATTTTTCATAGGTTATTTTAATGTTTTTGGGTACGGCTAAAATAGTATTTTTTATGACAAATTATGGAATTTGAATGTTAGAAATTGTAACAAAAAAAACTTCGATAATACCTTTTTTAAATCGGTACTATCGAAGTTGCCTTGTAATTTTTTAAGATTATTTTTTTAAAATTCCTTCTAAAGCTTTTTTTCCACTTTCGTTCTTTGGATCCAGTTCAATAGATTTGGTGTAATTTGCAATAGCAAGATTTTTATCTCCATCGGCTAAATAAGCTTCGCCAAGACTGTCGTAAACATTTCCTGATTTAGGAAAGTTTTCTACATTAATTTTAAAAGCTTCAATGGCTTCTTTCTTTTTGCCACTTTGCAATAATTGATACCCAATACTATTCATATCCTCTTCTTTAATGCGATAAGTTGGATCGTTTTTTAATTTTTTATAACGCTCTGTACCAGCAATTGCACCCTTTTCTGAATATACATCCAAAAGTTCAAGTGCCAATGATTTTTTAGGTTCATTAAAAGGCTGATTGTATAAAATAGCTCTGATTCCCTCGTTGATTTCACCTAAAATTGTACCGCCAGTATTATTTAATAAGACTACTAAGTTCTTATCTGCAGGAACTCGCGAAATAACAGTATTAAATCCGTTGATGCCTCCTCCGTGTTCAATAATTTTCAATTTAGCTTTGTTTCCGTTTGGAGCTTCTTCTAAAAACCAGCCATATCCATAAGCACTATCGCCAAATTTAATATAAGGCTTGAACAACGATTCCATTGACTTTGCAGAAAGTAATTTATTGGTATAGAGTGCCTGATCCCATAAATACAAATCTTCTACAGTAGAATACAATGATCCTGCTGCATAAGGAATACTCATATCAAGATAAGGAGAATTTCGAATTATTTTGCCTTGTTTTTCATAACCAGAAGCTCGGTTTTTAAGAATAATCTCAAAATGATCGTATCCTGTATTGACCATTTTTAAAGGCGTAAGAATTACTTCCTGCAAATATTGCTCATAGGTTTTGCCTGAAACTTTTTCAATGATATAACCCAATAAAAAATATCCGGAGTTGCTGTAATTAAATTTTTCGCCTGGCGTAAATTCAAGTGGTAGACTTGAAAATGTCTTTACAAATTCTTCAGGAGAATAAGGATTTCTGCTTTTCTCTTTAAAGAAATTGGGAGCCGAAGTATAATTCGGAATTCCGGAAGTATGCGTTAGCAAATGATGAATGGTTATTTTATCTCCGTTTGCTTTTGGATAATCCGGCAAATAAGTGGTTATCGGAACATCAAGTTTTAGTTTTCCATCTTCAGCCAGTTTAACAAGCAAGAAAGCCGTAAATTGTTTGCTAATTGAACCTAATCTGAATTTAGTGTCGGGCTGGTTTGGAATATTCCACTCCATATTAGCAGAACCGTATCCTTTCTTGAAAATAACTTTTCCATTTTCTGAAACAAGCGCAGATCCGTTAAATTGCCCGTATTCGTTGTATTTGCTTAAGAGCTGGTCGATTTTTTTTGCTTTGTCTTGCGCGGCAACATGAAAGGTAAACAGTTGTGCCAAAATGCAGACTGCAAATAGTTTGATTGATTTATTCATGTGATTGATGATTATTGATTAAGGTTAATGATTCGTTGTTTGATTTTTTTGATTGATGATTGAAACTGTTTAATCATCTGGAATTTAATTTGTTATACGAATGTACAAATTAAAATGGATGATGATGTTTGCGTTTGATTCTTGTTAGACGATTCAAATGCGATTTGGTTTCATGAACAACCAATTTTTTTCTATTTTTTTTTAAAGTGATAAAACGACATAAAAAAAGAGCTATTTTTTAATAGCTCTATGTTCATAACTAACAATTCTTTTTAATACCCAATTTTTATCTTTTCTTTCCCAAATATGAACGAATTTTCCGGTTCCTGTGGGCTTTCCATTAACATAGAAAGTGTGTTCGCCAATTTGCACGGCCCCAAAATCACCTAATTTATCAATGGTACAGGAATTTAATTTTCGGGTCAGTTTCTCAGATCTTCCACATTTATCAAGTAATGATTTTATTTCATTTCCTTTCGAGGTGTTTAAGCCGGAACGATCATCGTAAAATTCGATATCATCAGCTATTATTTTTTTGAAAAGTGCTGCATCACATTGATTAAAAGAAACATCAAATAATAAACTGTCCATCTTAATGATTTCTGTTTTTAAAACATCCATTTTTAAAACATCACTATTGGTCTGCGCTTTTACTTCCCTGCTTAAAAAAAGCATGAAAAGAACTAATATATTCATCATTGGTTCCATAGTTTTGATTTTTCTGCTATTCATTATTTCGTTTCAATATCAATCAGCTTTTGCCCGTTTTCTCCAAGATAATTCAAAAGAAGTTTTTCATAAACCTTGTAGCCGTCATCTACATTGGTAAAAATAACTAAGCCTTGTTTTGTTTTTGGAAGAAGAAAAAATAACGTCTGTACGCCTTGATCTGCGCCACCGTGCGACAAAGCATAATTGTCATTTCCTAAATCATAGATTTCAAAACCCAAACCAAAGTATTTGTCTTTTTTCTTTTGGGCCACCTGATGCGAATTCATCTCCTCAAAGACCTTTTTGGTCAAACCGTCACCGTTCATCACACTGCATAAAAAAGTGCCGTAATCCTGAATGGTGGTTAATAAATCATCGGCCGCATTTGCGGTTTTATTTTTAACAGGTTCGTAAGTATTTCCTTTATTGTCATAGTTTATAGCATATCTCGAAGTATCGGTTATGTCGTTCCAGGTAAATTTAGTATCATTCATTTTTAGCGGTTTAAAAATTAATTCATCCGCTAATTGATCAAGTGTTTTGTGGAATCTCTTTTCTAGCGCTTTTTTCAAGTACTCAATTCCTTCTCCCGAATACGAATATTGAGTTCCGGGTTTAAATTTGAAATCTAGTTTTTTAGATTCGTTCATATATCTCCAGTTCGGGAAACCAGTTTGATGACTTAAAATGATTCTTGTAGTTAATAATTTATGATTGGGATCATCAGCAATATCCGGATCGATCCAGTATTTATCTAGAGGTTCATCTAAATTCCATTTTCCCTGACTAACTAATTTCAAAGCCACGATTGTGGTTACGGGTTTGGTTAAGGATGCTACATTCCAAATAGTATTATATGGCGCTGTAACGCCTTTTTTAAGTTCGCCAAATACTTTTATTTCCTGAAGTTTTCCGTTGTTGATAATGCCAATTCCAAGAGTTGGAACATTGTTTTGTTTCAGCCATTTTTCAATTTCCTCGTTATTGTCAAAAATAGTTGATTTGGTTCCGGCTGTACTGGTCGATTGATGATCGTAACTAAAAGATCGTCTTAATTTCCAAACGCCATTTTCTAATAGCCAAACATGAGTAAATTTGGCTGTACTGCCAAAATGCTCTTTTGCATCTGCAAGGGATTCATTTTTTTCAACTGATTTTTCATAAAATTGATGAATGCCCATTTGCATCGCACCGTATAAAATACCTTTTTTGTATAAAGGATAGATCTCGGTACTATTAGGTACCAAATATCTTCTGGACTTATAAGTATCGGTCGAACGACACAAACCTTTTTTAAGATTTTTTAGAAATAGCGCTTTGTCTGAAATGCTGTCTTTGTCGTGATAAAATTCAAAATCGTCAGCTAATAAGTTTTCAAAGTGGGAGATGTCGCAAGTATTAAAGCCAACATTAAACAGAAGGCTGTCTTTAGCCATAATAGTTTTGTATAATGTGGAGTTTTTCTCTTCCTGGGAAAATCCGAAATGGATTTGGAAGAATAGAAATCCAATTAAAATAATTTTTAAATGGGAAATTAAGTTGTTGATTTTCATCTGTGATTGATTATTGATTAATGATTTTGCAAAATTAAATCAATCATCGATCGCAAAATTGTAAAAATGCGAAATCTTATCTTTTTTTGGAAAGAAAATACGAACTTGAATTGAACATTTTTGGAGTTGTTTTGGTCACATCTTTAAATTGTTTTATAAAATGCGACTGATCAAAATATTGATTGTAAAGCGCGACATCAGTCAGTTTTAGTTTTTCTAAATCAGAATTCACCATTTGATCGACTGATTTTCTGAATTTCAGAATCTGAATGTGTTTTTTAATCGTAAGTCCGGTTGCTGATTTGAATTTAATTTGAAGCATTCGTTGAGAAGCATTTAAACTTTTCCCAATTTCAGAAACTGTAATTTCTTCATGATGCTGTTTGATGATTTCGCAGATTTTTTCGATTGTATTTTTTGTTAAATGCGCCGAATTTAATTCTTCAAAATAAGTATTAATGATATTTAATAAAAAGGAAATATCGCTATTTAAACTAGAATCAATTTTAGTTTTAAAAGGCAATTCAGTTTCATCAATTTTGATAATAGAATCGATAAAATTATTCAAATCATAATTCGGAAAGAAGGAAAGCGTCCAGGCATGTAATTGAATAATGGTAACTTTAGTTTTCGGCTGAATATTAACCAAAACTTTGTTGGTCATTTGCGAACAAAAGTAAAACCCTTCGTTCATTACATATTTGTTTTTGCTTGTATGAACTTCTATCGCATTTCCGCTTACAAGGGCGAGATTAAAACAGCCATTAGGTAAAACAAGTTTGTTTTCGATCAGGCTTTCGCCGATGCTGTTGTCGAGACACCAAATCTTATTCACGAACCGTTCGCAAATTTTGCTGACATAATGTTCGGAATATAGGTTCATTTACGGAATTATGTTAGAGAATTTTTTCTGGTTTTTGAAGTAAAATTTCTACGCTAAATTACCATTTTTTAGATTACAATAATTCAATGTGTTTTTTTAGTCAAATTCAGAAAAATAATCTCGTTTAGTAGTTTCCCAGTCCTCCAAAATTATGCTATAATAAACATCATCTTTACTCTTTCCTTCAGAATCAACATAATTATTTCTAAAGATACCTTCTTTTACAGTACCCAATTTTTCAATCGCTTTTTGTGACTTCTTGTTTTCCAAATCAGCACTAAATTGTATTCTTCTGAATTGAATATTTTCGAAACCAAAATTTAATAACTCATATTTACAGGCTTTGTTTAAACCTGTTCCCTGAAATGCTTTTCCATACCAGGTCCAGCCAATTTCGCATTTTTGACTGGCATGATTTAAGTATCCATATCTTGTACTTCCGGCAACTTTATTTGTGGCTTTATCAATAATTAGAAATGGATAACAAATCCCGTCTGCTTTTTGTTTTAAGGTATTTTGAATGTAGTTTTCGAAGTCATTTTTGGTTCGCAAATACATTCCCATATATTTCCAGATTTCATCATCAAAAATGATTTCTTTGAGTTCGATGTTTCTTTCGTTTTCAAAAGGGATTAATAATACTTTTTCGTTTTCTAAAATGATGTTTGATTGTAATAATTCGCTATTCATTGGTTTTAGGTTTTGCCACAAAGTCACAAAGACACAAAGTTTTTTTTCACGCAGATCGGGCAGATTTTTTTTAATCCTTTAATCTGTGGCTATTAAAAAAATTGCGCTTTTGCTGTCTTTGCGAGATTATTTCTTCAGCTAAAGTAGTCCTTTTCATATTTCTAATAAATCATTAAAAACGGGATTTTGTTATGAAAACGAGTGCCGCATGAGGGATAGGAGCGGTATCTCCCGATTTAGAAAAACAAGGCTTTTTAGCCATAGTTTTTGTTAATCGGGAATATAGTGGATAGCCCGACCCGCTTTTTTCGGCGGGTCATGCCCATATAAATCATAAATATTTCCTTTATTTTTAAGCTCTTGTAGAATTATTACTTATTTTTACGATCTTATATTTAGATTTTTCTTGATGCAAACTTCACTAAAAATTGCCGTTGTAGGTTCTGGATTGGTAGGATCGCTGTTGGCAATTTACCTTAAAAAAGCAGGTCATACCGTTCATGTTTATGATCGTAGTCCTGATATTCGCAAAATTAATTTTTCGGGCCGTTCTATAAACCTGGCAATGTCTAATCGGGGCTGGAGAGCGCTTGATGGTGTTGGCGTCGGAGATGCTGTTCGCGAAATCGCGATTCCGATGGACAAACGTGCGATTCATTTGGTTGATAAACTCAATTTTCAGAACTACGGACAGGAAGGCGAATCGATTTATTCGATTTCAAGGGGAACTTTGAACCGAAAAATGATTGATCTTGCGGAACAGGCCGGAGCGGAGTTTTATTTTGAAGAAAAAATCTGGGATGTGACGCTGAGCGATGCGACTTTGCATATTGGCGAAACTGAAAGAGGGGAGTGGGAAGAGAAAAAATACGATATGGTTTTTGGTGCCGATGGCGCTTTTTCAAGAATCCGTCACAGAATGCAACGCCAGAGTATGTTTAATTATTCGCAGGAATTTTTGAATATGGGCTACAAAGAATTGAATATTCCGGCTAATGCCAATGGAACTCATAAATTAGATAAAAACTCATTTCATATTTGGCCTCGTGGTAAATACATGTTGATTGCGCTTCCTAATTTGGATGGAAGTTTTACATGTACTTTATTTATGCCTTTTGAAGGTGAAAATTCGTTTGAATCGCTTACAGACCGAAAAATGGTGGAGGATTTCTTTGAGAAAAACTTCCCGGATTCGATTGAAGTGATTCCGAAGCTGGCTGAAGATTTCTTTAAGAATCCAACCAGTACTTTGGTAACGATGAAATGTTTTCCGTGGACATATGAAGATAAAATTGCTTTAATTGGAGATGCTTGTCACGCCATTGTTCCGTTTTATGGACAAGGAATGAATGCCGGTTTTGAAGATATTACGGTTTTAAATGAAATGATCGAAAAGTACGGAAACGACTGGAAAAAGATTTTCTCTGAATATCAAATTTCACGCAAACCAAATGCCGATGCCATTGCAGAACTATCATATCGCAATTTCATGGAAATGAGTACAAAAACTGCTGATGAAAAATTCTTATTACAGAAGAAAATCGAAAAAGCATTTTCTGATAAATATCCTGATAAATGGATTCCGCTTTACAGTCGTGTAACTTTCAGCGATCGCCCCTATGCTGAAGCTTTGGCAATTGGCGATTTCCAAAACGGAATTATGGAAGAGATTCTAAAACTCAATAATATTGAAAATATTTGGAACACGCCAGAAGTAGAAAATAAGATTCTGGAGTTGTTGCAAAACGCATAATTTCAATGGCAATGGCAATTACAATATCAAAAATCAATTAAAATTTTGCCATTGATATTGTAATTGCTTTTTGATATTGCTATTGATTTTTTTTATTTTTTAAAGATTTTTGATAACACCCCAAAAACACCTCTTATAAAGGTAGCACTTGTAACGACTTTCAAAACGGATTTCCCTACAACACTTGCTGTGCTAGGTTCTGATTTTGAAGCTTTTGTTGGTGCTTGTTCTTCTTGTTCTGCAGCTGCCTGTGTTGCATCTGCAATTTTTTTGTTTAATAATTCGTAGGCACTTTCGCGATCAATTTCCTCGTTATATTTTTTTACCAGTTTCGATTTATTGTTTATTTCGTCAATTTCTGTTGAAGTCAGAATATCCATTCTGCTTTGTGGTGCACGCATCATGGTGGCAACAAGCGGTGTCGGAACTCCTTTTTCGTTTAAGGCTGTAACCAAAGCTTCTCCAATTCCTAAACTGGTCAATAATTCATCTGTTTTATAATAAGGAGAAGTAGGATAATTATCTGCTGTTTTTTTAATGGCCTGACGGTCGTTTGCTGTAAAGGCTCTTAAGGCATGCTGAATTTTTAAACCTAATTGAGCCAAAACTCCACTTGGAACATCCATTGGGTTTTGAGTTACAAAATAAACACCAATACCTTTAGAACGAATTAGTTTTACTATCGTTTCAATTTGTTCTAATAATACTTTACTTGCTTCGTTAAAGATTAAGTGCGCTTCATCAATAAAGATCACTAATTCAGGTTGTTCTGAATCTCCTTTTTCGGGCATTTTCTGGTAAATTTCAGCCAATAAACTCAGCATAAAAGTCGAGAATAATTTAGGTTTGTCCTGAATATCCGTCAGGCGGATGATGTTTACGTAGCCTTTTCCGTTTTCGTCAATTCGCATTAAATCATCAATTTCAAAAGACAATTCGCCAAAAAACAAATCGGCTCCCTGCTGCTCCAATTCAATGATTTTTCTCAAAATCGTCCCGGTTGTTGCTGTTGAGATTTTGCCATAACTCTCCGCGATTTCGTCCTTACCTTCCTCAGTTATATAATTAATGACTTTTTTGATGTCTTTTAAATCTAGTAATGCCATCTGATTATCATCACAATATTTAAAAATTACAGCAACAACTCCGGCCTGAGTATCATTTAAATCCAAAATTCGGGAAAATAATACCGGACCAAATTCAGAAACAGTTGCGCGCAGGCGAACTCCGTGTTGTTTTGATAATGACATTAATTCAACTGGAAATGATGCTACATTATAAGGTATGTTTATTTTAGTGTGGCGCTCCGTTATAAAACCTTCTTCTTTTCCTTCTTTTGCAATACCACTAAAGTCACCTTTAATATCCATCATTAAGACAGGAATTCCAGCATTTGATAATTGCTCAGAAAAAACCTGAATAGTTTTGGTTTTTCCGGTTCCGGTTGCTCCGGCAATCAGTCCGTGGCGGTTTAATGTTTTTAAAGGAATCTTTACGTGTGCCTCTGCAATTGGTTCTCCATCCAGCATAGCACCTCCCAAAATGATACTGTCACCTTTAGAAAGATAGCCTGTATTGATATCCTGAATGAAATTATCTTTTTTATTCATGTTTTATTTGTAATTTAGATGATTATAAGAGTATTGCTTAATTTTTTAAGAATTTTGATATATATATTTTAGTAGGAAAAAGCTATTTCTGATTAAAAATATGATAAAAAAAAATTTCGCAACTTTTTAAGAAGATATCAATGGAATCTTTGAATATTTACTAAAACGTTGTAATTTTCCCATAATTCGTGCTGTTTTTTGTTTTATCAAAAAAATAGAGTTGGCAATTTAATGAGATATTTTTTAAATTGACGTTAAATTTCCTTCAATAAAATTAAAAAAAGTTTTTTTATTTAAACTAAACGTATAAATTTGCTCCTCTACAAGTTAAATATAACTAAAAAATAAAAATTATTTAAAACTATTAAAATTAAAAAAAATGGCAAACGTTAAAGTTAAAAAAGAAAGCACTTCAAATGGAGGAGGAATGATTACTGGAATCATTATCGTAGCGTGTATTTTAGTTGGGGTGTTTATTTGGAAAGTAATCATGGGAGATTCTGCAAACTTTGAAGGTGGAAATCCAGAAACAGGTCATCCAATCAATACATTAGGACAGGTATATAAAGGAGGATTTATTGTACCAGTATTATTAGGTATGTTTTTAATGGTTGTTGTTTTTTCAATTGAAAGATTTATCGTTATCGGGAAAGCTGCTGGGAAAGCAAACTTAGATACATTTATGAAAAATGTACAAGCTAGTATCAAAGAAGGAAACATTGAGGCTGCTATCGCTTCATGTGACAAACAACAAGGTTCAGTTGCAAATGCAATTAAATCAGCTTTGATTAAATATCAAGATGTGAAAAAAGAAGGTTTCAACAGTGAAGAAGCTTCTGAAGTAATTCACAAAGAAATCGAAGAGGCAACTTCATTAGAAATGCCAATGTTAGAAAAAAATATGACTATTATCTCTACTTTAGTATCATTAGGAACTTTAGGAGGATTATTAGGAACTGTATCAGGTATGATTAAAGCGTTTGGTGCATTAGCTTCTGCTGGAACTCCAGATCAGGCTGCTCTTGCAACAGGTATTTCTGAGGCACTTATCAACACTGCAACAGGTATCTCTACTTCTATCTTAGCTATCGTTTCTTATAACTTCTTTACTGCTAAAATTGATGATTTAACTTACTCTATCGATGAGGCTGGTACTACAATCGTGAATACTTACAGAAGATTCAGAGGAAGTTTGAAACAATAATTAATTTTTGATATTAATTATCAGAATAAAAATAAAAGAGAATGGCTAAAATAAAAATGAAAAAAAAGTCAACATCGACAGATATGACTGCCATGTGTGATGTTGCGTTCCTTTTGCTTACGTTCTTTATTTTGACCGCTACTGCTAAGGTGCCTGAAGCACTTCCTGTAGACATGCCTGCTTCCGTTGCTGAATTTAAATTGCCTGATACAGATTTGGCAATTATTACAGTAGGAAAAGGTGCAGACGGGAAAAGCAAAGTGTTTTTTGACCTAAAAGGTAGAGAGATTCGTAAAAAAACTCTTGAAGGAATGGGGGCAAAATTCGGTATAACTTTCACAGAAGAGGATAAAACTAAATTTGCTTTAATGGATGACTTTGGTGTTCCTGTTGCAAATTTAAAGCAAATCATTGACATGAAAGCATCTGACAGAGTGAAAGCAAATCAACCTGGAATTCCAATCGATTCTTTGGACAATCAATTAAAAGAATGGCTTTTAGTTTCAAGAAGAGCTTCTATCGACATTGATGATAAGGAATTGCAGATTGCAATTAAAGGAGATGCTAAAGAACAGTATCCACAAATTAAAAAGATTATGGATATTCTACAAGATCAGAAAATCAATTCCTTTAACTTAGTTACAGGTACAAGAGGAAAAGACTTTTAATTAAAAAAGATACACTAAAATGGCTGAATTAAATACCGGCGACGGTGGTGGCGGAAAAGGTGGTAAAGTAAGAAGTAAAAAGCAAAATTCTAAAGTCGATTTAACGGCAATGGTGGATTTGGCATTCTTATTGATCACGTTCTTTATGTTAACCACATCGTTGTCAAAACCTCAATCGATGGATTTGTCTTTGCCAAATAAGGAAGATGATAAGACGAAGACAGAAGATACTAAAGTAGATGAGAATCTTACTATGACTGTGATATTAGGAGAAAATAATAAGTTGACTTATTATATGGGATTATTGTCTGCACCTAAAGTTGGACCAAAAGATATTGCATATGGTAAAGATGGTATTCGTAAAGAATTGCTTAAACGAAAGAAATTAGCTTCAGAATATGCTGCTTCGATAGGAAAACCTAAAAATGGAATTATAGTTATCATTAAGCCAACTAAAAAATCGAATTACCGTAATTTAGTGGATATTTTGGATGAAATGGCTATTAGTGGAGTTAAAACTTATGCTATTGTTCCTGAGTTTACACCGGAAGAAAATAAATTGGTAGAGAAAAAGTAAGGTTTGTCTTATTTTAACATCCTAATAATCAAGAAAAATGAAATTAGATATTATAAAAAATCAGTGGCTTGATATCGTATTCGAAGGACGTAATAAGATATATGGTGCATATGAGTTAAGAAAATCGAACAGCAAAACTACGATAAAAGCGCTTATCATAGGTTCGATCATTTTTAGCTTTGCTGTAGCAGCTCCTCTTATTGCTAGCTTTTTACCAGATTCTGGTGAAGAAGATGTAGATAACAAGGTGAAGATTGCCACAGTAAAATTACCTCCTAAAAAAGAGGAAGTAAAACCGAATCAACCACCACCACCACCACCACCGCCAAAAGTGGATCAGGTGAAATTTACAAAACCGGTGGTTGCTAAGGCAGAAGAAGTTACTGAAGATCCTCCAAAAATTGAAGATCTTAAAGATAAAAAAGTAGGTTCTGAAACTATTAAAGGAGATCCGGATGCAGTTTTAACTGTAGATGAGCCAGTAGGTACCGGGACTGCTGCAGTAGTAGAAGAAGATAACCAGGTATACAACACGGCTGGTATCGAAGTAAAACCAGATTTCCCAGGAGGAATTGAGAAGTTCTACAAATTCGTAGGAAACAATTACAAGACTCCGGAAGAAGAAGGTTTAAAAGGTAAAGTTTATGTTACTTTTGTAGTTGAAAAAGACGGTTCATTAACCGACATTAAAGTTCTAAGGGATATCGGTTACGGTACAGGAGCAGAAGCAATTCGTGTTCTTAAAAAATGTCCAAGATGGACACCTGGTGAGCAAAATGGTAAAAAAGTTAGGGTACTTTACTCTCTTCCTATTACTATTCAATCTGCAGAATAATGTTAAAAGATATGCTTAATAATATTCAGAAGAAATCGCTCAAAGAGCGATTTCTTCTTGTTTTAGGAATACTGTTTTTTTTAATATATCTTGTGCTTGGTTTAATGATTATGTTTTGGAAGAAATTACCGTTAGACATGGAACCTAAATACAGATATGCTTTTGGTGGTTTGCTGATCGTTTATTCGGCAATCCGTTTTTTGAGATTAATTAATTCAAACGCAGAGTAAATATGTTAAAATATAGTAGAGTTTTTGGTTTGGTAGTTTTTGTTTTTTTGTTTGCCATGTGCAACCAAAAAAGCAAGAATGAATCAGATAAAGAGACAATTCTAAAAGGTTCTATTGATATTACGGTTGATGAAACTGTAAAGCCAATTGTAGATGATCAGGTTGCTGTTTTTGAAGGTACTTACTATGATGCAAAAATTACAGTTAAACCAAAATCTGAGGCAGAGGTTGTAAACGATTTATTAGACCAGAAGACTGAAGTTGTCGTTACAACAAGAAATTTGACTAAGGAAGAATTGCAAAGGTTTGAAAAAAGTAAGATTAAACCAAGGGTGACACCATTTGCGACTGATGCAATTGCTTTAATTTCAAATAAGAGCAATAATGATACGTTAATTGCGTTGAAAACTGTACTGGATTTGATGCAGGGTAAATCAGATGGAACAATTAAAGGGCTTGTTTTTGATAATCCAAATTCAAGTACAGTGAGGTACATGAAAGAACTGGCGAAAGTAAAAGAAATTCCTGCTAGTGGTGTTTTCTCTTTTAAAACCAATGAGGAAGTGATTAAGTTTGTTGCTGAGAATGATGGAATGATTGGGATAGTTGGTGTTAATTGGTTATCTCAGCCGTCTCCAAATATGATTGAAACAATTAAAAAAATTAACATTTTAAGTGTTAAAGGTTTAAAAGGGGATAAGTATTACGATCCAAGTCAAACTGATATTGCATTAAAGAAATATCCTTTGGCACGTGATTTGTATATTATCAATTGTCAGGGTTATTCTGGATTAGGAATGGGGTTTGCATCATTCATTGCAGGTGACATTGGACAGAGAATTGTATTAAAATCGGGATTAATGCCAGTCAGAACTCCGGGAAGAAAGCTTAAAATTAGAAATCAGATTATAAACGATAAAGAATAAATTAATTACAATAAAGATGAATAAATTTAAAATTTTTAGTCTTGCCTTAGTTGCTTCAGCTTCTGTTGCAAAAGCGCAAGATATAAACCAGGCCAAAAAGGCAATTGATGCTGAACAATTTGAGAAAGCTAAGTCTTTGCTGAAATCAATCATCAAAGCTAAACCTTCTGATGGAGAAGCTAATTTTGTATTGGGTAATATTTACCTTAATCAGGCTATTGTTGATTCTGCTAAAATTTATTACTTAAATGGTTTAGAAGCAGCTGATAAGAAAAACTTAAATTATATCGGTTTGGGTCAGTTAGATCTTGATTCAAAAAATACTGCTTCTGCTCAGGCAAATTTTGGTTTAGCTACAAAAGATATTAAGCGTAAAGATGTAAATGAATTTATTTACATTGGTAGAGCTTATATGAATTCTACAAATCCTGATTATACAAATGCTATTGCTAGTTTAAAGAAAGCTTTATTATTAGAGCCTCAAAACGCAACTGCACTTTTGGCAATTGGTGATGCTTATTACGGAGCAAATAATCAAAATGATGCATACAAAGCGTATCGTGACGCATTTACTGCTGATCCAACGCTTTTAAGAGCAAAAATGCAATTAGGTGTTTTGCTAAAAGGTGCTAAATCTTATGATGAAGCTATCAAATCTTTTAATGAAGTAATCTCTATAGATGCTAATTACGGACCAGTTTATAGAGAGTTGGCTGAAACTTATTACAAATGGGCTAGAAATAAACCTTCTACAAGACAGGTGAATTATCAAAAAGCAATTCAAAACTACGAGAAATATTTGAGTTTAACAGACTATTCTATGAACTCTAGAATGCGTCATGCCGATTTCTTGATTTTAGTTGAAGATTATAAGGCTCTTGAAAAAGAAGCTAACAAAATGATTGAGTTGGATAAAGTTAATCCTAGAATTTATAGATATTTAGGATATTCAGCTTATGAAAATGGAAATTATGATGTTGCAATTAAATCATTGGAGGATTATATGAAAGCACCTTCTAACAAAGTAATTGCAAAAGATAATTTATACTTAGGATTTGCTAAAATTAAAAAAGGAACTGATGCTGCTGGTGTAGTTGATCCTGCTGCTTTTGAGGCTGGTTTAGCTGAAATCAAAAAAGCAGTTGCTGTGGAGCCATTAGCTGTTGAAGATCTTGGAGATTTCGGTAAAGAATTGTTTGGTAAAAAACAATACAACCAGGCTGCTGCTATTTATGAATTGAGTACTACAAATACAGAGCAAAAAAATTATCTAAATGATAATGTATACTATGGTATCTCTCTTTACTATGCAAATGCAAATAAAGAAAAAACGGCTATGGATGCTGCTGGTTTAGCTAAAGCTGATGCTGCTTTTGATAGAGTATTAGTAGCTTCTCCAACTTATGATGAGGCTTACTTGTACAAAGGAAGAATCAATAACTTATTGGAAAAAGATGATTTAATTATCAAAAACTACCAGGAGTACATTACTAAAACAACTGCAAAAGGAGCTGAAGAATTAGCAAAACCTGCAACAGTTAAAAAAGTTGTGGAATCGTACAATTCAATTGGTGCTGCTTATGCTAACACTGACAAAGCAAAAGCTATTGAATATTTCAATAAAAGTTTGACTTTAGACCCAACTAATGCTTACGCAACTCAATCTGTGAAGGCTTTAAAATAAGAAAAGTTATTTTACTTAAATATAAAACCGATAGTTCAAGAAACTATCGGTTTTTTTTGTTCCGTATTTAATTGACTATCTTTGCACTTTAAAATAAAATAATGTTATCAAAAGAAATACAATTAGAAGTTAATAAAGGAGCGATGTTGCCTTTGATGGAAGAATTTTATACCATTCAGGGAGAAGGTTTCCATACTGGTACAGCTGCATATTTTATTAGAATTGGAGGTTGCGATGTGGGTTGCCACTGGTGTGATGTGAAGGAAAGTTGGAATGCTGAATTACATCCGCCAACAAGTGTTGATTTAATTGTAAAGAATGCTTCAAGTTATGCAGATACCGTTGTAATTACGGGAGGAGAGCCCTTAACTTGGGACATGAGTTTGTTAACCCAGCAATTAAAAGATAAAAATTTAAAAGTTCATATAGAAACTTCAGGTGCTTACCCGCTTTCAGGAACCTGGGATTGGATTTGTCTTTCACCAAAAAAGAATAAATTACCTACCCAGACTGTGTATGATAATGCACACGAGTTAAAAGTGATTATTTACAATAAACACGATTTTATCTTTGCAGAAGAGCAAGCAGAATTGGTAAACAATAATGCAATTTTATTTCTTCAGCCAGAATGGAGTAAAAAAGAAGAAATGACTCCGTTAATAGTGGATTATGTAATGAATAACCCAAAATGGAGAGTTTCACTTCAAACGCATAAATATTTGAATATTCCGTAAATAGAATAAAAAATCTCTTCAACTGAAGAGATTTTTTGTTTGCGGTAATTTGTATACGCTGTGTAAAAAAGAAACAATTTTGGTTATTTCCAGTTTTTATATTTTTTTAAATTGATAATGTGCGCCAAATGATGATTTCCATGCCAGGCATAAGTTCCGATAATTTGTTTAATTCGGTATTCAGAATTGTTTTCCGGATGAATAAATGATTTTTCTAAATCAGCATCTGATAAATTTTTCATTATAAAGGTTAATCGGTAATGTAATCCTTCCAGTAGATTTAATGTTGGTTGAATTGGCATTTTTAAATTATCTGGTAATTCAGACCATAAAGTTTCATCATAAGCTTTGATAACCGGATTATTTTCGGTCAAAGCCCATTTAATTCGAATGAAGCAATTCATATGACTTTCGGCACAATGATGGATCACTTGACGTACAGTCCATCCGTCTGGGCGATAAGGTGTGTCTAATTGTTCATCGTTTAAATGAAGAGTCTCTTTTTTTATTCTCTCAGGAAAAGATTCGATTTCAGCAATTTTATCTGAAATATATTCGGACGTGTAGGTTGCCGGTGCCTCAAATTTTCCAATGGGAAATTTTAATTTCTCTAAATCTGATTCTTTCATAATATTATAATGATGTTTTTATATTGAAAGTCTGGCTAAATAATCATAATGTTCCCCTTCTAAAATAAGCTCGCATTTGAGTCCGTTTGCAATAGCAGCGTTTTGTAATGTATTATAATCAAGATATAACCAATCAAATGGTTCTTCTTTTTCGTCTTTATAAGAAATATTGAATACTAGTTCGCCATAGTAATCATTATTAGACGGAATCCATTTTCCGCCGTCTTCATCCTCATCAAACATATAGATAATATCAGAGCTGTCTAATAAAATTTGACCACCAGGATTTAAAAGCGATTTAAGTTTTGATAAATACTTGTTGCAGTTGTCTAATTTTCCAAAAATCCCAACACCATTCATTAGTAATATGATGGTGTCAAATTTTTCTCCTTCAAAATCTAATATATTCTGAACTTTGGCATTGGTAACACCACGAAGTTTACAGGTTGCTATTGCTTTTTCTGAAATATCGATGGAAGTAACATCTAAATTACGATCATTGTGTAAAGACAAACTGTGACTTCCGGCTCCGCATCCTACATCAAGTATTTTTCCTGTAGCTAATTGAAGTGCTTTTTGTTCCAGTTTAGGCATCTCATTATAAGAACGAAATAGGTAATCGACACTCATTTCATCTTCTTCAGAAATTGAAGTTTCTGTTATTATGTTTTCAGGTGAATTATTGGTTTGAAAATCGTACATCGCTTTGCCAAAAAGATCTTTCATGGTAATTTAGTTCAAAGTTTAAGGTTTCAAGTTTAAAGTTGTTTAATTTTGCAGATCAACTTTAAATTTTAAACTTGAAACAAATTTTAAATAACTTAAATAAGTTAGCCAAAGATAAGCATATCGAAAACAAAAAGTATTTTGATAAGCTGAAAAAGAAGCAGCCGAAGAATTTGGATTACGTCATGCAGGATTTGCACGATGTTGAATTCAAAAAAACGGATTGTTTGCAATGCGCCAATTGTTGTAAAACAACCGGGCCGTTGTTTACTTTGGCTGATATTGAAAGGATTTCAAAATCTTTCAGACAAAAACCACAACAATTTATTGATCAATATCTTCGTATTGACGAAGACAAAGATTTTGTTCTAAAAAGTGTACCGTGTACTTTTCTGGATAATGAAAACTATTGTATGATTTATGACGTACGCCCAAAAGCTTGTAGAGAATTTCCTCATACAGATCGTAAAAAGTTTCATCAGATTGCCGATCTAACTTTAAAAAATGTAGCAATTTGTCCGGCAGCCTATAATATTGTCGAAGAAATGAAAAAGAAGCTTCCCCTTTAAAGAACCTAAATAATTTGTAATTGTTTTTTCGGACAATTCTTTTGTGCTTTTAAAAATGTATTTTTGAACAGTAGTGAAAACGCAAATAAAGGAATAATCATTAATCAGACATCATAAATTGAATCTAGAATATTTTATAGCCAAAAGACTTATTACTGCCAAAGATTATAAAAGCAGTATTTCGGCACCTATAATCAAAATCGCCATTTCGGCTATCGCTATTGGTATTATTATGATGTTGGTTTCGGTCGCAACCGGAATTGGTTTGCAGCAAAAAATACGCGACAAAGTTTCAGCTTTTAATGGTCAGGTTATTATTTCGAATTATGACAATAATAATTCTGAAGTAACATTAATCCCGATTTCTAAAAAACAAGATTTTTATCCCAATTTCAAGTCGGTTCCGGAAGTAAAACATATTCAGGCCATCGCAAGCAAAGCCGGAATCATTAGAACCGAAAATGCTTTTGAAGGAATTATTTTCAAAGGAGTTGGAGCAGATTACGATTGGAACAATATAAAAGAATATTTAGTAGAGGGTAGATTACCAGATTTTACCAAAGAACTAAATGAAGAAGTTATAATTTCGAGATTTCTTGCTGATCGCCTTAATTTAAAAGTAGGGGATCAATTCAATACTTTCTTTATTAAAGAAGAGCAGGGAAAAATGCCCAACAGTCGCCGATTTAAAATCACTGGAATTTTTAATTCAGGTTTTCAAAACTTTGATGCTACATATATAATAGGGGATATTCGTCATATTCAGAGAATAAATAAATGGACACCAGATCAAATAGGTGCTTTTGAAGTTTTTGTAAAAGACTTTAATAATATTAAAACAACTGGTGATCAAATTTACGATCAAACTTCATCAAATCTCGATACAAAAACAATAATCGAAAAATACAGCTACATTTTTGATTGGCTTCAACTTTTCGATTTTAATATAATCGTCATTCTTGCTGTTATGATATTAGTAGCGACTATTAATATGGTAGTAGCATTGTTAGTCCTTATTTTGGAACGCACTCAAATGATTGGGATTTTAAAAGCATTAGGCGCTAGTAATTGGACCGTACGCAAAATATTTTTGTATAATGCGTTTTACCTTATTGTAAGAGGGCTTTTCTGGGGAAACTTAATTGGTATTTCATTATTGCTAATTCAGCAGCAATTCGGAGTCATTCATCTAAATCCAGAAAATTATTATGTCAACGTAGCGCCAGTGTACATAAATTGGGGCTACATAATACTTCTGAATTTACTAACAGTTATGGTTTGTTTCTTGGTACTATTAATTCCATCCTATATCATAACCAGGATTTCGCCGGTTAAAGCAATTCGCTTCGATTAATTGGTGTTGGATAACAATTCAAACCCGACAGTTTTCCAAAAGCTGTCGGGTTTGTTTTTATACATATATATAAGGAGGAAATATTATTATAATATATAAGAGTAGTTTTATTAGGCTGAGCGTAGTGGAAGCTCTTGCAATTGGAATTTGGTATTCCGTTTATTGTAATTTTCAGGAGCTATTCCCGCTATCCGCTTCAATCTTTTGCTTTTTAAAGAAAAAAGCAAAAGGATTTGCACTACTATCGGGGCTAGGGGATTCGTTTTTAAAAGAAGCTAATCGTTTTCCGGAAGAAAAAAGAGGACTTTGCACCTTACCGGGTTTGCAAGAACCAGAAAAACACGGAAGAATCCAGCTTTGTGCCTTTTTTAAAAGCAGGCAAAGCCCAATAAAAAGGGAAAACCAAACTTTATTTCCTGGCGCCTTTGTGGCAAAAACCACGTAAAATCGCCCCAAACAGGCAAAACCCTGAAACAGGCAAAAAAACTTTGGATTATAAAAACCGCCATACCAGCTACTTATAAAAAAGATGGAAAATATATAATAAAAACCCTTGTAAATGTAAATAAAGGTGCTACTTTTGCACCCGCAACAACGACAGACGTTCACTGAAATACTGACAGGCATAGGAATAAAGATTGAAAAATTTTTTCAAAAAAAGATTTCAAAAAGCTTGTGAGATTTGAAAACGGATGTTACATTTGCACCCCGCAAAACAGGGAAAGTTCATTGATAGATTGGTAAGGTTATAGAGGAAAAAGGAAAGTAAATTTTCTTTAAAAAAAACTTCAAAAAACATTTGCCAGTTAGAAATAAGTTTTCTACTTTTGCACCCGCTTTGAGAGACAAGCGAAATTAAAAAGAAGACACGTTCGTAGACATATTGAATTGACAGCCGCTTTAACAGAGATGTTAGAGCAAAAGAATAAAGAGTAAGATAATCGAGAGATTAATTAAATGAACCGATAGAGACTGATTCGAATAATAATTAGCTTTAATTGATTAGAGCAAACAATATACGATGAAGAGTTTGATCCTGGCTCAGGATGAACGCTAGCGGCAGGCTTAACACATGCAAGTCGAGGGGTATTTATCTTCGGATAGAGAGACCGGCGCACGGGTGCGTAACGCGTATGCAATCTACCTTTTACAGAGGGATAGCCCAGAGAAATTTGGATTAATACCTCATAGTATAGCTGAATCGCATGATTCTACTATTAAAGTCACAACGGTAAAAGATGAGCATGCGTCCCATTAGCTAGTTGGTAAGGTAACGGCTTACCAAGGCTACGATGGGTAGGGGTCCTGAGAGGGAGATCCCCCACACTGGTACTGAGACACGGACCAGACTCCTACGGGAGGCAGCAGTGAGGAATATTGGACAATGGGCGCAAGCCTGATCCAGCCATGCCGCGTGCAGGATGACGGTCCTATGGATTGTAAACTGCTTTTATACGAGAAGAAACACTGCTTCGTGAAGCAGCTTGACGGTATCGTAAGAATAAGGATCGGCTAACTCCGTGCCAGCAGCCGCGGTAATACGGAGGATCCAAGCGTTATCCGGAATCATTGGGTTTAAAGGGTCCGTAGGCGGTTTAATAAGTCAGTGGTGAAAGCCCATCGCTCAACGGTGGAACGGCCATTGATACTGTTAAACTTGAATTATTAGGAAGTAACTAGAATATGTAGTGTAGCGGTGAAATGCTTAGAGATTACATGGAATACCAATTGCGAAGGCAGGTTACTACTAATGGATTGACGCTGATGGACGAAAGCGTGGGTAGCGAACAGGATTAGATACCCTGGTAGTCCACGCCGTAAACGATGGATACTAGCTGTTGGGAGCAATCTCAGTGGCTAAGCGAAAGTGATAAGTATCCCACCTGGGGAGTACGTTCGCAAGAATGAAACTCAAAGGAATTGACGGGGGCCCGCACAAGCGGTGGAGCATGTGGTTTAATTCGATGATACGCGAGGAACCTTACCAAGGCTTAAATGTAGATTGACCGGTTTGGAAACAGATCTTTCGCAAGACAATTTACAAGGTGCTGCATGGTTGTCGTCAGCTCGTGCCGTGAGGTGTCAGGTTAAGTCCTATAACGAGCGCAACCCCTGTTGTTAGTTGCCAGCGAGTCATGTCGGGAACTCTAACAAGACTGCCAGTGCAAACTGTGAGGAAGGTGGGGATGACGTCAAATCATCACGGCCCTTACGCCTTGGGCTACACACGTGCTACAATGGCCGGTACAGAGAGCAGCCACTGGGCGACCAGGAGCGAATCTATAAAACCGGTCACAGTTCGGATCGGAGTCTGCAACTCGACTCCGTGAAGCTGGAATCGCTAGTAATCGGATATCAGCCATGATCCGGTGAATACGTTCCCGGGCCTTGTACACACCGCCCGTCAAGCCATGGAAGCTGGGGGTGCCTGAAGTCGGTGACCGCAAGGAGCTGCCTAGGGTAAAACTGGTAACTAGGGCTAAGTCGTAACAAGGTAGCCGTACCGGAAGGTGCGGCTGGAACACCTCCTTTCTAGAGCCCCAATTGTTAGTGCTTGCACACGATGGGGAAAAAAGAAGAAGCTCTATAGGATTATAATTTTAAGACTATTTTACTCTTGCTGTTAGTTCAAATAATAAATTTTAAGAATAAGAGTGTCTCGTAGCTCAGCTGGTTAGAGTACTACACTGATAATGTAGGGGTCGACAGTTCGAGTCTGTCCGAGACAACTATTTTAGTCTTAAAAAAAAGGAAATTTTAGAGGTTGAGTAACCGTTTTAAGTACTGTTAACTGAAAACTGTTAACTGACAACTAAAAAATGGGGGATTAGCTCAGCTGGCTAGAGCGCCTGCCTTGCACGCAGGAGGTCAACGGTTCGACTCCGTTATTCTCCACGATTTTAGTCCTAAAGTCTAAAGTTATAAAGTCCAAAGTGATTCACTTGACGACTTTCGACTTTTGACCTTCGACTAAATAAAGTTCATTGACATATTGAGATAAGAAAATAATAAAAAGTAGAAAGCGTTTTTTACAATTTATTGTAGAAAACAAAAAAAAAACGGTCGTAATTTATTTTATGATTGGTACAATAAGCAAAATAAGGGCGTATGGGGGATGCCTAGGCTCTCAGAGGCGATGAAAGGCGTGATAAGCTGCGAAAAGCTACGGGGACGGGCACACACCGATTGATCCGTAGATACCTGAATGGGGCAACCCACTATGTTGAAGACATAGTACACCGATAGGTGGGCAAACCCGCTGAACTGAAACATCTAAGTAGGCGGAGGAGAAGAAAACAAAAGTGATTCCGTAAGTAGTGGCGAGCGAACGCGGATTAGCCCAAACCAGTGTTGTTACGGCAATGCTGGGGTTGTAGGACCACGACATTTTATGCACAAGGAACCGGAAGTTACTGGAAAGTGACACCAAAGAGGGTGATAGTCCCGTATGGGTAACAAGTGTAATAGATAGTGGTATCCTGAGTAGGGCGGGGCACGTGAAACCCTGTCTGAATTTGGCGGGACCATCCGCTAAGGCTAAATACTCCTGAGAGACCGATAGTGAACCAGTACCGTGAGGGAAAGGTGAAAAGAACCGTGAATAACGGAGTGAAATAGATCCTGAAACCATACGCTTACAAGCGGTCGGAGCCCTTTCGTGGGGTGACGGCGTGCCTTTTGCATAATGAGCCTACGAGTTAACGTTGCTGGCAAGGTTAAGTGGTTAAGCCACGGATCCGTAGCGAAAGCGAGTCTGAATAGGGCGCTTTAGTCAGTAGTGTTAGACGCGAAACCGTGTGATCTACCCATGGGCAGGATGAAGCTGTGGTAACACACAGTGGAGGTCCGAACCGGTTGACGTTGAAAAGTCTTCGGATGACCTGTGGGTAGGGGTGAAAGGCCAATCAAACTCGGAAATAGCTCGTACTCCCCGAAATGCATTTAGGTGCAGCGCTGAATTAAGTTATATAGAGGTAGAGCTACTGATTGGATGCGGGGGCTTCACCGCCTACCAATTCCTGACAAACTCCGAATGCTATATAATGTTTCTCAGCAGTGAGGGCTTGGGTGCTAAGGTCCAAGTCCGAGAGGGAAAGAACCCAGACCATCAGCTAAGGTCCCCAAATATACGCTAAGTTGAAAGAACGAGGTTTGTCTGCCCAGACAGCTAGGATGTTGGCTTGGAAGCAGCCATTCATTTAAAGAGTGCGTAACAGCTCACTAGTCGAGCGGACGAGCATGGATAATAATCGGGCATAAGCGTATTACCGAAGCTATGGATTTACAGGTAACTGTAAGTGGTAGGGGAGCATTCTAACAGGGTTGAAGGTGTATCGTAAGGTATGCTGGACTGGTTAGAAAAGAAAATGTAGGCATAAGTAACGATAATGCGGGCGAGAAACCCGCACACCGAAAAACTAAGGTTTCCACAGCTATGCTAATCAGCTGTGGGTTAGTCTGGTCCTAAGGCGAACCCGAAAGGGACAGTCGATGGCTAACGGGTTAATATTCCCGTACTACTAATTACTGTGATGGGGTGACGGAGTGATGAAAGCGCCGCGAACTGACGGAATAGTTCGTTGAAGTACCTACCTATAAGATGCGCAGGCAAATCCACGCGTCTTGGGGAAATACGATAGTACTCGGAGTCTTCGGACAAAGAGATAGTGCGCCTAAGGGCTTCCAAGAAAAACCTCTAAACTTCAGGTAATTAGTACCAGTACCGTAAACCGACACAGGTAGTTGAGGAGAGAATCCTAAGGTGCTCGAGAGATTCATGGCTAAGGAATTAGGCAAAATAGACCCGTAACTTCGGGAGAAGGGTCGCCCTGTAGCAATACAGGGCCGCAGTGAAGAGGTCCAGGCGACTGTTTATCAAAAACACAGGGCTCTGCAAAATCGTAAGATGAAGTATAGGGCCTGACACCTGCCCGGTGCTGGAAGGTTAAGAGGAGATGTTATCTTCGGAGAAGCATTGAATTGAAGCCCCAGTAAACGGCGGCCGTAACTATAACGGTCCTAAGGTAGCGAAATTCCTTGTCGGGTAAGTTCCGACCTGCACGAATGGTGTAACGATCTGGACACTGTCTCAGCCATGAGCTCGGTGAAATTGTAGTAACGGTGAAGATGCCGTTTACCCGCAGTGGGACGAAAAGACCCTGTGCACCTTTACTATAGCTTAGTATTGACCTTGGATAAATGATGTGTAGGATAGGTTGGAGACTGTGAAGTGGCGTCGCCAGGCGTTGTGGAGTCATTGTTGAAATACAACCCTTTGTTTATCTGAGGCCTAACCCCGTTTTGCGGGGGACATTGCTTGGTGGGTAGTTTGACTGGGGTGGTCGCCTCCAAAAGAGTAACGGAGGCTTCTAAAGGTTCCCTCAGTACGCTTGGTAACCGTGCGTAGAGTGCAATGGCATAAGGGAGCTTGACTGAGAGACATACAGGTCGATCAGGTACGAAAGTAGAGCATAGTGATCCGGTGGTTCCGCATGGAAGGGCCATCGCTCAAAGGATAAAAGGTACGCCGGGGATAACAGGCTGATCTCCCCCAAGAGCTCATATCGACGGGGGGGTTTGGCACCTCGATGTCGGCTCGTCACATCCTGGGGCTGGAGAAGGTCCCAAGGGTTGGGCTGTTCGCCCATTAAAGTGGCACGCGAGCTGGGTTCAGAACGTCGTGAGACAGTTCGGTCTCTATCTACTGTGGGCGTTAGAAATTTGAGTGGATCTGATTCTAGTACGAGAGGACCGAATTGGACAAACCTCTAGTGTATCTGTTGTCCCGCCAGGGGCACCGCAGAGTAGCTACGTTTGGAAGGGATAAGCGCTGAAAGCATATAAGCGCGAAACCCACCACAAGATGAGATTTCTTTTAAGGATCGTGGAAGATGACCACGTTGATAGGCTATAGATGTAAAGGCAGTAATGTCATAGTCGAGTAGTACTAATAATCCGTAAGCTTATGTACACCCTTTTCTCTCCCGTCCAAAAGACGGGGGAGAAGAAACTTTCTAATAAATAAAAAACTTTCTTTATCTCAGTATGTTAAGATATTTGCTCGACGCAGAGCAGTCTTTAAGTCGAAAGATTAAAGTCCAAAGTCGAAAGACTTTACAACTTTATGACTTTGGACTTTAGACTAACAACCTTAAGGTGGTTATTGCGGCGGGGCTCACCTCTTCCCATCCCGAACAGAGTAGTTAAGCCCGCCTGCGCAGATGGTACTGCAGTTATGTGGGAGAGTATGTCGTCGCCTTTCTTTTAAAGATCCTCATCATTTATTTGATGGGGATTTTTTTGTTTGCAATACTTTGTGTTTTTTACCGCAAAGAGCGCAAAGGGGATCATGGATCATGCGCAAAAGTTGGGATCAAGAACAAATCTTGGGGATGAAATGTCAAAATAAAATAAGAGATTTGCAATCTAAGAATTTTTTATCCGGTGTGTTTATTACTGTGTGTATAAGGTTCGCAAAGGCTTTTCGTGGTGAACTTTGCGTAATCCCTTGCGCTCTTTGTGGTTAAATAGCAGTTGCGGTATCAAATTTCTTATGAAAGTTAAACTAAGCCTCGATACTTTGGATTGGAATTTGGGATTTAAAAGTTGGAATTTCTTCTGAAAACTGGATTTCTTGTTCACCGTTACTTATATAAAGTTTAGCTAATAAAAAAATCCTCACTAATAGGTAAGGATTCGGTTCGTATTTCTTATCTACTGAAAATATATATTGGAGATGATCCTTTATAATTTCGAATTTACCTTGTTTTTTTTAGTTAAAAACCCTTTTTAAAAACGGAATTTGCATTCTTTGCTTTTTTTGAAGGCAATATAATTTTACACTTATCATTTTCAATAGTCGGATTCCAGTCTCCTTCAAGATTATTAGCAGTTGTTGTGTTGGCTACAAATATCTTTTCTTTTGTATATTCTAAAGCTTTCGTTTCGTTTAATTGGTGTGACCAGGCAATACGATTATTTGGTTTGTAACCTGGACCGTAACAATTGTATTCGGCATAAAAAGTAGTTTTCCAATTGTTGAATGCTTTGTGTTCCGGATCTTTTGACCATACAGACCAACCTTCAGGTATAATATGTGATTCTTCAAAGCAATTAATAAAAACTACATTAGCACCTGTACCCCACGGTCTTCCTAAAGAAACTTTTGTGGCATCCTCTTTAGGATTTGCCATTATAACACAATCTTTAAAGACAAAACCGTATTTGTTTTTTCCGACATCCTGATTACTCGCCGTGATATAGGAATCTCTTTTACTTTGAATAAAACAGTTTTCAAATAGGGCAATGGCTGAACCAAAAATAAAATCTGTTGTGCCGTCAATAATACAATCTTTTATGTAGGTTCTCTTATTTGCTTTAAGATAAAAAGTGTCCTGAAAACCGCTTATTTTGCAATTGTGAAATATAGTTCTGTCACCATTAACCATTAAGGCTACTGCCTGACCTCCTTTTTTATATTGAGGTAAATTGCTGTCTATTGTGTTTTCGAAAGTGATATTCTCTGCATAGAAATCATCTGCTTCAATCAGCGTACTAAATGATTTGCTTGTACCACCAGCTATTTCAGCGTAATCATCATAAGTCAGGATTGTGTTTTTATAAGATTCTCCAATTAAGGTTACATTTTTCTTGGAAGAAATGAGCTTCAATTTTTCTTTATAGATTCCTGCCTTTACAAAAATTATAGTTCTTTTTGAATTATCAGGAACTGCATCAAATGCATCTTGTACTTTAGTGAAATTTCCGCTTCCATCTTTAGCTACAATGATGTCATAAGCAGTTTTACTTTTTTGAGCAAAAAATGTGCTGCTATGCGCAAGTACTAATAAAAGAATTAGAAACGTCTTTTTCATCTGAAATTTGATTTAAAATGGAATTACCAAGGTGTTCATCAATTAAGAAAAACATCTTGGTAATTTATGAAAAAATGAAAATTAATTATGCTGCAACCTGAGTTTTTACTTTATGTCCGAAAACTCCAAATGAAAGAATAATAATAAAACAAACTAACGGAATAATATATCCAGATTGAATATCGTCATGATTCATATCAATTAAAGTTCCCATTCCGTATGGTAAAATTGCTCCACCCACAATGGACATTACTAACCAGGATGAACCAGTTTCAGTATTCGATTTTAGTTCAACAAGTCCTAATGAAAAAATAGTTGGAAACATGATTGACATAAAGAATCCGATTCCGCCAAGTGCATAAATAACATAAATTCCAGTTCCGTAAATGGCTACTAAACAAAGAAAAATACTTATTATACAATAGATAGAAAGTAAAACATAATCTTTAACGAATTTCAAAAAGAAAGTTCCGATAAAACGCCCGGCCATAAATAGGAAACCATAGATACCAAGATAATATCCAGCCGTTTTTTCATCTAATCCAGCTCCTTGTTGTGCAATTCTGATAAAGAAACTTGTAATGCAAACTTGTGCTCCAACATAAAAAAACTGTGCTACAACTGCCCAGCTTAAATGAGAGAATTTCAAAACCGAGAAAAATCCAGGCTTAACTTCAACTTCAGTATGCTGTGGTTTCATAGCTGGTAAATGCATGAAATAGAATAAGATAGCGACTAAAACCAACACGCTTCCTAGAATAATATAAGGTAATTTTACAGACGAAGCTTCTTCTAATAGATAGGCTGATTTTGTAGCATCAGGCATTGCTGCCATTTGTTCTGGTGTAAGTGTTTTTCCGGATAAGATAAATAGAGAACCAACAATTGGTGCTACCATGGCGGCTAAACCGTTAAATGAAGCAGCTAAATTTAATCTTTTTGATGATGACTCTGCTGGTCCCAGAATTGCTGCATAAGGATTTGCGCTGGTTTCTAAAATAGTTAAACCACATCCGATTACAAATAAAGCAAATAAAAATAATTCGTAAGTTCTGGTATTTGCAGCGGGAACGAATAAAAAAGCTCCAGTCGCAAAAACGAGTAAACCAGTAATAATACTGTTTTTATAACCAAAGCGCTTAATTAGCATTCCAGCTGGAATGGCCATAATAAAATAAGCGAAAAAGACCGATGTATCAATTAACGTCGATTGACGGTTGTTTAATTCACATGCTTTTTTTAAGTGCGGAATTAAAATAGAATCCAGATTGTGTGCCATTCCCCAAAGGAAAAATAAGCTGGTAATTAAAATAAAAGGCAAAAGATATTGTGTTCCTGTTCCTTTTTCTGTAGCGACTTCATGTTGATCGCCAGTTTGATTGGTTATTTGCATTGGTTAGATAGTTTTTGTTAAAGGTTCAAAGATGCAAAGGTTCAAAGGCTTAGAGATAAAGTTAATTCTAGGTGACCAACTTTGTTCCTTTGTTACTTTGAACCTTTGTACCTCAAATTAAAGATTCTTTTTAACTAATAGTAAGTGATCGCATACCAGAACGACTTCACCTCTTTGATTGATAATTTCGACGTGCTCCGTTACGGTACCCATATCTGGTTTTTTGGCTTCACCTTTTTCAGAAATCGTAATTTCAGAATGAATGGTGTCGCCAATATGTACCGGTTTTACAAATCGCATACGATCGTAGCCTTTAGAAAAAGCTTCCGGATTGATTTCTGATGCTGTAAGACCGATTCCTATACTGAAAACCATAGTTCCGTGTGCGATGCGTTGTCCAAAAGGCTGCGTTTTGCACCATTCTTCATCCATATGATGTGGGAAAAAATCTCCTGTGTGTCCTGCATGAACTACAAAATCGGTTTCAGTAATAGTTCTGCCAAAAGTGACGCGTTTGTCGCCAATTTGGTAATCTTCAAAAAATGTTGATTTGAAATACATAGTTTTTTTTTTTTTTTTTTCACCGTATAAGTTATATAAGTTCATTCAATACTTTGAGTGAAGCTTAACAGAGCTTATTTAAATTTTATGGCTTATTTTTTACTTCTTATATGATTTTATTTTTTTCTGCGCAAACTGAGTTAAATGAACTTATATCACTTATATGGTAAAAAAATCATAATTCGTTTAGTGAAACTCCTCCGCTTTTGTTGCTTATGTAGCAGGCTTCGACTACTTTCATGGTATCTAAAACATCTTGGACGCTTGCTAGTAATTTAGAGTCAGAGCCTTCTTTGAAACGCATTAAGTTTGACATTGTTCCGATGAATGCTTCAGGAAACCAGGAACCTTCCAATTCTATCTTTTCCCATTCATATTCACCATTTTCATTTACTACTGAATATTCAAATTCGTCTGGTAATCCATCAGGATAATTCATTAATAAGCCCATTTTTGCTTTAATGGCGCCTTTTGTTCCTTCCCATTTAATATAACTTTCTTCGTGTTTTGGTCCAAAATGATGATCATGATTGGTATTAATCACCACATGTTTGTCTTCTCCGTAATCTAAAATAATTGTAGATCGGCTTGAGGATAATTTTTTTAGGGGATGTTTTGCCGTTTTTGCCATCACACTATTTGGATTTCCTAAAAAGGAACGGATGCAATCGATATAGTGAACACTATGAAAAAGAATTTCCAATCTTGGGTGTTCCTTAATCAGAGGAAATAATTCCCATGGTGTATTTACGGTAACTTTAAATTCCAAATCATACAAGTCACCAATAATTCCTTCAGTGATTAAATGTCTGGCAGCACTTACAAAAGAGGCGAAACGTAATTGAAAATTAATTCCGGCAACCAACTTTTTTCTTTCACAAACGGCTACAATTTCGCGAGCTTGCGCCAAATCATTTCCCATTGGTTTCTGAATAAGTACAGCTGCGCCATCCGGAAGTTGCTCTAGAATTTCAATATATTGATCTGGAAGAACGGTAATATCATAAACAGCATTTGAAGGAGCATGTTGCACAGCATCGGCAACATTTTCAAAAACATGTGTAATTTTAAATTGCTTTGCCAAATCATGCGCTTTCGAAATCGTTCTGTTTGTAATACCAAAAACAGTAAAACCAGCCATTTCATAAGCAGGCAAATGTGCATCTTTTACAATACCACTTGCGCCAATAATGATAATGGGTTGATTTGTTTCCGGTAATTTAGGTTTATAGGGAATATTCATGACTTAAATAATTTTTTGAATTGTATTTTGAGTTTCCTCTACTAATTTTTTGGATGGAATATCACTTTCCAAAGCTTTCAAAACCATTTGATCTATAAGTTCTGCTACTTTTGGCCAAACCGGAGTTTGTGGTAAAGTCAAAGCATTTTCGTGAAGTATTTCCAATTTATGGTAAAATGGAATAATTTTATTGATCTCAATATCATTCCAGGTTGATTTTCTGCAACCAATTCCGCCTTCATTAGTTAATAATTTATCGCTTTTTGGAGAAGTAGCAAATCGTAAAAAATCGTAGGCAAGTTCTTTGTGTTTACTTCCAATACCAATTGTATACAACCAATAAACATTTAAAGAAGCGGTTTTGTGATTAAGATCGGAGGGAAGCTCGGTAATATCTACTTTGCCCTTAACTTTTGATTCTGCTATAACTTCACACATTGAAGCAAAACCAAACCAGTTAATTGCCATCGCAGCTTCTCCTTCGGCGAAAGCCAAACCAGCTTCGACAGAACCAAAATTTTTCGATTTTGGGTGAACAGCATTTTTATTATTTACAATATTTCTATAAAAATCTAAAGCTTCAATTGCTGCAGAATGATTAATATCAATCTGATTTTTATCGTTTAATAAAGATCCGCCTCGTGTCCATAATTGCAAACAAAAATCAAAAACCATATTGTGGCCGTCCGGGTAATTGGCAAAAACGCAACCATATAAATTTTCTTCGGGACGATTAAAAAATTCAGCAATCTGAACAAATTGTTCCCATGTTTTTGGTGGATGCAATTCATAACCAAATTGAGTTTTGAAGTTTTGTTTTTCGGCTAAATCTTCAAATAGATCTTTTCTAAAAATCAAACATTCAGGTCCATCATGAAAAGGTAGTCCATAAGTTCCATTATTGATTTGTTGTAAATTTAATAAAGACTGATGCCATCCATCAGGATAATCCTGCGGTGGATTTTGATTGATAAATGAAGTTAAATCAAGAACCGCTTTTTCATTGGCAGCATCAAAAATCCAATCGGTATTGATGTGGCCGATATCCCATTTCCCTTTTTTTAAACCTTCCTTAGTAATGGTTTCTTCATAAAGATCGTGCAATTCTAACGGAATCATTTCTGCTTCAACAGTAATGTTGTTTTTCAGGCAAAACAAATCCCATAGCTTTTGAAGGGTACTTTCAAAGGGATCAAATTTTCTAACTGCGATTCTTAACTTTTCCATTTAGACAGCGATAAATTCTTTAATAATTTTTTCATTGTCTTGCCCTAATTTTGGAGAACCTTTTCCGGAAGTTAAATATTCGCCATCAATTTTAATAGGACATCTTGTTGTTTGATAGGAGTAACCATCCAACATTTGAACTTTTTGCGTGAAATCTAAAACTTTAAAACCTTCTTCTGCAAAAAGCTGTCGATAGTTTAAAACACCAGCACACCAAATATCTGCCGGTTCTAAAATGCTCAACCAGAAATCCGTATTCTGAGTTTGTAAATGTTCGGCCAAAATATTTTTGATTTCATCTCTCAAATGAAACTTGTTTTCAGGAAATTGTAATAAGGCATCACATTTTAAAAGCGAAGCCAAAACCGGAATAGAACCCATTGCCAAAGCTAAATAGCCATTTTTGGTTTTATAAATTCCGTATGGCGCACCTAAATAAGCATGTGCATTATTGGTTTTGGTTCGGACAGGCAATTCTCCTCCATCATTAAAATAGGTTGTAATGGTTTCAAACTGAAAATCAAAAGCAGATTCTAACATACTCACCTGAATCATTGCTCCAATATTATGCGTCGCTTTTCTATACAAAGCGGCTAAAATTCCCTGAGCCAAATGTGCTCCAGCCAACATATCAACAATCGATAATCCCATCGGAACCGGACCATCTTCCTGATTTCCGCTCAGCCATGTTAAAGCCGTTAAAGACTGTAATAATAAATCTTGTCCTGGCAAATCTTTTAAATCCGGATGTTCACCAAAACCAGAGATTGATCCATAAATTACATTTGGATTTATCGCTTTGACTTCTTCATAACTTAATCCCACGCGTTCCATTACGCCTGGTCTGAAATTATGCATGATTACATCGGCTTTAGCCAATAATTTTTTTAATTTCTCTAGTTCTTCAGGTTGCTTGAAATCAATAGCAAATGATTCTTTATTTCTGTTGATAGTATGAAAAACAGAGGATTCTCCGTTCATAATCAAGTCAGAAGTATATAAGGTTCGGCAAATATCTCCCGTTCCCGGTTTTTCAATTTTTATAACGCGCGCACCTAAATCAGCCAGACGTAAACTCGCTGACGGGCCTGAAAGAAACTGGCTAAAATCTACTATTAAATAATCTTCTAAAGGTTTCATTCGCTTAAAAATTGTTCGTGTATTTTTATATTATCTTCTCCAACTGAAGGAGCCGCTTTTGCACTAGTTAAAATTTTTCCGTCAAGCTGAATTGGACTTCGGGTTGTAACCAATTTTTCTCCGACAGAATTTTGAACGGTTTGTTTCAATTGCAATTCATTTACAAATGGCTGATTGTCTAATTCCTTATAATTGAGCACTTTTCCAGACCAAATCCCTTCTTTTTGTAATAAATGAAGCCAATAATCTGTGGTTTGAGTTGCTAATTTTTCAGCTAACAATGCTCTGATTTCATCTCTGAAAGTAAACCAATCTTGTTTGTCAGCGTATTTATTGAGATTGACTCCTAAAGTATTTCCAATAAAAATTAAATCTCCCATTGCCAATGAAATATAACCGTCCTGAGTTTGATAAACACCATAAGGCGCGCTCAGAAAAGCATGTGCACTTCCTTTGACATCGCCTCTTTCCGGCAATTGTCCGCCGTCATTTAAGAAAGATGTAATCGCTTCAAATTGTACATCCAAAACAGATTCCAGTAAACTTACTTCTACCAAAACTCCTTTTCCGGTTTTGGCTCTTTTCAATAATGCGGCTAAAATTCCCTGAACGAAATGATTTCCGCACATTAAATCGGCGACAGCTAAACCAAACGGAACTGGTCCCTGACTTTTTCGACCGCTTAACCAACTTAATCCGGAAAGCGATTGCAATAATAAATCTTGTCCTGGTTTTTTTGCCCAAGGACCAATATTTCCGTAACCGGTAATCGTTCCGTATATTATTTTTGGATTGATAATTAAGCTTTCGCTGAAATCCAATCCTATTTTTTCCATCACTCCGGGTCTGAAATTATGGGTCATAATATCAGCTTTGGCGATTAATTTTTTAATCAGAGTTAAATCTTCCGGGTTTTTAAGATCTGCCGCAAATGATTCCTTATTTCTATTGATGGTATGAAACAACAAACTGCTGTCATCAACAAAAAGATCTTTTATGCTTAATTGTCTGCAAGCTTCACCTTTTACTGGACGCTCGATTTTAATGACTCTTGCACCTAAATCAGCTAATTTTAATCCGGCAGAAGGTCCAGCCAAAAACTGGCAGAATTCTAAAACAATTAATCCTTCTAATGGTTTCATGTTGTTACTAAGTTTAAAGATTTCGCATAAAGCGAATTCATTTCTTCTAAAACCACTTCTTCATTTCCGCCATTCATTAAATAATCACGAACGACATCGCCTGCATGATCCTGAAAATACATATGTCCGGAATATCTGGGGCGTAAAAAGGCGCGTTCTAAAGTTGGTAAAGTGTTTTTGAAATAATCATGTGTTACCGAATTGATTCTATCACTTTTCCATGCCTGAAGATGTCCGGGTTGTCCGCCATTATCAGCAAAAATATTTTGCTGAACCTGAGACGAACCTGTAAATTCTGCATATTTAATAGCTTCCGGAATATGTTTGCTAAAGGAAGAAATTGCTAATCCTGTTCCGCCCAAAGAGCTGATCATTGGCTGATCATTCAAACGAACTAAATCATAAAAATGAAGCAATTTTGTGCTGTATCCTGTTCTTGAATAATTTGAATATCCATAAGCAAATGGGCAATAGGCAATTTCGTCTGAGTTTACCATTGCTTCATAAACCTGAATTGGGTTTCGGTTAAAATTAGCCGGATCAATTAATTGTGCCAATTCCCTGAACATTTGCAACGCTTTTTTTCCTGTTTCAGGAGAAATAACTTTTTGTGTAGATTGAAAAGGTACTTCACCTAAACTACAGCAAAACATATAAAAACTCATTAAAACATCGACCGGAATTCCGGCAAAAGCCACTAGTCCTTTTTTGGCTAGAGCCAACAATTCATCATAAGTCTGCGGAACTTTTAATCCTTGTTTTTCTAAAATATCCAAACGTGCTGCTGCCACTGGTGTAGCTGCATCAATTGGCAATGCCCATAATTTGTTGTCAAAAACATAACTGCCGTAAGAGCGGCCAACGGTATTTATTTCCTGATCTTTTATATATTCTGATGATAAATAATCTGATAATGGTAAGATGGTTTTTGAGTGTGCGCCAAAGCCTGTCCATGGATGATCGATTACAAGTAAATCAAAACGCTTTGCTAAATCTTCGATAGAAGCATCTGCAAATTCTTGTAAACTTCTTTTCTCCCAGGTAATCTCAACTCCGGGATTCAGTTCTGTAAAGCGTTGAGCTGTAGCAACCATTGGCAATAAACCTCTTGTATGATTCCAGGTTATTCCTTTTAATAATGTCATTTTTAATAAAATTTATATGGATGATTTTATTCGAAAATTAATAAATGTAAAAAATACAATTACAAAAATAGAAATAAGATTGAATTGAACAATAGAAGAGGAGTTTATTAACAGTAGTTTTTTGAAGTATGTTGAAGTAAGTTGTAATTTTTTTACAAAATTTGTAAAAAGTGTTATAATATATTAAAGTTTAGTCATTTTGGGAGATTCAGATGAAAATATATCTCAAATATTAATATTAAAATATACTTTTGTAATTGTGTTTTTTACATTTATTAATTTCGAATAGATTTTTAAAAATAAAACGATAAATAAAAGACTTAATAACGATAGAAATGTTTTCATTAAAAAATAAAAAAGCGGTAATAACCGGAGGCGGAAGTGGGATAGGAAGAGCAATTGCAACTTTATTCGCCAAACAGGGAGCTGAAGTTCATATTATAGATTTGACTATTGAAAGTGCTCAGGATACATTAGATGAAATTCTAAAAGCGGGTGGAAATGCTTTATCGTATGCTTGTAATGTGGCTAGTCAGGAAGAAGTAACTTTAACATTTGAAAAAATCGGCAACATCAATATTCTAATCAACAATGCCGGAATCGCACATGTTGGAAAAGTAGACACTACGCCAGCAGTAGATTTTGATCGCGTAATGGAGGTGAATGTAAAAGGAGTTTACAATTGTTTGTTTGCTGCGATTCCACAATTTAGGCTTTCAAATGGCGGTGTCATTATCAATATGGCATCAATCGCGGCGTGGGTTGGTATTCCGGACCGGTTTGCTTATTCAACTGCCAAAGGAGCTGTTATGGCAATGACATTATCTGTTGCAAAAGATTATATAAAAGAAAACATTCGTTGTAATTCGATTTCCCCTGCAAGGGTTCACACCCCTTTTGTAGACGGTTTTATTTCAAAAAACTATGCTGGAAAAGAACAAGAAATGTTCGAAAAATTATCACAGTCTCAACCAATAGGAAGAATGGGAAAACCAGATGAAATTGCGGCATTGGCCTTATACCTATGCAGCGACGAAGCCGGATTCATCACAGGCTGTGATTACCCAATCGACGGAGGATTTATCAAATTAAATAACTGAGAAAAGGGGCTAAGGTTCTGAGATGCTAAGATTCTAAGGTTTTTTTAGACTTAGATTCTCAATTCCGATAGCAATTGAAATACAACTCAACACCGTAAAAATAAATAATTTAAAAAAGGTACTGAGATTCTGAGGTACTAAAATGCTAAGGCTTTTTAAACCTTAGTACCTCAGAACCTTAGTGCCTCAGAACCTTAAAAAGAAAAAATGAAATTAATACGTTTTGGAGCAATAGGAAAAGAAAAACCAGGAGTTTTAATTGGTGAAAAGAGATATGATGTTTCGTCAATTGTAACCGACTTTAACGAAAGCTTTTTTGAAGAAAATGGCTTGGAGAAATTACAAAAAGCATTAGACAGTAATCCAACTTTACCTGAAGTTGATGCTAGTATACGTTTGGGTTCTCCGGTAGCGAGACCTTCAAAAATAATTTGTATTGGACTAAATTATGTAGATCACTGCAAAGAAACCGGTGCGCCAATTCCGACAGAACCAATCATCTTTTTTAAATCGACTACTTCTTTATGCGGGCCAAATGACAATTTGATCATTCCAAAAAATAGTGAAAAAACAGATTGGGAAGTAGAACTGGCATTTGTGGTGGGTAAAAAAGCAAGTTATGTAGAAGAAGCGGAAGCTTTGGATTATGTTGCAGGTTATGCTCTGCTTAATGATTATAGTGAAAGAGCTTATCAGTTAGAGCGCGGCGGGCAATGGGCAAAAGGAAAAGGAAGCGATACATTTGCGCCACTTGGACCTTTTTTGGCGACTAAAGATGAAGTAAAAGATGTTGATAATTTATCAATGTGGTTGACTGTAAATGGTAAAAAATACCAAGACAGTAATACATTGAATTTGGTTTTCAAAATTCCATTTTTAGTACATTATTTAAGTCAGTTTATGACTTTGCTTCCTGGCGATATCATTAGTACGGGAACACCTCCGGGAGTTGGTTTGGGAATAAAACCAGATCCAATTTATCTTAAAGCAGGTGATGTTGTAGAATTGGGAATTGAAGGTTTAGGAACCAGCAAACAAACTGCAGTAGCGTACTCAAAATAACTTAAAAGAAAATTCTCAGATGAAATTTATTGTATGTGAAAAACCGCAGGAGTTTATTCTAAAAGAAAAAGCAATTCCGGAACCAAAAGAAGGTGAGGTTTTATTGAAGATTAAAAGAATTGGAATTTGCGGTACTGATATTCACGCTTTTGGCGGAACTCAGCCTTACTTCGAATATCCAAGAATTTTGGGTCATGAACTTGCTGCAGAATATGTAAAAGGAAACGCAAAAGGTTTTGAACCGGGTGATAAAGTAACTTTTATTCCGTACTTTAACTGCGGAAAATGTGTTGCCTGTAGAAACGGATTAACCAATTGCTGCGTAAATATTAAAGTTTTTGGAGTTCATATTGACGGTGGAATGGCAGAATATGTAACTATTCCGGAGCAATATTTACTTCATGGTCAGGGTTTGGATTACGATCAGTTGGCATTGGTTGAACCTTTGGCAATTGCAGCACATGGTGTAAGAAGAGCGGCAGTAAAACCTACTGATACCGTTTTGGTTATGGGTGCGGGGCCAATTGGTATCGGATTGATTCAATTTGCTAAAATTGCAGGAGCCAAAGTAATCGTGATGGATATCAACGAATACCGATTGGGTTTTTGCAAAAATGAATTGAATGCTGATGAAACAATAAATCCGTTACATGATGATGTGGCTCAAAAACTGGCAGAAATTACAAACGGCGATATGGCTAATGTTGTGATTGATGCAACAGGAAACCGAAATGTCATGAACAGCGCTTTTAATTATATTTCTCACGGTGGCCGATTTGTTTTGGTTGGGCTTCAAAAAGGAGAATTGAGTTTCAGTCATCCTGATTTCCATAAAAGGGAATCCACTTTAATGAGCAGCAGAAATGCGACTATTGAAGATTTTGAATATGTAATGGAATGTCTTAAAAATGGAAAAATTGATCCGAAAAAATACATTACGCACCGAACTAGTTTCTCAGAAATGATTACTGATTTTGGACAATTAATTGATCCAAAAAATAATGTAATTAAAGCGTTGATTGAAATAGAATAAACTATTATCTAGTTAAACCCGACAGGTTTTTAAAACCTGTCGGGTTTAACCAGAGACTTTAATAACCACAAAATGGATTTAAGATTAAAAGATAAAATTGTAGTCGTGTCGGGTTCGGCAGGAAAACAAGGCAGTATTGGAGAAACCATCATTAACCGATTGGCTGATGAAGGTGCAATTCCGGTGTTGATAGACAGAAACAGCAGAGGTTTTGGTTATGCAGAAGCACTTCAAAAGAAAGGAATAGATGCTTTGTTTGTACAAACAGATGTTACAGATCCTGTTGAGATGGAGAATGCAGTAAAGAAAATCGTAGAGAAATACGGAAGAATCGATGCCGTAATTAATAACGTTGGCGTAAATGATGGCGCCGGTTTAGATTCGACTTATGAGGAATTTATGAATTCTTTGAAACTAAATGTCGTAAGTTATTTTCTATTGGTGAAATACGCACTTCCATATTTAAAAGAATCAAAAGGAAATATTCTGAATATTGGTTCTAAAGTGGCTCTGACCGGACAAGGCGGAACTTCAGGTTATGCTGCTGCAAAAGGAGGAGTTCTCGGACTTACAAGAGAATGGGCGGTTGATTTAATTCAGTATGAAATTCGTTCGAATGCGATTATTATTGCCGAAAGTTATACGCCGGCATACGAAGACTGGATTAAAACAGTACCGGACGGTGAAGCTGTTTTGAAAAAAATCAATAAAAGTATTCCACTAAAAGGAAGAATGACCCAAACAGAAGAAATTGCAGATACAGCACTTTTTATTATTTCGGATCGTTCATCGCATACTACAGGACAATTTGTTTTTGTTGATGGAGGTTACGTACATTTGGACCGCGCTTTAATCAACGATGTAAATTAATACCATATGAATAACCGAATTGATGCACACCAACATTTTTGGAAATTTGATCCCGTAAGAGATAGCTGGATCGATGAAACCATGCAGAAAATTCAAAGAGATTTTTTGCCCGAAGATCTTTTGCCGTTGCTTCAGGAAAATCAGTTTTCAGGCTGTGTTGCTGTTCAGGCAAGTCAGTCGGAAGATGAAACTAATTTTTTGATAAATCTCGCAGCAAAAAATGATTTCATAAAAGGAGTCGTGGGGTGGGTAGATTTGCGCGGTGTAACAATTGAAGAACGATTAAATCATTTTTCAAATCATAAAAAGATAAAAGGTTTTCGACATGTCGTTCAGGGCGAAGCGGATGATTTTATGCTGAGAAAAGATTTCCAAAACGGAATCGCTGCTTTGAAACAGTTTAATTATACGTATGATATTCTTATTTTTCATCGACAGTTACCTGCTGCCATAAATTTGGTAAATCAGTTTCCGGATCAGCCTTTTGTAATCGATCATATCGCAAAACCGGATATTAAATCGGGAGATATTTCATCATGGAAAAAGGGAATTGTAGAAATTGCCAAAGCCGAAAATGTCTTGTGCAAAATCTCTGGAATGGTTACCGAAGCCAATTGGGAAACATGGAAAACAGATGATTTAAAACCTTATTTAGATGTTATTTTTGAAAATTTTTCTGCTGATAAATTAATGTTCGGGTCAGATTGGCCGGTTTGTAATGTGGCTTCAAATTATACAGAAGTGGTAAAAACTTTAGAAGATTATATTGCTCAATTAGCTGTACAAAATCAAAATAAAATCTGGCATGAAAATGCTACATCATTTTATAAACTTTAGTTTTAAATTGATAAAACTTAAATTTTAAAAGTGCTTCTAAAAGTTTAAATCAAGTTTTTTTGATCAAATTTGGAAGCACTTTTTATTTTTCCATTATATTTTTAAAGCCCTTTCGTCATTATAAAATTTGATTTTTCAATTGAATTAAAAATAATGCAAATTCATAAAGTTAAATTTTTAGAATTTCTATAGATTAAGTATATTTTAAAAGCACTTCAAAAAGACTTTTCTGCGTTATTTTTTACTTCCTTTTTACCAATTTGGTTTTAGACTTTCTATCTAATTTTCATGTAATTAGATACGTTTTTACTTCTTTTTTCCTTGAATTCTTTTTTCCGTTTTAGTATTTGCTTCAATTGTTAAGATTTAGTTATCAATCGAATACGTTTCGTTTCATACAAGGATAGTACAGGATAGTTATGTTTTTTACATTCTCTTATTTTACACCATAATATTTTAGATTATTGTTAAAAAGATATAAAATGTCGAATATAAATACAACACCTATGAATTTTAAGCATGTAAGCTATCTGTGGGATGAGTCTAAGGCAGCAGCTTTGGCAGGAGATGAAGTAGCGCTTTTCATTTATCGTTCCAACCTTTTGGGAGCTGATTTGCGATTGACCAATTACGGAGGAGGAAATACTTCAGTTAAGATTACGGACAAGGATCCTTTAACGGGAGCAGACTCAGAAGTAATGTGGATCAAGGGTTCCGGAGGAGATATCGGAACACTTACAAAATCAGGTTGTGCGGCACTTTATTTAGAGAGACTTCGTAATCTGGAGAATGTTTACAGAGGCATTGAATTTGAAGATGAGATGGTAGAATTATTCAACCACTGTATTTTCGATCTGGCTTCAAAAGCGCCTTCTATCGATACACCATTACACGGATTCTTACCCTTCAAACATATTGACCACCTGCATCCTGATGCGGCTATTGCCATTGCAGCAGCGAAAGACGGAGCAAAAATCACCGAGGAATTATTCAACGGTGAAATCGGCTGGGTGGGCTGGCAGCGTCCTGGGTTCGACCTTGGACTTCAGCTAAGATCATGCCTTGAAGAAGCGGAGAAAAAGGGAAAAAAATTACGAGGCATCATGCTGGGTTCTCACGGACTTTTCACTTGGGGAGATACAGCATACGAAAGTTATATCAACACCCTTGAAGTAATCGAGAAATGTGCGACTTACTTAGAGAACAACTATGGAAAAAAACGTCCTGTTTTTGGAGGACAAAAAATAGAAAGCCTTGAGCTGGACCAAAGAAGATTAAAAGCTGCAAAAGTGGCCCCGATCCTGCGAGGATTCTGCTCATCAGAGCGCCAGATGATCGGACATTATACTGATGATGCACGAGTTTTGGAATTCATCAATTCTAATGATTTGGAGAAACTGGCTCCACTTGGAACTTCTTGTCCGGACCACTTTTTAAGAACTAAAATCAGTCCGCTAGTTTTGGAACTGGATCCAAACGAAGACCTGTCAGATGTAAACGCTATCAAAGCAAAATTACAACCTGCTTTTGAAGCCTACAGGGCGATGTACAAGGATTATTACAATGCCTGCAAGAAATCAAATTCACCGGCAATGCGTGACCCAAATCCTGTGGTAATTTTATATCCCGGAGTTGGAATGTTCACTTTTGCCAAGGATAAAACCATGGCACGTCTGGCATCAGAATATTATGTGAATGCAGTGAACGTAATGAAAGGCGCAGAGGCAGTTTCAGAATATACTTCACTGCCACATCAGGAAGCTTTTGATATTGAATATTGGTTACTCGAAGAAGCTAAACTTCAAAGAATGCCAAAACCAAAAGCACTTTCAGGAAGAGTAGCCCTAATCACCGGATCAGCCGGAGGAATAGGAAAGGCAATTGCCAGGAAATTTGCTCAGGAAGGCGCCTGTGTCATTATCAATGATATCAATGAAGAAAGACTGGAAGAAGCAACAAAAGACTTTATCAAGTCATTCGGAAAAGATGCCGTATCAAGTACACTATTGAATGTAACAGATGAAAAGAGCACTGAAAAAGCATTAGACGAAGCTTGCCTTGCTTTTGGAGGCGTGGATATCGTGGTAAACAATGCCGGAATCAGTATCTCAAAATCAATCGCCGAACATACCCTTGAAGAATGGGACAGATTATATGACATTCTGGTAAAAGGACAATTTATTGTATCGAAAGCCGGAACTGAAGTAATGCGTAAACAAGGCTTTGGCGGAGACATTGTAAACATTGTTTCTAAAAATGCTGTTGTTGCAGGTCCGAACAACCCTGGATATGGATCGGCCAAAGCAGCCCAGGCTCACTTGACTCGCCTTATGGCAGCGGAGCTTGGAGCTGATAAAATCCGTGTGAACACGGTAAATCCGGATGCTGTAATCTCAGACTCGAATATCTGGTCTGGAGGATGGGCAGAAGGTCGTGCCAAAGCGTATGGTATTACGGTAGAAGAATTACCGGCTTACTATGCCAAACGCACCTTATTAAATGAAATCATATTGCCTGATGATATTGCTAATGCATGTTTTGCGTTCACAGGAGGATTGTTGAGTAAATCGACAGGAAATGCCTTAAACGTAGACGGTGGTGTATCAATGGGCTTCTATAGATAAAAATAGTTTTTTTTAAGTTTGTTTAAGCAAAAGTGGTTTTTTGTGAATCTAACGTCCGACAGCCCTCGGACGTTATTTTTTTATAATTATTTTTACCACAGAGAACACAAAGATTTTTATCTAGGAATACTTGTAAAAAACACAAAGTTCACAAAGCTATATTTTGATTTAGCTTTGTGAACTTTGTGTTTTTTTTTAAGTTAAGAATAAAAAAATTTGGTGTTCTCTGTGGTAAAAAAATCATCCCTGATTCAGATTTCCACAAGTTTTAAGAATTGATCCCGCTTCAGATTATTTGTTTTTGTTAGAAAAAATAATAATGTGTGAAAAACACACTTATTTTAACAGAGAGCAGGAGGGTACAGGATGCTTATATTTTAGGGTTACTTTAAATTGGTGCCTAATTATTGTATAAAATGTTAAAATTCTTTAGAATATAAGTTTTTTACTAAGAAAATTTACATTCTGAATTATATTTAAGCATTATTAAAAGTAAAAATATAAAATGCGTTTACTCACTCGTAATAAAGTACTTATCCTTTTTTTGATCCTCTGTTCTGTCTTTTCAGCAACAGCAGCCGAGATTTGGGTTTCGACTAATGGAAAAGATACCAATCCAGGAACAAAAGCAAGTCCGTTAGCGACTGTAAGTATGGCCATGAGAAAAGCCAGAGAACTTCGTCGTCTGAAAGATCCATCCATAAAAGACGGTATTCATATTATAGTAACAGACGGAACGTATTATTTAAATGAACCTTTATTCGTAAGACCTGAAGATTCAGGAACTCCCGAAAGTCCAACCACAATTGAAGCTGATGCAAATGCAAGACCAATAATCAGCGGTGGACTGGAAATAAAAAACTGGAAAAAATCGACAATCCTAATAAACGGACAAAAAAAAGCAAATGTCTGGGTAGCCGATGCACCTCAAAAAGCAGGCGAAACTGTCAATTACCGACAGTTATGGGTGAACGGAAAAAAAGCCGTAAGAGCCAAAAGTACTTCCGGAAATCAAATGGATCGTATATTATCATGGGATGCAAAAACAGAAACTTGCTGGATTCCGTTTAAAGATAAATCCATAAAGTACGAACCCGGAATGGAAATGTTTATCATTCAATGGTGGTCAACAGCCAATCTTCGAATCAAAAATATCGAAGTTCAAAAAGACAGCGCCAGACTTTCTTTCGAACAACCGGAAGGTCGCATTCAAAGCGAGCACCCATGGCCAGCACCGTGGATTTCAAAAAATAATGGAAATTCAGCATTTTATCTGAACAACGGAATCTCTATGCTGAATGAAGCCGGCGAATGGTTTTTAGATAAAAAAAATGCCAAAATTTATTATATCCCAAGAGCAGGTGAAGATCTAACTTCTGCAAAAGTTACTGTTCCCGTTCTGGAAAATTTAGTGGAGATGAAAGGAACAATCGATTCTCCGGTTCATCATTTTAATTTTAAAGGAATTTCATTTCAATACAGCAACTGGCTTCGTCCTTCGCAACAAGGTCACGTTCCGTTGCAGGCGGGAATGTATTTGTTGGATGCCTATAAATTACAAGTTCCGGGAACTCCAAATCAGGCGAATTTAGAAAATCAGGGTTGGGTTGGGAGACCAAGAGCGGCTGTTGAAGTAAATTATGCGGATCATAATCAGTTCGAATGGTGTCGTTTTGAACATTTATCTTCAACGGGATTGGATTTTAATAAAGGCACAAATCACAATACTATCAAAGGAAATTTATTTAGAGATATTGGCGGAAATGCCATAAGTATTGGTGTTTTCTCTGAAGAAGCTTTCGAAGCGCATTTACCATTAGTTATAAAAGACGAAAGAGAAATCTGTTCAGATGAAGTAATTGCAGACAATTTAATTACCAATGTTGCCAACGAAGATTGGGGATGTTTAGGAATCGCTGCCGGTTTTATTAAAAATCTAACTATCGAACACAACGAAATTTCGGATGTGGCCTATAGTGGAATCTCAATGGGCTGGGGTTGGACACACACTAAAAATGTGATGGAAAACAACAAAATTGTAGCCAATAAAATTCATCATTACGCCAAACATCTACATGATGTTTCCGGAATTTATACGCTTTCATCACAGCCAAACAGCCGAATAGAAGAAAATTATATTGATAAAGTGTATAACAGTCCCTACGCACACGACCCGTTTTTGTGGTTGTATTTATATACTGACGAAGGAAGCCAGGGTTTTACCATCAAAAATAACTGGATTGCAACAGAGAAAATCCTAAAAAACAACAATGGCCCGGAAGGTAATATTTGGGAAAATAACAATCCATATGTCAGCACAAAAATTAAAGAGGCTGCCGGAATCAGAGCGCCTTATGCTGCTTTAACAAAAGAGGCAATTATTGATGAAGCATGGGGTTTACAGGAATTACCAAAATCGGTAGCCATCGAAATGATCGGTTCTGATTTTGATATTGAAAAAGTAAAATCGACTATTAAAGGTTTCCGAATTGTGGGTGAATCCATTTATCAATGGAAAAATCATTTGGTGATTTACGGAAAAATGAATCAGCCCGAAAGAACAAAAAGGAAGTTGGCGCTCGCTTATCCATCGGCACAAATAAAAATTTACGAAAAACCGATTTACGATTTCCAAAATTTTGAAAGATGTAAAGATTCTAAACCGGCATCTGAATGGGAAAATATTGTTTTAACTGCCAATTTGGTAGAAGATGAAAAATTACAAAAAGAGTATATAGACTATCATACGACTCAATTTGAAAAATGGCCTGAAATTGCAAAAGGATTCTGCAATGCCGATTTTCAGCAATTACAGGTTTTCAAAAATGGAAGACAATTAATGTTGGTAATCAGTATTCCGAAAGGAGAAAGTCTGGATAAACTAAATCCGAAAACAACAGAAAACAATCCGCGTGTAGACGATTGGAATGCCCTAATGAAAAAGTACCAAACCGGAATCGAAGGCGCAAAACCTGATGAAACCTGGATATTTTTGAATAAAGTGAATGTAGAGGAGAGAAAATAGAGTAAAGAACAAAGAGCAAAGAACAAAGAGCAAAGAGCAAAGAACAAAGAGTAAAGAGGAAAGATCAAAGAGTAAAGAAAAAATCTAAATGCTTAATCTGCGCTAAAAAACAATTAGAACTAACTATTTAAAATATAAAATACCCAATGTTGAAAATCGCCATTTTAGGACTTGGAGAAGGTCGCAGCACAATGTCGGCAGCTTTAAAAAGCGCGAAATTGGAGCTCATTAAAGTATGTGACAGAAATGAAGAATTGTGTAAACAAAGAGCAAAGGAATTTGATTTTCATTCGTACACAACCAATTACGATGATTTATTAAATGACAGCGGAATTGATATTATTGCCATTTATACACCGGATCATCTTCATGCTGATCATGTAAAACAAGCTTTACTTCACGGGAAACATGTAGTGTGCACCAAACCTTTTATCGATAATTTGGCGGATGCAAAAGAGCTATTAGCCTTAAGCGAAAAAACGGGTAAAAAGGTTTTTATTGGTCAAAGCTCAAGATTTTTTGAACCGGCAAAAAGGCAAAGAAATGATTTTGAAGCAGGATTAATTGGCGATTTAATTACAATCGAAGCGTATTATCACGCCGATCACAGATGGTTTTTAGAAAAAGAATGGTCGTTATTGCAATCTTTCAAATGGCTTTACGGAGGTTTAAGTCATCCTGTAGATTTCATCAGATGGTATTTGCCCAATATTGAAGAAGTAATGGGTTACGGAATGATCAGCAGCAACGGAAGTGTTGCGGGTTTAAAAAATGAAGACACAATGCACTTTATCTTCAAAGCAACTGACGGAAGAATTGCGAGAGTGAGCGGTGTTTATACCTCGCCAACACAACCAGCCCAAAGAGACAGCGGAATGAGTACAATTTTGAGAGCGACAGAAGGCGCAAGCCAGGCCGATTATCACGAATTGCGTTATGCTGTTACTACAAAAGATGGTGAAGAAAAAGTAATAACGTGGGGCGATGCCACCTTAAAACATTATTTCCGTTTTGAAGGGCAAAGTCATCACGCAGGAGAATATCAAAATTATCTGGAATATTTCGTAGACAGTATCGAACAAAATTTCACGGCCTATCCGGACATGAAAGAAGGTATCGGAACCGTGGCTTTATTGCAGGCGATGGACAAATCTTTACAAACGGGAATGCCAGTTAAAATAGCTGATGTTTTAAAAGAATATGAGCTATGAACAGTATTTACGATAAGTTAACAACCTTAGATTTTATCATTGTTGCCGTTTATTTAGTGGCCTTATTAATTATTGGTTACGTAGTAAGTGTAAAACAAAGCAAGAAAAATGAAACACTTTTTTTGGCCGGGAATTCGCTAAAATGGTATAGCATCGGGTTTAATATGTGGGGGACCAATGTTGGTCCGTCCTCCTTATTGGCTTTTGCGAGTATTGGTTATGCAACCGGAATTGTAGCAGGAAATTTTGAGTGGTATGCTTTTGTTTTTTTATTGCTTTTGGCCATGGTTTTTGCACCGCGTTATATTGCGAGCAAAGTAAGTACCATGCCGGAATATATGGGAAAACGTTATGGCGACAGCACACAAAATATTTTGGCCTGGTACGCTTTGGTAAAAATTTTGGTAAGTTGGTTATCGTTAGGATTATTTAGCGGAGGAGTTTTGGTACGTCAGATTCTCGGAATTCCGATGTGGCAAAGTGTGACCGTTTTAGTTATTTTTTCGGGAATTTTTACTTTCGCAGGAGGATTGAAAGCCATTGCAAAAGTGAATGTTTTTCAGATGATTTTATTAATTGTTGTTTCATTGACATTATCCTATTTGGGATTGCAAAAAGTGGGAGGGATCAGTGCCTTAATAGCCAAAACACCTTCTAATTTCTGGAATTTAGTACAGCCAGCAAACGACGCACATTATCCGTGGCCGGCTATTTTGTTGGGATATCCGGTGGCGGCGGTTGCTTTTTTCTGTACCGATCAATCGATGGTGCAGAGTGTTTTGGGAGCTAAGAATTTAGAGCACGGGCAATTGGGCGTAAATTTCATTGGCTGGCTGAAAGTATTGGCGTTGCCACTGTTTATTTTACCGGGAATTCTGTGTTATGTTTTATATCCTGAATTAGGCAAAAATTCTGATCTCGCCTATATGACAATGGTGACTAATTTATTCCCAAGTGGAATGAACGGTTTGGTAATTTGTGTCATGATTGCGGTTTTGGTGGGAACAATTGGTTCCTCCTTAAATGCATTAAGTACCGTTTTTACCAATGATATTTATGTGAAGAAAATCAATCCGACAGCAACTATTAAGGAACAAATTAAAATTGGGCGTATCACGATTGCAGCCGGATGTTTATTTGCCATTTTGATTGCCGTTGCGATTGACAATATAAAGGGACAAAATTTATTCAATATTTTTCAGGCCGTTTTAGGATTTTTAGCACCTTCATTATCTGTTGTTTTCCTGTTGAGTATTTTCTGGAAACGTACCACAAAAAAAGCAGTAAATGCAACATTATCCTGGGGCTCCGCTTTTAGTTTATTTGTCGGGGTTTTGTATTTATGGATTTTCCCTGCAGATAAATATCCGGTTTGGCCTCACTTCTTATTGATCTCGTTTTACATTTTCGCTACCTTATTAGTAGCTGCAATTATCATTTCATTAGCAGATAAAACTCCGGAAACCAATTTTGTAAGTGAGACTGATGTTCCTAAAACCAGTAAAAAGGTCAAATTATTATTTGCTATCTTAGGAATCGTCATTTTGAGTTTATACCTCATTTTTAATTTTAATTAATATGAAAAGATTATCTTCTTTACACCAAAGTTTAAAAACTGTTGTTTGTCTTGGTGCGTTATTCTTTTTATCGGAAGCCGCTTCAGCGCAAACTTGGATCTGGTATCCAGGTGATTTTGAAGTTTGGTTAAGCAATAAAATGCAGGTTAGACGTACAGAACGTGAAGCAGTATTTCCACCGCTTTGGCAATATTACAGTCCTTATGCTTTGGTAACTTTTCAAACAGAAGTAGATATTCCGGAAGCTGACGAGGTAAAAATCTATTCGGAAGGATCTTTTCAATTGCTTTTAGATGGTGTTCAGGTTTACGGGCAGCCAAAATCAATAAAAATTCCCGCCGGTAAACACAAAATTTCATTTAAAGTATACAATCAGGAAGTGTTGCCGGCTATTTATATCGCAGGTAAGTTTGTTAAATCGGATCCATCCTGGAAGGTGACCAATGAAGATAAACTTTGGATTGATGAAAATGGAAAAGCACAACAATCAGGTACACCATGGGTACCTGTTGGTTCCTGGAATTTTTATTCACCAGAGAATAAGCCTTCCGGGTTTAAACTGACAACCAAACCTTTGAATGCAAAAAAAACAGAAAAAACAGGAGCTGGTGCGTTGGTAGATTTTGGTAAAGAAACTTTTGGTTATATTAAAATTCACGGCTTAAAAGGAAAAGGTAAAGTAGCACTTTATTATGGTGAATCTCGTGAGGAAGCGCTGGATTCTGCCAGATGTGAAACACTAGACCATTTATCTTTTGATGGAAGCCAGCCTGAAACCTATACACATGATGGATCCAAAGCATTCCGCTATGTGCAGGTACAAGCAGATGCAACGGTAAAATATGATTCTATTTCGATGCTTTATGAATATTTGCCATTAGACTATCGTGGAGCATTCAAATCTTCAGACCAGGAATTGAATAAAATTTGGGATGTGTCGGCGTACACGATGCATTTAACAACTCGCGAATTTTTTATAGACGGGATTAAACGCGACCGTTGGGTTTGGTCTGGCGACGCTTATCAAAGCTATCTAATGAATTATTATTTATTCTTTGATTCGGCTTCGGTAGAACGAACGCTGTTGGCTCTTCGTGGTAAAGAACCTGTGACGGCTCATATTAATATCATAATGGATTATTCTCTGTATTGGTTTGTGGGTGTTTACGATTACTATTTACATACTGGCGATACGAAATTCATCAAAACTTTTTATCCAAGAATGAAATCACTTATGGAATTCTGCTTAAAAAGAAGAAACACAAACGGATTCCTGGAACCATTAGAAGGTGATTGGGTTTTTATTGATTGGGCGAACGGATTACCAAAAACCGGCGAGGTTAGTTTTGAGCAAATGCTTTTAGCAAGAAGTTTAGAAGCCATGGCAGTTAGTGCTAAAATTGCAGGTGAAAAGGATGATCAACAACAGTATCAAAAATTAGCTGATGATTTAAAAACAAAATTATTTGATGTGTTTTGGGATAAAAAGGAAAACGTTATGAAGCATCAGCGTATAGACGGTAAAATGCAGAACATTGTAACCAGATACGCTAATATGTTCGGTATTTTTTTCAATTATTTTAGTGAAGAGCAAAAACAAAGTATAAAAAAGAAGGTATTGCTCAATGATGATATTCTTCAAATCACAACACCCTACATGCGTTTTTACGAGTTGGAAGCCTTGTGTGCTATGGGCGAACAAGATTATGTGCTGAAAGAAATGAAAGAGTATTGGGGCGGAATGTTAAAAGAAGGCGCAACCTCATTTTGGGAAGAATACAATCCAACCAAAAAAGGAACAGAACATTTAGCGATGTATGGACGCCCTTATGGAAAAAGTCTTTGCCATGCCTGGGGTTCTAGTCCAATTTATCTATTAGGGAAATATTATTTGGGTGTAAAACCAACTGCTCCAGGTTATGCAGAATATGAAATCAAACCCAATTTAGGCGGATTACAATGGATGCAGGGAAAAGTACCAACACCAAATGGCGAAGTTGAATTGTACTGCAGCACCAAAGAAATAAAAGTAAAAGCCGCTGATGGTGAAGGGAAATTGATTTTCGAAAGTCAAAGCAAACCAAAAACGAATTCAGGAACGATTACAACATTGACTAAAAATAAATATCAGTTGATTGTGAAGCCGAATGTTGAATATAGAGTGAGTTATAAAGCGATTTGAGTTTTTTTAGTGCTTAGTGATTAGCCCATAGTTTGTAACTTAAGTTTTAAAAAGAAAAACAATGTTCTCAAAAAATACAAAATACAATTTCAAATTAAAAACTGCTTTCCTAATGCTGTTTGTGATCTGCATTCAAGTTTCGGCACAAAATACTGCGAGGAAACCAGCCCCATTTGAAGTAGTCAATAAATACAAAACCTTCAAAACCACCCAATACGCACATGTATTTTCGGGCAGTAAACATAACATCGTTCGATTAGCACCAGAATTAGAAGGTTTAACGGGTGTTGAACTTCCTTTAAGTCAATATAAAAACGGAACAAATACACCGTTGCAATTAAAGTTTAAAGAAAATGTTCAGGTATTAATTGGCGTTTTTCAAGAGAAAGAAACCCCGGATTATCTTCAACTAAATAATTCGGCGAAAGCCAAATTAATCTTGGAAAATGGAATAACGATAACAGGTTTGCCACCCGTAAATGTGTATGCCATTTCCTATTCAAAAGGAACTCAAATTATAAATCCAGGAAAAGGATTATTTACCGTTTTAGGAATTATAAAAGACAGTCAGCAATTAACTTTTAGAAACGCAGCACTTCCAGATGGAAAATTGTGGAACCCAACTTTTATCGTCGAAGGATTTTCAGATGAACAACCACTTTTCGAAATCATTGGTGGAGAAAACAAAGCCGTTGTAGATGAAGGAATGCCAGGAACAGAAGGGATTCAGGGAGGCTTTGAAGGCGGTCGCGTGGTGAAAGTAGGAGATACTTATCATATGTTTCCAACGGAAAGAGCCGGAGAAAAAGGAGTAGATTATTATTACGATCGTGTAAAAACCCGAATTGGTCACTGGACCAGCAAAGATGCCATTCACTGGAAAAGAGAATCAACGATTTATCAGGCAAGCGGAACGTACGCCGTAACCGAAGATGATAACCCAATGAATGATCGCCGTGCCGCAATTTGGTCGTATATGCCGGTTTTTAACGAAAAGGCAAACAAATGGTACGGCTATTATTTAGCATATACAGTTAGTAAAACAATAGAACCAAATCATTCTTTTGGAAGAATTTGGCGTTGCGAATCAACAGTCGAGGGAATTGACGGAATTGGCGGCCCATACAAAGATATGGGAATCATCATGGAACCGGGACTAGATTCACAACCATGGGAAGGACGCCAGGGTGTAGCTTCTTTTTTCCCTTATAAAGTGGGAGATAAATACTTTGGTTTTTACAGCGGTGCTTATCCTTTTAATTCCTGGGCAGATTATCCAAAGAAAACCGGAAAAGGTTGGTTTGTAGCTTTGGCAGAATCAAAAAGTTTAGAAGGACCTTGGCAAAGAATGAATAAAGGTCTGGAACCAATAAAATCAATTCATCCGCAGTTTGTAGAAAATCCAATCGTAAGTCAATTACCAAACGATTTGTACATCGCCATTTTTGATGGAGGCCCGGACGGGTGGGGACATCATTTACCAAATATGATTGGATATTCACTCTCGAAAGACGGAATCAATTGGGGAGAAGCACGCTACCTGCCCATAGAAACAAAAGTCGATAAATGGTGGGATATCATGAGAACACCACTTTGCCTGATTCCGGAAGGAAATGATGTGTATACAATAGTTTACGCCGCCATAGATCTGAAAAAAAGATTTCACCCAATGGGAATGGTTAAAGTAAAGTTGAATAAAGACGTAATGGAATCTAGATTGAAAGAGTTGAAATAGAGTCAAGAGGAAAGAACCAAGATTATAGAGAATAGAATATAGAAACTTTGCGACTCTGCGACTGCGAAGATTATTTCACCAGCATAGATTCCAGAAAAAAATAAAAAAACTAGTGCCTTAGCGCCTTCGTGGCTAAAACCAAAAACATGAAAACCAAATACCTAATTATTACCCTTACTGCACTTTTCATAAGCAGTTGCGCAACGACTAAATATAAGAAACGAGAAATCAACGAAACCGTAATGCAGGAGATTTACAACGAAATCAAAACGCCTTATAAATACGGTTTGGTGATGGTTCCAACAGATAACTCTTACAAAATGGATTGTCCGAGTGTTTTTAGAAAAGACGGAAAATGGTTCATGACGTATTTGATTTACGGTGGAAGAGGTTACGAAACCTGGCTGGCAGAAAGTGATGATTTATTGCATTGGAAACATTTAGGAAAAGTAATGTCTTTTTCTGAAAACGAACAACATTGGGACGTCAACCAAAAAGCAGGATATATTTCGTTGCAGGATCCAACCTGGGGAGGAAGCTACGAATGGGAAAAATATGAGGATAAATATTGGATGAGTTATTTTGGTGGAGACAGCAAAGGGTACGAAGCCGGAGTTTTGTCTATCGGAATGGCGTACACGAAGGAATCTCCAACAAAAGCACATGAATTTCAACGTTTAGAAAAACCGGTTTTAACGCCAAAAGACAATGATGCCAGATGGTGGGATAATAGTACCATGTATAAAAACAGTGTGATTCGTGATAAAGATAAATTGACAGGACACAATTTTATCATGTATTACAATGCGCGTGGTGATAGTTTAAATCCTGCTAAAGGCGCAGAACGTATTGCTATGGCAGTATCGAACGATATGAAACAATGGAAGCGTTATGGCAATAAACCTTTAATCAATCATCATAAAGGAATTTCAGGAGATGCTTATATTCAGCGTATTAATGATACCTGGGTGATGTTCTATTTTGGAGCTTTTTGGACGGGTTGGAATCAAGGTGCATTTAACCGTTTTGCAGTTTCGAATGATTTAGTAAACTGGACCGACTGGAAAGGCGAAGATCTTATCAAATCATCTGAACCTTATGACGATATGTTTGCGCATAAATCATTTGTGGTCAAATATAATGGAGTAGTGTATCATTTTTATTGCGCCGTAAATAAAGCAGAACAAAGAGGAATTGCAATTGCATCCTCGAAAGATTTGGGTAAAAGTGAAATGAATTTTGTGGCGCCGCCGGAGAAAAAGGAGAAGAAATAGTTATAAGTTATGAAATACGTTAATACTCTTTACTCAAAAAATAAACAATAACATTTTTGTGTCAAAAATGATGACTCCGTAGGAGACACTGGTCGGTAGAAAAACAAATTATCGTAGAGAAAAAATTATGTCCCGTAGGGACATTTGAAATAATAATAATGAAATACAATATAAAACCAATGTTTACGTCAAAATCAAAATATAAAAAATCATTTTCCATTTTTCGATTTTCGATTACATTTTACATTTTACTTCTAACAATTGGAGCCCAGGCACAATCCGTAACCGGAGAACCTGCCGGAATTCCTGAATTGCACAAAAAATACGAATTTGCTCCGTGGGAAGATCCAACGGTGACGAGTATCAACAGACAACCTTCACGAGCAACGGCGTATTCGTATGCAAATGTTGAAGATGCACTAAAAGGCGACAGAACCAAAAGCCGACTTAAAATGCTAACCGGCGATTGGGATTTTAAATATGCCTCAAATCTAAAAGAAGCTTCAAAAGATTTTTATAAAGGAAGAGTTGCCGGTTGGGACAAAATCGAAGTGCCATCGAACTGGGAATTAAAAGGCTATGATATTCCGATTTACAAAAGTGCGGTTTATCCTTTTAGACCTATAAATCCGCCTTTTATACCTAAAGATTATAATGGAGTGGGTTCGTACCAACGCACTTTTACCGTTCCGGAAAATTGGAAAGATATGACCGTTACATTGCATTTTGGTGGCGTAAGTTCTGGTTTTCAGGTTTGGTTGAACGGAGAATTTTTAGGATATGGAGAGGACAGTTGTCTGCCATCAGAATTTGATATTACGCCTTATTTGAAAGAAGGAGAAAATGTAGTTTCGGTACAGGTAATTCGCTGGACAGATGGTTCATATTTGGAAGATCAGGATCACTGGCGTGTGAGTGGAATCCAGCGTGAAGTTTTCATCATGGCTGAACCAAAATTACGCATTCAGGATTTCTTTTATCAAACCAAATTAGACAAGGAATACAAAGACGCTTCTTTTCAATTACGTCCAAAAGTAGAAAATCTGACAGGCGAAAAAATCAAAGATTATACATTTCAGGCACAATTATACGATGCCAATAATGTGGCTTTATTTAAAGAACCACTTAAAAAACCAGTGATCGATATGATCAACGAAAGTTATCCTCGTCTGGATAATGTACGTTTTGGAATGTTTAAGGAAAACATTGCTAATCCAAAAAAATGGAGTTCTGAAGAACCTAATTTGTACACTTTGGTAATGTCGATAAAAGACGTCAACGGAAATATTACAGAAGCAAAAAGCTGTAAAGTTGGTTTCCGATCCATCGAATTTTCTAAAGAGAATGGAAAAATGCTCATCAACGGAAAAGAAACTTATGTATATGGTGTAAACCGTCACGATCAGCATCCGACAAAAGGAAAAGCGGTAAATCGAGAGGATATCAAACAGGATATTACCACGATTAAAAAGTTCAATTTCAATTTAATCAGAACCAGCCATTATCCAAATGATCCTTATTTTTATGAGTTATGTGATCAATACGGAATCATGGTTATGGACGAAGCGAATCAGGAAACACACGGAATTGGCGGAAAATTAAGTAACGATCCAAAATGGACCAATGCGTATTTAGAGCGCATGACCCGAATGGTAGAAAGAGATAAAAATCACCCATCTGTAGTTTTCTGGAGTTTAGGAAACGAAGGAGGAAAAGGACCAAACCACGCCGCAATGTCGGGTTGGGTTCATGATTTTGATATCACGCGCCCTGTGCATTACGAACCAGCACAGGGAAATCCGAGATTAGAAGGTTATATCGACCCGCTTGATCCGAGATATCCTAAAACGATCGATCACGCTTATCGATTTGAGAACCCGCAGGATGAACCTTATGTTGATATGGTAAGTCGATTCTATCCGGGCGTTTTTACTCCTAAATTTTTGGTGGATCAAAAGAAAGATACACGACCAATTATTTTTGTGGAGTATTCTCATGCTATGGGAAATTCAGTTGGAAATTTAAAAGAATTATGGGATGAATTCCGTTCGCTTCCAAGAGTAATAGGAGGTTGTATCTGGGAATTTAAAGACCAGGGATTAGTAAAAAAAGATCCGGCAACCGGTCAGGAATTTTTTGCCCATGGAGGAGATTTTGGCGAAAAATACCATGATGGAAATTTCAATACAAAAGGGATTGTTGATTCTAACGGAAAACCAAAAGGATCGATTTATGAAAATAAATGGATTTATCAGCCAGCGACAAGTACATTAAAAGATAATTTTCAATTAGAAATTAAAAATCGTCAGGCCGTAAAATCCTTGGCAGATTATATTCCGGTTTTGAAAATTTTAGAAAACGGAAATATTATCAAAACTCAAATTCTAAAACCTTTCAATTTAGAAGCCGGACAATCTACCGTTTTAGATGTAAAACAATATTTGCCGAAATTGAAAAAGGATACAGAATATTTTCTGAATATCGAATTCCAGCTTTCAAAAGAGGAACTGTGGGCTTCTAAAGGTTACGCTGTCGCGGAAGATCAATTTCTGTTGAAAAAATCAGATGTTGTACTTGATTTTAAAAACGAAAAAGATTCAAAGTTTAAGGCCACAGAAACCGATTCTGATTTTAAAATCAAAGGAAAAAATTTCGACATCAACATCAGTAAAACAAATGGAGCATTGAATTCGTATGTTTTCAATGGTGAAGAACAGGTTTTTGCTCCCCTGTTGCCTAATTTTGTTAGACCACTTACGGATAATGATAAAAGAGGATGGAAATCGCATAAAGTTTTAAAGCCATGGTATCAGGCTAAACCAAAATTGGTGAATACAAAAATGGCAATCGCAATTGATGGAACCATAATCACCAGTGATTACGAAATCATCAAAGACAGTGCGCAAGTACAAGTTGTTTACAAAATCAATGAAAATGGAGTTATTAAAGTTGATTACAATTTAAAAGCGACAAACAAATTACCAAACATTCCAAAAATCGGAATGCAAATGGGAATTCAGAGAAAGTTTGACCAAATTTCATGGTATGGAAAAGGAGAGTTAGAGAATTATATTGACAGAATTTTTGGATCTTTCGTTGGAAAATATTCGTTGCCGATTAATGACTTTTTGGAGCACTATGTAAAACCTCAGGAAAATGCCAACAGAACCGAAGTAAGATGGATGGCTTTTACAACGCCTCAAAAAAATAGAGGTTTATTGGTGGTTGATGATGCCAAAGTTTTAAGCATGAGCGCCTGGCCGTATACACAGGAAAATTTAAGCGCTGCCAAACATACTTTTGATTTAAAAGATCCGGGATTTTTAACTGTAAATATAGATTTGATTCAGATGGGAGTGGGAGGAAATGACAGTTGGACGGCAGTTGCACAGCCTCTGGAACAATATCAAATTAAATCAGGAGATTATCAATATAGTTTTTATTTGGTTCCGTTTTCAGCAACGAAAAATGGATTGGAAGAAAGTTTGAAAAGGTTTAAATATTAATTTATGGCGTTAGACCTAACAGGTTTTAAAAACCTTTTAGGTCTTTGCTAGTAATAAGTATAGTTTGTCATTCCGACGAAGGAGACTCGAGAGATAGCGACTGGCGAAGCAAATCCCCGCGAGAAGCTTGACAAAGATTAGAGATTTAATATCAAATATAGCCCGAGGTTTCAACCTCGGGAAACGTATTGTGAAATTACGTTACGTTCCAATGGTTGAAAACCATTGGCTATGTTTTGTAATGACAAATTAAACCCGACAAGTTTTAAAACCTGTCGGGTTTGCCAACGAAATAAAGCAATAATAATGTTTCAAAAAAAACACCTCTTTTTAATGTTACTTCTTGCGGGATTCGTTTCCGCACAGGAACTTCATAAAAAAGAAACAACCGAGTTTCAAGCCACAATCGAATCCTCAAAACCCTGGGTATATTGGTATTGGATGAAATCGGCTTATTCTAAAGCAGGTATCACAGCCGATTTAGAAGCGATGAAACAAGCCGGAATTGCAGGTGCCTATTTAATGACCATAAAAGGTCCGGCCAATCCACCATTAATAGATCCGCCCGTTTTGCAATTGACACCGGAATTTTGGGAGATGATAAATTGGGCTTTTAAAGAAGCCAATAGATTAGGATTAAAAATGGCTTTTCATGGAGCCGATGGTTTTGCTGTTGCAGGCGGCCCTTGGATTACACCAGAAATGTCGATGCAAAAAATCGTTTGGTCAACAACTGAAATTGCCGGAGGAAAAACGATTACTTCAAAATTACCAGTTCCGGAACATTACAAAGACTATTATAAAGACATCGCGACTTTTGCTATTCCCATAAAAGAATATCAGACCACCTCGCAACTACAATTACCCAAAGTTAGCACTTCAAATAATACAGATGCCTCTTTTTTGGCTGATCCTAAAAAAGATGAAAATTTTAAGTTTGCCGAAAAAGGATGGATTCAATATGAATTTGCTCAGCCCTTTACCTGCAAATCAATCGTAATTGAAACCAAAGGAAGAGATTTTCAGGCGCAGCGCTTAATCGTTGAGGTAAGCAATGACGGAGTTAATTTTAAATTCCACGAAAGGATGGTTGCCCCGCGTCACGGCTGGCAGGATATGGATTTCCCACATACGCACACGATTACACCCGTAACTGCAAAATACTTCAGATTTGTTTATGATCCTGTTGGTACAGAACCTGGTGCCGAAGATTTGGATTTTGCCAAATGGAAACAGAATTTGAAAGTGAGTAAAATTACGCTTTCGAATCAGGCATTGATTGATAATTACGAAGGAAAATCAGGAGCAATTTGGCGTTTGAGTCCGGAAACTACATCAAAACAAATTCCGAATACAGAGTCTTTCAAAAAATCAGAAATCATCAATATTACCAATTTAGTGGATGCTAATGGAAACTTAAACTGGAAAGCACCAAAAGGGAAATGGAAAATTATCCGAATGGGACATACTTCTACCGGACATGAAAATGCTACTGGCGGAGCCGGAAAAGGTTTAGAAGTTGACAAATTTAATCCCGAATTAATTCGTTTTCAACTCGATCATTGGTTTGGCGAAATGGTCCGTACTATCGGACCTGATCTGGCTGCTAAAACTTTAGAGATCCTACATTTTGATAGTTGGGAATGCGGAAGCCAAAACTGGTCTTCCGTTTTTCAGGCTGAATTTCAAAAAAGACGCGGTTATAATTTAGTGGATTATTTACCTGTAATGGCTGGAATTCCTGTTGAAAGTGCTGATGTTTCAGAGAAAGTTTTATATGATGTTCGAAAAACAATTGCCGAATTAGTAGCCGATAATTTCTATGGAACTGTCGCTCAAATCGCCAAAGAAAATAACGTAAAGCTAAGCTCAGAAAATGTTGCGCCTGTAATAACAAGCGATGCGTTATTGCATTTTAAATATGTAGATTATCCGAGTGGGGAATTTTGGTTAAAAAGCCCAACACACGATAAACCATTTGATATGATAGATGCCATTTCTGGCGGACATATTTACGGAAAAGATATTATTCAGGCGGAATCTTTTACGGCTTTACGAATGGATTGGGACGAGCATCCTGGGAATTTAAAAACAACAGCCGACAGAAATTACGCTTTAGGAATTAACCGATTATTTTACCATGTTTTTGTACATAATCCGTGGACAGACAGAAAACCCGGAATGACTCTGGATGATATCGGAAGTTTTTTTCAAAGAGACCAAACCTGGTGGAAACCCGGAAAAGCATGGTTTGATTATTGCCAAAGAGTGCAATTGCAATTGCAAAAAGGAAAACCGGTTATTGATTTAGCGGTTTTTATTGGTGAAGATTTTCCGTCTCGCTCTCTTGTGCCGGATCGTTTAGTGCCGTTTATTCCGAATGTGTTTGGTGCTGCAAGACTGGAAAGCGAAAAAATACGTTTGGAAAATGAGGGGCAACCAACGACAAAAATGCCGAAAGAAGTTACGTATTCTAAAAACAATACCGATTTATCGCAATGGATAAATCCGTTAAATGGGTATCAATACGATTCTTTTAATGCCGATGTTTTAATCAACAAAGCCAAAGTCGAAAACGGTAAAATATCTTTTGGTGGCGGAATCGAATACGGCGCTTTATTATTTCCGGGAAGTCATAAAATGGCTCCGAATAAAATGATTTCTTTGGCTGCAGCCGAAAAAATGTTGCAATTAGTAAAAGAGGGAGCAACTATTTTTGTGGATGAAAAACCAGATTTACAACCTGGAATGCATTCAGATGAAGATCATAAAAAATGGCAAAATGTTATTGATGAAATCTGGACAAATAATTCTAATGTATCAACGTGGAAAATCGGAAAAGGAACGATTATTAAATTACCTTATTTAGGAAATGATTTTGCTTCAATTGGAATTGAACAAGATCTTTATTTTCCTAAATTAAACCGAGCCGATTCAGAGACAATCGCGTGGACACACAGAAAATCGAATGAAGAAGAAATCTATTTTTTATCCAATCAAAAAGGAGAAAAAAGAAGTTTTGAAGCTTCGTTTAGAGTAGCAGGAAAAATTCCTCAATTATATAATCCGGTAACGGATAAAACGACTGTTTTATCTGATTGGAAAATAGAAAATGGAAGAACTATTATTCCAATTGTACTGGAAGCGAACGAATCTTGTTTTATCATTTTTAAAGAAAATACCAAAGAAACACTTTCTAATAAAAAGCAGAATTATGCCGATTTAGAAACCGTTCAGACTTTAGATGAAAATTGGGAAATACAATTCGATCCTGCATTTCACGGACCAAAAGAAGTGGTGAAAACAAATAAACTATTTGATTGGAGTACTTCAACAAATGATCAGATTAAATATTATTCAGGAACAGCAGTTTATAAAAAGGATTTTATCTCGAAAGGAAAACCCAACGAGAAATTCTGGCTTGATTTAGGAACAATTGCCAATATTGCTGAGGTAACCGTAAACGGAATCAACTGCGGAACAATATGGACTTTTCCTTATAAAGCAGATATTTCAGAAGCCTTAAAAAAAGGAAAAAATAGCATAGAAATTAAAATCACAAATACCTGGGCAAACCGATTAATTGGCGATGAAAAATTACCAAAAGAACAAAGATTAACCTGGACAACAGCACCTTTTAGGTTACATGAAGGAATATTATTAAAAGCCGGATTGTTGGGGCCGGTTACGATTGTGAAAGAAAAAAAATAAATTTCATCTAGTTTCAAATGAGTACAGACAAAATATGTCGCTCCGATGGAGCTATTTTTTGGGATGTTATTTCTTTCTATAAATATACCGTCCCGATGGGACTAAAAAACTCCGTAGGAGTGAAATGTTTATAGAAAAAGGAATGTTTGAGATTAGTTTAAGCTCCAGAGGAGCGACATCTATCTAAGATAATTTTAAGAATAAAATAAAATGAAAGATTGTAAACACATTTTTATTGCCTTGATTACACTTTTAGCAAGTTTCCAAATCAACGCAAAAATCAAATTGCCGGCCTTGTTTTCAGATAATATGATGTTGCAGCAAAAATCTAATGCACCAATGTGGGGCTGGGCTGAAAAGAATGGAAACCTGACCATTAAAACGTCATGGAATTCCAAAATCTACAAAACAAAAGCCGACAATCAGGGAAAATGGAAAACAGCCTTGCAAACACCAGTTGCCGGAGGACCATTTACAATTGAAGTTACAGAAGGAACTGAAAAAGTAATCGTAAAAAATGTATTAATTGGAGAAGTTTGGTTGTGTTCAGGACAGTCCAATATGGAAATGCCTTTGAAAGGTTTTCAGGGACAACCGGTAACAAATGGAAATAATATTATTGTGAGATCGACCAATAAAAACATTCGTTTAATTACGATTCCGCGTGCTACAGTTTTAGAACCTTTAACCGACTTTGAAGGAAAATGGGAAGTGGCTTCTCCAAAATCGACTTCAAATTTCAGTGCAACAGCCTGGTATTTCGGTTCGCTTTTACAGGAAGTTTTAGATGTTCCGGTAGGATTAATTCATGTTTCGTACGGCGGTTCAAGCATGGAAGCGTGGATGAATCAGGAAATGTTGAAAGATTTTGCAAGCGTTAAAATTCCAACTACGAAGGAAGAATTGGCAAAAGATCCCAATCGTGTACCAACGACTTTGTTTAACGGAATGCTCTCACCGGTTATTGGTTACGGAATCAAGGGCTGTATTTGGTATCAGGGTGAATCAAATTACGAAAGAGCTTCTGAATACAAAGACTTAATGAAAAAAATGGTGAGCAGTTGGAGAGCGTTGTGGAAACAAGGAGATTTCCCTTTTTATTACGCTCAGATTGCACCTTTTAATTATGCATCATTTCATCCAAAAGATTATTTAGATAAATACAATTCCGCTTATTTGAGAGAAGCGCAATTGAAGGCAACAAAGGAAATTCCGAATTCGGCAATGGCGGTTTTAATGGATATTGGGGAAGAAAATAGTATTCATCCAATGGATAAAGAAAAAGGCGGAAACCGATTGGCATATCAGGCTTTGGCAAGAACTTATGGTTTTGAGGGTTTCGAATTCGAGAGCCCGAAATACAAATCAATGGAAATAAAAGATAATTCTGTAACCGTTTCTTTTGATGATGTTGCGAACGGAATTACCTCATATGATAAAGAAGTTTTAGGTTTTGAACTGGCGGGAGAAGACAAAATATTTTATCCTGCAAAAACCGTAGTTCGCAGAAAATCAGTAGTTTTAACTTCGGATAAAGTGACAAAACCAGTGGCGGTTCGTTACTTGTTTAAAGACTTTGTAAAAGCAGAATTGTTTAGTGCAGGAGGTTTGCCTGTTTCTTCTTTTCGAACAGATGAGTGGTAGTCGATTAAACCTTTTATAATATAGGAAGTCTAATTAATTCATTTAAGTTATTTACTTAATTAGTTAAAGATTTGGATTAAGCCTGACCGGTTTTAAATATCTGTCAGGTTTGTATTGAAAACATTAAATATAAAGTGGACCTCCACTTTTAAGAATTTTTACGTCTAAACAAATAAGTGTGAAAAATACAATAATATTATTTTTTCTTTTCACCACGCTTTTCATAAAGGCGCAAACTCCTGTGCTTGAAAATTATAATCCCGTTTGGAATACACAAAGTACTAATTCATCAGAATCAATGCCTTTAGGGGGAGGTGATATAGGTTTGAATGTTTGGGTTGAAAAAGGAGATTTATATTTCTACTTTTCGCGCAGCGGAACTTTCGACGAACATAATACATTATTGAAACTTGGTCGCGTAAAAGTTACTTTAATACCAAATCCGTTTAAGGATAATGAAGGTTTTCGTCAGGAGTTGGTTTTGAAAGACGGTTATATTTCAATTGCTCAAAATAATACTAAAATCAAACTTTGGGTTGATGTTTTTAAACCGGTAATTCATCTGGATTTAGAAAGTAAAACAGATCTAAAAATGACAGCTTCTTACGAAACCTGGCGTCATTTCAATCGTACATCAAAAGGGAAAGAAAACAATGCGAATTCTTATAAATGGGCGCCGCAAGGTGAAATATTTACTTTTAAAGATTCGGTTTCAGTTGAAAATAATGGTATCCAATTTTACCATAGAAATAGAGCGCAAACCGTTTTTGATGTTGCCGTAAAACAACAAAAAATGGAATCGGTAAAAGATCAAATGTTGAATCCTTTGGCGAATTTAACTTTTGGCGGATTCATGATGGGAATCAATTTGAAATCGGACGGAACTTATTCCGGAAAATATCAGGATACCGATTTTAAAGGTTATTCACTTTCAAGTATAAAACCATCCAAAAAACAGGAACTTCAAATTCATTTATATACCAATCAATCTTCTCAACAATCTTCTTGGGAAAAAGGGTTAAAAGATCAAATTTCAGATTATAAAATCAATTCTAAAAAAGCAGAAAAAAATACCATCAACTGGTGGAATAATTTTTGGAACCGCAGTTTTATTTATACCCAAAAAACGAATACAGCCGAAAAAGATTCGGTTTATCAAATCGGAAAAAATTATCAGTTGTTCCGATACATGTTGGGATGTAACGCTTACGGAAAGTATCCAACAAAATTCAACGGTGGATTGTTTACGGTTGATCCGGTTTTTACCAATCCCGATTTAAATTTTACACCCGATTTCAGAAATTGGGGTGGAGGAACGATGACCGCACAAAATCAAAGACTAGTTTATTTTCCGATGTTAAAAAGCGGTGATTTTGACATGATGAAATCGCAATTGGATTATTATTTGAGTCTGCAGAAGAATGCCGAATTAAGAAGTAAAGTGTATTGGAACCATAACGGAGCCGCTTTTACAGAGCAATTGGAAAATTTTGGCTTGCCAAATCCGGCCGAATACGAATGGAAACGTCCTGCGGATTACGATCCGGGAATGGAATATAATGCATGGCTGGAATATGAATGGGACACCGTTTTTGAATTCTGCCAAATGATGCTGCAGCAAAAGGAGTTTGCAAAAGAAGACATTCAGAAATACAATTCATTCATCATAAGCTGCCTTCGTTTTTTTGATGAACATTATCAATATCTGGCCAAACAAAGAGGCAGAAAGGCTTTAGACGGAAACGGAAAATTGATTCTATTTCCGGGTTCAGGTGCCGAAACCTATAAAATGGCAAATAATTCTAACAGCACTATTGCCGGTTTGCAGGTGATTACAGAAAAGCTTTTAAACCTTTCTTCAACACAATTATCGAAAGAAGAATTGGAGTACTTAAAAGGTTTTCAAACCCGAATTCCGCCTTTGAATTTTGGTACAATCGAAAATCATAAAGTATTGGTTCCGGCAAAATCGTGGGAAAGAGTGAATAATTCTGAAGTACCACAATTGTATCCGGTTTTTCCTTGGGGAATTTACGGAGTAGGAAAACCTGATTTAGAAACGGCTTTAAATACCTGGAAGTACGATGCTGATGCTATTAAATTTAGAAGCTATATCGGTTGGAAACAAGATAATATTTTCGCTGCAAGATTAGGTTTAACCGAAGAAGCTGCAAAATACAATCTCTTAAAAATGAGTGATTCGGAAAGAAGATTTCCGGCATTTTGGGGACCGGGTTTTGACTGGGTTCCGGATCATAATTGGGGTGGTTCCGGAATGATTGGTATGCAGGAAATGTTGCTGCAGGAAGCCAATGGGAAAATCTATCTTTTTCCGGCCTGGCCAAAAGAATGGAATGTTCATTTTAAATTATACGCCTCTCAAAATACTATTATAGAAGCAGAGCTTCAAAACGGAATTACAAAAATTATTAAAGTGATTCCTCAGGAAAGAGAAAAAGACATTATAAATCTGTTAGGGATTTCAATAGAAGAAAAGAAAAAATTAGACTAACTAACTATTACCAATTACAATGATAAAGAAATTATTAAGTGCTGCTGTTTTGTCAATACTTTTGGCAACAAACGGACAGGCACAATCAGCTGGGAAAACAGCTGAAAAACAAATCGTTAAAGTCGATTTCGATTTTTCGGGACGAAGAGTTGAAGAAGTAGGTGATCCAAATTATAGTTCATGGCCAATAACGGAACAAACCGAAGCGGAGAAATCTTTTAATAATGTAAAATTCAAATTAAAAGGAAATTTTTCATCGAAATGGTTTAAAGTCGGAATGAGCGCGCCATTTTATAGCCGATTAACAAGTGATGGTTTATTTACGGATAAAAATCTGGAACTTACAATAAGCGGATTAAAATCTGGACAACACTCGTTGCTGACTTTTCATAACACTTTTGACAAGATTGAAGGAAAGTCATATGCTCCTGTAAAAATATATGTAAACAATAAATTGGTAGAAACGGTAGCGTCCAGCAATAGGGCAACTTCGACTATTGAGGCGGCAACCGCTTATATTGTATTTAATGCTCAGACCGGTAAAAATGTAGTGATCCGTTTTGAATTAGATTCGAAAGATCCCAATTTAATTCAGCAACTGGTCATTAACGGGTTTGAAATCGATACTCCAAATCTTAAAAAACAAGCACATACTCCAAAACCAGAAGATGCAGATGCGCATGTTGTTTTGGGAGATAAATTTATGTTGAACTGGCAAGCTTCAAAAGAGGCTGTTGCTCATAAGTTGTACTTCGGAACAGATAAAAAAGCAGTGACAGACGCTACGGATAAGTCACCGGAATTTAAAGGAAAACAAACAGACACTAAATTTGCTGTTGCTGATTTGTACAGTATGACAACCTATTACTGGCGTATTGACGAAGTCGATGTAAAAGGAAATACAACTTTAGGAACCGTTTGGTCATTCAAACCAGCACAATTGGCTTTTCCCGGAGCTGAAGGATACGGACGTTTTGCCGTAGGTGGAAGAGGAGGAAGAGTAGTTGAGGTTACGAATTTGGATGATAGTGGTCCGGGAAGTTTTCGCGCTGCGGTAAACGAAGGAACCGGTCCTAAAACTATTGTATTTAATGTTTCCGGAAATATAAAATTAACAGATCGCTTAGTGGTGAATAATCCGTATATTACAATTGCAGGACAAACTGCTCCGGGTGAAGGAATTACGATTAGTAAAGCGCCAGTTGGATTAACTGGAAACGATGGAATAATCCGATTTTTGAAAGTTAGAATTGGAAGCGGAAAGACGTATGACGGAATGGGACTTACAGGTGCCAATCATAGTATTATTGACCACTGTTCTATCAGCTGGACAATTGATGAATCTTTCAGTTCACGTAGTGCACACAACATTACTTTACAGCGTACTTTAATTTCTGAGGCATTGAATGTGGCAGGACATGATAAATATGAAGTTGGAAAAATGCACGGATTTGCCGCTACAATTGGTGGTGATGTGGGTAGTTTTCACCATAATTTATTGGCACATAACTATGGTAGAAACTGGAGTATTGGTGGAGGTTTAAATGGCGATGGATATTACACAGGAAGATTGGACATCAGAAATAATGTCGTTTACAACTGGGGACAAAGAACAACCGACGGAGGTGCAAATGAAGTAAATTTCGTAAATAATTACTATAAGCCAGGTGCTTCAACTAAATATTTCTTTGCTTTGAATGCACAGCATGAAGGCGTTGGAAAAGGAATGCAACGTTATTATTTTGATGGAAATATCATGCAGGGCCACTTCGATGAGAAAACTCAGGAAAAAGGAAGAACATCTACAATTTCGCATAATGAAATTGTGAAGTATGAAACTTTTGTTGATAAACCATTCTTTGAATCTTATGTAAAAACAGAAAGTGCGGTAGGTGCTTATAAAAATGTCCTTTCGGATGTTGGAGCAAGCGAACCGTTTTTTGACAAACATGATAACCGAATTATTGAGGAAACTTTAAAAGGTACTTTTACTTATAAAGGAAGCAAAAGCGGTTTAGGCGGAATGATCGATTCTGAAAAAGATTTGGGTGACTTAGGTGAATATGCTAGTGAAAAACGTGCTGCAGATTGGGACACCGATCATGACGGACTGCCAAATTGGTGGGAAACAGCAAAAGGATTAAATGAAAATTCGAAAGCAGGAGATTTTGCTGACACGAATTTAGATGCCGACAAAGATGGTTTCACACAATTGGACGAGTATTTAGACTGGATGGCGCAACCACACTTTTTCATTACTTCAGGTGAAACGAAAGAGTTTTCGGCAGCTGATTATTTTAAAGGATATGAAAAAACACCGGTTTATACTTTCTCAGATCTTAAAAATGGAAAAGTAGTTTTAAAAGGAAAAGACATTCAGTTTACGGCTATCGAAAAAGGATTTGCTTCTGTAATAATCACAGTTAAAGATGCCGATGGAGATACAATGAGTCGTATCATAAATTTCTTTGTAAAATAAAAAAATGGAACGCGGATGACGCGGATTTAAACGGATTGACGTTGATCTTAAATAATAATGTGATTAAATAAATCTGCTCAATCTGCCAAATCTGCGAGCTAATTATTTTCACGCAGATTTGGCAGATCGGGTAGATAAAAAATCCGCTTAAATCCGCGTCATCCGCGTTCCAAATCATCACAATACCAAATCAAATGAAAAAGAATATCATCATATCAACGTTTTTAATCTCAACTTCATTCTTTGCTCAAAATAAAGGGTTAGTGGCAAATTCAAACAGCCCCTATTCTAAATTGCAAAGTGTGAGTTTAGAAGATGTGAAATGGACAGCTGGTTTTTGGAAAGAGCAATTTGATGTTGAGACCAAAAGCACCTTGCCTTATATGTGGGATTTGTATCATAACGATTCGATTTCGCATGCCTATAAAAATTTTGAAATTGCTGCCGGAGAAAGTAAAGGAACTTTCAAAGGACCTTCGTTTCATGATGGTGATTTTTATAAAATTTTCGAAGGAATGGCGGCAACTTATGCTGTTACAAAAGACAAAAAATTAGATGCAGAAATGGATAAAGCCATTGTGCTGTTTGCAAAAGTACAGCGTAAAGACGGTTACATTCATACACCGGTTTTAATTGATGAACGTTGGGGAACTTTGGGACCTGAAGAAGTAAAAAAACAATTGGGTTTTGAAAAATACAATATGGGGCATTTGATGACTGCTGCTTGTATACATTATCGCGCTACAGGAAAAACAAATTTTCTGGATATTGCAAAAGGTGTAGCCGATTATCTATATGATTTTTACAAAAAAGCATCACCGGAATTGGCCCGAAATGCAATTTGTCCTTCACATTATATGGGAATTGTAGAGATGTATCGCACCACTAAAAATCCGAAATATCTTGAATTGGCGAATAATTTAATTGATATCAGAGGGACTACAAATGATGGAACCGATGATAATCAGGATAGAATTCCGTTTAGGCAACAAACCACAGCAATGGGCCACGCTGTAAGAGCGAATTATTTGTATGCAGGTGTTGCCGATTTATATGCAGAAACCGGAGAAAAGAAATTATTAGACAATCTGGAATCGATTTGGGATGATGTAACCTACCGCAAAATGTACATTACAGGAGCTTGCGGTGCTTTGTATGATGGCGTTTCTCCAGACGGAACTTCTTATAATCCAACCGATGTACAGAAAATCCATCAAGCTTACGGAAGACCTTTTCAATTGCCAAATGCAACGGCTCACACCGAGACCTGTGCGAATATTGGAAACGTTTTATGGAATTTTCGAATGCTGCAAATTACCGGCGATGCCAAATATGCCGATATTGTAGAGTTAGCACTTTATAATAGTGTTTTATCTGGAATGAGTTTAGAAGGAACAAAATTCTGCTATAATAATCCGTTGAATGTTTCTAAAGATTTACCTTTTAAGCAAAGATGGAGCAAACAACGTGAAGGATATATTGCTTTGTCAAATTGTTGTGCACCGAATGTAACACGTACTATCGCTGAGGTTAATAATTACGCCTACAGTATTTCAAAAGAGGGTCTATATGTTAATCTATACGGAAGCAACACTTTAAAAACTACCCTGCCAAACGGCGAGAAAATCGAAATTGAGCAACAGACCAATTATCCGTGGGATGGAAAAATTACATTGAAAATTGTAAAAGCTCCAAAAGAGGCACAATCATTTTTATTACGAATTCCGGGATGGAGTCAGGATGCTGTAATTTCAATTAATGGAAAAAAATTGGATGCTGAGGTAGCTTCAGGAAGTTATTCAAAAGTAAATCAGAAATGGAAAAAAGGTGATGTTATTGAATTAAATATTCCAATGCCTGTTGAATTGATGCAGGCAAATCCGTTGGTAGAAGAAGTTAAAAATCAGGTTGCAGTAAAAAGAGGACCGATTGTTTATTGTTTAGAATCGGATCAGCTTCCTGCAAATACTAATATTAATGAAGTTGTTTTGAATGCAAATTCGGTATTTACAACCAATTTTATTGAAATAAATAATAGACAATTACTAACTATAAATGCAACTTCTTTAATTGATCAGGATAGTTCGTGGGATAAAAAGCTTTATCAGCCGGTGTCTGCTAAGAAAAGTAAGGAGTATAACTTAAAATTAATCCCCTATTTTGCCTGGGGAAACCATGGTGCAGCAGAAATGACGGTGTGGATGTCACATTGATTTTGCTTTTAAGCCCCGGTCTAATATTATTTTGTAGGATTTCACTTTGATTGATCAGAAAAAATGTTAATTTTTTATTCGAATTTAACAGGTATCCAAAAAAAATATTCAATTTTATTCTGTAAGTTTTTTATTCGGATAAAGGCAGTTTTTTAATTTTTACAAGAATTATATTTGTAAAAACAAACGCTAATTACTTCAATAACAGCTCTAAATAATAATTCATTTTGCGAATTAATCACGTTATAAAAGTTTTTATTAGATAATTTTCGGATTTTCCATTAAAATCGGTTTGGTTATTCCTGAATATTCAAACCTTTTCCTTAATTTTTGATTTTTGTCTATTTTTTCTTTCATTTTTTTGTAGATATGGTTTTTTTTAAAAGCTTTTTTTGGAATAATAAAATTAAAGCAGGATAGCACAGGACGGTTGAACTTCGCAATCGTTATATTTTTGAGGTAAATAAATAAATGTGATTTTAACATTTAAACACAAGAAATGTTAATTTAAATTTAGAATACATTTTTTTATAAAACAAAAACTAACTAACTAATAATGACTAACCAAAACAAAACATTTATGAAACAAACACTTATAAAGAGATGTAGTTTTCTTTTGTTTATGCTGATGAGTATTTTGGCTTCAGCTCAAAGCTCAAGTGATGTAACAATTACAGGAACTGTAACAGATGATTTAGGAGGCTTGCTTCCGGGAGTTAACGTAACTGAAAAATCATCAAAAAATACTGTTACGACAGGTTTTGATGGACAGTATAAAATTAAAGTGAAAGCTGGTGCAACATTAGTTTTCTCTTACATTGGTATGAAGAAAGCTGAAGTTTCTTTGGCAGGACGTACAAAACTTGATTATAAAATGCAATCAGACTCTAATCAATTAGAGGATATTGTAGTAGTGGCATATGGTAGCCAGAAAAAGAATAATGTTACGGGAGCTATTGTTGCTTTAAAACCAGATGATTTTCAGGATTTACCTGTTTCAAATTTATCTGAAGCATTGAGAGGTTTAACTCCAGGTGTAAGCGTATCAGGAGGTGCGACTCGTCCAGGTGAAGCTGCAACTCTTCAGATTCGTCAAACTTTTGGATTTTCCAAGGATGGTAATTCAAATATTCCATTAGTGGTTATTGATGATATGGTGCAAATTGATCCTCAAAACGGTAAACCTACTTTGGATACCTTTAATCAATTGGATCCTTCAGAAATTGAAAGTATCACAGTCTTAAAAGATGGTTCTGCAGCGATTTACGGATCGAGAGCATCACAAGGAGCCGTTATCGTAAAGACAAAAAGAGGAAAATCTGGAAAAACACAGTTTACCTACTATAGTCAATATTCATTTAATGATGCAGTAAGCCATAGTAAAACAATGGATGCTTATGAGCATGGGATTTGGAAAAATAGATTTTTGAATTCAAATTTAGATCAGAATACTGCTAATTATTTTTCTCCAGCTGAGCTTGAACAAATGAAAGGTTTAGATTATGATTGGCTTAAAAAAGCATGGAAACCTGCTACTCAGCAAAGACAGTCTCTTTCTGCAAGTGGAGGAACCGAAAAAGCGACTTATTTTGCCGGTATTACGTACTTTGATCAAGGACCTAACTTAGGAGAACAAGATTATAAAAAATGGAATTTCAGAACGGGAACTACAATAAAAATTTCCCAGGATTTAGTATTCTCTGCGTCCATTTCTGCTATTACGACAGATGTCACTAAATCATACTCTAAGGCTTCAGCAAACTTAAACGATAGCAGTTTTGGTTCGCTTGCCGGAGGAGAACAGGCAGATTATGCTTACTTATTACACATGCCTAAATACATTCCATGGGAAACTACTTTAAATGGTAATACATATTGGATGTCTCCTTTTCCACGTACAGATCGTAACTTAGGAAGTGCAAACTCTAATACGACTATTGCAGGATGGAACTATTTTGCAGGTTTGGATGCCGGAAAACAAACAGAAGAGCAGTTTTCATATAATGTGAATTTGTCTCTTGAATATAAATTGCCATTTGTAAAAGGTTTAAGCGTAAAAGGAAGCTTTGCCAGAAGCCAATCTAGTAGTTACACAGAGCAGTATCAATTACCTTATGATTTACTTAGAATTTCCAATCATCATACACAGGATAATCATCTATTAAATCCAAATTCAATTTTTGCAAATAATGGAGCTCCAGAAACTAATATCCGTGGTTCCAGAGCTTATTATACAACAGATTTGGATAAAGTAATACAGGGTAACTTTTTTGCAACATATGCCAGAACGTTTGGAAACCATAATGTGTCAGCTATGGTTGGTTATGAGCAATCAGAAGCATGGAACAAACAAGTTCGTTTAGCTTATGAGGGAACTTCAAAAGACTTTTTAGGGAATAGTACTACTGCAGGACCGATAAGTACAAACTCACAAGCTGTAAAAGTAGAGTCAGGAACACAGTCTTACTTAGGACGTGTGAACTATAGTTTTAAAGACAGATATCTTGTTGAGTTTATATTTAGAAGTGATGCTTCTACAAAATTTGCTCCACAAAATTACTGGGGCTCTTTCCCAGGTGCTCAATTAGGTTGGGTTATGTCTAAAGAAGATTGGTTTACAGATAATGTTTCCTGGGTAAATAATTTGAAATTACGTTATTCAATTGGAAAAACGGGTAAGGATAATATTGATTACTGGAGATGGTTACAGTTTTATGAACCATTACCAGACAAAGGAGCTCAATTTGGATCTAATGGAGGTCTATTAGGAGGAGGAATTACGCCACGTCCAAATCCAAATGAAAATGTACATTGGGATACTACAATCAAAAATAATATCGGTATAGATCTTGCTTTTCTTAGAAATAGATTACAAGTTTCAGCAGATTACTATTATGATAAAACAACAGATGCTTTAATTGGATTGGCTGGTGAAGCTGGTACTCCAATTACAGTTGGAGGTGGTTTTGCAGAGGTGAATTATGCAGCTATTGATGCTTGGGGAACTGAATTTAGTTTAAATTGGAGTGATAAAATAAAAGATTTTAGTTATAATGTAGGGGTAAACTTCGCGTTTAGCGATAATGAAGTTAAAAAATACCCTAACCTTGCAAGAACAGATGCAAATACTAATATAACAGAGGTTGGTTCTTCTACTTTTTTTCCAACATGGGGATTCAAAACATGGAAAGAAACTTCAACGGGTGATGGTATTTTAAGAACTGACCAGGATGTTACTAACTATTGGAATTATTTAACAGAGAGAGCTACAGCTGCGGGAGTGCTTCCTACTTATATGGGGATCAATAACGTAACTGCTATGCGAAAAGGAATGTTGGCTTATGAAGATACAGCAGGCGTTTATAATGCATCAGAGGGAACTCAGGCAGGAGCTGATGGTAGAATTATGAGAAATGAAGATTATGTTAAATTAGCAAAGAACAACAGAACTTACGGTTTTACAAGTAATTTAGGATTTAGATATAAAACTTTTTATTTTAGAACGCAGATTCAAACTTCCTGGGGAGGTTACAGAACTATTGATTTAGTAAAACAAGGTACTGCTTCTGCTCATAATGATTGGGCTCACGAATCTTTCTGGACAGACATGTATGATGCTACTGATAATCCTAACGGTAAGTATCCTAATATGGGACAACAGGATTATATTTTTGCTCCATCTGATTTTTGGCAATTAGATACTTTTAGATGTGTAATTAGAAATATGACTGTCGGATTTGAACTTCCAAGAGAAGCAATGAAACAGCTAAATATTCAAAAAGCTACTTTAGGAGTTACAGGTAACAACCTTTGGGATTTATATAATCCTTATCCAGATCATTATAGAAATATGTATGATGATTCAGCTTCCAGATATCCAACCCTTAGAACCTGGTCAATTAATTTGAATGTATCATTCTAATTTTAATTAAAAAACAATTATGAAAGCAAAATTTTGTAGATATATAACGATGATTCTTTTAATGGTATTAGGAGTTTCATGCAGTGATGACTTTTTAGAAGATAAAAAGCAATATAAGTATTACGATGAAGAATTCTTTAAAAGTGAAGAACGTGTTAATTGGTACGTAAACAATTTATATTACGACTTTTTTGATGGGTATAAAACACCAACTGCAGTAGTTGTTGGATCTTTTACAACTACACAAACTTCTTATACGGAAGAAATAGGGGGTATTTCGGATCTGATTAATCCAAATAAAACTTTGGAAAACGCGTCGGATGGTTCGGGTTATTTCGGAAAAACATTAGTTGAAAACCCTTCTAATGATCCATATAATAGAATTAGAGATTGCAATGTGATGTTGGAAAGAATTGATGTAGATGGAGCTAATTTGAGTCAGACGTTTCGTGATCAGATTAAAGGACAAATGTATTATTTACGTGCTATTCAATATTTTGATTTAATGCGTACTTACGGTGGTGTTCCAATAATAACAACTGTTCAGACTCCTTCTAAAGATGATCCTTCGATAAAAATACCGAGAGCAACAGTAACTGAAGTAGTTAAACAAATTGTTGCTGATCTTGATTTAGCTTCAAGTTTATTACCACGTACATGGCCAGCAAGTGATTACGGTCGTTTTACTAAAGGTGCAGCGATGGCTCAGAAATCACGTGTTTTATTAACGTATGCCAGCCCATTATTCAATAAAAATTGGGATTCAGCAACAGATCGTTGGGATGCTGCCTTAGCAGCAGGATTAGCAGCAGAAGCAGAATTAACTGCAGCGGGACATGGTTTATACGGGTCAACAGCAAGAGATTGGGAAAGAATGTTTTATGTTAATGATAATGCCTTTATTTCAGAAGCTATTGCGGTTAAACTTTTAGCAAGCAGTACTACAGTTACTACTTCTTTACAGTCTAATAACTCGTGGGAAAGATCAATTCGTTTAGCCAGCCAGGGAGGTCAGGGAAGTGGAGGAGTTGATGCTCCGCAAAGTATGATTGATTTATTTCCAATGGTTAATGGAAAAAGACCTACTGCTGCGAATAATTATGATCCATTCTTGTTTTTTAAAGATCGTGATCCACGTTTTTACAGAACATTTGGTTTTTCAGGAAGTTACTGGCCTTACAATAACAGTTTAACTACCGCTGCAGCACCTACAGTTTGGGCGTATCGTTGGTCAACAAATGCCACTACAGGTGTAGCTTTCAGTATGGGTAATGATGTAGCGAGCCCTGCTTTTATTCGTAAAATGTCTAGTCCTACAGTGAGTAATGCATCTAACTTCCAGCTTTCAGGAACAGATATTATAGAGTATCGTTTTGCTGAGTTAGTATTGAACATTGCAGAATGTTATGCTGCGAAAGGCGATATCGGTAATACTGTTACTTATTTAGGAAGAATTCGTAAACGCGTTGGAATTCCTGCTACAGATAATTACGGAATAGGTACATTAGGAGGCAAATATGCGGCTCTTGAAGCTTGTCTATACGAGCGTAGAGTCGAGTTGGCTTATGAGGGAAAACGTTTTTGGGATACTCAAAGATGGATGCTTTATAGTGACGATGCTTCAATTAATGACCAAACAAATAGTAAACTTGGTATTCCAGTAATAAATGGTACTCAACGTATTGGAAATTATTTACATTATAAAAATGGAACTAGTGCGGCAGGTACAGATCCTTTAGCTGCTGCTCGTGCTTCTATTTCTGTTGATCCGGATGTAGCAAACTTTCAGGCACAAATTACTGCTTTAGCAACTTTTTATACTAATAATTTTGTATTACGTTCTCCTCCAACACCAATGGATAACGTTAGTGGTGTAGCCACTCCTATTTTATGGCGACCAAATTATTATGTAAATGGACTTAATCAGAGTGCTTTGGTTGGTAATCCTTGGTTAACACAAACTATTGGATGGAAAGATGGGAATGGTGCTCCAGGTACCTACAACTATCAAGAATAATTTTTGCCCCAATAAAAATTATTAAAATGCATAAAAACAATCACCTGTATCCAAAAAGTACAGGTGATTTGTTTAAAAATGAATACCATAATAAAAAATTAGTATGAAAAATTTCACTTTATCGGTTGCTTTCTTATTGTTTTTAGGAAGTTTCCAATGTTTTGCCCAATATCCTAAAATCAGTCCGGAAGTTCAGGCACAGTCCAAAGTTATTATGGATGCTGCTGAAAAACGTTCTGATGAAGCTTGGGAAAAAGCACTTGTAATTATTGAAGAAGAGGCCAAGCACGGCAAACCATTTATTCCGTGGGCATCCCGTCCAAATGATTTACCACAGGCAGACATTCCTGCTTTCCCTGGTGCTGAAGGAGGAGGAATGTACACTTTTGGTGGTCGTGGCGGAAATATTTATACCGTTACAAGTTTAGAAGACAGCGGACCTGGAACTTTACGTGAAGCGTGCGAAAAAGGTGGAGCCAGAATTATTGTTTTTAATGTTTCCGGAATTATCAGAATCAAAAGTCCTTTGATTATCCGTGCGCCTTATATCACTATTGCGGGACAAACTGCTCCCGGAGATGGTATTTGCGTGGCTGGAGAATCGGTTTGGATTAATACGCATGACGTAATAATCAGACATATGCGTTTCCGCAGAGGAGAAACTTTCGTTGGTCGTCGTGATGATGCTATTGGAGGAAATCCGGTTGGAAATATTATGATTGACCACGTTTCTGCAACTTGGGGATTAGACGAGAATATGTCAATGTACAGACATATGTACAGTCCGGGTGCAGGTTATCCGGATATTAAAGTAGGTACTGTAAATATTACGATTCAAAATAGTTTATTCGGAGAAGCTTTAGATACTTACAATCATGCTTTCGGAAGTACTTTAGGAGGAGAAAATTGTGCTTTTATCAGAAATATGTGGGCAAACAATGCCGGAAGAAATCCTTCAATTGGATGGAATGGTATTTTCAATTTTGCAAATAATGTGGTATTTAACTGGTATAACAGATCAACAGATGGTGGTGATTACACAGCGAACTACAACATCATGAACAACTACTACAAACCAGGACCGGTAACAAATTTGAATGAGCCAATTAGTTACAGAATCTTAAAACCGGAATCAGGAAGAAGCAAATTGCCTTATATGGTTTTTGGCAGAGCCTTTGTGAATGGAAATATTGTGGCTAATAATGATAAAGTGACCAAGGATAACTGGGACGGTGGTATTCAACTAGAGAATAAAAAAGGAGAGTTAATGGCCTATGATGAAGCGAAAGTTTATTTCGACAAAATGAAAGCTGACAAACCTTTCCCAATGCCATGGTTTCATCCATTTATGAAAGCGGATGAAGCTTATGAATATGTGTTGAAAAATGTTGGAGCAACTTTACCATTAAGAGATAAAGTAGACGAAAGAATCGTTAGGACGGTTAAAACCGGAGTTCCTGAATATGCAAAAGGACTAGAGAAAAAAGAATTCTACCAGTTTGAGCACAGACGTTTACCAATGGATTCTTATAAAAAAGGTATCATTACTGATATTTCCCAAGTAGGAGGATATCCTGAATACAAAGGAAAACCTTATGTTGATACAGACAAAGATGGTATTCCGGACAAATGGGAGAAAAAACACGGTTTAAATCCTAATGATCCGGCTGATGCTAAATTAGATTCAAACAATGACGGTTACGCCAACATCGAAGATTATATCAATGGTATTGATCCGACTAAAAAAGTAGACTGGAAAGACTTAAGTAATAACCAGGAAACTTTAATAAAACCTTTACAAGAATAGTTTTAAAAGACATTCTTATTTCATGATAAAAATTGTGAAATAAGAATGTTTTTTTCAAACATAAATTTCAAAATTTAAAATCATGTCAAAAAGTAAATTAAATATAAGTGTTTTGATGTTGTTATTGGTATTCTTCAACGGAATTGCACAACAGCATTTAGATCCGGAATATATCAAAGTAACCAACGAAAGAGCTTCTAAAATTGTAGCAAAACTGGAGTTGGCAAATCCCGCAAAAGAAAAAGCAGTTACTGATATTATTGCACAACAATTTAGAGATTTAAGCGAAATTCAGGATAGAAGAGATGCTGAAATCAAAAAAATAAAAGAAGATACTAGTTTAGCAAAAGAGAAGCAAAACGAAAAAATTGATAAGCTAAAATCAAAAGCAGATACAGCTATTGATAAACTGCACAAAGCTTATCTGAAAAAATTAGGAACGCAATTATCAGAAGACAAAATTGTTGCCGTAAAAGACGGAATGACCTATGGTGTTTTGCCAATTACATATGCCGGTTATCAGGATATGCTGCCAGCTTTAACTGCAGAACAAAAAGATTACATTTATAAAGCTTTAGTGGAAGCAAGAGAACATGCAATGGATGGTGGTTCATCTAAAGAAAAACATGCGTGGTTTGGTAAATACAAAGGAAGAATCAATAATTATCTATCAAAACAAGGTTATGATTTAAACAAAGAAAGTGCTGACTGGCACAAACGTGTTGAAGAAAGAGAGAAGAATAAAAAGAAGGAATAGTAGATATTTTTATAAGTGTAATTTTAACATTTTTAAATTAAACCTTTTATGAATTAGAGTGTCAAACTACTCTAACTTATATATTTCAGACTAACTCTCATGAAAAACAATTTCCAAAATACCACCCTGAAAAGAACCATGATGATCATGTCATTTTGTTCATTCTTTTCATCGGCGTATGCGCAATATCCAGAAATTCCAAAACCTCTTCAGGATAAAACCGATGCGATTTTAGCCGATGAAGAAAAAAGACTGGCCGAAATCTGGACTGCCAATTATAGTACGATTCAGGCTGAAGCCAAATTAGGTCGCCCGTATTTACCTTGGGCTTCTTATCCTAAAGATTTTGTTCATGCCGATATTCCTGCTTTTCCGGGAGCTGAAGGTGGTGGAGCTTTTACACCGGGCGGAAGAAGTGGAAAAATATTCGTTGTAACCAGTTTAGAAGATAGCGGAAAAGGAACTTTCAGAGAAGCTTGTGAAGCTGTGGGAGTAAGAACAATTGTATTCAACGTTTCTGGAATCATCAGATTAAAAAACGTATTAGCATGCGTGCGCCTTACGTAACAATTGCAGGACAAACTGCTCCAGGTGATGGAATTTGTATTGCCGGAGAGACTTTAGAAATCGATACACATGATGTTATCATAAGACATATGCGTTTCCGCAGAGGTGAAACTGATGTTACTCGCAGAGATGATGCACTTGGAGGAAACCCAATTGGGAATATTATTGTAGATCACTGTTCTGTAAGCTGGGGATTAGATGAAAACATATCCTTATACAGACACCAGTTTCAGGCAAACGATAAATCAAAACTGGAAAAATTGCCTGCCTGTAACATTACAATTCAAAATACTATTTCTTCAGAAGGCTTAGATACTTACAATCATGCATTTGGAAGTACAATTGGGGGTTTAAATAGCACATTTATGCGTAACTTATGGGCGGATAACATTTCAAGAAATGCGTCTATCGGAATGTATGGGGATTTTAATTTTGTAAATAATGTGATTTTCAACTGGTGGAATCGTTCTCTGGATGGAGGTGATTATCGTTCGATGTTCAACATCATCAATAATTATTTCAAACCGGGACCAATAACGCCAACAGATCAGCCAATTCGTTACAGAATTTTGAAACCGGAATCAGGTTATATGAAACCTAAAACATACGGAAGAGCGTATGTTGACGGAAATTATATAGTGGGTTCTCCAGAAGTTACAGCAGATAACTGGAATGGTGGGGTACAATTAGAAGATCTTTCAGCTGAAGAAACCAAAGGTTATTTAGAAAGTATCAAACAACCAAAAGCATTCTCAATGCCAAACATAACAATTATGAAGGCTGAAGAAGCATATGAATTTGTTTTGAAAAATGTTGGCGCAACTTTACCAAAAAGAGATGCTGTTGATGAAAGAGTAATTAAGCAAGTTCGAACTGGAAAAATTGAAGCTAAAGACGGTTTAGAAAATGCAATTGGTGCAGCATTTATTAAAAGAAGATTGCCTGCAGACTCCTATAAAAAAGGAATTATTACCAATCCAAATCAGGTTGGCGGATACCCGGAATATAAAGGAAAAGCCTATAAAGATTCTGATAACGACGGAATTACAGACGCTTGGGAAAAGAAATTTGGTTTGAATCCCAACGATGCAGCTGATGCCAATAAAGATTCAAATGAAGATGGTTATACCAATCTTGAAAAATATTTTAACGGAATCGATCCGACTAAAAAAGTAGATTGGACAAAATTTGAAAATAATACCGATACATTGTCAAAAGTATTATTGCAGTAGATTTAGAAGATAGAATATAGAGAATAGAATAAAGAGCAAAGAGAAAAGATTCTCAAAAATAACAAGATTGTGGAAAAAATAGTAATCTAAGAAGCCTTAAATTCAAAGAAAGTCAAAAATAAAATGAATTTCAATCAACTAAAAAATATAGTTTTTCTTCAAAAAGATAAAATGATTTTGTCCGGTCTTGCTTTGCTTTTTAGTATTAACAGTAGCGTCGCACAAAACACATTTCCTGATATTGTAAAAACGAAAGAAGGAAAACTTTCTTTTACTGCTGATGCTAAAGGAAATCAAATTCCTGATTTTTCGTATGCGGGTTATATGGCTTCTGAAAAAGCAATTCCGAATGTGGAGAATAAAATCTTTGTTCCAAAACAAGAAGAAGATGCAACCCAAAGAATTCAGGCTGCGATTGATTATGTGAGTAATTTGAAACCTAATAAATCAGGTTTTCGGGGGGCGGTTCTTTTAGATAAAGGAACGTTTAAAATTGGGGGAACTTTATTTATTAAAAAATCGGGAGTGGTTTTACGCGGAAACGGAAACAATGAAAACGGAACTATTCTTTTAGGAACCGGATTAAAAAGAGAAGCTGTAATTAGAATTTTGGGAGTTGACGATAAAAAACTGGCTGATACTTTTGAATTCAATACCACTTACACACCACTTGGAACAAAAGTAATTCAATTAAAAAATACTTCTAAGCTAAAACCTTCTGACGAAATCATTATCAGCAAACCTTTAACCGATAATTGGATTAAAGAGTTAAAAATGGATGATTTTGGAGCCGAAACCGGTTGGGTAGGCTGGAAAAAAAATGATTGGGATATTACCTGGAACAGAATCGTAACCAAAATCAATGGTAATGAAGTAACACTAAATGCTCCGTTAACAATGACTTTGGAAGATGTTTACGGATCATCAAAAGCAACTTTGTATACATGGTCAGGAAGAATTGAGCATATTGGAATTGAAAACATTTTGATGAAATCAATTTACGATGAGTCAAAACCAAAAGACGAAGAACACAGATGGTTAGGAATTAGCATCGAAAACACGAAAAATGCCTGGGTGAAACAAGTGAATTTCAAGCACTTTTCTGGTGGTGCAATAGCTTTATTAAAATCGGCTCAACAAATTACGGTTGAAGATTGTATCGCAACCGAACCCGTTTCTGAAATTGGTGGTTTTAGACGTCATACTTTTTATACAGAAGGTCAGCAAACATTGTTTCAGCGTTGCTATTCAGAATACGGTTATCACGATTTTGCTGTAGGCGGATTTGGAACAACGGGTCCAAATGCGTTTGTGCAATGTGAATCGTATTTGCCTTTCAACAATAGCGGAGCCATTGGCAGTTGGGCGACCGGAGTATTATTTGATGTCACTTATGTAGACGGACACGCTTTAAGTTATAACAACAGGGAACAAAACGGCAGAGGTGCAGGATGGACTGCTGCAAATAGTGTAATCTGGGAAACTTCAGCCTCTAAAATAGAATGTTACAGTCCGCCAACAGCGCAAAACTGGGCGTTTGGAGTTTGGGGCGGCATTATGGCGGGAGATGGTCACTGGAAAGAAGTAAACGGTCATATCAGTCCGAGAAGTTTGTTTTATGCACAATTAGAAAGTCGCTTGGGACAACTTCCTGTAAAACCCTTTATTTATGATTTAGGTTCAGAGCCTTCATCAAGTCCAGAGGTTGCAGTGGCACAAGAATTAACTAAAAATTCTGTGGCTCCAAAAGAAAGTTTAGTAGAATGGATTGCTGAAGTTTCAAAAGCGAATCCAATTAATACAGAATCTTCAGGTCTAAAAAACGCGAATGATTTAAAAATTAATTCAACACAAAATAATAGTTCCAATACTAAAGTAGTAACACAAAACGGTTGGCTTACTTATGACGGAAAAGTAATTGCCGGAAACAGATTAAGTGTGCCATGGTGGAGAGGAAGTTTGAGAGATAGCGACATTTCGAAGTCATCACCTCATGTTACCAGATTTGTGCCGGGCAGAACAGGAACCGGTTTTACAGATAACATCAACGAAGTTTCAGATTATTTAAGCACCAATAATATGGTCGCTTTAGAACATAATTACGGATTATGGTACGAGCGCAGAATGGACGACCACGAAAGAGTTCGTCGTTTTGATGCTGATGTTTGGCCACCATTTTACGAGCAGCCATTTGCAAGAAGCGGTCAGGATTTGGCCTGGGATCAGTTAAGTAAATACGATTTGACAAAATTCAATGATTGGTATTGGGACCGTCTATCGCTTTTTGCTGATTTGGCGGAAACCAAAGGACAATTGTTAGTCAATCAACAATATTTTCAACATAATATTATAGAAGCTGGTGCGCATTGGTCGAGTTCTCCATGGCGTTCGGCAAACAATATTAATAGCACAGGTTTTCCGGAACCTCCACCATATGCGGGTGATAAACGTATTTTCATGGCAGAACAGTTTTATGATGTTACGAATCCTGCGAGAAGAAAATTACATCAGGGATTTATCCGTAAATCATTGGAAAACTTTCAGGACAACAGCAACGTAATTCAGTTGACAAGTGCCGAATATACAGGACCACTTCATTTTATGCAATTTTGGCTGGATGAAGTTCAAAAATGGAAAGACGAAACCGGTAAAAAAGGAATCATTGGTTTAAGTGCTACAAAAGATGTTCAGGATGCTATTTTGAATGATGCACAAAGAGCCAAAACAGTAGATGCGATCGATATTCGTTACTGGTATTATAAAGAAGACGGATCTGCCTATGCGCCACAAGGAGGTCTAAATTTAGCACCAAGACAACACGCCAGAAAATTAAAAACCGGAAAAGAAACAGACGATCAGGTATACCGCGCTGTTCGTGAATACCGCGAAAAATATCCTGAAAAAGTAATTTTATACTCAACTGACGGATCTTCAAGATTTGGATGGCCAGCGTTAATGGGAGGTGCTTCATTGCCTAACATTCCAAAAATTGCGCTTCCGGAGTTTTATTCGGCTTTAAGCCAAATGAAATTAGTTGCAGGAAATACTTTCTCAGACAATATCTGGACATTAGAAAATAAAGGAAAAAGTTATCTTTTTTATATCAAAAATGAAAAAGAAGTAACCATTGACCTGTCAGCTTACAAAGGAGATTTCGAAGTATACGCGATAAACGCTGCAACAGGAACTTTCACTAAAAAAGCAAACATCAAAGGTGGAAAAAATGTAACCATTCCAGCGTCTGAGATCAAAGAAAAAGTACTATTTATAATTAAAAAAAAATTAGAAAAGTTGGCCACGACTCGAGCGATAGCGAACAGGCGAAGCAATTTCACGAATTTTCACGAATTAATTAAAAATTAAAATCTGCTTAATCTGCGTGAAACAACAAAATCAAGCAGAATAAAAATTAGTAAAAATTCGTGCAATTCGTGGCAAACCAAAAACACAATAAAAAATAAAACCAAAATGAATCTGAAAATTAAATATCTATACACCCTTGGTCTAAGCTTAGTGTTAGCTGCGCAAAGCGGATATTCTCAATCTGCAGAAAAAGGCGCTTTGCCAAAAATTAAAGTTTCAAAAAACCAACATTATTTTGTAACCGAAGAGGAGAAACCATTTTTCTGGTTAGGCGATACCGGTTGGCTGACATTTGGAAAATTAGACAGAGCAGCAGTAGATAAATATTTTAAAGATCGAAAAGCAAAAGGTTTTAATGTGGTTCAGGTAATGGTTTTGCATAATATAAATGCTGTTAATGTTTATGGCGATGCGGCCTTAATTAAAGAAGATGTTTCTAAACCATTAATCACGGCCGGAAATAATTTTAAAAATCCCCAGGAATACGATTATTGGGATCATGTCGATTATACTTTAGAAGTAGCTCGCAAAAACGGAATCTATTTAGCAATGGTACCCGTTTGGGGAACCAATGTTTCAAAAGGTAATAAAGTAAGCATAGAACAAGCTACAGAGTATGCGACGTTTTTATCAAACCGTTATAAAAACAGAACCAATATAATCTGGTTAAATGGTGGAGACACCCACGGAAATGAATTTAAAGATATCTGGAATGCCATCGGAAATACATTAAAAACAAATAATCCGGATAAATTAGTGACTTTTCACCCTTTCGGAAGAACCGATTCTTCTGATGATTATCACACAGAAACCTGGTTAGATTTCAATATGTTTCAATCCGGTCACCGTCGTTACGATCAGGATACATTGCCGAATTCTTTCAAAGAAGACAATTATAAATTTGTTCAGAGAGATTTAGCTTTAAAACCTACAAAACCAACGCTTGACGGAGAACCATCTTACGAAGGAATTCCACATGGTTTACACGACACTTTACAACCAAAATGGACAGCAAGTGACGTACGCCGTTATGGATATTGGTCGGTTCTCTCAGGCGCTGCAGGTTACACTTACGGTCATAACGCTGTAATGCAGATGTTCAGAAAAGGTGATAAACCAGCTTACGGAAATAAAGAATTATGGACTTCAGCTATTAATGCGGAAGGCGCCGGACAAATGGTTTATATTAAAAAATTGATGTTGAGTTTTCCTTATTTAGAGAGAGTTCCGGATCAATCCTTAATTGGCAATCAAGGTGAAAAGTATGATTATTTGGTAGCAACAAGAGGAGAAAAATATGCTTTGATTTATACCTATAACGGTAGAAAAATTAAAGTGAACATGGGAAAAATTGCGGGAGATAAAGTAGCAGCAAGTTGGTATAATCCAAGAAATGGAAAAGAAATCAAAATTGGATTAATTGAAAATAAAAATACCTGCGAATTTCAGCCTTCCGGTCAAAAAGCCGATGGAAATGACTGGGTACTTATTTTGAGATCGAATTAATTTAAAAAGAATAATTTGTGAATTCGTGACATTCACCACAATCTTGTCATCCTGACGAAGGAAGGATCACATTAGTAACTCGACAACGATTGGCGATAAGGTAATAACCAAAATCTTGTCATTTCGACGAAGGAGAAATCCTCGCGAGAAGCTCGACAAAGATTGGACTCTCGTTGCGGAGTTACTTGCGAGGATTTCTCCTTCGTCAAAATGACCAAAAAACAAAAACTATGAAAAATATATTACTTATTCTCTGCTTCATCACAGGTTTTAACACCGCTTTCGCAAACGATGGCTGGTTGAATATCTTAAATGAAGGCGGAAATAACAAAGGAATAAAATGTACAGAAGCCATTCAGAATGCTATTGAAAAAGCTTCAAAAAATGGAGGCGGAACCATTTTTTTTCCTGCCGGGGAATATTTAACCGGTGCTTTAAAACTAAAAAGCAACATCACGATTCATTTGGATTCGGGTGCGCTTTTGAAATTTTCAGACAATTTTGATGATTATCTGCCTTATGTTGAAATGCGTTATGAAGGATTGGTAATGAAATCTTTCTCCCCATTATTTTATGCCAAAGATGCCGAAAATATCACCATCAAAGGAAGAGGCGTAATCGACGGTCAGGGAAAAGCATGGTGGAATGAGGTATACCGAATTGAAACTGCCAAAGGCCCAATTCCCGAAACCAAATACCAAAAAATGTGGACCGAGCAAAACAAAGGAATTGTCTATGAGCCTTACTATAAAAGAACAATTGACAAAAAATTTTTCAGACCTTCTTTCTTTCAGGCTTATGGCTGTAAAAATATTTTGATTGAAGGGGTAACGTTTCAAAACTCTCCTTTCTGGACGATTAATCCTGAATTTTGTGACAATGTTACGGTTACAGGAGTTTCAATTTTTAATCCACATTCACCAAATACAGACGGAATCAATCCTTCTTCCTGTACAAACGTTCATATTTCGAATTGCCATATCAGCGTTGGAGATGATTGTATTACAATCAAATCGGGTAGAGATGCAGATGGCCGTAAATACGGAAAGGCAACTGAAAATGTAACCATTACCAATTGTACCATGTTAAGCGGTCACGGCGGTGTTGTAATTGGAAGTGAAATGTCGGGTGGAATCAAGAAAGTCACAATTTCAAATTGTGTTTTTGATGGAACGGATCGTGGAATTCGTATTAAATCAGCCCGCGGTCGTGGCGGAGTTGTAGAAGACATTCGTGTAGATAATATTGTCATGAAAAACATCAAAGAAGAAGCCATTATTTTGGACTTGTTCTATGATAAAGATAATGCGGCAGAGCCGGTTACAGAGCGTACACCTACTTTCAGAAACATTCACATCAGTAATGTAACGGGTGGAAATGTAAATAAAGCGGGATTTGTCCGCGGAATTTCTGAAATGCCAATTCAAAATATTTCTTTCTCGAATATTAATATGGATGGCAAAGAAGGTTTCACGGTAATTACAGCAACAGATATTGAATTCCACGATGTAAAAGTAAATGCGTCAGTTGGTTCTTCTTTTAAAATATCAGATGCTAAAAACCTTATTTTAGACAATGTTGGTTCATCAACTCCAATAAAAGGAGTTCCGGTTATCAAGATTGACAATGCGTCGAATATTATGATCAACAATAATTTTCCATTTAATGCGACAGATATTTTCATCGAAGCAGACGGAAAAGAAACAAAAAATATTTTCCTTAAAAATAATGTATTTAATAATGTAAATACGGTTGTAAAAAAAGGAGCTTCTTTAGATAAAAAAGCGATTGTAGAATAAGTTCGACAAAAAATAATATAACACGAATTTACACAAATTTAATTCGTGGTAATTAGTGAAATTAGTGTTTAATTAAACAACATGAAAAAAATATTCATCATAATAATCTGTTTCTTTTTTGCGATAAGTTATTCGCAGAAAAAGAAAGAAATTTATCTTTTTACGTCGTTTCGAGAACCGGCGACAGAAGGTTTGTACTTGGCTTACAGCGAAGACGGTTATAACTGGAAAGGTCTTGAAGGATCTTTTTTAAAACCCGAAATCGGAGCCAGTAAAATCATGCGTGATCCTTCGATTACAAAAGGGGCTGATGGAACCTATCATTTGGTTTGGACGACGGATTGGAAAGGCGGAAACGGTTTTGGATATGCCAGTTCTAAAGATTTAATTCATTGGTCAAAACAAGAATATATTCCGGTAATGAAAAACGAACCGGAAGTGGTAAACGTTTGGGCTCCGGAGATTTTTTATGATGATGTCAAAAAAGAATATATCATCATTTGGGCCTCGACTATTCCGTTTAGATTCGAAAAAGGAATAGAAGAAGAGAAAAACAATCATCGTATGTATTTTGTAACAACAAAAGATTTTAAAAATTTCTCCGATGCGAAATTGTATTATGAACCGGGCTTTAGCGTGATCGATTGTGTGATTGTCAAAAAAGCGAAGAAAGATTATGTTTTGGTTTTGAAAGACAATACCAGACCGATGCGAAATATAAAAGTGGCTTTTGGAAAATCTCCTTTAGGACCTTTCGGAAAAAGTTCAGAACCTTTCACCGCGCATTTATCAGAAGGACCAACGGTGGTAAAAGTCGGTAAAGAATGGCTGATCTATTATGATAATTACGGTGAGAAAAACTATAAAGCGTCAAGCACAACGGATTTTGTCCATTTTGAAGATGTATCTTCAAAAATAAGTCTTCCGGAAGGACATAAACACGGAACGATTACAACAATTTCGTCAGCAGTTTTAAAAGGATTAATTGAAAAGAATAAATAAAAAAAATCTGCTTTATCTGCCAAATCTGCGAGAGTAATTTTTTCACGCAGATTTGGCAGATTGAGCAGATAAATAGAAATAAATACCCATGATTGTTTTCAAAAACATAAAAACCAACATCATAATTACAGCCACAATTCTATTGACTTGTACAGTTGTAAATGCCCAAAACGACACCGTTCGTTATGTTGGTAAAACACTTTCTAATGTAGATTATCATCACGGGCAATTGAGTCCGGCGGTGGGTGTTCACGCCATGCAGATTATGCGTGCGAGCAGGGAACATCCTGAAAAAGCAGATGGTTTTGGCTGGACGTACAACCACCAGCCGATGATGGCGTATTGGAACAATACTTTCTATTTGCATTATTTAAGTGACCCATCAGGAGAACATATTCCGCCGGGGCAGACCTTTATGATGACTTCAAAAGACGGAGTGACGTGGACAAAACCTCAGGTTCTTTTTCCGATTTACCACGTTCCGGACGGATTTAAAAAAGAAGGTGTTGAAGGCGTGGCTAAAAATTTAGATGCGGTAATGCACCAACGTATGGGCTTTTATGTTTCATCAGATAACCGATTGCTTTCGGTGGGTTATTACGGAGTGGCATTAGACAAAAAAGATGATCCGAATGACGGAAAAGGAATTGGCCGTGTAGTAAGAGAAATTTACAAAGATGGAAGTTATGGTCCGGTTTATTTTATCAGATACAATAAAAACGGAAATCCATTACCAACAGCATTTCCATTTTACACCAAAAGCAAAGACAAGAAATTTATCAAAGCTTGCGATGAAATGATGTCTAAACCCTTATTAATGCAACAATGGGTAGAAGAAGCGGATAGAGACGATGCTTTAATTCCGTTGAAAAAACAATATAAAGCCTTCAATTATTACCATTTACCAAACGGAAACGTGGTAGGTTTATGGAAATTTGCCCTGACTTCGATCAGTAAAGACGATGGAAAAACATGGCAGTATACTCCAACAAGAGCACCTGGTTTTGTAAACAGCAATGCTAAAATCTGGGGACAAAAAACGCCTGATAATCGTTATGCAACAGTTTACAATCCATCAGAATATCGTTGGCCACTGGCAATTTCAACCAGTGATGACGGATTGAATTATAAAGATTTATTATTAGTTCACGGCGAAATTACTCCAATGCGTTATGGTGGAAACTACAAATCTGCAGGTCCGCAATACGTTCGCGGAATTCCGGAAACGGACGGAACTCCGCCTGACGGAAAACTTTGGGTAAGTTACAGCGTAAACAAAGAAGATATTTGGGTAGCATCGATTCCGGTCCCAGTAATCAGCGAAGTGAAAGAAGATGTAAAAGATGTTTTTAATGCACTTCCAAACGGTGATGAATTGAAATTCTGGAATACCTATGATTTATCATGGGCTTCTACGAAAGTAGAAAAGAAAGCCGATGGCACAAAATGGTTAACACTAAGAGATCAGGATTATTTTGATTACTCGCGTGCCGAACGTGTAATTCCGTTTGCACAAAAAATGGATGCAACTTTTACCGTTAAACCGGAGCAAAATAATCACGGTTTATTGCAAATTGAATTTCAAAACAAACAAGGTCTTCCGGCTATCCGATTGGTATTCGATTCAGATGGAGAATTAAAAGCGAAGAATGGTGCCCGTTTTGGCGGACTTACAAAATATGAAGCTGGAAAAGAATATACGATCACAGTTAAATTAGATGTTACTTCCCGTTCGTATACAGTAAAAGTAAATGACGGAAAAGAAACCAATAAAATATTCTATGCTCCGGTTGATGGTATTTCGCGCATTATGTTCCGCACTGGCGATCAGCGTTACACACCAAATGCAGATACGGAACCTGACACGCCAGATTTCACTGATTTACCGGATACCGGTAAACTAATTCCGGAAGCGGTGTTTAATATTAAATCATTGGTAACAAAAAAGAATTAATTTTAAAAGAAATAGCCACAAATTACACGAATTTCCACGAATTATTTTTGACAATTAAAAAGCTAGAAATTAGTGAAAATTAGTGTAATTCATGGCAAAAGAATAAATCTGAGGGAATATTTTTAATCTGTGGCAAAAATAAAATCTGCAAAATCTGCGTGAAAAATTATCCGCAACAGCAGACATAAAAACAATAATGAAGAATTTTAAAAACATATTATTTATCTTTTGTCTTCTAACAACTTTCATTTCAAATGGACAAATTGCTGCTGAGCATTTGACTTGTGAAATGACAGAAAACCCATTAGCCGTTATTGAAAAACAACCAAGATTAAGCTGGCAATTGGTTTCAAAAGAATTTAATGTATCACAAATAGGTTATCAGATTTTGGTTGCTTCATCGGAAGAAAAACTCAAAAATGACGACGGTAATATCTGGAACAGTGGACGAGTAAATTCCAGTAAAAATTTACAGATTTCGTATGGCGGAAGTCTTTTAAAAACAGAAACCAAATATTTCTGGAAAGTTAAAGTATGGAATCAAAAAGGCAAAATTTCTAAATGGAGCAAACCTGCTTTTTTTAGAATTGCACCAGACGAATCAGACTTAAATCCAACCTGGATTGGCGCGATTACAAAAGCCGATAGTCATTTGCCGGAAGGTAGAAATTTTCACTCTGCGACTTATAAAAGAGAGAAAAAAGACGCGATAATCAATGCTTCAGATTCTTTGTCACGCAGAAGTATTATGCTTCGAAAATCATTTAATGTTGCTAAAGAAATTAAAGAAGCGATAGTTTATATTTCCGGATTAGGACATTATGAATTAACGCTTAATGGAAAGAAAATTGGCAATAGTGAATTTGCTCCTTTATGGACAGATTACGACAAAACCGTAAATTACAATACCTACGAGTTATCAGCAGCCGAATTGCAAAAGGGCGAAAATATAATCGGTGTTCTTTTAGGAAACGGAATGTACAATACACTTGCAGAAAGATATACCAAGTTTTTTGTGAGTTTTGGTCCGCCAACTTTATTTTTCAAAATGAAAGTGGTTTACAAAGACGGTTCTGAAGAAATCATAAAATCAGATCAAAGCTGGAAATACAGCAAAAGTCCGATTACCTACAACAGTATTTTTGGAGGGGAAGATTACAATGCCAACTTAGAACAAAAAGGCTGGAATTCGAAAGGATTTAATGATTCAAACTGGAAACCAGTTGTCGTTCAGGAAGCACCAAAAGGAGTTTTAAGAGCACAAACAGCGTCACCAATTATGATTCAGAAACGCTATGATATAAAAGAAGTAAAAGAATTAAAACCCAACTTTTATGTTTTTAACATGGGGCAAAATCTTTCGGGATTTCCAACCATACAGGTAAAAGGAAAAAAAGGGCAAACGATTCGCGTTTGGGTTGGTGAAGGTTTGAATGATGACGGAACAATTGGTCAGGGAAGATCTGGAAAACCTTATTATTACGACTATACTTTAAAAGGGGATGGCGTTGAAGAATGGCAGCCAAAATTCAGTTATTACGGATTTCAATATGTTCAGATAGAGAATATTAATTACAAAGAAACTAAAGATAAAAACGTACCGACGCTGGTAGATTTAAAATCGAATTTCATTTATAATTCGGCTGGAGAAGCAGGAACTTTTGAATCATCCAATACCATTTTCAATAAAGCGCATGAACTGATTAATAACTCCATAAAAAGTAATTTTCAGAGTGTTTTTACCGATTGTCCGCAACGCGAAAAATTGGGTTGGCTGGAAGAAATTCATTTAAACGGCCCGGGATTAATGTTCAACTATAATCTGGAAAGTTATATTCCGGCGATAATGCAAAACATAGCAGACGGCCAGAGAGAAAACGGTTTAATTCCGACCATAGTTCCTGAATATGTGGTTTTTGGAGGCGATTTTACCGATTCGCCAGAGTGGGGTGTAACAGGGGTAATTCTGCCTTGGATGTATTATGAATATTATGGTGATGCTTCTTTGTTAGAGAAATATTATCCGGTAATGAAAAAGTACGTAGATTATTTAGGAACAAAAGCCACCAATCATATTTTGTCGTATGGTTTGGGAGATTGGTACGATTACGGAACACACGCTGCAGGATATTCTAAAAATAGTCCGATTGCACTTTCAGCGACTTCACATTATTTTTATGGAGCAAGTTTGGTGGCAAAAGCAGCTAAATTTTTGAACAAAACAGAAGATATTTCAAAATATGAAACTTTAACTGCTGATATAAAAAATGCTTTCAACGCAGCATTCTTCAATCCGGAAACCAGACAATATGGTACAAACAGCCAGTTTAGTAATGCAGTTCCAATTTATATGGATATTGTAGAACCGCAATACAAAGCGGCTGTAATGCAAAATTTACTGGCAGATATAAAAGCAAAAGGCGACAGATTAACGACTGGCGATGTTGGAAATCGTTATTTGTTTCAGGCATTGGCTCAAAATGGTGAGAACGAAATGATGTACAAAATGAACAATCATTACGATGCACCGGGTTATGGTTTTCAGATTAAATTTGGATTGACGACTTTAACCGAACAATGGGATCCGCGAAAAGGAAATTCTTGGAACCATTTTATGATGGGACAAATTGAAGAATGGCTCTATCAAAGTTTAGCGGGAATTGTTCCGGATGATAAAAAGCCGGGTTTCAAACATTTCTTTATTCAGCCGGAAGTGGTAGGCGATATGACTTTTGTTAAAGCAACTTACAAATCTATTTATGGAAATATTGCTTCTGCATGGGAGAAAAAAGATGGCAAATTAATTTTGAAAGTGGAGATTCCTGTGAATACTTCAGCAACAATAAAATTGCCTGTTCAGAAAAATACTGAAATAAAAATAAACGGGAAAATAGCTAAAAATTTAGAATTAGGTTCCGGAAAATATACAATTGAATGTAAAATATAGAACGCAGATGACACGGATTTACTTCGTAAAAACGCAGATTTAAACGGATTTTTTCGATTTTTTTTTACATTAAAATAAAAAAATCCGCGTTCAATCCGCGTCTTCGCTTTAGCGAATCTGTGTCATCAGCGTTCAATTTCATACCAATTAATAAAAAATAAAATGATGAAAATTAAAATATATATAGCCGTTTTTTTCTTTGGAGTTACATTTGCAAATGCACAAATAACCTCTGATGAAAATTTTAGAAAGCCAGTTTCTGAAACCCTGAAAAAAATTGAAACTGTTTTTCATGTTACCATCAATGATGACCGAGGTTTATTAAAAGGAAAAGAATTAGACTACGCTGATTGGAGAATTGAGCCAGGCAATCTGGCAATTTCTTTGACGAATATTTTAGCGCCTTTCGAATTGATGTATTTCAAACAACCAGACGAAACTTATATCATCAGAAAATATGAAAACCATAAAGTTTCGGTTGATAAAGGAAGAGAGCGTTTAGATTATTTGACGACTTTATATTCGAATGTTTCAGAATGGGAAACACGTAAAAAAGAAATAAAAGCCTGTATGATTACGTCATTTGGATTGGATAAAGCGCCGCCAATGCCAAAATCAAAACCTATTTTGACTCCGAAAAGAATTTACAAAGATTACAGTATCGAAAATATTGGACTGGAAATTCTGCCGGGAGTTTATGCTACAGGTTCTATTTACAAACCTTATCCTTTAAATAAAAAAGCGCCGGTAATCTTAACTCCTGATGGACATTTTGGAGATGGAAGATATAGAAAAGACGAACAATACCGTTGTGCCATTATGGCCAAAATGGGAGCAATTGTAGTGAGTTATGATTTGTTTGCCTGGGGAGAATCTTTGCTTCAGTTTCCGGAACAAACACACCGAAATAGTATTGCATCAACGGTACAAGTTTTAAGCGGAATCCGTTTATTGGATTATTTATCGACTCAAAAAAATGTAGATATGTCACGCGTTGGTGTTACGGGAGGTTCAGGCGGAGGATCGCACACGATGTTTTTAGCAGCTTTAGACGATAGAATTACGGTTTCTGCTCCGGTGGTAATGGTTTCTTCTCATTTTTCCGGTGGATGTCCTTGTGAAAGCGGTCGCGGAATTCACCTTTGCGGCAACGGAACTAACAATGCTGAAATCTCAGCCATGATGGCGCCAAAACCACAATTAATTGTTTCTGATGGAAAAGACTGGACATTGGCAGTTCCTGAATTGGAATTCCCTTTTATTCAAAGAACCTATGAACTTTATGGTAAAAAAGATTTGGTAGAAAATGCTCATTTTGCAAAAGAAGGACATGATTTTGGGGTTTCAAAACGTATGGCTTTATATCCGTTTATGGCAAAATATTTAGGTTTGGATTTGAACAAAGTTAAAAATGCAAAAGGTGAAATCGACGAATCAACTTGTGTGATTGAACCTTATGACAAATTATATGTTTTTGGAAATAAAGCGGAAAATTTGCCTAAAAATGCGCTGAAAGATATCGACAAATTATATGAAATGTTTGGAGAGAAGAATAATAAGCTTTACGAGGTTAAGAAGTAAAAAAGGGTTGCCACGAATTGCACGAATTTTCACGAATGTAATGACGGTAATTTAATTTTTGCCACTGATTAAAATGATTAGAAGGATTTTTTTATCTCCTTAAATCTGCAAAATCTGCGAGAGTAATTTTTTCACGCAGATTTTGCAGATCTCGCAGATTTTTAATCAATGAAAAACCTTTAATCTTTGGTTAATAATTAGAGAAATTGAAATAAAAATTAAAAGAGAAATTAGTGCCAATTCGTGTAATTCGTGGCAAAAAAATATATACTATGAAGTTAAGAAATAAAATAACTGCCATTTGTGTTGGAATTTTTTCCTTTGCTGCAACAGCGCAAAGCAGTAGCGACCTGAAATTATGGTACGATAAACCCGCTGCAATCTGGAACGAAGCGCTTCCTTTAGGAAATGGTCGCTTGGGTGCGATGGTTTTTGGTGATCCGGCGGTAGAGCGTTTACAATTGAACGAAGAAACCATTTGGGCGGGATCACCAAACAGTAATGCGCATAACAAATCGATAAAAGCTTTACCAATTGTTCGTCAGTTAATTTTTGACGGAAAATTTGATGAAGCTCAGGAATTGGCAACACAGGATATTATGTCGCAAACCAATGACGGAATGCCATATCAAACTTTCGGAAGCGTCTATATTTCTTTTCCGGGACATCAGAAATATTCCAATTATTACAGAGATTTAGATATTTCAAATGCTACGGCAAAAGTAAAATATACTGTGAATGGAGTAGAATTTACCAGAGAAATTTTGACTGCGTTTGCAGATCAGGTCATTGCGGTAAAACTTTTAGCTAATAAACCGGGACAAATTACGTGTAATGTTTTCATGAACAGTCCGATTGATAAAACCGTTTCAGCTTCTGATGGAGATCAAATCTTGCTTTCAGGAATCGGAAGTAATTTTGAAAACCAAAAAGGAAAAGTAAAATTTCAGGGAAGACTAATTGCCAAAAATATAGGTGGAGAAGTTTCTTCAAGCAACGGAATTTTAAGCATCAACAAAGCCGATGCCGTGACGCTTTATATTTCGATCGCGACGAATTTCAAAAATTATCAGGATATTTCAGAAGACGAAGTGGCGAAAAGTAAAGAATATTTGGCGAAAGCCGAAACCAAAGATTTTGAAACAATAAAAAAAGATCATGTTGCCTATTATCAAAAATTCTTCAATAGAGTTTCTTTTGATTTAGGAACAAACGAATTGGCTAAGAAACCAACAAACGAACGAATCAGGGATTTCTCTAAACAATTTGATCCGCAATTAGCGAGTTTATATTTCCAATTTGGACGTTATCTTTTAATTTCAAGTTCACAACCGGGAGGTCAACCTGCGAATTTACAGGGAATTTGGAATGATATGGTGACGCCGCCCTGGGACAGTAAATACACCACAAACATAAATGCCGAGATGAATTATTGGCCGGCAGAAGTCACCAATCTTTCAGAAATGCACGAGCCTTTTATTCAAATGGCAAAAGAGTTGAGTGTTACTGGTCACGAAACAGCAAAAACTATGTATAATGCAAACGGTTGGGTTTTGCATCATAACACAGATATTTGGCGCGTAACAGCTCCGGTAGATTCGGCTGCATCCGGAATGTGGCCTACGGGCGGTGCTTGGGTTTCTCAGGATTTATGGGAAAGATATTTATATACCGGAGATATAAATTATTTAAAAGAAATTTATCCGATCATGAAAGGTGCGGCGGAGTTCTTTTTGGATTATATGATTGTGGACCCAAACACCGGTTATTTGGTAGTGGTTCCTTCAAGTTCTCCAGAAAACACACATGCCGGCGGAAGCGGAAAAGCAACAATTGCTTCAGGAACGACAATGGATAATCAATTGGTTTTTGATTTGTTTACACATGTTATCGAAGCTTCAAAATTGATTGCCCCAGATGAAAATTTCAATAAAAAGCTAAGTGAGGCCTTGGCTAAAATGCCGCCAATGAAAATTGGAAAATACAGTCAGTTGCAGGAATGGCAAACCGATTGGGATAATCCGGAAGACAAACACAGACACGTTTCGCATTTGTACGGTTTGTTTCCGAGTAACCAGATTTCGGCAACCAAAACACCTGAATTATTTGAAGCTGCAAAGAATTCATTAAATTACAGAGGCGACGAATCTACAGGTTGGTCAATGGGATGGAAAGTGTGTTGGTGGTCCAGATTATTAGACGGAAATCACGCTTATAAATTGTTGCAGGACCAATTGCATTTGGTTACAGCAGAACAAAGAAAAGGCGGAGGAACGTATCCGAATATGTTAGATGCACATCAGCCATTTCAAATTGATGGTAACTTTGGATGTACGGCCGGAATTGCCGAAATGCTGATGCAAAGTCAGGAAGATGCGATTCATTTATTGCCGGCATTACCAAGCGTTTGGAAAGACGGAAGTATTAAAGGTTTGATTTCAAGAGGTGGTTTTGTAATCGATATGACCTGGAAAAACAATAAAGTTTCGGAATTGAAAATTTATTCTAAAATAGGAGGCAACTGCCGTTTGAAAGTAGAGAATACTTTAACTGCCGGAAAAGGAACATCAATTAAAAAAGCAAAAGGAAAAAACACGAATTCGCTGTTTTATGATGTGGAAGTGAAGAAACCAATTATTTCAGAAAAGGCGAATTTAAAGAAAGTTGTACTGCCAAAATATAATGAATATGATGTTCAAATGAAGGCGGGGCAGACTTATACTTTTAAAGGGAATTAGGAATTTCCTAACAGGTTTTTAAAACCTGTTAGGTATAATTTTTAGATAAAGAATGTCTGAATTGCCTCCTGCTTTAGCTGGAGGATTAAAATTTAGATTAAAGTTTTTGGCTTTAGCCGAACTAAATATTTTGGCTAAAGCCATTCAAGGATGTATTTATTTGAACCTCCAGCTAAAGCAGGAGGCAATTCAAAAACAGAGTAAAAAAATAAAATTTGAATAATAATTCTAAACATGTTACAAAATTTCAAATACAAAATAATAGCTTTCATAATCCTGATTGCAACTTTAAGCAGTTGCAAATCCGGAGCAGGCCATTCTAAAAGCACTGCTGCAATTTTAAAACAAGAAAACTTCAAACATTATGTTGATTATTTCAACACGATGGAAGACGAAAATTTAAAATTTGCGATTCCGAATGATTCTGCATGGGCCTGGATGGAAAAAAATATTCCGTTGTTCGAATGTCCGCAGCAAAATTTTGAGGAAATCTATTATTTCCGTTGGTGGAGCGCGCGAAAACATATCAAAAAAACACCACAGGGATATGCGATTACAGAGTTTTTGGTAGATCGTTCGTATGCGGATAAATACAATATGATCAGTTGTGCTTTGGGACATCACATAAATGAATTCAGATGGATTCACAATCCGCAATATTTAGAAGACGACGTTCATTTATGGTTTAGAGGAAATGACGGCAAGCCGATGAAAAAACTCAGAACTTTTAGCAGTTGGACGGCTGATGCCTTGTACAATCGCTATTTGGTAAATAAAGACGATAAATTTTTATTTGATATGTATCCGGATTTGGTAGCAGAATATGCGGCCTGGGAAGGAGACAGAAAACGTAAAGACGGTTTGTTCTGGCAATTTGATGTAAAAGACGGAATGGAAGAATCGTTAAGCGGAGCCAGAAAATTTAGAAATGCGCGTCCAACAATTAACAGTTATATGTTCGGAAATGCAACAGCTTTGGCGAAAATAGCAAAGCTAAAAGGCGATGCTAAACAGGAAAGTAATTTTGAAGCAAAAGCCGATACTCTTCAGAAATTAGTAGAAACAAAACTTTGGAATACTAAAAGTGAATTCTTTGAAACGTTTACAGAGAAAGATACTTTGGCGCAAGTAAGAGAAGCAATCGGATTTATTCCGTGGTATTTTAATTTGCCGCAAAAAGACAAAGGTTTTGAAAAAGCCTGGGAACAAATTAAAGATGAAAAAGGATTTTCGGCTCCATTTGGATTAACAACTGCGGAGCGTAGAAGTCCACGTTTTAGAACACATGGAACAGGAACTTGTGAATGGGATGGTGCCATTTGGCCTTTTGCGAGTTCACAAACGTTAACTGCTTTGGCCAATGTTTTGAATAATTACGATCAGAATTTTGTCGGTAAACCTGACTATTTCAAACAGCTGAATTTGTATGTAGAATCACAATATTTTCACGGAAGACCTTATTTAGGAGAATATTTAGATGAAACCACCGGATATTGGTTAATGGGTGAAAGAGAACGCAGCCGTTATTATAATCACTCCACTTTTAATGATTTGGTGATTACAGGTTTGGTTGGTTTACGCCCGAGAGCGGATGAAAAAATAGAAGTGAATCCGTTGATTCCGCAAGAAAAATGGGATTGGTTTTGTCTGGATAATGTTTTGTACCACGGTAATATCATCACGATTCTTTGGGATAAAACGGGAGAAAAATACCATAAAGGAAAAGGATTTAGAATTTTTAAAAACGGTAAGGAAATTGCGGTTTCTGAGAAATTGGAGAGAGTGATCTCGGAATAGAGTTTTTAGATGCTTCGGAGAAGTATAATATTTATAGCAGGGTTATAACCCGAATGATAAAAAGCTCCAGCGGAGCGATAGAGTTTTTGCTTTTATGTCGCCCCGCTGGGGCTTAATGAACTTATTATTATAAAATCTATAAATATATCGTCCCACTGGGACTTTATATTGTTAAAATAAAATTATGAAAAAGTTTTTTTTACATACAACATTCATCATTATAGCACTGACTTCTTTTTCGGCGAAAGCCCAAAATAAAATCAGTGTTACCAATTTGCAATGCGAAATGCTGAACAATCCTGAAGGAATTGATGTTTTAAAACCAAGATTGAGCTGGCAAATTAATGTAGATGTAAACGATGTAAAACAGACAGCTTATCAAATTTTAGTGGCTTCAACTTTAGAAAAATTAAATGCTAATAAAGCCGATTTCTGGGATAGCGGAAAAGTAGAAAGTAATGAAGCTGTCAATATTATTTACAAAGGAAAACGACTGGAAAACAGACAAGACGCGTTTTGGAAAGTTTTAGTTTGGACGAATAAAGGAGAAGTAAAATCAAATGAAAAGGCACATTTCAGCATCGGAATTTTAACCTATGCCGACTGGAAATCGACCCGTTGGATTGGATATGAAAAATTGTCGAAGGATGATAGTGTTTCTCAGTACGCGAGATTATCTGCCCGTTATCTAAGGAAAGAAATAAACCTTAAAAAACAGGTTAGAAAAGCCAAGGTTTATATCATTGGAATGGGCTTGTATGAGCTGTACATTAACGGAAATAAAATTGGCGATCAGGTTTTGGCACCCGTTCCTACGGATTACACCAAAAATATAAAATACAATGTTTTTGATGTGACTTCGCAATTGAAAGAAGGTAAAAATATGCTGGGAACCATTTTAGGGAATGGACGTTTTTTTGCAATGCGACAGGACTATAAACCGTATAAAATAAAATCATTTGGCTTGCCAAAAATGGCTTTGCAATTGTTTGTTGAATATACGGATGGAACCCAGGATATCATCAGAACGGATGACACCTGGAAAGTAACGACTGACGGACCCATTTTGTCCAACAATGAATATGATGGTGAAGAATATGATGCCCGCAAAGAAATGAAAGGCTGGAACACGACCAATTTTGATGCTAAAAATTGGGTAAATGCCATATATGTGCAGGAACCGGGAGGTTTTTATGAAGGTCAAATGACGCCGAATATGAAAATAATGGGTGAAGTGAAACCTATTTCTATAAAAGCTACAGCAAAAGGGACTTATATTTTAGATATGGGTCAGAATATGGTAGGCTGGCTGCAATTGAAAGTCAAAGGAAAAAGCGGAAATCAGGTCACGATGAAATTTGCGGAATCATTACAGGCTGATGGCTCTTTATATATTGCCAATTTACGCGATGCGAAAACCACTGATGTTTATACTTTAAAAGGAGAAGGTGAAGAAATTTGGGAACCTCGATTTATATTTCACGGATTTCGTTTTGTTAAGGTTTCAGGATTCCCAACAAAACCAACTGTAGATAATTTTATCGGAAAAGTGGTTTATGATGACATCAAAACAACCGGAACTTTCGAGTCTTCAGACGCGACAATGAACCAGATTTTCAAAAACGCCTATTGGGGAATCAGAGGAAATTATAAAGGAATGCCTATTGATTGTCCACAACGTAACGAACGTCAGCCTTGGTTGGGAGACAGAACAACGGGAGCGTATGGCGAAAGTTTTCTATTCGATAATCAGACCTTATATGCCAAGTGGCTGGATGATATAAAAAATGCACAAACGCAGGATGGAGGATTGCCTGATGTTGCGCCGGCATTCTGGCGTTATTATGGTGATAATGTGACCTGGCCGGGAACTTATATTACGGTTGCCGATATGTTGTACCAACAATTTGCAGATCAGGAAGTGATTAAAAAACAATATCCATACATGAAAAAATGGATGTCGTATATGGAAGAAAATTATCTGGTAAACGATTTGATGGATAAGGATAAATATGGGGACTGGTGCGTGCCGCCTGAATCGTTAGAATTAATCCGTTCAAAAGATCCGGCTCGTTTAACAGATGGCGGATTAATATCAAGCGCATTTTATTATCAGTTATTGGGAATCATGAAAAAATTCGCCAAAATCGCGAATGCAGATACTGATATCGAACATTATAATGATTTGTCAGAAAGAATCAGTAAAGCTTTCAATGCAAAATACCTGAACACAGCAACGAACACTTATGCCAATAATACCGTAACGGCAAATGTATTGCCTTTGGCTTTCGGACTGGTTCCTGAAAATATAAAAGAGAAGGTTTTCCAGAATATGGTTCACGAAGTTGAGGTAACGAAAAACGGTCATATTAGTACGGGTGTAATCGGAACTCAATTTTTGATGCGAACCCTGACCAATTTTGGAAGAGGAGATTTAGCGTACAAACTGGCATCTAACAAAACATATCCAAGTTGGGGATTTATGGTAGAAAATGGCGCGACAACCATTTGGGAATTATGGAACGGAAACACTGCAGATCCTAGTATGAATTCTCAAAATCACGTGATGCTTTTAGGCGATTTATTGATTTGGTATTATGAAAACATGGCCGGAATCAAGAGTAATCCTGAAACGCCTGGATTCAAACAAATTATTATGAAACCTGATTTCGAAGCGGGATTGACTTACGTAAATGCTTCCTATGAATCCATTCACGGACTAATAAAAAGCAACTGGAAGAAAAACAAAAACAATTTGCAATGGAATATCACGATTCCGGCAAACACATCGGCTTTGGTTTATTTGCCAACAACGAATATTTCAGAGGTCACTTTAAATGGTAAAAAGATAACTGCTGAAACTTATAAAAACGAAGGTACTAAACTTGTTTTAACGTTGCCTTCAGGTACTTATAATCTAAGCGTAAAGCGTTAATTTGACTAATTCGGGACAGTACAGGATACATCTTTAATTTTTTAGTGTCATTTTTACACTTAATAAATATATTTTGTGCGAAAAATTATTAGTAGTGCATAAAAATTCAAAAAAAATAATCCAAAAATAAAATTAAGAATGAAGATTATAAAGATAACTTTTGTCTTATTCGGTTTATTGCTTTTAGGAAGTTGTAAATCTGCTTTAGAAAAAAAGATATGGAAAGAAGGAATTTTAGTTGATGAATTTATCTATGATAAAGCGCCTTATCCGTCTTGTCACGCCGCTACAATTGTTGAGGCAACAAACGGCGACTTGGTAGCTTCATGGTTTGGAGGAACAAAAGAGAGACATCCTGATGTTTGTATTTATGTAAGCAGAAAACCAAAAGGAAGCGACAAATGGACTGAAGGTATAAATGTTGCTGACGGTGTGATGAAAGACGGACCGAGATTACCAACATGGAATCCGGTTTTATATCAGATTCCGGGTGGTGATTTATTGCTTTTCTATAAAATCGGACCAAAACCATCAGAGTGGTGGGGTGTAATAAGAACTTCATCTGATAACGGAAAAACGTGGTCTGAGGCTAAAAATATGCCAAGTAAAGATTTCTTAGGACCAATCAAAAACAAACCGGTTTTATTAAGCAACGGAACTTTATTATGTCCGTCAAGTATTGAAGGTGACGGTTGGAGATTGCGTATGGAGACTTCTCCTGATTTCGGAAAAACATGGGTTTTAGGGGATACTTTATCAAGAGGAAAAAATAAAATCAATGCCATTCAGCCAAGTATTCTTTTCCATAAAGACGGAAGTATTCAGGCGATTGGAAGAACAAGAAACAGAGCCATTTTTAGTACTTTTTCAAAAGATAACGGAAAAACATGGTCGGATATTGAACTGATTGGATTACCAAATAACAATTCGGGAACTGATGCGGTAACGCTTAAAAACGGAAAACATTTGTTGGTTTACAATCACGTATTGCCTCCGGGAACGGAAGCAAAAGGGCCAAGAACGCCTTTGAACGTTTCAATTTCTGATGACGGAATTCACTGGAAAGCGGCTTTGGTTTTAGAAGATTCAAAAATCAGTCAATATTCATATCCGTCAATGATTCAGAGTTCTGACGGAATGGTGCATATCGTTTATACGTGGAGAAGAGAAAAAATCAAATACGTAAAAGTTGATCCAAGTAAATTAAAAGCGTTCCCAATCAAAAACGGAATCTGGCCTGGAGACGAAAACAAAACCGTAACGGCAGTTAAAGCTGAAGAGGAGTAAAGAGAAAAGTTTGCCACTAATTACACGAATTTACACTAATTTTTAGTAAAAACAAATTCGTGGAAATTCGTGTAATTAGTGGCTAAAAAAAACACAACAATGAGCAATAAAATTTTTACAAAATTAACGGCTATACTTTTCATGATTGTTTTTGCGGGAGCGTTCAGTAGTTGCGCAACGGCTCAATCATCAAAAAACAAACAACAATACAAAGTTGCGGTTTGTGACTGGATGATTTTAAAAAGACAAAAATTAGGTGCTTTTGGTTTGGCAAGCGAAATCAAAGCCGACGGAATAGAACTGGACATGGGAGGTTTAGGAAAAAGACCAACTTTTGACAGTAAATTGGGAGATCCGATTGAAAGACAAAAGTTTCTGGATAAATCTAAAGAGTTGCATGTGGGAATCAGTTCTATTGCCATGTCCGGATTTTATGCACAGTCTTTTGCGAAAAGAGAAACTATCGAACCCATGATTAATGATTGCGTAAAAGCAATGAAAGACATGAAAGTAAAAGTGGCTTATCTTCCGATGGGAACAGAAAGTGATTTAGTTAAAAATCCGGAATTGCGTCCGATTATTATCGAAAGACTAAAATGGGCAGGCAAACAAGTGGGTAAAATTGGCGGAGTTATTGCAATTGAAACTTCACTGAATGCTACCGAAGAGAAAAAACTTTTAGAAGAAATTGGTTCAAAACATATAAAAAGTTCTTTCAATTTTGCCAATGCCGCAGACAACGGAAGAGACGTTGCATCAGAACTAAAAATATTAGGCAAAAAACATTTAGCACAAATTCACGCTTCAAATACCGATAAAGTTTGGCTGGAAAATGACCCGATGATCAATATGCCGGAAATCAAAAAAACGCTGGACGAAATGAAATGGAGCGGCTGGTTAATTGTAGAACGTTCAAGAGATGTAACACAAGTACATAATGTAAAAGCCAATTACGGTGCAAACGTCGCGTACTTAAAAAAGATTTTTCAGAATTAATAAGTTTAAATAAAAGTGCTGAATATGTAAAAGTTAAACAGTGCATTTTCACACTTTTAATCTGCGTTTATCTGCTTAAATCTGCCCTGATCTGCGTGAAAAAAATGGCACGCAGATTTACACAGATTTAAGCAGATTTGGCAGATTTAATTTATTTAGCAAAGAATAAAATTACAATACCATGAGATATTTCAGTTTACTTTTTTTATGTTTTTATGCCACTTTCGCAACAGCGCAAAATATTACTATTGTAAGTGATTCAAAATCGCCAAGAGCTCAGTTTGGAGTTGAAAAACTATCTGAAATAGCATCAGCTAAAGGATTCAAAGTAATTTATTCGGATAAAATAACTAAAAACTCAAAAGATAAAGTAATTGTAATTGGCGAAAAAGGAACTGATTTTTGGAAACAAAATTCGAAATCTGCTAAAATCGATGATAGCAAATTAACTAAGAAAGAAGGTTTTCAAATTCGTACGCAAAAAAACATTATTTACATTGAAGGAACTGACGCAAGTGGTGCCTTGTACGGCGCAATGGAATTAGCGGACCGTATTAAAAGTTCAGGACAACTTCCGACAGAAATTAATATTGATGACAGTCCGGAAATGGTGTTGAGAGGGGCCTGTATCGGAATGCAGAAAACGACTTATCTTCCGGGCAGAGATGTTTACGAATATCCGTATACGCCTGAAACTTTTCCGTGGTTTTACGATAAAAAACTATGGATCAAGTATCTGGATATGATGGTCGATAACAGAATGAACTCCTTGTATTTATGGAACGGACATCCATTCGCTTCATTAGTGAAACTGAAAGATTATCCATTTGCTGTGGAAGTAAGCGATGAAGATTTCAAAAAGAACGAAGAAGTTTATAAATTCCTTACGGTAGAAGCCAACAAAAGAGGAATCTGGGTTATTCAGATGTTCTACAATATTATTGTTTCTAAGCCTTTTGCGGAGCATTATAATATGAAAACGCAGGATCGTTCAAGACTAATTACGCCTTTACTTTCAGATTATACGAGAAAGTCTATTGCTGCTTTTATCGAAAAATATCCAAATGTGGGATTGATGGTTTGCTTGGGAGAGGCCATTAATACGATTGATGATGATGTAGAGTGGTTTACCAAAACGATTATTCCGGGAGTTCAGGATGGTTTGAAAGCGTTAGGAAGAACAGATGAGCCGCCAATTATTTTGCGTTCGCACGATACTGATGGACCTTTGGTAATGGAAAAATCGCTTCCGTTATACAAAAACTTATACACAGAAAGTAAATATACCGGAGAATCGTTGACGACTTATACGCCAGGCGGACCTTGGGGAGAAACGCACAAACAATTAAGTGCTTTAAAATCGATTCATATTGAGAATGTACATATTCTGGCCAATTTAGAACCTTTCAGATACGGCTCACCTGATTTTATCCAGAAAACGGTTAAGGCAATGCACAGCGTTCACGGTGCGAATGCGTTGCATTTATATCCGCAAGCTTCTTATTGGGATTGGCCATATTCTGCAGATAAAACAAAAACAGGTGAACGATTACTTGAAATGGATCGTGACTGGATATGGTACAAAGCCTGGGCAAGATATGCGTGGGACAGTAAAAGAGACAGAAATGAAGAAGTTAAGTTCTGGGACAAAGATTTAGCTGCTAAATACGGAACAGATACAGAAGCAGCAAATAATATTCAAAAAGCATACGACGAATCTGGAGAAATTGCTCCAAAAACCTTAAGACGTTTCGGAATTACAGAAGGAAACCGACAAACTTTATTGTTAGGAATGTTCGAAAGTCAGTTGGTAAATCCGGCGAAATGGCGTGTTTATCCGGGTTTTCATGAATCTTGTGGTCCTGTTGGAGAATTACTTTTAGAATATTCTAAAAAAGAATGGAATCATGAACCACATGTTGGTGAACTTCCAACTCAGATTATTGCTGAAATCACAGAACATGGAAGACTGGCTGTTGAAGCAATCGACAAAGCAGAACCAAGCGTAACAAAAGACAAAGACGAATTTTTACGTCTGAAAAATGATATGCATTGCTATAAGGCTTTCGCCGATTTCTTTTCAGAAAAGGTAAAAGCAGCCTTATTGGTTTTAAGATACAGTTACTCCAATGATATTTCAGATTTAGATAAAGCACTTCCTCATTTGGAGAAAAGTATCGAATATTATGAAACATTAGTAAATTTAACAAAAGATAGTTATTGGTATGCCAACAGTATGCAAACCGCGCAACGCCGTATTCCGATTGGTGGTGATGACGGAAATAACAAAACATGGGCAGAATTATTGCCGCATTACGAAAGAGAATTGGTTAATTTTAAACGAAATCTGGAGTTGTTGAAAGCATCAAAAGATGGAAAAATTGCAACCAAAGAAGGAAAACCATGGCAAACCGCAGAAGTAACTTTGTTAAGTGAAAGCAAAGGAACTTATGCAATAAAAAATGGTACAAAAGTATACGGAACACCAATCTCAGAATTCACAAAAATAGCTCCTGAATTGCAAAACTTAAAAGGAATTGCTTTTGAGGAAACAGCGCAAAACGAAAAAGGAACGCATTTGAAATTCAAAAACACCAAACCTGTAAAACTGGTTGTAGGTTATTTTAATTCAGATCAAAAGCGATTTTTATTTCCGCCAAGTTTAGAAACAGATGCAGCCGGAAATGCTTACGGTCAGGCCGAAGTGATTTTGGCAAGCGCCATGAATCTTAAAGAATTGCCTCGTGTAAATATTCATACCTACACCTTTCAGCCAGGAGAAAATGAATTGAATTTAGGAAAAGGAAGAGTGCTTATTTTAGGATTTATTGATGCCAACCAAACGATAACACCGCGAGATGTGGGTTATATTGATGCAGGAGAAAAAGGAGCCATTGATTGGTTGTTTTATTAAATTACGATTTCCTGCAAGGTTTCCAAAACCTTGTAGGTGTTTTAATCAAGATTAAGAATCGCGTAAAAATTAAACCTACAAGGTTCTGAAAACCTTGCAGGACAATAAAAAACATGAACAAAATATTTTTTTTTATTTGCTTTTTTTTAGTTTTTAGCTCGGTAGAGAGCCAGGTGAAACACGACTCAGCGAAATTGCGTAAAGAAATTTCGCTGAATTCATCTTGGGAAACTATTATCATAAGCGATCCTTTAAAACAGGAAGAAGCTTTTGTGAGCAATCCTAAAATTGATTCGCAATGGCAAAAAACTGATGTGCCTCATAACTGGGACCAATATTATGGTTACCGCAGAATGAAACACGGCAATTTGCACGGAACAGCCTGGTATCATAAAACATTTAGCGTCGATAAAAAAGATAAAGGCAAACGCCTTTTTTTGTTTTTTGAAGGAGTTAGTTCTTACGCGACAGTTTGGCTAAACGGAAAAAAAGTAGGAGCGCACAAAGGTGGCCGAACGACTTTTACCATCGATATCACAAACGCTGTTTCTTTTGATGGGCAAAATGATATGATGGTCAAAGCAGAACACCCATCATTTATAGCTGATCTTCCTTGGGTTTGTGGTGGTTGTTCAGGCGAATGGGGATTTTCAGAAGGTTCTCAACCAATGGGGATTTTCAGACCGGTTTCTTTAGTGGTTACAGATGAGGTTCGTATCGAGCCTTTTGGTGTTCATATCTGGAATGATAAATCGATTTCTAAAGAAACGGCGATCCTTCATACGACAACAGAAATCAAGAATTACGGAAAATCAAACCGCGATTTAACGATTGAAAATATACTCTTTGATGCTGCCGGAAAGAAAGCTGCTATAAGTAAAAGCGATATCAAAAATGTTTCAGGAGAAACAAAAGAAATAACACAGACACTTCCGGAAATTTCAAATCCAAAATTATGGTCGCCGGCAAGTCCCTATTTATATCAGTTAGTGACTTCTGTTTATGAAAACGGGAAAAAAATAGATGAACTAAAAACGCCATACGGAATCCGTTGGGTGAGTTGGCCGGTGAGTCGTGACGGAAAAGACAATCGTTTTTATATTAACGATGAAGCATTGTTTGTAAACGGAACCTGCGAATACGAACATTTGATCGGGAAAAGCCATTCATTTTCAGATGAAGAAATTCATGCGCGAATCGAACAAATAAAAGCTGCCGGATTTAATGCTTTTAGAGAAGCGCATCAGCCTCATAATTTATTATATCAAAAAGAATTAGATGAAAACGGAATCCTGTTTTGGAGTCAGTTTTCGGCACATATTTGGTACGACACGCCAGAATTCAAAGAGAACTTCAAAACCTTGTTACGAGAATGGATTAAAGAACGCAGAAACAGTCCGTCAGTAGTGATGTGGGGATTGCAGAATGAAAGTACAATTCCGAAGGAATTCGCCGAAGAATGTACCAAGATTATTCGTGAAATGGATCCGTTATCAGCTTCTCAAAGAATCGTAACAACTTGTAACGGTGGTGAAGGAACAGACTGGAATGTCGTACAAAACTGGTCGGGAACGTATGGAGGTGATCCTTTAAAATATCATCTCGAAATGAGCACGCAACTCTTAAACGGAGAATACGGCGCGTGGCGTACAGCAGATTTACATACCGAAGGCGAATTTGATCAAAAAGGAATTTTGAGTGAAAACAGATTTTCGCAATTAATGGAAATCAAGGTCCGTGAAGCCGAATTGGTGAAAGATAAAATTGCGGGACAATTTAACTGGCTTTTTGCTTCGCATGAAAATCCGGGACGTTCTCAAAACGGAGAAGGTTTCAGAGATATTGATAAAGTCGGACCTATAAATTATAAAGGACTTTTTACCGTTTGGGGCGAGCCGTTGGACGCGTATTATATGTACCGTGCTAATTATGTTTCGAACAAAACAAACCCGATGGTTTATATTGTTTCGCATTCGTGGCCAAACCGCTGGGATTCGGCAGGTATAAAAAACGGAATCGATATTTACTCCAATTGTGATGAGGTTGAATTGTTCAACGATATCAATAAGAGTTCTTTGGGTAAATTGAAAAATCCGGGATTAGGACAGCATTTTCAATTTAACAATGTCAATATTCAATACAATGTTTTGTACGCTGTGGGTTATGTGAACGGAAAAGTGGTTGCGAAAGATTATGTTGTTTTGAATACACTTCCAAAAGCACCAAATCTAAATGCATTATATACAGATCAGGCTGATATTACAAAATCAAAAAAAGGATACAATTATCTTTACAGAGTGAATTGTGGTGGTTCTGAATTCACAGATGTTGAAGGAAGTACCTGGTTGACCGACACACATAAAAACGGACAAAATACCTGGGGATCTTTATCCTGGACAGATAAATTTGAAAAACTTCCGGATTATTATGCGAGTCAAAGAAGTACTTTTGACCCAATTTCGGGAACAAAAGATCAGACTTTATTCCAAAGTTTCAGATACGGAACAGATAAATTGAGTTATGAATTTCCTGCGCCAGATGGTGAATATTTAATCGAGTTGTATTTTATAGAACCATGGTACGGAACCGGTGGCGGATTGGATTGCAAAGGCTGGCGATTGTTTGATGTGGCGATTAATGACAATGTCGTTCTGAAAGATTTTGATATTTGGTCAGAAGTGGGGCACGATAAAGTCTTGAAGAAAACTTTTGTGGTAAAAAGCAAAAACGGAAAATTGGTTATTTCGTTCCTGAATGTAAAAGTCGGTGAAGCCATAATTTCAGCAATTGCAATTGCGACCAAAGATATTAACGCAAGACCTGCAGCAGAATCTCCTAAAAACATTCAGAATCTGGTTTTAAAGGCTTATAATAAAACAAGAAATACAGTTGCTTCCTGGCTGGATATCAATTCAAAACAATATTCAGATTCAGAAGTTGTTTTTACCAAATTACCTTCAGAAGTTTTTGGAGCAGATTATTTGCAGTTTTCCTCTAAATCAAAAACTTCAGGTTCGTTTACCGTCAAAGAAGATTCAGATCTTTATGTATTGATTGATAGCAAAATTAAAACACAATTTGCATGGTTATCAGGTTATAAAAAATCAGAAGAAATGGCAAAAAACAGTAACAATATTGAGTTTGCTATTTATACTAAAAAAGTAAAAAAAGGAGAAAATATTACTTTCGATAATTCAGAAACGCTGAGCACTTTTATTGTTGTTCCGACATATGATATGGGAGAAAAAGATGATTCTCGTCAAACTTTAGTTTTAGAAGCTGAAAATGCCAAAACTACCGGAACGGATATTGTAAAAGGAAATTTCAAAAAGGCCGACTATATTGAGTTCACCAAAAAGACCAATAATAGCATTGAGTTTGAAGTAAAGCCAGGTGTTGCCGGAATTTATTTGATGCGTTTTAAATTCATGAACAGAAATGAAACGCCATTAAAAGTAAAATTCAAAATGGAAGATGCGTACGGAATTTTGATGCGAAATGATACAATCGAATTCTTCCCTTCACCAGAAAAATGGAAAGTTTTAAATACCACTTCCGGAGGATATATTAATGCAGGAACGTATAAAATCACTTTGGAATCAGAAGATATGAAAGGATTGATGTTGGATTCTTTTGAGTTTCAATAGGTTTTTTGTTACAAAAGACACAAAGACACGAAGGTTTAATAAGTTTTTTTGTAGAGGCGCACAGCAGTGCGTCTACGTTTCAATTGTCCATACTGTGTGTTAGACGCACTGCTGTGCGTCTCTACAAAAACGATACGGAGATTTTTCGTTGCTCGAAAATTGACAAAGCATGGTTCAAATCGTAAAAGAATAAAAAATAATTGTAATGAATAAACATAAAAAAATTCTACAAAAAACAACAATAATACTAGCAGTATTACTTCTGGCAGCCTGTGCTTCAAAAAGTAAAAATGACAGAACCGTTGAAGATTTCAACAAAGATTGGAATTTCAAAATAGGCGATTATCCAACAGCTATTGAATCTGATTTTAATGCTTCGGATTGGAGAACACTTCAATTGCCTCACGATTGGAGTATTGAAGGCGCTTTTGACAAAGACAGTAAAACAAAACAGGCGCAGGGATTTTTGCCGGCAGGAATGGGCTGGTATCGCAAAACATTTACTATTCCGCAGGATTGGGAAAACAAAACGGTTTCTGTAGAATTTGACGGAGTTTTTAAGAATAGCGAAGTGTTTATTAACGGACATTCTTTAGGAATCCGTCCTAACGGTTATATTTCATTTTCTTATGAATTATCAAAATATTTGAAATTCGGAGGACAAAATATCATTGCAGTAAAAGTCGATAATTCGGCTCAACCCAATTCAAGATGGTACACGGGTTCCGGAATTTATAGAAATGTAAGATTGGTGGCCAGCGATAAATTACACGTGCCAGAGTGGGGAACTTTTGTAACGACGCCAGAAATTTCAAAAGAAAAAGCTTCAATTCATTTAGAAGTGGATGTTAAAAATGATTCTGAAATGGAGAAGGAATTCAGAATGGTTTCTTCTATTTTAAATAAAAACAATGTTGAAGTTGCTCAAACCGAATCAATACAAAAAATTGGAGGGAATTCTTTGTCAAAAAACATTCAAAAGTTTACTTTAAATAACCCAATTCTTTGGGATACAGAAAATCCGTATTTGTATAAAATCGTCACTAAAATTTATGACAAATCAATTTTAGTCGACAGTTATGAAACACCGCTTGGAGTTCGTTATTTTAATTTTGATGCCGAAAAAGGGTTTTCATTAAATGGGAAACCGATGAAGATTTTAGGTGTTTGTTTGCATCATGACAATGGTGCTTTGGGCGCTGTAGAAAACATTCATGCGGTTAAAAGAAAATTGACCATTCTAAAAGAAATGGGAACCAACGCCATCAGAATGTCTCATAATCCGCATTCTTTAGAAATGATGCAATTGTGTGATGAAATGGGTTTCATCGTTCAGGACGAAGCTTTTGATGTCTGGAAAAAGAAAAAGGTAACGAACGATTATCATAAAGACTGGGATGCGTGGCATAAAAAAGATTTAGAAGATTTCATTAAAAGAGATCGTAATCATCCATCGGTAATGATGTGGAGTATTGGTAACGAAATCAGGGAACAATTTGACAGTACCGGAATTGCGATTACGAGAGAATTGGCTCAAATTGTAAAATCGTTAGATACAACACGTCCAGTAACTTCTGCTTTGACAGAAAATGTTATTGAGAAAAATTTTATTTATCAATCGGGTGCTTTGGATCTTTTGGGATTCAATTACAAACACGAAGATTACAAAGATTTTCCAATTCGTTTTAAAGGGCAAAAAATAATTGCTTCTGAAAGTGTTTCGGCTTTAGAAACGCGTGGCCATTATGACTTTCCTTCGGATGGTGTTAAAGCCTGGCCGACAAAATATGGTGCTCCGTTTGACGGAAATGCAGATTGGACCGTTTCGGCTTTTGATCAGGTAAAATCGTATTGGGGTGCAACGCATGAAGAAAACTGGAAAACGATCAAGAAACAGGATTTTATGGCGGGAACTTTTATCTGGACCGGTTTCGATTATATTGGCGAACCAGATCCGTATCCGTATCCTGCAAGAAGTTCGTATTTTGGGATTGTTGATTTAGCCGGTTTCCCGAAAGACGTGTATTATATGTACCAAAGTGAGTGGACAATCAAATCGGTTTTACATATTTTTCCACATTGGAATTGGCAAAAAGATCAGGAAGTTGATGTTTGGGCTTATTACAATAATGCCGATGAAGTTGAATTATTCTTAAACGGAAAATCACTCGATAAAAAATCAAAACAAAATGATGATTTACATGTTTCATGGCGCGTAAAATTTGAGCCGGGAACATTAAAAGCCATTTCCAGAAAAGATGGAAAAGTAGTTTTAGAAAAAGAAATTCATACCGCGGGAACAGCTTCCAAAATAGATTTGAAAGTATATAAAGCGACCCTTAAAAATGATACTTATGATTTGGTTTACGTGACCGTTTCTATCGTTGACAAAGACGGAAATCTTCTGCCAAATGCAAATGACTTAATCAATTTTGAAGTTTCGGGCGGAGGAAAATTAGTGGGTGTTGATAACGGTTATCAGGCGAATTTAGATTCTTTTAAGGCCAATTCCTGCAAATTGTTTAATGGAAAATGTATTGCTATTATTCAGTCGAATGGGAAGAAAGAAAACATCAAATTTAGGGCTTCAACTGGAAACGAGATTCCGGTTTCTGCTCTAGATGTAAAAGTAAATTAAAATTGTCAACTCATATGTCGCCCCTTTGGGGCTTTGATCCTAATCTATATTATTTTCTATAAATATTAAACTCCGCTGGAGTTTTTCAAAATATACAATAGAAAGATTTTTAGCTCTGGAAGAGCGAAATATTTATAGAAAAGAATTAAAATAAACATTAAAAGCTCCATAGGAGCGAAATGTTTAAATCTCAAAGTAAAATCTCAAAAACTCCATTAGCAATAATGAACTGCCCCAAATAGTGTCTAACTTTTTTGGGGCAGTTCATCATTAATGGAGTTTTTTACTTTATAAGCTCTTTCTTATTCATATTTCAGATATTTTAAAATATCCGTCTTAGTAGCAGAATAAGCTCTTGAAAGTACAATTGTTAAAGTCAGAATTAATAAAATGACAAATCCGAGAAGGAATGGAAATACGCTAATATCTATTCTAAAAGCAAAATTCTCCAGCCATTTGTTCAGTAAATAATAAACCGGAAACAAGGCAATTACAAAACCAATGATACAGTACAAAACATACTGTTTCGATAATTCTTTCAACAGCACATTTGTTTCTGCACCAAGCGTTTTTCTGATGGCGATTTCTTTCATTCGTCTTTGTATTGAATAGGATGACAAAGCAAATAATCCGAATAATGCTATTGCAATTACGATTATATTTAAGAGCGAAAACAAGTTCTTTTGTTTGGTGTAAGTTTCATAAGTTCTCGCATATTCTTTATCTACGAAATCATATTGAAACGGATATTCGGTATCGAATTTCGACCATAATTTTTCGATATTGGCAATCGTATTTTCCAGATCATCCCGTTTTAGTTTTGCATAAACTTTATTAATGTTCTGTGTCATACCAAACATTTTGATATTGTAAAAAGCAATTGGCGGCACTTTTAATTCAGGACTTAATAAATTGAAATCCTGAACAATACCAATTATTTTTAATTTGTGTTCCCGAATTAAAAGTTCCTTGCCAATAGGATCTTTTAGATTCATTAATTTTAATGCGCTTTCGTTTATAATCACAGAATTTATAGTGTCTGAAGCTAGTTTTCTGTCAAAATTTCTTCCCTTAATTATTTTGATGTTCAACATTTCAAACATGCCAAAATCTAAAGGGATAACGCGTTGTTTAAAGAGTTCATCATTGTATAAAACCCCCGCGATAGAATTGTCTGAACCATCAAACGTAATAAGGCCTGTAGAGATTTGTTCGACACCTTTAATTTTGCTGAGGTGCTGTTTTATGATGTCGTATTTGTTGTAAATATTTTGGGCTGCATTTTCTCCCTGGTAATCAACCGATGGAAAATTTAAAGAAACCGAAATTACCTGATCGCCCTTAAAACCCAGATCTTTATTCTGTAAATATTTAATTTGCTGGTATACGATATTGGAGCCAATAATAAAAAAGGCAGCAATGGCAAACTGAAAAATAAGCATTCCGTTGCGCAGCCAGATACCGTTTTTGCTTCTTTCGAAATTTCCTTTCAAAACTTTAAAAGTTTCGAAATTGGATATATAAATGGCCGGAAATAATCCTGCCGTCACAATTGTAATGATAAAAATCAATATCAATTGTATGTAAAACTGACTGGCAAGAAGTACAATGTTTTTGTTTAAAAAGTTGTTGTAATACGGCAAAGTCAGTTCTACAATTACTAAGGCCAGTAAAATAGAAAAACTCGTGGTTAAAACCGTTTCAAAAAGAAACTGACTAACAATATTGCCTTTTGATGCACCCGAAATTTTACGTACTCCAACTTCTTTCGCCCGCTTTACCGCATTAGCAGTTGCGAGATTGATGTAATTAACAATCGACAAAATGAGAATCAAAAGAGACAAACCCATCATGATCATTAAAAACTGATAATTTCCTCGCGTTTCAGGATAACCATCTGTTATCGAATGTAATCTGGCTTTTGATAAAGGTTCAAGAATAACTGTAAAATGCCCCACTTTTTTAGTCATAACTTCGACTGTAAAACCTGCTTCTTTGGCAATTTTCGCAATAAAATCGTGATTATAAATTCTTTCGAGTTTCTGTCTTGTAAGATCAACTTTGGATGGGTCTTTTACTTTTAATAATAACTTTAAAAGAAACGGACCAGTCAATCCGGAAGTTGTATATTGTTTCATTTTATTGATGATGGCATTTGGCGCAATCGAAGAATTTTCGGGAATATGATACACGGCCCGCACAGAAAACAGCTGGTCAAAGCATTTTATTTGTTTTCCAATGGGGTTTTCATTTCCAAAAATCCTTTTAGCCGTAATATCTGAAATAGCAATACTGGAATCATCTTTTATAGCTGAAATTGCATCGCCCTGAATAATTTCGAAAGGAAAAAAAGAAAAGAAATTTTGTTCGACATTGATAATTTTAGCTACAAATTCCTTTTTTCCTTTGTAAATAATTTTATCCTTTTGATACCAGGAATCAGCATATAGTATAGATTTGACATTTGGATCTTGGTCTAAAGTCGGTTTCAGGAATAAGGCACAATCTGACCCGACGGGTGTATCGCTTAGTTGAACCAAAATCTGATAAACATTGTCTTTTTCAGGGTTCCAGGCATTGTAACTTTGTTCGTCGTTCCAGTAAAGTAAGGCAAATATTAATCCCGCGATTCCTATTGATAATCCTAAAACATTTAAGGCCGTAAAGAACTTGTTGTTTTTGAAGTGATAAATAAATATGTTGATCCAGTTTTTTAGCATTTTACTCGTATTTTAAGTATTTAAGAACATCAATTTTGGTTACCTGATAAGCTTTTGCCAGTACAATTGTTAAGGTCAGGAACATTAACGCAATAAGGGCAGCAAAGAAGGGAAGGGCAGGAATGTCAATTCTGAAAGCAAAATTTTCAAGCCATTTTCGCAATAAAAGATAGGCGGGAATTATTCCGATCACAAAACCAATCAAACAGAAAATCACATATTGTTTTGATAATTCTTTAAGTAGAATATTGGTTTCAGCCCCTAATGTTTTTCTGATAGCGATTTCTCTCAATCTTCTTTCCATAGAAAAGGAAGCCAAGGCAAACAATCCGAAAACGGCAATTAGAATTACAATTCCGTTTAAGAGCGAAAATAACTGACTTTGGTCCTGATATTTTTTATAGGTTCTGGCATAGTTTCTATCAACGAAATTATATTCAAAAGGATATTCGGCATCAACCTTTGTTTTCCAAAACTTTCCAATATTATCAATGGTTTGAGACATTTTATCTGGGGAAATTTTAACGGCGATTGTATGCATTTCATTTTGAGACCATGATTGCGTTTTAATGTGAAAGAAAATCATTGGACCAATTTTGTTTTCAAGCCCAAAATAATTAAAGTCTTTTACAATTCCGACTACCTTATAATTGCCATCCTGCCAGTTGACGATCTTATTTATAGGGTCTTTTTCGAGTAATGTTTTCGCTGCAGTTTCATTTAATAAAACATTTGAAATGGTGTCTGAGGAAATTTTTTCTGTTAAATCACGTCCTTTTATCAATTGTACGTTCAAAAGATTCAGCATTCCAAAATCAACACCCATTTGCTGAGTTATAACCTCCTGATGCGTTTTATAATGTAAACCAGCCCACGAATTTTCTATGCCTCCAATAGAAAAAGATCCTGCAGAAACGGCTTCAACACCATTAATTTTTTGAAGTTCCTGTTGAATTGCTTTATATCTTTCAAATTGTCCTTTTCCTTTTTTAGACTTAAATGAAATATCGATGACTTGCGCTCCTTTAAAACCTAAATCTTTTTCAGTCATAAAATTTACCTGTTGGTATACGATAAAAGAACCAATGATAAAAAATGTGGCAATAGCAAATTGCAAGATCAGCATTCCATTACGAAGCCATACACCGCTTTTGCTCCTCGAAAAATTTCCTTTTAAAACTTTCAGCACTTCAAAATTTGATATGTAGATTGCAGGAATAACACCCGAAACAAAAACAACAAGAATGAAAACCAATACTAATTGCAGATAGAATTGACTTCCGATAAGAATGAGGTTTTTGTCTAATAAAGCATTGTAAAATGGCAATGAAAGTTCTACGATTACCAATGCCAGTAATACTGAAAAAAGCGTAATTAATATGGTTTCAAATACAAACTGAATAACAATTTGCAATTTTGAGGCACCAATAACTTTTCTTATACCCACTTCCTTAGCACGTTTTACAGCATTGGCAGTTGCCAGATTAATGTAGTTGGCAATCGATAATAACAGTATAAGTATGGATAAACCCATTAATATTTGCAAAAAAGTCAGATTGGCATTTCCTTCGGCAAATGCAACATTTCCTCGATATAGTCTTGCATTGGTAAGGGGTAATAACTCTGCTTTAAGAGGTTTGCCGTATCTTTTTATGAAGGCTTCAATAGATAAACCTTCTCTCTTTGCCTGCTTTTTGTAGTTTTCATCAAGATAGATTTGATCCAGTTTTTTAATAACCGCAGTGGTGTCACTTTGCCTTTTTAGCTTAAGCATTAATCCATAATTCAAACCCCAGCTTTCTCTGTTTTTTTCTAAATCCTCTTCTATTATCGTTGTAACGGCAGACGGCATCACCGAAGATTTGTCTGATAATCGATATACACCGCGAACAACGAAAATTTGTTCAGCATAAGTAACTTGTTTGCCCATCGGATTTTCGTCTTTAAACAAACGTGAAGCTGTTTCTTCAGAAATGGCAATGCTGTTGCGATCGTGAATAGCACTCTTTGCGTTACCACGAATAAATTCAAAAGGAAAAAAAGAAAAGAAACTGCTCTGCGCTGTAAAAATCTTATCAAATAACTCTATTTTTCCCTGATATTGTATCGTTTCTTTCGAGTAATTAGTTCTAAAATAACAATAGGCATCTAAGTAAGACGTGGTTGATTTTAAAATAGGGGCAGGAATTGCGGAAGATACAGCCCAGACATTTCCTCCTCCAAGATTACTCATAACCGAATAGATTTTATCCTTCTCAGGATTCCACTGGTCATACGAATGTTCTTCATTCCAATATAAAATTGCAAAAATCAAACCTGCAATTCCAATACTCAAACCCAAAACATTCAAAGCGGTAAAGAGTTTGTTGTTTTTGATGTGGTATATAAATATGTTAATCCAGTTTTTTAGCATGGCCTTAGTTATTTAGAGTAGCTGCAAAAACATCGACATTTCTATTGTTCACTTTTTCAGAAAGTATAATTCCGTCTTTCATCAAAATAATTTTTTGAGAAAAAGAAGCATCGTAATCTGAGTGCGTAACCATCAAAATAGTAGAACCACTAGCATGAAGATCCGTCAATAATTCCATTACTTCATTACCATTTTTACTGTCCAGATTTCCTGTAGGTTCATCGGCCAAAATAATTTTCGGGTCATTGATTAATGCTCTTGCCACTGCAACACGTTGTTGCTGTCCTCCTGAAAGTTGTTGAGGATAATGTTTTAAACGATGCGAAATATTTAATATAGTAGCAATGTCCTGCACTTTTTTCTTTCTTTCAGATGCAGGAACATTGTTGTAAATAAGAGGCAATTCGATATTATCAAAAACAGATAATTCATCAATTAAATTAAAATTCTGAAAGATGAAGCCGATGTTTTCTTTTCTGGCTTTCGATTTTGCTTTTTCTTTAGTGCCAACCATTTCCTGATTAAGCAATTGATAACTTCCGTCAGAAGCACTGTCCAGTAAACCAATAATATTTAGTAAAGTTGATTTTCCGCTTCCGGATGGCCCCATGATCGATATAAAATCGCCTTCGTTCACGGTTAATGAAATTTCGCTTAATGCATTTGTTTCTACTTCTTCGGTTCTAAAAATTTTTGAAAGTTTTTTGATGGTGATCATAATCGCTGTTTTAAGATTGATGTTTTTTAAATAATTTTTATTGCTGAAGAAACAGAAAAGTATCTAAATTTAAGATAATGACAATATAATCTATAAATGGCTATTTTTGTTACTTTTACCAGCAATAATGATTCTCATATTTGATGATTTGTTAGTCTAAATGTGATTTTCGTGCCAAAAATTTAAAAACTGTAACTGCCTTATTTTGACATTTTTATTTTTCTAAGGAAATTTAAAGTGTCCATAATTGGACAGCTTTCGTCCAAAACCGAACAAAAATGAAAAAGACAAATGCCTCAATTTTAATCATCGACGATCAGGAAGACATCCTTTTTGCATCGAAAGTGTTCCTGAAAAAGTATTTTGAAGACATTTATACGCTCAATAATCCGAAAAATATTGTCGAATTATTGTCGAAAAAAACAATTGATGTCGTTTTATTGGATATGAATTATCGAATTGGTTTTGAAGATGGAAGGGAAGGTTTGTATTTATTGAAAGAAATAAAAACGCTTTCACCCAAAACAGTCGTGATTTTGATGACGGCATTTGGAAAAGTCGAAACGGCAGTTGAAGGATTAAAGAATGGTGCTTTTGATTATATATTGAAACCATGGGAAAATAAAAAACTTTTGGAATCTGTAAAACAGGCTGTCGATAAATCCAGAAAAGATCAAAAGAAAACGAAGGACATTGAAATTGATAATGACTTTTTTGTCGGAACTTCTGAGATTATTAAAAAAGCGTATTCTCTGGCCGATAAAGTGGCAAAAACTGATGCGAATGTTTTAATTCTGGGGGAAAACGGAACCGGAAAATTTGTGTTGGCACATCATATTTTCAATCAGTCTGAAAGAAAAAATAATCCTTTTATAGCAGTTGATTTAGGTTCTTTAAATTCGAATATTTTCGAAAGTGAATTATTCGGGTATGCTAAAGGTGCTTTTACAGATGCCAAACTGGACACTCCCGGACGTTTTGAAATGGCGCAAAACGGAACCATATTTTTAGATGAAATAGGAAATGTTCCGTTGCATCTGCAGTCTAAATTGTTACAGGTTATTCAAACTAAAACTGTAACAAGATTAGGTGAAACCAAAGCAAGACCATTAAATGCCCGAATTATTACTGCGACCAACTTAAATTTAAAACTAGAAGTTGCCGATAAAAATTTCAGGGAAGATTTGTATTACCGAATCAATACAATGGAAATTGTTTTGCCTCCGCTACGCGAGCGTAATGAAGATAAAATTCCGTTAGCCGAATATCTTTTAGAAAAAATGATTGTTAAATACGGAAGAGATGAAATTACTTTTGACAAAAAAGTATTGGAACAAATAGAAAAACATGCCTGGAATGGCAACATCCGCGAGATGGAGAATAAAATCGAACGCGCCGTTATTCTTTGCGAAAACAATAAAATCACGGTTTCTGATTTAGATTTAGAAATCATAACGGCTTATGAAGAAAACCCGGATGATATTCAGCTTTCTTCTGTAGAAAAAGCTGCGGTTGAAAAGGCTTTGCTGAAAAACAATAATAATATAAGCAAAACGGCCGAAGAATTAGGCCTGTCAAGAGGTGCTTTGTACCGCCGTTTAGAGAAATATAACATCAATCTTAATTAGTATGTTTAAAACATTTCAAACCTATAAACTATTGTTCTTGAGATTGATCTTGATTGTTGCGATGATCGAAATTTCGATTTACTTTTTCAAAAAAGAGTTGCTGTTTACAGGTGTATTCGGACTTTTTATTGTCTTTTTGCTGGTGCGTGAAATGTATTTTTATGTTCGGAATTTTGTTTTGCTTTATGATAAAACGATTGCTTCGATCTTGCAAAATGATTTCACTTCAGATTTTTCAAAACATAAATTCAATAAAAGTTATGATGATTTATTCCAATTGTATGATACGCTGAAAAACAAACAAAATGAACAGGTTTCAAAAGATATTATTTACCGTTCGATTTTAAATAATATTGAAACCGGAATCATCATTTTGCAAAAACAAGATTTAGAGTGGAATGTTTTTTTAATGAACGAATATTTCTCAAACCAGTTTAATGTTCCGAAAGTCTCAAAATGGAAATACCTGAAAAATCAGTTGCCATCGTTATGTGAAATCATTGAAGAAGATGATTTTCAGGAAATAAAAACTTCAGTAGAAATCAGCATTAACGATCAAAATAAGCAAACCTTTGTTTTGCAGGCATCGAGAACAGAAATATTTGAGAAAGATTATTTTATTGTTTTGTTAGATTCAATTCAGAATGTAGTTGAGAAAAAAGAGAAAGATGCCTGGGTGAATCTGATGAAAGTGATTTCGCATGAACTTTTAAATTCGATTACGCCAATTCGGTCTATTTGCCAGAATCTACAGGATTTGGTGGAGCAGGATTCGTTGTCGGCTGAAGATTTGGAAGATGTTAAAAACAGTGTCGAAACGATGTTGAGACGAAGTGATCATTTACAGAAATTTGTTGAGGGTTATCGAAAATTAGCCATGTTGCCTTCTCCAAAAAAAGAAAAAATAGAATTGCATCAATTAATTGATAATGGTATTCAGGTTATGAATCCGTTATTTAAAGAAAAGGGAATTGAAGTTGTAAATGAAATAAGCTTTAAACGTTGGATAAATGTCGATGCGCAACAAATAGAGCAGGTTTTCATTAATCTTTTAACCAATTGCATTCATGCTTTAAAAGATGTCAAATCGAAACAAATTTTCATTTCGGCGGAAGCCAAAGACAACCGAACTTTCATCAGAATTGCGGATAACGGAAATGGCGTTGAAAAAGAAATAGAAGATAAAATATTCCTGCCATTTTTCACCACCCGAAATGAAGGAGCGGGAATTGGCCTGACTTTGTCCAAAAATATTATTGAAGCGCACGGCGGTTATATTTCATACAAGAGTGAAGTTGGAAATACTGTTTTTGAGATTTGTTTGGTGGAAAATTGATTTTTAATAATTTAAAGAAAAATAAAATTATATTAGCATTAAAAACCAACCAAAAAACGAAAACCTATACTAAATGGATTTAAAACTTGACCTCAAAATTGCTTTAAAATATTCTTTATTTGTTTTGTTATACTGTATATTAGATAAACTACATATTCATTTTACACTAGAGAAAGATTATTACCCTTCTTCAGGCACTTTCTATTTTCTGGTTATTTTATTTCCTTATTTTTTTGCGGCTATTATATTGCTGTCATTTTTAGAATATATAAAATACAGGAAAAATTATATTGATTTAATTATCATTTCATTTTCTATTTTGTTCTTGTCTAGTCTCTCTAATTATATAGTTAATTTCAGCTTTTTTAAACTGTTTTATGAAGATATACAATTACCTCATGAAGAAGGAATTCTGGGTTTGCTGAATAGGCCATCTGTTTTAATGAGACCTCAATTTAATTTTTTATATACTGAATTTGTTTTTCCATTTCAATATCTTAAAGATGCCATTATTTCTGGATATATATATTTAATTATTGGAGTAATGCAAACTAGATTATTTATTTTACTGATACTATTATATCATTTCAATTTGTTTTTTCTTTTCAAAAAATACGAGGAGAATAAATGGTATAGTTTAGTTCCGGTACTCAATAAATTGATTTTAATTAGGATTGCCGGAAAACCTGTTTTTTGGATTGTACTTATATATGTTCCTTTTCTTAGTTATTTTTTAATGTACTCTATCAACAAAGAAATCGCCGAAGAAAATGGATTTGATTCCAAACTAGCACTCGGAATGACATTTTTGCCGTCTGTGTTTTATGGGAAAGTGAGTTTTGCTGAAGATGTAAATTCCGAAACAAAATTAGAAAATGTTTTATCCTGATCACGATTAAATTTAGTTAATGATATTAGCATTTGATACCTATTACTTCGACGGAAAAGCAAAAACAGTCTGTCTTGAATTTACGGAATGGAACCAAAGTGAAAACTTTAAAGTTCACACAGAAATAATTGATAATGTAGCGGAATATATTCCGGGAGAATTTTATAAAAGAGAATTGCCTTGTATTTTGAGTTTGCTAAATCAAATTGACTTAAAAAAGGTGGAAGCAATTGTTGTGGATGGATTTGTTTATTTAGATGATGAAAAGAAATACGGTTTAGGGGGTCATTTATACGAAAAACTGAATCAGGAAATTCCGATAATTGGTGTTGCTAAAACCAATTTTGCATCGATCGAAAAAGATAAACGAAGTTTATTTAGAGGTGATAGCCAGAAACCGTTATATGTTACAGCAATCGGAATTGACTTGGACGATGCTTTTCAGAAAGTAGAAAATATGGCCGGCGAATTTAGAATGCCAACTTTGCTAAAAGAAATGGATCGGCTGACAAAGGAAATATAAATGAATATAAAGAAGATTTAATTGTCTAAAGTAAATACAGAATGCATATATCTTAAATTTGTGGAGCTATAACCCAAAATATAATTAATATGGAAGACTCAAAAAAACACTCAGACAACTCAGCTTCTGATAAAACACCAAAAGTGACAGGGATTGGCGGAATTTTCTTTTTTTCAGATAATCCGAAGGATACAAAAGATTGGTATGCGAAAAATTTAGGACTTGATGTTAACGATTGGGGCTCGACTTTTGAATCCAGAAACATCAATAATCCAGATGAAATCGAAGCGCTTCAGTGGAGTACTTTTAAGAAGGGAGATGACTATTTTGCACCGTCCAAAAAAGAGTTTATGATTAATTACAGAGTTCAGAATATTGAAGGGCTTTTGGAAAACCTTAAACAAAACGGAGTAACAATTCTGGATGAAGTTGCTACTTATGATTATGGAAAATTTGTTCATATTATGGATGCTGATGGCAATAAAATTGAACTTTGGGAACCGATGTAAGCCTGGAATAATTCTATACAATATGAGGAATCAATTGAAAGCGCAATAAATAGCATTGATGAAGACAACACTTTGGAATGAAGTTTTAAAATTTGAATTGGATAATCCAGATGATCGATATGGATTTCTTACAAGATTAGCGGTTGAAAATAAATGGACAATTTATTTTGCAAAAACAGCAATTTTGGAATATAAAAAGTTCATGTACCTTGCTGCCGTTGCTAACGAAATGGTTTCTCCTTCAGAAATTGTTGATATAGTCTGGCATCAGCATTTGATTTTTACTTCTTCGTATACTGATTTTTGTACTCTTTTATCTAAAAGAATAGAACATATTCCGTCGACACATAACCGGGCTGAAGCAGAAAAATTCCATAAAGCAAAAGAAAGAACCAAAGAATTGTATGAGCAAAATTTCGGAAAACAACCGGAAGAAATTTGGGAGTATAGTGATGAACTCGATTCTTTGAATTTAGATAAAAGCAAGATTGAAATTGATAAACTAAAAAGAGTATTTTTAGGATTGTTTGCAGTTCTTATTTTTCCAATTTATTATATAATCAAACCAATTCTCATACAAATTGGGAATCCTGATTTTTTGATTATTTACATTTTATTGTTTGCAACGGTAATCGTTTCGTTAATGCGTTTTATAAAAACAGCTTTCGCTTCATTTTATGAGCGTATACGATCAAATTTTATCTTAGTAAATCTGAGTGCTTTTGAATTGGTTTTTCTTCAGCATAACAAATTAGAATTTGTTATTCATGGTGTCGTAAATAATTTAATTAGCAATCAGAAAATTGTTGTTTTGGGCAATAATAGATTAAACCTGATTGATGAAAGTTTAACTGATGACAAATATGAAAATTGTGTAATTGAAATCATGAAAGAATACGAACCAATGCCGTATCCTCAATTGTTTAAAATAGTAGCACGAAATCCAATATATGAACAGCTTGAAAAAGCAGTTGGCAAAATCAGGAAAACCATTGTAGACTCAAAGCAATTTATGCAATTTATAAAAATTGTATTGCTGATTTTTGGACTCTTGCTAAGTATTGGTTTTAGCAGGATTATTTCAGGAATTTCCAGAGATAAACCCATAACATTCTTACTCCTTGCTATTTTTGGTCTTTTAATCGTAACTAAAATTTATTTTAATAAAATAGTAAATTACCTGTTTAGCAGTACAATACCATTAATTTTTACAAATGAAAAATTGAAATCGGAAGCTGAAAAAGATTGGCAATGGAATTATTTTCTATATGGCGAAGTGCTACTGGTGAGTTCTTTTCTTCCTTTGACTGGCTATTTAAATAGAAATACTGATTCTGGAGGTGGCTCCAGTTGTGGAAGTTCTTGTGGGAGCTCTTGCAGCAGTTCGTGCGGAAGTTCCTGCGGTGGCTGTGGCGGAGATTGATTTAATAGATTTTTTATAGTAAAGACACTTTGTCAATTATTCTTTTGCAGATTTTTTTTAAAAAACTACAGTTAAATAGAACTACAATATTGAATTTACTCTATTATTTTACACCAATAAGAAAAATGAATTATTAATTGAGTTAGCAGAAATTTAAAACCAAATTCCAAAATAATTATGAAGAAAAATATTTACGAAGAATTGACAAATAAAGAATTGATAAAAAAGAAGGCCTTGTTTAAAAATGTTTCGATTGCATTTGGGGTTATTTATATTTTGGCTATTGCCATCATAATTTATCTCTTTACTACCAAAGGATTTAAAAACGTTTCTATTGCCACAATTGTTCCTGTTTTTATATTACCTGTTACTTTTTTTCCTTTGTTGATAAATTTAAGCTTATTGAATAAAGAAATTAAATCAAGGAATTTGTAACTACTCAAAGTTACTATGTTGATCTAGTAGAATGTCAAAAAGAAGAAGCCGGATCTCATATGAGACGGCTTCTTCTTTTTGTTATCGAATTATTTTTAGATAGGCGCTGTAAACATTGTCCTTAATAGAGGTTCGCAGATAAACTTCGTTTTCGTCTTTTGTTTTTAAGTCAAATTGAATTAAGGCAGCATCAGAATAATAAAACAAGGAATCATCCGGTGGGAATTCAAAATTTGAAATAGGTTGGGTTGTTAATTTTGTTTCGGATGCTATTTCACCATTGTTTATGTCTAATTGAAAAAGTTTTGCTTTACGGGTATACCCCCAAACATTATCACTTTCTTCAACGATGTATTCGATAGTGTCATCTTTAAAGTCAGTTTTCCAAATCTGAGTTCCTGTTTTTGAATCAACGGCGTATACAGAAGAAACTTCTGGGCCTTGTGCGGCTAAATATATTTTTTTGTCTTTGCAAAATATACGTTCCTTGACATTATGTTGATTCTCATCTAATTTAAATTGCCATAAAATATCTGGTTTATTAGGACTTAAAGCAAAAAGAACATTTTTTTCATTTGCTATAAATACATTTTCACCATCAGTTACAGGTTTTCCGTGCATAGTTTCTCCAAAGTCTTTTTGGTAAAGAAGTTTTCCTGTATTGGCTTCAAAACTATATAAATAGTTCCCGCTTTGGGTAAAAACTTTGTTATCGAAAACAAGAACCGGAATATCATTATTTGTGGAATCCAGCTTGTAGTTCCATATTAAACTTCCATCTTTTATGTTTAGAGCATAAATGTTGCCATTTTGACTAGTAATAAACAGTTTTCCATCGTTTATGATAGGAAGCTGATCTTTAAGTACGGTTTGATCTGTACTATTTCCTATTCTTGATTTCCAAAAAACAGTACCGGTTTGGTTATCAATTGCAAAAATTTCACCATTAATAAACGGAACATATAGAACCCCGTCATTTAGTGTTACTTTATTGGCGCACATTTCAGTATAAGCATCTGTAGCTTTTACTGTCCAGGCAATTGTTTCAGATTCTAAATCAAATGTAAAAAGGGTACCATCATAATCATAAATTAGGATTAAAGCTTCGTCTAACGGGACTTTTTTTACCGGACTTATGGCTTTATTAGAGACCCTGTCACTAATAGTTGAAACTTTATTAGTAGCATCAGCAGTTTCGATAGGTTGTGATGGGGTTGGCGTTTGCCCAAAGATATTTATAACAGTAAATACAAATAAGAGCGCAATTAGGTTTTTTCTCATTTTTAAAATTTGGGGTTTATAAAAATTGATGAGTATTGTTTAATGTGTTGATGTTTATTGCTTTGAAGTCAATAAACAAGTCAGTATTCAGGTCAAATATAGTAAAAAATTATTACAGAGTTTTTGAGGTTATATGCGCTCTCAATTTTGAATTAGAGTTCAAAACATATTTCTTATATTCGCTAAATGGAAATATTAATAATAACTGGACCACCTTACTCAGGAAAAGGAACGCAATGTGACGTTTTAAAAAAACTTCTCAATTTTGAGCACATTTCCACTGGCGATAAATGCAGACAAGAAAAACAAAATGAAACTGAAATAGGAAAAATCATGTGTGAATATGAAGAAAAGGGAGATCTGGTTCCTGACGCTATCATGAAAGACCTTTTCAGTAAAATATTGGATGACAATAAATCAAAAGCCGGAATAATTTTAGATGGTTATCCACGAACAAAACCACAGGTAGACGATTTGATTGCACTTGTTAATTCAAAAAATCTGAAAATCGGAAAAGTTATAAATATCGACGTTCCAAAATCTGAATTGCTAATCAGGGCAAAAAAACGAGCCGAAACTTCTAATAGAAAAGATGACAAAGATCCTCAAATTCATATAAAACGTATAGAGGTATTTGAAGAATCTACCAGACCAGCAATTGAATATATGAAATCAAAAATCACAGTACTTACTTTTGATGGCCTTGGAACAATCAATGAAATTACAGAAAGAATAAAAGATAGTTTATAAAGCGTCAACACATAAAAAAACTCCTTAATTTCTTAAGGAGTTTTTTGGTGGTCTTTACTAATCCGTTTATGAATAATCATTAAAATTTAATCAATTCTGTTTTTATTATTTGTTATTTCGAATTCATTAGTGATATTATAACACTAAGCTGCAAAACATATTAAATGAAAAAAATATCATTTTTGCTTATTTCGCTTTTATTTGTTTCATGTAATTCAAACAGAAATTTTTGCGGAACATATAAATCCAATTTTGCCCAGCTTGGTTTTTTTGTAACCAAAATAAAATTCAATGCTGACAGTACCGTGAAATTTAATAAAGCGGGAGATTTAATGAATGAAGAATTAACGGGAAAATTTAAAATTTCAAGAAGTAATATTGTATATGTAAAGTTTGACAAACTAAAATATGAGCAACCACCAGATAGTTTACCTCTAAACGAATTGCAGGGAATGCCAATTGATACAAATCCATTTCAAAATATGCATTTATATGATTTAAAACTTGAAAATGGAATTTCTTATCATTTAAAATATAAAATAAAACGAAATAAGCTTTTAGTGTATAATATTCAAACAGGTAAAATTGTTCGAAGAAGTAAAGGTTCAAAAAATACTGCGAAATTTTATTTAAAGAAAGTAGCTAATTAATAGCAGCCGCCAACAACGGTTTTAAGAGATTGCCAGATATTGCATAATTTGTTCCCTTAACAATAAGACATAAAAAAACTCCTAATTTCTTAAGAATTCTTTTGGTTCTTAGAAGCCTGTTTATGGAGCTTGGTTCCCAGGATTTCCGGATGGTTAATTTGGGTGCCTATTAGCGAGATTGGGTTTATTAAAGATGAAGCAATTTTGAAATGCCTTACAATGATACTGTTGCATTTGGGTTAAACACGCAAACTTAAAGAAGGTGATCTAAAAATGTTTTTTTAGACTTTAATAATGTCAGAATCGTTGTTGTAGAAACGGGAAAGCTATTATAATTTTGTGATGAAAAAGTAAATGAATTAAATATGGAGGCAGAAGAATTATTAGAAAAATATAAATTTAATAATTACTGATAAAGTATATCCGAGCGATGCTACATTCTATAAAAAAGTACGTTAAAAATGATCATATGAAGTTAAATCCTATTCTCACAACAGTTTTTATTGTTTTTTCTAATTTCCTTTTCGCACAAAGTAATTTCTCGGACAATCCTTTAGATGCCGTTTTTGAAACAAAGGATTCAAAAAATTTTTGGGAAGCATTTGACAAAATGGAGAAATCAAAACAAAATCCATTTATCGAATATATGCAAAAAGGTTCTCCGGGTATTAAAGGATTTACGGAGAACAGAATAATCAATGCAGACTCTCTTTTTGCTGTTGTGAAGAGAAGAAAAGCAGATTACGAACTTTCAAGAAATGTTTTAGATGGTCTTTCTTCCAAAGAAAAGAGAGTAAGAGCAATTTACAGTGCATTAAAATATTGGTATCCAAATGCAAAATTTCCTCCAATTTATTTTGTTTATGGAAGATTTAATTCGGGAGGAACTTCTTCTCCTGAGGGAATCATTATTGGAACTGAAATGCTTAAAAATCTGGATGGAGTTTCAGGTTTAATAGCACATGAACTTATTCACTATCAGCAAAAGAAAGAAGGTAAAGATATGTTGTTGAAATGGTGTCTGCTTGAAGGTGGTGCGGACTTTATCGGTGAACTTATTTCAGGAGAATCAATAAATAAGTTTGAATACAAATATGGAGAGCAAAATCTGGATAAATTATGTCAGGAATTTGTAACGAGATTAAAAAATCCTGATTATCAGGATTGGTTGTATGGAACCTCTAAAAAAGATAACAGACCAAATGATTTAGGATATTGGATAGGCTATAAAATAACAGAATCTTATTTCAATAAACAAAAAGAGAAACAAAAAGCAATTGATGAAATACTGAATATAAAAGATCCAATGCAATTCTTAAAACAAAGTGGTTTTTTGGATGCCTATATTGAAAAGTATCAAAAATCAAAGGAAGAAAGTTATAATGAGTTTTTTAAATAACGAAACTCAGCTATAAGAATAATTCTTATAAAATTCTGTATGTATTACTTGTGTAAGCTAGTTAGGTTTGATATCGGCCAAATGTAGAAATTAATTAAAACAAATTTTTGAAAATGGGAATACTTCAAAAAATATTTGGAAAGCCTAAGTCGAAAAATCCAGAAGATAATTTTTTAGTCACAATTACTGAAGACTTTATTAGAGTCGAGCATAAAGAGCGACAAACCGAAGAAATTTTATGGAATGATATTGAAGAAATAAAATTAATAAATACAGATGAGGGACCTTTTGCACCTGATGTATGGTTAGCATTGCTCGGCGAAAATTCAGGGTGTCTAATTCCACAAGGCGCTAAAGGATTTGAAAGGGTTTATGATATTATATCAAAATATAAAAATTTCAATTTTGAAAATTTTATTTCTTCAATGTCGTGCACCAATAATGAAGAATTTTTATTGTGGAAAAAGGAATGAATACGACGAAACAACATTGAAAAATAAAGCCATAAAAAAACTCCTTAATTTCTTAAGGAATTTCTAGGAGGTCCTTACGAACCATTTTATACAAGATTTGAAGAAAATTTCATTGAAATAAATATGAAAAATGATTTCTATTTTATTTCAACAATTAATACATTTAGGATAATATGACTAAAATTGGTTTTTATTTTTAATTTATTACAAATTGAGGCTAAAATAAATATACACAACTAATCCCAAAGTTTGTTTTTTTTAAAGTGACATTATCAATGTTCATATTAGGTCTAAAAACCAAACTTTCATCTACATTGAATTGAGAAATTGATGCATCAATATTGGCATCAATAATATTTAAAGCATAGAATCCAATCGAAAATAACGCAGATATGTCTCTATATCTTTTATATTCCTTTTGCGCAGAAATTAACTGATCCCTACTTAATCCAGCTAAAAAATCGGAATCACTTTCAATTCCTTCAAGTCTTTTTTTATATTCATCTCTGTATAAATTATACTTTTCATTATTGTCTATATAAAAATACATACTCGTTCCAATTGATCCATAAACTATTGGAATTTTCCAATACTTTTTATTATACCCTTGTCCCAATCCTGGTAATATAGCAGAATAAAAAGCTGCCTTAGCAGGTCTTAATGGATCAATTTTTTCCGATTTAAGAGAATCTATTTTCGGGAGATAATTTTGAGCATATAGTGTGAAATTATAAAAAGCTAAGATTAAAATAATAAAAACTTTCATAAGTATGAATTTCTTTAATAAAATTGAATGGTTAAAAATCTACTATAAAAAGTCATTTCTAAAAAAAAATGTATTTAGAAATGACTTAAATGTTTTATCTATTATATTTAAAATCGCACTTTATAGTTTCAATGCTGTTACCATAGCGGCTTTGTATTATAATTGAAAAAGATCCTTTAATATAACCCCCTTCAGGCTGATATGCGGTCCGTTTTTGTCCCCCTATATTTCTAACCGAATCTCCGCTTCCTGATGGATATTGCATGCTAAAGGCAAAATCACTAAATGGTGCACTTCCTGATTGTGAAAAACCTGCAATAGAAGTGCTTTCTACATTAAAAGTTGCGGGATACAAAACAGGTCCTCTTCGACTATTAACATATGATTTAAATTCTGTAAAATATCTAAAAAAAGTTCTCCCAAAATCATCTTTATGTTTTTCTCTACCCGCAGAATATTCTATAATATTACTCCCGTTGCTAAACACTCCAATTTGCTCAGTCCTTACTGATTCATCGTAAACATATCGCCCAGTTAGGTTTTTTGAAATTGGAATTTTAAAGTCCATGATTTCTCCATCAATCATTACTTCGCCCTTATTATTTATAACATTTGCTGTTCTATTTTCAAAATAGTTTTGACTTCGTACTTATCTCTAATCAGATATTTTTTGTATTCTTCAAACAGCGCATCGGATTTAATTGAATCTATTAATGTTAAAAAATTAATTTCATCAGCTATACTTTGAATACTGGTAAAATTTGTTTGTTTTCTTAAAGCATAAATATTATTTAATTTTTCTTTATGGTAATTCTTTACACTTTCTAAGATTGCATCTTCAGAATTATTTTTAGAACTATTATCCACCTTCGAGATGTGTTTTTCTGCTATAGATTTTTCCAATTGAGTTTTTATTTCAGAAATTTCATCTATTTTTTTATCCATTCCTTCATAAGATTGAAAATTGAAAATTTCATCCTTTTTTAATGATGAATCAGTCTTGGTTGAAGTATCATCACTACTACATGAAAACAATGCTACACAAAATGTAGCTAATAAAATACTTTTTTTCATACTAAATGGTTTTTACAAATTATTGATTTATATTAATTTGTGTAAAAATCAACCAATAAAATAAGAAAAAAGCTATAAAAAAGCCATTATAAGGTAATATTTTAAATGATGTTGCTGACGATCGAAGAAACAATTATATTGAACAACGAACTTAATTCGATAGGAAATAACATAGATCAGGAAAATGAAGCTATGGAAAGAGCCAGGAAATCAAATGTATGATGATGCACTTAAAAAATAATTACTTGCCAGGAGCCGATACTTCTTATACAAAAACAAAAAAAATCCGATAGCTCAGATTTGCAATCCGTACCCCCAACAGTAAAACTTTAAAAGACATAAGAAACTCCTTAATTTCTTAAGGAGTTTCTTGGTGGAGTATCAGGGACAGCAATCGAACAAGATCTCCATTTTGACGTTTTTAGAAAATATAAAATGAAATATTTGTTAGAATAAATGGGACGTTAAAAACCGCTGTTGTATACCCCTGTTTTTTTTATTAGTGCCCAGTTGTTGTTCGTCTGTTTGTTATATTTTACATCTAAAATCTAAAATAAAATGTCCACGGAGTGAAACCTAAAAGCTATTGTACCGGAATAGATAACATGATCTGAATTTAGTTTTATAGATTAATATGTTTATTTTTTTGCTACGATTTTTATATGAAATTCAATGGAATCAGATATAGTTTGATCAGCTAAAAGATCATAGAATTTTCCTGATTTATAACGGACATTCCATTTTGTTCGATCGATGACCAGCTTGCCATTCACTTTGACAATTCCGTTCTTAACTTCCATTTTGGCTGGAAAAGTAACAGGGTGTGTTATACCTTTAATAGTCAGGTTGCCAGCAACTTTCTTGTTCTCACCATTTATTGATACAGCCTTAGTAAGTACGATTGTAGAAAAGGGAAATTTTTTAACATCAAAAAAATCAGGATCTTTCAAGTGATTAACAAGTCCGTTATCCCTCCCATGGTTTTCATCTTCAATTGTATTCATGTCGACTTCAGCAGTACCACCCATAAGCTGACCGTTTTCAATAATCAGTTCTCCTTTTGAGATATAGACATACCCTGTATGGCTGTTTGAACCAATTAGATTAGAACCTTTCCATGTCACAGTACTTTCCTTAGTATCTATTACAACATATTTTTCATTCTCAACATGTAAGGATAAGGAGCTTGCCGATGCATTATTTTTATTTTCTTCTTTTACAGGTCCACGGCAACCGAAGAAGGAAAAAGCAATAATTAAAATTAAATAATTGATTGTTAGCTTGTTGTTCATACTACAGAAATAATATTGATTAATAATAATTGATTAAATGATTTTTAAATCAGCAATACATCTTATTGCTGACTGGTTGCACTTTTAAAGTTGGTGATGGTCTTTCCATCATAACGATACACTCCATCTAAAGCGCCAAACCAAATATTTCCTTTGTTATCTTCTAAGATCCCGAAGATCATTGGCTTATTGGCTATTGTGGTTACCGTTGGCTTTTTATCAGACAAGGTCTTTCCTTCGTATCGGGAAAGCGCCCAGCCCAGGTTATTACCATCCTTTCCTGAGCTGGTCCAAATATTACCTTTTTTATCTTCGTAGATATACCCAACAAAATCTTGGGTAAAATTGGTAAAGATGCTGCCGTCATAGCGCCAAAGGCCATCATAACCACCAAGCCAGGTATTGCCTTTTTTATCTTTGATTATAGAACGAACATTCGCAAAAGGTTTTCCGTTATTGGTTATAGGAGTAAATTCCTTTCCGTCATAAACATAGGCATAACCCCTTGTGCCAAACCAAAGTTTTCCTGTTTTGTCTTCAATAATAGCATTAACATCATTATGCATCCAGGCAACTTTGTTCGGAAGCGGATGTTGATAAACTGAAACATGAACAGAATCAGACTGAGCAACAGGCGGCATTTCTTTCATTTTAAAATTCAGAAAGGATTTGCCATCATAACGGCTTGCTCCGTTTCCTGTGCCGAACCAAATAGTACCGGCTTTATCTTCATAAATAGTAGTGACCACATCATTGGCAAGTCCATCCTTGGTGGTGAAATTTTGAAAGGATTTCCCATCGTAATAATAAACACCTGAGCCAATACTAGCGAACCAAAAATTCCCTTTTCTATCTTCTAAAACAGAAAAGAAGCGGGCAGAACTTACTTTACTGGTAACATTGGTAAAAGATTTTCCATCATATTTAAAGACCCCTTCCCATGAAGTAATCCAGATATTGCCTTTTCTATCTTGCTTGATGGTACGAACGATGCCTTTGGGTACATGAGAATTGAATGCGTCTTTGGTTTCAACGGTAATTTGAGCATCATTTTTTTGTTGGGCCTCTACTGCAAAATTGGCCACTCCTGCCAGCATGATAATCAGGCTGTACAAAACATTTCTTTTATTTTTCATATTTGTAAATTTATTTAAGCGAAATTACTTTGATATTTTTAGGCCTTAATAATCAGGATTGTAAATAAAAATGTAAACTTTGTAAATAAAAACTTGACACTATGATTGATAGTCGAAATCTCCTGTTCGGAAAACACAAATACCTGTTTGGGTTGATGCTACTCGTATGTATGGCTGTAATCTGCGTGGCTTTCACTACGGAGGATAGTGACGACTTTTCTATCGCCAGGAGAGAAGTTTTACTCCGCAGGATCGGACATGAACTGCTTTTACAATCTGGCGACAGTACTTCAAGAGTGCTACCGGTAAAAAAGATTGCCGAAAATGAGTATCAAATCACGTTTGAGAATGAGCTTACTTTTCAAACCGACTCGCTGATAAATACTATTCAGCGTTTGTTGACCAAAGATCCGTTCGTCAATGATTATGTTGTTAATGTTCTGAACTGTGACAACTCTAGTGTAGCTTATGGATACGCAATATCCAAAAATAAGAAAGATGATATTGTAGCCTGTAAAGGAAGAAAGCAGCCCAAAGCCTGTTATAGGATCAACATTAAATTCAAACCAACGGCTATAATTACAGCAAAGAATGGGTATCTTCTGGGTAGCCTGCCATTTTTAGCATTTGTCGGTTTTATTTTTTTGAGATCAGTTAAGCCGCGAAGAACTTTACCTGACAGTCAGCATACTAATATGTTCACTTTAGGCTCGGTGTTGTTCGATGCGAAGAATCGGAAGTTAATAACAAACGGAAAAACAATAGACCTGACCGGAACGGAAACCCGTGTATTGCTCATTTTCGCATTGTCTTCCAACGAGACCATAGAAAGAAGCCGATTGCAAAAAGAGATCTGGGAAGATGAAGGTGTTATTGTGGGGCGCAGTCTGGATATGTTCATATCAAAACTCAGAAAAAAACTAGAATGTGATCCGAATATCAAAATTGTTGTTATACGCAGCAAAGGATATAGGCTTAGCATCACCTGTTAGGCAAAGGTCCTGTTCCTGTTAGTGCGGATTTGCAACCCGATAGCGCGGATTTGTAATCCGTGCCCGCAACAGTAAAACTTAAGAAAATATAAAGCATAAAAAAAACTCCTTAATTTCTTAAGGAGTTTCTGTTTTTTAAAAGGTTTATTTTCCTTTTATTATTTTTTCCAAATATTCAACTTTATCTTTTTCAGCCTGAACTAAACGTTCGTATAATTTGATTTGCTCTTCATGAGCCTGGATTAGTTTATCTAAAGGATTAAATGTACAGCCATAATTAACGGCAGACGAATTATCAACATTATAAGTATTTCCAATAATATTTAAAACAGCTTCTTCTGAAAAATTTTTAATTGCTTCCGCTGTTACACCTAATGCTTTTGCAATTTCTGCAAGTTTTCCATCTTCTATTGTTTCACTATTTTCAATAGCAGATATAGTCTGTTGGTTTGTTCCTAAAGCTTGTGCCAAAGCTTCTTGTTTCATGTCGCGAAGTTCACGAATACGGCTAATTTTTCGCCCTATGTGATTTGGTTTTATTAATGTGCTCATACTTCAAAGATATTTAAAATTTCTCAGAAATTTCCCATTTGGTAAAAAACAAGATTGAAATTGTGAAATACAATAAAACTTAAAAAGATTCATCAAATAATAGATTACATATTCTTGGAACTAAGATTTTTTCTGTTTAGATTTTTTTCATTTATTATGGTATTGTATTTGTAATATTCGATTGAATCAAAATCAATAAATAATAATCTGAAATTAAATGGAAAAGAAAATTAATATACCTAAACCTTGCAATCAAAATTGGAATTCAATGATACCAAATAAGGATGGAAAATTCTGTACTTCGTGTAATAAAACAGTAGTTGATTTTACAAAAATGGAAAATCTTGAAATTCAAAATTATTTAATTGAAAATTCAAGCAAAGAAAGTATATGCGGACATTTTAAATCGGATCAGATTGAAACTAAAAGCAATATTAAATATCATAATTTGAGAAATAGAATAAGCGGAATTAAGATTAAGCCAATTAAAACATTTGCATTGTTTTCATTGAGTTTTCTTTTTACTTTAACAAGCTGTATGGGAAAAGCAGCAATAGACGGAGAACCAGCCCTAATTGATAATGATACAATTAATGACAATGAAATAATCAAGAAAGAACTAGATACTGTAAAACAGAATGATTCTATAAAAAGTGAAGTTATTCAGCTGAAGAAAAGAAAATAACAGATTTGAAGAAAATTTCACTCAGATAAAACGAAAGCTTTTATTTCAAAAAGTTAATATATTGTCGTGAAAATTTTTCTTACATTCACTTCAAAAAAAACTCAAATTATCGCACAAAGCCTGTCAAAAAATGAAATGGCAGTAGTGTAGAAGGGTTGATTAAAAATTACTTATATCTAAAAAAAAACGCTCTTTTTAATAATTTCTGTTTTACTTCAAAGTTGTTTTTGTCCCAAAAAACATGATATGGAATTTGATAATATCAATAAAACTATTAAAGTTGTATCTGAAGATTATTATATAGATAATATAAAGATTGTTGAATATATTCAGAAAGAAAATTATATTGAATTAATTGACTCAAATTATATTGAAATCAATAAAAGGGGAACAATTATAAACAACAAAATAGATTTACTAGCAATCAATAAAAATTACAAAACTACTGGTAAGCCAATTAAAGATGTATTAAAGAAAAAAAATATTGCTTTTTATATTTGGATTGTGAATCCTAAACTTAAAAAGAAGGATACTAATTATGGCGCACTTGCAGAGTTCGTTATTGATAGTATCAGTAAAAAAAGAATTGTTTTTGAATCTAATGGTGGTTGTAAATAAAATTATTAAAGTTCGATTACTTGGATTTGTGATTTTTGTTCGTAAGAAATAGACAAAAAAAAGCCTGATAGCCAAGCCTCCCGCTCGTGAACGTAAAGATCTACAAAAATAAAGCATAAAAAAAACTCCTTAATTTCTTAAGGAGTTTTTTGGTGGGCGATGAGGGGTTCGAACCCCCGACCCCCTCGGTGTAAACGAGGTGCTCTGAACCAGCTGAGCTAATCGCCCTATTTTACTAGGTTGCTATCATTTCGTGATTGCGAGTGCAAATATACGCTAGTTTTCGAGTTCTGCAAAGAAAACACACTAAAAATTTAAAGTTTTTTTAATGTGTTTTCTATCTTGTTGGGGTAGAATTTGTTATGAGCATAAAATTTTAGGTTAAATTTCTATTTTGATAGCGACGGAATGTTTCGGTAGATATAATCGCTGTGTTTTCCGGTAAAAGATTTTTCCAATTCATCAAAAAAAGCATCGGCATCTTTTTCATTGGGCCAGGTCAATTTGATCAGTTCCTCTATTTTTTCATTAGACTTTTCTAAATCGGCTAGAGAATCATAAAAAAAGGCTTCATTAAAATCGGTACTGTTGGAGCCCCAGGAATGGCGATAAGGATAATAGGCTTTTAAATAAGGATTTTTAAAAGTAATTTTTTCATTAAATTCTTTTACGCCTTTGCCTTTACCGCTCATATCCATTTGAGATTTTCGGATGTAAACAATCATAGGTTTTTTGGTTTCATCTTTGTACTCCTTTCTACCAACCGAAGTAATGCTTTGGTAGATTTCATCTGAGTGAACAGGAGTGTAGAATTTATCGTATTTTTCAAAAAAGGCGGTTCTTGCTTTCTCGTCCGGCCAGGCTTTTTTGATTAATTCATCACTCACTGTACCCGCTTTTTCGATGTCTTCCCAGGTTTTGTAAATGTTAACGAGGATAATTTCGGTATTATCGTCCGTGTAATAATGAGTCAAAATTTCAGAACCAATGATGAGGTCATTTTTACTGGTTACTTTATCAAAGTATTCCTGTTCAGATGCTTTCCAGTCTTTAGCTTTAACATCCATACTACGATGCAAAGTGGTCATGGTAATAAAAACCGGTTTTTCTTTTTCTTCTTTTTCTTGTGCGTTGCCAATGACGCACCCCAGAGCCATCCATAGAACGAGCCCCAGAAGTGTACTTTTTGTTTTCATGATTTAAATTTGGTATTGGTTATTAAAAAACTAAACAAATTTAAATCATTAACAAGCAGGTAGTTATGTAATTTACATTTAATCGATAAACGTTAATTTTTGCTGTTTAACGGCAGTTCTGCAACTACAAAAGTGCTTCCACCAACATAAATAAAATCATTTTCTAATGCATTTTTCTTCGCAGCAGCAAAAGCAGTTGCAACCGAGTCGTATTTTTCACCTATTAAACCATGTTTTTCTGCAGCTTCTTTTAGTATTTCGGTAGCCAAACCACGAGACGAATCGGGTCTGCAGAAATAATAGTGCGCTTTTTTCGGGAAGAGCGGTAAAATAGAATTCAGGTCTTTATCATTAACAACACCTAAAACAATATGTAAATTTTCAAAAGTTTCTTTTTGAATTTGATTCATGACAACAGCAAGACCATGTTTGTTATGTGCCGTGTCGCAAATGATTTTAGGACTTTCTCCCAACTGTTGCCATCTTCCTTGTAATCCCGTATTTTTTACCGTGTTTAATAAACCCTTTTTCAGGTTATCAATAGAAACTTTAAAATCGGTTTTTGAATTTAAAACAACAACAACCTGTTGAACCGTTTTTTTATTATGAAACTGATAATCGCCCAACAAATCAGAAGGGAAAACTCCGGAAATTAAATCAGCAGCAAAATAAATGGGTGTATTATTTTCTTTCGCTTTAGCTAAAAATACAGCTTCCGTTTCTTCCGTATATTCACCAATTACCACAGGTACATTTGGTTTTATAATTCCGGCTTTTTCCCCAGCAATTGCTGTAGTTGTATTTCCTAGAAACTGCATATGATCTAAATCGATGTTGGTGATTACCGAAACCAAAGGTGTGATGATATTTGTTGCGTCCAATCTTCCACCCAAACCAACTTCAATAATCGCAATATCTGTTTTTTCTGAAGCAAAATAATCAAATGCCAAACCAACAGACATCTCGAAAAAACTCATATCGTTAGCTTCAAAAAAGCTTTTATGTTTGGCCACAAATTCAATAACAAAATCTTCAGAAATATCCTCCCCGTTGATTTTGATTCGCTCCCTAAAATCTTTTAAATGTGGCGAAGTATACAATCCAACTTTATACCCCGCTTCCTGCAAAATCGAAGCCAGCATATGCGAAGTTGATCCTTTGCCATTGGTTCCGGCAACATGAATACATTTTAGGTGATTTTGTGGATTATCAAGATGTGCCGCCAATAGTTTAATATTGGTTAAATCTTCTTTGTATGCCGAAGCGCCCTGAAGTTGATACATCGGGAGTTGATTAAACATCCAGTTTGTGGTCTCTTGATAGTTCATTTATTTTGGATAAAATAGTTGTAGATTGAAATAATTTCCGTTTTTTTTAGTTTTATATTTACAGCGAAAATTATCTTTATTGCAAATTTCAAATATTTTTTACAATTAATTATTAAAAACCAGAATTAATATATGTTTAGTTTTATTCAACAACAAACAGATACTATTACAAACGCAGCATCTAACGTAGTTATCGAAAAAATTGCACCAAATACCGAAATCTCTGTTTTAGGATTCATCTTAAAAGGAGGCTTTTTCCTGATTCCAATCGCTATTTTATTGTTTTACACGATTTATATCATTTTTGAACGTTATTTATATATTAGTAAAGCGTCTAAAATTGACAGTCGATTAATGCAGGATGTTGGTGATAAACTAAATGCCGGAAATATTGAATTGGCCAGAACAATTGTAGAAAGAAGTGATACCGCTGCTGCAAATATTTTAAAAGAAGGCGTTTTAGTAATCGGAAGACCAATTGCTGAAATTGAATCCAACATGGACCGGGCTGCCGATATTGAAATTGGCGAAATGGAAAGACGTTTAGGGCATCTTGGACTTATTGCCGGTATCGCGCCAACTTTAGGTTTCATCGGAACAATTTCTGGGGTAATCAAGATTTTTTACAGCATCTCGGTTACAGAAAACATTAGTATCGGAAATATTTCAGGAGGTTTATACGAAAAAATGATCAGTTCAGGTTCTGGATTAATTGTGGGTATTATTGCTTACAGTGCATACCATTTATTGAACGGAAAAATTGATGATTTTGCTTTAAAAATTCAGAAACAGATTTTAGAATTTGTCAATATAATTCAAAGAGCATAAGGTATGTCTATTAAGAGAAAAAGAAGATTTCATGCCGAAGTGGCGACTTCATCGTTAAGTGATATTATGTTTTTCTTGCTGTTGTTTTTCCTTATCATTTCAACACTTGCAAATCCGAATGTTATTAAAATGACTTTGCCAAAAGCGAAAGCAAATGAAAAAACAAACAAGCAGCTGATCAGTTTATCCGTTACCGAAGATAAAAAATTCTACATCGACAAAGAACCCGTTGATTTCGAAAACCTCGAAACCAGTTTAATGTCAAAAATCGGAACAAATAAAGATCAGACCGTTGTTGTTCGTATTCCTTTTAATTTGCAGGTTCAGGATTTAGTTGATGTATTGCAGATAGGGGTGAAGAACAATTTGAAGTTCGTAATTGCTACAAGTCCGAAGTAAGATTATCATTAGGGCGTGACCACAATAAAAAAATGGGCCAATCAGTATAACGTTGATTCGCCCATTTTTTTATTGTGGTCGGGCTATCCGCTCCGCCGCGGCGGATTCCTTCTATCCCTCACGCGGAAAAAAGAGAATATAGAACATAGAATAAAGAGCCAAGAGGCAAGAAGAAAGAGAATAGGGGAAGGGGAAAAGTAGTATTAAAGTATGTCATTCCGAGGAACGAGGAATCTCCACAAGTAACTCCGCAACGGAAATCCAATCTTTGTCGAGCTTCTCGCTGGGATTCCTCGTTCCTCGGAATAACATACTGGATGAAATAAACATAAAAAAGGCTTTCTGAAATATTTCGGAAAGCCTTTTTCTATTTGTGTTAATTAGTGTAATTCGTATTTTAATTCAAACTAAAATTATAAATAATCTTCCCGGTTTGTTTTACAGGAGCGTTATTATCAGCATCCCATTTTGTATTCATGGCAGCAATTTTGGCCTGATCTAATAAACAGCTTGCAGTATTGGTTGTTCCTTTTATTCCGGGTGTTGCACTTATTGTTTTTCCGTTTTGGTCTACTGTAACTTCAACGACTACTTTTCCTTCTTCGTTACAGGTATATTTTGGTGCAGGTTTCGATAATGCTTTTCGGTTTCCTAAAGAATATCCTGATCCGCCGCCAGAACCTCCGCCGCTTCCGGCTCCGTAACCGCTTCCGGTACCAATGCCATTTCCTGTTCCGTTTCCTCCGCCTGTTCCGCCACCAGAGCCTCCGGTGCCGTAATAACCGTTAGAGTTTAAACTTCCGCCAGCTTTTCCTTTGTTTCCCGCCACTTTATCATCTCCGTCTCCGCCCTTGTTTGATCCTTTCATAATGCTTGACAACACATCATTTGTTGAATTCGAAACTTTAGGTTTTTGAGGAACTGGTTTTGTTTCCGGTTTTACAACTGGAGTTGGTTTTTTAGGTTTTTCTTTTACAGGAATAACTACATCATTAACATCATCTGCAGTGTTTTCTTGTGTAATAATGGCCTCGTCCGGAGTTGCTTTTGCAGGAGTTGCTTTTGCTTCGTTTTTTACGTTTAAAACTTCACTTTTATAATTTGCTCCGGATCCTAAATCGCTGTCGCCAAAATTCACAGTTACACCACCACCGCCACCGCCTTCTGCAAGTGCGACATTATTTTCCGGGTTGTATGGAGGCCAAAAACGTATAAAAAACAGCAATATTAATATTACTGCATATATCGCCGTGGTGAGTAGTAATGATTTCTTTTGATCTGAAGAAATAGTGGAACTCATTATGATTCTGAATTTTGTATTGTATCTTATTAAAAACGTTTAAAAGTAGTAAAAATTGTTTAGAATCAAAGAAGTAATTTAACCGCAAGGTTCGCTAAGATTTACGCAAGGGACGCTAACTTATTTCTCGCAAAGGTGCGAAGTCGAAAAGCTTTTCTTTTTAAGTTTTTCTTTGCGGCTCTGCGACTTTGCCAGATTAAATACAAACAGCTTACCGACCTTTGAGGTTAAGTCGAAAAAAGCTTATATGCGTATGTTTTTTTGCACGCAGATTTCGCAGATTTTGGTAGATTTAATTTTAAAATAATCTGCGCAAATCTGCTTAAATCTATTTTAAATCTGCGTGAAATTATAACCACAAGCCAAAATCTGCTCAATCTGCCAAATCTGCGAGAAAAAATTAATTGCAAAACAAGAAATCTATTAATCATTAAAATCTGTGGCAAAAAAACGAGCCAAAGATTATTTGGCTCGTTTAAAAGAAGAGTATAGAAAAAATTATACTAATTGTTTCAATGCAATTTCAAAAGCAGTTGCACTGATATTTGTTTTTGATGGATTTAAAGCATGTGCTTTTACAATCGCATTTTTTATAATTTCTGAAGTATCATTAAAAATAGCCTCATCTGTCATCTGAACTTTTTTCTCCATGAAATAAGCAAAAACTCTCGCCATTCCACAGTTTGAAATAAAATCCGGAATTAAGCTTACTTTATGATCTACTTCTTCCATAATTGGGCCAAAGAAAATTGCTGTATCTGCAAAAGGAACATTCGCACCACAAGAAATAACTTCTAATCCGTTTGCGATTAAGCTGTCAATTTGACTTTGAGCAACCAGTCTTGAAGCAGCGCAAGGCGTGAAAATTTCAGCACCAATAGTCCATATTTTAGAATTGATTTCTTCAAACGGAATCATATTGTCGGCAACTAATTTGTTTCCGTCTTTATTTAAAAACAACGTTCTGATTTCTTCAAAAGAAAAACCTTCTTCATTGATTAATCCTCCGTCACGGTCAATAATTCCGATTACTTTGGCTCCCATTTCTGCTAAGTAAAAAGCAGCTGCAGATCCAACATTTCCAAATCCCTGAACGATTGCTTTTTTACCTTTAATGTCACCACCATACGTATTGTAGAAATGAAGAACTGCCTCGGCAACGCCATAACCGGTAATCATATCGGCAACAGTATATTTTCTGGTTACATCTGGTGAAAATTTTGGATTTTCAATCACTTTAATTACACCCTGACGCAATTGACCAATTCTATTGATTTTATCAGCTTCAGTTGGTTTAAAATGTCCATTGAAAACACCTTCCTGCGGATGCCAGACACCACATTCTTCCGTCATCGGAATAACTTCGTGAATTTCATCAACATTCAAATCACCACCCGTTCCGTAATAACTTTTTAATAAAGGCGAAACCGCTTTGTACCAGCGTTGTAAAACACCTTTTTTACGAGGATCGTTCGGGTCAAAATTAATTCCGGATTTAGCGCCTCCAATTGCAGGCCCGGAAACTGAAAATTTAACTTCCATTGTTTTGGCTAGAGATAAAACTTCGTTCATATCCAAACCTTTTCTCATTCTTGTTCCACCTCCTGCGGCTCCTCCACGAAGTGAATTAATTACTGTCCAACCTTCTGCTTCTGTTTCAGAATCTTTCCAGTTAAAAACAATTTCAGGCTCTTTATTTTCAAATTGCTGTAATAAATCTTTCATTTTGTTGTGATATGTTTATTTTGCGTAAAAGTATAAAATAGAATAATGTGAATAATGTATTTTACTGCAATTTTAATTAAAGAAAAAAAGAAAGCCGAAAACATAACGCTTTCGGCTTTAAAATTTTATGAATTATAGGAGATTATATTCCTAGTAAGTGTTTTTTCAAAGTTTCGTCAACTGGTTTGTCAGAAAGCCAAATTCCGAATAATGCTTTTTTGAAATCAAATCCTGGAATTTTTCCTTTTACAACTTCATTTTTAATAACGTTTACAGTTTGGTCAAATGGGTTGTACCATAATACAAAAACGTCTTTTTCAGTAATTGGGTCGCTCAACAGTGTTTTAAATTGTTCAATTCTTGGTCTTAATTCTTCCAAATTACTTCCTGCAGATTTCTCAAAACCAGTATTCATGGCTTTTGTCAATTTGTTAGAAGAAACCATAGAGGAGGTAATTTCGATTCTGATTGCCATTTCAGTATCACTATCAATAATGAATTTTGGATCTTGGCTAAGTTGTGATAAATACAAAGCCTGAACATAAACTTCTAACCACATTTTTGATCTTCCGCCAGCACCGTTAAGTTGCATTGTTTTATTTTGTACTTCAATTTTTCTTGGAACTGTTACACCGTTTACTTCTAATGTGGCTTGTGCAGAAACCGTAGAAAATTGTAAGCTGATAAGGAATGTAAGTAATAGTAAAATCTTTTTCATAAGCTGTCGAAATAATAATTTTTAGGCAAAAATAATGTTAATTTATTAATATTGAGCTGTTCTCTCATATGTTTTTTTGCTGCAATTTTTGATTTTTTATAACGTATTAGATTAATAATCAAATTAGTAAGAGTTGTTTTACGTACAAATACGCGTTTTAAGAATTGTTTAATCTTTTTCATAACGATTTTTTACTAAATTTTTTTAGCAATACTGTTTTTATGTGCAATTATATCCTTAAATTTTAAAGGAATCCTTGCAGGATTGATGCCTCTTAGTCAAAATATCAGAATTATTACGAAAACGTTATCGTAATTATTGCTGATCTATTAATTTTATATGCGTGCATTGTTAATTTGACTTTTAAAAATTATCTTTGGAGGCCACTAAAAGCAAGAACAAATAAAAAAACGTAAACCAAATCATCTCTATTAACGAAGTTTTTTCGATTTTGGTTTTAAAAAAAACAATAAAACTAACAGACTATGGATTTCAATCTTACCGAAGAGCATTTAATGATTCAGCAAGCAGCCAGAGATTTCGCCCAAAACGAATTGCTGCCCGGAGTTATTGAACGCGACGAAAAACAAATTTTTCCAACAGAACAAGTAAAAAAAATGGGGCAATTGGGCTTCATGGGAATGATGGTTGATCCTAAATACGGAGGAAGCGGACTTGATGCAATTTCATATGTAATTGCAATGGAAGAAATTTCTAAAGTTGATGCATCTGCTTCTGTAGTAATGTCTGTAAATAATTCTTTAGTTTGTTGGGGTTTACAAGAATATGGAACTGAAGAACAAAAACAAAAATATTTACCGGGTTTAGCTTCGGGAGAAATTCACGGTGCCTTTTGCTTAAGTGAACCAGAAGCAGGAAGTGATGCTACTTCTCAAAAAACTACTGCTCTTGATATGGGCGATCACTATTTAGTAAACGGAACTAAAAACTGGATTACGAACGGTAACACTGCTTCAGTTTATTTGGTAATTGCACAAACACATCCAGAGAAAAAGCATAAGGGAATCAATGCTTTGATCATGACGAAAGACATGCCAGGTTTTTCAATTGGGCCAAAAGAACAAAAAATGGGAATCCGAGGATCTGATACACACTCTTTAATGTTTAGTGATGTAAAAGTTCCAAAAGAAAACAGAATTGGAGAAGATGGTTTTGGATTCAAATTCGCTATGAAAACACTTGCCGGAGGTCGTATCGGAATTGCCTCTCAGGCTTTAGGAATTGCTTCAGGTGCTTATGAATTGGCTTTGAAATATTCTAAAGAACGTAAAGCTTTCGGAACAGAAATCTGTAATCACCAGGCAATTGCTTTTAAATTGGCAGACATGGCGGTTAATATCGAAGCGGCGCGTCATTTGTGTATGAAAGCGGCCTGGGATAAAGATCAAAATAAAAACTATGATGTAAGTGGAGCGATGGCAAAATTATTTGCTTCGCAAGTAGCAATGGATACGGCTGTTGAAGCGGTTCAGATTCATGGTGGTAACGGTTACGTAAAAGAATATCACGTTGAACGATTTATGCGTGACGCTAAAATTACTCAGATTTACGAAGGAACTTCTGAAATTCAAAAAATTGTAATTTCAAGATCTGTTATCGCAGGATAATTTTTAAGATCATTATATAAAATACCCTTTCAGCTTTTGGCTCGAAAGGGTTTTTTTGTAATTATTTTTTTTACGTCTTAGAAGGTCGTACTTTTAAAACCATAACTTTCTCTATTAAAATGTATTAATTCAATTGTATTCTTATGAAAAGACTTTCCTTTATTCTTTTTCCGTTAGTTTTATTGAGTTGTAAATCGAATCCTTCTGCGGCAACCGAAAAATCATCCCAATCAGATTCAAAACCTTTAGAGATTACCTATAAAGTAAAAGAATCCGAAGTTTCGGATTTCTTAAAATACCTTTCTTCAGATGAATTGGAAGGCCGTGAAACCGGAACGAAAGGAATTGAAAAGGCAGCTTTTTTTTTAGAAGATTTCTTTAATAAGAATAATGTAAAACCTTATTTTAAAACCTATCGTGATACGTTGACCAATTTTAAATCACCGGCCTATAATATTGTTGGGGTTTTAGAAGGAAGCGATCCCGTTCTAAAAAAAGAATTTGTGGTTTTAAGTGCGCATTATGATCATATTGGTGTGGAGAAAAAAAAGCAGGCTGATGTAATTAACAACGGTGCAAATGATGATGCCTCTGGAGTAACGGTTGTAGCACAGCTCGCCAAATATTTTTCAGAGACAAAATCGAACAAGCGCAGTATTCTTTTTGTGTTTTTTGCCGGAGAAGAAAAAGGACTTTTAGGATCTAAAAGTTTAGTTGAGAAATTAAAAAAACAAGATTTTAATATTTATACCCAATTGAATATTGAAATGGTTGGTGTGCCAATGAAACGTGATTATTTAGCATACATAACAGGTTTTGACAAATCGAATATGGCAGAAAAAATAAATCAATATACAGGAAAAAATACGATTGGCTTTTTACCAAAAGAAGCCGAATATAAATTGTTCTACAGATCTGATAACTATTCTTTTTATGAAGCATTCAAAAAGCCTTGCCAGTCGATAAGTACTTTTGATTTCGAAAATTTTGATTTTTATCATCATGTTTCTGATGAATTTAAAGTGATGGATATTCCTCATATGACTTCTTTTACACAAGAATTATTGCCGGCTGTTACGCAAATTTCGTCGACACCAACGGAGGAAATTACGATGAAATAATAATCTTTCTTTTTATTGGATTTGCTTATTTTTGCTTCATGAAATCGCCATGATTCCAAATAAAAAAGTGGACTAAGAATGGCGATTCCATATTCCATTAAAAAAGAAATAGTATCTCCATATGAAAAATATTATTGTTACCGGAACAAGTAGAGGAATTGGATATGAATTGGCTTTGCAGTTTGCGAATGCCGGACATCAGGTTTTAGCTATTTCGAGAAAAATACCTGAGACGCTTTTAGCGCATCAAAATGTGACTTGCCTTTCAGTTGATTTGTCTGATGAAAGTGCTTTGCAGGAAGTGGAGCGTTTTCTTTCTTCAACGTGGAAAAAAGTGGATGCTGTAGTGCATAATGCAGGAGCTTTGCTTTTGAAACCATTTGCAGAAACTACTCAGGCCGATTTTGAAAGTATTTACAAAGTGAATGTTTTTGCCGTAGCTAATCTTACCCGAATTTGTTTACCGTATCTTCAAAATGGAAGTCATGTGGTGACGATTAGTTCGATTGGTGGCGTAAGAGGAAGCTTGAAATTTGCCGGATTGGCTGCTTACAGCTCAAGTAAAGGCGCCGTTATTACCTTAACCGAATTATTAGCCGAAGAATATAAAGAAAAAGGAATTTCGTTCAACGTTCTGGCATTAGGCTCCGTTCAGACAGAAATGCTAAATGAAGCTTTTCCGGGTTATCAGGCACCAATTTCTGCTGAAGAAATGGCGACTTATATTTATGATTTTACCTTGAATGGGAATAAATATTTTAACGGAAAGGTTTTAGAGGTTTCATCAACAAACCCTTAAATTGAAATTCCAAGTTTTTAAATTCCAATTTTAAACTTCTAACAAATAACATTTAACTTCAAAAATTGAACGAAACACTCGCAAGATATATACCGGAACACGCTGTAAAGCCTGTTTTTGATTTGATTGTTGCCAATCAGGTTCATCTGAAAATCGTAAATGAGCGACAGACGCGTCATGGCGATTACAGACGCGGACATACTGGTAAGCATGAAATCACGGTAAATGCGAGTTTAAATAAATATCGTTTTTTGATCACGCTAATTCATGAGATTGCACATTTGGTTGCTTTTGAAAAGTTTGGACGAAATATAAAACCGCACGGAGAAGAATGGAAATTTACATTTCAACGTTTGATGGTTCCGTTTATACGGCCCGAAATATTTCCAGGTCAGTTATTACCTTTGTTAGCAAGGCATTTTAAAAACCCATCTGCAAGTAGTGATACCGATACTACTTTGTCTTTGTCTTTGAAACAATACGATGCGGAGAATGATAAGAACTATATTTTTGAAATTCCGTACGGAAGTGTTTTCAGAATTAAAAATGGTAAAATTTTTAAGAAATTAGCCGTTCGGACCAAACGTTTTGAATGTATCGAAATCAGTTCAGGTAAAACGTATCTTTTTAATCCGAATGCTGAAGTTGAATTGATAAATGTTCAATAAAAAAATTCCAAAAAAGAAATCCCAATAATAAAAAAATCCCAATATTTTAAATTCCAAATTCCAATTTTTCAAGATTTGGAATTTGGGATTTTTTTATTGGAATTTGGATTTATATAATCTTAATACGTGGATTGTCTGGTGTTTATAAAAATTATTGTATTTTTAGAAAAACTATCTTTATGAGAAATACACTTCTTCTTTTTGTTTTGTTGTTTACAATAGTAGGGTGCAAAAAAGATCCTGTTTTAATTAAATCCGGAATTGAAACCAAGGTTTTTGGTGTAATTAAAGATGATCATGGTGAGCCAATTTCCAATTTAAAAATTAAAGTAGCTGAATATAAGGTAACAAATACTGGTAGTTATATTGTATCTTCTGAAGATTATGAATTTATAGATTGGGTTGATTCGACTTATACAAACATGAATGGTAATTATGATTTTGTTTTTAAAACAAGTGGAAAAGGAAATTTTTATGACTTGGTCATTGGTGAAGAAGTAAAACCACATGAACCACAGATAATATTTTTAGAATTTTATACTTCTATTACACAGGAGGCAAATGACATGACTTTTATTGGTAAACAATTTGAGTTTAATTCTGATGATCTAATAAGATTATATCCATGCCAAATAACTTTTAAGGTAAACAATGTTGAAACGTTTCCCGTACGAATTTCTCATGAATATACCCGTGGATTCAATTTAAATGATTTGACTGCTAATGGAACTTTTGAACAAACAATTTATATACAACGTTACAATAAGGAGACAGTTACGCTCTTTAGGATAAAAAATGGGGTTGGACAGCGCGCAACTTTTGAGTTTCCTGCAAGTAACGTTAAGGAAATGACATATCAGACCATTACCGTTCAGGAAGCTGATTTTAAATGAGAAGTAAACTTTGATTTAAATATAGAGTAAAAAGTAAATCCCAAATCCCAACTTTTAATTGGAATTTGGGATTTTTTTATTGAAATTTTAAAAAGTTTTACCCTTTCAAATAAGCTTCTCTTACTTTTTTAAACAAGTTTGAAGAATAAACAAACTTCACAATATCTTTATTGTCTGTTCTAAATATTTCTTCTTTAGTTCCCTGCCAGGCTTTCACACCTTTTTTCAGGAAGACAATGTTTTCTCCAATTTCCATTACGGAGTTCATGTCGTGTGTGTTGATTACGGTTGTAATATTGTATTCTTCCGTAATTTCTTTAATCAAATTATCAATTAAAGTTGACGTATTTGGATCCAGACCTGAGTTAGGTTCATCACAAAATAAGTATTTTGGATTATTTACAATCGCGCGTGCAATTGCCACACGTTTCTGCATTCCTCCTGAGATTTCAGAAGGTAATTTTTTATGTGCATCAACAAGATTAACTCTCTCTAATACAAAGTCAACGCGTTCTTTTATTTTAGCCCTGTTGTCGTTGGTGAACATTCTTAACGGGAAAGCGACATTTTCTTCAACGGTCATCGAATCAAATAAAGCACTTCCCTGAAAAACCATTCCAATCTCCGTTCTTAATTCTCTTTTCTCATCCGGATTTAAATCAGAATAAACGCGTCCGTCAAACTCAATTGTCCCCGAATCCGGTGTGTGGATTCCTAACAACGTTTTTAATAAAACGGTTTTTCCGGATCCACTTTGTCCAATAATCAGGTTGGTTTTTCCAGTTTCAAAAACGGTCGAAACGCCTTTTAAAACTCTACTGTCACCAAATGATTTTTCTATGTTTTTTACTTCGATCATTATCCTAATAATAATTGAGTTAATATATAATTAAAAAGAATAATACAAACAGATGTCCATACAAATGATACTGTACTAGCTTTACCAACTTCAAGTGCTCCACCTTTCATGTAATATCCATGAAAAGATGGAATTGTAGCTAATAACATGGCAAAAATTAAAGTTTTAATGAAAGCATATGTAATATGAAAAGGAATAAATTCCATTTGAGCACCCTGAATAAAGTCCTGACTGGTAGAAAAACCTCCATAAGCACAAGCGAGCCATCCACCAAAAATACCCAAAAACATACTAATTCCAATTACAAAAGGATACATTAATAAGGCTACTATTTTTGGAAACACAAGATAATTTAATGAATTAACTCCCATTACTTCTAAAGCATCAATTTGTTCCGTAACGCGCATTGTTCCAATACTCGAAGTAATGTAAGATCCCATTTTTCCGGCCATAATTACCGAAATAAAAGTAGGAGCAAACTCCAAAATTACAGATTGACGTGTAGCAAAACCAATTAAGTATTTTGGAATTAAAGGATTGGTTAAGTTTAGTGCGGTTTGAATGGCGACAACTCCTCCTATAAAAAAAGAGATAAAGCAAACGATGCCAAGAGAGTCGATTATTAGATCATCGATTTCTTTAAAAATCAATTTTTTCATAACAGACCATTTAGTCTGTTTATTGAAAATTTCTTTCAACATTAAAAAATATCTTCCTATTTGAGATAAATAACGAATTAGCATCATAGTTTTTGAAATATTGGCTAAGGTAAAAAGAAGTTACGAGTTTTGGGTTATGAGTTAATGATTTTCGGGTGTTTTCCGAATCAAATTAACTTTTCTTTCATTTTTTTGAAACGATAATTTCTAATAAATTTAGCTTGTTCAGGGGTTACTAATAAAGGAGTTTTAGCATTTTTAGCTTTCCAGAATCCTTTGATGTAGTCCAGAAACAAAAAAGGTTTTTTCTTCATCATAGCCAGTTTTGCCGAAGCAATTGCTGTAATCCAGAAACCGTATCCTAAAGTATAAAAAGCTTCTCCTTGTTTGTAACGTGCTGTTTTATTATAATTTGCACCTGTTGGTTTAAGATGTTTTACATGCAAAGATTCATCTGTAACAACTTTCCAGTCATAATATTTACAAAGCAATTCGTCTACCGTATCCCAGCCCATAGCCGGTTTTAAACCTCCAATTTGTTGAAAAGTTGCTTTTCGGTACGCTTTTAATGCACCACGAATATGGTCTTTGTCAGTTAGGTTTTCTAAAACCCAATCACCATTTTTTTCAATATAACAGAATCCACCCGCCATTCCGATTTTTGGATCGGATTCAAAGTGTTTGATAATTGTTTCGAAGTAGATGGGAGGAAAAATTAAATCACCGTCAATTTTTACAATAATATCGTATTCAGCATCCAAAGTTTCAAAACCTTTTTGAAAAGCCTGAATCACTTTGCTTCCCGGCATATGTATTGCGTCTGAAGTTTTGTTTACTACAGAAATATACGGATTGTCTTTGGCAAAACCCAAAACAACTTCTTCTGTTTTATCTGTAGAATTGTCGTTTACAACTACAATTTTTGAAGGCAAAACCGTTTGCGAAACCAAAGATTGTAAAGTCAGGCCAATTAAATCTTGCTCGTTATGAGCCGGAATGACGATGTAGTATTTCATAATTTTCAATTTAAATTCCAATCATTTAAAATAAATTCCAATTTTTAAATTCCAAATTCCAATTCTTACCGATAGGGATTAAATTGGAATTTGAAATTTGTTTTTTGAGATTTCCCAAGGTAATTGGAATTTGGAATTTAAATATTGGGATTTGTTATGCTTTAACTTTTTCGGCTACCACGATATAATATCTCGGCGTGAAATATCTTAATAAAGGTCTGAATCCAAACTTTTTTACCGGGTGAGTAAATTTTTGGCGATCCGTTATTTTCCAACCTGTTTTTTCTAAAAGCCAGTCTAGTTGCCAGTCTTCAAATTCATGATAATGTCTGTCCCACATATCTGTTTTAGAACGGTATGCTGGTGAAAACCATAAACGTAATGGAATTGAAATTAACAACTTATCACATTTTACGTTTTCTAGAATGGTGTACGGGTTTAGCAAATGTTCGAAAATTTCAAATGCTGTGAAAACAGTATATTTCTCTGTTTGTAAAGCGGTTTGATCGTTGTCTAAATCTTCTCCTTTTGTGTTTTTTACGGTATAACCATTTTCTTCCATTATTTTAGAAAACGGATTTGGTACACCAAAATCAAAAATGGTTTCTGATGTGCTAACGTGCTTTTGTAAAAATTCTAAAGTAAGTTTGAATCTTTTATTCGGAAACGTTTTTTCGTACATAGTGTCTTTGCGAGGAACGAAGCAAGCTGTCGTTCTTGATTTTATATTAGGTCGCAAATATACAAAGATTACTTCTTTTTTACGTTTTTTAATTTGAATGAAAAATGAAAAGTCCGCATTTAAAATGTTGTTTTAAATGCGGACTTGTATAATTTTTATATGATTAATTATAGCTCTGGAAGAGCGTAATATTTATAGCCATTTTGAGCAGCAATTTTAAAGCTCCATCTTAGCGATATTTTTTAGCAAACTAAGATTTCCGCCCCTATGGGGCTTTTTGAAAATTTAATTGTGTAATCTATAAATATAACGTCCCAATGGGACTTATTAATTCTGGACTAATGGCGGTATACAAAAGCATTAACGTTCATTCCGGCTCCAACCGAAGCAAAAATGATAACATCGCCTTTGTTGATTTCATGACCTTCAATTTTCCCTTTTAGGATCAGATCGTATAATGTTGGTACTGTTGCAACACTGCTGTTGCCTAAATCATGAATGCTCATTGGCATAATATCTTTCGGCGCTGTTTTGTCATATAATTTATAGAAACGTTCGATAATCGCTTCGTCCATTTTTTCATTAGCCTGGTGGATTAAGATTTTTTTCACTTCGTCGATACCGATACCGCTTTTGTCTAAACAGTTCTTCATTGCACACGGAACCTGGCTTAAAGCAAATTCGTAAATCTTACGACCGTACATTTTAATGTATTTGATGTCCGGATCTAAATCTGGATTGTATGATTTTCCGAAGTAAAGAAAATTAGCTTCTTCATTTGCGAAAGTAGCACTTTCATAAGATAATAATCCAGATTCGCCTTCTGTTCCTTCTAAAATTGAAGCACCTGCACCATCAGAATAAATCATTGAATCACGATCGTGATCGTCAACAACTCTTGATAAAGTTTCAGCTCCAATAACCAAAACTCTCTTTGCCATTCCGGATTTGATGAATGCGTTGGCTTGAAGAACACCTTCAATCCAGCCCGGACATCCAAAAAGAATATCGTAAGCTACACATTGAGGGTTTTTAATATCCAATTTATTTTTAACACGAGTTGCTAAACTCGGTAAAATATCAGTTTGATGTGTTCCAGATTTTACATCTCCAAAGTTGTGGGCAAAAATGATATAATCTAAAGTTTCGCGATCGATTCCTGCGTTTTCAATTGCTTTTTCGGCGGCAAAAAAAGCTAAATCTGAGGCGTTATGTTGAGTTTCAGCATAGCGGCGGTTTTCGATTCCGGTGATGCCTTTGAATTTTTTAATTACAACTTCATTTGGGTAACCAAAAGGAGTTCCGTCTTCATTTAAAAATACATGTTTGTCAAAATCAGTATTGCTTACTGTCTTATTAGGAATATAACTTCCTATACCTATTATTTTTATTTTCATTATTCCTTAATTATCCGATAAATTTATTGCTAAATTATATAAAAAATTATGATAACTGTCATAAAAAATACTATGCGTGCATATAATTATCAAATAACAAATTTTTTTGTTGATATATTATATATTTTTTAATGAATTTAAAGTTTTACCAAGATTTCAAACGTTTGAAATGGAATTTTGAGGAAAGTTTTTTTGTTTCAGGTTTCAAGTTTCAAGTTTTTGCATAATGCATAATTCGCAATATTATCATTCCGAGGAACGAGGAATCCCCTAGAGAAACTCGGCAAAGATTTGCTATTAGGAACGGAGCTACTTGCGGGGATTCCTCGTTCCTCGGAATGACATACTTTATGGCTACTTCTCCTTTAATTTATCTTCTTTCCTCTTTCTTCTACATTCTCTTCTTCCGCGTGAGGGATAGTAGGAAGCTACCGAAGTAGCCCGGATAGCCCGACAGTATTTAAGAAAAGGCCTCATAAGCGCAAAGTTGATTTGGCCTTTTTTTAAATACTGGCACGCCCTAATTATTTTAGATTTTAGATTTTAGATTTTAGAAATTTGGAATTTGGAATTTGAAAATTGGGGTTTAAAACAGAAAACCCGACAGGTCTCAATAACTTGTCGGGTTCTGAATATTTATAAGAAAACGTATTTCTTAGTTTTCCATGTAAGCTTCGATAGGAGCACAGCTGCAAACTAAATTTCTGTCACCGTATGCATCATCTACACGACGAACTGATGGCCAAAATTTATTTTCAGCAATGTATTCTAATGGGTAAGCTGCTTTTTCTCTAGTGTAAGGGAAATCCCAGGAATCAGTAGTTAACATTGCCAATGTATGAGGTGCATTTTTTAATACGTTGTTTTTATCATCGGCTGTTGCGGCTTCAATTTCTTTTCTAATTGAAATAAGAGCATCACAAAAACGATCTAATTCTGCTAAATCTTCAGATTCAGTAGGTTCAATCATTAAAGTTCCGGCTACAGGGAAAGAAACAGTAGGAGCGTGGAAACCATAATCCATCAAACGCTTAGCGATATCACCAACTTCAATTCCATTTTCTTTAAAGGAACGACAATCTAAAATCATTTCGTGAGCGGCTCTTCCGCATTCTCCTGTATAAAGAATTGGGTAGTGTCCTTCGAAACGGGCTTTCATGTAGTTAGCATTCAAAATAGCATGCTCTGTAGCACTTTTTAATCCTTCAGCACCCATCATTGTGATGTAACCGTAAGAAATTAAACAAACTAAAGCCGACCCATAAGGTGCAGATGAAATAGCTGTAATAGCTTGTTCGCCTCCTACTTTTAAGATTGGGTTTGTTGGTAAAAATGGAACTAGTTTTTCGTTCACACAGATTGGTCCAACTCCAGGCCCTCCTCCTCCGTGAGGAATAGCGAATGTTTTGTGTAAGTTTAAGTGACAAACGTCAGCGCCAATAGTAGCCGGGTTGGTTAAGCCTACCTGAGCATTCATGTTGGCACCATCCATATATACTAATCCGCCATTGTCGTGGATTAACTTAGTAATTTCAATAATTGAAGATTCGAAAACTCCGTGAGTTGAAGGATAAGTTACCATTAAACAAGATAAATCATCTTTATGTTCAATCGCTTTTTCTCTTAAATCTTCTACATCAATGTTTCCTTCCGGAGTAGTTTTAGTAACAATGATTTTCATTCCGGCCATCGCTGCAGAAGCAGGATTGGTTCCGTGAGCTGATGAAGGGATTAAACATACATTACGGTGACCTTCGTTTCTTGACAAATGGTAAGCACGGATAGCCATTAAACCAGCATATTCTCCCTGAGCTCCTGAGTTAGGCTGCAATGTTGTTCCGGCAAATCCGGTAATTACATTTAATTGCTCTTCTAATTTTTTAAGCATCGTGATATAACCTTCAGCTTGCTCTACTGGTGCAAAAGGGTGAATGCTGTTCCAGTTTGGCATTGATAAAGGCAGCATTTCTGAAGCTGCGTTTAATTTCATCGTACAAGAACCTAATGAAATCATCGAATGATTCAATGATAAATCTTTTCGCTCTAATTTTTTGATGTAACGCATTATCTGACTTTCTGAATGATGATTGTTGAATACATCATGCGTTAAGAAAGAAGACGTTCTTTCTAATGAAGCAGGCAATTGACTTGCAGCAGTTAATTCAGAAACGGTAAAAGTTTCTTTTCCTAAAGCTTCAGCAAAAATGGCAATAATTTGGTTGATGTCGGCAATTGAAGTTGTTTCGTTGAATGAGATAGAAATTGTATCGGCATCAACATAGAAGAAGTTTACTTCGTTTTTCTCGGCTATAGCTTTTACTTTTTTAGCGTCTGCTTTTACCAAAATGGTATCAAAGTAAGCCGTATTGGTTTGGTAAACTCCTAATTTATTTAAAGCTTCAGCAGTAGTAACCGCCGATGCGTGAACTTTGCCTGCAATGTATTGTAATCCTTTTGGTCCGTGGTATACAGCATACATTCCGGCCATAACGGCTAATAAAACCTGAGCTGTACAAATATTTGAAGTTGCTTTTTCACGTTTAATGTGCTGCTCACGAGTTCCTAGGGCCATACGTAAAGCGCGATTCCCATTAACATCGATAGAAACTCCGATAATACGACCTGGCATAGATCGTTTGTATTCTTCCTTAGTTGCAAAATAAGCAGCGTGCGGACCACCATAACCCATTGGTACACCAAAACGCTGTGTAGTTCCAACAACTACTGCTGCTCCCATTTCTCCTGGAGAAGTTAAGGTAGCTAATGATAAAATATCAGCAGCAAAGGCTACTTTGATTTCATTTTCTTTTGCTTTAGCAACAAAAGCAGTATAATCGTTTACCTGACCATATTTTCCTGGATATTGTAAAATCGCTCCGAAGAACTCATTTGAAAAATCAAAGGTTTCGTGATTTCCAACGACTAATTCAATTCCAACTGGAGTTGAACGTGTTTGCAATATTGATAAAGTTTGTGGTAAAATTTCTTCAGAAACGAAGAATTTGTTTGTGTTGTTTTTCTTTTGGTCACGTGTACGAACATCAAATAATAAAGACATTGCTTCAGCAGCAGCTGTACCTTCGTCAAGTAAAGAAGCATTGGCAATTTCCATTCCCGATAATTCAATAACAGTAGTTTGGAAATTTAAAATAGCTTCAAGACGACCTTGAGCAATTTCTGCCTGATAAGGTGTGTAGGCTGTATACCATCCTGGATTTTCGAAGATATTTCTTTGAATTGGAGCAGGAACGATAGTTGGATGATATCCTAAACCAATATAGGATTTGAATACTTTATTTTTCTTTCCTAATTCCTGTATATGATTTGCGAATTCGTACTCTGTCATTGCAGGATCTAAATTCAAAGGCGCTTTTAAACGAATATCGTCCGGAAGGGTTTCATAAACAAGTTGTTCAATAGATTCAACACCAATTGTTTGTAACATGTGTTGAAGATCTGTTTCTCTTGGGCCAATGTGTCTTAAAGCAAAAGCATCTGTTCTCATTTGTAGCTATCTAGTTTTTTAGTCAATGTAATTAGCAATGTAAATTCCCAATTAATCACGAATTACAAAGGTTTATTACATTTTATAGTAAATGTGTTGTTTTTTTGTGGCGCAAAATTAAGTATTATTAATAATTTAATGGGTATTTTTAACTTCAATTTTTATGAAATTTATAACCAAAGAGTTGATTTGTTACTAATTGATTAGATTTGAGATATGAAATTTTTGAAACAGATATTAGATTTTTACCTGAATAGCAGTATTCATGTGGCTTTATCGTGTTATGCTTTGGTGAGGGTTACGTTTCATGTGTTTCATATTCAGTATGATGAAGCCATGGCGTTGTTCGTTTTTTTCGGAACAATTGTGGGATATAATTTTGTTAAATATGATGCATTAGTTCGTGTTAAAAAAAAACCGATCGGAATTCAGCTGAAAATTATAGCCGTTTTAAGTTTCGTTTCGCTGATTTTGGTTGGCTATTATTTTTTCCACTTACAACGAATTACTCAAATTGTTTCTGTTGGGATATTTGCGGTAACGGCACTTTATACACTTCCGTTTTTTCCGAATCGTAAAAATGCCAGAAATTGGGCCGGTGTAAAAATTTATATTGTTGCACTTTGTTGGGTTGGAGCGACACTAGTTTTGCCTTTAATAAATGCCGAGATACCTTTTACAGCTAACTTCTTTATCAAATGTATTCAGCGTTTCGTATTGGTTTTTGTGCTGATTTTGGTTTTTGAAATTTTGGATCTGGCAAATGATGACCCGCATTTAAAAACCGTTCCGCAAACAATTGGAGTTAGAAAAACCAAAGTTTTAGGTTTTTTATTATTGATTCCGTTTTGGATTGTGGGTATATTAAGCTTTACGTTTCATGAACTTTTCATAAACCTTATCATGGTAATTATGCTCATGCTATTTATAGCATTTGCGAACCCAAATCGTTCTAAATATTACACTTCTTTTTGGGTCGAAAGTGTTCCGATTTTTTGGTGGCTTATGATTGTTTTTCTTTAAGGTTTTTAATCCTATATTTGAAAATAAATAGGTCTATATGCAAAAAGATGTTTCTTTTTTTGGAATGAAATTTACACAACCGCAATTTATTTTGTTTTTCTTCGCATGGATGTTTTTTCTGGCTTTTATTTGGCCGTTCATTATCGGTTCTTATCTTGGAATGTCAGTTTTGGTATGCGGACTTTCTATTCTTTTTGTTGGTTTGCTTAACCGCTTATTCGGATTATTGCTGCTGGTATTTTATTTTTTAAATAAATCACTTATTAGATACTATCAAAATTTTATGATGGTACTTACGTCCATTTTGGCCACTTTGATTTATAGCCATTTTGTGCCAATGAATTTCTATACTTATATGGCGCATCTTTTGGTTAACACTTTTACTGTTTTTTTAATCCATGATTTTTTCTTCAAAAAAGGCGGTATCGAAGATGAGATTATTACTTTGGATGATGATAATTAGATTTCACAAACTTCTTTTAAGGTTTTGTTTCTTTCTAAGAGAAATTTAAGCAAATGTTTTTCGAGAAATAAAATGTCAAATAATTCTCCAAACATTCCAAAAGGCGTTTCATATTGCAATTTGTCTTTCATGATTGTGATTCCGTTTTCTTCTTCAAAAAAATGTTCATGTTTGAAGGTTTTGAATTTACCGCGTTCCATTTCATCCACAAAATAATCATGCAGCTTCATTGTTGTGATTCTGCTTTTATGAGTAAGATAAAATCCGAAATGTTTGCCACGCCAGGTTACTGTTTCATTTAAATTTATTAATCCTGATTGTGTTCCGGCAATTGCTTTTTCTTTTGATTTACTTGCAGATTGTTGATGAATGTCGATATTTCTTGAAGCATCGAAAACGATTTGTTTTGATGCTTTTATTTTTGTTGTGAGGTTTATCGTTGTCATTTGACTAATTAGATATTAAGTCCCAGCAGGACGCCATATTTATAGATTTGTAAGTGCTACAGGAATAAAACCCCGGCGGGGTGAAATGTTCTAAGAATAATTAGAAACCAAAGGTGTCGCTCCGCTGGAGCTTAAATGAACGACACAATTTTATGTTTTTCTATAAATATTACGCTCCTCTGGAGCTACCGGAAAATAATAAATCATTTGCTTAACAAATTTTCAAAAGCATTATCAATATTTCCAAACTTAAATTTAAATCCATTCTCTAAAAGTCGTTTCGGAATCACATTTCTGCTTTTCAAAACTAATTCAGTTTCCGTCCGAATGAAAAAAGATCCAATTTCTAATAAGAAAGTGTTCATCGGAATTCCGAATGGAAAACCAACTGCTTTTCGAAGTTTGATCATAAAATCAGAATTTGGAATTGGTTCTGGAGAAACAACATTTATAACTCCGGTTATTTCTTTCTGAATAATAAAATCAATTGCATTGGCAAAATCTTCTTCATGAATCCAGCTTATAAATTGATTTCCTTTTCCTTGTTTTCCTCCAAAACCAATCTTTGCCAAAGTCTTTAATGGAATAAAAGCTCCCCCGTTTTTTCCTAAGACAATTGAAGTTCGCAAAGCGGTTTTTAAAGTCTTTGGCGTTTCGGTTTTAAAGAATGCTTTTTCCCAGGAAAGGGCAACATTTATAGAAAAGTCATTTCCGATTTCGCCATCAATTTCATCCATTTGTTTGTCTAAAGAAAAACGATAAATTGTTGAAGTTGATGAATTCAGCCAATGTTTCGGTGGATTTTGACAGTTTAAAACAGCTTTGTTCAAAATCTTCGTGCTTTCAATTCGAGATAATAAAATTTCTTTTTTGTTCTTTTTAGTATATCGGCAATCAACAGATTTTCCAGCGAGATTGATTAAAACCGTTGCGTTTTCTAATTCGGTTTCCCAACCAGAAAAAGTTGTGACATTCCAGTTTACATATTTTATCCCATCAATTATTTGAGATTTTCCTCGGGTCAGAATTACGATTTCTTCAAATTTATTTTTGAAGTGATTGACTAAAACTTGTCCTAAAAAACCTGTTCCGGCTGCGATTATGAGTTTTTTCATTTTGTTTTTTTTAGCCACGAATTACACAAATTTTCACTAATTTATATAGTCAATTTGGAAAGTAATTCGTGAAAATTTGTGTAATTCGTGGCAAAACTTTTAGTAAAAAATTATGCTTTAAAAACTAGTCTTTCTTCTTGTTGTACTTCTTTTGCTTTTCTTTTTCCTCTAAAGAAAAAATATAAGTTGAAGAATAACATGATACCAAGATAGATAGAAAATCCTCCAATTTTGTAGCTTAATCTTTCGATCAATTCCTGATAATTGTTGTCATATAAGTGCATTTCCAGAATCATTAGAGCAAAGCCAATATTTAAAAGATAAAATCCGGTTTCAAAAAGTTTGTTAGTTGCTTCTGCAATATCTTCTCGACCTTTAAAAATGTCAAGCATAAAGATTTTTCCATTTTTAAAAAGTGTTTTAGAAACATAATAAGTAAGGAATAAAGCAATTGGTAGATAAATGGCGTAACCGATTAAGATTTTTGTAGTTTCCATGATATTTAATTTAAGATGTTATTTAATTAATTTATGAATGTACTTGGTTAGAATAATGATGTTGAGATAATGTAATATCGAAATGATGAAAATGATGATTGCAGTTTTTATCCCGATTGTTTCTACAAGATTGGGTAAGGTTGATATCTTTTGCCAGGAAATTAAAGTCATTGCACAATAACCAATGTTGAGAAGGTAATAAGCCAAAAGCAAAACCTGATTTATTTTTTGACAGATATCGGCATGATTTGGAATGAGTTCTGCTACATAAATGTTTCCGTTCTTGTAGCATATTTTTCCAACTTTCAAAATGATAAAAATCGTAATGGCGAGGTACATAAAGTATCCAATGATGTTGAGGTTCATGACGATTATTTTTATTGGTTAATATTCATAATTTAAACCGCGTTGCGTAAAAAGGTCTGCAATTTCCAATTTGCGTTTGTTTTTTACTTCAATTGCTGATCCTTTTGCAAGGAAAATTGAAGTTGGAATGGTAGTTTCTAAAAACTCAAAATCATTACCGTAATTTTCCTGAAAATCAATATGAACTTTATGATTTAGAATTTTAAATTGTTCCCATATCGGATGTTGAACTTCATACTCAAAAGTGGTTTCGTTATCAATTTTAGTATAACCAAAATAATGTTCTGTAATAAATTCAGCCTCAGAACCGATTTCAATTTCTATTGGATTCTTTTCCGTTTCTAATTGAATTGTATTCCATTGTTCCTTATTTTTCCATTGATAGATAAAAGTTTGCGTATCATCATCTTCAATAATTTCATGTTTCATTTTCTGAGATTCATAATGTTCCTGATATAAAGTGTTTGCAATGAATGTAATCGCTTTTTTGGGAACAATTTCTTTTATGAAAACTACGCCGCGTTTCCATTCTCCGTTTTCAAATCGTTTTACATAAAATCTAAGATTTACTTCTTCAAAATTTACATGAAACGGAATTTTTACTCCCAGAACTTTGGTGTTTTTAAACATAAAACCAACCAGACTTACATAACATTTGTTGTTCCAAATATCGATTTCAGTTCCTGCTGGAATATATTTTTCTAAGATTTTAGCATCTACCACGTAATTAAAAAGTGCTAAGTTTTTCCATTCTGCTTTTAGAAATGAATCAGAATCAATATTTGCTGTCAGAAAATAGAAGTATGTTGCTACTAACATAGGGAACACAAAAAAGCAAATGAAATTTCCAAAGTCATTTCCGAATTCAAAATTGGCGGGTATTAATAAAAAAGAGATCAAAACTAAAAGCCAGTAAAGTTGAATTTTTCTCTTTTTTTCTTTGTTAAGCTCCTTCATTTTTGTGAGTAAAATAATTCCGATTGTTATTTGGACAATCCCCAATACTATTTGGAATAACATTCCAAAATATATTAAGACGTAAAGTCCAAGAGTTGTGAAATAGAATATTTTGTTGATTTTGTGTAGGTTGGTAAAAGTTATCATAGTTATTGTTTGTTTTAAACTTTCAGAAAAAAATGAAAGTTTTAATTAAATTTTTTTACTTCATAATTTTTAGAACCAAACGTCCTAACCAGTTTTCATTGAATTCTGTCATTTTATCTAACATATTGTCTGCTTTTAAAACGAAGTCATACAGTTTAGAAGTTTGATCTACAAAGTGTTTTTCTTCAGCTGAATCTTTTGCTTCAATTGTCGAAACTTCTTTTAAGATTTTAAGGGCAGGTTTGATTTCTCTCTTACTTCTTTCTCTCGAAATTTTTACCGCTAATTCATCTAAATCTTTTTCGGCAGTAAAAAATTCTCTTCTTTCTCCGGCTTTGTATTCTTTATAGACTATTCCCCAATCCATTAAAGCTCTAAGATTCATGCTGGCATTTCCGCGCGAAATCTGCAATTCATCCATAATGTCTTCCATCGAAACAGCTTCGTTCGAGACCATTAATAAAGCATGGATTTGCGCCATGGTTTTATTAATTCCCCATTGAGAACCCAATGCTCCCCAGGTTTGTACGAACTTATTTTTTGCTTCTTTGAATTCCATAGATCAAATGTAAGCAAAAGTTTTTAAACTTTCAAAAATAAATGAAAGTTTATTGTCTTGTTTTTTAAAAATTATTTTCAATTTGGTTAAATGAGGTGCTTTTAAAATGGAAAATTGCTTTATACCTTTCTTTATCTTATTCATACCTAATAATTTCCATTCTGTGACATTTTAATAAACAAGCTTTTTTATTTGATATAGTTTTGAAATAGAAATAAAGTCAAAATCTATTATTTAAGGGTTTTCTGAAAAGTTTCTTGACTAGGAAAATTTCAAAAGTTAATAGAATTGATAATTGTACAATTAGAATCTAAAAACTCATTAACTGATTCTGCAGGTCGGAAAATGAGAAAACCGTTAGTATTAAAAATATAATTCTGTTCAACGATGTAAATGAGATTTTTATCTCAAACAAAAATGAAAAGTACAGCTTGTTTGATAGGATTGTCTGTTTGATTACTAATATAATTTTAGTGGAATATAAACCGCAAAATTATTTTGGGGTATTTTATAAGAAATTAAGAAGGCCTCAGATAAACACTATGTTTAACTTAAAAAATTTAATGATGAATGATCTATTAATTAAAAATGAATTAGGTACTTCTCCAATAGCCACTGCGAGAAGTAACGATCCAGTAGGAGCCCATGATCTGCGTGTAACGAATCTTGACCCTGCAGTACGAATTGCAATAGGGACAGAATATATGGTAGGCCTGGATGATGGTACAAATATGATACCTCGTACTTGTACTGCAAAAGCTGGAACTAACGCAACATTTACCAGATAAATAAAAGTTGGTTTCAAAGCAATAAAAAAACAGACTGTTCGCATTCAGAAAAATAATGTGAGGAGTAACCCGAAAAGCCTTATGAGTAGGGACAACAAATCAAAAACATATATTATGGCAACTTTTAGCACAACAATCAACATTAGTCCGGAAGACGTAAAAATTTTAAAAAGTGAAGGATATTCTTTATATGGATTCAAATCAGTAGCTGCATCTGGTGATGGTTCTCCTACAGTTTGGTTTAATTTACCAGCTGAAAAATTATTAGGGAAAACAAAAATTACTTGGGAAGAAGATTTTCAGGCTTACAATTCTACAACTACAATAGCGCCAAAAATTCAAATCGAAGCCAGTAATACTATTGATACTGATTTAGGACAATTAATAACTATAGAAAAAGGTTCAGGTAATTTAGATTCTAGTACAGACGGTGTTGAAGGAGCTGTTTCTTTCCTTAACAACGACAGTCAAAGATTTACAGTTGGAATTAATCAGGTGGTAAACGGAAGTTCAAATATTTTGTGTGCATTTCCAATTTTGGGAGCAGGTTCATCAAGAGTTATTACACCTATTACAAAAATTGCTTTGATTTTTTCTACAGAACAAATCTTAACTGCAACTGTAATCACTAAAGCAATGTCTGCTGGTGCATTTATTAACCTTACAGGTGTTACTTCACGAGATACTACTTATACTGTAAACGACGGCTGGAGCGCAGGCGGAGCTACATGGTTGAAAAACTTTAATGCTTTTACTGACTTAAAAAAGTTGTTAATTGAAAATGTAAGCTCAGAAGAAAGAGCAATTAGTGAAAAATACGCTGCAGTCTAGTTTATTGCATTGGGGGTTGAATTACTCTTCATCTTATTTGATGAAGAGTAATTTTTTATAAATTAACTTAAATAACAATAAATGAAGAATTCATTAACAATCAATTTTTCTCAGGAAACTGTAGAAATATTAAATAGTGAAAAATATACCTTATGTTGTTTTCTCGCGTGTGAGCCTGCAAACCCTTTGTCATTTACTCCTTTATGCTGGAATGTTACTAAAGATTTTTTGAAGTCTGTTTTGATAGAATGGGAATTTAATTTATGTTCCTATTTATCTACCAGTGTAATTGAAGACAATAAAATTATATATATTGCTCCATTAGAGGCTTCAATATCTAAGTCGACAGCTAAGTTTAAAAGTGTTGCTGGTTCAACTTATGAGATTGAACTGAAACAACGAATGTTAATTGAGGATAATGGTAAGGTTTCAATTGATACTCAAAATACTTTACAAAATGTATTAATTCAAAATGATTCAAGTATTGCGTATGCTACGGGAATCTGTATCTACAGTAATACCGATGAACAATACTACGGCAATTGTGTTTTTAATACTTATGGAAATAATAATATTAAAGTTGCCCCTGTCAATAAAATATTTTTAATGTTTAGTAGTGAGGATATTCAAAATAATACTGTCATTCTTAAATCTTACAATCCAGGAATACTGATCGATTTAACTACAAGTGAAGATAATTCCCGAACCGTCTCTTATGATATTAATACTGGGTGGAATTCAAATAATCAGGTTTGGGTAAAACCATTTCCAACAGATAGCAGTCTGAAAAGTATATTAATTTCATGATTTTTGGAATCCTTTTAGTGAATAATAAGTATGTTTTGTTGAATTTACATATATTCATGAAAAGAGTCTATCTGAAAAAAAACCGAAGTATTGCTACCTCGGTTTTAATCTAAAATCTAAGATCTGAAATTATAACAATCCCGCTCTTTTCAACAAAGCTTCCGGTTTTGGTTCCTGACCTCTAAAACGTTTATACAAAATCATCGGATGTTCTGTGCCTCCTTTTGAAAGTATATTGTCTTTAAATTTTGTTGCTATTTCTTTATTGAAAATACCTTTTTCCTGGAAATATTCAAAAGCATCCGCATCCAAAACTTCTGCCCATTTGTAGCTGTAATATCCAGAAGAATATCCACCTTGAAAAATATGTGAAAAGGCCGTACTCATTGCGTTTTCTTTTACATCAGGATATAATTGTGTATTAGCAAATTGTTCTGTTTCGAAAGCTTTTAAATCGGTAATATTGGTTGGATCTTGTCCGTGCCATGCCATGTCTAACAATCCAAAACTCAACTGACGCAAAGTCGCTAATCCTTCCTGAAAACTCGCACTTTCTTTGATTTTCTGAACATATTCAATCGGAATAATTTCTCCTGTTTCATAATGGTTCGCGAACAAAGCCAAAGCTTCTCGCTCGTAACACCAGTTTTCCATGATCTGACTTGGTAATTCTACAAAATCCCAAAAAACAGACGTTCCGGATAAACTCGGATACGTTGTATTAGCCAACATTCCGTGTAATCCATGACCAAATTCGTGGAATAGAGTTGTCACTTCATTAAAAGTCAGCAACGAAGGTTTCGTTTCTGTTGGTTTTGTAAAGTTGCAAACGTTTGAAATATGTGGTCTTTCGTTTACGCCATCTTTTATTGATTGTGATTTGAATGAAGTCATCCAGGCACCATTTCTTTTTCCTTTTCTTGGAAAAAAATCAGCGTAGAAAATTGAAACTAAATTATTATCAGCATCTCTTACTTCATACGTTGTAACTTCTTCGTGGTATTTATCGATGTCAAAGACTTCGGTAAAGGTTAAACCAAATAATTTGTTAGCAACAGTAAATGCTCCATCTAAAACTTTTTCTAACTGAAAATACGGTTTTAGTTTCTCATCATCCAAATTAAAAAGCTGTTGTTTTAATTTTTCAGAATAATAAGCGCCGTCCCATTTTTCCAATTGTTCGATTCCGTCTAGCTCCTTTGCAAAAGCAGTCAATTCTGCAAATTCTTTTTGAGCTGCGGGTTTTGCTTTTGCTAATAAATCATTTAAAAAAGAGAAAACTTTCTCCGGACTTTGCGCCATTCTTTCTTCCAGAACAAAATGGGCATGCGTTTTATAACCTAATAAATTAGCTCTTTCAAAACGCAGTTTGGCAATTTTTAACACATTTTCCTGATTGTCGAATTCGTTATTTTGAAATGATCTTGCCCCAAAAGCAATCGCCATTTTTTTACGTAATTCGCGATTATCCGCATAAGTCAAAAATGGAACATAACTTGGATGATCTAAAGTGAAAATCCAGCCTTCTTTGTCTTTTTCCTTTGCTAATAATCTCGCAGCTTCAACAGTTCCTTCCGGTAATCCTGCCAAATCACTTTCGTTAGTCAAATGCAATTCGAAAGCATTGGTTTCTGCCAAAACATTTTCACCAAACTGTAAACTCAGCTTTGATAATTCCTTGTCAATTTCGCGTAATTTATCTTTTTTATCTTCTGGTAAATTGGCTCCGTTTCTGGAGAAACTTTTATACTTTTTATCTAAAAGTGTTGTTTGTTCCGCAGTTAGGTTCAAACTTTCTTTTTGCTCGTAAACGGCTTTTATTTTCGTAAATAAAGCAGCGTTCAGTGTAATATCGTTTCCGAATTCAGACAACAAAGGCGAAACTTCCTGTGCGATTTTCTGCATTTCGTCGCTCGTTTCGGCTGAATTTAAATTAAAGAAAATACTTGAAAGACGATCTAGAATATCGCCGGAAAAATCCATAGCAACAACTGTGTTTTCAAAAGTTGGCGCTTCCGGATTGTTTACGATGGCATCAATTTCGGCTTTAGCCAAAGTAATTCCTTCCTGAAAAGCTGGAACGTAATCTTCGATTTTAATTTGCGAAAAAGGTGCTGTGTTATGTTTGGTGTCGAATTTTGAAAGTAAAACGTTCATTATGATATACTATTTTTTTATTAAGTGAAGTCGATATTTTCGAATTCCAAAGATAACAATTTATAAAAATCTAATCGGCTATATAAAAAGGATTCGAGGCATAAAATCCTCTTAAATTGTGTTATAGATATGTTATTTATTACTGTAGGCGATTTTAAAAACGTAAATTGAGAAAAATAGGATCTGGCATTATAAAATGCTTATCATAATTATAAAAATAAAATGATGAATTATAAAGTTGAAATAAAGAATATCGATACGGTAAATGAAGTGGAAGGATATTGGTCTGAGGAAGATTTTATTCAGTTATTACAGAAATTCAATTATCCGGATGGTGCCGCAGCTGAGAAAAGTAGTTTGCCGGAATTATTAGAAATGGCAATTTCTGATTACGAGCCTAATGAAGCTGCACAGATTGTCTTAGAATATAAATTAGGAGATCAATTAAGTGAAGGACAAATTGAGCAGATATCAAACAATATGTTAATCGATAAGGTTTGCGAGGAATACCCTGAGATACACATGCAAGGCACATTGTTTCATGTGAATCAATTGCTTTTTAAAGCTTATAATGGGAAATTTCCAAATGCAAAAGCGTCTGTTGTTCATTTTTCAATGACTCCAACGGATGGCGAAGCACAAAAGCTAACAGCCGAAAACGTTTTGAAATTATTGAATAATGGTTTGTCAGATAGAAATCTTATCAAGAGATTATTCGAAACTCAAATTTCTCAGAATATTCCGTTTCCCGAAGCAGAAAGTATTATCTGGGAATTGACAACAGAAGATGATGTAAATTACAATCTGGTTACTTCAGAGAATTGGATAAATAAGGATGATGTGATAGAATCTGAATTTGAATCTATTTTGGAAGAGGTTGAAGATGAAGCTTAATTTTAGTTTTCAGTCACGGTTTTCAGTCACAGTTCACACTGAAAACTGTGACTGAAAACTGAAAACTATTTCAAACCTTCAGCCGCTTTATTAACAGCTGCTTTCAATTCTTCTTTGTATGAAATAATAGTGTCAAGTACTTTTTTATCGTGACTTCCAATAATTTGTGCTGCTAAAATCCCAGCATTTTTTGCCCCGTTTAAAGCAACTGTGGCAACCGGAACACCGCCTGGCATTTGTAGAATCGATAAAACAGAATCCCAGCCATCAATTGAATTACTTGATTTTACAGGAACTCCAATTACAGGAAGCGGAGACATTGAAGCAACCATTCCCGGTAAATGCGCGGCACCACCTGCTCCGGCAATAATTACGGAAATACCGCGAGTATGTGCATTTTTACTGAAATCGAATAATTTTTCCGGCGTTCTGTGTGCCGAAACGATATCTACTTCAACTTCAATATTAAATTGTTTTAATATGTCGATGGCATCCTGCATGACTGGCATGTCAGAGATACTTCCCATTATGATGGCTACTTTGCTCATTGTTTTTTTGTTTATTTTGGTTTCAAGTTTCAGGTCAGGTTTTTGCTGTGACTTAAAGCTATTAGATATTTTTTATTCTAATTCAGAAATCATATTCCAAATGTCGATTTTGAATTCTTCTTGAATTGCTCGTAAATAACAGATTGAATTAATTTCATTATCAATTTTGTCTTGAAAATATTTTTTTATTTCTATATCAGTTTGAAGCTTTCTGTCATTTATTGATTCCCTTCTTCGTTTGATATAATTTTTTCTATCTTCTACTCTTTTTTGATTATTTAAGTCTAATAGAATGATTAGGTTATTTGCTTCATCGTCATTAGGTTTTGCAAAATATTCACCTTCATCATAGATAATTCTACTTTCAAAATCATCGGCATAAGGCATTAATATTGGCTCAATCCAACTATTAGTTTTTCTTTGATTTGGAAGGTGTTTGACTTTATACCAATTATAATAATTATCTTCTGGTTGGTCTTTTAAATTTGGATTAAAATGCTCAGTGTCATTTGCATCATCAAATCCAATATAATGTTCTGTATAAGCACAAAATCCTTTTTGTTCTTTTAAAAGAAGAGAACCTAATTTAGAATTATCTCCCTTAGATTTATAAATGATCTTATCAGAAATAATTAGAGAAAGCGGAGATTTTAAAACTCTTTTCATTCATTAAAAATTATACTTATCTCCAATAGATTCAATTTCATCTTGAAGTTTTTGTTTTACTTCTTCATTTTCTTCAAACAGCAATTGTCTTCTTTTTTCAAGATATTCATTATATATTTTTTTGCCATATTTGTTTATATAATCAATTCCAAAATCATTATCAAGCATATCGTTTGGATCATCTCCAATAGGAGAAGTTCCTCTGCGGACAGCCACTTTTCCATCTTTATCAAAATATAAAATAAATCTTTCTTCTGGTTCAAATGAAGCAGCTACAAATGGAGAATGGGTTGCGGTAATAAACTGCGCTTCTGGAGCAAGTCTTTTATAATAATCCATTACTTCCATCTGAATATTTGGATATAATGAGCGTTCAGGTTCATCTATTAAAATTAGTGAACCTTTAGTTTCTAATGAATATAAGGGTAAAGATGTCAACAGAAGTTGTTTTGTTCCAGTACTTGTGTCTTGAAACGGAATAATTTCTTCTCTTCCTTTGTTTTTTATTGGTATTGAATATTCGGTATTTACAAGGTCAACCTCTAAATTTAAATGTTCTAAAATATAATTAAACTCCTTTGTAAACGACTCTAATCTGTTTGGATTATCCTTTTGCCATTTGTTAAATTCTAAACTTAATTTATTTACATCATTAATGAAACCTTTGTGGATTAATTCAGACATTTTTTGAGTAAAGTTTTTTCGGTAATTTAGATAATCTACTAACAGATGAAGCCAAATTTTCGTGTCCACATTGTCATTAAATAATAAACCATAATTTTCTTCCATTAAAAAAAGGTTATCTCTCTCTTCAAATTCCTTTTTAATAGCTTGAAGTTCGTTACTATGTTTTTCTATTAATTCGATTGGATTAGTTGAAAGAAAATTTATGTTTTGATCGGATACTAAATTCGCTTTAAAGTAAAAAATATCTTTTTTATCTTGTTTTGGAATTAAACTTGTTACTTGTCCACCTCCGCTATTAAAATCATTTCGATAAACACGGTTTTTGAAAGAAACTTCGTTGTTTTTTAAATGAAAAATATCATTTTCTATTAAAAAGGTAACTTCACTTTTATTTAGATTATTTTTTAATCTGAATATTTGACCGTTTATGAGTTCTAAATTTAAAAGATTAATAGAATGATCATAAATCAATTGTAACAATCCAGTTTTACCCGTAGCACTTTGCCCAATAAAACATATTTTATCTAAAGGCTTTCCTCTTTTTTCTTCAATATGGAAATCTTCAGGATATGTAAAATCAAAATCTAGATTTTCTAAATGCCTAAACTGATCGATATGTAATTTTGAAATTTTCATTTATTGATTTTTTACAAATCTAATTAAAAAATGATTGCTATTGTAAACTGCGACTGCGACTGATCTAATTACTGACCACTAATCACTCTAATAGTATTCTTAACTTCCTCAGCAATTCTTCTCGCTTCTTGCATATCTTCATTTACAATTGTAACGTGACCCATTTTTCTGAAAGGTCTTGTTTGTTTTTTACCGTAAATATGGGGAGTAACGCCGTTCCATCCTAAAATGGTTTCTATGTTTTCATAAACGACATCTCCGGAAAAACCTTCGGCACCCACTAAATTTACCATAACTCCTGCAACTTTGCTGTCTGTGTTTCCTAACGGAAGATCCAGAATAGCGCGTAAATGATTTTCGAATTGAGAAGTATAACTTGCTTCAATAGAATAATGACCAGAATTGTGTGGGCGAGGAGCAACTTCGTTTACTAAGATTTCATCATCATTGGTTTGAAACATCTCAACTGCTAAAAGTCCAACGTGATTGAATTTCTCCGAAACATTCAAAGCAATTGCTCTGGCTTTTTCAGCGACTTTTTCGTCGATTCTTGCCGGGCAAATTACATATTCTACCTGGTTGGCTTCCGGATGAAATTCCATTTCAACAACCGGATAGGTTTTTATTTCTCCTGATGGATTTCTGCAAACGATAACTGCCAATTCATTTTTGTATGGTACCATAGTTTCCGCAATACATTCTACATTTGGTAAATCATCCATGTCAGAAATCTGGCGAATCACTTTTACACCATTTCCGTCATAACCAAATTCGGTGCATTTCCAGACAAACGGAATTGTAATTTCATTGTTTCCAACCGATTTTTGCAAATGCTCCGGACTGTCAAATCGTAAATATGCGGCCGTTGGGATATTGCTTGCTGTATAAAAATCTTTTTGAGTTCCTTTATTTTGAATTCCTTTTAAGGTTTTTGGAGACGGATACACTTTTACACCTTCATTTTCTAATTGCGTTAAAGCTTCAAGATTTACGAGTTCAATTTCGAAAGTCAAAACATCAACTTGTTTTCCAAAATTGTAAACCGTTTCATAATCCATTAAATCACCCTGAAAGAATTTGTTACAGGCAATTTTACTTGGAGCTTCGTCACTCGGATCTAAAACGTAAGTTTGTATGTCAAATTTTCGCGTGTCAAACAATAGCATTTTGCCTAGTTGTCCACCGCCTAATATTCCTAATTTAAAATCAGAAGAAAAATAATTCATTGTAGTTGTGTTTTTGCAAAGATACCTTTTAATCTTTTTTAGCCAAAATTTAGTTTTTTAGCCACGACTCGAGCGACAGCGAACAGGCGAAGCAATTCCACAAATTTTTCTTTTACTCCATTTTAAAATTAATTAGTGAAAATCCGTGTAATTCGTGGCAAACTAAAACTATTTCATTTTCTTTAAAACTTCTTTTGCAACTGCTTTATAGGCTGCGGAATGATCGCCATAATCTTTATCCAGAATAATTTTTAGTTCAGGATGAATCCAATCGTAATAATTTCCTAACACATATAAAGTTCTTATCGAATAGGCTTTTGTAGCCACTTTTATATCGTTTATCAGCCAGTCAAAAGACGCTTCGATACAGTCCTGAAGATTAGTTTCAGAAAGAACAATGCCGTTGTCATCTTTTTTATAATGGGATTTTACTAAAAGCTGAGTGACTTTTGCAATGGGACGAATGGCACTTTCATCTTTTAAATTCTTTAAATTGGAAAAGAAAAAATCAAGATGAGGCTGAAGCCAAATCAATTCTTCGTATGATACAAATTCTAAAATCCAACAGGCTTTGTGGTTGTTTTTGTCCGATGGAGAAAAACAAATCGAAACTAATTCGTCAAATAAGCTTGGATTTTCTAAAATTTCCTGCGCCACTTTCAAACGGTTTTCTCTATAAGCACTAACGTAATCCAGTTTCTTTTGTAGTTCAGATATCATCTTTAATCGAATTTAATTCTGCGACTAAAATAAGTAATTTAATGAGATATTTCCGTAATAATTTATAGGAAGCCCTGGATAATAATATCTCGGAGATGAGGTTCCGACAGGAAGTGCATTTGGCAAAATTAAAGAGGCATATTTTTCATTGGTCACATTATTGATTCCGAAAGCTAAATTGGACGTTAGATTATGGAGAATTTGAAAACGATAACCCGTTTTCAAATTGATAATGTTATAAGAATCGGAGAAAGCCGAATTAGCATCATTCATCAGAATTTCATCCACAAATTGATAATCGGCATTCAGATAAATCCCAAAACGAGTATTTAAAATTAATCCGGCATTGATTTTATTTGCAGGAACTCCGGTTAATTTATTGCCGGAATAATCATTTCCGTTATCAACGAATTCTTTAAATTCATATTTCCCGATGGAAGTTCCAACATAAGAATTCAGATTAAAAAACCGATTAATTTGCCAGTTGTGTTTCAACGTAATTTCAATTCCTTCATGCAATGTTTTCCCCGCATTTATGCCTTCATACTGATCATCTCCAATTCTTTTGGCAACCAATAAATCTTTGATTTCCATTCGGTAAACAGCAATTTCGGTATAAAGGTTTTTGTTGAAGAAATAGAATTTTCCGCCCAATTCAAAATTATAACCATTTTCAGGTTTAATATCCGGATTGATGGTTCCGTTGCTCGTCAAAGTTTCTTCAGTTGCGGGTAATGAAAATCCGCGGCTTGCAGAAAAGTATATGGTTTGTTGTTGATTCGGTTTGAATAATAAAGAAAGTTGAGGCGAAAAAATTCCGTCATAACTGTATTTTTCTGTTGCCGTTTTTTGAGGAAGAAAGTTCGTCAGTTCAAAATGCGTTTCATTATAATTTAAACCAAACTGAACTTCCAATTTTTCTGAAAGTAAAGACCTAATTTGCGAAAATATATTGTAAAAATGCCTTTTTTGATCCGTTTTTGTCAATTGATTTCCTTGTAAACTGCCTTGCCCGTTATTTTGTTTGTAAAGATTTTCAAAGGTATTTCCGTTGTAATTATCGGTAAAATATTCCATTCCGAAAATGAATTGATTCTTCAGTTTACCAATTTCGAAATTTCCTGAAAATTGCGTTCTTGCGCCGGTTGCAAAAGTATATTGGCGCAAAATATCAAAAGGTCGTGGTTCGTTGCTGTCTTTGTAATTGATAAAAACAGAAGTCGAATTATTCAGATTATCAGTAATCTTAAAATCATAAGCCAGTCCGGCCAAGGTCGATTTGTATTCTTTATATCCTTTTGAAGCCACCCAGGTTGGCGCACCCAATTGTGGATTTGAATCGTAAACTTCCTTACTGATCGAACTCGGAATAAAAGCTTTTAAATAAGTGTAATTAGTGAAGTAAGTAAGTTTGCTGTTTTGTTTTCTGAATAATTCACCGGCAAGCGTGACTCCTTCTCGTTTATAAGAACTGTTTTCGCGCCATCCATCACTTTTGAGATTGTGATAACTTAAGTTCAGACTTGATCTTTTTTCATTTAAACTATAATTCATAGTATTTTTTAATAATCCAAAAGAGCCGAAAACCGAACTTATTTCAGCCGTCTGTCCTTTTGTTTTTGAAAACTGAGGCGAAATCAAAATCGCGCCGCCCAAACCAGCGCCATAAATACTCGAAAGCGGCCCTTTGATAATTTCAATCTGATTGAGGTTTTCCAAATCAATATCGTCAATAACCGTTTCACTATTTCCTGAAGTCAGCGGAATGCTGCCATAAAAAGCTCTTATTTTGTTCGTTCCATACGGAGTTCTCGCACCAATACCTCGAATTGAAATTCGGGTTGTTGTAAAGTTTGACGATTGCATAAAAACTCCCGGAATTGTATTCACAACAGTTGTAATATCAGTAGCATTATTTTGTGTCAGTTCTTTTTTGGATAAAATTCCAATCGAAGCCGGTGCATTCTGCAAACTGTCATTAATATGAAAGGAACTGATAATAACTTCTTCCAGTTTTTCTGTATTCACAGAATCAATAGATTTGCTTTTTTCTTCCTGCGCAAAACTGTTTTGGAAAACAATTAGGGCAAAGAGAAAAAAGCAATATTTTTTTAAAATCATAAAAGAGTTTTGTTGAACATAAAAAAAATTAACCGCAAAGAACGCTAAGATTATACCCTATGTTAGCTTTATAAAAACACAAAGTTCGCAAAGCTAGTTCGATACAAAGCTTTGCGAACTTTGCATTTTTATAAAAACTAAAGAAAAAAAATCTTAGCGTACTTTGCGGTAAAAATTATGCGTTTTTGAATTCCAACTAAAATTGGATTTTACTTATTCGCCGTAACCTTCCAAATCGTATTTCCACTGTCATCATTTACTAAAAGCGATCCGTCATTCATAACCGTAACCGCGACAGGTCGTCCATAAACTTCAGCTTTGTTTGCATCTGAAATAAATCCGGTTAAAAAATCCTCTGGTTTTCCGAATGGTTTTCCGTCTTTAAAAGGGACAAAAAGAACTTTATAACCGGAAATTACAGAGCGATTCCATGAGCCGTGCTGTCCTACGAAAGCCCCATTTTTATATTTTGCCGGAAATTTGTCCTTATCGTAAAAAGCCAATCCTAAGGATGCCGTGTGAGCACCAACCGGAACATCAGGAACAATTGCTTTTGCGACTAAATCTTTACGTTCGCCTTTCAATCTCGGATCAGGAATACTGCCGAAATAAGAATACGGCCATCCGTAAAAGCCACCTCTTTTTACACTTGTAATATAATCCGGAACCAAATCATCGCCTAGTTCATCGCGCTCATTAACTGCAGTCCAAAGTTCTTTTTTATTGGTTGGATTCCAGTCCATTCCCATTGGGTTTCTTAGGCCGTCAGCATAAATTTTTTCGCCGGTTCCGTCAGGATTGATTTCTAAAATTGCAGCGCGGCGTATTTCTTCCTTCATTCCATTTTCTCCAACGTTGCTTCCTGAACCAACGCCAATATAAATTTTCGTTCCTTCAGGGTTGGCGAGCAGACTTCTGGTCCAGTGATTGTTGTATCCTCCAGCTGGAAGTTCAACAATTTTGATGCCCTTGGTTTCTAATTTTAATGGTGCGTTTTTATAAGGATAACGGTAAAGTCCGTCAGTATTTGCAACATAAAAAAAGTCTTTTAGAATAAGCATTCCCAAAGGTCTGTTGAGGTCTTTCAAAAAGACTTCGCGGGTTTCAAAAACGCCGTCTTTGTCTTTGTCACGTAAAATTATAATTTGATTTTTGCTTGTTCTTGTGCCGCTTTCAACAACAAAAATATCATTGTTTGGACCTATATATGTCCAGCGCGGATTTTCAAATCCGTCAGCAAATTTTGTAACCGTAAAGCCTTCCGGTGCTTTTGGTGTTTTTCCTTCCGGCCAGCCTATCACTTTACTGTTTTTAGATTTAGATTCAGTTGCATAGGGCGGAGGAAGTGTAATATTTCCAATTGCAGTTTTTACAATATTGGCAGGTTGTTTTGCCAGGGCTTCTTTTTCTTCCTTTTTTACTTGCCCGTTGCAGGCTGTAATTATAGTTAATAACGATATAGATAAAAGTTGTATCGTAGTTTTCATGGTATTTTTGGAGTTAAATATTTATAAAATAACAATTTAGTAAATTTTGCCATAGTTGTAGGAAATGATTTGTAGATATTAACTGATATTTAACATTTCCAAAAAAGAACTTTTTCAGTAGTATTTTGATACTGACAATTTGGTTGTAATTCTGTATCTTTGCGCATTATTTTAAAATCAAAAATAATGATACAACTTCACGATAAACAATTTGTTCCGTTTATTTCGGCTAAGGAAATTGATTTTGCTTTAACCAAAATAGTTGCACAAGTAGAAGATGATTTTGGAGATGATACTCCAATTTTTATTGGCGTTTTGAATGGTGCATTTATGGTTGTAAGCGATTTCCTGAAAAAATACAAAAGTCCGTGCGAGGTTTCATTCATCAAAATGGCATCTTATGAAGGAACTGAAACGACTAATGTTGTTAAAGAATTAATAGGAATTAATCAGGATCTTTCAGGCAGAACTGTGGTTGTAATTGAGGATATTATTGACACCGGAAATACAATCGAAGAATTAAAACATTTGTTTAAACAACAAAACGTAAAGCATTTTAAAATTGCGACTTTGTTTTTTAAACCTGAAGCTTATAAAAAAGACATTAAAATTGATTATATCGGAATAAGAATTCCAAATAAATTCATCGTGGGTTACGGTTTAGACTACGATGGTTTAGGAAGAAATTTGACCGAAGTATACAAGTTAGCTAAATAATTAAAAACACAACACAACTATTATATTCATTTTAAACTTCTTAGATAAAATCAAGAAGTCAAGAAACACTCACATTATGATTAACATCGTTTTATTTGGAAAGCCAGGAGCAGGAAAAGGAACTCAGGCAGAATTTTTAAAAGAGAAATACAAATTAACACATCTTTCTACAGGAGATATTTTTCGTTTTAATTTAAAAAATGATACAGATTTAGGTAAAAGAGCAAGAGTTTTTATGGACAATGGGGAATTGGTTCCTTGCGAAGTTACAACTGCAATGTTAATTGATGAAGTGAACAAACATTTAGATTCAAACGGGTTTTTGTTCGACGGTTACCCAAGAACTTTAGATCAGGCTGAAGCTTTAGATAAATTTTTACCAACAATCGGATCAAGTGTTACAGCAACTATTGCATTAGAAGCTGACGATGAAATTTTGGTAGCTCGTTTGTTAGAAAGAGGAAAAACAAGCGGAAGAGTTGATGATCAGGACGAAGAAAAAATTCGTGTAAGATATCAGGAATACAACGAAAAAACAGCTCCATTAATTGGATATTATAAACAACAAAATAAGTTTCATGCCGTAAATGGTATCGGAACTATCGAAGAAATTACAGAGCGATTAACGTCAGTTATAGATAATTTGTAATAAAATCTGTTTGAAGTTAAAAGTTGAATGTTGGAAGGAATTTGAAATAAGTTCTGAAAACATTTAACTTTTGACTTTTAACTTTAAACTTAAAAATGGAAATACTAATAATATTTTTTCTAATACTATTAAACGGAGTTTTCTCGATGTCAGAAATTGCATTGATTTCGGCTAGAAAAAACAGATTGGAAACTGCTGCTAAAAAAGGAAATAAAAGTGCAAAAATTGCATTGGATTTAGCTAATTCTCCAAACAAGTTTTTATCTACAGTACAAATCGGAATTACCTTAATCGGAATTTTGACCGGTATTTATAGTGGAGATAAAATCACAATGGATGTTGAGACTTTTGTTGCCGGATTTGCGATTTTAAAACCGTATGCACATTCAGTTGCAGTTGGAATTGTGGTAGTAGTTTTAACGTTTTTTTCTTTGGTCTTAGGGGAATTATTGCCAAAACGAATTGGCTTAAATTACCCTGAAACGATAGCAAAAGCAGTAGCGCTGCCGATGAAAATAGTTTCGATAATTACGGCACCTTTCATTTGGTTGTTAACCTCATCAACTGATTTTTTACTGAATGTTCTACAGATAAAACCTTCAGCTGACGGAAAAGTGACCGAAGAAGAAATAAAAGCCATTATAAAAGAAGGAACCGAAGGCGGAGAAGTTCAGGAAATTGAACAGGATATTGTGGAACGTGTTTTTCATATTGGCGACCGAAAAGTAAATTCATTAATGACGCACCGTAAATCGGTAGACATGTTGCCATTAAATGCTGATAAAGACAAAATCAAAACATTGGTTTTAGAAGATTTGCATACTGTTTATCCAATTTATAATGATAATTACGATGATATTGTCGGAATCGTAACACTTAAAAATATATTCGCGAATATCGAAAGCGATCATTTTGATCTGTCGGCAATTATGACCGATCCTCCTTATTTGATGGAACAGACAACGGCTTACAAAGCGTTGGAAAATTTTAAAAGAACAGGAGTGCATTATGCTTTGGTTTCTGACGAATACGGAGTTTTTCAGGGAATTATTACATTGAATGATATTCTGGAAGCTTTAGTTGGAGATGCATCTGATTTTTATAAAGATGAATTCCAGTTAATCGAAAGAGAAGATGGTTCATGGCTGGTCGACGGGCATTACTCATTACACGATTTCCTAACCTATTTTGAGTTAGACGAATTAACCAATGATTATGAAGTTAACACCGTAAGCGGGATGATTATGACCGAGCTTTCACACATTCCAAAAGAAGGTGAAAAATTATATTGGCAAAAATTTGTGCTTGAAGTGATCGACATGGACGGCGTAAAGATTGACAAAGTGTTGGTAAAAGCACTTAAAGAGTAAAAATAAATAGTTTTCAGTCACAGTTTTCAATCGCAGTCTGCACTGAAAACTGTGACTGCGACTGAATAAGAAAACAATAGAAGTTAGAAATAAGATTTAGAGCAATCTAAAATCTAAAATCTAAAATCTGAAATTCAAAACAATGACAGAAGGAAATTTTGTAGATTACGTTAAGATATATGTTTCATCCGGAAAAGGAGGGAAAGGATCTACGCATTTACATAGAGAGAAATTTATTGAAAAAGGAGGCCCGGACGGTGGTGATGGTGGTCGTGGTGGACACGTATATTTAGTGGGGAATAAAGGTTTGTGGACATTATTTCACTTAAAATTTGCGCGCCATATTAAAGCCGGACATGGTGGAGATGGAGGAGGAGACCGTAGTACCGGTGCTGATGGAGATGATAAATTTATTGAAGTACCTTTAGGAACTGTCGTAAAAGATAAAGAAACCGGAGAAACCTTATTCGAAATTACTGAAGATGGTGAAAAACAAATTCTTTCAAAAGGAGGAAAAGGGGGTTTAGGAAACTGGCACTTTAGAAGTTCAACCAATCAAACGCCACGTTACGCGCAACCAGGTTTACCAGGTGTAGAAATGGATGTGATTCTGGAACTTAAAGTTTTGGCTGATGTTGGTTTGGTAGGTTTTCCAAATGCAGGAAAATCAACTTTGTTGTCTGTATTGACTTCTGCAAAACCAAAAATTGCCGATTATCCTTTTACAACTTTAAAACCAAACTTAGGAATTGTCGCTTACAGAGATTATCAATCGTTTGTAATTGCAGATATTCCCGGAATTATTGAAGGTGCCGCTGAAGGAAAAGGGTTAGGACATTATTTCTTGCGTCATATTGAGCGTAATTCAACTTTACTATTTTTAGTTCCTGTTGATACTCCTGATATTAAAGGAGAATATGATATTTTGGTTAATGAGTTAACAAAATACAATCCTGAAATGTTGGATAAAGAACGTCTTTTAGTGATCTCAAAATGCGATATGCTGGATGATGAGCTTAAAGCCGAATTGAAAGTTGAACTTGATGTTGCTTTTAAAGATATTCCTTATATGTTTATTTCATCTGTTGCACAACAAGGTTTAACAGAATTGAAAGACAAACTTTGGAAAATGCTTAACGACTAAAAGCTTAAAAATATTTTTAAAAGGCGTCCGCTGCAGCGGACGCCTTTTTTATTGGGTTCAATGTTAAATTCGTAAAAAAACGATAAAAAAGAAACAGTATGTTTTATTTTAAGAGTTTATGAGGTGTTATAATTGCGAAAATGAGTTATATTCGCATGACTTAAACAAAATAATATGAAAAAAATAGTTTTATTCTTAACCATGTGCCTTATGGCTTTTCCTGCGAGAGCTGATGAAGGAATGTGGTTTTTAATGTTTATCGAAAGATTGAACCATAGAGATATGGAAAAAATGGGCTTGCAATTAACAGCCGAGGAAATTTACAGCATTAATCATCATAGTTTAAAAGATGCTGTTGTACAATTTAATGGAGGTTGTACAGCAGAAATTGTTTCAAAAGACGGATTAGTTTTAACCAATCACCACTGTGGTTACAATGCAATTGCTGAACTTTCTACTGCTGAACAAAATTATTTGAAAGATGGTTTTTGGGCAAAAGAAAGAAGTGCCGAAATGAAACCAAAATCTTTATACGTTCGTTTCTTTGTTCGTATGGACGACGTTTCTAAAAGAATTTTGTCAAAAGTAAACGATACAATGACAGAAACGGAAAGAAACAAAATTATTCAGCAAGAAATTGCTTTGATTGAAAAAGAAAATAATGAAGGCGGAAAATATACCGTTTCTGTTCGTCCTTTCTTTCAAGGGAATGAATATTACTATTTCGTTTATCAGGATTATACAGATGTTCGTTTAGTGGGAACACCTCCTGAAAGTGTTGGTAAATTTGGTGGAGACACAGACAACTGGGAGTGGCCTCGTCAAACTGGAGATTTCTCTATGTTCAGAGTATATGCTGATAAAGCTGGAAACCCTGCAACATATTCAAAAGAGAATGTGCCTTTACAGCCAAAACACTATTTACCTGTAAGCATTAAAGGAGTTAAAGAAAATGATTTTGCGATGATCCTTGGTTATCCTGGAAGAACAAACCGTTGGATGCCAGCTGGCGGAATTGAGCAAAATGTAAAATTTGCTTATCCTGCGTGGGTTGAAGGTGCAAAAACCGGAATGGACCAAATGAAAAAGTATATGGACAAAGATGCAACAGTTCGTTTACAATATGCGTCTAAATATGCTTCTACAGCCAATTACTGGAAAAACCGTCAGGGAATGATTGATGCTTTGACTAAAGCCGGAACAGCAGCCGCTAAATCTGAACAAGAAGATAAATTCTACGAATGGGCAGCTAAACCAGCTAATAAAGAAAAGTACGAAAATGTAATTCCAACGATTAATGATTATTACAAGGAAACGAACTTAAAAGCGCGTCACGATAATTATTTATCTCAGCTTTTACGTACTTCAAGTTATGCAACCGGGCCTGCAAATTTAGGAAATGCATTGATTGCTTACTATAATGAAAACGATGCCAAAAAAGCCGAAATGTTACCTAAGATCAACGCTATGATTGATAACATTTATGGTGAATTTTATGCACCGTTGGAAAAAGACGTGTTAACTGCGCAATTGAATTTATACACTGCTAAAGCTGCAGAATATGGTTTGGCTCCACAAATTGCTAAAATGAAAATTGCAAATAATGGTGATTTTACGGCAGACGTTACGAAAGCAACTGAAATAAGTTATTTCACATCTAAAGAAAAGGTATTAGAATTTATGGCTAATCCAAAACCATTAGCGATTGTACATGATCCATTGTATATTATTTCAAATGATTTATTGACAAAATACCGTGCTAAAACAGATGATCAGGCAAAAGCTGATGATGGTTTTGCAGTGGCGTACCGCAAATTAGTTGAAGGTTTGAGAGAATCTAAATTAAATGCAATAAAATATCCTGATGCAAACTCTACTTTGAGACTGACTTACGGAAAAGTTCGTGCGTTACCAACGGACCCACGTAACGATGCTACAATCAACAATTATACAACCATGGAAAGTATGGTTAAAAAGTATAAAGCAGGAGATCAGGAATTTGATTTGCCAGCGCGTTTGTTAGAATTAAACAAAGCAAAAGATTTTGGTCAATATGCTGATAAAGCAGGATACATGCCAGTAAACTTCTTAACGGATAATGATATTACAGGAGGGAATTCAGGTTCTCCGGTTCTTAACGGAAAAGGAGAATTAATCGGTATTGCTTTTGATGGAAACATCGAAGCTATGGCCGGTGATGTTATTTTTGATCCAAAATTGCAAAGAACAATCAATGTAGATATTCGTTATGTACTTTGGATTATCGACAAATACGCCGGAGCAAAAAATATTATTGATGAGATGACGATTATTAAATAATCTGATTTTTATTCTAAAAAGTAAACCCGATAGATTTTAATCTATCGGGTTTTTTTATGTAGAAAATCTACAAGGCTGTATTTTGGAATTTGGAATTTCTTTATTGGAATTTTAGATTAAAGTTGTTATTGAATCTTTACTCGAATTCCCTTCGTATGACTTGAAAATTCCGGTGCATACATACTTTTGATTGTTGTAATTCCGTTTGAGAACTCACCGCTGTTATTCACTCTAATGTCATATTCTAAAACGTACGTTCCTTTGTTGATTCGGTCAAAAAAGAAATGTGTTGCAGCATCTTTTGTACTCATATAATAACCCAGTTGATCTTTGTATTGATATTCTGAAAGTACATTTACAGGTTCAAAACAAGAAGCCCTCATGTCTTTTAAATGAACATATTCTGTATCTTCTTTAGAAGTAATAATCAATCGAACAGTAACTAAATCTCCAGTTTTTAAAGGGTTTTTAGAAGTGATTCTTTCTAACTGATCACCTTTCATAGAATTCTTTTTTAGATATAACTCTTTCGAAACCGATAAAATAGCTCCCGAATTGGTTTTGATTTTATCCAAATCTTCAAAATACTGCCAATACACACCGCCAAAACCAGGAACTTTCGATTTATTCTGAATGTTTATATAAGCCATTTCTTTTTTAACTTCATCGGCTTTCCAGTTCATTTTGATATATCCGGTTTCGGCTTCTTTTTTGTTTTCAGATAATTTTTTGGTTAGAATTTTTTCATTTCCAATTTTAATAATGGTATTGTCTTTTACAGAAAGCCAATCATTGCCTTGCATTAATAAAGCATAAATGGCTTCGGTAGTTGATTTTGTGGTTGGCCAGTTTTTGGTCTGTTTGTTTTTTAATAGCCAAACTTTCATGGCATCTACTGATTTGGTATCGTGATTCACTTCGGCGAAAGCCTCAATCAATAAAGCCTGAGTTTCGATAGGAGCCTGATACCAATACCATCCAGCTTTATTGGCAATCCAGTACATTCCCCAGTCTTCATTGTTAGAAGAAGTTTCTTTTAAACTTTCTATAATTTTTTTAGCTGAATCACTCTCTCCAAAACGATTTAAAGTTAACGCGGCTAATCCTTTTTCGTAAAGAGAATACGAAAGCCAATCTTTTTTGGCTGTTTCCAAATACAATTTTGCTGCTTTTTTTAAAGTATCTGAAAGTGGATATTTGTCTAAATAAAAACTTCTGGTATATAAATAGTGCAAATCAGAATAAGGATTGATCCAGATTAGTTTGTCTGTTGTTTTTAAGTTTTTGGTTTTATAGTATTCTAAAAATTTATTGTCTAGAAATGGAATCCCGGTTTTAGCTATTTCATCGATCTTTTTATCGTTATCTGGAGTTTTATTCAATTTCGATAAATGACCTAAGCCAGCCAGAATATGTCGGGTTATGTATTCGTTTTCGTCGCCTCCGTTAAACCACGCGAAACCTCCAGATGGCTTTTGCTTTTGTTTTAGTTTATCAAAAGTAGCTTCCTGAGAACTTTTCATTTTCTCTAAATCAAATAAAAGCGCCAGATTCTTTTTCTTTTCGTCTTCACTTTGTGCATCATTTAGCCAGGGCGTCTCTGCCAGAATAATTGATTTTAGTTCTTCGTTTGCTTCTAATTTAGAAGTCAGTTTTCCATTTTTTCTCCAGTTTTCAAAGACAGTTGCAATCTTCGGATTACTTGAGATTATTTCTGAAGCCAAAGCATTCGAATAAAAACGGGCAAAAGTCTGTTCAGCACATTCGTGTTCGTATTCCATCAAATAAGGCAAAGACTGAATTGCTATCCAGGTTGGATTCGAAGTATATTCTAATGTAAATTGATGATTCTTTAAAGTCGAAGAAGTATTGTTTTTTAGATTCTCAAACGTATACTCTTTTGTGGAATTCTCACGAACCCAAATCGGAATACTTTCTGTGACCAGCATATTGTTTGTTAAAACAGGAAGTATGTTTTCTTCACCATCAGAAAAATTACCAGACTTAGCCAAAATTTTATACTGAACGCCTTGTAATCCTTCGGGAATTGAAATCGTCCAACTCGCCGTCGTATTCCCGAAAGCACTAACGTTGAAATTCCGAACATTTTTTACGTTTAGCATTTTCGCATCAATGGGTTGCATTGTTACGGCATCAAAAAATTGTAAAATTGCTATTCCGGTTTTTGCTTTATCTGTAATATTCGAAATTTTAGCAGAGATTACAATGGTATCTTTTTCTCTAAAGAATCGTGGGAAATTCGGCAAAACCATCAATTCTTTTTGAGTAACGACAGTTTTCTCTAAATAACCTGAAACAGCATCTTTGTTGTGTGCCAATAAGCGAAGCTTCCAGGCGGTTAAAGCTTCCGGAGAAGTAAAGTTGAAACTTACTTTTCCGCTGGCATCTGTTCTTAAATTAGGTAAGAAGAACGCGGTTTCAGATAGATTTTTTCTGGCTTTTACTTGTGTTAATTCTTCTAATGCCTTTTTGGTTGTGATGATTATGACGCCATTTGACGCTCTGCTTCCATAAAGTGCAGTTGCTTGTGCATCTTTCAAAACATCCACTGAAAGAATATCCGCAGGATTTAAATTGTTAGCCTCATTTTCAGAAGCAATTTCTCCATCGATTATATACAAAGGATTAGTAGAAATTGTTACACTGCCTTTTATTTTGAAAGAAGATTTTTCTGAACGACTACTGTATACTAAAGCTTTTTTTGCTTTTAAGGCATCGGCAGGTATTGCCGCCGTATTATAAACTTGATTATCTTCTTCAACTATTGCAGCCGCAGTTCCTGTACCAACCGATTCAGAAAGCGTTATTACAGCATCAGGATCTCCTTTAATAGTTTCACCGCCTACTTTTTTGTCTTTAATTTGTGTTATTGTTAAACCCAGTGAATCTCCGTATCGACTATTGTAAAAGTCAAAACCAAACCAGTTTAATTTTGTTTCTTCCTTATAGAATTTACCTATAGATAAGTCTTCATTCAGGTCTTCTAATGTAGCATTTATTTTTTCAAAACCTAAACCAGATTTGAGATTGGAGGAGTTGTAGCGGTAATTATTTATATTTAAAATATTCCAATCTCTTTTTGTAAACTGATCTAAAGAACTGTCATACATAGATGCTAAAACTTCTGCTTCAGTTTTCGTATTGATTGATTTTACTTTAAATGACCAATTTTCTTTATTTCCAGGCTCGATTTTATTTCTAAAACTTTCAACAATCAATTCTAGTTTAGATTCCGCTGTTTTTAATGGAACATCTATTTCATCATTAAAAACTTCGTTCTCAAAAATGCTTTGAAAACCCAAACGCATTGATTTTTCAAATTCATTTTTTAACGGAATTTTGATTGTTACTTCATTGTTTTGTAAATGATAAGTATTTTCAAAATAGATCTGATTAGCATAGTTTCCGTTTGTAATGATATAAAGATCTGGAATTACAGAAGAAAGTTTGACTTCGACAAAACCGTCTTTTTTAGGATCACTATTAATTTGTTCTGCCGTAAATAATTTACCCGGATTAAATTTGTCTTTGCTTTGTTTGATTTCAAAAGTCGAAACAGATTCTATAGGATTATTAAAAGTATCTTTTGCAGAAAAAACAATTTTATATTTTCCGGATTTATAATTTGAAATAAAATCAAGCGTTATTTTTTTGTCTTTTTCGGTATCTATTTTCTTTGTGAATAATAAAGTTTCGCTTGTTTTATTGGTTTTAATTTCGCGGATTTCGTAAGGAAACAATCTTTCAAAATCAGATGCTAAAATAGTTTCGATTTCTGGTTTTGGCCAAATCTGTTCTTTGAATTTATTGGAAAATGGAGCAACGAAATACAATTTAATTTCGCCTTTTGCAGATAAAAACTCACCATTTAAATTGGTACTTGTAAGGGTGATCTCATTTTTGTTTTTAGTTTCAATGCGATTTGAAATACTTGCATTGATAATCAAATCATGATAACCTACTTTTATGATGGTTTCTGATGTGTGGGTTTCTCCATTGATATCTGTAACATCAGCCGTTATTCTGTAATTAAAGACAGGTAATTGCTCTTTTATTGCATTTTTTGAAGGTTCGGCTTTAAATTCAATTACAAATTTCCCCGAGGCATCTGTTTTGGTTTCGCCTGTTGCTATAGTTTCATTTTGTTCCTGTCCGTAATAATTTCTAAAATAACTTGTAAAACGATTTACAGTATAAGTCACTTTTGCATCAGATATATTGCTTCCTGCAAATGCTTTTGCTGTTCCGTTTACTTTAATCGACTGATTTACTTGAAAGCTTTCTTTTTTAGGATCAAAATCTACTTTGAATTTTGGACGTTTGTATTCTTCAACTCTAAAGTTAATCCCAAAACTTTCAAGTATAACAGTTTTCCAGAATGATTCGTTTGGTTTGTTCTTTGTATAAATGTCTCCTGTTGTATAATCTTCAGGTCTTTTTACATAAATATTGAAATTACCGGTTAAGCCATTTTTTGGTAAAATGAATTCTCCGGAAAATGAACCAAATTCATTTGTGGTAATTTCAAATTCTTTAAGATTTTGATAATTGACATCTTTAACTATGATTGTAAAAGGAGTATTGGCGACAATGCTTGTTTTGTTTTCTTGCTTTTGAATTGCAATTCCTTTGTAAAAGACAGTTTGTCCCGGACGGTAAATAGCCCGATCCAAATAAAACTCGACTTTAGCGTTTAAAGTTTTGTGTTCGTTGGTAATGTATGGCTGATTATATCGAATATAATTTCGGTTTGGTAAAATAGTATCATTCTCTAAGGAAAACTCAATGTAATCATTGTAAGAATGGTTGTTACTCCCAGCATAGGATGCTATTCCTTTTGAATCTGTTTTAAGTGTATAGTAAGATGATTTTATAGATACATTTTCCAGAGGTTTTCCTGTTTTTCGATCCAGTATTTGAAAGCTTTCTTTATTGTCTCCTTGAGACGCCAGAATACTTAAGTTTGAAACTGTCATAGTTTCATATGCAGAAGCTTTTTTGTCTTTTAATCCGGAATCGCTTTCAAAATAAACTAAATAACTTCCTGTTTCTAATTGTGGCAGTAGAACTTCTGTTGTATATTCAAAATAATCATTTTTGTTTTGAAGCTGATAATCTTTAGTGGCAATTTTACTTTGGGTTTTTATAATTACGGCAGTTAAACTATCTTGTTTATAGATTAATTCTGAGTCTGAAAATTTTCTGAGTGTTTTTTGATCTATTTTGTAAAATGATATTTTTAAATGATCAATATTTTTATAGTTGATAAAAGCTCTGGTGTTTTCTTTATTATAACTGTATTTTTGAAGGCGAATATACAATGATTTAGAAACAACGTTTTGTTTTTGCTGTAAAGCGCTTAGAGCTGTATTAGTTTTATCGTTAATCTTTATGATATTGTCATATGTTTTGACAGCTTCAATTTTATAATCCGGATGTAATTCTTTTGAAGCTTGAGCAAGTAGAAGTTCGGCCTTTTTTAGCAGAATTTTTTGCGTAAGAATTGTGTCGTTGGTATGTTTTTGAAGTTCATTTAAATACTTCGTTAAATCATCAGTAGGGTCTGGGATAAAATCGCTGCAAAATATAATTCGGTTGAATTGATTTTCTAAAGAAGGATTACTTACCTCTAACTTTTGATATAAAGAAATAACTTTTCTAAGATTTTCATCTTTTATAAAGCTTAAGTCAAATTTCAAAAATATTTCCGAATTTCCTAAAAGTTCATTTTTATATACTGCTATTTCACTATTTTGAATTTGCCATCGCTCTATCTTCTGGGTGAAAAAATCGATATTTTCTTTTAGCAGATAATCATATAAGTTTTCGTTTTTTAGTTTTTCTAAAGACAAAAAATCAAAGATCGCCTGATAATTTGTAAGCGGGGTAGTTTTTAGAATTGACGCGTTTTCTAATGTTTTTTCGAGAATTGCAATTACTTCTTTTTCGGGAGTAAATTCAGTTGATGGACTAATATAATCCTGAGATGAAGGAACTTCAACGCTATCTGCCGCAGCATATGCCGCTTCGTCTACAACTGCTGCAGCACTATCAACAACCGCGACAGCATAATCATAATTGGAATAATTATTTAAGCATTTCGCATAAATCAAATTTAAAATTGCTTTTGACGGTATTGAAACCCGATTAATATCGGTTTTAAGATTTTTTAAGATCTTTGTCTTTGCATTTTCATCAACTACCTGAAGATATTTTGACTGATAAAAAAAGCATTTTATCATTTGCACTTCGTCTTTTCTATTTATCGCTTTCTTGTAAATTTGATCAACGATTTTACTTGCCGATTTTATTTTACCATCATTTTCATAAGAGGCAACTTTAGTCCATTTTTTGTCAGTTTGTTGTGCAAATAAAGCTGAGGTGAACAATAAGAAAGCAAATAAGATATTTTTCATGAGTCAGTTTTTGATATATAGAGCATTATTTTTTTGTAAAGGTTGGGAAACAACGTAAATAATTTTCGTACAAATTACTAATTTATCTCTTAAACCAAATAATACATTTTATATTTCCCTATTTTTGAATATGAAAAAACTCCTACTTCTTTTTTTATTTCTGCCAATTGTAATTTGGTCACAGACTAATTTTGAAAAAGGTGAAAAATTGTTTCATGCCAAAAAGTATGAGGAAGCTCAGGTTATTTTTGAAGGAGTATTAAAAACAAAACCTTCGGATATAAAAACACTTGAATATTTAGGAGACATTGCCGCACATCAAAAATCATGGATAAAAGGAGCAGGATATTACAAAAAACTGAAGGAGTTAAAACCTACGGAAGCGGATTATTTTTATAAATATGGAGGTTGCTTAGCAATGCGGGCGATGGAAGTCAATAAGTTGAAAGCTTTAGCAATGGTGGACGACATGAAAGAAGCATTTGAAAAAGCTATAATTTTGAATCCGAAACACATTCCCGCCCGATGGGCTTTGATTGAAATCTATTTACAGTTACCAGGGATTTTAGGTGGAAGTGAATCAAAAGCATTGGAATATTCGAATGAACTAATGCAAATTTCATCAGTCGATGGTTATTTGTCAAGAGGAAGAATAGACGAATATTTTAAACGTTATACATCGGCAGAAAAAAATTATTTGAAGGCAAATGAAATTGGCAAATCAAAAGTCACTTTTCAAAAATTATATAATTTATATTTGAACAAATTAAAAGACCCAAAAAAGGCACAAGAATTGAAACGAAAATTTGAAGCATAATTGACAACTTCAAAATTAAATTCCATTAAAAAATTTGGAATTTAGAACTTAAAAAATGGATTTTTAAATGAAAACACATTTCATCGCCATAGGCGGAAGTGCTATGCACAATTTAGCATTAGCATTGCATAACAAAGGATATCAGGTTACAGGAAGTGACGACGCTATTTTTGAACCTTCAAAATCAAGATTAGAGAAAAAAGGAATATTGCCAGCAGAACTGGGTTGGTTTCCTGAAAAAGTTACTGCTGATATTGATGCTATTATTCTTGGAATGCATGCTAAAGCGGATAATCCGGAATTATTAAAAGCACAAGAATTGGGATTGAAAATCTATTCGTACCCGGAATTTTTGTACGAGCAGTCTAAAAATAAAACGCGTGTTGTAATTGGAGGATCACACGGAAAAACAACAATTACTTCGATGATTTTGCACGTAATGCATTATCATAATATTGAAGTTGATTATATGGTTGGAGCACAGTTAGAAGGCTTTGACACTATGGTACATCTTACTGAAGAAAATGATTTTATGGTTTTGGAAGGTGATGAATACTTATCTTCTCCGATCGACAGACGACCAAAATTTCATTTATATCAGCCCAATATTGCTTTAATTTCAGGAATTGCCTGGGATCATATTAATGTTTTTCCAACGTATGAGAATTATGTAGAGCAATTTGAAATTTTCATTCAAAAAATTACTAACGGTGGTATTTTGGTTTATAACGAAAATGATCCGGAAGTAAAACGAGTTGCCGAAGCAGCAACAAATCCGATTCGTAAATTATCTTATCACACGCCGGAATATACAGTTAGCGATGGTGTAACCTTATTAAAAACTCCGGAAGGTGATATGCCTATTGAAGTTTTTGGAGCACACAATTTAAATAATTTGGCTGGAGCTAAATGGATTTGCCAAAATATGGGCGTTGATGAAGCTGACTTTTACGAAGCAATTGCGAGTTTTAAAGGAGCCTCAAAACGATTGGAAAAAATTGCCGAAGGAAAAGGAAAAGTTGCTTATAAAGACTTTGCGCATTCGCCAAGTAAAGTTGCAGCGACAACAAAAGCAGTAAAAGAACAATATCCAAACAGAACTTTAGTAGCCTGTTTAGAGTTGCATACGTATAGCAGTTTAAATGCTGAATTCTTAAAAGAGTATGAAGGAGCTTTAGAATATGCTGATGTTGCGGTTGTATTTTATTCTCCGGATGCTGTAAAAATCAAACAACTGGAAGAAGTAACTTACGAACAAATCGCTAATTCTTTCAATAGAAAAGATTTGATTATTTATACAAATCCAATTGAATTCAAAGAATATTTATTCAACTTAAATCTTGAAAACTCTGCTCTTTTGTTGATGAGTTCAGGAAATTACGGAGGTTTGAATTTTGACGAAGTTAAGGAGTTGATTAATTAGATAATTGACTAATTAGAAAATGTGTCAATTACAAAATTGTACTTGACACATTTTTTTTTGGAATTTAAAGTTTGGAATTTGTGTAGCTATAATGACCTACTATTTTATACTCAAACAAACAATCTTCTAAAACCTGACCGCCGCCAACATTGTGTACGATCAAATTTCTTTGCCCATCTTTTGATTTTTTGTTAGTTATAATTCCGATGTGTGGCAATTTATCATTGATTATCCAGGCTACTATTTCTCCGGTTTTATAATCTTTTGCATTTTGGGTTACGGGCAGTTTTATTCCTTTTCTTTCAAAAAACACTTCTAAATTCGGAACTCTTCTGTGATCAATATTGGTATCGGTTTTTGTCATTCCCCATTTTTCTAAATTTGGATATTGAGAGAAATTTGTAATCATATCTTCATGAACTTCTTTTTGCAAATCGATACCTAATTTTCGATAGGAACGAATGATTACATCAGTACAGACACCTTTGTTATTAGGAATATCTCCATTAGGATATTTAATGGAAAAATAAGTAGGATCATAATCTATTGACGGATCAATAATGGAAATTGCTGCATCTGATAATTGTTGTCCAAAAGTTTGTACCGTTTGTAGATTGTTTTCGGCACGAAGGACTTTTTTTTCTTTTTGATTGCAAGAAAAAAGTAAAAAGCAAATGCATAAAAGATATACTGATTTCATTGTAAGATTATGTTTAGAGTAATTTATTTGTTTAAATTTAATCATTTTAGAGTTATCTTTTATTTATGAATGATTTTTCTTATTTTTTAATATATTAGCCTTTTAAGATTGTAATAAAAATGAATCCAATTATTAGAGTTGTTAAGACAACAAGCGAGAACCCTGATTTTATTTCTTTAATAAAAACCTTCGATATTTTTTTATGGGAACGTTACCCGGAATTGAAAAATGATTATTGGGGGAATAATGTAATTGAATTTAATCCTAACGTAGTTATCATTTATTTAGACGAAATAGCTGTTGGTTGTGGCTGTTTCAAAAAATACAATCAAAATACTGCAGAATTAAAACGAATGTTTGTTTCACCAGAAGCCCGAGGTCTGGGCGTCGCTCAATTGATAATTAAGGAACTGGAAAATGAAGCGAAAAATCAAGGTTTTGAAACTATGATTTTAGAAACATTATACAAACAAATAGAAGCAATTAATCTTTATCAAAAAGTTGGTTTTGAAATTGTTGAAAATTATGAACCATATGAAGGTTTGACAAATAGTGTCTGTATGAGTAAATCTATTATTTAGAATTATGGAAACTACTCATTTCCCCATTACGAACTGGTCTGAAGACGATCGTCCACGTGAAAAATTAATGCTAAAAGGCAAAAGTGCTTTAAGCGATGCAGAATTGATTGCAATCTTGATTGGCTCAGGAAGCCGAAACGAATCTGCTGTAGATTTGAGTAAAAGAATTTTAGCCAGTGCAGATAATTTGAATGTTTTAGGAAAAATGTCCATTTCGCAATTGATGAATTTTAAAGGAATAGGAGAGGCCAAGGCAATTACTATTATTTCCGCTTTAGAACTTGGCAGACGTCGAAGGGCTGAGGATGCTGTTGAACTGGTTAAAATCACATCAAGTAAAAGAGTCTTCGAAATTATGCAGCCTATTATTGGTGAACTGCCTCATGAGGAATTTTGGGTACTTTTTCTGAATAATTATAATAAAGTAATTTCTAAATCGCAATTAAGCAAAGGTGGTATTTCCGGAACGATTGTCGATGTTAGATTGGTTTTTAAATTGGCTCTTGAAAATGGAGCTACCGGGTTGATTTTATGTCATAATCATCCTTCAGGAAATTTGCAGCCAAGCGATGCTGATCGAAAAATTACTAAAAAAATCAAACTGGCGGGCGATAGTTTAGATGTTAAAGTTTTGGACCATTTGATTATTACTGAAACAAATTATTATAGTTTTGTAGATGAAGGAATTTTTTAGATTATGAATGCCACTATTACAGATGTTTTTTTCGATTTAGATCATACGCTTTGGGATTTTGATAAAAATTCAGAAATGGCTTTTGATCGTATTTTTAAAAGTAAATTTCCCGAGATTAAAATTCAGGATTTTATTGAGAAATATGCTCCGATTAACCAGGCTTGCTGGAAACTATATCAAAACGATCAGATAACACATATAGAACTTCGATACAACAGATTAAAGTTTTCTTTTGATGCTTTAAATGTTATGATCTCAGATGAAAACATCAATGAAATCGCAAATGATTATATCGAATATTTAACGGATAACAATCATCTTTTTGATGGTGCAATTGAAGTATTAGAATATCTAAAACCAAAGTATAAACTGCATATAATTACCAATGGTTTTGCGAATGTTCAGGAAAAAAAGATTAATAATGCTTTGCTTTCAGGTTACTTCAATACGATAACAAATTCAGAATTAGCGGGTGTAAAAAAGCCAAATAGTATTATCTTTGATTATGCTGTTAATTCGGCTAAGGCTTCAAAAGAAACGAGTATTATGATTGGAGACTGTCTTGATGCTGATGTTAACGGTGCTTTGAATGCAGGTTTGGATGCTATTTTTTTTAATGAAAAGAAAATAGAAGCTCCGGATAATATTAAGCAAATAAACCATTTATTAGAACTTAAAAAATATTTATAAAGATGAAAATTAAATTTTTGCTGGTTGGACTTTTTTGTGCAGTTATTGGATTTGCACAATCTATTAATGATTATAAAGCTGTTATTGTACCTTTGAAATATGATTTCATGAAATCTGAAAATCAATATAGAATGGCTACAATGACTAAATCTAATTTAAATAAAGCTGGTTTTCAGGCTTTTTATGCTAATGAAGAGATCCCTGCTGAATTTAGTGATCGTTGTCAGCTTTTGTATGTTGATGTAAAAAAAGATAATGCTTTTTTAGTAACGAAGCTTTTTATAGAGTTTAAAGATTGTTATGGAAAAGTGGTTTATACTTCTGAAGTTGGAAAAAGCAAAGAAAAGGATTATGAAGCTGCATACAGAGAAAGCCTTAATATGGCTTTTATATCTGTAACAGCTTTACATTACAAATACAGTGGTAAAACGGTTTCGCCAACTGGTACTAGAGTTGGAACCGGAGCTATGAACCCGGCAGCAGTGGCAGTTATGACTCCGACAACAACAGCATCAGTAGTAACACCTACAGCAACAGTTGCTACTCCGGTTGCAGATGTTTCCGATCCAAATTTATTATATGCCCAACCAACAGAAAATGGATACCAATTGATTGACAAAACACCAAAAGTGATTATGAAATTGCTAAAAACATCTCGACCAGATTCATTTATAGCTATAAAAGATGGTGTACAGGGTACATTGAATGCAAAAGATAATCAATGGTTTTTTGAATATTATCAAAATGATAAATTAGTATCTGAAAAAGTTTCAGTTAAATTTTAGATTAAGAATGTTAATTATCTGTTCAGAGGTACTGGATACTATAAACTGCGACTGATTACTTTCTAATAACCATATTTATCTTTCCAACGGTTCTTTAAAAATTCGCGGTTACTGTTCTCTCTAGAATTGTTTCCGGGATTATAAAGAACCGTTTTTTTTATAGCATCCGGCAAAAATTCCTGTTCTGCAAAATTATTGGCATAATCATGCGAATATTTATAGTCATCACCATAACCCAATTCTTTCATAAGTTTGGTTGGCGCATTTCTTAAATGAATCGGTACGGGTAAATCTCCAGTTTGCTTAACTAGTTGTTGCGCATTTCCGATAGCCATATACGAAGCATTACTTTTTGGAGAAGTAGCCAGATAAATAGCACATTGGCTCAAAATGATGCGGCTTTCAGGATAGCCGATAGTGGTGACAGCCTGAAAAGTGTTATTGGCCATAATAAAGGCAGTTGGATTTGCATTTCCAATATCTTCGCTTGATAAAATAAGCATTCTTCGGGCAATAAATTTTACATCTTCACCGCCTTCAATCATTCTGGCCAACCAATAAACTGCCCCATTTGGGTCGCTTCCACGAATAGATTTTATAAAGGCCGAAACAATATCATAATGTTGTTCGCCACTTTTGTCATATAGAACCGTATTTTGTTGAACCAATTCAAAAACGCGATCGTTTGTAATAATGATTTCATCATCTGCAGAAGCATTGACAACTAATTCGAATATGTTTAGAAGCTTTCGGCCGTCTCCGCCAGAAAGTCTTAATAAAGCTTCAGTTTCTTTTAAAATAATCGTTTTAGAAGCTAATTCGGTATCCGTTTTCATTGCACGATGCAATAAAGCTTCGAGATCTGCTTTTGTAAAAGCGTTTAATACGTAAACCTGACAACGAGATAATAATGCGGGAATAACTTCAAAACTCGGATTTTCAGTTGTAGCTCCAATTAAGGTAATCCAGCCTTTTTCTACAGCTGCCAAAAGTGAGTCTTGCTGCGATTTACTGAATCGGTGAATCTCATCAATAAATAAAATAGGATTTTTAGCTGTAAATAATCCGCCACTTTGTTTGGCTTTATCAATTACATCACGAATATCTTTTACACCTGAATTTATGGCACTCAAAATATAAAAAGGACGTTTAGATTCTTGTGCAATAATTTGTGCCAAAGTGGTTTTGCCGGTTCCCGGAGGTCCCCAGAAAATCAGAGATGGAATAATCCCTTTCGAAATTTGTTGCGTCAGAGATCCGTTTGGTCCAACCAAATGACTTTGACTAATATAATCTTCTAATTTCTGTGGGCGAATACGCTCGGCTAAAGGTGCTTCCATTTTGTAAAATTACTATTTTCAATTTTAATTATAAATTTTTAAAAGTTAATTACTAGTGAAAATATGTTGATGGCGAAAAATATTTAGCTGACAAATTATCAGTAAATTGCATTTGGATAGTTTTTTGATGTTCATTCAGTTATAGATTCTAAAAATATGAATGACAACCAATTTAAATTTTCAAATGCTGTTATTGGTCTTCCACTATTTTTCGTCCTTTTTTTATGGATGGTATATTGGTTTCAAATTAGATTTGATTTTGATTTTTATCAAAGCGGAATTTATCCCAGAGATTTTTCAGGTTTACAAGGTGTTTTGTTTAGTCCTTTTATACATGAAAATTTAGGGCATTTGTACAACAATTCGATCCCTCTTTTGGTTTTGTTAGCTGCATTGCAATATTTTTATCCCAAGCAGTCTGTTTCGGTTATTTTATATGGAATCCTTTTTTCTGGTTTAATAACCTGGGTTATTGGCAGGACAAATTATCATATTGGTGCAAGTGGTCTGATTTATGTTTTAGTCAGTTTTATTTTCTTTAAAGGAATTCAAACAGGTTATTACAGATTAGTTGCTCTTTCGTTATCGGTAATATTACTTTATGGTGGAATGATTTGGTACGTCTTTCCTGATGTAGATGCTACAATTTCCTGGGAAGGTCATTTAGCAGGTTTCATAAGCGGATTTGTATTAACATTGTTATATAAAACGCCGGAGTATAAAAAGACCATAGTTTATGATTGGCAAAAACCAGATTTTAATCCGGATGAAGATCCTTTTATGAAGCATTTTGATGAAGATGGAAATTTTGTTCCCCTAGGGAAAGACGAAGAAGAGGTTGAATTTATCTCGCTTTATTTTAGTTCAGATCAATTAGTTAATTACTCTGTAACGAAATCAGAATCAGACGATAAAAGGTAGAGACGAATATTTTTATCTGACTTAAAAAGACTATTTTTGTTATAGACATTCTAATTCATCTTAATTTGCTATGAAAAAGATAAGCTTTTTGGTTATTGTATTCTTATTGTTAATTACCTCCAAAATATTTGCTCAATGCGACATAAAGAACAAATTGCTGGCGGATGGAACAATAGTGTATTATTTTGACCCCGCTGTTTTTTATACAACCCAGTCAAAATCGCTAAAAATTAATATAGTAACAGATAAAGAGCATTATTTCATTGCTTTACAGCCTACGCCATTTCCTCCTAAAAAAGAAGGAAAGAAAATAAATGATGATTTAATTGTCCATTTGGGAGATCAGAAGTCGTATAAATTATCACATTATGACACGCAGTATATGCGTAATGATTCGATTATGCAAGTATTGTATTTAATGGATGATAAAGATGTTGAAGCTTTTTCAAAATTTGAGGCTGTAGTTGCTCAAATTAATATGAAGGGAACAGAGTTTATTCGCGATTATAATTTCAAATTGCATAAAGATGCTATAAAAGAGCAGTTAAATTGCTTTTTGAAAAAGGAAGAGTAGAAGTAAAAAGCTAATCTTCATTAATTACTTCTTCATTTTTATGAAGAAACTTTTTACTTAGGTTTTTAAAAAGATTGTTGAATGTGAGTGTTAGTGAAGCTGCATTTACAATTTGATTTCCACTATTTCTGGGAAGAAATTCATTTGCATAGGTCAATTCAACCTGAATATCATCCGTAAATAAATAACCACCACCCAGGTTTAATCTATTACGATCAAAAAAACTTTCTCCAGTTACTTTTGTTCCTGATTTAAAATATAATTCATCCGATACTATAGCATAAACAACTCCGGATCGTAATACCTTACTATTAATTGGTTTTATGTATTTGATTTGTTGACGATACCTTAGAACATTTTCATAATCATCGTCTGCATTTCTCATATGACGAAGTTCCATTCTCATTCTGGTACTTAAAGTGTAACCGGTTTTATGAAAATAGTAAATACCCTGTAAGGCAAATCTCCATTCTGGAGATTCAAATTGTCCAATTTCAGGAACATCTTTATTGTTGAAATAAGCTATAAATGAAGACAGCTTCCATCGAGGTGAAAGATAATAATGTCCCCATCCTCTTAATGATCTTTGAATGTTTTTATGAAAAATATTAGAAGAGGATTCTGTACTGCTATAACTACTTGCAAGATCTAATTCAGCTGACCATTTATCATTTATAGTTCTGTTAAATTGTGTCTCATTCCAAAACTGTCCGTAGGATTTAGTTTGTGTATAACTAATGCCTACGATAAAAAACATTGCAATTGCAAAACATTTGTTTTTGGATGATATGTTTTGAGCAGATTTGGAAGACATCAATTCATGATTAGAATATTTATTTTCTCATCTTAATTCTCAAAGATATTTAACTTCTTTGACGAACAGTTTCATATAAGAATGCTCCGCAAGCGACAGAAACATTTAAGGAGCCTATTGTTCCAAACATTGGTAATTTTGCCTTTTCATCTACAATTTTAAGAACAGATGGGTTAATTCCTCTGTCTTCAGATCCCATGATAATTGCAACAGGTTCATTTAGTGCTATGTCGTAAATGTTTTGATCTGTTTTTTCAGTAGCAGCAACGGTTTTTATTCCTGATCCCTGTAAATAAAATATAGCATCTTTAATGTGTTCAACTTTACAAATAGGAACATTAAATACAGCTCCGGCAGAAGTTTTTACTGTGTCTCCGTTTACAGGAGCCGAACCTGCTTTTTGAACAATAATTCCGTTTACTCCGGTACATTCTGCAGTCCTGATAATGGCACCAAAGTTTCTGGCATCAGAAATTTGATCTAGTATTAAAAATAATGGTTTCACTCCGGATGCAATAGTTGATTCAACTAAATGTTCTAAATCGATAAAACCAATAGGGGAGATTGTTGCAACTGCACCCTGGTGATTATTTGGTGTTAAACGATTTAATTTTTCAACAGGTACGTATGAAAAATTTATGTTGGCGCGTTTCATCACCTTCATTAAATCTTTCATTAATTCACCAGAAATCTCCTTTTGTATAAATACTTTGTCAACTTCTTTTCCTGCCTGTATTGCTTCAATAATGGCTCTAATTCCAAATATTTGATGTTCTTTTTCCATAGGGCAAATATAGGTATAATGTTTATATAAAAAAAAGCCACTCTGAGTGAACAGAGTGGCTTTTAGTATTTATTTTCTATTATAAATTAGAATTTATCCCAGAAAAGTTTTGTTGTCAATAAATCTCCACCGATAGCTGTTGAAGCAGCTTTCCAGTTTGTACTATTTGTTTGTTGCTCAAGAACAGGGTAAGCCATTCTTACAGGAACTTTACCACCAGCATTATTAATAGCTGTAGGAGGTGCCAATAGAACCGGGAAATCTAATCTTCTCCAGAAATTCCAAGAAGTTAACGCCTGATTATACATTGCTACCCAAGCTTGCTCTCCAATTGATTTTTTCCAATTAGTTGCATCATATGGTTTTGTTACAAGATAAGCTGTAGCTTCTGTTGCTGTACCACCCCACTCTAAAATAGAAGCAGTAACTGCTGCATTGTAAGCTACAGGTGCAGCTGCTGTATTCCAACGAGCATTTGCTTCAGCCACATAAAAAGCAACTTCTGTATAGGTTAAGATGTTTCCTGGTGTTGTTGGTGTATACGCATACTCACCAGCATGAGAAAAATCTCCAAATTCACCACCTTCACCAATTGGTAGGCCAATGTAATCGCCATCTACCGCTGTGTAGTAATCATCTATTCTTGGATCGTTACTTGCGTTCATATAATCAACTAAAGTTTTTCCACCAACAAAGTCTTCTCTACCACTTGCTTCTAAGTTTTCATACAAAGGATTGTAATTTGGTGAAGGAGCCAAATATGGAAATTGCCCATTGTTAGCAGGTGATGTCATTACTCCGGTTGCAATAGCTGAAAGTGCTGTAGTTTGTGCTAAAGCTGGGTTTGAATCTGCGATTCCTATTGCCAGCTTTAATTTTAAAGAGTTAGCAAATATACGCCATGCAACTGGATCGCCTCCATATAGCTTATCGCCATCAGAAAATGTTGGAAAACTGTTTGCAGTACCACTAGTTAAAGCAGTAATATCAGCATTGATTCTTGTGATCAGATCTGAGTAAATAGTTGCTCCATCATCATATGCAGGTAATGGGTAAGCAACAAGGTTTGCAGCTTGAGTGTAAGGGATATTACCAAAAGTATCTACTAAAAGTTGATACGTATATACTTGCATAATATCAATTATAGCTAATTGAGTCTTTTTGTTTGCTGGCCAATCAGCTAATTCAGTAGGTGTTGGTTCGTAAACATTGATGATTTCTTTTGCTTTACCAAGATTGTTCAGGACATTTACATAATTGTCTGTATATATTTGGTTTGAAACATTACGGTTTGTAAAGTCATAATTACTTTCATTTACATAAGTTGTCTCTTGCCAATACTGCATCGTCAGTCTAAAGTTGTTTTCGTTTACACTTGGTGTGTTAACGTAATCACTTAATTCTTTTTGAGCATAAGTAATTAGCGATCCTGGAACAGTACTATAGGCACTATTTGGATCTGTATTTGCATCTTCATTAACACAAGCCGTCAATGACAGGCCAATTGTTAATATTGCTATTATTTTTTTCATTTTCATTTTTTTTAAAAATTAACTTTGACATTAAAAGAAATATTTCTAGTTGTCGGCATAGGCCCAGATTGGTATCCTTGTGTGTTACCTGAGGACAATCCGGCTTCTGGATCAGAATAAGGTAAGCTTTTGTCAATTATCCAAAGATTATTACCTATTACGCTAAATGAAGCTCCCTTAAGAGAATTTCCTAAAATGCTTGAAGGAAGATTATAAGTTAATACAACCTCTCTTAATTTTACAAATCCAGCATCGTAAACGAATGCAGCTGCAGGTGGGTCTGTACCAAAAACCTGGCTAGATTGAGATCTGTCCAATCTTGTTGTATTATTTACATATTGTGGTTGACCATTTGTTGGTGTATATGCAGGGTTTGCCATAACACCTTGTAGAATTTCACCACCACCATTAGCTAATGTATTTCTAATTGGATTTCCTAAGTCATTATTTCCAACTGAATTAGCGTAGATACCTGTTCCGTATCCGTAGTATTGATCAAGTGAGAAAACACTTCCTCCTTTTTTCACGTCAATTAAGAAACTAAAAGAAAGATTTTTATAATTGAATTTGTTGTTAATACCACCAATCCATTCAGCTTGATATGTTCCTAATTTGTTATCAGTAGTTGTAGAAACTTCGTATGCACCGTTAGCTCCAATAATTCTATTTCCAGCTTCGTCTAATACATATGTTGTTCCCCAAATTTGTCCATAATCTTGGTTAAGAGGAGCATTGATACTGATACCTCCTTGAAGAGAGTTAATGTTGATGTTTTCAATACCAGGGGCTAGTTCTGTAACTTTAGTGTTAGGATTAGACCAGTTTACGCTTACGTCCCAAGAGAAATTTTCTGTTTTAACTGGAGTTCCAGTAAGTGTAACCTCAAATCCTTTTGTTGTTAATGTACCAGCATTGATAGTGTTGAATGCTGATCCGGTAGATGTTGATACTGGTAATGGTAAGATTTGATCATATGCTTTGTTTTGGAACCAAGCCACATCAAATCCAAGTCTGTTATTTGCAAATTGCATATTCAAACCTAATTCGACGTTGTCTAATTGTTGTGGTTTTAAATTTGCATTTTTTGCAGTTGTGTTGTATGAATAAACTGGAGTTCCAAATGGGTTTCTTGCAGTGTAAGAATTCAATAATTGGTTAGGATCTGTATCAGAACCTACTTGAGCATAAGCAGCTCTAAATTTACCAAAGTTGATGAATTCAACATCTTTTAACCAGTTTGAGAAAACAACAGTTCCTGATACTGCAGAATACCAATATGCATTGTTATCTTGAGGTAGAGCAGAAGATTGATCTCTTCTTACAGAACCTTCTAAGTAGTAAGTTCCTTTGTAGCCTAATGTTGCTTGTGCAAATAAACCTAATACTTCTTTTCTTGTATCTATAATTCTAGGTAGAGCCGGAGCTGAAACAGAGTTAGAAATTGTATATAATCCAGGAATGTATAGTCCTCCTGATGTCATTTGTTGATTACTGAATCTACTTTGTACGTTGTAGTTAGTACCAAGAAGTACATTCAGATTTAAATCTTCAGTTAAGTCTTTTTTGTAAGTTGCAAGGAAATCATAGTTTTGCTCACTAAAATTGTAAAGATCTAAAGCATAACCTGATGGTTGCGCTGGTAAGTTTTGAAGATTTGAATTAGATCCAAGAGTTGCAGGAGTTGAACCTGCAGCGATTCTGTCTTCAGTTTTTAAATTGAATCCATCAGTACCTAATCTACCAGTAAAGCTTAAATTTTTATTTACATCGTAAGTTATACTTGCATTGGCAGCAACTCTTTGTCTGCTATCATTATTGTAGTTTTCGTATCTTTGGAAGTAAGGATTATCCCAATAAGCAGGAGTGATATCTGCAGCATTTTTAATATTCCATGTGTAGTTTTGGCGACTCATTTCATAAAGACTTCTTTGTTCTTTTAAATCAACATTTGTAGCCCACCATTGTCTAAAACCAGCGATTTGGTTTCCTCCATATCCAGTTGTATTTCTGTTTCTTGTATTTTGTGATACATAAGTTGCATTGAAAGTTGAACTTAACTTATCATTGAATTTGTAAGTAGCACTAGCATTGAAATTATTTTTGCTTAATAAAGAATTTGGTAAAATATCGCTACTGTTTGTGTTAGCGTAAGTTAATCTGTATGTAGCTTTTTCAGTACCACCGTTTAATGAAATGTTGTTAACAGTTGACGTTGCAGTATCAAAAAATTCTATTGGACCATTTTTTGCAACTTCCCATGTGGTTTTTTGACCATACGTAGGTGATCCAGGAATAAATGCATCATATTGCCAAACTTGAGAACCATCATACTTAGGGCCGTAAGAAGCATCATCTCCGGATCTAGATCTTGGCTCACCATTGTAAGTTGAAAATCTTTGTCCGAAATATCCTTGACCATATTCAGTTTGATATTTTGGGAACGTAGTTTTGTCTACAGTAGACATAGTGTAAGATGAAGAAAATTCAACTGATAAATCAGTTCTTGATTTTCCTTTTTTAGTAGTAATGATGATCGCACCATTTTGTGCTCTTGATCCATAAAGTGCAGTTGCAGCAGCACCTTTAAGTACGTTGATTTCAGCGATATTATTTGGGTTGATATCTGATGCAGCATTACCATAATCGTATCCACCTCTACCACTTTTTTGGTCAAGACTATTTACGTTGTTGTTCAAAATTGGAACACCGTCAACTACAAATAAAGCCTGATTATCTCCTAAAAGTGATTTGAAACCTCTAAGAACAACGTTCGTAGATCCTCCAAAGTTTGTACCCTGAGTTACGCTAAGACCAGCAACTTTTCCTGACAAGTTGTTTACAAAGTTTCCTGTAGGAACTGTTGATACTTGTTCAGCTGATACTGATTGAGCAGAATAACCAAGAGATTTTTTTTCTCTTTTAATACCTAAAGCTGTTGTTACGACAACACTTTCAAGTTGTTGTGCATCTCCAAGTAACTTTACGTTTATTGTAGATGAACTTGCAGCTATTTCCTGAGATTTCATCCCAATGTAGCTAAATACCAATACTTGGCTTGTGGATGCTTTGATAGAAAATTTACCATCAAAATCAGTTTGTGTTCCAGATTTTGTCCCTTTCACTAACACACTTACACCTGGTAAAGGCATACCTGTATTATCGGTTACAATTCCTGAAACAGCTCTTTCTTGCGCAAAAGTTAGTTGCGCCACTAGTACTAATAATAGCACTAAGAATCCATTGAACTTTAGTTTCATTTTTAAATATTTTGAATTAGTATCGCAAAACTCTTAATAATTTGTTAACTATCCTAATATTAATTTAAACTTTTTTCGGTTACTGCTAAAATTTAACATTATAACATATGTTTATGATAGTGTTATATAATTGTATTTCCTGCACGTTTTGCGTCCCATTTGTAAGGCTAATCTTAAGTAATCCATTTGGTGTTTGAATCAAGGTGCCAATTCCTAATCCTATTAATTTTTTTATTTTGTTTGAGTTGGTTTTGTTTGTTAAGTCTTGGTAAAGACCGTAATCAGTTATAGTGTTAACATAAATGTTTTTTGAAAATTTATATCTGTACTCTGTAAGAATTAAAGAATTAAAGTTAGATTGTAAGCTGTTTTCTAAAAAGCCTCGTATTGAATTGATTCCTCCAAAACGAAATAATTCATTAGAAATGTAATTTTTACTGTTAAGATAAAAATTTTGTGAATTTATGTTAATGAAATTCTTTTCATTTAACTCAAAATTATAGGACACATTTAAGTTGGTGTAAAATTGTTGACTGCTTCCTGCTGTTGCGGGGTCGTTGTTGGTGTCTCTTTTTCCGTATCCAATTATCCAGTTTATATTTGCTTTTTTTGGAATAAGATTGTTTAAATGATCTGTTTTTTTTAATTCATAACTTGATGTGATATAGGAGTTTTTGAAGTCACTAATTGTTGAGTTGTTTGTGTTTTGAATATCACTGGATTCTGTTGCTTGATATCCAAGATAAATTTTTGAATTGTAATTGATATAATAACCCAGATCAAATGCGGTTTTTGTGTTTTGAAAAGTGCTGTCTTGTTTGAAGATGTTCAATTGGGCTTTCAAGCCTAATGAAGACTTAAAGATATATGGAATTTCTAGTTTGGTATTAAAAGTTTTTTGTTGATTACCGTCGCTTTTCCAGTATAATGAAAATTGTTCACCTGCATGAAGAGTGTTTGATAGTGATATGTCAAGGTATCCGTTTAGATTTGCTTTTTTTTCTTTGTCGTTTGAAAAACCTATATATCCATCAAAAGTATTTGCTTTTCTTTTTTCGAGGTAGATGTAAATTTTAGTCGAATCGTTTGTGAATAATATTTCAGGATATTTTGTTTGACTTACAAATTCATAACTATTGATTTCGTTGTAAAGTTGTTTGGTGATTTCCTGATTGAAAGTTTTTTGTAGATATTTTTTATTAAGTTGTTTTAGATGTCCTTTTGGGAATTGAGCCTTCTCGTTGTTATTTGTGTAATTCAGAATAATCGAATTTACTTGCCTTTTTTTTTCGGATTTAAAATTAAGGCTTGCGAAAATTACCAAATTCTCTCTTCGTATATTTTCAAGTTTTATTTTGCTTAAGGCGAAACCTTGTTTTTCAGCTTCAATTATCTTTTGATTTAGATAGTTTTCTGTTTCTTCATAAGGTAAAATCAAGGTGTCGTTATTTGTTTCTGATGAATTAAAAAAAAGATTATTTCTACCTATATATATATGTATCTTTTTTGTTCTTGTTTTTAGTGATATAATACTGAGGTATGAACTGTCGTTTACCTTGTTTGTTTCTAGTATTTTGTTGTCTAAATACCCTTTTTTTGACAGCTTGTTGGAAGTGTTGTTTATCTCGTCATATAAAGATTTTAAATTTAGATGGTTTGGCGAATAATTTAATGAATCAATAATTTGATCTTCCTTGTTGTTTGTTCCCTTTATTTTTAAATAAAAATTTTGGGCATAACAACTAAGACATGAGGTTAAAAAAAATATGTATAATAACTGTTTCAAATGCAATTGTTTCATTTATTAAAAAGTATTGCAAATATCAATTGTTTGTTTGTAAAAACATAGTCTTAAATAATGTTATTGAAAATTAATGGATTAACGTTTGTATAGTGAAAAATATTTTATACATTTGCAACCCCGTAAAAAGCGGGAATTTAATATACATAATAAATTTTTAGTATTAATTATGCCAACAATTCAACAATTAGTAAGAACAGGAAGAACTCAGATAACTAAGAAGAGTAAATCGGTTGCTTTAGATTCTTGTCCTCAAAGAAGAGGGGTTTGTACGCGTGTTTACACTACTACACCAAAAAAAACCAAACTCTGCAATGCGTAAAGTTGCGCGTGTACGTTTGACAAATGGTAATGAGGTGAATGCTTACATCCCTGGAGAAGGACACAATTTACAAGAGCACTCGATAGTATTAGTTAGAGGTGGAAGGGTAAAAGATTTACCAGGTGTTAGATATCATATCGTTCGTGGAGCGCTTGACACGTCAGGAGTTGCAGGAAGAACGCAAAGAAGATCTAAGTACGGTGCTAAACGCCCAAAAGAAGCAAAAAAGTAATTTAAAACGTTAAGAGTTGGAGGTTAGGAGTTAAGCGTTGGGGATTGAAATTTAAATTGAAATCTGTAACAAATAACATTTAACGGATAACCTATAACTTTTTATTAAAAAAAAGACATGAGAAAAAGAGCGGCAAAGAAAAGACCACTTTTACCAGATCCTAGGTTTAACGACCAATTGGTAACACGTTTTGTGAACAACTTAATGTGGGATGGTAAGAAATCTACAGCTTTCAAAGTATTTTATGATGCAATTGACATCATTGAGTCTAAGAAGCAGGATTCAGAGAAATCTTCATTAGAAATTTGGAAAGATGCTTTAACAAACGTTATGCCTCACGTAGAAGTACGTAGTCGTAGAGTTGGTGGAGCTACATTTCAAATTCCAATGCAAATTAGACCAGACAGAAAAATTTCTATGGCAATGAAGTGGTTAATACTTTATTCTAGAAGAAGAAATGAAAAATCTATGGCACAGCGTTTAGCGTCAGAATGTTTAGCAGCTGCTAAAGAAGAAGGTGCTGCGGTTAAGAAAAGAATGGATACTCACAAGATGGCAGAAGCTAATAAAGCTTTCTCTCACTTTAGATTTTAATTCGTAAGAAATGGCTAGAGATTTAAAATATACAAGAAATATCGGAATTGCTGCTCATATTGATGCTGGTAAAACAACAACAACGGAGCGTATTCTTTTTTATACTGGAAAGTCACACAAAATTGGTGAAGTGCACGATGGTGCTGCAACAATGGACTGGATGGCTCAAGAGCAAGAAAGAGGTATTACAATTACTTCAGCTGCAACAACTTGTGAGTGGAATTTTCCAACTGAACAAGGTAAAATTTTGCCTGAATCTTTGCCTTACCACTTTAATATTATTGATACTCCTGGGCACGTTGACTTTACTGTAGAGGTAAATCGTTCTCTACGTGTACTTGATGGTTTGGTTTTCTTATTTAGTGCTGTTGATGGTGTTGAGCCTCAGTCAGAAACTAACTGGAGACTTGCTGATCAATACAGAGTTCCGCGTATGGGATTCGTAAACAAAATGGACCGTCAAGGATCTAACTTTTTGGCTGTTTGTCAACAAGTTCGTGATATGTTAAAGTCAAATGCTGTTGCGATCACTTTGCCAATTGGTGAAGAGAATGATTTCAAAGGTGTTGTAGATTTAGTAAAAAACCAAGCTATCATCTGGCATGATGCTACTCAAGGGGCGACTTTTGATATTGTGCCAATTCCTGAGGATATGTTAGCTGAAGTTAAAGAATACAGATCTATTCTTATTGAAGCAGTTGCTGATTACGATGAAAATCTTTTGGAGAAATTCATGGAAGATGAAAACTCTATCACGGAAGAAGAAATCAACAAAGCTTTAAGAGCTGCAACTATGGATATGGCTATCATTCCAATGATCGCTGGTTCTTCTTTCAAAAACAAAGGAGTTCAATTCATGTTAGATGCAGTTTGTAAATATTTACCTTCTCCGATGGATAAGGAAGGTATCGAAGGAATTCATCCTGATGATGCTGAATTATTAGAAGAAGATCAAACTAAAATCTTACGTAAACCAGACGTAAAAGAGCCGTTCGCTGCTTTAGCATTTAAAATTGCTACTGACCCATTCGTAGGTCGTTTAGCTTTCTTCCGTGCTTACTCTGGACGTTTAGATGCTGGTTCTTATGTATTGAACACTCGTTCAGGAAATAAAGAAAGAATTTCCCGTATCTACCAAATGCATGCAAACAAACAAAATCCAATCGAATATATTGAGGCTGGAGATATTGGAGCTGCTGTTGGATTTAAAGATATCAAAACTGGAGATACATTGTGTGATGAGAAACACCCAATTATTCTTGAGTCTATGAAATTCCCTGCACCGGTAATTGGTATTGCGATTGAGCCTAAAACTAAAGCTGACGTTGATAAAATGGGTATGGCTTTGGCTAAATTAGCTGAAGAAGATCCAACATTTACTGTTAGAACAGATGAGGCTTCGGGGCAAACGATTATTTCGGGTATGGGTGAGCTTCACTTAGATATCTTGGTAGATCGTATGAAACGTGAATTTAAAGTTGAAGTAAACCAAGGTGAGCCTCAAGTTGAATATAAAGAAGCGTTTACAAGAACTGCAACACACAGAGAAACTTACAAGAAACAATCTGGAGGTCGTGGTAAATTCGGTGATATCGTATTTACACTTGAGCCTGCTGACGAAGTTGATGGTAAAGTTCCTGTTGGATTACAGTTTATTAATGCGGTAAAAGGTGGTAACGTTCCTAAAGAATATATTCCATCTGTAGAAAAAGGTTTCCGTGAAGCTATGAAAACTGGTCCTTTGGCTGGTTATCAAGTGGATAGTTTGAAAGTAACTTTGACAGACGGATCTTTCCACCCTGTCGATTCTGATGCACTTTCTTTTGAATTAGCAGCTAGAATGGGTTATAGAGAAGTGGCTAAGGCTGCTGGAGCTATTATTCTTGAGCCTATCATGAAAATGGAAGTTATTACTCCTGAAGAAAACATGGGAGATATCGTGGGTGATATCAACCGTCGTAGAGGTCAGGTAAATGACATGGGTGACAGAAATGGTGCTAAAACTATTAAAGCTGATGTGCCTTTATCGGAGATGTTTGGATATGTAACAACATTAAGAACATTGTCTTCTGGTAGAGCTACTTCAACAATGGAGTTTTCACATTATGCAGAAACACCTTCTAATATTTCAGAAGCTGTAATTAAAAAAGCAAAAGGTAACGCTTAATTCTTAAGAAAATGAGTCAAAAAATCAGAATAAAACTAAAATCTTACGATCACATGTTGGTAGATAAATCTGCTGAAAAGATCGTAAAAAACAGTAAAAACTACTGGAGCAGTTGTAACAGGTCCAATTCCGTTGCCAACTCACAAAAAACTTTTCACTGTGTTGCGTTCTCCGCACGTTAACAAAAAAGCGAGAGAGCAATTTGAAGTAATGTCATACAAGAGATTGATTGATATTTATTCATCTTCATCTAAAACTATTGATGCATTAATGAAGCTTGAATTGCCAAGTGGAGTTGAAGTAGAGATAAAAGTATAATTTTTTTTATTATATTTTATATAGAAAGCGAGGCAGTAATGTCTCGCTTTTTTTTATTGTCATAAATTCTGTTTTGTTGTTTTTGACTAACTGTTTTTAATGATGATATTTTTCTTTTTTTTGTTGAAATGCCTTTTGTTTAGCTTGTTGTCGATGGTTTTTAAAGATTGGATTATGTAATTGTTAAGAAAAGTATTTTTGTAGATTATGATTAATTGGTTGAATTTTTTCAATAAATAAAATATTATTGAAGAAAGCTTTTGAGCTTGAATTTTGATAATGAGCGATTTAATTTTTATAACTGTTTGGTATATTCAATTTTAATATCTACTTTTGCACTCCCTGTTTGGAAATTTCTGTTATTTTCAAATTGAAGGGAATTTTAGTAATTAATAATTAATATTTATGTCTGGGTTAATTGGTAAAAAAATCGGCATGACTAGCATTTTTGATGAAAACGGGAAAAATATTCCTTGTACAGTAATCGAAGCTGGGCCGTGTGTTGTTACCCAAGTCAGAACCAAAGGTGTTGACGGGTACGAAGCGTTGCAACTTGGTTTCGATGACAAAAACGAGAAACATTCCACTAAAGCGGCTTTAGGTCACTTTAAAAAAGCTGGAACTGTTGCTAAGAAAAAAGTCGTTGAATTTCAAGATTTTGCAACTGAACAAAAATTAGGAGATCTTATTGATGTTTCTATTTTTGCTGAAGGAGAATTTGTAGATGTACAAGGTGTATCTAAAGGTAAAGGTTTTCAAGGGGTTGTTAAACGTCACGGATTTGGTGGTGTTGGACAAGCAACTCACGGTCAACACAACCGTTTAAGAGCGCCAGGTTCTGTGGGAGCTTCTTCTTATCCATCTAGAGTATTCAAAGGAATGCGTATGGCTGGAAGAATGGGAGGAGACAATGTAAAAGTTCAAAACCTTAGAGTTTTAAAAGTAGTGGCTGAAAAGAACCTGCTTGTTATTAAAGGATGCGTTCCTGGACATAAAAACTCTTATGTAATCATTCAGAAGTAATGGAAGTAAAAGTATTAGATTTCAACGGAAAAGATACTGGAAGAAAAGTTCAACTTTCTGATTCAGTATTCGCAATTGAACCAAACAATCACGCTGTATACCTTGATGTAAAGCAATATCTTGCTAATCAAAGACAAGGAACTCACAAAGCAAAAGAAAGAGCTGAAGTGACAGGAAGTACACGTAAGATTAAAAAACAAAAAGGAACAGGTACAGCTCGTGCGGGAAGTATTAAAAATCCATTGTTTAAGGGTGGTGGAACAGTTTTCGGACCAAGACCAAGAAGTTATTCATTTAAATTGAATAAAAGCTTGAAAAGATTGGCTAGAAAATCAGCTTTCTCAATCAAAGCAAAAGAGTCGAATATCATCGTTCTTGAAGACTTTAATTTTGAAGCGCCAAACACTAAAAATTTCATTAACGTTTTGAAAGCTTTAGGGTTAGAAAATAAAAAATCTCTATTTGTGTTGGGAGAGTCAAATAAAAATGTATATTTGTCGTCACGCAATTTAAAGGCTTCTAATGTCGTAACTAGCTCAGAATTAAGCACTTACGCTATTTTAAACACTAATAATTTAGTGCTTTTAGAAGGTTCTTTGGAGTTAATCGAAGAAAATTTAAGCAAATAATAGGAATATGAGTATCATAATTAGACCTATAGTAACAGAAAAAGTAACCAAAGAAAGTGAAGTTTTAAACCGCTTCGGATTCGTTGTTGACAAAAAAGCAAACAAAGTTCAGATTAAGAAAGCTATTGAAGCTGCTTATGGAGTAACTATCGTTTCAGTTAACACGATGAACGTAAGACCGGATAGAACTACAAAATACACTAAAAGTGGTTTGATCAGTGGAAAGACAAATGCAATTAAAAAAGCGATTGTTCAAGTACAAGAAGGAGAAACAATTGATTTTTACAACAATATCTAAGATAGAAAAATGTCAGTAAGAAAATTAAAACCTATTACCCCAGGTCAGCGATTTAGAGTTGTGAATGGTTATGACGCCATTACAACTGATAAGCCGGAACGCTCTTTGATAGCGCCGATAAAAAACTCTGGAGGTAGAAATAGTCAAGGAAAGATGACCATGCGTTATACGGGTGGTGGTCACAAGCAGAGATATCGTATTATTGATTTCAAACGTACAAAAGAAGGAATTCCAGCTACAGTGAAATCAATCGAATATGATCCAAATCGTACTGCGTTTATCGCTTTATTAGCTTATGCTGATGGAGAGAAAACTTATGTTATTGCTCAAAACGGATTGAAAGTTGGTCAGAAATTAGTTTCTGGTCCAGAATCTCAACCAGAAATTGGTAATACATTGCCTTTAAGTAGAATTCCTTTAGGAACTGTAATCTCTTGTATTGAGTTACGTCCAGGTCAAGGTGCGGTAATCGCTCGTTCGGCTGGTACATTTGCTCAGTTAATGGCAAGAGATGGAAAATATGCTACAATTAAAATGCCATCTGGTGAAACAAGATTGATCTTGTTAACTTGTTCGGCTACTATTGGAGCTGTTTCTAATTCAGACCACCAATTAGTTGTATCAGGAAAAGCTGGTAGAACAAGATGGTTAGGAAGAAGACCTAGAACAAGACCTGTTGCAATGAACCCTGTTGATCACCCAATGGGTGGTGGAGAAGGACGTTCTTCTGGTGGACATCCACGTTCAAGAAATGGAATACCAGCAAAAGGTTATAGAACTCGTTCTAAGAAAAACCCGAGTAACAAGTATATCGTAGAACGTAGAAAGAAATAATAAGATATGGCACGTTCATTAAAAAAAGGACCTTTCGTTCATTATAAGTTAGACAAGAAAGTTCAGGAAAACATTGAAAATGGTAATAAAGGAGTGGTTAAGACTTGGTCTAGAGCTTCTATGATTACTCCGGACTTTGTTGGACAAACTATCGCAGTTCATAACGGTCGTCAATTTGTACCAGTTTACGTAACAGAAAACATGGTAGGTCACAAATTAGGAGAATTTTCACCAACTAGATCTTTTAGAGGTCATGCTGGAGCAAAAAATAAAGGTAAAAAATAAGAAGCAATGGGAGTTCGTAAAAGAGAAACAGCAGATGCGAGAAAAGAGGCTAATAAGTCTATTGCTTTCGCAAAATTGAATAACTGCCCTACTTCACCTAGAAAAATGCGCTTAGTAGCGGACTTGGTAAGAGGTCAGAAGGTAGAAAGAGCACTTAACATCTTAAGATTCAGTTCTAAAGAAGCTTCAAGAAAATTAGAGAAACTATTATTATCTGCAATCAACAACTGGGAGCAAAAAAATAGTGAAGGTAATTTGGAAGAAGCTGGGTTATTTGTTAAAGAGATCAGAGTAGATGGTGGAATGATGTTGAAAAGACTTCGTCCAGCTCCACAAGGTCGTGCACACAGAATAAGAAAACGTTCTAATCACGTTACAATCGTGCTTGGAGCTATCAATAACACACAAAGCAATTCTTAAGCAGCATGGGACAAAAGACAAATCCAATTGGAAATAGACTTGGTATCATCAGAGGGTGGGACTCAAACTGGTATGGTGGAAATGATTACGGTGATAAACTTGCCGAAGATCACAAAATCAGAAAGTATATCCACGCTCGTTTATCAAAAGCTAGTGTATCAAAAGTAATCATCGAGAGAACTTTGAAACTTGTAACCGTTACTATCACTACTGCCAGACCTGGTATAATTATCGGAAAAGGTGGACAAGAGGTAGACAAGTTAAAAGAAGAACTTAAGAAAGTTACTGACAAAGAGGTTCAAATCAACATCTTTGAAATCAAAAGACCTGAATTAGATGCTTATCTTGTGGCGACAAGCATCGCTCGTCAAATCGAAAGCCGTATTTCTTACAGACGTGCAATCAAAATGGCTATTGCTGCTTCTATGCGTATGAACGCTGAAGGTATCAAAGTTTTGATTTCTGGTCGTTTGAATGGTGCTGAGATGGCACGTTCAGAAGGTTTCAAAGAAGGTAGAATTCCTCTATCAACTTTCAGAGCTGACATTGATTATGCTTTGGCTGAAGCTCATACTACTTATGGTAGAATGGGTATCAAAGTATGGATCATGAAAGGTGAAGTTTATGGAAAGAGAGATCTTTCTCCGCTTGCAGGAATGGATAAAAAACAATCTGGAACTGGTGGTGGTAAAGGTGGAGATTCTCCGAGAGGAGACAGAAAACCTTTTAATAAAGGTGGTAAACCAGACGCTCGTAAAAGAAAGTAAATTTTTAAACTAAAGAAAAATGTTACAGCCTAAAAGAACAAAATACCGTAAGGTACAAAAGGGTAAAATGAAAGGTAACTCTCAAAGAGGGCATGAACTTTCTAATGGAATGTTTGGTATTAAATCTGTACATGAAGATGGAATGTTCTTAACCTCTCGTCAAATTGAAGCTGCGCGTATCGCTGCAACTCGTTTCATGAAGAGAGAAGGACAATTATGGATCAAAATATTTCCAGACAAACCAATTACTAAGAAGCCTCTTGAGGTACGTATGGGTAAAGGTAAAGGTGCCGTTGAATATTGGGCTGCCGTTGTTAAACCCGGAAGAATTATGTTTGAAGTTGGAGGAGTTCCTTTATCAGTTGCAAAAGAGGCTTTACGTCTTGCAGCTCAAAAGCTTCCAGTAAAAACTAAGTTCGTCGTTGCTAGAGATTTCGAAGCATAATTTATATTATATTATGAAACAATCAGAAATAAAAGATCTTTCTGCAGCGGAGTTGCAAGAAAAACTTAGTCAAACTAAGAAGATATATGCTGACCTAAAAATGGCCCACGCTATTTCTCCAATTGAGAATCCACTTCAAATTAGAAGTGTAAGAAGAACAGTTGCAAGATTGGCTACAGAGCTAACTAAAAGAGAGTTACAATAATTGTATTCTGCTGAAAGATGGAAGAAAAAAGAAATTTAAGAAAAGAAAGAATAGGTGTTGTTACTTCAAATAAAATGGATAAATCTATTGTTATTGCTGAAGTAAGAAAAGTAAAACACCCATTATACGGTAAGTTCGTGTTGAAAACAAAGAAATACGTTGCACACGACGAAACAAACGACTGTAACATTGGAGATACTGTAAGAATTAGCGAAACGCGTCCTTTAAGTAAAACAAAATGTTGGAGATTAGTTGAAATCTTAGAAAGAGCTAAATAATTATGGTACAACAGGAATCAAGACTAAAAGTAGCAGATAACACGGGAGCAAAAGAAGTTTTAACTATCCGTGTTTTAGGAGGTACCAAAAGAAGGTATGCCTCTGTTGGTGACAAGATTGTAGTATCTATTAAAGATGCAACTCCTAACGGTAACGTTAAAAAAGGAGCTGTTTCAACTGCAGTTGTTGTACGTACCAAAAAAGAAGTGAGAAGAGCTGATGGTTCTTATATCCGTTTCGATGACAATGCATGTGTTCTTTTGAATGCTGCAGGAGAAATGAGAGGAACTCGTGTTTTTGGTCCGGTAGCAAGAGAACTTCGTGAAAAACAATTCATGAAAATTGTATCATTAGCACCAGAAGTGCTTTAATTCGTTTTAAGATGATAAAGCTAAAAATAAAATCAGGAGATATCGTAAGAGTTATTGCTGGAGACCATAAAGGTGCTGAAGGTAAAGTTTTACGTGTTTACCGTGAGAAAAATAAAGCGATAGTTGAAGGTGTAAACATGGTTTCGAAACATACAAAACCAAGTGCTAAAAACCCTCAAGGTGGTATCGTTAAGAAAGAAGCTTCTATACAAATATCTAACATTTCACTAATTGATCCTAAAACTAAGGAAGCAACTAGAGTTGGTATTAGAGTAGAAGGAGATAAGAAAGTAAGATTTTCAAAAAAATCTAATCAAGTACTATAGTAATGGCATATACACCTAGACTAAAAGAAGAATATAAGAGTAGAGTAATCTCTGCTCTTAAAGAGGAATTCGGATATACAAACGTGATGCAAGTTCCAAAACTTGAGAAAATCGTTTTGAGCCGTGGAGTTGGTGCAGCTGTATCTGATAAAAAACTTATTGACTATGCAGTTGATGAGTTAACAAAGATCACTGGACAAAAAGCAGTATCTACAATTTCAAAGAAAGACGTTGCGTCTTTTAAATTGAGAAAAGGGATGCCTATTGGAGCAAAAGTTACTTTACGTGGAGAAAGAATGTATGAGTTTTTAGATAGACTTGTTACTTCTGCTTTACCACGCGTTAGAGATTTTAGTGGTATTAAAGCTACTGGTTTCGACGGAAGAGGTAATTACAACCTTGGAGTTTTGGAGCAAATCATTTTTCCGGAAATTGATATTGACAAAGTAAACAAAATTTCAGGAATGGATATTACATTTGTTACTACTGCAAAAACAGACAAGGAAGCAAAGTCATTATTGGCTGAATTAGGATTACCTTTTAAAAAGAATTAAGACATGGCTAAAGAATCAATGAAAGCCCGCGAGGTTAAGAGAGAAAAAACGGTAGCAAAGTATGCTGAGAAAAGAAAAGCTTTGAAAGAGGCTGGAGATTTTGAAGGTTTACAAAAATTACCTAAAAATGCTTCACCAGTTCGTTTGCACAATCGTTGTAAATTAACAGGTAGACCAAGAGGGTATATCCGTCAATTCGGTATTTCACGTGTAACTTTCCGTGAAATGGCTAATAATGGATTAATTCCTGGAGTTAAAAAGGCATCTTGGTAATCTCGCAATAAGTTACTACTTTTGCAAACCAAAAAATAATTTTAATTGATTAAAGGTTCGGGAGGCGGGTGCCTCCCGAAAACCATAGTCGCAATCAAATACATATGTATACAGATCCTATTGCAGATTATTTGACTAGAGTTCGTAACGCTGTGGCTGCAAACCACAAAGTTGTTGAAATTCCAGCTTCTAATCTAAAAAAAGAAATAACTAAGATCTTATTTGATCAAGGTTATATCTTGAGTTACAAATTTGAAGACAACTCTGTTCAGGGTTCAATCAAAATCGCTTTAAAGTATGATAAAGATACAAAAGAGCCTGTAATTAAAGATATCCAAAGAATTAGTAAACCTGGTTTACGTAAATATGCAGGTGCTGCCAAATTACCAAGAATCCTTAATGGATTAGGAATTGCAATTGTTTCAACTTCAAAAGGTCTTATGACTGGAAAGCAAGCGAAACAATTTAATGTAGGTGGTGAAGTAATTTGTTACGTATACTAATTTTAAAGACTAAATAAGATGTCAAGAATAGGTAAAAGCCCAATTGTAATCGCTGCTGGAGTAACTGTAGAAGTTAAGGACGGTATCGTTACGGTAAAAGGAAAAAAAGGTCAACTAACTCAGGAGTTTTCGGACATTACTGTTAAAGTTGAAGGCGATCAAGTTCTATTAGAAAGATCGTCTGATCATAAAGACCAAAGAGCAAAACACGGATTATACAGATCATTAATCAATAATATGATAATTGGTGTATCTGAAGGTTTTACAAAAGAACTTGAATTAGTTGGAGTTGGTTATAGAGCTTCAAACCAAGGTCAAAAGTTAGATTTAGCTCTTGGATATTCTCACAATATTGTTTTAGAAGTTGCTCCAGAAGTAGTTTTAGAAACAATATCTGAAAAAGGTAAAAACCCTATAGTAAAATTAACATCATTTGATAAACAACTTTTAGGTCAGGTTGCTGCGAAAATCAGAGGTTTCCGTAAGCCTGAGCCATACAAAGGAAAAGGTGTTAAATTTGTGGGTGAAGTATTAAGAAGAAAAGCAGGTAAATCAGCTTAAAAAATAAGATTATGTCATTAACAAAATCTGATAGAAGACAGAGAATTAGATTCAGAATTAGAAAATCGATCAGTGGTACTGCTACTAATCCAAGACTATCTGTATTTAGAAGTAACAAAGAAATTTACGCTCAACTTATTGATGATGTAAATGGAGTTACTATATTAGCTGCATCTTCAAGAGAAAAAGAAATAGGAAAAGGTACTAACGTTGAAATCGCTGCTGCTGTTGGAAAATTAGTTGCAGAGAAAGCGTTAAAAGCTGGGATTGATACCATCACTTTTGATAGAGGAGGTTATTTATATCACGGTCGTATTAAATCATTAGCAGAAGGCGCAAGAGCGGCTGGACTTAAATTCTAATATATTATGTCTAAATACAAAAATGTAGAATTGGTAAAACCAAGTGGTCTTGAACTTAAAGATCGTCTGGTAAGTGTTAATCGTGTTACTAAAGTTACAAAAGGGGGTAGAGCTTTCGGTTTTTCTGCTATTGTAGTTGTAGGTGATGAAAACGGAGTAGTTGGTCATGGATTAGGAAAATCTAAAGACGTTTCTGAGGCAATTGCGAAAGCAGTAGAAGATGCTAAGAAAAATTTAGTAAAAATTCCTTTGAATGGACAATCTGTTCCTCACGAACAAAAAGGTAAATTTGGTGGTGCACGTGTATTCTTAATTCCTGCTTCTCATGGTACAGGAGTTATTGCTGGTGGAGCTGTTCGTTCAGTTCTTGAATCAGTAGGTATTCACGATGTATTATCTAAATCTCAAGGATCATCAAATCCTCATAACGTAGTTAAGGCAACTTTTGATGCTTTATTACAAATGAGAAGCGCTTATACTGTTGCAAAACAAAGAGGTGTTTCTTTAGAAAAAGTTTTTAAAGGTTAATTCAAGGAAATTATGGCTAAATTATTAGTAAAACAAGTAAGAAGCAAAATCAACTGTCCTCTTTCTCAAAAGAGAGGTTTGGAAGCTTTGGGTCTACGTAAAATGGGACAAGTTGTAGAGCATGATTCAAACCCTGCTATCCTTGGGATGATAAACAAAGTTAAACACTTAGTTTCTGTCGAAGAAGCTAAATAACAAATACTGTTATGAATTTAAGTAACTTACAACCAGCTGAAGGGTCAACACACAATCAAAATAAAAGATTAGGTAGAGGAGAAGGTTCTGGAAAAGGTGGCACTGCTGCAAGAGGTCACAAAGGAGCAAAATCTCGTTCTGGTTATTCTAAAAAGATTGGTTTTGAAGGAGGTCAAATGCCACTTCAAAGACGTGTGCCTAAGTTTGGTTTCACAAACATCAATCGTAAAGAATACGAAGGTGTTAATTTAGATACGCTTCAATTATTAGTAGACAATGGTGTGATTACTGATTCTGTTTCTATGACAGATTTCGTAGCAAATCGTCTAGCTACCAAAAATGAAATCGTTAAGATTTTAGGTAGAGGAGAGTTGAAAGCAAAATTAAAAGTAACTGCCCACAAATTTACTGCTACTGCAAAAGCTGCTATTGAAGCTGCTGGTGGAGAAGCTGTAACTATATAACTTATCTATTAAGATGAAGAAATTTATTGAATCAATAAGTAATGTTTGGAAAATCGAAGAACTGAAAAACAGAATCTTAATTACATTAGGATTGCTTTTAGTATATCGTTTTGGTGCACACGTTACGCTTCCTGGAATTGACGCAACTCAATTAACTGGTTTAGCGGGACAAACTAAAAATGGTTTAGGATCTATCCTAGACATGTTTACTGGGGGTGCTTTCTCTAAAGCTTCAGTTTTTGCTTTAGGTATTATGCCTTATATTTCTGCGTCTATTGTGGTTCAGTTGATGGGAATTGCGATTCCTTATTTGCAAAAACTTCAAAACGATGGAGAAAGTGGTAGAAAAAAGATTAATCAAATCACTCGTTGGTTGACTATAGCTATTACACTGGTTCAAGGTCCAACTTATATCTATAATTTATACAGAACATTGCCTGGTAGTGCATTCTTACTAGGCTTTAATTCTCCTGAATTTTTGTTCTCGTCAGTTATCATCTTAGTTACAGGTACAATTTTTGCTATGTGGCTTGGAGAGAAAATTACTGATAAAGGTATTGGAAATGGAATTTCATTATTAATTATGGTTGGTATCTTAGCTCGTTTACCGCAAGCTTTTATTCAAGAGTTTACAACGAGAGTTACCAATAACAATGGAGGTCCAATGTTATTAGTTATTGAAATTATTGTGTGGTTATTAGTGATTATTTCTTGTGTATTGCTTACAATGGCAGTACGTAGAATCCCGGTTCAATATGCTCGTCGTACGACAACTGGTGATTATGAGCAAGATTTAGCAGGTGGTAATAGACAATGGATTCCTCTTAAGCTTAATGCTTCAGGAGTTATGCCAATCATTTTTGCTCAGGCAATTATGTTTATACCTGCAGCTGTAGCTGGATTGTCTAAATCAGACACATCACAATCTATTGTTGGAGCATTTAGTAATATGTTCGGTTTTTGGTATAATTTTGTATTTGCAACTTTAATTATTGTATTTACATTTTTCTACACTGCAATTACTGTTCCTACTAACAAAATGGCTGATGATTTAAAAAGAAGTGGTGGTTTTATCCCGGGCGTTCGTCCAGGTGCTGAAACTTCAGACTTCTTAGATAAAGTGATGTCTTTAATAACTTTCCCAGGATCTTTATTCCTTGCTTTGATTGCTGTGTTCCCAGCTATTGTTGTAAGTATTATGGATGTACAACAATCTTGGGCAATGTTTTTTGGAGGTACCTCATTAATAATTATGGTTGGAGTTGCAATAGATACTATTCAGCAAATCAATTCATACTTGTTAAACAAACATTATGATGGTTTAATGAAGACTGGTAAAAATAGAAAAGCGGTAGCTTAATATATTTATGGCAAAACAATCAGCAATAGAACAAGACGGATCAATCATTGAAGCATTGTCAAATGCGATGTTCCGTGTAGAGTTAGAAAATGGACATATCGTAATTGCTCATATTTCTGGTAAAATGCGTATGCATTACATCAAGTTATTACCTGGTGATAAAGTGAAACTAGAAATGAGTCCTTATGATTTGTCAAAAGCAAGAATTACTTATCGATATTAAAGGATATTCACTATGAAAGTTAGAGCATCAGTAAAAAAGAGAAGTCCCGAGTGCATCATTGTGCGTAGAAAAGGGAGATTGTACGTAATAAACAAAAAGAATCCTAGATTTAAACAAAGACAAGGATAATTATGGCAAGAATAGCAGGGGTAGATATCCCAAAAAATAAAAGAGGTGTTATAGCACTTACCTATATCTTTGGATTAGGAAGAAGTAGAGCTATTGAGATTTTAGAAAAAGCTCAAGTTAGCCAAGACAAAAAAGTTCAAGATTGGAATGATGACGAGATCGGAGCAATTCGTGAAGCTGTTGGAGCATTCAAAATTGAAGGAGAATTACGTTCTGAAGTTTCTTTAAACATCAAACGTTTAATGGATATTGGTTGTTACAGAGGTATCCGTCATAGATCTGGTCTTCCGTTAAGAGGACAAAGAACTAAAAACAACTCTAGAACAAGAAAAGGTAAAAGAAAAACTGTTGCTAACAAGAAAAAAGCAACTAAATAATAAGTAATATGGCTAAAGCAACTGCAAAAAAACGTAAAGTTATCGTTGAATCAACGGGAGAAGCTCATATTTCTGCTACCTTCAATAACATCATCATTTCTTTGACAAACAAAAAAGGTGAAGTTATTTCTTGGTCTTCAGCCGGTAAAATGGGTTTCAGAGGTTCTAAAAAGAATACTCCATACGCAGCTCAAATGGCAGCAGAAGATTGTAGTAAAGTAGCTCTTGAGGCTGGACTTAAAAAAGTAAAAGTTTATGTAAAAGGACCAGGAAACGGACGTGAGTCTGCTATCCGTTCTATTCATAACGGTGGAATTGAAGTTACAGAGATTATCGATGTTACTCCAATGCCTCACAACGGATGTCGTCCTCCGAAGAGACGTAGAGTTTAATTTTATTTATAGTATAAACAAGGTAGAATATAGATTATCGAAGGATTAGACCTGAATTCATAATCTCTACCTTAAAATTTAATTTTTTAGAAATGGCAAGATATACTGGTCCTAAAACTAGAATTGCTCGTAAATTTGGCGAAGCAATCTTCGGAGATGATAAATCTTTCGAAAAAAGAAATTACCCACCTGGACAACACGGGATGGCTAAAAAAAGAGGTAAAAAATCTGAGTACGCTGTTCAGTTAATGGAAAAGCAAAAAGCTAAATATTCTTATGGAATTTTAGAAAAACAATTCAGAAATTTATTTAAAAAAGCATCAGCTACTAAAGGTGTTACTGGTGAAGTTCTTTTACAATTATGTGAAGCAAGATTAGATAACGTTGTTTTTAGAATGGGTATCGCTCCTTCTAGAAGAGGTGCTAGACAATTAGTTTCTCACAGACACGTTACTGTAAATGGTGAAGTTGTAAATATAGCTTCTTATCACCTTAAACCTGGTGATAAAGTTGCAGTTCGTGAAAAATCTAAATCTTTAGAAGCTATCGAACGTTCTTTGTCAAATTCAAGTCATGTTTATGAATGGATTACTTGGAATAATGATCTTAAAGAAGGAACTTTCGTTTCTGTACCTGCAAGACTTCAGATTCCAGAAAACATTAAAGAACAATTAATCGTAGAGTTGTACAACAAATAATAATTGACTTAGTCGAAATTTATGGCAATATTTAATTTTCAAAAGCCCGATAAAGTTATCATGATCGATTCAACCGATTTTGAAGGTAAATTCGAATTTAGACCTTTAGAACCTGGTTACGGATTGACAGTTGGTAATGCACTTAGAAGAGTTTTGCTTTCAGCATTAGAAGGTTATGCAATTACATCTGTTCGTATCGAAGGTGTAGATCATGAGTTTTCTACTATTTCAGGTGTTGTTGAAGATGTTACCGAAATTATCCTTAATCTAAAACAAGTACGTTTCAAACGTCAGATTGAAGATATCGATAATGAAGCAGTTACAATTTCTGTTTCTGGTAAAGATCAATTGACAGCAGGTGATTTTCAAAAATTCATTTCAGGTTTTCAAGTTTTGAATCCAGACCTTGTTATCTGTAATTTAGATTCTAAAATCAAATTGAACTTCGATTTAACAATCGAAAAAGGTAGAGGATACGTTCCTGCTGAGGAGAACAAAAAACAGAACGCTGCAATTGGGACCATTTTTACAGATTCAATTTTTACTCCGGTAAAAAATGTAAAATATGCAATTGAAAACTTCCGTGTAGAACAAAAAACAGATTATGAAAAATTAGTTTTTGAAATTAAAACTGATGGATCTATTAATCCAAAAGATGCTCTTACTGAAGCTGCTAAGGTTTTAATTCACCACTTCATGTTGTTTTCTGACGAAAGAATTACACTCGAGGCTGACGAAATTGCACAAACAGAATCGTATGATGAAGAGTCATTGCATATGAGACAATTGCTTAAAACTAAGCTTGTTGATATGGATTTATCTGTGAGAGCATTAAATTGCTTGAAAGCGGCTGAAGTTGATACACTTGGTGATTTAGTATCGTTCAATAAAAATGACCTGATGAAATTCCGTAATTTTGGTAAAAAATCTTTAACAGAGCTAGATGAACTTGTAGCAGTTAAAAATTTAACTTTCGGAATGGATTTAGCTAAATACAAATTAGATAAAGAATAATTCAATCCGCCACGGCGGATTAAATTTAAAATAGCAATGAGACACGGAAAAAAATTCAATCACTTAAGCAGACAGACTGGACATAGAAAAGCTATGTTAGCTAATATGGCTTGTTCTCTTATTGAGCACAAACGTATTAACACTACTGTTGCTAAGGCTAAAGCGCTTAAACAATTCGTTGAGCCTTTAATCACAAAATCAAAAGAAGATACGACTCACAATCGTCGTATTGTTTTTGCTTACTTACGTAGCAAATATGCGGTAACTGACTTGTTCAGAGACGTAGCTGCTAAAGTTGGAGACCGTCCAGGTGGATACACTCGTATCATTAAAGTTGGAAATCGTTTGGGAGATAATGCTGATATGGCAATGATCGAACTTGTAGATTTCAATGAACTTTACAATGGAGGTAAAAAAGAAGTTAAAAAAGCAAAAAGCCGTCGTGGTGGTAAAGCAAAAAAAGCTGAGGAAACTACTGAAGCTCCAGCTGCTGAGTCTGAAACGACTACTGAAGCTTCTGAATAATTATGAAAGTAATGATTCTATAAAAATCAAGGATAAGCTAATTTTTAGTTTATCCTTTTTTTTTGATTTTTTTTAAGGTAATCTGATTTTTAACTTATTTGATTCATCAGGTTTTATTTTTATGAAGGAAAGTTTTAAAAAATCTTGGAGACACTCTTTTAAAGAAGTAAATTTGCAAAATATCTAATTACAAATGGAACAAGTTTGCTTGATTCATGAAACGATAAAAAACAATACAAATTAAAGAATGAAATACACTACACGACAAAGCGCCATTTTATTACTTAGTGATGGAACTATTTTTCACGGAAAATCTATCGGAATTAGCGGTAAAACTTTTGGTGAAGTTTGTTTTAATACAGGAATGACAGGATATCAGGAAATATTTACAGATCCTTCTTATTTTGGTCAAATATTAGTCGCTACTAATGCGCACATTGGAAATTATGGTGTTAATGATTTAGAAATAGAATCTGACAGTGTTAAAATTGCTGGTTTGGTTTGTAAAAACTTCAGCTTTAATTATTCACGTGTGGATGCTTCTGGAAGTTTAGAAGATTATTTTACTAAACAGAATCTAATCTGTATTTCTGATGTTGATACTCGTGCATTGGTAAGTTATATCCGTGACAACGGAGCTATGAATGCTGTCATCTGTACCGATGGAACTTCAATTGAAGATTTGAAAAAAGAATTGGCAAATGTGCCAAACATGGAAGGTTTAGAGTTGGCTTCAAAAGTATCAACTACTGAACCTTATTTTTTTGGAGATGAAAATGCTACTTACAAAATATCTGCATTAGATCTTGGAATTAAGAAGAATATCTTAAGAAATCTTGCTAAAAGAGATTGCTACATTAAAGTTTTCCCATATAATTCAACTTATAAAGATTTGACAGAATTTAATCCTGATGGATATTTCTTGTCAAATGGACCTGGAGACCCAGATCCGTTATTTGGAGCGATACAAGTTGCTAAAGAAATTATAGCAGATGATAAGCCATTATTTGGAATTTGCTTAGGCCATCAGGTTATAGCTTTGGCAAACGGAGTTAAAACTTATAAAATGTTCGGTGGTCACCGTGGTATTAATCATCCGGTAAAAAATATTATCACTGGTAAAGGTGAAATAACTTCTCAAAATCACGGTTTTGCTGTAAAAAGAGATGCGTTAGATGTTCATCCGGAGTTGGAAATTACTCATGTTCATTTGAATGATGATACAGTTGCAGGAATGAGAATGAAAAATAAGAATTGTTTTTCAGTACAATATCATCCTGAAGCTAGTCCAGGACCACATGATTCTTCTTATTTGTTCGATCAGTTTGTTGAGAATATAAAACTAGCTACTGCTAAAACGATATAGTTAATAAATAAAGGCGTTTAATAGTAAGAATGCATTTTTTCTATTAAATATTTTTATAATTTCGAAAAAAAATATAATTTATTAATAAAAAACAAAAATAATGAGTATTATAATTAAAGTTCACGCAAGACAAATTTTTGATTCCAGAGGTAATCCTACTATTGAAGTTGATGTAGTTACAGAAAATGGTGTTCTAGGTAGAGCAGCTGTTCCTTCTGGGGCTTCAACAGGAGAACATGAAGCTGTTGAATTACGTGATGGAGGAAAAGCATTTCTAGGAAAAGGAGTTTTGAATGCAGTGAATAATGTAAATACTGTTATTGCTGAAGAATTAGTTGGAACTTCTGTTTTCGAACAAAACACTATCGATCAATTAATGATTGATTTAGACGGAACTCCAAATAAATCTAAATTAGGAGCTAATGCTATTTTAGGAGTTTCTTTGGCTGCTGCAAAAGCTGCTGCAAATGAATTAGGATTGCCATTATACAGATATGTTGGTGGTGTTTCTGCGAATACATTGCCTGTTCCGATGATGAACATCATTAATGGTGGTTCTCACTCTGATGCTCCTATTGCATTCCAGGAATTTATGATTTTCCCTGTAAAGGCAACTTCATTTACACATGCTATGCAAATGGGAACTGAAATTTTCCACAGCTTGAAAAAAGTGTTGCACGACAGAGGTTTAAGTACTGCTGTAGGTGACGAAGGTGGTTTTGCACCAAACTTAGCAGGTGGTACTGAAGACGCTTTGGATACTATAAAATTGGCAGTTGAAAAAGCTGGATATTCTTTTGGTGACGAAATTATGATTGCTCTTGATTGTGCTGCATCTGAATTTTATGTAAACGGTAAATACGATTATACTAAATTTGAAGGTGAAACTGGAAAAATTAGAACTTCTGAAGAGCAAGCTGATTATTTAGCTGAACTTGCTGCTAAATATCCAATTATTTCAATCGAAGACGGTATGTACGAAGATGACTGGAATGGATGGAAATATTTAACGGATAAAATTGGAGATAAAGTACAATTAGTAGGTGATGATTTGTTTGTTACGAATGTTGAGCGTTTATCTACTGGTATTGAAAAAGGAATTGCAAATTCAATTTTAGTAAAGGTAAACCAAATTGGTACTTTGACTGAAACTATTGCTGCTGTAAACATGGCTAAAAATGCTGGTTATACTTCAGTAATGTCTCACCGTTCTGGTGAAACAGAAGATAATACAATTGCTGATTTAGCGGTAGCTTTAAACTGTGGACAAATTAAAACAGGTTCTGCTTCTCGTTCTGATCGTATGGCAAAATACAATCAATTATTAAGAATTGAGGAAGAATTAGGAAGTACCGCATATTTTCCTGGGTTAAAAGCTTTCAAGATTAAATAATTGTAAGGTTATATATAGATTTAAACCATCCATTTTCTAATGGGTGGTTTTTTTTGGAGTTTTAACAAATTCATAGCAGTATTCCTTTTTTAATTAGTCTTAAATTCCTTAGATTTGATAAATTATTATTTTAAAGATTTATTTCCGATATATTATGTCAAAAATAGCTACATTAGAAGTAGATGGTAAAAAAATTGAACTTCCGGTTATTACTGGAAGCGAAAATGAATCAGCTATCGATATTAACAAATTACGTGATTTAACTGGTATTATTACAATTGACCCAGGGTATAAAAATTCTGGATCTTGTAAAAGTGAAATCACTTTCTTAGACGGAGAATTAGGAATTTTACGTTACAGAGGATACTCAATCGAAGACTTGGCTGAAAAAGCTAATTTTCTTGAAGTGTCATATCTTTTAATTTTTGGTGAATTACCAACAGCTCAGGAATTAGAGCAGTTTGAAAATGGTATTAAAAAACATACTTTGGTAAACGAAGAGATGAAAAATATCATTGACGGTTTTCCAAAAACAGCTCACCCAATGGGGGTATTGTCTGCTTTGACAAGCGCGTTAACAGCATTTAATCCAAAAGCTGTAAATGTTGATAATGAAAAAGAGATGTACGAGGCCATTTGTAAAACAATGGGTAAATTTCTTGTAATTGCAACTTGGACTTATAGAAAATCTATGGGCTATCCGTTAAATTATTACGATAATACAACTGGTTATGTAGATAATTTTATGCAATTAATGTTTAAATTGCCTACTGGACCTTATTCAGCAAACCCAATCATAGTGGATGCATTGGATAAATTATTTATTCTTCACGCAGATCATGAACAAAACTGTTCTACATCGACAGTAAGAATGGTTGGTTCATCTCATGCTGGTTTATTTGCATCAATTTCTGCTGGAGTTTCTGCACTTTGGGGGCCACTTCATGGTGGAGCAAATCAGGCAGTTCTTGAAATGTTAGAAGAAATTAACAAAGACGGTGGTGATACTGATAAGTTTTTAGCGAAAGCAAAAGACAAAAATGATCCTTTCCGTTTAATGGGATTTGGTCACAGAGTTTATAAAAACTTTGATCCGAGAGCGAAAATCATCAAAAAAGCAGCTAAAGAAGTTTTAGAAACTTTAGGTGTTAATGATCCAATTTTAGAGATTGCTAAAAAGCTGGAAGCTGCTGCTCTTGAAGACGATTACTTCAAGTCAAGAAATTTATATCCAAACGTAGATTTCTATTCTGGAATTATTTACAGAGCATTAGGAATTCCAACTGACATGTTTACAGTAATGTTTGCTATTGGTAGATTACCAGGTTGGATCGCACAATGGAAAGAAATGCGTGAAAACAAAGAGCCAATCGGAAGACCTAGACAGATTTATACAGGACATCCTTTGAGAGACTTTAAGTCTAATAAATAAAATAACTTTAAAGCTTCACTTAACTGTGAAGCTTTTTTTATATTTGCTCAAAATATAATAGAGTTATGTTGCAATTAAATATAAAGAACGAAACGTCAAGACTACGTGCCGTAGTTTTGGGTTCTGCCGTTCATAATGGGCCAACTCCATCTTTAGATGAGGCTTATGATCCCAAGTCGTTGGAACATATTAAGGCAGGAACTTATCCTGTTGAAAAGGATATGGTTGCTGAAATGGATGCTTTTAATGCTGTTTTTAAGAAATATGATGTAACCGTTTATCGTCCGGAAATGATTGAAAATTACAATCAAATTTTTGCAAGAGATATAGGTTTTGTTATTGATGATATTTTTATAAAATCGAATATTTTACCTGACAGAGAACGTGAGTTAGATGCAATTCAATATGTTATTGATCAAATAGATTCTTCAAAAGTTGTTCGTCCGCCTGAGGAAGTTCACATTGAAGGAGGGGATGTGATGCTGTGGAATGATTATATATTTATTGGAACTTATAAAGGAAGTGATTATAAAGATTATATCACGGCAAGAACCAATATGCATGGTGTAAACTATATTAAAGAATTATTTCCGAATAAAATTGTCAAAGAATTTGATTTGGTGAAATCCAAATTAGAAGCACGTGATAATGCATTGCACTTAGATTGTTGTTTTCAGCCTGTTGGAAAAGATAAAGGGATAATTTATAAAAGAGGTTTTCGTGAAGAAGCTGATTATTTGTATTTGGTAAATCTTTTTGGTAAGGAAAATCTATTTCACATTGAAAGAAACGAAATGTATCATATGTTTTCGAATGTGTTTTCTATTGATGAAAATGTAGTTGTTTCTGAGAAAAATTTTACTCGTTTAAACAATTGGCTTCGTGCAAATGGATTTACAGTTGAAGAAATTCCGTATGCCGAAATTGCAAAACAAGAAGGATTGTTGAGATGTTCAACTTTACCGTTAATTAGAGACTAAAAAATAGTTTCAGGTTTAAAGTTTCAAGTTTATCACAAAACTTGAAACCTAAAATAAAAAACATGTATAGATTATGAAACAAACAACAAACGCAATCGTAATGATTCGCCCAGTTGCTTTCAGAATGAATGAGCAAACAGCTGTAAATAATTACTATCAAAAAGTATTAGACGGACTTTTGCCAAGTACTGTAAATGCAAAAGCACAACAAGAATTTGATACTTTTGTTGAAAAATTGAGAGCAGTAGGGGTTGATGTGACAGTTATTGAAGATACTTTAGAAACGGATACACCGGATAGTATTTTTCCAAACAACTGGGTATCTTTTCATGAAAATGGAGATGTGGCTCTTTATCCAATGTTTGCTGAAAATCGTCGTCAGGAGCGTCGTGAAGATATCTTGGATACGCTTGAGGAAAAAGGATTTGAGATTGCTAATATAATGGATTATACATCTGCAGAAGACGATGGATATTTTTTAGAAGGAACAGGGAGTTTGCTTTTAGATCGTGCAAATGCAAAAGCATATTGTGCTTTATCGCCACGTGCTGATGAAGAATTGTTTATAGAGTTTTGTGAAGATTTTGATTATGCTCCGGTAATTTTTGAAGCATTTCAAACTGTTGATGGAGAACGTAAGTTAATCTATCATACAAACGTAATGATGTGCTTGGGAGAAACTTTTGCAGTTATCTGTGCAGATTGTATCGATGATAAAAAAGAACGTAAAATGGTTCTGGAAAATCTAAAAGCTGATAAAAAGGAAATTATTCTAATCACAGAAGCTCAGGTAAATAATTTTGCCGGAAATATGTTAGAAATCCGAGGAACGAATGATAAAAAATATATTGTGATGAGTGCGTCGGCACATCAAAGTTTAACTCCAAAACAAATTGCTCAATTAGAAAGCCATGCTGAAATTTTAAGTTCAAGTCTGGATACAATTGAAGCTTGTGGAGGCGGAAGTGCAAGATGTATGATGGCGGAAGTGTTTTTACCAAGAAATTAAAAAGAACTTTTAAGGATAAAAAAGGGATAGAACGTAAGTTTTATCCCTTTTTATTTTGATGTGAAATAAAAAATAATTCACATCAAATTTCCTTTAATAATGTTAATAATAGAACTCACGATATATTGAATTCCGATAGAAATTACAATAAAGCCAACAATTCGTGATATCGCTACGATTCCTGAAGCACCTAGTATTCTTGCTAAATAATGAGCGCTTTTTAAAATAGCAAAAATGGCAATCGCAATTGCCAAAATTGCTAATGAAGAAATAATGATTTCTTCCATTTCATGATGTTCCTGATAAAAAGCTATTAATAAAGATATTGATCCAGGACCAGCAAGCATCGGAATTGCTAATGGAGTTAAAGCAATGTCATTTCGTTGTTGAACTTCGTTTTCAATCTTTTTATTGATTCCGCGTTTTTTATTGAACTTTCCGGAAAGCAATGAAAATCCAGAATTTACAATTACAATTCCGCCGGCAATTCGAAGGGCATCAATACTAATTCCGAAAAATGATAAAACATATTGGCCGATAAAAAAGAAACAATCAAAATGATAAAAACATTTATGGCAGTCCAAAGAGAAATGCGAGAACGTTCTTTTTGAGAGTCATGCTGGGTTAATCCTACAAAAATAGGGACAGTGCCAATTGGGTTTAAAACTGAAAAAAGAGCAGCAAATAAATAAATGAAAAGATCCATAGAGTTTTGGTTAGTAAAGTAAAAATAATCAAATTTTAATTGAACAAAGTAAAATCATATTAGGATATTGTTTTTATTGATTGAATTCTGAATTATAAGATAAACCAAGCTCATTCTTTTTGATTACTTTTGCACTTTAAATTAAAATGATGAAAAATAAAAAAACTTTAGTTCTGGGAGCGACTACAAAACCAGATCGATACGCATATAGAGCCATAAATATGTTAGTTCAGAAAGGGCATACTGTATTAGCAATTGGTCAAAATACTGGAGAGGTTGCCGGTATAAAAATTCAAACGAAAGCAATACCAGTAAAAAATATAGATACTATAACCTTGTATTTAAATCCTGCACGCCAGCGTGATTATTATAATTATATTATCGAAGCACAGCCAAAAAGGGTTGTTTTTAATCCAGGAACAGAAAATCCTGAATTTTACCAATTGTTAGAGCTGAATAATATCAAGGCCGAAGTTGCTTGTACTTTAGTTTTATTGGCTACTAATCAATATTGATTTTTTTAGAAGCTATTCCCGCTATCTGTTTCAAACGAAGTTCACTGAACTCTAAATTAAATGAAAACAAGGTGAAGTAATCTTTTTGTTTTTAAAGGAAAAACAAAAGGATTTCTCCCGAAACTTCGGGACTATAGGGGCTAAAAAGCAACATTAAAGTATTACTTTTGTCTTCATGGAATTTTCATCAAAATTAATAGAAAAAGCAGTTAACGAAATGTCTCAGTTACCCGGAATTGGTAAGCGTACGGCATTGCGATTGGTTCTTCATTTATTAAAACAACCGAAAGAACAAACAGGCTTTTTGTCTCAGGCATTATTAAATATGCGTGAGGATATTAAGTTTTGTGAAAGTTGTCATAATATTTCAGATACAAAAATCTGTGAAATTTGTGCAAATGCAACCAGAAATCATCAGACTATTTGTGTAGTCGAAGATATTCGTGATGTAATGGCTATCGAAAATACAGGACAATATAAAGGCATTTATCATGTGTTGGGTGGTAAGATTTCACCAATTGAAGGCGTAGGTCCAAGTCAATTAAATATTACTAGTTTGGTTGAAAAGGTGAAAGGTGGAAAAGTAATAGAGATTATTTTTGCACTAAGCTCAACAATGGAGGGAGATACGACAAATTTTTATATCTATAAGCAAATTGGTGAGTCGGAGATTATAATCTCAACAATTGCAAGAGGAATAGCTGTTGGTGATGAATTAGAATATGCCGATGAAATTACGCTCGGAAGAAGTATCTTGCATCGTGTTCCATTCGAAAAAACTTTCAAAAATAATTAAATACGATCAAGTAAAGTTAGATTTCCTTCGAATTAAAGGAAAAGCTATATTTGCGATAAATTTTTAATAATGACAAAACAAAGCTTTTATATACTATTACTATTTAGTGCACTATTTACATCCTGTATTCCAGTAAAAGATTTATGGTATTTGCAGGATAAAAACAATTCAGGAGAACAAAATACCGTGTCGGCTGTCGAATCTAAACCTTATAGATTACAGGTAAATGATGTTTTAAGTGTTAATATAAAGGCGATTGATCCTAAATTGGTTTCTATTTTTAATACAACAGAAAGTACAACTACAGGAAAATCAGAATCAGCTTTGTATTTTGATGGATTTACTGTTGATGATCATGGTAATATCAGGATGCCAATTTTAGGAGAAATAAATGTTATAGGATATACTCTGGAAGAAGTTAGACTTATGATCGAGAAAAAATTACTCGAAGAATATTTTAAAAGTGAGGCAAATGTTTTTGTGACAGTAAAACTCGCTGGTTTCAGATATACAATAAATGGTGAAGTTGGAAGTACAGGGACAAAAACATTGTTTCAGCCGCATGTAAATGTTCTGGAAGCCATTGCCAACGCGGGAGATATAACTACTGTAGGTAATAGAAAAGCCGTGATGATAATTCGCCAAACTCCAACTGGGGTTCAAATGAATGAAATTGATCTTACAGATGTTAACGTAATGAAATCGCCATATTATTATTTACAACCCAACGATTATATTTATGTAAAACCGTTAAGACAGAAAACATGGGGAACTGGACAGACTGGTATTCAGTCAATCGGTACTATAATTACCTTATTGTCATTGGCAACAACAGTGTATTTAATTATCAAAAACTAAAGTAAATTCAAAAAATGTTAGATATAAAAGATTTTTCCATTTTTGAAAATCATTCAAATTTTGATTTTAAAGGATTTTTACTAAAAATTCTTAGCTACTGGAAATGGTTTTTAGTTAGTTTGATCATTGCATTTACGATTGCCTATCAGGTAAATATCCGCAAGGAAAAGATCTACGGAATGCAAACGATGATTTCTATTAAAGAGGAAAGCAATCCCTTTTTTACATCTAATACAAGTTTGGTTTTTAATTGGGGAGGGATTTCAGATCAGGTAAACGGAATATCAACCATATTACAATCTAGGTCTCATAATGAATTAGTAGTTAGTAAACTGCAATTTTATATTGATTATCTAACACAGGGAAAATATAATTTGGTAGATTCTTATGGTGGTGTTCCTTTTTATGTAGATATTGACAAATCAAAGGGACAACTTGCAAATACCCTAATAGGAATAAAATTTTTAAGTCCAAATGAATATGAAATCCGAATTCCATTTGAAAACAATTCGGTTTCACTAATTAATTATTCGGATAATTCCTATTCAAATACGGCTGTTCAACCCGCGGAGTTTGTGAAAAAATATAAAGTTGGAGAGCAAGTGTCACTACCTTTCTTAAATTGGAGATTACAGATAAATGATAATCCCGGACTTTATAAAGGAAACGAATACTTTGTAAGATTTAATGATTTTGATAGTACAGTTTCCCGATATAAAGGAATCAATGTTAACGCCGATGATAAAGCTGGTTCAATATTAACCTTAGGAATGCAGGGAACAAATAAAGCCAGAATGGTTGAATATTTGAATTCGACAGTAAAAATGTTAATCAAAATTCAGCTTGACGGTAAAAACCAGTTTGCAACTAATACAATAAGATTCATTGATAGTACTCTTGTTGCTATGGAATCGCAATTGAAACAAAACGGCAACGAGTTAAAGTCTTTTAGAAAAGATAAGAATATCTACGAAATAGAAGGTGGTGGAGCTAAATTTTCTGATAAAATAATGGATTTTGATGTAGAAAGAGATCAGGTTTCCAGAAAAATAGCTTATTACAATTCTTTAAAAATGTATCTGAATAATAGTGTAGATTATTCAAGGTTGCCAGCCCCATCTGTTGCAGGAATTGAAGACCCAAATATCGTGGCAGCTGTCTCAAAACTTATTGCTCTTTCTACTCAAAGATCAGAGATGGCTTATGCTGTAAAAAGTGAAAAGATTTTTAAGGATTTTGATAATCAAATGCAGGCACTTAAAAGTGTTCTGTTAGAAAATATCGCTTCGGCAAAATCATCATTATTATATGATTTGTCATTGGTAAACGCTAAAATTGGTGAAGCAGAAAGTGTTGTAAAACGCCTTCCTGAAGAGCAACAGGAATTGTTAAAGATTAAAAGAAAATATGATTTAAATGATAATATCTATACTGAATTTCTTCAGAAACGAAATGAAGCAGAAATTGTAAAAGCATCTAATTTATCGGATATCCATTTTATCGATCCTGCAAAAGATATTGGAGGAGGATTAATAGGGCCAAAAACTTCGGTAAATTATATTTTAGCTCTCTTCCTTGGTTTGTTAATTCCGTTGTTGTTTGTTTTTGGTATTTTCTTCATTAATGATTCTATTCAGAATACTGATGATATCAGTAAATTAACGCAAATCCCATTAATTGGTGTTGTTGGAGTTAATAAAGATAATGTGAGTTTGGCGGTATTTGATAAGCCAAAATCTGCTCTTTCTGAAGCTTTTAGAACAATTCGTTCATCTTTGCAATTTTTGTATAAAAAACAACAGGTTAGCGGATCAAAGACTTTGATGATAACCTCGTCAATTAGTGGAGAAGGAAAAACATTTTGCTCCATTAATATTGCAACAGTTTTTGCTTTAAGCGAGAAAAAAACAGTGATTATCGGTTTAGATTTAAGAAAACCGAGATTAGCAGATGAATTTAATTTAACCACTCAATTGGGAGTTGTAAATTATTTGATTAAACAAAATGGTTTATCTGAAATTACTAATTCCACCCAAATTCCAAATCTTGATGTTATTCTTTCAGGTCCTATACCTCCAAATCCTTCAGAGCTTATTTTAAGTGATGCAATGAAAGAATTAATAGATGAATTGAAGCAGAAATATGACTATATAATTTTGGATACACCTCCGGTTGGATTGGTTTCTGATGCATTAGAATTGGCTCAATATGCAGATGTTACATTGTATATAGTAAGACAAAATTATACTAAAAAGGATATGATTACGTTGTTGAACACTAGAATAAAAAGAGGTGAGCTTAATAATGCAAGTATTGTGTTTAACGGATATGAGAATAAAGCTAAGTACGGATCTGGATATGGCTATGGCTATGGTGCTTATTCAAACGGATATCATGATGAGGAAGAAAAATCACATTTCTTGAAAACTATTTTTAACAGATTCAATAAAAAATAATATGACCTAAATGAAAACATCAACTCAAAATACTATTCTTATTACTGGAGGTGCAGGTTTTATTGGATCAAATTTATGCGAGCATTTTCTAGAATTAGGTCATAAAGTAGTTTGTTTAGATAATTTTTCAACAGGTCACAGATATAATCTAGAAGATTTTATTGGTAATCAAAATTTTAAATTAATAGAAGGGGATATTCGAAATATTGCTGATTGTATTCTAGCAGTTGAAGGAGTTGATTATGTTTTGCATCAGGCAGCTCTTGGCTCTGTTCCAAGATCCATAAATGATCCAATAACCACAAATGATGTAAATGTTTCAGGATTTTTAAATATGCTTATTGCTTCTCGTGATGCAAAAGTAAAAAGGTTTATTTATGCTGCGAGTTCTTCAACATATGGAGATTCTCAAGGATTGCCAAAAGTGGAAGATGTTATCGGAAAGCCTTTATCTCCATATGCCATTACAAAATATGTAAATGAATTGTATGCGGAGATTTTTAGTAAAACGTATAGTTTAGAAACTATCGGACTACGGTACTTTAATGTTTTTGGAAAAAAACAGGACCCAAAAGGAGCTTATGCGGCAGTAATTCCGAAATTTGTCATGCAATTAATGAATTATGAAAGTCCTGTTATTAATGGTGACGGAAATTATTCAAGGGATTTTACTTATATCGATAATGTAATTCAGATGAATGAATTGGCGATGACAAGTCAAAATCCACAAGCCATAAACACAGTTTACAACACCGCATTCGGTGATCGAAATACATTAAATGATCTGGTAGGTTATTTGAAAAAATATTTAGCCGAATTTGATTCTAAAATTGCAGAAGTAGAAATAGTTTATGGTTCAAATAGGGCTGGTGATATTCCACATTCATTGGCAAGTATAGATAAAGCAAAAACAATATTAGGTTATAATCCGAAATATTCTTTGCAAGATGGATTAAAAGAAGCTGTAAGTTGGTACTGGAATAATTTGAAATAAAACAAAGTCAAGATATAATATAAATGGAAATTACAAAAATTTGCTGCATTGGTGCAGGGTATGTTGGAGGTCCAACAATGGCAGTAATTGCTCAAAAATGTCCTCATATTAAGGTAACTGTCGTTGATTTAAATGAGCAAAGAATTAAGGATTGGAATGATCCAAATACAGATAATATTCCAATTTACGAGCCGGGGCTTTCGGAAATTGTTGCTGAGGCAAGAGGAAGGAATCTTTTCTTTTCTACAGAAGTAGACAAAGCGATCGATGAAGCTCAGGTGATTTTTATATCTGTAAATACACCTACTAAAACCTATGGAAAAGGAAAAGGTATGGCTGCTGATTTGAAATACATTGAATTATGTGCCAGACAAATAGCAAAAGTAGCAAAGCAAAATAAAATTGTAGTTGAAAAATCTACATTGCCGGTTAGAACAGCTGAAGCTATTAAAAGCATCTTAGATAATACAGGAAATGGAGTTCAGTTTCAGATATTGTCAAATCCTGAATTTTTGGCTGAAGGAACAGCAGTAAAAGATTTATTGAACCCAGATCGAATTTTGATTGGTGGAGACACAACTTCAGAAGGTGAAACAGCAATTAATGCTTTAGTTGATGTTTATGCGAATTGGGTTGACAAGGACAAAATTTTAACGACCAACGTTTGGTCGTCAGAATTATCTAAACTTACTGCAAATGCATTTTTAGCACAACGAATTTCCTCTATCAACGCAATGTCTGAATTGTGTGAAAAAACAGGTGCTGATGTTAATGAAGTTGCAAAAGCAATTGGGATGGATAGCAGGATTGGACCAAAATTTTTAAAAGCTTCAGTAGGTTTTGGCGGATCTTGTTTTCAAAAAGATATTTTGAATTTAGTTTATATCGCAAAATCATATGGGTTGAACGAAGTAGCCGATTATTGGGAACAAGTTATTATAATGAATGATCATCAAAAAAGAAGGTTTTCCAATAAGATTGTCCAGACTTTATATAATACAGTTGCCGGTAAGAAAATTGCATTTTTAGGTTGGGCTTTTAAGAAAGATACTAACGATACCCGAGAATCTGCAGCCATTTATGTTGCTGATGATTTGATAAATGAGCAAGCGCAAATTTCAGTTTATGATCCAAAGGTGTCAAGGGCTAAAATGTTGAGTGATTTGGATTATTTAGAAACCAGAACTAGTGGAGAGAATAATAGCTCTTTAGCGACATTCGATAGCGCTTATGATGCCTGTAAAGGAGCGCATGCTATTGCGATTTTAACCGAATGGGATGAATTTACAACTTATGATTGGCAAAAAATTTACGATTCTATGCATAAACCAGCATTTCTTTTTGATGGAAGAAATATATTGGACGCCAAAGAATTGGAATCGATTGGCTTTATTTATAAAGGAATTGGTTCGTAGTTAAATTAGGTATTGGATTAAAATTTAATGTGAAATGAATAAGGAGACGGATTTGAAAGTTTTATTTCGATATAAAGTGAAATTATGAATTGGTATGTAGTGTATACGAAACCCAAATGGGAGAAAAAAGTGGCCGAAAAACTTACACAAGCAGGAGTTGAATGTTATTGTCCTTTAATTACACAGATTAAACAATGGTCTGATAGAAAAAAAAAGGTTGAAGTGCCGCTTTTTAATTCTTATGTATTTGTTCAGCTCGAGGAAATAGATCGTAATACTGTTTTTCAAGTGCCAGGTGTTGTACGTTATCTCTTTTGGCTTGGTAAACCTGCGATTGTCAGAGACGAAGAAATCAGTATTATAAAAAAGAGTCTTAGTGATTCAAATGTAACTGATATTTCTATTACAGCCATGAGAGTGGGCGACAGAATAAAATTAGATTCCGGGGCATTTACTAATCAGAATGCAATAGTTCAGGAAGTTTCTAATACTCATTATATTTTGGTGCTGGAATCCTTAGGTTGTGTTTTGAAAATAAAATATAAATAATTTTTTGCAGAGATTATGCCTTTTTAAGATAAACAAGAAATAAAATTTATTTAATTAGGAATTTTATTTTTTGTTTTTTTTTATAAAGTAAATTTTTACATGCTGATAAATAGTAAGTTGGAATTTTGTAAGGCATTTTATATTTTTGCTTTTATCCGATTACGGGAAACCGTATTGAATAAATTGAGTTAATATGCTATATTTGCCGAGATTATACTTTTTTATAACTGAGCATATAAATGGGGCTTGGAATGGCGAAGCCATATACTGTTGTAACTAAAGTTAATATTTTTTAAATGAACGAAAATATAAAAATAGCAATTATTGGTCTGGGATATGTTGGACTTCCTTTGGCTAGATTATTTGCAACCAAATATCCGGTTATAGGATTTGATATTAATGAATCAAGAGTTGCCGGTTTAAAGTCAGGAACAGACTCTACATTAGAAGTTGAAAGTCATGACTTACAAAAAGTACTAGTTGATAGACCCAATTCAGAAATCGGATTGTTTTGTACTACTGAATTAAAAGATATTTATGATTGTAATTATTATATAATTACAGTTCCAACTCCTGTAGATAAAAACAATCGTCCAGATTTAACTCCATTATATAAATCAAGTGAATCCGTTGGTAAGGTGTTAAAGGCAGGAGATATAGTAATTTATGAATCTACTGTTTATCCGGGAGTTACAGAAGAACAATGTGTGCCAGTTTTAGAAAAAATTTCTGGATTAAAATTCAATGAAGATTTCTTTGCAGGATACTCTCCAGAAAGAATCAATCCCGGTGATAAAGAACATACTGTTGAAAAGATTTTAAAAGTAACTTCAGGTTCCACTCCTGAAATTGGTGTAAAAGTAGATACACTCTATAAATCTGTTATAACTGCAGGAACTCATTTAGCGCCAAGTATAAAAGTGGCTGAAGCTGCCAAAGTAATCGAGAATTCACAACGAGACATTAATATTGCATTTGTAAACGAGCTCGCTAAAATATTCAATTTAATGAATATTGATACTCAGGAAGTATTAGCAGCTGCAGCTACAAAATGGAATTTTTTACCTTTTAAACCAGGGTTAGTTGGAGGGCATTGCATTGGTGTTGATCCTTATTATTTAGCACAAAGAGCTCAGGAATTTGGTTATCATCCTGAAATAATCTTAGCAGGACGTCGTTTGAATGATAGTATGGGTGAATACATCGCCTCTCAAGTCGTTAAGTTAATGATTAAAAAAGGAATTACTGTTAACGGTGCAAACCTACTAATGCTTGGAATTACATTCAAAGAAAATTGTCCGGATGTTCGAAATACGAAGATAGTGGATGTAATAACAGGATTGACAGAATACGGGATATCAGTAACAATTTATGACCCGCTTGCTAATGCAAATGATGTAAAAAAAGAATATAATTTAGTAACTGTTAATACTGTACCAGCTAATAAATTTGACGCTATTGTTTTAGGAGTTTCACATAATGAATTTTTAAAACTAAATTTTTCAGATTTAAAAAAAGAAAATAGTTTATTATACGATGTAAAAGGAGTTTTAGGTACTATAGCTGATAATAGACTATAGGAACTAAAAATTTTTTTTTATTCAAAAAAATATGAGTACACATAAGTCAATTACACATGTAATTTTAACCGGAGGAGTAGGTAGTCGATTATGGCCACTTTCTCGTAAAAGCCAACCCAAACAATATTTAGAAATATTTGAAGGTAAATCTTTATTTGAGATGACCGTTGATAGAAATAGTCATTTAGCGAATAAGGTAATGGTGGTTGGAAATGTAGACAATCATCATTTAAGCGGAAAAGTGATGGATAAGTCTAAAACTTCTTATCTGAATATTGTAGAAGCAACTCCTCGAAATACAGCCGCTGCTATTGCATTTGCTGCATTTGCGTCAGATCCCGATGATATACTAATTATTACCCCTTCAGATCATATTATTGATTTAATGGATAATTACAATAGTGCTATAGATGAAGCTGTTTCTAAAGCAAAGGATGGCTTTATAGTTACATTTGGAGTTGTTCCAACTAAACCTGAAACAGGTTATGGTTATATTGAAGCAAAAGGAGATAAGGTAATTTCTTTTAGAGAGAAACCTAACGAGACAACAGCAAAAGAATTTATTGCAAAAGGAAATTTTTTATGGAACAGCGGAATGTTTTGTTTTAAGGCAAGAGTTTTACTTGATGAATTAAAACAGTTTCAACCAGATGTTTATGAAAAATCTAAAGCAGTTTGGGAATCCAGTAAAAATGGCTTCTTAGATTTAGATTTATCCCTGGAGATTCCATCAATTAGTATTGACTATGCTGTGATGGAACGTAGTAAAAAGATAAAAGTTGTTCCTGCTTCATTTTCATGGTCTGATTTAGGTTCGTTTGAATCAGTTTATGATTATTTAGTAGCTAAAGGTCATTCGATTGATCAAAATGGTAATATGGTTATTGGCTCTGATATACATACTACTTTTTTAGGCTTAAAAAATACTATTTTTGTGCATACTCCCTCGGCTAATTTGATTTTGCAAAAAGAAAATTCGCAGGATGTAAAAGATATTTATAGTGAATTAGAGAAGCAAAATTCTGACTTATTAAATTAAGAAATTTAAAATGAAAAAAATACTTATAACAGGAGGTGCTGGTTTTATCGGATCGCACGTGGTAAGACGATTTGTGAGTAAATATCCAGAATATCAAATTTTTAATCTGGATGCACTTACTTATGCTGGAAATTTAGAAAACATTAAAGATATTGAAAATCAACCTAATTATAATTTTGTAAAAGGAGATATCGTTGATGAGGCTTTTATAAATGAACTTTTCTCGATTCATAATTTTGATGGTGTGCTTCACTTAGCGGCAGAGTCTCATGTTGATCGCTCAATTGAAGATCCTTTAGCATTTGTAAAAACAAATGTAATAGGAACAATGAATTTATTAAATGCAGCGAAAAATCAATGGAAAGCTAATAATTTTGAGGGCAAAAGATTTTATCATATTAGCACAGATGAAGTATACGGTTCATTGGGTGCCGAAGGACTTTTTACAGAAACAACTCCTTATGATCCAAATTCACCATATTCCGCATCAAAAGCAAGTTCAGACCACTTTGTAAGAGCTTATGGCGAAACTTATGGTTTGCCTTATATTTTGACAAATTGTTCAAACAATTATGGATCATATCATTTTCCAGAGAAATTGATCCCGCTTTTTATAAATAATATTATCAATAATAAGCCATTGCCGGTATATGGAGATGGAAATTATACGCGTGATTGGCTATTTGTCGAAGATCATGCAATTGCTATAGATTTAGTTTTTCATGATGGAAAAAATCATGAAACTTATAATATTGGTGGATTTAATGAATGGAAAAACATTGATTTGGTTAAATTATTGTGCCAAATTATGGATAAAAAATTAGGAAGAGAAGACGGTACCTCTGCAACCCTTATAACTTATGTAAAAGATAGACCTGGGCATGATTTACGGTATGCTATTGACGCTTCAAAAATTAATAGAGAATTAGGTTGGAAGCCTTCTGTTACTTTTGAAGAGGGGCTTGAAAAAACTATTAACTGGTATTTGAATAATGAAGATTGGTTGCAAAATGTAACCTCAGGATCTTATAAGGATTATTACCAAAAACAATATTCATAAACTAAGTTAAAGTAACTTAAGGTTAATATATAATTAGTATGAAAAAAACAATATACGTTCTTACCCTCTTTTTTATCTTATTGACATCTTTGAGTATTAATGCTCAAGATATAATGAAATCTAAAGATTTAAGTACAGTAAAAGTGGATTATCTTTCAGACGATGATTTAGCAAAAATTAGTGCCCAATTAAAAAATAATAATGCTACAATTGATCAGGTAGAATCAATGGTTTTGTCCAAAGGTATGAGTCAGACTGAATTCAATAAGCTTAAAATTAAACTTTCTGAATACGAGAAAAAAAATGTTAAGAATTCTACAAATGATAAAAGTAATAAACCAAAAATAGAAGAGAAAGATTCGGAGTTTGGAAGAAGGCAGGAAAAAATCAAAAATGAAAAAGTAAAAGATTCTGCAAATGCATTAATTTTTGGTTCTGAATTATTTGATAACCCAACATTAAATTTTGAACCCGATTTGAAACTGGCAACTCCAATGAATTATGTTTTAGGTCCAGGAGATGAATTGCAAATTAGCGTTTATGGGGTTCAGGAATATAATGCAAGTGTTCCAGTAAGTGTAGAAGGAAAAATCACAATTGATTATGTTGGACAAATAGCAGTATCGGGAATGTCTATTGAAGCTGCTACCCAAAAGATAAAAACTGCCGTAGCGAGGGTTTATAGCACTGTTCGTTCTGGGCAATCACAAGTTAGTGTTAGTTTAGGTCAAATACGTACCATTAAAGTAACAATTGTCGGAGGTAAACAACCAGGTAATTACTCTATTTCATCTTTGGCGACAGTGTACAATGCGTTGCATTTAGCAGGTGGGCCTGGGAAAAATGGAAGTTATCGAAATATTGAATTAATTCGGAATAATAAGATTTATAGAAATATTGATATCTATAGATTTTTGGTAAAGGGAGATCAGTCTGACAATGTTAGCTTAAAAGAAAATGATGTCATTCGAATTCCAGCTTACAGTCAAAGAGTTATAGTTGAAGGCGAAGTTAAGAGACCAGGTATTTTTGAGATGAAAAAGGAGAGACTTTCTACGATTTATTGAATTTTGCTTCAGGATTTAATGAATTTGCATATACGGCATCAGTTAATGTTCTTCAGAAAACAGGTAAGGAATTTAAAGTTCATGATATCAATGAAAGTGAATATGGTAGCTACATGCCACAATCTGGAGATGTCTTTAAAATTACAAAAATCTTAAATCGATTTGAGAACCGTATCAAAATTGAAGGGGCTGTTTTTAGACCAGATTATTACTCTTATAGTGAAGGAATGAGAATTTCAGATCTTATTATAAGAGCTGAAGGACTTAAAGAAGATGCTTACACAAAAAGAGCTAGAATTATTCGTTTAAAAACAGATTTAACAACTGAAATTGTAAATGTTGATTTAAGTGCTGCATTGTCTGGAGATTTAAATGCTGATGTTGAATTAAAAAGAGAAGATGTTGTTACGGTTTATTCTGTTTTAGACTTCAGGGAGGAATATAAGATAACGATTGATGGTGAAGTAAAAAATCCTGGAGAGTATGAGTATTTCGAGAATTTGACTTTAAATGATTTAGTGATACAAGTTGGTGGCTTAACAGGTTCTGCTTCTAAAAGAGTAGAGATTGCAAGGATGGTGAAATCTGATGCAATAGATGATGCTGATCCAAAACGTATTGAATTAGTTGAACTTGAAATTACAGCTGACAATAATGAGCAAATTAAAAATTTTGTTTTAAAACCCTTTGATATTATTAATATTCGAAAAATGGCAGTTTATGAAAAACCACAAATGGTTATAGTAAGCGGGGCTGTTGGATATCCAGGTAAATATGTCTTGGCTAATAAAAAAGAAACGGTTTATAATGTTGTTATGAGAGCAGGAGGATTAACATCAATAGCTAATTTAGACGGGATGAAAATTAAGAGACCAATTAAAAAAGAGCAAATTGAAAAGATTGAAAGTATTGATTTGAATTTGTCAAAGAATGATACTTTGAAAGAAAAATTAACTAAAAAGTTAAAAGAAGATCTTAAATACGCAACTATTCCGGTTAACTGGGGGAAAATTGTAAAAGATAAAAACCATTACTCAAATGTAACTTTATTCCCGGGCGACGAAATCGAAGTGGCAGTGTATAATGAAGGAGTCAAAGTAACCGGTAATGTGTTGTTAACTTCAGAAATTCCTTATAGAAACGGAAAGGGATTTAAGTATTATTTAAATGCTGTTGGAGGTGTTGATAACAAAGGATGGAAGAAAAAATCATACATAATCTATCCAAATGGTAAAGCGGCTGTAACTAGTTCATTTTTGTTTTTTAGATCGTATCCAAAAGTCGAGCCAGATTCTCAAATTGTGGTGCCAGAAAAGCCTGAAACTAAAAAAATGTCTGCTGGGGAGTGGGTTGGAATTGGTAGTGTAATTTCAAGCTTAGCTTTATTAATTGTTACAGCGTTTAAATAAAAAATTAATGGAGAATAAACTAAATAACAATGGAAATGATGAAATTTCCTTAAAGGAATTTATTCAAAAAATAGTTGAATGGTATAAGTATTTATTTTCTAAATGGAAAATAATTGTAATAGCTGGATTCATTGGTGCAGTTTTAGGACTAAGTTACTCTCTTATTAAGAAACCAATTTATGCTGCAACATTAACTTTTGCTTTAGAAGATGAAAAAGGTGGAGGAGGCTTAGGTGGTGCATTGGGTTTAGCAAGTTCATTTGGTTTTGATTTAGGAGGGAGTGGAGGTGGAATTTTTACAGGCTCAAACTTGACTGAATTATTTAAATCAAGAGCAATGGTTCAAAAAACATTATTATCTCCAGTTACTGTAAATGGGAAAACAGTTTCTTTAGCCGAAATGTATATTCAAAATAATGAATGGAGAGAAAAATGGAATAGTAATCCTAAATTTGCTTCTTTACAGTTTTTGCCGAATTCTAATAGTGAGAAATTTACAAGAGTGCAAGATAGTGTTTTGGGTGTTATGTATGAGGATCTTTCAAAAGGCGGGCTTTCTGTAGCTCAGAAAGATAAAAAGGTTTCTATCATTAGCATTGATGTTTCTTCAACAAATGAAGCATTTGCAAAATACTTTTGTGAAGCTCTGGCTAGACAAGTGGGAAAGTTTTATGTTGCCACAAAAAGTAAAAAAGCCAGAATAAATATGGATATTTTGGAGCGTCAGGTTGATTCTGTTAGAAGAGAACTTAACGGTGCTATTACGGGTGTAGCAGTTGCAAATGATAATACTTTTAATTTAAATCCGGCTCTAAATGTTCGACGCGCTCCTTCAGCAAGGAGACAGGTTGATGTACAGGCTAATACGGCGATTTTGACCGAATTAGTCAAGCAATCTGAATTAGCTAAGGTAACTTTACGAAAAGAAACACCCTTAATTCAAGTAATAGACAAGCCTATTTTACCTCTAAAGAAAGAACGTTTAGGAAAATTAAAAGGAATATTGTCGGGCGGGATTTTAGCAGGTTTCTTAATGTCGTTTTATTTAATAAGTCGTCGGCTATTTAAATTAGTTTCAGAATAATAATTTAATTTCTTATAATGAACATTATAAAATTAATTGGAAGGAATGAAGAAATATTTGAAAGAGATATTTTAGCTCATGAAAAAGTGCTATCAGAAATTATAAATAAGTCTTCCTTTTTAGTCATAGGTGGTGCGGGTTCTATTGGCCAGGCTGTTACTAAAGAAATATTTAAGAGAAATCCGGTAAAATTGCACGTTGTTGACATTAGTGAAAATAATATGGTGGAGTTGGTTCGTGATTTGCGAAGTTCTTACGGTTATATTGATGGCGATTTTCAAACTTTTGCTTTAGATATAGGTTCCGTTGAGTATGATGCTTTTATTAATTCTGATGGTAAATATGATTATGTACTGAATCTCTCTGCTTTAAAACATGTTCGCAGTGAAAAAGACCCTTTTACTTTAATGCGAATGATTGATGTTAATGTTTTTAATACAGAAAAAACATTAAAGCAATCCATTGAAAATGGAACTAAAAAATATTTTTGTGTCTCGACAGATAAAGCCGCTAATCCTGTAAATATGATGGGAGCCTCAAAGAGGATTATGGAAATGTACTTAATGCGAAAAAGTCTGGAAATTAACATTTCAACTGCTCGTTTTGCTAATGTTGCTTTTTCAGACGGATCATTGTTACATGGGTTTAATCAGAGAATTATAAAAAAACAACCTATTGTTGCTCCGAATGATATTAAAAGATATTTTGTTACACCAAAAGAATCTGGAGAACTTTGCTTGATGTCTTGTGTTTTTGGAGAAAACAGGGATGTTTTTTTTCCTAAATTAAGTGAGAGCTTACATTTAATCTCATTTGCGGATATTGCTGTAAAGTATTTAGCTGAAATAGGATATCAACCTTTTTTGTGTAAAACAGAAGACGAGGCGAGAGATAAAGCGGAGGATTTGATTGCACAAAAAAAATGGCCATGTTTATTTACAGCTAGTGACACAACGGGTGAAAAAGATTTTGAAGAATTTTTTACTGCTAACGAAGTTCTCGATATGGAACGTTTTGAAAACTTTGGAGTGATTAAAAATGGAGCTAATTTTGATCAATCTAAATTAGCAAGTTTTACAAATGAAATAAATCAATTGAAATTAAATAAAATTTGGAATAAAGAAGAGATTGTAGATTTATTTCATCTAATGATACCTAATTTTGGACATAAAGAAACAGGTAAATATTTAGATTCAAAAATGTAATTATGGATGCTATTAACTCAGCAATATCTTTTATAAAAGAGCAGTATAAAACAAATGAATTTATACCTCTACATATTCCTCATTTTGGAGGTAATGAAAAAAAATACCTAATAGAAACTATTGACTCTACTTTTGTCTCTTCTGTAGGTGCATACGTGGATCAATTTGAACTAATGATGCAAACTATTACAGAGACCAAAAAAGCAGTTGCTGTTGTTAATGGTACAGCTGGAATTCAAGTTGCTTTGCGTTTGATAGGTGTAAAAGCTGGAGATGAAGTGTTAACTCAAGCATTAACTTTTGTTGCGACGGCGAACGCCATTGCATATCAAAATGCCACGCCTATTTTTTTAGATGTTGATTTAGATACGATGGGGCTTTCTCCTAAAGCAGTAGCTGTTTTTTTAGAAGAATTTGGTGACTTGCGTGAAGATGGTTGTTATAATAAAAAAACCGGAAAGAGAATTGGTGCATGTTTACCAATGCATACTTTTGGATTTCCTGTACATTTAGAAGAATTAATCAAAGTTTGTGATGCTTGGAAAATTCCATTACTTGAAGATGCTGCTGAATCCTTGGGTAGTGAATATAGAGGAAGACCAACTGGTAGTTTTGGAAAACTTGCTGCTTTTTCATTTAATGGTAATAAAATTGTAACATGCGGTGGTGGTGGAGCCATCGTTACAAATGATTTGAAATTAGGAGAAAAAGGGAAATATTTAACTACAACAGCGAAAATCCCACATCAATATGAATATGTCCATGATGAAATGGGATATAATTTTAGAATGCCTAATCTAAATGCAGCTCTTGCATGTGCACAATTAGAGCAATTAAATAAGTTTTTAGATAATAAAAGAGAATTAGCTCAAGATTATAAAGTTTTTTTTGAGACTAATGGAATAAAATTTAGAACAGAAACGCCAGGAACTAAAGCAAATTATTGGCTAATGTGTGTAGAATTAGAAAATAAAGGCGAAAGGGATTTGTTTTTAAAAACAACAAACTCAAATGCAGTAATGACTCGACCTATTTGGCAATTGATGTATCGTTTGCCAATGTATGAGAATTGTCAGAAAGACAAACAGATCAACGCTGAATTTCTAGAAGAACGAATCGTAAATATACCAAGTAGTGTTAGATAAATCTGTAATTCTTGTCGGATATTCCGGACATTCTTATGTTGTTATAGAAACTGCTTTGGAAAATGGTTTTACAATAGTTGGTTATTCTGATAAGGATAAGATAAACGTTAATCCATACAATTTAACATATTTAGGTTTTGAAAAAAGTAAAGATTTTATGGGCTGGGACTATAACGCTTCTTTTGTGTTAGGGGTAGGAGATAATAAGTTAAGACAAATTATTGCCAATTTTATCGAAAGTGAAGGGAAAAAAGTGGAAACTTTAGTACACAAAACTGCTAATATATCCAAAAGTGTTTCTTTAGGAAGCGGGATTTTTATTAATAAAAATGTTGTTGTTAATGCTCTTACAGTAGTTGGGAAAAATGTAATTTTAAACACAGGTTGTATTATTGAACATGAATGTGTTTTGCAAGATTCTGTTCATATAGCACCAGGAGCAGTTTTAGCTGGAAATGTTAGTATTGGTGAAAGGAGTTTTATAGGAGCTAACGCTGTAATTAAACAAGGTGTCAATATAGGCAAGGACGTAATAGTAGGTGCCGGATCTGTTATTATTATGAATATTCCAGATGGAAAAAAAGTTGTTGGAAATCCAGGCAGAATAATATAAATATGAGTAAGGTAATTATTATAGCAGAAGCAGGCGTAAATCATAATGGTGATATTGGGATGGCAAAAAGATTGATTGATGCTGCCGTTGATGCTGGTGTCGATTATGTGAAATTTCAAACATTTAAGGCTGACAATTTAGTAAGCAAGGAAGCTAAAAAGGCTACATATCAAAGCGTAAATATTAATGATGGCGATGATTCTCAATATACAATGTTGAAGAATTTGGAGTTAAGTCATGAAAATCATTTAGAATTAATGTCCTACTGCTCTGAAAAAAATATTAAATTCTTTTCTACTGCATTTGATATGGAAGGTATAAAATATTTAAATGATTTAGGATTATCTTTTTTTAAAATTCCAAGTGGAGAGATTACTAATTATCCTTACTTAAAAGCTGTAGCTTTATATAAAAAGCCAGTTATCATGTCTACTGGAATGTGCTCTGAAAAAGAAATCGAAAATGCTTTGGATGTACTGATTAAGTTTGGATTAAAAAAAGAAATGATTTCAATCCTACATTGCAATACAGAATATCCAACTCCAATTAAAGATGTTAATCTCAAAGCAATGTTAACGATAAAAGAGAAATTTGAGACTCAAATCGGATATTCAGATCATACCTTGGGTATTGAAGTTCCCATTGCAGCAGTTGCTTTGGGTGCACAAATTATAGAAAAACATTTTACTTTAGATAGAACTTTGCCAGGACCAGATCATGTCGCTTCATTGGAACCGGCTGAATTAAAGGAAATGGTAAAGGCAATTCGTAATATTGAGTTAGCTATAAGTGGGGTTGGAGAAAAGGTACCAAGTGAGAGTGAAAAAAAGAATATCTCTATAGCAAGGAAAAGCCTCCATCTTAATAAAGATTTACAAAAGGGGCATGTTATAACTGAGGATGATCTTATTCCATTACGACCTGGAGATGGAATCTCTCCAATGGAATGGGAAAATATTATTGGAAAAATATTAATTACTGATAAAATAAAATTTGATAAACTTTTACTTTCTGATATTTAATGAAAATAGGCGTTTTAACAAGCTCGAGAGCTGATTATGGAATATATCTCCCCCTCCTTCATAAAATTAAAAATGATTCTTTTTTTGATATAGAGATTATTGCTTTTGGAACTCACATCTCTAGAAGTCATGGATACACTTTAAAAGATATTGAAAAGGATGATTATATTTGCATTCATAAAATTGCTTCTTTAATTTCAAATGATGATCAACAATCTATTGCATCATCTTATGGTTTGACAGTTTTAAAATTTGCAGACTTTTGGCAAAATCATAAATATGATTTAGTATTTTGTTTAGGAGATCGTTTTGAAATGAGTGCAGCAGTACAAGCAGGAATTCCCTTTGGAGTTAGATTTGCTCATATACATGGAGGAGAAACAACATTAGGTGCAATAGATAACATTTATCGTCATCAAATTTCCTTAGCTTCAATTCTTCATCTAACTGGGACAGATGTTTTTAGCGAAAAAGTTAGAAATTTGATAGGTTCTTCAGAAAATATTTTTACTACGGGTTCTTTAAGTTTAAATGATATTGAAAATTTTGTTCCAATAGATAGAAAAGTTTTTTTCGAAATGTTTGGGATACCAACAGAAGACTATGTTTTAGTAACTTTCCATCCCGAAACAATGTTGGTAAATGAAAACGTTCAATATGCTGAAGAGATGGAAAGAGCCTTGAAAAAAATTTCAGAAGATGAATTTATTGTTATTACAATGCCTAATGCAGATACACAAGGATCAATTTATAGAGAAGTTATTGAAAAATTAAAAATCCAATTACCTAATAGAATTTTGTTAATTGAGAATTTTGGAAAAGTCAATTATTTTTCAGCGATGTTTTATGCTAAAATATTATTAGGGAATACTTCAAGCGGAATTTTGGAGGCTGCCTCATTTAGGAAATATGTTGTAAATGTTGGCGATAGACAAAAAGGCAGGGCACAAAGTAACAATGTTATAAATTGCAAATTTGATGAGAAAATGATCATTTCTTCTGTTAGAGAAGCAATAGATCTAAAAGTTTACACCGGTGAGAATATATATTTTCAATCTAACGCAGCAGATAATATAATAAAAATCATTAAAGAATTTTCATGAGAATTTATAAAGACCATTTAATTCTTTCAGGTAGCAAAATAAAACAAGCCTTACTCCAATTCAATGAATTATCGCAAGACGCTATACTTTTTGTCGTAGATAATGAGGATAAGTTAAGAGGAGCTCTTACAGATGGGGATGTTAGACGCGGCTTACTTAAAGGATTTACTATAGACTCGATCATTGATGAGATTATTCAGGACAATCCAAGATATATAATTAAAGGAGAGAATAATCTTAAAAAGGTAATTGAATATCGGGAAGGTGATTTTAGAATTGTTCCAGTTGTTGATGAAAATCACAAAGTTGTGAATGTTATTAATTTTAGAAAAATCAGATCTTATTTGCCAATAGATGCTGTAATTATGGCAGGAGGTAGGGGCCAGAGATTGCAACCGTTAACAGATAGTATTCCTAAACCACTTCTGAAAGTTGGAGGTAAAGCAATTATGGAACACAATTTAGATCGTTTGGCTTTATTTGGAATTGATGATTATTGGGTTTCGGTAAAATATTTAGGAGAACAAATAGAAAAATATTTTGGAAAGGGTGAAAAAAAGAATGTAAAAATTGAATATGTTTGGGAGAACGAACCTTTGGGTACCATTGGAGCTGTATCTCAAATAACAAATTTTGAGCATGATTATATTCTTGTTACAAATTCGGATTTGCTAACTAATATTGATTATGAACAGTTTTTTCTTGAATTTATAAGACAAGATGCAGATTTAGCTGTTTTAACTATTCCATATCAAGTGAATATACCTTATGCTGTTTTGGAGACAAATAATGGCGCGGTAAAAAGCTTTAAAGAAAAGCCAACGTACACTTACTATTCAAATGGAGGAATCTATTTGATAAAAAAGAAAATGTTGAGTTTTATACCGAAAGATACTTTTTTTAATGCTACTGATTTAATGGAAGAATTAATCAATAAAAATTATAAAGTAATTTCTTTTCCATTTTCAGGATATTGGTTAGACGTCGGGAAACATGAAGATTTTGAGAAAGCTCATATAGACATTCATAATATAAAATTTTAAATGAATATATTAATAACGATTTGTGCCCGTGGTGGTTCTAAAGGGATACTAGGGAAAAATATAAAAATTATAAATGGCAAATCCCTTATCGGTTATTCTATCGATTTAACAAAAAAGATAGGGCAAAAATTTAATATTAAAGTTGCATTGTCAACTGATGATGTAAACATAAAAAAAACTGCAGAGTCATTTGGTGTTTATACAGATTACGTTAGACCAGATTATCTGGCTACAGATGAAGCAGGAAAAATTGATACAATTAAAGATCTGCTACTTTATGAAGAATCTTTGACACAGTATAAATATGATTTTATTTTAGATTTAGATGTTACTTCACCATTAAGAACTTTCAGGGATATTGAAAAAGCATTAAATCTAATACTAGCTAATCCTGAAGCATTAAATTTATTTTCTGTAAATCCAGCAGCTCGCAGTCCGTATTTTAATATGGTTGAAAAGAATGAAGATGGTTTTTATTCATTAGTAAAAACTAATCCGGACGGAAGTGTAATGACACGTCAATCTGCACCTAAGGTATATGAATTAAATGCATCATTTTACTGGTATAGAAGATCTTTTTTTGAATCCGGATCTAAAAGCGCGATTACAGATAAATCTCTGGTTTATGAAATGGATCATATTTGTTTTGATTTGGATCATCCGATAGATTTTTTATTTATGGAGTTTTTACTGCAAAATAATAAACTGGATTTCGAACTATGAATGTTTTAATCGTTGGTTTAGGATCTATTGCTAGAAAGCATATTTCAGCAATACAAATTTTGAAAATTGATGCTACAATTTATGCCTTGCGATCAAGACCAAATTCACAAATTGAAGATGGAATTACAAATATTTATGATCTCGAAAATTTAAATATTTCTTTTGACTTTGCAATTATTTCGAATCCAACTCACTTGCATTTTGAGTTTATTGAAAAATTTGCAAAACTAGAAATTCCACTATTTATTGAAAAACCTGCTGTAAATACATTGGAGAATGTAACTACATTAATTGATTTAATCGAAAACAGAAAAGTAATTAATTATATAGCTTGTAATTTGAGATTTCATCCATGTATCGAATTTTTGAAAAATAAATTAAATTCTGAAGATTTAAAAATTAATGAAGTAAATGTATATTGTGGGTCCTATTTACCAGACTGGCGTCCTAATGTAGACTTTAGAAAAATATATAGCGCAAATGCATCAATGGGTGGAGGTGTACATTTAGATTTATTTCATGAATTGGACTATGTTAGCTGGTTATTTGGAATGCCAAATAAAAGCAGTTCGACATTAAGAAATGTTTCAAGTTTGCATATTGATGCCATTGATTATGCTAACTATATTTTGCAGTATAATACATTTACAGCAAATATTATATTAAATTATTATAGGAAAAAATCAAAACGATTAATTGAAGTTGTTTTTGATAATGAGATTCTAGAAGTTGATTTAATTAATAATCGAATCATAGATGGGGATAATAAAATTGTTTTTGAAACTCCTAAATTTGAAATGAAATATACGTACAGTTATCAATTAAATTATTTTATCTATTGCTTAAAAGAAAACAAAGTACCGATGAATTCTTTTAGAGAATCGGTAGAAATATTAAAAATTGTCCTGAAAGATGAATAATAGATTGAAAAATAAGATAATTATAATTACAGGAGGAAATGGTCTTTTGGGTAAAGCAATTGTTAGCAGATTGATTTCTGAAGGCGCCTTTTGTATAAATTTTGAAATTAATCATGAAACCAACATAGACTTATCAAATGTGTATTGTGATATAACTGATACTGCTTCGATCGATAGTGCATTAGAATTAGTTTTAAAAAAATATGAAAAAATTGATGGACTGGTTAATAATGCTTATCCAAGAACAAAAGATTGGGGAAATAAGTTTGAAGATATTGCAATTGATTCCTGGAAACAAAATGTAGATTGGCAACTAAATAGTTATTTTTATTTAACCCAAAAAGTTGCCTTACAAATGGCAGGACAGGAAACAGGAAGTATAATTAATATGACTTCTATTTATGGGGTTGTTGGCGCGGACTTCACAGTTTACGAAGGAACCACAATGACAATGCCAGCAGCTTATTCGGCAATAAAAGGGGCACTAATTAATTTTACTAGATATGTAGCATCATATTATGGTCCGAAGCAAGTTAGAGTAAATGCTGTTTCTCCAGGAGGAATTTTTGACAATCAAAATGAAACTTTTGTGAATAACTACTGTAAAAAAGTTCCTATGCGAAGATTAGGGACACCTGATGATATTGCACCAGCAGTTGCTTTTTTACTTTCTGACGATTCAAGATATATTACCGGACAGAATTTAATTGTAGATGGTGGCTGGACAGCCATTTAAATAGAAATAAAAAGATAAAAAATATAAGTAATGAGCGAAAAGAAAATAACCTGGTGTAAAAATTGTTTAAATATGTCTACTAGACCAAGAATTACATTCGACGAAAGAGGATGGTGTAATGCTTGTCAGTGGATGGAAGAAAAGAAACAAATTGATTGGTCGCATAGACAAAAACAACTAGATGAATTAATTACTAAATACAAATCTACAAACGGAAATTTTGATTGTATTGTTCCTGTCAGTGGAGGTAAAGATGGGTCTTATGTGGCATATATGTTAAAACATAAATATGGAATGAATCCATTAGCGGTTACCGTGCGTCCTGCTTTATCATTACCAATTGGAGATCAAAATCTTTTTAATTTTATTCAATCTGGATATGACCATATTCATATATCTCCTAATCCAGTAGTATTAGACAGACTTAATAAATATGGGTTTATTGAAAAAGGATTTCCTTATTATGGCTGGTTAATTGCTATCATGACTGCTTGTATTAAAACAGCTGCAAACTTTAAAATACCATTGATGTTTTATGGTGAAGATGGCGAGGTTGAATATGGAGGTTCGACTGAAAGCAAAAATAATCCTTTGTATGATATTGAATATATGAAGAAGATATATTTAGAAGGAGGACATCAAATAGTTTTTGATCGGATTAGAGCGGATGGGGACATATCTGAAGCTGACCTAGCATTTTTTAAATTTCCAACAGATGAAGAAGTTTCTCAGATAGGACTTTCTTTTACACACTGGTCTTATTTCGAAGCTTGGGATTCTTACCGAAATTATGTAGTAGCAAAAGAGAATTGTGGATTAATAGAAAAAGAAGAGGGAAGTGTAGATACTTTTACTAATTTTTCTCAGAATGATCAGGCTCTATATACGTTACATGCTTATTTAATGTACTTGAAATTTGGGTTTGGAAGAGCAACTCAAGATGCAGGTATAGAAATAAGAAGAGGTTCTATGACAAGAGATCAGGCTTTAAACTTAGTTAAAATGTACGATAATGCCTATCCTTACGATTTAATTGATGTTTTTCTAGATTATTATAAAATGAGTAAGGAAGAATTTGATGCTGTTTTAGATAAATATGCCAATAAAGATTTGTTTGAGAAAGTCGATGGTATTTGGTCACCAAAATTTGTTCCTGGAGAAGATTTTACTATATGAAAATTGTAATCGCCGATTATGGCATGGGAAATATTAAATCAATCGTAAGTGCATTAAATTATTTAGGCGTTGATGATATTGTTGTTTCTGCAGATTATGAAACTCTAAAAAGTGCAGATAAAATAATTCTCCCAGGTGTTGGATCATTTAGAAAAGCAATGATTCAAATAAAAGAGAATAATTTAGATAAATACCTTGAAGATATTGTTGTAAAAAACGGAAAACCCTTAATAGGAATCTGTTTAGGAATGCAGCTTTTAGGCACTTCAAGTACAGAGGATGGTTTTACAAATGGACTTGGTTTTGTTAATGGGCATTGTATAAAATTTGATAACACAGACTTAAAGGTGCCTCATGTGGGATTTAATCAATTAAAGACAGATTCTAAATTCAAATTATATGATGGGCTTCCTGCTGAAGCTGATTTTTATTTTACTCATAGCTACAAAATGGTAAGTGAACATCAAATCAATCAATCTTATTGTGCTTACGGTTCTGACTTTATTGCAAGTTTTGAGTATCATAATATTGTGGGAGTACAATTTCATCCTGAACTTAGTCAAAAAAATGGTCTTCGATTATTAAAAAATTTTATTGAAAAATTCTAATGTTAAGAAAAAGGATAATCTTTACACTAATATATAGTGACAGTTTCTTTATGCAAAGCCGTAATTTTAGATTACAAAAAGTAGGTAATTTAAATTGGCTTGAGAAAAATTATAAATTCCAGAATATTGCATTTTCATTAGATGAGTTAGTTGTATTAAATGCAACTCGTAATAATAAATCCATAATTGATTTTGCGAAGACTATAGGGAATTTAGTAAATGATGCTTTTATCCCAATTGCTGCAGGTGGAGGTATTAGATCTATGGGAGATGCAGAATTGCTTTTTAATAGCGGTGCAGATAAAATAGTCTTAAATACAGTACTGTATGAAAATCCAAAATTAGTAGAATTATTAATAAAAAGATATGGTTCACAAAGTATTGTTGCTTCCATTGATTATAAGAAAAATGATGAAAATTTTGACGTTTACATCAACGATGGAAGTGTAAAAATAGATCTTGGTTTAGAGCAATATCTGCACTATCTTGAAAAACTAGAAGTCGGAGAAATATATCTAAATTCTATTGAAAAAGATGGAACTGGTTTTGGATATGATTTTGACACAATTGAAAAATTTGAATCAAAAATTAAAATACCACTTATAATTGCAGGCGGTGCAGGAAATGAATCTCATTTCATGGATGGACTAAAATATAAAAATGTAAGTGCTGTTGCAACTGCAAATTTATTTAATTTCATTGGTGATGGTCTTCCGAAAGCAAGAAAAAAATTAATTGAATCTGGCGAAAATTTAGCAAACTGGAATGTTGATAATTGATATTATAAAAAAAGTTAAGTATAATCTTAAAGCAGACAGAATTGGTCCAGATCATCCATTTACACATTGGAGACTATATTATAAAAAGCAAATGTTAGCTCTTTGTAGAAAAAAGTTTAAGCATTTCTCTGAAACAGCTGATTTTAGACCAGGGGCTTATGCTGTTGGATGTTCTCAAATAGAAATTGGAAATCGAGTTGTAATTCGTCCAGGAGTTATGCTTTTTGGTGAATCGAATACATTATCAACATCAATAATTATTGAAGATGATGTAATGTTAGGAAGCGGTGTCCATTTTTATATCAATAATCATAAGTTTGATAGATTAGATATTCCATTAATTGATCAGGGATATTATCCTGATGAAATGATAGTTTTGAAAAAAGGTTGTTGGATTGGGGCTAATGCAATACTACTTCCCGGTATTGTAGTTGGTTGTAATTCAGTTGTTGGTGCAGGTTCTGTAGTAACAAAATCGGTTCTAGATGGAGTTGTGGTTGCTGGAAACCCAGCTAAGATAATTAAAGAGATAGCTAAATAAAAGTAAATGCAAAAATCATATTCGAAGAATTATTTAAAAATTTACTTTTATCAAATTTTATCTATTGTATTAGGATTTGCTTCTTTATTTGTAGTAGTGCCTTTTTTAAGCAGTGATAAAGCAACTTATGGTATTTATACTGTTTGTGTTTCAATTTCAATATTTTTATCATACGCAGATTTAGGTTTTTTGGGTGCTGGAATGAAATATGCTGCTGAAAGTTATTCTCGTGGAGAAACAGAGCAAGAATTGAAAGTAATTGGATTTACTCATTCAGTCTTATTGATTTTTTTAATTATTTTTTCTTCTGTTTTTTTATATTTAAGTTTTAATCCAGAATTACTGATTAAAGACATAAAATCAGATATACAGATTGATATAGCAAGCAATTTACTTTTAATATTAGCTTTGTTTTCTCCAACTATAATTTTACAAAGAATTTTGCAAATGGTATTTGGGATTCGATTACAAGATTTTCGATTGCAAAAAATTAATATTATCGGAAATTTATTTAAGATTGTATCAGTGTTTTATTTTTTCGGGTTACAAAGTTATAACATAGTAGGCTATTTTTTATTTGTGCAAATTGTGAATTTGTCTTGTGCTCTAATTGGAATTTTCATAGCAAAGAAAGCTTTTAACTATGATTTCATTAAGTTATTTATGTGTTTCAAATTTGATAAAATTATGTTTGCAAAAACAAAACACCTTGCTTTTTCAGGTTTAATTGTTACTGTTTCTTGGATTTTATATTATGAAATGGATTCTTTTGCCATTGGTAAATTGTTGGGAGCAAAAGAAGTTGCAATTTATGCTATTGGTCTAACAATCTTGAGTTTTTTTAGATCACTATTAGGTGTTTTTTTCTCTCCGTTCTCGTCAAGGTTTAATCATTTTATAGGAGTTGACAAAAGTCAGGAATTGAAAACATTTTATTTGCATATTTTGACAATTTCATTCCCAATAGTTGTATTTCCAATTATAGCCATAGTGATTTTTTCAAGACCTCTAGTTATTTCTTGGGTTGGTTTAGAGTATAATAAATCAATAGAAGTTGTACAATGGTTAATTGCTTGTAATGTTTTAGCATTTGTAAGTTATCCTGCGGGAATGCTAATGGTTGCACAAGAAAAGTTAAAAGAAATGTATATTTTAAGCTTTGTGATGCCTGTAGTCTATTGGGTAGGTATTTACTTTACATTAGATTTATATGGTGTTGCATCTTTTGCTATATTTAAGTTTATTGTGTTTTTTATAAGTGGAGCCGTTTACATTGGGTATTCATTGTCTTTTTTAAAAATTTCTTTATATCAATTTATCAAAAACCAAATTGTGCCTTACCTTCCAGCTGCTTTAGTTTTAGTAGTATTTCTTTATTTAAATGAGCATAATTTTGTGAATGGTAAGAATAAAATAAATTTAGTTATTAATGCAATGATAATTGGTTTAGGAGTTTTAATTTCCTTTGCGGTTAGTCTGTTTACGGTTAAAGCATTGAGAGATTATTTTTTTCAAACGTTGAAATTAATTTTACCTAAAAATGAGATTTAATAAAGTAATATATATTAGATATATGCCACTTACTACAAAAATCTATGCTGATTTTTATATGCAAGAAGTGACAGATGCTGGTATTGAAGTAGAATATTGGGATATAACAGCCATTTTTTTTAAAAATAATTATAATATAGAGGATTCTTCAAAGCTTGTAAATACAAGAATTTTTCGTTCTTATTCTGAATTAGAAAGTGCATTAAACTCAGAACCATTTTTATCAAAAGTTCTTTTTGTCTCAATAATGTCTTTTGAAGGGAGAATTAGAAAATTATATGAAATTTTGACTAAATACAATTGCATTCTGTCGGTATTTGGACGTAATATGTTTCCTCTTCCAGTACCTCCCAAAACATTTTTTGGGGTTTTAAATAGGGTTAAAATTTCAACCGTTTTAAATTATATACGATTTAAAAAAGTATTGAAATCAATAAGAAAAGGAAAAATAAAAAGGTATGATATCGTGTTTATCGGGGGGGATCTGGGCTGGCAAGGTATTGGAAGAGTAGGTTTAGATGATATTAAAAATGCTGAACAAGTTAAAGTTAACAGTGATGATTATGATAATTACCTCTTGTTAAAAGATCGAAAAAATACTCTTTCTGATAAATATATACTTTTTTTAGACGAGTATTTACCTTTGCATCCAGATACAGTTTTGTTTAATATTAAAAATGTCAAAGCTGAAGATTACTATCCTGAGTTAAATAGTTATTTTGATCGTGTTGAAAAACAATTCGGACTTCCCGTTGTGATTGCTGCACATCCTAAAGCAATTCGTTATAAAACTGAAGACTTTTTTTCAGGAAGAAAGGTGATTTTTAAACAAACAGCAGAGTTGACTAAGTATGCTCAGTTTGTAATTGCACATGATAGTACATCAATAAATTATCCTATTGCGTTTGGAAAAAAACTTCATTTTATAACTTCAAAAAATATTATGAATGGAATTGAAGAAGTTCACAGGAACGTTATTCATTTTGCAAATTATCTAGGTTGTAATTATCAATTCATGAACAATGAAGAGGGGATTAATTTGATTGAAGAACTTCCGCTTGAAAATTATCAAAAATACAAATATAGCTTTCAGACTTCTTCTGATACTGAAAATAAATTGACAAGAGATATATTTATTGATTTCTTAATTAAAGAATAATCATGATATTGATAACATTTGTAAAAAGATTACTTTTTGATCTTGTAACTAAAATCAGGAAAAGGATTAAGTTCTCAAGAGTTATAGCGAAAAACCCTACATGCAGGTTTTCTTCTTCTTCAGATATAGTAGAAAGTGCTTTTGGAGAATACGTTGTTATTTTTGAGGATAATAAAATTTTTAATTCTAGAATTGATTCATATTCCTACGTACAAGTAGGTAGTCGTATTTTCAATTGTGAAATTGGTAAATTTTGTTCAATAGCTACCTCCGTCTCAATAGCTCCAGGGATGCATAATCTTGACAAAGTAACAACGCATCCTGCCTTAATTCAAAAAGATACACCATTACCAAAAGTTTTTGCTAAACAAGCTAGCACTAGTTTTGAAAAGGTTTTTATAGGCAATGATGTTTGGATAGGAGAGAGAGCGATAATTCTTGATGGAGTTAAAATTGGAAATGGATCAGTTATAGCAGCAGGGGCTGTTGTTGTAAAAGATGTTGAGGCTTATTCGATTGTGGGTGGTATCCCTGCTAAACATATAAAATATAGATTTGATGAAGAATCAATTCATATTTTGCAAAAAAGTGAATGGTGGAATTATTCAGAAAATTGGTTTCACTCAAATTCTGAGTTAATGCTTGACCCATATCAGTTTATAAAATATTTAAAAAATGATTAAAAAAATATATAAATCTTTAAATAGAAGAATTTATTATATTTTAAATAAAAAAAAATATAGGTTTATTTCTTCTACAGCAATTGTCCAAAAATTGCTTAGAATCGATGGGAAGGAAAATATCTCAATTGAAAAGAGAGTTGTTATTCAAAAAATGACATGGATAGCAGCTGTACCATTGACGAATGAAGACAATTGCGAGTTATCTATAGGAGAAGGCAGTATAATAGGCCATTTCAATCATATTTATGCAACAAAAGAAATAATTATAGGAAAAAATGTGTTAACGGCAGATAAGGTTTATATTTCGGATAATCTTCATCAATATGAAAACATTGAATTACCTATTATGTTTCAGGGAATAAAGCAGTTGTCAAACGTACGTATTGGTGATGGATCATGGATAGGGGAGAACGTTTGTATAATTGGTGCCAGTATTGGTGAAAATTGTGTAATTGGTGCAAATTCGGTAGTTACTAAAGATATACCGGATTATTGTGTGGCGGTTGGGGCACCAGCCAGAATTATAAAAAAGTATAATATAATATTGCAAAAATGGGAAAAGGTATAAATAAAGTTTTAATTACTGGAGGAGCGGGTTTTATCGGTTCAAACGTTGCCAGAGAATTAGTGAAAGAAGGATATGAAATTACAATTCTAGATAATTTTCTTCCACAAATTCATGGTGATAAAAATGAGTTGTCTAACGATTTGAAGGATAAGGTAAGGTTAATAGTTGGAGATGTTGCAGATAAATCATTACTTTATTCTGCACTTGAAGGACAAGATGCCATTATTCATTACGCAGCTGAAACCGGGACAGGTCAATCTATGTATGCAGTTTCACATTATACAAATATAAATATTCAGGCAACTGCAAACCTATGTGATTTTCTTATAAACGAATCACATAATATAAAATCAGTTATAGTTGCCTCATCTCGATCTATATATGGAGAAGGAAAATATACTTCTCCTGAGCACGGAATTGTTTACCCCAATTCAAGAACATATCAAAATGTTAGTAAAAGTTTTGAAGTATGTTGTCCAATATCAGGAAATCATAATTTAACAGTAGCGGCTACTGATGAAGGTTCTAAAATTCATCCTTCTTCTTTTTATGGAATTACTAAACAGGTTCAGGAGCAAATGATAATTCTGGCTACCCAATTAAAGAGCATTAATGGCTATGCATTGAGGTATCAAAATGTATATGGGCCGGGGCAATCGTTGAAAAACCCTTATACAGGTATTCTGTCAATTTTCACACGATTAGCTTTGCAAAATGAGGAAATTAATATTTTTGAAGATGGTCTTGAAAGTAGGGATTTTGTACATATAGAAGATGTCGTAAGTGCTACTATCAGTTGTCTAACGTCAGAAGAGAACGGGCAGCATATATTGAATGTTGGGAGTGGTGTGCCTGTAAATGTTATTGAAGTTGCTAATGAAATAGTTAGTTATTTAAATAGTAAGTCAGAAATAAAAATCTCAGGGGCTTTTAGGGAGGGCGATATAAGACATAACTTTGCTGATTTAAAATTAATCAATCAAATTACAGGTTTCGTACCAAAATGGAAGTTTAAAGAGGGGTTACATAGCTTTATAGATTGGGCAATAAAACAAAATGACATTCCAAAAGATACGACAGACTATAAGAAATCATTAGGAGAATTAAAAGAGAAAGGTTTGCTTAATGGATAATTTAAATAAACCTTTAGTAAGTATTGTATTTACTAGTTACAATCACGTTGAATATTTAAAACAAGCATTAGATAGTTTAATCAATCAAACTTACTCAAATCTTGAAATAATAATTATTGATGATTGTTCTACCGATGGGAGTCAAGAAATTCTAAAACAGTATGAACACATTACTAACATAGATTTAAAATTACAGACAAAAAATTCGGGAAGCTATGTGAAGGCTAGTAACTATGGAGCCTCTTTTGCTAAGGGAGAATATATTCTTTTTGCACAATGCGATGATTTTGCCGAACCACATCAAATCGAATTACTTATGAAGGAATTTGAAAAAAATCCTTCAGTAGGCGTAGTTTTTTCAAAAAGCAACCTTGTGGATGAAAAAGGAATTGTCTTTACAAATGATTTTGTTGGTAGGGAAAAAAGCTTTAAAGTAGCTGTTACTAAAACAGGTTTGATTTCTAGAATAAAAATGAAAGAGTTTCTTTCATTTTCTTGTGTTATTCCAAATCTAAGTGCTGCTTTAGTTAAACGGGAGCTATTCGAAAGAGTTAATGGTTTGTCTGATCGTTATTTAGTTGTTGCTGATTGGGAATTTTGGTTAGATATGACCGAAATAAGTGATTTCTATTATGTATCAGAGCCTCTTAATTATTTTAGACAACATGGAACAACTATTAGAAGTAGTATAAAAATGAAAACTCAGATTGTTGAGATGTTCAGAATGTTTTATAACCATATTGTTAAAAATGAGCTAACTTCAAATCAAAAGCATAAATTAAAAGTAGGAGCAGGAGCTGTATGGTTTTCTTTTTTTGTTGAAAATAATAAAACATGGTTAGATTGTTTTTCTTTAGTTCGTGCAGATATTAAAACAATTGAAAAAAATAGTATTTATTATTTATTTCTTGGAGGTAAGAAGCATTTATATGAGTATTTGTGCCGACGTTTTAATAAAAGCGAAAAGAGTATTTAATTTAAAAATAGTTATTAATTATTGTTTTTTTGAGGAAGTTCATGTCAATTTCAGAGGTATTGATAAGTACATCATATAAAATTCAATAGTACACTGCAATAAAACAAAAAATGATGAGTAAAAGAATTTTAATTACTGGGGCGGCAGGTTTTTTAGGATCCCATTTGTGTGATCGTTTTATAGCAGAGGGATTTCAGGTTGTTGGAATGGATAATTTAATTACAGGAGATTTAAATAATATTAAGCATTTATTTCCTTTAGAAAGCTTTGAATTTCAAAATCATGATGTATCAAATTTTATAGACGTTAAAGGTCCGCTAGATTATATATTACATTTTGCATCACCAGCTAGTCCTATCGACTATCTAAAAATACCTATTCAAACCCTTAAGGTAGGTTCTTTAGGAACACACAATTTACTAGGATTAGCTAAAGAGAAAAAAGCAAGGGTTTTGATTGCCTCTACTTCTGAAGTATACGGAGATCCAACAGTGCACCCACAACCTGAAGAATATTGGGGAAATGTAAATCCAATTGGCCCTCGAAGTGTTTATGATGAAGCAAAAAGATTTCAAGAAGCAATTACAATGGCTTATCATACGTTTCATGGAATAGAAACTAGAATAGTAAGAATTTTTAACACTTACGGACCTAGAATGAGATTAAATGATGGAAGGGTTTTGCCTGCATTTATCGGACAAGCTTTGCGTGGTGAGGATTTAACAATTTTCGGAGATGGTTCACAGACGAGAGCATTTTGCTATGTTGACGATTTGGTTGAGGGAATCTTCAGATTGTTAATGTCGGATTATAGTTATCCAGTGAATATTGGAAATCCGGATGAAATCACCATTAATGAGTTTGCCGAAGAGATTATAAAGTTAACAGGAACGTCACAAAAAATAATATATCATGCGCTTCCTCAGGATGATCCTAAACAAAGAAAACCAGATATTAGCAAAGCAAAAACTATTTTAAATTGGGAACCTAAAATTTCTCGGGAAGAAGGACTTAAAATTACTTATGACTATTTTAAAAATTTCACAAAAGAACAATTAGAAGAGACTAAGTATAGTAAGGAATTTTAAAAATAGATTAATTTATGAAGGATTTTTATGTTTCCGTAATAGTACCTACTTATAATCGAGCAAATGATTTGGATCGATGCTTGAAATCATTACAAAATCAAACTTTCAAGGATTTTGAGGTTGTGGTATGCGATGACGGTTCTACTGATAATACTTACGAAATTGTACAGCGATATTCAGATTTACTAACAATTAACTACATACACCAGAATAATTTTGGAGGTCCGGCAAGGCCTAGAAATAGCGGAATAAAAGAAGCTAAAGGAAATGTAATTGCTTTTCTGGATTCTGACGATTGGTGGTACACTAATAAATTGGAAGTAGCGTTAGCTAATTTAAAAGACTACGATTTAGCATATCATAATTTGGATAAATATTATTCACCTGATAAAATAAAAGGAAAAGTATTTGGACGTGAACTGTATGGAAACATAACGAAAGATTTGCTAATAAATAGTAATGGAATTCCAAATTCAAGTGTAATTATTAAAAAAGAAATTATTGACAAGATAGGTTTTATTTCTGAAGACAAAGAATTAATAGCAGTTGAAGATTCAGATTATTGGCTCAGAGCATCATTTGTAACTAATAAATTTAAATTTATAAATGAAACCTTAGGTGCTTATTGGATTGGAAATAATATATCTGTATCAGAAAAGCAAATTCTTAGAGAAGAAAGACTTTTTGAAAAGTATAAGTATTTGTTAAGTGAAAATGAAATTTCAAAGGCGCTTATAACAAGAGCTTTAAGTTCAGCAATAATATATCATAAATTAAAAATGTTTAAAGAGGCTCAAGGAGAGTACTTAAAGTCAATTAAAAATAATAAATATTCCATCAAGCTAAAATCTTTAGCAGGAATAATTCTATGTTTTTTGAGAATTAAATTGTAGTAATCAAAACATTTATGAGGAGAGTTTATACCAGTATTCTAATGTTTTATCTAATATTGCATTTTATTTTTCCATTGATCTATTATCATTTTTTTGGATTCGTGAATTTATTCTCCCAGATGGAATATGGCTCAGCTAGTATCATTAAAGGGATTTCAATAAATGTAATTTCAATATTAGGTACTATAGCTGTTATTCAATTTCTGCCTAACAAGAAAACTCCCATACCACCCAAATACAATCATAGTTTTAAATTTTATTTAATTACTATTTGTTTATTGGGTTATACTATAAAGGGAACTGCATACGAAGATATCTTAGAAGGAGCTACAAATGGAACATTTGTTTCATATCTTTTACTTTTTTTTGATGCAACTGTAGGTTTAGCATTATTTCTTTTTATGCAAAAAAACATAAAATTTGTTGTTGTTGCTATTCTACTATATGTGTTGTTATTGACATTTGCCGGAAGTCGTTCAGCAATTATTTTTGTTTTAATAATATTTATTTGCCTTTCGATATTTGAAAATAATTTGAAAGCTAAAGAAAAGATGAGAAAAATTGTTCTTTTTTTATGTATCGTTTCTCCAATTATGTTTTATTATGCGACAAATGTAAGAAGTAGCGTAGATCAATCTAGTGTTACTAAATTGCTTGTTGGACGTATCTCAATGGTGGAACTGGCTTCAATACCAATAGATGCAATAAATGATAAGACAATGAATTATACTCTTTATGATAAAAAATATGGAATTATTAATCAATTGCAACAATCTTTTAATGAAGTATCGCCTCTTAACTTATTCGAATTAGATGTAAATCCAAATCAGTACCATCGCCCTATTTTTTTAGGAAATGATGAATTAAGTATCATTGACAAATATATGTCTATGAATATGACCTTACCAACTTATTTTTATGTCGAAACTAATCTTTTTTTTGGATGTATCTTAACCATTTTATTCCTTTCTCTACTGTACTATTTTTGGGTACGGAATAGTGATAACATATATCTTTTGGTAGGGATAATAACTCAATTGTATTATATGCTCCAATACTTTGATTGGGTTATGTTAGTTGCTGGGTTTTATAGAATTTTTCTAACTATTTTCGCTCTTAAATGTATTGAGAAATTTTTCAATATAATTTCGAACTGGGATTTTAGATTAAAAGTATCTTCTTAATTTTTTTTTAATAATTTTTTTCTTCAAATGGTTGATTTTAACCTTGTAATGATTGCGACACATCAAAATGAATTGAATATTTTCAAATTGATTGATAGTGTTAATAGAAACGTTAAAAATATAAAAGTGTTGTTGCTTGTTGTATCGCAAGAGTGTGAAATTTCATATCAGCCTACACGTGATTCCTCCTTGTCCATAGTTTTTATTAATGAAGTAAAAATGGGACTTTCTAAAGCTAGAAATATAGCATTACGTTATTTAAGTGATAAAAATATTTCTTCTGAATATATAATGTTTCCAGATGATGATTCTAGTTTTGATGATTTTTTTTTTCTGAACTTCTTTCAAATTTTAAAAACTGATAAATGTTATATAACTCCTATTTTTAATGAGGGCAGTCAAGATTTATATTTTGGAAAACGTACTCCTGATGGTAAAATTTTGACACCATTGGATCATCAATTAATTGGTTCGCCAAATCAAATAATATTGTATGATAAATTGAAAAGTAAAATTATTTTTGACGAGAAATTAGGTGTTGGGGCAATTTATGGGAGTAGTGAAGATATCGATTTGTTTATAAAATTATTTAATACAGGAGAACAATTTGTTTTTATAAATAATATTTATACGTATCACCCTAAAAAGATAGCTGCTTATAAAAATACAAAATTTGCTAAAATAATCAAAAGATTTGAAAGTTATAGCAATGGGTTTGCCTATATTATTTTTAAGTATCGTCTTTATGGATTTATTCCTGAATATCTTATAAGAACATTTGGAGCGTTTATAGTATTTACTTTTAAATTACAATTTAAGTTAGCATTTGCTTACTTGTTGCAATTTTTTATCAGAATTAAAATATTAATAACTTATTTTTTTAATCGAAATTTATATCGGATTAATGAATGAAATTGTTTTATTAATTTTGATTAATACAATAAATTTCAGTTAAAAGAAAAGAGCTCGCAATATAATATTGAAAGAAACATTATGTTTTCTTGTTTTTATGTTCAGTTAATTATGAGTATTTAAACAACTGTTTTTTAAGTTTTAATAGTTAATATTAAGTTAGCTCTTGGTGGAAAAAAGTTAAAAAAACAATTTATTAATTTTTCAAGTAATCGATTAGGAAATGTATGATATAGTTTGTAGCCTGGTAATATATAACAACAATAAACAACAACTTTTAGAAGCTATTAATAGCTTTCTCAATACAAAATTAAAAGTTAAACTAGTTTTAATAGATAATTCACCTCTAGATATTTTGTCAAATATCATTAATGATTTTAGAGTTGAGTATATTCATAATCCTTCTAATCCAGGATATGGAAGTTCTCATAATATTGCAATTAGAAAATACTCCACTCATACAAAATATCATTTAATATTAAATCCGGATATCTATTATTCATCTGGAGTAATAGAAGATATTATTAGGTTTATGGATATGAATCAAAATGTTGGTTTGGTGATGCCTAAAATATTGTATCCAAATGGAGAAATTCAATACTTGGCCAAATTAATTCCAAGTCCTTTTGTTTTTTTTGTTAGGCGTTTTTTGCCTTTTAGGAAATTAAAGAGAAAGATTTCTGAAAAATTTGAATTAAGATTTAGTGGTTATAACACTATTATGGAAGTTCCGTATTTATCAGGGTGTTTTATGGTTTTTAGAGTAAAGGCTTTAGAAGAGATTCATGGTTTTGATGAAAATTTTTTTATGCACATGGAAGATTTAGATATAACCAGAAGATGTTATGATGCAGGTTTTAAAACAATATTTTATCCTAATCAATTTGTTTATCACGATCATTTGTTTAAATCTTTTTTAACGTTAGCAAATTTAAAAATGTATTTTAATTCTGCATTTTACTATTATAATAAGTGGGGTTGGTTTTTTGATCGAAAAAGAGTTCTTATAAATCGCCAAACTATTGATAACATAAAAATAAACAAAAATCAACGTTAACTGTTTATTTATTAATAAGGGATAATTTTCTAAAATTTAAAAACATATTGCGATGCTTTAGAATTTTAGGAAGTAGAAAAAAATAAAATAATCAAAAGTTTTTTAAACATATAATGCAATATATAACATTAGGAATTATTTTGATGATACTCATGCTACTTTATTTTAAAGTTGCAAATCATTTTAATATCATAGATAAACCCAATCAAAGAAGTTCTCATACAGAAATAACGTTACGAGGTGGAGGAATTATATTTTGGTTTTCTGCCTTCTTGTATTATATACAACATTATCAAAATAATCACTTTTTTTTTACTGGAATTACTCTTTTAAGCTTAGTCAGTTTTTGGGATGATATTCAGAGTTTATCAAATAAAATCCGAATTTCAGTTCACTTTTTATCTATTACTTTAATATTTTACAATTTGGAACTGTTTAATTTGGTTCCAATTTGGGGAGTAGTAATAGCTTACATTTTAGCAATAGGATTGATTAATGCCTACAATTTCATGGATGGCATAAATGGAATAACAGGCTTATATACTTTAACCGTTCTTGGAGCTTTACTGTATGTAAATACCAAATTGCAATTATTTATTGATGGGAATTTTATCAAATACGGAATGATTGCAAGTCTTATTTTTCTATTCTTTAATTATAGAAAAAGGCTAAGTGTTTTGCCGGAGACGTTGGAAGTATAGCTATTGCCTTTTGGATAATCTACTTAGTTTTAAAGCTTATTTTAATAACAAATTCTATTGTTTGGCTATTGTTTTTGGCAGTTTATGGTGTTGATGCAGTTTGTACAATTATGCATCGACTATACCTAAAACAAAATATTTTTGAGGCACATCGTCTGCATTTATATCAAGTTTTAAGTAATGAATATAAAATACAACATCGTTTGGTGTCTCTATATTATGCAATCGTTCAAACTGCGGTATCAGTTTTTGTTATCTTTTTATATCAAAAGGTAAACCATATAGTGCTTATTTTAATTGTAGTTTCACCATTACTTTTATTATATACGCTTAAATTTTATTTGTTGAATAAAAGCAATTTAAAATTAAAGGCATGAATCCAAAAATAATTCAGGGAGGTAATTTCTCTGATCATCGCGGAACGATTTCGTATGTAAATGATTTTTCTTTTAAAGAAATAGAAAGATTTTACATCATCAGTAATTCTGATGAGAATCGAATTCGTGCCTGGCAAGGTCATAAATTAGATGCTAAAAATTTTTATTGTTTAAATGGATCATTTAAAATTCATTTTGTAAAAGTTGATAATTGGGAGAATCCTTCAAAAGATTTGACTATTGAAACTATCTTTGTATCTGAATCCGATAGTAAAATAGTTCATATTCCGGTAGGTTATGCAAATGCTATAGAATCGTTAGAAAGTAATTCAAAATTAATTTCGTTTTCTACTTTGCCTTTATCAGATGTAAGTAATGATGACGTTCGTTATCCTTCAGATTATTGGAATATAAATGGATGACAAAAGAATTTATTTATCATTATCTCAACAAAGTGGCTTTGAGCGAGAATATGTTCAGAAGGCATTAGATACAAATTGGATAACTTCTGGTGGGCCAAATGTTGATGAATTTGAAAATGAAATCGAAAATTATTATGATGAAGAAACATTTGTAACAGCATTAAATTCTGGAACATCAGCCATTCATTTAGCATTAATTTTATTAGGAGTTACATCTGGTGATGAAGTTATTTGTCAAACAATGACATTTTCGGCTTCAGCCAATCCAATTTTATATCAAGGTGCAAAACCTGTTTTTGTGGATAGTGAGCCTGAAACCTGGAATATTTGTCCTGAATATCTTGAAATAGCAATAAAAGACAGGATCAAAAAAGGTAAAAAACCTAAAGCGATTATTGCGGTACATTTATATGGTAATCCGTATAAGGTTGATGAGATTCATGCTATTGCAGATCGATATAATATTCCAATCATTGAAGATGCTGCTGAGGCTTTTGGAAGTTATTACAAAGGAAAAAAATGCGGAAATTTTGGTGATTACGGTATACTGTCTTTTAATGGAAATAAAATAATTACAACGTCAAGTGGAGGAGCTTTAATTTCGAAAAACCAAGATTTAAAAGAGAAAGCAATTTTTTACGCTACCCAGTCCAGAGATCATGCAGTTCATTACCAGCATAGTGAGATTGGATATAATTACAGAATGAGTAATATTTGTGCAGGTATTGGGCTTGGACAAATGAAGGCACTTCATTCTAATGTAGAGGCAAGGCGTGAGAACCACTTTTTTTATAAGGATATTTTGCAATCCATAGATAATGTTCAGCTTTTCGAAGTTTTAAATGAAGATTATTTTTCAAATTATTGGTTAAATACCATTTTAATACAATCAAATTTTACAAATAATAAAACTAAAGAAGATTTACGATTGGTTTTTGAAAAAGGAAACATCGAAACAAGGCCAGTTTGGAAACCAATGCATTTGCAGCCCATTTTTGAAAAATATCCATATTATGGCAATAAAGTAGCTGAAGAAATTTTTGGAAGAGGCTTATGTCTTCCATCAGGATCAAATTTAAGCAAAGAAGATAAAAATAGAATTAAAGAAATACTCGTAAATTTCTTTAAATAATTAGATAAGAATTATATTGTAATATGAAAATTGAAGAAACATTTATAAAAGATTTAGTAGTTGTAGAACCTACTGTTTTTGGAGACGAAAGAGGTTATTTTTTTGAAGCCTACAGCAAAACAAAATTTACTGATTTAGGTATAGATATTGAATTTGTACAAGATAATCAGTCCTTTTCTAAGAAAGGAACATTAAGAGGTCTCCATTATCAAAATCCTCCGTTCGCACAAACTAAATTAGTTCGTGTTTTAGAAGGTGAAATTATTGACGTAGCGGTAGATTTGAGAAAAGATTCGCCTACTTATGGAAAATCATTTAGTGTATTACTGTCGGCAGAAAACAAAAAACAACTTCTGGTTCCTCAAGGTTTCGCTCATGGTTTTTCAGTGATTAGTGAAACAGCTTCTGTAATGTATAAATGTGATCAATTCTATAATAAAGCTTCTGAAGGCGGAATCAAATTTGATGATCCATCATTAAATATTGATTGGGGCATGAATTTGGAGGAAGCAATCGTTTCTGAAAAAGATCAAATACTTCCTTTTATTGAAAATTGTAATAGTCTGTTTTAATGGGAAAAATACTTGTTACAGGTGCTAGTGGTCAGCTAGGTTCTGAATTAGCTGTTTTATCAACTCAATATCCGCAATATGAATGGTTTTTTGGAGATAGAACTAAAATTACTTTGGATAATTTAGAACTACTTAATATTCAATTAAATGAAATTAAACCAGATATAATTTTAAATGGCGGTGCTTATACTGCAGTTGATAAGGCTGAAACTGAAAAAAAGCTCGCATTTACAATAAATCATTTGGCGGTAGAATTAATTGCAAAATACGCATCAGAAAATAACGTAAAACTAATTCATGTTTCTACCGATTATGTTTTTGATGGTACTTCATCAATTGCTTTAGATGAAGAAGCAGAAACTAACCCAATAAATGTTTATGGAGAAAGTAAAAGAGCTGGTGAAATTGCCTGTTTAAGAGAAAATTCAGATTCAATTATTCTCAGGACTTCGTGGGTCTACAGCAAATTTGGAAATAACTTCGTAAAAACAATGCAGCGCCTGATGCAGGAAAGAGATTCGATTAATGTTGTAAATGATCAAATAGGCTCGCCAACATATGCTGCTGATTTAGCACAGGCGATGATTGATATAATCGAATCTTCCAACTGGATCCCCGGGATTTATAATTATTCAAATGAAGGTGAAATAAGCTGGTATGAGTTTGCGTTGGCAATAAAAGAATTAGGGAGGTACGATTGTAATGTTGGTGGAATTCCATCAGTATCTTATCCAACTCCTGCAAAGCGTCCGGAATTTTCATTATTAGATAAGAAAAAAATTAGAGACGTTTATAACTTAGATATTCCAAATTATAAAGAAAGTTTAAAAAAAATATTTATATAAATAAAGATCATATTAGGATTTCAGGTTTCAATTTGAGAAATCTAAAATCTAAAATCTAAAATTAAAACAGATGAAAGGAATTATATTAGCAGGAGGTTCTGGCACCCGTTTGCACCCGTTAACACTTGCCATGAGTAAACAAATGATGCCGGTTTATGATAAACCAATGATTTATTATCCATTATCTACCTTAATGATGGCCGGTATTAATGAAATATTGATTATTTCTACTCCACATGATTTGCCAAATTTCAAGAAATTATTAGGTGATGGATCTACTCTCGGATGTAAATTTAGTTATGCAGAACAAGCTATCCCTAATGGTTTGGCACAAGCATTCGTAATTGGTGAAGAATTTATTGGAAATGATGATGTTGCTTTGATATTGGGAGATAATATATTTTTTGGATCGAATATGCAGGAATTATTAAAATCAAATACAAAGCCACAAGGCGGAGTTGTTTTTGCTTATCATGTTTCAGATCCTGAAAGATACGGTGTTGTAGAGTTTGATGAAAATCTTAAGGCTATTTCTATTGAAGAGAAACCAGAAGAGCCTAAATCAAGTTATGCTGTGCCAGGGTTATATTTTTATGATAATTCGGTTGTAGAAATAGCAAAAAATATTAAGCCAAGTGCACGTGGTGAATATGAAATAACTGATGTTAATAAAGTATATTTAGAAAAAGAAGCCTTGAAAGTTGGTATTTTAAGCAGAGGAACTGCCTGGTTAGACACAGGAACTTTTAATAGCCTGATGCAGGCAGGGCAATTTGTTCAGGTTTTAGAGGAGAGGCAAGGTTTGAAAGTTGGTTGTATTGAAGAAATTGCCTGGAGACAAGGGTTCATAAATGATGAACAACTGGAAGGGCTCGCATTGCCTTTAGTGAAATCAGGATATGGATCATACTTAATAGAATTTCTAAAACAGAAGCGAAAAGGTGTTAAATTTTAATTTGCTTATAGAAATAATTTTTTTAAACCTTTAATTTGTATTTTTGTAAGACATACATATTTTGCAGAATCAAAATCAACCCAATTGAATACAGATAAACAGACCAAAGTAGCCGATTTGTTGCATAATTCGTTCTCCCCAAGGAATCTGAGGGCGCATATTAATAACCTCAGTTATTTGCCTAGGTGGATAATTGTTGCTATAGACGTAATGGTTTTGGCATTTTCTTTTACTTTTACATATATGCTGTTTGAAGGTACAGCATTAGGATATATTATTACTTCACATGATTTCTATTTTGTAGGCAGTCTATTAATTGTAAATATCTTTTTCTTTTGGTTATTTAGAACTTATTCTGGAATCATTAGGCACTCTTCGTATATTGATGCTATAAAGTTGCTATTTTCCCAAATGTCTGTTTTGGTGTTTTTCTTGTTTTTTAATCTCGTTTTTGAATTATATACAGGGCATAAAGCATTTTTAAATACTGCCCTTTTCATTAATTTGGTTTTATCATTTTGCGGTTTGTTCTTATATCGTGTAATCGTAAAGCAAACTTTTGAATTGTATTTTTCAGAAAAAGCAAGCACAAAACTTATCAGAACAGTGATTTACGGAACTGATGCTAATGCTATTTCGGTAGCAAATGCATTGAAATTCGAAACACCATCCCGATTTAAGATTGTTGGATTTGTAGATAAAAACAACCAAAATGCTTCAAAGCGAATGCTGGATTTGCCAATTTTGATTCTCCGAAAAAAACTGCCAGCCTTAATGCGTTCAGTAGCTGCAGAAGGTGTAATTATAGCTGATAAAAGTTTATCTAAAGAAGAACAATTAATAATTGTTGATCAATGTTTAGAATTTAATTATAGAGTATATACTGTTCCGTTAATTTCGGATTGGGAAAATCAAAAAGAAATTTCTCAGAAAGTAAAAAATATTCAGATTGAAGATTTATTAGAAAGAAAACCTATTGTCTTAGACAGCAAGTCAATTTCTAAACAATTAAAAGATAAAACAATTCTTATTACCGGAGCGGCAGGATCTATTGGAAGTGAAATAGTAAGACAAGTTCTTGGATTTAATCCTAAAGTTGTAATTATTTTAGATCATGCCGAAACACCATTGCATAATTTATGTTTAGAAACTTACGCGATGAATTCTGAAACTAAAATAGTCGCAGTAGTTGCTGATGTCAGGAGTAAAAAAGCACTAGAAAAAGTATTCAAAAATTACAATCCCCATGTTGTTTTTCATGCCGCCGCTTATAAACATGTTCCTTTAATGGAAGAAAACCCTTCGCAGGCCATTCTGACAAATATAAAAGGAACTAAAAATCTGGCTGACTTATCTTGTAAATACCATGTCAAGAAATTTGTGATGGTTTCGACAGATAAGGCAGTGAATCCAAGTAATGTTATGGGAGCCAGTAAGCGTATTGCAGAGAAATATGTTCAATCTCTTTTCCTGAAAAATCAACGTGAAAATAATGGAGGAGCCACAAAATTTATTACAACCCGTTTTGGAAATGTCTTAGGCTCAAACGGATCGGTTGTTCCATTATTTACCAAACAAATTGCCGAAGGCGGGCCAGTTACCATAACCCATCAGGATATTATTCGTTATTTTATGACAATCCCTGAAGCTTGTCAACTAGTTTTAGAAGCGGGAGCAATGGGTAATGGAGGCGAGATCTATATATTTGACATGGGTAAGCCGGTAAAAATTATAGATTTGGCTAAAAAAATGATCAAATTGGCAGGTTTTATTCCTGATAAAGAGATCAAAATAAAAATTGTAGGTTTACGACCGGGTGAAAAACTTTATGAAGAATTATTAAATGATACTTCTAAAACGTTACCAACGTATCATAACAAAATCATGATAGCACAGGAAATTCAGGATGAATATGAAAATTTGCATACTGAGGTAGATGAACTTATTGGTATTGCCGATTTCTACGATAATGATGATATTGTGGCCAAAATGAAAAAAATAGTTCCTGAATTTAAAAGCATGAATTCTGCTTTTGAAGTTTTGGATAAATAAAAATAAGAGTTATATTTTAATTCAAATTAATGATAGTAAAAGGTGTTTTGTAAAAGCGCCTTTTTGTTTTTTAAGAAATTATTTAACGACTAAAAATCTTATTAATTAAGATATTTGGATTTCTTTAGTGATGATTTAATGGGAGAATTACATTATGTTTGACCTTAAAATATACTTTGAAATTGAATTTGTAAACATAAAATAGATACCACAGAAAATTCGAATTACTTTTTTTTCGAGATAACCAGGTAATTAAAAATGAATCTAGAAAAACATATTTATACCAGTTCCAATAGTTATAGTTTTTTGGAAGTAATAAAAGCCAGTTTAAAAGGATATCAAAGTTCCTTTTATTTGGCTAATCAATTAGCTAAGCGAGATATAAAAGCACAATATCGTCAATCTTTTTTGGGCGTTTTTTGGGCTATTTTTCCGGTATTAATAAATTCTTTAGTATGGATATTTTTGCAATCATCGGGAACTATCCAGACGACAGCAACGAATGTACCTTATCCTGCTTTTGTACTTATAGGAACTACATTATGGGGCATAATTGGTGAATGCATTAACTTAACAACACAAAGTGTAAATGCAAACAAATCTATAATCACAAAGATAAATTTTGATAAAGAAGCTCTAATTACACTTGGATTAATTAAATTTTTCTTTAATTTTTTAATTAAAATAGGATTGATAATCCTATTTTTAATTTTCTTTAAAATAACTCCTTCTATCGAAATTCTTTTTTTTATTCCCCTTTTGTTTTTATCAATTGTTTTTTTTGTTGCCATTGGAACTTTGTTAATGCCAATAAGTTTATTATATAGCGATATTAATCGTTTGATACCCATAGGTTTGCAATTTTTAATGTATGCTACCCCCGTAGTATATGCTATGCCTCCTGAAGGCATAATGCGAAAGATAATGCAATTGAACCCTTTGAGTTATATTATTACAGATTTGCGTAATGTACTGACCGGTTATAGCATAGAAAATCCTGTTTTTTGGTGTCTTAGTATACTAGTAACAGGGATTTTGAGTATTGTAGCTTTAGTCGTATATCGAGTTTCAATACCAATACTAACCGAAAGAATGAGTTAATTATGGGAGAAGTATTGATAAAAGTAGACCATGTTTCTAAGAAATTTGCTAAAGATCTTAAAAAAAGTTTGTTATATGGGCTGTCTGATGTTTTTAGCGGTATCACAAAAAAAAAACAAGATAAATCGTTGCGAAAAGACGAATTTTGGGCGGTAAAAGATATTAGTTTTGAAATTTGTCGTGGCGAATGTCTAGGACTTATAGGACATAATGGTGCTGGAAAAAGTACCCTGTTGAAAATATTAAATGGTTTGATTGCTCCTGATGAGGGAAGTGTTACAATGTACGGTAAAGTAGGCGCTTTAATAGAATTAGGAGCAGGCTTTAATCCGATACTTACTGGCAGAGAGAATATTTACAACAATGCAGCAATAATAGGTTTTAGTAAACAAGAAATAGAAGCCAAATTTGATGAAATTGTAGCTTTTGCTGAGATTGAAGAATTTATAAATATGCCTGTACAAAACTACAGTTCTGGAATGAAAGTACGTTTGGGTTTTGCAATAGCAGCACAGATGCAGCCAGATGTACTCATTATTGATGAAGTTTTGGCAGTTGGAGATTTAGGGTTTATTTTGAAATGTTTTAAGCAAATAGATAAGTTATTACCTCATACAGCAGTAGTTTTTGTATCTCATTCAATGCCTATGGTTGCAAGGGTGTCAAATCAAATTATGTTGATGGAGAAAGGGACAGCTGTTTTTCAGGGAAAAGAAGTTAGTAAAGGAATAAATTCTTATTATAATCGATTTAATTCTAATGAACAGAATATAATGTTCGATGATGGAACTGTTAGCTTGACTAAGCACTCTATAAATAATAATAATAATAATAATAATAATACAACTTTGCAAAGAGGAGATGATTTACTTATTGAATTAGAAATGGAGTTTAAAGAAGAGAGTTTAAATGTTCCTTTAATTTATATAGAGTTTAGAGATAAGGAACAACGTCCAATTGCAGGTGTTTTTAATGAAAAAATGAGCTATGAAATTATCAATGATAAATTATTTGTAAAGATAAAAATACCTAAAGTTTTATTTGCTCAGGGAATTTATAGCTACGATTTATCAGTGAATCATTTTGAAAATAAATCCCCCATATTGCGAATAAATAATGTCGATGCTTTTCAAATTGAAAGTGAAACTGAAATGTGGGTTCCATTTCATTTAGAAGCAGATTGGCAAATTAATGGAAAAACTAATGATTAACGTTACCAAAACTTTTTTACCACCCATTGAAGAATATCATAAGCAACTCCAACGTGCTTGGGACAACCAATGGCTGACGAATCGTGGGGAGCTGGTTTTGGAACTCGAAGAAAAACTAAAGAACCATTTAGAAGTTTCAAACATTATTATTGCTAATAACGGTACTGTACCACTTCAAATTGCGTTAAAAATATTAGGAAAGGGAGGTGAAATCATTACAACGCCTTTTTCTTATGTAGCTACTACAGCAGCAATAGTGTGGGAAAGCTGTAAACCAGTTTTTGTCGATATTCATCCGGAATTTTTAACAATTGATGAAACAAAAATTGAAGAAGCAATCACATCCAAAACCACAGCAATATTAGCAACACATGTTTTTGGAAATCCATGTAATGTTAATGCAATTGAGATAATCGCAAAAAAACATAATTTAAAAGTCATTTATGATGCAGCTCATTGTTTTGGGGTAAGATATTATGATAAGTCTATTTTTGATTACGGTGACGTAAGTACTTGCAGTTTTCATGCTACGAAGTTATTTCATACTGGTGAAGGAGGAGCTATATTTACTAAGAATCCAGATTTACATCATAAATTTTTCTATAGTCATAATTTCGGACACAACGGAGCCTTAGCGTTTCATGGATTAGGTATTAATGGGAAAATTTCCGAATTACAAGCAGCCATGGGGTTAAGTGTACTGCCATATATGAACGAAATAATTTTTGAAAGAAAAAATATAGTCGATTTTTATAATTCGAATTTAAATTTATCACAAATTCAGACTTTAAAAATTAGAAAAAATACCGTTTGGAACTACAGTTATTATCCAATTATATGTCAAACTGATGAGCAACTTTTGAGAATTGAGAAAAAACTAAATGAAAATGAAATTTTTCCAAGACGTTATTTTTACCCTTCTTTGAATACTATTGAATACGTAAAAGGAGAAGTAATGCCAATTTCTGAAAGTATCGCAGAACGAATATTATGCTTGCCTTTATTTGTAGGCTTATCTACTCCTGAATTGGAAAAAATAGTTTCCTTAATAAATGAAAATTTGTAATGAAAGTAGCTATAATGCAACCCTACTTTTTTCCTTACATTGGTTATTTCCAATTAATAAATGCTGTTGACACTTTTGTGATTTATGATGATGTTAATTTTATAAAAAAAGGCTGGATAAATAGAAATAACATTTTGGTTAATAAAAAGCAATTTCTATTTAGTATTGACTTAAAAGGAGCTAGCCAAAATAGATTAATTAATGAGATAGAGATTGATGAGAACTCACACTGGAAAGCAGATTTATTAAAAACAATAAGATTCGCTTATGCAAAGGCTCCTTTTTTTGAAAATGTTTTTCCAATAATTAAAAATATAGTCGAGCATAATGAAATAAATGTATCTAAATTAATAGTTTATTCTTTACAGAAAATTTGCAATTTTCTTTCTATAGAAACTGAAATATTAATTTCTTCAGATTTAAATAAAAATAAATATTTAAAGAGTCAAAACAAAATTATTGAAATCTGCAAAAAACTTGATGCTACTACTTATATTAATGCTATTGGAGGTTTGACATTATATGATGAAGAATTATTTTTAAAAAATAATATTTCATTAAGTTTCATTAAATCAAATCCAGTTAATTATTCTCAATTTAAAGAAGTGTTTATTCCTCATTTATCAATAATTGATGTTATGATGTTTAATTCACCAGAAAGAATAAAAGATTTTTTAAATCAATGTGAGCTGATATGAAAGAATATAATAAAATAATAGCACATTATGAAAGATGTTTGGACAAACATGGAGATAATCACTTGGGGGTTGATTGGCCAAAGTTAGAAGATGTTGATACTCGTTATAAAATAATGCTAGATATTATAAAATTAAATGAAGAAAGTGATCGTAAGGTATCTTTATTAGATTTTGGTTGTGGAACTGGTCATCTTCTAGATTTTGTTCATAGGAATAATAAAAAAAATATAATTTATTCCGGTTTAGATATTTCTCAAAAATTTATTGATGTAGCAAAAAAGAAATACCCAGATAATTCTTTTTACTGTATTGATATATTGGATTCTAAAGATAGTATTGGCAATTTTGATTATGTCGTAATGAACGGTGTTTTTACTGAGAAAAGAGAATTGTCTTATGATGAAATGTGGAATTATTTTACAAAAATGATTACTGTTATTTATGAAAAATGTAATAACGGTTTTGCTTTTAATGTAATGTCAAAGAATGTAGATTGGGAACGAGAAGATTTATTTCATGTTTCACATGATATACTAAGTAGTTTTTTATGTGCAAATCTTACGAGAAATTATATTATTAGAAATGATTATGGATTGTATGAGTATACAGTCTATGTTTTTAAAAAATGAAAATATGGCAAAAGTTATAATTTTTGGAATTCAGGATTTTGCTGAGCTAGCTCATTATTATCTTGAAAATGATTCAGAACACGAAGTTGTTGCTTTTAGTGTTAATAAAGATTATTTGCCAGAGAATAATTTTTTTCATGATTTACCTATTATACCATTTGAAAATATTGAAAAAATATACTCTCCAATAGATTATAAATTTTTTGCTCCAATGGCACCACAAAAAATGAATAAACTTAGAGAAAATGTTTATAATAATATTAAGGCAAAAGGATATGAATTGATTAGTTATGTAAGTAGTAAGGCAACTTTATTTAATAATTCGATAGGAGATAATTGCTTTATTTTAGAAAACAATACAATTCAGCCTTTTACATCAATTGGAAATAATGTTATTTTATGGAGTGGCAACCATATTGGGCATCATAGTGTTATAAAAGATCATGTTATGTTTACATCTCATGTTGTACTTTCAGGTCATTGTGAAGTTGAAAGTTATTGTACTTTAGGAGTAAATTCTACAATCAGAGATGGAGTGAAAATTGCAGAGGGAACTTTTGTAGCAATGTCAGCGAGTATTATTAAGAATACAGAATCATGGTCTATGTATAAGGGAAATCCAGCAGTTAAGTCCGAAATTTCAACAAAAAAGCTATAATAATTATGTGGATTAAGAAAGGATTAGTTTTTAAGGTAGATGATTACAGAAATCAATTTATTAAGTCTCATGCATCTATACCTTTCGCATATCATATTGAAAAAAATATTTTCAAGATTTACTTTAGTTCCAGAAATGAAAATGGTAAATCGCTTCCTTATTATATAGATGCAATTATAAGTGAAGGAAATATCAAACTTACCGGAGAGGTTGTTGGTCCTATTTTAGAACTAGGAAGGCTGGGTAGTTTTGATGACAGCGGAATTATGCCTTCCTGTTTAATAAAGAATAAGAATCAATTATATATGTACTATATAGGTTGGAATCCACAAGTTACTGTTTCTTACAGACTTTCTATAGGGCTTGCTATAAGTGATGATAATGGTCTTTCTTTTAAACGATATAGTGAAGGACCAATTTGTGACAGGAATATAAATGAACCCTATTTTAATACAGCACCATTTGTAATCATTGAAAATAATATTTGGAAAATGTGGTATATATCTTGTACCGGTTGGGAGATGATTAATAATTATCCAGAGCCATCATATCACATTAAATATGCAGAATCTAACGATGGAATTAATTGGAATAGAAATGGTAGTATTAGTGTAGATTATGATGAAAGAGCCCAAGCCCTGGGAAGACCATGTGTTTTTAAACAAAATGATATTTACAAAATGTACTTTTCATATAGAAAAACAAATCAATATAGAATTTCAGCTTTAGATGGTTACAAACTGGGATTAGCTTTATCTTCGGATGGTATTGTCTGGAAAAAAAAATATGAAGATACTGGTATTGAGCTGTCAGATTCAGCATGGGATGACCATATGATGGAATATTGTCATGTATTTAAGCATGAAGGGTTTATATATATGTTGTATAATGGAAATGATTTTGGAAAAGAAGGTTTTGGATATGCAATTAAATAATACACCTTTCATTGCAATTTATATGATTACTTATAATCATGAGCTTTTTATTGAGGAAGCTGTCGAATCAGTAATGAATCAAAGTACTAATTTTAAATCCAAATTATTTATAGGAGAAGATTGTTCTACTGATAATACTAGAGAAATTTGTTTAAGACTTAAAGAGAAGTATCCTAATAAAATAGAATTGTTTTTAAATGAAAAAAATATAGGTGCAAATTTAAATGCCAGACAAATCTTTAAAGCATGTCTTGAAAGTGAAGCAAAATACATTGCTATATTAGAAGGAGATGACTTTTGGACAGATCCATTAAAACTCCAAAAACAGGTTAATTTTCTAGAGAATAACCCTGACTATTCAATGTGTACACATGTAGCTAATGAAGTAAACGAAATTAGTAATACAGAATATTTGTTTCCAAATATAAATGAAAATACGACAAAAATAATTCAAGATTATATCAGTAATAACTTGACAGCTACATGTTCTTTGCTATTTAGAGCAGAATATTTAAAACCTATACCACACTGGCTTAATGAAATAAAGTTTGGTGATTGGGGATTGATGCTTTTTGTTTTTCATCGCTCTAATAAAAAAATGATGATACTTAAGGACTGTATGAGTGTTTATAGAGTTCATTTTGGAGGAATACATGGTTCTTTAAAAGAGGATAATCAATCACTGGTAAAGGCTTATAAAATGCACTTGGAGTTTATTGAACTAGTCAGTGATAAGCTGTTTTTAAAAAAAGAATTTTCAAAAGAATTTTCAAAGAAAAAAATAAACGTTTATTTAATAATTGCAAGTCTATATAAAAAACATGATCTTTTAAATTATTTTAAATTTAGGCTTGGATATTTTCTTTTAAAATTAAAACAAAAGATTTTATATAGTAAATAATGCAAAAAATCCTTTTCATCTCACATGACGCTTCAAGAACAGGGGCTCCTATTTTACTTTTAAATTTGGTAAAGCTTCTATTGACTTTTAATGAATATGAAGTAAACTTTCTTTTAAAAAAGGGTGGAGACTTGGAAAATGAGTTTAAAAACTTAGCACCAACTTACTTTCTATATCAGCAAAAAAGAACAAAATTTAATTATCTTAAAAGTAAACTATTCAAAACCAAATCGCTATTAGAAGATAAAAAGTTTTTAAACCAATATCATCATATAATTTCGAATACTATAACCAACGGAGATATTTTAGAAAAAATAAGAAATAATTATAAAAATAAGATAATAAGTTATATTCACGAACTTGAAGTAGCAAGTAAAACCTATACAACTTCGAAGGCAATTGATATTGTTATCAAAAGTTCTGACAAGTTTTGGGTTCCAAGTAGCTTAGTAAAAGAATTTTTATACAAGGAGTTTAATATATTAGAAAATAATATTTTTAAAATGCCTTATTTCATAGAAAATAGAAACATTTTACCTTTTGATGATGGAGAAAATAAAAACAACTTTATTATAGGAGGATGTGGTACAATCGATTGGCGCAAAGGTCCTGATTTGTTTTTGCAGGTAGCTAACGAGTTATTCTTGAAACGTCCTAATGCTTCAATTGTTTTTAAATGGAAAGGAGCTAATAATGGGGTAGAATTAATGCGTTTACAATGTCAGATTAAAATGACTAATCTGGATGGAAAGATTTTTTTTGAATCGTCTTCAGATAAATTGGATTCTTTTTATAATGAAATTGACTTGTTTTTATTGACGTCTAGAGAAGATCCCTATCCATTAGTTATTTTAGAAGCAGCTCAATTTGCTAAACCATCAATTTGTTTTGATAAAGTTTGTGGTAGTAGTGATTTTATTAATAATAGCAATGGAGGAGAAATAATACCATTTTTAGATATATCGGCAACTGCAAATGCCATTTTAAAATTTTATGACAATTCAATCTATACAACTGAAAAAGGGCAAAACGCCAAGCAGTTTTTACTAAAAACCCATTCAAATAAGCAATATGTTTATAACGAATTTAAAAAAGCATTGCTATAATGAGTGATATAAAGCCTATAGCTATTTACTTACCTCAATTCCATCCCATTCCTGAAAATGATTTATGGTGGGGTAAAGGTTTTACTGAATGGACTAACGTGACTAAAGCTAAACCACGATTTGAGGGACATTATCAACCTCATTTGCCGTCGGATTTAGGTTTTTATGATTTACGATTGGAAGAGACTCGTATAGCTCAGGAATCATTAGCGAAACAATATGGAGTCCATGGATTTTGCTATTATCATTATTGGTTTAATGGGAAACGTGTTTTAAATGAACCAATTGATAGAAAAATGCAAAATCCAAAGGAAGATTTACCATTTTTGCTATGTTGGGCAAATGAAAACTGGACCAGAGCTTGGGATGGTAGTTTACAAGATGTTTTGTTGGAACAAAATTATTCAGAAACTGACGATAGGGAACACATTAGATTTTTGTTAACTTATTTTAAAGATGATAGATATATTAGAGTAAAAAATAAACCTTTTTTTATTTTTTATAAACCAGATTTGTTTCCAGATATGGCGAGTACAATTGCTATTTTTAGGGAAGAGGCTGCAAAGGAAGGTGTTGAACTGTATTTAGGCTGTTTTGAAAGATGGATTGGATGGGATAAAGAGAAGATGTTAGAATTTGATTTTGATGCAATAATTGAATTTCAACCTTTATCAAAGTCAATGAAGAAATTTATAAATCAATTGGAAAAAAGGAAGCAAACAATTGTAAAACGCATTGAAAATAGATTACTTAGAAAATTTAAATTGAAGCGTAAAGTCAAAAACATAGACCTTAAAGTAGATTATAAAAAATTTATTGATTTTGATATTAAAAATAATAATACCGGAGTTTACCCAGGAGTAACTCCAATGTGGGATAATTCTTCCAGACGAGTTGGGCAAAATGCAACTATGTTGCTTAATAGTACTCCTGAATTATTCGAATACTGGTATAAAAATAAAACGAAGCCTAAAAATTTCGAAAGTTTAGATGATTCATTTGTATTTATTAATGCATGGAATGAATGGGCAGAAGGTAATCATTTAGAGCCATGCCAAAAATGGGGGAAATCTTATCTTGAAGCATTGTTATGAAAATTGTAGTTGTAATAGTGACCTACAATCCTGGAAAATGGATTGAAAAATGCTTGAATAGTTTGCTACTGAGTACGATTGAGGTTGAGATTTTAATCGTTGATAACAATTCTACAGATGGTTTTCAAGAAATAATAAATTCCAGTTATCCTCAAGTAGAATTTATACAGTGCATAAAAAATTTCGGTTTCGGAGCGGCTAATAATATTGGTATTAAAAAAGCATATGATAATAGTGCTGATTTCGTTTTTTTATTAAATCAGGATGCGTGGGTGAAATCCGATACTATTGAAAAATTAATTTTTGCCCAACAAAATGAACCTGAGTTTGGCATTGTAAGCCCTATACATTTGAACGGTAAAGGAGAAGATTTAGATTATAATTTTTCTAATTATATTATCCCTTCTAAATGTAAAGGATTGTATTCAGATATTTATTTGAATAAAGTAAAATCGAGTATTTATTTAGTGAATTTCGTAAATGCAGCTGGCTGGTTATTATCACGTAAATGTATTGAGACAGTTGGCGGGTTTAATCCTTCTTTTTTCCATTATGGTGAAGATGATAATTATATAGAGCGAGCACATTTCCATCAATTTAAAGTTGGAGTTTTAGCAACTGTAGTATTATTTCATGATAGAGAAGAACGAAATAGTAGTTTTCATTTTGAAGATTTACAATTGATTTATAAACGAAGAGTAATATTAAAGGCTTCTAATCCTTTTAATCAGTTTTCATTTCAATCAGAAAACAAAAAACTCTATAAATTTGCTATTAAAGCTATCTTTTCATTTAGATTTAAACTGGTTTTCAAAATTATTTCACAAATAAAAACGTTAAATAGTTTAGATAAAAATGCTATTTTAAATAGAAGAAACGAAAGTAAAAAAAACAATCTAACATTCTTAAATTAGTGTAGCAGAATAATGAATAATCCTCATTTCTCATATTAGTAGCTAATAATAATAAAGGGCATTTTAAGAACTGTTAAATGTTTATTTTATACAGGTTGTAGTAAATAACAGAGTTTAAGGGTTTAGCTTTTTAGGAAATGAATATAAAAAGAATTCAAAATAGATTTTAGATTAATAAATTAAAAGAATTTTTAAATGAATAGTAACCCACTTGTCTCTATAATTATTCCTACTTATAATAGGGCAAGCCTAATAGGTGAAACTCTCAATAGTATCTTAGCCCAAACTTATACTAATTGGGAGTGTATTATAGTGGATGATGGCTCTACGGATAATACTGAATTTGTAATTTATAAATATGTTGATTTAGATTCTCGGTTTAAATTATATCATCGTCCAGCTGATAGAATCAAAGGAGCAAATGCATGCAGGAATTTTGGTTTTGAATTGAGTGAGGGGAAGTATATTCAATATTTAGATTCAGATGATTACATATCATTAAATAAAATTGAAGAACAGGTAAACCAACTTGAAAAATGTGATATAAATACGATCGCTATATGCAAATGGCAATTTTTTGAAAATCTTTCTAATATTAACAATGAAAATAAAGAACTAAACGTTTATAGAAATTTCGATTCTATTTTAGATTTTATTGATGCCCTGGCTTTGTCGGGTGGTTTTTTGCCCGCTCATACCTATTTACTAAATAGACAATTAGTACTTAATTCAGGAAATTGGATGGAGAGATTAGTAATAAATCAAGATGGAGAATTTTTTGCCAGAATATTTACAAAAACAAATCGAGTTGTATTTGTACCAAATGTTATGGTGTATTATAGAAGAAATCATATAGATAATATTAGTGTTTTAAATAATGAAAAAAAGTTAGAACATGCTATTATAAGTTGGCAATTAATAGAGTCATATTTTAAAATCCATTTTGGAGAAAGTACAAGGTTGGTGAGTATTTCAAAAAAATACTTATATCAACGTGTTGTAAAAGAAAATATAAAAATAATAAAGAAGAATCAACTCTTTTTTAAAGAAGAAATTCTCCACAAAGATTTTTTTTTCATCAGAATTTTCAAAAAAATAATAAAAGCTAAATGAAAGACCCTCTTATTTCAATCATACTTCCGGTTTTTAATGGAGAAAGATATTTAGCAAAAGCAATAAATAGTTGTTTAGAGCAAACCTATGAAACAATCGAAGTTATTGTAGTAAATGATTTTTCTACAGATAATACTTTGACTATTGTGAACGAATTTGTTGCACAAGACAAAAGAGTGAGACTAATAAATAATTCTGAAAATAAAAAACTACCTGCGAGTTTAAATATTGGACATAAAGAAGCAAAAGGGGAATATATTACATGGACTTCGGATGATAATATATATCAAAAAGATGCCATATATAAAATGTATACCACTTTGATGAAATCTAATTCTGATATTGTTTATTGTGATTATTTAATTATAGATGATGAAGGCATTATTACTGGACAAGCCAAATTAAAGGCTATCGAATATTTAATGTTTTATGGCGTCATTGGAGCTTGTTTTTTATATAAAAAAGAAGTTTATGATAGGAATAAAGGATATAATGAAAAATTATTTTTAGTAGAAGACTATGATTTTTGGTTGCGTGCAATGAAACATAGCAGTTATTGTAAAGTCGACAATCCTGGGTATTATTTCTATAGATATCACGAAAATAGTTTAACCACAAGGATGAAACTTGATCAAAATTTGAAGAATCAATTTTTAAGTAACTTGTATGAATTGTATAATGACTTATTTGCGGATTCTCGAATGAAAGCTAAGGAGCAGATTATTACATTTCTAATAAATAGATTTGTTTATGGGCCAAATGACAATATTGATGTCATTCATTCAAAGACATTTTTAAAAGATTTAGAGTACGCCAGTACCTTGTTAATTGGGTTTTCTGTAGAAAAATTTAAAAGAATAGTTGCAGATGATATTATCGAAACTATAATGATAAAAAAGGAGTTTCAAAAACCAAAGTCTTTTTTTGCAGTTCACAGATTGGGAAAGGATGTTATATTAAGATTGGCAATAGGCAGGTATTTGGCATTAATAAAAAAATGCTTTTTATGACAAAAAAAATTGTTTTTAAAGTTCCTGAATTTCCACACCTTTCAGAAACATTTATTGTCGCACAGATTATTACTGCAATAAAGCTTGGCTATGAAGTGAAAATTTTGATTAGAAAATTTCTGGATAATGATACAGCAATTAATTCTATTTTAATTAAGGAGTATGATTTGCTAGATAAAATAATTATTGAAGATTATAATATTCCAAAAAATAGGCTGATACGTTTAATTAAATGGATTGTTTTACTTATACTAAATTTTCAAGATTTAAGCTCTATAATAAAATATCATAAAGAATTCCCTAAATTTAGTTTAACATGGTTGTACCAATGGTTTTTTTTTCAAAAGTTTAGTGATATGGATATTTTTCATGTTCAGTATGGAACCAATTCTAAACCATTAGATATTTTAAAAAAGACAGGTTTTAAACCCGCATTAATTGTTACTTTTCATGGTCATGATGCCTTTTTCCCCATAAATGGTTATATTCTTAATAATGGTTATTACGATAATTTGTTTAAACATGCGGATTTAATAACAGCCAATACACCTTATTTAGCTAATAAAATTATTGAGTTAGGTTGTCCAAAGGAATTGCTTTCCATTATTCCTGTGGGTGTTGATACTGATTTTTTTTATCCCAATACAGAACATAAAACAAGTCAAAATACATTAAAACTAATAACAGTTGGTCGTTTAGACAAAGTCAAAGGCCATGATTTTTGTATTATGGCTATGACAGACTTAATCAATAAAGGGTTTGATATAACACTGACAATCATTGGTGAAGGTGAAGAACGGACAAGTCTCGAAAATTTAATTGCGAAATACCAGCTAGAAGGCAAGGTTTATATGAAAGGGAAAAAATCTCAATTAGAAGTTAGACAGGAATTATGGGAACATGATGTTTATTTGTTAACAGCAGTTGCATTGAAAGATGGCAGAAGGGAAACACAGGGATTGGCTACTCTTGAAGCGCAAGCTTGTGGATTACCAGTTGTAGCTTTTGATTCGGGGGGTGTAAAGTATACTATTAAGGAAAAAAAAACGGGATTAATTTGTAAAGAATATGATGTACAAGAAGTGTCAGAAAAAATTAAATTATTATATTCAAATCCTATACTTAGAATAGAGATGGGTATAAATACGAAAGATTTTATAAAACAGCATTTTTCACAAAATCATATTGATAGTATTTGGGAAAAAGAATATTTACAATTACTTAGAGCATGAAGGATTTAAAAATTTCTATTATTCTTCCAGTATACAATGGTGAAAAATATCTATCTCAATCTATAGAAAGTTGCGTGAATCAGACTCATAAAAATATAGAGTTGATCATAGTTAATGATTGTTCTACTGATAACACTTTGAGTATCGCTAATCAATATGCACAAAAAGATAATAGAATTAGGATTCTAAGCAATTTTGAAAATAAGAAGTTACCAGCAAGTTTAAATATTGGACATAATGAGGCAAGAGGAGATTTTATAACATGGACAAGTGATGATAATTTTTATGAGCCTGATGCTTTAGAAAAACTTTTAAAATCATTGCTAGAGAATGAAGCTGATATTGTTTACAGTGATATTTTCTTAATTGATAATTTAGGCAACAGAATAAGAGAAGTTAGGTTATTAAGAGTAGAAAATTTAATTTTTGGAAATGTTATAGGATCTTGTTTTTTATATAGGCGAAATGTCTTTCAAAAAAATAATGGTTATAATGAAACTTTATTTCTAATTGAAGACTATGATTTTTGGTTGCGTGCTATCTTACATAGTAAATATTATAAACTTGATCAGTTTTTATACAATTATAGAAAGCATGAGAATAGTTTAACGAATCAGATAAAAACAGTTAATGATAAACAAATTACTTGGAAAAAAAATATAGAGGTGATGTATTTTGAATTTTCAAGAAATTTTATAGATCACGATTTTCAAGTTTTTTCAGAATTGCAAACTAAAATATTAAGTTGTCAACAAATAAAATTTGAGTGGATCATAAAAAATTATTCTACTATTAAAAAATTTCAAGAGAATATTTCTAAAAATAAAAACTTTCAAAATAAAAAAGCAACCGGGAAAGTTTTTTTAAATCAGATAATCATGTTGATGGTATCAGATTTCGCTAGAAAAAAAAGTAAGTTTCATTGTTTTTTCATATTTAAAAACTACTATCCATTTTTAAATAAAAATAGTATAAAAACTTTAATAAAGTATTCCTATTTTAAATGAAAAAAAAAGTAACTATAGTCATGGCTACTTATAATAGAAGTCATTTTATTTTAGAATCTTTACTGTCTATTCAGAATCAAACCTATTCAGAATTCGAATGTTTAATAATTGATGACGGGGGAACCGATAATACTTTAGAAGTTATTACTGCAGTTTTAAATAAAGATTCTCGTTTTAAGTTTTTAAAACGCCTTGATAATTATAAAAAAGGATTACCTGGATGCCGAAATTATGGTATTGATTTAGCAAAAGGTGATTACATCATATTTTTCGATGATGACGATATTGTGCATCCACAAAATTTAGAATTGTGCATAGTAGAATTGAGCAAAACTGAGGTTTCATTCTGTAGATATCAACGAGAAGTTTTTTTTAATGAGTTTGATTATCGCTTTGATTATTCTAAAATATATACCTCCTTTAAAATTGATAGTAGTGATGTTAGAAGAATCTTAAATCATGAATTACCCTTTAATTCCTGTGCGGTAATGTGGAAGAGAGAATGTTTTGAAAAGAATCGTTTTGTTGAACATTTGATGTATGCTGAAGAATGGGAACTATATTCTAGAATAATATCTTCGGGATTTAAAGGAATATCGATTAACAAGTGTTTATTTTATGGACGAAAACATGACAATTCAAATACTGGTGAATTTTTTCAAAATAATCCTGTTAGAATGGCTTCTCAAGCTGATGCAGTTGTTTTAGTTGTTCAGAATCTTAAAGAAAAACAATTACTTACAAATTCATTGATTCAATACTTCATAACTATTTCTATTGGTTTCAAAGAGTATAATTTGTTTAATAGAATATTAAATATTTTGGATTTAAGTATTTTTAAAAGTTTAAAATGGATTTTTTTTTATCAATCTTATCCTTTACGTTTGCCCATTTATAAATTAAAAAAAAGATTTAAATAATGAAGATTCTCCTTTGTTTTGGAACTCGTCCAGAGGCAATTAAAATGGCACCATTATATCATAAGCTACAAAAGGAAAATTTTGAAGTTCTTGTGTGTGTAACAGCTCAACATCGTGAAATGTTGGATCAGGTTTTGGATTTTTTTGAAATTAAACCTGATTTTGATTTAGATTTAATGCAATCGAACCAATCTTTAAATAGTTTAAGTGCACTTATTTTATCAAAAATAGATACTGTCCTTAGAAAAACAAACCCAGATTTAGTTTTAGTTCATGGGGATACAACAACTTCTTCAATGGTAGCTTTGGCAGCTTTTCATTTAGGCATAAAAGTAGGTCATGTAGAAGCTGGGCTACGAACTTATAATAAAAAGGCACCTTTTCCTGAAGAAGTTAACAGACAAATAACAAGCAGACTGGTAGATTTACATTTTACACCAACAGTTGAAGCGACAGAAAATTTATTAACTGAAGGAATTCTGAAAGAAGATATTGTTCAAACAGGTAATACCGTAATTGATGCTTTACTTTGGACAACAAATAAAATTGGTAAACCTGAATATAGCCATCCCGAAATTGAAAAATTAAAAAAGGAAATTACAGAAAATAAAAAAATGGTTTTGGTGACAGGTCATCGAAGAGAGAACTTTGAATCAGGTTTAAAAAATCTTTGTGAAGCACTTTTAGACATTTCTCTAAGAGAAGATGTTTTTATTGTGTATCCGGTTCATTTAAATCCAAATGTAAAAAAAACAGTTTATGATTTATTGTCTGACAAACAAAATATTCTTTTAATTCCTCCTGTTTCATATCCTGTTTTTGTTTGGTTAATGCAGCAATCTTTTTTAATTGTGACAGATTCTGGAGGTATTCAGGAAGAAGCACCGTCATTAGGAAAACCTGTTTTGGTTACCAGAGAAGTTTCTGAAAGACCAGAAGGTGTAACAGCAGGATTTTCAACTTTGGTAGGAACAGATAAAGACAAAATAATAAACACAATAGAGGAAATTTTAAATAATTTTAAAGGTTTTGAAAATCTAGGGAATCCTTACGGAAATGGAGATGCCGCAGATAAAATAGTCACTTATTTAAGTAGTTAACTATGTTTAATAAGAGAAAAGGAAAATCTTTGTTTTTAAAGATAATAAAACATATGCCTTCTAACTCGCTCAGGATTTTTTTATTAGAAAAAATGTTTGGCTATTCTATTGGAAAAAATGTCAAAATTGGGAAAGTCATAATAAACTGCAATAAAGTAACAATTGGAGATAATGTTTACATTGCGAACAATAACCTAATTTTATGCAAAGAATTGTCAATAGGACAGAAAACTTCAATTCATTCTGGGAATGTATTTCAGGGAAGTGCTAATTTCTCTATTGGTACAAATTCAAGAATTATAAATAATCATTATTTCGATTTGTATCATAATATAGAAATAGGTAATAACACCTGGATTGCTGGTAAAGGTAGCCAGTTTTGGACACATGGTTCCATTCACACAAAATTAAAAACCAAAGATTTATCAATTAAAATTAAAAATGATATTTATATTGGGTCAGCTTCATGTTTTGCCCCAGGAGTATGTATTGAAAGTGAAAATTTAATTGGGTTAGGCAGTGTAATAACAAAGAGTTTTTTAGAGAATAAAACTATTATTGCAGGTAACCCTGCAATAGTAGTAAAACAAGATGTTGATTGGAGAATAAATTGGTAACAATAATGAAAAAAATACTCATAGTTGTAGATTCGATAAATATAGAAGACAGTAGTGGATCTAAAGCCAATGTTGCACTAATTAATAATTTACGGCTGGCAGGATTCGAAGTTTTGGTTTGCCATTATACGTTAAGAGATATTGAATTAACAAATATAAACACTTATGCAATTGCTGAAATAAAAACAAGTGTCACTTATTTTTTAAGCAGATTACAGCGTGTTGTAAGCCGAAATTTAAAAGTTAATTTAGCTCCTTTTTTAGAACGATGGTTTGGTTTTTCATTTTCTTTTTTTAATGATACCAAGAGTATAAAAAAAGCATTGAAAAAAAATGAATTTAAACCGGATTTAGTTTTAACTTTAAGTAAAGGGGCGAGCTTTAGACCACATTACGCAGTACTTAAGACACCTCATTTTCACGAAAAATGGATAGCATATGTGCATGATCCGTTTCCTTTTCATTTTTATCCGAGACCATACAATTGGATAGAATCAAGCTATCGTCAAAAAGAACAATTTTTTAAAGAGCTTTCTTTAAAAGCCATGCATAGTGCATTTCCTAGTGAATTATTGAAAGAATGGATGAGTAGTTATTTTCCTAATTTTGAAAAAACAGGAATTATTATTCCGCATCAAAATGAAAGATATAAAATTCAAAATACTTCTTTTCCATCTTACTTTAATGTTTCGAAATTCAATTTGCTCCATGCTGGAAATTTAATGAAACAGCGATCCCCTGAAGGTTTGATAAAAGGCTTTAATCTGTTTTTGGAACAAAATCCAGATGCAAAAATAGATGCAAAACTTCTATTGTTAGGTAATGCCTCTTATCATAATGAAATGCTGGAAAATTATAAAAAAAATATTCCTGAACTATATATTCATAGTGGAAACAAACCTTTTGATGAAGTCTATAATTTACAAAAAAATGTATCAGTTAATATAATTTTAGAAGCAAAAGGAGAAATTAGTCCTTTTCTTCCTGCTAAATTCCCTCATTGTGTTGAAGCTAATAAGACAATCCTTTCTCTGGGTCCATATTATAGCGAAACGAAAAGATTGTTAGGCAAAGATTATGAATTTTGGTCAGAAGTTGATGATGTACAAAGAATTGCCTTACTGATTGAGAAACTATATCAAATATGGAAAAGAAATCCTGATGATTTACAACTAAATAGAAAAGATCTTGAAGAATATGTATCGGTCGAACATTTAAAAGAAATAATAAACAAATTACCTGTTAATTAATGCTAAATTCGAGTTTTTCAATTTTAATTACCACCAAAAATCGTAAAGATGATTTGGCTTTCACTCTTCAAAAAATTCAAAACCTATTAGATAAAGAGAAGATAGTTTGTGTTGTATTTGATGATGGATCGATAGATGGAACATCGGATTTTGTAAAAGAAAATTATCCTCAAATTGTTTTACATACTAATAAAATTTCTAAAGGATATTTATATTGCCGAAATAAGATGTTAAATGAAACTGTAACAGATTTTGCTATTTCATTAGACGACGACGCAAATTTTGTTACTGAGAAACCTTTGGAAAATATTGAGGAATACTTTGAAAAAAATAAAAAAGCAGGATTGCTAGGGTTTAGGGTTTTTTGGTCTAAAGAAAGTCCTAATAATGTTTTTTCTAATGATCAGCCAACAAGAATGAAAAGTTTTGTAGGCTGTGCTCATGTTTGGCGAATAAAAGCATGGAAAGATATTCCAAATTATCCAGAATGGTTTGTTTTTTACGGGGAAGAAGATTTTGCTTCTTATCAACTATTTAAAAAGAATTGGGAAATACACTATTTACCATATGTTTTGGTAAATCATAGAGTTGATGTTGTAACCAGAAAAAACAATAATGATTATGCCTTACGATTACAAAGATCATTGCGATCCGGTTGGTATTTATTTTTTTTGTTCTATCCTATTTCAATTATTCCAAGAAAAATGGTTTATTCTATTTGGATACAACTCAAATCAAAGGTATTTAAAGGTGATTTAAAAGCTTTAAAGGCCCTTGTTTTAGCTTTATTTGATTTGCTGTTTTCTTTTCCTAAAATTATAAAAAATGCTAATCGCTTGTCAATGCAGGAATATAAAGATTTTCAAAATTTAGAAGATGCTAAAATCTATTGGAAGCCTGAAAAATAATTATTTTGTTAATTAAACCAAGTAAGAAAATTAAAATATGAAATCAGAATCATCACCTTATATCATTGCCGAAATTGGTCAGGCACACGAGGGCAGTTTGGGAATTTTACATTCTTACATTGACGCTGTTGCTCAAACTGGTGTTGATGCTATAAAGTTTCAGATGCATATTGCCGAAGCTGAAAGCAGTGAACACGAACCATTTCGTGTAAAGTTTTCCCTGGAAGATGAAACAAGATTTGATTATTGGAAGCGTATGGGGTTTTCTTTAGAACAATGGAAAGGAATTAAAAAACATTGTGATGAGGTTGGATTAGATTTTATTTGTTCACCTTTTAGTAATTTGGCAGTTGAATGGCTAGAAGAAGTGGGTGTAGAATGTTACAAAATTGGTTCAGGCGAAGTCAATAATTTTTTAATTTTAGAAAAAATTGCACAAACAGGCAAACATATAATCTTATCTTCAGGGATGAGTTCATATTCTGAATTAGATCAGACAGTTGCTTTTTTGAAAGAAAGAAATGTAGATTTTTCAATTTTACAATGTACCACAGCGTATCCAACTCAACCAGAACAATATGGATTAAATGTTATTCACGAATTGAAAAGTCGTTATAATGTATCGGTTGGTTTTTCAGACCATTCTGCAAAAATAGAAACTTGTATTGCTGCAACTGCTCTTGGAGCTGATATTCTGGAATTTCACATTGTTTTTGACAGACAGATGTTTGGTCCGGATTCAAAATCTTCTTTGACAATTTCAGAGACTAAAGATTTAGTAATTTCTGTTCGGAATATAGCTAATGCTTTATCAAATAGTATTGATAAAAATAATAACGAATCCTACTCTCCACTGAAGCAAATTTTTGAAAAATCATTGGCAGTCAACAAAGATTTACCTAAAAATCATATTTTGACTTTTGATGATTTAGAATCAAAAAAGCCAAAAGGATTAGGAATAGACGCTTCTCGTTTTCAGGAAATAATAGGGAAGGCATTGAATAAAGATTTAAAGCAATGGGATTTTTTGAATGAGGCTGATTTATTATAAACTAAGTTTAAGTTCCGTCAATCCTATAAAATTCAATTGATAATACTAAAAAATTACGTTTTACCTTTCCTCTTTTTACTACTTTAGCCCTTTAATAAATTAAAAATGCCAAAAAGAAAAATAGCTGTGGTTATCACGGCGCGTCCTTCTTACAGTCGTGTAAAAACAGTATTATCAGCTATTCAAAATCATCCGGATTTAGAATTGCTTTTGGTTGTAGCGGCCTCAGCTTTATTGGATCGATACGGTTCTGCTGTGAATTTTATCGAAAAAGATGGTTTTACAATTTCGGCCAAGGTATTTAATGTATTAGAAGGAGAGAATTTGACTGCTGCAGCAAAAACCACTGGAATTGGTATTTTGGAATTATCTACTGTTTTTGATAACCTAAAACCAGATATTGTAGTAACTGTTGCAGATCGATTTGAAACAATGGCAACTGCTATTGCAGCTTCTTATATGAATATCCCATTAGCACATATACAAGGAGGTGAAGTTACCGGGAATATTGATGAAAAAGTACGTCACGCCATAACAAAGTTGTCTGATTACCATTTTGTAGCTTCTGAGAGTGCTAAGGATAGAGTTATAAAATTAGGAGAAGATCCGGCTATGGTTTTTAATACAGGTTGTCCTTCTATTGATTTAGCAGAAGAGATTATTCACAGTAAAAATCTTCCTTTTAATCCTTACGAAAAATATGGAGGTGTGGGGGCAACACCTGATTTATCTCAGGGATATTTAGTTGTAATGCAACATCCTGTTACTACAGAATATAAAGATTCTCGAAAACATATAGAAGCTACACTAGAAGCTATTTACAAAATAAATAAACCGACACTTTGGTTTTGGCCTAATGTAGATGCAGGAGCCGACGGAACGTCTACAGGAATACGTGCTTATAGAGAGCAACATCAATTGCCAAATGTCCACTTTTTCAAGAACATGGAAGGAAAAGATTTCTTAGAATTACTGAAGCATAGCGATTGCCTGATAGGCAATTCTAGTGTTGGTATTAGAGAATGTGCCTTCTTGGGAGTTCCTGTAATTAATATTGGGTCACGTCAAAATCGAAGAGATCGCGGAGGAAACAGTGTAGATGTGGATTATTCACAGGAAGAGATAGAAGCTGCAATTGTTTCTTCAGTCCAAAAAGGGAAAACTATTTCATCCTCTATTTATGGAGATGGAAAAGCAGGTATACAAATAGCCAAATTACTAGCTGATTTGCCTTTGCAGTTTCATAAAACTATTATGTATTAATGAGAGTTTTAGCAATTATTCCAGCTCGTGGAGGGAGCAAAGGTGTACCTGGGAAAAATATTAAACTGTTAGGGGGGAAGCCTCTGATAGCTCATGCAATCGAGTGTGCTAAAAAGTGTGATAAGGTTACGAAAACAATTGTTTCAACAGATTCTGATGAGATTTTGAATATTGCCCTGAACTTTGGGGCAGAAGTTATTAAAAGACATGCAAGTTTAGCACAGGACACAAGTAATGTTGTAACTGCTGTTGCAGAAGTTTATCAAAAGCTGGAGCAGAAATTTGATTTAATAGTTCTATTGCAACCAACATCACCACTTAGAACCTCAGTTGATTTAGCAAACATAATAACAATCTTTGAAAAAGACGAATTTATTGATGGAGTTATTAGTGTAGTTCCTTTAGAAGATTATCATCCTGCAAGAATGTATAATTTAGAGAAAGATAATAAGCTGATTCCTTTTGTTAATGAAGGAGAAAGTAAAAGAAGACAAGATCTGGAGCCAGTGTATTTCAGAAACGGATGTTTTTATGCAGTAAGAGTAAAAGCTTTTTTAAAAGAAAAATCTTTTATGGTTGAAAATAAGAAAGCTTATGTGATGGATGCAAATTGGTTAGTGAATATTGATTCTTTTCGTGATTTTAAAATAGCTGAAATGTTGTATGAAGATTGGAAAAATGAAAATAGTTGTAATTGAATCTCAGGATTTTAGTGAGCAAGCTTTACTGTTGCTTTCAGAAATTGGAACAGTAATTTTGTTAGATGTTCAGGATGAAAACTCCTTGCAGGATTACTTAAAAGATGCTGATATTCTGTTTGTAAGGCTTCGATTTCATATTAGTGCCAAAATTATTGATTCTGCTCCCCAATTAAAATATATTTTAACTGCTACGACTGGTTTAGACCACATTGATGTAAACTATTTTCAGAGTAAAGGAGGAGAAGTTATTTCTTTGAAAGGAGAGTACGATTTTTTGAGTTCTATTCCTTCAACCGCAGAGCATACATGGGGATTAATTTTGGCTCTGATGCGTAATATGACGAAAGCATTTGATGATGTTAAAAATGGTTTTTGGAGAAGAGATTTATTTAAAGGAAATAATCTAAAAGGAAAAAAAATTGGTTTATTAGGACTTGGAAGAGTAGGTCTACAAGTAGCCAGTTATGCAGAAGTATTTGGAATGGAAATTGGTTTTTATGATCATAAAAATATAGAAAAAACAAATTATAAGAGTTTTAATAATCCAAAAGAACTGTTTAGTTGGGCCGATATAATTTCGATACATATTCCATTAAACCATGAAAACATTCATTTTGTTAATGGCGAGTTATTGGACCAAATTAAAAGTGATGCGGTTTTAATAAATACATCAAGAGGTGCTGTCGTTGATGAAATATATTTATGCCAACTCATAGAAAAAAAAATGATTAAAGGATATGCTTCTGATGTTTTAGAAAACGAAATTAATTCTAAGAATAACTTAGAAAATGAAAGATTGATAATGTTGGCGAAACAAAACTATAATGTGATATTAACGCCGCATATTGCAGGAGCAACTTATGAGTCAATGGAAATGACAGAGGAATTTGTAGTTGGAAAGTTTTTTAAAATGATAAATGGAAATTAAGATGAGTAAATTGGGGATAGTTATCACAGACGGGGTTGGATTTAGAAACTTTGTACTTACTGATTTTTGTCAGAAGGCTCAGGAATCTTTTACTGAAATAACTATATTTTCCTGTTTGCCAAAGGAAGCTTACAAAGATGTTGAAGTGTTTTTTAAAATTATTGAGTTGCCTGTTTTTGAAGAAAAATTTCCTACTTGGTTTTTTAGGAAAATAAAAGAAGTAGCACATTTACAACTGCACAAAAGCGAAAATGAGGGAATAAGTTCAAATTTGAAGAAAAATGAATCGAAAGCGAAAAGCTTTAGAGGGTATTCAACCCGACTTATATTTAAAATTTCATCCTTTCTGAATTCCGAAAAATGGATTCAAAGATTCAATAGATGGCAACAAAACTCCTTTAAAAATAATACAATCGTTAAAGAATATGCAAGCATTCTTAAAAATGAAAATATTGATATTTTATTCTTTACTCATCAAAGGCCTCCTTTTATAGCTCCATTAATATATCAGGCAGAAAAATTTAAAATAAAAACCGCTTCTTTTATTTTTAGTTGGGATAATTTAGCTTCTAAAGGCAGGATGTCTGGAAATTTTAATTATTATTTGGTTTGGAGTGATTTAATGAAATCAGAACTCTTGCATTTTTATTCTTCTATTGTTAATGATCAAATTGAAGTTGTAGGAACTCCTCAGTTTGAACCTTATGTTTTAGACAGGTATCAATCCCGTAATATAGATTTTATAAATAAATTCAATATGGACACATCTCTTAAAACTATTTGCTTTAGTTGTGGTGATGTTTCCACTAGTCAAAATGATGTATTGTATATTGATACTATCGCCAATGCTATTATAGATAAAAAAATCCCTGAAGTTAATTTTTTGGTTAGAACTTCTCCAGCTGAAGATGGAAAACGATTTAAAGATTTGTTAGAAAAATATCCTTTCATTAAGTGGAATTTTCCTAAATGGAAACTTTTACGAAAAAATCATCAGGAAGAATGGTCTCAAAGAGTTCCGACAATTGAAGATATAATCGATTTGAGGAGTATATTAGAATTTTCAGATTTGAATATTAATATGCTTTCCACCATGAGTCTTGATTTTATGCAATTTAATAAACCTGTGATTAATCCCGCCTTTGGGAATTTAGAAAATGGGTTATATGACGATCAAAGGTTTTTGCACTATGCGCATATAAAAAATGTGATAAAGTCCAATGCAACCAGAATTGTTAAAAATAGGCAAGAACTAATAGATTCAATAGTATTATATATTAAGAATCCAGATATAGACTTAGAAAACAGAAAGCAATTAATTCAACTTCAAATAGGAAAACCACTTGAAGGAACTTCAGAAAGAATTGCAACAATCTTAAGAAAATGGAGTCAAGAAAAATAGCCATTCTTTGTAATTATCAACTCCTACCCGAACGAATAGGGGGTATGGACTATTTTTTCTGGGATTTTAATAAAAAATGCAAAGAGAATGGAATCGACGTTGATTGGTTTTTTCCAAATCACGGAATGCATGAACATTATCCAAATTTGACTATTTATAGTAATGAAAATCAAAGTGTAGAAAATAATTTCCTTGTTTTTTGTAAACAAAATCAAACTGAGTACTCTCATATCATTACGCATTTTATAGAATTATGTACTCCTTTTTTTCAAAAACTAAAAAAAATATCCAATGCCATAGTTATTGCAGTTGATCATAACCCAAGACCTTTAAATGGCTATTCATTTAAAAAGAAGATAAATAAACGAGTAAAAGGGGGGCTGTTTTCAAGATACATTGATGTATTTATAGGTGTGTCAGAATACAGTAAGAAAGAGCTTATAAAAGACTTTGGTTACTACATTAAGGATAGAATTTCGGTTATTCCTAATGGTTTAGATTTTTCAAAATTTAAACAAAAAACTTCGTTTAATTCAAATAACAAGTTCATTGTTGCCTGTCATTTAAGAAAAGAAAAAGGAATTCAAGACTTAATAACCGTAGTAAATGAAATTCATAAAAAACACAACTTTGTTTTTTCGATTGATATTTACGGCGATGGGTATTACAAGGATGAATTAAATAAAATGATTAGACATTTTTCTCTTCAGGATGTTTTTAATTTTAAAGGGAGTGTGTCAAATTTAAGTGAAGTTTATTGTAATTATGATTACTTGATACATCCGTCACATGGCGAAACATTTTGTTATACTGTTCTTGAAAGTTTAGTTTGTAATTTGCCAGTTATAACAACTCAAAATGAAGGAAATGTTCTTGGTTTAGTAAAGGAAAATCAAAATGGATTTTTATTTGAAGCATCCAAAACGGATCAATTGAAAAAGATTTTATTAAATATTTTTAATCAAAATCTAATTTTAGAAAATAAATCAGTTATTAATGATAATTTGCAAACTTTTTCTCTGACTAAAATGGTAGATAATTATTTTGAGTTAATTTAGGGAAATAATCAATTGTAAATTATTAAAGTTCTCATTAACAATATATATGTTTTTTAACTCATTAGCATTTGCTATTTTCTTACCAATCGTTTTTTTCTTGTATTGGTTTGTCTTTAATAAAACCAAAAGCACACAAAATGCTTTATTAATTGTTGCTAGTTACTATTTTTACTCTTGTTGGGATTGGAGATTTCTATTTTTATTGGTTTTCTCTACTTTTCTAGATTATTATACCGGAATTCAAATCGAAAAAGGCAAATCTGATAAGAGTCGAAAGTTTTGGTTTTGGTTAAGTATTAGTATCAATCTAGGTTTCCTTGGAATTTTTAAATACTATAATTTTTTTGCTGCTTCATTCGCTGAATTATTAAATTCAGTTGGTGTTCAGGCAAGTCCAATTTTATTAAATGTAATTCTTCCGGTCGGAATTTCATTTTATACTTTTCATGGCTTATCTTACGTAATTGATATCTACTTTAAGCGAATAAAGGCTGAATATAACTTTATAGATTATTCTCTTTTTGTCAGCTATTTTCCGCTTTTGGTGGCCGGTCCCATTGAGAGAGCCACACATTTATTACCTGAAATAAAAGTAAAGCGAGAATTTGATCTGGAAAAAGCTAAAGAAGGTATTTATCAAATCGTATGGGGATTAGTAAAAAAAGTAGTCATTGCAGATACTTGCGCCATGTATGCAAATGCAATTTTTGATCATTATCAATCAATGAATTCCTTTTCATTGATTCTGGGAGCAATTTACTTTGCTTTCCAAATTTATGGCGACTTTTCCGGTTACTCTGATATTGCTTTGGGAGTTTCAAAATTGTTTGGTTTAGATTTACTCCGGAATTTCAATTATCCTTATTTTTCGAGAGATATTGCCGAGTTTTGGCGTCGTTGGCATATTTCGCTTTCGTCTTGGTTCAGAGATTATCTTTATATTCCACTAGGAGGAAGTAAAGGAGGGTTATGGATGAAAATCAGAAACACTTTTATCATTTTTACAGTTAGCGGTTTTTGGCATGGTGCCAATTGGACTTATATTGCATGGGGATTCATTAATGCTGTTTACTTTTTACCATTGCTTCTGTCAAATAGTAATAGAAATAATATGGATGCAATTCAGCTAAAATTTGATTTTGATTCGGCAAAAGTAATACTTAGTATTTTCTATACTTTTTTATTGACTTGCATAGCCTGGGTGTTTTTTAGAGCTAGAACAATTAATGATGCTATTTTATACCTAAAAAGAATTTTAACTAGTAGAGATTTTAGTTTTCAATATTTAGATAATGAACGTTATAGTTATGAATTATTAGGAATGATTGGTCTTTTTGTTTTGGTCGAATGGTTTAATCGTAGCAAAATCGAACCTCTTTCAGGAAAAAGAAACTTGTTAAAAGTCGCGTTAGCCATTGTTACAATAATGGCTTTTGGAACTTTTTCAGATTATAAAGAATTTATATATTTTCAGTTTTAATGAAACGCTTTTTAATTTATACAACCAAAATTTTAATCGTAACAGCTTTAATAGCAGTTGTTCTGGACGGATTATATACGAAAGTGTTTCTGCAATCTAAAAATAGAGGAAAAATAGAAAATGTTTTCAATTCAGAACCACAGCGATACGATGTCGTTATTTTAGGATCGTCGAGAGCAAATAATCATTTTGTTTCGATGATGTTTGAAGATAAAGGATTGAAAACTTTTAATTATGGTATGAGTGGCGGGCATTTGTTTGAAGCTTCTTTAATGCTAAAATTGATGATTGAAAGAAAATATACAATTAAAAATGTCATTCTCGAAGCTGATTTAAATCTATCTAATGATAAGGAATCTGAAGGAGTCTCTGCTAAATTTCTACCCTTTATTCATAATTCTGAAGTTATAAAAAATCATTTTGCATCTCAGGAAAATTTTAAAGAGCTTTATTATATTCCCTTTTACCGATATATAAAATATGATGCAAAAATAGGATTTAGAGAAACCTATAAAATTGTAACGAATCAAACAACAAACGCTCTTGATAATCTTGGATTCTATCCATTAAAAAAATACAAAAATGGCAATATGAAGAATAATATTGTCAACTTAAATCCTTTACCTCACAATAAATATTACGAAGAAATTAAAAGCATTTGTAAAGCAAACAATATTAATTTTATTGTGGTTATGACACCAATGTGCGAAAATGTTGTAGGGATGGATTATTTTGATAAAGTTAAAAAGGGATATCCCGAAATTCATAATTATGAGAATGTAGTTGTAGAAAATAAATATTTTTCGTCTTGTGGACATATGACTGATATAGGGGCCAAGATGTTTACAGCTAGAATTTTAAAAGATTTTTTTAAGAAGTAAAACCATGAAAATAGCCTTTTTAACACCAGAATATCCGCACCCTAAAACAGGTAATTCTGGAGGTATAGGTACAAGTATTAAAAATTTAGCGACCGCACTTTTAGGAAAAGGTATTTCGGTTCGAGTGTTGGTTTATGGTCAAAAAGAAGATGCTTTTTTTGATGATAATGGAATTTTGATTCAACAGATTAAAAATGTAAAATTCAAAGGATTATCCTGGTTTCTGACAAGAAAAAAATTAGAAAGAATAATCAATAAATTATATTCTACCCAGGAAATTGATTTAATTGAAGCACCTGACTGGACTGGAATTACATCATTTATTAACCCAAATAAATGCCCAATTATAATCCGATTACATGGTTCTGATACTTATTTCTGTCATTTGGATAATCGGCCTGTAAAAAGGATAAATAGATTTCATGAAAAAAGAGCGTTAAGAAAGGCAGATGGTTTATTATCAGTAAGTCAGTTTACTGCAGATTTGACAAATGCAGTTTTTGACTTGAATAATGAATTTACAATTGTTCCAAATCTTATTGATACCAGTTTGTTTGAAATTAATACTAATTACGGTCAAAAAGAAAAAAGCATTTTATATTTTGGAAGCTTAATCCGCAAAAAAGGACTTTTAGAATTGCCTTTAATTTTTAATAAAGTAATTGAAAGCAATCCTGAAACCAAATTAATTTTAGTTGGTAAAGATGTTCCGGATATTATTTCAGGAAATCCATCTACCTGGCAAATGATGCAAAAATTATTCTCAAATAAAGCTATAGCTAACGTAATATATTTGGGGAGTGTTCCTCATGTAGAAATAAAACAGAAAATTCAAGAGGCAGCAATTTGTGTTTTTCCTTCTTTTGCTGAGGCGTTTCCTGTTGCATGGTTAGAAGCCATGGCTATGGAAAAGCCAATTGTTGCATCAAATATTGGATGGGCATGCGAAGTAATTGAAGATGAAAAGAATGGCTTTTTAGTACATCCAACTAATCATGATCTTTTTGCAAAAAAAGTAGCTACACTCTTAAAAGATGAAACCCAATGCTCAAAAGTTGGAAAATTGGCGAGAAAAAGGGTGGAAGAATCTTTTGATGTAAAGGTGTTAGTAAAGCAAAATATTGATTTTTATAAACAGTTTAAAAAACAATAACTAAGATTATAGAAATGAAATTGAAAGAATTTATAACAAGTACGGGAGAGATTATTCTTTATAGTGGGCAACCTGATTTTAATAAATTAGAACGCCTTGCCTTTGGTGCAGGTGATATTTGGCATAGCTCATTTGAGCAGGGTTATAAAAATGCTTTTCCAGAGTTAGTATATCAAACAGCTGTTTTTTTTATGTTTATTAATGATTTTAATAATCTCGATGAATGCGTTAGCTGGAGAGTTAACCCTAATCAGTTTGCTGTGCGTAAATCAATTTGGGAAACTTTAAAAGGTTTTGATGATGAATATGAAAATGTTCAGTTGAAGGCATTAGATTTTGGTTACAACGCTTTACGAAATTCAGCTGCAATTCCTTTATATATAAAAGGACTTTTTGAGGAAAAAGCTATAGAAGAAATTAAAATCTCAGTGAAAGACCGATATGTTTTTTTTAGAAAAAACTTCAAAATCGATCATTCTGTTTTTATGTTATATCGAGAAGGATTTTGGAAGTGGAAAGAATGGAATGCCTTTTTGTATGCTAAAAAAAATTTTAAACAATCATCTGAAAAACCAATTGTTAAACCACGTGAACTATTAAATATAGAAGGAAATCCATCAGTGAGTTATATTATTCCGACAATGATGAGACAGGATTTTACTTTACAATTATTGGAAGATCTAGCACTTCAGACTTATCCTGTATCACAAGTAGTTATTGTTGATGCAACTCCAGAAAATGCAAGAAACGAAAAATTATATAATGAAAAACAATTTCCTTTTAAACTAATCGTCAAGTGGCAGGAAACAAAAGGGAGTTGTAGAGCACGAAATGAAGCAATAGAATTGTGTACAGGAGATTATATTGTTTTTGGAGATGATGATGTTAGGGTGCAGCCAGAGTTTATAGAAAATCATATAAAAATACTTCAAACATATAAAGTGGTTGCCTGTAACGGGCTAGATATTCGGGCAGATAATCAACAGCAAGTATTGACAGATTTAAAGAATAAATTAGAGCAATTAGGGCAGAAAAGATGGAAAGTAGGAGCAAGTCCTGGTTTTAGTAATGCAAATTCTTGTGTAAAGAAAGAATATGTCAGAAAACTAGTTGGTAACGATATTAATTTTGATGGCGGTTATGGTGAAGACAGTGATTTTGGAATGTCATTAGTAAAATTAGGACAAATTGTAATTCATAATCCGTTTTCTGCGAACTTACATTTAAAGCCACCAATGGGTGGATATCGATTTTGGGGAAATCAGTCAAAGGTTTTAGGAAAGAAAAGAAAAGTCCAACCTTGGGAATTAGATACTCCGGTCAAATTTATTCGTCCTGTACCCAGTCCAACAATAATGTACGGAATAGTAAAACATTTTACACCAAAACAAGTAGTAGAGTATAAGTATAAACATTTCTTTTTATATCTTTTTAAAGGTTCAAAAAAAGGACTATTATATCGATTTTTAAGAATCCCATACAAGAATCTTCAGTTTAAAAAATCTCTTTTTTATGCTGAAAAATTAAACAATTTAGGTGTTAGACATAAATAAACCATGAAATTTTCCTTAATTATTTGTACATACATGCGTCCTGAGCCTTTGTTGAAATTACTGCAGTCGGTTCAAACACAAACTGTATACCCTTATGAAATTTTAATTATTGATGGATCTACAAATGATGAAACGAGAGCTATCTTAAACAAAAATCAATTTGAAAATTTAAAATATTTTTTGGTTGATGCTCAAAATCGCGGCTTAACCAAACAAAGAAATTTTGGGATTCAAAAAGTTAGTGATTATATTGGAATTATTTGTTTTTTAGACGATGATACGGTCTTAGAACCTGATTATTTTGAGAACTTACTAAATACTTATGAAGTTTTTCCAGAAGCTTTGGGTGTTGGGGGATATATATGTAATGAGATAAAATGGGAAAAGACAGCAGAAAATTATATTCCTAAAATTAATGAATTTTATTTTGATGGCTGGAAACGTAAAGATGGAAGTCGTTTTGTGCTTCGGAAAAAACTGAATCTGGATAGTGATTGTCCGCCAGGATTTTCGCCAGGATTTTCGCATGGAAGAAGCGTTGGTTTTTTGCCACCAAGTAATAAAATTTATGAAGTAGAGCAATTAATGGGAGGGGTTTCTTCTTTTAAAAAATCAGTTTTTGAAAAACTTTCTTTTTCCACTTATTTTGAAGGCTACGGTTTATATGAAGATGCCGACTTTACCTTAAGAGTCGCAAAAATTGGAAAATTATATCTGAATACCAAAGCAAAATTAGATCATTTTCATGACTTATCTGGAAGACCAAATCAATATATATATGGTAAAATGGTGGTAAGGAACGGATGGTATGTCTGGCACGTAAAAAACCCTAATCCTTCCTTTAGAGATCGGTTCAAATGGAATATGATAACCTTAGTGCTTACTTTAATTCGATTTAGTAATTCAGTTACAGGATCTAATCGGAAAGAAGCTTTAACAGAGGCAGTTGGTAGGACTATTGGTTGGTTGAGTTTAACATTAAATAAACCTGCATTATCTAATTATAATGGAAAATAAAGAGGATAGAGGATAAATATACGTATAAGTAAGAAATTATGAAATTAGAATTATTACTATGGACTCCACATTTAAATCAACTCATTTATTCCTATTTTTATTTTTGTAAAGAAGAAAATATAAAAGTAAACATTGTTAAAAATGAAATTGTAAAGTACAATGGGGCAATATTGCATGTAAATAGTAAAACTGTTTTTTTTGATTATTCTGATGATTCGAATTTTATAGATTCTTCAGAAAATTTTGATTTTTATTTTAAACGGTCTCTTCGTTCAGAAAACTACATTAATAATATATATCCTTTGAATTTTAATTTATCAATAACATATAAAAGTCATTTGTTATTAATGAATTTAAAAAAAGATTTATTGTTTGATAAATCTAGCAGAACAGAGGTTATACGGGCAATAGACAGGTATGCCTTATTTACGAATGCATCGCATAGTATTTTAGATATTCAAAGATATCCTCGAAAAAACATTGATAATGGAGGAAATATAATTTTTCATACAAGATTATGGAATCCTGATAGTCATAAAGATGAGGATGAAAAAGAACGTCGGAGAAATCAAAATGAATTTAGAATTAATGCTTGTCGTTTATTAAAAAAAACATTTAAAAAGGCATCAGTTGGTTTGTTGGCAGATAACTTTTCAAGTGAACTAGCACCAGATCTATTGTTAGATTCTAAACAGTCTAATAAAAATAATTACCTTAAGCTTTTAAATAATTATGACATTTGCATTGCTGATGACGGACTTAAAGATACACCTGGATGGAAAATCGGGGAGTATTTGTTGTATGGAAAAGCTGTTGTAACTACTCCATTAAATATTCAAGTTGATAATTTTAATGAACATGTAAATTACGAAAGATTAATCTCACGAAGTTCTTATTTGGAGCTACCTGAGAAAATTGAAAATCTGTTGGCGGAAAAAAAATATTTAGAAATGGGTGAAAACAATAGATTGTGGGCCGATGTATACTTACATCCTAAAAATTATATCAAAAGAATTTTGTCTATTGTGGAAAATAATATATAGCATTGAAATCAATTAAATTTGCAATTATAACCCATGTTAACCATATTCAAAAGGAAAATGAATATTTTGGCTATGCTCCTTATGTTCGGGAAATGAATATTTGGCTTAAATATGTTGATGAAGTGATAGTTGTTGGGCCATTATTAAATGGAAATCCAGCAGTAATTGATATTGCATATAGTCATAATAAGATTAATTTTAGAAAAGTTCCTGATTTTAGTTTTACCAGTTTTAAAAGCAACATGGTTTCGTTTATTAAGTTACCAATAATTTTTTGGCAAATATTTTGGGCAATGAATGATGCAGATCATATTCATTTACGTTGTCCGGGGAATGTTGGTTTGATAGGATCTTTAGTTCAGATATTATTCCCGGGAAAAATAAAGACTGCCAAATACGCTGGAAATTGGGACTCGAAAAGTAACCAGCCTTGGACCTATAATTTACAAAAGAAAATTTTGAATAATTCTTTTCTAACTCGGAATATGAAAGTTTTAGTATACGGAGATTGGGAGCATCAGTCCAACAACATAAAATCTTTTTTTACAGCTACATATTCAGAATCAGAAAAATTGTTGCCTAATAAAACAGATTTTAAATATTCGATAGAATTTATTTTTGTGGGAACCCTTGTTTCTGGGAAAAATCCTATGTATGCCATAAAGTTAGTTGAACAATTTATTAAACAGAATAAAAATGTAATTCTGAACTTATATGGAGAAGGAAATGAAAGAATTGCTTTGGAAGAGTATATTAAGAAAAATAAACTAGAAAATTATATTTTTTTAAATGGAAACCAAAATCAGAAAACAATAAAAGAAGCCTATCAAAAAAGTCATTTTGTTATTTTGCCATCTAAAAGTGAAGGCTGGCCCAAAGCTATTGCCGAAGGTATGTTTTGGGGATGTGTTCCAATAGCGACAAAAGTCTCATGTGTACCTTTTATGCTTGATTACGGGAATAGGGGTGTTTTGCTTGAAATGGATTTAGAAAAAGATGTATTTCATATTGAGAATGTAATAAAAGGTGGAGATAACTTTTTATCACAGAGTAAACTAGCTGCAAGTTGGTCACAGCAATATACAACCGAAGTTTTTGAATCCGAAATAAAAAAACTGCTGGTAAAATGAGAGTTGTACAAATTATAGATTCTTTAGAACTTGGTGGTGCAGAACGAATGGCAATAAACTATGCTAACGCGCTGTCTAAAAATATAGATTTCTCAGGTTTAATTGCAACGAGAAAAGAAGGTGGCTTAAGAAAACAAATAAATATTGATGTCGCTTATTTATTTTTGCAACGAAAAAAGAGTGTAGACCTAAGTGCTGTTTTCCGTCTTAGAAAATATCTGGTCAAAAATAAAATAGATATCATACATGCACATAGTTCTTCATTTTTTATAGCTGTATTAGTAAAGCTGACTTTACCACGAGTAAAAATATTTTGGCATGATCATTATGGCTCAAGATCAAAAGAAACTAAAAAACAGAATATATTTTTGGTTTTTTTATCGACTTTTTTTTCTTCTATTTTTGTAGTGAATCTTCAGTTGAAAGAATGGAATAAGAAAAATATGAATTGTTCTAGTGTTATTTTTGTCCCTAACTTCACTAGTTCTCAAAATATATCTGAAAATGAACAATTGACAAACTTAAAAGGATCAGATGGAAAAAGAATAGTTTTTCTGGCAAATTTAAAAAATCCTAAAAATCACCTTTTAATTTTAAAAGCTTATACTGATTTAAATTTATTTGACTCAGGTTGGAGTTTACATTTAATAGGGAGAGATTATTTTGATTCTTATTCTGAAGTATTAAAAAACTTTATAAAATCATGTTGTTTGGAGGATCATATTTTTCTGTATGGAGAAAAAAGAGACATTAAAAATATTTTATCTCAGGCTTCAATTGGTGTTTTAGCATCAACACAAGAAGGTTTTCCAGTAACTTTACTTGAATATGCTTTAGAAAATGTTGCTGTCGTTTCTACCAATGTTGGATATTGTTCTGTTCTTATTCAAAACGAGATCGATGGATTATTGTTTGATCCTTTTTCAGAGTTGGAAGTTAAAAACCAATTAAAAAAAATAGTTACCAATGAAGTTTTGAAGAATACCTTGGCAGAGAAATTAAAAAAAAGAGTTCTACAGAATTATTCTGAGGAAGCAGTAATTGAAAATCTAATTTTAGCATACAAAAAAAGTAAATAATGAAGAGCTTTCGATTGTCTTACATACATATTGTTTTAATTCATTGCATTATTGCTTTGGTTATTTTTGCAGTACCTTTTTTGTCTAAAATATTGGCACTTTTAATTCTGATAATTGGTTTTTACCTTGTATTTAAGACTAAAAATAAAAATAATGAAGTCCTCTTGGTAGCCGCATATTTAGTCGGTATTGAGGTTTTTTTGAGAATGACTGGTGGAAATCTTAATAATGAATATGTTAAAATAAGCGTCATGTTTTTTATGTTGTTAGGTATGATGTACAGTAATTTTTCTTTAAATGCATTCATTTATTGGTTTTTTCTAATCCTGTTGATTCCAGGTATTTTAATAGTTTCAACAATAACAGACTACGATATTGATGTAAAAAAAGCATTGTTTTTTAATTTGTCGGGACCAGTATGTTTGGCTATTTGTGCAATCTATATGTTTAAGAGAAAAGTGCTGTTTTCTGATTTGCAAAATATTGTACTCTCGTTAGGATTGCCCATATTGACTACTACGGTTTATTTGTTTTTGTATAATCCTAGCGTAAAAGATGTTGTAACAGGGACAGCTTCTAATTTTGAGACATCTGGTGGTTTTGGTCCAAATCAGGTTTCTACTATTTTAGGATTAGGAATTTTTATCTTTTTTACCCAATTGGTATTGTTCTCAAAAACTAAAAAAGAAATAATTTTAAATGGATTTTTGTTGCTTTTTGTAAGTTATAGAGGTATTGTAACTTTTTCAAGAGGTGGTATTATAACAGGTGTTGTTATGATTGCGTGCCTTTTAGTTCTATTGTATTTTTTTTCAAATGCAAAAGGGAAAAGTAAATTTATTCCGGTTTTTATAATGACAGCTTTAATGGGAATTGGCATCTGGACCTATAGCTCTATCCAAACTAGCGGACTTATAGATAAACGTTATGCCAATCAGGATGCAAGAGGAAGAGAGAAGAAAAGTCAATTAAGTGGTAGAGAGGAAATAATTGAGTCTGAAATCACTTATTTTTTAGATAATCCTATAACCGGAATTGGAGTGGGAATGGGAAAAGAAATAAGAGAAAAATCTCTCGGGGTAGCAGTCGCTTCACATAATGAGATAACTAGGATGCTTGCAGAACATGGTTTATTTGGTATTTTAGGACTTTTGATCCTTTTTATAACTCCTTTTGTTTTATACATTCACAATAGGCAACACTTGTACTTTTTGTCTTTTTTTGTTTTTTGGCTCTTAACCATAAATCACGCAGCAATGCGAACAGCTGCCCCGGCCTTCGTTTATGCGCTAACGCTTCTCTCTGTCCACATTAAAATTCCTGAAAAAGCAGAAGATTCAATTGATTAAATTCTATTTTTTATAATACATTTGTTTGCCCCCAAATTAAAAAATTGAATCCATGGTTTCAAATAGAAAAATGCATTTCGAAATTTCAGAAAGGAAAGTACTACTCCGTCTTTTTGATATTATTTTCGTTTTATCAGCTCTGTATTTGTTGAATTTTTTATTTGATGTTCAATATTTCAATTTAGATTCGAGACATTATTTCAGGCCAATTATGCTAATTGTGTACCTGACTATTTTTGGTGCCATTTTCGAAATGTACAATCTTCAGGTTGCAAGTAATCAGTTTCAAATACTTCGAAGTGTCATTCTTACCGTTACAACGGCTGTTTTAGTTTATTTATTTACACCCATTTTATCGCCAGAACTTCCAAAACAACGTTTGGTTATTCTGGTTTTTTATTTTACGATTCTTGGAGCATTATTAGCCTGGAGATATTTTTATGTATATTTTTTAGCTTCGCATCGGTTTTCGCAAAATGTAATTTTAATTTGTGATCATAATGAGGTTGAAGAATTGGTTTTAGGACTTGAAAATGTAGATCCGCATTATAAAATTTTGGGGTTTGTCAGTTCTGATTTAGTTTCCCACCAAGACTCTGATTTTCATTATGTGAAAGAAATTAAAAAGAATGATTTAGAATCATTTGTTGCTAAAAATAATATTTCTGAAATCGTAATTGCATCGCAGAAAACTGATGGTATAACAGCCGATTTGTACCAACAACTGCTTCATTTGTTAGAATCTGGAAATATTATACGAGAGTATACGCAAGTGTATGAAAGTAAAACACAACGAATCCCGGTACATTATATCTCAAAAGATTTTTACAGGTTTTTCCCTTTTAGTAGAAGTAACAATAATAAATTGTATTTATCTTTGATTCGTGTTCTTGAGTTTTTACTCTCATTTATGGGGTTACTAATTTGTATTTTATTTATCCCTCTAATTTTTCTTGGAAATCTTTTGGCCAATAAAGGAAGCTTGTTTTATACCCAAGAGAGAGTAGGGAAGCACGGAGCTGTATTTGAGATTTATAAGTTTAGAACAATGACAAAGAATTCTGATGTAAATGGACCTTTTGCTTCTTCTAATGATAAAAGAATTACCCCGTTTGGTAAATTTATGCGTAAATCAAGAATTGATGAGCTGCCTCAGTTTTTTAACGTTTTAAAAGGTGATATGGCTGTCATTGGGCCAAGGCCGGAACGGCCATACTTTGTGAACGAAATTGCTAAGGTTATGCCTTTTTATGAAACAAGACACGTTATTAAACCCGGACTTACAGGTTGGGCACAGGTCAATTATTCGTATGGAGAATCTATTGAGGAAAGCTTAATAAAACTACAATACGATCTTTATTATATTAAACATCGAAGTGTTTTTCTGGATTTGAGTATTACTTTCAAAACCATTACTACGGTTTTGTTTTACCGCGGACAATAGTTATTTAGATAATAATCGGAATACGTTTTTTGTTTCTGATCGCGACTCTTACTAAAACAAAACCGCTTGTTATAATCATCGGTAAAACAATTAAAAAGTGGGCTTTGTTAATTATAAATAGAGTGTAGATGATTAGAAATAATACATGTAAAACAGCAAAGCGATACGTCCATCCTTTATTTTTAAGAATTGATAAAAGGATCAAAATCAATAAAAGGGGGCTAAATAAAAGTATATTATAATTCATCGCCAGTTCCTGGTGAAAAGAATAAAATCCAACAACTACAAAGAAGATTCCCATTAAAGATAAAATCAAAAGATAGATCTTGTCTACTATTTTATTATGTGCCAAAACTATAAAAGCAAGTAAAAATAAATAAGTGTAAACATTATTCCACCACGAGGTTGGGGTTTCTTTTTCAAAGCTTATCAATGTACTTGTTTTGCTAACTAAGGGATGATTTTGAAAAGAAGTCTTCTCTAAACTGTTTTTCAATTCAAAAGGCAGGAATATTTTGGTGCCTAATTGATCTACTTTCTTTCCGAAAATAATACTAGTTCCTAGTTTGTCATAAAAATGCCTATCAAAATAAGGGAATAAAATTGAGCGATAAGTAATATCAGTGTCTCCTTTTTTTATTATCACATTTCCGTTCAATGTTTTATTGATAATGTCAACAACCATCGAGGTACAGTTTTTATCAATGAATTTATAAGTATAATAACGTTCTTCAGAAAGTAAAGTAGTATTTAAGTTATCAAATAGCTTTTGTTTTGACTCCTGTGGAATAAGAAGTTCTTGTTCAAAAACACTTCGTTTCTCATAATTGTATTCATTCATAAAATCAGCAAAGGGATGAACTACTACAAAATATTGCAAATCGCCTTTAGCAAATTTGGTAACAAAATTAGGTGTCGAAAAATCAAAAGCACCATAATTATAAACCAGATCAATATTGTTTGCAGAATCCGCAACTCGGATAGCCGTATGCCCAAAGTAAGAGTAAGTTTCATTGCCTAATCCACAAGTAAGAACACTTATTTTTGAATCTTTTGATAAAGGTAAGTTTTGGCTGAAACCAATAAAACATAGTAAGAATAGTAAACTAAAAAGTGTTTTTTTTAAAATGACATTTTTCATAATTTAAAATTTTAAGAAGTTTAATGGTTTTGTGAAAATTATCTAAAGATACCTAAATCTACTTTTAAAGAAAAAATATTGGAATATAGAGCAGTACTTTGGTTTCCTAAATCGGTCAGAGCATAATCGACCTGAATGCCTTTATATTTAAATCCTAATCCAATATTGGGTTGAAAATTTATTTTTTCTGTATTGTCCAACTGCATAACATTCTGGAAATTTCCAGCTCCGGCTCTTAAGAAAACCAAATTGGTATACCCAAATTCAAAACCAATTGCCGGATCAATACTTACAACTTTTGATGAAATAATATCATTAGTTTGTTCAAAACGCATATTCAGATTTGTAGCTACCAAAAGGCTATAATCATTATGAAACTCAAATGTTTTTGAAACTCCTAATTGTGCTTTTGGTAAAGTAATCTCTGTGCTTTCGGGCAATTCATTATTTTCTCCCGGAATAGCATTGGCAATTTTTGCATATTCTTCTTCGTCGATATTCCAGACATTATAAGTAGTGGTAATATCGCGAAGCATCAATCCGAACTTCCAGTCATTGCGTTCAAACTGTAGCCCTACATCAAAACCAAAACCCCAGGAATTAGCAAATTCTCCAATAATTCGGCGAATCACTTTTGCGTTAACACCATATTGAAATCCTTCTACAGGTAATTTCCTTGCGTACGAGAAGGTAAAACCATAATCTGCTGTTGAGAACAAACGAATTCGGTTATAATCAATATTTCCCTGGCTGTCAATTAATTCGGTTGTGTCCATAATATCGTCGACTCCAAAACGAATCATCGAAATTCCCCAGGCACTTCTATCATCAATAGGACTCGCATATCCTATATAATCATACTGAGCAATATTGGCAAAATAATTGGCATGCATTAATGAAATCTGATGGTCTTCAAGATGTGTCAGACCAGCTGGATTCCAGTAAACTGCGTTGACATCATTTGTAGAAGCAACAACAGCACTCGACATTCCTAATGCAGCGGCGTCGACACCTATATTCATAAACTCATTCGAATACTTTCGAACAGTTTGTGCATATTGTGTAGTGCAACTCCAAAATAATAAAAGCCCCAAAAGTTTCTTCAACGGATATTTTTTAGCAAACCGAAGTCTGTTTTAATTTTTATCAAAAATATAATATTTTACTCAGCAAATTTATTCCTTTTGAGAAATATTACGAATACCAAAATTTCAAATAAAAAACTCTTATAAAAACGACTTGTACATGCAGTTATTATACTAAATTTGTTCCTCACCATTATCAAATTTTATAAAGATGAATATTAAAAAACACATTCCTAATCTAATTACATTAATTAATCTTTTTTGCGGTTGTATTGCGGTAGTTTTCATTTCTGAAGCCAATTACGAAATGGCTTTTTACATGGTTTGTTTAGGTATCTTTTTTGATTTTTTTGATGGTTTTTTTGCCCGATTATTCAAAGTTTCAAGCCCGCTTGGATTGCAGCTAGATTCTTTGGCAGATATGGTAACAAGTGGTGTTGCACCAGGTTATGTAATGTACAGTTTGTTTACAAACAGTGCTCATGAATTGGGAACAAATCTGGCAATCCCGTTTTTAGGATTTATTGTGACTTTGGGTTCGTGTTATCGTTTAGCAAATTTTAATATAGACACTCGTCAAACGGATTCATTTATTGGTTTGCCAACTCCGGCAAATGCATTGTTTATTTTGAGTTTGCCTTTAGTTTTGAAATTTTCGGATTCTCTAATGATGTTGGAAATCTTAACTAATCAATTGGTTTTATTAGCAATTACTTTATGTAGTGCCTATATTTTGAATGCCGAAATCCCGTTATTTTCTTTAAAAATCAAGAAATTTAGTTTTAAAGAAAATGCACTTCAAATTGTGTTTTTGATAGTTTCTATTCTAATGGTGTTGTTGTTGCATTATATCGCAATTCCTTTAATTATCATCTTTTACGTATTGCTGTCGGTGATGAATAACATGTTTTTGAAAAAGTAGTTTTTATTCGAATGGCAAGAAAAACGACAAGACGAACTTCTTATTCCCGAAAAACGCAACCAACTCGTTCTGCTTTTAGCAGAGTGATACGCTTTGTCCTATTCTCATTTTTAGTGGTTCTTTTCTTCGGAACTATTTACCATTATAGGGCTGGGTTAGCTTATTACCTCGGATTTAAATCGGATAAAGTTTTAGAGGAAGATGAAGTTGATAAGCATCTTTCTGATGTCCGAAATGTTAAGGTTTTAGAAAATCACAAAGGAAAGGTGATAGGTATTGATGTGTCTGAATTTCAGGGAACGGTAGATTGGGAGGAAATCGAAATTCTAGAAGAAAAATATCCTGTTCAATTCGTATTTATTCGCGCTACCGCCGGAAATGATCGTGTTGACAGGCAGTTTAAGAAGAATTGGGAAGGTGCAAAAGAAAATAAAATAATGCGTGGAGCCTATCATTATTATCGTCCAAATGAAAATTCGATCGAGCAGGCAAATCTTTTTATTAAAACAGTGAAATTGCAAAAAGGTGATTTGCCGCCAGTTTTAGATATTGAAAGACTTCCGAAAAATCAACCTTTGGATAGTTTGAAAAAAGGCTTAAAACGTTGGCTGACTAAAGTTGAAGCGCATTATCAGGTTCGTCCAATCATTTACACAGGTGAGCGATATTACAGTGATTTCCTAAAAGAAGAGTTTAGCGAATATTTGTTTTGGATAGCCAACTACAATTTCTACAGAGAAAAAATTGAAGACGATTGGCTTTTTTGGCAATTTACAGAAAAAGCATCTTTACCAGGAATCAAACATCGAGTTGATGTCAATATTTACAATGGAGATTTAGAACAATTGCAGTTTATTACAGTTGAGTAGGTTTTTAGTTTTGAGTCTCTTCCGATATTTATCGGGATCAGTCTTTTTCGCTTGAACTAAAAGTTATTTTAATAAAAGGCTAAGAGGAATTAATGCAAGAATTGCAAGAAATATTAAAACAGAGTAAGGGTTTGCAAAATTAACGGTCCAACCCGTCCATTTTATTCTTTTTGGCGGAAGTAATCTTTTGTCTTTCGGATTAAAATAAAGAAATCCCAAATACCAATTATTTGGATCCTTGTGCCAATTATCGTAATCTTCCTGAGTTGGCTTTTCTGAATTCATCATAAATTATTATTTTAAAACTGAAAACGGAGACCGTGACTGAATACTTTATCTAAAATTCAAGTTTCTTTTTACGCAATTCGAAGTTTTGTCCAAGATAAACACGGCGAACCATTTCATCTTCAACTAATTCTTCCGGAATTCCGGCTTTCAAAATTCCTCCTTCAAACATTAAGTAGGTTTTGTCAGTAATTGCCAATGTTTCCTGAACGTTGTGATCGGTAATTAAGATTCCGATGTTTTTGTTTTTTAACTGTGCGACAATTCTTTGAATATCTTCAACCGCAACCGGGTCAACTCCTGCAAAAGGTTCATCCAATAAAATAAATTTTGGATCTGTTGCCAAAGCACGTGCAATTTCAGTACGACGACGTTCTCCCCCTGAAAGTAAATCACCACGGTTGGTACGAATATGTTCTAAACTGAATTCTTCAATTAAACTTTCCATTTTTGCAATTTGCTCTTCCTTTGAAAGTTTAGTCAATTGCAAAACACTCAGTATGTTATCTTCAATACTTAATTTTCTAAAAACAGAAGCTTCCTGTGCCAGATAACCAATTCCTTGCTGAGCACGTTTGTACATTGGGTAATCGGTAATGTTCAAATCATCAAGATAGATATTTCCCTGGTTTGGCTTTACTAATCCCACAATCATGTAAAACGAAGTTGTTTTCCCGGCACCATTAGGACCCAAAAGTCCCACGATTTCTCCTTGGTTTACTTCAACAGAAATCCCTTTTACAACACTACGTCCTTTATAGGTTTTGATTAAATTATCGGCTCTTAGCTTCATTTATTTCAATTAGATAATTAGATAATTTGAAAATGAGATAATTAAAACTAACTCAAATTCAATTTTATAATTTGATTTGAAAGGCAAAATAAATGTAAAATAATCAATCCGATAAATCAATTAACAAATTATTGCATTTTCAAAATTTAGAATTTGTGTTCAGAATTAAATAATTAGAGCATTTAAGAAAATTATCTAATTATCAAATTGCCACATTTTCTAATTAGCAGCTTCTTCTTCCAAAGCTTCCCAAAATTCGTAAGCTCTTCTTAAATGTGGAATTACAATTGTTCCGCCAACCAAAGTTGCGATTCCCATTGCTTCCATCATTTCTTCTTTGGTAACACCTTCTTTATGGCTTGTTTCTAAATGGTATTTTACACAGTCATCACAACGTAAGACTGCAGAAGCTACTAATCCTAAAAGTTCTTTTGTTTTTACATCAAGAGCTCCAGGCGCATAAGCGTTGGTGTCAAGATTAAATATTCGCTTTACAATTTTGTTATTGTCAGCTAATAATTTTTCGTTCATTTTAGAACGATAGTCGTTAAATTCTTGTATGATATCAGACATTTTCTTTCAATTTATTTCTATAAACAACCTTTGAAATCAGGATACTCACTTCGTAAATAAGTAACATTGGTATTGCCACAATAGTTTGGCTTACTACGTCCGGAGGAGTTACGATTGCTGCAATAATCAAAATGATAATTACAGCATATTTCCAATATTTTCTTAAGAAATCAGGAGTTACTAATCCTAATTTGGTTAAGAAATAAATAGCGATCGGTAATTCAAAGAATATTGCACTGCCCAAAATACTGGTTTTTACCATTCCCATATAAGAGTCTAGCGTAAATTGATTCTTTACAACATCACTCACAGAGAAAGTGGCAACGAAATTCACTGACATGGGAATGACAACAAAATAGCCAAACAATACTCCTAAAAAGAAAAGCAAAGAAGAAGTGAATATGAATACTTTAGCATTTTTTCTTTCTTTTACATATAATGCTGGACTAATGAACTTCCAGATTTCCCATAAAATATAAGGGAAACTTAAAATGAAACCAGCCAAAATACACATCCATACAAAGATATTTACCTGACCTTCCATTTCAGTATTCTGAATAATAAAATTCAGTTCAGTAATACAGATACTATCCGCAAAACCTAGTTGATGTGATAAATCACAAAACCATCTATAAGTGAAAAAAGTAGGTCTGGTAGGACCTAAAATAATTTTGTCAAATAAATAATCACTAATAAAATAAGTAACAAATGCCATTATTAATGTTGCAGTTGTACTTCTTACTAATAGCCATCTTAGTTCTTCAAGATGGTCTAAAAATGACATCTCGCCAAGGTTCTTTTTTGCCATTATACGATTCCTTCTTTTAAAATGTCATGTAAATGTAATACTCCTTTGTACTCGCCGTTATCAGCAACAATCAGTTGCGTTATTGAGAAATCTTCTAAAATGTTCAGGGCATCAACTGCCATGGTTTCAGAAGAGACTAATTTAGGGTTTTTCGACATAATATCTTTTGCAGTCAAATCAGCAATAGAATCTCTGTCGTTCAGCATTCTTCTGATATCTCCATCGGTAATAATTCCAATAATTTTGTCATTTTCGATTACGGCAGTAACTCCTAGTCTTTTTTCAGAGATTTCAAAAATAGCTTTTTTGATTGAAGTGTCCGGTGAAACCATTGGTTTTAACGAATGTTCAATCATATCTTTTACGCGAAGCAATAGTTTTTTCCCTAAAGCACCACCCGGATGATATACGGCAAAATCTTCTGGTTTGAAGTCGCGCATTTCCATCAAACAAACTGCCAATGCATCACCCATTACAAGTTGCGCTGTAGTACTGTTTGTTGGAGCAAGGTTTATTGGGCAAGCCTCCATCTCAACTGTGGTGTTCAGTACATAGTCAGAACCTTTAGCTAAAGATGAAGTTACGTTTCCTGTGATGGCAATTAAAGTGTTTCCGAAACGTTTTAATAAAGGAACCAGGATTTTTATTTCAGGGCTGTTACCACTTTTTGAAATGCAAATAATGATGTCTTGTTTTTGTATCATTCCCAGATCGCCGTGAATGGCTTCTGAGGCATGAAGAAACATAGAAGGTGTTCCGGTTGAGTTAAAAGTGGCAACCATTTTTTGAGCGATGATGGCGCTTTTTCCTATTCCGGTAACGATCAGTCGGCCTTTGGTTTCATAAATGCGTTGAACAGTTTCGTAGAAATTTTCATCAAGAAAATCAATTAATTTTATAATTGCTTCGCTTTCAGATAGTATGGTTTTTTTGGCGATCGCCAATATATTTTCTTTTGAAATCAAAACAGAATATTTAAAATTTGTATGTATAAAAGAAAGTTGTATCTTTATGTGTTGCAAATTTATACAAAATATCCATTAATATAAAGAATGAATTCAAACGAAATTGAAATACACAAGGAATTAAAGAAGTATTTCGGCTTTAGCCAATTTAAGGGCTTGCAGGAGCAAGTCATTACGAGTATTTTAGGTAAGACGAATACTTTCGTAATTATGCCTACAGGCGGTGGAAAGTCTCTTTGTTATCAATTACCCGCTTTAATTCAGGACGGAACAGCCATTGTTGTTTCTCCTCTAATTGCTTTGATGAAAAATCAGGTTGATGCGATTCGAAGTCTTTCTTCAGAAAACGGAATTGCCCATGTACTGAATTCCTCCCTTACAAAAACAGAAATTGCTCAGGTAAAAAAAGATATTACTTCTGGTTTGACCAAACTTTTATATGTGGCACCGGAATCTTTGACTAAAGAAGAATATGTTGCTTTTTTACAGAGTGTGCCCATTTCATTTGTCGCCATTGATGAAGCGCATTGTATTTCAGAATGGGGACATGATTTTAGGCCGGAATACCGAAACCTAAAAAACATAATAAAACAATTAGGTCAGGTTCCTATTATAGGACTTACCGCAACTGCAACCCCTAAAGTTCAGGAAGATATTCTTAAAAACCTTGATATGTCTGATGCAAATACTTTTAAAGCATCATTCAACAGACCGAACTTGTACTACGAAGTTCGCACAAAAACGAAAAATATTGAATCGGATATTATTCGATTTATCAAACAACATAAAGGTAAATCCGGAATTATTTATTGCTTAAGCCGTAAAAAAGTGGAATCTATTGCCGAAGTTTTACAAGTGAACGGAATCAGTGCTGTTCCTTATCATGCAGGTCTGGATGCTAAAACCCGCGCTAAACATCAGGACATGTTTTTGATGGAAGACGTAGATGTGGTGGTAGCAACAATCGCCTTCGGAATGGGAATTGACAAACCAGACGTTCGTTTTGTTATTCACCATGATATTCCAAAATCATTGGAAAGTTATTACCAGGAAACAGGTCGTGCTGGTCGTGATGGAGGTGAAGGGCATTGTTTGGCTTACTACTCTTATAAAGATGTAGAAAAGCTGGAGAAATTCATGTCTGGAAAACCAGTTGCTGAACAGGAAATTGGTTTTGCTCTTTTACAGGAAGTTGTGGCTTATGCCGAAACCTCAATGTCACGAAGAAAGTTCTTACTGCATTATTTTGGTGAAGAATTTGACAGCGAAACCGGAGAAGGTGCTGATATGGATGACAATGTTCGGAATCCTAAAAATAAAATTGAAGCGCAGGATCAGGTTGTTAAATTGTTGGAAATCGTTCGCGACACCAAACATATTTACAAATCAAAAGAAATTGTCTTTACTTTAATAGGTCGCGTTAACGCAGTTATTAAAGCACACAAAACAGATACGCAATCCTTTTTTGGTTCAGGTTCAGATCACGATGAAAAATACTGGATGGCTTTGCTTCGACAAGTATTAGTTGCCGGTTATTTATCAAAAGATATCGAGACTTATGGTGTGGTGAAAATCACTAAAGAAGGTTTGAACTTTATTAAAAAACCAATATCCTTTCTGATGTCTGAAGATCATGAATACAATGAATCTGAAGATGAAGCAATTGTAACAGCAGCAAAATCATCCGGTACTGCCGATGAGGTTTTAATGGGAATGCTGCGTGAACTGCGTAAAAAAGTAGCCAAAAAATTAGGCGTTCCTCCGTTTGTTGTTTTTCAGGATCCTTCTTTAGAAGACATGGCTTTAAAATACCCAATTTCTTTAACTGAATTATATAATATTCATGGAGTTGGTGAAGGAAAAGCTAAAAAATACGGTGGAGAATTTGTAGCCTTAATTAGTCGTTATGTCGAAGATAATGATATTATTCGTCCAGACGATTTAGTAGTTAAATCAACAGGAGTAAATTCAGCTAATAAATTATACATCATCCAGAATATAGATCGAAAATTGTCATTGAATGATATTGCTTCTGCAAAAGGTTTAACGATGGACGCTTTGATCAAAGAAATGGAACAAATCGTTTATGCCGGTACAAAACTGAATATCAAATACTGGGTTGATGATATGCTTGATGATGATCAACAGGAAGAAATTCACGATTATTTCATGGAATCAGAATCAGACAAAATCGAAGACGCACTTAAAGAATTTGACGGCGATTATGATATTGATGAATTAAGGCTGATGAGAATTAAGTTTATTAGTGAAGTAGCTAATTAAAGAAAGTTTACAGTCTCAGTTTACAGTCTCAGAATACTGTAAACTGAGATTAATATGTTAAAAACACGACAAGAAATCTGCAAACTGCGACTGTGACTGAAAACTACTCATAGAGTTCCCCCCGATGCGGTTTCAAAGCATCTCTTACCGGAATCATATTTTCTTCTGTTACAACCATAAAAGCAGTTGCATGCATATCGTTTACAATTTTAAAACCTGTAATATTTAGCGGAAGTTTTTCTATAGCGATATATTCTTTCAAATGAATTTCGTGATGCTCAGCTGTTTTTGCCGATGCCGGACCACGAAAATCCCAAATTAATTTTATTTTTCTAGACATTCTTCTTTAAGTTGCAAAGGTTCATAGGTACAAAGGTACAAAGGTACAAAGTCTATTTTACGAAGAAGAGAAAAGTTGCTAGATAATTAACCGCAAAGTCCGCAAAGATTTAATTTCACTTTGCGCATATAAAAGTCAAAGTGCGCAAAGCTTTGTGTTGATTTAGCTTTGCGAACTTTGTGTTTTTGTAAAACCAAACCTTTAAAAAATCTTAGCGTACTTTGTGGTTAATTATATAAAGTCAGTTCAAAATGTTATTTTTGCATGTTCTTTTCATAAATAGAAAAGCTAATTGAAAAATAAAATACAATGCCAAGAGAACTTTTACTTCAGGTAACTCCGGAAATAGCTGCAAACGAATTGTTGCTGAAAGACTATTTGTCTAAACAAATTAAAGTTTCTCCTAAGGAAATCCAACATATTTCTATTTTAAAACGATCTATTGATGCGCGCCAAAAAGCAATCAAAATCAATTTGAAAGTTATTATTTATTTGCAGGGCGAACCTTTTCAGGAAACCAAAATTGAATTACCTCTATATAAAGACGTTTCTGCTGCTCAGGAAGTTATTGTGGTTGGCGCTGGTCCGGCTGGGCTTTTTGCGGCATTGCAATTAATTGAATTAGGCTTAAAGCCGATTGTAATCGAGCGCGGAAAAGACGTTCGAGGACGCCGACGTGACTTAAAAGCAATCAATGTAGATCATTTGGTAAACGAAGATTCTAATTATTGTTTTGGAGAAGGCGGAGCAGGAACATATTCTGACGGAAAATTATATACGCGTTCTAAAAAACGTGGAGATGTTACGAGAATTTTAGAACTTTTAGTTGCTTTTGGAGCTTCTGAAGATATTCTGGTTGAAGCGCATCCGCACATCGGAACCAATAAATTGCCAAAAATCATTGAAGATATTCGAAACAAAATTATCGAGTTTGGTGGTCAGGTTTTGTTTGATACCCGAGTAACTGATATTTTAGTAAAAAATAATGAAGTTGAAGGAATCGTAACGCAAACCGGAGACAAGATTCTGGCGAATAAATTAATCTTAGCGACAGGACATTCGGCGCGGGATATTTTTGAATTGTTAGATAAAAAGAAAATTTTTATAGAAGCAAAACCTTTTGCTTTGGGCGTTCGTGCAGAACATTCACAACAATTAATTGATAGTATTCAATACAGCTGTGATTATCGTGGCGAACATTTACCACCGGCACCGTATTCTATCGTTAAGCAAGTAAATGGTCGTGGTATGTATTCTTTTTGTATGTGTCCAGGTGGAGTAATCGCACCTTGCGCAACGAGCCCAGGTGAAGTGGTTACAAACGGCTGGTCGCCATCAAAACGTGATCAGGTAACGGCAAATTCCGGAATTGTGATCGAATTGAAATTGGAAGATTTTAAGCCTTTTGAAAAATTTGGCGCTTTGGCCGGAATGGAATTTCAAAAAAGCATTGAACAAAAAGCTTGGCATTTGGCGGGCGAAACTCAAAAAGTTCCGGCACAAAGAATGGTCGATTTTACTCAGAATAAAGTTTCTGCGGATATTCCGAAAACATCATATGTTCCGGGAACGACTTCAGTTGAAATGGGACAAGTTTTTCCTGGATTTTTATCACAGATTTTACGAGAAGGTTTTAAGGAATTTGGAAAATCAATGCGTGGTTATTTGACTAATGAAGCGATTTTACACGCACCGGAAAGCAGAACTTCATCACCAGTCAGAATTCCGAGAGATCCCTTAACTTATGAGCACTTGCAAATAAAAGGATTGTATCCGTGTGGAGAAGGAGCAGGGTATGCAGGGGGCATTATATCGGCTGCAATTGATGGTGAGAAATGTGCTTTAATGATTGCTGAAACTTTGAAATAATATTTTTATATGGCAAACTTCTTTTCTAATTTATTTGGTAGAAATAATGATCCAAAATCAATTATTTCTTTTGATATTATAGATTCAATTTATGCTCATTTGTATCATGAGCAAAACAGCTTGGAATTTAGAATGAAAGGCATTCGTGATTCGGTTTTAGTGAATTTATATACATTTCCAACTTCATTAGATCATGAAGAAGGAAAAGCAGAAATTGAGAAAGCCGGCTTTAAAAATGCGTATGAAGTTTTAAATGAGCTTTATAAAAAGATTGACATTGGTGTACTTACTGATGAGGTAATAGAACAGAATTTAGAATATGATTTTATACATATTCAGTTTTATTCTGAGCCTAGTGCTGAGATGAAAAAATATTTTAATCGTGTTTTAAATAATTTCATCATTTTCTTTTGTTGTACAAATAGCCTAGAGGTGAATGATTTCAAAATATTATACTCAAGCAGTCATTTTATTGATTATATAAAAGGGATCCTCGAAACTGAATCATTGGATGTAAATAAGCCTAAAAATGAAACACAGGAAATTGGAATCAAAGATTTTAAAAAAGTTTTACAAGCAATCTGTCAGTATCTAAATATTGAAATTCCCGAGAATATTGAGCTTCCTTCATCAGAAAATTTAATAGAAATTGAAGATGTTAAGGTTGAAACTTTTGAAGAATTTATAAGATTGGTTTCAAGAGGAAATATTGAAGAAAAAGACCTTAAAAAGCAATCAAAAAAGCTTTTGAAGAATTTTAAGAAAGAATCAAAAGAATATCACGAGATTGTTGAAAATCATTGGAGTTTTTTTGAAAGTATAGATTGCTGGAACAGCGATTGGAAATTTGATCCCGAAGATGCAGAATATTTCATTTCAGAACTAATAGGTGAAGATCTTAATTTTGAATACCCGGAAGAAACATACAGTCATGATTTGTTTCCTTATATTCAATCGGCTTTAAAGAAGCGTAATCTTGAATTAATGACGTATGATACACATGGTGATAATTATTTGTTTTTTGTCGCCAATAAAAACGATGTGGGAAGAATTTTAGAGTTATCTGAGTTAACAAAGATTGAAATTAATCAGTTGTAAGTTGAACTTTTATTCTGTACTGTTTGTCATCCTGACGAAGGAAGGATCACACACGGAACTCGACAAAGATCGTCGATATGCTTTGCGGAATTTTTAGTGTGATCCTTCCTTCGTCAGGATGACAAGATTGTGTTGAAAACTGAGACTAAAAACTGTTTACGCACGCCCAGATTATTATTTACGGAATTAGAATTATTTTTCCGGTACTTTTTCGGCTTTCAAGATAATCATGCGCCAATTTTCCTTCGGATAATTTGAAAGATGTTGGAGTTGAAAGCGTAATTTTTTCTTCTATAATCCAAGTGAATAATTGATTGGCTCTTTTGATTCGTTCTTCTTTAGAATTTAAATAACTCCATAAATCGCCACCAGTTAATGTTTTGGAGCCGTCCATTAGCATTCTTGGATCTACAGGTTCCGGATCACCGCCCGCCATTCCGAAGAAAACGACTTGCCCACATTCTTTTGTAACTGCAAAACTTTCCATCAACGTGCTTCCGATACTGTCGTAAGCAACGTCAACACCATTTGGAGTTATTTTGAAAACTTGTGATTTCCAATCATCATTATAAAGAAAAACATGATCGGCACCTTGTTCAAAAGCTACTTTTGCTTTTTCTGAAGAGGAAGTTAAACCAATTACATTAGCGCCCAAAAGTTTGCTGATTTGTGTTAATGTCTGACCAACCCCTCCTGCAACTGCATGAATTAAAAGGGTTTCGCCTTTTGCTGTTTTATGACTGTCGGTTGCTAAATAATGTGCAGTTAAACCTTGAAGTAAGATAGAAGCGGCAGTTTCAAATGAAATTGCTTCCGGTAATGGTAAAACGTGATTTATATTTACAGCGACCAATTCGGCATTTGCAAAAGGAGCATCGGCGAAAGCCACACGATCTCCAATTTTATATTCAGGATGATTGTTGGCATCAATCACAATTCCGGCACCTTCATAACCTGCAATAAAAGGCGGATTTCCTTTTAAATGATAATTTCCCTTTCGTCTGTAAACATCGGCAAAATTCAATCCGATGGCTTTCATCTCGACTAGAATTTCATCGTTTTTTAATTGCGGATTCGGAATTTCTATATATTCTAAAACATCTGAATTTCCGAAAGAAGAGAAGGTAAGTGCTTTCATTTTTTTAAATTTTAAGGATACAAAGTACGGTAAAATTCAGTTGAAGTTTGAAAAGCTTTTCTTAAAAATGCATAAAAAAACCTCGTTTAAATTGAAACGAGGTCTTGTTCTTTTTACCACAGATTAAAAGATAAAAAAGATTTTTTTTGCTTAATTCTAATTATATAATCTGCGAAAATCTTTAATCTGTGGCAGGCAATAATTTATATTTTTGGAAATTTCATCTCGTTGAAAGTGCTTTTCTGCGCTGCCATTTTTTCAACATCCTCCCATTTTCTTGGCGACTCGGCAGAAAGATTTTCATAGGAATCTTTCTTGATGGCAATGTCATCTTCGATACGAACACCAATATTCCACCATTTTTTATCACATTTACTGTTTGCAGGAATATAAATTCCCGGTTCAACAGTCAGGATCATGTTTTCTTTTAAATTACCCCCGTAATTTCCTTTATCATGAACATCGAGACCAAGAAAATGTGAGCATCCGTGCGGATAATAAATTCTGGAATCTTGGGGATCTGTGATGATTCCAAGCTTGATTAATCCCGCTGTGATCACTTCTCTTGATCTTGTATTTAAATCCTGAATGCGGGTTCCTTCTTTACAGATTTTAAAAACTTCTTCCTGAGCGTCATAAACCAATTGATAAATGGCTTTTTGTTCTTCAGTGAATTTTCCGTTTGCCGGAATTGTTCTGGTAACATCGGCAGAATAACCGTGATATTCAGAGCCAACATCCATCAATAACAATTGATTGTCCATTTTTGTGCTGTTGTTTTCGCCATAATGCAATATACATCCGTTTGCTCCAACACCAACAATTGGCGGATAACCTTCGCCTTCAGCCCCATATTTTCTGTGGATGTAGGCATGAATTCCGTCAGCCTCATTTTCGCTCATATCCGGACCAACGGCTTTCATAACTTCGTTGTGAGCAACACAGGAAAGTTTAACGGTTTTGCGCATTAATTCCATTTCTTCCGGAGTTTTGATTTCCCGAAGTGCGTTGGTGATACTTGAAAATAACTTTATTGATGCTTCGTTTTCGTTGGTAATTTCTGCTTTGCTTTTGAAAATTTGGAGCAGGCCAAAAAGATCAAATCCACTTTTATTTCCTTCAAGATCTGTCGGAATTTTGTCATAAATAATTTTGTCAAATTTCTTAAAATCTATTTTGAAAGCATTAAAATTGTTGCCATTATAAGCGTTAGAAAAACCCAGTTTAGATTTGGCTCCTTCAACACCCAGTCGTCTTCCTGTCCATATTTCCCGGGCAGCATTTCTTTCTCTGACAAAAAGAACTTCAGTGTATTTTTCAGTTCCTTGCGGTTCTTTAAATAGCAATAAAACACCATCTGGTTCTTTGTAACCTGTCAGGTAATACATATCAGGATTTTGATGAAAATTGTAGTTGACATCTTTAGAAAAAACTCTTTCCGGATAAGAAAAAACGACCGCAACTGAATTAGCCGGCATCATATTCCTAAAGGCTTCACGGCGTCCCTTGTGAAATTCTTTTGAAAGATAATCTGTAGGAAGGTTTTCCTGTGCGTGTATATGAACAGCACTAATTAATAAAGTAAACAATAAAAGAAATTGCTTCATTTTTTGATTTTTTATTGATGATTTTAGTTTTTTGATCATTGCAAATTACAAAAAAAAAGCAATCGTATGTTTTAATTCAGGTATTTGATTTGTAGGTTTTTAATTAAAATGATGTAACTTAGAGATCAGAAATTGCAATTTAATAATGAAAGCTGAGGTCTTTTATGAAATATTTAAATTTTCATAAAACTTGCTGTCGGGCACGAATATTGAGAAGGGAATAGTTTATAAAATAATTTTAATCTTCAAAAAACAAATATTAATCTTCAAAAACAAATTTTATGAAAAAATATACAATTGCAGTCTTTTCAGTTTTAACCTTATTACTTAATTCATGTATGGCATCAAAAGAAGCCAAAAACACGGCCAATATTTACGATACGACTTGGGAATTAGAATATATTTCCGGACCAAGAATTGCTTTTGAAGGATTGTATCCAAATAAAAAACCACAAATTACTTTTGACCAGAAAGAAACAAAAGTGTATGGTAATAATGGATGTAACGGATATAGCGTACCCTATACCCTAAATGGAAACTCATTAACTTTTGGAGAACCGGGACCAGCAACAATGATGTTTTGTGAAGGCGGAGGAGAGCAGCAGTTTTTGCAGCAAATGAAAAAAATAACAAGTTATGCAATTGATAAAGACGGAAAACTAAATTTAATTCAAGGCGATGTGCCAATGATGAGATTTAAAAAGTGGCTAAACAATAGTTTTAAGATTAATATAAGAGAAAAGGGAAATGAGTAACTCATTTCCCTTTTTTTATAGTTTTATTTCTTTTTGAGTTTATCTTTAAAGACTTTCTCAAATTTTTCTATTTTCGGCTGAATTACCATTTTGCAATACGGCTGATTTTTATTGTTTGCATAATAATTCTGATGATAATCTTCGGCTTTATAAAACTTTTTAAAAGGTTCTACTTTTGTCACAATGGGGCTACTGTAAACTTTTGCTTTGTTGAGTTCGGCAATGATACTTTGAGCTGCTTTTCTTTGTTCGTCGTTTTTGTAAAAAATCACAGATCGATATTGTGTTCCAACATCTGCACCTTGTCTGTTTAAGGTTGTTGGATCGTGAACTGTAAAGAAGATCTTGAAAATATCATTAATATCGGTTACGTTTTTATCATAAGTAATCTGAACAACTTCAGCGTGACCTGTTTTTCCAGTGCAAACTTCTTCATAAGTAGGGTCGGCAACATTTCCTCCGGAGAAACCTGAAACAACAGATTTTACTCCGTCTAAATTTTCGTAAACTGCTTCAACGCACCAGTAACATCCGCCACCAAGTGTAATGGTTTCAAGGTTTGAAGGTTTTTTGTTTTGTGCAAATCCGTTTAGGGATAAAGCGAAAAGGCAAATTAAAATCGTATTTTTCATTTTCGTATTATTTGTTATCAGGGATAAAGTCAAGGACTATTGAGTTCATGCAATAGCGTTTTCCGGTTGGTTCAGGACCATCATCAAATAAGTGGCCTAAATGTCCGCCACAGCGTCCGCAGAGGGCTTCGGTTCTTTCCATTCCAAGTGAATTATCTTCTTTGTAAACTACACTCTTTTTATTGTCTTGTTCGAAAAAACTTGGCCACCCGCAGCTACTGGCAAATTTGGCTCCGGATCTAAAAAGTTTGTTTCCGCACGATGCACAATAGTAGGTTCCTTTTTCATCGGTGTTCCAATATTTTCCTGTAAAAGGTCTTTCTGTATCTGCCTCGCGCATGACTGCATAAACATCTTCCGGCAGCACTTTTTTCCACTCTGCATTGCTTATATGTAGCACAGTTGTATCAGTATTTGAATAATAGGGATTTCCGGGTTTATTGATTTTGTTTTCCATAACGACAGTTTTTGTGTTTTGCTTTTTTGTTGATTGACCGCATGCCTGCAAAATAAAAAGCGGAATTAAAAAGCAAAGGCTGAAAAATTGGGTTCTTGTTTTCATAATTTTTGTGAGGCTTTAATTTTGTAAATCAAAGGTACGACGAGAGTTAGTTTCGAAATGTCGTCTAATTTACAATTGAGTTTTTTTTAAGTATGTTTTAACTTTTTTTTATTTACGTAAAAGCAATGCATATAGTTTTTTAAGCTTAATTTTAAACGATTTTAAATAAATAGCTGTTTTTAAAGTTTTGAATATTAAAGACTTGTGAAAATGAAGGCTCGTTAAACTTTTCACAATCTTTTTCAGGATTTTCAAGCCATTTCTTTTTTCGTATTTTTGTTTTGTACAAAACGCCATATGATAGAAGAAAACGTAATATTAGTCAACCAAAATGATGAACAAATTGGCTTAATGCCAAAATTAGAAGCGCATGAAAAAGCACTTTTGCACCGTGCCTTTTCTGTTTTTATCTTAAATAGTAAAAACGAAGTAATGCTACAACAGCGTGCTCATCAAAAATACCATTCTCCTTTACTCTGGACAAACACCTGTTGCAGTCATCAGCGTGAAGGTGAAACCAATATCGAAGCAGGAAGCAGAAGATTGTTTGAAGAAATGGGTTTTAAAACGGAACTGAAAGAACTTTTCCATTTTATATATAAAGCTCCTTTCGATAATGGTTTAACAGAGCATGAGCTCGATCATGTTATGATTGGATACTTTAATGAAAGTCCTGCGATTAATCATGATGAAGTGGAAGATTGGAAATGGATGAAAATTGAAGATATTAAAGAAGATATTGAGAAGCAGCCCGAAATTTATACCGTTTGGTTCAAAATAATATTTGATGAATTTTATCATTATTTAGAAGACCATAAAATTTAACCAAGATTAACCAATAACCCAAATGAAAGTAACCATATCAAGAAAAGCACATTTTAATGCTGCACATCGATTGCACAGGAAAGATTGGACATTTGAGAAAAACAATGCTGTTTTTGGAAAATGTAATAATGCCAATTTTCATGGTCATAATTATGGTTTAACAGTTAGTGTTACAGGAAAAATTGACCCGGAAACTGGTTTTGTTTTAGATGTGAAAGTATTAGCGGATATTATACTGGAAGAAGTAGAAATTCCGTTTGATCACAAAAACCTGAATCTGGATGTTCCGGAATTTCAGGATTTGAATCCAACAGCTGAGAATATTGCCGTTGTGATATGGAATAAAATTAGAAAAAGAATTCAGCCCGATTTTGATTTAGAAATCGTTTTGAATGAAACGGACCGCAATTTTGTAACTTATAAAGGAGAATAATAAATGTCATTAAAAACAGGAGATATAGTTCCGAATTTTACTGCGAAAAATAGTCACGGAGAAGTTTTTGAAAGCCAAAGTTTTTTGGGTCGAAAGCCGCTTGTAATCTATTTTTATCCAAAAGATAATACTCCGGGGTGCACTACCGAAGCCTGCAGTTTTCGGGATCAATACGAAGATTTCAAGGATTTAGGTGCTGAGGTAATAGGGATTAGTAGTGATAGCGTAAAATCGCATCATAAATTTGCCAGGAAACATGAATTGCCTTTTATATTGTTATCAGATCCTGATAAAAGACTGAGACAACTTTTTGGAGTTCGAAATAATTTATTTGGTCTTTTACCAGGAAGAGTAACTTATATTATAGACAGAAATGGCGTTGTAATTTATATTTTTGATAGTATGAATGCAGCCAGACATATTGAGAAAGCCTTAGAAACAATTAGAGAATTAGTATTATAAATTAGAGAATTAGTATTAGTTCATTAACAATTTAATAAAGATATTAGCCAAAAAAAATGAAACCAAACTTATACCCTTTACAATTTGAACCCATTTTAAAAGACAGAATCTGGGGCGGAGAAAAATTAAAAACAATTCTGAATAAACCAATAGTTTCTAAATTACCGGTGAAAGCTGGGAGTTATCAACTGTTGAAGGCGACGTGAGTGTTGTTGCTAATGGAGTTTTAAAAGGAAAATCATTAATGGATCTTATTGATGAAACACCAAATGAAATTTTAGGAACAGCAGTTTACAAACGTTTCGGAAAACAATTTCCATTACTTTTTAAATATTTAGATGCGCGTGAAGATCTTTCGATTCAGGTTCATCCAAATGATAAATTAGCAAAAGAGCGTCATAATTCTTTTGGTAAAACAGAAATGTGGTACGTTATGCAAGCTGACGGCGATTCCAGAATTATTGTTGGTTTTAAGGAAGATTCAAGTAAAGAAGAATACTTAAAACACTTACATGATAATTCACTGGTTTCGATTTTAGATGATGTAAAAGCAAAAGCGGGAGATGTTTTCTTTTTAGAAACGGGAACGGTTCATGCAATTGGTGCCGGATTAGTTGTGGCCGAAATTCAACAAACTTCTGATATAACCTATCGTTTGTATGATTTCGATCGTGTAGATACTCAGGGAAATAAAAGAGAATTACATGTTGATTTGGCTCTTGATGCGATCAATTACAACAAAGTAGATACGCAGAAGAAATACGAAACAAAAGTTAATACTTCAAATACAGTTGTAGATTGCCCTTATTTCACGACCAATTTTATTCCGTTAGAAAATAAATTGGAAGTTTCTAAATCAGGCGAGTCATTTACAGTTTATATGTGTATTGAAGGAAGTTTCGAAATTGAATTTGATGGTTTCAAGCAGAGCTATATAAAAGGAGATACAGTTTTGGTTCCGGCTGAGATAAATGCATTTATTTTGAATGGAAAAGCTTCAATTTTAGAAATTTACATTTCATAGGGCTAAATCTAAAGATTATATGTACTTTTGCAGACGCAAATTAAAATTAAAATAAAAATGGCAAACGTTAAAAATTTAAAGAAAGACATCAACTTCGTATTAGGAGATATTATTGAGGCAATTTACTTATTTGAAATGTCTACAACAGGAAATCCTACTCCAGAAACGAATGCTTTGATCGATCAGGCTATTGCTGCTTTCGATACTTTGATCACTAAAGTGAATGCAAAGAACGTTGAAAACAAAAAGCGCATTTCAAACAAATCAATGTTGAATTGGAAGAAACTGCAAATCAATTGATTGCTAAAATCAACGAATTGTAAGCAAAAAAAAGTATAAAAAAGTGCAAATTTATTTTGGTAAAACGAAAAACCGCTTTATATTTGCACCCGTAATGAGTCGCCAGCGTAGCTCAGTTGGCTAGAGCAGCTGATTTGTAATCAGCAGGTCGTGGGTTCGAGTCCCTCCGCCGGCTCAACATAAAACCATCACTTTTAGTGGTGGTTTTTTATTTAGATTTAATTGCAAATTTATTTTGGTAAAACGAAAAACCGTTTTATATTTGCACCCGTAATGAGTCGCCAGCGTAGCTCAGTTGGCTAGAGCAGCTGATTTGTAATCAGCAGGTCGTGGGTTCGAGTCCCTCCGCCGGCTCAACATAAAACCATCACTTTTTTAGTGATGGTTTTTTTTTACTTCAAATTCTTGAGAAATTCCAAAATTAAAAATCCCAAATTCCAATCTTGACAGTATAATATCTGTACTTGGAATTTGGGATTTTAATTTTGAAATTTTCATCATAAAAAAAGTCCTGAATATTTCAGGACTTTTTTTATGATGAAATTATTTTTGCTCTTGCTTTTTAATATCAGCAACATATTTGGTTAATTTTTTTCCATAAAGTGATTGTGCTACTTTTGGAGTCATTGACTTTTGAATGGTATCAAGAAACTTAACGTTGATGTCGTAGATCTCAGCCAAAGCGATATAAGGCGCTATTTCGTAATCTTTATGGTTAATAGCAAAGTTTGTAGCGTATAAGTATTTTCTTTTGATGTTAGATTGTTGTTTTGCATCAAGACTGTCAATTGCTTTTTGATCTTGTCTTTTGATTGCCTTAAATCTGGGCTCTACCATCGCAAGATTTTCGTCATTAAAACGAGAATTGATCTTTTTGTATTCTTCGTATAATTCCTGATTTTTAGACCCTGTTATTTTAGCACCATAAATAAAATTATCTAAGTTAGTCTCGATATTAATGTTGCCAGGTTCTGCAAAGAATAGAATATTGTTATCCATTGAGTTTGTTACTCCACGATCAAGGAATAAATAAAGCATTTCTGGGGATTCTAATTTGATATCGCGCTCAAAAGCTGAATTTCCGTCGATTTTGATACTGTCTATTGCAACAAGCGAAGTGTCAACAATTCTTTGAATATATAAAGTTCCGTTTTTTAATCCTTTAATGTTTCCTGTGATGTGCAGGTTGTCAGCAGATTCTTTTTTACTACATGATGCTAATAGGGCAATTGCAACAAAAGCAATAATTGATTTTTTCATTGGTTTTTAGATTTTGGTGCAAAATAAAGAAAATAGTTTGAATGTAATGATTCGTACTTTAAATTTTCCTAAAAAATAAATCCCAATCTATTTCTAAATTGGGATTGCTGTATTTTTATAAAAATGAGAGATTTACATTGATAAGTTATAGCCAACTCCACTTTCGTGTGTGTAAGTGAAATTGCTATCACAATCATTGTTTCCATAGTCAATAACTCCTTTAAGGAATCCGCCTTCTACTTTTAATTTTCCTTTAGAAATATAAACACAAGAATATTTTTTAACCAATGTTTCCTGAACTGTTAACGTCAAGCTTGCACCTGCGTCTGTAGTTACAATATGATTTCCTTCAGTCATTTCATAAACATTGTCTTCTAAAACATAAGGAGTGTCAACACCAGCCGTTTGTTTTACAGTATGTGTTCCTGAATTGGTGTAAACTCTTCCCTGTAGATCAGTAAATTTTCCATTAGTCACTTTTCTTGTCCATTGCGGTACAGTAGCAACAGTAGTAGTGTTGGTGTATTCAATTGTTCCTTCCAATTTTATTCCGTTGATAGAATAGTCAATTCTTTCAATAGTTAATTTGCTACCGGTAGTGATAATTGGTCCTGAAAGTGTAATTTTTAATTTTCCTTTTCTTGTAAGTTGATTGTCTGCACAACCTGTTGTTCCATAATCAACTGTAAAAACTTTTGGATATGTAGTTCCTGTTACAGTAACTGTTGCGCAGACTCCAACTGGAGTTTCACTTTGTTTTGCTGTTGGGGAACTGTTTGTAACGCGTAAACCGGTATTAATGTCCATTTCGTTTGCTGCATCAATTGCAACTGAAGCTCCAACAGAAGTTGTGTCAGTTTGATTGGCAACATTGTCACTTGAGCATGAAGCATAAAATAATGCAGTTGTGCAAATACTTAGTAATAAAAAAGCTGTTTTTTTCATAGTAGTTGTTAGTTTAAGATTAGATTAAAAGGCTTTCAAATGTAGTAAAAAAAATGAATTCCAATAAAAAAATCCTGTGAGTCAGACCCACAGGATTTTAAAAATTATTTTTTTGAAAAAAAACTTTATTTAATCATTTCGAAACTTCTTTTTACAAAAGCCGTCAAAGCTTCACCTTTTAGTAGGTTTTGCGATAACTTCGCTAAGTCTAAAGCTTGTTTTACCAAGTGTTCCTGATGTGTTTTGTCCTCTGTATTTAAGATACTTGTTGCTAAATCAGAATTTGTATTTACAACTAAATTGTACATTTCCGGCATATTACCCATTCCGAACATTCCGCCGCCGCCTGACTGACTCATTTCTTTCATTCTACGCATAAATTCTGGTTGCGTGATAATGAATGGAGCAGCCTGACTATCCATAGCTTCCAATTGTACAGAATATGCTTTTGGAATGTAAGCTTCTAATGAAGTTTTTAATGTCTCTTTTTCTTCATCAGATAATTTAGAAATTGTGTTTTCGTCTTTTTTGATTAAGTTATCAATATGATCAGAATCTACACGAACGAAAGTTACCTCTTTATTATCGCCTTCAATTTTTTGAATCAAATGTGAGATAATCGGAGAATCTAAAAGTAAAACTTCGTATCCTTTTTCTTTTGCTGTTTCAATATAAGAGTGCTGTGCATCTTTATTTCCGGCATACAGCACTACCAATTTTCCGTCTTTATCTGTTTGGTTTTCTTTTAATTTTTCTTTTAATTCTTCAAGGGTAAAGTAAGTGTCATCTACAGTTGGATACAATACAAATGCACCTGCTTTTTCGTAGAATTTATCTTCAGAAAGCATTCCGTATTCTAGAACGATTTTAATGTCATTCCATTTTGCTTCAAAATCAGCACGATTTTCATTGAATAAAGCTTTTAGTTTATCGGCAACTTTACGAGTAATGTAGTTTGAGATTTTCTTCACTGCACCGTCCGCTTGTAAACCTGAACGAGAAACATTCAAAGGAATATCCGGAGAATCAATCACACCTTTTAACATAGTCAAGAATTCAGGTACAATTCCTTCTACATTATCCGTAACATAAACCTGGTTTTGGTACAATTGAATTTTATCTTTCTGAATTTGCATATCTGTACCCAATTTCGGGAAATACAAAATTCCGGTTAAGTTGAAAGGATAATCTACATTTAAATGAATGTTGAATAACGGCTCTTCAAATTGCATTGGATACAATTCTCTGTAGAAGTTTTTGTAATCTTCCTCAGATAATTCAGTTGGTTGTTTTGTCCATGCCGGGTTTGGATTGTTGATGATGTTGTCAATTTCAACAGTTTCATTAATGTAGTCTTCAGGAGCATCTTCCGGTTTTGGAAGTGTTTCTGTTTTTGTTCCGAATTTAATCGGAATAGGCATAAATTTGTTGTACTTGTTTAATAAACCAGCAATTTTTGAATCTTCTAAAAATTCAAGAGAATCTTCTGCAATGTGAAGAATGATTTCAGTACCACGTGAAGTTTTGTCAGCTGGCTCTAAAGTAAATTCAGGGCTACCGTCACAAGTCCAGTGCGCAGCTGGCTCCTCTTTGTATGATTTTGTAATGATTTCTACTTTTTCAGCAACCATAAAGGCTGAATAGAAACCAAGGCCAAAATGACCAATAATTCCAGAATCTTTAGCAGAATCTTTGTATTTATCAAGGAATTCTTCAGCTCCGGAAAAAGCAACCTGGTTGATGTATTTTTCTACTTCATCAGCAGTCATTCCCAGACCCTGGTCGATAATATGGATTTTTTTTCCTTCTTTATCAACTTTAATTTCGATAACCGGATTCCCGTATTCAACTTTAGCTTCGCCAATGCTAATAAGGTGTTTTAATTTTAAAGTAGCATCGGTTCCGTTTGAAACCAGCTCACGCAAGAAAATTTCGTGATCGCTGTATAAGAACTTTTTGATTAAGGGAAAGATGTTTTCTACTGAAACATTAATTTTACCTGTTGTCATATTTTTAATTTTTTAGTTTAATGTGATGATTCTCATTCCTTCAAATAGAATACCAATTGTTTTTGGGTGACAAAATGACCGAAGTGTTAATTTTGAAAGAAAATAATTAGATTTTGGAACTGTTAATATTTCAATGAATCGTATATTTGTGGTACACTAATTGCTAAAGGTGTAAGTATTAACTTAAAAAATGTACAAAATGAAGAAAATTCTTTTCATTTGCATGATCGCCACGATGGTATTCGCGTGTAAATCAGCTTCGTCTACAACAGCTTCAACAGAAGCACCAACGCTTTCGACTAAACTTGACAAATCGACTCAAGTAGCGCTTAAAGGAAACTGGATTCTTACCAATGTATCTTATCCAGGTTCAGATTATATTAAAGTAACATCATTTGATCTTGCTGATTCAAAATGTTTTATTGGCAGTACATGGAATTTTATTTCTAATAATAATAAAGGTACTATGACTTTAAACGCTCCAAGCTGTACAGCATTTACTTCTCCAATAGTATGGAGTATTAATAACCAGGGGCTTTTAGTACTTAAAATTGTTAATCCTGGAACAAAATCGAAAAACGTTAAGGAAGGTTATTTACTAAAAGTTGCAGGTGTAACTGACAACTCTTTTGAGTTAATAGACAACATTAATGTAGGTGGACAAACTAAAGATGTTACTTACCAATTTCAAAGAGCCAATTAATATTTAAAATATATACACATGAAAAAGATAACAGTTTTAGGGTTGAGTAGTCTACTTGTATTAGTTAGTTTTTTTGCAAGCTGCGATTCAGTTAAAAATGCAAATAACACACAAAAAGGAGCCGGAATCGGAGTAGTTGCCGGTGGTCTTATTGGTGGTATTTTAGGAAATAATTTAGGAAAAGGCGGAAACGCTGCTTTAGGTGCTGCAATTGGTGCTGCCGTTGGTGGTGGAACCGGAGCACTTATTGGAAACAAAATGGATAAACAAGCTCGTGAAATTGATCAGGCGCTTCCAGGTGCTGATGTTGAAAGAGTTGGTGAAGGAATTCACTTGACTTTGAACGAAAATGCAGTTCGTTTTGATACTAATAAATCAACTTTAACTCCAACAGCAAAAGCAAATTTAGATAAATTAGTTCCTGTATTTACTGATTATGGTGATACTGATATTCAAATTTTCGGTTACACAGATAATACTGGAAAACCAGAATATAATTTAACACTTTCAGGACAAAGAGCAGCATCTGTTCAAGCATATTTAGTTTCAAAAGGATTAAAATCAAGCCGTTTTAAAACTTCTGGTTTAGGAATTGCTGACCCTATTGCAACTAATGATTCTGCTGAAGGAAGAGCTCAAAACCGTCGTGTCGAATTTGCTATTACAGCAAATGACAAAATGGTAAATGATGCTAAATCTGAAGCTGGAAAATAGTTTCAATACAATAAAAAATTTTAAAAGCTGTTTCTTAATTGAAGCAGCTTTTTTTTTGACTTTAGGATTTAAACATTGTAAATTTGGACTTTCAAATACAACCCATGCTCGACATTCAGAATATTTCTTTCTCGTATACCGATAAACCCGTTATTAAAGACGTTTCTTTTACTATAAATAAAGGTGAAAACATTGCTATTATTGGCGAAAGTGGCTGCGGAAAAAGTACGCTTCTTAAATTAATGTACGGCTTATATGATTTAGATGAAGGCAAGATTTTTTATAACGAAAAACCAATTTTAGGTCCAAAATACAATTTGATTCCCGGAATGCCATACATGAAATACCTGGCTCAGGATTTTGATTTGTCTCCATTTGAAACAGTAGCTGAAAATGTTGGAAAGTTTCTTTCGAATGGTTTTGCCAATATGAAAAAACTCCGTGTGCAGGAATTATTGGAGATGGTAGAAATGGAGCAGTTTTCTAATGTAAAAGCTAAATTTCTAAGTGGAGGACAACAACAACGTGTAGCTTTGGTAAGGGTTTTGGCTTTAGAACCGGAAGTGATTTTGCTTGACGAACCTTTTAGCCAAATTGATGCTTTCCGTAAAAATGCCTTACGCCGAAATTTGTTCCGATATTTAAAGCAAAAGGGAATTACTTGTATTATTGCAACTCATGATAGTACAGATGCATTATCGTTTGCTGATGAAGCAATTGTAATGAGAAATGGCGAAATTATCGTAAAAGATAATCCAACAAAGATTTACGAAGATCCTGAAACTAAATATGTCGCTTCGTTGTTTGGTGAAGTAAATGAAATACCAACTCATTTATTGCTTGATTATGAAGATGAAACTCATAAGACATTGGTTTATCCGCATCAGCTTAAAATGCTTACGGAATCTAAATTACCGGTAAAAATCAGAAGAACTTATTTTAGGGGGAATCATTATCTGATCGAAACGGTTTATAAAAGGCAATTGATCTTTTTTGAAAGCGAAATTGATCTGCCTTTAGAACAGGAAATTTGTTTAGGATTAAATTACCTGTAATCAGAAGATGAGAAAATGTGCCAATTTGATAATTTACTGACTTTTAAAAATAGTAAACCCGACAAGTTTTAGAAACCTGTCGGGTTTGTTTTTATAATACTTTATTGATTACCTAGTTTTTCAAGTACTTCTCTAAAAACTGATCTTGTTCCCAAAGTAGATGTAAAATGTTTTCTTTGGCAACATAACTATGCGCTTCTTTAGGTAAAATTACTATTCTTGCATTAGCTCCTAAACCTTTTAAGGCCTGGAAATAGCGCTCTGTTTGCAAAGTAAAAGTTCCTGGATTATTATCCGCTTCACCGTGAACCAATAAAATTGGAGTTTTCATTTTGTCAGCATTCATAAAAGGTGACATTGTATTGTAAACTTCAGGAACTTCCCAGTAATTACGTTGTTCTGTTTGGAAACCGAAAGGCGTCAATGTTCTGTTATAAGCGCCACTTCTCGCAATTCCACACGCAAACAGATTAGAATGTGATAATAAATTTGCAGTCATAAAAGCACCGTATGAATGACCACCAACTGCCACTTTTTTACGATTAATATATCCTAAAGCATCAACGGCATCAATTGCAGCGGCTGCATTATCGACCAATTGAGAAATGAAATTGTCATTTGGCTCTGTTGTTCCTTCTCCAATAATAGGAAAAGCGGCATCGTCTAAAACTACATATCCTTTAGTTACCCAATAAACGAAAGATCCGTAATAAGGAAAAGTAAATTCATTTGAGTTTTGAGTTGATTGTCCAGCACTGTTTTTGTCTTTATATTCTGCCGGATAAGCCCAGATTAATAATGGCAATTTCTCTTTTTTTATTTTGTCATAACCTGCAGGCAAATATAAAGTCCCGGATAATTCAACGCCGTCTTTACGTTTGTATTTGATTACTTCTTTGCTAACATTTTTAATGCTTTCAAACGGATTTTTGAAAGTGGTTATGGGTGTCAGGCTGTTTTGTTTTTTAATATTTCTGAAATAGTAATTCGGATACTCATTCTTTGATTGAATCTGAACTAAAACTTTACCTGATTTAAAATCTTCAATTTCTAATAAATCTTCTTTTTTATCTTTATAAGGTGAAGTATAAATACGTTTTGACTGATATGTTTTTAAATTGAATTGATCAATAAAAGGAAATTGACCTTCTTTGGTATAACCATCTCCAATACGATAGGCATTGTCATTTTCGATTGCTAAAACATATTTATTGTATTCGTTTTTCTTAGTTTCAAAAATACCAGGATCTGAATATACATCCTGAGAATTTCTGTCTGTAATTACTTTTGCCTGTTGCGAAGGATTTGACGGATTTATTATATATGTTTTGGTGTTACGAGTGTCGTACCATTGATCAGAAACAATTGAGATATTGTCATTCCCCCAAATAATATCACTAAAACGTTGAGGTGTTTTCACTAAAGAAGTTGCATCGTTTGTAAAGGGAGCATCCCAAAGAAAAACCTCATCTCTGAAATCAACTTTATTAGCAGGATCTCCTTCGTCTAAAGCTACAGCATAATATAAAGTTGCCGGCTTGTCTGTTCTCCACGCCATTTCTCTTTTTCCTTTTCTAACCGCCATGAAACCTTTAGGAATCACCTCGTTTAACGGAACTTCGTTTACCGTTTTGATTTCTTTTCCTCTTGCATCATAAACGATGGTTTTAGAAGGGAATCTGTACAAGGGAACCACATATGAAAATGGTTTCTGAATCGTAGTTAGCATAACATAATTTCCATAAGGAGAAATTTTTTCACCGAAATACATAGCTGCATCTTTAAATAAGCTTGCAGTTCCATTTAGATTTACTTTGTATAATTCAGATGTGGTAATGTTCTCAAAGTTGATCTCATCATTCTGATTTTTTAGCATATCAGGATAAGTTCTATTTTGAGATTTTGTTCCTGATGTGTTTGAGATAATCGGTCCGGTTGGCAAATCTTTATTGGAATCTAATAATGGTTTTCTGTTTTTGGGAAGCATTTTTACCAAAATAGTTTCATTGTCTAAAAACCAACTAAACGGACTTCCTAAATTGGCGTTTACAGTTGCTTCTGTAAGTTTTGTGGCTTGTGCTGATGCAACATCCAAAACCCAAAGTTCAACACCAGAAGCTGTAGTGTGAGAGAATGCTATTTTTTTGTCATTTGGAGACCAAAGAATATTGCTTATTTTAGGATTGTCTGGTAATCCGGCAACTTGTATCTCTTCTTTACCGTTTACTTTTCTAACTTTTAAATTATTCAGATACGTTACCGTGCTCGAAATATTAGTTATCGGATTAATTCTCAAACCTCCCAAACGAAGCTCTTCCTGATTTAAGTCATCCAGTGTTTTGTATGTGTTTCTATACATGAACAACATGTATTCTTTTTTTGTATCCATAGATACTGTCGGAGCCCTTTCATAATCGGCCAAATCTAAGATAGATTTAGAGGGTTTTTGATAGGTTAAATTTTCTTGTGCAAAAGCAAAAAAGCCAATGTTTAAGAATAATAATAGCGTAACCTTTAATTTCATAATTGGAATTTTAGGGGTTAAAAAATGGTATTCACATTGTTTGACTAAAGTACTTGAATATTGTTACATTATTTGTTCTGTTTTCATTCTTTTCATGTTTTTGATGTAAAAACTGGTTTTTCAATCAATAAAAAAACATTATCCAATATATAATTAAACTATATTAAATTGCTAATAACGAAAAAAACAGTAATTTGTACGCTTATGTTTTAAAGTATACTTAAATTTGCAATCCAATTTTTTAACAAATAATAAAAGAATATGTATCATTCAAAAATAGCGGGCTTAGGTTATTATGTTCCTTCTAATGTTGTGACCAACGATGATTTGTCTAAGTTAATTGATACCAATGACGAATGGATTCAGGAAAGAACCGGAATTCAGGAGCGCAGACATATCATTCGTGGAGAAGATACCACAACTTCAATGGGAGTGAAAGCTGCTAAAATTGCAATAGAACGTTCTGGCGTAGCAAAAGAAGATATTGATTTTGTAGTTTTTGCTACATTAAGCCCGGATTACTATTTTCCAGGCCCCGGAGTTTTAGTGCAACGCGATTTAGGACTAAGAACTGTTGGAGCATTGGATGTTAGAAACCAATGTTCTGGTTTTGTTTACGCAATTTCTGTGGCAGATCAATATATTAAAACCGGAATGTATAAAAATATTTTGGTGATTGGTTCTGAGGTACATTCAACCGGATTGGATATGACAACACGCGGACGTGGAGTGTCGGTAATTTTTGGAGATGGAGCAGGAGCAGCAGTTTTAAGTCGTGAAGAAGATTTGACAAAAGGAATTTTATCAACGCATTTGCATTCAGAAGGGCAACATGCTGAAGAGTTAGCTTTGCAGGCACCGGGAATGGGAGCACGTTGGGTAACTGATATCCTTGCTGATAACGACCCAAATGACGAAAGTTATTATCCTTATATGAATGGACAATTTGTATTTAAAAATGCAGTGGTTCGTTTTGCTGAGGTAATCAACGAAGGTTTAGAAGCAAACGGTTTGCAGGTTTCAGACATTGATATGTTGATTCCACATCAGGCGAATTTGAGAATCTCTCAATTCATTCAGAATAAATTCAAATTGACAGATGACCAGGTGCATAATAATATTCAGAAATACGGAAACACAACTGCAGCATCTATTCCAATTGCTTTGACAGAAGCTTGGGAACAAGGAAAAATAAAATCTGGAGATACAGTAGTTTTAGCTGCTTTCGGAAGTGGTTTCACTTGGGCGAGTGCTATTATTAAATGGTAATTTAATTCGATTGAAATAATATTTAAAACCTGCTCTGGAAAGAAGCAGGTTTTTTTATAATTTAGTGGTTTGTATTTTTTGAGAAAATATAATTTAATCAAAATGAAAAAAAATCAACTCGAAATAGCATGCTTCAATTATGAATCGGCAATAATCGCTCAGGAGAACGGAGCGGACCGAATCGAATTGTGCGATAATATGAATCTTGGCGGAACAACACCTAATCCAATCCTGGCGGTTAGGGTGCGCGAAAAATTATCCATAAAAATGCATGTAATTATAAGGCCTCGTGGTGGAAATTTTGTTTATACAGATGATGAGTTTGTCGAAATGAAACAAGACATCAAACAATTTAAAAAACTCGAAGTAGATGGTTTTGTGTTTGGAATTTTAAAGGAGAATGGAAATGTCAATAAAAGAAGAAATAAAGAGTTAGTCGATCTGGCTCATCCACTTTCGTGTACGTTTCATCGTGCTTTTGATGTGGTAAAAGATGTCAAAAAATCGCTCAAAGATATTATTGATTGCGGTTTTAATACTATCCTGACTTCCGGCCAGGGAATAAATGTTGAAGAAGGAATTTTTACTTTAGAGAAGATTCAGAAATGGTCAAAAGACAAAATCGAAATTATGCCCGGTGGAGGTTTGCGATCTTCGAATATTAAATTATTACAAGATAAACTGGAACCCACTTTTTATCATTCATCGGCGATTACAGATAATACAGAAACTGCAAATCCGGAAGAAATTAAAGAATTGCGAAATTTTTTATAATCCCTTTATAAAATAGAAAAGCCTGGAGTTGGCATACTCCAGGCTTTTCTTTTCTACAAGAACTATTAAAATCGACTAATAAAAGTGGGATTAAAACATTCCACCACCACCTTTGTTAGTGTTATCTTCTCTTTGTTTACGTTGTAAGCTTTTGATTTTTCCACCACCAAAGTTGTAGGTTAAACCAACATAAACCGTTTGGCTTTCCCATGTAAACTCACCCGTTTGAGGATAAGGATAAATTCCATCAAAAGAATATTTCATTGTATTGAACACGTCATTGAAACGTACACTGATGTTCATCTTGTTGTCTAACAATGTATAACGCGAACCAATGTCCATTTTGTACATTTCATTTCTTTTTTGTTGAACTTCATTAACTGGTCCTCTGAAAAAACCGAATAATAAAAAGCTTAAACGTTTTGTAGGTTTGAAGTTTGAGTTCATACGAGCATTAAATGCTGAAGTTGTAACACTACGTTGCAATGGTGAACTTGTACCTGTTGCAGGATTAAATTCAAAAACAACACCTTCCTGGTTTATGCTAGAAAAATCAATAGAAGGTTGGATATCCCACCATTTTGCAATTTTATAGTTAAGAGAAACATCAAAACCATAAGCGCTGTTGTGGTCAAAATTAGTGAAACTTAAAACTTGTTTGTAACCTGAAGGATCGTTTGGATCAGGGCTTAAAGTTCTGCTGATTTGGTCATTAATGCTTCTTACGAAAACGCCCGCTGTTATACTTCCTTTTTCAAGAGTTTTAGTGTAATTCATTTCGACAGAATTTGTAAACTGAGGTCTTAATTCAGGATTTCCGTATGATGTTACTAACGGAGTAGAAAACTCACGAATAGGTTTTGTCTGCTCTAAACTCGGGCGGTCGACACGACGGCTGTAGCTTAATTGCAATACATTTTTCTCATTTAAATTATACGTTAAATAAGCTGATGGATATAAAGTAATATAGTCATCATCGAATTTGTCCTGACCATGATTTAAATTCGCAGCAACTTTATAACTCTCAAAACGAGTTCCTACCTGGTAGCTGAATTTTTTGAATTTCTGACCAAAAGTTACATAAGCTGAATAGATATCAGTGTCATAAGTATAATTAGAAATCTGATCTTCTGTAGCAACTAAAGGATTACCAGTATTATAATTGTTATTTGATCTTGTTATTCTCGCCTCAGCACCAGCTTCAAGCGTTGTTTTGTCATTTAACGGATTTACGTAATCAACATTGATTGTGCTTAATTTTCTTTTATCACCAATAAAATCACTGTAAACGATATCATTCGTTGTATTGTCAGGTCTTGTTGTTTGCGTGTCGAAACTAGCATTTTGAGTTACTTTAGTATCACTATAGTTTCCTTCAAAATCTAAAGTATGTCCTTCTTTTTTGAAGATGTGTTTGTACGCTAAGTTGTAAGTTCCGGTTTTGCTTGGACCATGGTATCTTGAATTTTGATAGATATTCAAAATGTTTGGATCACCGTTTTTATAATCGATATCAGTTAATACAATTCCAGTTCCGGTTGATTTATTTTGGTTCGTATAAAAAGACAAAGTATTGTGATCGTTGATTAAATAATCCATACCAACTTTGTACAAGTAATTATCATTATCGTTCGAGATATCTAAATTTTGATTTACCTCCTGATCTAATCTAAAGATATGACCTTCGTTTTGATAAGTTCCGAAATTTTGTCCTACGTTTCCAAAGAAATTTACTTTTCCGGTTTTATAATTCAAATCTAATGATTGATTGTATTTTGCAGTTTCTCCAAAAGTAATACCACCACTATAGCTTCCGTTGAAACCAGTGTTGGCATTTTTGTGTAAAATAATGTTGATGATTCCGGACATTCCTTCCGGATTGTATTTCGCACTTGGATTTGTGATCAACTCAATTTTTTTGATAGAAGTCGATGGGATTTGTTTTAACAATTGCGCAGGATCAATATTTGATGGTCTTCCGTCAATTAATACACGTACATTGTCGTTTCCACGAAGTGAAAGTTTTCCGTCCTGATCTACGTTTACTGATGGAATGTTGCTCATAATGTCAGATGCAGACGCTCCGGCAGTTGTCAAATCTTTTCCGACAGTGATTACTTTTCGGTCAATTTTTTGTTCCATTGTCGAACGTTCAGCAACAATGTTTACACCTTTAAGCTGAGTAGCCTCTTCTTCAAGAGAAACATTTACAGTTGCAGTTTTTTTATTGTCGCTTAAAATTACAGAACCAATATATTTTCTAAATCCAATGTATTGAATTTCGATAGTATAACTTTTTAGAGCTAAATTTTTAATTGTAAAGTCCCCATTGTCATCTGTATTAATTCCCGAAACTACTTTTCCATTGTCTTTGATAGAAACTGTTGCGTAAGAAATTGGCGCGTTATTCGATTTTTCGGAGATTTTTCCCGACACTGTTCCCGTGTTTTGGGCCTGAGCTGTTGCGATTACTCCTAGTAATGCGAACAGAAAGAATTTTAATTTCATAATAGTACTAGTTGATTATTTTGATTTGATTGATGATGATTGTTTTTGTTTTCGTTAGATTTTTTTTGGCTTTAAATGAATTCAAAGTTCCTATTAAGACTCTTTTATTGTGGATATGTTACAGAAAAAAGTCAAAAAAATATCTTTTTTATTTTATGAGTACTGTTTTATAGGAGATTAGCGTTTTAATTTTTTGATAATTTTAACATTAAAAACCAAATGCTTTTTAAGAAATTCTAAGTGTTTTATTCAATTTTATATGTTTTTCATTTTCTGTAATTGATGAATAAGCAGTATCTTTGCTCTCTTTAAAATAAGTTTACATGTCATTATCACAAATTCTTACACCTTCTATACAAAAAGCAATACAAGTATTATTTGATGTTACTGTTGATAAAATCGAATTTCAAACCACCCGAAAAGAGTTTGAAGGCGATATTACAATGGTAATTTTTCCATTACTTAAAGTGATCAAAAGCAATCCGGCAGAACTTGGAAATAAAATTGGAAATTATTTAGTTGAAAATGTTTCTGAAGTGGCCCGCTTCAATGTGGTTTCAGGTTTCCTGAATATTGTAATTGCAGATAGTTATTATTTGAATTTCTTTAATGAAATAAAAGACAATACAAAGTATGGCTATGTAACGCCAAATCCGGAGGATAAAGCTATAATGGTTGAATATTCTTCGCCAAACACAAATAAGCCTTTACACTTAGGTCACGTTCGTAACAATTTGTTAGGATATTCTGTCGCCGAAATTATTAAGGCATCAGGTAAAAAAGTATACAAAACTCAGATCATCAACGATCGTGGAATCCATATTTGCAAATCGATGTTAGCATGGGAGAAATTCGGAAACGGAGAAACACCTGAAAGTTCGAATTTAAAAGGAGATAAATTAGTTGGTAAATATTATGTGGAGTTTGATAAAGCTTACAAAGCAGAAATTAACCAATTAATCGAAACCGGTAAAACCGAAGAAGAAGCAAAAAAACAAGCGCCTATTATTGTTGAAGCGCAAGATATGCTAAAGAAATGGGAAGCTGGTGACGATAAAGTAATCGAGCTTTGGGAAAAAATGAACGAATGGGTCTATGATGGTTTTGCTACTACTTATACTAATTTGGGAGTTAATTTTGATCGCTATTACTACGAAAGCAATACCTATTTATTAGGGAAAGATGTGGTTCAGGTTGGACTTGATAAAGGTGTTTTTGAAAAAGATCCTGATGGTTCAGTTTGGATTGATTTGACAGATGAAGGTCTGGATCGTAAAATCGTATTGCGTTCTGACGGAACTGCTGTTTATATGACTCAGGATATTGGAACTGCAATTCAGCGTGTAAAAGATATGCCAGATGTTGGCGGAATGGTTTATACAGTTGGAAACGAGCAGGATTATCACTTTAAAGTTCTATTCTTAATCCTGAAAAAATTAGGTTTTGACTGGGCTTCAAGTTTATATCATTTATCATACGGAATGGTTGATTTACCTTCAGGTAAAATGAAAAGCCGTGAAGGAACTGTTGTAGATGCTGATGATTTGATGCAGGACATGACTGATACAGCAAAACAAATTTCTGAAGATTTAGGAAAACTGGATAGTTATTCTGCGGAGGAAAAGGCAAAACTATACAAAACAATTGGTCTTGGAGCTTTGAAATATTACATCTTAAAAGTAGATCCAAAAAAACGTATTTTATTCAATCCGGAAGAATCTGTTGATTTTGCCGGAAATACAGGTCCGTTTATTCAATATACATATGCGAGAATTCAATCGATAATCCGTAAAGCCGATTTTGATTTTTCAGCAAAAACAAATACGGAAGAGCTTCACGAAAAAGAAAAAGAATTGGTAAAACAAATCGAACTTTTCCCTGAGGTAATTCAAAATGCCGCACAAAATCACAGTCCGGCTTTGATTGCTAATTATACTTATGATTTGGTAAAAGAATATAACTCCTTCTATCAATCCGTTCATATTTTAGGAGAAGTTGATTTAACTAAAAAGATTTTCAGAGTGCAGCTTTCACAAAAAGTTGCTGAAGTTATAAAGTCTGCTTTTACATTATTAGGAATTGAAGTTCCGGAGAGAATGTAAAAGAATAAGTTACGAATTCATTCAAATAACAACAATAAAAAAAGCCGATAATCATAAGACTATCGGCTTTTTTACAACTAACACAAACCATTTTTATTTTACGAACTTGTCGATAATTTTGTCTGTTTCTGCTTTTGAGGTGTCTGGTTTTAAATCAAACAAAAGAGAATACAATGCTTTTCTATCCACTTTAGCTTCTAAGTTTAAGTCTTGATGTCTTTCAAACAGCGTTTGCCATTTGTCACGAACGTTTTTCCACAGCGCATTATTTGCTACCCACCATTTTTGAGCTGCAGCACATTTACTGTCTGGCACTTTAGTGTAAACATCAAATCCTTTTTCCTGAGCCAACAATACGTCTTTTCCGCTGTCATCTCTAACTAATTTATCATTGTCTTGTTCATGATTCCACCCTGTAGCGGTAATTTCATGAATATTTCTTCTTTTCAAAACATTATAATCATTGCGTTTTGTTTGCTCTCTTCTTGGCAGAGGCGCATCAGCAACGTTAGTCCAGTAATCTTTTCCGTCAACATGTACCCAGGTTGATGATCCTTCGTATCTTGGACTATCATCTACCTGATATACTTTTTGAGTCCACTGTCCTTTAACAGCTTTCTTATCTAGTTTTTTGTACTTCCAGGATGTTCCCTTATCGAATGAGTATAAGTCTGTGTTTTCAAAAAGCCAATCTTGTCTCCAGTGTTTGATGATCATATCATCACTTACGATTAGTAAGTGCTGCATCACAATTTTGTTTGGTGTGTCTTCCAATAATTCAACCCATTCTAAAGCAGATTCATGTTTAGTCTCAGATGGTTTGTATGTAAGGGTATCTTTCGGATATTGAAAAGTTTCAGTAAAATTAAATTTCACTTCATAACAACCACACATTGATTTAATTGATTTGATGTCTTGTTGTTTTTTATCCTGGCTAAAACCAAGGCTACAAGTCAAAGCCATTATGGCCGAAAAATAGAGGCTTTTTGTAATCATAACTTATTATTTTGTTTTAATAATTTTTTTGCAAATATATAAATTTTATTTAGAATAAATAAAAATAGTTATATATTTGCAATCTTATTCAGATTTAATACAAATAATGAAAATTAAAATTACCCTCTTTATAGCAGTTCTTTTTTGCCAATTTTCTTTTAGTCAGAAGAAAGATACCACAGCTGTAAATAAACTTTCAGAGGTTGTTGTAACCGGACAATTCGAACCTCAATCAATAAAAAAATCAGTATTTAATGTCCGTGTTATTTCCAATCAGGATATTCAAAATTTAGCTGCAAATAATTTATCCGATGTTTTGAATCAATATTTAAATATTACAGTTACGCCAAGTGGAACAAGCGGACGATCTACCGTTTCCTTATTTGGTTTAGACGCTCAATATTTTAAAATTTTAGTCGACAATGTTCCTTTGATAAATGAAGCAGGTCTCGGTAATAATATAGACTTGTCACAAATTAATCTTAATGATGTTGATCATATTGAAATTGTTGAAGGTTCAATGGGAGTTAGCTACGGAGCCAATGCAGTAAGTGGTGTTTTAAATATCATTACGAAGAAAAATTCAAAATATAAGTGGGGAATTACAGCATCTGTTCAGGAAGAAACGGTTAATGATGAATATGCTCTTTTTGATGAAGGACGTCATATTCAGTCTTTCAGGGTTACTCATACATTCAATAATAATTGGTATGTCTCTACGGGGATTAATCGTAATGATTTTCAAGGTTATTTAGATGATAAAAACGGAGTTGATTATGCTGAAAATGATGGTACCCGTGGTTACAGATGGCTTCCAAAGCAACAATTAAATGGAACGGCGACAATAGCATATCAAAAAAATAGTTTTCGCTTCTTTTATAAATTTGAATTTTTAGATGAAGATGTAGATTATTACAACAGTACTGTACAGTCAGGTTACAATAGTACATTAGGTTCATACCGTTATAGTGAAGATAGCAGGTACTTTACAAACAGATATTTCCATAACTTAAATGCTACAGGAAAGTTATTTTCTCAATTAAATTATAATGTTTCGCTTTCACACCAAAAGCAGCAACGTGACGTAGAAGATTTTAGATATTATTTATTTACTAAAACAGAAGCGAATAATGTTACTGTAAAAGATCAGTCTATGGAAGTCCTTTATTCTACCGGAACTTTAAATAATTTCTTTTCAGACAAAACAATTGACCTTCAATTAGGATATGAATTTGTAAATAATCGTGGTTATTCATTAGTTCAGGAAGCAAATAATATTTTTAGTCCGGTTCGTAAAACACTTGAAAACTATGATTTCTTTGCTTCTTCGGAGATTATGGCAACTCATAAATTTTCTATAAGACCGGGGATAAGATTTTCTGCTCAGTCTCAGTTTGATAATCAATATGCTTCTTCTTTAGGGCTAAGATATTTGTTCGATAAAGGAATTGAGCTTCGCGGTTCTTACGGAAACTCTTTCAGAACACCAACCTTTGATGAATTATACTCGAAACAAATTTTTGACGGGCACTTTTTTACAGGAAATGAGAATCTGATTCCTGAAACAAGTACTTCATATGAAATGAGCCTTAAGAAAATGACTTTGTTTTCTTCAGGATTACAACTTTCAAACACATTTGCCGGAAGTTATTTAAATGTTGATGATCGAATCGGAATGGCATTAGTACGATTTAACCCCGATACAGGAAATCCGGAATATCAATATATCAATATTAGTAAATATAAAATGTGGAATTTCTCTACAATGAACCAATTGAGAAAAGATAATTTCACTTTTAATTTTGGAGCAGCATTGATTGGAATTTCACAGAAAGTTGAAAACCTTGTGTTTTCTTCAGATGATAGATTTCTTTATTCTTTTAATTTAAATGCAAGTTTATCGTATACGCTTCCAAAGTGGAAAACGATAATGTCAGCATACTATAAATACAATGGCAAAACACAGCAATTTATTGAGGGAACTTCCTCGTATGTTTTGTCTGAAGTCGCTCCAAGTAATTGGCTTGACGCTTCTATTCGTCAAAATTTCTTCAAAGATCATTTCGAAGTAACCTTTGGTGCCAGAAACATTCTTGATGTAACTAATGTAACTCAAACAGGAACGGGTAGTGCTGCTGGGCATGCCGGGCCAGGTGAAGTAATGCTCGCCTACGGACGTTCTTATTTTCTAAAATTAGCATATAACCTTAATCTTTAATATAAATACAGAATACAATGAAAAAGTTATTATTTTTATCAATCGTGTTACTATCATTAGCATCATGTTCAAGTGATGACGATACTAAAGTTGAAATCCCAACTGTGGGAGAAACTTTGAAGACTTCTGTTGGTGGGCCAAACCAACCAAATCAACTTTATCTTGATTTAAGTGCTGCAGAAACTAAATCAGTAAACAGGACTTCTTGGGATTTCGGATTCTCTTCAGGCTCAGATTTTAGAGTAATCATCAACGGTTCACTTAAAATGGCTGTTAAAAAATTGGCTACTTCTGATATTACTTTGTCACAGGTAATTGATGCAAATGTTTCGGTTGGAGCAGGTACAACTCTTTCTAACAATGGATTTGTTGATAACCCGACAGGGGTTTTAGCTGGTGCAGGAGCAGGGATCGGAACTGCAATTGCTGAAATTTCAGTTACAGATGCTGATAATAAAGTATACTTAGTAAATTTAGGATTAGCTGTTTCTACCACACAACCCGCTGTCGGTTCCGTGAGTGTTGATGGAGAAGCAAGAGGATGGAAAAAAGTGAGAATCTTAAGAAGTGGAAATGGATATAAAATTCAATATGCAGACTTAACTTCTGCAACTTTTACGGAGAAAACCATTTCAAAAGACTCAAATTTTAATTTTTCATTCTTTAGTTTGACTTCAGGAAATACTGTTTCAGTTGAGCCTGAAAAAACAAAATGGGATTTGAATTTCACAACCTTTACTAATTACTTAAATATGGGTCAAGGTGAAGTTACTTATGGTTATGCTGATTTTATTACTACAAACTCAAAAGGAGGAACGCAAGTATACCAAGTATTAACTTCTGCTAAAACTTATGAGGCTTTTGTAAAAGCAGATGTAGTTGAGGCAAACTTTACTGTTTCTGCAACTGATCAAAGAATAATTGGAGCTAACTGGAGAAATGGTGGAGGACCAACTTCATTGCCAAGTATTAGAACTGATCGTTTTTATGTTGTTAAAGATGCTGCTGGAAATTACTACAAAGTTAAATTCCTTACTATGACAAATGACGCCGGTGTAAGAGGAAATACTACTTTGGAGTATGCTATCTTAAACTAAAAATATATCAAAATAGCATTAAAAAATTACAGGGATATTTCAAACTCTGAAAGAATCCGAATTAAAAATTAGTTAATCATTAGCTTTGTTTTTTTTATTTTTTTTGAGAGAGGTTAGTTTTTATCTAACCTCTTTTTTTGTTTTTTATTTTAATGTTAAATAGGGTTATAAATTAATGTTTAACCCTATATTTGTGCCTGTTTTTTTAATGAACAATTACCAGGAAATTTTAATATTTTTCAGTCGAAGCCATTCTTCAAATTATAAATAATAAGTGAATACAAAGTCCTATTTTTTTCAGTCTTTCGCAATTGTCGCACTGGCATTCATCGCCTTTATTGGATTCAAACAAGTTTTACCGGATAAAATCTTTTCGGATAGTAAAATAGATTCTAAAAATGTATTAATTGATAGTATGCTTTTAGAGTCGGTTGCGAATGACTCCTTGTCTTTGGAAAGTGATAGTATTGCTGAAGCTGAACAACAAGAAGCGCAGCAAGAAATTGTTTTTGAAAATACCGAAGGAATCGAATTTCCATCAGAAACGTTTGAAAACTATAAAGGATATCAATATTTGGTCTCGTTTTATGAAAAGCTATATCAATTAGAAAAAAATCCACAATCTAAAGTCCGTATCGCGTATTATGGCGATTCTATGACGGATGGCGATTTAATTGTTCAGGACGTAAGAACAAATTATCAGGAACGTTTTGGCGGAAATGGAGTTGGGTTTGTATCCATTACTTCAGAATCTGCTGCTTCGAGAGGTTCGGTAAAATCAGTTTATTCTAAAAACTGGAAAACGCAATCGTATTTAAATGTAAAGAGACCAATAAGCCCTTTTGGGGTAAACGGTCACGTATTTTTTGCAAATGATAAAGTCAATGCAACCTGGGTTCAATATGAAGTAGGAACCAATAAATATTCGACGACTTTAGATAATCCAGTATTGTTTTATGGAAAATCAACGAAAAGAGGAAATGTGAACTTTATCATAGGTAAAGATACACTTCGAAAAAATCTTGTTCCAAATAATTTAGTTAACAGCTTAAAAGTGGTTTCTGGAAGTATAAAAGCATTCAAAGCTAATTTTGTCCATGCCGATTCTATTCCTATTTACGGTTTCAATTTTGATAATGGAAGTGGTGTACATGTTGATAATTTTTCGCAGAGAGGAAACTCAGGATTGCCAATTTCGATGTTTGATGCCGATGTAATGAGGGCGTTCAATAACAGTCTAAAATATGATTTGGTTGTGTTGCATTACGGAACTAACGTCTTGAATTATGGTACCAAAAATTACCATTGGTACGAAAAAGGAATGAAAAAAGCCGTGAATAAAATAAAAGAGTCTTTTCCGGGAGTTTCTATTCTGATTGTTTCGACTGCTGATAAAGCAACCAAATATGATTTGGAAATGAAAACGGATTCGGCTGTTGTTCCTTTAATGAAAGCACAAAAAAGATATGCTTTAGAATCAGAATCCGGATTTGTGAATTTGTATACTTTAATGGGCGGAGATGGGTCTATGGTAAAATGGGTTGATGAAACTCCGGCAAGAGCCAATAAAGATTACACCCATTTTAATCAGCGTGGTGCAAAAGCAATCGGCAGATTATTATACGATCAGTTGAATAAAGGTTACGAAGAATATAAAATCTTACGAGAGAAACGTGATGCAACTTCTCGCCAGCAAAGGGCAGCGCGAAAAACAAACACAGATTCTGTTTCTGTAAAAAAAGATAGTCTAAATGAATAAACTTATTATTTTCTTCTGTTGTCTTTTTTTATCTCCAAATGATAAAATAGAAAAGACGGTCTCACTTCCAACATCCAAACCTATGAGTACTAAAACTGATACAACCGCAATTGATTCTTTTTCTGATGATAGGATTTATAACGCAAAAGTTTTAGAAAGTATTTTTCAGAAATTAAATGAAAATGATGTACATCAAAGTCAAAAAATCAACATTGTTCATATTGGAGATTCTCACATTCAGAGTGATTTAATGACCAACGAAATTAGAAAAAACCTACAGCAACGATTTGGAAATGCCGGCCGCGGTTTGGTTTTTCCGTATCAGTTAGCGAAAACAAACGGATCTTACAATGAGCGTTTTCGTTCAAACAGAACATGGGAAAGTTATCGAAACATTCATCCGCATAAAAATTATCCGGTTGGTTTAAGCGGAATTGGACTTTGGAGAGACAATGGGGGTTTTGCAGTTGAATTGAATGTAAAAGATCCTGCTTACAAATTCAATACAATTAAGATTATCACACCTCAAAATCAGAATATGTTTGATTTGGCAACATCATCACAAACCAATATTATTCAGTCGACAGAGCGAAAAGTAATTAAACATAAAATAAAAAAGGGTGAAGCAATTTCAACAATTGCAGATAAATATAATATTTCGGTTGCTGAAATTAAACAAGCAAATGGTTTGAAATCGAATAACATTCGCGCTGGAAGAACATTGAAAATTCCGACGAATGAAACAAAACCAAAAACGATCAAAAGTTCAGCGTTTGTTTCTTTAAATGTCGAATCGGATTCTTTTTCACATTATTATAATTCTGAAAAGGCATTAGATAAAATATTTTTGATTCCGAATAAAGACGCTTCAAAATTTGAACTAAACGGAATTGTTTTAGAAAAAGATGCACCAGGATTACTTTATAGCAGTATTGGCGTAAATGGAGCAAAATTTTCAGATTATAATAAATATCCGTTATTCTTTGAGCAATTAAAAACTTTGCATCCGGACTTACTTGTTTTTTCACTAGGAACAAATGAAAGCTACGATCACATGGAAGCTTCGGCTTATATCAAAGAATTGCGCCAGTTTATAAAAAACATAAAGGATCAAAATATCAATGTTCCAATAATTGTGATGACGCCGCCGCCTTCTTTGCTTAAAGCAAGAAGACCTAATATTTACGTTCATGATTATGCAAAAAGTATCCTCGGAATTGCAAAAGAAGATGGTTTTGCAGTTTGGGATTTATATGATGAATTTGGCGGGATGGAAGGTGTCCGGAAATTAAAAGTAGAAAAATTAATTGGCCCGGATTATGTTCACTATTCGAAAAAAGGATACGAAAAACAAGGAAACTTGTTTACACAGGCGTTTTTAAAAGCATACGATAATTTTAAACTAAAAAATTAAGTTGATTACAATTGATAGCATAAATAATTGGTTTGTTCAAAACTTTGGGGAAGTTACTTTAGAACAGGCTAAAAGCTGGTTTATTTATAATCCCGACGAAAAATTATTATTTAATACCGGTTTATTTCTGGGTTTATTTCTGGTTTTTTATTTTGTGTATGGTTTTTTACGCAAGACATTTTACCTGAGATTAACGTACGTTATTCTATTCTCGCTTTTCTTTTATTATAAATCAAGCGGAATTTACTTTTTACTATTATTACTTTCTTCCGTAGTTGATTATGGTCTGAGCCAAATTATCTACAAGACCACTAAAGATAGTACGAAGAAATTATATTTGGTAATAAGCGTTATTCTGAATTTGGGATTACTTGGGTATTTCAAGTACATGAACTTCATGATTGTGACGTACAATGATATGTTCAATGGTCACTTTGCTCTTCATAATATTTTTCTTCCGGTCGGAATTTCGTTTTACACTTTTCAGTCGATGAGTTATATAATCGAGATTTATCGTGAAGAAATCAAACCAACAAAAAACTATATTGAATATTTGTTTTTCGTTTCATTTTTCCCGCAGTTAGTCGCAGGACCAATTGTGCGCGCAAAAGATTTTCTTCCGCAGATTTATCAAAAATTAAACCTGACAAAACAAGATGTAAACAACGCTTTGTTTTTGATTATTGGTGGATTGATCAAGAAAACAGTAATATCAAATTATATATCAATAAACTTTGTAGATCGTGTTTTTGATACACCGATGAGTTATACATCATTCGAAAATTTAATGGCCTCTTACGGGTACGCCATTCAGATTTATTGTGATTTCTCAGGATATTCGGATATGGCAATCGGAATCGCTTTATTGTTAGGATTTAAATTACCGGCCAACTTTAGAACGCCTTATAAATCAACTTCGATAACCGATTTCTGGAGAAGATGGCACATTTCATTATCCACCTGGCTAAAAGATTTCTTATATATTTCTATTGGAGGAAACAGAGAAGGTTCCTTCGCCGGATTTTTATTCCCAAGTTTATTCTTTTTCGGATTATTACTTTGGGGAATTACAAGTTATAACACCAGTATAATTCCGTTAATAATAGCATTAAGCGGAATTGGACTTTTCTGTTTGTCATTTCTGCTTTCAAGCAAAAGAAAACAAACTTTGGTAACTAATTTCAATCTCTTTACTACAATGCTTTTAGGCGGTTTGTGGCACGGAGCCGGAGCACAGTTTATTGTTTGGGGGGCATTACACGGATTAGCTTTGGCTGTTCATAAAATTTTTACTGAATTTTTTCCATCTAAAAAAGATGGAAAAGGTCCAAACTTTTTATGGAGCTTCTTTTCAATAGTAATCACATTCCATTTTGTAGTTTTCTGCTGGATCTTTTTCCGTGCCCGAGATTTCGAAACAGCGCTGCAGGTCATCAACAATATTGGCCAGTTAACTTTCGAACCAGAAAATTGGAAAGCCATAGTTTTAGGTTACAAAAATGTATTTTTATTGATGCTGTTCGGTTACGTTTGGCATTTCTTACCAGAAGTTATCACAGACAAAATGAAATGGGTTTTTGATAATACACCGTTATTGTTAAAAGCCGTAATTCTGGGCTTCGTCTACTGGATCGTATACGCGACAGCAGTAGCAGGCTCACAACCATTTATCTACTTTCAATTCTAGTTAGGAAGGTTCAAAGGAACAAGGTTGCAGAGGCGCAAAGGTTTATATCCTTTGCGCTTTTTAATTTATAGCCATGGATTAAAGGATTAAAAAGATTTTTAATATCTGCTTAAATCTTTTAAATCTGCGTGAAACAAAAAACTTTGCGACTTTGCGAGCAAAAAAACATAGCGAACTTTGCGTAAAATCTTTGCGCTCTTTGCGGTTAAATGCCCTTAAATAAAAATTGCCTGAAATATCTAATTAGATTATCTTTGCACTTCAAATAAAGAAAATAGTATGTTTGATAATTTAAGTGATAAGTTAGATAAAGCGTTCCATATATTAAAAGGACACGGTAAAATTACAGAAGTAAACGTTGCCGATACCTTAAAAGAAGTTCGTCGTGCCTTATTAGACGCCGATGTTAACTTTAAAATTGCCAAAGACTTTACAACTAAAGTAAAAGAAAAAGCAATTGGTCAGGACGTTTTAACAACACTTCAGCCAGGACAATTATTGGTGAAGTTGGTAAAAGATGAGTTGACTGAATTAATGGGTGGCGATGTTGCCGGAATTAATCTTTCAGGAACTCCATCTGTGATCTTAATGTCGGGATTGCAAGGTTCTGGTAAAACGACTTTCTCAGGAAAATTAGCCAACTTTTTAAAAACTAAGAAAAATAAAAAACCACTTCTTGTAGCGTGTGATATCTACCGTCCGGCGGCGATTAATCAGTTGCATGTTGTGGGAGACCAAATAGATGTTGAGGTTTACTCAGAACCGGAAAATAAAAATCCTGTTGAAATTGCTCAAAACGCAATCAAACATGCAAAAGCAAACGGTTTTAATGTCGTTATTGTCGATACAGCTGGTCGTTTAGCAGTAGACAAAGAAATGATGGATGAAATTGCTCGTGTTCATAAAGCAATTCAGCCTCAGGAAACTTTGTTTGTTGTAGATGCCATGACAGGACAAGATGCGGTAAATACAGCAAAAGCTTTCAATGATATCCTGAATTTTGATGGAGTTATTTTAACGAAATTAGATGGTGATACTCGTGGTGGAGCAGCAATCTCAATTAAATCTGTTGTAAACAAACCAATCAAATTTGTGGGTACAGGCGAGAAGATGGAAGCAATTGATGTTTTCTATCCGGATCGTATGGCTGAGCGTATTTTGGGTATGGGTGACGTTGTGTCGCTTGTAGAAAGAGCGCAGGAACAATTTGATGAAGAAGAAGCAAGAAAACTTCAAAAGAAAATCGCTAAAAACGAATTTGGTTTTGATGATTTCTTAACACAAATTCAGCAAGTAAAGAAAATGGGTAATATGAAAGACCTGGTAGGAATGATACCAGGTGCTTCAAAAGCCATGAAAGATGTAGAAATCGAAGATGATGCTTTCAAACATATTGAGGCAATCATTCACTCGATGACGCCAATCGAAAGAAGCAAACCTGCCATTATCGATGTAAAAAGGAAGGCCAGAATCGCTAAAGGTTCCGGAACTAAAGTCGAGCAAGTAAATCAGTTAATGAAGCAATTCGACCAAATGAGCAAAATGATGAAGATGATGCAAGGTCCGGGCGGAAAAAACCTGATGAAAATGATGGGAGGCATGAAAGGAATGCCAGGCGGAATGCCGAGATAATAAAATTAAAAGTTTCAAGTTTCAGGTTTCAGGTTAGAGACTGAAATTTGAAACTTTTTTAATATAAAAAATATGAGTTTCGTTTAACTTGACTCGAGGCTAAAGCCGAATTGGCGCAGCAAACTTTAAACCTGAAACAAAAATAACAAAACACAATGCAACTACTAGACGGTAAAAAAACAGCAGAAGACATTAAAAACGAAATCGCAGCCGAAGTTCAATCCATAAAAGCAGCGGGAGGAAAAGTCCCTCATTTAGCAGCGGTTATTGTTGGGAGTAATGGAGCAAGTTTAACTTACGTAGGAAGTAAAGTAAAATCTTGCCAGCAAATTGGTTTCGATTCAACTCTGGTAGCTTTGCCTCAAGATATTACCGAAGCAGATTTATTAGCTAAAATTAAGGAGTTAAATGAAGATGATAATCTTGACGGATATATCGTTCAGTTGCCTTTGCCAAAACATATTGACGAACAAAAAATTCTTTTAGCCATCGATCCTGACAAAGATGTAGACGGTTTTCACCCAACAAACTTCGGAAGAATGGCATTGGAAATGGAAAGCTTTATCCCGGCAACACCATTCGGAATTATGGAATTGTTGGAGCGTTACAAAGTAGAAACTTCTGGAAAACATACTGTAGTAATTGGAAGAAGCCATATCGTAGGCCGACCAATGAGTATTTTAATGAGCCGTAAAGGAAATCCTGGAGATTCAACAGTTACGCTGACACATAGCCGTACTAAAAACTTGGCAGAATTTACTAAAAATGCTGATATTATTATTACAGCTTTAGGAGTTCCTGAATTTTTAAAGGGAGATATGGTGAAAGACGGAGTTGTAATTGTTGATGTTGGAATTACTCGTGTAGATGATGCATCAAACGCAAAAGGTTATGTAATAAAAGGTGACGTTGATTTTGACGAAGTAAGCAAAAAAGCATCTTTCATTACACCAGTTCCGGGTGGAGTAGGACCAATGACCATCGCGATGTTACTTAAAAATACGCTTCTAGCGCGTAAAATGAGAAGCGCAAGAAAATAAAATTTCATAAAAACACCTATAAACAAAGCCTATTCAAACGAATAGGCTTTGTTGTTTTAATATATAATTAATACTTTAAAGTTTTTTGTCTTAAAAATAAAGGATACTTTTGCCACACTTTAAAAAAAACTTCTCCAATGGACGATTATGATTCGTTAGTATTTAATTAAAAACAGCTTTTGATTTTTTCAAAATGCTATGCTAAAACCCTGTATTTTGAAATGAAAGCCTTTTACACAAACAATAACGGATTTAAAGAAATACCTAAATGGAATCCAAACAGTTGGATTAACATTGAAGCACCAACAGAAGCAGAAAAAAAATATTTACTGGAAGAACTGCAGATTCCCGAAGCATTTTACAATGACATTGAGGATATTGACGAAAGACCTCGTATTGAGATAGAAGATGGCTGGACATTAATTATAATGCGCGTTCCTATAAAAAGTGAAGACATAAAACTTCCTTTTCAAACCATTCCTCTGGGTGTAATTTTTAAAGATGAAATATGTGTTATAATAACATTTTACAGAACAGAAGTTATCTCCGATTTTGCACTTTATTCACAGCGTAAAAATATTGAAGTCAAAGATAATGCTGATTTAGTTTTGCGATTACTGCTTTCGTCAAGTGTCTGGTATTTAAAATATTTGAAACAAATAAATCAGAAAATAAAATTAGCCGAAGATAATTTAGAGAAATCTATTAAAAATGAAGAATTGCAAGCATTGCTACAAATCGAAAAATGTTTAGTATTCTTTATCACATCATTAAAAGCAAACGATGTTTTATTTCATCGAATTAAAAACTTAAAAGCGTACAAAGCAAACTATGATTCTGATTTGCTGGAAGATGTTGAGATAGAATTAAGCCAGGCGCAGGACACGGCAAATATTTACAGCAATATTTTGACCGGAATGATGGACGCGTATGCTTCGGTAATTTCTAACAACATGAATAATATTATGAAACAGATGACTTCAATTTCTATTATTTTGATGATTCCGACATTAATCGCCAGTTTATATGGAATGAACGTCCCAAATGGTCTTGAAGAAAGTAAATATGGCATTTGGATTCTTCTTTTAATTTCGGTCGTTTTATCTGCTTTTGGAGTGTTCTTGTTCAAACGAAGAAGATGGTTTTAATCAAAATTTAAAATTTAAAAATATAAAGGCCTATTCGTTTGAATAGGCTTTGTTATTTTATAATCTGGGCGTGACCGTATTTACAAAAGGCGCTATTTAACAGACCGCTTATGTGCGCCTTTCGCAAATATGGTCGGGCTATCCATGCTACTTCGGTAGCTTATTCCTGTCCCTCACGCAGATCCCCGTTAATAAGAAGCTTTCATTTCGCAAGGTTTTCAAAACCATTTGGGTACAATTTTATTCATTAAATAAAAATATTCTTTTTTGCTTGTCATTTCAAAATAAAATATAACTTTGCATTACAAAGTACTTTATTTATGAATCAGAAACACCAAGAAGATTTAGCACATATTCGTTCCATGATGGAGCGCTCTTCAAGATTTATATCCCTAAGCGGACTTTCAGGAGTTTTTGCCGGACTTTCTGCTTTAATTGGCGGTCTATATGTTTATCAGTTGTTTAGAGTTAATGGAGTAAATTATTTTGACGATGGAGCTTATGACGATGGAGCTTATACTATTCCCTATAAATTAGTTTCAGAACTGGTTGTAACTGGAATCGTTATTTTAATATGTGCATTTGTTTTTGGAGCTGCTTTTACAATCAGAAAAAGTAAAAAATACAATTTGCCAATTTGGACCTCAGCAACAAAAAAAATGTTGTTTAATTTGGCAGTTCCATTACTGTCTGGTGGTGTATTTTGTTTGTCGCTTTTATACCATCAAAACTATGGTTTAGTAGCGCCGGCAACTTTAATTTTTTACGGTTTAGCACTTATTAATGCTGAGAAATATACTTTTTCGGATATTAAATATTTAGGTTTTTGTGAATTGATTTTAGGCTTTATTTCTCTTTTTTTAATTGGATATGGTTTAGTTTTTTGGATCATTGGATTTGGTATTTTGCATATCTTGTACGGATTAATAATGTTCAAAAAGTATAAATAATCCACGCAATGGGAATTATTGATAAATTAAATAAAGATTTTGAAAGCCGTGTCAGATTGGGAATTATGTCCATTCTGATGGTGAATGAATGGGTAGATTTTACCGAAATGAAAACCTTATTGAATATAACAGATGGTAATTTGGCCAGTCATGCTTCAGCGCTTGAAAAATCAGAATATATTGTAGTGAAGAAAGAGTTTGTTGGTAAAAAGCCAAAAACGTCTTATAGTGTTACCGAAAGAGGTCGTTTGGCCTTTAAAGAACACTTATCGTACCTTGAAAAATTAATGAAATCCTAATAACCAAAATTTTTTGTCTAATTACTTTGAAATACAAAGTACTTTTAATTTTATAATCATGAAAAAACATCACATTATTTTTGCTTGCAGTTTGATTTTCTTGCTGCTTTTTTACAAAGAAGATCTAGGCGTTAACCTGTCAATTTTTGGGCTTGTTTTAACCGGTTTTGTTTGTTACTTCTTCCAGGACCGTTTTTCTGAAAGATCACATTTGATCTTAGTCGTCACATCGGTTCTATCTTGTTTGGCTTTTGCCTGGTACGGAGACTTTGCTTCTTTTTTAGCATTGGCAATGTCTGTTCTTTTTTTACAGTTTAAAACGCAGGATCCAAAACTGAAAATAGTTCAGATTTTCCCACTCGTATTTCTAAACGGAATTACTTCACTGGGACGCGTTTTAATGTTTAAACAATGGCTTCCGGAAAAGAAAATCCATAATAATTTTGCCAAGAAATTAGTTGCTTTCTTTGTTATTCCGGCTATTTTTCTTGTACTATTTTTTATAGTGTATTCTTTCGGAAGTAACCATTTCTCTTCTTTATTTACAGATTACACTTTAGATATCAATCTTGGAAATCTTATAATAATTGGAATTCTGGGTTTCTATATTTCATTTAGTTTCTGGAATTATTGGGTTCCTGAAGTTTGTTATGAAAAAAATGAACTTTTGGATAATGAATTCAGCAATATAGCCGAAGTCAAAAATCAAAATACATTTTCGTTTCTTGATCTGGACTTCGAGAGAAAAAGTGGTGTGATCACTTTAATACTATTAAATTTAATGCTTTTGGTATTTATTGTAACCTACAATTACGAACAGTTTTTTGAGGTCGTAGAAAAATCAAATTTAAGTGCTGATACACATCAAAGAGTAAATTCAGTAATCTTTTCAATTCTTATGGCGGTGGGAGTAATTATGTTTTATTTTAAAGGCGGATTCAATTTTGATAAAAAAGCAGTTCACCTTAAAACACTGGCTAAAATTTGGATTGTCTTAAATGGTCTTTTAATTGTAAGTGCCTTTATTAAAAATTCAGAATATGTGTCATATTTCGGATTAACTTATAAACGATTAGGCGTTTACGCTTTTTTAATTTTGGCCATTATAGGTTTAGTGTATGTTTTTTTTAAAATTACAAAGCAAAAAACAAATGCTTATCTCATCAATCAAATGGTATGGTATTTTTATGCAACAGTTCTTTTATGTAGTTATGTAAACTGGGGTAATTTAATTACGAATTACAATATTTCAGTAAATAAAACCGTAGAGCCAAGATTTTTAAGTGACCTGAATTTTAATGACGATGCCCGCCGCGAATATTTTTTAAAAAATAATTTAGACGGAAAATCAACTGAAATTAGAAGAGAAGAGATAATTGATGAATATCAAAACACGACGTTTTTGTCAAAAGCTTTATATTATGAGTTTTTAAATAAGAAGAAATAGTTTGTAGAAAATCCCATTAGTCAAAGCTAATGGGATTTTTTTTATGAAATATTGTTATTATGGTTTTGGACGGAAAAAAATAAATAACAGATTGTTAATTAATATAGTTATTACAAATTGTTAAAAGTTATTAGGAAAATGTTTACTATATTTGATTCCCCGAAAACATTTTTTTGTTTGTTTTTGCTTTTACTTGTTTAGAATATTTTTTAAAAATATAAATAATTCAATAACGTTTAACCTAAAAACAATACCATGACAAAAACTACTACTACCACTATTACTACTACTATTGACAATAATGACGATGATACAGCTATTGATGCAGGTATTACTCCTCCTGGGATAGATATTACTCCCAAGGATAAGGATGCTGTTCATTCTATAGGAACAGTGACATTTAAAAAAACGAAATCTGCAGAGGTTTTATCACCATATGTTGAGGCATATTATGATTCACATTCAAATGCTCTTCTTATACAGGCTGTTGTTTATGTTGATTCGCCTCTTGTCGAAAATGAAATTCTCCATTATAAAATAATTCAAAATACTTATATCGATATTGAAGGAAATCCGCAATTACAGTTTTTTATAGTATACAATATGCCAGAAGAATTATCAGCGGATTTATTTATTTATGAAATAGTTTTTAATGCTAACGATAGCTTTATTGGAGGATTCTCAAATCTGGAAAAAATTCAGACTTTTCTTTGGGACTCTGACCCTGAAACTTCAAGAGGGACGGAAACTCCTGTTAGATCAATATAATTGATTTATAATGCTAAAAGAAAAAAAATTAGGAATAAATTTTTTAGTTGTTTTATTATTAATTTGTTTTCCTTTTATCCTTTGCTCTCAACAGAGGCATAACGAAGGTTTATTAAAGACCCAAATAAAAAAAGAGATAATTAAATATAAAGAAGAGATTGATTTTGACAAAGCCCAAAAATTCTTTTTTGAGATGGAATGGGATTCAACTTTAGTTTATTCTATGAAACAACTTAGCAAGAGCAATGCTCTGGAATTAAATGACTATTGTCATTATTTTAGAGCTGTTAGTTTTTTAAGGAAAAATCTTTTTGACGAAGCTAAAAATGAATTAAAACTGGTTTCAGGAAAATTTATTTTTTATCATAATGTAACTTTTTTTTTAGGAGAAATAGCATTACAGCAAAATGAATTTGAAATTGCTTTACGATATTTTAATAGCATTGAAAAATTAGCTGAAAGCACTTATGATTTTAAAAAAAGCGTTGTTTTACAGAATATTGGCTCATGTTACTTACATCTTAATAAATTTCAAAAAGCTGAAACGTATTTAATTAAAAATTCTAAATCACAAGAGGTTCAAAACGATACTTTGTTACTTGTAGAATCTTATCTACTTCTTGCTAATTTGTATTATGTCCAATATAAAGATGATCAGGCAATACCTTACTTTGAGAAAGCCTACAATCTTTCTAAAAAGGTAAAATCATTTGATATTAAAAGAATGGCTGCAAAAAATATGGCAGCCGTAGAAGAAAATAGAAAAAATTTCCCCTTAGCTTTAGTTTACAGAAAAGAATACGAAACCTGGAAAGATTCTTTAAACGATCAAAATAAAGTTTGGGCAATAGCAGATCTTGAAAAGAAACTTGCCGTAAAACAAAAGCAAAAAGAAGTTGATGTACTTGCAGCAGAAAATAAAGTAAAAGTAGCCGAAAGAAATGGTTTTATCATTTCTTCGGTTTTGCTTTTTGTATTGTTTGGAACAGGAGTTTATTTTTACCGACAAAAAACTAAAAATAATAGAATTATCCTGGCACAGCGAAATGAACTGGATGAACTGAATGCTACAAAGGATAAATTATTCTCTATTGTGAGCCATGATTTACGATCTTCGGTAAATGCACTGAAAATGAGCAATAATAAATTAATAGAAAATCTCAAAAATAAAAATTTTACTGAGCTTGATGTCCTGCTACATAATAATAGTACAATTGCTAATGGAGCTTATAACTTATTAGATAATTTACTGAATTGGGCATTATTACAAACTAAAAAAGCTTACTTTTTTCAGGAATCACTTCATTTGGCGACCATTGTGCAGCACGTAGAATACAATTATAAACCATTGATGCTGAACAAGAATATTAATTTTGAAAACAATGTCTCGGCTGAAGATTATGTGTTTGCAGATTTGGATTCGATAAAAATTATTATCAGAAATCTGTTAGACAATGCGATTAAATTTTCAAAAGAAAACGGCAAAATTTCAATTTATAGCCGCACTCCATCAGAAGAGTTTTGTTATTTGGTTATTGAAGATACTGGAATTGGGATGAATAAGTCGGTGCAGGAAGAACTCTTGAAGGAAACTATTTTACTTTCTAAAAAGAAAAATGATGACACAATAGGAACCGGATTGGGAATGCAGTTGTGTAAGAGTCTGATTCGTAAAAATGAAGGAAAACTAGAGATAGAAAGTGAAGAAAATGTTGGAACTAAAATTATTATAATAGTACCAAAGTTTAAAAATCATGGATAATATTAATATACTCATTATCGAAGATACTTTTTCAGAAAGTGACAGGCTGATAAAAGTACTTATTGAGAATAACTATACTGTTGTTGGTGTTGCCACTACCTATAATGAAGCACTTTTATTGTTTTATAATAATGTAGTCGATCTCGTTGTAATAGATGTTTACTTAGATGGCAAGCCAGACGGCATATCATTCGCAGAAACGCTTAATACGGTTCCCGATGCGCTGAGACCTTTTGTTTTTTTAACAAACTCAAGAGAACGCGAAATTTTTGACAGGGCAAAACTCACTCGGCCTTTTAGTTTTTTATTAAAACCTTACAATGAATTAGAACTTTTGTACGCGCTGGAAATGGCGATTGAGAAATTCTACGGACAGAATAACGTTTTTACGGGCAAAAATCAAAATGCCGTAATGAGTGATAAGTATCTTTTTATAAAGAAAAATAAAGCGCTTAAAAAAGTAAGAACGGAAGATATTTCATATGTCGAAGTCGAAGACAGATATTGTAATATAATTACAGAAACTGAAAAATTTGTAATTCTCATATCGTTAACCAAGATACTGGAACTTTTAGATCCGGTAAAATTTATAAGAACACATCGTAATTATATTGTGAACTCAAATAAAATCATTGAAATTGTTTTGAGTGATAATCTGGTTGTGCTGAAAGGAAATTTTAAAGTTACTTTAAGTGAAAAGTATAAAGACTTTGTGAGTAAGTTTCGGGTATTAAAATAATACTTTTATTGTACATTCAATTAAAAAAAAACGGCCACTCTAAAATTTTAAGCGGCCGTTTTGTATTTAATAATCTCCTTTTTTCTTAAATCTGGGATCGTGTTCTGAAATAAATTCTGTTCTTCGTTTTGGGGCTTCCGCTTTTGGTAAACTTGCTTCTTCTGTTTTGCTTGACGGCTCAATCAAATGATTTAACTCTTTGATTTCATCATCCGTCAAATCGCGATAGCGCCCAACAGGAATATCCAAAGAAATATTTATAATTCGGATACGTTTCAACGCCGTTACATCATAACCCAAATATTCACACATTCTACGAATCTGGCGATTTAAACCTTGTGTCAAAATAATTTTGAATGTGTGTTTACTAATTTGTTCTACTTTACATTTTCTGGTAACGGTATCCAAAATCGGAACACCATTTCCCATTCTTTGTATAAAACGATCCGTGATTGGTTTATTAACCGTCACCGTATATTCTTTTTCGTGATTGTTTCTGGCGCGTAAAATCTTGTTTACAATATCACCATCATTGGTCATAAAAATTAATCCCTCACTGGCTTTATCCAATCTTCCAATCGGAAAAATACGTTTTGGGTAATTAATATAATCAACAATATTATTTCGAACTTCTAAGTTGGTAGTACATTCAATTCCAACTGGTTTGTTGAAAGCCAAATACACTAATTTTTCGTGCTTCTCCACGATTAATTTTCCGTCTATGCGTATTTCATCATCTGGCGAAACTTTGGTCCCCATTTCCGGTACAACTCCATTTATCGTTACGCGTCCTTCTTCAATTAATTTATCGGCCTCACGACGTGAACAATAGCCAGTTTCTCCAATAAATTTATTCAGACGTTTTAAATTCTCTTCCATACTGCAAAAGTAGGTAAAATTTAAATTTTAGAGTTTAGATTTAAGATTTTAGATTGTTGGAGTCCTGTAATTTTAGATTTCAGACTTTAGATTTTAGATTTTTTACAATATTTTGGTTAAGCCTCAAAGAAAAATTTTTTTGTCTCTTTGCATCTTTGAGCCTTTGCACCTTTTTTTAAGAATGAAACTCAGAGCTATCAACAGGTGTCTCTTTCCTGTCAAACATTCCATAATCCCGAACAACGTGAGCAATTCTCAAATGATAATCTTTAAAGACTTCATTTCGTCCTTTTGCCTGAGCATGACGATGCATTTCCAGATTTCTCCATTGTTGAATACTTTCTTCATCTTTCCAAAAAGACAAAGACAAAACCTTTTCGGGATTGCTAAAACTCTGAAAACGTTCTATCGAAATAAATCCTTCAATGTGATCTAATTCTGGTCGCAGGCTTGCAGCGATATCCAGATATTCTTCTTTTTTTCCTTCGTTCGGAATGACTTCAAAAATTACAGCTATCATAGTTTTATATTTTAATTATTGGATTGAAATCCAGATTTCTTTTGGTAATCTGGCATTTATTAGTGGTTCATATTGAATTTGATTTTCCAATAATGAAATGGATTTATTGCTTTGAAATAAAAACCACAAAGCTTCAGTTGCCAAATGAATCGAAAAATATTTTGCCAGGCACATATGACCACCAATTCCGAAAGTGAGATTTTCATTATTGTTTATTCTTTCAATGTCAAAATTCATTGCATCTTCAAACTTTTCAGAATCATAATTAGCGGAAGCCAGCACAATTAATATCGAATCTCCTTTTTTAATAAGGCTTTCGCCGATGTAAAAATCTTCAGTTGCAATTCGCCTTGTATTATGAATTGGAGGATCAAAGCGTAAGGTTTCAATAACCGATTTTTCTATTTCAGTTCTATTCGAAAATGTTTCGTGTTGAATAATTTGTAATAAGGAATTACTCAGAATTCCACGACCGGCATCATAACTTTGAATACACAAACCAATAAAATTACTAACTACAATCGGAACAATTTCTTTTGATGAAAGATTATATTGATTAGAAATTTTAATTAATAAAGAATTGTAAAATGATAAGGAAGAAAGATGTTTTTCAACTAAAGAATAGAATTTTTCCGAGTTCCTATTAATGAATAGTACTTGTTCTTCCGTTTTCTGCGGAAGCATAATTTTGACAAGAGATTCTATTTTCTCTGAAATAAATTCACAATCATTTTCTTCAAAGCCAAAACTTTTTAATAGGACATAAATCGGCAATTTTTTACTAACGGAATTAACCCAATCGATTTTATAATTAACTAAATCACTTTTTATTAAGGATGAAGTGATTTCCCGGATGTCAATTGATTTCATATTTGAAAACATCAGCATCGCAATTTCTTTTGAGATTTCATGTTGTATGCCATTTGATAAACGGGTCAAATTATCAAGAATTTTCAGAGCATATTCATTGAGCTTTTGTTCATTTTTGGGATTTCCAACTGGAATTTGTGCATTTTTATTTTTGAGAATTTCTACACAATATTCATAAGAATAAATCGTCCAGATTTTGTTTGTTTCATCCCAATAAACAGGATGTTTTTCCAACATTGATTTATATGTCGAATATGGATCATGAATATCAGATTGAAGAAATAAAGTGGAAGACATGTTGAATTGTTTTTAGCAAAGTTATTTAACTTTACAAGTGAATAGTTCAGTCTGTATTTAACTATGAAAATAAAATGGAAGATCAATTTATAAAAACAGCAACCTTAATTGGTGATGCAACCCGCGCCTCAATTTTGTGGAATTTACTTGACGGAAGAGCCTTTACCGCAACCGAATTAGCCATTGCAGTTGAGACATCAGCACAAAACATCAGCATGCATTTAGGAAAATTGCTGGATGCCAATTTGATTTGTGTTGAAAAACAAGGACGTCATAAATATTATAGATTTTCTAATAAAGAAGTTGCCTACGCTGTCGAAGCCATGGCGAATCTTATTCCGAAGCCTAAAGTTTCTACGAAGAAGAAATCCGAAGAGTATCCTCCAGTAAAATACTGCAGAACTTGTTATGATCATTTAGCGGGAAAAATTGGTGTTGCCTTAGCTGATAGTCTATTGGAACAAAAAATAATTATCGAAAAGAATGGACTTTTTGAGATTTCATCTGAAGGGAAAAAATGGTTTTCAGATTTTGGGATTAATCTAGAAGAAGCTCAAAAACAAAAAAGAATCTTCTTAAAACCCTGTTTAGACTGGTGCGAAAGAAGAAATCATATTGCCGGTTCCATCGGAGCATTATTATTAAATAAAATGATAACAGAAGATTGGCTCAGAAGAAATAAAAATTCAAGAGCTGTAACAATAACGGGAAAAGGAGAAAAGGAGCTACTTAAGAATTTTAAGATCGTTATTTAGAAAAACCTTAGTGCCTTAGCGGCTTAGCGGCTCAGAACCTTGCGTACCTTCAGAAAACAAAAAGGCAATCACCTTCTCATACAATTCATCATCATGCATGCCATGACCTAAACCTTTAGTCTCAATAAACTGACTATTTTTCCAATTACTGGCTATTTTTTTACCCTCCTCAAAAGCGACAATCTTATCTGAAGTGTCATGTGCAATTAAACCAGAAACATTAAATTCTGAGGCGAATTTTTGCCCGGAAAAATCTTCGAGTTTAAAGTTGAAACGATTCATAAATTTGCTTTCTAATAGCGAAAACATTTTGGTATTTAAACTCAGCATCGAAATGTAATTGTCAATCAATGTTTTCAAATCAGATGGAGCTCCTAAAATTACCATTTTATTGATGCTTGTATTCGGAAATAAGTATTGATGATATACACAAGCCGCACCACCAATAGAGTGGCCAATAATAATTTCCGGCTGATATTTTTCAACGGCTTTATTAATAAATTCAGCGTAAAGCGGTACATTAAATTCTTTTCCACTGCTTTGTCCGTGCGCGGGTGCATCGATAGCAATTATAGTGCTTCCGGATTTTTGAAGATGTGGCAATGTTTTTTTCCAGCGAGAAGCATTGCTTTCCCAGCCGTGAACCAGGAGTATTTTAGTTTCCTTTCCTTTCCAGACATAGGTTTGAAAATGATGTTCGTTATGATGAAACGTTTCTGTTTCTGTATTTTTTAGAATTTTGGGTAAAGTGTCTTTTTGTAATCTTCCAATTCTTGGCTGGCTAAAAAGGGCGTATGAAAGTTCAACAGCTTTTTGTGGACGAACGTAACTCAGAAAGTTAATATATTGCCCGACCGATTTTAATGTAATGAAACGAATTCCTTTTTTAATTCCCACAACTTAATTTTTTTTAAAGGTAAAAAAAATGATTGTTAAATGTTTTTGCCACAGATTAAAGATTAGAAAAGATTTCATCTCAGAGCTTGAGTGACTTAATCCATATTAATCTTTAATCTGTGGCAAAAAAATAATAAGCAAAAAAAGTCCCGATTAAATCGGGACTAGTATTTAGAATTTAGAGAACAATTGTTCCATTTTTTCTTTTTCTTCTTCAGCTAATGCGCTGTCAACTAGAATTCTTCCAGAGTGCTCATCTGTGATGATTTTCTTTCTTGAAGCAATTTCAACCTGTGTTTGTGGTGGAATAGTGAAGAATGATCCTGCAGAAGCTCCTCTTTCGATAGAAACTACAGCTAAACCATTACGAACACTGCTTCTGATTCTGTTGTAAGCAGCCAATAATCTTTCTTCAATTTGACCTGAAAACTCAGCAGATTTCTCAGACAAGAAGATTTCTTCTTTTTGAGTCTCAGACATAATTGCATCAAGTTCAGATTTTTTATGTTTTAAATGAGAACTTTTTGCGTCAAGTTTTTCTTTTAAATTAGAAATAACTTCTTTTTTATGTTCGATAGAAGCTTTCATTTCTTTGATTTGCTTTTCAGCCAATTGAATTTCTAATTCCTGAAATTCAACCTCTTTAGTCAAAGAATTAAATTCTCTGTTATTACGAACTGATTCTTGTTGTTTTGTGTATTTTTTGATAACCTCCTTGTGCTCATCAATAGCATTTTTCTTTGCTTTGATAAGATCTTCAATCACTTCAAGTTCACTTTTCAGTTTCTCTGAACGAGTGCTCAAACCTGCAACTTCATCTTCTAAATCTTCAACTTCTAAAGGAAGTTCTCCTCTTACGTTTCTGATTTCGTCAATTCTAGAGTCAATAAGCTGTAAATCGTATATTGCTCTTAACTTGTCCTCAACACTTAATTCTTTCGTATTCGCCATATTCTATAAGTACTTAACTGGATTTGTATTTTCTTCTGATAAAATGATGGCAAAATTAAGGATTTTTTTTCGAAGATAATCAACAATATAGTTTTTTGTATAGCGTTCGCTCTCAAAATGACCAATATCGGCTAAAAGTAACTTGTTTTCTGCTTCATAAAACTGATGGTATTTTAAATCGGCAGTCAAAAAAGCATCAGCGCCAGCCTGAATTGCATTTTTAATAGCAAAACTTCCGGAACCTCCCAGAACTGCCACTTTTTTAATTTTTTTTCCTGTAAAGGCAGAATGACGAATTCCTTTTGCAATCATTTTATCTTTTACGAAAAGTAAAAAGTCTTTTTCATTCATTGGAGTTTCAAATTCGCCAATCATTCCAAGGCCAATATTTTGATGTGAATTTTGAAGTTCATAAATTTCATAAGCTACTTCTTCGTAAATATGATTTTCAAAAAGTGCTTTTAATATTCTGGATTGCAAATGTTTCTCGAAAGTAACTTCAATTTTTATTTCTTCAGTTTCGGTTAATTGGTGACGTTTTCCAACAACCGGATTGCTTTTAGAATTACCTTTATAAGTTCCAACTCCATTTGAATTGAAACTGCAATTATCATAATTGCCAATAGTTCCTGCACCAGCATCAAATAGAGCCTGACGCACTTTTTGAGCATTATCAGGAACGGTGTAAGTCACTAATTTTTGTATAAAATTTTGTTTTGGAATTAAAATTTTTGTGTTTTCCAATCCTAATATATCACAGAATATTTTATTAACACCTTGTGCATGATTGTCAAGAGCAGTATGTACAGCATAAATGGCAATGTCATTTTTAATGGCTTTTAAAATGGCACGTTCAACATAATTTTTGCCAGTTATTTTTTTGATTCCGGAAAATAAAATCGGGTGAAAGCAAACCACCAAATTGCATTTTTTTGCAATGGCTTCCTCAATTACATTCTCAAGAGCGTCATGACAAACTAAAACTCCCGTACTTTCCGTTTCTGAATCACCAACTAAAAGCCCGACATTATCAAAATCTTCGGCGTAAGCCAAAGGAGCCATTTCTTCGAGAACTGCAATTATTTTTTTAATTTTCATCTTCTTTTTGTTTCAGGGTTTGTGTTTATAGTCGTGTAACTTAAAACCTAAAACAAATTAACGAAAAAAATTATACTTTCGTAAAATGAATGTACTTCGAAAAATACTTTTCCCATTTGCCGTTTTATACGGATTCATAACTTCAATTCGGAATTTCCTTTTTGATAGGGGAACTCTAAAATCAACTTCATTTGATATTCCTGTAATTGCTGTTGGAAATTTAAGCGTTGGCGGAACTGGAAAAACACCTCAAATAGAATATTTAATTCGATTATTGTCTGATAAATATAAAGTTGCCACATTAAGTCGGGGTTATAAGCGTATATCTGAAGGTTTTGTTTTGGCTGATTCAACTTCAAATGCTAAAATTCTTGGCGATGAACCTTTTCAGTTTTATCAAAAATTCCCAAATATTCAGGTGGCAGTTGATGCAAACCGAACAAACGGAATTACACAATTACTCTCTCAAAAAGAAAAACCAGAAATAATTCTCCTTGATGATGCCTATCAACACCGAAAAGTGAAAGCAGGATTTTATATTTTACTGACTTCTTACGATGATTTGTATGCTGATGATTTTATGTTACCAACCGGGAATTTGCGCGAAACCAGGAGTGGAGCAAACCGCGCCAATATTATTGTTGTAACTAAATGTCCAAAAGATTTATCGGATCAAAATCAGGAAGAAATCAGATTGAAATTGAACCTAAATTGTTCCCAACAAATCTATTTTACCTTCATAGATTATGACGATGCAATTTATAGTAAACAGGAGAAGATTGCTGTAAATGAAATTAAATCAGAAGCAAAAGTACTTTTAGCGGGTATAGCAAAACCAAAACCATTTTTTGATTATTTAAAAAATGAAAAAGATGAATGCCTGACTTATCCCGATCATCATCATTTTTCAGATTCTGATTTAGATGAAATTCAAAACAAAGCAAAGAGTAAAAAAATAATTACTACAGAGAAAGATTATGTTCGCTTAAAGGATTCTAAATTAATTTCACAACTTTATTATCTTCCTATAAAAAGTACTTTCATCAATCAGCATCAAAATTTTGATGCTACTGTTTTGGAGTACGTAAAAAAGAATTTAGAATCTTAGCAACTTGTCTTAGAATCTTTAAAAGAATCAATCAAAAAACTTAGCAATTATACTATAGAATTCGTCCGGGACGAAAGGTTTTGTAATCACATCATTCATTCCGAAAGATAAAAGCATATCTCTGTTTTCGTCAAGCGAAATAGCGGTTAAAGCAATAATTGGAGTGTTTTTGTCAAATTCCCTGATCAGTTTTGTTGCTGTAGTTCCATTAATGCCTGGTAAATGTACATCCATTAAAACCATGTCAAAACGTTTGACTTTTAAAAGCTCTACCGCTTCTTCACCATTGTCGAGAATTTCACAGCAAATAGCCTTGTTTTCCAACATTTTTCTAGTAATCATTTGATTGATTTTGTTGTCTTCAATCAATAAAATTGATTTGTGCTTTAATTGTTTGTCGTTATAAGGTTTTGCTTCTGCAATCATTACTAAAGGCTCTCTGTTAATGCTGAAATTTAATTTGAAAGTAAATGTAGATCCTTTGCCAACTTCACTTTTTAATTTTATTTCACCTCCTAAAAGCTCGATTAATTTTTTTACTATCGTAAGGCCTAAACCAGTTCCGCCATATTTTCGATTTACTTCAATAGAACCTTGCGAGAAGCTTTCAAAAACAGTTTGTAATTTGTCTTCAGGAATGCCAATTCCGGTGTCTATAATTTCAAAATAAACAGTTGCAGTTTCTTCTTCAATGGCATATAATTTTGCAATTACATTTACATTTCCGTTTTGAGTAAACTTAAGAGCGTTATTGATTAAGTTTAAAATGATTTGAGATAATTTAGTCGGATCTCCAATTAAATTATCCGGAATAGTTTTGTCGATTTCGAGATTAAAGTAGTTTTTATTGGCTGTTGCCAATTCTTTTAACGAGCTTTGGATATTGAATAAAAGCTCTTTTAAATTAAAGCTTATGTTTTCTATCTCCACTTTAGTAGAGTCAATTTTATTGATTTCAAGAATTTCGTTGATAAAAGTAGTAAGATAATTTCCTGAAAACTTTAAGGATTCTAAATATTTAAGCTGAGTTTTTTTGGGATTGTCTTCGAGTAGTAAATGTGTTATTCCATTAATCGCGTTCAACGGGGTCCGCAGCTCGTGACTTACGGTAGATAAAAATTCAGATCTGGCTTTGGATGCTTTTTCGGCCTTATTTTTGGCTAAAATAAGCTCTTTGTTTTTTTCCCTTAAAAGTAAATTATTTTGGTTCCGAATAATATTGTTTTTATATAAGGCCAAACTTAAAAGTGATAAAATTGAAATCAGGGCAATGGCCAAAATACTAACCAATTTAGAATAGCGATAGGTTTTTAATTGTATTTTTTCTTCGCTTTCGCGTTTAAGTGTGTTGTTTATAGATTGTGTTTTTTTGAATTTTTCATACTCGTTAAGATCCAGTTTGGCATTTTTTAACTTTAGAATGTAATTTTCAATTTGATAATGTTCGTCAAGATAAGAGTAAGCAAGATCAAAGTTCCTGTTTTTTTTATAGTACTGACTTATGGCTAAAATGATCTTTGATTTTTGAACCAAATTATTGTTTTTGACACTGCAATCTATAGCATTGTCAAAGTATACAAGTGCTGAATCGTTTCTCTTTAGCTGAGTTTCAATTAAACCAAGCTGATAATAAGAATCTGTTTTGGTTTTAAGGATTTTTGGATTATCTGGTTTATTTACTATTTTTTGGAAAGTTTTTGCAGCAAGAGGTAAATTTTTGCTCGCTTTTAATGCCATGGCTTTCTGATAATTTAAAACTTCAGCATGGTCAACAAGCTTTAATTGTTTTAGAAGGCTATTGGCTCTTTGATAGTAAACATTGGCAACATCATAATTTCCTTTTGCAGTATTGCTGGCACCAATGTAATTTAAAGCTAAAACCTTGGTACAGGTGGGTTTTACTTTGTCAAATAAAGAAACGCTTTTATGAAAGCTTTTTAGGGCTTCATCATACCTCTGCTGGTTGTAGAAAATTTTCCCAAGCTTAAAAGTTTGATTGGCTAAATTTTCTCCTTTATTATTTGTTTGACAGAAATCGATTGATTTTTTGGTATAAAAAACAGCCTGATTGTACTTTTTCTTATCCAGATTTGAGTTTGCTAATTTATTATAATAGGAAATGCTATCTGTATTCTTTTTTTGAGTTTGAGAATACAAAAATGAATTAAAAAAACAAATAAGAATAAGAAGTTGGTATTTCATGTATGGCAGTGCTTTTACAATGAATTTATGTTTTCCTTATCAGTAAAATCAAATCTATTAACCTTGATGAATACCCAATTTCGTTATCGTACCAACCCACAACTTTTACCATTTTGTCAATTACAGAGGTAAGTTGTGCATCAAACAAGCACGAATGCGTATTGCCAATTACATCGACAGAAACAATTGGATCTTCTGTATAATCTAATATTCCTTTTAAATTCGTTTTTGAGGCTTCTTCAAATGCTTTATTAATCTCTTCAATAGTAACAGCACGTTTTACATTAAACGTAATATCTGTCAATGAACCATCCGGAACCGGAACACGAATGCCACAACCTCCAATTTTTTGATGCAATTTAGGAAAAATTTTTGTTAATGCCTTAGCTGCACCAGTAGTTGTTGGAACAATTGACTGACTTGCACCTCTCGCCCTGCGTAAATCCTTATGTGGCTGGTCATGAAGGCTTTGGTCAGTTGTGTAAGAATGTATCGTTGTAATGTACGCTTGCTCGATTCCGCACAACTCTTCAATGATTTTTATCATTGGAGCAGCGTTATTTGTCGTGCAACTTGCATTCGAAACGATTAGTTCCTGTCCGTCTAAAATATTTTCATTTACTCCTAAAACTACTGTTTTTATTGTATCAACTTCTGATGGAGCTGAAAGAATTACTCTTTTTGCTCCAACTTCAATATGTGCATTTAATTCTTCATGCGTTTTATATTTCCCTGTTGATTCGATTACAAAATCAATAGAATGACTTTTCCAGTCTAAATTTGAAATACTTTTTTCATGAAAAAACAAAAAATGTTTTCCGTCAACAATAATGCCTTCCTCGTCGTGACTTACTTTAAAAGGAAGAACTCCGTGTATACTGTCGTATTTTATCAAATGCGACATGGTTTTATTATCAGCAATATCATTAATCGCAATTACTTCAATTTCTGGGTGGTTTATAAGAAGGCGGAATAAATTTCTTCCAATTCTTCCAAAACCATTAATAGCAATTCTAGTTTTCAAACGAGTTGTTTATTTGTTTAGTCGTTTATTTGTTTAATCGGTTTGACAATTAAACAAATCAATGATTCACCTTTTTTATAAAATATGTTTTTGTGCTTTATAGGAAGAACGAACCAAAGGTCCGCTTTCTACGTGACGGAAACCTAATTCAAGACCAAATTTCTCATATTTAGCAAATTGCTCCGGGGTTATGAATTCTTTTACAGGTAAGTGTTTCTTACTTGGTTGTAGGTATTGACCAATAGTAACAACATCGACATTTGCATTGCGTAAATCGGTCATGGTTTGAAACACTTCCTCTTCAGTTTCGCCAAGACCAAGCATGATTCCAGATTTAGTTCTGTTAATTCCTTTCTCTTTTAAATAGCGTAAAACTTCCAAACTACGATCGTATTTTGCCTGAATACGCACTTCACGTGTTAAACGACGTACGGTTTCAACATTATGTGACACTACTTCAGCATTTGCTTCTACAACTCGGTCAAGATTTCTTTCGATTCCCTGAAAATCCGGAATTAAAGTTTCAAGCGTTGTGTTTGGGTTCATTCTACGGATTGCTTTAACAGTTTCAATCCAGATAATTGATCCGCCATCTTTTAAATCATCTCTGTCAACACTTGTAATTACTGCATGTTTAATGTTCATGATTTTAATAGAGCGCGCTACTTTTTCAGGTTCATCCCAATCTACCGTCTCTGGTCTGCCGGTTTTTACTCCACAAAATCCACAAGAACGAGTACAGACATTTCCTAAAATCATAAAAGTGGCCGTCCCTTCACCCCAACATTCTCCCATATTTGGGCAACTTCCCGAGGTGCAAATTGTGTTTAAGCTGTATTTGTCAACTAAACCACGAAGTTCAGTATATTTTTGTCCAATTGGAAGTTTGACTTTTAACCATTTAGGTTTTCCAGTTGGTATATTTTCAATGACTGTTTCCATATATCAAAATTCAAAGTACAAAGATACGCATTGTTGTTTATTTGTGGATTTGTTTATGGGTTAATTTGAAACGGTATTGTTATGATTCTGTGAAAGTGGTCTGATAATTATTTATCAGAAGTGTTAAATAGTTGTTTTTATAATCTGGTAGCACTTTAAAATTTAAGGGTTTGTTTGTTTACTAGGGTTTGCGGTATAATTATTTTAATCTAATGGACTTTCCCTCATTTAAAATTTATATCTTTATTTGTTAAAAAACAACCCTAAAAAGAATAATATAATACTAACTGTGTAGTACATTTGTTGTTAAATTGAAATAAAATAAAGATGAAAAAGAAATTTATTGTATTAGGAGTTTTATTTGCCACTTTTGGTTTTACTAAAATCAATGCGCAAATTAATTTTGGAGAAAAAGCAATTGGTGCTGTTCAAAAAGGTGTTAGCGGTTTTACATTTAGTAATGCTGATGCTGCTGCACTATCCAAAGCAGCAGTAGATAAATTGGATAAAGAAAACGAAATAGCAGCTGCAACAGATGGATATACTTTAAGATTGAACAGAGTTTTTGGGAAATACACTGCCGGGGAAGATTATACTTTAAATTATAAAGTATATAAATTAAAAGAAGTAAATGCTTTCGCTACTGCTGATGGAAGTGTTCGTGTCTATTCAGGTTTGATGGATATTATGGATGATAATGAACTACTTGCTGTAATTGGGCATGAAATTGGTCACGTTGCGAATCACGACTCACAAGATGCTATAAAAGCGGCTTATAAAAAAGAAGCTTTAATGGATGCTGCAGCTTCACAATCAACAACTGTTGCTACAGTTACAGATAGTCAGTTAGGGAAAATAGGAAGCGCTATTATTGATAGTAAATTTAGTCGTAAACAAGAGGCAGAAGCAGATTTGTTTGCTTATAATTTCATGAAAAAGAATGGTTATAATGTAAATGCTGAAGAATCTGCGTTTAGAATCTTAGCTAAAATGAGTGAAGGATCACAAGCTTCTTTTATTGATCAAATGATGAGTTCACATCCGGATTCAAAACAAAGGGCAGAGGACGCTAAAAAGAGAGCAGAAAAAGATGGTTTATATAAACCATATGTACAGCAAAAAATTGTGAATACAGTTCCGGTTCCGGCTAAAAAAGCAGCTACGAAGAAAACAACTAAAAAGAAATAACAATTTCTTTTATAAAAGCAAAACCCGACAATTTTTTTGTCGGGTTTTTTATTTTTATGATTAACCTAAAACGTGATGTGCCAATACTTTTTGAACATCATAAACATTTACAGATTTAGTGAACTGTTTAACAATGCTTGGTTGTAATTCACTGGAAACCCAAATTTTTAATTCGGCATCCAAATCAAAAGTTCCTGCTGTTTCTACGCTAAATCTTGTAATACTTTTGTAAGCAATCGATTTGTATTCTGTTTTGCTTCCAGTGATTCCCTGAACATCAACAAGAATTAATCTTTTATTAGTGAAAATAAAAGTATCACGAATCAATTTGAAACCCATTTCGATTGATTCATTATCCGTTAAAAGCTGTCCGTAGTTTTTTAATAAATCTTCCTGACTTACAGAACCTGCATTACCGAGAAGTGCTGAAAATATTCCCATTTTTTAGTTTTTAATTTTAATAAAATGTTTTTCTTTTTATGAATGGTAAAAGTAATTAAATTAAAAAAAGTGTGATAATTAATTTCAGGCAAAGTCGCAGAGTCACAAAGAAAAACTTAAAATAAGGCTTTGCGACTCTGCGAGATTCATTTTGAAGTAAAGTAAAAATCTTAATTTCTTGGTGATTTACAAGAGGACAAAAAAAAGCAGAACCTAAGTTCTGCTTTTTTTTTATTATTCTACTTCCGTTTTTATGGTTATTGGAAGGTTATATGCTGTTCGTACTGTTTTTCCATTTAATATTCCAGGAGTCCATTTTGCTTTTATTGATTTCAAAACTCTGATGGCTTCTTTTCCTAAGCCATAACCCGGATCTTTTATTACCGTTATATCCGTAATTGAACCGTCTCTTTCAATTACAAAAGAAACATATACTCTAAGTGTTTTTTCAGCATCCAATTCTGGTTTGTGAAAATTGTTTCCAACATAAGTGTAAAATTGAGCTATTCCTCCAGGGAATTCAGGCATTTTATCTAATACAGCAGTATTTACAGGGTCATTAGTTGCCGGCGTAATTTCTGTGCCGTTACCGCTGCTACCAGTTGATGGTAGAGTGTTTACTACTGTACCAGTTCCGGTTGAAGCATTATCGACAACAGGAGTGTTATCTGTGTTGGGTGCAATAACTTCTGGTGTCGCTTGATCTGCTCTTGTAACAACAGGATTTACCAATTGTGTATTAGTAGCTGGTGGCGTAGCTGCACTTTGCTGTGGCGGTGCAATTGTTTCTTCTGTTTTTGGAATAACAGGCTGGTCGTGAAATTCGGTTACTACAAATGGTTCAGGAATAATAGGCTCCGTTTCTATCACGCCTTGTGTTCCGAATTTACTAATCAACATCGACGCAGTTCCCAGACTTGCTAATAATAGCAGTCCCATAAATAGCGCTGTAATTGTGGTTTTTGAATTCTCCTGGCGTAATTGATACGCGCCGTACTCTTTGTTTTTGTTTTCGAAAACAAGATCGGTCCAAGTGGTTTCGTAGATGTTTGATTTAGACATGTTTATTGGATTTTAAGGTTAAGTAACATTTAAATCATAAGCAGTAAGGTTTTGGTTTTAGCAACAACGCAGGTATTGTTGTTTTAGTGTGTGAATAATTTATTATTTTAAGAAAAAATGCTAATTTATTTTATTCTTTACCTAAAGATAATAAATTATCTGTTACGTTCGATGATTTCTGCCAATAATTTTTTAGCACGAAGAAGCTTTACTTTTACGTTGCTTAAAGGCTCATCAATTTTAAGGGCAATTTCCTGATACGTCATTTCCTGAAAATAACGTAACTGAATGACTTCCTGATAATGGGGTTTTAATTCTTTGATGCATAAAAGCAAACGAGATAAATTTTGCTCTTTAATTAAAGCATCTTCTGCAGATGGAGTAGGGTCGGCAATATTGTATGCCTGTTGATCTTCAGAATCAGTAATTTCGATAAAAAGATTGGTTTTCTTTTTGCGCAATAAATCAATATAGACATTTTTTGCGATCGCAATTAGCCAGGTGTTGAATTGAAATTCTGAGTTGTAAGTAGCAATTTTGTCGAAAGCTTTTGAGAAAGTTTCGATGGTTATATCTTCGGCAATAGTTTCGTTTTCAGTACGTTTTAACATAAAACCGTACACTTCATTCCAATAAAAATCTAATAAAAAAGTAAAGGCAATCTGGTCGCCTTTTTTTGCTTTTTCTATTTTAGAATTTATTTCCAATGTACAGGTTTTGAAAAGAGATTAGTTATAAAGATATTAATTTGTGTGAATATAAGCACCATCTCTACCACCGGAAACCATATTTTAAGATCATTTTCTTTTAATTTTCCAGCCGAAAACCCAATTACGGTCCACGCAACTGTGTAGCGAGTAGCTAATATTGCTAATACAGCGATCCATTGAAATTGGAAAGCAAGTAAAAGTATAACCAATAAAAAGAAGAATAATTGTGAAGTGTAAAAAAGACCTAACTGCATTTTATCAAAAAATTTATAATATTCTGCAGTAGAAATATGTCTTCTTTTTTGAGTAAACCATTCTTTATAAGATTCTTTTGGTTTAGAATAAGTAAAACTTTCCGGATTGTATGAAATAGTAGCATTACTTTTGTTGGCCGCCTGATTAATAAATAAATCATCATCGCCTGAACGAACCTGAATATGATCTATAAAGCCATTTACATTAAAGAATTCTTCTTTTTTATAAGCCAAATTTCGTCCAACTCCCATATATGGAGCTCCAATTTTAGCCCATGAAAAATATTGTACAGCTGTTAAAACAGTTTCAAAACGGATAATTTTATTTAATAGAGAGCGCTCGATTTTTTCATAACCACCGTATCCTAGAACAATGGTTTTGTTCATTGTGAATTGCGAAGTCATTGTTGTAATCCAATCCTTTGAATTTGGATAACAATCGGCATCAGTAAATAATAGATATTCTTTTTTTGAAGCTTTGATTCCTAAAGTTAAAGCATATTTTTTATTTCCCCAGAAAGCTTCATTGTTTTGAACTTTTACCAAACGAATATTGGAATATTGTTTTTCGAATTCTTCAAAAACTTCTAAAGTTTCGTCGCTTGAAGCATCGTCAATTAATACAATTTCAAAATCAGGATAGTCTTGTTCTGCTAATAAAGGAATAAACTTTTTTACATTCTCTTCTTCATTTTTAGCGCAGACAATTACAGAAACTGAAAGTTTTTTCGAAGTAATTTCTTGAGGTTTACTGAAGGCAAATTTTCCAAAAATACCTAAGTAATAGAAAACCTGAATAAAAACAATAGCAATAAAGAAGTAAAATAAAGTTATAAGCATCTGATTTTAATGTCTTTTAATTTTTGAATCTTGCGCGTGCAAATGTACTTATGAATTCCTAATTTTCAATGGATAAAACCGATTTACTTTCGGCATTTCGACATTTCTTTTGCAACAGCAATAGACTGAGGGTTTTCTGTTTTTTCTAATTCCGAAATTATGTTTTTGTAATTGTGGTCGTCACGGTTTTGAGACAGTTTTTTGGTTGCCTGAATTTCATCAATTTCTATCTCGAAACCAAAAATTCCTCTGGCTTCACGCATCGTTTTTGCTGACAATTCCTCAATACGAACCGGATTCTCTGAATTAGCTTCATATTTATCAACCAACTTTTTTAGTTGTTCAATTGAAGCAGCTTCGTCTACAATTTTAATTCTCCCATAAACATGTACAGCTATGTAATTCCATGTTGGTACATTTTCATGATCATACCAAGACGAAGAAATATAACTGTGTGGCCCCGTAAAAATAGCCAAAACCTGATCGTTTTCTGTGAAACCTTCAGCTTGCGGATTTAGTTTTGAAATATGTCCTTGCAGAATTTCTTTTCCATCAGCACTGACTTCAAGTTCCATCGGAATATGAGTAGCACATAATTTTCCGTTAGTCTGATTGATCAGAATTCCAAAACTATTTTCTTTCAAAAAACTTCTGATAGATTCAGGATCTTCGTTTTTGTATATTTCAGGTGTATACATTGTCTTGTTTTTTATGCTACGAATTACGCCAATTTTCACTAATTAATTTTAGCTAATTTGTAATTGTTTTGTTAAATCACATTCACTTCAGCTTCAATATGAATTCCGAAAGTTTCAAAAACAGTTTTTTGCACATCTCTCGAAACGGCCAAAATTTCCTGACCGGTTGCATTTCCGTAATTTACTAAAACCAATGCCTGATTTTTATGTACTCCGGCATCACCAAAACGTTTTCCTTTAAAACCGGCTTGTTCAATTAACCATCCAGCCGGAATTTTTACTTCAGTTTCAGAAACTTCGTAATATTTCATTTCAGGAAACTTTTGATGAATCTTCTCAAAATGAGATTTCAATAAAATTGGGTTTTTAAAGAAGCTTCCGCTATTTCCCAATTCTTTCGGATCTGGTAATTTACTTTGTCTGATCGCGATTACGGCATTGCTTACATCTTTTAAAGTTGGAGTTGTAACATTGTTTTTAGCCAATTCAGCCGTAATATCTCCATAAGAAGTATTGATTTTATGATTGCGTTTCGTTAATTTATAAATTACCGATGTAATGACATATTGATCTTTAATTTCATTTTTAAAGATGCTTTCTCTGTATCCAAAATTACATTCAGTATTCGTGAAGGTTTTTATTTCCTGAGATTCTATATTAATCGCTTCGCATGAAACAAAAGTGTCTTTTATTTCAGTTCCGTATGCACCAATATTCTGAACCGGAGTTGTGCCAACATTTCCCGGAATCAGGGACATGTTTTCTAAACCACCAAAATTATTGTCAATTGTCCAAAGTACAAAGTCGTGCCAGGTTTCGCCAGCCTGACTTTCAACCCAAACAAAATCTCCATCTTCTTTAATGATTTGTTTACCTTTTAAATCAATATGAATGACCAAAGCGTCAATATCTTTGGTTAAAAGCATATTGCTTCCTCCTCCTAAAATAAATTTTTTCTCGTTTTTGTTTTCTTCTAAAATAGTTTTCAATTCAGCAACCGAATGTACTGCAACAAATTGTTTGGCTTTGGCTTCAATACCAAAAGTATTGTAGTTTTTTAAAGAAAAATTGGATTGGATTTCCATAAATAAAAGGCTTTTTGAATCCCAAAAGCTTGGGATAATTCTGAGCTCAAAAGTAAGGATTATAATTTATTTGAACTCAATTTCTGTAAAATAACAGATTAGAGTTTTATCAATAAATAAATTGAGTGTCATATTGTTTTTCTTTGACCTTTTTAATGTGCTTTTATTTTATAGCCGCAATAAATCGTTGCATTTCTTTCATGGTTCCTATTGTAATTCGGGTCCATTTTCCGTTTTCTTCATAAATTTTTGTTCCTTGTATATTATGATCTTCCAGTTGTTTGAAATAATCTTTTTTATAATTGTCTAAAGAGAAATAAACAAAGTTGGAGTAGGATGGAATGCAGGTTAAATTAAGAAGGGTAAGTTGATCTATCGTATATTTTTTTACTTCCTGATTTGATGCATATACTTGTTGAATAAACTTTTCATCATTTAAGGATGCTATTGCTGCAGCCGTCGACACCACACTAACAGCCATGTTTTGAGATGATCTTACGGTGTCAAGTTCTTCAATAGTAGTAGAATGGGCTATAGCATATCCAACCCGTGCTCCGGCCAAACCATACATTTTTGAAAAAGTCTTAGTGATAATCAAATTTTTATTCTCGATAACTAAATCACTTAATGATTGTTCTTTTGTAAAATCGATATACGCTTCATCAACAAAAACAATGGCTTTCTTTGTTGCTTCTTTTATAAAGGACACCAGTTCTTCTCTATTGCATATTGTTCCTGTTGGGTTATTAGGATTGCAGATATAAATCATTTTGGTATCTGAATTAATAGCTTTTAACATAGCTGGTAAGTCGTGCTTTTTGTCTTTAGTTAATGGAATCGTGATTTTCTTAAGTCCTAATTTTTCAGAAGGAGCAGCCCAGTAATCGAATGTAGTTTCGGCCAATAGAAAATTGCCTTTTTTTAATGCAGTATATTGGAGTATTAAATCTAAAATTTCTGTTGAACCGGCGCCTAACAAAATGTTATTGTCTGAAACACTATTCTTTTTAGCAATAAGTGCGATTAATTCTGAGGAAAGATCCCATCCATATCTATTGCTGCTATTAACGCTTTTTGTCATTGCGGCCCGAGCTAACGGAGAGGGGCCATAAGGATTTTCGTTTGACCGAAGTGTTACGGGAGAATTGTCTAAATCAGGAAAAGTATATTCTTCAGTAGGATTTGCAAATGCTTCAAAGTTATAAAATCCCAATGCTACAGTGCCTAAACTTATTTGTTTTAACCAATTTCTTCTGTTATTCATCTCTATTTCAGATTAAATTAAACAATTTCTTTAACAATATGTCGTTGAGATGGAAGAAAAGTTACGAGTGTATTTTTCTTAATATAGTTCAGAATTTTAAAAGCGTTTTTTTATTTTTAAAACCGGTTTAATGGTTTGGTTTAGGCAATAAAAAAGCCTTCATATCTGAAGGCTTCTGTATAAATATTTGTGTAATTTTATTTTGTAGCTAGTTTTTTAGAAAGAGAAATTGAATTGTCTCCAATAAAGTTAGAGGCTATTTCCATTTTCTGTTTTCCAAAAGTTTCATCAAAAGATTTTCTGTTTTCCTTTTCTTTGTAGGATACAGTGGTTTTTTTCTCAGATTTGTTTAAAATATCTTTAATCATATTTTTCATAACAACATCATTTTAATAATACAAAGGTATAAAAAATTATTTGAACTCGTCTTTAATCTCAAATGTTATAAAATTATAGGCTCTACATTTGCTAGGGTCATATCTCTGATAATCAACTTTGTCAATGTTGATGATTGAATTTGGTTGTTTGCCGGTTTCTGCATTTTCGATGATTTTCAAATCACTAATTATACCTCCTTTTATAATGAAACAACTTTCAATAGAAGCCAAATTATTATTCAACCCCATTTTGTATAATCTATGTTTTGCAGAAGTATTTCCGAAAATGGTTAAAATGGAGTTGGGAGAGATGGATAAAAAATCCAAAGCACAAGTGAAAACCGTTTTTAAAACTTTTTTACCATCTTTATTATTTTCTCGTGACATGTCAGAAATGGATTCCAAGCCATTTTCATCAATAAAGATATTGCCGAATCCTAAATTATAATATCGTTCTAAACCAGGGTGTGGGTATTTGATTATGGCTATTCTTTTAGGGATTTCTCTTTCGCCTTTACTAACAAAATCGTATTTGGTATGCAAAGGATTACTGTCTACCTGCTCGAATTCATAGGATTCATTTATTAAATCTTCCATTCATTGGTTTTAAATGAAGGCAAATCTAAAATAAATAGTGTAATATCTTGTTAAAGTTATTGTGAATTTTCTTGTTGGCTTTGAGGAAGCTGGAATTTGATTTTTTTAGATTGAATAAAATATGAGCTTAACCGCAAGGAGCGCAAAGTATTACGCCATGAACGCTAAGCTTTGCGAACTTTGCGTAATACTTTGCGCTCCTTGCGGTTAAATTTTACGCAAATCTAATAACTCATGATATTTACCCGCAATAATCTTCATATTAATATCATAATTCGCATTCTCCTCTACGAACTTTCGATTCTGCAAAATAGCATTATTTCGAGATTCAACATTTTCAAAAGACCAAATCAATTCCTCAGCCAGCATTTGGATATTGTCAATTTCAATTAATCGTCCGTTTTCGCGATGTTTGATCCAACTTTGATTTCCGGGAATATCAGAAACAATCGGATAACAACTGCTAGCCATGGCTTCAAACAAAGATGCTGAAACACCTTCTGTAATAGGCATACTTATGTAAATATTCGATTGTTGTAATAATTTAGGAAGTTCTGTATTCGGAATTCTTCCTGTAAAGATCACTTTGTTTTCGATTTGTAAGGCTATCGCTAAATCTTTTAAGAACTGTAATCGGGTTCCGTCGCCAACAATTGTCAAAGTAAAATCTATTCCTTTTTGATGTAAAATAGCAAAAGCTTTCAAAATAGAATCATGACGATATTCCGGTTGTAAAGAACGGGTTACAATCGCTTCAATTTTATTTGAATTATTTACAGAAGGAGCAAAAAGCGTCAAATCAATCCCTTTTGGAATTACCAAAACTTTGCTCATATCAACGCCAATTGCTCGCATCGAAATCGTCATAACCGGTCCCCAGGCGTGAATTAAATCGGCTTTTTTGAAGGCGTGTTTCTGAATAATTTTTTTAAATGGCAATAAAACTGAGCCTTCCGGCCATAAATCAGTTCGGCCTTGTTGAGCAATTGCAATCGGATGCAGACCTGAAATCGCTGCAAGAAAACCGTAACTGGTGGTTCTTTCAGCAATAATCATATCTGGTTTTTCGCGTCGGATTGTTTTTCGAATAGAAATGGGAGAGAAAGCATATTCTAAAATACGTTTGAATCGGTTGATTTTTGAATTGTTTGGTGTTTGAAGTTCCCAGGTACAGATTTCAAAATCGCCAAATTCCTTCAAACCTTTCATCCATGTGATAGCATCAGCGCGATACGATTCTCCCAGAAAAAGTATTTTTCTTTTTTTCATTCGGTAAACTTAATTTTTTTTCGTCACGAATTTCACGAATCAGCACGAATTTAATTAGTGGAAATTAGTGAAATTCGTGGCAACTTTCTTCTAAAACTCGTCAGTGTCTAAAGCACGATTGATGAATTCGTTTAATGGTTTTAAAGCGATTAATTTTTTGCTCATTTTGGCAACGAAATCTTTTTGCGTCACTTCAGCAATATCATATTTTTGAGTAGCTGTAAAACTTTTCAATTTTAAGAACTCAATTGCAGGATGATCCTTTTCATAACCACGAGGCATGCTTTTAAGGGAATTGGTTTCGTTTACATCTAAACTTCCAAATTCCTTTTTGAAGTTTTTATCAGCCAAAATAGCTTCTAAATCATCATGAAAAAAAGCAATTTCTTTTCGCACTTTCTTCAAATCTGCAGCTTCCGGCGAATAAAATCCGCCGGCGATAAAGCTGGCGCCTTTTTCAATATGTACATAATATCCTGCCCGATTAGCACCTTTGGCTCCCGTAGACATCCAGACACCTAAATGCGCTTTATAAGGCGATTTGTCTTTAGAAAACCGAATATCGCGATTGATTCGGAAGGTACAATTCTTAACTTCTAATAATTCCAAAGAAGGATCAAGTGGTTTCATGACATCCAGAAAATCACTCACCAATTGATGATAATCTTTTTTAAAAATCTCGTATCGTTTTTTATTATCCTGAAACCAGTCTCTGTTGTTGTTCTTTTTTAAATCGTCTAAAAATTGCAATGATTCTTTCGTAAGCATATTTTTTGTGTTATTGCAGTTGTTCTTTTAAGTTTTGTTCAGTCGTCAAGCCTATTAACTTCTTTTGTACCGCTTTGTTTTCATAGATCAAAATAGTTGGAAGCTGGGTGATTTTCATTGTTTCCGCCAAAGTTTTGTTTTTATCAACATCAATTCGGATGATCACTACTTTATCAGTCATTTCTTTTTGCATTTTCAAAATGTACGGTTCCATTTGTTTGCAAGGCCCGCACCATTCGGCATAAAAATCGACTAAAACTTTTTTGTCAGTATTAAGTAAATCGTTAAAATCATTCATTGTCATTCCAACTTCTGCTGTCGGAGTTTTCGAAAGCCCTTCTTCATTCCAATTCATGATCCCGCCATCTAATTCATAAATGGTTGTAAATCCTAATTCTTGTAATTTTACTGCTGCTTTTTTGCTTCTTCCACCACTTAAACAATACACAAAAACAGGTTTTGACTTATCGTATGATTCGGTTTTTGCAGCAAAATCTTCGCTATTCCAATTTACATTTACAGCATTATCAATATGTTCAGATTTAAATTCATCAGGAGTTCTAACGTCTAAAATTTGAGGGTTTTCAGTTGTTTTGATTTTATCTGCAAATTCCTTTGGTGCAATCGATTCAAAAGGTTTTGCTTTTTGTTCGTTGCAAGCGAATAACAGAATTGAAACTATAAGCAATAAAATTTTGGGGAATTTCATGATATTGAATTTAAAAATAGTTACGCTAAAGTAATGATTTTTCATTTTTGAATTCATAATGGAATGATAAAATCAATATAGTTTTGAGGTTTTGTTTGCCACGAATTTCACAAATTAGCACGAATTTTTTATTTTCGTCTTGTATTCGTTTTGACAAAGTTCAAAACTTTGTCAAAGCTTTAATTGGTAAAAATTAGTGAAATTCGTGGCAAACAAAAAATCTACAAATTGAATATCTTATAGCTCTGATGCGTCGATTTTACAATTGCTTCCGTACGATCCGGATGTGTATCTGAAATAAAAAGCTGACCAAAAGTCTCGCTGTTCACCATTTCAATGATTTTGGAAACACGGGTTTCGTCTAGTTTATCAAAAATATCATCAAAAAGCAAAAGAGGTTTTACACCGCTTTGTTTTTTTAGAAATTCAAATTGAGCTAATTTTAAAGCAATCAAAAAAGATTTTTGCTGCCCCTGTGATCCGAATTTTTTTATAGGATGAGAATCTATTTCAAAAGACAAATCATCTTTATGAATCCCGACACTCGTATAATGTAGTGCTCTGTCTTTATTAATGTTTTCCTGTAAAAGGGTCAATAAATCCTTTTCGTACAGATGACTTTCATAAACCAATTGCACCGTTTCTTCAGAACCGGTTATCGCTTGATGGTGTATATTAAATATAGGTATAAATTGTTCGAGGAAATCTTTTCGCTTTTCGAAAATAGATTGCCCATAACTGTTTAGCTGCTCATTATATATAGATAAGGTATCGTTGTCAAAAGTATGGTTGAGTGCAAAATACTTCAAAAGGGCATTTCGCTGTACAATTACTTTTTGATATTGAATAAGCTGATGCAGGTAAGTGGAATCTAATTGCGAAATTACACTGTCCATAAATTTGCGTCGTGTCTCGCTTCCTTCTACAATCAAATCACGATCTGCCGGAGAAATAATTACTAATGGAATAAAACCAATATGATCGGAGAATTTGTCGTAAGCCTTGCCGTTTCTTTTTAAAACCTTTTTTTGCCCTTTTTTTAAACTGCAGACAATTTGTTCCGTTCTGTCATTTTTTTCTAATTCGGCATCAATCACAAAAAACTCTTCGCCATGTTTGATATTTTGAACCGCTAACGGATTAAAATAGCTTTTTCCATATGCCAAATGATAGATTGCATCCAGCACATTAGTCTTGCCAATTCCGTTTTTACCAACAAAACAATTGATTTTGCGGTCGAAATCAAAACTGACTTCGGCGAAATTTTTATAATTGAATAGAGAAATTTTGTTTAAATGCATTTTTTAAGGAACTCTAAAGGTAAAATTTGAAGTTTTTTATAGCCGAGACTTTGTTTTTTGCCACGGATTGTGAAAATCTGTGAAATCTGTGGCTAAAATTTTATTATTAGCCTGGAAAATCTGCGTTTTAGAACATCAAAAATTTGAGGGTGCAAATTATCGAAAATTATTGATATAAAAGGCTTTTGGCGCTTTTCAGGATGAATTATTTTAGTACTGAGGAGAAACGACTTAGCGTTTGGGAAAATATTTTTTTTAAAATAGTGATAAAATTGATTTTTTTTGCCTCAGTTTCAATAAAAATTTTATTTTTGCCGTTCACTAAATTAATTTTAAATGGCTACTTACAATAAAAGAGGATATAAAGCACCAAAAGAAAAGGAAGTTAAAGAAGTAAATGAAGAAACACAGGTAATCATTGACGAAAAAGACAGCACAACAGCTGGTGTTTTTTCTAAATTAGATGAAACTGCTTCAAAAACTGAGGATTGGGTTGCTAAAAATCAAAAAATCATTATTGGTTTAGTTGCTGGTATTGCAGTTGCTACTATTGGATATTTGGCTTACCAAAAATTTATCGAGGCTCCTAAGCAAGATGAAGCTGCAAATGAAATGTTTGTTGCTCAACAAAATTTTCAAAAAGCGACTGATGGTGTTGCAAGTGATTCATTATATAAATTAGCATTGAATGGTTCAGAAGGTAAATTTGGATTCGTGAAAATTGCTGATGAGTATTCTGGAACTGATGCTGGAAACTTAGCAAATTACTATGCTGGTATGGCATATTTGAATACAGGTAAATTTGATAACGCTATTAAATATTTAGGGGATTTCAAATCTGAGGACATGATTTTAAGCGCTTTGGCAAAAGGTGCTATCGGAGATGCGTATTCTCAAAAAAATCAACAAAAAGAAGCTTTAGAGTATTATGTAAAAGCGGCTGAATCAAATAAAAATGATTTTACAACGCCTCGTTTCTTACTTAAAGCTGGAAAAACAGCTTGGCTTTAGGTCAAAAAGAAGATGCGCTGAAATACTTAACTGATATTAAAGAAAACTTCGATGCAACTCCAGAAGCAGCTTCTGTAGATGTATTGATTGGATTAGCACAATAAAAATTTTAGACTTTAGATTTTAGATTGTAGATTTGTAATTAAGAATCTAAATTCTAAAATCAAAAAATTTAAAATAGTACAGATGGCTACCGAAAATAAAAATTTATCAGAATACGATAAAAACACAATCCCAAATGCGAAAGATTTTCGATTTGGGATTGTTGTTTCTGAATGGAATGAAACCATAACAGAAGGATTATATAATGGCGCTTTTGATGCCCTAGTTGATTGTGATGTACCGGCGCAGCAAATTGTTCGTTGGAATGTTCCTGGAAGTTTTGAGCTGATTTATGGCGCAAAGAAGATGTTGCAAACACAAAATGTAGATGCCGTAATTGTAATTGGATGTGTAATTCAGGGAGAGACAAAACACTTTGATTTTGTATGCGAAGGTGTTACACAAGGAATTAAAGATTTGAATGTTCAAACGGATATTCCGGTTATTTTTGTGTTTTGACAGATAATAACATGCAACAATCAATCGATAGAAGCGGAGGAGTTCACGGAAACAAAGGAACCGAAGCGGCAATTGCAGCAATTAAGATGGCGTATATTCGTCAACAGGCTTCAATGTCTCATCCATTTAACCAGCCTTTATTGTCTTCAGGTGCAATTCAGATTGAAGAAACACCAATAAAAATCGAGAACGAATAAAACACAATTGTTTTAAAAATACTAAAACCTATACTGTGTAAAATAGTATAGGTTTTTTGTTTTTTTTATGATAGTACTTATTCAAAAAACCAACGGAAATTCATTAAATTTGTAAACCTTGGTTTAGATTTCAAATCAAATCTTAAATCGTTAATCTACAATCTAAAATTTTAAATGTCGAGTATAATTCAATTACTTCCTGATCACGTTGCTAATCAAATTGCTGCCGGAGAAGTGGTTCAAAGACCAGCTTCAGTCGTAAAAGAGCTTTTAGAAAATGCTGTTGATGCTGATGCAACCGACATTAAATTAATTATTAAGGATGCTGGAAAATCATTAGTACAGGTTATTGATAATGGTAAAGGAATGAGTGTGACTGATGCGCGTTTGTGTTTTGAGCGTCATGCAACTTCAAAAATCCGCCAGGCAGAAGATTTATTTTCTTTATGTACAAAAGGTTTCCGTGGAGAGGCTTTGGCGTCTATTGCGGCGATTGCGCACATGGAAATGAAAACCAAACAAGATCAGGAAGAACTAGGAACGCATATTGTAATTGAAGGAAGTAAATTTGTATCTCAGGAAGCGGCTGTTTTGCCAAAAGGGACTTCATTTGCGGTTAAAAACTTATTTTTTAATATTCCGGCCCGTCGTAATTTCCTAAAATCCGATACGGTTGAATTTCGTCATGTTATGGATGAATTTCAGCGTGTAGCTTTGGCACATCCAAATATTCATTTTACTTTTTATCATAATGGCAGCGAAATGTACAATTTACCTGCTGCAGGATATCGCCAACGTGTTGTTGGAATTTTTTCGGGAAAAACCAATGAGAAATTAGTTCCGGTTAATGAAGATACAGAAATTATAAACGTTCAGGGATTTGTTTGTAAACCTGAATTTGCTAAGAAAAACAGGGGAGAACAGTTCTTTTTTGTAAACGATCGTTTCATCAAAAGTGGTTATCTGCATCATGCAGTTATGGCAGCTTACGACGGACTTTTGAAAGATGGCTCACAACCGAGTTATTTCTTATATCTGCAAGTTCCGCCAAATACTATTGACATCAATATTCATCCAACAAAAACAGAAATTAAGTTTGATGATGAACAAGCCTTATATGCTATTTTAAGAGCTTCAATAAAACACAGTTTAGGACAATTTAATGTGGCTCCGGTTTTAGATTTTGATCGCGATGCCAATTTAGATACACCTTATCATTATAAAGATTTAGAAGCTGAAACACCAACGATTCAGGTTGATGGCACTTTTAATCCGTTTACGGATGATAAAACCAATCAACATTATTCAAAAGCGGTTTCTTCAGGATCGGGATCTTCTTCTGGTTCCGGTTTTAGTTCAGGATCAAATTCGTATTCAGGATATTCTAAAAGAGTAGAACCAACCGCAAGTTGGGAAAGTTTGTATGTAGGTTTGGATACCGAAAGTATTGAAAGCTCGCCTTTTACCTTTGAAAATGAAGAAGTAACTTCATCCTTATTTAACGATGGTGAGGTAGAAACGGCAAGTCAGAAAACATATCAGATTCATAAAAAATATATTGTTTCGCCTATAAAATCAGGAATGGTTATCGTTGATCAGCAACGTGCGCACCAACGTATTTTGTACGAACAATTTTTGCTGAATATGACAGTAAATCAGGCTTCAAGCCAGCAATTGTTATTTCCGTTGAATTTATTTTATTCTTCAGATGAAATGACATTGATCGAAGAATTGAAACCTTCATTAGAAACAACCGGTTTTGTTTTTGATGAAGCACAGACAGATCATATTGTAATTTCTGGAATACCGGTCAATATTACAGAAAGTGAAGTTTCATTGGTAATAGAACAATTATTAAGTGATTTGCAGGACGGAATTCCGGCAAGCAGTTACAGTCAGAATGATACAATTGCCAAATCGATGGCTAAAAGTTTAGCGGTTAAAACGGGATCTTATTTAACCGAAAAAGAACAAGATAATCTGGTAAACGGGTTGTTTGCCTGCAAAGATCCAAATATTTCACCTTTTCAAAAACCTACTTTCATCACAATGCGTGTTGAAGATATAGATAAAAAGTTTGCCATATGATGAAGATAACTCCTGTTGTAAAACAATTACTGATAATTAATATTATCTTTTTTATTGGTGCTCAATTAGTGCCGATTTCTTATGAGTATTTAGCGCTTTTTTTTCCTGAAAATCCTGGATTCAAATTTTGGCAACCTATTACCCATATGTTTATGCATGGCGGATTTACTCATATTGCATTTAATATGTTTGCGCTGTATTCGTTCGGATCAACTTTGGAGCACTTTTGGGGTGGAAAGAAATTTTTGTTTTTCTATATTTCATGTGGGCTAGGTGCGGCTTTGGTTAATTTTGCTGTTAATTATTATTTTTATCAGGACAGTTTAAATATTTTATTGGCAAATGGATTTCATAAAACAGATATTCTCAACTTATTAAATGAGGGTAAAATCGATACAAGATGGCAGGAAATTTTGACCGTTTCTGAATTTAAACATTTTACTGAAGCGTATTTAGGAACAGTAGTTGGTGCATCTGGTGCAGTTTATGGATTGTTAATTGCTTTTACTTTTATGTTTCCTAATGCAGAACTAGGAATTATGTTTATTCCAATTCCAATAAAAGCAAAGTATTTTGTTCCAATTTATATGTTGTTATTTGATGGTTTTTTTGGAATTTTCGGAAGTTCATTTATGGGAATAGAGTCTGGTATTGCTCATTATGCACATATTGGAGGTGCTCTTTTTGGTTTTTTAATTATGTGGTATTGGAAAAAAAATCAGTTTAATAGTAATCGTTGGAATTAATTTTTAACTTTAAGTTCTAATTATAAAAACTAAAGAAAGCTTTTATGAATATTTTAGATGATTTAAAACTACAATATAAAATAGGAGGAATTGCGCTGCGTGTTATTTACTGGAATATTGCCTGTTTCCTGATTTCATTGGTGTTTTTCTATCAATATTCAGGTGGAGGTTTTGCTTATCCGGATTGGCTGGCTTTATCATCAGATCCAAATAGTTTTTTAATCAGACCCTGGACATTTTTAACTTACGCTTTTTTTCATTCATCATTTTTGCATTTGTTGTTTAATATGATGGTTTTGAATTTTGCCAGTCAATTATTCCTCACCTTTTTTACACAAAAACAATATTTAGGATTGTATATCTTAAGTGCCATTTTCGCAGGAATTGTTTTTGCATTAAGCTATTATTTTTTAAGCTACTCTGCATCTATTGTTGGCGCTTCTGCTGCAATTATGGCAATTTTAGTGGCGGCAACAACCTATCAGCCTTTAATGAACGTACGTTTATTATTGATCGGAAATGTAAAATTGTGGCATATTACAGCTGTAATTTTAATTCTGGACTTAATGCAGCTTCGTTTAGAAAATATGGGAGGCCATATTTCGCATTTAGCTGGCGCATTGTTCGGATTTATTTTTATCAAATTGCTTCAAAACGGTACGGATTTGAGTATCATTATTTCCAGAACAATTGATTTCTTTGTAAATCTATTTAAAAAATCCCCTTCGACCCCATTCAAAAAAGTTCATAAAAATTATCAAAAACCTACAGAAAAAGTGACGTCAAGAATTGTTACGAAAGACAAAACGCAGCAACAGATTGATGAAATTTTAGATAAGATCAGCCAGTCCGGCTATGATTGTCTGACAAAAGAAGAAAAAGAGTTTTTATTTAAAGCTGGAAAATAATCCTTTTAGCAACAAAATATGAAAAACCTTTCGTGGTTTAATAAGATAATGTTCTTTTTGAATATAGTGCTGACTGTCCTTACATTTAGTGTCTATATTTTACCTTTTCTAGCACCTAAGAGTTTTCCGCTTTTATCGGTGCTGACGCTGTTTATGCCGGCTTTTTTTGTGCTAAATGCACTCTTCTTTGTTTATTGGGCGATTCAGTTTAAAAAGCGTCTTATTTTGTCTGGTTTAGTTCTGCTGACTGGAATTACATTTATCAGTAAGTTTTACAAATTTTCAGCAAAAGAATATGTTAAAGACGAAAAAGACTTCTCTGTAATGAGTTACAATGTGCGTCTTTTTAATGTTTTTAAATGGCTCGATCGTGAAGATATTCCGTCCAACATTAAAACTTTTATTGACGAAAAAGATCCGGATATTTTGTGTATTCAGGAATATTCGAATTCAGCTCATTTGGATTTAAAAGTATACCCGCATCGTTATATTTTTATTGATGGAAATCAAATTAAAACGGGTCAGGCAATTTTTTCCAAATTCCCAATATTATATGAAGGGAATATCATCTTTCCAAATTCAGATAACAATGTGATTTATGCTGATATAAAACGAGGCAAAGATATTATTCGTGTTTATAATATGCACTTACAATCTATTAAAATTTCACCGGATGTTGCTAAAATTTCAAATGATATTGATAATGTAAATCAACAAAAATCGCAGTTGATCTACACTAGAATTAGCAAAGGATTTAGACAACAACAGGAGCAGGCCGAAATATTTAAAGAGAATATTAAGCAATGTAAAAACCCGATTATTATTTGTGGAGATATGAATAACAGTCCTTTTTCATATGTATACCGAAATATAAAAGGAAAGCTTAAAGATACTTTTGAAGAAGCTGGCGGAGGTTTTGGGGCAACTTATAAATTCCGTTATTATCCTGCACGAATTGATTATATTTTTGCAGACAGTAAAATGAAAGTCAAACAATTTGAAAGTTTTTCTGATTTCGAAAATTCAGATCATTACCCTATTATGACCAGGCTCTCGATAGAATAGTTTTTTACCGCAAAGAGCGCAAAGGTATACGCTAAGTTTAAATTCCTAAATACCAATGAAACTATGATTAAAAAACGTTTTTTATTACTTCTTTTTATTTGCTCAAGCATATTTGCTCAGAAAGATATTGACATTAATGAATTAAAATGGCTGCCAAATTCGCATTCATTTTGGGTAAACTCGGCAGCTAATATTGTTGTTTATGATGTTGATAAATTAGATCAGAAGACTACAGTTTTAACAGACAAACAATTAAAAAATGCCGGTTTTGATGGAGAAGTAGAAGATTTGGTCTGGAATCAAAATAAAACAAAAGTATTGGTTTATACCAATTCAAAAAAAGTGTGGAGAGCTAATACCAAAGGTGATTACTGGTTTTTTGATTTGGCAACAGGAAACGGAAGAAAGTTAGGGGGTAATTTAGAACCGTCATCTTTAATGTTTGCTAAATTCTCTAATGATAATGAAAATGTTGCTTATGTTTCGAAACACAATATTTATCTTGAAAATTTGGTTTCTGGGAAAATAACGCCTTTAACAACTGATGGAACAGATAAAGTTATTAATGGAACGTTTGACTGGGTGTATGAAGAAGAACTTGCTGCCAGAGATGGCTTCCGCTGGAGTCTTGATGGAAAAAGTATTGCGTACTGGAGAGTTGATGCTTCAGAAACGAAATTTCATTTAATGATCAATAACACGGATGCTTTATATCCGTTTGTAGTTCCGGTCGAATATCCTAAAGCGGGTGAAAAACCTTCTTCTGTAAAAATTGGAGTTATTGATATTGCTTCTTTAAAAACAAATTGGCTGGATATTCCGGGTGAGCCAGATAATAATTATTTGGTTCGTATGGAATGGATTGCAAAAGAAGAAGTAATGGTGGTTCAGCTTAATAGATATCAAAATCAGGCTTCCGTTTATAATTGCAATGCACAATCAGGAAAAGCAAATTTAATCTATCAGGAAAAATCACCTGAGTGGATTGATGTTTTTGATATTTCTTCAGGAGTATATGATGGCTTTCCATGTCAATTTGTAGATGATGGAAAATCTTTTTTATGGAGTTCTGATGCTGATGGCTGGATGCATATTTATAAAATCAGTAAAGATGGAAAAAAGAAAGAGTTAGTTACGACCGGTAAATTTGATGCTTATTTTAAGGCGTATAATGACAAGACAAAATCAATTTATTACATTTCAAGCCCTGCAGATGCGACTCAGCGCTATTTGTACGAAACTAATTTAAAATCCGGAAAAACAAAAAGAATCACTCCGGAAGTATTTGAAGGAACAAATGAATATGAATTCTCTACAGATGGATCATATGCAAAACATACCAATTCTAACATCAATCGTAATCTAAATTCGAGATTAGTTTCGCTTTCTGATCATAAAAAAATAGTACCAAAAGAGACAGATGTTTTTACAGCTCCGGCACATCAGTTTTCTTTGGAAAAGTTTAAAATTACGACTGGTGACGGTATCGAAATGGATGGTGTAATGGCAAAACCTCTTGATTTTGATCCGGCAAAAAAATATCCACTGTTCTTTTATGTTTATGGAGAGCCAATGGCTACTGTAGCGAATGATATACCTTATTTTAATGGATTTATAGACATGTTGATTCCAAGAGGCTATATCGGAATTGCATTGGACAACAGAGGAACTCCATCCCTGAAAGGAACAAAATGGAGAAAATCTATTTATAAAAACATCGGAATTATCAACACCCGTGACCAGGCAATGGCTGCAAAAGAAATTTTGAAGTGGAATTTTATTGATAAGGATAGAGTGGCCGTTCACGGATGGAGTGGCGGTGGGGCTGTTACATTAAATTTGATGTTTCAATACCCTGAAATATACAAAACAGGAGTAGCAATTTCTGCGGTGACAGATCAGCATTTTTATGATAATATATATACAGAACGTTATATGGGCTTGCCAAATGAAAACGAAGCGGCTTATATCCAGGCTTCACCAGTGACTCATGCAAAAAACTTGAAAGGAAATTTACTTTATATTCACGGAACAGGTGATGATAATGTACATTATAAAAATGCTGAAGTTTTGATAAATGAATTAATTAAATATGATAAAGTTTTCAATTTAATGATCTATCCTAATCGTTCTCATTCTATCTATGAAGGTGAGGGTACCCAACAACATTTAATAAACACTTTTATCAAATTTGTGGAAGAAAAATGCCCTCCTGGTGCAAAATAAAATTTGAAAGAAAAATAAAAAAGGGAGAATTTCTGTAAATGAAATTCTCCCTTTTTTATTTTAAGACAAAATGATATATTGGTGGCTGCTAAGAAAAAAGTAGCGGTTTTATGCGTTGGAATGATCTCTGAGTATCTTTTGCGTTTTTAAATAATCCATAGCAAATTTACCTTCGTTAAAAAGTAAATCCAAAACACTCAGATTATTCATAAAACCATGTTTGTCATCGAATACCTGTGGGTATTTTTCGAAAGAATTTGGGTCTTTTTTACCATTTGCCAGATATCTGAAATCACAGATATTTTCTGCATCCATGAAATATTCGGTTGTTTTGCTGAATTCTAATTTGATTCTCAAACATTTGGTAACAATGTGTAAAACTTCCATGTTTAAATCTATTAAAAAAGTATGTTTCTTTTCGAAAACTGGTCGAATATCATCTTCAAAAAATTCAAAAAAAGGAGAACTTCTGTAACCTGCTTCCAAAGATTTAAAATGTTGTTTTTGCCAGTCAAATTCATTTTCAATCAAAACATCTCTTGTTTTTTGATGCAATGTTTTAGAATGTTTAACAGGAATGTTCAATAACTGAATTCCGTTTGGACTATAGATATAGGTACGGTTTCTGTTGGTTTGTTTTTGAAAATTATCTTCCATTTCAAAAGTAATATTTTCAGATTGAGCCATAACTGCAAAGTGGCTAATCGAAGGAAAATAAGTAGGAAGTAATAACGAATTCATGACTTTTTTGTTTAAAAGTTTCAGGTTTCAAGTTTCAGGTTTTGTGCAAACTTGAAACTTGACACGAGGCTGAAAGCTGAACTGGCGTAGCAAACCTGAAACTAAAATAACTATTTTTTATTTATGCTTTATTTTCTTTTCTCTTTCTCCAGAAATACTCTCCAACAAAATAGGCAGCAAGTACCATTAAGAAATATTTGAAGTAAGATTGTGGCTGTCCTTCACCATCAACTGTTGTAAAAACTCTGTCCCAACGAATTTTATTGATTCCTTTTCCGTTAGTGTCCCAGCTTAACCAGATAAAAACTGGTTTTCCTACAATGTGATTTTCAGGTACATAACCCCAGTAGCGACTGTCTTCAGAATTATGGCGATTGTCTCCCATCATCCAGTAATAATTTTGCTTGAATGTATAGGTGTTAGTTTGTTTTCCGTTAATAATAAAATGAGAACCGTCTATTTGCAAAGTATTACCTTCATAATTTGTAATAATTTCTTTGTAAAATGGTAATGATTCGTTTGTTAGAGCAACCGTTTTTCCTGCTTCCGGAATATAGATTGGGCCGTAATTGTCTTCGTTCCATTTATTGATGTGAGGGAAGATCCTATCATCATTTCCAGTTGCAATTTCGCGTACTACGCCAGTAATACCAGGAATGCTTTTCATTCGTTCTGCATTAGCTTCTGTTAAGGCGCCAATATACAGTGTGTCTCTTTTAGCCGGATCTCTAAACCCTCTTACATCGACAAGATTAACATTCAATTCTTTTAAAAGAGCTTCTAAATCAATTGGAGTTTTTTCGTCTAATGCTATTTTGTATGAATATTGCGGTTTTGCTCTTTCTGGTAAAATTAATTTTTTTCCGTTGATATAAACATAACCATCTTTTATAGATAAGCTATCTCCGGGAATACCAACACATCTCTTAACATAATTTGATCTTTTGTCAATTGGTTTTATTACGCCTGGTCGTCCTTTTGGCTCGTAAAAATAATGTACCGTATCAACGGGCCAGTTAAAAACGACAATATCGGTTCGCTTTATTTTTTCGAAAGCAGGTAATCTAAAATAGGGTAATTGTGGCCAGCTTAAGTATGATTTTCTTTTTGTTAATGGTATAGAATCATGAACCATTGGTAATGCAACTGTAGTCATTGGAACTCTTGGCCCGTAGTTTAGTTTGCTTACGAATAAAAAGTCTCCAATTAATAAAGATTTTTCTAATGAAGAAGTTGGAATTGTATAAGGTTGTACTACATAAGTGTGCACCAGTGTCGCTACGATTATAGCAAAAAGAAGTGAACTTATTGTATCAGCAGTTTTGTTTTCAGGAGTTAATGATCTGTTGGCGTTGTATTCTAATTTCTGAGTATAGTTTACATAATAGATATAGAAGCCAAGGGTGAAAATTCCAAAAAAAGTATCTAAAGTTGATTTTTTACCAAACGTTCTTAGTGTCTCTACCCAAACAACTGGAAACATAATCAGGTTTATAATCGGAATGAAAAGCAATATTGTCCACCAGGTTGGTCTACCAATAATCTTCATTAGGATTATAGAATTGAAAACAGGAATTGCAGCTTCCCAACTTTTTCGGCTAGCAGCCTGATACAATTTCCAGGTTCCCATAAAATGAATGATTTGAACCGCTAAGAAAAAAACAAACCAAAGATATAGAGTCATAATATTTTGTTTAAAGTTTCAAGTTTAAAGTTGATCTGTTGGATTTAACTTTAAAGTTTAAATTTATTTTAAGTTTAAAACGTCTTTCATACTGTAGATTCCCTTTTTACCAGCAAGCCATTCAGCTGCAATTACGGCACCAAGAGCAAAACCTTCACGGTTATGGGCAGTATGTTTTAATTCGATGCTATCTACAATTGAATTGTAAGTTACGGTATGAGTGCCCGGAACGTCTCCAATTCTTTTTGCTTCAATATGAATTTCGTTTGTGTTAGCCTCGTCTAAAGTCCAATTTGCGTAATTGCTATTTTCGATAACACCTTTTGCTAATGAAATTGCAGTTCCACTAGGAGCATCTAATTTTTGAGTATGATGAATCTCTTCCATAGTCACTTTGTACGAATCAAATTGGGACATAATTTTAGCCAGATATTCATTCAATTCGAAGAAAATATTCACTCCTAAACTAAAGTTAGAACTCGAAATGAATCCCCCTTGTTTTTCGTTGCAAAGCGCAACCATTTCGTCAAAATGTTCTAACCAGCCTGTTGTTCCGGATACTACAGGAACATTGGCATGAAAACAATTGGATATATTATCAACGGCAGCAGTAGGAACGCTGAAATCAATTGCGACATCAGCAGTCGAAAGTCCTTCAAAAGTATTAGTTTCATCTTTCTTTAAAACAATTTCATGACCTCTTTCTAAAGCAATTCGTTCAATTACTTTACCCATTTTTCCGTATCCTAAAAGTGCAATTCTCATTTTATGTATTTTTTTTGAATTTTAAATAGTAACAAAGGCTATTTAAAAGTGGTAATTAAAAGTTAGTCCAACGTTTGGTTTAAAAGTTACATCAGCCGGATAAATTTCCGGACGTACTGATAGTCTTTCGTTTACGTTAAATTGAATTAAAGCGGCATCGACATTGGCATCAATAATGTTTAAAACATAAAAACCTACAACAAACAATGCAGATAAATCCCTGTTTCGTTGATAGAATTTTTGCCCGGCAATAAGTCTGCTCTCATCTAAAAATTGATAATCATCATCGTTGTAGCCTTCAAGTCTTCGTTTGTAGGCGTCACGATAATCGTGGTATTTTTTATTATTATCAATATAAAAATATAAACTGGTGCCAATTGCTCCGTAAACTAATGGTATTTTCCAGTATTTTTTGTTGTATGCCTGACCTAAACCTGGTAAAATTGCCGAGTAAAAGGCTGCTTTTGCTGGAGTAAGCGGGTCTATTTCCTGTAACTTAGTAGTGTCTTTAACAACCAAAACCGTGTCTTTTTTTGCCTGGGCAAAAAGAGAAACGGTTCCTATAAGAAAGAACAATAGACTGATGGGGACAATTTTATTCACTATCCGTTTATTAATTTTATAATTCTGTCAAAATCAGCTTGGGAATTAAAAGGAATTGTGATTTTTCCTTTTCCGTTACCAGCGACTTTTATATCAACTTTCGCACCGAAATAATCATTGAAAGTGTTTTTATGTGTTTCTTTAACCATAAACGAAGAATCTGCTTTTGCTTTTCCTTCTGGTTTTGGCTTTAGGCTTTCGTGATAATTTTTCACCAAAGTCTCTGTTTCACGAACAGATAGATTTTGACTTACTATTTTTTGATAGATATCCGTCTGTATATCTAAATCTTCAATATTAATAATCGCTCTACCGTGACCCATGCTGATAAAACCATCGCGAATACCCGTTTGGATAATCGGATCTAATTTTAAAAGACGTAAATAATTGGCAATTGTAGAACGTTTTTTTCCAACCCGTTCACTCATTTGTTCCTGAGTCAATTGAATTTCATCAATCAAACGTTGGTAGGATAGTGCAATCTCAATTGGATCTAAGTCATGACGCTGAATGTTTTCAACCAAAGCCATAACCAAAGACTCATTGTCATTTGCTATACGGATGTAAGCTGGAACATGTGTTAAGCCTACTAAAGTTGAAGCACGTAAACGACGCTCTCCAGAGATTAACTGGTATTTATTGAATTCTAATTTTCGAACAGTAATAGGTTGAATCACACCAAGTTCTTTAATAGAAGTGGCTAATTCGCGTAAAGATTCTTCATTAAAATTGCTTCTAGGCTGAAACGGATTTATTTCGATAGCACTTATTTCAAGCTCTATGATGTTTCCAACAACTTTGTCAGCATTTTTGTCTTCTACTGATGTAATGTCGTTTTCCGGATCTTTTAATAATGCTGATAATCCTCTTCCTAAGGCTTGTTTTTTAATTGCTTTTGTCATAAAAACTATTTGCTGTTTTTCTTTATAATTTCCTGAGCTAAATTAATGTAATTAACAGCTCCCTTGCTGGTTGCGTCATAGTTAATGATGCTTTCTCCAAAACTTGGCGCTTCACTTAATTTTACATTTCGCTGAATAACGGTGTCAAAAACCATATCATTAAAGTGTTTTTGAACTTCTTCAACCACCTGATTAGATAAACGTAATCTTGAGTCATACATTGTAAGGAGCAATCCTTCGATATCAAGATCCGGGTTGTGTATTTTTTGAATACTTTTTATAGTGTTCAATAATTTTCCTAATCCTTCAAGTGCGAAATATTCACATTGAATTGGAATAACTACTGAATCTGCAGCTGTTAAAGCATTCAGGGTTAATAAACCTAAAGAAGGTGCACAGTCAATAATAATAAAATCATAGTCGTCTTTTACACTTTCTAATGCCTTTTTAAGCATGTATTCTCTGTTTTCTTTGTCAACCAATTCGATTTCGATGGCCACAAGGTCAATATGAGCAGGGATCACATCAACATTTGGAGCTGAACATTTCACGATGGTTTCTTTTGGGGTGTGGCTATGTTCAAGTATTTGGTAGGTACCAATTTCTACTGATTCTACATCAATCCCAAGGCCGGACGTGGCATTTGCTTGAGGATCAGCATCAATCAATAATACTTTTTTTTCTAAAACACCTAGTGAGGCTGCAAGATTTACCGATGTAGTAGTCTTTCCAACGCCTCCTTTTTGATTAGCAATCGCAATGATTTTGCCCATTTATTTTCTAAATTTTGAACCGTAAAAATACAATTATTTATGGTTTTTGAAAATCTATTTTGTTAACATTTGCTAAACTTTGGTTAATCGTTGTATGGTGCGTGTTTTGAAGATTTTTTTTTTGTAATAATAAAAAATAGTAACGAAATTCCCTACTGTTTTATCCTTGTTTTAAGTGCAAAAAGTACAAAGCGATAGTTTGATTAAAAAAAATGCAATTTAGTGTTAGATTAAGTTTTTTAATTTTTTAAAAGTTCAATTTTTACATTCATTGAGCCACTTCTTTTGTTTGAGGCAATTTTCATAAAAGCTCTTTTTGTAAGATCAATTTCTCTTTTTTTGCTAAAAGGTCCTCTGTCGGTAACCTCTACAATAACAGATTTATTATTTCGTTCGTTTGTGATTTTTAGTTTTGTGCCAAAAGCAAATTTTTTATGAGCAGCAGTTAATTTATTGTTATTGAATCGTCTTCCACTTGCAGTTCTTTTTCCGTTAAATTTATCATTGTAATAAGAGGCATGTGCATGAGTCTTGTATAAGATGTATTTTTCAGATTTTCCTTTAGATTCTTTAGAAGCTGATTTTTTTTGTGCAAAAGCGAACGTGGAAATAAATAAAATTATATAGAGTGCTATTTTTTTCATTTAAATATTTTCTATTGGGTGCAAAAAAAGCTTATTTAAAAAAAATAACCAAATAGATCAGGTTATATTTATACTAAAGAAAAGCTTTTTATGGGGAGGTAAAACTTGAATAACATATTATGAAAATTGCCAAAGGTATCAAATGTTGGAACTTAATATTATCACTATCAATTCCCTACGATCAAAACCGTAGGCTATAATTGGAATATAATAAATTTTAGAAGTTCGGGGAATATTGATGTTTTTGAATTTAAAGCAAAAAAAAGTCTTTTCAAATAAATGAAAAGACTTTTGTCGGGGTGGCAGGATTCGAACCTGCGGCCTCCTGCTCCCAAAGCAGGCGCGATAACCGGGCTACGCTACACCCCGTAAGCGGATGCAAATATAGTAATAAATTCTGTTTACAAAAGGAAAATTTCAAAATAAATAAAACTTATTTTGAGATAGTTATTTAGGATTTAATTTGGTGGTAATTTTTTATAATAAAGTTTACATTTGCATCACAAAAAAACTACACGAATTATGTCAGATACAATCGAAAAAATTAAATGCCTTATTATAGGTTCTGGTCCTGCAGGTTATACTGCTGCAATTTATGCTGCCAGAGCAAATATGAATCCGGTTTTATATCAGGGAATGCAGCCAGGCGGTCAGTTGACAACTACAAATGAAGTAGAAAACTTTCCAGGTTATGTTGATGGAGTAACAGGACCAGAAATGATGATTCAGTTACAAGATCAGGCAAAACGTTTTGGTGCAGATATTCGTGATGGCTGGGCTACTAAAGTTGATTTTTCAGGAGATATTCATAAAGTTTGGATTAATGATAGCATCGAATTGCACTGTGAAACCGTTATTATTTCAACAGGTGCTTCGGCTAAATATTTGGGGCTACCATCAGAGCAACATTATCTAAATATGGGTGGAGGAGTTTCTGCCTGTGCTGTTTGCGATGGATTTTTCTACCGTAACCAGGAAGTTGTAATCGTTGGGGCAGGAGATTCTGCTTGTGAAGAAGCGCATTACTTATCTAAACTTTGTAAAAAAGTAACGATGTTGGTGAGAAGCGAAAAATTCAGAGCTTCAAAAATTATGGAAGAACGCGTTCGAAAAACAGAGAATATCGAGATTTTAATGAACCATGATACTCTTGAAGTTTTAGGAGATAATAATGTTGTTCATGCTATAAAAGCTTTGAATAAAACTACTGGTGAAGTTATTGAAATTCCTGCAACAGGATTTTTCGTAGCAATTGGTCACAAACCAAATACAGATATTTTTAAAGATTACATCACTCTTGATGAGACAGGTTATATTATCAATACTCCGGGAACATCTAAAACAAATGTTGACGGTGTTTTTGTAGCTGGAGATGCTGCCGATCACGTTTACCGTCAGGCAATTACTGCTGCCGGAACAGGTTGTATGGCTGCTCTTGATGCAGAAAGATATTTAGCGTCTAAGGAGTAAACAGTCTCAGTCTCAGTTTTCAGTTTGCCGGAATGCGAATATAAAAAAGTCCCAATTATTTTCGATTGGGACTTTTTTATATAAAATTTATAAAGTTTTCAGAACTGAAGACGGAGACCGAAAACTGTGACTATTTTATTTTTTTTATCAATTTTGCTTCTTCAGAAAAACGAGTAAGCGTGATGACAGGGCTTCCAAAAAGTGAAACTTCTGTTTTGTCTCCTGCTGCTAATGTTAGTGTTGTTTCTGCTAAAATACTTCCTACTGAATATCCTTCAGCAGTAATATTGGCATCTTTCAAAGTAAATTTAGTTCCGGTGAAAGTCGAATTATTATCTAAACGAATAGTTGCTTTTTCTGCGATTCCTTCAAGGGTTGCATTGGCTTTTTGATATAAATCACATTTGAATTTAGTTGCTGATACCAAAGATTTTATAGTGGAGCTTTTGCTCAATTGAAGTGCAGCTTCGTCTGCTTTTAAGTTTATTTCTGATTTTGATTTATCATCAGCAATTAAACTGAATTTTTTAGCATTTACATTTAAAAATAATTTTGAAAAATCGAAACTATTAAAAGTAATATCATCCAACTGAAGTTCCTGAATTGCATAAACAACGGCTTCGTTTTTTGTAATAACTTTATTAAAAGTATTTGTGTACGTAACATGTACAGCAAGTTTTTTGAAAATAGTACTTTCTTTTGCGGTATATAAGCGAAGAGTTTTGTCTCTTAAATCCATTCCGATAATATCATGCAAATTATCATCGGCTTCAATTTTAATTTCGTTTTTTTCTCCACGTTCTAAATAAACTTCAATATTGTCATCAACTTCAAGAGCGTCAAAATTTCCTGATTCTTTTATTGAAGTCGTAACGACTTTAGTTCCTTTTATCTTTTCTCTTTTTTGGGCAAAAGTTACTGTAGTGACTAATAATAATAATAGGAGTAGGGCTGTACTTTTTTTCATTAATTCTAGATTTGATTTTGACAAATATAAAAAAATCATCCACTTTTGATGAATGATTTCTTTTATATTTAACAGATAAATTAGGTTTATCCCTGACTGATGCTTCCTCCAGAATTTTCAGTTTTTTCAATTGTTTTAGGAGAACCTTCATAATTGATGCTTCCACCACTGTTGGCTTTGGCTTTTAAACTCACGATTGGGTGAATATTTATGCTTGCTCCGCTATCGGCATCAGCTTCAATTTCATTGGCTAATAATTTTTCAGCTTCTATACTTGCAGCGCTTGATGCTGAAGATTTTACTTTTAATGCTTTTCCTTCAATTGTAATAGAACCGGCACTGTCTGTGTCCAAAGAAATTTCATCAGATTCGATATTAACATTCATCGTAGCAGCACTTGAGGCATCTAATTTTATGTTAGTAGCCCGAAGAACATCTGTGCTGGTTATAGTAGAAGCACTTGAAGCTTCTAATTTGTCAATAACAGGCATCTTAACAATTACTTTTTTCTTAGTAACATTATGGAAAGAAGTAAATTCACAACGAATTACAAGTGTTCCGTTTTCAACAGTCGTTTTAATTTCTTTTTGCAAATTGTCATCAGCTTCGACAATGATCTCGGTTTTATCTGATTGTTCGATTACAACATCAATAGCATTGCTTACTGATACTTTTTTAAAATCTCCCTGAACAATTCGTTTTTCAGTCGTAACATTTCCACTTCCTTCAATCGATTTCATGTTATTAAAATTACATGAAGCGAACAATAATGCGGTAACAGTGGCAATAATGAATTTCGTAATATGAATGATTATTTTTATCATGGCTTTAGTTTATTTTGATTATAACTCCGTTTTTATCAGTGGTTAGCTTTCCGTTAGTTTTTTTTCCGTTTAAAACTTCTTTTCCGTTTATTTTAATTGATACTTCTTTTACCGTATCGTTGTCAATTGCGGTAGTATCATTGTTGTCGTAGTCTACATCATCATGATCATTTTCATCTGCCGGACAATTCAGGCATTTAATTTTAGAACCTTCAACTTTATAATTGTAATTACCACTAAAATGCAAGTTGAAAAAGTCATTCTCAGAATCATCGTAATCTTGTACAGATGCATCTGGTTTAAACAATTGACCTTCCGGCAAGTACAAATATACATCAACTTCCTGACCTCTAAACTTATTTTTTACATCTGTAAGAAAATAATTATCCAAAATTAAATGATTTCCGCTAACCTGAATATTATAATTGATTTTTTCTGCTCTTTGTTTTGCACTTGCAAATGAATTTCCTCTGGCGGTTCTTTCAATTTGTATATAAGGAGCAGCATCATCAGTATGCAAAACATGCAAGCGAACATCATTAGAATAAATTAACTGATGATTAGCGGAATCCTGTACAAACTCAAACTCTCTGTGATGATTCAAATCTTTTGCGTAGTAATCATTGTATCTGAATTTTACATAAAGTGTATCTTTCGGATTGATATTGATTGCTTTTTTCTCTACTGTTTTACCATCATAAGAAATTTCAGTAGCTTGTTTGATTCCAATGCTAATTGCAATTGCAATAGCGATAATCCAGATTGCCAACAAAGTGTATTTTGTGATATTACCAATAGACTTTAAGTTTGGAGATAACAATTTGAAACCTAAAAGTGTCAAAAAGAAGAATGGAATTCCAACGGCAAAGAACATTAATAAACCAAATGACCAAATAGGGTACTCTGTAAAGTTTCCGGCTTCAACAAAATTTTGCCAAGGAAAATCGATAAAGATATTTGTTCCTAAAGTAAACACTCCAATTAACAATAATATCAAAGTACTAATACCGGCCATGATTAAAATTACGCCTAAAAATTTAGCGAAGATTTTAAAAACCGTAATGACAAAGTCTCCAAATGAACTACTTATTCTCTCAGCTCCCGACTTTACCTGGTTTCCCATTGCATCATAATCTGCATTTTTAAATCTGTCAGATAATGACTCTATTTCTTCGCGAACTTTTTTTTCGATGTTCGAAATAGTAACCGGTTCACCTGTCATTTCTAATTTTTCTGAAGTTGTAACAGCTTCCGGAGTTACAATCCAAAGAACGAAATAAGCTAAAATTCCAGTTCCAAAACCTGCAAAAACAAATACTAAGAATACGATTTTAATCCAGACAGCATCAATTCCAAAATAATGTCCTAAACCTGTTGCAACACCACCAATCATACCTTTTTCTTTGTCACGGTATAATTTTTTATGTTTTCTTGCTCCGTAATCGTTAAAAGACTGATTTGATTTTTCTTCATCTTCAATGATGTAATCTTCTGGTTGTCCCATAACTGCAATCACTTCATCAACATCTTTCAATCCCACAACATGTTTCTCGCTTTTTTGTTTTTCTGTTAATAATTCAGAAACACGCATTTCGATATCTTTAATAATCTCGTCTTGTCCGGATGAGCTGTTTAGTGATCGCTTTATGGCGTCAAAATAGCGAGTTAATTTTAAGTATGCATCTTCATCGATGTGAAAAAACATACCTCCTAAGTTAATATTTACTGTTTTGTTCATGACTATTGATTTTGATTGGTGATTAGATTTACGGCGTCAGATAATTCTGTCCAGGTGCCGCTAAGTTCGTTTAAAAAAGTTTGTCCTATCTCGGTTAATCCATAATATTTTCTTGGCGGCCCTGAGGTCGATTCTTCCCAACGATAATTTAGCAAACCGTCGTTTTTCAGCCTAGTTAAAAGTGGATAAACTGTTCCCTCAACAACTAGTAATTTTGCGTTTTTTAAAGTGTCTAATATTTCTGATGTGTATGCATCTTTTTCTTTTAATACAGATAAGATGCAAAACTCAAGAACACCTTTGCGCATCTGTGCTTTTGTGTTTTCAATGTTCATAATTTCATTTTGTTTTTTTTAGATTGAACAATTCGTTTTTTGATTGATGATGATTCCTGCGCCGGTTCGGCATTCTGGCACGGGTGATTGATGATTGATTTCGAATTTATTCTGTTAGAATTATTTCGTTTAACTTATAACTTTTAACCTTTTTGAGGATTACTTTATAAAAGGAATCGTTAGCGGATATTTGTAATATTCTCCGTTTGAAGCTTTTATTGAAGCATAAATCACTAAAAAGAATTCAACAACTTTTAGTAGTCCAAAAAGTACGACTGCCGTTCCACCTATAGTAAGTAATCCGATGTTACCTTGAAAATCGAAATTTCTGAGAACGAAATCTTCGTCGTTAAAAACAGCTTCCATTGGAAGATTTTGAAGAAAAACCGTTACAAAAACCGGAATGGCGATTAAAGCCAAAACCAAAGTGTAAAGCAATAAACTTAATTGAAAGTTCAAGGTTTGTTTTCCGTGATGGTTTACAAACTCCGACTTGTCTTTGTAATTTGTCCAGATTAAAATCGGGAAAATATAATTTCCAAGTGGAACGATATACTGTGTTAAAGTACTTAAATGTGTGAACGTTGCAGTGTTCTTTTCTGATGTTTTTTCCATGATGAGTGGTGTTGATGTTTCCATGATTAAAAGTATATAGTAATTTCTTATGCAAATATATATCTAAAAGACAGTATCTTGTTTTGCATAGTACCAAATATTAACACAATTTTAACAATTGCAAAATTTTAAAGGTCATGATAATATATTGAAAATCATCCGTACTGCCTTGTTTTATTGATACTTTAGGAAAGTAAACTTAATTTATTGTGCGTGCATAGTTTTTTTGTATTTTTACATAAAAAAATAAATCACATGGCAGTTTCAGTTTCAAAACTCAATAAATTTGTATTATTCAAATTACCTTCAGCGTATATTTGTGGTGTTCGGGTCAAAGCAATTGATAATGACAGATGCGTAGTAAGTGTTAAACATCGTTGGATAAACCAGAATCCTTTTAACTCTATGTATTTTGCAGTTCAGGCCATGGCGGCCGAATTGACTACCGGAGCTTTGGTTATTTCTCAAATCCAGGAAAGCGGAAGAAAAATCTCGATGTTGGTAGCAAACAATAAAGGAAACTTTACTAAGAAAGCAACTGGGAGAATAACTTTCGTATGTAATGATGGACATTTAATTGCCGATGCCATTAAAAGAACAATTGAAACAGGCGAGGGGCAAACCTTCTGGATGAAATCTATAGGAACAAATGAAGAAGGAGTTCAGGTTTCTGAAATGGACTTTGAATGGAGTGTAAGACTAAAATAATTTTTTTGCCACAGATTTCACAGATTAAAAAGATTTCTGAATGAAGGGCTTTGATAACGTTTTAAACTTTTTCAAAGTTAAATCAAGATTCTTAATAAAAAAAAATCACTTTAATCTGTGAAATCTGTGGCAAAACAAAACATAAAAAAGGCCTCAAGCAATTGAGGTCTTTTTATTGAAATAGAATTTCGATTATTTTTTAACGCAACAAGATTTTTTGTCTGTTTTATCTGTTGACGTTTTTTTGCAGCACGATTCTTTTTTTGCTTTTTCTTTTTGAACCGGTTTTGTTTCTTGTGCAGTTACTCCAATTGAAAATACAGCAGCTGTTAAGAAGGTAATTACTTTTGTCATTTGATATGATTTATTGTGTTAGAAAATTGCTTTTGGTGCATCAAATATAGTAACATTACTTAGAGTTGATTCTTACAATTTGTTAATGTTTTTATAATAATATGTCATTGAAAAGCAAATAGGTAGCAGAGGCCTAATAGTTTAGATTAACTCCAAAACCAATTCCCATATCGCTATCATAATGTGTAGTAATTCCAAAGTTTCTTCCTGCGATATATTTTAAGCCAGCCATGTATTCCTTATCGGTATTCCACATTAAGTTCATGCGTAAACGTCTGGAAAGTGGAATGTCTTTTCGTTCAAACTGAATTCTCACATTTCCATCAGTATAAACTTCAACTTGAGCTTTTACCAACATGGGTAGCATATATTCAAGTCCGGCGCTAAATACAGAACGATTATCTTTGGTATTGGTTTGCCCAAAAAGGTTTTGTTCCTGTTCGTCCATTCCCATTTTTCTATATCTCCAGTCGAACCCGATAAAAGGCATTAGCCATTGCATTTTTCCAATATAACGACCAATGTGGGTTTCTGTTTCATAACCGTGTTTGTCGTTATAACCCAAACGCCATTCGGTTCCAATGCTCCAGCGTGTATTGCTGTACATTGCTTCTCCGTCGTTTCCGTTTGTGGCAAAATCATTTTCGGCCATAAAATGAAACATGCGATCGTCCATTTTTAGCATTTTGTACGCCATTTCAGGATGATGAATCAACGGATTCGGAGCAGAATTTTCATAACTAAAAATTCTTCCCATTCCGGCCATCATATGATATAAGATGTGACAATGAAAAAACCAGTCACCATCAGTATTTGCCTGAAATTCGATGGTATCGGTTTCCATCGGCATAATATCGATAACATTTTTAAGTGGAGAATAATCGCCATGTTCGTTCAGAATCCTAAAATCATGTCCGTGTAAATGCATCGGATGGCGCATCATCGAACCATTATATAATACGATCCGAACGTTTTCACCTTTTTTAATTAAGATTTTATCCGTTTCAGAAATCACTTTATTGTCCAGACTCCAAACATACCGATTCATGTTTCCGGACAATTCAAATCGTAATTCTTTTACCGGAGCGTCTTTTGGGAGCGTTGTTTCTGTTGGCGATTTCAGCATTCCGTAATTCAATGTTGTAATCTCAGCAACGTCTGTGGTGTCGTTTGACATTTTCATATCTTCCATATTATGCCCAGAATGATCTTCAGTTTTTGTCAACTCCTCTTCTCCTGAAATTTCAGGATACATCACGGCATTCATGTCCATTTTATTCAAAGACATATTCATGCCCATATCGTTCATTTCGCCGTTCATCTTCATCATATCGTTCATCATTTTCATCCCTTCAAAATATTTTAGTTTTAAGAGATGAGCAACTGGCTGTTTAATTCCGTCTCCCAGAAACAAAGAAGCCGATCCGGTTCTGTCTTCGGCTGTAGCCAAAAAAGCAAAGGATTTATTTTTTTCAGGAATCGTAACGACAACATCATACGTTTCAGAAACCGCAATAATTAATCGATCGACTTCTACAGGTTCAACATCGTTTCCGTCGCTGGCAACAACTGTTATTTTTCCACCTCCATAAGTTAACCAGAAATAGCTGGACGCGCCACCGTTTGCAATTCGTAATCGGACTTTTTCGCCGGCTTTAAATTGTGAAAGCTGTTGTTCATTTTTTCCATTAATTAAAAATGTCTCATAATAAACGTCGCTGACATCCATGGCATTCATGCGTTTCCATTCATTGGTCACTTTCGTTGAAAACTGACCTTGTTTTATGGCTTCAGCATAACTTTGTGTTGTTCCTTTTTTTATGGCAAACCAATCGTTTGCATTGTGCAGCATTCGCTGAACATTCTCTGGTTTCAAATCAGTCCATTCACTTAAAATGACGGGAACTGTAGGTAAATCATCAATTCCTTTTCTAAAAGTAGTATCGTCTTTCTTTTTGTTGATGATAAAAAGACCGTACAAACCTATTTGCTCCTGCAATCCTGAATGGCTGTGATACCAATAGGTACCATTCTGAACAATGGGGAAACTATATTTGTGAGTTGTTCCGGGTGCAATTGGCATTTGGGTTAAATACGGAACACCATCTTCTTTATTAGGAAGGAATAATCCGTGCCAATGTAATGCGGTATCTTCTTTGTCCAGTTCGTTGTGCACGTAAATTTCAGCAATATCACCTTCGGTAAATGTCAAAGTTGGCATCGGAATTTGTCCATTAACAGTCAGAGCACGTTTTTCTTTTCCGGAAAAATTGACAATAGTGTCGCGAACGTATAAATCGTACCGAACGATCTTTTGCGAAAGCATAATCTGCGTGAAAAACAACACTAGTATTATGGCTAAAAAAGATTTTTTATAATTCATTATAGCATTGTTATTAGCATAATTAAACTCATGATAATCATCAAACCGTCTTCAATAATCGTAACGGTACTCATTGGTAAATTAAAAACGGCGCCCAAACAAGCACACTGAATTTTCTTTTTATTCAAAACCGATTGAAGAACGCCAATAATACTAATGCTCATTACAATAAAAGTAACGGCATTTGTAAAAATTGGATTAAAATTCAAGAGATAAGAAATTCCTAAACCGAATTCTAAAAAGGCATAAATATATCCCCAAACTGGAATCTTTCTAGCCAAAACGTCGTACATCATATAACTTTCGGCAAAACCTTTTAAGTTGAGCATTTTGAAAAAAGAGAAAACTAAAAAGAACCCTGCCATAAAATGTCGCATGGCCTGCATGAAATCGAAATGATGATTTGTAGTTTGGATTAGCACCGTAATCAAACTGATATAAAAGAAAATAAGCAAAATGGGTTTGTAAGTTTCGAACCAGGATCTCGTTTGTTCGATATTTTCATTGTGATCAATAGTCGAAATTTGGTATTTAGGATCTAAAGCATTTTGTAAATCTACTATTGCAACATGTTTGGTCATTGTAACAGTTGCAGTATTGTTTTCTTTTGAAACTTCAACATTAGTGATATTGTCAACTAATTCAAGTGCTTTTTTTACTTTGTCCTCACAACTCGTACAAGTCATTCCGGTAAGTTGATAGGTATGTGTCATTGTTTTATCTTTTAAAGTATTACAATGCAAATTTCCGAAGTAACGATTACTTCGGTTTGTATAATTTTGTGAATGATTTGTAACATTTATAAATTTATCTCAATCATGAAAATTCTAAACTATAATTGAATTTAAGCAATTTAGATGAATAATTATGCTTTGCTTAAAGATTTGTATGGTAATAAAAATAGCATGATTTGTATCTTTGTAATAATAAATATTTAAAATCATGACAACTATAACCATTAACGAGCGAACAAAAGCGGGCAAAACACTGCTTGAACTTGCAAAGTTGTTAGCAGTTACAAATAAAGGTGTAAAAATTGAGGAAGAAGAAAGTCCTTATAATCCTGAATTTGTTGCTAGAATAAAAAAAATAGAAGCAGATTATGAAAGCGGGAAATCTAAAAATATAATAGTTGATCCTAATGATATATGGGGAAGTTTAGGATTGAAGTAACCACTGAAGCTCAGAGTCATATTTCTAAACATATAAAATCGGGTAATCAGGCTAGTATCAAGAAGATTGCAAAAATATTAGAAGAATTAGCTGAAAACCCATTTGAAGGAGTTGGAAAACCTGAGGCACTGAAACATGAACTTTTAGGATTGTGGTAAAGAGAAATAAATAAAAAGGACAGACTTTTATATAGAGTTAAAGAAGAAATTGTAACTGTAATCGTAATTTCGGCAATGGGACATTATTCAGATAAATAAAAAAACGTGATAATTATTAGCACGTTTTTTGTATTAAACAACTACAAATTCTCAATCTGAATTCGTTTTTTATTTTTCAATTGTTTGAAATAAGTAGGAGTAAAGCCTGTAATCTTCTTGAACTGATTACTCAAATGGGCTACATTACTATAATTTAAAATGTCGGCAATTTCGCTTAACGAAAGCTCGTTATAAATCAAAAGCTCTTTTACCTTCTCTATTTTCTGGCTGATAAAGTATTTTTCGATTGTAGTGTTTTCGACTTCCGAAAATAAATTACTCAATGTATTATAATCCTGATTGAGGTTTTGCGCCAGATAATCAGATAAATTGATTTTTAGTTCATTGTTTTTATGATGAACCAAATCAATAATTAGATTCTTTATCTTCTCAATGGTTTTACTTTTTTTATCATCGATTAGGTCGAAACCTAAAGCATGAAGATGAATTAAAAGTTCCTTTTTTTGATCTTCAGATATGGTGTTTTTGAGTTCGACTTCGCCCAATTCAACAGAAATAGTCTGAAGTCCGAGTTTTTCAAACTCAGACTTCACAACCATTTTGCATCGACCACACACCATGTTTTTGATGTAGAGTGTCATATATTATTTGATGGTTTCTACCACGTTTCCGCAAGTTAACATTGAAGAACCATAATACGGATTCTTAACCGCTTTTTCTTTGCTTAACCAATCAGCGCCTGCCATTGGGCAATATTGCTTGTATACAACTTGCGCGGATTTTGAAACTTTAATAAGATCGTAAGTGTTTTTTGAAAGTGATTTAAAAGTTTCACGTTGTTTTTTAAGATCTGTAGTTGTAGAAATGCTTTTTGCATCAGCAGTCAGTTTTTTCATGACTTTCATCCACGCAGTATGCTCGTCGCTTTTAAGTTTGTCCATTTTTACAGCTGAGATTGCTGTTAATAAATCTTTAGCTTTCGCCGAAGTTAATTTACTGTCACTTTTGATAAGGGCATCTTTTACTGTAAAGTAAGCATCGTAAACAGGTTGCAATTGATTTGAATCTACAATTTCAATTGATGTTGCTTCTATTTTTACGGAGTTTGCCTGAATGATATTGGCAGTAAATAATGTAATTACTGATACTATAGTTGCTATTGACTTTTTCATTTTTATATGATTTTATAGAGATAATAAATTTTTCTCTAAGTTAAATAATTTAATTTTCTAATTTCTTAGGGTCTTTGCGCTTTTGTGGCAAAACCCAGTTATGGCTATACGAAATACAATTATTTTATTTTTGGTGGTAACCAAATAGAGGTAAACCCGTCTGAGACTGGCGTTTCAGTGTAATATAAAATAGGTTTCTCAAGAGAGAAATTAAAAGTATTATCATTGAAAGTAAATTCATTTTCTGAAATCAAACTAAATTGTAATCCGGAAGTTGTGCAACCTGAATGATCACATTTCCCGTTACAACCATGTTGATCTTTTTTAGAAGACGAACCTTTTTTACAGCAGTCTTTTTGACAAGAATCTGAATTTGATTTTGTTGAAGTTACTTTCTTTTCGCAGGAAGTTTTTTCAGAAGATTTCCCACACGCATAACTCGTGCCTGACGTCAAAAAGAAACCAAGTGTTAAAACGAGAAATAATATGTGTACTTTTTTCGACAAAAGAAAATAGATTAGTGGTACAAATTTAGGCTTTTTTTGTTAGTGCCAAGATTATTTAAGATTTCGATAACTACAGTTTTTTATAATCTGTAGGCTTCATGTTTTTCCGTTTTTTAAAATAATTTGACAAATGACTTTCGTCAGTAAAACCAAATTCGTGTGCAATTTGCTTAATTGGCAATTGATTGTTATGAAATCTTTTTTCGATTAAAGTCGTTCGCAGATTATGAATGTAATCACGATAACTAATAGCAAAGGTTCTTTTGAAATAAGCGCTGAAATAGGTTTGTGCAATATTAAAATGATCTGCAATTACCTTTATCTGAACCAATTTTGGCTGATAAATATTCTGATGAATATAAGATGTTATTTGCTCGTTATCAATAGAATTTCCTTTTACAACAAGATTCAGACCTCGCATTGTTTCCTTGATTAATCCAAAAATGGAAAGAATCTGGTAAAATACAATTGGCGAATTTGAAACATCTGTATGACAATTATAAGCTGCAATATTTTCGATAGTATTTTTTAATATGGTTTTGCAGGGATCATCTAATTTAAGAACCGTTTCCTTTAATGTTTTATTCCGCATAAAACTTTCGGGAGTATGAATTAGAAATTCGTCACAGGTAAGGTTTTGTTTCGAATTAAAATAGCTATCGGTAAACTTAATATAAAAGAAACGAGTACTTTTTTTAATATCAAAATAATGCTCATCTTCGGGAGAAATTACAAATAGATCGCCTGCTTTATAAGGTAATAAATTGTTATTTAAGTGATGAACTCCACTGCCCTTTTTAATATATATGATTTCATAATAGGTATGGGAATGTAATGGAAGATGAAATTTCTCATCTTCAAACTCATCAATCATCAGGGTTTTGAATTGATTTAATTTCGGCATAACTTAAATTTACAAGTTTATATCGCAAATGTACAATTTATTTCTTGTGCTGTTGACGTAAATTTGCATCATAGAAAATCTATTCCTTTCTTAATAAAACAAATGAAAAAAAGTCTTATTGCCTTGTCTTTAGGAGGCTTAACTATTGGGATAACCGAATTTGTAATGATGGGGTTACTTCCTGATATTGCTTCAGATATGAAAGTTTCGATTCCGGTTGCCGGATATTTAATTTCGGCTTATGCTTTGGGTGTTGTTATTGGGGCGCCCTTATTAGTAATCATCGGAAGAAACTTTCCTCCAAAAAAAATGCTTTTAATATTAGCTTTGATGTTAACGGTTTTCAACGCTCTTTCAATCATTGCACCCACTTATAATTTTCTGTTTGCTTCCAGATTTCTTTCCGGATTACCACATGGAGCCTTTTTTGGAGTCGGAGCGGTAGTCGCAAGCCGTTTGGCTGATAAAGGAAAAGAAGCGCAGGCCATTTCAATTATGTTTGCAGGTTTAACTTTGGCAAATTTAATAGGTGTTCCAATTGGTACTTATATAGGACATCATTTTATTTGGCGTTATACTTTTGTATTAATTGCAATTGTGGGAATGCTGACCTTTTTGTTTATTTCTTTATGGATGCCCAAACTAGATAAGGATGGTGATGTAAACATGAGAACACAATTGTTGTTTTTTAGAAAACAGAAGCCTTGTTAATTATTGGAATCACAGCCATTGGTTTTGGAGGCTTATTTGCCTGGATAAGTTATATCGCACCTTTATTAATAAATGTTTCTAAATTTTCGCCAGAAGATGTTTCTTATATCTTAATATTAGCCGGATTCGGAATGGTAGTTGGGAATTTCCTTGGAGGGAAACTGGCAGATAAATTCTCGCCGGCACCCACTGTGTTAGCTTTATTATTTGTAATGGTGATCGATTTGGTTATGGTTTACCTTTTGTCTTCTAACCAATACATGTCTTTATTCTTTACGTTTTTAACAGGAGCAATTTCGTTTTCGGTAATTGCACCAATTAATATGTTAATGATTAAAACGGCCAAAGATGCTGAGATGATTGCTTCGGCGGCACTTCAGGGAAGTTTTAATATTGGGAATGCTTTAGGTGCTTTTTTAGGCGGATTACCTTTGGCGGCAGGTTATAGTTATGCTTCTCCAAATCTTATTGGTGTTGGTATGGCTTCTATAGGTATGGTTATAACCCTGATTTTAATGCAAAAACATAGAATCAGATTACAGTTGCAGAGTGTGTAAATAAACATTTATATAAAGGCACAAAAAGCCCTTAAACTATAATTTAGTTTAAGGGCTTTTTTGTGAGCAATATTAACTGCTTTTTAACTTACGTTCATATTTGTACAGGAGTACATACTGATGAGTATAATTAAAAATAGTGCTATTTTCTTACTTATTTTCGAACATAAATTTTACTGCATTAGTAATTTTAAGTGTGATTTATACACCTGAGAATATTTTAAATTTTATTTATGTAATCGATTGTTTTTTTAACAAATAGAAAACAATTGTATGATTAATAAAAATATATTTAATATTTATTCATAGCATAAATTACATATGTCGTATAAAAAATAGATTTTATTTTTCATATGTAATTTTTTTTAGGAATTTTTTGTGAATTTTAATTTTTTATATAAAAAAAATATTTATGTTTGTGTAATCGATTACATGATGTTGCGCGCCCAAGAAAAACTAAGTTTTACACTTTAAAAAGGTCGACTATTTCTGAGTTGATGAGAATTTACCACATAAAAAAAGAGAGTATAAAACAAAAAACCACTAAACAAAAAAACAATTAATAACTTAAACACTAAACCATGAATTTTAAAGATTTATTTAATAAAAGAACAAATTGTTGTTTTGCAGTTGTTTTCTTATTGTGCTTATTCATGAGCAACCAGGCAAGTGCGCAAAATGTAACACTGGAGGGTACGGTAAACGATGCCACGGGAATGAGCCTTCCAGGGGTTAACGTACAGGAAAAGGGTACAAAAAATGGTACCTCTACAGATTTTGACGGTAAGTATAAATTAAAACTTAGCAACTCTAAGGCAGTTGTAACTTTTTCTTTTATAGGTTTTAAAACAAAAGAAGTTTCTGTTGCCGGAAAAACTAAGATTGATGTTGCATTAGTTGAAGATTCTAACAACCTGAATGAAGTTGTTGTGGTTGGATACTCTAGTGTGAAAAAATCAGATTTAACGGGAGCTGTTTCTGTTGTTTCAGGAAATGACTTAAGAAAGAATCCTGTTGCTAATTTGGCAGAAGCTCTTACGGGACGCGTTGCCGGGGTTCAGGTTACTTCTTCTGAGGGTTCTCCGGATTCTGAGATTAAAATTAGAATTCGTGGAGGAGGTTCATTAACACAAGACAGTGCGCCACTTATTTTAGTGGATGGATTTCCTGTAAACAGTATGAATGATGTTCCTGCTGCTGATGTAGAATCTCAAACTATATTAAAGGATGCTTCTTCGACTGCAATCTATGGTTCAAGAGGAGCAAATGGAGTTATTCTTATTACAACCAAAAGAGGTAAAGACGGAGCGATATCAGTGAACTATAATATGTTCTATGGTATGAAAACTTTAGCCAAACAAATTGATGTTCTTCCTACGGAAGATTTCGTTAAATGGCAATATGAGTATGCTTTACTAGATGCGCCAACTCCTGGAGATGTTACTTCTTACACAAAATATTTTGGCAATTGGCAGGATAGAGATTTGTATAATGGTGTAAAAGGTGATAATTGGCAAAAACAAATTTATGGTCGTACTGGAGAGGTACAAAGCCGTGATTTAGGAATACGTGGTGGTTCTGATAAAATCAATTTTAATTTTAACTATGCACATTATGATGAAAAAGCGATCATGGTGGGTTCAGATTTCAACAGAAACAACTTGTCTTTGGCTTTAAATAGTAAAGCAAGCGATAAAATTGATCTTTCTTTTACAATGCGTTATGCTGATACAGAAATTAATGGTGGTGGACTTAACGAACAAAGAGAAGTTTCCTCTGCAGATGCACGTTTGCGTCATGCTGTTGGATATTCTCCAATTCCATTACCAGGTTTAACAACAGATAATACTGATGAAGCGGTTTCTAGTTATTTAGTAAATCCTTTTGTTGCTAATGCAGATGCAGATCGTCAGCAGTTTAGAAAAGTATTTAATATGTTAGGAAGTTTCTCCTGGAAAATAATTGAGAATCTTCAGTTTAAATCAGATTTTGGATTGGATAATTTTTACTATCAGGATTATCGTTTCTACGGCCGTAGTACTTATTATGTAAATAATGTACCAACTTCAGAGAATCAGGGTATGCCAGCACTTACTATGGGAGATCGCAGAGATAACAGATTTAGAAATGCGAATACACTTAGCTATGATTTTAAAAAATTATTGCCTGAAGAGCATAACCTTAAATTTCTTGTTGGAGAAGAGATGATTGATACTAAATCAACTCAAAATCTAACTACTATTCATGGTTTTCCAAAATTCTTTGATTTCGAGCAGGCACAAAAACTTACTACTCAGGGTAAACCAAACTCTGTGGATAACTACTATCTTCCGGATGATAAATTGCTTTCATTCTTCGGTAGTGCAAATTATGATTATAAAGGACGTTATTTACTTACTGCTACTTATCGTGCAGATGGTTCTAGCAGATTTCTTGAAGATAATCGTTGGGGCTTTTTCCCGGCAGCAGCTGTTGCATGGAAATTATCTGAAGAAAGTTTCCTGAAAAATACATCCTGGATCAATTTACTTAAACTTAGATTAAGTTATGGAGAAGCTGGAAATAATAATATTCCGGTAGGGCAAACTGTTCAAAGTTTTGAATCTTCAACTACAACATGGATTCACGGTGTAGAAAATTTCTGGGCACCGTCTAAAACATTGGCTAATCCTGACTTGAAATGGGAGACTACTGTAACACAAAACTTAGGTCTTGATTATGATTTATTCAAAGGTCGTTTAACAGGATCGTTAGAGGTTTACAAAAACGTAACGAAAGATCTTTTAATCCTTTTCCCTGTAGCTGGAACTGGTTATGATAACCAATACAGAAATATGGGAGAAACTCAAAATACAGGTTTCGAGGCTACTGCAAATGTCGTAGCAATTGACAAACCAAAATACGGATTAAACTTCTCATTTAATATTGGTGTAAACAAAAACAGAATCAACTCTCTTGGAGTAATGAGTAACTTTGGGATGAATACAAACTGGGCATCTACTCAAATCGGAAATGATTATGCAGTAAATGTTGGTTCTCCAATTGGTTTAATGTACGGTTACCAAAGTGATGGTCGTTATGAAGTGTCAGACTTCGATTATAACGGAACAGCTTATACTTTGAAATCTGGCGTTGCGAATGCGTCAACTGTTGTTGGAACTGTTCAGCCAGGTTACATGAAATTGAAAGATATTAATGGAGATGGTGTTGTGAATAATAGTGATCTTACTATTATTGGTGATGCAAATCCAAAAGCTACAGGAGGTTTTGCAATTAATGCTAATGCGTACGGATTTGACTTCTCAGCAGCATTTAACTATAGCATCGGAAATGATATTTATAATGCAAACAAAATTGAGTTTACAACATCAAACCAAAATGGACAATACAGAAATTTAAGTTCAGAAATGGCTGATGGAACAAGATGGACAAACCTTAATCCTGAAACAGGCACTTTAGTTACAGATCCAACTGCTTTGGCTGAATTGAATGCTAATACAACAATGTGGTCTCCGTTTATGAGTCGTTTTGTTTTCAGTGACTGGGCTGTAGAAGATGGCTCATTCTTAAGACTTAATACACTTACTTTAGGTTATACTGCACCAAATTCATTTACTAGCGCAATACATGCTATTAAAGTGAGATGTTACCTGACTGCAACAAACGTTTTTGTTCTTACAAATTATTCAGGTCCGGATCCAGAGGTTTCTACAAGAAGAAATACTCCGCTTACGCCAGGTGTTGATTATTCAGCATATCCACGTAGCAGACAATTGGTTTTTGGTTTAAACCTAAGTTTTTAATTTAATAATTATCACGATGAAACATAAAATAATAATAGCAGGTTTAATTATAACAAGTCTTTTTACTTCTTGTCAGGAAGATTTTTTAGAGGCTCCTGCACAATCAACATTAGACGAATCAATAATTTTTTCTACAGCAGGATTGGCTGAAGGTGCGGTTGATGGAATAAAAGTACCTTTTGCTGAAACTAATTCTTACAGAGGTCGTTTTCTTCCTTTTTATGGATTGAACACAGATATTGAATGGTATAATAGTTCGCAAACAGCAGGTGATGCTGCAGATTTATGTGTTTACGATGCAAAAGCGATCAATTCGCAAATGAATACTACAAATAATGCCTGGGCAATGATGTATTCCGGAATTGAACGTGCTAATATTTGTATCCGTGGTTTACGCCAATATGGTGACCCAAGACCAGGGACAGATCTTGGATATTTATTAGGAGAGGCTTTGACATTAAGAGCAATTTATTATGCAGATTTAATTAAAGCTTGGGGGGATGTTCCTGCTCGTTTTGAGCCAATTAATTCAGCAACAATTTATTTACCTAAATCAAGTCGTGATGTAGTGTACAAACAAATTATTCAGGATTTGGGAGAAGCTTCTACTTTAGTGCCTTGGCCAAATGAAACTACTGCAACAAATTCTGTAGAAAGAATTAATAAGGCTTTTGTAAAAGGATTTCGTGCTCGTTTAGCTTTGGCTGCAAGTGGATTTCAACAATATCCTGACGGAATCAGAAGAAGTACAGATCCGGCACTTTCAGTTGCGGCAATGTATAGATTAGCTTTAGACGAATCTCGTTCTGTAATTGCTAGTGGAAAAGCTCGTTTAGAGCCATCATTTGAAACATTTTGGAAAAAATACAATCAGGAAGTTACAACGGCAGGAGGAGAGTCCCTTTGGGAACTTCCGTTTGCAGATGGTAGAGGCAGAATGTTATTTAGTTTTGCTGTTCGCCACACTACTAATGACCAGTTTCATGCTAATGGAGCGAATCGTGGAGGTACTGCGGGACCACTTCCTTTCGTTTTTTATGATTATGATCAACAAGATACGCGTAGAGATGTAACTTGTGTGCCATATAAATATGGTACAGCGGTTAATAATATTGCAAAACAAGAATTAGGTGCGTTAAATACCTGGTACTTCGGGAAATACCGTTACGAATGGATGAATCGTTTTGTGACGTCAACCAATGACGATGGTGTCAATAAAATCTACATGCGTTATGCTGAGGTGCTTCTTATTGCAGCAGAGGCGGCTAACGAATTAGAAGGGCCGGGTGCCGCAGCTCCTTACTTAAAAGAAATTCGCAGAAGAGCGTTCCCTTCAGCAGCTCAGGCTGTAAAAGTTGATGCTTATGTAAATGCCTTAACGAGTAAAGAAACAATGTTTAATGCTCTTGTTGAAGAAAATAAATTTGAGTTTACAGGAGAAATGGAGCGTAAACAAGCACTTATTCGCTGGAATATGCTTAAAGCAAAATTAGATCAGGCAAAACAAAAAATGACAAGTTTAGCCACTCACACAGGTGAATACGCTGATGTGCCAGCTACTTTGTATTATAAATTTAAAGCGGATAACGTATCTCTTGATATTTACGGATTAAACAGAGGAGAAACTACAAATCCGGGTGTAGCCTATACTGCTTTCCCATGGACATGGACAGGAGCAGCGGCAGATACTAAGATAAATTCATTGTATAAACCAGGAGTTAACCCTGATAACAGACAATTTTGGCCAATATGGCAAGTGTTTATTGATGGAAGTAATGGACAATTAGTTAATGATTACAATTATTAAATCATAGAAAAATATAATCAATTATAAGATATTATGATGAAAACAAAATATATAGTAAAAGGATTAATAGCCACATTACTAGTTGCATTTGCAGTTTCAAGCTGTGAAAGTTATACTGAGGAGCTATTAGATGGTATCGGAAATACGAGAGAGTTTTCTCCAATTGCGCTTACTGCAAAAGTGAGAAACCAAACTTTCGTTGAACTTAATTGGACTGTAAATTCAGCTGCAGATCATTATACAGTTGAATTTAGTGCCGATGATCCCGATTTTAAAGTGATTTATAAAACGCTACAAGTTACGGGGTCTCAATTGCCAATATCTGTTCCTCTGGAAGGAGAAACGGTTTACGCGATTCGTGTAAAAGCGATTACAACAGGTCTGGAGGATTCTAAGTGGACGGTTACATCAGCAACAACATTATCGGAACAAATTTTCTTTCCAATTCAGGAAACTGATGTTGAAGGCACCTCTGTTACTTTAAGATGGACTCCTAATAGCAATGTAACGCAAATTACTGCTAATGGTAATATTTCACATACTATTACACCTGCAGAAAAAACAACAGGAGTTGCTGTTGTAACAGGACTTACAGGTGAAACGGCTTATACAGCTACTTTGCTAAATGGTGTTAAGAAAAGAGGAATATTAACCTTTACAACTGGAGTTGACCTGACAACTGGTATTGTAATTAATTCTACGGATGATTTAAATGCAAAAATTACACAAGCAGCCTCAGGTGCAAAACTATTCTTGATGCCAGGAAATTATAACGTTTATGTTGGTGATATTGTATTAACTAAACCAGTTACGATCAGAGGAGCAAAAAGTTATAATAAACCATTAGTAAATGCAACTTTCACTGCTGCAGCTGGAGCTTCTGCAATAAGTTTGATAGACTTAGATTTGAATGGAACAGGAATTACTAATTCAGCGGTTCTTACAGTCACAGGTGCTTCTAGCACTTATGGCGATATTTTAATAAGTGGTTGTAAAATTCACGATTACACTCGTGCTTTAATTTCTGCGAATGCTAGCTCAACAAAAGTGAAATCTTTTACTGTTGATAACAGTATCGTAAGAAATGTAAATACAAATATAGGTGCCGATTTTATCGATTTCAGAAATACATATGTTGCTGATATTGTGCTAAAAAACAGCACATTTGATAATTGTTCTACTGCACGTGACTTTGTAAGAGTTGATGCTATTATTCCGCCTAATGGTTTTTCTGGTACAGGTTTAACGACTAATGTATTGATTGATAAATGTACCTTGTATAAAGTGTCTAATACAGTAGCTCCAAAAAGAATCTTGTATGTTCGTTTTGGCTCGAATACTTCAACAGTAAGAAATACATTGATTACTGAAACGACAGCTATTCACTCAAATCAAACTACTACAACTGCGCCTGCATTTACTAAAAATTACTATTTCAATGCGCCAAGTTTTATAGATGCAACGATTACTGCAAATAGAGTTGACGCAACTGCAACGTTTGCTGATCCGCAATTTGTAAATGCAGCGGCGGGTGATTTTACAGTTAAAAATCAAACTATGAAAGACAACCTAATTGGTGATCCACGTTGGAGGCAATAAGAATTATATACTAAGTTTAATAAAAAAAAGGATGCAAACAGCATCCTTTTTTTATTAAATATAATAGAAGAAGAATAAAATCCGTTTAAATCCGCGTTCTATTTAATAGCCATTTAAAATTGTTAATCCTTCCAGATTTCATTTCCTCAATAATAAATCGAAGTTGAGAGAAGGGTGTAATTTTATTCCAATTCGATACAATCAAAAATATCGTTTTGGAGGACTATTTCAGAAACTTCCGTTTCGCTATCGATTCGTAAAATGTTATCACAATCTTCAAGATCAAAATTCCATAGGGCATGAGGTAATAATTCGGAAAGTAAGGCAGTGGCGAATTCTAATTTTGATTTTGAATCGACATTCGTTTTAAAAACATAAATCATAATTTGCTTTTTTCAATGTGCAAATTTCAATAAAAAGCAAAGAATTAAATAGGATATCGCAATCAATAATTAGGACTTATCAATCATTTTTCTGTACTGAACCGGAGTCAGACCTTCATGTTTTTTAAAGAATCTGCTAAAGTAAGACTGATCCTCATGACCAACCTGCATAGCAATTTCACTAATAGAAAATGTAGTTTGATAGAGTAAATATTTTGCTTCAAGTATTATGGTCTCGTCAATCCATTTGGTTGCCGACTTACCAGTAGCTGTTTTAATAGATTTGTTTAAATGATTGGGTGTCACATTCAAAAGCGAAGCGTAATAATTGACCTGATGATTTATTTTGATATGATCGTAAATAAGGGCTCTGAATTTGGACGAAAGTATTGTTGCCGCATTATTGTTTTTGGCCGTTTTGGTGTTGTTTTTATTCATTTCGCAGAATAGCGCCACCAAATACGATTGAACGATTTCTAAATTGACTTTTTCGCTTGCAACATATTCATGTTGGAGACGGCTGAATAAATTAAGAATAAAAGGAAATTCCGTTTCTGAAACGGGAATTTGCGGATTGCCACCAATTTTTAGAAAGTCAAATTCATTAATCATTTCGCTTCCTCCATATTTTCCAATTAAAACATCAGGATGAAATTGACAGACAAAACCAACATGCTTATTGTTTAAATGTTCTACTGAAAAAATCTGACCAGCCGGAACTACTATAATTCCGTTAGAATATGTATGATATTCTTCAAAGCCAATTTTGATGCTATGTATGCCTGAAGTTATAAAAATGATCGTGTGGCAACTGTGTTTAGAAGGCGGAACCGGAAATTGAAGTCCCATCATTTCTTCTATTTTTAAACAAAAAAAATGATCTGAATTCGATTTAAAAAGTAAGAGCATCGGATTTTCTTCACCAAGAAACCGTTCCCGGAATCCCTTCGATCCGTATGTTTTTATTTTTTCAGTTTCCTGTTTTTTCATCCTTAATAATACAGTCTAAAATCAAGCAGTTGACAAAGTGCATAATGTTTTTGATACAATTCTTCAACGACTTCGGTAAGATCGTCATTGTCTTGGTACAAGCTAAAAAAAGCCTTATCAATAGTACTGCTGCTTGCTATTTTATTATAAGTGGATCCGTAACCTGAGATGGCACGTGCTCCGGTTATGTCCAGAAAATACTGAGCTTCGTCCTTTCTGAGGTCTAATATCTTTTTGTTGGCAAAATGAATGATTTTACCCTTCATTTTTCCTTCAAAAAGTTCCGCTATTTCTTCAAGGCTGTAATAATAATCATGAAGACAGATGTTATTAGGTTCACCGGGCATTACTAAATAAATAATTTCATAATCTTTAAAATTATGATCTTCATATAGTAATACATTAAGGCTTTCTTCGAGACCTTCAATGGTATCACATGTTTTATAAATACTGGCAATGCCTTGATCAATAGCAATTTCTTCTAAGTTCTTAAGCACTTGAGTCTCCAAATAAGTATCTACATCAGGAACACCTTCCAGGCAGAAAATAAATTTATCATGCTCCATAACGGTACACTTTCAGGTTTTGATGATTGGTGAAAAGACGCTCTTTGTTTTCGTTCTGACAAAAGTATTTTTTTATGTGGAAAAACTGCTATGATGAGGTTATTTTAACGCATTTTTTAGATTGCAATAACAATCGGTTTTAAGCCCTATCATTGTTTTAAAATTTGAAATTGAAGCATAGTAAAGTTATTCAAAATATTTTTACAAAGAAATGTCTTATAATTTATTAGGGTTAAATAGATACAATTTGGAACAACAAATCCCAACTCTTTTTTATAGCAAACCATTAATTTTGAAGTAACGAATTTTTATTTCCAAATTCAAAAAAGCAAAGCAAAATGGTGAACGAGAGAGTGATGGAGAAGCTGGGTATACTGGCCGATGCGGCGAAATATGATGTTTCGTGTTCGTCGGCATTAAGCAAGCGCGAGAATAAAGACAAAGGATTGGGGAACGCAAAAGGTTATGGTATTTGTCATGCGTTTACCGAAGATGGGCGTTGTGTATCGTTATTGAAAATTTTACTGACCAACCATTGCATTTTTGATTGTGCGTATTGCGTAAGCAGGAAAAGCAATGACGTGAAGCGCGCCGCTTTTACAGTGCAGGAAGTCGTTGATTTGACCATAGGTTTTTACCGAAGAAATTATATTGAAGGTTTGTTTTTGAGTTCGGGTATTTTTGATAACGCAGATTATACTATGGAACGTTTGGTTAGAATTGCTAAGAAATTGCGATTAGAAGAGAATTTTAATGGCTACATTCATCTTAAAGCGATTCCGGGAGCCAGCGATGAATTGCTGAAGCAAGCCGGAATCTATGCAGATCGCTTAAGTGTAAATGTCGAAATGCCAACAGAGCAAAGCCTTAAATTATTGGCACCGGATAAAAATCATAAGGATGTGATAAAGCCGATGGAATACCTCAAAAATGAAATTGCAGGTTATAAAGAAGAAAAAAAACTCAATTATAAAGCACCACTTTTTGCTCCTGCCGGACAAAGTACACAAATGGTCATTGGGGCAACAAAAGAAAGTGATCTTGAGATTCTGGGTATGGCCGATTATTTTTATCAACAGATGAATATGAAACGCGTCTATTATTCGGGTTATGTGCCTATCAGCTATGATAATCGGCTTCCTGCTATTGGCACGCCGGTTCCGATAATTCGCGAAAACCGTTTGTATCAGGCCGATTGGCTCATTCGTTATTATGGATTTAATGTCAATGAAATAGTAGGATTAAACCAACCCAATCTCGATCTTGACATTGACCCTAAATTGGGATGGGCTTTGCATAACCTCAACCAATTTCCTGTTGACATCAACACAGCCGATTTAGAATTAATAAAACGAATTCCCGGAATAGGATATTTAAGTGCAAAAAAAATTGTGGCGGCCAGACAATTTAAAAAACTTTTTCCGGAAGATTTGAGAAAGCTGGGAATTGCCTATTCTCGTGCCAAATACTTTCTGGCTTTCGCTACGCCGTTTCAAATGCAGAAAGATCTAACTTCTATCCAAATCAAGGATCAGATTTTAAATCTCCAAAAAAGTAAATACAAAAATGATTTCTCTAATCAGCTTGCTTTATTTAATTAAAATGACACAAGTAATTTATGACGGAACTTATGAAGGCTGGCTCACTGCTGTATTTGAAATTTATGAATTTAAATTTCAGGATATTGTTTTTGCCAAAAAAGAAGCATCTGCGGTTTTACTCTTTGCAGAAAATCATTTTGTCGTAACAGATGTATCAAAGGCAAATCGGGTTTTGAAAGGTTTAAAGCAACGTCTTTCATCAGAAGGATTTGAAGGGATTTATAAAGCATTTTTATCGGATGTCAATCAGATTGAAGAAATTATGTTTCGGTTTACTAAATATGTACTCTCCAGTTCCATAAATGTTGAAGAAGATTTTGGAAACAGTGATGTCTGGGAACTTAGAAGAGCAACCCGCCTGACCAGAAAAGAAGCGCATCGTATGGAAGCCTTTGTGCGTTTTAAACTTACCAAAGACCAATTGTATTATGCTATTATTGAGCCTGATTGTGATGTTTTGCCTTTGATAGAAAGTCATTTTAAAAAACGGTACGCGGATCAGCGCTGGTTAATTTATGATGTAAAACGGAAGTATGGTATTTATTATGACCTTGAAAATGTTTCGACTATAGAATTGCAGTTTAATACTAAGTCAAATTCAGCTAATCATTTAACTGAAATATGTGATGAGAAGGAAGAATTTTTTCAGAATCTGTGGCGATGTTATTTTAGCAGCGTAAATATTGAATCCAGAAAAAATATGAAACTTCATATTCAGCATATGCCAAAACGATATTGGAAGCATATGATTGAGAAAATTCCAGAGACTAAATAGAAATAACGAACTCTTTTTTGTCGAAAAGAATCAAAGACAAAAGATTTACTTCACATTATTTTATTTTAATCGGAGTTCAGTGAACTTCGTTTGGAAGGACAGCGGGAATAGCTCCTTATTCAAAAATAAAAAAGAGGCCTTTTAAAGCCTCTTAATTTTTTAATGTTTTCCGTTTCCTTTACCATTTCCGTGACCGTTGCCATTTCCATGATTTCCGTTATCTTTTCCTTGTTTATTGTTTCCTTTTCCCGGTTTTTGTCCAATTGTTTTTTGAGGTTTTCCTTTGTACCCTTTTCCGTATTTTACTTTATGGGTTTTGAAATTGTCATAAGGAGCGTTTCCTCTGTAATCTGTCAACACCACTTTGTACTCGTTGTAAAGATCATAATTTCGATACACAGACGGAAGTGTTCTGGCTCTTATCCACTTTCCATTATTGATGTAAATATAATTGGATGAGCTTACATCATAATAGGTTTGAAGGTCTGGTAAATAATAATAACGTGCATCATTATATCCAACTGGTCCCCAAGCTGGCGGCGTACCAATATTGACATTTACATTAACCTGAGCGTTTGAAAAATTAATTGCCATAAGCGACAATCCTATAAACAGATATTTTAATGATTTCATAATTTCAATTTTTTAAATAATTAATAATAAAGATACTAAAACAAAAAGCATACCTAAAATAAAATTAATTATTTTATATCAGTTCAATGTCCATTGTTTTTATTAATCCATCTTCAAATGTGTAGATGTGTTTTACTAATCCGTCAAACATTAAATTGCCCTGTAAGTCTTTTACATTTTGATGAACCTTAACTTCTAAACGTCCATTTTCTCTTTCATCGAACCCTACTGGCTCAACTTTCGGATTTATTTCTGTCCACTGCCTGGTCCAATAGTGCTTAATTTCATCGTGCCCGGAAATGTAACCACCTTCCCATGCCTTAGACCATTGTACGTCTGATTGCATTGTTGAAAGTGCATTGTCAATGTTTCTTTCGTTGAAAGCGCCATAAGCTTTCTTGATAGTGTTTTCGAATTGATTTGCCATTTACTATGAATTTGTTATTGCTAATATAAAGCTAATTTTATTTAGGTGAATGAATTGTTTCAGTGATTACTGAATATCTTGATGAAACAACTCCTGGTTTCGAAATGAACTTAAAATAATTCCAGTTGATTATTTGGATTTGAAGGTTTAGTTTTAGGAGGTTTGGCATCTCCAAAAATAGTTTTTCCTCCATATTTATATGATTCATCTCTTTCTCTTTGAACCAATGCATCAAAGTTAGAATTGGGTGTAAAACTTTCTTCGGCCTTTCTTGAGATTTCGGATAATTTTTGAATAGCCTGTATCTTATCACTATTGCCAATTTTAGCACAATTAATGGCTCTTTGCAATGTATCAATTGTTTCATCATAGATTTTTACCGGAACAGGAAATGGATGACCGTCTTTTCCACCATGAGCAAAAGAAAAACGGGCAGGATCTTCAAATCGGGTAGGAGTACCGTATATTATTTCGCTAACCAACGCTAATGATTGTAAAGCTCTTGGTCCCATTCCTTTTAAAAGCAATAGTTCCTGAAAATCTTCGGGCTTATTTTCATGGGTTGTCCAGAGCATTGCGCCGAGTCTTTTCATATTCACATCTTCCATTCTTACATCATGATGCCTGGGCATAGAAAGATGCTGCATTTCTTTCATGATTTTTGTTGGAGACTCTTTCGATAATTCTAAAATACCCTCTCTGGATTTTGTGGCCGCCTGCGCCGTAAGGTTTAAAATGACACCCTGATTTTCGCCATAAATAAAAGTATGCGGCTCATTTATGAAAGACTTTAAATCTTGGGAATGCCAATGATATCTTCTTGCCGTTTTTGAATTGGGATTCATTCCTTGTTGAATAACGGCCCATTGTCCTTTATTGTCAACAATAAAATTATGTTGGTATAATTGAAAGCCATCCTGAATAGCTGTATTGTCAACTTTTGCAGTAAGTCTGCTGCAATTCGCAAGATTATTTCCGTCAAGACCTGTTTTTTCGCCAACAAATAAAAGTTCCTGTGGTGTTAACATGGAATGTTTGCCTTTGCCACCGCAGATATATATTCCGAGTTCTTTGGAATGAGGATTAACGGACTTCTTTAAAGCTCCAAGTACGGAAGTTGTAATTCCGGAGGAATGCCAGTCCATTCCCATCACAGCGCCAAAACTTTGAAACCAAAAAGGATTACTTAATTTGCTAATAACTTCGGAAGTAGAAAATTCCATAGCAATCGTTTCTACAATTGCAAAACCAAGTTTAGACATACGTTCGGCAAGCCATAATGGAACATGTCCATAATGTAATGGAAGATCTGCTGTACCGGAACGTTTCATTTAGTGTAATTTGTAAGTATACAAAAATAAATTAAAATACTTTTAAATGCCGGTAAGATCAAAAAGTTGTTCCAGATTAGAACATTTTATTGCTCCTGTTCTAAATTATCAACAGCAGAAATCTGATCTAATATATTGGTTTGATTGGGCGAAATGTAGTTTTTTACTTCGCTGGGAGTTTCTTTCTTAAAAAGAATATCTAATGCATTGTATAGCTTTAATAAAACATCTCTGTCTTCTTTTTCAATCTCTAAAGCAGTATTAAAATTAAAGACATAATTATTCGAATTGCGTACTTCTACTTTTATCGTTTTTGATGTGATTTTAAATTTGACTATATCCATATTCATATAAATTGCTTGGCTGCAAAAATACAGTTTTAATAACAATTATATAAAGAGAGTTACTTTAAAAGAAGTCTTTTTTTAGAACTAGAAGTGTAGGTTTAATTTCTCCCTTTTCATTCCTTCAGATTTGGAATGGAAAAATTCGACATGAATTACAGTCCAGGGTCTAAATTTTAAAGTAAATCCTTTTGTTCCAAGATAATTCTGAGACTTAAATCTTTCGATTAAATTAGAAGTAAAACCAGTATAGTTTTTATTAAATCTTTCAGAATAAAGAATATAGACGACAAATTCTTCCATATACATCTTTCATAAACGAAAAAAACACCAACTTTTCAGTGGTGTTTTTTATTTTGTAGCGAGGACGGGAGTTGAACCCGTGACCTCAGGGTTATGAAAATTGAAATTTCATTATTTTAATTATGTAAAGTGTTGATTTTAAAGGTATAAATATTTTGTTAAAATTGGTTTTGTGCTATTTTTTGGGTTTTCCTCACTTGAGCATTAAACCAATCCCGATTATTTTTACTCTTGTGATAAAATGGTTTTATTAACATGACATTTGTAACGTGTTAACTTTTTCGACTTTTTCTAACATGAGAATTTTAACATGTTAAGCTTTTTTATTTTTTTTTACATGACACTAAAACATGAGTAAGAAAATAAAAAATTATTTGAACTTAAACTGTTGTGGTGCATTATGTAAAAAGTCATACAAAGCGGTATTGATGTAAAAATTTTCTTTTCCTATTTTGTGCAATGTCACTAACTTAAGTTCTATAAGTTGATCTAAATATTTTGAAGCTGTTTGTCTAGTAATATCCAAATCTTGCACCAGAAAATCAATCTTAGTATAAGGATGTTTAAATAAATTATTGATTAGATCTTGAGAATATATTTTGGGCAAATTAGTTCGAATCTTTTGTTTGTAATCCATCATTAACTTTTTAATTCCCCTAATTATCCCAGTAGTTTGAATCGATGTTTGTTCTATAGCCTCAAGCATAAATAAAATCCACGGTTCCCAGTTTTGAGTAATTCTGGTTTCTTGCAATAAATGATAGTAACTTCCTTTGTTTTGATTTATATACCTGCTTAAATAAAGAATAGGTAAGTGGAGTAAATCTTCTTTTACGAGATATAAAATATTAATTATTCTTCCGGTTCTGCCATTTCCATCATAAAATGGATGAATGCTTTCAAACTGATGATGTATAATTGCCATTTTTACAAGTGCATCAATATCAGTTAAAGTATCATCATTCATAAATGTTTCCAGATTACTCATTAAAGTGACAATCTCATCGTGGTTTTGTGGCGGAGTATAAACAGTTTCGCCGGTTTCACCATTTTTAAGTGCAGTGCCGGAAAGTTTTCTAAAGCCTGATTTAGTTTCTTCAAGTACACTTTGAATTTCTATAATATGATTACAAGTGATAAGTTGTTTTTGACGAACTATACTAAAACCTTCTTTTAAAGCGGAAGCATAATTATAAACTTCTTTGGCAGCTGAACTTGCAAATTGTTGTGCTATGTTATCACTACTGAATAGTTCATCATGTGTTGTAATAATATTTTCAATTGCAGAACTGTCTTTTGCCTCTTGTAAAGAAAGCGTATTTAAGATAATGACTTCGTTTGGAATAGTTTCAGCAACTCCATTAAGTTCAGCTAGTGCCTTGTGAGCCAATGCTAATTTTTTAAGCACTACCTTACTTTCTACTTCATGTTGTAAAGGCAGTAATGGAAGGGGATATTGGCTCATTTATTTTAAATTTTATAATCACTTTTTAAGTTGATTCATTTTTAATGCAATTGAAATTAATTTTAAATCACATTTCTTTCGAATTGTAAATCTAAGTAATTTTTATAATATCGGCTTTATCATATCTGGTCTCCATTTAAACTAAACCAAAAATTAAGTTAATCTTTCCTCAAGCAAACCTTTCCATGTAATAAAACCCTTTTTATCATCTGAATAGTCGTGAAGTATTCTACTAAAGTTTTCAGAGGGATTTTCCATAAAAGCCTGTCGTCCCTTATTTCTAATGATATTTAGATAACTATCGACTTTCTTTAAATTATCAGGAAGAGATTTTTTATTATTATCAAAATGCCAAATATAAGTCGCTTCTTCTGTATTTAATGTTTCTAAAACAATGTGAAAACCTGATTTTCCTGCTAGAAGAAATACAAATGAAAAAGGAGTTAATACGAATCTAATTTTTAGAATAGTCCGTTGGTGATTATTCGCTAAATATTGTAAATGTTTCTGATGTTTGTATTTTTGATTTTGTAAAAAATCGTCTAATAAATCTTCTCCAGAATCGTAGAGGTGTATGTTGCTTTTATTTTGTAATTGGTTTATATCTAATAAAGATTCTTCTTCGGTAGAATGTGACTTACTCAGGAAAGTTTTTGAAATAAATTTGAATTTTACACTTTCAATCAACTCTTTGTTTATCTTTTTTAAATCGTTGGAAAATGCTAACTGTGAAATTAGTTTTCCGTTTTCGAATTCTGCTTGAATTGTAACCGTGATATTTTTAATTTTAAGTGCTTTATAAAAGTAAGATTTCAAAACTTCAAATTCTGGCCTCATTTCCAGATTTTCAATATCAAATTCAAGCTCCGTTTTCATCTCAGGAACATCATATTTAAAACTAATACTTCCATATTGGAATTCAAGATTTTCAAATCCAATTTTTACTTTTCTATCAATAATAAAATTATTTCTTGAAAGATTTTCATTTTCTTCGGTTTCATCAAATAAGGTTGCTTGCTTATCAATTTTCCTATAATAAGTATTTCTTTTTAAAAACATTTTATTTAGATAATCAATCTTGATGTCGCGATAATCATAAATAGTTGGAGTAATTTCAGAACGTTGTACTCTGCCAATATATTGAATCAGCTTTCCTTCGAAAGAAAATGGATAAACTAAAAAGAGACAATTGGCATTTTGTAAATCAGTTCCTTCTCCAAAGAATTGTCCGGTAGTAATTAAAACTTGATAATTTTCTTCTTTCAGTAATTTCCATTTTGAATTTCTATTGCTTTCAGAATCTTCTCCACTTAATGTAATTACTTCATAAGATTGTTTTAAATATTGGTAAAGAGAGTCAATATGTTCTTTGCGTTCTGTAATAATAACAATTTTCTTGTCTGATTTTAGTTCATTAGTAATATCATCAAAAATGGCTTTGTTTCGAGCAGAATCATGAATTAAAATTTTTGATAATGTTTCAAATTTGTCTGTTTTTGAATTAAAGGGAACTTCAAGTTCTGTATTTCTAATAATAATTTTTGGCTTTTTAGCAGTACTTATTTCATTGTGTTTTATCTCTGCAATTATTTCGCCCAAATAAATAGAAATCAATTTACTGCCGTTGTACTTTCTGAAAGGAGTTGCTGTTAATCCATAAAGATAAAATGTATGAAATTTTGAAACGGTATTTCTAAAAGTTTCTGCAGGAATGTGATGACACTCATCTATTAAAATAGTTCCAAAAGAATTTAGAAGTTTTTCGCTCTCAGGTTTTTCTAATTCTTTTGATAAACTTTGAATCATGGCAACTGTTATTTGTTTTCCAATTTTGGTTTTGCCTTGTCCAATTTTTCCAATTTCATTATTTGGAATTCCTAAAAAAGTTTGGATTCTTTCTATCCATTGATCAGCAATTTGTTTGCGATGTGTAATGATTAAAGTGGATTGTTTTCTGTCTGTAATAATTTTTAGTCCCAGAATTGTCTTTCCCGAACCTGGGGGAGCCACAATAATGCCAAGATCTTTCTTGGAGATAGTATCAATTATTATTTGTTGATGTTCTAGGAGTTGTGCATTAAATAAAAAAGAAACCTCATTAAGCTTTTTTCTTTCATCTTTAAAATCGAATTCGATTTTATTATCCCTGCAAAATCGAATTATTTTCCCAATAAAACCTCTTGGAATTAATACTTCGTTTTCAGTTTCTTCGATCAGTTTGAAATATCGCTCTTTTCCGAAAGTATTTTTACCCATCTTCTTTTTTATCAAGAATTCGGAATTCAAAAAGTTCAATTCTTCTTTAAGAAAATTAATAAATAAAAGTGGAATAGCGTTGTGATTAATTCTGACAACATTGTCCCATCTTATTGTTAACCCTTTCTCATATAGTATTTTCACAGTTGAATCTGGAATATTTTCAGAAATGTTTTGACTTTGGTATAATTCATTAAGTTGTATTGTTGAAATTTTTCGAATGTTCCTTAAAAAATCCCATTGATCCAGAATTGGCTCTAAATTTTGAATGTCTAAAAAACAATTATTTCCTTGCTCAAATGTTTTCTTATAAAGAGGAAGTGCTATCAAATTTCCGAAACCTTTACCAGACAAGAAATCTTGATTCGGAAACATTCTGTCAAAGCTGGATCTTTTATCAAATAAAGAAAAAACACCAGTTTGTAATAAAATAGAAATAAATATTTGCCTGCTTTTTATTGCAGGATAAGGTTGTTCGAAAAATATCCAAACATGTCCACCTTTTCCTGATCGAGAACGTTCTAAATAGGCATGAATCCCTTTTTCATTACAGGCATTTATAAATTTTCCACAATCATTGATCCAGTCGACTTTATCAAAATCAGCAACAATAAACCAAGATGTATTGTCTTTAAGTAAAGGATAAACTCCAATGTGCTGTTCTCCGTTTAAATGTTTTTCAATTTCTCTTTCTGAGAAAGGCAAATATTCTTTATCTGTATAAGTTTGAAAAGTGCCACCATTCATTTTATGTATTCTATATCGATATGGATCATAAAAGTAGGAGGGCATATAGCCACTTTTATTTCCTTTTTCCCATCGAATAGCAAATACATCATCTCTTCCGGTAAAAAGAGATTTGAAAAGTTGAATATTATGTACTGAAACTGAAGATATCATTTTATTACTCAGTTAAACCATTTAAGTCAGTTACAAATATATTAAAGGAGAAGTTAGATTTTTAATTTCTTAATTTAAAATTATCATGTAGTTTAATTTATGGATATAGATATTTTTAAATAATTCAATATTTAAAAAGTATAACGAAAAAGTGTGATTCCTTTTGAAAACAAGATAGGATTATTTGTGCTGAAGTATTTTTTTACTTTGAAAAGTAGTGCTGTTTAAGCTGAGGTCTGGTTTTTTATTGTACACATTATCAGGGTAATAGTTTTTTATTTTGTTTGATTCCTCACTTGAATTCCTCACTCAGTGAGGATTTTTTTTAAACAAAAAACCCTTAAACATTTGATGTTTAAGGGTTTGTGAGTAGCGAGGACGGGAGTTGAACCCGTGACCTCAGGGTTATGAATCCTGCGCTCTAACCAACTGAGCTACCTCGCCAAAATTGCAAGTGAACCGTGTTCCTCATTGCGGGTGCAAATATAAAAATATTATTAGAGCTTACAAGCATAAAATGAAGAAAAAAAAATATTTTTAAAAATGCATTGTTTTTGGACATATATTCTTATATTTCGAAAAAATTAAAAGTAGCACATGGATCCAAAAATACGTTACGAAATCGAGTTTCCTATAAATTCTTCGCCGCAATTATTATATCAATATATATCAACCCCTTCAGGTTTGTCAGAATGGTTTGCAGACAATGTAAACTCAAGAGGTGAATTCTTTACTTTCATCTGGAATGACTCGCAGGAAAAAGCGCGTTTGGCTTCTAAAAAAACGGGAGAAAAAGTCAAATTCAAATGGGTTGACGAAAGCAGCAAGGATACTGAGTATTTTTTCGAATTGCATATTTTAGTTGATGAATTAACTAAAGATGTATCATTAATGGTGGTTGATTTCGCTGAAAAAGAAGAAGTAGGAGAAGCTAAACAATTGTGGGAGAATCAGATTTCAGATCTGAAACATCTTATAGGTTCTGTTTAGTAAAAGTCTATTTTATACCTTATATTTGCCCTGAACAAAATTCAGGGTTTTTTTTATGATCAATTTTAATGGAAACATAGCAGCGGAAAACGATAATATATTAACTCAAAATCGCGCTTTTTTGTATGGTGATGGTGTTTTTGAAACACTGAAAATAATCAACAACAAAATTCTGTTTCTGGAAGATCATTATTTTAGGCTAATGGCTTCAATGCGTGTGGTTAGAATGGAAATTCCAATGAACTTTACAATGGAGTTCTTTGAAGAGCAAGTTTTAAAATTAGTTCATGAAAAAGGAATTTCGGCTTCAGCAAGAGTCCGAATTACTGTTTTTAGAAATGATGGTGGTTTGTATTTGCCAAAAACAAATGAAGTCTCCTATTTAATTCATGCAACTCCTCTTGACAAAGCTTCTTATGCATTAAATACGTCTGAATATGAAGTCGATTTGTATAAAGATTTCTATGTGACCAAACAATTATTATCGTCGATTAAAACGACGAATAAAATGATAAATGTGACCGGAAGTATTTTTGCTCACGAAAATGGTTTGGCAAATTGCCTTTTAGTAAACGACACGAAAAACGTAGTTGAAGGTTTACAGGGTAATTTATTTATGTTGATAGGTAAAAAACTAATTACACCTCCAATTTCTGAAGGATGTCTGAATGGAATAATGCGCAAACAAATTTTAGTTTTAGCTAAGAAATTGGATGGCATAGAAGTACTTGAAGAAATAATTTCGCCATTTGACCTTCAAAAAGCTGACGAATTATTTCTCACAAATGTAATCACAGGAATACAGCCGATAACCAAATATCGAAAAAAGGAGTTTAGAAGTGATCTGGCGCATTTATTAGTGCAAAAGCTAAATGAATCCATTTCTGAAAATTAATTCAGATATGGATTCTCAGGTGCATTTGACCATATAAGATAATCACCGCCAAGTTCAATAATTTGCTCTTTCCAGAAATGTGTGGTAGACTTGCCGATAATTTTGTTTTTATAACTATTATCAGTAATGATCCAGGAGTTTCCTTGCATTTCACTCTCGAGCTGATTTTCGTCCCAACCGGTATATCCTAAGAAAAAACGAATATTATTTTTGCTAATAGATCCGTCGTTTATTAAGTCTTTAGTAGATTCGAAATCACCTCCCCAATAAATTCCATTAGAAATCTCAACACTATTCGGGATTAACTCTGGAATATTGTGAATAAAATAAAGGTTGTCTTGTTCTACAGGGCCTCCGTTATATATCTTGAAAGTGGCGTCAATTTCAGGTATTAGATCATTAATAGTGTATTTTAATGGTTTATTAATGATAAAACCTATTGATCCTTCTTTGTTATGGTCTGCTAATAAAATTACCGATCTATTAAATGATAAATCTCCAATTATAGAAGGTTCGGCAATAAGCAGGTGTCCTTTTTTTAATTTTTCTGAAATCATACGGCTACAATTTTTATTAAATTTAGTCATAAAATTTTTAAAAACCCAAATAAAATCGTTAAACCGCACAAAAAAACCCTCCATAGGAGGGTTTTAATTATATTATAAGTTTAGAGAACTTTTCTTACTTAGTTCACTGCACCTTCTAATTCAGCTCCAGCTTTGAATTTTACAACATTCTTAGCAGCGATTTGAATAGTTTTTCCTGTTTGAGGGTTTCTACCGTCTCTAGCAGCTCTAGCAGATACTGACCAAGATCCAAAACCTACTAATGAAACTCTACCACCTTTTTTCAAAGTAGCTCCTACGTTTCCTAAAAATGATTCTAAAGCCAATTTTGCCGCAGCTTTTGTAATTCCTGCATCAGCAGCGATAGCATCGATTAATTCTGATTTGTTCATAATAATTAGTTATTAATTGTTGGTTAAAAAAAATTGTTAATACACAAATTTAGTAGGAAATCCGTTCCTTGCAAGTGTTTTCTTTAATTTTAGCAAAAATTGTTAATAACTTAGTTTTTTTGTTCATAACGCAAGCTATTCATCGATCAAAAACAGGTAGAAACCCCTGTTTTACTGACGTTAATACACCTTTGCAGTATCAGAAAAAGTTATCCCATTTAGCAATTCTGCCACTTGCATTCTCTTTTTGCCGGGTAATTGCAAACTCAATAGCTGTAAAAAGCCATCCTGAATTGCAACTTTGATTTCTTTTTTGCTACAAATCAAACTTCCAACTTCGTAAGAATGTGCTTCTGAAACCAATTTTGCTTCATATATTTTAATAGATTGGTCTTCCTCTTTATCTTTCAAAAAACACCACGAAGCAGGATATGGACTTAAACCTCTAATCAAATTGTTGATTTCAGCACCGGATTTTGTCCAATCAATTTTGCAGTTTTCTTTGTTGAGTTTGTAAGCCGTTTTAATTTCTTCGTTATCTTCCTGAATCGTTGTAGTTACATTTCCGTTTTCGATCACTTTTAAAGTGTCAATAACAGTTTCGCTTCCTAATAACATTAAACGGTCGTGTAATTGTCCGGCACTTTCTTCTGGTTCAATAGCAATTTCCGAATTCAAAATCATTGCTCCGGTATCAATTTTATCGTCGATAAAAAAAGTGGTAACACCGGTTTTAGTTTCTCCATTAATAATAGCCCAGTTAATAGGTGCTGCACCACGATAATTTGGTAATAAGGATGCGTGAAGATTAAAGGTTCCTAAACCTGGCATTTCCCAAACTACTTTAGGCAACATTCTAAAAGCAACCACAATTTGTAAATTGGCGTTTAAAGCTTTTAGCTCTGCTAAAAAAGCTTCATCTTTTAAATTGGTTGGTTGTAATAAAGTAAGATTGTTCGCCAGTGCATAATCTTTCACTGCCGAGTATTTTATTTTTTGTCCGCGCCCCGCTGGCTTGTCTGCAGCCGTAATCACGCCAACAACATCGTAATTGTTTTTAATAATGGTATCCAAAATGCCGACAGCAAATTCCGGAGTTCCCATGAATATAATTCTCAATTTTTCCATTATGATTTTAAAGTGTATTTATTATTCGCTTGTATGGTAATATGATTGTTTTCTAATAATTCCTGAAGTACCGAAACAATATCGTTTGCATCCAGTTTTATTTGGGTCTGAATTTCTCTCGAAGTCAAAGCGGCCGATTTTAATAAATGCAGAATTTTATCAGCAATCGAATCGGCTTCGGTAATTTTTCCTTTTTGAGTAATACAATAGGAGCATACACCACAGTTTTCTGTTGTTTCTTCTCCAAAATAATCCAAAACCAATCGGTTTTTGCAGGTTTTGTTTTCCTTTATATAATATAAGACAGACATCAATTGCTCTTTTTTGAGCTGATTTTGTTTTTCGAGATATTTCGAAACTCTGTTTATAGTTAAATCATCTTCGCGAACTTCATTAAATAAAATAGTTGCGTCGTTATTTTTAGATTTGTATTCGATGATTTCTTTTTCTTTTAGTTTTTCTAAAGCAGCCGAAACTTGTTCTTCCGTATGATGTGATTTTTTTGCAATTAATGAAAGATTAAAAGGTGTTTTCATTTCGTATACGCCCGGATAAGTTCTTAAAATCGCAAGTATGATTTCTTCATCATTTGGATTTAGACTCATATACCGAATGACTTCTTTTGATTCGATTAAAAACTGCATTGTAATCTTTTCTGAAAATTCCTGAGACATCGTAATAATTCCCTGTTGATTCAGAAATTGCAATGCATTATAGGTTTTTAGAGTAGGGAAGTCGTATTTGTTGCAAAAATGATTCAGTTTAAAAGAAAAAGAATCGTCCAATCCTTCGCCGTAAGCAATCTGAAAATAATTGCAAAGCTTTACATACATGGTTTTCAAAAACTTCTTATCTGGCAAAACACTTAAGAATTGTTGTTCTGTCTGATTCGCATCTGCATTATTAAAAAGCAATACTGAAAAAGCTTTTTCGCCATTTCGTCCCGCTCTTCCGGATTCCTGATAATAATTTTCCAGATTTTCAGGAAGTTGTGTATGAATAACTGTTTTTACATTGTCTTTGTCAATGCCCATTCCGAACGCATTCGTGGCCACAATAACCTGCGCTTGCTCGGACATCCACAATTGCATGTTTTTGTCTTTTTCTTTTGCCGAAAGTCCGCCATGATAATAAGTCGCTTTAAATCCTAACGATTGTAGTTGCGTCGACATATTCAGGCATGATTTGCGATTTCGTACATATATAATAGAAGGCTGTGGATTTTTCTTTAGAATTTGTTCTGTGCGATACAGTTTGTCTTCGATTTCAAAAACCATGTACGCGATATTTTTTCTTTCAAAAGATTGTTGGAAAAAATTAGGATCTTTCAAACCTAATTCAGTTTTAATATCTTCAATGACTCTTGGAGTCGCGGTAGCGGTCAAAGCCAGGAACGGAATCTTCGGAAAGTATTTTTTAAGTTCTGAAATCTTCAAATACGCCGGACGAAAATCATGCCCCCATTGCGAAACACAATGCGCTTCATCAATTGCAATTAAATTTATAGGGAGATCTTTGATGCGTTCTAAAATCCAGTCGGACTGTAAACGCTCTGGCGAAAGGTATAAAAACTTGTAGTTTCCGTGTAGACAATTGTCGAGAAGGTCAATAATTTCTTCCGTATGAATTCCTCCTGTAAGTGCAATGGCTTTAATATCCCGCTTTTGCAAATTTGCCACCTGATCTTTCATCAAAGCAATCAAAGGCGAAACCACCAAACAAATACCTTCCTGCATCATCGCCGGAACCTGAAAACAAATCGATTTTCCTCCGCCGGTTGGTAAAAGGGCAAAAGTATCCTGACCATCCAAAACCGAGTCAATAATCTCCTTTTGCAACGGTCTAAAACTGTCGTGTTTCCAGTATTTTAAAAGAATTTCTTGCGCTTCTGGCATTGGTCTTGTTTTAAAGTTAAAAAATTTAGAAATCAGTTTCTAGTTTTGCAACTTTAACCAAATGCCTAAATTTTATCTAAGATATAAAGAATTCTGTTCTCCACCGTATCTTTAGGCACTTCAATTAAATCGTAACCGTATTTCTTATACGTTTCAACAAGGTGCTTTTGTATCGTTAAGGCCTGTTCGAAATTCTCGTAACGCTCAGTATCGCTTTCGTAAATTTCTTCCCAGGGCGGTAAAATAAAAGTTTTGGAATATTTAAAATCTTCGCAGGCTTTTGTAAAATGTGCGGGATATTCATCACCTATATAATCCATATAAGCGACAACATCCGGAATTCCGCGATCTATAAAAACTACATTATCAGGTTCTTCAAGGGCATTTTCAAATTGTTTAATTCTGCCTTGTAATAGCATTTCACTAAACAATAAAGGCTGTTCCAGGAACAACTGTTCGATGCCGCGTTGTTGTGCTTCGAGCGTAACTTGTCTTGAAATTTCAGGGTAACAGCAGTAGCCACGAGCTACCAATTCGTTGATCAGAGTAGATTTTCCCGTTCCCGGGCCACCAATGAGAACTATGATTTCTTTTTGCACTTTCTTAAAATAAAGCGCAAATTTACCTAAACTTATTGGTATTTAAAAAGATTATTTTGCTTGGGGCAGATGATTTCGCAATTTTGGATCATGTTCCAAGGTTTTTGAGTTATTTCAAATCCATTTTTTATGGTGAATCCTGCAATAAGAGATTGTGGTTCGGCAAATATTGTAGGGCTGGACTTTAGTCCAGTTTAAATCAAAATATATGAAATTTATTTAGTCCCAGCGGGACATCACGTTTATAGAAAAAATTATAGGGTCATTTCATAAAACGCCATCGGGGTGGTATGTTTGAAATCGATATATCGCTCCGCTGGAGCTTTTAAATATCAAACGTGAAAATTAGCTATAAACATTTTGCTCCGCTGGAGCTTTTTGATTTTTAATAGCCGTTGGTCTTAAGTGATGGATTTATGATTTGATTTGTCTTAGATTTAGCCAAAAATTCTCCACCATTTCTTTCTAACTTCGTTAGGAATTATCCTCGGATTATCTTCAATTAGATTTCCATCAAAATCAAGAACATATTCATTTGATTCAAAATCAAATAATCTTATTACGTTATCTTCAATATTAAATTCTGTTTTGCCTTCAGGATTTATCCAAATGTCTCTTCCTCCAAAACGCCAAACAATTTCACCTTCTCTTGTAATTCGTAATATTTCTAATTCGCCATGTAGTACAAAATCTTTTTCAAGTTTATAAATGCTCAAATTTGTAAAATGATCAAACTCTTTTTGCCATATTAATTCTAGAGACGGAATTTCTAAACAATAAATTTTATTACAAACGCAAATCCATATTTTGTCATTTTCAATAATAAATGAATTATCGTAAACTCCAGTCGCTCCACCAATTTCGCCAATTATAGCATTAGAAATTTCGGTTTCAAATTCTTTAATGATAATTGCATGTTTGCTTGTGGTATTAAAATTTTCTTGGTAATAATCTTCATGAAAAAAAAACTTATTGTATTGGCGTAAATTTTTAACTGAATTAAAAATGTAATTAGGCTCATCACGAACTTCAATTTCAAAACTTTTATATTGTTGTTTCATATCTAATTATAAAATTAATCACTCACAAAACAAATATTTCCCAGAACCAACACCCTTCTTCTTAGAAGGAACAATCAAATGCGATTCGAATTTCTTCCCTTTTAAAACATCATTTACAAAATCAAGAACATATTGCTGTCCGTCATGAAAAAGATAACCAGAGAATTCATGGCCGCCACCACAAAACGTAATCAGTTCAACATCTTTATGAAGATCATTTATATGATTGTAAACAGCATAAGATCCAAAAAGAATCAGCCAACCCGAAGCATTTGTAGGGCAGGAGCGATGCGAACCTGCGCTATACGGAACGGTTTCGTCGTTGCTTCCGTGAGCCAATAACATCGGCATTGCTTTTTCTTTCGTAATCAAATTAATGTCCTGAATCGCTCCGGAACCTCCAATGAAACCTTTGTATTTAAAATTTTCAGGCAAATTGTTTTTGTATAAGTTCATGAGTTTATAATCCCAAAACGAAGCGTGAAAACCAATTTCGGCACCAGCGCTTATTCCTGAAATAAAAATTTTTGAAGCATCAAGATTGTATTTATTGGCGTTTTCAATCAAAAATGAAGTCGCCTGCCACATATCACTCACACCAATTTGGATTGCTTTTATTTTTTCGGTCAAAGTTCCTTTACAGCCAAAATCTTTTCCCTTCATGTAAAGACTATACGAAATGCTCGCAACCGCATAGCCATTTTTTGCCATAAATATTCCAAATTCTTTCTCGTTGGTTCGTTCTCCACCAGAAAATCCTCCGCCAAAAGCAAAAATCACTAACGGAATTTTTTCATTTGATTTTTTCTCAGGCAAATACAGGTCTAAATCCAGTTTGATCGTATCATTCTGAAAATAAGTCATCGTTTTGATTTCCTGTGCGTGACTATTGTTAAATGTGAAAATGATAAAAAGTAAAAAGATGTATTTTTTCATAGGATTCGTTTTTAATCTCGCAAAGTCGCGAAGTCGCAAAGAAAGATTTAAAAGTAAAAACTTTGTGACTCTGCGACTTTGGGTGAGATTTTCGTAGTAAAGTTTCTCAAATATAAGAGGAAATTTCACAAAGAAATAATGTCATAAAGTTTTTTTCTCTGCACCTTTGAACCTTTGTATCTTTGAGCCTTTTTTCAAAGAAAAAAATCTAAAAAATCTGAAATCAAAACCGTATATTTGCGTTTATTTTTAATTACGAATGGAGAACGATAAAGAAAAAAACACCGCCGAATTTTACGAAAGATTAAAGGTTGAGTTAGATAATTCAAATACTTGGCCAGCAGAATATTTGTATAAATTTATAATGCCTTCAGTGGGTGATAATGTTGAGCGAGTTGAAAAAGCTTTTGACAATATGGGTGCGGTTATCAAAACAACAAAATCTAAAACCGGTAAATTTACCAGTGTTTCTATAGATGTTACAATGCATAGCGCTGACGAAGTGATTGGCAAATACAAAGAAGTAGCTACAATAGAAGGTATAGTTTCATTATAACTTATGGTCGAAAAATATAAAAAAGAAGTCGCAAATGACGTTGTTTTTAACTTAGAATATAATTCTGAAAGACAGCGTTTACTTATTCCTGAATATGGTCGTCATTTGCAAAAACTGATTGATCAGGCTACTATTATTGAAGATGCTGAAACGCGAAACAAAGCCGCGAAATACATCATTCAGGTTATGGGAAGTCTGAATCCGCATTTGCGTGATGTACCGGATTTTCAGCATAAATTATGGGATCAGCTTTTTATTATGTCTGATTTTAAATTAGATGTAGAATCGCCATATCCAATCCCATCAAGAGATGTATTGCAATTAAAACCAGACGTTTTACAATATCCTCAAAACTTCCCTAAATACAGATTTTATGGTAATAATATCAAATATATGATTGATGTTGCCAATAAATGGGAAGATGGCGAAATGAAAAATGCATTGGTTTTAGTGATCGCTAATCACATGAAAAAATCATACCTAAGCTGGAATAAAGACACTGTAAAAGACGATGTGATTTTCGAGCATTTATTTGAATTGTCAGGCGGAAAAATCAATTTGCTGCAAAGCACAGAAGAGCTTTTAAATACAACTGATTTATTGCGTACCAACAAGCGTATGTCTAATAAAATTACGCCACCAGGCCAACCAAAAATCCAAAGTAACAAAAACAATAAAGGGCCGGGGAAACCAAAACCTTTTCAAAAAAACAATAATCAGAAATAAAAAAAGGTACTAAGATACTAAGACGCTAAGCTACTAAGATTTTTAGCTCAGAACCTTAGAACCTCAGAACCTCAGAACCTAAAAGAGAAATATGGGAATTTTTAAAATCGAAGGAGGAATTCCTTTAAAAGGAGAAATCACTCCGCAAGGAGCAAAAAATGAGGCATTACAAATTTTATGTGCCGTGCTTCTAACGGGGGATAAAGTAACAATTAATAATATTCCCGATATTATTGATATCAATAAATTAATCACTTTGTTGGGTAATTTAGGGGTGAAAATTCAACGCAATGAACCGGGTTCGATTACGTTTCAGGCCAATGAGGTTAATGTTGGATATTTAGAAACTGAAGCTTTCAAAAAAGAAGGTGGAGCGCTTCGTGGTTCTATTATGATTGTTGGGCCGCTTTTGGCCCGTTTCGGAAAAGGATATATTCCAAAACCAGGTGGAGACAAAATTGGTCGTCGTAGATTAGATACACACTTTGAAGGTTTTATTAACCTTGGGGCGAAATTCAGATACAATAGAGAAGATCACTTTTATGGAGTAGAGTCTCCAGCAGAAGGATTGAAAGGAACAGACATGTTACTTGACGAAGCTTCTGTAACCGGAACAGCAAATATTGTTATGGCTGCAGTTTTGGCAAAAGGACAAACAACAGTTTATAACGCAGCTTGCGAACCATATTTGCAACAATTGTGTAAAATGTTGAACTCTATGGGAGCTAAAATCACTGGAGTCGGATCTAACTTGTTGACTATCGAAGGTGTCGAAAGCCTTGGTGGATGTGAGCACAGAATTTTGCCTGATATGATCGAAATCGGTTCCTGGATTGGTCTTGCGGCTATGACGAAAAGCGAAATCACAATCAAAAATGTAAGTTGGGAAAACTTAGGTTTGATTCCGAATACTTTTAGAAAATTAGGAATTACGATCGAAAAACGTGGTGACGATATTTATATTCCAGCTCATAAAGACGGATATGAAGTAAAAACAGATATTGACGGTTCTATTTTAACTATTGCCGATGCGCCATGGCCAGGATTTACACCTGACTTGTTAAGTATCGTTTTGGTTGTAGCAACACAGGCAAAAGGCGATGTTTTAATTCACCAAAAAATGTTCGAAAGCCGTTTGTTTTTCGTTGATAAATTAATTGATATGGGAGCAAAAATCATGTTATGCGATCCGCACAGAGCGGTAGTTATGGGACATAATTTTGAATCTCAACTAAAAGCGACAACAATGTCGTCTCCGGATATCCGTGCCGGAATCTCATTATTAATTGCAGCTCTTTCAGCGAAAGGTACAAGTACAATTCAAAATATCGAACAAATTGACCGTGGATACGAGCGTATCGATGAGCGTTTGAGAGCTATTGGTGCTAAAATTGTGAGAGAATAAAAAAAGTTAGCCACAAATTCACGAATTTAGATCTTCAACGATTATCAAAAAATAATTTCGTGAATTCGTGGCTAAAAAAATAGTCTAAATGACAAATGAACAAAAAGCTATAAAAGCTACTATTTTTAGTATAGCTGGAAACACCTGCTTGGCCATCTTAAAAGGTCTAGCAGGTTTTTTTGGCAATTCTTACGCCTTAATTGCAGATGCGATTGAGTCGACTGCAGATATATTTTCATCTTTTTTGGTTTTAATCGGGATAAAATATTCTAATAAACCGGCAGATGAAAATCATCCTTATGGACACGGTCGTGCAGAACCTTTATTTACATTTTTGGTTGTCGGGTTTTTAATTACTTCGGCAACAATCATTGCTTACGAAAGTATTGGCAATATTCAGACTTCACATGATTTACCAAAATCCTGGACATTATATGTTTTAGGTGCTATAATTATCTGGAAAGAATATTCGTTTCGTGTGGTAATGAAACGAAGCAAACAAACGAATAGCTCATCATTAGCGGCAGATGCGTGGCATCATCGCAGTGATGCAATTACTTCGGTAGCGGCGTTTATCGGGATCTCTATTGCGCTGTTTATGGGAAAAGGATACGAATCAGCAGATGATTGGGCGGCACTTTTTGCTGCTTTTTTTATCTTATACAATAGCTATAAAATTTTCAGACCTGCACTTGGCGAAATCATGGATGAGAATTTGAACGATGATTTGGTCGAAGAAATTCGTGTTACATCTTTAACTGTAAAAGGAATTTTAGGTACTGAAAAATGTTTTATCCGTAAAGCGGGAATGAAATATCACGTTGATCTTCATGCTATTGTTTCAGCACAAATTTCAGTAAAAGAGGGACATGATTTGTCTCATAAACTACAAGATACATTAAAAGAAAAAATCCCTCAATTAGGATATGTTTTGATTCATATTGAGCCAGATGATTATCACTGAGAAAAAAGGTTCTGAGATACTAAGATTCTAAGTTGCTAAGGTTTTCTTTGAAACGTAAAAAAAAGAATCCGTTTATTCTTTTAAAGAGTAAGCGGATTTTTTATGGGCGTTGCCTCCGGCCGGGCTATCCGCTATATTCCCAATTAACAAAAACTACGGCTAAAAAGCCTTGTTTTTCTAAATCGGGAGATATCGCTTCTATCCCTAACGCAATTCTAAGATAGATTGATGTTAGCTATTTCAGTTTTTAGATAAGATCTTTTATAATCTGCTGAAATCTGCCAAATCTGCGTGAAATAACAATCAACATTAATCCAAAACATTCAAAATCTTCAAGCCAAAAACAACACCATTTTGTTCAACTCCGGCTTGATAAGAATGAACATAATCAACTCTAAACAATTTAAATTTTCCAAAACCTAAATTGTCTAAACCAACTGTAAACTCAGAATAAGGTTTTCTATCTGGAATCGCCAACGAGTGAAATCCGATATTTATCGTTGATTTTAATAAATTCAATAACGGAATTTTATTCATTATAAATCCGGTATCATTGTGTTCCAGATGCATTTCAAAATAACTGTCGTTTGTGCTGTTGGTATAATAGGGCATTAAATTGAAAACATTCAAATAGCGATCACTGGTTCCAATGTGAGTTTGGTTTCCGTTAAAATGCCTGTAATCTATAAAAGAGATATTTTCAGCATTAAAGAACTTTCCGGCTCTGAAATTCATTCCCAAAAGACCTTTATTTCCTAACGATAAATCATATTGAACAAAAGCACCAATTCTTTCAAATTCATATTTTTTTTCGCTGGCTGCAAAAGCTTTTTCGAAAACTAAAAATAGGGTGGGATATTTTTCATCTTTAATATTATATCTACCATCTGGCCTCGAAATGTATTTGTTTCCGAAATTGATTCTTGCAGTTAAAGCAGTTTTAAACAAATGATGAGGATCAAATGCCGGAGTTGTGAAATCGTCTGGTGCTAAAGGATTATTGGATGAATAAATATCGTCTTTTTTAAAGAAAGAATAATCGGTAGTATTAAATAGAGGTTTTCGCTGTTCGTACGCCACTTTCGCATTCAAATTTATTCCGTTAGCAACATCTTGAGAATAGTTGATTTGAGCAAATTCTAAATTGTACAACTTCATATAGTTGTCTTTAAAAAATAAAGAACTTATAGAATTGACAAACTTACTGATAGGCTCAGTACCATTAAATTGCGCTGTTTTTGTTCCTCCGGAGCCCCAAATTGTAGCGTAATTGATAGTGTTGAATCTATGGCTGAATTGTCCGGTAACACGAAAACGTTCGTCTGAAAATCCGTAATTAAAAGTGGTACTTATAGAAGTGCTTTTTCCTTCATCTTCATTCCATTTTCTAAAAGAAAAACCCGTATCAAAATTAAATCCCTGAACGGTATTAAAGCTTAATGAAGTCAGGTTCAACAAACCTTTATAATCAAAAGAATATTTTTTGAAGGTGTTTTTATAGTCATAACCCATTAAAACATCCCATACTTTAAATTTGTTGTTTTTGGTATCAACTGAATCGGTGTATTTTCTGGATTTACGAATTGTCAGTAAGCTGTCTTTTTTGGTGTAATCGGTACTTTCTTCAATAGTCAACGGAATTGGACGGATCTTATTCCAAAAAGCATCATCTTTTTTATTGGCATTGGCTTCAAAAGCTACAATTTCATTTCCAAAAGTTTTCTTTTCAAACGAATCCGGAAATTCGTAATTCGAATAAACATAATTGAATTTCCCTGAGAATTTAATTCCAAAAATACCAGCGTTAAATGAAAGTGTTTGTGCATTTTTAGACCAGATTTTATTCTTCGAATTATAACTAAAACTCTGTTTTAAAGTCATAATTTCAGTAAATTCATTTTTCATTCGGTAGCCTTTAATGTCTAAATCTATAGCATAGATCGCAAAACTATCGTCTACAATATAAATGTAGCCTTCGAAAACGGGTTCTTTATCTCTTTTAGGTATTACTTTAATTTTATTGATTTGCTGATTGTTGTCATCGAAGAAAGTTCCTTCTAATTTGTATTTGTAGTAATTGAAAGCATTATCAGCGATAGGAGAGATAAGCTTAACGTCGAAGTCTAAAGTATTCTCATAAAAATCATAAGTCGATAAACTGGCCGTGTTATAGCTGTACCCTTTGTTGTTTCCGGAGATTTTAGAAGCGATGATTTTCTCTTTTAGTTTGTTGGGTTTTTCAAAAGAAATCTTAGAAATCGTTTCTGATAGATATAAAATTCCTGTTCCCGTAGAATCTAAATTGGAAGCCATATCTTCGCCAAGATCGACTTTTTGGCCAAGGATTTTTTTAGGAAGATCTTTCACTTTAAACATTCCTTTTGAATAAAAATCGGCTGTGTAGCGTCCTGTTTTATCTGAATTCTCTTTTTTGTTTGTGATGGCACTTTTTATAATGGCGTTCGCCGGATTATTTTTTTGGTCAATGATAACTTCATTTAATGCAAAACTTTCTTCTTGAAGTTTTATATCTAAAACTACTGTTTTTGAATTTGAAGAGACTGTTATTTTTTGGGTTTTAAAACCTAAATATTGAAACGTAATTTTGTTTTTGCCAACTTCTTTTACCTGGAGCTGATAATTTCCCTGCTCGTTTGAGGTTGTACTCGTATATGTGTTTTCTTCAAGAACGGATACAAAAGGCAAAGGATTTCCTTTTTCATCCGTTATGGTTCCTTTGATTTGAGCAAAGTTGGAAATCGAAAAAAATAAAAAGGCAAATAAAGTATAGTTTCTCATGAAAGTTTTTTCTCTCACAAAAATAGAATAAGTTAAAAACGAGCTTATTAATAATTTGTTAAATAACGAATTATAAAAAAGACTGAATCGCTAATTCATAACTTTTTAAACCAAAGCCTAAAATAACGCCTTTTGCATTTCCGGACAAATACGATTGATGTCTGAAGCTTTCGCGCGCATAAGTATTCGAAATATGAACTTCGATTACCGGAGTGGTAATCGCTTTCATAGCGTCGCCCAATCCTATTGAAGTATGTGTGTATGCCCCGGCATTTAAAATAATTCCATCAAATGTAAAACCAACTTCCTGAATTTTTCCAATCAATTCGCCTTCGATATTACTCTGATAATAGGAAAGTTCAACGTTTGGAAATTTATGTTCTAATATTTCAAAATAGTCTTCAAAAGTTTGACTTCCGTAAACTTCCGGTTCTCTTTTTCCTAAAAGATTCAAATTGGGTCCGTTGATAATGCAGATTTTCATAAATGATTAAATTTTATAGAGTGACTTGAATCCATTTTATATTTCAGAGAATACATTTCACAAGTATGTAAAAATAAAAAAACCGTTCTAATTAATAGAACGGTTTTTATAAAACTATGTGATATTCTTTTTAGAACATGAATCCGGCTGAAATTTGTACAGTTGAGTTTTTAACATCTGCATTTTTAGAAGCTTCTGTTAATCCTAAACCGTAACGCCCCTGAACGAAAAAGTTTTTTGTAATCTTAAATCCAACTCCTGCATTAAGTCCAAATTCAAATGTTTCCGCATCTTCTACATCGAAGTCATTTTTTTCGCTTAATAGAAAAGAAGCTTGTGGTCCTACTTCTAAACTAAATGAATCAGTTAAGTAAAATTTAGCCATTACCGGAATAGATAAATACCCAAGTTCATTTTTAAATTCGTCAACTGCATTTTTGTAAGTTGCTCCCTGTGTAGAATATAAAAGCTCTGGCTGAACAGAAAATTTGTCTAACAACTTAATTTCTGCAACAAGACCTGCATGATAACTTGTGATACCTTCTTTGTCAAATGCTACACCTTGCATGGATGCATCTCCAGTTTGGCTAGCGAAATTAACCCCTGCCTTAACACCGATTTGTAATAATTGGGCTTGTATTGTAGCTGATGTTGCAATGAACAGTACAGCTGCTAAAAGTATTTTTTTCATAAAATTGTTTTTAAAAATTGGTATTATATTTAAATGTTTCTATTAGTCAAAACTACAGAATTAAGAATTTATTGTTTTATGTTTTAGATTAAATAATTAATATTTTTCTCATGTTCTGATTTGAAATCGCCATAATGCTCTCAATTTTAGAATGTTATTAAAAGAATAATTAGCTCTATATTTTTTTTATTTAATAAGAATTTGATTTCAAATTATTTGAATGAAAATAAAAATTTAGTAAGTAATTTCTACGATTAGTTTCTTGGAAGCAAGAATATAATTTATCAAAAAAGTGGCTTTTCTTATTTTTTAGAGGAGATTACACTTGTTGCATTTTTTTATTTCATAGGATTTAGCCTCTAATTATAGTTTTATTTATTAAAATAAAAATTATTTTTTAATAAGTATATTTCTATATTTGGCATATTAATTTTAACTCAAAATCAAATAAAAATGAAAAGAATTTTTTTAGTTGCGATTGCAGTAATGACTTTTGGATTGGCAAATGCTCAACAAACAAGGTTTGGAATAAAAGGAGGTCTTAATATTTCTACTGTGGTTGGAGGAGATGTAGATAACACAAAGTCTCTAGTAGGTTTTCATGTTGGAGGTTTAGCAGAAATTCATGTTGTTGAGAAATTTTTTATCCAACCAGAGCTTTTGTTCTCGACTCAAGGTACTAAATTTGATGGTCCTTTTGGATCTGATAGTGATTTTAAACTTAATTATTTAAATATTCCGGTATTGGCTAAATACTATATTATAGAAAATAAATTTAGTGTTGAAGCTGGTCCGCAATTAGGTCTTTTATTATCCGCTAAATCGGAAGGTGAAGATGTAAAGGATTTTACCAGATCGGTAGATTTTGGTTTTAACATAGGAGCTGGATATAATTTTACTGATAATTTTTCAGCCGGGCTTCGTTATACTATTGGTTTATCTCCTCTGTCTGATAGCGATATTGATGATGCAGATGATTATTATGACAGTGCTAAAAATAGTAACCTTGCGTTGTATTTGGCTTATAAATTCTAATAGCTTTTAATAGATATTTAAAAACCTTCCTCATTCAGGAAGGTTTTTTTATGCCTAAAAATCACTTACTTTGTAAATATGAATTGGAACAAATACATCAAAGATTATCAATCGTATTTGCGAATTGAAAGAGGTTTGTCTAAAAATACTATCGAAAATTATGGTTTCGATATTGAACGACTTTGCCTTTTTTTAGAAGTAAATAAAATCGAAGTTTCACCATTGAAAATTACTGATGAAACGGTACAGCAATTCATTTATGCAGTTTCAAAAGAAGTAAATCCACGTTCTCAGGCGCGCATTATTTCTGGATTAAAAAGCTTTTTTAATTATTTAGTCTTTGAAGATTATAGAAATGATAATCCCTTGGAATTAATTGAAACTCCTAAAACCGGTCGCAAATTACCGGACACTTTAGCGGTTCAGGAAATTGACGCCCTGATTGCAGCAATCGATTTAAGTTCAAATGAAGGTGAACGAAATCGTGCTATGCTGGAAACTTTATACGGCTGCGGGCTTAGGGTTTCAGAACTCGTTTCCCTTAAAATTTCTGATTTGTTTTTCGATGAAGGATTTATAAAAATAACAGGAAAGGGAAATAAGGAGCGGTTTGTTCCGATTGGGAAATTCACACAAAAGTACATACAGATTTATCAGAATGAAATTCGAGGTAACGTAACCATTAAAAAAGGCTGCGAAGACACTCTGTTTTTGAATCGAAGAGGGAATCAATTAACACGTGCAATGATTTTTACTATTATAAAGGATTTGGCTGTAAAAATTGGTCTCAAGAAAAATATCAGTCCTCATACATTGCGTCATTCTTTTGCAACTCATCTGTTGGAAAATGGCGCCGATTTAAGATCCATTCAATTAATGCTTGGTCACGAATCGATTACAACTACTGAAATTTATGTACATTTAGATAGAAGTTTTTTAAAAGAAGTCATGCATTCGTTTCATCCCAGAAAATAATTTTTCTTGAAGGGATACTTTTTTATCTTAAAAAATTAATATCTTGTATGGTAATTTCTATTAAATGCAGGTATTATCGACGAACTGCATCTTTTTGATTTAGAAAATGATTTAATCATTCAAATTACATAAAAAGTGTTATATGGTTTTTGATATATATGAGAATGAGGATTGTCTGGAAGTTAATAATTTTTATAAAAAATTGTTGGCCGAAATGCCCGATTTACTTTTTCAGTTTATAATAGACAAAGACAATAATTACTCTTTTCCACTTGTCAGTAAATCTGCTGATGATATTTTCGAGATTTCTGCTGCAGAGTTTGCAAATGATATTAAACTCATTATTTACGACAGAATTTTTCCTTCTGACAGGGAACTTTTTTTTCAATCTTTAATCAAAGCGCGTAACCAGGTAAAACCCTGGGAAGTAGAATTCAGAGCAGTTTTACCAAAGAAAGGTTTGCGTTGGTTTAAGATCTCATCTAAAACCGAAAAGTCTTCTGCTGACAGTGATAGTATTAGCTTTTTTGGACATGTTTCTGATATCACCGAGTTAAAGGATAAGGAAGAAAAATTACGTCTTTCTGAAGAGCGATTTCAGTTTGCCCTTGATGCCTCAACAGTTGGTGTTTGGGACTGGGATATGGTTACCAATAGTGTTTTCTATTCTTCATTATCACTTAAAATTCTGGAATTAGAATCAGCAGATATTTTTGATGATCCTGAACGTTGGGATAAAATTGTTCATCCTGATGATCTTCCAAAATATTATTCTGATATTCAGGAGCATTTTGACAATAAAATACCTTACTACGAAAATTACCATCGTGTAATGACTTCAAGCGGTAACTATAAATGGATTCTGGATCGCGGAAAAGTAATCAAGCGTGATGAAAATGGAAAACCTTTGCGTGTATTAGGAACCCATACCGATGTTTCTTTGCAGAAAGAAAAAGAGTTAGAGATTATAAAAACGATGAAATTATACAGCGATCAAAACAGTCGTTTGCTCAATTTTTCGCATATAGTTTCACATAACTTAAATACACAGGCAGGAAATATAAAATCAATTTTAGACTTTATTGATGCCGATGTAGATAAGCAAACTGTTAGTGAAATGTTATTGCATTTAAGGACAGTTTCTAATGATTTGAATGATACTATTTCTAATTTAACTCAAATTGTAAAAACACAAAGCAATATTAATATTGCTGTTGTTCCTTTGAAGCTTTGTGAGTACATAGAAAAAACAATAACAACGATAAAAGGATATGATAAACAGAAGAATGTAACGGTTGTAAATAATGTTCCGAATTATTTGACTATTAATTTTAACCCGGCTTATCTGGAAAGTGTTTTATTAAATTTTACAACGAATGCGATAAAATATGCACATCCGGATCGGGATCCAATTGTTATTTTTGATTTTGCTATTGAACCTGAAGGTCAAAAATCGTTAAAAATTACAGATAATGGTTTGGGTATCGATTTGGCTGTTCACGGTGATCTTTTATTTGGAATGTATAAAACCTTCCATAAACATGAAGAAGCGCGAGGAATTGGTTTGTATATTACCAGAAATCAAATAGAAGCCATGAAAGGAAGTATTTCTGTTGAAAGTGAGGTAGGAGTGGGAACGAGCTTTAAGATTGTATTTAGTGATCTTTAAGGGCTGATAATGTTACGCCAGAGATTGAAAACAGATACCCATTCTATCTAAAATATAGCCAACGGTTTCAAACGTTGGGATGCAAACATTATCATGACCGTAATCTCAAGGTTAAAATCTCGGATGATAGTGGTGTAAAAAAGTTTAATTTTAGTTACTCTACGGATTCTGGGATTGATGCAAAATATAAAAACAACAAAGGCTATCTTTTTGAGATAGCCTTTGTTGTTTTTATAAAGACAGGAGATTACTTTGCAATATTAACTGCTCTGGTTTCTCTAATTACGGTTACTTTAACCTGACCTGGATAAGTCATTTCGGTCTGGATTTTTTGTGAAATCTCGAAAGATAAGTTTGCGGCATTATCATCAGAAACTTTTTCGCTTTCTACGATTACACGAAGCTCTCTACCAGCCTGAATTGCATAAGCATTTTTTACACCAGTAAATCCGTAAGCTACTTCTTCAAGATCTTTCAAACGTTGGATATAAGAATCTAAAACCTGACGTCTTGCTCCTGGTCTTGCTCCTGAAATAGCATCACAAACCTGAATAATTGGTGATAACAATGATTTCATTTCGATCTCGTCGTGGTGAGCTCCAATTGCGTTGCAAACCTCTTCTTTTTCGCCATATTTCTCAGCCCATTGCATACCTAATAAAGCGTGTGGTAAATCACTTTCAGTATCCGGTACTTTTCCAATATCGTGAAGTAAACCAGCTCTTTTAGCTAATTTTACGTTTAAGCCTAATTCGGCTGCCATGATACCACAAAGTTTAGAAACCTCTCTGGAGTGTTGCAATAAATTTTGTCCGTAAGAAGAACGGTATTTCATTCTACCCACTACTTTAATCAATTCAGGATGTAATCCGTGAATTCCTAAATCGATTACGGTACGTTTACCAACTTCAATAATTTCGTCGTCAATTTGTTTAGCTGTTTTAGCAACAACCTCTTCAATTCTTGCCGGGTGAATACGTCCGTCAGTTACTAATTTATGCAATGACAAACGGGCAATTTCTCTACGAACCGGATCAAAACAAGAAAGAATAATAGCTTCCGGTGTGTCATCAACAATGATTTCAACTCCGGTTGCAGCTTCAAGAGCTCTAATGTTACGACCTTCACGGCCAATAATTCTACCTTTCACATCATCAGATTCAATGTTAAATACAGAAACGCAATTCTCTACTGCTTCTTCTGTTCCGACTCTCTGAATCGTATTGATGATAATTTTTTTCGCTTCTTGTTGCGCAGTAAGTTTTGCCTCTTCAATAGTGTCCTGGATATGAGACATAGCTTTACTCTTGGCTTCAGCTTTTAGGCCTTCCACTAATTGTTCTTTTGCTTCTTCAGCAGAAAGTCCGGAAATTACTTCTAACTGTTGTAACTGGCTTTTATGTAGTTTGTCAACTTCAGCTTGTTTTTTGTCTAAAACTTCAATTTTGTTATCGTATTCTAAAGTTTTAGCTTCGAAATCATCATTTACTTTTTTAGCTTTTGAAAGCTCATTTGATATTTGTGATTCTTTATCGCGAACTCTTTTTTCTACTTCAGCTACTTTTTTATCTCTTGCTAAAATAACTTGTTCGTGTTCAGCTTTCAATTCGATAAAACGTTCTTTTGCCTGAAGGATTTTATCTTTTTTAATATTTTCTGCTTCTAAATTAGCATCTTTTAAAATGGAAGCTGCTTCTTTTTTTGCGTTTTTTATGAGATTAGAAATATTACTTTTTTCGATAATTTTAGCTATTCCAAAACCTGCTGTAATACCTATAATACCTGAAATAATGATCGTTATGATGTCCATGTTTGTTTAAATTTATATATAAAAAAAGCCTACATTAATTGCTTGAATAAACTCGTAAAGACAAGTTTTGAGCTAACTCACTGTTCAAGTTTTCCCGATAAATCGGGACGTACTATAGTAGCGACGATTCACTCACTTTAATTTGTTAGTGTTGAGTTTACCAATTGTGAACTAATGTAGGCAGTATCTTAGTTTCTGTAAAGAACGTTTAATTTTCGAGATATTGATCTAATAGCGAATTTAATCTTTTAATTCTTTCGATGGTTTCTTCACCATCAATTGCGTTATCAATTTGTTTTTGTTCAACCTGTGACGCAAATTGCAATGCACACATAGCCAATACATCTTGTTTGTCACGAACCGCGTAACTTTCTTCGAATTGCTTAATCATAGCATCAATTTTCTTTGAAGCACTTCTAAGTCCTTCTTCCTGAGCGGGTTCAACCGTTAACGGATAAACGCGGTCTGCAATTGATATTTTAATTCTAAGCTTTCCGTCCATGTTTTTCTAATCTGATAGTTGTGCTATACAGTAATCAATTTCGCGAATTAATGAATTTATTTTAAGCTTTGTCTCTCTCTTGTTATTGTCGCTGCCGAGCAACGAATTGGCTATTTTAAGTGTATCATATTGCTTTTTTAAAGCCTCCATTTCTTCAGATTGTTTCTGGATGATTTGCGCAGCTTTGGCTAATTGTAATCGTAATTCCTGATTGTTTTTCTCCAGGCCTTTTGATTTTTCAAAAAGCTTTTCGACTTTATATTCAAGAGTATCAATTATTTCGGCAATTACACTCATTATAAATCCTATTCATTACTTAATCATACAAAGTTAGTATTCCTTTTTATTAATGCAATTTTTTATCGATTTTTTTGCATTAAAAATAGACAAATAAATGAAATTCAATCAATTGTATTTTTGTCTTATTCTGATCGGTTTTAGCCTGTTATTTTTTTATCTTAGCAAAAATGTTGCTTATGAGATTTTCAGTACTTACCCTGTTATTTTGCCAGTTTATTTTTGCTCAGGCTCAATATCCTAAAGATTATTTTGCTCCGCCACTAGATATTCCGATGCAGTTATCGGGGAATTTTGGTGAGTTGAGGCCGAATCATTTTCACGCGGGTTTCGATTTAAAAACCAGTCAAAGGGAAGGATTAAATGTTTACGCAGTAGCAGATGGATATGTATCAAGAATAAAAATTTCGACTTTTGGTAACGGTAAATGTATTTACATAACGCATCCAAATGGCTTTACTTCGGTATACGGACATTTGCAAACTACAATTGGTGCAATTCAGGATTATGTTCTGCAAACACATTATAAAGAAAAAGCATTCGAAATTGAAATGTTCCCAAAACCTGGCGAATTGCCTGTTACAAAAGGACAGTTAATTGCGCTTTCCGGTAATACAGGTTCGTCTGAAGGCCCGCACCTTCATTTTGAAATAAGAGATACAAAATCGGAGTTTGTGATTAATCCGATGTTTTTTGGATTTGATAAAAATATAAAAGACACTAAAAAACCAACGATTTTGAGTTTATATGTCTATCCAATGGATAACACAACGGTTAATCAATCGAAGCAGCCTTTATTATTAAATCTCTCCCTTCAAAAAGACGGAACCTACCTGGCAAGTAAGGTAAAAGCAAATGGGAAAATTGGCTTCGGAATTAATACGGTTGATTTCGATGATGTCTCGGGAAATAAAAATGGAGTTTTTAACGTATCGACTTTCGTTAACGGAAGTCAAAATTACAATTACCAGTTCAACACCTATTCGTTTGATGAAATGCGTTATGTAAATGCGTTCATTGATTATGCTAAATATAAAAAATCAGGACAACGCATTCAAAAGCTTTTTATGAAAATACCTTTTGCGTTGAGTATTATAAAAACGGATTCGCTTCGGGGTATTATTCCGGTCGAGTCGAATTTGGCCTCAACTTATCGAATTGAAGTTTCAGATTATTTTGGGAATTTAAGTGCAATTACGGTTCCAATTGAGTATGATGTCGAAACGCCGGTTATAAATGCAGAACCAGTAGCTTCTAAATATTTCATAAAGACCAATAAAGATTATAATTTTGAAAAAGATAATATGTCGGTGTTTTTTTCGGCAGGAACATTTTACGATGATTTTAATTTGAATTTTGATGTAAAAAACAACCGAATCTACATTCATGATGATGTTGTTCCTGTTCATTCCAATTTTACGATTACAATAAAAGACAGTACCTATTCAGAAGCCCTAAGAGATAAAGTTTTTATAGGAAGAAGCGGTAGTTATATTGCAACAACAAGAAAAAATGATGTTTTTACAGCTAAATCTAAAACTTTAGGACAATTTGGATTGGTGCTCGATACAATCGCTCCAATTATTAAAATTGCAAAGCCAATTCAGGATAAATGGATCAGCGATATCAAAACAATTCAGTTTACAATAAGCGATAGTTTGTCTGGAATTAAATCTTACAACGGATATTTAAACGGAAACTGGGTTTTATTTGAATATGATAATAAAACCAAAAAAATTACGCACAAGTTTGATGATACCTTATTAGCTGAAGGAGCAAATGATTTAAAAATTGAAGTGATTGATAATGTGGGTAATTCTGCTATCTTTGAAACTCACTTTTTTAGAAGTCAACAAAAATAAAACCAAAACATTTGAGCCATCGTCAATTAATATTTGCTTTTCTTTTTCTGTGCAGCTGTGTTTCATTCGCTCAGAATGCACATGTAAAAGGTATTGTTTTAGATCAGGAAAACCGTCCAGTTTCAGATGTCAACATTGCTGCCTTAGGAAACGTTGCGCAATCAGACTCAAATGGTTTTTTTGAAATTGAAATTCCTTCGAATAAAAAAGTCTCTTTGATTTTTACTCATATTTCCTTAAAAATGATGAGTCTTACGGTGAGTTTAAAACCAAATGAAGTTTTCGTTTTTAATCCGGTAATGAGTAATTCTGAGGAGCAAATGGGAGAAGTATTTGTGTCTTCTAAAAATAAAAAACGCGTTCAGGGAATCACGACAATAGATGTTGCTACAATCAAAAAGATTCCGGGAGCAAATGCCGGAATCGAGAATATTTTAAAAACATTGCCAGGAGTAAATTCTAATAATGAATTGAGTACGCAATACGCAGTTCGGGGTGGAAATTATGATGAAAATTTAGTCTATGTCAATGAAGTCGAAGTCTATCGTCCCTTTTTAATTCGTTCTGGGCAACAAGAAGGATTAAGTTTTACAAATACCGATTTGGTTCAGAATGTCGATTTTTCTGCGGGAGGGTTTGAGGCTAAATTTGGAGATAAATTATCTTCTGTCTTAGATATTACCTACCGAAAACCGACACAATTTGGTGCTGCTTTTGAAACTAGTTTATTAGGCGCAAGTGCTGCAGTTGATTTGGTATCTAAAAATAAAAAATGGTCTGCTGTAACAGGAATTCGCTATCGAAACAATAGTTTGCTTGTTAATAGTCAGGATACGGAAACGAATTATACGCCAACTTTTACTGATGTTCAAACGAATGTTACCTATGATATTTCTAAAAAATGGCAAATGAGTTTTTTAGGGAATATTTCTCAAAATAAATATTTATATCAGCCTTTAACGCGTGAAACAAGATTTGGAACAATAGATCAGCCAATGGAGTTGAATGTTTATTATGAAGGACAGGAAAAGGATCAATATGATACTTATTTTGGGGCGTTGAAAACTACTTATAAAGTTTCTCCTGATTTTACTTTAAAGTTAATTGGTTCTTTATTTCATACAACAGAAAAGGAACATTTTGATATTTTGGCACAATATCGTTTAGGAAATGTTACTGAGGAAGGAGAGCCTGAAGCAATTGATTTTACGCGTGGAATTGGTTCTCAACTCAATCATGCCCGAAATGATTTAGATGCATTGATTGCAAATATTGAAATTAAAGGTTTTAAGGACTGGAAAAATGACAGTCAGTTAGAATTTGGTTTAAAATATACCAGAGAATCCATTCGTGACAGGGTTGTTGAGTGGGAAGTAATTGATTCGGCGGGATTTTCTATAAATCCTCCTTTGGTTATTTTGCCAAAAAATAATCAACCGTATCAATCGTATACTGGACCACTTTTGCCGTATCAGGATGTTCGCGCGACAAATTTTAATATGGTAAACAGAATTGCAGGTTATGCACAATGGAATCAGAAAACAGAAATCGGTTCTAATGAGGTTTGGTATCATGTTGGTGCTCGTTTTCAGAGCTGGGATGTTTCTGGTGCAGCTGTTGAAGGTAAAAATCAAATTGTTTTTAGTCCACGTGCTCAGTTTGCGATTAAACCAGATTGGGATGTGGATATGGTTTTCAGACTTTCTGGAGGAATATATCATCAACCGCCTTTTTATAGAGAACTTCGTGATGTAAATGGAGTTGTGAATCCGAATGTGAAAGCACAAGAATCAGTACATATTGTTTTGAGTAATGATTATAACTTTAAAATGTGGAATCGACCTTTTAAATGGGTTACAGAAGTTTATTATAAATCACTTTCTGATGTAAATGTCTATTCGATAGACAATGTCCGGGTTCGATATATTGCAAACAATAATGCAACAGCCTACGCACAAGGTTTGGATTTTAGATTGAATGGGGAATTTGTACCGGGAACGGAATCCTGGGTTAGTTTTGGTTATTTGAAAACAGAGGAAAACTACGAAAACAAAGGCTATATCGCCAGACCAACAGATCAACGTTTGAAGTTTGCCATGTTGTTTCAGGATTATATGCCGAATATTCCAAGTGTAAAATTGTATCTGAATTTAGTTTACAATACTGGTTTGCCAGGCGGTGCACCGGCTTATTCAGATCCTTATTTATATCAAAACAGATTGAACGATTACAGAAGGGCAGATGTTGGTTTTGCTAAAGTTTTTGTGGACAGTACAACAAAAACAGCTAAAGCAAATTGGCTGAAAGGTTTTAAAGAATTATCTGTTGGATTTGAAATTTTTAATCTTTTCAATAATCAAAATGCAATTACCAATACCTGGGTTAGAGATGTGTATTCTAAAAATGAATATGCGATTCCAAATTACATGACTTCGCGAGTTTTTAATGTAAAAATTAATGCGAGGTTATAAATCACAATTGAAGCTAAAAAATTAATTCGGCAATAAGAAAAGAGTTTCTTGCGTTAAAGAAATCAGGTTATGTTGTCATTTTTAGAAAATTCAATAAAAACCAAAATTACAATCAAAAATAGTATATTTGATAATTGAATATAATCTTTGTAAATGAAAAACTATTTAAAATATATCGCCTTAGTAATCATCGGAACAGTAGTGAGTTGTAAAGATGACACTCAGAAGCCGAAAGTGATTTATGATGCTTCAAATAAGGCAAAAGTGTTAACTAAAACAGATTCTACCCAGATAGAAGTGGCTGATTTACCAATTCAGATGGAAGGAACGAATTATTTAATTCATCCTGTTGGAGATTTAAGGGTTTTTGAAAAAGGAACAAAAGCACGTTACGGATCATCGAGTGTGAATGATGTTAGTTTTACTATTTCGAACCTTGGCGAATATGAAATTACGGGTTATTTACAAAACCTGAAATTTCAAAGAATTGACTCAGATTCTATTCGTCCTCTTTCTGATAAACCAGTTTTGATTTTAACGGCTACTTATTTAAAAGCAATTGCAGATCGCACTCTGAACAAAATTATGGTGTACACTTTAACTGATTCTGATACCAATAAAGATGGTAAAATAGATACAGGTGATATTAAAACATTGTATTTAAGTGATATTAGCGGAGAGAATTTTACTAAAGTTTCACCGGATCTTCAGGAATTAGTAGATTGGAGTTTGGTCGAATCTAAAAATCGTATTTATTTTAGAACTATTGAAGATACCAATCAAAATGGACAATTCGATAAAAACGATGTGTTGCATTACAACTATATTGATTTGGCCTCTAAAAAATGGGAAATTAAAAATTATAAACCGATATAAGGTTCTAAGGTGCTGAGATACTACGAAGCTTCAAGGTTTTTCGAATCTTTGCAAAAAGCCAGTTAAAAATTAATTTTTAACTGGCTTTTTTTTATCGTAGAGTTGAAAAGTATTTTTTAAATCTTTATAATTGTAGCTTAAAAAGCCAGCATCTTAGAACCTTAGTAACTTTAAAAAAAAACTAAATCAAAATATCGCTTTCCAAATCTGATTTTTCGATTTCAAAACCAAATCCCAAACGTTCTACCAATTCAATAACAAGTTTTTTATACCAGTTTTCAGATTTTGGATGAATGTATATTTTTTCGATTAATTGATTGATGTCAACATTTATTTTTAAACCGTCGTTCAGTTTTATGGTGCTTTTTGAAGTATCTGTAATAATACGGACTTCACGTTCGTACTGAAAACTTTTTCGCTTAAACAAAAACGGGAAAAATAAATCATCAAACGGAATATACTCTTTTTTATAGTCGATATAATTGACTTCGCCAATATACTGATCAAAGTTATTTTCCGGCTTCAAAGCTTTCTGTAATCTTCCAATTGTCGACTGAATCGCTAATCCTTCACTGTTTTGAGTAAAAATCTGCCACATAGCAAACGATTCATATTCGTTAATATGCCAGCTACTTATAGCAACTTGTTCACGTTGTGTTTTGTAATACTTTAAAAAGTCGGGATTATCAATGGCGAGTTTCTTAATCTCTTCAAAAGTAGGTTCGCTAAAAGTGCCTTCATATTGATCTTCGAACTTGTCAGAACGAGACATGAATAATTTCTTAGACAATAATAAATCTAAAAATTTAGACAAATCCAGATATTTCCAAACAATAGTATCCGGATCTTCAGGTAGCCTTATATTTGGATTATTAAGATACATTCTTTAAGATTTAGATAGTTTTATGTTCAAAAAAATCCCACAGATCACGCAGATTTAAAGATTTTATTTCATTGTTTATAAAAAAGAACCTGTGTTAATCTGCGTAATCTATGGATAAAATTTTATTTATGATTCAAAAGACTGCATCGTTACCAATTTGTGATAAGTGCCGTTATGTGCAATTAGCTCATCGTGAGTTCCTTGTTCAACTATTTTTCCTTTTTGCATTACAATGATCACGTCTGCTTTCTGAATTGTAGAAAGTCGGTGGGCAATTATAATCGAAGTTCTGTTCTGCATCATATTCTCTAAAGCAACCTGAACAAATTTTTCACTTTCAGTATCCAATGCAGATGTAGCTTCGTCTAAAATCATAATTGGAGGATTTTTTAATACCGCTCTGGCAATAGATAAACGTTGTTTTTGTCCACCTGAAATTTTGCTTCCACTGTCTCCAATATTGGTATAAATTCCTTTCGGTAGATCTTTTACAAATTCGTAAGCATTAGCGATTTTTAACGCTTCGATGATTTCATCATCAGTGGCATCTAATTTTCCTAATGAAACGTTGGCTTTTATTGTGTCATTAAATAAAGTGATTTCTTGCGTAACAAGTCCTATTAAATTTCTAAGCGAGTACAAACTCATGTCTTTGATGTTAATTCCGTCAATAGAAATTGTTCCTTCGTTTACATCGTAAAAGCGAGTTAATAAATTAGCAATGGTACTTTTTCCACTTCCAGATTGTCCAACCAAAGCAACAGTTTGTCCTTTTTTAATTTGAAGAGAAAAATCTTTTAGAATGCTTGTTTCTTCGTATTTGAAATTGATATTTTGAACGCTGATAATATCATCAAAAGTTGTTTTTTCGATTGCATCAGGTTTTGAAACAATTGGGTTTTCCTGATCTAAAATTTCAAGAACACGTTCAGCAGCAGCGTTTCCTCTTTTTACTCCGTAAGAAGCTTTAGAGATTGCTTTTGCAGGTGTTAGGATGTTATAAGCTAATCCCATATAGGCAATAAATGAAGGGCCACTCAGCGTTTTGTCGATCAAAACCATTTGCCCTCCATACCATAATAAAATAGCAATAACGGTAATTCCCATAAACTCACTGGCAGGAGAAGCCAAGTTTTGACGGTTACCAATATTATTTGATAATGTAAAAAAACGTTCAGTTGAGTTTTGAAAAACCGTATTAAAGTAGTTTTCAGAATTGTATCCTTTTACGACTTTCAATCCACCAATAGTTTCTTCAATAGTAGATAAAAAAGTACCTTGCTCTTGCTGTGCTTTAGTCGATTGTTTTTTAAGTTGTTTTCCAATTAATGAAATAATATAACCGGATACAGGAATAAAAATAAAAACAAATAGTGTTAGTTTTGTGCTAATAATTAGCATTGTTGTTATGGTAAAAGCTATTGTTAATGGTTCTTTTACAATAAGTTCCAATATGGCTAAAAATGAGTTTTGAACCTCATTTACATCAGCAGAAATTCTGGAAATAACATCTCCTTTTCTTTTTTCGGAATAAAAAGCCAAAGGAAGCTCCAATGTTTTTTTATACAACGCATTTCGCATATCTTTCAAAACACCATTTCGCAAAAAAGTGATGAAAAACATAGCTAAATAATCTGCTAAGTTTTTTAATAAGAAGATTGAAATTATAATCGCTACCATTATAGATAAAATGTAGCCCGGATCATGATTGCCTTTTGTTGTTGTGATGTAATAGCTCAAATAATCTTCTCCATATTGCTGGAGTTTTAAAATTCCTTGATATACGGGTTTTATTTTTCTTTCTTTAGTTTGGTCAAATAATACCTGAAGCATTGGTATTAAAGCAACAAAAGAAAGTGTACTGAAAAGTGCATACAAAACATTAAAAAAGATGTTTAGGAATGCGTATTTTTTATACGGATATATAAAAGGAACTATTTTTTTGAAATTACTCATTTATTTTTTGATGTTATTTTCTGCTATGGCAATAGCTCTTTCGAGTTTTTCCAGCAATAATTTTTTTTCTGGTAATTGGGTTAAATAAGCTGAAACTTTGATTTGCTCATCATTGTCAAGCATTAAATAATTAATTTGTTCAGGAGATTTTTCACTGCACAAAATTAATCCAATTGGTTTGTTTTCGCCTTCTTTTTGTTCATTTTTCTCTAACCAACGCAGATATAATTCCATTTGGCCTTTGTAAGCTGCTTTAAATTTTCCAAGTTTTAAGTCAATAGCAACTAAACGGCGGAGGCCACGATGGTAAAAAAGCAAGTCGATGTAGAAATCTTCATCATCAATTGTTATTCTTTTTTGGCGGGCAAGAAAAGCAAATTCGCTGCCCATTTCAGTAATAAAATTTTGGAGTTGAGCCAGTATGGAACCTTCTAAATCTTTTTCAGAATAACTATCATGCAGTCCTAAAAAATCTAAAAAATAAGGATCTCGAAAAGTCAAATCGGGGCTAATTTGTTTTTCGTTTTTTAATAAAGCTAAGTCATTAATGATTGTTTCTTCAGGCTCTTTACTCATAGCAGTTCTTTCAAAAAGCATACTGTCAATTCGTTCTTGTAAAGTTCTTACACTCCACTGTTCGTGAATGCTCATTTGAATATAAAATTCACGTTTTATAGCGTCTTCAATGTAAATTAGATTTCTAATATGGGACCAACTCAATTTTGCACACATTGTGTGCAAAATTGTAAAGTCTTCAATTATAGTATTTAGCTTTATAAAACTTTGTAGATTTCTTCTATTAAAACCTATTCCATATCTTTTCGATAAAGCTTCACTTAGTGTAGGAATTATTTTCTTTCCATAATCGGCTCGATCATTTTTCAGAATCTCTTCATTGATTGTTTTTCCGATTTTCCAGTACAATAGAGTTAGTTCCTGATTAACTGTTTTAGCAACAAAATGACGGCTCTGATCTATTAATCCAATTATTGAATCTAATAGTTCAGGCTGATCATTTATATCAGGTTTGTCACTCATTTTATTATTTCAACTGCATTCCTGCAATAATATTTTCTATTTTTTGATCTAAGAATTTTTCAGCAGTATCAAAATCCTGAACCGATTCTAATTCGGCATTTACACTAATGTAGAATTTAATTTTTGGTTCAGTACCGCTTGGTCTTGCGCAAATTTTAGAACCATCTTCCGTATAATAAATCAATACATTTGATTTCGGAATATCCATTACAGACTCTTCACCAGTCAATAAATTCAAAGCAATTGATGATTGGTAATCTTCCACCATAATTACACGTTGTCCGCTGATTTCTTTCAAAGGGTTTTCACGTAAATCAATCATCATTTGATTAATTTCCTGTAAACCTTCCATTCCTTTTTTGGTCAATGACACCAAATATTCTTTGTAAAAACCATGTTCAACATAAAGTTGTAAAAGTTCTTTGTAAACAGTGCTTCCGGCAGCTTTAGCCTGGGCAGCAACTTCACATATTAATAAGGTAGCAGCAACTGCGTCTTTATCTCTAACAGCATCACCAACCATAAAACCAAAGCTTTCTTCACCTCCTCCAATAAATTGAAGTTCAGGGAAATCTTTAATCATTTTGGCAATCCATTTAAAACCTGTCAATCCAACTTTGCATTCAACACCATAGCTTGTTGCTAATTCCATCATCATCGGCGTAGAGACAATTGTAGAACCAACGAATTGTTTTCCGTTAATTTTTCCGGCTTTTTTCCATTGTTTCAATAAGAAAGAAGTCATCAAAATCATGGTTTGATTTCCGTTAAGCAAAATCATTTTACCATCATTATTCCGAACGGCAACACCTAAACGGTCACAATCAGGATCCGTTCCAACAACAATATCTGAATTTGTTTTATCTGCCAAAGCTAAAGCCATAGTCAAAGCTTCCGGCTCTTCTGGATTTGGAGATTTAACCGTTGGGAAATCTCCATCAGGAATAGCTTGTTCCGGTACAATATGTACATTTTTGTAACCTGCCTGAGATAATGTATCCGGAACAGATTTTATTGAAGTTCCGTGCAATGAAGTAAATACAATCTGCAAATTATCTTTTGCTTCAGCCGGAGTATTAAAACTGGCATTTTCAATAGACGATTTCACAAAAGCCTTGTCGATTTCTGTATCGATGTATTGAATCAGACTTTCGTTTGCATTAAATTTAATTTTGTCGTAGCCTAAATTTTCAATTACGTTAATAATTGCAGCATCTTCCGGCGGAACAATTTGTCCACCATCTTCCCAATATACTTTGTAGCCGTTATATTCCGGTGGATTATGTGAAGCTGTTAATACAATTCCACATTGACAGCCTAAATATTTAAGGGCAAAAGACAATTCCGGAGTCGGTCTTAAATCTGAGAATAAATAAACCTGGATTCCGTTTGCAGAGAAAACATCAGCAACAACTTTAGCCAGCGTATTACTATTATGACGACAATCATAAGCAATAACAACCTTTAAAGGTTGGTTTGGAAAAACTTCATGTAAGTAATCAGATAGACCCTGAGTGTTTTTTCCAAGTGTATATTTGTTAATTCTGTTGTTTCCAACGCCCATAACACCACGCATTCCACCAGTTCCAAATTCAAGATTTTTATAGAAACTTTCTTCAAGTTCTTTAGGAGACGTTGTCATTAATTCTTTAACTGCCGCTTGTGTTTCTTTGTCAAATGTAGGGGTCAGCCATTCGTTTACAGCATTCAAAATATTAGGTGCAATATTCATCATTCGTATTTTTTTATATTTAAATAATAATTTTCAGGAGCTATTTACTTCAGCAGTTCGCTCCACTCGTGTCCTGTGTCCTTTCAATCTTTTGTGTCTCCCGATAGCTATCGGGACCATCACAAAAGGATTTTCCCTCCCATCAGGGCTAGGTTTATGTTAAAAAATTAACCTCTCGGGCAACTTTATAACGCGCTTCATTACTTTTGGTTCTCAAAATAATTTCTCCTAAAAATCCGGCCAAAAACAACTGTGTCCCTATTATCATTGATGTGATTGATAAATAAAAATGGGGTCTTTCAGTAATTAAACGGCTTGTTTTGTGAATAAATAACTTATCGATTCCTAAGTATAAAGCTAACAAAAATCCAATCATAAACATAATGGATCCTAATAAACCAAATAAGTGCATTGGTCTTTTTCCAAATCTTGATAAAAACCAAATCGTAATCAAATCAAGAAAACCGTTGATAAAACGATCCATGCCAAATTTGGTTTCACCATATTTTCTAGCCTGGTGAATTACAACTTTTTCCCCAATTTTGTTAAAACCGGCATTTTTTGCCAAAACCGGAATGTATCGGTGCATTTCACCTGATACTTCAATGTTTTTTACAACGGTGTTTTTGTATGCTTTTAATCCGCAGTTAAAATCATTCAATTCAACTCCTGAAGTTTTTCTGGCAGCCCAATTAAATAATTTTGAAGGTAAATTTTTTGCCACAACAGAGTCGTAGCGTTTCTTTTTCCAACCTGAAACCAAATCAAATTTTTCTTTGGTAATCATTTCAAACAATCCTGGAATCTCATCAGGACTGTCTTGCAGATCGGCATCCATAGTAATAATGACGTCGCCCTTTGCTTTGGCAAAACCAGCGTGCAATGCCTGTGATTTTCCAAAGTTCTTCATGAAACGAATTCCTTTTACATTCGGGTTTTCGTTTGAAAAACTTTCAATAATATTCCAGGAATCATCCGTACTTCCATCATCTACAAAAATGATTTCATAAGAGTAATTGTTAGATTGCATCACTTTAATAATCCACGAATAGAGTTCTTGAAGTGATTCCTCCTCGTTTAGAAGCGGTATAAGTATAGATAAATTCATTTATTTTTTTTATTCTTGTGTAGTTTTGCTTTTAAAAAATGCCGCAAAAATTAAACCGAAAATTGCACTTATTACGATCGCAAAAACAGATCCTTTTATTAATTCTAAAGTCGAATAAGGATTGCTTAATTTCATTTTTGCAATAGTTTCATTAATAACTGAAGCTGGTGATCCAAATTTTTGCATCATTCCAACAGTATATTTAATCATTAACTCACTTAAAGTGTCTTTCGCACCAGGATCAATAACATTAAATAGAATAATATTAAAAAGAGTAGAAATCAGAATTCCGATTACCGCAGCAATAAAATAAGTAGTAAAAGCTTCTTTAAAGCTAAAAACGCCATTTAGTTCTTTCTTTGTTTTAGAAAGTAAAATGATAGAAATAGTTAAGCTGATAGCGATTCCTATTAATCCCATCCACCATGCTGTGAACAAATTTAAATCAACCGCATAGATAGTTGCAGTTATTAAAGCAGATGCAATTCCAATCATTACACCGTAAGTAATCCCGTTCTTTTTTATAACTTCATTAATCATATTTCTATATGTTTTAAAATTAATCCACAAATATAGCAATTCCTGATATAATCGCAGATAAAAAAAACTTTTTGAATTTCACTAAAAAAAATGAGCTAAATGTTTGTTTATTAAAAAAGAATTGTAAATTTGCACACTCAAAAATAATTAAATTTTTAAACAAAAAAAGAGTATCCTTTGTTTACACCTTTTTCTAACCATGGAAAAGCTTCAAAATAAAAATACTCTAAACAATAAATAAAAGAAAAGATGAAAAAAGGAATTCACCCAGAAAATTACAGATTAGTTGCATTTAAAGACATGTCAAATGACGAAGTTTTTATTACTAAATCTACTGCAGATACAAGAGAAACAATTGAAGTTGACGGAGTTGAGTATCCAGTTGTAAAAATGGAGATTTCCAGAACATCTCACCCTTTTTATACTGGTAAATCTAAACTTATCGATACTGCAGGACGTATTGATAAATTTAAAACTAAATACGCAAAACACGTTAAAAACTAATAACTGTTTTTATTCATATAAAAGCCTTCCAGTCGGAAGGCTTTTTTTATGCGATATTCTCACTTTGGTATTGATTTAGTAAAAGTCTGATTTATTTAAACAAATAAAATATTTGTAACTTTGAACTCGATAACCAAATCAAGATTTTAATAAGTACCAAATTTAAATATTTATGAATTACATTCTTTTTGACGGTCCAGTCCGGAATGCTTTATTACCTTTTACTTTTACAAGGCCCGTGGCTGATATTCTAATCGGAATTATGACAATTCGTCAAAAATGGGAAGCACGTTTGGGCTCAACCATAACAACTATTACTGAAGATTATTTATCTGCCAAATTTCCGATGGTGGAAATGGAAGAAAATGTGATGATAAATGCGTCGTATTTGCCAAATGATAGGCTTGTCGAAATGGTTTCTGATTTAAAAGAAAATCAGGCTATTTTTAAAGGAGATGATGTGATTGCTTTTTTTACAACTGAAAATCAGGAAGAAGTTGATTTCGATTCGTATGAAATCATTCAATTTAATGAAGATTGTTTAACAGTCGAACATACCTGGGATATTTTCTCTAAAAATGATGCTGCAATTCGTGCTGATTTTAATTTCTTAACGGAAGATAGAAAATCACAGCCAATTCCGAAAAGTGTAAATGTAATTGCGCCGGAAAATATTTTTATTGAAGAAGGAGCAAAATTAGAATTTGTAACACTGAATGCTTCGAATGGTCCTATATATATAGGTAAGAATACCGAAATTATGGAAGGAACTGTAATCCGTGGTCCTTTTGCTTTATGCGAAAATGCGCAAGTAAAACTGAATGCTAAAGTTTATGGTGCAACTACGGTTGGTCCTGGATCAAGAATTGGAGGAGAAGTTAAAAATTCGGTTCTTTTTGCTAATTCCAATAAAGGACATGACGGATTTTTAGGTGATTCTGTTTTGGGTGAATGGTGTAATATTGGTGCAGATAGCAACAATTCGAATCTGAAAAATAACTACGAAGAAGTGAAATTATGGAGCTATGAAACAGAAGGTTTTGCTAAAACCGGACTTCAGTTTTGTGGTTTGATGATGGGAGATCATAGTAAATGTGGTATCAACACCATGTTTAATACCGGAACTGTAGTAGGGGTAAGTGCTAATATTTTTGGAAGCGGTTTTCCTCGCAATTTTGTTCCGAGTTTCTCATGGGGAGGGGCTGCCGGATTTACAACATACGTAACCAAAAAAGCTTTTGAAACGGCTAAACTTGTTATGGGACGCAGAAATATTGAGTTCGATGAAACGGAATCAGCAATCTTAGAGCACATTTTTGAAGAAACCAAAAAATGGAGAAAGGACTAATTAGATAATTAGTCAATGTGGCAACGAGATAATTAAAATATTTGCTCCGTAAAGTTTAAAAGCTTTACGGAGCTTTTTTTATGTTTGAAAAAGCTTTTTGTCTTTAAGGAGAATTATCTAATTATCTAATTGCCAAATTATCTAATTAATCTATCTTTGCACCACGAAAAAAATGGGTAGTCAAATAAACGATTAACCGATTAAACAAATTCACAGAGAGTAATGATTACAGTTAACGATATTTCGGTTCAGTTTGGTGGAACTACATTATTTAGCGATGTTTCTTTTGCTATAAATGAAAATGATAAAATTGCCCTTATGGGTAAAAATGGTGCGGGAAAATCGACACTTTTAAAAATAATCGCTGGTCAAAGCAAACCTTCTACCGGAAGTATTTCGACTCCAAAAGATGCTGTTGTGGCTTATTTGCCTCAGCATTTATTGACTAAAGATGGTTCAACTGTAATGGAAGAGGCTTCGAAAGCTTTTGGTGAGATTTTTAAAATGAAAGCTGAAATTGATGAAATCAACGAGCAATTAACCGTTCGTACTGATTATGAAAGTGATGCTTATATGAAGCTGATCGAAAGAGTTTCTGATTTAAGTGAGAAATTTTATGCGATTGAAGAAGTAAATTACGAAGCTGAAGTTGAGAAAATTTTAATTGGTTTAGGTTTTGAACGTGAAGATTTTACTCGTCAGACTTCTGAATTTTCAGGAGGATGGAGAATGCGTATTGAATTAGCTAAGATTCTTTTGCAAAAGCCGGATTTGATTTTACTGGATGAGCCAACAAATCACATGGATATTGAAAGTATTCAGTGGTTAGAAGAGTTTTTAATTAATTCTGCAAAGGCAGTTGTGGTAATTTCGCACGATAGAGCATTCGTTGATAATATTACGAATCGTACTATTGAAGTTACAATGGGAAGAATTTACGATTACAAAGCGAAATATTCTCATTATTTAGAGTTGAGAAAAGATCGTCGTATTCACCAGCAAAAAGCTTATGATGAGCAACAAAGAATGATTGCTGATAACAGGGCTTTTATTGATCGCTTTAAAGGAACGTTTTCTAAAACCGATGCAGTTCAGTCACGTGTTAAGATGTTGGAGAAATTGGTGATTGTTCAGGTTGATGAAGTCGATAATTCAGCATTAAAATTAAAATTCCCTCCTGCAGCGCGTTCAGGACAGTATCCTGTAGTTGTAAAAGATTTGTCTAAATCTTACGGAGATCACGTTGTTTTCAAAGATGCGAATATTGTTATTGAAAGAGGGCAAAAAGTAGCATTCGTAGGTAAAAATGGAGAAGGTAAATCGACTATGATCAAAGCGATCATGAAAGAAATTGGTATCGATGAAGGAAGTGTGGATATTGGACATAATTCACAAATTGGATATTTTGCCCAAAACCAGGCTTCATTGTTAGATGAAAATGCTACTATTTTTGAAACTATAGATAATATTGCTGTTGGTGATGTTAGAACTCAGATCAAAAATATTTTAGGAGCATTTATGTTTCAGGGTGATGATATTACCAAGAAAGTAAAAGTGTTGTCAGGTGGAGAAAAAACGCGTTTGGCAATGATAAAATTATTGCTGGAGCCAGTTAACTTATTGATTCTGGATGAGCCTTCGAATCACCTGGATATGAAAACTAAGGATATTATTAAAGATGCGTTGCGCGATTTCGACGGAACCTTGATATTGGTTTCTCACGATCGTGATTTCCTTGACGGATTAGCAACTAAAGTTTTTGAGTTTGGAAACAAAAGAGTAAAAGAACATTTTGAAGATGTTGCCGGTTTCTTAGCACATAAAAAAATGGATTCTATGAGAGAGATCGAAAAATAATTTCCACAAAACACATATAAAACGAAAAAGCACAAGGATTAAACTTGTGCTTTTTTATTTTGCGGAGAAATCATGGAATTAAATTCTAATTCCAGGAGGAAGCAATTCTTTGTACTTTGGGTTTTTTTTGATAAAAAGTGCAATTTTTGGATGAATAGGCATTAGTTTGAATTTCTTTTCGATGACAATTTCCATGATACTTTTAAGCAATGTATTAATCAATTCCTGATTTTCAAAACCTTCCGGAGTATTGATTTTAGTTAGGAAAATTTTCTTTTCCTGAAATGAATACTCGACAGAAATCATTCCTTCCGGGGTTATGGTCTCAAATTGTCTTGCAAAAGTATTGTCTTTGATTTCCATAATTGTTTCAATAGGTTCCATAATTTTACATGTTTTTAGTAGGTTAAAAATGTTAATATAGATTAGGGTTTTAATTCGGTCAAACTTCTTTTGAAGAAGATTGAATACGAATCATTTGGCATACAAAGGTAATCATTTGATTTTCAATATGAAATTATTTTTTCAATCGATTACCTAATCCTTTATTTGTAATTTTATTTGTTTTAATATCGAATTATGGTGTGAGATTTGCTGTGCATATTAGTAAAAAAAGTAAATTTAACTTGAAATTGAAATCTGTAATTAAAATTCCTTTTCTGTCAAATGAGTAAAATTCCTGTATATTTTATGCCTGGTTTGGCTGCAAGCTCAAGCATTTTTGAAAGAATTAAATTAGATGAATCTGTTTTTGAAGTGTGTTTGCTAGAGTGGGAGATCCCGGAGACTAAAGAGTCATTGTCTGATTATGCATTGCGAATAACCAAAAACGTCAAACATGAGAATCCGGTTTTGATTGGGGTTTCTTTTGGTGGAATCCTGGTTCAGGAAATGGCAAAACATATTCAGGTTCGGAAAATAATTATTATTTCGAGTGTAAGAAGTAATACAGAATTCCCAAGGAGAATGAAAATTGGGAAAACTACAAAAGCGTATAAGCTGATTCCGATGAAATTGATTTTGAATATCGAAACTCTTGCAAAATATTCTTTTGGAGAAAAAATCAATAAACGCATTAAGCTTTATGAAAAGTTCTTAGCAATGCGTGATCTTAATTACCTGCAATGGGCTGTCGAAAATGTAATTTTATGGGACAGAGACCAAAGAGATGAAAATGTTGTCCATATTCATGGAGATAAGGATGATGTTTTTCCGATAAAATATATTAAGAGCTGTATTATTGTAAAAGGAGGAACTCATGTTATGATTCTCAATAAATATAAATGGCTTAATGAGAATTTGCCTTCTATTATATTGGAAGATTAGAAGTTTATAAATTCTAATTTTTAAATTCCAAATTCCAAATTTTTTACGATTCGATATCTTTGTCAAAAGTTTAAAACTTTGACAAAGGTTTACTGGCAAAGACAAAAAAAATCCCAAACACCATAAATTGGAATTTGGGATTTTATCCCGAGGCTTCGGGATTGTAATTTAGAAAAGTTAGATTTTCTTCATTTGATCTTTCATCATGGTGATTTGCTCTTTCAGCATGCCTTGTTTGTCTAATTTCTTAGCCTCATTCAATAAATTAGTAGCTTCGAGTTTTCTTCTGCGTGACATTGCAACTCCGGCAAGGTTTAATTTTGCTACGGCTAAATCCATATCCATTGATAGTCCAAGTTCGATTGCTTTCTTGAAATGTTTCTCAGCCTGGTTGATATTAGTCTGAGATAACATGATTCCGTGTAGGTAATTAAAATATCCTTGTTGTTTTCTAACTAATGCTGATTCCGGGTTTTTGATGTATGCCAGCCAATTTTTAGCACCTTCGAAGTCTTGTTTTCTTAATTTAAGGAAGGCTAAAAGAATAAATTCGTTTTTAAAATAAAGAAAAATTGGAATTGCAGTCAATAATATAAGGAAAATACCATTCCCGATATTACTCTCTGTAAATTGCCAAACGCCAGCAACTACAAGAAGTCCGGCCAAAATAAGTTTAATATTTTTGTTAAACATAATAGATGTATATTTGAGATTGCAAATATAGTAAAATGAATTAAAAATATTTTTATTAAAGTACTTGCCAGAAAAAAAAGTCTTTGTATATTTGCACTCGGTTTTAGAATAACGATATTCAAAAACAGAAAAGAGATATTAGATACCATTTTAAAGATACAAAGCAATGAGCAAAAGAACGTTTCAACCATCGAAAAGAAAAAGAAGAAATAAGCACGGATTTATGGACAGAATGGCTTCTGCGAATGGAAGAAAAGTTCTGGCGCGTAGAAGAGCAAAAGGAAGACATAAATTAACTGTTTCTAGCGAGCCTAGACACAAAAAATAATGTTTGTATAAACATACATAAGGCGATTACTTTTTTAGTATCGCCTTTTTTTATACCTTGTCGGTAAAAAAAGACGCAACGTTCTAGTTTAGAATAGACTACGAATGTTTTTTAAAGTACTTTATATAACTACACAATACAAATAAAATGCCTAAAGACACATCAATAAAATCAGTTTTAATAATAGGTTCAGGACCTATTGTTATTGGTCAAGCTTGCGAATTCGATTATGCAGGTTCTCAATCTGCACGTTCTATTCGTGAAGAAGGAATTGAAGTTATCTTGATAAACTCAAATCCAGCGACTATTATGACCGACCCAACAATGGCCGATCATGTATATTTGAAACCATTAACTACAAAATCGATTATTGAAATTCTGAAGGAGCATCCACAAATTGATGCAGTTTTGCCAACAATGGGCGGGCAAACGGCTTTGAATTTATGTTTGGAAGCTGATGAAAAGGGAATTTGGCAGGATTTCGGAGTAAGATTAATTGGTGTTGATGTAAATGCTATTAATATTACCGAGGACAGAGAGCAATTTAAACAATTGCTTCAAAAAATAAATGTACCTACTGCACCAGCAAAAACAGCTACTTCTTTCCTTGAAGGAAAAGAAATTGCTCAGGAATTTGGGTTTCCGTTAGTAATTCGTCCTTCTTTTACATTAGGAGGAACCGGAGCAGCTTTTGTTCACAGCAAAGAAGAATTTGACGAAAAACTAACCTACGGATTAGAAATGTCACCAATTCATGAAGTACTGATTGACAAAGCTTTATTAGGATGGAAAGAATATGAACTAGAGCTTTTGAGAGATAAAAACGATAATGTTGTGATTATCTGTTCGATCGAAAATATGGATCCAATGGGAATTCATACCGGGGATTCGATTACAGTTGCACCAGCAATGACTTTATCTGATACAACTTTCCAAAAATTACGTGACTATGCGATCTTAATGATGCGTAGTATCGGAAATTTTGCAGGAGGTTGTAACGTACAATTTGCGGTTTCTCCAGACGAAAAAGAAGATATCGTAGCGATCGAAATTAATCCTCGTGTATCTCGTTCTTCTGCTTTAGCATCAAAAGCAACTGGATATCCAATTGCTAAAATTGCTTCTAAGCTAGCTTTAGGTTACAACTTAGATGAATTACAAAACCAAATTACAAAATCGACTTCAGCTCTTTTTGAACCGACATTGGATTATGTAATTGTAAAAATACCACGTTGGAACTTTGATAAGTTTGAAGGTGCTGACAGAACTTTAGGACTTCAGATGAAATCTGTTGGTGAAGTAATGGGAATTGGCCGTTCGTTCCAGGAAGCTTTGCACAAAGCTACACAATCATTAGAAATCAAAAGAAATGGTTTAGGTGCTGATGGAAAAGGATATACCAATTACGAGCAAATTATCGAGAAACTAACTTTTGCAAGTTGGGATCGTGTTTTCGTAATTTATGATGCGATTGCAATGGGAATCCCGTTGAGCCGTATCCATGAAATCACAAAAATCGATATGTGGTTCTTGAAACAATACGAAGAACTTTATACTTTAGAGAAAGAAATTTCGAACTATAAAATTTCGAATCTTCCAAAAGAACTTTTGCTTGAAGCGAAACAAAAAGGTTTTGCCGACAGACAAATCGCTCACATGATGAATTGTCTGGAAAGTGAAGTTCATACTTTGCGTATGGAGCAGAACATCAACCGCGTGTTTAAACTGGTTGATACTTGTGCGGCAGAGTTTAAAGCACAAACACCTTATTACTACTCTACTTTTGAGGCTGAAATTGAAAAAGCAAACGGCGAGCGTTATGTAGATAACGAAAGTATTGTTACTGATAAAAAGAAAATCATTGTTTTAGGTTCAGGACCAAACAGAATTGGACAAGGGATTGAGTTTGATTATTCTTGTGTACACGGTGTTTTGGCAGCAAAAGAATGTGGTTATGAAACGATTATGATCAACTGTAATCCGGAAACAGTTTCTACTGATTTTGATACAGCAGATAAATTATACTTTGAGCCTGTTTTCTGGGAGCATATCTACGACATCATTCAGCATGAAAAACCAGAAGGTGTTATTGTTCAGTTAGGTGGGCAAACCGCTTTAAAATTAGCTGAAAAATTATCTAAATACGGAGTTAAAATCATCGGTACTAGTTTTGATGCACTTGATTTAGCGGAAGACAGAGGGCGTTTCTCAGACTTATTGAGAGAATTACATATTCCTTTCCCACAATTCGGAATCGCTGAAACAGCTGACGAAGCTTCTGCCTTAGCAGATACTTTAGACTTCCCGTTATTGATTCGCCCTTCTTATGTATTAGGAGGTCAGGGAATGAAGATTGTAATCAACAAAAAAGAGTTAGAGGAACACGTTATCAATTTATTGAAAACTATTCCAGGAAATAAATTGCTTTTAGATCATTATTTAGCAGGAGCTATCGAAGCGGAAGCGGATGCCATTTGTGATGCTGATGGAAATGTTTACATCATCGGAATTATGGAGCATATCGAGCCTTGTGGAGTTCACTCTGGAGATAGTAACGCTACATTACCTCCTTTCAACTTAGGAGAATTCGTAATGCAACAAATAAAAGATCATACCTATAAAATTGCGAGAGCTTTAAAAACTGTTGGTTTGATTAACATTCAGTTTGCGATAAAAGATGATACAGTTTATATTATCGAGGCAAACCCTAGGGCTTCAAGAACAGTTCCGTTTATTGCAAAAGCATACGGAGAGCCTTATGTAAACTACGCTACAAAGGTAATGTTAGGACACAATAAAGTAACAGACTTCGATTTTAATCCGCAATTAAAAGGATATGCTATCAAACAACCGGTTTTCTCTTTCAGTAAATTCCAAAACGTAAACAAAGCATTAGGACCTGAAATGAAATCGACTGGAGAAAGCATCTTGTTTATTGATGACTTAAAAGACGATCAATTCTACGAGTTGTACTCAAGAAGAAAAATGTATTTGAGTAAATAATATTCAAATTCTGATAATAAAAAAAGCTCCAAATTATTTGGAGCTTTTTTCAATTTAAAGTAAGATGTATTTATTTATTAGTATTAACTAATTGCTGCAAAGGCTTCAATTGTTCCATGTCGATTTTTGACTTTTGCAAAACAGACATTAAGGTCATAATGTTATTCGGGTTCATATTTTTACCTAAAACACGAACTACTGCAAAACCATTTTCTTTTCTGTTGGCAAAAACTACAAACTCTTCGATGTTTTCATCAGAGCCAACATAGCTTATGGAAGCACCGTCTTTACCAGAGCCAACCTTCATTAATTCCTGATATTTTGGATCTTTTAGAATTGCTTTCACTTTTGCTCTTTCTGTTTCAAATTGAGCCTTATTTTTATCGTTTGCTTTAAAAGCTAAAATGTTCATTTTGTCAAATGATTTTAAAGCTTCGTTTTGTTCTGCTGATAACTTTGCTTTGTCTAAGTTTAAAATATTAGACGAAACATCAACAGCGATAAAATCTTTGTTTTCTGTATTCTCTACAAAATACTTTTGCAATGATGGTTCAGAATTACAACTTACTAAAGTTAATAATGCTAAAAGGACTATGGTAAAGATGCTGGTTCTCATGATTATTTTTTGCCTTTAGAGGCTTTTTTTAGATCAGAACCTCCAGGAAGTTGCATTTTGTCTGTAAGTACTGAGATTTCGTTGATGTCAAAATTACCTGTTAAAGATAATAAAACCGTTTCGTCGTTTTTAGCTCCGTCTACGTACATCAATAATTCTCTTACCTGAGAGTCTGTTGCTCCTGATTTTACTGATATTTTTACGTTTCTGCCACCGTCATTGATTCTCATTAATTCTTCTAAACCTGCCGTTTTAACATATTTATCTGCTGAAGCTTTCATTTCAGCTTCGATTTTAGGGTTTTTTGTTGTAAACACTTTTAGGTAGTCTAATTTTTTAATCAGACTGATGTATTGTTGCATTTCTTTATCAGAAGCATCAACTTTTACTTTGCTCATTAAATCGAACATTTTTTTGTTTACAATTACTGAGGTTACATCGTCCTGACCATCAAATTTGTCAAATGCTCCCTGAGCATAAAAAGTGGTACTAACGAATGCGAAAACTAGTGTTATGATGAAATTTTTACTCATGCTAGTTTTATTGTTTTTTTTGTATTCGTGAATCGTTGATTTCATTTTGTTTATTTTTTTGATTGATTTAAATTACTGTTTAAAAATTTTGTTTTTTGATTGTTCATATTCCTGAATGTATTGTACACTTTCAATACCTACATTCACATTGTTTGATAATAAGGCCAAAGCTTTTTGCGTTGCGGCAAGGGCTTCCTCCGGATCATCATAGGTTCCTAATTCTGATTGCGCTACAATCGGAGTTGTAGTTTCCTGGCTCACATAATAAAAGGTTCCTATTCCTAGTAAAACAACAACTGAAGCTGCAATTGATAACCACGCCACATTTCGTTTTTTAGTTTGTAGTGGTATTTCCTGCGTTGATTTTTGTTGTTTTACCTGAGAGAAATAACCAAACATTGGTTTGTATTGCTCCAAATGCTGCGCAACATTCGGCGAAGAAAAGTATTCTTTTAATTCTTTTTCTTCTGCAATACTAGTTTCTCCCTGAAAGTATTTTTCTAATATATTTTCTATTTTATCTAATTCCATAACTGTGTGTATTAACCATTGATTCTCTTATTTTTTTTCTCGCTCTCGAAAGTGCTACCCGAATAGCAGTTTCATTCATGTTGACAATTTTCGCAATTTCATCAAATTCATATTGCTCAACATCGCGAAGCTGAATTAATATTTGGAGTTGCTCGGGCAACTGATTTATAATTTTCTCGACCCATTCCAAACTATCAGAATCTTCCAGTTTTTTGTCTAACTGTGGTTCACGATCTGTATAGTTATTATGAACGATTTTTAAATTTCCGGCTCTTTTAGATTTTAACTGATCCAGGCAATAATTCTTGGTCATTGTCATCGCGACAGCTTCTATATTATTATAGGCGTCTAAATTCTCTTTTTTGTTCCATAATTTCACCATTACTTCCTGTGTTGCATCTTCAGCTTCTTCAGTACTAGTGAGTAATCTTTTTGCCAGACGAAAAACTTTGTCTTTAAAAGGATTAATCAATTCTATAAATGCAACTTGATTCATAATTGGTTATTTGTTGGTTTTTGGTCGGTTATACGTTACTTCCTGAATTATGATTTTTTTCAATTAACCAATATTTAGAAGTACGCTTATATAGTCAAGACGAGGCACTATTATTTTTGTTACAGCGTGTTTGTGATTTTTTTTTGAAAAAATAACTTAAACTGAATATAGTTAAAACTAAAGGTAGTATTTTTACGTTAATATATTATTGATACTACTATACATACCTATATGAAAACAATATTAAAGAGTTTATTGCTTGTGTTTTTGCTGGCTTTTGCGCTGCAATCATGCGAAGATCAGGATGATGTTGCTGCTCCGGCAGATTTACAAGTGAATGATTTTATCTGGAAAGGATTGAATCAGTTTTACTTATGGCAACCTGATGTTCCTAATTTAGCTGATGATCGTTTTAGCTCTCAGGAAGCGCTTAACTCTTTTTTAAAAGGATATTCTGAACCCGATGATTTATTTCAGGATTTACTGAATAAACCAAGTAGTAAATTCCCAAAAGGGCAGGCAATTGACCGTTTTAGCTGGATTGTTGACGATTATACTGTTTTGGAAGGAGAACTTCAGGGAACTACAAAAAATGATGGAGTAGATTTTAGATTGAGTTACAAACCGGGAAGTACAACAGAATTAGTTGGGTTTGTTCGTTACATTATTCCAAATTCTGACGCTTCAACTAAAGATATTAAACGTGGTGATCTTTTTACAGCCGTAAACGGAACACAATTAACAGTTTCAAATTATCAGGGACTTTTGAATGCTGACAGCTATACACTGAATATGGCAACTATCAATGGAACAACCATTACTTCTAATGGTAAAACAGTGGCTTTGGTTAAAACTACATTAGATGAAAATCCAATTTTTATCAATAAAGTAATTGTATCGGGAAGCCATAAAATTGGTTATTTAATGTATAACGGATTTTATGCTAATTATGATGCCCAGCTTAATGATGCTTTTGCTACATTAAAATCACAAGGAATAACTGATTTTGTTTTGGATTTAAGATATAATGGTGGAGGTTCGATTCAAACAGCATCAAGATTAGCAAGTATGATTACTGGTCAGTTTGCTACTAAAATTTTTGCTAAAGAAAAATGGAATCCAAAGGTAAATGAATATTACGAAAGCGAAGATCCGGAATCGTTGAATGTCAGGTTTCCTGATAAAATAGACGGAGCTGCAATCAATAGCCTGAATTTATCTAAAATATATATCATTACTACAGATGGAACTGCTTCTGCAAGTGAATTGGTTATCAACGGACTTGTACCTTATATTTCTGTAGTTCAGGTAGGAGAGACGACGGTTGGTAAAAATGTAGGTTCAGTTACTTTGTATGATTCACCTAGTTTCGGGAAAACAAACAGAAATCCAAATCATAAATATGCTATGCAACCTTTAGTTTTAAAAATTGTAAACTCTGCTGGTTTTGGAGAATATACAGACGGGTTAGCCCCAACTTATGAGCAATTAGAATATATTACCAATATGGGGGTTTTAGGAGATCCATCTGAACCTTTATTGAATTTAACAATTTCTAAAATTACAGGTTCAACCGCGAAGAAAATACAACAAGACAGAACGCAAGCTTTAAGAACGTTTACTAATGTTAAAGCAATGAACGGAATAAGAAATCAAATGTATATTGAAAAGGCACCGGAAGGGCTTTTAAGAGCATTGAAATAGATATGAATAGGAATAAAAAGGAAAAAAGGCTTTCAGAAATGAAAGCCTTTTTTACAAAAAAAATCCAAAAACTAATTTAAAAATAAAGGTATTAATCGTTGAAGTAAAAACCATTTGGTCCTACACCAACCGTTAATTCTTTTTGCAAACTTCCACTTAAGTTGTAGATGTAAGCTTTGCTGTTGGATCCGAAATCACCACCATCAGCAATAAATATTTTATCATCGTTTACAGCAAAACCATAAATTGAACCGCCTGCAGGTAGACTTGCAGTTGCAATTGCTGTCGTTGAAGCTGCTGTTGCGTTAGTCGTAATTGCGTATACTGAGTTGTTAGAGGTATAATAAACCTTATCATTATAAATGTCTAAGTATCCGGCTCTGTCTAAAGATGCAGGGAAAGTAATTTTAGTAACCGACTTATCAGATAATTTTACTTTTACAATTTCACTTCTATTATTACCATAAGGAGCTCTCAAAACATATAAAATACCATCTTCAACTTCCATACTGTCACCACTGTAACCAATTGTTACCGGAGTTTCTAATGTTTTTGTTGCAGGGTTTACTACCAATACCTTATCATTAGAAGAATCTGTAATGTATAATTTATTGTTTTCCAATAAAATTCTATTTGCAGTTGCGCCCAATTCGATTTTAGATTCTACTTTATTAGTAGCCAAATCAATTACTGCAATATAATCATCAGTATCTCCAGTTGCCGGGTTGATGTATGAGTAAGTGTTTGCATTCGTTACATAAGCTTTTCCGTCTTTTACAACTCCGTATCTTGGGTTAGCAAGACCTGTTTCAACTTTTGCAATTAATTTAAAAGTATATCTGTTTACAACGTTAATTACGTTTGATCCACCAGCAATGATATACGCTTTATCTCCATCAAAAAAGATGTTTTGAAGATATACTCCAGCAAAGTCAGTAGCATTTGCGGTTTTGTAAACATCTGCTGTAAAATTGGCTAAATCATCACTTACGAAAGAAACTGAACCACCATCAGAATTTCCTTCGTTTAAGATGAAAAAACCATTATCATATACTCCTTTTGGATCATTATTGTCATCATCGTTTGAACAAGAAACAAAAAGCGATACGCTTAATGCTACTAAAAATAATCTGGTTAACTTCATTATATTAAAATTTAAGGTTTAAGTACATATTAAAATTTCTTCCTGGCATTGGTCTGTTTTCAAGGCTTTCATAATTTTCATTCCAAAGATTTAAAACCTGAAATCCTAGTTTGAAAGAGCTTAAAAATTTAAAATCATAATCGATTCCTATATTTGAAACCATATAAGCATCTACAATTTCATTTGGATCATTATCAGCTTGTCTATAGACAAAACCGTTATACAAAAATTGATAATAAGCTGAAATAGTATTTCTGGAATAAGAAACTGCTGCCGTAACTTTATTAAAAGGAACAAAAAAGAGTTGTTTGTTTGTCTCCAGATCTTCCGAAACCGTGTAGGCATAAGTGGCATTGGCGCCAAAATAATTTTTGCCATACTGTTTTTTCCAACTCAATAAAGTTTCGGTTCCGTAAGTATTGACCTTATCTGTGTTTTGCGGTGTCCAGATTCCGTTGCTTCCGGGAACCCAACGCAATAAATCGTTGATTTTGATATAGTAGAAAGTCTGCGTAAACGAAATGTTTTTATAAGTAAACACATTTCCAATTTCTGCCTGATAAGAACTTTCAGGTTTCAAATCCGGATTTCCGCCTTCTTCCCAATACAAATCATTGAAGGTTGGAATTCTGAAATTTCGGGACAAATTCAATTTCAAATTATATAATTTTCCAAATTGATAAGAAGATCCCAAAGAGAATAAAACAGGCGATTTATAATTATCCGTAAATTCTTTTCTGATGCCAAATTCGCTTTTCCAATCTTTTGAAAAATCTTGTTTTATCAATAATGCTGCAGAACTAATTTCTCTGGTATTATCACCAAAACCACTTCCAAAACCTTTGGTTCGGTTGTAATCTAAAATTCCGTTTATTTGTGTCGATTTAAAAAAGGTATATCCTAAATCACCTTTAGCAATAAAGCTTTCCGTTTTTCCGAAAGTATATTGATTAGTCGAATTATCGGCAAAATATTGATAGTTCTCGAAAATATAGGCGGTTTTTAAATTGGTAGTAAACTTGCCAAAATTCCCATCGTATTCCAATAAATTTCGATTGAAGCCATTAACGTACTTGCTTTTGGTTTCTGTTTCTGTTATTAGCGAAGTATTTCGGTCTGTGTTAGAGGTTTGGCTGTATAATTTTAAACTGTTTTTTGCATCAAATTTATAACCTAAATTGGCGCTCATGGTAAAAACATCATATTGTCCGTTTTGGTTCCAGCGCTGTTCGCCTTTCCAGGTATATTGATTCAGGTATTTGTAATCGTTTGTCGAACTGTTTTTAGAAAAACCAATCTGAGCACTCCATTTTTCGTTCGAAATAGTAGTTTTATAATTGATTCCGATAGTATTGAAACTCCCGTAATCCAATTTCAGATTATTCTCAAAACGTTTGTAGAAACTCAAATCATTATTTAAATGTACAGTTCCTCCCACGGCGCCACTTCCATAAATAACACTTCCTCCACCGGCTTTTACGCTAACCGAATTATAATCGGAACCTGAAATTGTATTAAAATCAGTACTTCCGTTCATTTGAGAATTGATGTTGATTCCGTTCCAGATTACAGCTGTCTGCGATGAAGTTGTTCCTCTAAAGGCAACTGTCGAAAGCATGCCGCGTCCGTATTCTTTGAAATAAATGGTTGAATTGAAATTTAAAAGATCCGTTAATAAAGCTTCATTTTTATTGATGACAGAATCATTAAGCTTTAAAACCGATTGTGAAGTGGAATATTTTTTAAGATTAGCGTCAGAAACTACAACCGTTTTCAGTTTTGTAATAGAATCATTTTGCGCCAAAAGAATCTGGCACAGCAACAGCAAACAAAAAGCGAAACGTTTTTTTAAAGTCATAATTTCTACACTCTTTTTCCCGAGAGTTCGATATTTGTTATAAAGGCAGGTCTCCTGGCTTGCGTCTTGTTGTTTACCTTCCCATTCGCTAGGCGAACAGTGGTTTTGTAGTTAACAACAAGCATTCTTTTCAGAACTTAGCTTACAGTTGCGGGTACAGCTCAAGATTACTTGATTCCCTTTTAATGTGTTTTTATAATTAAAACACAACCTTAAATTTCGGGCAAAGATAAAGTTAAAAATATTGAATTATCAAATTTGTTTTACTTTTTAAGTCAAATTCTAAACAAAACCATTCTTATAGCTCGATTTTAATGACTTCACCAAAATCTACTTTGTTTTGAAAAGCATCTTTTAAGGGTAAGGAAGAATGATGACATAAGATACTTCTGATGATTCCGGCATGACAAACAATAATGACAGGTTGATTGATTTCTTTTGAAGTTAAATCAGTTAAAAAGCCTTCAACGCGGTTATGTAATTCCACAAAAGATTCTCCATTTGAAGCCGGAAAATTGACAAAATCTTCCATCCATGGATTAAGTTGTTCGGGCAGAATATCGTTCCAGTTTTTCATTTCCCAATCGCCAAAATTCATTTCCATCAAACGTTTGTCTTTTTGGTAAGATAGCGTTTTGATGTTGTCGTGAATATATTTAGCCAAAGTAACGCATCGCTTCAACGGACTTGAAAAAATAATTGCTTCTGAAGGTAGTTGAGAAAGAATGTTTTCAAAAATAGAATCGAAAGGTTCTGTTAAATCAACATCAGATTGCCCGTAACAAATGCCTTTTTCACAAGCAGTTTCGGTATGGCGAACTAGATAAATTTCCATATAAAAAGAAAGCTTAAATAATAAACAATTTCGCAAACTTGTTGTGTGGCGCCAAGGCAATCTCCAGTATAGCCGTCAATCCATTTTTGGAAATAACGTGCCAAAAAATAGCGTGTTATAAAAACAGGAATTAAAATAAGTAAGAATTGGTACTGAAAATAAGAAAGCACTAAAAGAGGTAATAGACCAAAGAAAAAAGCTCCGAGAATTTCTTTCCAGCTATGTTTTTTAGCAATTGGTTTGCTTTTGCTCGTAGCATCATCACGTGAATATTCATGTGTGAAAATGATTGAAATAGCAGCCAAACGACTTAAAGCATGAGCGGATATAAATAAAAGAAAAATTTGAAGAATTCCATTATAACTTTCTATCTGAGAAATAGAAATTAACTCAGAAAGCAATTTGAATTTCAATAAAAACAATAAAACCAATCCAATTGCTCCGTAAGCGCCAATGGCACTGTCTTTCATAATCATCAAAATCTTTTCTTTCGTCCAGCCTCCACCAAAACCATCACAAACATCTGCAAAACCATCTTCATGAAAAGCACCAGTTGTTAGAATAGAAGCAATTATAGCCAAAATAACCGCAATTTCACTAGATAAAAATTGAGCGAAAATATAAAAAGCTAAAAAAGAAATACTCCCAACAATCCATCCAATAAAAGGAAAATAACGTGTGGCTTTATTTAAATATTCAGGATTGTGATCAATGTTTTTAGGACATGGAATTCGGGTGTAAAACATTAAACAGGTGAAGAAAATATGTAGTTCTTTTTTCATTTATGAAAGATATTTTTAAGATTTAAAACTGCGAATGAAAACCGAGACTGAGACTAATCATTTCCTACTTACTCCCGCACTCTCAAAACTAGCCATTTCATTCAAAAAAGCTTCAGCCGATTTCAAAATCGGGAAAGCAATTGCACAGCCTGTTCCTTCACCCAGACGTAAATCTAAATTTAAAATTGGTTTTGCATTTAAATATTGAAGTAATTTTTGATGTGCCTGTTCAGCAGAACAATGACAAAAAACCGCATTTTTTATGATGCCAGGATTCATTTTAGAAGCAATTAAAAAAGCCACACTGCAAATAAAACCGTCAACTAAAATCAATATTTTGTTTTCAAACGCAGTCAGCATTCCGCTTGCCATTTGTATAATTTCAAAACCTCCAAAATAAGCCAGTTGTTCTTTTAATTCGGCTTGACCGGAATAATTTTCAATTGTTTTTTTTAGAAATTGCTTTTTCTGAATTAGCTTTTCATTTTCAACTCCGGTTCCTTTTCCGACACATTCTTCAATAGAGAAATCAGTTAAAAGACTCATTAGAACGGACGCAGTTGAAGTATTCCCAATTCCCATTTCACCAAAACCGATGCAATTCGAACCCGTTTTAGCAATATCTTTGACTATTGATTTTCCTTTTTCAAAACACAACTGCAATTCGATTTCACTCATAGCAGGAGCATGGAGGAATGATTGCGTTCCTTTCGCGATTTTGGCATTTATCAGATTGGTATTCGTCGGAAAATCATAATTTACGCCCGAATCTACAATTGATAACTGAATGTTATTTTGTTTGCAGAAAACGTTTATCGCTGCACCGCCTTCCAGAAAATTACCAACCATCTGGCGGGTAACATCTTGTGGATAAGCGCTCACACCGTGATTTGCAATTCCGTGATCTGCTGCGAAAACAACAATATTCGGATTTATAATTTTCGGATTTAAAGTTTCAAAAACCGTTGCCATCTGAAAGGCTAAAGTTTCCAAAGTCCCTAAAGCGCCAACGGGTTTGGTCTTGCCGTCTATTTTTTCTTGTAAAAGTCTGCTGAAATCATTTTTATTCTCAAGCTCAGTTTGAGATTTTAATTTCAAATCAGAAATATAACTTTTGGTTACATTTTTAATTTCTGAACAAATCGGTGTTTCTGATTTCTGTTTCCAATGCAATTGTTGCAACATCGGCTGATTATCATAATTTGTGGCTGGTTTTCCAACACAGAAATAACCCAAAGGTTCAATGTTTTCTGGTAAATCGAGTATGTTTTTAAACTGATGATAATTCAAAATTGAAACCCAGCCCATTCCGTAACCCTGTTCCGTTAGTGAAAGCCAAATATTCTGAGCCGCACAAACTGAACTAAATTTCACCGCTTCATTACTACCAACAGTTCCAATTGTAAATTGATTTAAAACGGAACGGTCATAAGCGATAATAAGTCCGATTGGCGCTTCTTCAATAGCTTCCAGTTTTAAAGATTTATAATGTTCTTTTTGTTCAGGATTATCCGTTAGCGATTCGGCTTTCATATTATAATCCAAGAATAAATCTTTGATAGCGTTTTTTACTTCTGCCGATTTAATGATATAATAACGTGTAGCATCCGTTAGTCCAACAGATGGCGCCCAATGTCCGGCCTGTAAAGCTTTTTCAATAACTTCATCAGGAACTTCATCAGCGGTAAAATGTCTGGTATCACGACGCGATTTTAAAATATCATCTAAATAAGTCATGTTGTTGAGGTTAAAATTCCAATAAAAAAAATCCAAATTCCAATTTCAAAAATCAATCTGAATGTTTGAATTTATGTAAAGTTAAGGCAGTGCCTTGGAATTTGGAATTTATAATTTGGAATTTTATTTAATTTTTACCGGAATTCCCGAAACCATCAAAACAACTTCATCTGCTTTTGAAGCCAAAAACTGATTCATCCAGCCCTGAAGTTCTGTAAATTTTCTGCCGATATGAGTTTCGGCATGAACACCCATTCCAATTTCGTTGGTCACAATAATAAGTGTTGCGTTTTCCTGATTTGCAATTGCCAGAAATTCTTTTTTGGCTTCTTCCAAACTTAAAGTTACATCATATTTATGATCAGTAAAAAAGTTGGTTAACCAAAGCGTTACACAATCAATCAAAGCTACTTTCCCTGAAAAATTAATTTCACTTAAATATTTTTCTTTCTCAATATTAGTCCAGCGCCCGTCGCGTTCTGACTGATGTCGGTCGATTCTGGTTTGGAAATCGTCATCCCATTTTCTGGCCGTTGCCAAGTACATTGGAGTATCAGAAAGCTTCAATGCTAAATTTTGGGCATAACTGCTTTTTCCTGATCGTTCGCCTCCGGTAATTAAGTAAATCATTTTAATTATTAATTGTTAGTTGTGAATTGTTAATTTGAAGTAGAAACTGCTTTGGAGATGAGTTGGTTTTTTGTGGTTTTCAGAATACTTGTTATTAGTTTTAAAATTGCAATGGCATCACTGTTGATATTTTCAAATTCTTTATCATTTAAATAATCAGTAGCTTTTAATAATTCTAGCCAATAAATTGATTCATTTGCTTCTTTTTGCGCAATAGCAAATTTATGAATGAAATCATTTTTACTTTCAGCGTGTTCTGCTTCTCTAACCATTGCACCAATACTTGTTCCAGATCGTAGTAGTTGTTTAGAAAGTATAAACTCTTTTTTCTCAATACATAGATATTGATATAATTTGACAATTCGGATGGCAAAATCAAAACTTTTGTCTTTGATTATGTTGTTTTTCATAATTAACAACTAACAATTTATAATTAACACTTAATAAGGGCAATGGCGACAATCATTACCACAACAATTGCCTCGTTTCAAATGGAACCAACTAGTGAAAACTGTAGTGCCTTCTTCCTTATAATAATCGATATCTTCAATAAGTTTTGCAGTTTTTGGTAAAGATAGTGCTTTATTTTGTAGTGCTTTTTTTGGAGTCATAGTCTCGACATAAGCATCTATTTTGTCTACGCAGGCTTCTTTAAAGCAAGTCTGACAAAGACAATCGCCTCCTTCAGAAAGATTAAAAATAGGAGGGAAATCATTACACCAGCATTTGTTTTCAACAGAAATATCTCCGCAGCTAAAAGTAGATTCACAACTTGAGCAAACTTTGGTTTTTGTGGTATTCATAAATATAAAAGATAATTTTGTTGAAATTTGTAAGAATAAAGGTAAACAAAAAAAATAGAAATTGCCTTACCTTTGTCGCTATCGAAAATTTAAATAATGAAATTGTGATATTCAAAATCTGTGCCGATATTGCATATTAACGATTTCATATTCCAAAATAGTATAACCAGTATATGAAAAATTTAGTACCTAAATCCATTATTATTCTATCTTTTTTTCTTCTAATCGGATGTAAAAAAAATGAAACTGCTGAAGTTGCAAAATCTCCAATTGCTAAAAATAGTATTGAATATGCTTCTGGACTTTCTATCGTAAAACACGAAGGATTTTCAGTAGTAACAGTGACAAATCCGTGGCCAAATGCAAATAAAAATTTTACTTATATTTTAAAAGAAAAAGAAGCTAAAGTTCCGGATAGTTTACAAAATTATACTACGATAAAAGTTCCTTTAGAATCTATTGTGGTGACATCAACGACTAATATTCCCTATCTTGAAATGCTGGATGTAGAAGATAAACTAGTTGGTTTTCCACATACCGATTATATTTCATCTGAAAAAACCAGAATATTAATTGATAAAGGTTCTGTGAAAAACGTTGGACAAAATGAAAAATTAAATATTGAACAATTAATAGAATTATCTCCAGATTTGATTGTAACTTTTGGAGTTGACAATAACAATCCGATGCTGGATAATTTGACAAAAAGTGGTTTAAACGTAATGATTCAGGCCGACTGGATGGAACAATCTCCACTTGGAAAAGCAGAATGGATTAAACTCTACGGAGCCTTATTTGGTAAAGAAGAGAAAGCCAAAGAATTGTTTGATAAAATTGTAACAAGCTACAATCAGGCTAAGAAATTAGTCGCTGATAAACCTGCGACGACGACAGTTTTATATGGTTCTATGTATGAGGATGTTTGGTATGTGGCAAAAGGAAACAGCTGGGTGGCGCAATTTATGAAAGATGCACAGTCTAATTATTTATGGGCCGATTTAAAAGGAACCGGAAGTCAGGGTTTGTCATTCGAAAAAGTATTAGATAAAGCCAAAACAGCAAATGTTTGGATTGCTTCTGGATCTTTTCTGACTTTAGACGAATTACAAAAAGCAAATCCGCATTACAGTGAGTTTGACGCTTTTAAGAATAAATCAATCTATACTTTAGAAAGTAAGTTTGGAGCAACTGGCGGAACCATTTATTATGAATTATCGCCAAGCCGACCAGATTTGGTTTTGAAAGATTATATTAAAATTTTTCATCCGGATTTACTGCCGAGTTATGAGTTTACTTTTGCATCTAAACTGAATTAAATTGGCAAACAAAGAAAGAAATACCATTTTATTTATCGTTCTGGGTTTAGGACTTCTTCTGATGTTTTTTGCGAGTATTAGTTTGGGTTCCGTTAATATTCCATTTAGAGATGTTTATACGAGCTTAACAGGAAGTCAAGCTAGCAAATCGACTTGGGAATATATCATTATCAATTACCGTTTGCCAAAAGCGATTACAGCGATTTTAGTCGGAACCGGACTTTCAATAAGCGGTTTGTTGATGCAGACTTTATTCAGAAATCCGCTTGCAGGGCCGTATGTTTTAGGATTAAGTTCAGGTGCAAGTCTCGGAGTGGCTTTTGTGATTCTTGGTGCTGGATTTTTGCCTTCTTTTTGAGAACAATCGCATTATCTTCATACGGAATTGTTTTGGCTTCAACTTTAGGCAGTACACTTGTTTTATTGTTGGTTTTAGTCGTTTCGCAACGTTTACGGGATACGATGGCAATCTTAATTGTTGGATTAATGTTCGGAAGTTTTACAACCGCAATCGTGAGTGTTTTAACTTATTTTAGTACAGCCGAACAGCTTCAGAAATTCACTTTTTGGTCATTAGGAAATCTTGGCAATCTTTCCTGGAAATCAATTATAGTTTTGGCAGTCAGTGTATTTTTTGGTTTAGTTTTAAGCGCGGCTAGTATTAAGCCTTTAAATGCTTTGCTTTTGGGCGAAAATTATGCAAAAAGCATGGGATTGAATTTCAATAAAGCCCGTTTGATCATTATTTTTGCAACCAGTATTTTAGCCGGAAGCATCACTGCTTTTGCAGGCCCGATAGCTTTTATTGGATTAGCTGTGCCGCATATCGCAAAACTGACTTTTCAAACCAGTAACCATATGATTTTGTTTTGGAGTACATTGCTTTTTGGAGCTATTATTGTATTATTCTGTGATATAGTTTCTCAAATGCCGGGCTTTGATGTTACACTTCCAATAAATGCAATTACGTCTATAATTGGTGCACCGGTCGTAATTTGGTTATTGATAAGAAAAAGAAATTTTAAGTAATAATGTTTGGCCACGGATTAAACGGATTAAACGGATCTTCGCAGATGTTAAATCGTTAAAAAATCTTAGCTCCTTAGTATCTCAGAACCTTAGCATCTTAAAAAAAAATGAAAACAATTCTAGAAACTTCAAATTTAACCATTGGCTATAAGTCCAAGAAAGCAACTGTGGCTATTGCTGAAAATCTTAATTTGAATCTGTCATCAGGAAAACTCATTTCATTAATTGGTGCAAACGGAATTGGGAAATCAACTTTATTGAGAACCATTACCGGAATTCAACAACCGTTGTCAGGGAAAGTTCTTCTGAATGAAAAAAACATAAATACTTATAACCCTCTAGATTTAGCACAAAATCTAAGTTTGGTTTTAACCGAGAAATTGCCACCAAGCAATCTTTCTGTTTTTGAATTAGTGGCTTTGGGAAGACAGCCATACACGGATTGGATCGGAACTTTATCTCAAACAGATATAGAAAAAGTTCAGGAAGCGATGGTATTAACGCAAATTGAACATTTGGCACAAAAAAGACATTTTGAGATTAGTGACGGTCAATTGCAAAAGGTTTTAATTGCGAGAGCTTTGGCACAAGACACGCCTTTAATTATTCTCGATGAACCTACAACGCATCTCGATTTATTACATAAAGTTTCGCTTTTCAAATTGCTAAAAAAGCTGACACAGGAAACTCAAAAATGTATTTTATTTTCAACACACGATATCGATTTGGCGATTCAGTTAAGCGATGAAATGATCATAATGACGCCGGAATTTGTTGTTCAGGATGAACCATGTAATTTAATTTCAAAAGGAAGTTTCGCTACTTTGTTTAAAGACGAGCATATTATTTTTGATGCTGAAAAAGGGAAGTTTGTGATTACTTAGAATACTTTTTATTAATCTCAATTAATTATGAGTCCCAGCGGGACATTATATTTATAGAATGATAAAGGCATTTTGGCAGAACCCATAGGGGTGAAATATTTATCCATCAAAATAAAAATTATTATATCGCTCCTCTGGAGTTTTAACCTGTGGTAAAATATTATAGCTATAAACATTAAGCTCCTCTGGAGTTTCAAAATAAATTAAACCTTCAACCCAATTTGTCTTTTAGCCTCACCAACTACAAAAGCCACAGAATTTGCAATATTAAAACTACGGATTAATTTCGACATCGGAATCGTTAGATGATTTTCAAAACGTGTTAAAACTGCTGCGCTCAAACCAACGCTTTCTTTTCCGAAAACCAACCAGTCTCCATCTTGAAAATCGGTTTCTAAATATGATTTCTCTGCATGCGAACTCATCAAAAAAACACGTGATTGATCAGGAATCTGCTGAATCCATTCTTCTATATTTTGATATTCGGTCACATCAAGATGTACCCAATAATCCAAACCGGAACGTTTGAGATTTTTATCATTAATCACAAATCCGAAGGGATGAATTAAGTGCAGACGACTTTCTGTGCCCACGCATAAGCGTCCAATATTTCCAGTATTATTTGGTATTTCAGGTTCTACAAGAACAACGTTTAGCATTTTTTAAGTTATTTGTTAAATGTTAGATGTTAAATGTTAGATGTTAGTCTGTAACTATCTAATTTTCAAATTATCTAATTGACACATTTTCTAATTAGTTTTCTAATTTAAAATCTGAAACTTCCAGAACATCTCCAGCTTTTAAGTTTTGCAAATATACATTTCCTATTCTAACACGAACTAATCTTAAAGTTGGAAAACCGACCGCCGCTGTCATTTTACGAACCTGACGGAATTTGCCTTCATTTATGGTTATAGAAGCCCAGGAAGTTGGGCCATGACGTTCGTCTCTTATTTTTTTGGCTCTTGGCCCAAAATCAGGAATTTCGGTAACAATAAAGGCTTTACAAGGTTTAGTTTTATATTTTCCACCATCAAAACCAATTTCCACACCTTTTTGCAATTCTTCAATCGCTTCAGGAGTTATCACCCCATCAACCTGAACGTAATATTCCTTGTCTACTTTTTTGCTTCTTATTTGTTCGCTTACTTTTCCGTCGGTTGTAAGTAAAAGCAATCCTTCAGAATCTTCGTCTAAGCGGCCAATTGCCATGGTACCTTCAGGAAAATCATATAATTCACCCAAAAGCTTTTTCTTTCTCTTTAGTTCGTAAATAAATTGGCTTAAATAGCCGTATGGTTTAAAAAGAATGAAGTGATGATGCATGTATTATTTTTAAAGTGCAAAGATAGTTTTGTTTTCAATTCAAGTAAAGAATAATTATTTAATAACCAAAAGCTATGTTAAAGGTCTTATTTTTCCCATTTAAAATTCGTAATATTATGTAGTAATGAAAAAATATAATGTCATGGAAAATAACAATCTAGGTTCCAAAAAAATAAATGGAACACAAAAAAAACATCGATGAATCGAAAGGGAAAAATATTCCACACGATATTGAATTTCATGAATCAGAAATAAAACAAGAAGTAGTAACTGACAAAAGTGGAAACAAAGAAATCGTAGACAGAGTCCGAAATGAAAACGAAAGTTTCCAAGAAACTTCAAAAGATATAAATTCAAATAATCCAAATGCGAATCGTGGGGTGTCCACGGAAGAAGAAGCAAAAAAAACAGTCGAAAATAAAGATCGGAATTCAGATATTACGCCAAATCGTTATCCTAATTCAAATCCGGAAAGTCATGAGGACAGGGGAAATATGAAACTGGATGAGTGATTTTCTTTGTTCATTAAGTCAATCTATAAATTTGATAAAATAAAATGAAAGCTGCCTGAATTTCAGGCAGCTTTTTTTGTCAGGTTTTATGAATAGATAAGTTTTTACGTTTTATACATGATTTAAAAATCTTACAATTAATTTAAGTTTTGACAATATTATCTTAACTTTAAAGGCGATAACTTTAACATCTAAATTTCTATGTCTTAACCTATGAAAAAGATCTACTCAGTTCGCCATTTAATGGCTTTTTTAAGTTTTTTTTATTGCTCGGTGTCTGTCTTTGCTCAGACATTTCCAACAAAACAAACATTGCCTTATGCACAAAATTTTAATGGATTAGGAGTTGTTGATACAGCATATCCGGATGGTTTTCAAGGCTGGACCGCAAGTATATCGCCAGGATCAGCTTTTAATACAAATGCTACTTTAATAGCAGATAGACCTTTGATAGCAAATAGCACAGCGTCTACTAGTAGTGGCAATTTTCATAATTATGATGGAAAAATTGGTTTTTTAAATAATAGTAATCTTGATTTGACAATTGGATTTGCTTTTGATGCTACAAATCAAAAAGCGATTCAGGTTCAATATGATGCGATGACACTTCGTAATCCTTACGGAACAGTAATAAGCGGAACTTCGTCTAATCGTATTAATGAAATGGTCCTGCAATATAGGATTGGTAATACAGCTTCTTTTACTACATTACCGACAACCTTATATTCTAACAATGAAGTTTCACAAATAACGGCTGTTACCACTCCTCAAAATTTAAAAACTTTTAAGATTACGTTACCTGCTGAATGCAACAATCAGCCTGAAGTTCAAATAAGATGGATTTCAAGACAAGTTTCCGGATCAGGTTCAAGACCATCGTTTGCAATAGACAATATAGATATAAAAAGTGATATAGTTGCTCCAGTAAGCGTTGCGGGCTATCCAAAAGCAGATAATATTTTATCAAACAGTTTCGATTTTTCCAATAAATTAGATGAAATCGGAAAAACTTACTATGTTTTACTGCCTGGCGGAAGTGCGACTCCAAGTGTAGTTCAAGTAAAAGCGGGTCAGGATGCTAATAACGCTCCGGCTTTACAATCCGGTTTTTTTGATATTATAGATCCAACTCAGGTATATCTAAAAAGTTTTACCGGACTTTCAATTAGTACTGCTTATTCTGTTTTTTCTATTTCAGAAGATCCATATGGTAACGTTCAGACAACTGTTGTAAAAGTTGATGCTACAACTGCCGCCGCAATAGTTCCATCTGTAACAACCACTGTTGCTTCTTTAGATTTAGGGTTTTCAGAAACAGGCTTTACTTCAGAAAGTGGAAGCTATCAAATTCAGGCAGTTAATCTTTCGGCTAACGTTACAGTTACTGCTACAGGAAATTTTACTATTTCTAAAGATAATACTGCGTTTGGAACTTCTTTAACATACGCCATAGCTGATTTTGCTTTAAATGCAGCACAAACTGTTTATGTTCGTTTTACACCAACTGCTACGGGTAATTTGTCCGGACAGATAACACACGAATCAACGGGAGCGACAAGCAAAATAGTTACTCTTTCAGGAACAGGAATTAATCCGTATTTGCAGGGTTTTAATGATCCGGCCGTTCTAACCAATAGTGGATGGACACAGTATAACGTAGCTGGGACTGCAAATGAGTGGACGAGTACAACAGTGGCGCGAAACGTCAATTCGGGAACCGGGGCAATACTTGTTAACGGGTATTCTGATAGTGGTGCAAGCAAAGATTGGCTGATTTCACCAAGATTGCGTTTGGATAATTTTAGTCAAATTCCATTATTATCTTTTTACTCCCGCAAGTTTTACGTAGGTTCTGATTTGAAATTAATGGTTTCTGTTAATTATGATGGTAAAAGCAATCCGGAAACAGCAACGTGGACAGAAATACCAGGGGATTTCCCAACTATTACTGGTACTTATAAACAATCGCAATTTATAAATTTAGGACCGTACAAAACGAACAATACTTATGTGGCGTGGGTTTATGTAACTACAGCCGGAGGAGCAAATAATGCGGAAGAATGGTCATTAGACGATGTTGCTATAACAAATGAAGCGGGTTTTGTGGCAGCAAATCCTATTTTAGATTTTGGAGAAGTTAGTATTAATACAATATCAGCAAGTCAGTCTTTTGTTTTCAAAGCAGAGGGTTACAATGACATTACATTAAAAGCTCCGGCAGATTACCAATTGTCTTTGGATAATACTTCATTCCAGTCAGATGTTTTAATAAGTTCAGCTGATGCAATGGCTGGAAAAACAGTTTATGTTCGATTTACGCCTTCTATAAGAACTTTGACTATATCTGGCACTTTAACGGTTACCGGTACCGGTCTAAATAAACAAATAGGATCTTTAACAGGATCTTCATTGCTAAAAGCGGATACTTTTGATATTGTAACCTACAATCTGGAGTTTTTTGGTACTGATGTAAAAGGTACAGATAATGTTGAATTCGGTCCAACAGATGACACTTTACAAATTGAAAATGTTGCTAAAGTGATGAACAAATTAAATGCCGATGTTTATGTTGTTCAGGAAGTTTCAGATGATCCGTCTTTAGATATTTTGATTCAGAAAATTAATATCAACGGAAAAACATTTGATAAATCAATTTCAACATCATGGTCGTATTCGTTTAATGCTGCTGATCCTAATTTTCCTCCCCAAAAATTAGTGGTTCTTTATAACACTCAAACTACTACAGTAAAAAGTACGCGTGTTATGTTTAAGAAATTATATGATGAAGTTCGTGCAGGAACAAAAACGTTACCAAATTATCCAGGAACGACTTCTACGGTTAACACAAGTTCTAGTTTTTTCTCATCAGGACGTTTGCCTTACTTAGTTAAAATAGAAACCAATATTGGAGGAATTAAAAAAGAGATTAATCTGATTGATCTTCACGCACGCGCCAATAGCGGATCAGATATTTCCAGATATAATATGCGTAAATACGATGCTGAATTATTGAAAGACAGTCTGGATGTTGAGTTTCCAAATGCTAATTTTATGATTTTGGGAGATTTTAATGATGATGTCAAAGCATCTGTTATTGCAGGAAATCCTTCGTCATATCAAAAAATAGTTGAAGATAAAAACCGTTATAATACACTTACTTTAGAGATTAGCAAGGCTGGTGCCTATAGCTTTTTGAGTTCAAATGGATTTTTGGATCATATTGTTATTTCTAATGAATTGACAGATCAATATATTCCGAATTCAATTGCTGTTTATGATCCGCGTAATGATATTACCAACTATACCAATACAACTTCAGATCATGGTCCTGTAATTGCCCGTTTTGAATTGAAAAAAGATGTTTTGTCTACAATTGATTTCGGAACAAATAATGGATATTTTGTACAAGCCTATCCTAATCCTGCAACTGATGTTGTAAATGTGACAGTAAAAATGAAAGAGGATAAAATTTTAAAATTACGACTTTATGATATTTCAGGACATTTAGTTGGAAATCCAATTGAAATTAAAGGAACTCAGGAAAAAAACGATGCTGTAATTCAATTAGGCAATCTTAGATCCGGAATTTATGTTTATACCTTAAGTGAAAACAATAACGTTATTTATAGCAATAAAATCATAAAAAAATAAACAGAAATACATTTAAGTAAAAATGGCTGTCCAGTAATAGACAGCCATTTTTTATACTAATTAACTAATTCTCTAAAAGTATCAAAATCCGGTTCAGGAGTTATTTCAAAGAAATATTTCAACTGCCAATTCTGAGTTTTTTTAGCTTGTTTGTTGTTTGTTTCATCCCAAGGCGGGTAAACTCTTACAGCTCTTTTTCCTTCGCTGGTTGCTGTCGAAAAGATTCCTTTTTCAAGTAACACATTTTTAGGAAAAATAAACTGCCCAAAAAGATCATCTTTTCGAACGCTGATAAAAACAAAATCGATTAAATCAGTTGAATCAAAAGGTTCAATTGTTCCTAATCTGCTTCGTTTCCACAAAGTAACAAATTGGCCAGTTTTTGTTGGGGTAATTTTGGCTTCTCTGTAGCAAATAAATTTCTCATTGAGATAGAAACGATAAGCACTGTAATCAATGCTTTCGCTTTCCTGCTGCGGTTGCGAACAGTCAAAATCAAAACAATCATAAACCAGTTCTTTGGCTAAAAGCAAATCTTTGGGGATAGATTTGTGATTTGTCCAATGGTTTTTTACGATCATTTTGAGAAGACTCGCTTTTAAGCTTGTTTTCAAAATTATAGTAGGTTTAGGGGTTACGTAGGTTTTTGGGTGTTAAATATATGGTTTTTTTTATTTAAAATGAAACATTTAGTCCGAAATTTACTCCCCATTGAAATTGGTTAAATGATTGACTGTTTAATGGATTTACATAATAATTCATTGCAGGTTCAACAAAAACATTTGTTTTTTTGTAAACCCGGTATTGCACTGTACTACTTAACGTTGAGCCGTATACAAAATCATTTGCGTTTACATTTTTACCTAATGAATTTCCATCTATTGCAACATTGTTAGATATTAATTTACCAATAAAACCACCTGTATTCAAACTGATAGAAGCTTTGTTTTTAGAAAAAACAGCATACGAAACTTCTAAAGGCATCTCAACATATCGTAAACTTTGATCTAAATTTCCACTTTGTACATTACTACTGCTTACGGCATTTTTAGTGCTGTTTGAAACTAATACATAACTATCATTACTTGCAATTTGAGGAACTGTTGGGTTTTTCATAAAATAATCACCAGTAGTTAAAAAAGCATTGTCGGCAGTTTTTATATAAGAGACATTAGCCACACTCTGACCTAATTCATTGATTTTAAAACCAGAACCAACTGCCCATTTTTTATTGATTTTATATTTAGTTTTAACACCGTAAGTACTACTTTGTTTCGAGTCGTTTACGTTGCCTAAAGTTTTGTCATTTTTATAATTTTCAGAATTGGCAATTCCTGCAAAAACTTCAAGAGCCCATTTTTCAGCTTTTGATGCCGTTTTAGGATCTTTTTCTCTTCCTTTTTTCTCTTCAGGAGTTATACCTTTTTCTAAATTTTGAAGTTCTGCCAACTGAACAGAATCTTGTTTACTCAAAACATTGCTGAATTTAGAATTGCTTTTGGGAGCATTATCGGCAATGGCTTTTTCTGTTTTAACAGTTGTTGTTGTAGCTTCTTTTTTGCGGTCAGCTATTACTTTTTCTTTATTGTTGAAAACTGAATTTGAATTTCCTAAAGCAATAGCTGCAGGATTTGAATTCAATTGATTTTCAAAAATAGAACCTGGCACCTGATCCTTTGAAAAAGAATTAAATTGACTTTGTTTTGTGGTCTTAAAAGTTTTCTCGGTTACAGCCTGATTTCCATTTCTTTTCTCAGCGTTTAAGTTTTGATTTTTTGAAAAAGAATTGAACTGATTTTGATTTCCGGTAGTAAACGTTTTCTCGGCTACAGCCTGATTTCCATTTCTTTTTTCAGGGATTATGTTTTGATTCTTCGAAAAAGAATTGAGCTGATTTTGATTTCCGGTAGTAAACGTTTTTTCGGCTACAGCCTGATTTCCGTTTCTTTTCTCAGCGTTTAAGTTTTTATTTTTTGAAAAAGAATTGAACTGATTTTGATTTCCGGTTCTAAAAGTTTTCTCAGCTACAGTCTGATTTCCATTTCTTTTTTCAGCATTTAAATTTTTATTTTTCGAAAGTGAATTGAATTGATTTCCTTTTTCTGAAACAGCTGTTTGTTCAGCTACAGTTTGATTTGTATTTCTTTTTTTTGAATTTAGATTTGCATCTGAAGAACCAGGATTGCTTTTATTTTTAGAATCAGCATGGGCTACTGCAGTTTCTGTTGTTTGATTTCCTTCAGAATTACCAGAGCTGTTTTTTGAGCTTTCTATAGAAGAACTTTGTACAATTCCTGACTTATTTTCGATATCCTTTTCTGTAGCTATTGTTTTTGTATTGTTACTGTTTTTTTTGTGCTCATCGATAACAACACTATTGTTTCCTCGGGCACCATTATTTATAGTTTTGATTCCGTTGTTTGAGCTAAAATATAAAACAGAAGGCAGTAACAAGCCTAATAACAGGCATGCCGCTGCTGACCACCAAAGAATAGCTCTCTTTTTCTTTTTTGGTTTGTCAAGTTTTTCCTCAATGTTTGCCCACAATTCAGGGGGTGGAACACTTGAAAAGTTTTCCATTGATGAAAAAATATCTTCTATATTCTGCTTTTTCATGCTATTTTAAAATTTTTTTTTAAGCTCAAAATCCTTTTCTGCAAAATGCCCTTCGCTCTGTTTAAATTTGATTTTGATGTTCCTTCTGAAATTTTTAGTAACTCGGCTATGTCTTTGTGTTTCATCTTTTCAAAAACATACAAGTTAAAGACAGTCCGGTATTGATCAGGTAAATCCCGAATATATTCCAGTAATTTTTCTTGCTCTATCGGAATTGTATCTAATTCTTCCTCTTCAGTAAAATCGGTGTCAGGATCAAAAACATCCAAAAAGAAACTTTCTTTTTTCTTCTTGTTTAAAGTTTCGATAAGCTTATTTATGAAAATACGTTTTAACCAGCCTTCAAAGCTCCCTTCAAATTTGTACTGACCAATTTTCTGAAAAACAATAACAAATGCTTCCTGGAAAACATCCTTCGCATCGTCTTCGTTTTTCATATATTTTAGGCAAATACCATACAAGACAGGAGAGAACAACTGATATATTTTCAGTTGTCCTTCCCTGTCATTTTGCATGCATTGCCTGATATATTTTTCTAAATCGTCTTTCAAAAATGGTTAAATTTGGTTCTGTAAAAATAGTTTTTATTAACTTAAAAAACTACCTTTTATAAATACTACGAGTAGCATCCTGGTTATTGCTAACGATTGTTAAGTTTTGATTATCAAGGTTTTCTATGATATAAGTTTTGCCTTCAAAAGTAATCAGGTCATGCTCTGAATGGTCAAAAAAGCCAATGCCTTTTTCTATTTGGTAGGCACTGTTTCTAATTTCTACATCATTTTTATAAGTGATAACTCTCCCTTCAGGGGTAAAAACAATTTTCTTGTTGAAACCACTGGTCTTTGGTGTTGCTGTATAAGGATTACTTGATCCTCCAATTGATTTTTCCCAAATCCAGGTGTTTATAATAGAACCGGCATAACCTTTCGTCTCTAATGAATATGCTGCAGTGAAAAGGCCAAATACAATAAAAAATAGAAAATGTTTTTTCATAATCTTAATTATTTTAAACTGGTGATTTTATCCTGGATAGTTTTTTTGAAAAGTTTAACCTCTGTGCTTTGATCTGCTGTGTCGGCGTTGTCGATATAAATTTTGGTAACAACAGCTCCCTGAGTAAACTCAAAATAGATTCCGCCCTGATCAGCTGAGTCCGGCGTTCCGTATGTTTTAGTTTGTCCTTTTAAGTTTAAAATTTCAGTTGGTATGCTTTTCGAAAACGTAGTGTACTCGTCTCTTTTTGTAGTAGTACTGTATTTATATTGGCTAAAATCATAATTACCTGCTACTACATTTTGAAATTTTTGAATATTGTAATTGTTTAGCTGGAAGAATTTTTGACAATCTGTACCTATACATTTACTGTTAAAACTTCCAATTACGATGTTGTCAGAGCTCTCTGTTGTTCTGTTAAAAACAATCGGTTTTGACGTTTTAGGGATCAAAATAAAATCTGATGGATAAGTAGGTGCAGATGATAAAGTTTCGCCATTCTGTGGACTTTTTTCGTAAAAATTAATTACAATTTGACAATTATTTTCTACAATACTTGTAATTTTTATAGCATAACCACTTGTAGGTTTTGCTCCGGCAAAAATTCCCACTAAGAATTTTTGAGTAAAATCGATATTAGGGTCACTTGCAACAGTACAAGTATTTTCGTGTTTTGTAAAGTAGTACTCCATTCTTTCAGTTGAGTTTACTACGATGGCAGCAGGGTTAGTAGGTAAACTTTTGACAGCGTAATTGCATAAAAGTGGAAATCCTGTAAAAGCTACTTCTGTGTTTACTCCACAATCTACATTATTCATGTCATCATTACTAAGAGAGCAAGCACTAAATCCAAAAGCTATAAACAAGCTTAACATTAATTTTTTCATTGGGTAATATTTTAATAGGTTATATTTAGTAGATGTGTTTTTTTTAAATGGTTGCGTGCAGAAATATTTTTTTATATTTTTTTGAGAATGTTTATTTAATTTGAGATGGACAATAATTCGTGAAATTTTAGTTTTAAAAATTAAGCACTACGTATTATTGCGTACTTTTACGTAAAAAAGAACTTAGTTATGTTTGATTTTCTTCCCTTTTTATTGGCTTTTGTTGTGGCTTTTGTTGTGGCTTTGTTGCTGGGTATTTACTTAGGAAGAATGCTGTTTTCGGCCAAATTTCAATCAGAAAAGGTAAGTTTAGAGGAAAGACTAAATGCTAATATCAATCAATTGCAATTGCAGAAAGAGCAATTTGAAAATGAAAAAAGAAATTTTGAAAAAGTACTACAATCAAATAATGTAGAAAAAGAAAGTATCAGAACTGAAAAAGATAGTTTGGCTATCCAGCTTTCTAAAAAGGAAGTAGATTTTGAAAATTTATGGGAAAGACATAAAGAACAAAAAGCGGAGATTACAGAACTTCAGGAAAAGTTTACTAAAGAATTTGAAAATTTGGCGAATAAAATCCTTGAAGAAAAGTCGGCTAAATTTACGGAACAGAACAGCGAGAACATGAAAAATATCTTGTTACCATTGCAGGATAAGATTCATGGATTTGAGCAAAAAGTAGAACAAACACACAAAGAAAGCATCGATTATCACGCGGCTTTGCGTCAGCAGATTGTGGGATTAAGTGAAATGAATGCCCAAATGAGTAAAGAAACGTTAAACCTGACTAAGGCATTAAAAGGAGACAGTAAAATGCAGGGAAATTGGGGAGAGTTGGTATTAGAACGTGTTTTAGAAAAATCAGGTTTAGAAAAAGGACGTGAATATGAAGTACAGCAAAGTTTTACAAATAACGAAGGAACTCGCGTTTTTCCTGATGTTGTAATCAATTTGCCCGACGGCAAAAAAATGATTGTAGACTCTAAAGTTTCTTTGGTAGCCTACGAAAAATGGATCAATGAGGAATCTGAAATTCTTAAAATTGATTATTTAAAAGAGCACGTCAATTCTATTAAAAGACACGTAGAACAACTCGGAAATAAAAATTACCATGATTTGTATCAAATTGAAAGCCCTGATTTTGTTTTGCTTTTTATTCCGATAGAACCGGCTTTTGCTATTGCATTAAATGAAGATTCAGCTTTATACAATAAAGCATTTGATCGAAATATTGTGATTGTAACGCCAAGTACCTTATTGGCGACCTTAAGAACTATCGATAGTATGTGGGCAAACCAGAAACAGCAGGAAAACGCTTTTGAAATTGCCAGACAAGCCGGAGCTTTATACGATAAATTTGAAGGTTTTGTTGCCGATTTGGTTAGAATTGGAAACAAAATAAAAGACACCAAAAATGAATACGACAGTGCCATGAATAAATTGGTAGACGGAAAAGGAAACTTAATTTCGAGTGTCGAAAAATTAAAGAAAATGGGAGCAAAGGCAAAAAAGGCGCTTCCGGAAAACATTATTGCAAGAGCCTCAAATACAGATGAAAATCAATTACTAAACTAAAATATTTACCTACTTAATAATACCACAATTTATATGACTGCAGATTTCAAACCCGTTTCTTCATCGAAAATAAGTATATCCGAATTAATGTTGCCATCGCACACCAATTTCAGCGGTAAAATTCACGGGGGATATATTTTACAATTACTGGATCAAATTGCTTTTGCTTCGGCCTCGAAATTTTGCGGGAATTATTGCGTAACGGCCTCTGTTGATACAGTAAACTTTTTGAAACCTATTGAAGTTGGAGAACTCGTTACCATGAAAGCTTCGGTGAATTACGTTGGAAGAAGCTCGATGGTTGTCGGGATTCGTGTTGAAGCAGAAAATATCCAGACAGGAGCTGTTAAACATTGTAATTCTTCTTATTTTACAATGGTGGCCAAAGACAAGGAAGGAAAAAGTGTCGCCGTTCCCGGACTTATTTTATCTAATTTAGAAGAGGTTCGTCGTTTTAGAAAAGCAGTTAAACATATTGAGGTACGAAAAGAAGTTGAAGAACATGCTAAAATTACCAATGTAAATTCGATTGAGGATTTAGCAAGTTTAGATAAATATAATGTACTTTTAGAAATTAGTTAGGAATAAAGAATTCAATTAAATCAGGTCAAATGGTAAAATTTAGATATACAATTTTATATGTAGAAAATGTAGAAGAGTCAATTGTGTTTTATGAAAATGTATTTGGTTTTTCAAGAAAATTCATAACTCCGGAACATGATTATGGTGAATTAATCACAGGCGAAACGACACTTTCATTTGCCTCGAAAAACCTGGCTGCTCAGAACCTAAAAGATGGTTTTGTTGAAAGTAACTTAGACAATAAACCTTTTGCATTTGAAATTGGTTTTATTACAGACGATGTTCTGGAGTTGGTACAAAAAGCGACTTCTTTTGGAGCGGTGCTGGTAAAAGAGCCAACTGCAAAACCATGGGGACAAATTGTGGCTTATGTTAGGGATCTGGATGGCTTTTTAATAGAGATTTGTACTGAAATGGAATAGTTTAGAAAAGCATTTCACAAACAACATTTCACATTTTACCTCAATAAAACATTTCACAAATATTTAGCATAATTCGGCAATTAGTAGCTTGAAAATTTCGTAACTTTAAGTGTATAGATAAGTTACTATATTTTCACGGAGTATTGCCATTCGATTTTTATAAAATCTGATTCCTTTTTTAGTTAATCCTACTAAAAAAACCGAATGACATAATTGTTTAATTGCTGACGATTATGAAAAGAACTACATTATTAATCCTGCTTTTTTCAGCATTTTCTTTATTTGCTCAGGAAAAATTTACAACCACTACCGGAACTGTGAATTTTGAAGCTTCTGTGCCTTTATTTGAGGAAATAAAAGCTGTAAATAGATCTGTTGCGATTGTTTTGGAACCTAAAACAAGCGTTTTCATCTGCACTGTTATTGTCAAAGATTTTCGTTTTAAACTGGACTTGATGCAAGAACATTTTAACGACAATTATATGGAAAGTAATCGCTATCCTAAAGCGGTTTTTAAAGGTAAAATTGCCAAATTTGATTTGAAAGATATTAATGAAATTGAAAAAGAATATACGATAAAGGGTAAATTGACCGTTCGCGGAAAATCGAGAGAAATTGAAGTGAAAGCTTTTTTAAAAAAAGTAAATGAGGGAATCCAGATTCATTCTGATTTTCCAATTGCGTTTTCTGATTTTAATATTCAAATCCCTAATAGAATAGCCGAGAAAATTTCACAAACGGCCAATACTGATTTAATTGGTGTGATACGAAACGAAGATGCTTTCCTGGTGACCTTGAAATAAAATCAGGACAAGCTGGTAGAGAGTGTTGCTTCAATATCTGTATATTGAAATTCAAAACCTGCTTTTTGTATTTTTTCAGAAGAAACTCTTTGCCCTTCTAAAACAGCAATGCTCATTTCACCTAATCCAAGTTTGATTAAAAACGGCGGTATATTTGGAAGCCAAATGCTATATCCGTACAAATGCGCCAGAATTCTTGAAAGGGTTGCATTTGTTGTATTGTCGGTAATAGTGGCATTGTACGCACCCTGCATTTCAGCATCAACTAATGCTTTCAAATAAATCTGAGATAAATCTTCTACATGAATCCATGGTAAATATTGTTTTCCGGAACCTAAAATGGCACCAAATCCGGCTTTAAAACTTGGCGTTATTTTTTTGAGAAAGCCTTCATCTTTTCCCAAAACAATTCCTGTCCTTATTTTGACTGTCCTTATTCCCAATAAAGTAATTTGATCGGCAGTATTTTCCCATTTTTGGCAGGTTGTTCCTAAAAAGTCATTTGCCGGAGGTGTGTTTTCGGTGCAAATTTCCTGACTTGTATTAGCCCCATAAATTCCAACGGCAGAGGCTGAAATAAAAGCGTCCAAAGTTTTATTGTTTTCCTTTAAAATAGAAAAGATAAGTTCGATAGGTTTAATACGGCTTTCTAAAATTGCTTTTTTACGTTTTTTAGTCCAACGTTTTTCTACAATTCCTTCACCAGCCAAATGAATAATATAATCCGCATTCAGTATGGCTTCTTTCTCAATAAAATTATCTTTTAAATTCCATTTATAGTAAGTAATAGATGGCGTATTTTTTCTTGGATAACGGCTTAAAATAGATACAGAAAAACCACTGTCAATAAGTACATCTGTAAGATGTTTACCAATAAATCCAGTTCCTCCGGTTAGTAAAACATTTTTAGCCATGATATTATAATATATTTAACAGTGCATCCTGTTTAAGCATAAGTAAAGATACTTAAACATTGCTTACCTTTAGGACAAATTCTAAATTTAAATGAGATGGCCACTAAAAAGAAGATAATCAGCAAAGAAGATATTGTTTCAATGTACATGAGTGAAGTTTTAGAAAAGGGACAAAAACCAAAATCAGTTTATCATTTTACAAAAGAAAATGATTTTACAGAAGCGGAATTTTATGCCTTTTTTGGAACGTTGGAAGGTTTAGAAAAAGAAATTTTCAGACTCTTTTTAGTCAATACAATTGATGTACTTCATAAAAATTCAGATTATCAGGAATACGATATGAAGAATAAAATGTTGAGTTTTTATTTCACTTTCTTCGAGGTTTTGACAGCCAACAGAAGTTATGTTTTACAATCGTTGAAACTCGACAGAAATCCATTGAAAAATTTAGTGCAACTGACCTCTCTTCGTGAATCGTTTAAAGAGTATGTTTCTGAAATCCTGACAGACGATTACAGACTTGAGCAGGAGAAATTTCAAAAATTCCAGGAAAAAGGAATTCAGGAGTCAGCTTGGTTACAATTAATGATGACGATAAAATTCTGGATGGATGATGAATCTGCAGCTTTTGAGAAAACAGATATTTTTATCGAAAAATCAGTTAATGCTTCATTTGAATTAATGAATGTTGCGCCACTAAATCATTTGATAGATTTTGGAAAATTTCTATTCAAAGAAAAAATATACAGCAAACAATGAAAACAATCGATTATATACCAACATCAAAAATAGAAAGAGCCAGCAAATTGGTGCAAACCGGTGCAAAAGTAGGAGTGAACTACATAAAGCATTATGCTGAAAAAATGGTGAATTCTGATTTGACACGTGATAAACTCAATGAAAATAATGCCGAAGATATTTACGATGGATTAAAAAGCCTGAAAGGCAGCGCACTAAAAGTAGCCCAGATGCTAAGCATGGACAAAAACTTTTTGCCTCAGGCCTATGTCGAGAAATTCTCATTATCACAATTTTCTGTTCCACCACTTTCGGCTCCGTTGGTTTTAAAGACATTTAAAACGAATTTCGGAAAAACACCTTATGAGATTTTTGATGAATTCAATGCTAACTCAGTAAATGCAGCTAGTATTGGACAAGTGCATTTGGCAAAGAAAAACGATAAAAAATTAGCGGTTAAAATTCAATATCCGGGAGTTGCTAATAGTATTTCTTCAGATTTGGCTTTGGTAAAACCCATCGCAATCAGAATGTTTAATCTACAGGGAAAAGATTCGGATAAATATTTTAAGGAAGTTGAAGATAAATTGATAGAAGAAACCAATTATTTATTAGAATTAAAACAAAGTCAGGAAGTAGTTAAAGCCTGCAGTAAAATTGAAAATATAATTTTTCCGAATTATTATCCTGAGTTTTCATCAGAGAAAATCATCACGATGGACTGGATGACCGGAATTCATCTTTCTGAATTTACGGCCAAGAATACAGATCGTGAAGTTGGCGATAAAATAGGTCAGGCACTTTGGGATTTTTATATGTACCAGATTCATGTTTTGCGAAAAGTCCATGCTGATCCGCATCCCGGAAATTTTTTAGTGGATGATCAAAATCAATTAATTGCATTGGATTTTGGTTGTATGAAACAAATTCCGAATGAGTTTTACGAGCCTTATTTTGAATTAATTAATAAAAATGTAATTACAGATCAAACGCTTTTTAATCAGAAATTATTCGAATTGGAAATTCTTCGTCCAGACGATTCCCCTTCAGAAATTGAGTATTTTACAGATATGTTTCATGATTTGCTGTCACTTTTCACAAAACCATTTCAAAATGAAACTTTCGATTTTGCCGATGAAACTTTTTTCGAAAGCATTGCCAAATTAGGTGAACGTTTCTCAAACGATACCAACCTCAAAAAAATGAACGGAAATCGCGGTTCTAAGCACTTTATTTACATGAATCGAACTTTCTTTGGTTTGTACAATTTAATGTTTGATTTGAAAGCGAAAATTGTGGTGACGAATTATTTGAAATACTAGACTGGAAAATTCCAATATAAAAATTCCAAATTCCAATTGTAACGAAACAATACTAATACTAATACTTGGAATTTGGAATTTAAAATTTGGAATTTATTTAATGATTCCCTTCTTATAAGTTACAATCGCTCTGTCCCTCGCAAAAGCGTGATCAATCATTGGTTCGTTGTAACCCAAATCAAATTCAGGAATCCATTTTCGAATGTAGATTCCTTTTTCATCAAATTTCTTTTGTTGAATTTCGGGATTAAAGACTCTGAAATAGGGTGCGGCGTCACAGCCTGTTCCGGCGGCCCATTGCCAGTTTCCAACGTTCGAAGCCAATTCAAAATCTAATAATTTTTCTGCAAAATAAGCTTCACCCCATTGCCAGTTAATGAGCAAATGCTTGCATAAAAAACTGGCTACAACCATACGAACGCGATTGTGCATATAGCCGGTTTCATTAAGTTGTCTCATTCCGGCATCAACCATTGGGTAACCAGTGGTTCCGGAACACCAGCGTTTAAAGTCATCTTCATTATTCCTCCACTGAATGCCATCGTAAGCTGATTTAAAATTGTGATTCACAACATTCGGAAAACTGAAAAGGATCTGAATAAAAAATTCCCTCCAAATCAATTCGCTTAAAAATGTTTGATTTTTTCGATTGGCCCAATTCACCAATTTTCGAATACTTACAGTTCCAAAACGTAAATGAGGTGAAAGATAAGAAGTGCTGTCTAAAGCAGGGAAATCTCTGGTTTCTTTGTAATTGGTAATTTGTGTTAAGTTATGAGGAAGCACTTTTATTGTACTCTTTTCAAAACCGATTGCTGTTAATTCCGGAAATGGAAATTGATTTGCAGCAAAATTACTAAGGAGTGATTCTGAATCATATTCTGATAAGCCACCTGAAAGATGGTATTTTTCCAGCCATTTGTTTTTATACGGCGTGTAAATGGTATAGGGAAGTCCGTCTGCTTTTGTGATTTCTTTTTCTTCAAAAATGACATGATCTTTAAAGAAAAGGGATTCTATATTATTATCTTTTAAAAGTGATGAAATCGCTAAATCTCTATTTATCGCAAAAGGTTCATAATCTTTGTTGAAGAAAACTTGTTGAATATCATATTCATCTAAAAGTGATTTCCAAACTTCAATAGTTTTTCCTTTTTTGATTAAAATCGAAGAATCAATCGTATGAAGCTGTTCATTTATTTTTTGAAGCGAGTCATAAATAAAACTTACTCTGGCATCATTTTTAGGAAGATTCTCTAGAATATCATCATCAAAAATAAATAGCGGAATTACGGGAAAATCTGATTGTAAAGCGTGAAATAATCCGGTATTGTCTTCTAAGCGCAAATCGCGTCTAAACCAGAAAAGGGTGACTTTTTGTTTTGCCATTATTTAAAATTCTGCGTTGAGGTTTTTTGCCACAGATTTCGAAGATTTATAAAGGATTTCTAATCTGTGTTGATCTGTGGCAAAAAATATTTTTTTAATATACTTTTGAATTAAACAATTCTTCAATTTTATTATGGCGATAATCAAAAATGGTTTTCAGTTTGCTTTTTACAACCAGCCTATTCATTATTCTGCCTAAATATCCTAACGGTAAGGCATAATGTACGATATCAACCATTTTTGTTCCATCTTCTGTAGCTTCAAAAAAGTGTTTGTGATGCCATAAAGCATAAGGTCCAAAACGCTGTTCGTCTATGAAATATCTATTTTCTTTGCAAACTGTAATGATCGTAACCCAATTGATTTTAATTCCTAAAAGAGGTTTTAAAGTATACGTAATAATTTGTCCGGGATACATTCGTTTACCGTCAAAATCCTGAATTTCAAAACTCATATTATCGAGTGTGATTGTGTGAAGATTTTTTGGGCTTGAAAAGAAATCCCAGCATTCTTCAACGCTGGCATTTACATGTTGAACGGTTTCTATTTTGTATACTTTCATAAATCACTTACATTTTATAATATTTAAAAGGAACAAATAACATTCCGAAACATTCTCCTTCTTCTTTCCCCAAATGTTTATGGTGAATTTTATGCGCTTTTCGTAACCCGATGAGGTATTTGTTTTTGGTGTTTTTAAACCATTTAAAGCGCTGATGAATCAAAACATCATGAATTAAAAAATAGCAAATGCCATATAATGTTACGCCACAGGCAATGAAAAACAAATAATTGAATTCGCCCTGAACGCCAAAATAAAAAAGGACAATACTCGGAATGGCAAAAATGACAAAGAAAATGTCGTTGCGCTCAAAAGCATGTTCGTATTTAGGTTGGTGATGATCTGCGTGAAAATACCACATTAATCCGTGCATCACATATTTGTGTGTAAGCCAGGTAACACATTCCATGAACAGAAAAACACCGAAAAAGATTAAGAAAGAAATCATTTTTGTATTTGTTGAAATATTAAAGTTGCAATTTAAATGAGTGAAAATTTAGCTTAAAAATATAAAAGATTAACTCTATAAATTATCAGACTAGTTTTAGTTTGTAAGTTACAAAAGATTGGGCTAAAAGTCCCGCTTTTGTGTAATTTGAAACCCTGATCCTCGAATTTCCAATTTCATAATAAGGTGTGTTTTTTAGTTTCTTAAGTAGTTTTTTATAATAAATGTAAGCAGTATAGACGCCAAATTTTGCTTCGATTGGAAGTTTTACAATTCCCTGATAGGCAATTTTAAAATCTTCTTCGATTTCTTTGATGATGGTCGTTTTAACATTTTCATCAAAAGATTTTAAGTCAACTCCCGGAAAATAGTTTCGGTTTAAAACTAAATTATCCTCTTTTAAATCGCGTAAAAAATTTACTTTCTGAAAAGCAGATCCCAGACGCATTGCTTCACTTTTAAGCTGATCGTATTTTTGATTATTTCCTTTAACAAAAACCTTTAAACACATTAAGCCTACAACATCAGCAGAACCGTAAATGTAATCTTCGTATTCTGTTTGAGTATTATAGGTCGATTTTACGAGATCAAGTTTCATACTTTTTAAAAAGTCCTGAACTAAATCGTCAGTGATATTATATTGTTTTATCGTATGCTGAAAAGAGTTGAGAATAGGGTTGAGGCTGATTCCTATTTCCATGGCTTTGTAATATTCTTTTTCAAAATCATTGATGAGGTTTTCTTTGTCGTAATCGTGAAAAGAATCGACGATTTCGTCGGCAAAACGTACAAAACCATAAATGCTGTAAATGCCATCCCGTATACTTGGAGAAAGCATTTTTACTGCAAGCGAAAAAGAAGTGCTGTAGCTTTGGGTGACCAATTTACTGCATTTTATAGAAACGGTATCAAATAGTGTTTTCATCTTTTTACGATCTTAGAGATTTTTGAATTAACTCAGCTACTAATTTTCCAGAAATTAAGGCAGGCGGAACTCCCGGACCAGGAACAGTTAGTTGTCCTGTAAAATATAAATTACGAACTTTTTTGCTTTTTAGTTTCGGCCTTAAAAAAGCAGTTTGTAAAAGTGTGTTGGCCATTCCGTAAGCATTTCCTTTATATGCGTTATAATCTGTTACAAAGTCGTTTTTGCAAAAGGATCTTTTAAAAATAATATTATTTCTAATTTCTTGTTGGGTAAGTTGCTCAAAACGAGCGATTATCTTTTCGAAATATTCTTCGCGAAGTTCTTCCGTATCTTTAATTTCCGGCGCAAGCGGAATAAGAAAAAATGCGCTTTCCATTCCTTCCGGCGCTGCGGTTTTATCTGTTTTCGATGGGAAATTGGCGTAAAATAAAGGTTCGTCAGGCCATTTCGGTTCATCGTAAATATCGGCTGCGTGTTGGTTGAAATCCACATCAAAAAACAAAGCGTGATGTGTAATGTTCTCTATTTTTTTATTGAAGCCAACGAAAAACAAAAGAGATGAAGGTGCAAAAACACGACTTTCCCAATATTTTTCTGAATAACTGCGATGCGTTTCATCGAGTAAGGTTTCAGTATGCTGATAATCGGCACCGCTTAAAATGATGTCGGCTTTTATTGTCTTTCCGTTAATTATGATTCCGGTTGCAGTTTTGTTTTCAACTATAATTTTTTCAATAGATGAATTGGTTTCAATCGTAACTCCCAGTTCAATTGCTAGTTTCTCGATTCCACGAATCACATCAAACATTCCGGTTTTCGGATGCCAGGTTCCTAAGCCGAAATCGGCATAATTCATAAAATTATAAAAAGAAGGCGTATTAGATGGTTTAGCACCCAGAAATAGAACTGGAAATTCGAGGATCTGAATTAGCTTCTGATTTTTAAATTTCTTTCGGATATCAGCACTTACATTGCCAAAAAACTGATTTAGTTTTAATGCAGTTTGTGGAGTGATTAATTCTAATGGAGAAATACCAGGGCGATAAACCAAATCTTTAATTGCAATATCATAATTGCTTTTGGCCTGTTTGATAAAGGTTTCCAATTTTTTACCGCTTCCTTTTTCAATTTTCTCAAAAGTGATTTTTATTTCTTCGAGATTATCATAAATATTGATGAAATCATTTGCACCAAAATAAACCCTATAAGCCGGATTTAGTTTGATGAGCTCATAATAATCAGAGGTTTTTTTGTTGAAATCAGAAAAGAAACGTTCAAAAACATCGGGCATCCAGTACCAACTTGGCCCCATATCAAAGGTAAAACCATCTTTTTTAAATTGTCTGGCTCTTCCGCCAATAAATTCGTTTTTTTCATAAATAGTTACCTGGTTTCCTTGCTGTGACAGGTAACATGAAGCGGCTAAAGAGGAGAAGCCTGAACCTATTATTGTGATAGTTTTTTTCATTTGTTTAACAAATGTACAAAAACTTTAAACAAAATGAATTATATTCTTTCGAGAGTCTCCTCCATACTATAAAAAAGTTTTATTCTTTCAGGTAAAACTGTTTCGTCAATGTGCTCGACCATGTTCCCCATAAGCCAGATTTCGTTGTTTTTTGCTAATAACTTTTGCCCCATTGATTTTACATATTGATTAATTATGCTGCGTTCCGGCTGAACAGTCATAAAAGAGACAAACGTAATGTTCTCAAAATATTTGGTTAGATCCTGTAAATTTTCAATTGGCATGCTTTCACCAAGATAAATGGTTTTATACCCTTTCATCAGTATTTCATACTGTATGTATAATAATCCAATTTGATGAATTTCATTGAGAGGTAATGAAAGAACAAATACACGATCGGTTTTGGTAGGTTTTAATATTTGAAGACTTTCCGTATAAATCAAAATCTTTTGTTTAATCAAATGACTCATGAAATGTTCATTGGCCGGAGTGATGGTTTCGGACTGCCACAATAATCCTAATTCTTTTAATAAGGGAAGAAAATGGTCTTTAAAAACTTCACTAAAAGTTTTCTCTGAAATAAGCCAGTCAAATGTGGTAAAGAATAACTCCTGATCAAAATTCATCATCGCCATCTTAAATGACGTAATGGCGTAATTTTGAGAGTTCTTTTTTGAAATAATTTCACGAACTAGTTGCGGAATTTTCTCTTCTGGATAAGTAGCAATTTTAGATATTTTATAACCGTATTCGTGTAATAGAGTTATGTTTAGAAGTTTCTGTAAATTTTGTACATTATAAAGTCTGATATTGGTATCAGTTCTCATGGGTTCAAGAATGTTATATCTTTTTTCCCAAATACGAATGGTATGCGCTTTTATTCCTGATAAATTTTCAAGGTCTTTTATGCTAAAAACGGTCTTTATGTTGTTTATCATTATTACTATTTTGGATGAACAAAAATAGAATAAAATCTGAGATTACATTTAAAACCTGATCAAAATGATAGATTATTAAAAGTTTGTAGTATCATACTGATTTAATTTGTCCAAATAGAGAACTGTTTTAGAGTTATCCTTACTTCTGTTGTACATTGTAACGAATTTTGCGCCATAAATAATCTCATTAAAAGTGTAAGATGTTCTGGCTGCGACAGTATTGCTGTACATGTCGTCGAAGGTTGTGATGAAAACTAAAATTTCGCCATGAATTCTTTTAAAATCTTCTTGGGTAAAATTATACAATGGACTATTTTCTGTTATTGGATGCACTAATGTCCAGCTTAATGATAATGCGTTGATTCTGTCCAATTCTAAATCTAAAGTATAGAATTTGTTTGTTCTCTCACCATTTTCTTCGATGCTCATTCCGAGTGTTACTTTTGCTTTTGCATCTGTAAAATTGGTATTTTTAAAAGGTACAAGACGAATCATTAATCCTTTACCTTCACCGTATGGAGAAATTAACGCATTATGAGAGAATTTTAAAAAAGCGGTAGGTTTGCTGAATCTTCCAAAGAACAAACCTGTTGCAATGGCAAAACTTAATAAACCAATCAGGGCTTCTGCGGCGGATAATGCACTGGTTAAAAAACCGCTTGGACTAATATGTCCGTAACCTACTGTTGTAAAGGTTTGGGCGCTAAAAAAATAGGCTTGACCAAATTGTGTAAGTACACTTTGTGATTGTTCAATTCCGTCAAGATGTTCAATTCCGATTCCGTAATAAAGTAGTGCAAAAACAAAATTGATAGCAATATAGAACGTAAATAAAATAAGCATGAATTTCCAATTGGGCATGTCGATCATGGTATGATACCAACTGATACGGCGCAGGATATTCATTCCTTTTTTTTCGATATTTGGAGTTCCGTTTTTATTTACAAATCTACCACCGTAGCTGTTTGCATTGGTTCCGAATCCTGAATTTTTATCGGTTTGTATTTGGTTATTTGCTTTTTTAAGAAGTGCCATTCATGGTTAGTTTTGCGGCAAATGTAAGGATATCTTTTATATGAAAAATAGTTTTTGGTTTTAAACAGAAAAGCAATCTGTAAAAGTGTTTTTTACAGATTGCTTTTTAATATTATGAGCTTTTTTTGTTTTATCTACAAAATGTTGCTTTGTTTTTTATGGCACTTTGACTGCCCAATTCAATAGCTTTAGAGAAGTCTTTGCAACAGTTCTTTTTGTCTCCAATTTTGTTATAAGCCAAACCTCTTAAGTTGTAAGCGATATAATCTTTTGGGTTTAAGTCGAGAGATGAAGTGCAATCTGCAATGGCTTCTTTAAAGTTCATTAATTTATAATTTACATTTGCTCTTCCGGTGTAAGCATCTGCATTCATGTCATTTAATTCGATTGTTTTGCTAAAATCAGCGAGCGCTCCTTTTAAATCGTTGAGTTTGAATTTTGCTACACCTCTGTTTTGGTAGGCTTCAACAAACTGTGAATTCATGCCGATGGCTTTTGTGTAATCAGCGATGGCGCCTTTTGTGTTGCCGGCTTCAGCTTTTTTCATGGCTTTGTCAAAATAAGCCGTTGCAGATTGTGCCCATGTTGAGCAGTTGATCATAATAAATGATAAGAGTAATAATCGTTTCATAAACCAATTTGGGATTAGTTAGTAGGTTAATTTATTCTGAAACGAATTTATGAAAGTTTTATTTTGTAAGAGAAATTCTTTCGTGAAATAATCGTAATTAAATTTAATTAATTTTTTTGAATTAAAAATTAGAGGCTTCTTCTGAAAATGAGTGCCCTAACCCAGACAGGAACGACATCCTTTTATGTCCGCCGCGGCGGACATAAAAGATACAGTGGATGGCTGGATTAGCTCCTAATAATTCTAAACCTTCAAACAACCACGAAAACCTCTTGCTGCATAATAAGATTCGGCACCATTATGATACACGAAAGTTCTGCCATAACGGAAATCAGAAAATAAAGCGCCGCCCAATTTACGAACATCCGGAGTTGTGGCGATCCAGCTTGATGTTTTGGTGTCAAAATCTCCTAATTCCTGTAATGCTCTGTATTGTTCTTCGGTCAGGATTTCAATGCCCATTTCATCAGCCATATCAATGGCGCTGTTTTTAGGCTTATGTTCTTTTCTTGAATCCAGAGCTTTACGATCATAACAAAGGCTTCTGCGCCCTTTTGGACTTTCGGCCACGCAATCGTAAAAGATGTATTCGTTTGTGTTTTTATCATAACCAACAACATCTGGTTCGCCGTCGGTTTTTTCCATTTCAAGAAGTGACCAGAGTTTTTCCGGATTGGCTTGCAATTTCTCTTGTACTTTATTCCATTCAATATCGGCATGACGTGTTTTATTTTTTTCAAAACGCGTTTTTAAGATGCTGATGATTTCTTCCTGATGTTCCGGTGATAATTTATTTTTGCTCATGATATTTTTATTTGTTTATTGTTGTCTGCGAACCATTTCGTTAATCCAGATTGGCGCAAAAGGGGAGGTACAACCTTTTGAAGTCGGGTAATCACGGTAAATACCTAATTTCTCTCCAATACTAAGAGCGCGCTCACGATATTCAGGATGATTAATTCCGATTTGTGCCAATGTGCTATTCATTGTCCATTGTACTTCGGGCGCTGCTTTTGACATTTCGTTTTCTATTCGATCAAGAAGAGCCGGTATGTCAACTAATTCAGGATTACGGGTTACACATCCGCTTGTAAGGCTCCAGGCAGCACGAGCATGCATGACATCTGATGTATGCATCCATTTTTGTCGTAGTGTTTCCTTGTCCGGATATTCTTTTATGACATACGAATAAAACCAATCGGCAATATGAGTGAATTTTTCTGAAGAAACTATTTTGGCAATGTCGTCATTTGAAAGCTTTTTTGGATCTATAATTAAGGCAGCTAAAAAACGGGCTTCCACATTTCCTGTATCCCAAAGCTCAAGCGCTAGTTCATGATTGGTTTTTATCTTTTTGGCTATGGCTCGAATATCACCCATTTTAACACCAAACTGATTATCTCCTGCGCCACGCTTTTTGTTTTGCGTACGCATTTTTTCGTCGCCTAATGCTTCAAGTTGTGCAACTATTTCTTTTGCCTTCATTTTGATTAAGTTTTGTACCGTAAAGATAATTAATCGTTTAATCCTTTTCCGTCAAGAATTTGCGGAATCGCTTTTTCAACTCTTGACTCTCGTGTTTTAGCTTGTTTTGGTTGGGAAAAATTTAGCAGATAAGCTTTTTGACGACCGGGAGTTAGTGCTTCGAAAGCTTTTTTTAGTTTCGAATCTTCATCTAATTTCTTTTGAAATTCATCAGAAACCGGAAATTCGGAAGTTTTTTTTAATTCAACTTTTAAGCCTGCTTTTTCTATTTCAATAGCTTCGTATATATAGGTTTTCAAAACGCTTTTTAACTCGACAATTTCTTTAAGGCTGGTAAATCTAATTTGACGTGCGGCCTGAACATTCTCCGATTGTTGAATCAGAATTCCTTCAGTATCTTTTAATAAAGCGCCTTTAAAAAATAAAAAGGCACAATACTCTTTAAAATCATGTATTAAAACGATATTCTTTTTTTGGTGTGTATAACAAGGAGTGCCCCATTTTAACTCTTCGGTCAATTGACAATCAAGTGCAATCATTCTTAATTGTTCTAATTCTTCCTGCCATTTACCGGCTTTGCTAAAATAAAAATCAACTTTCGGATTCATGCTGTTTGTTTTATAGGTTACACTGAAATAGTTTTTCTGTCTGCAGGTCTAAAATACCACGAAAGAACAGTCAAAACAAGTAATAAAGTTGGACCAAAATAAGCGATGGCTGCGTCGCCTTTGGCAAAGTGCGATAAAATGGCACCAGACATTGCGAAGAAAAAACCCGCATATGCCCATTCTTTCAGTAATGGAAATTTCGGAATTAGTATTGCAATAACGCCTAACAATTTCCAAACGCCTAATAGAACCAGAAAATAAAGAGGATAGCCTAAATGTGCCATCATATCTACTTCTTCTTCTTTTATTTGCAATATTTGCACTATTCCGGTTGCTGTCATTCCTAATGCCAGCCAAAGTGTGGCAACCCAGTATATAATTTTGTTTCTCTTTGTCATGATATTTTATTTTAATTTATTTGCTATTTCCTGAAGTCTATTGTGTGCCATATTGATACCTTGTTTAAAAGGAAGCTGCATCATTTGGTCCCTTAAAGCATTCGATTTATAAACAACTTGCATGGTTAGTTTACTGGTGTTTTCTGTGAGTGCTTCAAATTCCAGAAACTCCAATTGCACTGCAAACGGTGAATTTTCCATTTCAAATGTTCTGGTGATTTTTTGGTTGGGAATATACTCGTGGATCGTACCGTTTATCTGTAGCACTACATTTCCTTTTGCATCACTCGTTTCAAATTGATATCCGCCATGTTTTTTGTTTTCCAGTTTTAACACTTTAGTTCCCATCCATTGTTCGACAATTCCAGGCTCTATATAAGCTTTGAAAAGTAAGGAAACGGGTAAATCAAAGTCTCTTGTAATGATGAGCTCCTGTTTTCCGTCTTCGGCACTTATTTTTGTTTTTAGTTCCATATTGGTTTAGTTTTCTGGTTTATAGTTTTTCATGATGTCTTCGAGCTTGTTGAATCTGTCGTCCCACATTTTTATGAAAGGTTCAATGAATTCGGCAACTTCCCTCATTCTTTCTGCATTTATAGTATAATGTACTTCCCTGCCGTTTTGTGTTTGCTGTAGTAATTCACATTCGGTTAGAATTTTTAAATGTTTTGAAACAGTAGGTCTTGCTGTGTCAAAGTTTGATGCTATCGCACCGGCTGTCATCGAATGTGAAGTCACCAAAAGTAAAATAGCTCTTCTCGTCGGATCGGCTATGGCCTGAAATACATCTCGTCTTAAATTCATTATGAAGTTATTTGGCTACAAATATATGTGTAGTTATTTAACTACGCAAATATTTTGAAATATTTTTTTTGTAATTAGTTGTAAATGAAATGTAAAGAGGGTTTTGTCTGCGTTGTTGAGAGGAATAAGCGAGGAAAAGTGAATGTCTATATGTTGTAAAAAGAAAAAGGTACCAGGGAAAATGTTTTCCCTGGTACCTTTTCGTGGTCATGATGGCACAAAATTCGAACCTTTTGTCTGGAAAATTTCCAGATTTTTAAGCGACTTGGCAAAGATGTGAAAAGAAAAGTATTTGATTTTCGCAGTTTGTCATAAGTGCTGGATAAGCTTGAATCTCTTAATTATGTAATTGATTTTTGAGAGCGTACAGCTTGCTTCTAAGATTTTTTAACATTAGAGGATCGGAAACTTTACCTCTGACCCTGGTTAAAAAAATGGTTTCTCCGATAGTCATCTTTAGAATATGTCCTTGCTTGTTAAATAGTTCTGAAATCAGTTTTGAAGTTTGCAGCATTGGGTGAATTGATTTTAACATACTGAAGAAAAAACCATTATTTCCATGAAAATATATAGGTAAAATAGGAACGTCTGCTTTGCATATAATTTTCCCTACCACAGGATGCCACTCCGGATCTGTGATTTCACTCGTCTTAAAATTATAAGATGAAACTTCTCCGGCAGGAAATATTGCAACTGGAATACCTTCTGATAAAGCTTTGAGCGTCATTTTTAATCCGGTGATACTCGCAGAATTTTGCACATTTTCAAATGGATTTACCGCAATAATGCATTTTTCAAGATTTGGAATTTCCTTTAATAAAAAATTCCCCATATACATTGTGTCAGGACGTATTTTTGCGATTGTACTTAATAAGGCTAATGATTCGATACCTCCATAGGGATGATTTGCAACAACTATAAAAGCTCCTTCACGAGGGATATTTAGTAATTCAGCAGCATCAAATTGGACTTTTACGCCAATCTTCAGTAAGACATAATTAGCAAAATCTGCACCCTCAAGATTACCAGCTTCCTTTACAATAGTATTTAAATTGTCAATTTTCATTGCTTTCATTAAATAAGAGGATAATCCTGGGATAGGAATTTTAGAAAGGCCGGCAGCTTCAGAAAATTTTTCTTTAGATATCAATGTCATAATTATTATAGCTTATTAAGGTTGAATGCGAAAACGAATAAATAATCTAAAAGGAATGGAACCAGTAATGGAATGTTTATTCATAGAATTTTGTTATTATAACTTTATGACTTGAAAAAGTATTTGGAATTATTAAAAGGGTTAAAGGAGAGATGGTCAATCATCTGCATATTCTTTATCGCTATCATGGGTAAAGATACTCTGATTTTATATGGGAACATTGAATATGTAAATAAAACAACGTTGAAGAGCAAGAATATTTAATTGAACCCAGCTTTTGAACATGATTCCAAAAAACTCAATAAGATTTTCTAATCATAAAAAAAGCCTGAGAATGTAGATTCTCAGGCTTTTTGCTTTTTATAGTGACCACGGTGGGATTTGAACCCACACGCCCTTACGAGCACCACCCCCTCAAGATGGCAAGTCTACCGTTTCTCCACGTGGCCAAAAATGAAAAAAGGTCAAGTAATAAAAATTACTCGACCTTTTGTGACCCGACTGGGGCTCGAACCCAGGACCCCATCATTAAAAGTGATGTGCTCTACCGACTGAGCTATCGAGTCATTGCTATCAAGAAACTTATGCTGTTAATCACATAATTTGTGACCCGACTGGGGCTCGAACCCAGGACCCCATCATTAAAAGTGATGTGCTCTACCGACTGAGCTATCGAGTCATTATGTTTCTTGAATGCGGGTGCAAATATAAGGAGTTTATTTTATTATTTGCAAGCATTTTTATTATAAATTTGTCTTTTTTTAACCAACGTCTACAACGCCCTAGTTTATAGGGTTTTATTAAAATGAAAAAAATCATCTTATTAGGATATATGGGTTGCGGAAAGTCAACAATTGCCCAAAATCTCTCAAAAATTATAAATATTCCGTTTTTAGATTTAGATAATTGCATCGAAAAAAGAGCCAATTTGTCTATAAATGAAATTTTTGAACAGCATGGGGAAATCTATTTTAGAAAATTAGAACACGAAATGTTTATTGAATTACTTCAATCTTCAGAAAATAACATTATCGGATTAGGTGGGGGAACTCCATGTTATGCTAATAATCATTTATTACTACAAAGAGATGATGTTACCTCTATTTATTTAAAAGCTTCTATAGATACTTTATATAATAGATTAGTCCACAATAAAAGTAAACGCCCTTTAATTGCCAATATGAATGAAGAGGAAATGAAAGAATTTATCGCGAAGCATTTATTCGATCGCAGCTTTTATTACAACCATGCGCAACATAAAGTTGTGGTTGATGATAAAACGGTCGAAGAAACGGTTGAGGATATTGTTGCGTTATTAGCTTAAAAAGGCAGAATCACCCTCTTTGTCGTCAAAAACAACCTGAACATGCTCTAATAAAGAAGTTGAAAGTGAGATGCCTTTAAAATCGGCTTTTACCGGGTACTTTTTGTGATTTCTGTCTACAAGTACTGCTGTTTTGAATTTTTTAAGCGGAACGTCTAAGAAATGACGAACAGCATAAATTAATGTTGTGCCTGAGTTTAAGACGTCGTCAACCAACACTAAACCTTTGTTTTGGTATTCTTCTTTAGTCAAAGAAGTCTGAATTGGCGATTGCGGATTTTGTTTGTCGACCTTAACTTCGCAGGTCGAAACTTTAAGTGTTGAGATATTGCTCAACGCCAAAGCAATTTTTTGGGCAAAAACAGAACCGTTAGAAGCGATTCCGGCAATCACAACTTCTTCTTCGTCGACAAAGGTCTCGTAAATTTGATAAGCGATACGTTTTATTTTGTGTTCGATTTCCTGATTCGTTAAGATGATGTTTTTGCTCATGATTTATTTTTTTGCTAAAGTACAAATTTTAAATTCCAATAAAAAAAATCCAAATTCCAATTTGAAAAGGGAAATTTTAATTTTTTAAATTCCAAATTCCAATGTTGAGGTTTAGATTTTGGATTTTTGAATTTATTTTTAAGGTTAAAAATTATTTATGCATTTAGTTTTGGAATTTGGGATTTAAAAAATTGAAATTTATTCCGTCTCCTCCTCATCTATAATGTCATTCCCATATTCATCAATATCTCTACGATCTTTTTTAGTTGGTCTTCCTGTGCCTGTTTTTCTATAATGTTCTTTTGATAGTTTTAATAGTTCTAAATGTGCATAAGCTTCAGCTGGAGTTTCGTTTTTGCGATATATATCAACCAGTTTTGCTCCCACACGACTTTCAGGAATGTCAAGTACGGTGATGATTTGTGTAATCTGATCTTTTCTAAAGGTAATTCTGTCTGATGGAAAAACTTCTTTTGATGGCTTGGCAACCTGCCCATTTACAGTAATATGGTTCTTTTTGCATGCTTCAGTTACCATGTTTCGGGTCTTATAATAACGCACGCACCATAAGTATTTATCTATTCTCATAATTTTTCTAAAATCAAAGTTAAATTCTTTACAAAAATAAATCAATATTGTATCTTGCGCACCTAAAAAATTAACAATAATGAATAAATTTAAATATTATTTTATTTTATTGCTTGCCGGCATTTCTTTGGTTTCTTGTAGTAAAAAGGATGACGATGATCCGGTAGTGGTTCCTGTAAATGATTATACCGTACAATATAAAGCAGACAATGATTCTATTATAAAATATTTAAAGACTAATTATATTCAGGAAGTTACAGCTGATTTTGATGTTAAAATTGCTAAAATTCCTGCGGGTGGAACACAAATCTCTATTTGGGATCAAACAACTTATCCTTTAGAAACCAGAGATGTTTTTAATGATAATATTACTTATAAAGTATATTATTTAACTTTAAGAAAAGGGACTGGACAGGCACCAATGAATACTGATAGAATTTATGCAACATATACAGGAACTTTGTTAAATGGAACTGTCTTTGATAGTTCATATAACATTCCGGGAATTTGGGATTTAGATGGTCAGGGGAGTAGAGGAGTTTTTGTTGATGGTTGGAAAGAAATTTTTCCAAAATTTAATATAGGGACTTCTAATCCGATAGGTAGTGATGGGGTTCAGACTTATGATAACTTTGGAGCGGGTGTAATGTTTTTGCCTTCAGGGCTTGCATATTATGCTTCAGCTACAGCAGCAATTCCAGCATATTCTCCTTTGGTATTTAGTTTTAAATTGTATGATCTTACGAGAACAGATCATGATCTTGATGGTGTATATGATTATCAGGAAGATATTAATCATGATGGTTATGTTTATGATTTTAGTGATAAAGTGGCGTATCCGAGCCCTCCGGCTAGTTTAGTCGACGATACAGATGGAGATGGTAATGCTGATTTTATCGATCCCGATGATGATGGAGATGGTTATACTACAAGGTTTGAAATTACTAAACCAACTGGTGCTACCTACTCAGGATTAAGTAAATATTACCCTTACGATCCTATTTTAGATAATCCTAAGACACCAAATACAGATGAATCTGAAATTTGGGGTATTCCAAGAAGACCAACAGGAGCGCTTACAGATCCTACTAAACCAGAATCTATCACGAATCCAAAAGCATTTGTAAAAGAGGATTACACTGACCTCCCGCGATTAAGAATACATTTAGATAAAACTTATCCTTTTCAAAAGAATTAAATTTTAAATCAGATAAAAGTAAAAACCCCGAAAGTGATTTCGGGGTTTTTACTTTTTATTATTATGTGAAAAGATTTTATAATTTTCTGCAGATAAATTGTTGATTGTTAATTAGTTGTTTTTATTTATAAGAAAAGATTGTTTTTTATGGTTTTACGTAAGTTATTTACGAATATTTACTATATTTTTGTAGGAATAATAATTAAATATAATAGATATGAAAAAATTAATTGTATTATTTTTGGCTGTTACTATTTGGTCTTGTAGTAATGAGGAGCAGGTAAATACAGATGTCCCTACTGCAGCAGTGACTTCGGAATCAGTTTTGGAAGGTAAAGTATTATCTTTTAAAAATGAAGAGTCTTTTGTGAAGGAATATTCAAGTTTGGCTGCATTGCAGAGTGAGGAGCTTAAAAAATGGGTATCTTCAAAAGGTTTAGTTTCGTTGCTAAATGTACCTACTGAGTCAGTAGAGATGGAAGGGGATGTTATTCCTGAATCAAAGGTTATTTATTCCGATGCTTTAAAATCAGTTTTAAATTCTGAATCAAAAGTTAAAATAGCTGGAAAAGTACTATGGTTAAACGAGCGTAATTTTTATTTGCTATCTGAAAATGAAATAAACAAAAGTTCGGAAGAGCTTTTAAATGAAAAAGATAAATTGCAAGTATACGGACAGTTACTAAGTATTTCGAAATCTGAGAAAAGTTTAACTAGTAGAAGTGTTCTTCCTAATGAAAATAGAATAAAAACATTTTCTAGTGAAGAAATGAATGTTTCAGGAAGTAGGCTTAGACATGTTGTAGACTTGTATAATGAGACTATTGTATTAAACGATGCTATTCAAACAAGTAAGATGTTCTTAAGGTCAACATTGCAATATAGATCGTGTTCAACGTTTAGATGTACTTGGAAAGAAGCTTTTAATTTAAGAAATGTAATCAGTAATTTTTGTGAATGCACATCTGGAGGGTGGTCACTAATATCAAATATTAGTACAATTAATGGAGTGACAGGCACTCAGACTTACTTGATATCAAGCTGGAGATTATTGCCAGCACCTGCACATCCGGATATTTTATATACCAATTTTATTATATCTGGTCCGATAACTTGTAGTATTGTTGGTGCATCTGTACCGGGAGTCTCTATTGATTTATCGTGGTATTAGGGTTTAATAAAAAAGATAAAAGCAAAAACCTCGAAAATCACTTTTCGAGGTTTTTTTATAAAGTAAGAAAAGTAAAAAAATTATTTTCTTTTGATAACTCTTTCTACAGCTTCAACAATCGCCTGATTGTTTAGTTTGTATTTTTCCATTAATTGCTCTGGAGTTCCAGATTCACCAAAACTATCGTTTACCGCTACAAATTCCTGTGGAGTTGGATTGTTTAAAGCTAATACTCTTGAAATGCTTTCTCCAAGACCACCAAGAATATTGTGCTCTTCTGCAGTTACCACACATTTAGTTTTGGCTAATGATTTAAGAATTGCTTCTTCATCAAGTGGCTTAATAGTATGGATGTTGATTACTTCAGCAGAGATTCCTTTTGCTTCAAGTGCTTCAGCAGCAATAAGCGCTTCCCAAACTAAGTGTCCTGTTGCTACGATTGTAACGTCAGTTCCTTCGTTTAATAAAATTGCCTTTCCAATTACGAAAGGTTCGTCAGCAGGAGTGAAGTTAGCTACAACCGGACGACCGAAACGTAAATAAGCCGGACCATGGTGATCTGCTAATGCTAAAGTTGCTGCCTTAGTCTGGTTGTAATCGCAAGTATTGATTACAGTCATTCCCGGTAACATTTTCATTAGACCAATATCTTCTAAAATTTGGTGAGTTGCTCCGTCTTCACCTAGTGTTAAACCAGCATGAGAAGCACAAATTTTTACGTTTTTATCAGAGTAAGCAACTGACTGACGAATTTGATCGTAAACTCTTCCTGTAGAGAAGTTAGCGAAAGTTCCTGTAAAAGGAATTTTTCCACCAATTGTTAAACCTGCAGCAATACCAATCATATTAGCTTCTGCAATTCCGATTTGGAAAAAACGCTCCGGGTGATTTTTTTTGAAATCATCAAATTTTAATGATCCAATTAAATCTGCGCATAATGCAACCACGTTTTCGTTTTTTTGACCTAGTTCAGTCATTCCCGCTCCAAAACCTGAACGAGTATCTTTACTTCCTGTATTTGTATATTTTTTCATTTTTGTCTTTTTGCTGTACGCAATAGGCTGTAGGCAATAGGCATAAAGCTTACTGCTTAAAGCTTATAGCTTTTTTTAGTAATCGATTTGATCTGCAGAATAGTTTTGAGCCAAAGCACTTGCCAACTGATCGTTGTTTGGTGCTTTACCATGCCATGCATGTGTATGCATCATAAAGTCTACTCCGTTACCCATTTCAGTATATAACAAGATACAAACTGGTTTTCCTTTTCCGGTTCTTGATTTAGCATCTGTTAAACCTGCAAGGATAGCGTCAATGTTGTTTCCTTCTTTAATTTCAAGAACGTCCCAGTCAAAAGCTTCGAATTTAGCGCGAATACTTCCCATTGGTAAAACTTCGTCAGTTGTTCCGTCAATTTGTTTTCCGTTAACGTCTATAGTTGCAATAAGGTTGTCTACTTTTTTAGCAGAAGCATACATAATCGCTTCCCAGTTTTGACCTTCTTGTAATTCACCATCTCCGTGTAAAGTATAGATCAAATGATTGTCTCCATTTAATTTTTTTGCCTGAGCTGCTCCAAGAGCTACAGATAAACCTTGTCCTAATGATCCAGAAGCTATACGCACTCCAGGTAACCCTTCGTGAGTTGTTGGGTGTCCTTGTAAACGAGAATTTAATAATCGGAAAGTTGCAAGTTCTGAAACAGGGAAATAACCGCTACGTGCTAAAACGCTGTAAAATACTGGAGAAATATGACCATTTGAAAGGAAAAAGATGTCTTCTCCAATTCCGTCCATATCAAAACCTTCTTTGCGCTCCATAATATTTTGGTATAAGGTTACCAAAAATTCAGTACAACCTAGTGAACCACCTGGGTGTCCTGAGTTGACAGCATGTACCATTCGAAGAATATCTCTTCTTACTTGGATAGTTAAATCGCTTAATTGTTGTGTGTTAGGCTTCATTTTATATGTAAAAGTTAAACTGGAGCAAAAGTAATTTTTATTTTGCGGGGAGACAAATGATTTTTTGCTTTAGTTTGCCGTAATTGTTAAATTCTGGCTCTTTTTTTATTGATGTAGAAAAAAACGCTGAAGTCTTATAGACATACAAAAAAAAATGCCACAGATCAAAGGATTAAATTGATTTAAAAAATCTTTGTTAATCCATTAACTGTGGCAAAAAATAATTTGAAAAATGGTTCAAATTAAGAGTAAAGGGGATCGGATTTAAATATGTAAAATTTAATCGTTGCCTTTGCTGTAAAAATTATTTTCTTCATCTTCTGAACCAATTTCTTCTTGTTCATCATCAAGTTCTGAACCTGGAATATCTAAGTCATTTCCAATTTTATCGCTGTTTTGTTTCCATTCATGATTGTCTGGATTGATAGCTCTTTCGCCGGAAATATCTTCGGGATCAATGTCTTCTAATTTATCTTCCTGATTGTAAATGTCTTCATTTGCCGGATAATCTAAGTTTTCCAGATTTCTTTCGATTTGATCTTCTTTGATTGGATTGCTATCTTCTGAATTTATCATGATTTCTATATTTAAATGAATATTTATTTCGTTTTTCTATTTCATTAAAATTAAGAAATCAATGTGTTGTGATGTTATACTTTACTATTGTAGATGTTGTAACTTTTACATTTGGTTATTTCTTGAAAAAGGTCAGTTTTTTGCGTTAGGGATAGGAGCGATATCTCCCGATTTAGAAAAACAAGGCTTTTTAGCAGTAGTTTTTGTTAATCGGGAATAAAGCGGATAGCCCGACCGTAGGGAACGCCCAAATGAAATAAAAGTTTCAGGTTTTCTTTGTTTGCTTCGCCAGTTCGGCAAAGCCTCGTGTCAAGTTTCAAGTTGATCATTATCTAATTGCCAAATTATCTAATTAAATTTCCCTGAAATTAGCTTATCTTTGCCGACTGAAAAAAGAAACAGATGAAGTTTGATTTATTACAAAAAGATTCGCAATCGAAAGCGAGAGCGGGAAGTATTACTACAGATCATGGCGTAATTGAAACGCCTATTTTTATGCCTGTTGGTACAGTGGCTTCGGTAAAAGGAGTGCATCAGCGTGAATTGAAAGAAGATATTAATCCAGATATTATTCTTGGGAATACATACCACTTATATTTACGCCCGCAGACTGAAATTCTTGAAAAAGCCGGCGGATTGCATAAATTCATGAACTGGGATCGTAATATTTTGACTGATTCTGGAGGATATCAGGTATATTCTCTTTCGAATAATAGAAAAATCAAGGAAGAAGGAGTTAAGTTTAAATCGCATATTGACGGTTCATACCACTTTTTTACTCCGGAAAATGTAATGGAAATTCAGCGTACTATTGGTGCTGATATTATAATGGCTTTTGATGAGTGTACGCCATACCCTTGTGATTACAGATATGCGCAGCGTTCAATGCATATGACACACCGTTGGTTAGATCGTTGTATCAATCATTTAGATAAGGTTCCTTATAAATATGGTTACGAACAAACGTTTTTTCCGATTGTTCAGGGAAGTACTTATAAAGATTTGCGTCGTCAGTCGGCAGAATATATTGCGAATTCGGGTCAACAAGGAAATGCTATTGGTGGATTATCAGTAGGAGAGCCTGCGGAAGAAATGTACGCAATGACCGAAGTAGTTTGCGAAATTTTGCCAGAAGATAAGCCTCGTTATTTGATGGGAGTTGGAACTCCAATTAATATTTTGGAAAATATTGCGTTAGGAATTGATATGTTCGACTGTGTTATGCCAACGCGTAACGCCAGAAACGGAATGTTGTTTACAGCAAACGGAACCATCAATATCAAAAATAAAAAATGGGAAGCTGATTTTTCTCCAATTGATGAAATGGGACATACTTTTGTAGATACTGAATATACAAAAGCTTATTTACGTCACTTATTTGCTGCCAACGAATATTTAGGGAAACAAATTGCAACGATTCATAATCTTGGTTTTTATATGTGGTTGGTTCGTGAAGCCAGAAAACATATCTTAGCAGGAGATTTTAGACCATGGAAAGAAATGATGGTTAAAAATATGAGCCAAAGACTATAAAAAGTTTCAAGTTTCAGGTTTCGAGTTTCAAGTTCCGTAGAGAACCTGAAACTTGAAACCTGAAACAAAAAAAACAAAAAATCTATGCTGACGATAATAGACAAGTATATTTTAAAAAGATATTTAGCCACTTTCTCGGTGATGATTTTATTATTTATTCCGATCGGAATTGTAATTGACGTTTCTGAAAAGGTGAATAAAATGTTGGAGAACAAGATTCCGTTTCTGGATATTGCTTACTATTATTACAACTTTACTATTTATTTTGCGAACTCCCTGTTTCCGATATTTTTGTTTTTATCGGTTATCTGGTTTACTTCAAAATTGGCTAATAATACCGAGATTATTGCGATTTTAAGTTCTGGAATTTCCTTTACACGATTTCTTCGCCCTTATATTATAGGTGCCTCTATTGTTTCGGTTTTTGTGCTTTTAATGGGTTTTTACATTGTTCCTGCTGCAAGTGAAGGGTTTAATAATTTTAGATATACGTATTTAAAAGGAAACGGGAAAGCGCTGATGCGTGGCGAAAACACCAATGTTTACAGACAAATTAATGATAATGATTTCATCTTCGTTAATAGTTTTCAGGAAGAATCTAAAACGGCTTTTAATTTTTCGTTAGAGCATTTTGAAAAAGAAAAACTGAAATATAAAATTACGGCAAGCCGTATTAAATGGGATCCGGTTAAGAAAACCTATATTTTGTATGATTATACAAAAAGAACGATTGATGAACTGAATGATGTAATTGAAAAAAGCCCGGAAAAACATATTCCTTTTAAATTCGAATTAGAGGATCTGACTCCGGTAGTTTATATTGCTGAAACCCTAAGTCTCGGAAAACTATGTAAGTTTATTGAAAAAGAAAGGAAACGTGGTTCAGGAAATATTAATACTTACTTGGTTGTTCTTTATAAAAAATATAGTGTACCGGTTTCTGCGTTCATTTTAACAATTATTGCTGTTGCAGTATCATCCATGAAACGTCGTGGCGGAATGGGGACCAACTTAGCTATCGGAATTGCAATTGCTTTCTCTTTTGTGTTTTTTGATAAAATCTTTGGTACACTTGCCGAAAAATCTACTTTCTCACCTTTATTAGCTGTTTGGTTCCCGAATATTGTTTTTGGAATTCTGGCAGTTTACCTATTACGTAATGCGAAACGATAATTTAAAAAGTTATTTAAATCTTCATTTAATTGTTTTTATCTGGGGTTTTACAGCCATTTTAGGTGCCTTAATAACAATTGATGCTGAAAATTTGGTTTGGTTCAGGATGCTGCTTGCCGGAATTTTTCTTGCCGGATTTATAGTATATAAAAAACAATCTTTTGTAATATCAGCCCAGTCTTTTGCTAAATTAATTTTTGTGGGACTGTTGATTGCCCTGCACTGGATTTTCTTTTTCAAAGCAATTCATGTTTCGAATGTCTCGATCACACTTTCGATATTTTCATTAGGTGCATTTTTTGCTTCTTTATTAGAACCGCTTTTTTACGGAAGGAAAATATTATTCTACGAAGTTTTCTTCGGATTGATAATCATTGCCGGTTTAGCTTTGATTATGCAGGTTGAGGTTAAATACCTGCACGGAATGTATTATGCATTGGCATCGATTATTTTAGGAGTTTTGTTTACCTTGATGAACGGAAAATTAATTTCAGATCATGAACCTTCAGTTATTACATTTTATGAATTTGGTGCAGGAGTTTTTTTTATTTCTATCTATTTTTTAGTTCAGGGAAAATTCACTGCTGATTTTTTTACAATGTCACTAAATAATTGGATTTTATTGCTCATTTTAGCTTCAGTTTGTACAGCTTATGCGTTTACTGCTTCTGTAAAAGTAATGCAGAAATTAACGCCTTACACAGTTATGTTAACGACTAATTTAGAGCCTGTTTACGGAATTATGCTGGCTTATTTTATACTTGGAGGAAAGGAGAAAATGAGTACAGAATTTTATATTGGTGCCTTAATAATTGTAATTACAGTTATATTAAATGGCGTTTTTAAACATTATAAAAATAAGAAAGAAGTGTAATAGTTTACTTATTTTTAAATCACAATTTGATACTTTACTAACAATTAACTGTGCCAATGATATAATATTTTTATATTTGCGGTTCGATTTACAAACAAAATTCAAAAATCCATGGAATATTTAGATTTTGAGCTTCCAATCAAAGAACTTGAAGAACAGCTGGAAAAGTGTGTTATAATTGGAAAAGAATCTGACGTTGATGTAACACCAACCTGCAAGGAAATCAACAAAAAATTAGAGCAAACTAAGAAAGATATATACAAAAACCTGACGGCGTGGCAACGTGTTCAGCTGTCAAGACATCCAAACAGACCTTATACTTTAGATTATATCAGAGCAATCTGCGGTGATACTTTCTTAGAACTTCACGGAGACAGAGGTTTTAAAGATGATAAAGCAATGGTTGGCGGATTAGGGAAAGTAAACGGACAATCGTTTATGATTGTTGGTCAGCAAAAAGGGTTTAATACAAAAACACGTCAATATCGTAATTTTGGTATGGCAAACCCTGAAGGATACCGTAAAGCTTTGCGTTTGATGAAAATGGCAGAGAAATTTGGAATCCCGGTTTTGACTTTAGTAGATACTCCGGGTGCATATCCGGGATTAGAAGCTGAAGAAAGAGGACAAGGAGAAGCTATCGCAAGAAACATTTTTGAAATGGTTCGCCTGCAAGTGCCAATTATTACAATCATTGTTGGTGAAGGTGCTTCAGGAGGAGCTTTAGGAATTGGTGTTGGAGATAAAGTTTATATGTTAGAGAATACCTGGTATTCTGTAATTTCTCCAGAATCATGTTCGTCAATTTTATGGAAAAGCTGGGAGTACAAAGAACGTGCTGCTGATGCTTTGAAGTTGACTTCATCTGACATGAAAAGACAAAAATTAGTTGATGATGTTATTCCGGAACCGTTAGGTGGAGCGCACTATGATCGCGAAACTACTTTTAAAACAGTAGCCGAATACATTACCAAAGGATATAACGAATTGAAAGACTTATCAACAGCCGACTTAATTGCCCAAAGAATGGACAAATACAGTAATATGGGCGAGTATAAAGAGTAAATTCTTACAAGATTAATTAAAATCCGAAGCCTTACAGTTTCGGATTTTTTTTTGGTTATGAACAAAAAGATCTTATTTATAAACAATTAATAGTTATAACTAGATAGCAATTTTTTTTTAAATTTTGTTACTTTCGCTATATGGAAAATTTCAAGAACATAAATCCTGTAAAGGTCGATAAAACCACAATTATTAATTTAGAAAAAGGAAAATTACCTCCGCAAGTACTTGATTTAGAAGAAGCTGTGCTTGGGGCAATGATGATTGATAAAAAGGGGGTAGATGATGTAATTGATATTTTACAACCCGATGCATTTTATAAAGATGCTCATAAGTTTATTTTTGAAGCAATTGTTCAGCTTTTTACAGAAACGCAGCCAATTGACTTGTTAACTGTTTCGGCTCAGCTAAAAAAGAATGGAAAATTAGATTTAGCAGGAGGAGATTTTTATTTAATTCAGCTTACACAAAAAATTGCTTCTTCGGCACATATCGAATTTCACTCTCGTATCATTCTTCAAAAATTTATCCAAAGAAGTTTGATTCGAATTTCTTCTGAAATTATCGAAGCGTCTTATGACGAAACAACAGATGTATTTGATTTGTTAGATCAGGCCGAATCAAAATTGTATGAAGTAACACAAGGAAATATAAAACGTAGTTCTGAGACAGCTCAGAGTTTAGTACTTCAGGCAAAAAAACGTATTGAAGAAATTGCAAAACAAGAAGGTCTGAGTGGTGTTGAAACTGGCTTTACTAATTTAGATAAGCTGACTTCAGGATGGCAACCGAGTGATTTAATTATTATTGCGGCCAGACCAGCGATGGGAAAAACTGCTTTTGTACTTTCAATGGCTAGAAATATGGCTATTGATTTTGGACATCCAGTCGCATTATTCTCTTTGGAGATGGCGTCGGTCCAGTTAATTACGAGATTAATATCATCAGAAACAGGATTGTCTTCAGAGAAATTACGTACTGGTAAATTAGAACCCCATGAATGGGAGATGTTGAGTACCAAGGTGAAAAACTTAGAAAAAGCTCCTTTGTTTATTGATGATACTCCGTCACTTTCTATTTTTGATTTAAGAGCAAAATGTCGTCGTTTGGTTTCGCAGCACGGTATCAAAATCGTGATTGTTGATTATTTGCAATTGATGACTGCCGGAGGAAATAGTAAAGGAGGAGGAAATCGTGAGCAAGAGATCTCTACAATTTCCCGAAACTTAAAAGCATTGGCAAAAGAGTTGAATGTTCCGGTAATTGCACTTTCGCAGTTATCGCGTGCTGTTGAAACACGTGGTTCCAGTAAGCGTCCCTTGCTATCGGATCTTCGTGAATCTGGAGCAATTGAGCAGGATGCGGATATTGTTTCGTTTTTATACCGACCAGAATATTATAAAATTGATGAGTGGGATGATGATGAGGCATCGCCAACAGCTGGTCAGGCAGAAATTATGATTGCCAAACACCGTAATGGTGGTATAGAAAATGTTCGATTGAAATTTTTGGGTCATCTTGGAAAATTTGATAACCTTGATGATTTTTCAGGCAGTTATGACGATTTACCTTCTAAAATGAATCATGATGACAATCCGTTTATCACTAAAAATTTGCCTTCTGCCAATGAAGCTTTTGGTAGTAATCTAAATGATGACGATGATGATAGTGATGTTCCGTTTTAATAAAAAATTAAAAGCCTTTTGTAAGGCTTTTTTTTATGAACAATTGTTAAAATGTTAACAAAAATTCAGTAGTTTAGCGCGGCAGTTATTAAATCAATTGTGCTATTAAATCATAACCAAAAACAAATTAAATTATGTCAAAAGAATTACAAAATTTAGGAAGCGTTGAAATTCCTGTCAGTGAAGCAAAGGTTTGGGCAGAAAAATATCGTCGGGCTCCTGGTTCAGATGAAGATGAGAAGAATAAAATTACAGCTTATCTTATTCCGTTAGAAACTTTAAAAGCAGTATTAGAAAATCCAATTGATGCTGTTCGGGCATACAAAGGAATTAATAATGCTGGTGAGCAAATTTTGTTTTTTGTCGGAACAAAATTAGATGAAAAAGGTATTTACAGAGATGTTGTCTTTCCTGCAAATGAAATTGAAAACGATGGAGATGTTGTTTATGATGCTACTCGCCCATGTCCACCTAATGGAGATCCGGATAGTCCTTTTTAATTGAAATAGATGTTATATCTTTTTTTTACATATTTTGGTTATTTAGTTCTAATAATCAATTTTATATTATATGCAAAAGGCTTTTTCAGATATGAAAAAGCCTTTAAGATATATGCTCTTTATCTTTTTCTATTGGTAATTATTCAATTAACAATGGAGGTTTTAACGTCGTTCAGCATTAATAATCTCTATTTGATTCATCTTTATTTCATTGGTCAGTTTATTTTATTGGGTCTTTTTTACAAGACACTTTTACAAAATAACTTTCAGAAAAAAATAATAACATTTTCTCTGTTTTTTGGTTCCCTTCTATTAGTAATCCAATATATATATGAGCCTGATTTGTTTTTTAAATTTAATTTATTCGAGATAGTATTAACTTCGTTATTTGTTGTTGTTTTTGCATTACTTTATTTATACAAAATGCTTACAGACAGTAAAAAGTACTATTATATTACGGTAGGAATTATCATTTACTTATTAGCAAGTACGGTTTTATTTTTAGTTGGCAATCTTACGATTGGTTTGAGTAAGGAAGTAAGATTAATAAGTTGGAATTTAAATGCGTTTTTTGTTGCGGTCAACCAATTGTTTATTTTATATGAGTGGAAAGTAAGTTTTTCCGGAAAAAAATTGAAATAGAACAATCTTATTATAATAAAATCTATATTGGATATATGTTTTGATAGAGATTCGTTTTATATATTATAACTCTTTACTGCTTAATGTTAGTAAGGAGTTTATTTAATGTTTTTTAGGACTAAGAAATACAGAATGTAATTAAGATTTAAAAGTGAACATAAATAAATGCCAATTGCGATGAATGGTAACTCAATTCCTGATAAAGAAATTGTTGCAATAATTTTATATACATCATGTTTTTTCATGGTATTAGCGATATTTTTAATTGTGTTTTTTTATTTTTCCAGAAAGAAAATTATTCAAAAAGAATTAGAAAAGAGAGACCTGATATTGCAATATCAAAAAGAACAGTTGCATGCCGTTATAGTTGCACAAGAAGAGGAACGCAAAAGAATTGCGCAAGATCTTCATGATGATATTAGTTCTAAACTCAATATCGTCTCTTTAAATACGCATTTACTATCTGCGCCAAATTTAACAGAAGCAGAAACGCTTGAAATCACAGAGAATATAATTAACTTAACGACCAAAGCATTAGAGAATTCAAGAAAAATTGCTCATAATTTATTGCCTCCTGTTTTTGAAAAATTTGGACTTAATGCAGGCGTTGAAGAATTATGCGAAGAGTTTGAAAGTAGTAAAGCTGTAAAAGTTCATTATAAAAATGAAATTGATTTTGATGAAAGCGATATCGACCGTCATTTGCACATTTTTCGAATTTTACAAGAATTAATGAATAATTCACTGCGACACGGAAAAGCCACTGAAATTTGGATTTCTTTTAAAAATATTGAATCTGTGGGCACTTGCAATTATGAAGATAATGGTATTGGATTTAATAGTAAAAATGCCGAAAATCAAAAAGGTTTAGGAATGAAAAATATTGATAGCAGAATTTCTTTTTTGAATGGTAACATCAAAATAGATTCCCAAATTAATAAAGGTATTTCGGTAGTTTTTACTTTTTAAGTTAATATTTAAAAATAAATCAGCTTTTTACGCATTATGTCAGGTAATTGAGCTGTTTTTTAATCCATATTTTGTAATTTCGGCAAACCAAATGACCAAAAACCGAATTAATAATGAGTGCAGATATTAAAATTGCTTTAGTTGATGACGAAGTTTTATTTCGAAAAGGGATTGCTTTTTTATTGCAAAGAGAAGAAAATATCGAAATTATTTTTGAGGCCCCAAACGGAGAAGAACTTCTCTTGAAATTAGAAGAGAATGAAGTTAAGCCTGATATAATTATCATGGATTTAAAAATGCCTGTTTTAAATGGAGTTGAGGCAACAAAAATTATTCGAAAATCTTTCCCTGATATTAAAATAATTGCTTTAACTAGTTATGATACTAAATCGTTTATTGCAAATATGATCCAGGTAGGAGCAGTTGCTTATCTTATAAAAAACACAACTCCAAAAGATTTGATTCATACTATTAATGAAGTCGCTATTAAAGGATTTTATTACAATGAAAATGTGTTAAAAACAATTCAGGAGACGATTATTTCATCGAAGAACTCAAAAGGAAATTTAGAAACTAGTTTTCTTTCACCCCGTGAAATAGAAATTCTTCAGCTCATTTGTCAGCAAAAAACAACTTCTGAAATTGCTGATCGCCTTTTTTTAAGCCCAAGAACAGTAGAAGGACATCGTAACAATTTGTTACTTAAAACGGAATCTAGAAATATTGCAGGTCTTGTCGTATACGCTATTCAGAACGAAATTGCTTTTTTAACTATTTAAAATTAACTGGTCAAAAATTGAATGGATAATACGTAGTACAAAATTATAGTAATCACAAGTATACAGATACCTATTTTTTGTAAAAGATTAAGCCCTTTAGGCTGGTTATTACTTTCATTAAACTTCATGTATTCGCTTTTCATCGATTAATATTTGAATGATTTGAGTGACCAAATGTAAGTAGAATTTCGTTTTGTGAAATAGGTGTTTTTACGTGTTTTTACATTAAAAAAATCTAAAGCAAATGATCATTTCTTTATTCAGTATTTCTCCTTTAAAAACACTTAAGCCTATTGTGTTTTTTAATGCTTCCTTTATATCTTTACTAAAATAATTTTCTAATGTATAAGAGTTCAATCTATATTTTCATTCTGTTGCTTTCTTTTACGGCAAAAGCTTCATTCATTTTACTTCCAATGGATGAAACGACGCAACAAAATCACCTGAAAGCGTACGGAATTACATATTGGTGCTTAAGTAAAGATTATAAGGCTAGTTGGTTACTCAATTATCGGGGAGGTTCATTTTTATTACCAGATGCAGAAGAGATTCGTAAAGAGTGTCAGATTCGGGGCGTAAGTTTTGAAATACTTTCAGATAGTGAAGAAGCTTCTATTTTAAATGAAATTTCAAGTCCATCACAAAACATGGAATCCGTAATTCTTGAAAAAGCACCAAAAATTGCTGTATATACTCCAAAAGGAAAGCAGCCTTGGGATGACGCCGTAACACTTGTGCTGACTTATGCCGAAATCCCTTTTACGCCAATTTATGATGAAGAGGTTTTAAGTGATCAATTATTACTTTATGATTGGTTACACTTACATCATGAAGATTTTACAGGGCAGTATGGGAAATTTTATGCTGCTTATAAAAACACACCCTGGTACATTGATCAGAAAAAAGATGCAGAAGCATTGGCAACAAAATTAGGTTATGCTAAAGTTTCTCAGGAAAAAGGTGCTGTTGCAAAAAAAATTAGAGATTTTGTTATTGGCGGAGGATTCATGTTTGCAATGTGTTCTGCTACTGATAGTTTTGATATTGCACTTGCAGCTGATGGAGTGGATATTTGCGAAGCAATGTTTGATGGTGATGCCAGTGACTCCAATTATCAGGCAAAATTGAATTACGGAAATTCGTTTGCTTTTAAAGATTTTACACTAGAGAGAAGACCCGAACAATATGAATTTTCAGATATTGATATGACATTAAAGCGTAAAATTCCTGTACAAAAAGATTATTTTTCGCTAATGGAATTTTCTGCAAAATGGGATCCAATTCCTAGTATGTTGTGTCAGAACCATACACAATTAGTAAAGGGATTTATGGGACAAACAACATCATTTGATTCTGCATTTGTAAAATCGAATATATTAATAATGGGTAGTTGCGAACTTAATGGCGAAGCCAGATATATTCACGGCGAAAAAGGGAAGGGAATGTTTACCTTTTTTGGAGGACATGATCCTGAAGATTTTCAGCACCAGGTTGGAGATCCGCCAACAGTTTTAGATTTACATCCAAATTCTCCAGGATACCGATTAATTTTAAATAATGTTTTATTCCCTGCGGCAAAGAAGAAAAAACTTAAAACATAGTTTACTTTAACGAAAACTCAAACCAAATCGGAATATGATCTGATATTTTTCGGGCTTCTTGTAAAGAATTAAAAGTTTTATAGAAAGGTATTACACCTGAATTTTTATATTCTAGAGAATTTAACTTATAAAAAATATTGTCAAACTCTGATGCCAGGCAATTGTTATTTTTGCATTTATGTTTTAACGACGTTTTTTGATTTTGTAAAATAGAGGCATATCCTGTTTTTTTTAGTGGATTAAAAACCGAATGCGATTGAGGGCAGTTAAAATCTCCTATAAAAACTAAATTCAAACTGGGATATTCAGCAGGTAGAAATTTAAAGTATTTAATTTCTGTTTCTGGCTGTTTGTTTTTTGTAATGGCATGAAAGTTAACTAAAGTAATTGTTTTTTGGTCAATTTCGAAAGTAGCAAAGTAAGGTTCTCGGTCAATTTCTAAATGATATTTTTTTTCAAGCCACGGATTACCTTTTAATTTTATCTTTTTGACTTTCCAAATAAAAGCGTAACGTTCCTTTTTGTAACTATTACCAGTAGTTGGATTACTAACTATATAATCCCATTTTGAGCCTTTTTCATTCAATATTCTATTTAGTTCTGCAATAGCCTGTGTACCACCGTAACCTGCAACAACCTCTTGAATTGCAATTATATCATAATTAAGAATAGTGTTGGCGATAAAATTTAATTCATCACTAGATTTTGATTTTCCAAAATTTTCTAAATTCCAGGAAAGGATTTTAGTTTGTGAAAAAGAGAGGATGCTAAAAAGTAGGAGAACAAAACTTAAGATGTTTTTCATGCAGAATTTAAAAAATCAAATATAAGTAAATTAAAAATGGGTCATATTTTAATTACTCTAATTTTTACATGTTGTTTAAAGTGAAAAATCTATTTGAGAGAATGCTTTTTCTGTTGTGTAGTTTTTAATTTTTCCTTGATGACTCTTTGGAATCATTATTTCTGTTTTGGAACTATACCAATGCAACATAAGAATAATGCATAATAATATAATTAAAAAGCATTTTTTCATATCTAATGAAAGTTGATTGAAAATAACTTGTTAATGTTTCTTGTATCTATTTTTTAACGCGGTTGAAATAATAATAATTTGTAAAACAAGAAGTGCCGGAATAAAAATAATCTTCCAGTCAACTTCAAGCCAACCCGATTTTTCAGAGACGAAAGCAAAACTTACTGAAAGAAAGATACATAGTAGCATAGTTTTCATAATGATTTTGTTTTTGGTTGTATTAATTTTTGAGATAAAATTAATTTGGAATTTAGGTTTCATTGGTTGGTTAATAGATTCAAACAAATTTATAAGGATAAAAAACCATTTCCTTACGGGAATCCGTAAAGAAGATGAAATTTATACTAAGCCGAAATCTTTAGCAATAGCAATTAAGTGTACATTATTGTTGGCTTTAAAGTATATCTTTAATTTATTGATTCTTTTTTCTATGCTACTTGTTCCATTAGGAGTAATCGAAGAAGATTTAAATTCACTTGAAATGCTTTCTAATATATATCCCTGCGCTAGTAATTTCAGAATTGAAATATCATAGGATTCAATTTCAATCAAAGCTTTATCGTTAAAACTAAACGATAAGTCAGACGATAAAATTTTTTCTTCTCCTCTAAAAGTACCTTCAACAGCTTTTCTTAGTTCATTTATACTGTTTCGTCCCTTTGAAACATATGCATTTATTCCTAAATCATTAAAAAGCGATTTAATTCGGTATGTTTTGTCTTCAATTGAAAATACAATCTTTTTTAGTGAAGGTTGTACTTCATTGATTGCCTCAATAAGTTCTTCACCACCAGAAAGTTCTGTTTTGCGATGGTCTGATTTGAATGATAAATCACTAATTAATAAATCATAAGGCTCGTTGTCATTGAGGCCTTTCTTTATCTTTAATAAACCATCATCGCAATATTTTACATGATGTATTGTTGGTATTTTTAAATCTTCAAGTACTTGTATAACAGCTATACTTATACTATCTAAATCTTCGGCTACTAAAACTTTTTTAAACATATTATATTTTATAAAGGAAAAGTGAAACTTATTTTAAAACCCTTTTGTGAATTATTGCCAAAAATAATAGTTCCGTTGATAGTTTTAATACGGCTTTCCACATTTTGGAGACCATTTTTTAAAATTAATGTGTTATTTTTAATTCCCACGCCATTATCAATGTAAATAACCTGTAAATTTTTATTCTTTATATTGAATGAAATGCTTGCCAGACTTGCTTCGCTGTGTTTTTTCATGTTAACAAATAACTCTTGAAGAATCCTGTAAAGAATTATTTTTTTATTTCTTTCTATTTCATTCCAACGAATTGTATCAAAGCCATTTATTAAGATATTTGTTTCTGGAGATTTGTGTCCTGAAATCATTTCTTTTACTGCCAGGGGATAATTTTTATCTGTTGAGATATTACTGTTTTCCTTAGAAATATTCCTTGTTCTGAAATAAATAGTATCTAAATTATTTAATAATTTTTCTTTATTATCTTCTTTTTCAAGATCTTTAGTTTCGGCAAAAGCTATAGTTTGATAAACATCATCGGCCAGCTCATCATGTAATTTTTTAGAAATTCGTATTTCACTGCTAAAAATGGCGTCATTTTTTTCCTTTTTACTTTTTGAAGTTAAATGAAAATAAAGGAATAAAATGACTCCCAAAACAAAAGCTATTATTACATACGAAACTATAATTCTGTTCTTCTGCCTTTCCAATTGTAAATTATTTTCTATTTTTATAGCTTTAAGCTGTAAGTTTTCGGCTCTGTCTTTATTAAAGTTATATTTGATATTAGAGAATTGGTTTTTTATTTTGTTGTTGGCAAGATTTAAACTGTCAACGAGATGGATGTATTTTAATGAATATTTTTTTAAATCAGTTCCTTCGCTACTTTTGACCAATAATGCTAAACTGCGAACTTTTTCCATGTTATTATTTGTTTCCGAAGCATAATCATAAGCCTTTTTAGCATATTCGTTTGCCAGGATCCGATTACTTTTTTGAAAAAATGAAGAAAGATGTTTATATGAAGTTGATAATCCATCATTATTTTGAGGCTGTAAACGTATTTTTAACCCTTCGTAATAGCAAGCTAATGCCTTTTTAGGTTCATTAAGTTTATAGTAGCAGTATCCCAAATTGTCTATTATATAAGCGTAGTCGTTATTATTTGCTGCATCATAGCTTGAAATGTTTTTTTGAGAGGCTAATATATTAAGTAGCATTGCTGCTTCCTTATATTTATATTGTTCCATATAAACAGCGACTAAGTTATTTATGGCGAGACTTTTCCTCCAGACACTTGTATTTAAATGAATTGCTTTTTTGAAATAGAGAATAGCATTCTTGTTATCAAAACTCTGCGTGTAATTTATACCGAGTAAATTATATACGATCCAGGAATATCGAGGATTATTTAGGTCCTTTAGATAGGGGAGTGCTTCAGTTGCACTTGCTTCACTCGCAATATAATTAGATTGTTTTTGATAGATTTCTGCTATACATGATAAAGCATACACATAATCTGTAGTATTTGTCTTAGGGTCGCATAAAGATTTGACTTTATTGTAAGTATATATCGCACTATCTTTTTTATCGGTTTCAAAATAGATATCAGCAATATCTGTAAGTCTTTTTATTTCTTCTGTATGATCTGGTTTTTGTTTTACTACTGTTTTCCTTTGATAAAAGTTTACAAACAATATAGCTATTAATAATAAAGTCAGTATTATTAGCAAATATTTGAGAAGTGTCTTTTTTGAAAAATAATAAAGATGTTTTTTCATTACAATGGAAATTTAATGAAAACCTTGAAACCTTTTTCAGGTGCAGTATCAATATCAATTTCTCCTTTTATACTAAGGATGCGATTTTCTACATTATGTAAGCCATTTTTGAAAATTATATTATATACATCAATACCCTTTCCATTGTCGGTATAGTTTATAATAACGCTTTTATCTGTTTTTTTAAAATTAATCCCGACCAAAGTAGCATTACTGTGCTTTTTCATATTTACAAGCAATTCTTGTAAAACTCTATAAACCGTAATTTTTTTATTTTTTTCGATTTCACTCCACGGAATAGATTCTATATCATTTAATAAAAGATTAGTATTCGCAGTATTAAAACGGGAAATCATTTCTTTTAAATAAAAAGTATATTTTTCAGAGGTAATTATAGGGCTGTTTTCCTTTGAAATATCCCGTGTTCTTAAATATATAGCATCTAAATTAGTTAGTAACTGCTCTTTGTTTTCAGATAGTGCAAGATTTTTATTCTCCGCGAAAGCCATAGTATGATAGATGTCATTGGCAAGTTCGTCATGCAGCTTCTTTGCGATTCTCGTTTCGCTTTTATATGTGGCTTCAATTTTTTCTCTGTTCCCTCTTGAAGTTAAATAGAAATATAAAACTACAATCAAACTTAAACTTAAGGCAATTAGAATATACGAAATGATATTTTGATTCTTTTGTCTTTCCAATTGTAACTCATTTTCAGCTTTATAGGTTTTTAATTTTAAATTCTCGTCTTTTTCTTTTTTAGTGTCATACTTAATTTTTGCAAACTGATTTTTTGCTTTTTGTCTTACTTCTGTAATGCTATCGTTTAAATGAATATATAAGAGCGAGTATTTTTTTAATTCACTGTTAGTACTATGATTTATTAATAAATTTAAAGAAGACATTCTGCCATCTATTTGATTTGTTCTGGTATATTTCTCATAACTATGAAGCATATATTTTTTAGCTAATGGTAAATTATTTTCCAGATGGAATTGCGCCAAATTATGATAGCTTGAAGCAAGGCCAACATTATCATTAATTTCGGTCCTTATTTTAAAAGCTTTGTTTAGATACGAGAGAGCTTTCTGATCTTTTATTTTTAAATAGCAAAAACCTATATTGTCAAGTGCTCTGGCATAATCTTCATCAAATTTTTTTATGCCATCCGTTTTTAATAAGTTCTCAAAAATAAGTATGGCTTTTGTATATTTTTTTTGCTGAATATAAGTATTAGCTATATTGTTGAAGGCAGCAGCCTTTCTCCATTTTGTGGTTTTTAAAGCAAGGGCTTTGTTAAAATAGTTTAAAGCTGCATTATAATCGTATGTATTTAAAAAATTGATTCCTAATATAACGTACGTGTTCCAGGCGTGTTTAGGATTTTTTATATATTTTAAATAAGGAATTGCTTCTGTAACTGTAGATTCACTTCCGGAAAAATCACCTCTATTTTGTTGAATGTCTGCCATTCGGTCTAGTGTACTGACAAAATTTTCCGAATCAGTCATCGGATTACAAATTGATTTAGCTTCATTGTAATGATAAAATGCGCTATCAAAGTTTTTTTTATCATAAAACTTATCAGCAATAATGATTAACTTATCGACCTGTGCTTTAGTATTTTTTGTTACGACAATAGTAGTATGTTTCTTTTTTTGACAAGAAAACAGGATAAAAAATAGTATTGTAATGTAAAGAATTGCTTGGGGCCTTTTTGTAATCATGAGCCAAAAATAAAAAATTTTAATTCTTACGTACACGTATAAATACGGTATTTTAAATTATTGCAAAAATTATAATTTTTTTATTCTCATTTACAAGTACATACAAACAAGCCCTCTGGCATGAGGGCTTGTGTTTGCTTGAATGTTGTAAAATTTATCTTTATAAAATTATGAAGCTCTCATTCCTGTGGTAACACCAATTCGATTCCATGCATTTATGGTAATAATCATCATAATGATTTCTGCAAGGTATTTTTCGTCAAATAATCGAGCCGCATTTTGATATACTTCATCAGAAACATGATTACTGATCATAGTTACCTGTTCAGTTAAAGCTAGAATAGCTTTTTCTTCTTCAGTATATACATCAGCTTCGCGCCAGGCACTTAATAAATAGATCCATTGTTCAGATACCCCATATTTTCGGGCATCGGCTGTATGCATATTAATACAATAGGCACAGCCATTTATTTGTGAAGCACGAATTTTAATTAATTCTTTATGTACAGATGTTAATGAAGTAGTAGAAATATATTTTTCTAAATTCATCATGGCTTGGTAGGCTTGTGGGGCAACTGTTGGGATAACGATTCTTGGTGTCATTTTGTGTGTTTTTAAAGTTTGATACAAAGTTGAGGGATATCTGCTTTAAAAAACTTGAACTACTTCAAGAAATTAGGATCATACTTTTCCAGCTCTGATTTTACTCATAAATTCAGCCGAAAAGTCTAAATAAGAAGCAATCATATATTGTGGAACGCGCTGTACAAATTCAGGAAAATGATTATTGAAATGATGGTATCGTTCTTCAGCTGACATAGTAAATAAGAATTTAATTCGCATTTGCATAGCACCAAAAGATTTTTGAGATACAATTCTAAAGTAACGTTCCAATTTCGGAATTTGAATTAGCAGAGCTTCAAGTGTAGGTTTTTCAATAGCAATGACTTCTGAGTTCTCCACAGCCTGAATGTAGAAGTGAGAAGGTGTGTGGTTGTGATAACTTAATAAATCAGTAATCCACCAGTTCTCAATACCAAATTGAAGAGTCTGTTCACTTCCCTTGATATTTATGATATATTGTCTCATACAGCCTTTAACAATAAAGTACATCGTATTGCAAACCTGTCCTTCCTTTAGGGTATGTTCTTTCTTTTTTATTTTAGAAAGTTGTAGGCATGATTCTAAAGTATCGATCTCCGAAGGGTCTAAAGTGATGAATTTTTCGATATGTCGAAAAAGTGCGTCGTGCATATTTTTTGATTTAGTACAAATTTACTTTTAAAATTCAATTTCTAAAAGATGTAAAAAAAATGAAACTGGTTTAAAACAAAAAACCATTCGCATTGCGAATGGTTTTTCTATGATAAGTAAGTAATCTAAATTGAGTTTATAAAACGTTTATTTTACTTTATTAAGTATTGCTTTGAAAGCTTCAGGGTGGTTCATAGCTAAATCTGCAAGAACTTTACGGTTCAATTCGATTCCGTTAGCTTTAACTTTACCCATGAATTGAGAATAAGACATTCCTTCTAATCTAGCTCCAGCGTTGATACGTTGAATCCATAATGCACGGAAATTTCTTTTGTTTTGTTTTCTATCGCGGTAAGCGTAGCACATTGCTTTCTCTACTGCATTCTTAGCAACTGTCCAAACGTTTTTACGTCTACCAAAGAAACCTTTGGCTTGCTTCATTATTTTTTTTCTTCTTGCTCTTTTAGCAACTGAATTTACCGATCTTGGCATAATTTTAATGTGTTTTTGTAGCAGGCGTCCTGAATTGAATCAAAGGAACTTAAAAGCCATACTCCAAGGTTATATAAATAATTTTTTAACCTAAAGAATTATTAGATAATTCTTAATTGTTGTTTGATGCTTTTCATATCTGTAGAGTGAACTAGCGCTGAGTGTGTCAAAGCTAATTTACGTTTTTTAGATTTTTTAGTCAAGATGTGACTTTTAAAAGCATGCTTTCTTTTAATCTTTCCAGAACCAGTAACTTTGAAACGTTTCTTGGCGCTAGATTTTGTTTTCATTTTAGGCATTTTTCCTAGTGTTTTAATTTATTCTTACTTACTTATATCTTCAAAAGCTTTAGGCTTTAGGCTTTAAGCTTTAGGCAAAAGTTTAAATCAACTATTTGCTTAAAGCTTATTGCTTATTGCTTAGAGCAAATAATTTATTTCTTTTTCTTCGGAGCAATGAACATAATCATTCTCTTACCTTCTAAAACTGGCATAGCTTCCACTTTACCATGTTCTTCTAAATCTGTAGCCAAACGTAGTAATAAAATCTGTCCCTGATCTTTATAGATGATAGAACGTCCTTTAAAGAATACGAATGCTTTTAATTTAGCACCCTCTTTTAAGAATTTTTCAGCATTCTTTCTTTTAAATTCATAATCATGCTCATCTGTTTGAGGACCAAAACGAATTTCTTTTACTACAACTTGCGTAGACTTAGCTTTTAAAACCTTATCACGTTTCTTTTGTTCGTAAACAAATTTCTTGTAATCCATGATTTTGCAAACCGGCGGCTCAGCATTTGGTGAGATTTCAACCAAATCCAATTCGAATTGATCTGCTAAACGTAAAGCTTCAGCAAGCTTAAATACACCCGGTTCGATGTTTTCACCTACTAATCTTACTTCTTGTACACCACGAATATTATTGTTTATTCTGTGTGCATCCTTTTTTTCTACTCGAGGTTGATAACCTCTGTTGCTTCTTATTGCTATGACTTTATAATTTAAGTTAAACTGTAAAAACTTTTAATGTCTTTTTTATTTCTTCGTCTACAATTGCGACAAATTCATTAATTGTAACTGTAATATTCCCTTTTCCTTCTTGACCATGACGACGAATAGAAATAGTTCCGTTTTTCTCTTCTTCCTCACCAACAATCAGCATAAATGGTATTTTTTGCATTTCTGCATCTCTAATTTTCTTACCAATTGTCTCACTTCTGTTGTCAATTAGGGCGCGAATTTCGTGATTTTCTAGCAAATCTAAAACTTTTTTAGCATAAATTTCGTATTTCTCGCTCAAAGACAAGATTATAGCCTGTTCAGGCATTAGCCAAAGTGGGAAATTTCCTGCAGTGTGTTCTAGTAAAATTGCGATAAATCGTTCCATCGACCCAAAAGGAGCTCTGTGGATCATAACAGGGCGATGTAATTCATTATCAGCACCTTTGTATGTCAATTCAAAACGTTCAGGTAAGTTGTAATCCACCTGAATAGTTCCTAATTGCCATTGTCTTCCTAAAGCATCTTTTACCATAAAGTCAAGCTTTGGACCGTAAAAAGCAGCCTCACCATATTCCACTACAGTATTCAATCCTTTGTCAGCTGCAGCATTGATAATCGCATTTTCAGCTTTCTCCCAATTTTCATCAGAACCAATGTATTTCTCTCTGTTTTCCTGATCTCTTAATGAAATTTGAGCAGTAAAATTTTCAAAACCTAATGAACCAAATACATAAAGTACAAGGTCAATTACTTTTTTAAATTCTTCATCCAATTGTTCAGGAGTACAGAAAATATGTGCATCATCCTGAGTAAACCCTCTTACACGAGTTAAGCCGTGCAATTCTCCGGATTGTTCATATCTATATACAGTACCAAATTCAGCATAACGCTTAGGTAAATCTTTATACGACCAAGGTCTTACATTATAGATCTCACAGTGATGAGGACAATTCATAGGTTTTAATAAAAACTCTTCGCCTTCAGCTGGAGTATTGATTGGCTGAAAACTGTCGGCACCGTACTTTGCATAGTGTCCAGAAGTAACATAAAGTTCTTTCTGACCAATATGTGGAGTAACTACTTGCTCGTATCCGGCTTTCTTTTGAGCTTTCTTTAAAAATTGTTCTAAACGATCTCTAAGTGCAGCACCTTTTGGTAACCATAATGGTAAACCTTGCCCAACTTTCTGAGAGAAAGCAAACAATTCAAGTTCTTTACCTAATTTACGGTGATCACGACGTTTTGCTTCCTCAAGAAGTTCAAGATATTCAGTCAAATCTTTTTGTTTCGGAAAAGATGTTCCATAAACACGAGTCAACTGTTTGTTTTTCTCGTCGCCTCTCCAGTAAGCACCGGCAACGCTCATGATTTTAAAAGCTTTGATAATTCCAGTATTCGGAATATGTCCACCGCGACATAAATCAGTAAAAGTCGAATGATCACAAAAAGTAATAGTTCCGTCTTCAAGATTCGAAATCAATTCAGTCTTGTAAACGTTGTCTTTATACATTTCTAATGCATCAGTTTTGCTAACCGGGCGCATTTTGAACTCATGCTTTTCTCTTGAAATCTCAAGAACACGATCTTCGATTTTTTTAAAGTCAGCTTCTACAATCTTTTGATCTTCAAAATCCACATCATAATAAAATCCGTTAGAAATTGCAGGCCCAAGAGTTAATTTAATTCCAGGGTACAATTCTTCAAGGGCCTGCGCCATTACGTGCGAAGTTGAATGCCAGAAAGCTTTTTTGCCTTCTGCATCATTCCAGGTATATAATATAAGACTACCGTCGGTCGTCAATGGAGTTTCGGTTTCTATTGTTGTACCATTAAAAGATGCCGAAATCACGTTTCTTGCAAATCCTTCACTAATGCTTTTAGCAACCTCCATCGGAGTTACGCCAGAAGCAAACTCTCTAATCGACCCATCGGGTAAAGTAATCTTAATCATTGTTTATAATTTTGTGAATGCAAATATAGCGCATTACTAAAATACATACAATATATATATGCATGTTTATACTATATGTATTAGGAATAAATGTAATCTTTAATCTGATGCTGTTTTCTACATATATATAAGGAGGGAAATTGTACTATAATATATAGTACAGAATATATGCGAGAGGCTGAGCGAATGCGAAGTTCATTTCAATTGGAATTTGGATTTTCAAGATTTGGAATTTGTTTAATCAGGAGCTATTTCCCGCTATCCGTTCCAATCTTTTGTGCCGAACCCCGGCACAAAAGGATTTCCACTTCTATCGGGGCTAGGGGAGTTGTTTTCAAAAGAAGTCCTATTTATATATAAGGATACATGTCTTAAAGCATGAAAAGAAGACTTTGTGCCTTGGTGTCCTCTTGGCAAAGGCGGAAAAAGGCAAAAAAGAGCGTAGTATGATATGTTGTAAAGTTCTCAGGAAAGAATGTATTGTAGTGTGAAGTCCATAAAAATGGCATATTCTGAAATAAAAGAATTGAGACAAACACAAACACTACGGAATATTCTTATAAATGATAAAAAACTTGAAAAGCTAAGTTTTGCGTTATCAGAGTGTTAAGAAAAAGTTTTAAAAAAGATTAAAATTATATAATAAAAACCCTTGTAAATGTAAATAAAGGTGTTACTTTTGCACCCGCAACAGCGATAGACGTTCACTGAAATACTGACAGGCATAGGAATAAAGATTGAAAAATTTTTTCAAAAAAAGATTCCAAAAAGCTTGTGAGATTTGAAAACGGATGTTACATTTGCACCCCGCAAACGAAGTTCACCGAACACTTTTTTAGATAAGAGTTAAGTGAGGTAAAACAGGGAAAGTTCATTGATAGATTGGTAGAGTTGAGAAGTAAAAAGGGGATTAAATTTTCTTAAAAAAAACTTCAAAAAACATTTGCCAGTTAGAAATAAGTTTTCTACTTTTGCACCCGCTTTGAGAGACAAGCGAAATTAAAAAGAAGACACGTTCGTAGACATATTGAATTGACAGCCGCTTTAACAGAGATGTTAGAGCAAAAGAATAAAGAGTAAGATAATCGAGAGATTAATTAAATGAACCGATAGAGACTGATTCGCATAATAATTAGCTTTAATTGATTAGAGCAAACAATATACGATGAAGAGTTTGATCCTGGCTCAGGATGAACGCTAGCGGCAGGCTTAACACATGCAAGTCGAGGGGTATTTATCTTCGGATAGAGAGACCGGCGCACGGGTGCGTAACGCGTATGCAATCTACCTTTTACAGAGGGATAGCCCAGAGAAATTTGGATTAATACCTCATAGTATAGCTGAATCGCATGATTCTACTATTAAAGTCACAACGGTAAAAGATGAGCATGCGTCCCATTAGCTAGTTGGTAAGGTAACGGCTTACCAAGGCTACGATGGGTAGGGGTCCTGAGAGGGAGATCCCCCACACTGGTACTGAGACACGGACCAGACTCCTACGGGAGGCAGCAGTGAGGAATATTGGACAATGGGCGCAAGCCTGATCCAGCCATGCCGCGTGCAGGATGACGGTCCTATGGATTGTAAACTGCTTTTATACGAGAAGAAACACTGCTTCGTGAAGCAGCTTGACGGTATCGTAAGAATAAGGATCGGCTAACTCCGTGCCAGCAGCCGCGGTAATACGGAGGATCCAAGCGTTATCCGGAATCATTGGGGTTTAAAGGGTCCGTAGGCGGTTTAATAAGTCAGTGGTGAAAGCCCATCGCTCAACGGTGGAACGGCCATTGATACTGTTAAACTTGAATTATTAGGAAGTAACTAGAATATGTAGTGTAGCGGTGAAATGCTTAGAGATTACATGGAATACCAATTGCGAAGGCAGGTTACTACTAATGGATTGACGCTGATGGACGAAAGCGTGGGTAGCGAACAGGATTAGATACCCTGGTAGTCCACGCCGTAAACGATGGATACTAGCTGTTGGGAGCAATCTCAGTGGCTAAGCGAAAGTGATAAGTATCCCACCTGGGGAGTACGTTCGCAAGAATGAAACTCAAAGGAATTGACGGGGGCCCGCACAAGCGGTGGAGCATGTGGTTTAATTCGATGATACGCGAGGAACCTTACCAAGGCTTAAATGTAGATTGACCGGTTTGGAAACAGATCTTTCGCAAGACAATTTACAAGGTGCTGCATGGTTGTCGTCAGCTCGTGCCGTGAGGTGTCAGGTTAAGTCCTATAACGAGCGCAACCCCTGTTGTTAGTTGCCAGCGAGTCATGTCGGGAACTCTAACAAGACTGCCAGTGCAAACTGTGAGGAAGGTGGGGATGACGTCAAATCATCACGGCCCTTACGCCTTGGGCTACACACGTGCTACAATGGCCGGTACAGAGAGCAGCCACTGGGCGACCAGGAGCGAATCTATAAAACCGGTCACAGTTCGGATCGGAGTCTGCAACTCGACTCCGTGAAGCTGGAATCGCTAGTAATCGGATATCAGCCATGATCCGGTGAATACGTTCCCGGGCCTTGTACACACCGCCCGTCAAGCCATGGAAGCTGGGGGTGCCTGAAGTCGGTGACCGCAAGGAGCTGCCTAGGGTAAAACTGGTAACTAGGGCTAAGTCGTAACAAGGTAGCCGTACCGGAAGGTGCGGCTGGAACACCTCCTTTCTAGAGCCCCAATTGTTAGTGCTTGCACACGATGGGGAAAAAAGAAGAAGCTCTATAGGATTATAATTTTAAGACTATTTTACTCTTGCTGTTAGTTCAAATAATAAATTTTAAGAATAAGAGTGTCTCGTAGCTCAGCTGGTTAGAGTACTACACTGATAATGTAGGGGTCGACAGTTCGAGTCTGTCCGAGACAACTATTTTAGTCTTAAAAAAAAGGAAATTTTAGAGGTTGAGTAACCGTTTTAAGTACTGTTAACTGAAAACTGTTAACTGACAACTAAAAAATGGGGGATTAGCTCAGCTGGCTAGAGCGCCTGCCTTGCACGCAGGAGGTCAACGGTTCGACTCCGTTATTCTCCACGATTTTAGTCCTAAAGTCTAAAGTTATAAAGTCCAAAGTGATTCACTTGACGACTTTCGACTTTTGACCTTCGACTAAATAAAGTTCATTGACATATTGAGATAAGAAAATAATAAAAAGTAGAAAGCGTTTTTTACAATTTATTGTAGAAAACAAAAAAAAACGGTCGTAATTTATTTTATGATTGGTACAATAAGCAAAATAAGGGCGTATGGGGGATGCCTAGGCTCTCAGAGGCGATGAAAGGCGTGATAAGCTGCGAAAAGCTACGGGGACGGGCACACACCGATTGATCCGTAGATACCTGAATGGGGCAACCCACTATGTTGAAGACATAGTACACCGATAGGTGGGCAAACCCGCTGAACTGAAACATCTAAGTAGGCGGAGGAGAAGAAAACAAAAGTGATTCCGTAAGTAGTGGCGAGCGAACGCGGATTAGCCCAAACCAGTGTTGTTACGGCAATGCTGGGGTTGTAGGACCACGACATTTTATGCACAAGGAACCGGAAGTTACTGGAAAGTGACACCAAAGAGGGTGATAGTCCCGTATGGGTAACAAGTGTAATAGATAGTGGTATCCTGAGTAGGGCGGGGCACGTGAAACCCTGTCTGAATTTGGCGGGACCATCCGCTAAGGCTAAATACTCCTGAGAGACCGATAGTGAACCAGTACCGTGAGGGAAAGGTGAAAAGAACCGTGAATAACGGAGTGAAATAGATCCTGAAACCATACGCTTACAAGCGGTCGGAGCCCTTTCGTGGGGTGACGGCGTGCCTTTTGCATAATGAGCCTACGAGTTAACGTTGCTGGCAAGGTTAAGTGGTTAAGCCACGGATCCGTAGCGAAAGCGAGTCTGAATAGGGCGCTTTAGTCAGTAGTGTTAGACGCGAAACCGTGTGATCTACCCATGGGCAGGATGAAGCTGTGGTAACACACAGTGGAGGTCCGAACCGGTTGACGTTGAAAAGTCTTCGGATGACCTGTGGGTAGGGGTGAAAGGCCAATCAAACTCGGAAATAGCTCGTACTCCCCGAAATGCATTTAGGTGCAGCGCTGAATTAAGTTATATAGAGGTAGAGCTACTGATTGGATGCGGGGGCTTCACCGCCTACCAATTCCTGACAAACTCCGAATGCTATATAATGTTTCTCAGCAGTGAGGGCTTGGGTGCTAAGGTCCAAGTCCGAGAGGGAAAGAACCCAGACCATCAGCTAAGGTCCCCAAATATACGCTAAGTTGAAAGAACGAGGTTTGTCTGCCCAGACAGCTAGGATGTTGGCTTGGAAGCAGCCATTCATTTAAAGAGTGCGTAACAGCTCACTAGTCGAGCGGACGAGCATGGATAATAATCGGGCATAAGCGTATTACCGAAGCTATGGATTTACAGGTAACTGTAAGTGGTAGGGGAGCATTCTAACAGGGTTGAAGGTGTATCGTAAGGTATGCTGGACTGGTTAGAAAAGAAAATGTAGGCATAAGTAACGATAATGCGGGCGAGAAACCCGCACACCGAAAAACTAAGGTTTCCACAGCTATGCTAATCAGCTGTGGGTTAGTCTGGTCCTAAGGCGAACCCGAAAGGGACAGTCGATGGCTAACGGGTTAATATTCCCGTACTACTAATTACTGTGATGGGGTGACGGAGTGATGAAAGCGCCGCGAACTGACGGAATAGTTCGTTGAAGTACCTACCTATAAGATGCGCAGGCAAATCCACGCGTCTTGGGGAAATACGATAGTACTCGGAGTCTTCGGACAAAGAGATAGTGCGCCTAAGGGCTTCCAAGAAAAACCTCTAAACTTCAGGTAATTAGTACCAGTACCGTAAACCGACACAGGTAGTTGAGGAGAGAATCCTAAGGTGCTCGAGAGATTCATGGCTAAGGAATTAGGCAAAATAGACCCGTAACTTCGGGAGAAGGGTCGCCCTGTAGCAATACAGGGCCGCAGTGAAGAGGTCCAGGCGACTGTTTATCAAAAACACAGGGCTCTGCAAAATCGTAAGATGAAGTATAGGGCCTGACACCTGCCCGGTGCTGGAAGGTTAAGAGGAGATGTTATCTTCGGAGAAGCATTGAATTGAAGCCCCAGTAAACGGCGGCCGTAACTATAACGGTCCTAAGGTAGCGAAATTCCTTGTCGGGTAAGTTCCGACCTGCACGAATGGTGTAACGATCTGGACACTGTCTCAGCCATGAGCTCGGTGAAATTGTAGTAACGGTGAAGATGCCGTTTACCCGCAGTGGGACGAAAAGACCCTGTGCACCTTTACTATAGCTTAGTATTGACCTTGGATAAATGATGTGTAGGATAGGTTGGAGACTGTGAAGTGGCGTCGCCAGGCGTTGTGGAGTCATTGTTGAAATACAACCCTTTGTTTATCTGAGGCCTAACCCCGTTTTGCGGGGGACATTGCTTGGTGGGTAGTTTGACTGGGGTGGTCGCCTCCAAAAGAGTAACGGAGGCTTCTAAAGGTTCCCTCAGTACGCTTGGTAACCGTGCGTAGAGTGCAATGGCATAAGGGAGCTTGACTGAGAGACATACAGGTCGATCAGGTACGAAAGTAGAGCATAGTGATCCGGTGGTTCCGCATGGAAGGGCCATCGCTCAAAGGATAAAAGGTACGCCGGGGATAACAGGCTGATCTCCCCCAAGAGCTCATATCGACGGGGGGGTTTGGCACCTCGATGTCGGCTCGTCACATCCTGGGGCTGGAGAAGGTCCCAAGGGTTGGGCTGTTCGCCCATTAAAGTGGCACGCGAGCTGGGTTCAGAACGTCGTGAGACAGTTCGGTCTCTATCTACTGTGGGCGTTAGAAATTTGAGTGGATCTGATTCTAGTACGAGAGGACCGAATTGGACAAACCTCTAGTGTATCTGTTGTCCCGCCAGGGGCACCGCAGAGTAGCTACGTTTGGAAGGGATAAGCGCTGAAAGCATATAAGCGCGAAACCCACCACAAGATGAGATTTCTTTTAAGGATCGTGGAAGATGACCACGTTGATAGGCTATAGATGTAAAGGCAGTAATGTCATAGTCGAGTAGTACTAATAATCCGTAAGCTTATGTACACCCTTTTCTCTCCCGTCCAAAAGACGGGGGAGAAGAAACTTTCTAATAAATAAAAAACTTTCTTTATCTCAGTATGTTAAGATATTTGCTCGACGCAGAGCAGTCTTTAAGTCGAAAGATTAAAGTCCAAAGTCGAAAGACTTTACAACTTTATGACTTTGGACTTTAGACTAACAACCTTAAGGTGGTTATTGCGGCGGGGCTCACCTCTTCCCATCCCGAACAGAGTAGTTAAGCCCGCCTGCGCAGATGGTACTGCAGTTATGTGGGAGAGTATGTCGTCGCCTTTCTTTTAAAGATCCTCATCATTTACTTGATGGGGATTTTTTTGTTTGCAATACTTTGTGTTTTTTACCGCAAAGAGCGCAAAGTATTTTATCCGGTGTGTTTATTACTGTGTGTATAAGGTTCGCAAAGCCAGCTCTTTAAAAATAAAACCTGTATAAGAGTAGAATTGGAATTTGGGATTTAAGAGTTGGAATTTCTTCTGGAACCTAGACTTCTGGTTTATCCTGAACTGCGTTAGGAATGGGAATACAGCCGACAGCCGACCCGTTGCGGCTGGAAACGCCCAAATTATTATTCTTTCAATAATGTATGATTTCATTTCTGTTAAATTAAAGTCAATTTTGGTTTTTAAATTATAGTCAGCTCTAATTTTTAAATGTGAATCTGTATTTTTGTGTAAATATTATAATTTAAGTATGAAAAAAAGTATTGTATTGTTGACATTGTTTGTTATCTCAAATTTAAGTGCTCAGCAACGCCCTAAGTTGGTTGTAGGTATTGTAGTGGATCAGATGAAAATGGAATATTTATATCGGTTTTCAGATGATTTTTCACCAAATGGATTTAAGAGATTAATGAATAGTGGATATACTTTTCAGAATATGCATTATAATTATATGCCAACTTATACGGCTCCTGGACATGCTTCAATCTATACAGGAACGACACCAGCGACACACGGCATTGTTGGTAACGAATGGTTTAGTAGAACAACTGGGAAAGAAACATACTGTACTGATGATGCTGGTGTAAAAATAGTTGGAGACGGAACAGCTGAAGAAGGTGCAATGTCTCCTAAAAATCTTCAAACCACTACTATTACGGATGAAGTAAGAATGGCAACCAATTTTGAAGGTAAAGTTATTGGAATGAGTCTTAAAGACCGTGGTGCAATTTTGCCAGCGGGTCATTTTGCTAATTGGGCTTTTTGGTACAGTAAAACAGGTTCTTTTATTTCAAGCAGTTTTTACGGTGAAAAATTGCCGGATTGGGTTACTCAATTTAATAATGAGAAACATTACATGTCATATATTAACAAAGGGTGGGATTTGTACAAGCCTGCTTCAACTTACAATGAAAGTTTGTCAGATAATAATCCTTATGAAGGTAAATTGTATGGCAGTGCTGAGCCAGTTTTTCCATATGATTTGAAAACAATGTATGAGAAGAATGATGCCGGAATTTTGAGAGCTACTCCTTATGGGAATGATTTATTAGCTGAGTTTGCTAAAAAAGCTATCGAAAAAGAAGGATTAGGAAAGGATAATATCACCGATTTTTTAACGGTTAGTTTTTCATCAACAGATTATGTTGGACATTTATTAGGGCCACGGTCGATGGAACTTCAGGATACTTATTTAAGATTAGATCAGACTATAGCTGACTTTTTAACTTATTTGGATAAAACAGTTGGAAAAGGGAATTATTTACTTTTCTTAACGGCTGATCATGCAGGTGCTGAAAATGTTATCTATTTGAAAGATCGTAAATACAATGTTGACAATTTTCCGTCAAAGGACTTTAGAAAAAATCTACAGGATTTCTCTACAAAAACTTTTGGTGTTGATTTGCTTTTAAATTATTCTAATTTTAATATTTTCTTTAATAAACAAATAATTAAAGATAAAGGTTTGGAGTTGACAAAAGTGAAACAAGCTTTTAAAGCGTATTTGATTTCACTGCCACAGATAAAAAAAGTGTATACAGAAGAAGAAATTTTATCTAATTCAGGGAATGATTACTATTTAGATTTTGTTGCAAAAGGATATGATGTAACTCAGGATGGTGATATGGTGATCATTAATAAACCTGGAGATATGGAATATTCGGTTACCGGAACATCTCATGGAACACCATATAGCTATGATACTCATGTACCAGCTATTTTTTACGGATGGCACATTAAAAAAGGTGAATCGTATGATAAAAAAGCGATTACTGAAATTGCCCCAACAATCGCTCAAAAAATTAAAGTTGCTTTCCCTAATGGAACAGAAGCAAAGGTAATGCAGGAAGTTTTGGATGCTAAATAATTCTGCTTAAAATAAATTGAAAGCTGTCGTTTGGACAGGCTTTTTTATGCCATAAAAAAAGGCTTTTCAATTAAGAAAAGCCTTTTGAATAGTGTTTATTTAGTAAGCACTTATTATAATGTTAGCTCTATGCGTTTGCTAACACTAATTCTTCGTTAAAAGGAAGGTTCCAAGCCTCTGCAACTCCTTTGTAAAGAATTTTTCCGTTAGCAATGTTTAATCCTTTTTTCAATTCTTCGTTTTCGTTACAAGCTTTTTCCCATCCTTTGTTTGCTAATTGTACAGCATATGGTAAAGTTGCGTTAGTTAAAGCTAGTGTTGATGTATAAGGAACAGCTCCTGGCATATTAGCCACACAGTAGTGAACAATATCATCAATAATAAAAGTTGGGTTTTCGTGTGTTGTAGGAGTACAAGTTTCAATACAACCTCCCTGATCAACAGCAACGTCTACTACTACAGTTCCCGGGCGCATTAATTTAAGCATATCACGAGTGATTAAGTGAGGCGCTTTTGCTCCTGGAATTAAAACAGCACCAACAATTAAATCTGCATCAGCAATTGCTCTTGTGATATTGTAGTGGTTAGACATTTCTGTATTTACGTTTGCCGGCATGATGTCGTCAAGTTGACGTAAACGTGGTAAACTTAAATCCATAATAGTTACCTGAGCACCTAAACCAGCAGCCATTTTTGCAGCCTGAGTTCCTACGATACCTCCACCTAAAACCAATACTTTTGCTGGTGGTACACCTGGAACACCTCCTAAAAGGATTCCTCTTCCTTTTAATGGTTTTTCAAGATATTTTGCTCCTTGTTGAATTGCCATACGACCTGCAACCTCAGACATTGGAACTAATAATGGCAAACTACGATCTGCTTTTTCAACTGTTTCGTATGCTAAACAAACCGCTCCTTTTTCAAGCATTGCATGGGTTAATGGCTCTGATGAAGCAAAGTGAAAATAAGTAAAAAGCAATTGATCCTTTTTGATTAAAGGATATTCAGAAGCAATTGGTTCTTTTACTTTAATAATCATTTCTGCAATAGCATAAACTTCTTCAATAGTTCCTAAAACTACTGCTCCTGCATTTGCATATTCATCATCATTAAATCCGCTTCCTACACCTGCAGTTGCTTGTACATAGACTGTATGACCGTGTTTTTTCATTTCAGAAACACCAGCCGGAGTTAATGCTACACGATTTTCGTTGTTTTTTTATTTCTTTTGGAACACCTATTATCATCTTGTTATATTTTTTTGTTTTTTTCTTGAATTTGTTTTACAAAGCTACTGATAGAGAATATATTATTGATATTGGACTTATAAATAAGAAAATATTATTTTATTTTATACTTTTACAGAAAAATATTCTTTTTAAATAGGTTTAGACTTCTCAAAAAAGAAAAAAAGACTAAATTTTACTAATTAAAGAAAACGTTTTCGTTATGGCTTTAGATGAAATTGACAAAAAAATCCTACGACTTTTACAGGAAAATGCCCATTATACTTTAAAGGACATTGCAAATAAAATTAATCTGTCCCTCACGCCGGTTCATGACAGGGTTAAACGTCTTGAGAAAGAGGGAGTTATAGAGAAGTATGTTTCGATTTTAAACAAGAAAAAACTCGGAAATAATCTAACAGTTTACTGTCAGGTTACCTTAACGAAACAGACGTACGATACTTCGGAAGGGTTTAATCAATCGATTCTTAATTTGCCTGAAGTAGTTGAATGTAATTATGTTTCTGGAAATTTCGACTATATGCTTAAAATCATTATTCCGGATATGGAAAGCTATCACCATTTTCATCAAAAAAAATTATCGATCTTGCCTGAAGTTTCCCTGATTAATACCGTTTTTGTAATTTCTGAAGTAAAAAGTACTACAGTTCTTCCAATTTAGAATAACAAAAAACCATCAATAAAAATTGATGGTCTTAAGAATGGTTGGTTTGGTTTTATATTAATAATAAGTAAAACGTCTAACTTTAGCGATGTATTTTGCTAAGCGAATTACCTGGTGACTGTATCCGTATTCGTTATCATACCAAATATATAAAACAATGTTTTTACCATCTTTAGAAACAATTGTTGCGTTGCTATCATAAATCGATGGAGCAGAAGTTCCTACTATATCAGAAGAAACTAACTCATTATTTAAAGAATATTTGATTTGCTCTACAAGTTCTCCTTCTAAAGCGTATTTTTTCATTATTTTATTGATTGCTGCTATAGAGGTAGCTTTTTTAACTTCTAAGTTTAATACCACTAACGATCCGTTTGGAACGGGAACTCTAATAGCATTTGAGGTTAATTTTCCTTCAAGAGATGGAATTGCTTTTGCAACTGCTGTTCCGGCACCAGTTTCTGTAATAACCATATTTAAGGCAGCAGCTCTTCCGCGACGATATTTTTTATGCATGTTATCAACCAGATTCTGATCATTTGTATACGCATGAATAGTTTCTAAATGACCTTTTGCAACTCCTAAGGTATCTTCAATAACTTTTAAAATTGGCGTTATAGCATTTGTAGTGCATGAAGCTGCAGAAAAAATATTGGTTTCGTCCGGATTATATTCGTTGTGATTAACACCGTGAACAATATTTGGAATTCCTTTTCCAGGCGCAGTCAATAAAACTTTACTAGCACCATTTGAAGTTAGGTGCCTTTTTAGCGTTTCCTCAGTTGTAAAGGCGCCGGTATTGTCAATAACTAATGCATCATTAATTCCGTACTGTGTATAGTCTATTTCTTCCGGAGTATTGGCATTTATAATGTGAACAGTAGTTCCGTTTATGATTAAAGCATTATTTTTTGGATCAGCAATTACAGATCCTTGAAAATCTCCATGAATTGAGTCGTAACGCAATAGAGAAGCTCGTTTCTCTAAAATTGACGCATCATTTTTGTCACGGGTTACAATTGCTCTCAAACGCAATTGGTTTCCTTTTCCGGTTTTTGACATTAATTCTCTGGCTAACAAACGTCCAATTCTTCCAAAGCCATATAATACAACATCTTTTGGTTGGATTTCTTTTGTTGATTTCGCTTTTTTTAACTTGTCCATCACAAAATATCTTGCATCCGGATATTTTTCTTCTTCTAAAAGATATTCGTATGTAAGTTTTCCTAAATCTAATTTTGCAGGTGGAAAATCTAAAGACAAAATTACTTTTGCAATTTCAACAGAATCAAAAACACTAATAGGTTTACCCACGAATTCAGCTGCATATTGATGTAAATTGATTATGTCACTGACATTTTTATCTAATAATTGGTTTTTGAATAAAACCATTTCGATGGATTTGTCATACCATAAATCGCTTATGACTTTTATTAATTCGACACCAGCTCTTCTTCGGTCGACTTGTAATGATACCTCTTTTTGGTACAAAGATTTTTTACTCATAATTGATCAAATTGAAAAAATAAATAGACGACTATTTTTAAATTTGGCGCAAAAGTATCCATTTCAATCGATTTCGTAAACTATTTTGTGATTTATTTTTGAAAATAATAAAGCCATCTTAATTTCTTAAGATGGCTTTATTTGAGTTTTCAGTCTCAGTGTTCAGTTGCGACTAAATAATTATTCTAAAGATTTCTCCATTTTTGTTTATCATTTCGATACGGACACTTTGTCCTTCGTCTTTTTTACTTAAAAGTTTCGAAACGGTTTCAACATTTGTTGCTTTTATATTATCAATGCTTAAAATAATATTTCCTTGCAATTCATTTTGATATTGCATTAAATTGTCATTGGTTATGTTTTTAATTTTTACACCATAATCAATTCTGAATTTCTTTTTATCAGCTGCATCAATATTTTCTAGTTCTATTCCTTTAAACTCCGTACTGAAAAATTCATTTTTACTTAAAGTGACCGGAACAGTTCTGGTTTGTCCATTTTTCATATAAGTAACTTTCACAACATCATTTGGTCGTTTCGTGTTAATATAACCTGAAAGATCAGCATAAGTTGCAATGTTTTGATCATCCAGTTTTACGATAATGTCACCTTTTGTAAGACCCGCTTTTTCGGCTCCGGAATTTTTAGAAACTTTGCTAATATAAAACCCTTGCGTTTGAGTTACGCCTAATTCTTTTGAGGCTGTGCTGTTTAATTCACCTCCTTCGACACCTAAAATTCCTCTTTGAACATTACCGAATTCCATGATGTCTTCAATGATTTTTCTTGCAATATTAGACGGAACGGCAAATGAATATCCAACGTAAGAACCAGTCATTGAAGAAATCATAGTGTTGATTCCAATTAATTCTCCTCGGGTGTTTACTAACGCACCACCACTATTTCCTGGATTCACCGCTGCATCAGTCTGAATGAAAGACTGGATTCCGCTTGTATCTAAATTTCTGGCTTTCGCCGAAACGATTCCGGCAGTTACAGTTGATGTTAGGTTATATGGATTTCCGACAGCTAAAACCCATTCGCCAATTTTTACATTGTCAGAATTTGCAAAAGCGGTATAAGGTAGTTTTTCATCAGCATTGATTTTCAGTAAGGCAATGTCCATTTTTGAATCGGTACCAATCAATTTTGCCGTATATGATTTCTTGTTGTTTAAGGTGATTTCAATTTCAGAAGCATCTTTAATTACGTGATTATTTGTCACTATATATCCATCTTCAGAAATAATAACACCAGAACCAGTTCCTACTTGTTCCTGCTGTTGTTGGCCACCATATCCATAGAAAAATTCCATCATCGGATTACTGATTGTTCTTCTCGAAACATTCTTTACGTGAACAACCGTATGGATTGTTTTATCTGCAGCAGCAGTAAAATCAACTGTTTCAGCAGATAATGCAACATTTCTGCCAAATGAATTGGGAGCGAGCGTAACAACAGAATTTTCTCTTCCAAAAAAAGAATTGTTGCCATCAAATAATAATTTGTAAGCACTAAGTGTAGTAGCACCACTTAGTAATGACACTAAAAATAAGGTTGAAAATCTTTTCATAATTAGGCTTAATGTTTAAGTTATAATGTAAAATTAATAGAAAAAATTATTTCAAAAAATGGTTTAACGCTCTTTAACAATCATTAACATTTCATTAATTAATAGTTCGTACTTTTGTACTTATTAATAGACAAAAAATGCAAATAGAATTTTATAAATATCAGGGTACAGGGAATGATTTTGTAATGATTGACAATCGTACTAATTTTTTTCCAAAAGAAGATATTCAACTAATAGAACGTTTATGCGAAAGACGATTTGGTATTGGAGCAGACGGACTTATCTTACTTGAGAATGATTCAGATACTGATTTCAGAATGGTTTATTATAATTCCGACGGGAACCAAAGTTCGATGTGTGGAAATGGCGGCCGTTGTCTGGTAGCTTTTGCAAATCAATTAGGAGTGATTAATAATCAGGCAATTTTTATGGCAACAGATGGGTTGCATCACGCTTCTGTTGGAGATGATGCCATTGTTTCTTTGCAAATGATTGATGTTGATGAAATACAAAAGAAAGACTCTTACACTTTTTTAAATACTGGTTCGCCACATCATGTCCAAATTGTTGACGATTTGAGACAATACAATGTAAAAGAAAATGGTGCTGCAATTCGTTACGGAGAATTATATGGAGAAAAAGGAAGCAATGTCAATTTTGTAAAGAAAATTGACGATGATACTTTTTCACTCCGTACCTACGAAAGAGGTGTTGAAGATGAAACTTTGGCTTGTGGAACCGGAGCAACAGCTGTTGCAATTGCAATGAATGCGATTGGTGAAACTGATAAAACTTCAATTAATTTAAATGTTGAAGGAGGAAAATTGGTTGTTTCTTTTGATAAAGTTGGAGATCATTTCACTAATGTTTTCTTGACGGGACCAGCAAAATTTGTTTTTAAAGGAACAATAGAAATATAATATTCAATTGCCAAAAACCAATATTTTAAAATTTAGAATCTAAAATCAACAATCTAAAATTACAATGATCACACTCAAAGGAGAAAATATCTATCTGCGTGCATTAGAGCCTAATGATTTAGAGTTTGTGTACGCGATGGAAAATGATCAAAACATTTGGGAAGTTAGCAATACTTATACTCCATATAGCCGTTTTCTGGTTCGTCAATATCTAGAAAATGCACATCAGGATATTTATGAAGCAAAGCAACTACGATTGGCGATTTGTCAGGATGAAGATTTTCCTGCTATTGGATTGATTGATTTATTTGAATTTGATCCGAAGAATAATAAAGCAGGTGTTGGAATCGTTATCCAAAAGGATGAAAATAAAAGACAAAATATTGGTTCTGAAGCATTAGAACTTTTAATTAAATATGCGTTTTTTAATTTAAATTTACATCAGCTCTACGCAAATATTAGTGTCGAAAATGTAGCAAGTATAGCTCTTTTTACTAAATTTGGTTTTGAGAAAATAGGAATTAAAAAAGATTGGATTTTGCTGAATAACCACTATCAAGACGAAGCAATGTACCAGTTAATTAACAAACAAATTTAAAATTTAGACTTTGAGCTTAAAAAAAATTATCACGATAACTGCTGTAGCCGTAATTTCAGTTTTAATGATTTACGGATTTATTTTGATCAGCAGAATTTTTAGCGCCAACACAAAATTTGAGGAAAAAGAACTTTATGTTTATGTTCCAACCGGTGCAAATTATACCGATGTTAAAAAGATATTAGAACCTTATATCAAGAATTTCGAAAACTTCGAGATGGTAGCCAATAAGAGAAGCTATCCTGAAAATGTAAAACCAGGTCGTTTTTTGCTTAAAAAAGACATGAATAATATCGATTTGGTTCGTGCAATGCGTTCTAATGTGCCAGTTAAATTAGCTTTCAATAATCAGGAACGTTTAGAGAATTTTGCCGGAAGAGTGGGTTCTGAAATCGAAGCCGATAGTTTATCTTTAATGAAAGCGATTAAAGATTCGACTTTCATGGCTGCTAATGGTTTTAATGAAGACAATGTATTCGCCATGTTTATTCCAAATACTTACGAAGTATATTGGAATACTTCTGCAGAGAAATTCCGTGATAAAATGATCAAGGAATACCACAATTTTTGGACAGATAAAAGAATTGCAGAGGCTAAAGAACAAGGTTTAACACCTGTTCAGGCAACAATCTTAGCTTCAATAGTTCATAAAGAATCAGTAAAAAAAGACGAGAGACCTAGAATTGCAGGTGTATATTTAAACCGTTTGCGTTTAGCAATGCCGTTGCAAGCAGATCCAACTGTGATTTATGCCTTAAAATTAAGAGACAATAATTTTGATCAGGTTATCAAAAGAGTTTTTTATAATGATTTGGTTATGAAGTCTCCCTACAATACTTATGTGAATATAGGACTTCCTCCAGGACCAATTGCAATGCCTGATATTACGGCTCTTGAAGCTGTTTTGAATCCTGAAAAAAATGATTATATCTATTTTTGTGCTAGTGTAGAGCGTTTTGGATATCATGAGTTTGCTTCAACGTTAGCAGAGCACAATGTAAATGCAAAAAAATATTCAGACTGGATCGCTAGCCAAGGAGTAACGAGATAGTTTTTTTGAAATTTTTCCATAAAATACAAACCGAAGTTTAAAGCTTCGGTTTTTTTTATGGTAATTTTTTAAATGTTATGAATTTGAAAAATTATGGTGCAGAAAATACATTTGCATTCTCGATTTTTTATTTGATTCAATAAAAAATCAAGAAAATGACATTCATTTATGTGTAAAAAAAATGAAAACTATGTAAGGTAAATATTATTATTTTAACACATTTCCTAAAAATTTGCTAAAAATGATATTTTAGAGATTTATTTTTTTGACGTTTTTACGAAAAATAAGCGACTCTTATTAACACTTGAAAACTGCACCAATAAAGGGATTGAAAGGATATTTGTAATCTCTGTAAATGTGTAAATAGTTGAATATCAGTATTGTTTGTTTTTGCTTACCTTTGCACCGTAGAAATTTCAAGAGGGTGACAGCGTTTTGAAGAAAAACAATTTATGATAAAGAAATGGTATTTTTATGCGAGTTTAGTCGTTATTATTACATTTTTAACTTTGGGTTTTAAACCCTTTAATCTGGAAACCAAACCTTGGTTTTTAATAGAAAAAACAGATGGATCAGAGTACTTATTTCCATCGATAGATAAGGATGATTATCCTGAATCAAACAAATTAAACGTCCCATACACGGGAAATCATCTAATCGGTTTTAAAGAAGCAGTTGCTTTTAAAGAGTCTCAGGGAAAATACCGTTTGGTAAATTCACTTGGCTATATGGGGAAATACCAGTTTGGTCCTCAGGCATTGAGATCGATTGGTGTTCGTAGTGGCAAAGCTTTTTTAAAAGATCCCGCCTTACAAGAAAAAGCATTTGTTGCGCTATTATCCAAAAATAAATGGATTTTGCGTAACGAAATTGAAAGGTATGAAGGGAAAATCATTAACGGTGTTGCAATTACCGAATCCGGAATTTTAGCCGCAGCACACCTTGGTGGTGCAGGATCAGTAAAAAACTTCTTTAAAAATAAGGGAAACAGGTATTTTAGAGATGCTTACGGAACTTCATTAAGAAGTTATATGAAAGCCTTTGGCGGTTACGATCTCTCTTATATTGAAGCAGATAGTAACGCTACGATAAACGACTAAAAAGTAAAACTGAAAAATCCCGAGTTAATCGGGATTTTTTTATGGAATATATTTAATCAATTAATATTTCTAAAATTTTAATTGCTGCTTCACTAATCTTTGTCCCTGGTCCAAAAATGGCAACTGCACCTGCATCAAAGAGATATTGATAGTCTTGTGCCGGTATAACACCGCCTACAATTACCATAATGTCTTCTCGGCCGTGTTTTTTTAGTTCTTCAATAACTTGCGGAACCAACGTTTTATGTCCGGCAGCTAAAGAAGAAACTCCTAATATATGGACATCATTTTCAACAGCTTGTTTAGCGGCTTCAGCAGGAGTTTGAAAAAGAGGGCCAATATCAACATCAAAGCCTACATCAGCATAACCGGTTGCAACTACTTTTGCACCGCGATCGTGTCCGTCTTGTCCCATTTTGGCAATCATAATTCTGGGACGTCTTCCTTCTTGTTTTGCAAAGGCATCTGCTAATTGTTTTGCCTTTTCAAAATTTTCGTCATTTTTTATTGCTGCACTATACACACCGCTAAAGGATTTAATTTGTGCTTTGTATCTGCCAAAAACACTTTCCAGAGCATCGCTAATTTCCCCTAATGTTGCTCTTTCTCGAGCCGCTTCGGTTGCGATTTCCAATAAGTTTCCTTGTCCGGTTTTAGCACAATGAATTAATTTTTCCAGTGATTGATTTACTTTTTCAGTATCTCTTTTTGCTTTTATTTCTTCAAGACGTTCAATTTGTTGTTTACGAACCATTTGGTTGTCAACATCCAAAATATGCAACGGATCTTCTTTTTCTAATCTAAATTGATTTACACCAACAATAATATCTTGTCCGCTGTCAATTCGTGCTTGCTTTCTTGCTGCAGCTTCTTCAATCCTAAGTTTTGGAATTCCGGCTTCGATAGCTTTTGTCATTCCGCCTAATTCTTCAACTTCTTCGATAAGTTTCCATGTACTTTCTAAGATCTCATTCGTCAGGCTTTCAACATAATAACTTCCGGCCCAGGGATCAACTGTTTTGGTGATTTTCGTTTCTTCTTGTAAAAAGATTTGTGTATTACGTGCAATTCTTGCAGAGAAATCGGTTGGCAAAGCAATCGCTTCATCAAGTGCATTGGTATGTAAAGATTGTGTCCCCCCAAAGGCAGCAGCAGTTGCTTCAATACAAGTTCGGGCTACATTATTAAAAGGATCCTGCTCTGTCAAACTCCATCCACTTGTTTGGCAATGTGTTCTTAGTGCCAAAGATTTATCACTTTTTGGATTAAACTGCTGTACTAATTTTGCCCAAATCATTCTTCCGGCTCTCATTTTGGCTATTTCCATAAAATGATTCATGCCGATAGCCCAAAAGAAAGAAAGGCGGGGGGCAAAGTCATCAATAGTCATCCCGGTTGATAGTCCGGTTCTAATGTATTCTAAACCATCAGCTAAAGTATAGGCCAATTCAATGTCGGCAGTCGCACCAGCTTCCTGCATATGATATCCGGAAATGGAAATAGAATTGAATTTAGGCATTTTTTTACTCGTAAATTCAAAAATATCAGCAATAATTTTCATCGAAGGACTAGGAGGATAGATATAGGTGTTTCGCACCATAAACTCTTTCAAAATATCATTCTGAATAGTTCCGGATAATTTCCCGATGGCAACACCTTGTTCTTCAGCCGCTACTATATAAAATGCCATAATGGGCAAAACAGCACCATTCATAGTCATTGAAACTGACATTTCATCTAACGGAATCTGGTCGAAAAGTACTTTCATGTCTTCGACAGAATCAATTGCAACACCAGCTTTTCCAACATCTCCGACAACTCTTTCATGATCTGAATCATAACCGCGATGTGTTGGTAAATCAAAAGCAATTGATAATCCTTTTTGTCCTGCAGCTAAATTTCTTCTGTAAAAGGCATTACTTTCTTCTGCAGTCGAAAATCCTGCGTATTGTCTAATGGTCCACGGACGACGAACGTACATTGTGGCATATGGTCCCCTTAAATTCGGCGCAAAACCGGCTCCAAAATCCAAGAACTCTAAATCTTCTATATCTTTTTCGGAATAGTTTTTTTTAAGTTCGATTCCTTCGGCTGTGACGAAGTTTTGAGTTGTAGGTTCTGAGTTATGCGTCAGTTCGTCTAACTTCTCACTTTTAAAATCTAACGTTATATGTTTAAGGTCTTTTCTTATCATGGAGACACTTCGTTTTGTTTGGTTATTAATTACTTTGAAAAAGATTATTCAAGTTCTAATCGTTCCTGCTCTAATTTTTCAGCTAATCTTTTTTCTATTATGGGTGTAATTAATGTTTTTCTTGGTTTTATTTTTACAAAAGGAAACAACTCTAAATCATGTTTCATTTTGTCTTCTTTGTTTGGATATTTATTCGTCCCTAGTAAAACTTCTTTTTTTGAATCGAACAACTCCTGTTCTTTTGTCGCACTTTCCTGAATTTTCTTTTTGATGGTTCCATCGTTCAAAAGTTTCAGAAAACCTCCATTTGCTTCAATATCTTTAAATAAAGCCAAACTTTTTTCAGCCAGTTGCATCGTTAAACTTTCAATATAATAACTTCCATCGGCAGGATTATCTACTTTGTCGAAATAACTTTCGTGTTTTAAAACCAGCAATTGATTTCTGGCTATTCGGTCTCCAAATTCATTGTCTTTATGATATAAAGCATCGTAAGGTAAATTTGCGACAGCATCAGCACCTCCTAAAATAGCTGACATACATTCGGTTGTTGTACGAAGCATATTGACATTGTAATCGTAAATCGTTTTATTACGTTTTGTTGGCGTAACCAATAAATGACATTCAATTTCAGGATTATATTCTTCGGCAATTAATTTGAAAAGCATTCGTAATGCACGAAGTTTTGCAATTTCAAAGAAATAGTTTGTTCCCACAGAAACCTGAAAAACGAATGGCTTGGTAATATTTAGTAACCGATTTAAGTATTCATTTGCATGTGCTAAACTGTATGCAATTTGCTGTATAATATTCGCACCGGCATTTTGATATAAACCTAAATCGATACTTACTAAAGAAAGATTTGTAGTTGCTTTTGCAATATTTTCGATCGTTTCAAAATTATTTTTATCTGATGTTGGAAACCAATTTCCTTCTCGTGCAAAATGACCAATTGGATCAATATTACAGTAAAAGACAGCTTTTTTCTGAATCGAAATTGTGTCTAGTTTTTTTACGAAATCGATTGAAATAAAATTTAAATTAAAGTAAACGATTCGGTTTTCTAAAGGAAGATTTTCTAATAATTTTTGAATATCTATTTTTTCGTTTTCAATCGTAAAACGCAAACTTTCTGCTCCTCTTTCAATAGTATTAATAGCTCTTTGAATCGATTTCTCGATATCATAAACAAAAATATTTTGACAGATTTTAAAATTCGAAGCCTCAGTTTTTACAGTTGCTGCTTTTGAAAATTCATCTCTGTGATAAAAAGGCTTTACCTGAATATCTTCGGGAGAATTCCAAATTACAGTTTGATTGTATTCGGCTCCATCTAATTCAAACTGAATTTTTTGTTTCCATTGCTTGGATGAAATCGGATTAAAATCGTCGAATAGGGTACTGGTCATTGGGTGTTTTTTCTGATTATTCTTTTTCTTGAATAGTATCTCCTTCAAATTGGATGATGTAAATATCTTCGCTGTCTTTTTTCATAAAGTACTTTTCGCGAGCATATTTTTCTATTTGTTCAGGATTTTTAAGTTGCTTGATCTGTTCCTGATCTTTCTTTATTTCTTCCTGATAATATTTTTTATTGTCTTGTAATTCATTGATTTGCCCATCTAAAAAGCGATGATCAAAATAAGAGTAATTGTCTAAAAATAACATCCAAATAACAAAAAACAGCAACACCCAAACATATTTATTGCCCAGGAATTTGAACCATGATTTGTCTTTATATGGATTTTTCATTTTATTTTTAATTAACCGATTGTGTCTTAGGGTTTTGATTCGTCTTTCTAGCCCCGATAGAAGTAAAAATCCTTTTGTGCCGGTGTTCGGCACAAAAGATTACTTCACTTAACTTTTATTTCAATCGGAGTTCAGTGAACTTCGTTTGAAACGAATAGCGGGAATAGCTCCTAATTTTTATGGACTAAATTTACAATAAAAATTATAAAATTCGCTGATTAATTACGGCACGAACCACATCAATTGCTACAGTATTGTATTTGTCATTTGGAATAATGATATCAGCAAAAGCTTTTGATGGCTCGATAAATTGCTCATGCATAGGCTTTAAAGTGGTTTGGTAACGGTTTAAAACCTCGTCAATATCGCGTCCACGTTCTGAAATATCTCTTTTTAAACGACGAATTAATCTTTCGTCAGAATCAGCATGAACGTAAATTTTAATATCAAATAATTCACGTAATTCAGGATTAGTTAGAATTAAAATTCCTTCAATAATCATTACTTTTCGCGGATGTGTTGATACAGTATCGTCGGTTCTGTTATGCTGAATAAAAGAATATACCGGCTGGTCAATGGTTTCGCCAGCTTTTAAAGCTTTAAGATGTTTTACCAATAATTCAAAATCGATCGCTCTTGGGTGATCAAAATTAATTAATGCTCTTTCGTCAAATGACAAATTGCTGGTTTCTTTATAGTACGAATCTTGAGAAATTACCCCAACTTCCGTATCTGGTAATTCGTTCATGATTTGGTGTACTACTGTTGTTTTTCCACTTCCTGTTCCCCCTGCAATTCCTATAATGAGCATAAATTTGATATTATATATTTATTCGGCAAAAATAATAATTTAAGTGAATTGTCTAAGCATATTATTCATTTAAACCATATAAGTAACGTAAGTAAATTTAAGTAAACAGATGTTTAAACAAAGTATTATTTAACTGAACTTATATCACTTATATGGTAAAAACAGTAAAAAAAATCCCGACAGCAAAGCCATCGGGATTTCGTGCAATCAGTATAGTTTTAATAAAATATTCTGAATTTAGTAAGCACTTGTAATTATTTATTCTTTTTTGCTTTTATCATCATTTCAAGCTGATCCCAAAGTTCTTCCGGAATTGCTTCTAATAAATTGAATTGTCCGGCGCCTTTTAACCATTCTCCTCCGTCAATTGTAATTACATCTCCATTTATGTATGCTGAGAAATCAGAAACTAAATAAGCTGCTAAATTGGCTAACTCCTGATGATCACCTACACGTTTTAATGGCACTTTTTTCGCCATATCAAACTTTTCTGCGAGATCTCCGGGTAATAATCTATCCCAGGCACCTTTTGTCGGGAATGGTCCAGGAGCAATAGCATTAGAACGGATTCCGTACTTAGCCCATTCTACGGCAAGACTTCTTGTCATTGCTAAAACTCCCGCTTTTGCAGTAGCACTTGGAACCACATAAGCAGAACCGGTCCAGGCATAAGTCGTAACAATATTTAAAATTGTTGCTGATGTTTGTTTACTGTCTATCCAATGTTTTCCAAAGGCTAGTGTACAGTTTTTAGAACCTTTCAATACAATATCGATAACAGTGTCAAACGCATTAGCGGATAAACGTTCCGTTGGAGAAATGAAATTTCCGGCAGCATTATTCAAAAGAACATCTACTTTCCCGAAAGCTTTTAAAACTTCCTGAAGCATGTTTTCTACTTCTTCATAATGACGAACATCACATTGAAGTGGTAAACATTTTCCGCCAGTTTCGGTTTCAAGTTCTGTAGCAGTTGCTTTTAGTTTGTCTAAATCTCTTGAAGTAATCGCTACCTGAGCGCCTAATTCTAAGAAATATTTAGTCATTGCTTTTCCTAAACCACTTCCGCCTCCAGTAACTACAATGACTTTTCCTTTTAAGGCGTCATCGCGCAACATTTTATCTGTATAGCTCATACTTTTTTCTTTTTATTGCAATATTAATTAAATAAATAGGATGCATGCATAATAATGTTATAAAATTTTGATAAATTTTATATATCGCACAATTTTTTTGCTGCCGACTCCAGAGTGAAATTGTCTTTAGCGAAACAAAAACGTATTAATTTTTGATCTTTATGATCTGAATAAAAAGTTGAAATTGGAATTGCAGCAACACCATGATCTGTAATTAGTTTTTTACAAAAGGTTACATCATCATTGTTTGAAATATTGGCGTAAGAAGCGACTTGAAAATAAGTTCCTTCACAAGGTTTTAATTCGAAGCGACTGTTTTGAAGAAGTTTTTGAAAATAATCACGTTTTTCCTGATAGAATTTTCCAAGTAAATTTACATCTACAACATCTAAATATTGACTAATGGCAACCTGGGAAATACTATTGACACTAAAAACCAAAAACTGATGTACTTTTTTGATTTCTTTCATTAAATATTCCGGTGCCACCGTATAGCCAATTTTCCAGCCTGTAATATGAAATGATTTCCCGAAAGAAGAAACCATAATACAGCGATTCAAAAGAAATTCTTTAGTATGAGTCGAAATATGTTTTTCTTCGAAAGTGATGTATTCGTAAACTTCGTCAGATAAAACAAGAATATCAGGATATTTCGAAAGTAGTTTTTCAAGTTCTAAAAAATCATTTTCTGTCAAAATTTTTCCCGTCGGATTATGCGGATTGTTGATGATTATCATCTTAGTTTTTGCCGAACAAGCCGTTTCGATTGTTTCCCAATTTGGTGTGTAATCATTATTTAAAGCTACCCGAACCGGTTTTGCATTACAAAGTAAAACAGGTGATTCATAAGAATCATAGCTCGGATCCAGAATAACAACTTCATCTCCAGTTTTAACTAGTGCTAAAATAGTAGTAAAAATTCCCTGCGTAGCCCCGGCCGTAACCAAAAGTTCTAAATCAGGATTTATAATTCGGTTATAAGAACTCTGAATTAGTTTAGTAATCTGATTCATCAAAGGCGGATAACCTGCCATTGGTGTATATTGATGTACGTTTTCTTTAGATAATTTTGCCAGAATATCTGTTAATCTTTCATCAACAGGAAAATTAGGAAATCCCTGAGACAGATTAATTGCATTGTATTCGGTTGCCATTTTAGACATTACCGTAAAGATGCTTGTGGTTATGTTTGGAAGTTTACTCATGAGAAAGTTTGATTGGGGAAAACTTGTGAGTACAATATAAGGTAATTTTTATTTTGTTGAATAATTACTTTACGAAATTATTTACAGAAATGGGTATTGAAAAAAATGTTCTAACCACATTATTGTTTTGTTTTCCAGGAATCCATTTAGGAGACATCTTTAGAACACGGATCGCTTCAGCACCAGTTCCATGGCCAATATCTCTTAAGACTTTAATATCACTTAGTGAACCGTCTTTTTCTATTATAAAAGTCATATAAACTCTTCCTTTTATTTGTGGGTTTTCTGGATTTTTATAATTGTCTTTTATATAGCGATCAAATGCTTCTTTTCCTCCCGGAAATTCTGGTTTTACTTCTAGTCCAGCCGTATTGTAGACTTGGTTTTCTTCATTTATAACAACTCCTTTGTAATTGTTTACATTCTCGGGAGTTATTTTTACATCTTCAGTTTGAGAAGATATATTTTGTGCAAAACAAATAAAAATCAGAAATAGAAACTTTTTCATATAGTTGGATTTTTATGTAGTTTTACATTTTATGAATAATAAAAATCGTAGGTCGATTATGTAAATCAACTTTCAGTTTTTTCCAATCAGCAACACGCATTGTTTTAATAAACTCGGTTGGTAATGTTATATCAGTTGCAATACAAAGGTGAGTTGAAGGGTTTAGGATCTGTAAAAGATCTTCAACTAATTTATTGTTTCTATAAGGTGTTTCGATGAAAATTTGCGATTGATTTTTATCCTGAGATAATTTTTCAAAATGTTTTAATGCCGATTTTTTCTCGTCTTTATCAATTGGTAAATAACCGTTGAAAGTAAAACTTTGTCCGTTCATTCCCGAAGCCATCATCGCTAATAAAATAGAAGAAGGTCCAACTAACGGTACAACCTGAATTCCTTTTTCGTGCGCTAATTTTACAATTACCGCACCTGGATCTGCAACGCCTGGACAGCCAGCTTCGCTCATTAAACCTACATTTTTTCCTTCTAATAAAGGTTTTATGAAATCTAAATGTTCGCTTGGTTCAGTGCGTTTGTTGAGTGTGAAAAGTATAAGTTCTGATTGTTTTTTCTCAGGAGAAACTGCTTTTATTGATTTTCGTGCTGTTTTTTCGTTTTCAACAATATAATGATCTATAAAATCGATGCTTCTTTTTACGGTTTGAGGCAAAACATCCATCGGATCGCTTTCGCCCATTGTTGTTGGAATTAAATATAGCTTTCCTGGAAGTTTCATGTGATTTATTTTATAGATTATAAAATGAAATATTTTCAATTATAAGTTGCTAAATAATTGAAAACAGATAAGTTAAGAATGTTTTTCGATAAGTTTTTTAGAAATGATGTCAGCAACTTCGTCTAACATTTGGTAAACATTGTCAAAACCATTTACAGCTCCAAAATAAGGATCTGGAACATCTACATTTTCACCGGGAAATAATTCGTTTAAAATAAGATGAACTTTATTTTTATGTTCTGGAGTTTTTGCAAGATGAAGGACATCGCGATAATTCGAATTATCCATTACATAGATATAATCGAATTCATCAAAGTCAGCAATTTTAAATTGTCTCCCTTTTTGATTGTCAATGCATAAGCCGTTTTTTTGGGCAATCGCAATAGAACGTTTGTCAGGTGCGTGACCCACATGCCAGGATCCTGTTCCAGCTGAATCAACTGTGAATTTGTCTTTTGGAAGTTTAGATGCCAAAATTCCTTCTGCTAAAGGCGATCTGCAAATATTTCCCAAACAAACCATTAAAATTTTTACAGGCATGATTCGCGTTTATAGCGTTAATTTTTTGTTGATGTCTTCGACAAATTTTTTGAATTGTTTGTCTGTAGAAACTAAATTGTCAACGGTTTTACAAGCGTGTAATACGGTAGCGTGATCGCGATCTCCAATTTGTGAGCCAATGTTTGCCAAAGAAGCTTTAGTAAATTTCTTTGCAAAAAACATAGCTAATTGTCTCGCCTGAACAACGTGCCTTTTCCTGGTTTTAGATTGAAGTGTTTCAATATCCAACTGAAAATAATCAGACACAATTTTTTGAATATAATCGATAGAGATCTCTCTCTTCACGTTTTTAACAAATTTCTCTACAACACTTTTAGCCAACTCGATAGTAACTTCTTTTTTGTTGAAAGAAGATTGGGCAATTAACGAAATAATGGCGCCTTCAAGTTCACGAACATTGCTTTTGATGTTACGGGCAACATATTCAATAATGTCTTCCGGCATTTCGACACCATCGCGGTAAAGAATATTTTTCAAGATTGAAATACGAGTTTCGTAATCTGGCTGATGTAACTCAGCAGATAATCCCCATTTGAAACGAGATAATAAACGTTGCTCAATATCCTGCATATCAACAGGAGCTTTATCCGAAGTTAAAATTACCTGTTTTCCATTTTGGTGCAGGTAATTAAAAATATGGAAAAATACGTCCTGAGTTCCTGATTTTCCAGATAAAAACTGAACATCATCAATAATCAAAACGTCAATTAATTGGTAAAAGTGAATGAAATCATTACGATTATTCTTTTTAACCGAATCAATATATTGTTGTGTGAAAATTTCGGCAGAAATATATAAAACCGTTTTTTCAGGATATTTGTCTTTTACTTCAACACCAATAGCGTGTGCTAAGTGTGTTTTTCCTAAACCAACTCCTCCAAAAATTAATAACGGATTAAATGACGTCCCTCCAGGTTTATTGGCAACAGCCATACCTGCAGAACGCGCCAAACGGTTAGAATCTCCTTCAAGGAAATTATCAAAACTGTAGTTAGCATTTAATTGCGACTCAATTTTTAAATTTCTAATTCCGGGAATTACAAACGGATTTTTAAGTTCAGGATTTAAGTTTTTAAACGGAGCATCAACCTCTTGAGGTTTCATTGGTACTCTGTTCGAACTTGGTAGCTGCTCAGTAAACGGTTGTTTATTTCCGTAAGTGTTCTCCATTTTAATTTTATAGAGTAACTTTGCGTTTTTTCCCAGTTCTTTGGTAAGCGCAACTTTTAATAATTTAACGTAATGTTCTTCTAACCATTCGTAGAAAAATTTACTTGGTACTTGAATATATAACGCGTTGTCGGTTAGCTCAACTGATTTGATTGGTTCAAACCAAGTTTTATAGGCTTGATCTTGAATATTGTCCTTTATAAAAGACAAACAGTTTTCCCATACCGATTGAGCAGTTTTAGTCATAGATTCAGATAAATTTTTAATTATTGATAAAGATTCTCCTAATAAAAAGGGAGCAATTTTATTCCGTATTTCGGGATAACAAATATGTGAACAAATTTCTGTAAAAAAAAATATTTTGGAGTCTAATTTTATAAAAAAATGTTGTAAGTAAACTTTTGGAAGTTAATTTTTTTTAATCAATAAATAATGAAAAATCATCAAACGCAAGTGCGTGTTCGTTACTCTGAAACAGACCAAATGGGGGTTGTTTATCACGGAAATTATATTCCATATTTTGAGATCGGACGCGTGGAATGGCTTAGAGACAAAGGGATTTCGTATAAAAGTATGGAAGAAAGCGGAATTGGACTGCCAATTGTTTCAATGCAAATAAATTATAAAAAATCAGCGCGCTATGATGAGCTTCTTACGATTCATACTACTTTCAAAAGTCAATCTTCTGTTAAGATTGAATTCGACTGTGCGATCTTTAACGAAGCGAATGAGTTATTAACAACTGCGGTATTTATTTTAGTATTTATTTCGTTAAAATCAGGTCGTCCAACAGCACCTCCGGATTATATTTTAGAATTATTTAAAACACTGGTGTAATTGTTAAAATGATGTGTATTTTTATATTAAATTATATAATTTTTATATCGATTTCAAACATTAAATCAAAAATGTCGAATACTAATTCGGCATTTTTTTTTCGTGTTTTTGTGATTATTTTACCAATTGGAAGTCCGGATTCTTCATCAATTTCCATTTCCTGAGAAGTAATTTCCAGTTTTTTTTCTTTGATGACCCGCATTACTTTGTTCATATTTTTATAATCAAAAGAGATTAAAAAATGAACGTCAATTGTTTTTTCGATGATTTCACAAACTTCAAGCGTCATTTGTGCGGTTGTTTTGTAAGCTGCTATCAATCCGCCAACACCCAATTTAACTCCACCAAAAATTCGGACTACAACTACTAAAAGATTAGTTAATCCAAAAGACTGAATTTGACCATAAATCGGAGCGCCGGCTGTATTGCTCGGTTCGCCGTCGTCATTAGCCCGATAGGATATTTTTGGAGCTGTTCCCAATTGATATGCATAACAATAATGAACGGCATGAGGATGCTGTTTTTTTAAGTTTTCGATAATTGGTTTTACTTCGTCTTCATTTTCAATGGGAAAAGCATAACCAAAGAATTTACTTCCTTTTTCCTTAAAAAGCACTTCTTCAGATTTAAAAGCAATGGTTTGGTAGGTATCGTTATATTCCAAAAGTAAATTTCTAAATTATGTTTGTTTTTTTTGCCAGAGAGTTGATTTTACCGCAAAGAACGCAAAGTTTATTTTTTGGTGTGTTTACAATTGGCTTTATTAAGTTCGCAAAGCTGTTTTGGTGAATTTTGCGTAAACCCTTTGCGAACTTTGCGGTTAAAGTATGTCGCTAATTATAAAATTACTTTAATCTTTAATATGTGGTAAAATAATTTTTGCTGCTATAATATTTTTTTATCAAATAAATCCACGACATCTTCCTGGCCCACTTGTAAATTCCAAACGTGGAAACCTAAAGCAGCGGCCGAATCTGTGTTTTCTTTTTTATCGTCAACAAACAAAGTGCGCTTTGGCAATAATTCATGTTTGTTGATTAAATATTGAAAAACATCAGCATTTGGTTTTCGCTTTCCAATTTCAAAAGAGAAATAAACTTTTTCAAAACATTGATAGAAATCGCTGTAAAATGAAATGCCACTTTTGGTTTCGAAAGTTTCAATATGAATGGAATCTGTATTGCTCAATAAAAATAAACGGTATTTTTTTGAAAGCATTTGCAGAAACTCTAATCTGTATAAAGGGAAATCAGCCAGAACGGCATTCCAGGCTTCCAGAATTTCTTCAATCGAAGCATTTGGAAGTTGTTTTTGAAAACCTGCCAGAAAATCATCATGCGAAATATCTCCGGTTTCAAACAAAACATTCAAGCGATCCAATTCTGAATTCCATTCCGTCATGCCTAACTTCTGCAATCCTGAAATAGTAGCCTGTTTGTCTAAATTGATAAAGATATCCCCAAAGTCAAAAATTATAGTATCAATCATGATTTCTAACGTATATTAATTCATCGTTTTGAATATGAGTTTTTGTTGTAGTTTTCTTTTGAAGAACCGGGGCCTTTGTTCCTATATTAAAAGTATTCTCTCCAATAAAAATACGAGCTTCATCCCAAATGTCCTGGTCGATAAAAGCTTGTAAAGTCTGTAAACCGCCTTCAATAATAATAGACTGAATTTGGGTTTGATATAAAACGGCTAAAATCTGCGGGATTATATTTTGATTAAAATCGATTACTTCAAAGGTAGTGTTTTCTGATGAAAAGTTAATTTGAGATTTCGTAAATACGATAGTTTTTACACTGTCATCAAAAATAAAACTCTCTTTTGAAATGCGATTATTTTGATCTAAAACAATTCTTACAGGATTATCTCCAGACCAATCTCTGGTATTTAATTTCGGATTATCATCAACGACAGTTTGAGTACCAACTAAAATAGCCTGTTCTTCACTTCGCCATTTATGAACCAATTGTCTTGAATATTGATTGGTAATCCAAACGGGTTTTCGTTCCTTATTAGTTTGTTTTTCAGGCGCTAGAAATCCGTCCTGGCTTTCGGCCCATTTTAATATAATATAAGGTCTCTTCTTATTATGAAAAGTAAAAAAACGTTTATTAAGCTCGTAGCATTCTTTTTCTAAAACACCTACGGTAACATTTATTCCGGCTGCAATTAGTTTTTTAATTCCGTTTCCGGCTACTTTTTCATTTGGATCTACGGTTCCAACAACGACATTCGGAATTTCATTTGCAATAATTAAATCACAACAAGGCGGCGTTTTTCCAAAATGACTGCAAGGTTCTAAACTCACATAAATAGTGGCCTTTTTTAGTAACGATTTATCTTTTACAGATCGAACCGCATTAACTTCTGCATGTGGTTCACCAGCCTTTTTATGCCAGCCTTCACCTATAATTTGGTCGTTATAAACAATTACGCTTCCTACCATTGGATTTGGGTAAGTTGTCCCAAAACCATTTTTGGCAAGTTCAATGCAGCGTTTTATATATTTTTCATGTGTATTCACGATACAAAAGTAATTATTTTTGAGTTTAGTGCGATAGTAATTGATATATGATAAGAAACTATCAAAAAACTATTTTTACTTTTGTAGATATTACAAGAATAAACAAAATATGGAAAATTGGCTTATTAGAAAGATTAAAAAAGAAGACAATCAGACAGTTGCAAAATTAATAAGATCCGTTTTTGATGAAATGGAAATTCCGAAAGTAGGTACAGCCTATGAGGATCCTTATTTAGATTTGATGTTTGAGGAGTATAATAAACCGCGATCCGTTTATTTTGTGGTTGAAAATGAAGGTAAAATAGTGGGCTGTTGCGGAATTGCACCTTTAGAAAATGGCGATCCTGCAATTTGTGAACTACAAAAAATGTATTTTTTGCCTGAAACGCGAGGTTTAGGAATTGGCAGTAAAATGATGGAGAAATGTTTGGAGCAGGCTAAAGTTTTTGGTTTTGAAAAATGTTACATAGAGACGATGCCTTTTATGCATGCAGCTCAAAAATTATATAAAAAATCAGGTTTTGAATATTTAGATGCGCCGATGGGATGTACCGGGCATAGTTCTTGTCCGATTTGGATGTTGAAAGATTTGTAAAACAATTGTAACAAATTAGTTTTTGCAATACTTATTTTGAAAGAAAATTGGCTTTCGCCGAAAAGATAATACTCAAAGACCCGAAATGAAAATCAAACAATACCGGACTCAGTTTATAAAAGAATTATCACCTTTTTACGATGCGTATGAAGCGGAAAGTTTTTTCTATTTAATTTTAGAAGACAAACATAAATTAAGGCAAATTGATTTGGCCTTAAATCATGATTTGAATTTTTCTGAAAGTGATTTCGTGGTTTGGAATACATTGTTGAGTCAATTAAAAAAAGAAGTTCCGATACAGTATTTACTTGGGAAAACAAGTTTTTATGGTTTGGATTTTGAAGTAAATGAAAATGTTTTGATTCCGAGACCAGAAACGGAAGAATTGGTTGAATGGATTATAAATGAGAATTCAAAAACGGATAAAACTAAAAAACTTAGAATTTTAGATATCGGAACAGGAAGTGGCTGTATTGCTATTTCATTGGCTAAAAACCTTCCAAATGCTGAAGTTTATGGTTTTGATGTTTCGAAAAAAGCTATAGAAACGGCCAAAAGAAACGCTATAAATAATAAAGTTGATGTGACTTTTGTCCTTTTGGATATTTTAGAAACCGATCTGATTACCTCCAATTTTGATATAATTGTTTCGAATCCACCCTATGTTCGGAATTTAGAAAAAGAAGAAATCAAAAAGAATGTTTTGGATTACGAGCCACATTTGGCTCTTTTTGTAGAGGATAACGACGCTTTGATCTTTTACAGAAAAATAGCTGTTTTGGCGAAAAACAGTCTTTTGGAAAATGGTCAATTGTTTTTTGAAATCAATCAGTATTTAGGGAAAGAAATGATGGATTTGATGGAAACAATGAATTATAAAAATATTGAATTGAAAAAAGATATTTACGATAATGACCGCATGATTTCCTGCAAGGTTTCCAAAACCTTGTAGGTTTGAATTTTTATAAGCTGATAAAATAAACACCTACAAGGTTTTGTTCCGAAGCTTCGGGATTGCAGGAGAACATCTTAAAAGTTTAAAACTTCTAATCTAGCCCCGATAGTAGTGGAAATCCTTTTTTGCTGGGGTTCAGCAAAAAAGATTGAAACGAATAGCGGGACAAAACATCTTATAAAACGACTTGCTTCTGCTTCAAATTAAAAAATTATTCATAACGCAAAGCCTCAATAGGATCTAGTTGAGAAGCTTTTATAGCGGGATATAAGCCGGAAACGATGGCAACCATAAAACTGGTCGCAAAAGCTGCAAAAATCGCCATCCACGGAATAACAAATGCAAAACTCATTGCAGCTGCAAATGCAAAACCGATTAAAATTCCTAATACAATACCCACCATACCTCCAATTTGCCCGATCAATAAAGTTTCGATAAAAAACTGAACAGAGATGGTGACTTTTGTTGCGCCTAAAGCTTTACGTACACCAATTTCGCGGGTGCGCTCTGTAACCGAAACAATCATAATATTCATCAACGCAATTGACGATCCAAGAATAGTGATAATACTAATAATCCACGAAGCCCACCCTAAATATTTAGTGATTCCAAGAATTCGGTTAATTAAATCGTCGCTTCGGCCAATACCAAAATTATTATCACGAACCGGACTTAATTTACGAACTCTTCGCATGGTGCTTGTGGCATTATCAACAGCTTCATCTAAAAGTTCTTTTTTAGAAACCATTACGCTCATTGTATAATTAATGTTTGGAGCTGTAAATAAGGAACGCGCCACCTGAATTGGAATTAAAACTCTTAAATCCTGGCTATTTCCAAATGTTGATCCTTTTTCTTTCAGGACTCCAATGACTTTAAAACGGGCGCCTCGAATCGAAATTATTTTGTCAATTGGGTTGACATCTTTTAGTAAGCCTTTTTCAAAATCAGAACCTACAACACAAGAATAAGTATTGTTTTCAATATCAAACTGATTGAAAGAACGGCCTAAACTTATTTCTAAGCCTGAGTTGCTTATAAAATGTTCATCAACCCCAAGAACTTTAATTTCAGGATCTGTTTTTTGATCTAGAAATTTCACTTCTGCTGTAGAGGTTGCGGTAAAAGAAAGAGAAGTTTCGGTAAAAGGATATTTGTATTTGTTTTTGAAAGCAACTGCTTCCGGATATGAAATAATTGGATTTACGATTTCGCGTTTATTCCCGCCACGATTTTTTACGTTGTTTTCGTATTGATTGATGTTGAAAGTGTTAGCTCCCATAGAAGCAAAATTGGTAGAAACGGTATTTTCGAGAGCCGTTACAACTGTCAGGATTCCAACAAGTGCTGTAATACCAATCGCAATGATTAATACGGTCAGAATCGTTCGCAGCAATTGTGTTTTGATGGAACCAAAAGCAATTCGGATATTTTCTTTAAATAATTTTAGCATCATGACCAATTTGTCACGAAAATACGTTTTTTGTTACAAGTTTGTTTTCGAACTGCCAATATTTATTTTAAAAAATAAGATATTTGCAGACGATTTAAGAATTCAATATTTTGATTTCTAAAATCCATTAATCTAAAAAGGTTTTGAATTTTAAGTTTCCAAAGAATCTAAAATCTAAAATCTACAATCTAAAATAACAAAGATGGCTTCAAAACCAAGTATACCACAAGGAACAAGAGATTTTTCGCCTGCAGAGGTGTCAAAACGTCAATATATTATTCAGACGATAAAAAACAATTTTGAGAAATTTGGTTTTCAACCGATTGAAACTCCGTCGTTTGAAAATTCAGATACCTTAATGGGGAAATACGGAGAAGAAGGCGATCGTTTGATTTTTAAAATATTGAATTCAGGTAATTTTTTCTTCAATAAAAATAAAATTGAATTGCCGGAATCTATCGAATCGTTGCAAGTTAATTCGGCCGAAACAATTGATTTGAATCAAAGAATTGATTTGAATAAGTTTACAGGAAAAATTTCAGAGAAAGCGTTGCGTTACGATTTAACAGTTCCGTTTGCAAGGTACGTTGTACAACACCAAAACGAAATTGAATTTCCTTTTAAAAGATATCAGATTCAACCCGTTTGGAGAGCTGATCGTCCACAAAGAGGGCGTTACAGAGAATTTTATCAATGTGATGCCGATGTTGTTGGGTCAAAATCATTGTGGCAGGAAGTAGAATTGGTTCAGTTGTATGATACGGTTTTCACCTCTTTAGGTTTAGAAGGTGTTACTATCAAAATCAATAATAGAAAAATATTATCCGGAATTGCCGAAGTTATTGGTGCTTCAGATAAATTGATTGACTTTACGGTTGCTCTTGATAAACTAGATAAAATTGGTGAAGACGGAGTAAAAAAAGAGATGATCGAAAAAGGGATTGCTGAAGAGGCTTTGGTTAAAGTGCAGCCACTTTTTAGTTTTACAGGAACTTTTTCAGATAAAATAAAACAGCTTTCGAATCTGTTAGCGTCGTCAGAAGAAGGGATGAAAGGAGTGCAGGAATTGAAATTTATTTGTGACAATGTGACTACTTTAGGTTTGTCGACTGCGACATTAGATTTGGATGTAACACTTGCTCGCGGATTGAATTATTATACAGGAGCTATTTTTGAAGTAGCGGCGCCAAAAACCGTTTCAATGGGTTCTATTGGTGGCGGTGGAAGATACGACGATTTGACTGGTATTTTCGGTTTGAAAAATATGAGTGGGGTTGGAATTTCTTTTGGTTTAGACAGAATTTATCTGGTTTTGGAAGAATTGCAATTGTTCCCGGAAACCGTTGCAGCAACATCAAAAGCGTTATTTATTAATTATGGAGATGCAGAAGCGTTATATGCTTCGCAGGCAATTCAGAAATTGAGAAAAGAAAATATAAAAGTGGAATTGTATCCGGACAATGTAAAAGTTGGGAAACAGTTTCAATATGCAGATAAAAGATTGATTCCGTTTGCAGTCATTGCAGGGGAACAGGAGATTGCTTCAAATTCTTATTCGCTTAAAAATTTAGTGACAGGTGAACAGGTTTCTGTTGATTTTGAAGGGTTGAAAAATACTTTGTTGGGTTAACTGTTTGAAGTGTAGGTTTTTGTCGCAGATAGCCCAGATTTAAAGGGATTTCTTCTTAAATATCTTCTTGAAATAGTTGCTGGAGAAGAAAAAAAACTTTTAATTTGCCGACCTTAAGTTACGGGCGTAGTTCAAGGGTAGAATAGCGGTCTCCAAAACCGTTGATGGGGGTTCGAATCCCTCCGCCCGTGCAATATTTTTTACCGCAAAGAACGCAAAGATTTTTATTTAAGATACTTTAAAAAGGTAAAGTTCGCAAAGCTAAATCGATACAAAGCTTTGCGAACTTTTGCCTTTTTTATAAAAGCTAAAAATAACTTAGTGTTCTTTGCGGTAATTTTTTTTCTCAAAAACATAAAAAAAAAGCTTCGTCTAAATTGCAGACGAAGCTTTTTTTAATATAAGGTAAACTTGAATTAATAATTATTTATAAAGCCGAGGCTAACCCTTAAATTCAATTTTGATAGGTAATAATTTAGTTTTCATTATGGATTTCAAATATACTATAAACTATATCGTAATAGTCTTAAAATTATACTAAATTTTTTAACCTAAATTTGTCGTTTTAAAAGACTCATTTTTAATAAAGTGACAATTTGACATTTTAAAAGATTTGGCAGTACTTTTGCAATCCAACAAAAAGAATAAAAAATGAAGTTTAAAGATATTTTTAAAAATAAAAGTAATATGACTACGGAAAATACAGAGTTCGATCAGGAATTAGATGATGTAACGTTAGAAAACAATGCCAACGGTGAGCAATTAATTGTTGAAGAATTAAGTGTTGAAGAGCAATTGGCTCAAGACTTGGCAAAAGAAAAAGATAAATTTTTGAGATTATTTGCCGAATTTGAAAATTACAAAAAAAGAACTTCAAAAGAACGTATTGATTTGTTTAAAACAGCAAATCAGGAAGTTTTGTTAGCAATGCTTCCTGTTTTGGATGATTTTGACAGAGCGACTGTAGAGATCAACAAGTCTGACGATGAAAATTTGAAAAAAGGAGTAGAGTTAATTCACGAAAAACTAAAAAGCACTTTGGTAGCTAAAGGTTTAGAGCAAGTTGAAGTAAGAGCAGGTGATGCTTTTAACGCTGACTTTGCTGAAGCAATTACTCAAATTCCTGCACCTTCAGATAAATTGAAAGGTAAAATTGTTGATGTTATTGAAAAAGGATACAAATTAGGAGACAAAATTATTCGTTTCCCTAAAGTGGTTATTGGAAACTAATAAAAGCAAACAGAAATTTTAAATGACAATTTAAAAATTGGATTTTGGAATTTCAGATTTGTAATTTAACCTTATTATGAAAAAAGATTTTTACGAAATACTAGGCATTTCAAAAAATGCTGACGCTGCTGAAATTAAGAAAGCTTACCGAAAAAGTGCGCTAAAATATCACCCGGATAAAAATCCAGGCGACAAAGAGGCAGAAGAAAACTTTAAACTTGCGGCAGAAGCTTATGAAGTTTTAAGCGATCCTAACAAAAAAGCAAAATACGATCAATACGGACATCAGGCATTTGATGGTTCTGGCGGATTTGGCGGTGGCCACGGTGGGATGAATATGGATGACATTTTCAGCCAGTTTGGTGATATTTTTGGTGGTGGATTTGGCGGTTTCGGCGGAGGCGGAGGCGGTCCTCGTCGCGCTAAAGGAAGCAATCTTCGAATTAAAGTGAAATTAACTTTAGAAGAAATTGCTAATGGTGTTGAGAAAAAAGTAAAAGTAAAGCGTAAAGTTCAGGCTAAAGGTGTAACGTATAAAACGTGTTCTACTTGTAACGGTCAGGGACAGGTAATGCGTGTAACAAACACAATTTTAGGAAGAATGCAATCTGCATCTACTTGTCCTACTTGTGGTGGTTCTGGACAAATTTTAGATAAAAGACCTTCTGAAGCTGATGCTCAGGGAATGGTTTTGGAAGATGAAACTGTTTCTATCAAAATTCCAGCTGGAGTAGTTGACGGAATGCAGTTGAAAGTTTCTAATAAAGGAAACGATGCACCAGGAAACAGCGTTCCAGGCGATTTAATTGTTGCCATTGAAGAATTAGAGCATGAATTTTTGAAACGTGAAGGTGAAAACATTCATTTTGATTTATATATTAGTTTTCCCGAAGCTGTTTTAGGTGTTTCTAAAGATATCGAAGCAATCAACGGAAAAGTTCGTATTAAACTGGAAGAAGGAATTCAATCTGGAAAAATACTAAGATTAAAAGGAAAAGGTATTCCAAGTATCAACGGTTACGGAAGTGGAGATTTACTGGTTCACATAAATGTCTGGACACCAAAAACGTTGAATAAAGAGCAAAAACAATTTTTTGAAAATGCTTTAAACGACGAACATTTTGTTCCGAGTCCTGAAAAATCAGAAAAATCATTTTTCGAAAAAGTAAAAGATATGTTTTCATAGGCTGAACTTTTTTAGAAATGTTTAAATAAATATAAAACCCATTCTAACATAAATTTAGAATGGGTTTTTTGCGTATTAGTACTCAGATTCGCTGTGAATTATTTACTTTTACAGGCGCAAAGCCACAATGGTCAAATTGACGCAGAAAATCTAAAAAATCGCATGAGCAACTTACTCGAAGTACATAAAGTCGTAAAACAATACGGTGATTATGTAGCGCTTAACGAAGTTTCATTAAATGTGCCAAAAGGCAGTATTTACGGATTACTAGGTCCGAATGGAGCTGGAAAAACTTCCCTTATCCGAATTATCAATCAAATTACTTTGCCAGATAGCGGAGAAATAATTTTAGATGGAGAAAAATTGCAGCCTAAACATGTGCAGACTATTGGCTATCTTCCGGAAGAAAGAGGTTTGTATACTTCTATGAAAGTGGGAGAACAATGTTTGTATCTGGCACAGATGAAAGGACTTTCTAAAGCTGAGGCAAAAGTGCAATTAGAATATTGGTTTGACCGCCTGGAAATTCAGGGTTGGTGGAACAAAAAAATTCAGGAGCTTTCTAAAGGAATGGCGCAGAAAATTCAGTTTGTGGTTTGTGTTTTGCATAAACCGAAATTATTGATTTTTGACGAACCGTTTTCTGGGTTTGATCCCGTAAATGCAAATGTTATTAAAGACGAAATTTTAGCATTGAAAGAACAAGGTGCAACTATTATTTTTCGACACACCGAATGGAAAGTGTAGAAGAGCTTTGCGATCATATTGCATTAATTCACAAATCGAATAAATTAATTGAAGGAAAACTAAGTGATGTAAAACGCCAATTTAAAACGAATAGTTTTGAAGTTGGAATTTTGACTAGTAACGTTGAAGGTTTGATGTATGACATCACACAAAAGTTTACTGTTTCGCCGGCAAATTTTAAAACGCTAAACGATGATTTAAAATTGAATATTCAAATTGGAAATTCAAGTCCAAATGAGTTATTACATATTTTAACGCAACGCGGACAAGTGACACATTTTGTAGAAAAAATTCCGAGTGTAAATGATATTTTTATTCAAACGGTTACTGAAAATAAAAATTAGAAATCCAAAAAAATAAATTCAAAATTCCAATGTTAGATCGTGTAAAATTGGAATTTGGAATTTGAAAATTAAAATATTTATGAGCATCATTTCATTGATTATAAAAAGAGAATTTATTGCAAAAGTCCGCAATAAGTCTTTTGTTGTCATGACTTTTTTGAGTCCGGTTTTGTTTGTGGCAATTGCTGTTTTTATTGGGTATTTGAGTTCAATGAAAGCAGATACTAAACGAATAGCAATTCACGATGAAACGGGTTTATTTGCCGATGATTTTGTAAAACAGAATAAAAAAGATGCCGAATATAAGTATCTGAATTTGTCTGAAATCGATACGAAATCTTTGAAAGACAGTATTGCCAAAGAAGATTTTAGTGGTCTGATTGTGATTCCGAAAACAGACAATTTAAAAGATTTAGAAAGCAAAGTAGAATTTATTTCGAATAACAGCCCAAGTATTTCTTTTATTGAAAACACACAGGATGTTATTGCCGGAAAAATCACAAAATTAAACCTGGAAAAAGCTAAATTAGACACGCTTGCGATTCAGAAAGCTCAGGCTGAAGTTAATATTCATTTGGCAAAAGCGTCCGGAGAAGAAAGTTTGAAAGGATTAAATGAAATAAAAATCGGTATTGGTGGTGCTTTCGGATATTTGATCATGATGTTCATTATCATTTATGGAAACATGGTGATGCGAAGTGTAATCGAAGAAAAAACAAATCGTATTGTCGAAATCATTATTTCTTCAGTAAAACCATTTCAATTAATGGTTGGTAAAATTGTTGGTACTTCGCTTGCCGGATTATTGCAATTTTTGATTTGGGCGATAATTGGTTTGGGATTGATGTTTGCAGCTTCGGCATTTTTTGGGGTAAATATTGGACCAACTGCCAGAATTTCACCTGAATTAATGCAGTCAGCACAACATGAAATGTCTGGAACGGCACAAATGTATATTAGTGAATTATGGAATTTGCCAATTGCAAGCATCATAATTGGCTTTGTAGTTTATTTTGTGGGAGGCTACTTTTTGTACAGTTCTTTTTATGCAGCAATTGGAGCAGCAGTTGACAATCAAACGGATTCTCAACAATTCCTTTTGCCGATAATTATGCCATTAATTCTAAGCGTTTACATAGGATTCTTTACAGTAGTAAATGATCCACACGGAACTGTTGCGGTAGTATTTTCGATGATTCCGTTAACGTCTCCAATTGTCATGTTAATGCGTATTCCGTTTGGAGTGCCGTGGTGGCAAATTGCGATTTCGGTATCATTATTGTTTGCAACCTTTTTCCTTGTCGTTTGGTTCGCTGCAAAAATTTACCGCGTTGGTATTTTAATGTACGGCAAAAAACCAACATGGAAAGAATTGTATAGATGGCTAAAGTATTAAATTCCAATTCAAAAAGAATGGGAATAAATCCCAAATTCCAATAGTTGGGTTTTGGATTTTTTAAAATTGAAAATTACGAAGAATGAGTAGGATACTAATTATTGAAGACGAAGCAGCGATCAGACGCGTTTTGGTAAAGATTTTGTCAGAAGAAAGTGATACCTATCAGGTAGATGAAGCTGAAGATGGTGCTGTAGGACTTGACAAAATAAAAAACAACGATTACGATTTGGTTTTGTGTGATATCAAAATGCCAAAAATGGACGGCGTTGAGGTCTTAGAAGAAGTAAAAAAAATCAAACCTGAAATTCCGATGGTTATGATTTCGGGTCATGGCGACATGGAAACAGCGATTCATACCATGCGTTTGGGCGCTTTTGATTATATTTCAAAACCACCGGATTTAAACCGTTTATTGAATACGGTTCGTAATGCCTTAGATAAAAAACAACTTGTTGTTGAAAATAAAATCTTAAAGAAAAAAGTTAGCAAAAATTACGAAATGGTAGGCGAGAGTGAAGCTATCAGTCATATTAAATTAATGATTGATAAAGTGGCACAAACCGAAGCCAGAGTTTTAATTACCGGACCAAACGGAACCGGAAAAGAATTAGTAGCACATCAATTACATGAAAAAAGCGAGCGAGCTAATTTTCCTTTAATTGAAGTAAACTGTGCTGCGATTCCTAGTGAATTGATTGAAAGCGAATTGTTTGGTCACGTAAAAGGGGCCTTTACATCAGCAGTGAAAGATCGCGCCGGAAAATTTGAAGCTGCAGATAAAGGAACTATTTTCTTAGATGAAATTGGTGATATGAGTCTTTCGGCGCAAGCCAAAGTGTTACGTGCTTTACAGGAAAGTATGATTACAAGAGTTGGAGCAGAGAAAGATATTAAAGTTGATGTTCGAGTAGTTGCGGCGACTAATAAAGATTTAAAAACAGAAATTGCCGAGGGTCGTTTCCGTGAAGATTTATATCATCGCTTGGCTGTAATTTTGATTAAAGTTCCGCCATTGAATGAGCGACGAGATGATATTCCGGCTTTAGTAAGACACTTTGCGGAGAAAATTGCTTCTGAACAAGGAAATGTGGTCAAAGTATTTTCTCAGCAAGCCATAAAATTATTGCAGGAATACGATTGGACAGGAAATATCCGCGAACTTCGAAATGTAGTCGAAAGATTGATTATTTTGGGAGGAACAGAAATTTCTGAAACTGATGTGAAAATGTTTGCAAGCAAGTAGATGCTTCACACAATAGGCTATAAGCTTTAGGCTTTAGGCTTTAAATGATATAAATAATTTTTGCTTACAGCGTAAAGCTTAAAGCCTAAAGCATTAAAAAAATGAAATTAAAAAAAATAAACGAGAAGTTACAAGATGCCTTAATTGAAAACGGTTTGACAGAAGCAAATGTCTTGCAGATGGAAACTTTTTCAACCATTAAAAGTGGCGCAGATTGTATGATTATCTCTCCAAAAGGAACCGGAAAATCGACAACAATTGTATTGAATGTAATTCAGCAATTGGCTGGACATACAGAAGAATCGCCACGTGCTTTGATTATTGTGGAAGACAAGGAGAAAGTGCTGGCTATGGAAGCTCTTTTTGAGAAATACGGAAAATATACCAATCTTGAAGTTTACGGTGTTCACGACAAAGGAGATATGGACTACGATAAAAACTATATTTCAACCGGAGTTGATGTTTTAATTGGCACACCAAACAAACTGAGTGATATGTTTACCACTGCAGGTTACAATGTAAACCGTTTAAAAATGTTGATTTTAGATGATGCAGATCCTATTTTGAGATTGCGTAATGAAACTAAAATCATGCGTATTTCAAACAGTATTGCCAAAACACAACGTATTATTTTTGCTGAAATATTGACAGAACGCATCGAAATTCTGGCAGATAAATTCCTGTTAGAACCTTATTTCTTTGATATGGATGAAGAAGGAGAAGAGGAGCTGGACGAAGAAGAGGATGGAATTGAAGAGGAGGAATAAGTTGTAGTCAAAGTTTACAATATTGGACTGAAAACGGTTATCTAAAAATAAAATAATTATAAAAAATAAAATGTCATGGGATTAATGAAGGTGTTTTCAGGAAGTGAAGTTTTAGCAATTGCTTTACAGGAAAGATTAGAAGAAGCGGGAGTAGAAACCGTAAAAAAAGATAATATCCAATCAGCTCGTTTGGGAGGCTTTGGCGGAACAGATTTGGCTGTCGAAGTTTTCATTCAGGAAACCGATTTTGCAAAAGCAAATCCGGTTATTGAAGATTTTAGAATGAGCATTTAGATAAGTAATCAGTCTCAGTATTCAGTCACAGTTCGCAGTTATAACACTGAAAACTGTGACTGCGACTGAAAACCCAAAAAAATATGCAATATAAAATGTTGGTACTCGACATGGATGATACCTTGTTGACAGACGATCATAAAATTTCGGAATTAAATAAAAAAGTTCTTATTGAAGCTCAGGCAAAAGGGGTTTATGTGGTTTTGGCTTCGGGCCGTCCAACATCTGCCATGACACCTTATGCTAAAGAACTGGAATTAGATTTGAATGATTCTTATATTATTTCCTTTAATGGCGCTGTAATTAGTACTGTTAAAGACGATCTTGTTTTATTTGAACAGAAATTAACTGTAGAGCAAATTCATGAATTATACGATTATAGTGTGAAAATGAAAACACATATTATAACGTATTTAGATAATGAAATTATCAGTGAAACGAATTCTGAGTATATCGAAATCGAAAAAGAAATAACAGGGCTAGCCCATATCAAAGTTCGTAGTTTTAAAGATGCTGTTTCTAAACCTGCGGTAAAATGTATTTTATTGGCAGAACCGTCTTATTTAAAAGAACTGGAACAGGATTTGAAATTAGCAATGCCTCATTTAAGTATAGCAATGTCAAAACCATTTTTCCTGGAAGCAGCACAAAACGGAATCGATAAAGCAGCAAGTATAAAAATCTTAGCAGAGAAACTCAATATTCATCAAAGTGAAATTATAGCCGTTGGAAACGCAGGAAACGATTTAACTATGATCGAATATGCCGGTTTAGGGGTTTGGGTTGATAATGTAATGCCTGAATTGCGTGACAGGGCTAATGTAATTGTAGCATCAAATAACGATGACGGTGTTGCTGAGGTTGTTCAGCGATATATCTTAAATGATTTTGTTTATGAAGAAATCAATTGAAACGGATCGTCTGCTTTTAAGAGAATTGGAACTTTCTGATGCAGAAGGGATGTTTGAATTGGATTCGAATCCGAATGTGCATTTATTTCTTGGAAATAAACCTGTAAAACATATTGATGAAAGTATTGATCAAATTAAGAATATTCAAAAACAATATGAAGCTTTTGGAATTGGCCGCTGGGCTGTAATTCTTAAAGAGACCAATGAATTTTTAGGTTGGTCTGGAATAAAATTCATTACCAATGAAATCAATAATCATAAAAATTTTTATGAAATTGGATATCGTTTTATAGAAAAATACTGGGGAAAAGGATACGCTACCGAAGGAGGGAAAGCTTTTGTGGACTATGCTTTTAACGAATTGAAAGCTGATGCCCTTTATGCTTACGCAGATGCAGGAAATGAAAATTCAAGAAAAATTCTCGAAAAACTCGGTTTGAAATACATTAATTCGTTTGAATACGAAGAAGAATTAGAAGTTTGGTACGAATTGAAAAATCCAAACCTATAAAAATATTCAGAGAAATGCATCCCAAATCTTTGTAAACTTATCTCTTTTAAGATTTGCAAAGATTTGGAAAACAACCCGTAAGTCTTAATTCTCTAAATGATTTGGTATTATTTTTTAGCTACAGAAACAAAATACTTATTTCCATCACCCATAGTTAATTTTACACGCTCATCGCAAAGATCGATTGCAAAATTCACACTTTCGTAACAGCTGCAAGTCGTGTTTTTGTCTTTAGACATTTCAGTTTTACAGTTATTGTTTTTGAAAGTTGCCAATTGTGGTGTGTACAAGCTAACTAAGTCTGTAGAAGCAGTAACTAGCGAAATAATACTTGCTGAATTATTGTTTGTAATTCTATAAACAATTCTATCAGTATAATTTACTTCATTTACAGTCACTTTACGAATATAAGTATAAGCAGTTGAACCTTCACCTGGCTCTTTTACTTCAAATTTAAATCCAACCGCACGAATAGCAATATCAAATTGTGATTGAGAATTTAAACTCGCCCAATTTGTTAAAGTGCTAATAGAAGGAAATGGATTTGCAGCAGCCGGAGTATTAGTTTGCGCTTGCGAACTAAAAACGGTTAAGAACATCAAGCAGATCGTGGGTAAAAATGCTTTCATATAGAATTTAATTTATAATTTTCGCCTACTCTTTCTGGTTTTCGGCCTGCCCATTTTTTATTATAACAAAACAACAACATAACGAGTAAAAAACAAAATTGTTATATGTAATTTGTTTATAAAATAATTTCGTTGCATTTGGTGAAGTGAAAATACTTCTAAAAATTTTATAAGCAAAGTTAAATGTAAGAAAATTTGAATTTTAATCTTAAAAAAATGTATTTAATCGACAATATTTGCATTTAATCGATATTTTGTCATTTTATTCTTATTGAAAATATTATTTGTATTTCTAAAATTATCTTATTTCTTAAATATACTTCGTTTGGATTACTGTTTTTTAGGCTAAATCAAAATACATGTTTCGTGCAAAATATTGATATATAGTATATTATTGATTTTATTTTAAAGAATATTGTACGTAAATTTGCAAACTCTTCAAAAGAGTTATGTAAATATAATATCTTACTACTTAAAACGTAGTTTATTCCTATGGAAAATAGAAAAAAAGTTGCTTTTTATACGCTTGGTTGCAAACTGAATTTTTCAGAGACTTCTACAATCGCCAGAAACTTCAATGATGAAGGTTTTGATCGTGTCGATTTTGAAGAAGTTGCAGACATTTATGTTATCAATACCTGTTCGGTTACAGAGAATGCTGATAAGCAATTTAAGCAGGTTGTGAAAAAAGCAATGAAATTGAATGAAAAGGCTTTTGTTGCTGCTGTGGGATGCTATGCACAATTGAAACCAGAAGAATTAGCAGCAGTTGATGGTGTTGATTTGGTTCTGGGTGCTACAGAGAAATTTAAAATTACCGATTATATTCATGACTTAAGCAAAAACGATATGGGTGAAGTACACTCCTGCGAAATTGCTGAAGCCGATTTTTATGTTGGAAGTTATTCTATTGGAGACAGAACACGTGCTTTCCTGAAAGTTCAGGACGGTTGTGATTATAAATGTACATATTGTACAATTCCATTAGCTAGAGGAATTTCACGAAGTGATGCTCTTGAAAATGTCTTGCAAAATGCTAAAGAAATTTCGACTCAAAACATTAAAGAAATTGTTTTGACCGGAGTAAATATTGGAGATTATGGAAAAGGGGAATTCGGAAATAAAAAACACGAGCATACTTTTCTTGATTTGGTTCAGGCTTTAGACAAGGTTGAGGGAATTGAACGTTTACGAATTTCATCAATCGAACCTAATTTATTGAAAAATGAAACAATTGAGTTCGTTTCTAAAAGCCGCACTTTTGTACCACATTTTCATATTCCGTTACAATCCGGAAGTAATGATATTTTAAAGCTAATGAAACGTCGTTATTTACGTGAAGTTTATACAGAACGTGTTAACAAGATTCGTGAAGTAATGCCACACGCTTGTATTGGTGTTGATGTTATTGTTGGTTTTCCTGGAGAAACAGATGAGCACTTTTTAGAAACGTATCATTTCTTAAATGAAATGGATATTTCGTATTTACATGTATTTACTTATTCTGAAAGAGATAATACAGAAGCAGCTAATATGACAGGCGTTATTCCTGCAAATGTGCGTGCAAAACGAAGCAAAATGCTTCGAGGTTTATCTGTTAAAAAACGTCGTGCTTTTTACGAAAGCCAATTAGGAACTAATAGAACGGTTCTTTTTGAAAGTGAAAACAAAGAGGGATACATTCATGGTTTTACTGAAAACTACGTTAAAGTAAAAACACCATGGAATCCGGAATTAATTAATACTTTGCAGGAAATTAATTTGACAAAAATCGATGAAGACGGAAGTGTTCGTTTAGAGTTTTTAAACAAACTGGCGGAAGCTTAAAATAATAAATGATACATGTGAAATGTAAAATATTTTATATTTCTTAAGTTGACAAAAAAGCAGAAAAGCCCTTTTATAAAAGGGCTTTTCTGCTTTTAATTTAATTCAATTTTTTTCTTAATCAATCTATAATTTTCATCATTTGGATCTTCCTTGAGGATATAAAGTATATCGTTTTCAAGAAAGACTCTCTTTTGCAGATCTTCATTATCTAATTCTTTATGTGCCGTTGGAATCAAATAGGTTTCTACGATTTGCTTCCAATTTGAATTTTGAAGTGAATAGGTTGTCATTTCATATACAGAACCATTCATTGGAGCCTGACAAACGGAAAAATCTTCTTTTCCGTCATGATTTAAATCGCCTTCATTTATTAATTGAGCTTCACAACATCCAATAATGATTGGCTTTAATTTTTTATTACTAAATGAGATTGTGTATTCATCCGGAGTTCCGTCTTCAACAGGATTCCCTTCCCCTTGTTTTGTCTGAGTAATAATTGCAAATTCATTTTTTTTATCGCCATCAAAATCTCCTTCTATTTTAGGACCAATTAAAATTCGGTTCATTTTTTCGAGTTGAGTAGATTTTGTTTCGCTTTTCGAAGAATCATTGATTTTTACATTAGAAGATGTTGCAACTTTATTCTTGTTTTTTGTATCACAGGAAAATACTAAAAAAGAAACGATAGTAAAATAAATAATTTTATTCATCCTTATTTTATGTCTTGCTCCAGTACCAACTTCAAAGAATTAATATAATCCGTGTCAAATTCAATTACTCTTATTTTTTCAGGATTGAAACTTAATTCACCTCCAAACTGACCTCTTGTATCTAAGAAATCAATGGTTAGTTCTTCATCATTCAGCTCAAGCAATTTGCCTAAGTAAGCTGATTTAGCTGATTTCTTAGAAATCTGAAAAATGCCATATTTATTGGTTAAGAAATTTGCAATCGTAGATAAATCTTTAATCGGGATAATATCTTCCGCGCTTGTTTTCAACCCTTTTAATCGGATCACTTTTTCTGTAAAGGCAAGGTCCTGATCTCTGTGAATTGCTTCGATGTTTTTGTTTTTCAGAATTACAAAACCATCCAGAATATAATCAACGGGATTGTTTCTGAGTAAAATCCAGTCATCAGAGTAGTCAATAAGAAATCCAGTAAAAATTTCCTTTTTATCTGTGAATTCTATTGCAATTAATTGTCTTAAATATTGTTCCATCATTTTTTTTTAAAATTCAAAAAATTAAATTGCTTCGCCTGTTCGCTAGCGCTCGGGTTCAAATTCCAATTTCAACTACACTTGGAATTTGGGATTTTAAAGATTGGAATTTAAATTTAAGGATTAGTAGACCAAATGCTGCTGTTTTTGATGAAGACTCTTCGGTTTAATTTAAGCTGTGCAATCAATAATTCTGCAACATCTTCAGACTGCATTACTTTTTCAGGATTACCATCTGTTAAATTTAGATCTATAGCCAAATCTGTTGCTACAGTACTCGGTGTCAATGCCGAAACGCGAATATTGTGTTTTCTCATTTCCTGCATTAAAGAATCGGTTAATCCTAAAACTGCAAATTTTGAGGCGCTGTAGGCACTTGTTAATGCATTTCCGTTCAATCCGGCAGTAGATGAAATATTGATGATATCTCCGGTTTGTCTTTCGATCATATTTGGAATAACGGCGCGGGTGGTATAATAGGTTCCCATTAAATTCACCTGAATAATTTTTTCCCAGGCAGCCGGTTCTAATTCCATGAATTTTCCAAAAGAAGCAATTCCGGCATTATTTATTAAAATATCTATTGTTTTAAATTTAGCCAATGCTTTTTCTACAGCATTATTGATAGAATTCATATCTGAAACATCCGCAGCCAGGGCCAAAGCCTTTACGCCTAAATTAGATGCTTCATCTGCCAATTGGTCGATGTCAGTTTGAGTTCTTGAAACTAAAATCACGTTTACGCCTTCTTTGGCTAAAGCAATTGCAATCGCTTTTCCAATTCCTTTTCCGGCTCCTGTAATTAGGGCATTTTTATTTTTTAAGTCTGTCATGATAGTATTTTTAAAAATGCAGAAAGCATTATTTTAGTTAGACAAAAATACAGTTTTTGCTTCCTAAAATAATGCTTTAAATGTTTTCTTAATCTAAGTTTAACAACTTTTTTATTCTTTCAGAACCATATCGATACACATTACAGCAGCCAAAATTAATTGTCTAAGCGGACTGTCCTGCGCTACAGTTTCTTCAATTTGCAATACATAATTATCCGCACTTGTAAAAAACTCTTTGCCCATTCCTGCCCATTTTTTACTTACCTGAGCAAGTTGTTTATTTTCATGGCTGAATTTAAAATCCCAACCTGTCCATTTTCCTTGCAAAGTAGCAACTGGTTTTTCATTTTTATCTAAAATCTCAAATTTTCCTCCAATAGAAAAGAATTTTTGTTTGAAGGTTCCAACCAGGCGATCTTTCTCATCAAAAATTTCAACAGTAGAACGGAAAATTGCGATACCACGCTTTACAGCAATTATTTTTTCACCAGATGCAGTTGTGATTTCAACATCAAAAGGCGTCATTCGTTTGTAATCGCTGAAACGCAATATTTTGGTGAAAAATCCCAGATTGTTTTCGCGGCAATTCATTATAATTTGATTGCTTTCCGGATTATAAATATCATAATTGTTAGCGGCTTTAAACATTCCAACGTGTTCTTTTACAAGAAATAAATTCTGATTTAAAATAGGATTCATGAAATTTTGTTTGAAATTGATTTGTACTAGAATGACTTTTGAATGATTTTTCAAAAGGAATCCAAATGTAAATAAATATTGGTTAATAATACAGATGAATTATGCTCTAAAATCAATTTTATTCTTCAGTATTGTTTTGATTGTTCTTCTTTTTTGTTGTAATAATAATAACTCCGTTTCTGCCTTGATTTCCATAAGACAAAGTAGCTTGCGGATCTTTTAGAACTTTTATCTCCTGAATGTCATTTGGATTGACTATAGAAAACTGTTTAGAATTTATTATAACTCCATCCAAAATATACAAAGGTTCATTAATAACAGATCTCGACGGAGCACAGATTATTATTCCGGTAGATTTAGTTTCTTTAGAAATTGTGTCAGAACTTGTTTTTTCTTGTGCATTCGTTGCCAAACAAATAAGCATAGCGATGCCCAATGAAAGAATTTTTACATTTTTCATGAAAGTTATTTTTGAGATTGATGTTGGAATAAATCTTTGTCAAAGTTTCGAACTCTGACAAAGATTTCTAAATAAGATTATTTTTTATCGGCAGGTTTTCCGTTTTTGGTAGTTATAATGACAACTCCTTTTTGCCTTTTTCGCCATATTTTGCAACAGCTTCCATATCCTGCAGAATAGTAATGGTTTTGATTTCCTGTTTGTTTAAAGGCGCATATGGACTCGTAGGATTATCTCCGAATAAATCATTTTCCGAATAATAAACGCCATCAATAATATATAAAGGCTCGTCTAGAACTACTAACGATTCTACGTTTTCGGGTTGTAAGTTTGGTAGTTCGGACTGCATCATTTCATCTCTTTTTGCATCGTTGCTATGAGACATTGCTTTTCCGTTTAAGATAACCAAAGGAATGGTTTTTTTAGCTTGTTCAGCTTGTTGCCCGGCTGCTTTTGCTGCAAAAGCTTCTCTTTCTACTTTTTTTGAATAGCCAAAATCAGCAACTTTGTCTTTTGCAACTGAATCTTCTTCGTCATTTACGAAACCCGAATTAACAGATTCTGAAATTGGTGCGCTTACTTCTTCATAAACTGGTGCATAAACAGTTCCTGTACCAACCGCTTCTGTAATTATAATAGCTTCGTTGCTGGCAACTGTAGTATGCTGTTCTTTTATTTGTTTGTCTAAAATTTTGACCGCTTCTGATTTCGGAACTAGTTTTGAATCTTCGACAGCAACCCCATCCTTTTTAATTTCTGAATTCTGAATTACTTCTTTTTCTGTTTCATTTACTACCACTTCTGAAGCTGGAATTGTAGTGTTTTGATCTGATTTAAAAAATTGTGTCCCTAAAGAAATTAGCAATAAAAGAGAAGCTGCAATGGCGATTTTTTTCCATAATGAAATTGCTTTTTTGTCTTCTTTTTTATCGAGTTTATCTTCAACGCGCGCCCAGACTTTGTCCATTCCCGGAAAGTTTTTTTGTTCCGAGTTGTGGGCGGCTTCTTTAAATTTATCGAATATTTTATCTTGATTGTCCATGACTACTTTGCTTTTTGATAATACAATTTGTTTACTAATTCCTTCAGCTTGGTTTTGGCTGCGTTCAACTGTGATTTTGAGGTACCTTCAGAAATGTTCAGCATTGCTGCAATTTCTTTGTGCCCAAAACCTTCAATAACAAAAAGGTTAAAAACAGTTTTGCAGCCATCCGGAATATGGTTTAGTAAATTGAGTAAATCTTCTTCTTCCAGAGAATTGATTTCTTCTGTAAAAGGTTGTGACAGCAATTTGACATCATCAAGATACATATTGAAATTGGTGTTCTTCTTGATGGTTGCCAAACAGTTATTGACGGTTATTTTTCGCGCCCACGCCTCAAAAGCCAAAATTTCTTTTAACTGATCCAGTTTTGTGAAAATGGTATAGAAAGCGTCGGCCATAGCTTCTTCTATTTCTTCTTCCTTCTTTAAGTATCGTTTGCAAACGCGATACAATTTTGGAGCCATATGCTCATACACCTGACGCTGGGCATCACGTTGCATTTTTTTGCAGTTGGAAATAATGGTTTCGTTTATCACAGTTGTTGTCTTTATACTAAAGAGAGCTTAAAAGATAAAAAGGTTGGGAAGGCGAGGAAAAAAAGTTTAGAAATGGGCGTTTATTTTTTTAAAGATACGTTTTTTTCTGAAAAGAGGTATTCTGTAGAGGCGTACAGCTGGGCGTCTCTACTTTATCAACGGTGTAGAATTACAAATGTTTTTAGCGTCGTGTCATTCCGAGGAATGAGGAATCTCCGAGAGAAACTCCTCAATCAAAATCGCCAATCTTTGTCGAGCTACTTGTGGAGATTCCTCGTTCCTCGGAATGACATAAAATGAGTTATTTCATTTGTTTTTGATACCATGCTTCAATTTTTTTAATTGAAGCTGGATCTGTTTTGGGATTACAATTTAATCCTAAATTTATTTTTGTCTGAGAAATATAAGAATTTAAAAAAATTATGGCAAAACCTCCAACTTCGCCATTTTCACTTGAAATAGTTGAGGAGAAGGTATTCATGTATCCGCAACATTTTTGTCCAGAATACATAATTGAAATTAAATATTGAATATCATTTGGTTTGACCCAATTTTCAGGAAATTCTCCACTCAATGTCACAAAATTCAGTTTTGAATCTTTGTTATATTTCTCAGTAAAAAGTGTGATAAATGATTTTGGATCTAGATCTTTTGGGGATAAAGGTTTGTAATATCTTGTTGTATTTGGACTTAAATCTTCTGTATTTATAGTTTTAGAGTTATTTTTATTTATGTTGTTTATTTTTAAATCATAAAATAGATAACTAGCAGTCAATAGTATGAAAATTATTGTTAATGAAAGAATTATTTTTTTCATAGAAGTTTTTTTACTTAACCGGCAAACTCAACTTAAAAATCTTAGTTTCCAAAAGCTCCGTATCATTATCCTCGCAAAGTAAAAACTCAATTTTGTTGTTTTCTTTTTTGTAAAAAGTCAAACCTTCAAACTTATTGGTTGAAGTTATTTTTTGTGTGAAATCGATTTTCATGGTTTTAAGATCGATTCTTCCAATGAAACTTCCTAAGATGTCACCATCATCATAGGTTGATTTGGTGTCTTCGGCAGTTGATAAAAAATAGATTTTATCTTCGACTAATATGGCATCGGTGAAACTGGAACGAACTCCTTTTATTTTTGGTAGTTTATAATTGGTTGCCACCAAAGCAAATTCTTCACCCAGACTTTTGGCATGAATGGTGAAAATAGTGTTTTTGTTGGATATTCCGTTACCGCGGTTGAATAAGTACCAGTTTTCGCCGTCGAAAATGGCACCTTCCAAATTGAAATCTTCCGGTTTTATTTCGCCGAAACTTTGCATTAAGGCATATAAATCGACTAAATCATTTTTCTGTAAAATGGTTTTCGACTTAAGATCGAAGGCAATCATTTTGTTTCGGTTGATGGTAGAGCCGGAACCAAAGACATATAAAGTATCGTTGTGATGCGTGATCGATTCGAAATCGGGTTTTATGTTTTTGGGAATGTTTTGTGACGGATTATCAATTAAAGGATGATGACTTAATTGCTGATTTTGCATATTGTATTCGTATAAAAATCCGCTGTTGTCACCTATGATATAAAGGGAATTGTTATTGAAGAATAATCCTGAAGCTGATCCGATTCCGATAATTTGAAATAATATTTCTAATGTAAATTTTTCCATGAATGTTGTTTTGAAAAAGAGTGTCTAGCCCTGATAGCAATGAAAATACTTTGAGGAGAAATTGTATTTTTTACTGACAGAACAAAGCGACCGGAGGAAGCTCTTGTTGTGGCTTGTAAAAAAACAATTTATTGAAAAAGTATTGCAATGAATAGCAGGAATATGCTTCGTAAAATTAGTATATTTATATTATAAAAAATGAAAATATGAAGTCAATTGATCCGAATGATTTTAAAGTTACAGATAAAATAAAGCTAGCCAAGATTTCGACTTTGCTCGATATTGATGCGGATGAAGAGACAAAGGAAAAAAAACTCGACAAAGTTCAGGCGAAACTAAGCGATTTGCAGGATGTGATGTATTCGCATAATAAATATGGTGTTTTGATTTGCCTGCAAGGAATGGATACCTCAGGAAAAGATAGTTTGATTCGTGAAGTTTTCAAGGAATTTAATCCGCGTGGCGTTGTGGTACACAGTTTTAAAACACCCAATTCGACGGAATTAGAACATGATTATTTATGGAGACATTATATTGCATTGCCCGAAAAAGGAAAGTTTGCCATTTTTAACCGGACGCATTATGAGAATGTTTTGGTAACACGCGTGCATCCGGAATATATTTTGGGAGAGAATTTGCCTGGAATAAATTCGGTTAAAGATATTACGCCAAAATTCTGGAAAAAAAGAATTGATCAAATTAATAATTTCGAAAAGCATATCGCTGAAAACGGAACAATCGTAATGAAGTTTTTTCTGCATTTGAGCAAAGAAGAGCAGAGACAACGTTTACTGCGCCGTTTAGAAGAAGGAAAACACAATTGGAAATTTTCTCCTGGCGATCTAAAGGAACGCGAGCATTGGGATGAATATCAAAAATATTATGAAGAAGCAATTAATAAAACTTCAACAGATTATGCGCCATGGTACGTGATTCCTGCCGATGATAAGGAAATGGCGCGTTATATTGTAGCTAAAATTATCTGGGAAGAAATGCAAAAACATACTGATATTAAAGAACCGGAGTTGGATGATAAGATTAAAGCTAATATTGAAATGTATAAAAAGGAATTGGGTGGTTAATTAGATAATTAGAAAATGTGTCAATTAGAAAATTAGATAATTTTTTTGCAATATTAAACCCGACAGGTTTTGAAGCCTGTCGGGTTTAATATTTTGTGAGAGTTCGATTTGTTTAAAATAACAAAACCCGACAGACTATGAGGATCTGTCGGGTTCATACCAAAAACAAAAGAATAAATGAACGTATTTTTATAAATTAAATCCGTAGGCAAGACGTAAAGCCACCTGATTGGTTTTGAATTTATTATAGTCCTCGTAACGGACACTGATATCAATATATTTGTTGGCGTACCCAATTCCTGGCGCCCATAAAAAAGTGGTGTCGTCATATCCGTTTGTCACGGCAAAACCCGCACCAACTTCACCTAAAACATAAAATTGATCTTCCCAAATGAAGGCTTTAAAACCTGCTTTTGCAGGAATAAATCCAAGATCTTTTTGATCAACTCCATTGTCGTCTTTTCCCATAAATAGGTTTGTAAAACCTGTAGTCAATGTCAACGATGTTCTTTTAGACAAATCGTATTGTAAACGAACATCTCCGCCAAGAGACCAATCGTAAGCATTGTCAGTTGGTAAACCTCCGTTTAAACCAAATCCCAATCTAAAACCCTGATCGTAATTTTTAATTTCACTTTCCGTATTTGCAGTTGCAGTGTCTTGAGCGAAAGTCGTGTTGGCAGATAAAAAAGCTATAGCAGCTAGGCAGATAAATTTCAGATTTCTTGAGATCATAAGGACAATTTTTTTTGAATTATTAATGTTGTAAAAGTAGTAGCGGGGTGTTTTGGGATCGTTATATAATTTTCTGAAATTGTTATATAATTTCAAAACTGGCTTTGTTTTCTGTTTTGGAATTTGGAATTTGTCCCGAGGCTTTGGGATTGGAATTTTTAATATTGGCTTATCTTTTTTAATAATACTACAGAATCCAAAAGCTTCTGATTATCTTTGCCCACTTAAAAAGAATAGAATTGAACTTAGCACAGTATACAAAGGAGTTTTCATATAATTTAAAGCTAGCATATCCTGTAATTTTAGGAATGGTAGGGCATACTTTAATAGGTATAGTTGACAATATAATGGTAGGGAAGTTAGGTAGTACTGAACTTGCTGCGGTTTCCCTAGGAAACAGTATGATTTTTATAGCAATGTCTTTAGGAATTGGTTTCTCTACAGCTATTACTCCAATTGTGGCCGAAGGTGATGCCGAGAAAAATGATACTAAAGTTCGTTCTGCTTTTCATCATGGGTTATTTTTATGTACCATTTTAGGGTTAATGCTTTTTGGCGTAATTGTTTTGGCAAAGCCAATAATGGAATTACTACATCAACCGGCTGATGTAATTGCATTGGCAAAACCTTATCTTGATTGGGTTGCTTTTTCATTAATTCCGCTAATTATGTATCAGGGATACAAACAATTTGCTGACGGAATGTCGATGACAAAATATTCGATGTACGCCATGATTATGGCAAATGTGCTGCATGTCGGTATCAATTACATGCTGATTTATGGTATTTGGATTTTTCCAAAAATGGGAATTATCGGAGCAGCTCTTGGTACTGTAATTTCAAGGATATTTTTAGTGATGTTCATGCACATAATGCTGTCAAGAAGAAATGATTTAAAGCGCTTTTTTAAGGATTTTAGTTTTCAGGAAATTAAAAAAGAAACCATAAAAAAAATAATAAACATTGGTTTTCCTTCTGCAATGCAAATGCTTTTTGAAGTAGTGTTGTTTACAGCCTCTATATGGCTTTGTGGAAATATTGGAAAAACCAGTCAGGCAGCCAATCAAATTGCACTGAGTCTGGCATCGATGACTTTTATGTTTGCCATGGGATTAAGTGTAACTTCAATGATTAGAGTAAGTAATCAAAGAGGTTTGCAGGATTTTAAAAAATTGGTGGTTGTTGCGCGTTCAATTTTTTTATTGGCGATTATACTCGAAACCATTTTTGCTATACTATTTGTTGCCTTCCATAATTACTTACCCTATATCTTTTTGAATATGGAAAATGGAGGACAGCTTCTGGACAATAATGAAGTAATCAGTATTGCATCAAAATTACTTTTGATAGCGGCTATTTTTCAAATTTCTGATGGAATACAGGTTGTGGTTTTAGGAGCACTTCGCGGTTTGCAGGATGTAAAAGTGCCAATGTATATTACTTTTGTTGCTTATTGGGTAATTGGTTTTCCGATTTCTTATTATTTAGCAGAATATACTTCGTGGAAAGCAGAGGGAGTATGGATTGGGCTTTTGGCAGGATTAACTTCTGCAGCCATATTTCTGTACATTCGTTTTCATTACTTAACCAAAAAATTAATCAATAATTCAGTTTCAAATAGTTAAATTTGAAGCATATAAAACAATAATAAAATGGAATTACCTAAATTTTTACTTGGAGACAATACTGATTTTCCGGATGATATTTTCATCGTTCACCTTGATTACCCAAGATTTATTATCAATTTAAAAGATGATGAGGTTGAATTTTTAGAAGAAGCAGAAGATCTTGATGAAGCTGAATTAAATGCTGAAATGGAAGGCCTGATCGAAAAAGCAAATGAATTTTATGACAGAGAAATAAATCGTTACGAAGAGTAGAGACCCGATGCGTCTTTACTTAATTTTGAAGTTATTTTTTTACGTTCTAAATCTTTATAATGAAAAAATTAAGTTTTTTAAAACCCATTTTTAATTTTATAGCAATCGGATTGCTAATTACTACTTTAAGTCGAATATTTTTATTTTTTCTTTTTAAAGATAGAGTTGTCGAAACACCAAATTTCTGGTACATTTTTCCAATCGGTCTTCGAATGGATTTGATTTTACTATGTTATTTGTCTTTTCTACCGGCTGTTTTAATTACTTTTCTGCCGAATAAATGGCTGAAGTTCACCAATAAATTTCTCGTAATTTATAGTTTCTTATTCTTGTTTCTGATTCTGTTTGTAGAATTGGCTTCTCCGGATTTTGTGAAACAATACGACACGCGACCGAATAAAATTTTCTTAGATTATCTTATTTATCCTAAGGAAGTTGTCGGAATGCTTTTAAAAAGTTATCTGACTTCGATTATTGTTACTTTCCTGATTTTGGGAGCTGTTATCTATTTTGCCTTCAAAAAAGGAAAAAAATATTTTTATACATCACTTGCAGATTATAAATTCAAATTGCTGATTTTTCCGTTAGTCGCTTTTTTATTGTTTTTTGGAGCGCGTTCAAGTCTTACTTCAAAACGTCCAATTAATGCCAGTAATGCTGTTTTCTCTACAGATCAACTAACAAATACTTTAGGGTTAAATTCGTTTTATACCGTAGCTTTTGCAGCGTATTCTATCAAAAATGAAGGAAACACCAAGATGTACGGTAAAATGGACGAAGCCGAAGCTATTGCGCGTGTAAAAAAATACATGATTGCCGGTCCAAATGATTTTACAGATGTGGAAATTCCGTTTCTACATGTGCAACAACCAGACTCTGTTAATAAGAAGCCTTATAATTTGGTTATTTTTCTACAAGAAAGTTTAGGTGCAGAATATGTTGGAATTTTAGGTGGAAAACCATTGACGCCAGAATTTGATAAATTATCAAAAGAAGGTTTATTGTTTACCAATTTATATTGTACCGGAACACGAAGCGTACGTGGAATTGAAGCGGTTGTGACCGGATTTTTACCATCGCCTTCTGAAAGTGTAGTGAAATTAGGAAATTCTCAACAAGGATTTTTTACACTTGCTGATGCCTTGAGACAAAAAGGGTATGACACCAGCTTTATTTATGGCGGAATGGCCAATTTTGATAACATGGCTTCATTTTTCAACGGAAATGGTTTTCAGGATATTGTCGATCAGGAAGATTTTGAATCAGATGGAAACAAATACGCTTTCAAAGGAACCTGGGGTTATTCAGATGAAGATTTGGTGACCAAAGCAAATAATTATTTTAAGACAAAGGGAGATAAACCTTTCTTTTCTTTAATGTTTTCGACTTCAAATCACGAACCTTTTGAATATCCGGCAGGAAGAATCAAGCCTTTTGATAAGACACCTGCAACTGTAAATAATGCGATGAAATACGCCGATTTTTCTATTGGGAAATTCTTCGAAATGGCTAAAAAAGAAGCGTATTTTAAAAACACAATTTTCATTGTTATCGCAGATCATAACACTAGAACATACGGTAAAAACTTAGTACCAATTAATAAATTCCATATTCCTGCTTTAATTATGGGGCCAGGAGTGAAGAAAGGTACTGTTTACAGTAATTTGGCAAGCCAGATAGATATTCCGCCAACCTTATTAGGTTATTTAGGAATTCCGTTTGAAACCCCAATGGTTGGTAGAAATTTAAATAAGTTAGATGCCAAAACGCAAGGAAGATCAATTATGCAGTTTAATGATATCAATGCATTCAGAGTAGAAAATCAGGTTGTAATTATGCAGCCTAATTTGAAACCATTGCAGTTTGAAATCAAAAATGACACAACTTTAATTCCAGTGAAATTAAATGAAGAATTAGCCAAAGACGCTTTGGCACATGTAATTACAGCTGGAAATTTGTACAAGGAAAACAAATACAAGTTAAGAGGAACTAAATAGGACCAAAGTAGCAAAGGTTCAAAGCGACAAAGGTTTTACTCTGTCCCTTTGAACCTTGCTACTTTGAACCTTTGTTAAAATAAAGTTTTAATAAAAGCTGAGCAGCTGCAAAAGGTGAAATTTCATCATTTTGCACTGCTTTTTTGTTTTGTTCTAATAGCGAAATAATTTCAGGCTCATTATAGAAGTTGAGTTTCAATTGTTCGTTGATGGTTTCCATCATCCAAAAATGATTCTGTTCTTTTCGCTTTTCAGAAAAGAAACCAGTTTGATTTGTCATTTCAACATAATCAGAAATAGTGTTCCAAATCTCTGAAATGCCTTCTTTGGTGATAGCACTGCAAGTCGTAACTTTTGGTTGCCAGTTTGATTTTTTTGGAGGAAATAAATGCAAAGCTTTATTGAATTCCAGTTTTGCCTGATTTGCTTTTTTGATATTGTCACCATCAGCTTTGTTGATGACGATGGCATCAGCCATTTCCATGATGCCGCGTTTGATGCCCTGAAGTTCATCTCCCGCACCGGAAATTTTTAGTAATAAGAAAAAATCTACCATGCTATGAACGGCGGTTTCACTTTGACCGACGCCTACCGTTTCAATAATGATGGTGTCATAACCAGCCGCTTCACACAAAATAATCGATTCACGTGTTTTTCTTGCTACGCCGCCTAAAGTATCTCCGGAAGCACTTGGTCTGATAAAAGCATTTTCGTCTTTTACCAGTTCTTCCATACGGGTTTTGTCGCCTAAAATACTCCCATGTGAAAGTGAACTACTCGGATCAACCGCCAATACAGCCACCTTTTTGCCAAGCTGTGTTAGAAAAGTTCCAAAAGCTTCAATAAAAGTACTCTTTCCAACGCCGGGAACGCCAGTAATTCCAATTCGGATTGATTTATTGGCATGTGGCAAACATCCTTTAATAACTTCATTTGCTTTTTCAGCATGTTCGGGATTGGTACTTTCGGCCAAAGTAATGGCACGGCTCAAAGCAGTTCTGTTTCCATTCAGAATTCCGGCTATTAATTCTTCTGAAGAAGGTTGTTTTCGCCTGTTTTTCTGAATTTGACTGATAGCCGATACATTGATAATTTCAGGAGGTGAAATTCCAGCTTTTTCTTGTAAACTGCTTGATTGTTTATTTGGACTTGACAAAATACTTTTTTTGGTATTGTAAAAGTACAGAAAACAAAAACAGTTTCAAAAAAGGATTTTCTTTGAAACTGTTTTAGGATAGAACACTAATTTACACGAATTAAAATATTTTGGAAGTTTACAATTAGTGTTAATTAGTGAAATTCGTGTTTAATAAGCTGCAGTAAAACGAACTTGGTGGTGTTTTGCGTTTTCGGCTTCATCAGCAATTACAACAGCCAAATCTTCTACAGAAAGAATGCTTCTTTGTTCATCATTGAATACAGGGTTTTCTAAACCTAAACGGTATTTTCCAGTTCTTCCGGTTGTGATACCCTGGTGCATTTCGAAGGCTGGACTGAAAAATGCCCAATCTAAATCTTTCTCTTCTTTTATGATGTTAAGGTAATCACGTGCAGCAGTCGCAGCAACATAATATTCTTTTGGGAAATCCGGTGTATCTACAGCTTGTAGACCTGGAGCTACAAATAAACTTCCGCCTCCGCCAATAACGATAAAACGATTTACACCTGATTTTTTTACGGCGCTCTGAACAGATTTTGAACCAGCGATAAAATCGTCGTAAATATTTGGGTTGGACCACCCTGAATTATACGCACTGATCACTAAATCATTTCCTTTTAGAATTGCGGCTAATTCATCTGAGTTAAAAATATCAGCTGCTACCCAATTCACATTTGCTGTTTCTTTTGGCGTTCTTGCAATGGCTGTAATTTCATGATTTCTGCTTGTTAATTCATTTAAGATGGCTGAGCCAACAAATCCTGTTGCTCCAATAAGTGCGATTTTCATAGTATATAATTTTAATTAGTAATAAAAAATGTTACAGTTTTATGTAAAAAAAAGTTTAGAATTGATTCGAAAAATCTTCTAAGGAGATGTCATTCAATTGCAAACTAATTTTTTGATTCATATCCGCATATAAAGCGGTTAAATTTTGATTGATTTTTTTTCCAACAGGACAATCCGGATTGGGCTGATTTTTGGCATATCCCAGATTAATAGTTTCAAAAGTCATTTCAAATATTTCTTTCAAAGTAAGATTTGATGGATCTACGGCTAATTTTGTTCCGCCATTTTTACCTTCTTTACTTTCTACAATATGATGTGCTTTTAAATTGGCAATTTCTTTTCGCACCAAAACAGGGTTCAGGTTAATACTTCCTGCAATATATTCAGATGATAAATAATCATTTGGATATTTAGTGAGTAAAGTAAGAATGTGAATCGTTATGGCAAATTTACCTGAAAGCATACTGTAATAAAATATGTTACAAATATAATGAGTTTTATAATGCAAAAAATAATTTTAACTTTTTTTTAGTTCTTGGTAATTAGTTCTTAGTACTTAGCCTAGTGAGTTTCTTTAAAGATCATTTCATTAAGTTTTCAAAAGAATCAGACAATTACTTATTCATAATAACTAAGACTATTTACTAATGACTAAGCACTAATTACTAAATTATAAATCCTTATTTTTGTCCTGAACCTACGCTATGAACAACTTTATTCAGATATTCTTCTTTTTGTTTTTAGGATTGCTTTTGCAAAATGTAAAGCGGTTTCCAACCCATATTTATAAAAGCATTAATAAAATTGTCATTTACGTATGCTTACCCGCTATCACTTTATACCACATTCCGAAAATAAAATGGAACAATGATTTGTTGTTTCCAATAGGAGCAGGCTGGATTAGTTTTTTCCTGGCTTTTATTTTCTTTCATTTTTTAGGGCGACGATTAGGTTGGTCTAATAAACTCATTGGTTGTCTGGTTCTAACAGCCGGATTAAGTAACTCCTCTTTTTTGGGTTACCCTATAGTGGAAGCTTTATTTGGAAAAAAAGGCTTAGAAACGGCTATTTTGGTGGATCAACCGGGTACTTTTGTTGTCGTTTCAACTTTGGGTGTTTTTGTTGCCGCATTTTATTCTAAAGGAAGTCCGGATGCGTGGAGTATTATTAAAAAAGTACTTTTCTTTCCGCCTTTTATTACGTTTGTAGTGGCCTGCTCTTTAAATGTTTTTCAATATGATTTAGACTTAAATGTTCAATCTGTTTTATTGAAAGTGGGTACTTTGGTTACGCCATTGGCTTTATTTTCTGTCGGATTGCAATTAAATTTTGATCGAAAAAGCCAGCATTGGCGATTTTTACGATTAGGGCTTTTCTTCAGACTTGTCGTCACGCCTTTTATTATTATGGTTTTATATGTTTTTATTTTCAATCAGCATTCTGAAGCGATTAAAATAACGATTATAGAAATAGCAATGGCACCGATGATCACCGGTGCGATTTTAGCCTCAACTTATGGTTTAAAACCAAAATTAAGCAGTATGATGATTGGTTTCGGAATCCCGATATCTTTTATTACCCTTGCTATTTGGTACTTTATTGTTGGCTTCATATAATATGTTTTGAGCTGTTTTAGTGGGTTAGAATAAAATTGATAGAAAAAGTAGAGTTTAGTTTTTTTAATTATATTTTTTAGTAATTTTAGAGGAACTAAAAAAATATAATTATGTCAACATTAAGATTAGGCGATATAGCTCCGGATTTTTATGCAGAAACCACTGAAGGACCAATCAATTTTCATGAATGGTTAGGAGATTCATGGGGTGTTTTATTTTCGCATCCATCAGATTTCACTCCCGTTTGTACAACAGAACTGGGAACAGTAGCCAATTATCTTCCTGAATTTACAAAGAGAAATACAAAGGTTATAGCTTTGAGTGTAGATGGTTTAGAGTCACACAAAGAATGGATTAAAGATATTAATGAAACTCAAAATACAACCGTAAATTTCCCGATAATTGCAGATGAAGATAAAAAAATAGCAACATTATATGATATGCTGCATCCAAATGCAAGTGATAAATTTACAGTGCGTTCTGTTTTTGTAATTGGTGCCGATAAAAAAATCAAACTGACTTTAACGTACCCGGCATCAACAGGAAGAAATTTTGACGAATTGCTTCGCGTTATTGATAGTTTGCAATTAACTGCAAATTACAGCGTAGCAACTCCTGCAAATTGGAAAGATGGTGAAGATGTAGTAATTACACCAGCGGTTCCGGATAGTGATATTCCGGCGAAATTCCCAAAAGGGCATACGCCAATAAAACCGTATTTGCGTATGACACCGCAACCCAACAAGTAAGGTTCTAAGATACTAAGGTTCTGAGATTCTAAGATTTCTTAAAGAGGTAAAACCTTAGGACCTTAGTATCTCAGAATCTTAGAACTTTTACTAAGTTCTCTTCATCAACTCACTCATTCTTTTTTTGTCTCCGACTACCCAGATAATATCATTTTTTCCTAACACGATATTCGATTCCGGGTTTAAGATTCGATTTCCGTTTCTTTCAATTCCAACAACCATTCCACCCGTTTTTCCTCTAAACTGACCGATGCTTTTATCAATAAACTCCTCTTGAGAAACTTCAAGCTGACGCAATACAATTTGAGATTCTTCAACTGATGCCGGCGCTTCAAGTTCGTTGTGATTTAAATATTTTGCAAACTCAGTTACTTGTGCATCCGTACCAATTACACATACTTCATCACCAGGGAATAAACGTTCATTTTTAGTTGGGATAGAAATCATAACATCACCTCGTTTTATATACGCGATATTAATTCCCATTTGCTCACGAATACGCAGTTCTTCCAATGTTTTTCCAGCCAGATTAGATTCTTTTCCAATATCAAAAAACGACATGTGACCGTCCCAGGGCATTAAGTTGGCGTAACGTCTGTCTATTTTTTTGTTTTCACGATCGTTTAGGTTCTTTAAAAAATGACTTTCAATTCTATGATATTGTTCATTTAGTTTTTTAGGGAATATTTGGTAAACCGCAATCGCGATTATCAGGGCAACAAAAGCAACCAATGGTGAAAAGAAAATATTCAGTAAGAAACCAATAAAAAACAATCCTAAACTCATCCTGATCAAAATCATCATCAACAGTGCTCCACGGTATTTACGCTCTTCCCAAAGTAATTCTACTTCTTCATCGGCTATGCGTCGGAGTGAAAGAGCCCACAGAAAAGGAGCAATAATAACCAATGTTATCAGTGCTGCTAATGTATTTCCAAATCTGGTGTCAGCCACTAAAGGTGCTACAAATTTTGATGATAATAAAATGACAGCAGCAATTATAATTGTATGTAAAACGATTTGTATAATATAAGCATTTAGAACTTTCTGCCAGATACTAACCGATTTTATGGCTTGTGCATTGACGCTATAACGGTTAATATTTTTTACCCATTTTCGAGGTAATTTGTGCTCCAGAAAATTTGAAAAAGGAACGGCATATTTTACCATAAAAGGCGTGGTAAATGTTGTTATAGCAGAAACTGCTACCACAACCGGATATAAAAATGAACTCGTAACATTTAAAGTCATTCCTAACGTGGCAATGATAAACGAGAATTCCCCAATTTGAGACAAACTCATTCCGGTTTGTACGGATTGCTTCAGAGGCTGTCCGGCAAGTAAAGCTCCAATTGTAGAACTTACAGATTGACCAACAATAGTAACAAGTGTTAAAATAGCAACGGGAAGCGCATGTGTATATAACATTTTAGGATCTATTAACATTCCAACCGATACGAAGAAAATCGCCCCAAATAAATCTTTTACAGGTTTTATTAAATGCTCAATATGTTCTGCTTGTGTGGTTTCAGCAATAATAGATCCCATGATGAAAGCGCCTAAAGCCGGCGAAAAGCCAACATTCGAAGCAAAACTAACCATCATTAAACATAAGGCTAACGAAATAATCAGCAACATCTCATCCGTTAACAAGTGCTTTGTTTTTTTTAGCAATGTCGGGATAAAAAAGATTCCGCCTAAAAACCAAACGGTTAAAAAGAAAACCAGTTTTAATACAGACATCATCAGTTCGCTTCCGGAAAATTGCTGACTTACTGCAATAGTAGAAAGTAAAACCATCATTAAAATGGCCACAATATCCTGAACAATAAGCGATCCGATAACAATTCCGGCAAACTTTTGTGCCTTAACACCCAATTCATCAAAGGTTTTTAGAATAATTGTTGTTGATGAAATAGATAAAATAACGCCAAGAAAAATACTATCCATAGAGGCCCATCCCATCCATTGTCCGACGAGATAACCAATAATGACCATGGTAATAATTTGGGTAATAGCGGTAATAGAAGCCGTACCGCCGACCTTCATTAATTTTTTAAAGCTAAATTCGAGTCCCAAACTAAACAACAAAATGATCACACCAATCTCGGCCCAAACTTCCACACTTTTCATTTCAGTAATTGATGGGAAAAAATCAAAATGATTTCCTGCTAAAAAACCAGCAATCAAATACCCTAAAACCAAAGGCTGCTTCATTTTTTTAAAAATTAAAACAGCAATTCCGGCAGTGATAAGGATTAATCCCAAATCACTAATTAATGGTTTCAAATGGTGTGTAGTTTCAGCAGCAGCGTATAAGGCAATCATAAAGTGGTATTTTTTGTTCAGGAGCTAATCCAGCTTTCCATTTCAAGCTTTTATTCAAAAAACATATTTTAAAGTAGTTACAGGAGCTTCCGTTGGTCGCTCTGTACCTACAAAAAAATATAGTTTTTTTCACAAAAGGCTTTTCATTGCAAATGAAATTCACTGAACTCCTATGAAAATAAAAGTTAAGTGAAGTAATCTGGGCTAGTTCCCAATCGGATTTATAGGGAATAAAAAAAGCTATCGTTAAAGATAGCTTTTTTTGGTAAAATATTTTAGGGTTTCTTTAAATTCCTGTGAAATTTGCAGGTGTTATCTGCATCAATTCTGCTTTAATTGCATCAGAAACTTCTAAAGTCGCAATAAAATTATGAATTGCTTTTTTGTCAATCGCTTCATTTGTTCTTGTCAAACCTTTCAAAGCTTCGTATGGGTTTGGATACGCTTCACGACGTAAGATCGTCTGAATTGCCTCAGCAACAACTGCCCAGTTTTTCTCTAAATCTTCAGCAAATTTTGCCTCGTTTAATAACAATTTGTTTAAACCTTTCAATGACGCTTCAAAAGCTATAATAGTGTGCCCTATCGGAACACCAATATTACGTAAAACGGTACTGTCAGTCAAATCACGCTGTAATCTTGAAACTGGTAATTTAGCTGCTAAATGCTCAAAAATAGCATTTGCAATTCCTAAGTTTCCTTCAGAATTTTCAAAATCAATTGGGTTCACTTTATGTGGCATTGCAGAAGATCCAATTTCGCCTGCTTTGATTTTTTGTTTAAAGTAATCCATTGAAACATACGTCCAGATATCACGATCTAAATCGATAATGATAGTGTTGATTCTTTTTAAAGCATCAAAAAATGCTGCAAAATGATCGTAATGTTCAATTTGAGTGGTTGGAAAAGAGTGGTGTAAACCAAGATCTGTTTCTACAAATTTATTTCCGAATTGTTTCCAGTCAATCTGTGGATAAGCAACATGGTGTGCATTATAGTTTCCTGTTGCACCACCAAATTTAGCGGCAAACGGAATGTTGAATAACAAACGCATTTGCTCTTCTAAACGCTCTACAAAAACAAGTATTTCTTTACCCAAACGAGTAGGAGAAGCCGGCTGTCCGTGCGTACGCGCCAACATCGGAATATCCTTCCATTCCACGCTTAATTCTTTTAATTTAGAAATTAAAGTAATTAAAGATGGCATATAAACCTGCTCAAAAGCTTCTTTTGTAGAAAGCGGAATTGCAGTGTTGTTAATGTCCTGAGATGTTAATCCGAAGTGAATGAACTCTTTGTATTGAGACAAACCTAATTTTTCAAAAGCATCTTTGATAAAGTATTCTACCGCTTTTACGTCGTGGTTGGTAACTTTTTCCGTTTCTTTAATCCAAAGCGCGTCTTCAGTTGAGAATTTTTTATAAATGTCACGTAAACTGTCAAATAAATTTGGGTTTACACCTGAAAGTTGTGGCAATGGCACTTCGCATAAAGCAATAAAGTACTCGATTTCAACCAATACTCGATATTTGATTAAAGCTTCTTCAGAGAAAAAAGGCGCTAATGAAAGGGTTTTGCTTCTATATCTTCCGTCAATTGGTGATATAGCATTCAATTCGTTTAAAGTAGTCATTGTTATGTTGTTTGTTCGAAAGGTGCAAATATAAACAGAATTTGCGGATTAAACAGACAAAAGATCAAACACAAATTTCACTAATTGTCACGAAAAAATGCTGTTGTGGCACTGTAAACAACATTAAGACAATGAAAGTATTCAATTTTGTGAATAATAAAATTAGTGTAATCCGTGAAATTAGTGTTCACCTTTTAATCGTTCTCTTAATTCGGCAACTCCTTCCGAAGCAACCTTTGCAATAACTTCAACTTTATTTTGAATATTCGGAATCGCAATTGGCTTTGGATCAATATAGAAAACCGGTGTAATACTATAAGTATAGGATATCAGTCCAGCCGCAGGATAAACTTGCAATGACGTTCCGATGACAGCAAAATAATCTGCTGTTTCTGTAATTTCGATTGCTTCTTCAAGCGCTGGAACATCTTCGCCAAACCAAACAATATGGGGTCGCAACTGATGTCCGTTTTGGTCTAAATCTCCAGTATATAAATCTTCGGTCCAATCGAGAATATGATTTCTGTTTTGAACACTTCGTACTTTTAATAATTCGCCATGTAAATGCAAAACCTTTGTGCTGCCGGCACGTTCGTGCAAATCATCAACATTTTGAGTAATAATATGAACGTCAAAATCCTGTTCTAATTCGACTAAAATTTTGTGACCTAAATTCGGTTCTACTTCTTTAAGCTGTTGACGTCTTTTATTATAAAAATCCAAAACTAATTCCTGATTTTTGCGCCAACCCTCAGGAGTTGCTACTTCCATTACATCATGTCCTTCCCACAAACCATCGCTGTCACGAAAGGTTTTAATGCCACTTTCTGCGCTGATTCCCGCTCCGGTTAAAACAACTAATTTCTTTTTCATCTTATTTAATTAAAAGATAAAAATAGTAATTTACATATCCAATTCTTCGAAAAAACGGAGTTTATAACACAATTTCTTTTAGTATTTGGGATGCTGATAAAAGCGTATTTCTACTTATTGTGCCAGTCTTATAAATTATTTAGCTTTAATGGGAATAAAAATAAAGCCAATTTTCGATGATTTTAATTCAATTTACAGGATTATCAGGTTCGGGTAAAACGACATTAGCAGAAAATGTTCGGCATTTGTTAATTGAAAAAGGTTATAAAGTTGAAATAATTGATGGTGATGTTTACAGAAAGACCATTTGTAAAGATTTAGGTTTTTCTAAAGAGGACAGATGCGAAAATGTCAGACGCCTTTTTAATTTAGGACAAAATTTTATTAGTAAGGATACAATTGTCTTGATGTCAGTAATAAATCCTTATGAAAACCTGAGAAATGAATTGCGGTCCTATGAATTTGTCAGAACGGTTTTTCTGGATTGTTCCATAAATAATTTGATAAAAAGAGATCCAAAAGGATTGTATAAAAAAGCATTATTACCAGATCACGATAGCAACAAAATAAATAATTTCACAGGAATAAGTGATGTGTTTGAGACTCCCTCACGAGCAGATTTGGTGCTAAAAACAGATTTTGAAACAGTGCCTTCTTCAACTGATAAATTATACAAATTTATTATTACCAATTTATCTTAACTTATAAAAAGTATATGAATCCTTCTTTCAGCAAACTTCCGATTTCCTTTTCAATAGATAAATTACAAAAAGAACTTGCTAAATGCGAAACGGATTTATGGACTCCTCATTTTAATACCAATCGATATGAGGGCAATTGGACAAGCGTTTCTTTAAGATCGCAATCCGGTTTGGTAAATGACATTACCTCTTTTGCAAATAAAGCCTATATAAATACAGATTTGCTTGATCGTTGTCCATATTTTAAGAAAATAATGGATTGGTTTCAATGTGAAAAAGAAGCAGTGCGATTACTTAGATTAGGTCCACAAAGTGAAATAAAAGAACATGTTGACAATGATACTTCTTATGAAGATGGATTTTTTAGAATTCATATTCCCATTATAACAAATGCAGAAGTTTTCTTTTATGTGGATAAAAAACAGGTTCCAATGCAAATGGGGGAGTGTTGGTACGCCAATTTTCAGCTTCCGCATAGCATAGAAAACAAAAGCGCTGAACCGCGTATTCATCTTACACTTGATTGTATTAGAAATGGCTGGTCTGATACATTATTTACAGAAATGGGTTTTGACATACAATACTCTAATGAAAAAGCACAATATTCAGATGAAGTAAAACAACAAATTATTGCTGAACTTTCTCGAAATCCATCAGAAGTTAACGCTAAAATTATTGCTGATTTATTAGCAGAATAAATAGAAAAAATGGAAAATAGAAATCACCCTCTTTCAAACTGGATTCCGTATAAGTTAATCGAAAAAGATAACGAGGTTTATTTTGAATGGATTTATCTGGGAGATCTAAAATATGCTGACCCTTTTTTTGAAGAAACAATTTCAAAATGCTGGAAACATTCATATAACTCAAAGCCATTTAAGGTCATTACAACTGCAGAAAATCTTATTGATTGGTCTAATCAATTAATTTCTGTTGAGCTCAAGTCACTAATATTTCATGTATCACGTTGCGGTTCTACCATGTTGAGTCAGTCTTTGGCAACTTCTTCGGATAATGTTATGATTTCTGAGGCCCCCATTATAGATGAGATTCTGAGATGTAATCGTTTTGATTTAGGTAAAAAAGGTATTCTTTTAAAATCGGTACTTGCATTATTGGGACAAAAACGATTTCCGGAACAAAAGAATTTAATTATAAAGTTGGATGCCTGGCATATCTTTAATGCCAATTTTTTGAGATCAATTTTTCCTGAAATACCTTTTGCATTGCTTTACAGAAATCCGGATGAAGTTTTAAGATCACATCAAAAAAAGACAGGAATGCATATGATTCCTAATGTATTACCACCTGCTATTTTTGGAATTAAAGCTAAAGAAATTAATGAAATTAATTTTCAACAATATGGAGCTTTGGTTTTAGAAAAATATTTCCAGGGCTTTCTCGATTTTTATCAAAAAGATCAGAATGTTATCAAGCTTAATTACAATGAAGGAATGCAAAGTGTTATAGAAAATTTCCTTTCTTTTATTGATGCCAATTATCCTGTGGGCGAACTTGATAAAATGTATTCACGTTTAAAAAGGCATTCTAAAGATGAAAGTGCCATTTTTAAAGGCGATATTTATAAAGAAGAAAAATTACAAATAGATTTTACCAATGTTAATAGGTTACATGAAAAATTGAACAATACTTTTGTTGAACATGTTGTACGTTGAAAATACGAATGAATTTTTCTTTCTATTTTATTTATAATGTATTTTTGCGCCAAACTCAAATAAAATGATTGATTTAGATTACCTGGCATTTCTTGAAAATATATTAACAGACAATCGCAAAGAAAGATTTTTGAATGTACTGGGAAACCGCACAAAGCATTTTACAATTGTGGTCGAAGATGTTTTTCAGATGCACAATACAAGTGCCGTAATGCGCAGTTGCGAAGTTTTCGGAATTCAGGAATTGAATGTAATCGAACAACGTTACGGAAAAAAAATCGACAAAGAAATTGCAATGGGCGCTCAAAAATGGGTGGATATCAATCAGTTTGATTCCATTACAAAATGCGTTTCTACTTTAAAAAATCAGGGCTATCAAATTATTGCTACAACACCGCACGAAAATGATTGTTTGTTGGAAGATTTTGATATTACAAAACCAAGTGCCTTATTCTTCGGAACAGAAAGAGACGGATTGTCGGAAGAAATTCTGGAAAAAGCCGATGGTTTTCTTAAAATCCCGATGGTTGGTTTTACAGAGAGTTTGAATATTTCGGTTTCAGCTGCAATCATCATTCAAAATTTAACCAACAGATTGCGAAATTCAGATATCAAATGGCAATTATCAGAAGAAGAAATTCTGGAGAAACGTTTGGCTTGGGCCAAGAATTCAATCAAGGATATTAAACGAATTGAGGCACGTTATTACGAGGAAAATCCCAGATAATATTGTTTATGAGTTTCCTGCAAGGTTTCCAAAACCTTGTAGGTATTTTTGAAAGCCTATAATTTAAACCTACAAGGTTTTGGAAACCTTGCAGGTTGTAAAAGTGATTTTTTCTATTTTTTCAAAAATAAAATAAATCCTAAAACACTAACAATCAAAATGGTCAAAGCTGCCAAAACCATTGCCAGGTCCCGAATATTTTTTCCTGCCCAATCCATAAATAAAAATTTGTGGAGAATAGCAAACGAATAACCTTCAATCCTATCTGAGCTCTTAATTTTAGCTGCCAATCTGGAAGTTGAGGTCTCGATGAAATAAGTTGTTTTTTCTGGAGTATCATAGGCCAATTTTACAACAGGCAATCTTTTATTTACAAAGCCATATTCTCTGCTTTCAAAATCCGTTAGAACTTTAGATTCTAAAAGTTTTGCATTTTCTAATGAAGCTTCCGGTTCGTCTGAACTTTCCACCATTTCGCAACAAGCCGCTTTTGGCGCTCCATCTGTAAAATAGTACGCCAGAAACTCGGCATATTGAAGATCAATATTTGGAACAATTTTATTAGTTGTAGCGTTGATATAAACCACTTCCGATTTTTTATCGTCTTTTTTATTCCATTTCGAATTAGAATCGGTTTTTGGTTTTTTGAATTTTTCTTTTTCTAATAGTTGACAACGGAAATAGGTCGTGTCGTTTAACGTAATAATACTTGCGTTTTGAAAACGACTCCAGTCTAAAATCAAAGTAGTATTGGCTAAAGGAATTTCTTTGGTTTCAAATGTTGGTTCATAAACCATTTGCGATAAAGTGTACGGAGTCCATTTTGTAGTGGCATGATAAGCGCCGCTAAAAGCAAATGTTAAAGTGAAAAGTGAAACCCAAATCCCAATTTGACGGTGATATTTTCGAAGTCCTTTTTTTGGTTGTAAATTATCTGTCTTTTTGAATTGTTTCCACAATAAACCATAAATTATAATTCCGCTCAGGGCAGAAAATCCAATGATTGATAATAAGAAAATCATTGTAATGATTCGGATACTATTATTTGAGATAGCATCTACAAAAGACCAATTATGAAAAGTATCGAAAAACCAAATAAACCATTGTCTTGAAGCTGGATTATAAGTCGCCAGTTTATCGGATGAAGTTTCAACATAAACTTCCATAGTATCAGGACGATCAAAACTCAGTTTGTAAACCGGTAAATAACGGTTTACATATTTGTATTGTGAGGTGAATTCGGTCACCACTTCGCTCTTTTTTACAGCACTTTTTTGATCCTCTAAAAAATAGCGTGAAAGCCATTCCGCATATTTTTGATCTCCATTTTCTAGTTTTTCAGCTGTTGAAGTATCATAATACCATAATTCGCCAATTATAGTTTTAAGCTGATAATAAGTTTTATTATTGAAGGCAACTATTCTGAAATTTTTGAATTGCGTTAGTTCATTTTTCTGTAAAACTTCCTGTATCGAAAATTTTAATTGATTTTTATCAATAATTTGCTGTTCCAGTTTATCATGTGCAATTTCCGGTTTGAAAAAATGTGCCATAAACGGATGCATCAAACCAGATAATGTCCAAAAAATTACTGGAATAATAGTAATTAATCCAATAACACGATGCCATTTGTACATATGTTGCTTGGTTTTCTTGACAAGCTTAGAATCTTTCTTTTTAGACTTTTTCTCTTTTATTTCTTTGCTCATAATTTGAGTTGTTTTTATTTGCCTAATTGTTTTTTTGCCACAGATTTCACAGATTAAAAAGATTTTTTACCACTTAAAAATTAAGTTCAATTTCCTTGTTTTTAATAATCTATTTAATCTATTTAATCTGTGGCATTAACTTTATTTTTTTAATGAAAAATTATACTGAATTCCGAAAACAAAAGTTCTTGGTGCTGCTGCCGTATAGGTTGGCTGAGCATTTGTTGTATTAGCTCTCGAAACGTTATAAGCGTATAATTTGTCTGTTAAGTTGAGCACATTTCCATATACTTCAATGCTTTTCCATTGGTAACCGATTCGGGCATTGAAAATATTATAACCATCATATTTTACGGTATTAATCTGATCCTGGTAATAACTTCCGACAAGCTGCCATTCGATAGAAGTTCTTAGATTTGGAAGCCAGTTTGGATAATAACTCAACTCCGAATTCCCAGACCATTTTGGTGCTGATGGCATTTCTTTTCCATTTAAGTTTTGAACCGGATCAGATGGTTTATCCGAAAGTTTAAAATCGATATAAGTGTGTTGGGCATAAGTTCCGCCAAGACGAAAGTTAATTTGTTTTGAAGGACGATAAGAAGCTCCAAATTCGATTCCTTTATGGCGCGTTTCACCAGCTGAACGATAATCAGTTGAATTATCTGCAAGTTTGATATTTAAAAGCTCATTTTTTCCTTCCATATAATAGAACGCATAATCAAAATTTAATTTATTTTGAAGGAAAGAAAACCATCCGCCAACTTCGTAATTATTGAAAGTAGCAGGTTCTAAGTTATAATAGAAATCAGCTGGAACACCAGTTGTTCCTCCAGTTCCGGGTTTTGTTCTGAAAATAGAAGTGATTCCCGGAGGCGCAAATCCCTGGGAATAATTGCCATAAAAACCGGCAAATTCAAACGGATTGTAATTTGCACCAGCTTTAAAAGTCATTTTGTCATAAACTTTGCTCCCTGTAGATTTGTCCAATGCATTGTCGTAATTGATTTTCATGTTGTCATAACGCCCGCCAACAGTAACAACTAGTTTTTCTATCGGATTAAAACTTACTTGTGCATAACCAGCCGTATTGAAAATATCAGCTGTATAATCTGCTAATTTAGAATCCGGATGTTCTGCAATAATTTCATAAGAATCTACAGTTTGTTTCCCAGCTTCTCCCGGATTTAAATTTGCTTTCAAATCAATCACATAAGACCAATACGTAACCGGAGAATAATCATATAATGCTCCGGCAACAATTTTAGTATTTAAGAAATCAAATTTTTGAGTATGCTGACCAATTGCGCCGTAACTTTTGAAATTGTTCGAATTTACTTCGCCTTTTGCCGTTGTCGGATTTACAGTCGAACTCCATTTGATTCCGTAAGAAGGATTTTGGCCTAATTTATTGTCACGTAAATAAGCAGTAATATAACTACTTGAATTACCGTTCCAATCGTGTTCTAATGTTAAACGGGTTCTTAAAGCATCAGATTTTCTGTAGGTAAAATCGGTAGTGCTTTTATAAGTTCTATTGTTAAAAGCGTCCTCGTTTACACTTCCACTCATGTCAGAATAATATTTTCCATACATGGTATTACTGATCAATCGGGTAGAAGGAGAGATATTATAATCGATCCTTGCATTCAAGTTATCTTTGTTGTAATCAGAATACGTCATCCAGCCATTTTCCTGCAAACTTGAAATTCCGGCAATATGAAAACCTACCTTTCCGATAGTTGCCCCACCGGCAGCCTGAAATCTTCGGTAACCGTAATTATCGGCCTGAACGCCAAATTTAAATTCAGGATCAACAGGCGGTTTTAGTGAAATTAAATTGATCGTTCCGCCAACAGCTTCCGGGCCATATAAAGAAGAAACAGGGCCTTTTACAACCTCAATACTTTGTAAATTATATTGATTGATTTCTAATAAAGCATTGTGATTAAAGATTCCCATTGGGCGAATTGGTAAGCCATCTTCCAAATACAAATAATACGCATTGGTTGTCATTGGCTGACGAATCGACATCATATGCTGTTCATTTCCTAAATTAACCATTAAAACGCCGGGCGTTTTATTAATGATTTCGTAGACTGCGGTTGCCTTGGTTTCGTTGATCGTTTTTGCTGTTATTTTACTAATAGCAACAGGGGTTTCTTTTCGTAAAGTTGCAGTACGATTAGCAGTTATAAAAACGTTTTCTAATTCATGAGATTTTGATGTGTCTTGCTTCACTTCATTTTGAGCAAAGACACATTGCCCTATGATTAGTAGGGTAAAGTATATTTTTTTCATTTTAAATTATATAAATTTTAAAAAGTAACATGTCTTTTTCCCTGACTTAAAGCCAGAAAAAAATCTTTTCAATTTTGAATCGAAAAGTGCAGCTAAAATTTATATAAAATAGGATGGAGGGTGGAAAGTACTGTTTGAAACCGAAATTGGTTTCTCATCAAAAGAAGCAAAAAGTTTTGCTGCAGATTCGATAGGAGTTACTAATTTAAAATTAGCGGTTGCTGTGTTTTGAATGTAAACTACCTCTGCTTTTTCTTTCAGATTGTTTTGCATCTTTTTTTCGTTGTCGGCATATTTCTTCAAACTTTTTTGAAGTTCACATCGACCATTACAAGAATTAAAAACCATTTTTCGTTGCACACAGATGGTTTTTGAAATTTCTTCCTGATTTAATTTGAAAGAAGTATAAACAAAGAAACTGCCAAATGATGGCACTAAAAGCATGCAGGAAAGAAGTGTGATTAAAATTCGCTTCAAAGCTTTATTTGTTGTTTACGATTGCAAAAGTACAGTTTATTCGATTTAGAAGGAATTTATTTTTAAGTTTTCCGAAAAAAAGTTTTCAGTCACAGACTGTAAACTGTTTTAAAAGACAAAACCCGACAGGTTTTTATAACCTGTCGGGTTTGATGTATATAATTTAGAGTGTCAGTCTGTAAACTGAGACTAAAAACTGTGACTTATTTAACAAGAACCCATTCGCCATTGGCAATTAAAGATTCTGCTTTTTTAAATTTCATCGTTTCCGTTTTACCTGTTGCAACTTCCTGAACTGTAACAGTATCATTACGGTTGATTTTTGGCATATCTCTCACAATCGTTTCAGTAACCTGACGTTGCTGAGTTTCTCCGGCTTCACGATTGATATCTTCGCTGTTTGGAATTTCATCTTTGCTCAATTTGAAGTTTTCTTTCTGACGAACTTCTCTTGCTTCGTGAATTTCCGGAACATTTTGAGCTGGTAAATCACCTTTGAATAAGAATGAAATAACTTCTTTGTTAACGTTGTCCAACATTCCTCTAAACAAGTTGAAAGCTTCTAATTTGTAGATAAGCAATGGATCTTTTTGTTCGTGAACGGCCAATTGAACAGATTGTTTCAATTCGTCCATTTTACGTAAATGTTTTTTCCAGGCTTCATCAACAATAGAAAGCGTGATGTTTTTCTCGAAATCAGCAATTAACTGAGCTCCTTCGCTATCGTAAGCTTTTTTAAGGTCAGTTACCACATTCAAAGTTTTGATTCCGTCAGTAAATGGAACTACAATACGCTCAAAATGATTGTTTGGCTCTTCGTAAACTCCTTTAATGATTGGAAAAGCTTCTCTTGCACTTCTTTCTGTTTTCTCCGTATAGAAAGCTAAAGTTTCCTTATATATTTTTCCTGTGATTTCGATATCAGTTAATTTCAGGAAGTCAGCTTCAGAAATTGGTGAAGTGATAGAGAAATAACGAATTAAATCGAATTCGAAATTTTTGAAATCGTTAATTGGTTTAGTTTGACTTACGATTAATTCGCAAGTATCATAAAGCATATTAGCGATATCCAGTTTCAAACGCTCACCAAACAAGGCGTGACGACGACGTTTGTAAACAACTTCACGTTGCGAGTTCATAACGTCATCATATTCTAATAAACGTTTACGAACACCAAAGTTGTTTTCTTCTACTTTTTTCTGAGCACGCTCAATAGATTTAGTCATCATAGAATGCTGAATAACTTCACCTTCCTGAAGTCCCATTCTGTCCATTACTTTGGCAACTCTTTCAGAACCAAATAAACGCATTAAGTTATCTTCAAGAGAAACATAAAATTGAGAACTTCCCGGATCTCCCTGACGTCCTGCACGACCACGTAACTGTCTGTCAACACGACGAGAATCATGACGTTCTGTACCCACGATTGCTAAACCTCCGGCAGCTTTTACTTCTGGAGATAATTTAATATCGGTACCACGACCAGCCATATTTGTTGCAATAGTTACAACTCCGGCTTTACCTGCTTCTTCTACAATTTGCGCCTCTTGTTTGTGCATTTTAGCATTCAAAACGTTATGTGTAACGCCTCTCATTTTCAACATTCGGCTTAATAATTCTGAAATCTCTACGGAAGTTGTTCCAATCAATACTGGTCTTCCTGCATTTGACAGCTGTGTTACATCTTCAATTACAGCGTTGAATTTCTCACGTGTAGTTTTGTAGATATAATCTTCTTTGTCTTGTCTTGACATTGGACGGTTGGTTGGAATTTCAACAACATCCAATTTATAAATCTGCCATAACTCTCCAGCTTCAGTAACCGCTGTACCCGTCATACCACCTAATTTGCTATACATTCTGAAATAATTCTGTAATGTAACAGTTGCAAAAGTTTGAGTAGCAGCTTCGATTTTTACATTTTCTTTGGCTTCAATCGCCTGGTGTAATCCGTCAGAATAACGACGACCATCCATGATACGGCCTGTTTGCTCATCGACAATCATAATTTTGTTGTCCATGATCACATATTCTACATCTTTTTCAAAAAGTGCATACGCTTTTAAAAGCTGAGTAAGGGTGTGAATACGTTCACTTTTTACTCCAAAATCCTGGAATAATCTTTCTTTAGCTTCTGCTTCAGCATCTTTATCTAATTTTTGTTTTTCGATAGCTGCAATTTCAGTTCCAATGTCCGGAAGTACGAAAAAGTCAGCATCAGTATCACCTGAAAGGTATTGGATACCATTATCAGTCAATTCAACCTGATTGTTTTTCTCTTCAATAACAAAATACAAAGCTTCATCCACTTTATGCATTTCGCGATTGTTATCCTGCATGTATTGATTTTCAGTTTTTTGAAGCAATTGTTTAATTCCTTCTTCACTCAAAAATTTAATTAATGCTTTGTTTTTAGGTAAACTTCTGTACGCTCTTAATAATAAGAATCCGCCTTCTTTAGTGTTTCCTTCTTTGATTAATTTTTTAGCTTCTGCTAAGAAACCATTTGCCAATTGACGTTGTTGAGAAACTAAGTTTTCAATTTTCGGTTTTAACTCATTAAATTCATGACGATCTCCTTGTGGAACTGGTCCTGAAATAATAAGTGGTGTTCTTGCATCATCAATCAATACAGAATCTACCTCATCGACAATAGCGTAATTGTGTTTTCTTTGTACTAAATCGCCTGGAGAATGTGCCATATTATCTCTTAAGTAGTCAAAACCAAATTCGTTGTTGGTTCCGTAAGTGATATCAGCGTCGTATGCTTTTTTTCTTTGTTCTGTACTTGGCTGGTGATTATCAATACAATCAACAGTTAAACCGTGGAATTCAAATAAAGGTGCTTTCCATGTACTATCACGTTTCGCCAAATAATCATTCACCGTTACTAAGTGAACTCCATTTCCAGTCAATGCATTCAAGTAAAGTGGAAGTGTAGCAACTAAAGTTTTACCTTCACCTGTTTGCATTTCGGCAACTTTACCTTCGTGCAAAACCATACCACCAATTAACTGAACATCATAATGAATCATGTCCCAGGTAATTTCCTTACCTGCGGCATTCCATTTATTAGCCCATGTAGCTTTGTCACCTTCAATAGTAACGTATGTTTTTGTTGCTGAAAATTCGCGGTCTTTTGGAGTTGCAGTAACTTCAATAAAAGAATTGTCTTTAAAACGACGCGCTGTTTCTTTAACTACAGAAAATGCTTCCGGAAGAATTTCCAATAAAGTTTTCTCTGAAATTTCGTAAGCTTCTTTTTCAAGAGCATCAATAGCATCATAAAGATCTTCTCTTTTGTCAATGTCTTCGATGTTTTCTACTTCCGCTTTAAGCGAAGCAATTTTAGCATCTTTATCAGCTCTGGCTTCTTTTATTTTTTCTTTAAAATATACGGTTCTGGCTCTCAATTCGTCGTGAGACAAACTCATTAAGCTAGTTTCGAATGTTTTAATTTTGTTTAAATAAGGTTGTAAAGCTTTGACATCTTTCTGTGATTTATCACCTACAAAGACTTTAATAATACTGTTTATAAAACTCATGATTTATTGTATTTCTATTATATGTAAATGTTGTATTTTGAACCAAAAAAAAAGCCTCTGTGATGAGACTTTTTCCTTTGGTTTATTTTTTAATATTCATCCTCATTCCAAAGATAATCTTCGTCTGTTGGATAATCAGGCCAAATTTCTTCCATTGATTCATATATCTCGCCTTCGTCTTCGATTGACTGAAGGTTTTCTACTACTTCTAACGGAGCACCAGCTCTAATAGCGTAGTCAATAAGTTCGTCTTTGTTAGCAGGCCATGGCGCATCACTTAAATAAGATGCTAATTCTAATGTCCAATACATCTGTTATCTGTTTAGTTTGTGCAAAAATAAATTTTTTACTGAAAAAGACAAGTAAATTTTGATTTATTTTAATAAAATTTAAGAACGTCTCTTGTTAAATTCCAATTTTTAAATTTTAAATTCCAAAAAAGGAACATAAAACCTGTAAATACAGGAAATTTTGTATGTTATTTAAATTCGCAGAATTTTTAATATTTTCCTGGAATTTGGGATTTCAAAAATTTGGAATTTATAGAAAATTTATTTTCTGGGTATCCATTTCACTTCCTCCGCTTTTAAGTCTGAGGACAACTTCCGTGCCAAGACAAAAAGGTAGTCAGAAAGTCGGTTTAAGTACATGATTGCGATTTCAGGAACATGTTCATTATGACTTAAATGTACTGCCAAACGCTCGGCACGACGGCATACACAGCGTGCAATATGACAATATGACACAGTTTGATGGCCTCCTGGTAAAACAAAATGAGTCATTGGCGGAAGGCTTTCCTCCATCTTATCAATTTCATTCTCTAGTAATTCAATATCAGTATCAATGATGCCCAAATTTTTCAATCGAAGCTCGCCGTTTTTTAAAATTTCTTTTTCTTGTGGCGTTGCCAAAATTGCTCCAACAGTAAAAAGGCGATCCTGAATTTCAATTAAAATAGTTTTGTAGTGCGAATCCATTTCCTGGTCACGAATCAGTCCTATATAAGAGTTCAATTCGTCAACAGTTCCGTAACTGTCTATGCGAATATGATCTTTAGGAACACGTGTGCCTCCAAAAAGAGCGGTTGTTCCTTTATCTCCGGTTTTTGTATATACTTTCATTTTTGTGATTTTAGATTTTAGATTTCTGATTTTAGATTGAAATGTTGTAATCTAAAATTTAAGATTTAGAAAATAATCTAAAATCAGAAATCTAAAATTATTTAGTCGTGTCACTTTCAATCAATCCGTCTCTTAAACGAATTACACGATGCGCATAAGCTGCGATATCTTCTTCGTGAGTTACCAGAATTACGGTGTTTCCCAATGCATGAATGTCGCCGAAAAGCTTCATAATTTCCACAGAAGTTTTACTGTCCAGGTTTCCTGTTGGTTCATCGGCTAAAATAATGGAAGGTTTATTAACCAAAGCTCGGGCAATAGCAACACGCTGACGTTGTCCTCCGGAAAGCTGATTCGGCTGGTGATCCATTCTATCAGCAAGATTTACTTGTGTTAAAACTTCTTTGGCACGTGTATTTCGGTCCGATTTAGAATATCCTGCATAAATCATTGGTAAAGCAACGTTGTCTAAAGCGGTTGTTCTTGGCAAAAGATTAAAAGTCTGAAATACAAAACCAATTTCCTTATTTCGAATTCCTGCCAATTCATCATCTTTCATTTGGCTGACATCTTTTCCATTTAATATGTAGTGTCCGGAAGTTGGCGTATCCAAACAACCTAATAAATTCATTAAAGTCGATTTTCCGGATCCTGATGGGCCCATTAAAGCTACGTATTCTCCTTTATTGATTTTTAAATCTATTCCTTTTAAGACATAAACGATTTCATTACCAAGTACAAAATCTCGTTTAATGTTAGTTATTTTAATTAATGGATTTGCCATTCGATTTACAATTTTGGATTTAAAAGTACGAAACACTTTTCAATAAACGATAAGTAGCCAATAATTGGTTTTTGTTACAAAAACATCTTTAGTTTGCAGTTATATCAAATACTAAATAATATATTTTTTAAAATAGTTATATCTTTTTTATTTTGCCTTATATAATTATCATTGTTTTGCATTCTTTATAGATTTAATACCTTATTACTCTTAAAAACATGGTAATAATGTAATTTTAGATAATGAATTAGTAGGTACATTTGTTAATGTATTAATTAAACAATCATTATTATGAAGAACATACAACTATTATCGGGAATTGCATTAATTGCATTGAGTCTTACATCGTGTAAAGACGAAAAACAAGAAAAAGCTCAAAAAACAATTGACGCTTATGTAACCTACGTTGACTCAGTAAAAAATGTCAAAGCTGATGATTTGAAAGCGGATTGGGCAACTGTTGAAGCTGAGTACGATAGAAGAGCCGAAAATGCTCAGTTAGCTTTGGCAGATATTAAAGACAATACTGCTGAGAGTGAAAAAATAAATGCAAGTAAAGTTAAATACGAAGAATTTAAAAAAGAAATGACCACAGTTCTTGCCCCACCTGCTCCAAGTCCGAAACAACAATTGCGTAATGCTTTGTTTGGTGAAGGAAAAATTGGAGACGATATGAGTTTTGCCTGGGTAAATGCCCAAAATATTCATAACGTATATCAACAATTTGTACATACAGTAGAAGATAATAAAGACAGTTATTCTCGTGAAGACTGGGATGAAATCAAATTGATGTATGAAGCATTAGATAGCCGTAAAAACACTGTTGAAAAAGAAGGTTTGTCTTCTGAAGATAATAGAAAAATTGCAGGTTTAAAAGTGAAATTTGGTCCAATGTATACTTTAAACAGAATGGGAGCTAAATCTGATGAAAATAAAGAAGCTAAAAAATAAAAGTAATTGAATTACTAAAAAAAATGACAATCAGAAATGGTTGTCATTTTTTTTATGTTCGAATTGTAAAATGCTCTTTTTTCTGTTCGTATCTAAAAAATACAAATCCCCATTGAAAAGTATCGATTGTAACAGTAACTTTTGGATGGTTTTTAATAATTTCCCATGCTTCTTCCATTTCTGAAGACCAGTGAATGTCATCAAAAATCCAAACGGAGTCATTGTCGATAGTTGGTAATAAAAGATCAAAATAGGCTAATGTGGCTTTTTTTGAATGATTGCCGTCAAAATATATTAAATTGTAGATTGTAGATTGTAGATTATTCGATTTTAAGAAAGCTTCGAATTCAGTTATAATCGAATCCACATTATTGCAATCAAATTGATTTAATTGATTTTTAGCAATATTTGCTGTTTCAGGACAACCTTCTAATGTGATTACATTTGCATTTAGATTACCTAATGCGAGGGCAGAAGTAGCTAATCCCAATGAAGTTCCTATTTCAAGAATGTTTTTTGGCTGAAAATAATGGGTTACCCGAAATAATAATTCAGCACGTTTTGGAGAAATTCCGGCTGTTGATGCAATCTTCGAAATTTGTCTTCTGTTTGATTTAAAAACTTTTGAGCCTGCACCAAAATCAGTTACTTCTATAAAGTTTTTATTCTGAAGTAATGATCTTCGGTAATTTTTCAGAATTGCATATTCCGGTTTGGACTTTTTATCGTAAAAACATTTTGTTAGTAAACTAAAAACAAACGGGGAATGTACTCCGTGTTCGTTTTTTGAATTCCACAGGAACTTTAAATAAGCTTTTATTTGAAATAGCATATAAAATAATTATATCAGGGTACGAAGATAGTAAGATAATATAATTGTCAAAAGGGAAGGAGCAGTCAATTTGACTTAGAATTATTCCGATTTCAAAAAGACTATATTTGCTGACTTTAAATAAAGCTAATAGTAATACATTTTTCATGATATTGAAGGAAGAAAGAGAAGATAACAGCATAATATCTTCTGAAGAGATTAATCGATGCATTGCTATTTTGGCACAATTGAATACCAATACAGATCAAATATTTGATATCCCAAAAGAACAACGGATAGCTTTAATTAAAGAGGCAGGAATGTTTTCCAGACCGGATAGAGGTGAGTTTTCCAGAAGAATTAAAGATGGATTACAGGCAGCTAAACGAAAAAAGGAAAAGAAGGACAAAACGGCACGTAAGGAAACCGGAATTAGGCATGCACGTGAAGCAAGCATATTTGTTGCTCCTAAATTATTAGCTTTTAATGATCTGGCTCACAAAGAACAATTAGAACTTGAAACGCCCAGAAACTGTTACGTTTGTAAATCAGAATTTACTAAAATGCATCACTTTTATGACACAATGTGTACGGACTGTGGCGATTTTAATTACGCAAAACGCTTTCAAACGGCAGATGTAAAAGGGCAAATTGCTATTATTACGGGTTCTCGTTTAAAAATTGGCTATCATATTACTTTGATGCTTTTGCGTGGAGGAGCAACTGTAATTGCTACCACTCGCTTTCCTGTTGATTCAGCTTTACGTTTTGCTAAAGAAGAGGATTTTATGGATTGGGGGCATCGGTTGAAAATTCACGGTTTAGACTTAAGACATATTCCGAGCGTAGAGATTTTCTGTAATTTCATTGAGCAAAAATATGAACGTCTTGATGTTTTAATTAATAACGCGGCACAAACAGTTAGACGACCTGCAGGATTCTATTCGCATTTGATGGAGAATGAAGAGTTGCCAATAAGTGCACTTCCTCAAAAGGCGCAAGAATTATTATTGGATCATATCAATTGTCTGGATGAATTAAAAATGCTGACAACTGGAGCTTCTTCAAACGAAAATATGCCAGTTACCTGGCACGGACCCGAACCTGGAATTGGTTTACGTGCTTCGGCTCAATTATCTCAAATTCCATATTCTTTCGATAATGCGTTAGTCGCCAATGAAGTTTTTCCGGAAGGAGAACTCGATGCCGATTTACAGCAAGTCGATTTGCGAAAAACAAACAGTTGGCGTTTGCGACTGGGCCAGATAGAAACCACTGAAATGATTGAAGTACAATTGGTAAATTCAGTTGCACCTTTTGTATTGTGTAACCGACTTTCAGAAGTAATGAAGAAAGATAATACGGGACAAAAACACATCATCAATGTTTCGGCGATGGAGGGGAAATTTCATCGTTTTTTTAAAGAAGATCGTCATCCACATACCAATATGGCAAAAGCAGCTTTAAATATGTTAACCCATACTTCTTCAGGAACGCTGGCGAAATATGGTATATTTATGAATGCAGTAGACACAGGTTGGGTAACAGATGAAGATCCTGCTGAATTGGCAAAGAAAAAGCAGGAGTTAGAAGATTTTCAACCACCATTGGATATAGTGGATGGTGCGGCGAGAGTTATGGATCCTTTGTTTGACGGAATCAATACTGGAAAACATTGGTGCGGAAAATTTCTGAAAGATTACAATCCGATCCCGTGGTAGGATTTAGTTTTCACTTTACAGTCTCTTCTCAGTCTATAACTGATTGGATACAGATTTAAACATTAATTTCACAAACAAACTTAACCATCAGATTTGTAAAAATTCGTAAAATCAGTGTTTTTAAAAATAAAAAAACCACAACAAAATTTAATTCTGTTGCGGTTTTTTTATAGAAAAATAAAGAATTTATCTGTAGATATTTACACCGTTATTTGCTCTCCATTGTTGTTCAAAATATTCAGCATCTTCGCTATTGCGAGGATGAACTCCTAAAACAACATGACCGTCCTTAATTCCATCTTCATAAACTTTTGCTCTGTCCTCAGGAATCCCTGATCCTACTAAGGCTCCAATTAAACCTCCTGTAATTCCTCCAGCACCAGCACCAGCTAATCCTGCGGCAAGCGGACCAGCAATAATTAATCCTAATCCGGGGATAACAAGACTTGTTCCTAAAGCTGCGATAACACCAGCAATAGCACCAATTGTTCCTCCAATTGCAGAACCTGTTCCGGCACCTTCAGCAGCTTTTGTTCCAAGTTCAGAATGATCGTCTTTGTCTGAATAATGTTTTTTTCTGGTTTCGTCTGACATGATAAGGTTAATTTCATCTTTTGTATAACCTCTGTCGCTTAAAGTATCGTACGCTCTTTCTATGCTGTCGCGATCTGAAAACATTCCTGTTAAAACCTCACGTTTTGTTCCATCCGGATTATGTAAATTTTCCATTTTATATATGTTTATATTGTGAATTCATTTTCACTTAAACAAAGCTCGGAAAACAGATTTATTATTATTTACACAATTTTTATTAATCATTACATAATGAAATTCAGACTTTTATAAAATAGATGGTGCTTTTATGTTATTACTTTAATTATTACTGTATTTATTTGATATGATAAGACCACAATAAAATAGATTTTATTGTGGTCTTTCATATTAAGGATAATTTGGTGTGACTAATTTACTGAAATTAATTTCACATCAAAGATAAGTACTGAACCTCCAGGAATACCACTATAATCGAAAGGTCCATAACCTAAATGTGAAGGAACTAACAATATTCCACTTCCTCCAACTTTAAAATAAGGAATACCTTCTGTCCAGCCTTTAATTACCTGATTTAACCCAAAGGAAATCCCTGCAGCTTTGCTCTGGTCAAAAATACTTCCATTAGAATAATAACCTTTATAAGCTACAGTAACATTAGAACTTGCAGTTGGTTGAGCTCCGTCTCCGGCTTCATTGATTACATAATACAAACCAGAATCAGTTTTTTGAGCTGTCAGTTTATTTTTGGCAATATAATCAACTATCTCTTTTTCGTTTTCAACAGTATAATCTGTTTTTGTAGGTTGAGTATCACTAGGATTACAAGAGATAAAAAGTGTTAATGCTAATAATGAAGTTAAGATGTATTTCATGATATTTTAAAAATATATTTTTAATGGGGTTAATATAATAAAATGTATTTTTTGTTTCACAGAGATTCACAAAGAAAAAACAAAGATTCACAAAAAAAACTTAGTGTAACTCTGCGTTTTCTTTGTGAATCTCTGTGTAATAACTCTATCCTTCAATTTTAGCCGAAAGCTCAAACCAACGTTCTTCTTTCTGATCTATTTTATTAATAATATTTTGTAATTCATTTGCTTTTTTCTCGATATCAGCATCGGCAACTTTTCCATCAGAAAATAATTGTTCGATTTTAGTTTTATCAATTTCCAGATCTTTAATTTCTCTTTCTAGTTTTTGATATTCTTTTTGCTCATTGAAAGTTAAGTTTCCAGTCGGATTATTTTGTTTCCAATCTTTCTTTTCTGCTTTGTTTTCCTCTTTTTGAGCAACATCGGCACTATCTTCGTAGGCTCTGAAGTCAGAATAATTTCCTGGGAAGCTTTCTATTTCACCTTTTCCTCTAAAGATAAATAGGTGATCGACAATTTTATCCATGAAATAACGGTCGTGAGAAACGACTAAAAGACATCCGGGATAATCTAAAAGGAAGCTCTCCAAAACATTTAGCGTTACAATATCCAAATCATTTGTTGGCTCATCAAGAATCAAAAAGTTAGGATTCTGAATCAAAACGGTACATAAATACAAACGTTTCAATTCTCCACCGCTTAATTTTTCGACAAAATCATATTGTTTCTTAGCATCAAAAAGAAAACGCTCTAACAGTTGTGAAGCTGAAATCATTCTGCCTTTTGCCAATGGAATAAACTCTCCGTATTCTTTAATAATATCAATTACACGCTGATTTGGTTTCGGATTGATTCCGCTTTGCGTATAATATCCTATTTTAATAGTATCACCTTTTACCACACGTCCGCTATCAAGTGGAATTGTTCCGGTAAGAAGATTTAAAAAAGTAGATTTACCGGTTCCGTTTTTACCAATAATTCCGATACGTTCTCCACGCTGAAAATCAAAACTAAAGTTGTCCAGAATAACATGATCTTTGAATTTTTTTGAAATTTTGTGAAGCTCAATAATCTTGCTTCCCATACGTTCCATATTAATTTCAAGTTCTACCTTGTTTTCAAGACGACGACTTTGTGCTTTTTCTTTAATTACGTAAAAATCATCCTGACGCGATTTCGATTTGGTAGTTCTCGCTTTTGGCTGACGGCGCATCCATTCCAATTCTTTTACAAATAAGTTTTTTGCTTTGTCAACGCTGGCATTTTCAGAGGTAATTCGTTCTTCTTTTTTCTCTAAATAATAAGAATAATTTCCTTTGTATTGGTATAATTTTCCGTTGTCCAATTCGATGATTTCATTACAAACACGCTCTAAGAAGAAACGATCGTGCGTCACCATAAACAACGTAATATTTTCTTTGGCAAAATAACTTTCTAACCATTCGATCATTTCAAGATCTAAGTGATTGGTTGGCTCATCCAAAATCAATAAATCCGGACGATTGATTAAGATAATAGCCAATGAAAGACGTTTTTTTTGTCCACCTGAAAGATTTTTTACTTTAAGTTTAAAATCTTCCAGTTTTAATTTAAATAAAATCTGTTTGTATTGTGTTTCAAAATCCCAGGCGTTATGCTGATCCATTCCGTCAAAAGCTTTTTGATAAGCTTCTTCGTCGTCCGGATTCTCAAGTGCTTTTTCGTAGGCTTCAATTACTTTAAGAGTTTCATTATCAGAAGCAAAAATGCTTTCTTCAATAGTTAACTCTTCCTGTAGATTATTGTCCTGAGAAAGAAAAGCCATACGGATTCCTTTTCTCAAAACTACTTGTCCTGTGTCAGGCTCATCTAAACCATTAATAATACTCATAATGGTGGTTTTTCCAGACCCGTTTTTAGCGATAAAAGCGATTTTTTGGTCTTTATTGATTCCGAATGAGATGTTGTCAAAAAGCGTTCTTTCGCCAAAAGACTTCGATATATTTTCTACAGATAAGTAATTCACTTTATGAAATATGAGTTATAAATTATAAGTTATGAAGGTTTTACAAAACACAACTTTTTTGCAAAAGTAAACTATTATATTACGATTTGCGAATTATTTATGGAGATAGGAATTCAGAATCGGACTTAAATCAAAATAATGAATTTGCTGATGAACATTCAAAACAGGTTTTCGAACCAAAGCTTCATTTGTGAGATAATAATGCAAACCATCATTCGTAGCAATGCCTTCTATTTGATGAAAAGAAAGCTGAAGATCAATTCTTCGTTTATTTCCGGACAGGAAATCATGATCTTTAAAATCATACAATAAATATAAAAAAGGTTTTCCGTGTTTAGAATATCCGCAGAGTACAATAAGTTTTTTTTCTTCTAAATAAGTCGCACCAGTAACCAGGCCTTTTGTATCAAGTGATTCCTTAAACTTAGCAATATGATTCCCGCTTTGATTTGGTAAAGCATAAATATTGGTTTGAGATGATTTCCATTGTTTGGTAAACAGATAAATACTGTCTTTTGAAACGATAAAAGCTTCACAATCAAAATCGGTACTGTTTGGTTTTTGGGGAGAAAAATCAATTTGATCAGCATAGGTAAAAGAAATAGTTTCAATAATAGGATTTCCTTCTAAGAATGATTTTTTCTCGATTTTTAAAATTTGTAAGTCGGTTCGGTTGCCAGCAAAATTATTTCCGAAATCTCCAATATATAGGTAAGAACTGTCTTGTGTAATTTCTTCCCAGTCACGATTTATTACTTTATCGAGAATAATTTTTTTCTGAATTTTCCCTAAAGTATCTAATCCGTAAATCGTTCTATCATGATCGTCATTGTGTGTCCATAGTAAATTATCAAATGATAGCAGTCCTGAGGTTTCTTTGATAGAATCGCTTAATCTTTTTGAATATTTTGGCTTAACTTTCTTAACGTCGTAGAAACAGCTTCCATCATTTATAGTTGCTTTCGAATTGTAGTTTTTCGCCATTGGATCTGTACAATTATAAGTTTGTGCGTTAGTTTGGCAGAAGGTGATAAAGAAAAAAAACAATACTTGTTTCATAATTATTTTATAGATGCTGCTGAATCTTAATTGTTTAAAATATTTTTGTTGTTGTTAAACAATTAAGAGATTAAAGATACGTTAAGTTTTTAAAATGTTTTATAATTCCTCAGGTTATTTCTGCTTAATAAAGTCATAAGTTTTTAAAGTATTATAATAAGGTATTTCTGGGTTTATGTGTTTTTCTACATATTCCTAAGCATTATTTTTGCAAAAATATAAATGAATTCTTTCAAAGAAAAAACGTATCTGTTTGATATTGAGTTTTATACTGTATGTTGTTAATTTTGAAACAATTAGTGCATTTTTTTGTCTTAAAAGTCTAAAAATTGTCGATATATTTGCAGCCAATATGAATTTTTCTGATTTCTAATAAATGGGAGTTGGAAGAGCGAAGCTGTGTTTTGTTGTTAAATATTAAATTTACGGTACTATTAGTTGAAGTGCTATTAATAGAATTATTTTTGTTGTTGAGTTAACAAAAAAGCTTATATTAAATAGAAAAATAAGATTTAAAGTTTTTATATAAATTGTTTAAGAGAATAGCTAACAGCTAATCAATAAGAAGTTGAAAAGTGTTTTTAATCAACTGTTGAATTTAAAAGTAAAATATACATATGAAAATATTAGACTGTACATTACGAGATGGAGGGTATTATACAAATTGGGATTTTGATAAAAATTTAGTTGATACTTATTTAACAGCAATGAATGATTTACCTGTAGAGTATTTAGAGGTAGGTTATAGAAGCCCAAAATTAAATGGGTATTATGGCGAGTATTTTTACTGCCCTGATTTTGTTTTAAAAAAGTTATCTCTTTTATCAAATAAGAAATTAGTAATCATATTAGATGAAAAAAATATAAAACTAGAGACCGTAGAAGAGCTATTAAAGCCATGTTTAGGTGTAATAACGATGGTTAGAATTGCCATTGATCCTGAACAATTGTTGAGGGCAATTGATTTGGCTAAAAAAGTTAAATCAATGGGATTCGAAGTTGGATTCAATGTTATGTACATGTCAAAATGGAAAAGTCTACCTGAATTTTTATCTAATTTAAAACATGTAGATGGAGTAGCAGATTATTTTTATATGGTAGATTCATATGGAGGTGTTTATCCTGAGGATGTAAAAGAAATTTTTTCTCTGGTTCGTTCTCAAATGAAAACTAAGATTGGTTTTCATGGTCATAATAATTTAGAACTTGCCCTTGTAAATACTTTGACTGCAATTGAATGTGGTGCAGATATGGTTGATGCAACTATTACAGGAATGGGAAGAGGTGCCGGAAATTTAAAAACAGAACTTTTGTTGACAGCCTTAAATCAGAGAAATAATATAGAAGTTGATTTCAATGCTTTGTCTGCAGTTACAGATGCTTTTTTTCAATTACAAAAAGAATATGAATGGGGTACAAATTTACCTTATATGGTATCAGGAGCAAATTCACTTCCTCAAAAGGATGTTATGGAATGGGTTTCTAAAAGATATTATTCCATAAATAGTATTGTAAGAGCACTGCATCAGCAAAAAAATAAAGAAGTAAACAAGTTTCCTTTTTTTAACACTAATAAACATAAACAATACAAGTATGCATTGATAATAGGAGGAGGGCCTACAGCTGTTCAGAAATCAGATGCAATAATTGAGTTTATTAATAAATTTGGTAATGATATTGTGGTTATACATGCAAGTTCAAAAAACTCTATAGCATATAAAAATGTTAATTGTCAAAATTTTTATTGTTTAGTAGGTAATGAAGGAAATAGATTAACTTCGGTTTTTAAAAAGATTGAGGAATTTAAAGGTATTTGCGTTTTACCTCCATCACCCAGAAAAATGGGAACGTTTGTACCTGAAAAATTGATTAGTGAGACGACAGAATTATCTGAGGTAAATTTTACAAATTTATTAAATGATTCGCATACTGCAATTGCTTTACAAATTGCAATTAACCTAAATGTGAAGGAGTGTTTTATAGTTGGATATGATGGTTACTCAAATGCAAACGTTGGGAATAAGGAGCAAGAACTTTTCTTAGAGAATGAAGCTTTATTTGCTCATTCACAAGAAAACGGAATTGATTTAATATCATTAACACCAACAAGATATAAAAACCTAACAATAGATTCAATCTATTCAAAAATTTAGTTCTCATGAAAACTGTACTTATCATACCAGCGAGATATAAATCGTCTAGATTTCCAGGTAAACCACTTATTGTTTTAAATGGTAAAACGATGATTCAAAGAGTTTGGGAACAATGTAGTAAAGCTTTTGATCCTAATTTAATTTTTATAGCTACTGAAAATGAAAAAATCCTAGAACATTGTCTTGAAAATGGAATGCAATGTATTATGACATCTGATAATTGTTTAACTGGTACAGATCGTGTTGCTGAAGCTGCCAAGAAAATAAATGCAGATTATTATATTAATGTTCAAGGTGATGAGCCAGTAATAAATCCAAATGATATAACTAAAATTGTAGAATTATTATCTAAATCAAATGGTGAAATTTTAAATGGCTTTTGCGAAATTGATAATGCAGATGATTATTTGAGCGTCTCAGTTCCAAAAGTAGTTATGAGGCAGGACAATAGATTACTTTATATGTCAAGAGCACCAATACCGGGTAATAAAAATAATATTTTCCAGAAAGGCTTTCGACAAGTATGCATTTATGCATTTCCAAAAGAGGCATTGGATGTATTTAGTAAGACAACAGAAAAAACACCAATGGAATTGGAAGAAGATATTGAAATTTTACGTTTTTTAGAAATGGGTTATGAAGTGAAAATGGTAAAAATGTCTAAAGAATCTATTCCAATAGACAATCCTGAAGATGTTGATAAAGTTCTTAAAAGATTAAATAATGTTTAATAATTATAAAATTATTCTTTGGGATTTTGATGGAGTAATAATGGATTCCATGCCTGTACGCGATAAAGGTTTTGAAATTGTTTTGAAAAATTATCCGAAGGATCAAGTATCACTTTTAATGGAATATCATAGAAGTAATGGCGGACTCTCCAGATATAATAAATTTAGATATTTTTTTGAAGAGATAAGGAAAGAATCAGTTAACGATTCGGACATCAAATTATTGGCGGAAGAATTTTCAGTCGTAATGCTTGAAAATCTTTTAGATTCCAGTTTATTGATTCAAGATTCATTAAACTTTATTAAAGAGAATTATTTAAAATATAATATGCATATTGTGTCCGGTTCAGATGGAGTTGAATTGAGATATATTTGTGAAACCTTAGGTTTATCTAAATACTTTATTTCTATTAACGGTTCTCCAACTCCTAAGAATCAACTAGTAATGAATTTGTTAATTGAGAATAAATATAAAAATGAGCAAACATGCTTAATAGGCGATTCATTTAATGATTTAGAAGCAGCCACAGTTAATGATATTGTTTTTTATGGATATAATAATGAGTTGTTGCTAGCTAAGTCTAAAAGATACATTCAGACTTTTTCAAATATTTAATCGCCTTATAACTAATTGATAATTAACTAAAAATAATTACACATGAAAAAGAAATACTTTCCAATTTTATCTATTCTATTTGTTTTTGTTTTTACATTTTGTAGTTCTGATAAAGATGCTTTTACAGAGAAGACACCAATTGATCTTGACTTGACTAGTAAACCAACCAATTATTTTGGACAGGATTTTACATTGCTGCCCCAAGATAATGTCTCGAATTCCGACCTAAATATTGAAGGAGGGATTCTTCAAGATCAAAACTCTAATCCAAAGTATAATCAAACCAAAAGAACCTGGCAGGGTATACCATCTATTGGTAAGGATCGATGGGGAACTTTATATGCTACATGGATAAGTGGAGGAAAATGGGAAGGCAATGATAATTATATAACAGTTTCTTTAAGTAAGGACAAAGGTAAAACTTGGAAACATGATAAATTAGTTATTTATGTTAATCCGGAAGATTCAACAAGAGTGATGGACCCTAGTTTGTTTAATGATAAATTTGGTAATTTATATATAGCTTGGGCAAAGCACATAGAAAGAAAAAAGGTTGTAAATAAACAATGGGCTGATGCTTGGTATTCTAAGTTAAAATTGTCAGAAACAGGCACTATAGAATATAGTTCCCCAAGAAAAATGGCTTCTGGTATCATGATAAACAAACCTTTTACTTCTACAATTACTGATCAGATGATTTTCCCTATAGCTGTTTGGTATGCAGGTAATCCTATTTTGCAGCAGCCTTTTATGTATAAAGGCGATTATGGTACAGATAATTTGGTCAATTTTAATAAAGTTGGGGGAATTACAATGAATGTGACAAAACAACATATGATATATGAACATATGTTTGTAGAATTAAAAGACTCAACCTATTTAGGAATGACGAGAGCAATTGATGGTATATATTATTCAAAAGCAAAGATGGAAAAACTTGGGATGTAGGAAAAAAATTCACTGATCTTGGTGAAACCAATTCTTCACGATTCCATTTGGCAAAATTAAAATCTGGTCGCTTGATTCTTATTTTTAATAATGCTTCCACTAGAACTAATATGACAATTTTCCTTTCAAATGATGATGGGGCCACTTGGCCATATAAAATGGTTATTGATACAGATAATGATGTTTCTTACCCAGATATGATCGAAAGTGATCCAGGGATATTAAATATCGTATACGATTATGCAAGAGCAACTGCAGGAACCATTAACTTTGTAACAATAAAAGAAAGTGATATTATTGTGAATAGTAAAACTGAAGTTTTTAGAACAAAAATAAGTTCACTTCAATAATATTTCATTACATACCTTTAATTTTGAAGAAAAAGAAGCAGCATTAAAAACATGAGTAAATATAAACAGTTAGGTAAGAATACAGCTCTGGTTTTTATTGGTAATATTGGAAGTAAGATGATTGCTTTTTTAATGCTACCCTTTTATACAAAATGGTTAAGTGTTGAAGATTACGGTACCTCGGATAATGCTTTAATTTACGTTAGTCTTTTAATTGGAATTGTAACACTTAGTATTTCAGAATCAATTTTTATTTTTCCTAAAGACCAGGACTTTAAAGTACAAAAAAGATTTTTTACTTCAGGATTAGTTTATTCGGGATTATTGCTTATCATAACAGGATTTGTATTATATGGGGTAAGAGGGCTTTTACTTAAAGGAAATCTTCTTAAAAGCATCACGGATAATATGGGTTATATTTATTTACTGGTAGTATCCTTATTTTTTCAGACCTTTTTACAGCAGTTTTCTCGCAGTATAAACAGTATCAAAGTCTATGCAATTTCAGGAGTTGTATTGACACTACTAACGACAATTCTATCTCTTATACTTATTCCTGAATATAAGCTTGATGGGTTTTTTATAGCACAAATACTTTCTTTTTTGATTTCAGCGGCTTATACTTTAGTTCACTCAAAATCTTATCAGTATTTTTCTCTGAAAGAATTAAACTTTGAAAAATATGGAGAAATGGCAAAATATTCCATTCCATTGATTCCAAATGCAATTATGTGGTGGTTAGTAGGTTCTTTAAATAGGCCTCTAATGGAAGAATATTTAGGGATGCATGCAATTGGTCTATTTGCAGTTTCTAATAAATTCCCTTCTCTGATAAATGTTCTTTTTTCGGTTTTCATGGTTTCCTGGCAAATTTCAGTAATTGAAGAGTATAAAAAAGAAAATTATAAAGAATTTTATAATCACATTTTTAAGTTGGTTTTTGCCTTTTTACTTTTGTGTGTTATGATGATAAGTGTATTAAGTAAGACATTGACTGGTTTAGTTGCCGATGCCAAATTTATCGAATCGTGGAAATACATACCTATACTTTCATTATCTGTGTTATTTTCATCAATTTCAGGCTTTGTTGGGTGTAATTTCTCTGCCACAAGGGAAAGTAGATATTATTTTTATTCTAGTGTTTGGGGAGCAGTAATAGCTGTTGTATTTAATTTAATATTAATTCCAATTTGGGGTTTATATGGAGCAGTTACTGCAATTGTATTTTCTCATTTAATTATGGCGCTTTCAAGAATTATATATTCATGGAAAATTGTAAAAATTGAAAAGATTCATCTTTATTTATTGATGCTGGTAATTTGTCTTGCAGTCGTTTTGGTTTCAAGCTTTATTCAAAATAATTTTATAATAATTATTACGATGTTTACCGGTTTTATTTTACTTGGTTTATTGATGAAAAAGGATGTAGTTCTAGGATTACAGATGATTAAATTAAAATTAAAAAATAATAATGAGTTTAAATAGAATAATATGTCAATAAAAAAACAACTAAAACCAATTTTCTTTTTTATTGTTAACATTTTTATAGACAATAAATCGATATTAGATGTTAGAAAAAATCGCAATTACTTAGATCATATTTGGTATACAATTCGGTTTAGGCTTGCAGGATTAGGTTTTGTTTTTACTGAAAATGAAAAAAAAATACAATCTTTTAAAGACAAACACAAAGGTGAAAGGTGCTTTATTATAGGCAATGGCCCTTCTTTAAATAAACTTGATTTGATATTGGTTAAAAATGAAATAACATTTGGTGTTAATGGGATTTATTTAAATAAAGAAAAAATGGGATTTCTCCCTACTTATTATGTTATAGAAGATTATTTAATTGCAGAAGATCGCCGTTCTGAAATAAATGCTTTGAAAGTTGAGGCAAAATTTGTTCCAACTTATTTGGATTATTGTCTTACGAAAGATGACAACACAGTAAATTTTAATGGATATTTAAATTACTCAGATAAAATTTTTAACCCTAATTTTTCGAACAATTGTTTAAGAAGAATAGGAGTAGGTGGTAGTGTAACCTTTATGTGTTTGCAATTGGCTTATTATATGGGTTTTGAAGAAGTTTATATGATCGGTTTTGATCATAATTATGCTAAAGTGGATAAGCATGAAGCTGGAATCATAGTCACTAAAGAGAATGATGAAAATCACTTTGTGCCAAACTATTACACAAAAGGGGAAAGATGGCATGATCCAAATGTAGAAAGAATGGAAAAAGGTTTTTCAGTAGCTAATGAGTTTTTTCTAAAAAATAACAGACAAGTATTTAATGCAACTTATGGAGGGCATTTGGAGGTTTTTAAGCGAAAAGACTTTAATGAAATTTTTAAATAAATAAGGTGGACGATATTAATACTTATATATTTTACACATTTTTTTTACTATTGTGTTTATTCTTATCACAAAAAATAGTTCTAAAAAAGAATTTTGTAAACAAATCTTTAGAAATTGATTTTGCGAGACCAAGTTTATATGTTTTAATGCTCATATATTCGCTGATTATTGGATTAAGATATAATGTTGGAAGAGATTATTATGGTTATACAGAATGGTTTAAAGAACTTAGACATACTGGTCGTTTCCCTGTTGATAATGATTTTGGTTTTATCTGGCTTAACGAATTTCTGGTACATTTTGATTTTGAAAGTTATGCATTGTTTATTGTTTTAGCATTTTTACAAATTCTATTTCTTCTCTTGTTTCTTAAAAGAATTCCTTTTCTTCGAGCATGGTATTTTTATTTCTTTTTTACTAGTTTGCTTTTTTTTATTAGTATGAACGCTATGAGACAAACTCTTGCATTTTTAATATTTGCATATTGTCTTCAGCTTTTCTATGACAAAAAGTATTATCACACTCTTTTTATAGCAATTTTAGCATTTTCTATTCATAAAACTGTTATAGTTCCTTTTATTTTGCTTCCTTTTTTGAGGGTCGAATGGTTTAAGAGTGTTAAAAGTCAGCTTGTTTTACTTTTTTTATCTGTTTTTGTTCTGCCTGCTTTTTTTACAATTCTTCTCGATTTTGCAACTCCATTTATAAATCTTCTCGGCTATAATTATTATATAGAAAATTTAGACTATATGAAAGAAATTACGGATGAAAACAAGAGAGGTGAAGGTTTGGCTATTTTTTTATTCTTTTTTGTTGACCTGTTTATTATCTTATTTTATGAGAAATTAAAAACAGCTTTTCAAGAACTTTACTTTGTAAAGTTCTACAATCTATATTTTATTGGATTAATGTTATCTAGAATTTTTGCAGAAAATTTTATTTTATCTCGAATTGCTGATTATTTTATTAGTTTCAGAATTATAATTTTATCATTTTTAATGTTTTACATTTTTAATAGTTCAAAAATCCAAAAAAATAAAATTATTAAAGCAATTGCTATATTAACATGTTTTGTAATGCTGTTATTTTATTATAAGGCTATTTATAATAATGCAGGTGATATAGCACCATTTCAATTTATTTTCAATCATGATTAAATATAGCATTATTATTTGTTCTTATAATAGATTTCAATTATTGGAAGAGACAGTTATTTCGATAATAAATGTTCTCAAAGATAAAGATTACTTTGAGTTACTCATAATAGATAATAATTCTACAGACTGTACTCCAACTCTTAAGCAAAAATATGGTCATAATAAAAAAATTAAATATTTTCTAGAGTTACAACAGGGATTGTCACATGCAAGAAATAGAGGACTAAAGGAGGCAAAAGGTGAAATTTTAGTATATTTAGATGACGATATTGAATTAGTTGAAGATTATTTTGAAGTTTGTGATCAAATATTTTCTGATGAATCTATTTTAATATCAGGTGGTAAAGTAATACCATATAAGGTAGATATACCAAAGTGGCTTCCTGAAAAGTATTATTTTTTGGTAAGTGTTTATGACTTAGGTGATCATCCTAAGTTTGTTAAATATCTTATGGGGGGTAATTTTGCGATAAGAAGTGAAATAGCCTTGGAAATTGGTCTTTATAATGTTGAGTTAGGGCGAAATGGGAAGATACTTGCAGGAGGAGAAGAAATTGATTACCAAAATAGAGCAACTGCGATGGGATATAAAATGTACTATCATCCAAATCAAAACATACTGCATAAAATAAATGAAAAATTGAACGAAAATTATGTTCTAAATTATTCGAAAGAACTTGGTAAATCAGAAAGAATTATAGATGAAGCAGGTTCTGGATGTAGGGTCTTATTAAAGATATTAAAGTGTTATTCTGCAGAGATGTTATTTAATTTGTTTATTAGATTAATAAGGGAGGAAAAGAAAAAAAACTATTTAAAGATTATTAAAAAATATTCTGAGGGATATCTAATTAAATTATAATACTCTAACAATGAATAAATGTTTAAGTGATAAAATTAAAATTGTTTCTTTTTTTTCTATGATTTTGGTTGTATATCTTCATTCTTATAATTTACTAATAAATATAGGTGAAAATTCTAGGACTATTAATAAGGGGTATAATTCCTTTATTCAAGAATTTGTTTCTAAGGGAGTAACAAATATTGCCGTTCCCTTTTTTTTTGTCATATCTGGATATTTATTTTTTTTAAATGTAGATGGATATTGGAATGAATTTTTATTAAAGTATAAAAAAAGAATTTCGACACTTTTGGTTCCATATTTATTATGGTCGATGTTTGGCATTTTGTTTTACTTTACTTTACAATCAGTTCCTATTTCAAAACCTTTTTTTACAAAACAACTTATTTCTAATTATTCTATCATAGAATTATTAAATGTGCTTTTTTTAAAACCTATTCCATATCAATTATGGTTTATAAGAGATTTAATTATTTTAATTCTTTTTTCTCCACTCATATATCGGTTGGTAAAATTATCAAACTATTTTATTCTTCTATTACTTTCAATTTTATGGTTAGCTCGTATTGATTATTTTCTTTTCTCTAATGAAGCTTTTTTCTTTTTTATAATTGGAGCTTTTATAAGTATTAAATCAACAAAACTTGAAGAAAAAATTAATAAATCATTTTTTTTTTACTTTCTTATATGGCTATCGTTAGTTTTGTTCAAAACAATTCTAAATAATACCGCTTTAAGATCTGACTATTTTCTATACTTTTTAAATAAAATAAGTATTCTTTTTGGAATTATAGCAGTTTGGTCGGGTTATGATGTTTATTTTAAGAAAAGAGAAATGTCAGAAGTTAAAATTGCCCCCATATTTCAATATTCTTTTTTTATATATGTAGCACATGAGCCTATGCTTACTATCTACAAGAAAGTTTTATATGTAATCCTTGGTCAGAATGAAATGGTATCATTTGTAATTTATGTAGTAGCACCTATTTTAACTATAAGTAGTTCTTTAATTATAGGTTTTTTTTTAAAAAAACATCTGTCAAAGTTGTATTCTTTACTAACAGGAAATCGCTAATTATTTTATGAGACTAGATACATTTTTTTAAAGCAAATGTATATTGAAGTTGAAGTGTCGCTCTTTACTGGTATTAAAAAATATTAATAGTATAAAAATATATGAATGTGAAAATAGGAATTGATGCAAAATGGTATTTTGAGGGGCCAGCAAGTGGGAAAATGGTTATTCGTAATTTAGTAAATGAAATTTGTAAAGCAAATAGTAAATTAAATTTCTACATAATATTGGATAAGAAATGTGAAAATTTGCAATTAGATTCTGAAAATACGAAAGTAAAAAAAGTGTATGTTTGGAATGGAAATAATTTATTATCAAATGTGTTTTTTGTTCCGTTTGTTGCAAAAAAATATGACTTAGATATTGTGCTTTACCAAACATCAGTATCTCTTTTCGGTAAGCATAAAAAGATTGCTTACATTCATGATTTAATTTATATATCGCACCCTCAATATTATACTTTTTTAGAAAGAATTTATTTAAAACCATTAAAGTTTTTAACTAAATTTTCTGATTTTGTCATCACTGTTTCTAATTCTGAAAAAAATAGATTTCAGAATTTGGCGTTTACCAATAAAGATATTAAGGTATTGCATCATGGTTATGATTCTCTTTTTAAGGTAATTGATGGGCGTGATGATGAGGATAACTCTGAAATAAAGTCCAGATTACAATTAAATGAAAAGTATATACTGTATGTCGGAAGGATAAATACACGTAAAAATATTCCTAATTTGCTTAAGGCATTTCAAAGTTTAGAAGATAAACAAATTAAATTAATTCTTGTTGGTAAACGTGAATGGAAAACGGATGATTTAAATTCATTATTAGATGATCCTTCAATTTCTGATAGGGTAATATTAACAGGATCTGTTTCAAATGAAGAATTATCAATAATATACTCTAATGCTTATATTTTTTGTTTTCCATCATTTGAAGAAGCATTTGGGCTTCCTCCACTTGAAGCTATGGCGTCAGGAATTCCTGTCGTAGTATCTAATTCTTCATCCCTGCCTGAAGTTTGTGGTGATGCGGCTATTTACGTAAATGCTAGTGAGCCAAATGAAATTGCAGAAGCGATTACAAGATTATTGTCTGATACAGACCTTTATAATAAATATAAGCAATTATCAGTTGAACGTGCGAAGGCATTTTCGTGGACAAATACAACTCAAAATTTGATTGATATTTTAGAAAAAAGATATGTTAAGTGAAAATGATAAATAGTATAATTAAGAAGTTAAAAAAATCAGATAATTATTCTGTAGATGAAAATCTTACAATTATGGACTTATCACTGATTTTAAAACAGAGAATATTTCAGGTTTTTCGTGGTTTATTTGTTAAACCTTTTTTTAAAAAAAGCGATGGGCTTATTTTTAAAGGTAAAAATGTTAAAATGCAACACTTAAATAAGGTCTCTTGTGGCAAAAATCTAATCATTGAAGATAACGTGTATATTAATGCACTATCAAAGTCAGGAATTGAGTTGGGATCAAATGTGACAATACAAAGAGATTCTATTCTAATTTGTACAGGAGTTATTAGAAATATGGGAATAGGTATTAAAATTGGAAGCAATGTTGGTTTGAATGCACGAGTTTATCTTGGTGGTCAAGGAGGAATTGAAATTGGAGAGGATGTGATAATTGGACCAGATGTAAAGATATTTAGTGAAAATCATAATTTCAAAAAAACAGATAGTATAATTAAAGACCAAGGAGAAACAAGAATAGGTGTAAAAATTGGAAATGATTGCTGGATTGGATCGGGTTCAATTATTCTTGATGGAGTAAATCTTGGCCATGGTTCTGTTGTTGCAGCAGGTTCTGTAGTGACAAAATCATTTGAAGCATTTTCGGTAATCGGTGGTGTTCCGGCAAAGCTCATTAAATTTAGAGAAAGTTCATGAAAATAGCAATAATAGGAACAAGGGGAATTCCGAATCATTATGGTGGTTTTGAACAATGTGCCGAGTATCTCGCTTTCGGATTAGTAAAAAGAGGATTTGAAGTTATTGTTTATAATTCACATAACCATCCTTATCAGGAAAAGGTGTGGAATGGCGTGCAAATAGTACATTGTTATGATCCGGAACATAAATTAGGAACTGCAGGTCAGTTTATTTATGATTTGAATTGTATTTTAGATGTTAGGAAACGTAATTGCGATATTGTATTGCAATTAGGATATACCAGTAGTTCTATCTGGGGTTGGTTAATGCCTAAAAAAGCTGTAGTAACTACGAATATGGATGGCTTGGAATGGAAAAGAACGAAGTATTCTGAAAAAGTAAAAAAGTTTTTGAGATATGCGGAATCATTAGGGGTAAAATACAGTGATCATTTAATTTCAGATTCTATCGGCATTCAAAATTATTTACAGGAAACTTATAAAGCAGACTCTACGTACATCGCTTACGGTGCAACTCTTTTTGAAAAGAATAATGCAGAGGTTCTTGTTAATTATAATTTAGAAGCATATAATTTCGACATGTTGATTGCCAGATTAGAACCTGAAAACAGTATAGAAATTATTTTGGATGGCGTTGCCAAAGCAAATCTTTCTCGTCCTTTTTTGGTAGTTGGTAATCACGAAACGGCATATGGTAATTATTTGAAAAATAAATTTTCTGTCTCTTCCCAAATTCAGTTTATAGGCGGAATTTATAATATTGAAGTATTAAATAATTTACGCTATTATTCTAATATCTATTTTCACGGTCATACCGTTGGAGGAACTAATCCTTCTTTGTTAGAAGCAATGGCATCAAACAGTTTAATCTGTGCAAATGGTAATGACTTCAATCAATACATTTTAGGTAATGATGCGATTTATTTTAAAGACGCAAATGATGTCGTAAATCATTTGTTACATGCAAAATGTACTGATGATAGTTTCCAATCAATGTTAATTGAAAACAAAAGAAAAATAGAAAACATATACGATTGGGAAATTATTGTAGAGCAATATTCGAAGCATTTTAAAGATATCTTTAAAATGAATATCAATTAATATGAAAATTTTAAAAGAATTATCTCGATTTCATTTCTCCCGTTATTTTAAACTGCTGTTTGTAATATGGGATATTATATTGCTTAATATCTCTATTATCTTTTCAGCTTTTTTAAGATTTGGGGCTTTGGATAAGCTATTTTTAAAAGAAGTGCAAACTATTTCTTTACTTGGTAATTTAGTCTGGATTGCTTTGCTTCTTTATAGAGATTCCTATAGGATTATAAGGATAGAGCCAATTGAATCTATAGTAGCCAGAACTATAAAAAAAGTACTTATTCATGCAGCAATAACAGCTATTTTTGTTGTGTTCTTAAAATATTCGGACATTTCTCGACTTCGATTAGTTTATTTTTATTTTTGTTTTTTTGGGTTATTGATGATTTCTCGTTATTTATCGATGAAACTTCTGAAATACATAAGGACTAAAGGATATAATTTTAGAAATTTTATTATTGTTGGAGCAAATGACGCGGGAGAACGCATACGAAAAACGTTAGCAAAAGATTTAACATATGGTTATCGATTTTTAGGCTTTTTTGATGAGAAGTTAGATCCATTTGCTTTTATTTCTTCTCCCCTACTCGGTGGATTCGATGATATAGAACAATTTATTATAAATGAAGAGGTAGATGAGATGTATGTGGCACTGCATATTGACAATATTGAGGTAATTAATAAAATAATTCAGATCTGTGAACATCATATGGTAAGGGTTAAGTTTATTCCAGATTTTCAATTGTATACAAAATCAAACAAGGTGGAACTTTCATTTTACGAAAATACACCGGTATTAATGTTCCGTCCGGAACCTCTTGAGTTTACGGTAAATCGATTATTAAAAAAGGCTTTTGATGTTGTTTTTTCTTCTCTGGTTATTGTATTGATTTTTCCATGGTTATTTCCAATAATTATGTTACTAATAAAATTGGAATCTCCAGGCCCGATTCTTTTTAAACAGGAGCGTTCCGGAAGAGATAATCGTTCCTTTACCTGTTGGAAATTTAGAAGTATGCGTCTTAACGGTGCCGCCGATAAAAAACAGGCAAAAAAGGGAGATAGCCGTGTGACAAAATTTGGAGCTTTTATGCGTAAAACAAGTATCGATGAGTTGCCACAGTTTTTTAATGTTTTTTTTGGTGATATGTCCGTTGTGGGGCCGCGACCTCATATGGTAAATCATACCAAACAATATAGTGAACTTATCAATAATTATTTAGTACGTCAGTATGCTAAACCAGGTATTACGGGATGGGCTCAGGTAAATGGTTATCGCGGAGAAACGAAAGAATTAATTGATATGGAAAACAGAGTGGAATATGATATCTGGTATATCGAAAATTGGAGTTTGCTCCTGGATATAAAAATAATAATAAAAACAGTTATCAATGTTGTTGGCGGAGAAGAAAATGCATATTGATCGTTTATAAAACATAATTTAAATAAAATAAATTGTTGTGATGTTAAAGCTTACAACGTGAAACTTAAAACAGAAATAAAAAATTAGCAGAATTCAATCCGTTAATTCTTATATTTGCCGTCTTAAAATTATACCCTGAATGAAATCTAAAACTTCCTTTATAAAAATAAGTTCAATTGTATTGCTTTTATTTTTATTCTTTTCTTGTGGATCAAAACAAGATGTGGTGTATTATCAAAATATTGATAGCATGACTGCACAGCAAAATAGTAATTCATACGAAATTAAAATTCAACCAGATGATTTGCTGATGATTATAGTTTCAGCTGATGATCCTGAAGTAGCACTTCCCTTTAATTTAAGAACCTATAGCACTTCAACAAATAACAGACTAGATGTTGCCCAAGGTCAGCAAACGGTTCAATTGTATTTAGTAGATCAGAGCGGAAATATAGAGTTTCCCATTCTGGGAAAATTAAAGATTGGAGGTTTGACACGAACTGAAGCACTTCAGTTGCTTCAAACAAAAATAAGTGTTTATATAAAAAATCCAATTGTCAATCTTCGTATTATGAATTTTAAAATTTCGTTGCAAGGTGAAGTAAATTTACCAGGAACCTATCCTATTGCTTCAGAAAGAGTTACTTTGGTTGAAGCATTAAGTATGGCAAAGGATTTAACTATATATGGTAAACGTGATAACATTTTAGTGATTAGAGAGATTAATGGGGTTAAATCCTATAATCGAGTGGATATTACCAAATCAGATTTCATTAATTCACCCTTTTATTATCTTGCTCAAAATGATGTAGTATATGTTGAGCCTAATAAAACAAGAATAAATTCGTCTGCAGTTGGTCCAAATACTTCTGTAATTATATCAGCGATCTCTATTTTGGTATCGCTTTCTGTCCTAATCTTTAAATAAAATTGAAATAAGAAAATGCAAAAGCAAAATTTTTATAATGATGTTATAGATGATGAAATCGAAGACGTTAACCTTAGAGAGCAATTAGAGAAGTATTTAGTGCAATGGCGCTGGTTTTTAGTAAGCGTAACTATAGGTTTAATTCTCGCATTTCTATATTTACGCTATACAACTCCAAGTTACGAAGCCACAACTACGATCTTAGTAAAAGATGAGAAAAAAGGAGGAATGTTGTCTGAGTTATCTGCTTTTGCCGATTTAGGCATGGGCGGAAGCATGAAAAGTAATGTTGATAATGAAATTGAAATTTTAAAATCGAGAACATTAGTTGAAAGTACAATTAAGGAATTGGATCTTAATATTGGTTTATTTGTTGAAGGAAAGGTTGTCGATAGAGATGTTTATGCGGAAACTCCAATTCATGTTTATTTTTACAATAAAAATAATTTATTTGATGAAGCTAAGTTTGTTTTAAATTGTGAACTTTTGAATTCGAATTCTTTCCGTTTAGAAGAAGAAAATCAAGGAAATGCAAAAGATGATTTTATTTTAGCATCTAAAAATGAATTTAAATATGGTGAAAAAGTAGCGACTAGAGTTGGAACTCTCGTAATTACCAAAACTTCATTTTATGGAAAAAATCATACAGGACGTTTCAAATCGGTTAGGATTGTAATAAACCCATTAGATGTTGTAACAGAGGGATTTAGAAAAGGATTAAAAGTTGAACCAGTAAGCAAAACTAGTAGTGTCGTTAATATTTCAATCTCTGATCCTGTATCTAAAAAAGCAGAGAATTTTTTAGATACTATGATTGAAATTTATAATGAAAATGCAGCTGAAGATAAAAATTATATTTCAGAAAACACTTCTAAATTTATTGCAAGCCGATTAGCTTTAATTGCTCAGGAATTGGATGGTGTAGAACAGGATGTAGAAAGTTTCAAGAAAGCAAATAAATTAACGGATATCGAATCTGAGGCAAAACTTTTTATTGAAGGTTCTAGTGAGTATGATAAAAAAGGAGTAGAAACTGAAATTCAAATGAGTGTTGTTTCTTCGATGTTGGATTTTATGAAAAAGAGTACTAACTCCGATTTGTTACCATCTAACCTAATTACTAGTGATAATGGCGATGCATCAGGATTAATTAGTTCATACAATCAGTTAGTTTTAGATCGAAATAGAATTTTGAAATCGGCTACAGTGGAGAATCCTTCAGTAGTGAAACTAGATCAACAGATTTCATCTTTAAAATCTAATGTTGCTGCCAGTTTAAGACGTATGCAGGCTAATTTGCAAATTCAAAATCGTGACATAAAAAGCCAGGAAGGAATTTTAAATAGCAAAATTGGTAAGATTCCGGTTCAGGAACGTCAATTTAGAGTAATCGCTAGACAGCAAAAAGTAAAGGAAGAACTATATTTGTATTTGCTTCAAAAACGTGAAGAAACTGCTATTTCATTAGCAGCAACAGAACCAAATGCACGTGTGATAGATGCTGCTAAAGCTGAAAAAGCGCCAATTAGTCCCAAAAAAAAAATAATTTATTTGGCAGGAATGTTACTTGGTTTACTAGTTCCTTTCGGAATCATTTATGCGGATGATTTATTAGATACAAAAATCAAGAGTAAGCTAGATTTAGAAGGTAAAACACAAATCCCATTTATTGGAGATGTGCCAACTTCTGATGATATTGCTGAGTTAATAAAATCGGAAAGCAGAACTAGTTCTGCCGAGGCTATACGTATTGTGAGAACCAATCTGGAGTTTATGTTAAATAAAGTCCCTGAAGGACTTGCAAAGACAGTATTTGTTACTTCTACTTTTCCATCAGAAGGTAAAACATTTATATCTGTTAATCTTGCGGCTACTTTTGCTTTATCAGGAAGACGTGTATTATTAATTGGTGCGGATATTAGAAACCCAAAATTTGGTGAATATATTGATGTTCCTAGTTTAGGGTTAACGAATTATTTATCTTCAAATGATAAAAATGTTCAGGATTATATCATTAAACATAAAGGATATGAGAATTTCTTTATTTTGCCATCAGGTGTAATTCCACCAAATCCGGCTGAGTTATTAATGAGTAAAAGGGTGGATCAGCTTTTTGAAGAACTTAAAAAAGAGTATGACTACATTATTGTAGATACAGCTCCTGTAAGTTTGGTTACTGATACCTTATTAATAGCCAAAAATGCAGATACCTTTGTTTATGTAATGCGTGCAAATGTATTAGAAAAGCGTATGCTCTCAATTGCAAATACTTTTTATAAAGAAAAGAAATTACCAAATATGTGTATCGTTCTTAATGATACCGATTCGACAAAAGGTTATGGCTATGGTTATGGTTATGGTGTGAGAGAAGAGAAAAAAGCGTGGTACAAAAAGTTATTTCTTAGAAAATAAAGTAAAAGCACAAAAAAAAGGGATCAATTAATTGATCCCTTTTTTTTGTGCTTTATAGTTTTAAAAAAAATTAGAATTTGAAAAATTGATTATTTGCAATAATTTCGTTTAAGGCAGTAACGTTATTATTATCAATTTTTATTTTTTGATTAAATGATGCGATGTGGTTGTTATGATGCACATCAGTACCAACAAAATCATACATTCCTTTTTTTAGAAGCTCTTCAGCTACTTTAGTAATTTCGCTTCCGTAATAGCCAACGACTGCCAATAAGTTTAATTGAAACATACATCCGGCTTTTTTTAGTTTATTATATTCATTAAAGTTTTTATGATAAAATAAATATCTTTCCGGATGTGCTAATACTGGAATATATCCTGCAACCTGCAAATCGAAAAGGATTTTATACAATTGAACAGGAGCATTCATATACGACATTTCAACCAAGACGTAATTATCTTTTAAGGTCAATAGTTTTTCATTTTGAAAATGGGTTTCAAACCAATCATCCATGAAATATTCTGCGGCAGCCTGAAATGGAATTTTAATATTTTCTTCTTCTAATAAAAGTTTTGTTTCTTCATGTTTGGCAATAATACCTTCTGGGGAGTTATTCCAAATGTAGTGGCTAATATGGGGCGTTGTGATAAATTGAGATACACCAATTTCCTGAAAAGAATTGGCAAGCTTAATAGTATCTGCTATTGTTTTGGCACCATCATCAATACCTGGTAATAAATGTGAATGAATATCAACATAATTTCCAGTAAGAAGATCTTTTAAGTACGGTTTTGATTTTAAGAATGATAACATGGATGCAAAAATAAAGAATTAGATAGTATTTTTAATGGTTAATTGTAATGATTTTATGATACAATTATTACAATGGATTTATTATTTAAATCAAATCCCATATTTCGTCTATTATTCTATATTTGTTACTATCTATAATGTAACATTTTATGAGAATTAAGGAGAACTTGTATAATAAAAGAATTATTTCAATTGACGCTTTACGAGGAATTACCATTTTTGTAATGATTTTTGTGAATGAACTTGCCAGCGTCAAAAATGTACCACAATGGATGAAGCACATGCCGGCAGATGCAGATGCCATGACTTTTGTCGATGTTGTTTTTCCATCTTTCTTATTTATTGTCGGAATGTCTATTCCGTTTGCGTTTAATGCAAGATTGCTTAAAGGCGATACTACCAGAACGATTTGGACTCATACTTTAAAACGAGCAATGGCATTAATTATTATTGGTGTTTTTATGGTAAATGCCGAGTATGGTTACGATGCTTCAAAAATGTTAATTGCACCTGCTTTTTGGGGACTTTTAGCTTATGCAATGCCAATTCCGATCTGGAATAAATATCCTAAAGATTTTCCGCTTTGGTTAAAAAACACATTGCAATATGGCGGAATATTAGTTTTAATAGCTCTTTATTTTTTATATGTTCAGGATACTGGAGAAATCGGAATGACACCTAAATGGTGGGGAATTCTCGGTTTAATTGGTTGGGCATATCTTTTTACAGTAGTTTATTATTGGCTGGTTTCCGGAAAATTGTGGGCAATGATTGCTTTTTTATTAATTTGTATAACAGCAAATTCTATGAATTCAATTGAGGGTTCTATGATACAGCAATCTTCTATGTTTAGTTTTATAGCCGGACATTTAACTCATGCAGCTGTAGTAACCGCTGGCGCAATTATTTCGTTATTATTTTTCGATCGAAATGTAGCACCTAAAATCAATTGGTCTGTAATTGGTTTTGCTGTTTTCTTTTTTGCTGTAGGTTATTTTCTTCGTCCTTATTTTGGAATTTCAAAAATAAAAGGAACTCCTTCGTGGACGATGTTTTCTGCTGGAATTTGTACTGTGTTGTTTTACTTTTTGTATTGGTTAATGGAAATCAAAAAACAAACAAAGTGGAGTGATTTTTTTATGCCTGCAGCTGCAAATCCATTATTGATTTATATTTTACCAGGCGTAATTTATTATTTCAATTTAGCTTTTAAAATAGAAATTATACCTGAATATTTCAGAGAAGGAATTCCAGGGATAATCTGGAGTTTGATTTTTTCAACGGTTATGCTATTTGTTATGAAAATCTGCAATAAACATAAAATACAATTACACCTGTAGAAGTTTTGATTGTTTCAAGTTTAATGTTTCAGGTTTCAAGTTCAGCAAATTTGAAACCTGAAAATTGAATCTTTTTTAAATTTGAACGATAACTGATTTTATTTCTAAAAACGCTCCAGAAACTGGATTGTAATTCACAAAATTAAATTTACATAGATTATGAATATTCAATGGTTTTCCGTCAGGTAATCCATCTTGTTTAAAATGGGACCATGGAATTTTAATGGTAGTAAATTTTTTAGGAGATGCTGGTAAATCAGCTCTTGGATGCGAACCTCCATGCAGGCAGCCTGTTCCTGCTTCGTTTCCTTCTCGAGCCTGAATTTTGATAAGATGCGATGATTTATAAGTTATACTTACATATTTTGAATCATTTGATAAATTTTTCGGAATACCATCATTCGATTCTGATGGCGTAATGGCTACATTCAATTCAATTTCTCCAACAGGGTTATCTTTTGCATTAACTTTAATAATGCCCATTTTTAAACGAACAGCATTTATAGTTTCCTGATTTTCTCTAACAGGTCCGGCAATAAACCATGTATTCGATTTGACAAGATTTATCTCTTTTTCTGAAACACTTTTACCGTCAAAATTAAGAGTGAAAACGACAATTGCTGATAGTAAAAAATACAAACGAATCATAATCACAAACTGGTTTTATATTAAAATTCTACCTTTCAAATATACCCTTTCTAAATGATTTTGATTTCTTTCTTTAATTCTTTTCAAAATCAGGTATTTGTCTTGATAAAATTTTAAATTTGTAAGAATATATTCTTAAAAGCTTTTTAATGAGTAGGTTAAAAATCAAATTTATATGGTTTGTATTTTTTGTCTCGCCATTTTGTTATTCGCAAAATGACAGTACTACTGTGGAAAGCAAAGATATTTTAGACGTCATTCGAAAGATTTTCAAAAAAGATGATTCAATAAGTAAACAAAGAAAATTAGCTTTTTCGTTATTGCCTGTTCCAGTTGGTGCCAATAATTCCAATGGATTGGTGGTTTCTTTTTTAACGACTTTTTATCTAGATGAAAATCATGAAACAACCAATATGTCGCAGGTTTCTTTTTCGCCTTATTTTAGTTTTAGTAATCAATACGTTTTCCCTATCCAATCTTATGTTTATACAAAAGACAATAAATGGAATTTTATTGGAGATTATCGCTATCTCATTTATCCGCAGCTAACTTACGGATTAGGTGATCATAATTCAAAAGAAGAAATGTCTATTTTAGATTATCAACAATGGCGTTTTTATCAATTTGTGACCCGAAAAGTAGTAGGTAATTACAGATTAGGAATCGGTTTTCTGTATGATAATTATCAAAATATCTCTGAGGACTCTTATATTGATGAAGAAACAGATTACGTAAAATATATGAATGGCGATTTCTCAGATGAAACTTCTTTTGGTTTTGCTTTTCAGGGTCTGTTTGATTCCAGAAAGAATATCGTTAATCCGGAACAAGGGTTGTACGTTGAGGTTGATTTAAGAATAAACACAAGTGGAGTCGACGGAAATAAATGGAAATCCTTGTATTTTGATGCCAGAAAATACCATTCCTTCAGTAAAACGAAACATCGGGTTTGGGCTTCGCGTGCTTTTTATTGGTCTACTTTTGGAGGTAAACCACATTATCTTGATTTACCAAGTATAGGCTGGGATCGCGACGGAAAAACAGGCCGCGGTTTTACCAAAAACAGATATCGAAGCAATGCATTGATTTACTTAGAAACTGAATACAGAACGGATATTACCAGAAATGGTTTTTTAGGAGCGGTATTTTTTGGTAATATTTCGTCAGTTTCAAAGTTAGAAACATATCAATTTGATAAATGGCATCCGGCTATCGGAACCGGAATCCGAATTAAGTGGAACAAAAAAAACAATAGTAATCTGGCCTTAGATTACGGAGTCAGTAAAAACGATTGGTCTTTACGGTTGGGATTAACAGAAAATTTCTAACTTTCCAAAAAATCAACAGCCCAATTTTTCATGCAATTATCTGTAATTATCCTTAATTATAATGTGCGTTACTTTCTGGAACAATGTGTTTTAAGTGTTCAGGAAGCAATTGCAACGCTTGATGCTGAAATTATTGTCATTGATAATAATTCAACAGATGACAGCTGTTTGATGATGGAGGAACGCTTTCCATCTGTAAAATTGATTCAAAACAGAGAAAATTTTGGATTTCCAAAAGGGAATAATATTGGGATTTCGCAAGCAAAAGGAAAATACATTTGTATTCTGAATCCCGATACAGTTGTTGCAGAAGATACTTTTATTAAAATTTTAGCTTTCGCCGAACGACAGGCAAATCTCGGAATTATCGGCTGTAAATTAATTGACGGAACAGGGAATTTTCTACCAGAAAGCAAACGTGGAATTCCAACACCCTGGGTCGCTCTTACAAAAGTTTTTGGTTTGTATAAAGTTTTTCCAAAATGGAAACTTTTTAATCAATATTACGCCCAGCATATAAAAGAAAATGAAACCGGAAAAGTAGAAATACTTGTGGGTGCTTTTATGTTTATACAACGGGATTTGTATCTTGAACTCGGTGGTTTTGACGAAGATTGCTTTATGTATGCTGATGATATCGATTTGTCTTATCGTGCTTTACAAAAACAAAAATCAAATTATTACTTTCATGAAGTCACAGTGTTACATTATAAAGGAGAAAGCACTATAAAAGATGAAAAATACATGAATCGTTTTCAGGAAGCGATGAATTTCTTTTATAAGAAACATTTTAGGAAATCATGGTTTTTTACATTTTTTATTAAGATAGGAATTATAGTTTTCTCGTTCATCAAAATGTTTCAGGGGAAATCGAAGGCAAAAGCGTTACCTGAAAGGTATATTTTTTACTCTTCAAATAAAATTTTGTCTGAAAAATTGCCTTCTATTTTAAAAAATAAAGTGGTCTTTTTGGATTTCAAAAAAGAAAAAATGGTAAATTCGTGCCTGATTTTAAAGGATGCTAAGGCTGAGATAATTTTAGATAATCAGTATGTTTCATTTAAAAAATGTATCAAAATCATAGAAACTCTTAAAGATAAGAACATTACTTTTAAGATTTTCCCCAAAAATGCAAGTTTTATTATTGGAAGTGATTCGCGAGATGACAGAGGTCAAATTATAAAAATTGAGTAAAAAATTATATTAAATGTAATTTATGTTTAAAATATTCAGTAATTTCGCAATCAGAAAATCAAAATCACCCTTGAGGTTAACAATATGGCAAGATTTGAATTAAAGCTTCCTAAAATGGGAGAGAGTGTCGCTGAAGCAACTATTACCAACTGGTTGAAAGAAGTAGGAGACAAAATTGAAGCTGATGAAGCGGTACTTGAAATTGCAACTGATAAAGTTGATAGTGAGGTACCAAGCGAAGTATCAGGAATCTTAGTTGAACAATTATTTGGTAAAGATGATTTGGTTCAGGTAGGGCAAACCATTGCGATTATTGAAACTGAAGGTGATGCCCCGGCAGTAAAAGCAGTTGAAGAAGCAGCATTTGCTGCAGAAGTGACTGAAATTGAGAATACCATCGAGGCAGTTAAAGAAACAATGAGTATTCCTCAGGATTTTACTACCTCTGATAAATTCTTTTCTCCATTAGTAAAAAACATTGCTAAAGAAGAAGGGATTTCTATTGCTGAACTTGAGGGAATGCAAGGCTCAGGAAAAGATGGACGCGTTACAAAAGAAGATATTTTAAAATATATTGAAGATCGTAAATCTGGCGTAGTAACTCCAAAAGTTACTGAACCTGCAAAAACGGTTGAACCAGTAAAAGCTGCGGAGTCAGTGGTTCAAAAAAGTCAGCAAGCCGTTCCGGTTTCTGTAAATGGGGGTGACGAAATCATCGAAATGGACAGAATGCGTAAACTGATTTCAGGATACATGGTTGCTTCTGTGCAAACTTCAGCTCACGTACAATCTTTTATTGAGGTTGATGTAACAAACATTGTAAAATGGAGAGATAAAGTTAAAACCGCTTTCGAAAAAAGAGAAGGCGAGAAGTTGACTTTTACGCCAATTATGATGGAAGCAGTTGCAAAAGCATTGAAAGATTTCCCAGGAATGAATATTTCTGTTGATGGTGATTATATCATCAAAAAGAAAAATATAAATTTAGGAATGGCAGCAGCTCTGCCAAACGGAAACTTAATTGTGCCTGTAATTAAAAATGCAGATCAGTTAAACCTGGTTGGAATGGCAAAAGCCGTTAATGATTTAGGAAATCGTGCAAAAACCGGAAAATTAAAACCAGACGATACGCAAGGTGGAACTTATACGGTAACAAACGTTGGTACTTTTGGAAGTGTTTTTGGAACCCCAATTATCAATCAGCCTCAGGTTGGAATCCTGGCTCTTGGTGCTATTCGTAAAGTGCCAGCGGTTATAGAAACTCCGGAAGGTGATTTTATCGGAATTCGCCAGAAAATGTTCTTGTCGCACTCTTACGATCACAGAGTTGTTGATGGAGCTTTAGGAGGAAGTTTTGTGAAAAGAGTAGCTGAATATTTAGAGGCTTTTGATGTAGACAGAGATTTCTAAATCAATTAATAAATAAAATTGAAACCCGGAAAATTTAAAAGTTTTCCGGGTTTTTTGTTTTATATGTAAAGAAGGTTTTGTAAAGAAGTGTTTTTATTAAGGAATGATTTTTTAACTTGTAATCGCAGGCAAATGTCCATTTTTTACTAAAAAAAAATCATGAATAAGAGAAGAAATTCGGCTTTAAAAATTACATTTGTAATCTTATAAAAACTAAAAATGGAACTGAAACTCAACAAACCAATCTGCTTTTTTGATCTTGAAACAACCGGAATTGATATCGGAAAAGATCGAATCGTAGAGATTTCAATATTCAAAGTTTTTCCAAACGGAAATAAAGAAAGTAAAACTTGGTTGGTGAACCCGACAATTCCAATTCCGCCGCAAACGACTGCTGTTCATGGAATTACTGATGAAAAAGTAGCTAATGAACCCACTTTTAATGAATTGGCACCACAAATCCATAACATGATTAAGGATAGTGATTTAGGTGGTTTTAATTCAGATCGTTTTGATATTCCGCTTTTGGCTGAAGAATTACTTCGTGCCGGTGTTGATTTTGATATGAAAAATAAAGTTTCTGTTGATGTGCAGACTATTTTTCATAAAATGGAAGAGCGTACTTTAAGTGCTGCTTTGAAGTTTTATTGCGGAAAAAGTTTAGAAAATGCCCATTCTGCAGAAGCGGATACAATGGCAACTTACGAAATTCTAAAAGCGCAATTAGACCGTTATCCGGATTTAGAAAATGATATGAAATCATTATCTGAATTTACAACCAGAAAAAAAATCGCCGATTTTGCAGGGATGATTGCTTTTGATGCAGACAACGAAGAAATTTTTACCTTCGGAAAACACAAAGGGGCAAAAGTCGAAAAAGTATTAGAAACAGAGCCGGGATATTTCAGCTGGATCCAAAATGCTGATTTTCCATTGTATACAAAAAAGGTTTTAACAGCCATTAAATTAAGAAGATTAAATACAAAATAAGTTTTCAGTCTCAGTCTTGGTTTTCAGTTCACAACTGCGACTGCGACTGTGACTGAAAACTGAAAACTAAGAAGATGAAGATTATCTGTATCGGTAGAAATTATACCAATCATATCGAAGAATTAAAAAACGAACGACCAACGGAACCGGTGATTTTTATGAAACCGGATTCAGCGGTTTTATTGAAGCAGCATCCGTTTGTAATCCCTGAATTTTCTGAAGAAATTCATCACGAAATAGAGATAATTGTTAAAATTAATAAGGTAGGAAAGTATATCGAGCCTAAATTTGCACATAAGTACTATGATGAAATTAGTGTGGGTATCGATTTTACTGCCAGAGATTTACAGGATAAATTAAAAGCAAAAGGACTTCCGTGGGAAAAAGCTAAAGCATTTGACGGTTCTGCGGTTATTGGAGATTTTTTGCTAAAAACCGATTTTGTTTCAATGGAAAACCTTAGTTTTGAATTAACAAATAATTCTCAAACCGTTCAAAAAGGCAATACAGCACTTATGCTCTGGAAAATTGATGAGCTAATCGCCTATGTATCGCAATATTTTACGCTTAAAATTGGTGATATTATTTTTACGGGAACGCCTGCAGGAGTTGCAGCTGTCAAACCAAACGATGTTTTGGAAGGCTTTTTAGAAGAAAAAAAATTATTTAGAATACAAGTAAAATAATGGCTTTAAAATACAACCTTTCGAAAGTATATGCGCTTTCAGACAATGATCCGGAATTTGTAAACGAAATTCTTAAATTATTTGTTACTGAAGTTCCGGAGGATTTGAAACAAATCAAAGAAGGAATCAAAAAAAAGGATCATAAATATGCTTATGCCTATGCGCATAAAATAAAACCTACTTTAGACCTAATTGGTTTAAATGTTGCTTTTGAAGAAATTCTGCAAGTGGAAGCCTGGACAAAAGCAGAAGGTAAGAAGAAGGAAATTATTGAAACTTTTAAAAGCATAAAAATACAGGTAAAAGAAGCAATCAAGGAAATTAAAAAAGACTTTGACGTATAATTGGGCGTGACCCTATTTTTGCCCTTTTTTAAATTTGGTCAAAAATAGGGTGGGGTCATCCACTATATCTTTTGTTCCGGAAATTTTGTTTAACGAGTTCTTGTTGTTTGTCACAAAAGGATGCCGTTTCTATCCCTCACACAAATCGTTCCAACAACAATCTACTTTCTAATAATGACTTACGATCTGGTAAGTAAAAAATAACATTTACATGAAAGCAACTATAATTACAATTGGAGATGAAATTCTAATTGGTCAAATCGTTGATACAAACTCAGGTTTTATTGCTAAATCATTAGATCGTATTGGAGTCGAAATACGTGAAATGATTTCGATAAGCGATGATAAAAAACATATTTTAGACACGTTTGCACAATTGCAAAACAAAGTCGATGTCGTAATTGTAACGGGAGGTTTAGGTCCAACAAAAGACGATGTGACTAAAAAAACTTTTTGCGAATATTTTGACGATGAGTTAGTTGTGAATCCTGAAGTTTTAGCACATGTAACACAATTAATTGAAGGTTTTTACAAAAGACCAATCTCGCAATTAAATAAAGATCAGGCTCTTGTGCCTTCGACTTGTACTGTCCTGCATAATCAGGTTGGTACAGCGCCGGGGATGTGGATGAAGAAAGAAAATACCGTTTTTATTTCGCTTCCCGGAGTTCCTTATGAGATGAAATATTTGGTTGAAGAGGAAATAATTCCAAAGATTGTTCGCGAATACAAACGCCCTTATATCATTCATAAAACCATTTTAACGTATGGACAAGGCGAGAGTATGGTGGCAGAACGTATTGAAGATTGGGAGAATAATTTACCCGATTTCATCAAATTAGCTTATTTGCCGAATCCGGGAAGAGTGCGTTTGCGATTGACCGGAAGAGGAACTAATAAAGAAGAATTAGAAGCAGCAATTGAAGATAATGTAAAATCTTTAGACGTTATAATTCATGATATTATAGTAGGTTATGAAGAAAATGAAACAATCGAAACGGTAATCGGAAAAATATTAACGAAACAAAATAAAACAATTTCGACTGCTGAAAGTTTTACAGGCGGAAAAATTGCATCGCTTTTAGCAGCTGTTCCCGGAGCTTCAAATTATTTTAAAGGAAGTGTTGTTTCGTATGCGACAGAAGCAAAAGTTAATGTTCTCGGTATCTCGCAAGATATTGTTGATGAGTTTTCGGTGGTAAGTGCAGAGGTTGCTTCGGCTATGGCTTTGAATGTGAAAGAGATACTCAAAACAGACTACGCAATAGCGACAACTGGTAACGCCGGACCATCAAAAGGGGATTCAGATGCTGAAATTGGAGCTGTTTTTATTGCTTTGGCTACCCCAACTGATATAATTGTAGAAGAATTTAACTTTGGCCAACCACGTGAAAAAGTGATAGATAGAGCCACGATTAAGAGTTTAGAAATATTACAGAAAGAAATTTTAAAAAATGTGCATTAATTTTTTGCTACAATGGTTTATTTTTCTTTTCTTTGCACCCTGATTTTGAATAACGATAAAAGATAAGTATAATGTCAAGAGTTTGTGACCTTACAGGTAAAAGAGCGATGGTAGGAAATAACGTTTCTCACGCTATGAACAAAACTAAGAGAAAGTTTTCTGTAAACTTAGTTAAAAAGCGTTTTTATCTTCCAGAAGAAGATAGATGGATTACTCTTAGAGTAGCAGCATCTACGATAAAAACAATTAATAAAAATGGAATTTCTGCAGTTTTGAAAAAAGCGCAGTCAGAAGGATTTATCAAATAATCTTTTCCTAAATAAATATATAGCAAGATGGCAAAGAAAGGTAATAGAATCCAGGTAATTTTAGAATGTACTGAGCACAAGACTTCTGGTGTTCCAGGAACTTCTAGATACATTACAACTAAGAACAAAAAAAATACTCCGGACAGATTAGAGATTAAAAAATTTAATCCAATCTTGAAACGTGTAACTGTTCACAAAGAAATTAAGTAATAATTAGAGATTTTTGTAAATCTCAATGGTTTTGCCATTCGAGTTTTATAAAAGCTTCAAATAACATTTGAATCATGGCAAAGAAAACCGTAGCATCGTTACAAACATCTTCTAAGAGATTATCAAAAGCCATCAAAATGGTGAAATCTCCTAAAACTGGTGCATATACATTCGTAGAATCTATTATGGCTCCTGAAGAAGTTGATACTTTCTTGAAAAAGAAATAATAACAATCACATTATATAGAAAAGCTACTTTCATTCGGAAGTAGCTTTTTTATTTTTTATATTTGTGTAAAATTTAAAGAAGCAGGATTAATTTTAGGTTTCTTTAAATATTAAGGATTATTTAGATTGCAAAATCATATAATCTAAAAAACTAACAACCTATAAAAAATGAGTTTTTTTAAAAAATTATTCTCCACTGATAAAAAAGAGACTTTAGACAAAAGTCTTGAAAAATCAAAAACTACTTTTTTCTCAAAGTTAAGTAAAGCCGTTGCCGGAAAATCTAAAGTCGATGACGACGTTTTAGATAATCTGGAAGAAATTCTGGTAGCTTCAGATGTTGGTGTGAATACAACTTTGAAAATTATTTCAAGAATTGAAAAACGCGTTACTGAAGATAAATATTTAGGAACGGATGAATTAAACCAAATTCTTCGTGATGAAATAGGTGCTTTATTGTCTGAAACCAATAGAGGCGAAGCAACCGAATTCGAAATTCCGAAAGACAAAAAGCCATATGTTTTAATGGTAGTTGGTGTTAATGGAGTTGGTAAAACTACGACAATCGGTAAATTGGCTTATCAATTTAAAAAAGCTGGTTATAAAGTGGTTTTAGGTGCTGCAGATACATTTCGTGCCGCTGCAATTGATCAATTACAAGTTTGGGCAGATCGTGTTGATGTGCCAATCGTAAGACAAAATATGGGAAGTGATCCGGCTTCTGTAGCTTTTGATACTTTGCAGTCTGCGGTTGCTCAAAATGCTGATGTAGTTATTATTGATACAGCAGGGCGTCTTCATAACAAAATCAACCTGATGAACGAGCTTACAAAAGTAAAGCGTGTAATGCAGAAGGTTGTTGCGGATGCTCCTCATGATGTACTTTTGGTTTTAGATGGTTCTACAGGTCAGAACGCTTTTGAACAAGCTAAGCAATTTACAGCTGCAACTGAAGTAACTTCACTTGCTGTGACTAAATTAGACGGAACGGCAAAAGGCGGGGTTGTTATTGGTATTTCAGATCAGTTTCAGATTCCTGTAAAATACATAGGTGTTGGTGAAGGAATTGAAGATTTACAAGTCTTTAATAAATATGAATTTGTAGACAGTTTTTTCAAATAAATTTCATAATTCAATGAGTTTTTCTTCTTTAAAAAATATAACGCCTGTTACTTTTTATTTTGCAAGTGTTGTATGTTTTGTTTTTGCCAATGTCCTAAAGGACAAAAGTCTTTCTTTTTATTATGTTTTATTGGTTTTGGGGCTGGGATTGTTTTTTGCAGGTATGCTAAAAAGAATCCGTACTAAGAAATAAGTATTACTATGAAATACTATTTTCTTATTCTGCTTTTTAGCTTAATTTCTTGTACAAAAAGGGATAATGAAAATAGTGTAGAAAAAATAGAGGTTCAAAAGGTTATTGTGATTCAGCCTTTAGGTAATTTTGAATTGAAGAAGTCCAATAAAGTTCTTTCTGAAATCAAGACTATTAACCCAAATGTAGTTTTGAGACAAAATATTCCTTTTCCTGAAAATGCATATTACAAACCCAGAAACAGATATCGTGCTGATAGTATTATAAAATCACTTCGTAATACTATTGGAAAAGATTCCGTAATTGTTGGATTATCACATTCTGATATCAGTACTACTAAAAACGGAATTAAAGATTGGGGCATTATGGGATTGGGTTATCGACCTGGAAAATCTTGCGTTGTTTCTGATTTTAGATTATCCTCCAAAAATAAAAATCAGCAGTTTTATAAATTAGTTTTGCATGAACTTGGTCATACAGCAGGTTTACCTCATTGTAAAGTCAAAACGTGTTTAATGCGAGATGCTGAAGGAGGAAACCCACTGGATGAAGAAAAAGATTTTTGTAAAAAATGCACTAATTTTTTAAAAAGAAAAGGTTGGCAATTAATCTAATGCTGCTCTTTTAACCTATTTTATTTATACAAAGCGCTAATTTTTTCCCACAAAGTTTTATCAAAAACGGATAAGGCTAGGTTATCATCGTCAGCAGCGTCGCCCATTCTGATAACGACCATGTTTTTACTAGGTACAACATATATTTTTTGATCATTTTTACCTAAAGCCATAAACATATCGTTTGGTCCTGTCGGAATCACGCTTCCTGGAAAAGTGAGTTGTGATTGTGGTAAGTGATAAGAAGCTTTTCCGTTAAGCCACCATAAATAACCGTAACCTAAATTGATGTTTTGTGAGGAATTTGTTGCTTCATTAAAATAGGCTTCGTTTAAAATTTGGTTACTTTCCCATTTCCCTTTATTAAGCATTAAAAGTCCAAAACGCGCCATACTTCTTGAGTTACTGGTATAGACGCTATTTACGCCAAGTTGTACCCAATTACCATTCATTCCGATTTTATCTCTTAATTTAGTGTTGAAATAGTTCTCCCAGGTTTGTCCGCTTGCTTTTGCAACAACATCCTGCAATTTTACATATACATTATGATAGGCCCAACGTGTGCCTGCATCGGCTTTGTAAATGAGACTTTCCGGTTTTACATCGTCTGTGCTGTCGTCCAATCCAGAGGTCATGGTAAGTAAGTGTTTGCAGGTAATGAGGTTTTCTTTTGCAAGTGTTTCGCTTGTCCAGCCTGTTCCAATATATTGTGAAACTTTATTGTTGATATTCAAAAAGCCTTCTTGTTGTGCAATTCCGGTCATGGTTGAGGTTAAGGTTTTTCCGGCACTTGCCCAATACCAGTTTTTTGTTGCGTCATGTTCGTTGAAGTAATTTTCTAAAACGATTCGACCATTGACTAAAATGATAAAAGATTTAGAATGTTTAAGTTCTAAGTAGTCTAAAAGTGGCTGGACTTCATTTTGATTCCATTTTAAATCTGAAATTGATGTTGTTTCCCAAGTATTTCCTGTTAAAGGTGGAAAATACATGTTTTGGGGCTGAGGAGGTGTGGAATCATTATCTTCTTTGCTACAACTTACACATAATGTGAGAATCAGTATCTTACAAATATTTTTGATCATGGTTTTTTGGTGTTGGTTTAGGGTTTGATCAAAAATATGTAAAATAGTTTAATGGGTTTGTGTTTTTTTATTTCTTTTGAATGATATAAAGTTAACTTTGTAGTTCACGAAATTTCTTTTGAAAACGGGAGCCCTAGCCCTGATGGGAGCGGTATCCTTTTTCTGGCTTCTTTAGACAGGAAAAGATATAGCGGACAGCGGGAATCAGCTCCTTGTAAACATTATTATATGAAAAACACTTTTATTATTTTGGTTTTGTCGCTTTTGTTTGTAAGCTGCAAACAGGAAATTAAACCTGCAGATATTGCGAAATTGAATGGTTATTGGGAAATTGAAAAAGTAGTTTTTGATAAAGGTGAAGAGAAAGCGTACGGAATGAATGAGAACTTTGATTTTTTTCAAATTAAAGGAACAAAAGGAACGCGAACGAAAGTCATGGCACAGCTTGATGGTACTTTTTTGACAACAAATACGTTCGAAAGTGTTTCGGTTCGATTTACGGATAAGGGAACTTTTCTGGATTATAAAACGGATTATGCGAAATGGAGCGAGGAATTAATTTCGATTTCGGACAAAGAATTTGTTGTAAAAAATGAGCAGCAAAAAGAATATCATTATAAAAAAACAGGACCACTAAATATTTTAAACGATGGCAAAAAGACTAAATAATCAAAGTACGATTGGCGATGTTTTGCACCAGATTATTCAGGTAAATAAGTTACAGCCCGGAATGGATCAGATTGATGTGAAAGAAGCTTGGGGTAACTTAATGGGAAATGGTGTAAAGACGTATACTAAAAACGTCGTTTTGAAAGGAAGTACGCTATATGTTGAACTTGGATCTGCTGTTTTAAGAGAAGAATTAAGCCACGGAAAATCTAAAATCGTTAAGATGATTAATGAAGAATTAGGTCGTGAAGTGGTTAAGGATGTAGTTTTACGATAGTTTTCAGTCTCAGTTTTCAGACTTAGATTGAACTAAAATTTAAACATAAAAAAATCCCGTTTCAATATTTGAAACGGGATTTTTTTATAGCTTTATTGTCAGTGAAAACTGCGACTGAAAACTGAATACTAGAATTGCTCTCTTCCAGCAAAGTGGAATGCACTTTCGATAGCTGCGTTTTCGTCGCTATCAGAACCGTGAACTGCATTTTCTCCAATAGAAGTTGCGTATGCTTTACGAATAGTTCCTTCAGCAGCTTCAGCTGGATTTGTAGCTCCAATTAAAGTTCTGAAATCTTCTACCGCGTTATCTTTTTCTAAAATAGCAGCAACAATTGGTCCGCGTGACATAAATTCAACTAATTCTCCGTAGAAAGGTCTTGCAGCGTGTACCGCGTAAAAAGCCTGAGCATCAGCTACAGTTAATTGAGTTAATTTTAATGAAACGATTTTGAAACCTCCATTAGTAATCATTGCTAAGATATTTCCGATGTGTCCGTTTTGAACTGCATCTGGCTTAATCATTGTAAAAGTTCTATTTGTTGCCATTTTATTGCTTATTTTTAATTTTGTGCAAAAGTATACTTTTTTTATGAATTGATTTTAATAAATTCATAATTAAAACATCGTGAAATGATGTTATGGCAAATATAATTGTGAAAAGTGAGTTGTAAATTGTAAAATGTTGATACTAAAGCATACATTAAATAAGAAATACGCACTGCTGTGTGCGTCTCTACCGATATGGTGGGATAATTTAAACTTTGAAAATCAGTTTGTTTTTGTAAAAGATCCATAAAATAAATGTCCAGATTCCGACATACACCAATGCTCCTGCTAAAGAAGCTGCCATTGGATTGCTAAAGAATGGCGCAATTCCGAAACTATACAAATAATTTAGAAGATTAATTTTTTCTGCCCGATTATGTGGGTTTTGGAATTCAATCATCACTAAAGCCTGTGGAATAATTTGAGAGGTAAAAAACACAATCATTGGGTTTACACCCCATATTAAGAATAGTTTGAATCCTTTTTTATATTCTGCTATATCAATTACATAATATAATATTGCTAAAAATGTAGTGGCTAGTCCGGTAGTATATAAAACGTAACTACTTGTCCAAAGTGATTTGTTGATTGGAAAAACAATGTTCCATAATAGACCTCCAATAATTAGTGCTACACCGATTATAGCCATTTTTTGAGCTTTTTCGGTTTTACCTATTTCTCGTAATAGGATTTGACCAATTAAAAGACCAATAATTCCGTTTACGATTGATGGAATTGTGCTTAAAATTCCTTCCGGATCCCAGGTAATTGTTTCGCGATACATGTGACCTTCAAGCAAAATGCTGTCTATCCATGAAGCTAAATTGGTTCCTTTTTCGAGATTTGCCGCTCCTATTCCAGGAACCGGAATTAAAGCCATAATAGCCCAATAGCCTAATAATAAAACAACTCCAGTTATAATTTGTGTTTTCTGAGTAGTTTTTAAATATAGAAGTGAAACCACAAAATATACAATAGCAATTCGTTGTAAAACCCCAGGCAGGCGCACATCATGATAGGCTTCGATACCGCTGTAAGCTAAAAATAGATAAATAAACAGAATAGAGAATGCTAAAATGTTTTTAACTTTTGAACTAAAATTCCCCATTAAAGCATAACCAACAGCAATAGTAATGGTTAAACGGCCAACTAAAAGCAGAATTCCGTCAAGACCGAATAGCTGTATTTTAGCAAAGAAATTAAAGAATATTCCCAAACAGAACATGCGTAAAGAACGAACCAATATTTTATTAAAAGTGGTTTCATCCCAAGTTTTGGTTGGCATTGCAAGTGGAACTGCAACTCCCATAATAAAAATAAAAAACGGAAAAACTAAATCGGTTAGCGTGCAGCCGTGCCATTCTGAATGTAAAAGTGGTGCGTAAACATGGCCCCAATCGCCCGGGTTGTTTACAATGGTCATTAATAAAATCGTTAATCCTCTGAAGACATCTAGTGAAATCAAGCGCTCTCTGGTCATAGTTTTTGGTAATAGGTTAATTTTTGTTTTTAAAGGTTACTATTTGGTTTAGAGAGGCAATAATTTCAGAAGAGGCGGTTATTTATTCTGATGATTATTACTTTATTGCTGCCCGTTTTGCGGGCTTTTTTTACCACGAATTTTACGAATTTACACAAATTATTATCAGTTTTGCGATTAAATAATTGTGTAAATCGTGTATTTAGCGACAAACTTTTTTAAATCGTTATTATGTTAAAATTGTTTTCTAATGGTTTTAATTTTTGAATTAGAAGCGGAATCAATTGTTCTCCTTTTTCCAAATAGAATTCAGAAAAATTAGTTTGACGTTCCTGTAAACTTTGATTTGGGAAAAGTTCACATTGTAAATCAATTACACGCTGTAATTCGTTGTTTAATTTTCGTTTTTGCGCTTTTAATAATCTTTTTTCAAGGTTTTCTAGTCCTTTTTTCTGTTTTACTTCCTGTGCTTTTACTGCTCCGGTAAATGATTTATCGGTTTGCTGTGCCAGTTCATAAAGATATTCAAATTGTTTTTCTAATGTTTCTTTTTGAGAAGTTAAATCAATTGGAAAAGCAGATAATTTGTGTGTAATCGCATTGACTAGATTAGCAGGTTTTGTAAATAAATCAGCCCAGCTTAATTGTAATTTATCAGCTTTTTTAGCTTGTTTTTCAGTATTTAAAAGCACCGAATTACGTACTAAAAGCATTGGAAAAGTAATGTTTACAGCATCAAAGAATGATTTTAATTCTAACCAATACGCAATTTCTCCGCCTCCGCCAATGTAGCATAAATTAGGCAAAATAATTTCCTGATACAGCGGACGCATAATTACATTCGGACTAAATTTTTCCGGATTGTTTTCGAGCAAATTCAAAATTTCTTCCTTTGAATAGGAGATCTTCGTATTGTTTACATAGTATTTATCATTTTCAAAAATGATTCTTTCTCTTACATCATCTTCAATATAGAATAAATTGATTTCGCGTGGATTTACCTGAACGGTATAATCTCCAAATTTTGAAATAGTTTCCTGAACGGCTTTAAATGAAGTCTGTTGTTGTAGCTCCTCTTTTACAAAAGGAATAAAGGCACGTTTTAAATTGGCGTCATCGGCATCTAAAACCACTAAACCATAATTAGCAAATAAACTATTGGCTAAAAAACGGGTTGCATCGGCTAGATTTTCATGTTTTAAATACGCTTCTTCAAAAAGTTTTTTAATAACATTGGCATTTGTGCTCGATCCTAATTCTAATGAATAAATTTCGAAGAACTCACTTAACCCTTCTGTTGAAAGTCTCCCAACCGGACCTGTACTTTCTTTGTTCCAACGGAATTTTTTCCCTTTAAAATTGAAATAATTAATTTCTTCAAAATCGTGATCCTCAGTTGCCATCCAGTAGATTGGAACAAAATTATACGTTGGATATTTTGACTTTAATTCTTTGGTCAGGTTAATTGTCGAAATGATTTTGTATAAAAAATACAAAGGACCACTAAATAAATTTAATTGATGCCCGGTTGTAATCGTAAAAGTATTTGGATGTGCTAAAAGCTCGATATTTTGATTAGTTATATCTGAAATTTCAATATTTTGATATTGCTTTTTCAGCGTTTCAACCAAAGGAATTCGGTTTGCGTTATCAAAATTTGCCTGCTTTTGAGTTATCTGTTTTTCAAAGTTTTCCAGTGTCGGAAAGTGATTGTATAGAAAGTCTAATTCGGTTTTTTGATCTAAATAATCTTGTATCAATTTAGAGAAATATCCTGAGGTTTGGTAGCTGATACAGTCGGTGGGCATAATTTTAGATTTATTTTTGATAGCTGTAAATTTAATGAAAATATATACTTAAAAATGTTTTTAACGAATGCTTAAGATTTGATTTTGATATTTTGTTTTAAAATATTTAAAATCAGTATTTTAATTTGAGTTTTAGTCTTTGCTGAATAATAAATAATCGGGTAAAGATTAAAACGCCGGATTTGATGATTTTGTTAAAATTTTGAGAGTAATATAAAACTGTTGTTTGTAAATGTGTGTTTTTAATAATGAAACTATATTTTTGCAGACAAATGTTTGTTGTGTTAAACGAGTCGATTCATTTTTACAACACCATTTTTCAAAAAAAAACTATATCAACCACAATGAAAAATAACCCAAATCAGGAGAACTCTCTTCGACATGTTCTTTTTGGTTCTTTAATTGGAACCACAATTGAATTTTTTGATTTTTATATTTATGCCAATGCTGCCGTATTGGTTTTTCCGCAATTATTTTTTCCGGGAGCTAGCAGTACAAATTCCACATTAGAATCTTTGGCTACATTTTCAATAGCATTTCTTGCCAGACCTTTGGGTTCAGCTGTCTTTGGGCATTATGGAGATAAAATAGGGCGAAAAGTTACTTTAGTAGTAGCCTTATTAACGATGGGATTATCGACAATTGCAATTGGTTTTTTGCCGGGTTACGCCAGTATCGGAATCGCGGCACCAATCTTATTGATGTTATGCCGATTTGGACAGGGAGTTGGTTTAGGAGGTGAATGGGGTGGAGCTGTTTTATTGGCTATTGAAAATGCACCACCACACAAACGAGCTTGGTACGGAATGTTTCCGCAATTGGGAGCACCCATTGGATTGTTGCTTTCAGGTGGTACTTTTTTGATTTTGACCGATACCATGACCAGTGAAGATTTCATGGATTATGGCTGGAGAATTCCCTTTATAGCAAGTTCGCTTTTAGTAATTGTTGGATTTTATATCCGTTTGAAAATTAGTGAAACTCCAGCTTTTGAAAATTCAAAAATGGAGCAGAAAGAAGTTAAAGTACCCTTTTTTACTTTGCTTAAATCCTATAGAAATCAATTAATTTTTGGAACTTTATCTGCAGTTACAACCTTTTTGGTTTTTTATTTGATGACCGTTTTTACATTGAGTTGGGCCACTTCTGACTTAGGTTTTACAAAAAGAGATGCATTGTTAATTCAGTTGCTTTCCGTATTGTTTTTCGCTTTTTTTATTCCAATTTCAGCTTTAGTTGCGGATAAAATTGGCCGTCGAAAAATATTGATTATTACTACAGCTGCTATTGCTGTTTTTGGATTTTTCTTTTCGTACTTCCTTAATTCAGGAAATCCAGTTATGGTAACTGCGTTTGTTTGTATGGGAATGTCTTTGATGGGATTTACTTACGGACCATTGGGAACTTTTCTATCAGAATTATTTCCTACCACAGTTCGTTATTCCGGTGCTTCTTTGACATTTAATTTGGCAGGAATTTTAGGTGCAGCATTTGCACCTATGATTGCTATATGGCTGGCGAGTACTTACGGTTTGAATTATGTAGGTTTTTATCTGACAGCTGCCGCTTTAATTTCTTTGGTTTCATTTTTAGTCATATCTAAGAAAGTACATCAGTTTTAAAAAAATATATTCTAAAAAAGAGTGGCTTCCATTATTGTAGCCACTCTTTTTTTTATCTTTTCAAACTAAAATGTCCTCTAAATTCTGTTCCGTTTAATAGGGTAACTATAAACCAATAATCTGACGCAGGTTGTTGTTGCTTCAGATAATTTCCGTCCCAAGTATCATCTTCATATAATTCCTTGATTAATTTTCCGTAACGATCAAATATTTTTATTTTGGTTCTAGGTGCCAAATAAGCAAAATCAATTGTCCAGGTATCATTGTAACCGTCATTGTTTGGCGTGAAGAATTTTGGATAAGGAAGTTCATCAATAAATTTGATACAGTTGGCATTCGTTGCTTCAAGAATTTGAATGGTTATAGGAATTCTGTCACTTTCACAATTATTGATGGTTTGTGAGGCATAATACGTAATTCCGTTTTGAAGGATAGTTGATTCTGATAAATTAATAGTCGAAGAAATACTTTCGAACCATTTAATATTTTGCCCTGTAATATCAATGTCATTTATTGAAGCCTTTTTTTGAATGCAGAATTTTTGTGGCGAATCAGCAATAGGAATTTGGGTATCCTGGATTTTTACCGTAACAGCAAGTCTTTGGCCTTCGCAATTGTTTAATGTCTGTGTTGCGTAATAGATTCCATTTTGCAATAAAGTTGTTTGTGGCAAAATATTTCCATTCGTTGCAGAATTATACCACTTGATATTTGTTCCACTAATGCCAATAGAGGCAAGTGTTGCGTTTTCATCAATACAAAATTGTTTAGAATTAGTCCCTGTTAGCAATGGGGTATCGTATACGCGAACCAAAACTGGTGTTCTGTCGCTTTCACATCCTGTAGTTTGCGAAACATAATAAATCATATTATTTTCAAGCAAAGTGGTATTAGGCAAAGTACCCGCTGCAATATTTGAACTGTACCATTTTAGATTCTGTCCAGAAACCTGAATACTATTTAGTGTTGCATTTTCATTTTTACAATAAGCACGACTATTAATTTCGAGCGGTGCATTTGGAGTATTCCCAACTGATACAGTAACTGCTAATCTTTGACTTTCACAACTGCTTATGGTTTGTGAAGCATAATAAGTCTTTCCATTCTGGAGATTGGTAGTTTCTGCCAACAAAGAACCATTGTTTAAGGCATCATACCATTTTATTAAACTTCCTGTAATATCAAGATTTGCAATTGTTGGATTTTGACCTGAACAAAAAGGCTGATTTGCATTTCCTGTTGGAGGAGGTGTACTTTCAATATTTATTGTCACAGGAGTTCTTTCGCTTTCGCAACCATTGATGGTTTGCGAAGCATAATATGTGGTGCCGTTTTGAAGTAAAAAAGTATTTGGCAAAAGATTTCCAGCTGTTGAAGCATCATACCATTTTATGCTTTGTCCGGTAACTTGAACGGTATTCAATGTTGCATTTTGTTGAATACAGAAAGTTTTTGGTGAAGTTATAACTGGAGGAAGAACTTCTTTTACCTTTATTAAAACTGGATATCGGTTGCTTTCACATCCGTTTATGGTCTGCGAAATGTAATAGGTGGTTTGGTCTTGAAGTGAAGTATTTGATAATAAAAGATCTCCTCCGGTACTGTTATTATACCACTTGATATTTTGTCCAGATACTATGGCATCAGCTATTTTTGGATTGTCGATTTTACAGAAATTAAGATTTAAGATTGTAGGTGTTGCAGGTGACTGGTTAATATGAACCTTTACTGCTAATCTTTGAATGCTTTCCGGGCAATCTCCAGTCTTTTGCGAAGCGTAATAAATTTTACCATCTATTAAACTAGTTGTTTTGGGCAACTCAGTTGTTGATGTTTCTGATTCATACCATTTTATGGAAGTTGAATTAGGTGCCAGATTGTTGATTTTGGCATTTTGATTGGAACAAAAGTATTGGTCCGATTCACCGCTTGGTTTCTCAGAATTACATAATCCCAGTTTTAAAATAAAACCATCATATGTAATAATATTTTGGTTGTGAAGAGAATTAAATGATTCAACATTCGAAGAAGGGTTTAAGTCACAGTCCCAAGCAAAATTACCTACAAAATATTGCGATTTTTTAGTAATTACAATATCATTAAACCTTAAATAATAACAACTGTTACTGGTTGGCGGGGGTGACAGTTTTTTCTTCACCTAATTTAAAGGCACTTTCAAAATTTCTATTTAAATCAAATTTGATTAAGATGCCTTCATTGTAATAATCATTTTGAGTTTTCAATATGTAACTGTTTGAGGAAGGATCTGCATCTATATTGCCAAGAAAGGATCCTGTAAAAAAAACATTATTGTCAAGATCATTTTTAATGCTGTTTATAAAAATATTTCCATCATATTCTTTGACATCTTTATAGTTACCGTCTTTGTCTAACCATAAAAAATATTTACGAGAAGTAACAGGAACTACATTCGAAGAAGGATCAACATCAATATCATTAACATAGTAACTTGCAATACCACTAATAATAATATTTCCTTCTAAATCACTAGAAAAGTTTTCGGCACCTTGATTTGCCAGTTCTTTTTTCCATATAATTGAGCCATCAGTACTTTTTAGATCGTAAATTTCACAATTGGGAGCTTCATTATTGTAAACAAGTTGAATATTTTGATCCTTTGCAACTAAGGCTTTTAAAAAACCAACATGCGAGTACGTTTTTCTCCATTGTAAATCCCCATTAGAAGTGATCTTTAAAAGATATTGACTAAAATTTGAACTATTTAAATCGAATTCTGGATTAGAAGGATGCAACCTTACATTTCCTCTAAATATTCCTGAAATATAGATATTGTTTTGATTGTCGAGGTCAAATGAAGACGCATATAACCTGCCAGCAGCCCAGTTGTCTGAATTTTTAAGTTTTATTCTAGATATTTCATTTCCATCAGGAGAAAACTTTACAATAGTAACAGTAGGTTCTACAACACCGTCTTTAGTCATTTCGTTCAATACTAAAAGAACGTATATAGTATTATCTGTTCCAATTTTAATATCAACTGCTTTATCTTCATCTGATTTATAAAGACCAAATGTTTTTCCCCACAGAAAATTTCCATCCTTATCTAATTTTGATAAGTAAACTTCTCCGAAATTAAAATGATTAAAAGCGGTGTTATCAACTAGCTTTTCTCCGTTTGACGTTGGATCTAAATCAAAAACTAAAGAAGAGGTAAATCCTATTACATAACTATTTTCCTCACTATCGACTTCTATTTTTGTTGATGAGTCACTTTCTGTATTTCCAAATTGTCTAGCCCATTGAAAATCTTGCGCATTGGAACTATTAAAAAAGAATAAAGAAAAAAATAGAAAAATAAAAAGTAATTTGTATTTCATAGGTTTGTTTTGGATGGCAACAAATGTAATTAAATATCTACAAGATAAAACTAAAATCAACAATCGAATCTTTTCCTAAAAAGTCTCCAAATATCCCTTATTTTTGCAAAAACATTTCCTTTGAAAACTAAACTCTTCATTATAACGCCTCCTTTTACACAGCTGAATACGCCTTATCCGGCAACAGCTTATATAAAAGGATTTCTAAACACTAAAAATGTCGAATCGGTTCAGGCGGATTTAGGTATTGATGTTATTTTGGAATTGTTTTCGAAGAAAGGATTAATTGATTTGTTTCAAGTTTCAAGCTCAAAGTTTCAAGTTTTGGGTTTCGAAATTTCCGATAATTCAAAACGTATTTTTGCTTTACAGGACGAATACATCAAAACTATTGATGCTGTAATTCAGTTTTTACAAGGGAAAAATCCAACTTTGGCCTTGCAGATTTGTCAGGAAGATTTCCTGCCGGAGGCTTCTCGTTTTGCTCAGTTAGAAGAACTTGATTGGGCTTTTGGAACCATGGGAACTCAGGATAAAGCCAAGCATTTGGCAACTTTATATCTTGAAGATATTTCGGATTTTATAGTAGAATGTGTTGATGAAAATTTTGGCTTTAGCCGATATGCAGAGCGTTTGGGACGAAGTGCCAATTCTTTTGATGAATTGTATGAAGCTTTACAACAAAAGCCAACTTATATTGATTCGATTTTAATTTCACTTTTGGCAGCTAAAATTGAAGGTGCAAAACCAACTTTGTTTTTAATTTCTGTTCCCTTTCCTGGGAATTTATACAGTGCATTCCGATGTGCTCAATGGGTAAAACAAAATCATCCTGAAATTAAGATTTCAATGGGCGGAGGTTTCCCTAATACCGAATTGCGTTCGCTTTCTGATAAACGTGTTTTTGAATTCTTCGATTTTATTACTTTGGATGATGGTGAAGTTCCGATAGAAGAACTTATAAATGCTGTCACTTCGAGCGAAGTCGAGAAGCATTATAAAAGAACATTCTTACTTGAAAGTGGAGAAGTGGTCTATAAAAATAATTCTCTAAAACACGACTACAAACAAGCTCAGGTGGGAACTCCCGATTATTCTGATTTACCTTTGGATAAATACATTTCGGTTATCGAAATTGTGAATCCGATGCACAGAATGTGGAGCGACGGCCGTTGGAATAAATTGACAATGGCGCACGGCTGTTATTGGGGAAAGTGTACTTTCTGCGATATTTCATTAGATTATATAAAGGTTTATGAACCTGTAGCCGCCAATTTGCTATGCGACAGAATGGAAGAAATGATGCTGCAAACGGGGCAGAATGGTTTTCATTTTGTGGATGAAGCGGCACCGCCAGCGTTGATGCGTGCATTAGCATTAGAAATTTTACGCCGAAAATTAGCGGTAACCTGGTGGACGAACATTCGATTTGAAAAAAGCTTTTCTAAAGATTTATGTTTGCTTTTAAAAGCTTCCGGATGTATTGCCGTTTCAGGAGGTTTAGAAGTGGCTTCAGATCGATTATTGAAACTTATAGACAAAGGCGTTACCGTTGAACAAGTAGCAAAAGTAACCCGCAATTTTACCGAAGCCGGAATTATGGTCCATGCGTATTTAATGTACGGATACCCAACACAGACCATTCAGGAAACGATTGACAGTCTCGAAATGGTACGTCAATTGTTTGAGGCCGGAATTCTGCAGTCTGGTTTTTGGCATCAATTTGCGATGACGGCACATAGTCCGGTTGGTTTGTATCCGGAGAAATTTGGTGTGATAAAAGCAACAGAAATCATCGGAACTTTTGCAAACAACGATATCGATTATACAGATTCTACCGGAATCAATCACGATAAATTCAGCTTTGGACTAAAGAAATCACTTTTTAATTTCATGCACGGAATTTGTTTCGATTACGAATTGCAAGATTGGTTTGATTTTAAAATTCCGAAAACTAAAATAGATCCTGATTTTATTTTTAATGCACTGGAAGAAGGAAATGATTTCAATACAAAACCAAATGCAAAAGTGGTTTGGCTTGGCGGAAAACCTTCTGTAGAACATTTCACAAAATCAAAAAAAGGAAATTCCTGGGAAATGATGAGTTTTACTTTTCACGATAAAAAGGAAAGTTTCACTATTCAGACCAATAAAAATGAAGGAGAGTGGTTAGTCGAAATTTTGAGTAAAATCTCGATTTCAAATACTAAGAATTATACTTTTCAGGAAGTAAAAGCAGATTTCGAAACGCAATTGGAGGATTTTGAATTGTTTTGGTATTCTAAGCCGGTTAATACTTTGAGAGAGTTTGGGTTGTTGGTTTTGTAGATTTATTTAGGATTTTTCTTATTTTTACATAAGAATAAAATCTTAATAATATTATGCTATTTCAAGAAGGCTATCACACCTATTATATCTACATCTTAACCAATAAGCCTAGAAGTGTTTTCTATACAGGAGTTACTAATAATTTAAAAAAGAGATTAAATCAGCATCAAGAACACATTTTCCTGAAGAATAAGACATTTGCCTCAAAGTATAATGTTCAATTCTTATTATACTATGAAAAATTTACCTGGATTCATGAGGCAATTGCTCGAGAGAAGGAAATTAAAGGTTGGAGAAGAGAGAAAAAGATAGAACTGATAAAATCGATGAATCCTGACTTTGAATTTTTGAATTACTTGTTTGAATAGGATTGCGGAGCTACTTGCGGGGATTCCTCGTTCCTCGGAATGACATACTTTTTGGTTACTATTTGAATAATTAATTATTAATGAAGGATTTTCCGTCCGATTTGTCATTCCGAGGAACGAGGAATCTCCGCAAGTAGCTCGACAAGATTTTCAAAATTATAAGTGTAAAAAAAAATCAATACTCCACAAAAGTCCCATCAGCAGGAACAGCCGTTTTAGACAAAAGACCATTTTCTGATAAAGCATTTTTCAATTGCTCTCTAGTCGTTGGGCAATGATTTAAAGCTTCTAAATGATTCGCGAAAACTTTTCCCGGAGCCAGTGCCGTAAACTTCAAAATATCATTCATTCGCATTAATAAGGGTTGGCCAATATCTAATCTAGCAGTTCCGCAAGCTACAGTTGCAATGTCGGGTTTAAATTCAACCAAAACTTTTTGTACGTGTTCTGTGAAAACGGTATCTGAACTTACATAAATAGATTTTTCATTGGCTAATTCAATAAAAAAGCCCGTTACATTTCCCATCAATTTAGCGATAAATCCGTAACCGTGAATGGCTGGAATTCCTGTAATCTTCCCATCCAGAAAGGGTTGAGGTTTCCAATAATTTAAAGTTTGAGTGATATTTAAACCTCTTTTGATTAATTCTTTTTCAATTTGGACATTGCAGATTACGGGAATGCTTTTGCGTCTCAAAAAAACTTCGCCAGCTTTGTCGATATGGTCCGGATGTAAATGTGTAATGAGGCAATGTGTCACTTTGCTTAAAATTTCCCGACTGTTTTTAGGCAAAGAAACCATTGGATTTCTATGAGGATTATATCGAAAGATGGTAAAGGGTGGAATTGTTTTTCTTTTTCCTAACATCGGGTCAACTAAAATCACATGTTGCTCCGTTTCAATAACTAAAGTAGCGTTACGTAAATGATGTAATTTCATATCATGTAAAATTAGAACTTAAAAATACGAAGATTTTTCAAATTTAATTTACAGATTTTTCTTTATTTTTAACAGAATTGTTATTATTTAAAAGTCAATTTTTCTAACCATTTAATGGTGCTATACAATTGAAAATCTAAACCCAATTCCATGGAGATTTTCTATCGAAATTCCGCTCTCATTTGCTAAAATTTTACGCAAACGCGAAATAAAAACGTCCAGACTTCTTCCCATAAAATAATCATCGGTTCCCCAAAGGGAGGTCAAAATTTGCTCTCTTTTTAAAACCGAGTTTTTATTATCCAAAAATAATCTAAGCAATTCCGCTTCGCGCTGTGTGAGCGTGATTTTTTCGCTTTCATTAAAAAGGATAAAATTGTTGGTGTCAAACTGATACTTTCCAATTTCATAAACTGATTTTTCAGTCGGAATACTTTTCTGTGAACGCTTCAAAAAAATCTCAATTTTCAAAAGTAATTCTTCAATACTAAAAGGTTTCACCAGATAATCATCGGCTCCCAAACGCAATCCTTTAATACGGTCTTCTTTTAAAGTTTTGGCCGAAAGGAAAATAATCGGAATATCCGTATTGGCTTTTCTGATTTCTGTTGCCAATTCAAAACCGTCCATTTTAGGCATCATAATGTCGAATATGCAAATGTCAAACTTTTCTTTTTTAAAGGTTTCCAAACCCAGTTTTCCATCCGGGCAATGAATAACTTCATAGTTATTTTGTTCCAAATTGTCTTTGGTTAAAAACGCTAAGGTTTCATCATCTTCGGTATAAAGTATTCTGAATTGTTTCATTTTTTATAGGGAATTGACAAAGTTATAGTGATGCCTTTTTCGGAGTTGTTCTCGGCTTTTATTTTCCAGCTCTGAAGATTGCAAATTTCTTTGACGTAATATAATCCAAGTCCAAAACCATTTACTTCATTGCTTTTTTCGTTTTGAGCGCGATAAAACTTATCAAAGATAAGCGAAATGTTTTTAGGAGAAATTCCAATTCCGTTATCGATAAAATCGAGTTTTAAAATTTGATTTTCTAAGGCAATTCGAATTGTAATATCAGGTTTTTCAGTGCAATATTTTACGGCATTGTCAAGAAGATTATAAACTAAATTACTGAAGTGAAAAACATCTGTTTGAATATAATATTCTTCTGAAGCACTATCTATTTTAATTGTAGCTTCAGGATATTTCATCTGAATATTTTCAATCGTTTCCTCAATAATAGGAACAATTAACAGCGTTTCTTTTTTTAGTTCCAAAGGCGAATAATCTGCTTTCGAAATATTTAGAATCTGTTCAATATGATTGTTGAGTTTATTGCTTTGATTGATGATAATATCTGTATAAGTATGCAGTTTTTTATCTTCCTTAATTGGGTTTTGTTCAATCAAATATTTCGATGCAATTAAAATAGATGATAAAGGCGTTTTGAATTCATGCGTCATATTATTGATAAAATCCCTTTGTAACTCAGAATATTTTTTTTGCTGTAAAAGCGTAAAAATCGAATAGACATAAATTAGTAAAATCAGAATCAGTGCAATCGAAAGGATAAACCAAAAACGCATAGAACTAAATAAGTAAGTCGTTTCATTAGGAAAACGAACTGCAAAATAATAAACCAGATCTTTATGTTTTGGGAAAGAAACTGCTTTCTTTTCTTTTCCTTTTTCAGATGATGAAATGTACTTTCCATACACCATTTCGTCACTCTGGCAATTGTACACCGCATATTCAAAATCGGTTGTAATATGCATTTTCTTGAATTCTGACCTTAAATAAAATTCCAAAATATCAGGTTCAAAAGCATTCTCGATGTTTACGATATAATAATCGTTGGAAATTTTTCTAACAGGATTTTGACATGATGGCTCATGATCTTTTCCATCGTATAATTTTCGGGCTACTTCAAGCAAAGCAATATTGGCCTTTTGACTCAATTTTTTTTGTTCGAGAGTAAAAGCCTCTTTGGTCCAAAGCAATTGTGCCACCAGTATGCTAATGATGGCGATCAATCCTAAAAGGATAATACTATTGAGTTTGTTTATTTTCAAGAAAGAGTATTTTTCAGAATGTAATATTACTGAAAATTATAGTTAAAAACAGCGATTAACAAGTCGTTAACAAAGATTTGAAACCGCTTAACAGCGATTTGATTTTGTCTGAAGTACTTTTGAAATAGAAATTCCGAACTATAAACCATTAAATATAATAACTATGAAAATTATCAAAATCTCTATGTTAGCTTTGGCTTTGGGCCTAATGTCTTTCTCAGCAATTGTGCCGGTAAAAGTAATTGCTTCTAAAATTGAAACAACAGCTTCAACAATAACATGGAAAGCCGAAACAATTGATGTAGGACAAATTCCACAAGGAACGCCAAAAGCAATTGTATATGAATTTAAAAACACAGGAAAAACAGCAGTTGTAATTACAAATGTGCAAGGATCTTGCGGTTGTACAGCGACAGATTATACTAAAGAGCCAATTTTGCCGGGAAAAACTGCTAAAGTAACTGCAACATATAATGCGGCGAACAAAGGTGCTTTTACAAAAACGGTAACAGTTACAACAAGTGCCGAAACGACTCCAAAAATTCTTACCCTCAAAGGAACGGTAATCTAAATAAAGGTTGGTTATAAAGTGAAAACTCCAAATATGTAGTGTATTTGGAGTTTTTTTTGTCTTTTTTGAAGTCAAATTGAAATGAAATTTTGCTATGTAAAGTGAATATTATTTTTCTCGGAAAGGGTTTGTTTTCATCAAATCTTTTCTATTTTTATTAAAAATATTATTATGAAAATTTTCTATTCGCCTGTCGTTGTTGTTATTCTATTTTTTGTTTTTTCATGTAATTCGAAATCAGAAAAAAAAGAGGAAGATTTGAAAAAAAACTCAGAAAAAGTGGTGCCGGAATTAAAACTTCATATTGACAGCATTTCTGTTTCTAAATTTTATGAAGCTTATCCAAAGTTGATTAAATTCCAAGATGAGGTTTTGGCTTTATACAAGGAAAAAAAATCGACTCAATTATGGCTGGATAATAAAGGAGTTGTTGAATTTGGAAATACTTTATTCAATAAATACAAAGGATTAGAAGCAGAAGGTTTGAGTGCCAATTTTCCTTACAACGATAAGATCAATGCTGTTTTTGATAATATTGCCGAAAACAAATTGTCAAAGATTAATACCGATTTGATGATTTCAAACCTGTATTTCTATTATGTACAAAAAATTTCTGGTGCCGATGAAAAAACAATAACAAAATTAGAATGGCTTTTGCCGAGAAAAAAACTCGATTATAAAGTCTTTTCAGATTCCATTTATGAGAAGGCGACAATCAGCGATGACAAGAAGAGCAAAATGTTCAGTCAATATTATAAGCTTCGTGATGCACTTCATCAATATAGAGAAATAGAAAAAAAAGGAGGTTGGAAAACAGTTGAGGTTGGCGATGATTTTAAGAATTTTAAAATTGGAGATTCAGTTGACGCAATTGGTAAAATTAGAGAAAGACTTTATATTACCGGTGATCTTAAAGAGAACAGCAAAAGTAATGTATGTGATACGACCTTGATTAAAGCCATTAAAAACTACGAAATACATCACGGATTAACACCAAAAAATATAATATTAAAAGAACATATTGACGAGCTAAATATTCCAGTTTCAGACCGAATAAAAACGATTATTGCCAATATGGAACGTTGCAGATGGATCGATCCTGAACTGGAAAAAGGAAAAGAATACATCGAAGTAAATATTCCTGAGTTTAGATTGTATTTGATTCGCGACCATGAAATTGCTTTTGTTTCTCCGGTTGTAGTTGGAAAAGCAATGACAAAAACCGTTATTTTCAGCGGAATGATGAATAATATTGTTTTTAGCCCGTATTGGAATGTTCCCACAAGTATTATCAATAAAGAGATCAAACCCGGAATGGCCAAAAACAAGAATTATTTGGCACAGAAAAATCTGGAATGGAATAATGGCGCAGTGCGTCAGTTGCCGGGAAAAAACAATTCTCTTGGTTTGGTGAAGTTTTTATTTCCGAATTCAAATAACATCTATTTACACGATACACCAGCAAAAAGTTTGTTCGAAAGAGAAAACAGAGCTTTTAGTCACGGATGCGTACGTGTTGGAAAACCTAGAGAATTAGCCATTGAACTCTTAAAACAAGATCCTAGATGGACACCGGAACGAATCGATAAAGCCATGCACGCGGGCAAAGAAAACTGGGTCAGTTTAAAAAAGAAAATTCCTGTGTATATCGGCTACTTTACCGCTTGGGTAGATCGTAAAGGTGAATTGAATTTCTATAAAGACGTTTATCAAAGAGATGAAAGTCTGATCAAATTATTGACAGAGGAATAAATGTTAAAAAGGTTTGCCACAAATTTCACAAATTTCCACTAATTATTTTTTCAATCTTTAAACATAAAGGATTGCTAAAACTCTGATAATAAACGACTAAAAATTAATTGATAATACAGTAATTTTCACGCAGATTTGGCAGATTAGAGCAGATTTAATTAGATTTTTTTAAGCTCACCGCAATAAATAATCTGCGCATATCTGCCTAAATCTTTTTAAATCTGCGTAAAAAATAATTAGTGAAAATTTGTGTTTAAATACTTATTTCGACAATACATTAATACACTTATAAAAACGATTCGTATAATGTTCTGTATCAAGAGAAGTAATCGTTACGCTGTTTACTTTTCCGGATGAAGCATGAATAAATTTAGATTGCATTCCGTTGGCTTCGCAGATAATTCCGAGATGGCCAATCATTGTTTTGTCTTTGTATCCGTAAAAAACTAAAATATCACCCACTTTAAAATCTTCAGGTTTTAACGCCGTACCTAAATTTTTGTAACTGCCGGAACTTCTTGGTAAGTCAACATCAAAATGGTGGAAGATATAACTGATAAATCCAGAACAGTCAAATCCTGTTTTAGGATCATTTCCCGCATATAAATACGGTGTTCCCAAATATTGTTTAGCATAGCTAATAATTGAATCCCGCTCAATATCAGTTTCCTTTTTTTGGAGTTGAATTGTTTCTGTTTTAGGTTCTTCTTTTGATGTAAAGCAAGAACATACGATGAAAGTTGAGAATATAGAGATATAAAAGAATGATTTCATTTTTTAAGATGTTGTTTTTATAAAGATAGCTTGTTTTTAAATAGCAAAGAAACGCTTTAAAAAGGCTTTGTAAGAATAAAGAATAGAATTTACGGTTTTGATGTATTTATGTGGTGTTTTTTTATTGCATTTTGACGTTTTAGTATCTTTCTGTCTTCTTCATTTCAAATATATTTGTGAATACTATTTCTATTTAACAAATAAATTATGTTTATCAGAAAATTACCGTTTTTAATTTTGTTTTTGCTGATTTCGACTGTTTCTATTTCACAAAACACAAACACTTTTTTATATGCAGGCCGAATTGAGAAGCTTCAAAATGATGCTGTTGTTTTAGTTGGAACAGCGTCGTCTGTATCGTTTAATTTCACAGGAAATGAGTGTTCAATTAAATTGCAAAGTGTCGATTCTTATGAACACCATAATTATGTCTCTTTAGTTTTAGATGGAAAATATATTGGAAAAATTAGAATAGAAAAAGGCAATATGCAATCTTTCCCAATAAAAATAACTTCAAATAAAAAAGAGCACCGTCTCGAAATTTATAAAAATACCGAAGCACATTCTGGCGGAATTTTATTTGCCGGAACCACAGCAAAACTGACTTCAATTTCATCCAAAAAGAAAAAGAAAATCGAATTTATAGGAGATTCTATAACCTGTGCTGCAGCAAGCGATTCGGTTGATTGTGATAAAGGAGAATATATGGATCATCATAATGGTTATTATGCGTATGGACCAGTACTTTCGAGAAAGATTGGTGTTGATTATTTGGTGAGTTCTGTTTCCGGAATTGGAATGTATCGCAATTGGAATGATGAGAATAAGGACGAAGCAATTATGCCGGATGTTTATCAAAATTTGTATTTAACTAAGGACAATTCAAAACCTAAATATGATTTTGCTTTTCAGCCGAATATCATCAGTATTGCTTTAGGAACTAATGATTTTTCAGGTGGAGACGGCAAAAAAGAACGTCTGCCTTTTAATGCCGAAAAGTACGTTTCGAATTATATCAATTTTATAAAGATGCTTTATGTTCATAATCCGAAAGCGCAAATTGTAATCACAAATAGTCCAATGGTTAATGGAGAAAGAGCAATTGTTTTTGAAGATTGTCTGAACAAAGTTAAAGAAGCTTTTGCAACAGATAAAACTCATAAAGAAATCCAGATTTTCAAATTCAAACCAATGACACCAAAGGGATGTTTGGGACATCCGGATGTTGCGGATCAAAAAGTAATGGCTGATCAATATGCACCGTTTTTAAAAAAGCTGTTTAAATGAAAAATAATATATTTAAGTTTGTTTTCTTTCTGATGATTTCCACTACTATGATGGCAAACGTTTCCCTTCCGAATATTTTTGGCGACAATATGGTTTTACAGCGTAATTCTGAAGTGAAAATTTGGGGTTGGGCAAATCCAAAGGAAGAAATCAAATTAGTTTCAGGCTGGAATAATCAGGAATATAAAGTAGTTGCAAACAATCAGGCGCAATGGGAACTTCATATAAAAACTCCAGAAGCGGGTGGCCCTTACACTATTTCTATAAAAGGCTACAATGAAGTTATTCTGAAGAACATTCTAATTGGAGAAGTTTGGGTTTGCGCCGGACAATCTAATATGGAAATGTCAGCCAGTTGGGGAATTGACAACGGCGAAGAAGAAATGAAAAATGCCACAAATCCTAACATTCGTTTCTTTACTGTTCCGAAATTAACAGCCACTACACCTCAAAACAATCTTTTAGGAAACTGGACAGAATCAACTCCGGAAACCATGAAATACTTCAGTGCAATTGGCTACTTCTTTGCCAAACGCTTACGCGAAGATTTAAAAAATGTACCAATCGGATTGATTTCTTCTAATTGGGGCGGAACTCCGGCTGAAATCTGGATGCCTGAAGAAGTGGTTCAGAATGATCCTCTTTTACTGGAAAACGCCAAAAAACTTAACGAACAAGAATACGGGCCAAGACAACCCGGACGTGCTTACAATGCTATGATTTATCCTTTTGTTGGATTTAAAATTGCGGGAACGCTTTGGTATCAGGGCGAATCAAATGTGGGTTCTTTGGTTTACGACAAAACATTATCGGCTTTAATCTCTTCCTGGAGAAAAGCCTGGCAGGACGAATTCCCTTTTTATTTCGTCCAAATCGCGCCATATAAAACCGGTAGCAACAACTTCTCAAATGTTACGGTTAGAAACTCTCAAAGAAAAGTTCTGAGTGAAGTCCCGAAAACTGGAATGGTCTTAACTTCTGATATCTCAGATACGATTGATATTCATCCAAAGAATAAAAAATCAGTTGGAATTCGTTTGGCAAATCTGGCTTTAGCAGAAACGTATCCCGAAGCCTCGGGACTAAATTCTAATTTGGTAAACGGACCGCTTTTTAAAGACATTAAAATTGAAAAAAACAAAGTAGCAGTTTCATTTAATTATGCTGACGGATTGTATTTTAAAAATAAAACTTCAAATCAATTTGAGTTGGCTGGAGCCGATGGGAATTTTTATCCTGCGGAAGCTTCCATAAAAAATAGCGAAGTGATGTTGACAAGCAAGAAAGTTCCAAATCCAACGAAAGTGAGATTCGCCTGGGGAAATACAATACAGCCTGATTTGTTTAATAAGGCTAATTTGCCGGCTTCTTGTTTTATTACGGACTGAGAGGATTTTAGAGAATAGAACATAGAATATAGAGGAAAGAGTCAAGAGGAAAGATTTAGACTTTAGATTTTTTGCGCCTTTTTTGTCAGATTGAGCGAAGTCGAAGTCCCTCGAAATGAGACACAAAGTATTTCGTTGCTCGGAATAACAAGATTGTGATAATCTAGCAAAGTTTAAAAACTTAGCATCTTAGTTCCTTAGAACCTTAGCACCTTTAAAAAAAACACTATGAAAAATAAAAAAATAATAACTATTGGGGTTTTTGCCCTGTTTACTGTTGGAAATATGAATGCACAAAAAAAGCCCTATCTCGATAAAACCAAAACCATTGAAGAACGTATTGATTTGCTTTTGCCGCTGATGACTTTAGAGGAAAAAGTGGGGCAAATGAACCAATACAACGGTTTTTGGGATGTTACCGGGCCGGCTCCAAAAGGCGGTACAGCGGAATTAAAATACGAACATTTACGAAAAGGATGGGTTGGATCAATGCTAACCGTTCGTGGTGTTAAAGAAGTTCGTGCCGTGCAGAAAATTGCAGTAGAAGAAACCCGTTTAGGAATTCCGCTAATCATTGGTTTTGATGTAATACATGGCTATAAAACGTTAAGTCCGATTCCGCTGGCAGAAGCTGCGAGTTGGGATTTAGAAGCAATTAAAAAGTCGGCGTCGATTGCGGCGGATGAGGCTTCTGCATCTGGAATTAACTGGACTTTTGGACCAAATGTCGATGTTGCCAATGATGCGCGCTGGGGACGTGTGATGGAAGGTGCGGGAGAAGACCCTTATTTAGGAAGCAAAATTGCTATTGCGAGAGTTAAAGGTTTTCAGGGAGAAACTATTGCTGATTTAGCAAAAGTAAATACCATTGCAGCCTGTGCAAAACACTTTGCAGCATATGGTTATGTTGAAGCGGGTTTAGAATATAATATTGTAGACATTAGCAATTCTAAATTGTATAATTCGGTTTTACCTCCTTTTGAAGCGACGGTACAAGCCGGAGTTCGAACGTTTATGAATTCATTTAATACATTGAATGGGGTTCCGGCGACTGGAAATACTTTCCTGCAACGAGATATTTTAAAAGGAAAATGGAAATTCGATGGTTTCGTAATTTCGGATTATGCTTCGATTCGTGAAATGATCGCGCACGGTTATGCAAAAGACGAAGCCGATGCAACTGCAAAAGGCGTAAATGCGGGATCAGATATGGACATGGAATCGTATTTATACGTCGCAAAATTGACTGATTTGGTGAAAGAAGGCAAAGTAAAAGAAGCTTTGGTTGATGATGCTGTTCGCCGAATTTTAAGAGTAAAATTTGAATTAGGTTTGTTTGATGATCCGTATAGATATTGCGACGAAAAACGTGAAAAAGCTACTATTGGAAATAAAGCCAATAATGACGGTGTTTTAGATATGGCAAAGAAGTCAATCGTTTTGCTGAAAAATGATAAGAATTTATTGCCGCTAAAAAAAACCGGACAAAAAATTGCTTTGATCGGTGCTTTGGCAAATGATAAAAACAGTCCGTTAGGAAGCTGGAGAATTGCCGCAGATGATAATTCGGCGGTTTCGGTTTTAGAAGGAATGCAACACTATAAAGACAATCAATTAACTTTTGAAAAAGGAGTTGATTTGTTGTCACAAAAAGCTACTTTTTTAACAGAGACTGTTTTCAATACAACAGACAAAAGCAGTTTTGAAGCAGCGAAAACAGCAGCAAAAAATGCCGATGTTGTAGTAATGGTTTTAGGGGAATATGGTTTTCAGAGTGGGGAAGGACGCAGCAGGACTGATCTTAATTTACCTGGATTACAGCAAGAGTTGTTAGAGGAGATTTATAAAGTGAATCCGAATGTAGTTTTAGTTTTAAATAATGGACGTCCACTTTCTATTCCGTGGGCGGCAGAACATGTGCCTGCGATTGTAGAAGCCTGGCAGTTGGGAACGCAAACCGGAAATGCTGTGGCGCAGGTTTTATACGGAGATTATAACCCGAGCGGAAAACTACCAATGTCGTTTCCCAGAAATGTAGGTCAGGTTCCAATTTATTACAACAAATACAGTACAGGCAGACCAATTGACAGCGATAAAAATGTGTTCTGGTCGCATTATATGGATGTGGAAAAAACACCTCAGTATCCGTTTGGTTTTGGTTTGAGTTACACAAAATTTGATTATAAAAATCTGAAAGTGAATAAAACTGCTTTTGCAAAAGGAGAAAATGTACAAGTAAGTGTTGAGATAACAAACTCAGGAAATTATGACGGAAAAGAAGTGGTACAATTGTATATTCATGATGAGTTCGCCAGTATTGTTCGCCCAATTAAAGAATTAAAAGGTTTCGAATTAGTAAGCCTGAAAAAAGGTGAAACCAAAACCGTGACTTTTACTTTAACGGATAAGGAACTTGGTTTTTACGATAACGAAGGAAATTATTTAGTTGAAGAAGGAACTTTTAAAATTATGGTTGGAGGAAGTTCTGACAAAGGTTTAGAAAGTGGTTTTGAAATGAAGTAGCGAAGAAAATAATCTCGGCAAAGTCGCCAAGTCGCAAAGTTTTTTTGCATAACCCCTAGCTTCAGCTAGGGGAATAAGATTTAAAAAGAAAGGGCTTTAGCCAAACTTTGTAGGTTTGGCTAAAGCCCTTTTGATTGTTTTTATATTTTCATCCAGCTAAAGCTGGACGCTATTGAAACTCATTTTAAAAGATGAGCTTTGCGACTCTGCGTATTTGCGAGATTAATTAATCATATAAAAATTTTCTCTCGCAGATTTTGCAGATTCGGCAGATTTTTTTATCTCCTAAATCTGCAAAATCTGCGAGAGTTTTTTTTACCTTTAAAACCTATTAAACTTACAACCTTAAATTGCAATAATGAAATATAACAGATGTGGAAAAAGCGGGTTATTGTTACCTGAAATTTCTTTAGGATTATGGCATAACTTCGGATCGGTAGATAATTTTGACAATGCTGAAAGTATCGCTGTGGAAGCTTTTGATAAAGGAATCACCCATTTTGATTTAGCTAATAATTACGGACCGGTTCCAGGTTCTGCAGAAACTAATTTTGGTAAAATTCTTTGGCATAATTTTCAGGGAAATTTACGTGACGAAATCATTATTTCGACCAAAGCCGGCTACACAATGTGGGATGGGCCTTATGGAGACTGGGGTTCAAGAAAGTATGTGTTATCAAGCTTAGATCAGAGTTTAAAAAGAATGAAAGTCGATTATGTCGATATTTTCTATTCGCACCGCCCAGATCCGGAAACACCAATTGAAGAAACCATGATGGCTTTAGATTACGCGGTAAGAAGCGGAAAAGCATTGTATGTCGGAATCAGTAATTATTCGGCGGAACAAACCCGAGTTGCTGTGGATGTTTTGAAACAATTAGGAACGCCTTGTTTGATTCACCAAGCGAAATATTCAATGTTAGAACGCTGGGTTGAAAATGGTTTATTAGATGTTTTGGAAGAAAAAGGAGTAGGTTGTATTGCGTTTTCGCCTTTAGCACAAGGACTATTAACGGATAAATATCTAAATGGAATTCCAGAAAACTCAAGAGCACATAATCCGAACGGGCACTTGAAAGAAAATGAAGTTACCACAGAAAGAATTCAGAAGCTGGTTCAGCTGAATGAAATTGCTCAGAATAGAAACCAATCTTTGGCACAAATGGCTTTGGCGTGGTTGCAAAAAGACAAACGAATTACTTCGGTTTTAATTGGAGCGAGTTCTGTAAAACAATTGTGTAATAATATTGATTGTTTGCAAAATACTGAGTTCGGAACAGATGAATTGAATGCGATTGAAAAGATATTAGCGTAAAATGTATTTTGTGAAATGTGAAATGATAAAAAAATGGGACAATTTGTCCCATTTTTTATTTTATAATCATCGCCAATCCGCCACCGCTGGCCAATTGATATTTTAATTTCGTTGTCGAATCAACGGTAATAATTTCTCTTTTATAATCTACAGCCGATTTATCAGCGTTTATTCCATCTGAGAAAATTTCAGCTTCAAATTTTTTGCCTTTTTCAAGGAAAGAAAAATCAATTGTTATTTCTCTGGAATCCCAATTTGTTATGGCGCCTAAATACCAGGTATTTGCCTTTCTGCGGGCGATTGCAACATGTTTTCCAACTTCACCATCCAACGCAACCGTTTCATCAAAAGTGGTTGGAATTCTAGCAATAAAATCAGTGCTTTCCTGTTCCTTCATATAAGAGGTTGGGCTATCGGCCATCATTTGCAAAGGCGCTTCAAAAATAGTGTAGAGCGCTAATTGATGCGATCTTGTTCCCTGACTTACCGGATTCGAATGGCTTGGTTTGAATTCGCTTTTTGTAGCATTTCGCATCGCACCTGGCGTATAATCCATGGGACCAGCCATCATTCTGATAAAGGAAATGGTGCAGTCGTATAACGGAACATCGTCATTTGGCGTCCATTTATTGTTTTCCAACCCTTTTACGCCTTCAAAATTTAGAATGTTTGGATAGGTTCTCTGAATTCCGGTTGGTTTGTACATGCCGTGAAAATCTAAAAGTAATTTATATTTAGCCGCTTTCTCAGCGATATCATAAACAGAATTCACCATTTTAGCGTCATCACGATCAATAAAATCAACTTTAAATCCTTTGATTCCGAGTTTCGAATAATTCTCAAAAACGCCTTCTATATTGTTATTCAAAGCCATCCACGAACACCATAAAATAACGCCAACGTTTCTTTCTTTCGCGTAGGCGATTAAAGCTTCCAGATCCACATTCGGATTGTGTTTCATGATATCGGTTTCAACGCTCCAGCCTTCATCCAAAACAACATATTCTACATTGTTTTTTGATGCAAAATCAATGTAATATTTATAAGTCTGCGTATTAATTCCGGCTTTGAAATCGACATTGTAAATATTCCAGTCATTCCACCAATCCCAGGCTACTTTGCCGGGTTTGATCCACGAAATGTATTTTATTTTCGAAGGCTCTGATAATTTCTGAACTATATCATTATTCGCTAATTCGGCATCATTTTCAGAGATCACGATAATTCTCCACGGAAAATTGCGGCTTCCTTTGGTTTTAACCAAATAATCAGCTCTTTCGGTAATTAATTTGTTGAGGTAATTAAATCCACCGTTTGTTTCTTTTAATGGATATTTCGGAAAACGAGATTCAAAACCAGATTTTGTCGTGTTATTTGTCATAAACAATCCCGGATAATCTTCCATATTTGCTTCTAGGAAAACTGCTTTTTTATGGTTTTTATAATCAATTAAAAACGGCAAAAAAGCCAAAGTATCTTTCGCAAATTCGCTTACTTTCTTGTTTTCATAATGCGATTCAAAAGAAGAAATATAAGGATCTTTTGGATTTCGTAAATCACGAACATAGGGCATCAAAGTGTTGTAATCCTGATCGAAATTCAAAACAACTTTTTCATTTTTTATAGTAATGTCTTTTTTCTTTTTAGTGATAAATCGATACGCAACTCCATCATCAAAAGCACGATATTCAATACTGAAATCATTTTTAAAATTTAAAGTCAACTGATTGTATTTATTTTGAACCGATTTCTTTTTATAAAATGGAGATTCAAATGAAGTATCAACACTTTCTTTTTTCGAATTTAAAACGACTGGATCTTTTCCTAAAACAACATTTTCATTCAAAGTCACAGACATTTCAGAAGGAGCCAAAATCAAATCTTTTTCATGCGAAATACTCCACGAAATTTTATCATTCACTAAAATTTTAATTTCAATTTTTCCATCAGGAGAAGTCAAAACAAAATCTTGTTTCTTCTGTGAAAAAGAAAGATTTACAAAAACGAAACAAAAAAGAATAAAGATTTTTTTTCATACTGGAATGTTTTTAACCATATAAATAATACAAGTTCATTTAAATATAGCTCAAAGTTTAGCTTATAATCTCTTAGATGAACTTATATGGTTTAATTTTTTTTCAGTTGGTTGTTATATTTTTTTACAATATTTAAAGTCGATTTATCCGAAGAAAAAACCGAATTCAAGCCTTGTGGTTCCTGCGGAGGATCAGTCGTTAAAGGATCGCCCGGACTCCATTTTCCGCTTTCGTTTATGGCTTTTCCTTCACCTCCAAATCCCCAGAAATTCGCTCCTTGCAACGGACCATTATTTTTGACACTTTCAGCAACTCTTCCAAAAATATAATTGTAAAAAACATCTCTGTTTGCAACTGATGCCGTTGGCAATAAACTTTCGTTTTCTCTTCCCAAACCAAATTCTTCAATAATTATGGGGCGTTTTAAATGATTGGCTACGGCCACGTGTTTGTCAATATATTTTCCGGCATTTTCTAAAGTTGTTGGCAACGTTTTTTCAGCATTCTCAGCTTTAAACCAGCCCCAGTTTTTCGGCCAGATGTGCATGGTCAAATAATCAATATTCGGATTTTGATGCGTTCTCTCAAAAATTCCAATATCATCATTCGAGCTATTCAATCCTTCTGAACCAGTCGAAATCAGATGGTTTTTATCTAAACTGTCCATTAAATTCACAATGTTATTCAGCCAAACGGTGAATTTTGCTTCATTTTCAACTGTAAAAAGCCTCGGTTCATTTCCAACCTGCCACGCCATAATCGTATTATCGTCAGTATATTTTTTATGAGAATACGCATTTGTTCTTCCCATAATAAATTTCACGTGATTTTCTAACGCCTGCATACAAGGTTCACAACTATGAAATTGCTGCGTATACGACATAAACTGAGGCCAGGTATTCGGTGCAATTCCAGGAATCGGAACCGGGCCTTTGCCATTCCATTCTAAATATTGTGACATTCCACCAGACCATTCCCAGTTGTTTGTCAGGTACAAAACCGCATACATTTTACGTTTACGCATTTCGTTCATAAGGAAATCCAATCCATCAAGCAAATCTTCATCGTATTTTCCCTGTTCATATTGCAAAGCCGGACGAACTGTAAAATCGTATTTTCCACCGTCGCCTCCTACTAAAATTCTTAAGTTGTCAATGCCGTTTTTCTGCATTAAATCGAGTTCTCGTAAAAGTCTTTTTCGGTCACCGATTTTTTTCGAAGCCAATAAACTTCCGTACCAATAATTCGTTCCAATGTACGCGTACGGTTTATCGCCTTTGTAAAATTGCGTTCCTTTTACCGTAATTCTTGGTAGTTGCTGAGCCTGACAACTAAAGTTGACCATGCATAAGGCAAGAAGTACTAATTTTGAGATTGAATTTTTCATTCTTATTAAATTGATAATTTTAATTTATTTTTTTCAATAACCACAAAAACCGAAGATCGTGCAGGTAAAGTTACACTTGTGTTATTTGTTATCAAGGATGAAAAAGGCTTAATAGTGGTATAATTTGCTGGTCCGCCTGCTGTCAAAGTTGGTCCGTTTCCGTTAATGATCACTTTTCTTGAGAATTCTCCATTATCCGTATCTCCAATTAAAGTATACCAAAACATTCTTTTGCCTGTCAGGAAGTTATTCAATTTTAACTTTATATTTATGGAAGTTGTTGCTTTATTTACAAAGGCCAAACCTATTTTCCCATCAGAAAATGAGGAAGCATATACTTCGTAATTTCCATTGGTATCTTTATTGGCTTCGATTAAACGATCTCCCATGTATTTTTGAAAATAATACATGTGATAAAATGCCGGGCGAGGATTTCCTTTCGGAATATTAGGTTCATCTCCGTTGCTAAACATTCCGTGATCATCTCCATTTGCCCAGGCGTTTGCTAAATCCCAACGTGCTGCAAGGCCAATTTTGTTTTTTAAAACTTCTCCTAAAATCAAGACGGCGTGCATTCCGTTGATGTGTGATACTTGCTGTTTGCTTCCGGTTGAAAAAATATTCCATTCATCTAAAGCAAAAGGTTTAATTTCATTACCAGTAGATGTCAATGCATTTTTGCAAAAAGTCATCATGTCAGCCGTTACTTTTTTAGGAGTTTCTAAAATTTCAGATGCTGCGGCGTTTGTATTGTAGTTCGTATAGTAATTATGAATCACATAATAATCAGCTTTGTTTTCAATGTTTTTAAGCAGTTTGTCATTCCATGTTTTATAACAATCCGGTAGATAACTTGCAGGGGAGCTTTCGACCATTATGGCACCAATTTTAATATTTGAATTTCCAACAGCAGCTGCAGCTTTACGCATTGCCTCTGCAATTATTTTAAAGTGTTGTGCATATAACTGTCCGTTTAATAATTCAGGTTGTCCATCTTTATTGTTGGCTGTATTGATTCTGTAACTTGCTTCCCAATCGGCATAAACTTCATTTCCAATTTCCCAATATTGTGTTCTTCCATTGTCGTAAGTTACCCAGTCAGCGGCTAATTTTGCTGCATCCGCAACCGGATTTGAGCCTATTCCGTATCTGGCATAACCGTAGTTAATGGTAATAATTCCTTTACTGCTCGTGGATTGTAAAAGCTGGTAATAATTATCTAGTGAAATGGTCCAGTCTTCATCATTTTTTCCGAACCAGAAACCAGAATTTTCTTCCGTTCCATCAGCCTTCATTAATTTTGAAGGTGCTGTTGGCGGATTGCTGCTTGCATTCCAAAAATAGATATCACTAATGCTTCCGCCGGGAAATCTAATAATATTTGGTTTTAGATTTGAGATGTCAGTTACTAAAGGCGTATTTGTAATTAATTTACCTGACCATAAATTGGCGTTATTTCCGTAAATTGAAGAGGGAATTTTTGTTATTACGTTAGCATAATCAACAGTTACAGTTGAATTTGTTGCTTCAGGAATAGTTGCATCTGTAAAGCTTGCTGGAGAAGTAAAGTTTTTAGCTGCCCAATTGTCCAGAAAAAAACCAATAGTATTTGCTGTAGCAGGATCTATTTGTTCTTCTATTACAGGATCTTCGGGGGTTGGAGCTGGATCAGAAGAGTTTTCATCTGATTTTGAGCAGGAGCATTGTAACAAAATAATTGTAAATGCTATAAGAGTTAATTTTTTCATCTTGACTATTTTGATAGTTTATGCATTTTATGCAAAGAATTTACTAATGCTGATTTTATTTTTTGTTGTAAATGTGTCTAAAACAGCCTAGTTGAAATAGATATATTTATAATAGTATTCTTTTTTGCTGTTTCATAAGATGGTTATTTGTCTTTAAAACAGTAAATAAAAAGTTCAAAAACTAATCTTTAGCAGGAGAATAGTTTGGTATGGTTAAAAGGATTAGCCTATAAAATATTTCCAGAAATGGATTATTCCTTTTTAGTTTTGTGACGTTGTACTAACAGTATTTAATTTCAAATATTCTTCTTCAGATAAAGGAATAGCTTTTACATCATCAAAATAAATAGAGCCGCTTGTTTGTGCCAAAGCCAGCATAATCCTGATTTTTTGTGCATCAGCAGGTATTTTTACTGCTTTTTTGTAGATTGTCCAATCCGTTGTTCCTCTTATTTGTGCGACCGTTTCAGAATTAATTTGTTTTTCGGCATTGTTGGTGAATTCAGCGATCATAACGCCAGCATTATAAGCTTCTTTACCTCCTTCAATGCTTTCTGTTTTTATCCAGATACTAAACTCTACGGCATAAGTATTTCTTGGAATCAATATAATCTGATCAATTCCTTTCCATTCGGTTCCCACAAACTGATTGATTAATGCGCCATTTTTCCCTGACTTTTTATCATAAGGCGAAATTGTTGCAACGTCACCCTGCCAATTGACAATATCCCTTTCAAAGCCACCGTTTTTCACCAAATTGGTTTGAGCATTTGTCATTGTACTTAGAAATAGTAAACTAAAAAGAAAAAGTGGTTTCATAATCAATATTTTTAAATGCAATAATGGTTTTTGTTTTAGAGAATTTTATCCTTTTATTCTCTGAATAAGCTCTAAAGAAGCCCGGCTATTGTGGTATGGGCATTTCCAAAATCCGGCTTTGTCTTTTTCAATTAAAGAATAATCGCGGTAAACTCCCCAGAACCATTCTCCGTTTTGTTTGTCAACTATATATTTTTTAATAAAATTCCAGTTTTTCAAAACCAGGTCTAAATATTTTTCGTCACCGGTTAATTGATAAGCGTTATAAAAGCCAATTAAAGCTTCAGCCTGAACCCACCAATGTTTTTCGGCAATTAATCCGTTGTTTTTAGAATCCAATTCATACCATAAGCCACCGTCGATATCTAAACCTTCCTGAGTAACTTCAGCCATCTGAATAGCATGTTTTTTATAAGTAGCAATCAAATTTTCATCTTCTGAAATTTCGGCACACTGTAATAAAAGCCAAGCCGCTTCAATGTCATGCCCGTAAGAGATAACATCTGGTTTTTCGATCCAGTTTTCATCAAAAAACAAATGTAAATGTCCCGTTTCAGTATTAATGAAATGATTGTCGATTGTTTCTAATAACTCGATAATATCATTTTGAAGATTTTTGTCCTTCCAAACTTTAAACAAATTTGCATAAGCTTCAACAATATGCAAATGCGTGTTCATTGTTTTTTTTTCGTTGGCATCTTTATCGCTTAAACGTAAATCTTCGATAGGCTGCCAATCGCGGGTAAAAGCTTCTAAATAACCTTTGTTTTCATGGTCATAACTGTGTTTCTGAATTCTTAAATATAAATTGATGGCTATTGCCAAAGCATTGTCATCTTTAGAAATAGCATAATATTCTGATAATCCATAAATCGCAAAAGCTAAGGCATAAACCTGATTTTTAGTGTCTTTTGGAGTTTTATCAGGATTTACACTCCAAAATAAACCTCCAAATTCTGCATCATAAAAATATTTTGAAAGAAAGTCAAAAGCTCTCGTTGCTACTTTTTTATGTTCCTCATTTTTAGTAACCTGATAACTGGCAGAAAACGACCATAAAATTCGGGCATTCAAAACAGAACCCTTTTCGGCAGTAGCAATCAGATGATCGTTAAAATCAATCTGACCAATAAAACCCCCATTTTGATTGTCGATCGTATTTTTTGACCAATACTTCAGGATAGCATCAAGTTCGGCAGTTACTTCAGATTTAAGTTGCTTTAGTTTTGACACGATAAATTAAATTGCGTTATTTTTTTCAATTTGACTGATGATTGTTTTCACAGACCCTGCGGAAATAAAAGTATCTGCCGGCGCGTTCGTAACATAGTCAACTAGTTTTGCAACTGATGACACTGCAACATGCATTCTCGTATCTGATGAAGCATAATATATATAAACGGTTCCGTCGTTATCTTCAATCCATCCGTTTGAGAATAAAACATTCGATACATCGCCAACTCTTTCAATGCCTTCTGGTCCCATAAAATGACCGGCAGGAACGTGTGTTACTTTTGTAATATCGTTCAAATCAGTCATGAACATATAAAGTGTGTAACGTAAACCTGCAGCGGTATTACGAACCCCATGTGCCAAATGCAGCCAGCCTTTTTCGGTTTTGATGGGAGCAGGGCCAAGGCCATTTTTTAATTCATAAATGGTGTGATATTGTTTTCCGAAAATAATTTTCTCCTCTTTTACAACAGGATTTGTCATGTCTTCCACATAGCCTAAACCAATTCCGCCACCAGCTCCAACATCAATAAAACCATCTTGCGGACGTGTATATAAAGCATATTTTCCGTCTACAAATTCCGGATGCAAAACGACATTTCGTTGTTGTCCAGTATTTGAAATTAAATCAGGCAGTCTTTCCCAATTTACTAAATCTTTTGAACGTACGATTCCTGCATTGGCTACAGCTGAACTGGTATCTGCTTTTGGTGCTTTTGGATCTTTTCTTTCGGTACAAAAAATACCATAAACCCAACCGTCTTCATGATTGATCAAACGCATATCGTAAACGTTGGTGTCTGGTTCTGCAGTTTGCGGAATCACGCATGGTTTCTCCCAAAACTTGAAATTATCTACACCATTTGGACTTTCCGCAATAGCGAAAAAGGACTTTCTGTCAATTCCTTCAACACGAACAGCCAATAAATACTTATCGTTCCATTTCATGGCACCGGCGTTAAAAGCGGCATTCATCCCGATTCGTTCCTGCAAAAATGGATTTGTTTTTTCGTTCAAATCAAAACGCCAGTTCAATGGCACGTGAGCCGCTGTAACTACTGGTTTTTTGTAACGTTGATATATGCCGTTTCCGGCATTTTCTTCAGGAGCATTTTTTTGCTCTATAAGGGTTTTATGTTCTTTCTCTAATGCTACTTTTCTATCCTGAAATGTAGTGGAAGTGGCTATTGTTGTCATATTAATCGATTTCTGTATCTGTATAATTTTAAATGGTCTGGTCTCTTTTTTCGTTTAAATCTTGTTCTATTGTTTGCAGTTTTTCTTCAGATAAAGGATAAAACAAAATAAAAGCGACTGATATAAAAGCTGCAATTGCAGGAAGTATGCTTAACATTAATTGAATTCCGTTTTGGGCAACGGCAGTTTGTTCGACATTGGCCTGAAAACCATAGTATCCTAAAAGCCACCCGGCTCCGGCGCCTCCAATGGTCCAGCCAAATTTTTGTGACATGGATGAAGCGGAGAATACTAATCCTGTCGCTCTACGGCCTTGTTTCCATTCTGAATAATCGGCGCTGTCAGCATACATGGACCAGATTAACGGGAAAATGCAACCTGCGCAAATGCTGATTAAAACCTGAAAACTAAGGATTAGCAAGATATCTTCTTTTCCGAAGAAATAGAACACTAAACTCAAAATGGCGGCTAAAGCCATGGCTCCAAAAAAGGTTTTTTTCTTCCCGATTTTATTCGCAATTGGTGTTGCTATAATAACTCCGATGATGTTGGCGGCCTGACCCAAAACCAAATAAATAGAAGTTGGCGTCATGTGAAAATCTGTTCCGAATAAATTGAAATCAAAGTTGATACTACTGCTTACATAGTATTTAAAGTAATAAACGGCAGCTCCATCACGAATGGAATTGAAAACTAAAGCACCGATTCCGGCTCCCAACAAAATCCACCACGGTTTGTTTTTTAATAAGTCTTTTAAATCTTCTTTTAAGTTGGACTGTTCATCAGAAATTGGTCTTACTCTTTCTTTTGTGAAGAAAAAACAACCCCAGAAAAAAGCAGTTGTAATCACTCCAAAAACGGCAATTGTCGCCAGCCAGCCTGATTTAGAATTTAGGCTTCCGCCGAAATAATTTACTAATGGTTCAATTAACCAAAGTGCTAATAAACTTCCTCCAAATGCAAAAACCATTCGGTAAGACGATAACGTGTTTCTCTCTTTTCGGTCAGATGACATTACACCCAAAAGTGAAGCATATGGAACATTGATAAGCGAATAAATCATCATCATTGCCGAATACGTAACGTAAGCATAAATTATTTTTCCTTTTTCATCAAAATCTGGAGTGTAAAAAGTTAAAACTCCAATTACGGCAAAAGGTATGGCAACCCACAATAAATAAGGTCTGAATTTTCCCCATTTACTTTTGGTTCTATCGGCAATGATTCCAACAATTGGATCAAAGCAGGAATCCCAGATTCTGGTGATTAAAAACATGGTTCCTACGACAGCAGGTGCCAATCCGAAAACATCGGTATAGAAAAAGAGAAGGTACATGCTGAAAATTTTCCAGAACATGGATGATGCCGCATCTCCAAGGCCGTAACCTACTTTTTCTTTTAAACTAATTTTGTCGTGCATTGGGTTCTTTTTAAAGGTTGTAATTTGAGTTGGTTATTATTTTAATGCTTTCTGAATGTCTTTTTCAAATAAGGTTTTGTCGAGATTATAAAAATCAATAAAATCTTTTTCACTTATTTGTCCAGTATATGGAACGTAATAATGCATTTTTTGCTCTTTTTCCTGCCAGCCATGGTTTCTCCATAATAAAACATAAGATATCTTGTAATCTCCAATGGCTTTTGTTAAAGTGCCTGTCCACCATTTTGGGTCTGGAATTGCTTCGTAACCTGCTTCCGCGACAGCGATTAATTTGTGTTTTTCAATACCGATTTCGTTTACTATTTTAAGTTGATTCTGGACTTCATTAATGAATTTTACACCTTCTTTATCGTCATTATTCTGATACGAATCGAAGCTTAAAATGTCAGCATAATTGTCACCCGGATAATGTGCTAAAAAATCTTCTTTGGAGTTGAAACTGCTGGTGTTGTACACATAAATTAAATTATGAACCCCTTTTTTCTGAAGGTATTCAATAGTGAATTTCCATAAATTTTTAAACTCTTCGGGAGTGCAATTTCCTTTCCCCCACCAAAACCAGCCTCCGGTAAGTTCATGATAAGGCCTGAAAAGAATTGGAATGTTTTTTCCTTTTTTATCTTTTAAGGATAAAAGATAGTTGGCTGCTTTATCGAGCCAAAGAGTAAATTTTTGATGGTTTTCTCCGCCCGGTAAAACTGTTTTTGCAGCATTTGGAGTATTATCCCAGGCGCTTTTTCCGGTTGCGGGATTGTCAAAATGCCAGCTTATAGTTGTTATTCCGCCTCTTTCATAACTTTCCTCTATATATTGCTTCATTTTTGTAAATGGAATTCCGTCTATGTTATTAGGACTGTCTTTTTCCAGGCCTGCCAGGTCCCAACCGTAAACTGCAGGGTAATCTCCAACGACATCTTTTATATCACTTCTGCCATTTTCGTATTTCCAGTTTACGCCATAGGCAAGGTCATCCTGATGTCCAAATAAATAACCTTTTTGGGCTAATTGGTTTAGTTTTTTGTAAAGAGAAACAGTTTCAGATGTCGCTTTTTTATCTGAAAGTGATAAATTAGTATTAATAACAATTGCTTTAGAAGAACATGAAGTTCCTATAAGTATTGTTATTATTAGCATTTGTATATTTTTTTTCATTAGAAGGATAGTTGTTTTTAGTATATAAGTGTAAAAGTAACAATTGATAAATGTATTATAAAACTGTCACTTTTTCAATCTTTAAATCAATATTATTTATCGATTAAAATTATTAAAACTTTAAAAAGTTATTATATTAAAAATGATTAATGTTTATTATCAATGTGCTTTTTGTAAAAATGATAATTCTATTTTTCAAAGATAATCGGATGTTTATCGCGTAATTAATATTATTTTATCAATTATATATCATATTATTGCAAATTAAAAATCAAGAGTTGTTTAAATAAATACCTTTTAAAGATGAGTAGTGCTAAAAATTTTTACAGAGAAATTGCTCCGCTTTCAGCTGGAGACAGTTTTTTAGTTTTCGATAGAATTAAAGATAGTTTCGATTTTCCGGTTCATTATCATCCGGAATTTGAAATCAATTTTATTTTAAATGGAAAAGGAGTGAAGCGTGTTGTTGGAGATAATATTGAAGAAATCGACAGTGTTGAATTGGTTTTAATTGGTCCAAATTTATATCACGGTTGGGAATTAAGTAAATGTACCAGCAAAAAAATTCACGAAATTACGATTCAGTTTCATAACGATTTATTTCATGAATCTTTATTGTCCAGGCGAATTATGAATCCGATTCGGGATATGTTTAATCGTTCGATTCACGGTATTTTATTTTCAAAAAAAGTGGCCGAAGAATTGACTCCAAGACTTGTAAGGATTTCTAAATTAGATGGTATGGATTATTTTTTGGAAATAACTTCCTTATTATATGATCTGGCTAATTCAAGAAATCAACGATTGCTTTCAACTTACACAGTGGATTATGATACGTTTGATGATTATGATAAAATGAAATTAGTTTACGAGTATGTGCAAAAACATTTTGCTGAAAAGATTACGTTAGAAGATGTTGCCAATGTTGCCAGCATGTCGATAATTTCTTTTAATAGATTTATTAAAAAACGTACCGGAAAAACTTTTGTGAATTATATTAATGATATCCGAATTGGATATGCAGCGCGCTGGCTTGTTGAAAAGGATATGAGTGTTTCGGAAGTTGCTTTTAAATCAGGGTTCAATAATATTGCCAACTTCAATCGTAGCTTTAAGGCTATTAAAAATTGCACACCTAGCCAATATAGAGAAGATTTTTCTGGATTAAAGCGCATTTTGTAATGATACTTTTTTTGCACAAACAAATATTATTTTTAACGAAATCGTTTGCTTTTTCACTGATTCGTTAATTTTTATTTATAATTTGTATTCATTTCATAGAGTGTAATTGCGAAAAATTCAATTTTTTATTGTTTTTATTTTCATATGTGTTTTTTTAAGAAGATATAGTAAAAATATTATCATTAAATGATATAATACTATCGATTTAATGTTTTGTTCTGTTATAGATTTGTTAAATAATTTAGAAAATAAATCACACGCTATTTTATTACTTGATTATGAATAAAAACAATTTAAACTAACCAAACTTTATTATGAAAAAACTAATGACTAACTTTATTCATTGGAATGCTAACCACAGAGCAGTTCCTTTGATTTTATTCTTGTTACTGAGTAATTTTATTACGGCTCAGGTAAAGGTTTCGGGAACCGTTTCTGATGAGAAGGGGCTTTCTATTCCAGGTGCAAATATTTCGGCTGTCGGATTGAAAACAACAGTTTCAACCGATTTTGATGGTAAGTATACTATCGATGTTCCTGCAAATTCAACTTTGCTATTTTCATTTATTGGTTTCGATACGCAAAAGATAGTCGTAGCCGGAAAAACAACTATAAACGTAGTTTTAAAATCTAATGTAGAAGATTTAAAAGATGTGGTTGTAATTGGTTACGGTACCCAAAAAAGAAAGGACGTAAATAGTGCAATTTCCAGCATTAGTTCCAAAGATATGGAAAATTTAAAAGTTGCTTCATTTGACCAGATGATGCAAGGTAAGGCTGCCGGAGTTGTGGTAAACAGTAACTCAGGCGAGCCGGGAAGTAACGTTTCAGTTAGAATTAGAGGGGTTTCGTCTCTGACTGGTACAAATGAACCCTTGTATGTAATTGACGGTGTGCCAATTTCTGGGGATGCCCGTAATTCATCTACTTCTGGACGAAATGCACAAGGAAATAGCAATTTCTCTAATAATGGTAATATTACGCAGAGTCCGTTAGCTCTTATTAATCCTAGTGATATTGAATCGATTGATATTTTGAAAGATGCTTCAGCTACAGCGATTTATGGTTCACGTGGAGCGAACGGGGTTGTAATTGTTACTACAAAATCAGGTAAAAAAGGAACTGGAAAATTGACTTTCGAAAATTCTTATTCTATAAGCAATTTGCCGAAAAAATTGCATTCTATGAATTTGCAAGAATATGCAACTCATCAAAATGCTTTGTCTGATGTTTATGATCCGTCGTCAAAACGTCCTGAATTTGCTCATCCGGAACTTTTAGGAAAAGGTACTGATTGGCAGGACGCTATTTATGAAACTGGAATTATGACTTCGAACCAATTGTCTTTTTCAGGTGGTAAAGAGGGAATTAACTATTATATTTCTGGTGGCGTTTTGAATCAGGAAGGTATCGTAATTGAATCAGGATTTAAAAGATACAATGTTAGATCTAATATTGATACAAGAGTTAATAAATTCATTAAAGTTGGAGTAAACATTAGCGGAGCGCTTACAGATGAAAAACTTACTTTGAATGGTCAGTTTAACGGAGTTGTTGCTACTTCTTTGTTAGCTACTCCTGATGTTGCAGTTAGAGAGTTGTCTGGCGCTTTTTCCGGACCGCCAGCTGGAGGTAATACATCATTTGTAAATCCGGTAGCGACCTCTTTATTAGGCTCAAATACTTTAGTAAGAAAAAATTATTCAGGAAATTTTTATACTCAAATTGATATAGTAAAAGGTTTAGAATATCGTTTTGAAGCAGGTGGATATATGTATGACAATTTAGGACAACGATTTGATCCTATGTATTCATTGGGTAATGCAGTAAAAAGCTTTGCTAATTTATATTACAGTCCTTCAAGTGGTAATTCATGGAACTTAAAAAATATGCTTACTTATAGAAATACTATTGGTAAACACAATTTCACAATTTTAGCTGTTCAGGAATCTAACAGAGCACATTGGGAGGGTTATACTATAACAGGAGAAGGGTATAAAGATAACAATGACAAATCTCTTGCCGCTTCAGATTTACCTAATGCAATTACTAGCGGAGTGTATTCAGGAACTCAAACTTTAGCCTCTTATTTAGGAAGGGTAGTTTACGATTTTGGTGATAAATATAGCGTTTCCGGAGCTGTAAGAACTGACGGATCTTCAAAATTCTTTGTTGGAAACAAATGGGGTGTTTTTAGTTCTGCTAGTGGTTCATGGAAACTTTCTAATGAAGATTTTATGGAAGGCACTAGAAAATATGTTGACAATATTAAAATAAGAGTAGGTTGGGGACAAACAGGTAACAATCAAATTGGAAATAATTTATATGATTCAAACCTGCATTTGGTTAATAGCTCAATGGGAACTTCTTATTTGCCATCAAATACACCAAATAAAAATTTGAAATGGGAAACTCAGGATCAAACCAATATAGGATTAGATTTTACAATGTTTGAATCTAAACTTACAGCTTCATTAGATTTGTATAAAAAAGTTTCTAAAAATTTCTTGTATCAGGTTCCTTTGCCAAACTTCCTTTCTGGAGGTGGCGATTATGAAGGGGGTGTAAATCCTCCGTACTTTAATCTTGGAAGTATGCAGAATAAGGGTATAGAGTTCACAGTTGGCTACACAGAAAAATTCTCTAATAATTTTTCATGGAATGGTAGTTTGAATTTTACTAAATATGTTAATGAGGTTACTAATATGGCCGGCTTGAATATTGTGAAAACAATGGGTACTCTGGCTTATAATACTGTAACTGTATCCAGAACTACTGAAGATTTACCAATTGGTTCATTTCTTGGATATGAGGCTTTAGGGATTTATAGAACAGACGAAGATTTAACAACTTACGGTCATACAAATGCTACAGGTACAAAAGTAGTTTTGAAAAACGGAACTAATTCTTTGCTTCCGGAATTTCAAAAAGGGGATGTTATTTATAAAGATTTAAATAACGATGGTATTATTGATCAAAACGATTTGAAAGCGATTGGAAATCCAAATCCTAAATTTACTTACGGATTTACAAACAATTTTAAATACAAAAATGTTGATTTATCTATTTTCCTTCAAGGTACAGCTGGAAACAAGTTAATGAACCTGACTCGTTTGTCAGGGACTTTGAACAGTGGTACGGGCACTAATTATTTAACTGAAGCTGCAGATTTTTATTCAGCTTCAAATATTAATGGCTCTTTGCCGAGACCATCAACGTATGATAATATCAATAATGCAGTATCATCACGTATTATTGAAGACGGATCTTACTTAAGAATTCAAAACGTAACTTTAGGGTATTCTTTACCTTTAGATATGATTTCAAAACTTAGTTTATCAAGATTGAGAATTTATGCTTCCGGACAAAACCTTTTCACTTTTACAAAATACAAAGGTTATGATCCTGAGGTAGGTGCTTACAACCAGGACGCCTTGTTATCAGGAGTTGATAACGGTCGTTATCCAGTGCCTAGACAGATCACTTTTGGTTTTAATGTTGAATTTTAATACGAATTAATATGAAAAATATAATAAAAAGAGGCGGTGCTATTGCTATGACATTTATAATGTTAATATCAACGTCTTGTTCTCAGGATTTCTTAGACGTGCCGGCAGAAGGAACGCCAACTATCGGTAACTATTACGACTCAGATGTAAAATTAGATAATGCTACAAACGGATTATATGGTCTGGTGTGGTTTAATATGAATAAGTCAGCTTTTTACGGAATTACAGATGTTATTTCCGGTAATATGTATGCTGATATATATAATGATTTTGGAAAATTTACTGATTTGAGTTTTACCAACACCCAATCGTTTATATCTGATGCGTGGAGATCATGTTTTGGCGCTATTGCGAATTCTAATGCTTATATTAGTAATTTACCTCAAAGCGTAGGTCCAAATGTGAGCAAAGAAGCATTAAATAATGCTATGGGAGAATCACATTTTATTAGAGCTTTCTCTTATTTCTTTTTAGTAAGACTATTTGGTAATGTTCCAATTATAGAAAATAATGCTGATTATTCTCAGAATTTTGTAATACCAAGCAATCCTACTGAAGATGTTTATAAATTTATTGAAAATGATTTAAAATTTGCTATTGCAAATTTAAGAACAAAAAACAGAGGTTCTGATTACGCTGCAAACGCACACGTATCTGCCGGATCTGCTAAAGCACTTTTAGCTAAAGTTTATTTGTATCAAAAGAAATATGATTTAGCCAGACAAATGGCGCAGGAAGTTATTAATAGTGGAGAGTTTAAATTATTGGGTGGAGATGAGTTGCCTACAAAGTCTTTTGCTGATCTATGGCTGCAAAAAAACAACAATAATGAAGAGTCAATTTTTTCTTGGCAATGGAATGGTGCGGGAACTTACTTTGATGGTAACTTTTCAAATACATTATTTGCTCCCGAAAACAGATTGGTTGAAACTACTTATTCCGGTCAAATAGCACCTTCACAGGATTTAATTAAAAATGTTTATGAAAATGGTGATAAAAGAAGAATAGAGACTTTCATGTTACCTGGAGATTTTTATCCAAATCTGACTTATGCGCAAACGCTTGCTGTCGATTCTCCAAAACTTTTAGGATATACATTTGATATTCAATATGAAGCGCAAAAATCTGGTGCTGGATTGAAGAAATACGTAATCGGAAAAGAAAATTTGCCTATTACAGGTCCTTTTAATCCTCCATTCAATGGAGAAAGCAGCATGAATAGTTACATGATGCGTTATGCAGAATTATTGTTAATTCACGCAGAAGCAATTTTAGGATCGCAATCAGGAAGTACTTCTGATCCAAATGCGCTTAAATCATTTAATGCAGTGCGTAAAAGAGCTGGTGTAGCTCAAAAAGCATCTATTTCTTTTGATGATATATTCAAAGAAAGAAGAGCAGAATTAGCTTGCGAAGGAGATTACTATTTTGATCTGGGACGTTTGCCTTTTGCAAAAGCCAAAGCAATATTAGAAGCACAAAATAGAGGAAACAGAGAAACTGAAAAACATATCTCAATTTCAGCAACGAACCTTTTATTGCCTTATCCTTCAGATGATTTGATTAAAAATCCAAAATTGACAGAAGTAGTACCATATACTTTTAAATAATTTTTAAAAATAAAAACATGAAAAATATAAAAATTGTTTCGTTAACAGCATGTATGGCATGGATGTTATCTTTAATGCTTTTTAGTTCCTGCTCAAATGATGATAGTGCTTCTTCTACTTATGTTGGAGCTCCGGTTATTGAGTCAGTTATGCCTTCTGGTTATAACCTGGATGGTAGTCTTAAGCCTTTAACTCCAGTAACATTGGTAGACCCTAAAAATTATTATGTCATTCACGGGAAAGGATTTCTTGGTACTACAAAGGTTTATTTTAATGATTTCGATACCTACTTTAAACCAGTATTTGTAACTGATACAGATATAATTATATTAGTAGATGAAAAAACGCCGTATGCGAATGCTTCGAATCAGTTAAAAGTTGTGACCACAAAAGGAACAGCTGTATTTGATTTAACGGTTGCGCCTCCCATACCAACATTTAAATGGTTCAATTCTATAAATGCTGCAGAAGGCGATGTTGTAACTATTAATGGAGATTATTTTCTAAATCCTATTGTAAAAGTTGGAACTCAAAATGCTACTGTTATATCTTCTACTTTAACAGAAATTAAATTTAAAATGCCAGCAAATGGTTTAGATAAATTTGTGTCAGTTGCTAATATTTCTGGTGTCACACCATCTACTGTTGCTGTTGGATCGGCATTATATGATGATGTAATGCAAGGAGATGCAGGGCATTGGATGTGGAATGGTTCAGATATATTCGATACGAATTATAAAACAGATAAGACTCAGGGAGATTCGTCAATTAGATTTGTTTTTGGTGGCTGGGGCGGAGCCGACATGAAATTTAATTCTAGAGATGTTTCAAAATATAAAGCCTTCAGAGTAAAGGTTAGAAGTATTTCTGCCAATACAGATGCTAAAATAACGTTTGTTTTTGGAGGATGGGCTTATCAAATCCAAAAATCAATTGCTTCGACGTGGACAACAATTGAAATTCCATTTTCAGCGATAGGAAACCCAACTACATTCGATCAGCTGACGCTTCAGGAATCAGGTAATTTGGAGGTAATACAATACTTATGGATGACATGGGATTTGTTTTAAAATAAAAAAGAACATTAGTTTGTTTTGAGTTTTGTTTAAGTATTCCCTAATCTTATCATTAGGGAATATTTTTTAATATAATAATTTGAATTTTGAAAAATGAAGAGAATCATCTTAGTAATTGCCCTGATTATTTCAGGTTTGGCTTTCAGTCAGGGAAATACACATACACAGGGAGCAGGTAAATTTGAAGGTCTGGCAATGACACCTCCAATGGGTTGGAATTCATGGAATACTTTTGAAACTAATATCGATGAGAAACTAGTAAAAGAAACCGCTGATATTATGGTTTCATCAGGAATGGCAGCTGCAGGATATAATTATATAGTACTTGATGATGGATGGATGACCAAAGAACGAGATGCAAACGGAGATTTGGTTCCGGATCCGGTTAAGTTTCCAAGTGGAATGAAAGCTGTTATTGAGTATGTACACAGTAAAGGTTTAAAGTTTGGTTTGTATAATTGTGCAGGAACTCAAACGTGTGCAGGATATCCGGGAACCCGTGGTTATGAATATCAGGATGCCCGTTTTTATGCTAAACTCGGAATTGATTTTTTAAAATATGATTGGTGTAATACGCAAGGAATTACTGCCAAAGAAGCTTACACAACTATGAGTAATGCACTTAAAACGGCTGGTAAACCAATTGTTTTTAGTCTTTGCGAATGGGGAGACAATCAGCCATGGGAATGGGGAAAACCAGTGGGAAATCTTTGGAGAATTTCTGGGGATATTTACCCATGTTTTGATTGCGAATATAAACATGTAGAAGGAAATTGGTCTTCCTGGGGATTTATGAAAATAATCGAGATGCGAAAAGACATCCGTAAATATTCAGGCCCGGATCATTGGAATGATTTTGATATGATGGAAGTGGGTGACGGTATGACGAACATCGAAGATAAATCTCATTTTGCCATGTGGTGTATGATGGCTTCGCCTTTAATTACAGGAAATGATTTCAGAAAAATGTCAAAAGAAACATTAGCAATTTTAACCAATAAGGAACTGATTGCGGTGAATCAGGATAAATTGGGAATCCAGGGATTTAAATATTCTGCGGAAGAGGGTTTGGAAGTTTGGGTAAAACCTTTATCAGATGGAAATTGGGCAATTACTTTTTTAAACAGAAGTGATGTTGCTAAAAAAATTAATTTTGATTGGAAAAAACATTCCATTAAAGATGCTGATTTTGGTTATGAAGCCGATTTTAATAAAACGGTTTTTAAGCTAAAAGATCTTTGGAAGAATAAAGAAATCGGAAATACAAAAAAGAATTTTCAGGCCGATATTGCTTCTCATGATGTAATTACATTAAGGTTAATTCCGTAAACTCGATCTAAATGAAATCAAAAGCTAAATTTTATACCATTACTATGTTGCTAGTATTTTGTGTTTCAAAAGCACAATTTGTAAAGCATCATGGACGGCTTCATGTACAGGGAACTCAATTGACAGATCAAAATAATAATCCAATTGTATTGAGAGGAATGAGTTTTGGCTGGCATAGTATGTGGCCGAGATTTTATAATGAGAAAGCGGTAAGCTGGTTAAAAAAGGATTTTTATTGTAATGTGGTACGTGCAGCGATGGGTGTCGAACTTGGTCAACTGTCGTATATGAAAGATCCTGAATTTTCAAAAGATAAAATAGAAGCAGTTGTAAATGGAGCAATTAAATCAGATATCTATGTTATTATCGATTGGCATAGTCATAATATAAATCTCAAAGAAGCGACAAAATTTTTTAATGAGATGTCTAAAAAGTATGCTAAATATCCCAATATAATATATGAGATTTTCAATGAACCTGATCACGAAAGTTGGCCGGAAATTAAGGCTTACGCCGAAGAAATAATTAAAGTAATTAGAAAAAATGATCCTGACAACATTATTTTGGTAGGTTCTCCTCATTGGGATCAGGATGTTGATCTTCCAGCGGCAGATCCTATAAAAGGCTATGATAATATAATGTATACCATGCATTTTTACGCGGCAACACATGCTAAGGAACTGCGGGACAGGACAGATGAAGCTATAAAAAAAGGTCTTCCAATATTTATTTCGGAATCCGCAGGAATGGAAGCTTCTGGTGACGGACCTTTAAATATGAAAGCCTGGCAGGAATACATTGATTGGATGGAGAGCCGAAAGTTGAGTTGGATAACATGGTCGGTCTCTGATAAAGATGAAACTTGTTCTGTTCTTAAAAAATCGGCAAAATCAGAAGGGAAGTGGAAGAATGAAGATCTAAAAGAAGCCGGAATAAAAGCTCGTGAGTTTTTACGAAAGTATAATACGCAAGAGTAGAGGTAGTTACTTTTATTTTAGAAAAGCCTGTTCAGTTTTTGAATAGGCTTTTCTCGTTTAATTGTAAAGATTTTTGTTTTTGATTTAAGAGTTATATCGAGTGTTTCAGGCTAATGAAAGTGTTTTTTGGTATTTATTTTTGTAAGAATTTTTATTTCTTGAATTACCATTGTTTATTATAATATCAAATCATGTATTTTTTTATAAATTTTAATTAAAAAATATAAATACCCCTATTTTTTATAGGGTTGTTTGTGTTTTTATTCATTTTATAGTTGATTTTTGGTTGTTTGTAGTCGTTTTTTTGTTGTTTACCCTAAAAAAATTCTGATTTTTACTAAAATTACGTTAAGGAATTTTCAAAAATAAATCAGTATTAATGTCAAATAACGATTATTGTTAATTTAATTTTTGTAATCCATAATTCTGCTTGTAAAACGTCAAAAAAATAGATTTCAATTCTTGTACTCATACAAAAGTTAATAAATTCGCTAATGAAAATGAAGAGGTTTTAGAGGAGGATTAAAGATTTTAGAATAGACTTATAGTAGCAGATACATATATAAAAGATTAACTAACCAGAATCAATTAATAACTAAAAAACCAATTAAAACATGAAAAAGGTATTACACATTTTAGCCGTGATGTTAACAAGTTCTTTTGCATTTGCTCAGGAAGATACTGAAACTCCAGTTGTACCAGCGACTACATGGGGAGGATCCGCAGATGCTTACTATAAATATGATTTTTCAAAACAAATGAATGGATTAACGAGCTTTACCAACTCTCAGGATTCATTTGAATTAGGAATGGCATCTATTAATGCAGGACATACTTTCGGAAAAGCTTCTGTATTTGTTGACTTAGGATTCGGAAAAAGAGCAGGTGAATTTTCGTATAATGAAACAACAGACAAAGATATCACAGCAAAATTTTTAATTAAACAATTATTCTTTACTTATCAGGTTACTGATGAATTCAAATTTGTAGCAGGTAGTTTTGGTACACACATAGGTTATGAGGTATTAGATGCTGTCGCAAATAAAAACTACAGTATGTCATATGCATTCTCATACGGACCATTCTTTAATACTGGAATAAAAGCACAATATACTTCAGGTAAGTTTACCGCTATGTTTGGTATAACAAATCCTACCGATTTTAAATCGGCAATGGATGCAGGTTCTACTCAAAAAACATACATTGGGCAAGTAGGATACGTTGGAGAAACGGGTAGCGCATATTTGAATTTCACATCAGGAAGTTCTAATCCTGCATCAGATGAAAACAAGACACAATTTGACCTTGTAGCTTCTAAAACAATAAGCGATTCTTTTGCTTTAGGATTTAATGCTACTTATGCTAAAACTGCAAATGATTTTGACAGTACTTTAGATGGTGATTGGTTTTCATTAGTTGGATATGCTAATTATTCATTTAGCCCATCTTTATTATTGGCTTACAGAATAGAATATTTTGATGCTAAAGATGCTGCTCCAAGTTTAGGAACATTGACAGGATCAAATGTATTTGCAAATACAGTTTCATTAAACTATAAAGTTGGAAAACTAACCATTATTCCTGAGTTAAGATACGATGCTGCATCAGAAGATATCTTTTTAGATAGCGATGCGCTTCCAACAGGTGGATCTTTCTACGGATTAATAGCTACAACATACTCTTTCTAGAGATAAAGATTGATATTTTTTTTTTTTTTTGGAGCTGTCAAAACATGTAAATGTTTTGGCAGCTTTTTTATTTTAGCTTTGATTTTTTTGTCACAGATTTAAGGATTAAAATGATTTTCTTTTGTTAGGAATCGCACGAATTAGCACAAATTGAAAAGTAAATTTTCTGATAGGAGGTTGAAAGCTAAAAAATGTCTCTTTTACTAATCACATGTTTTAATAAGTTAAGATAAATTTTTAATTAAGATGATGTGAAAAATTAGAGAAAATTAGTGCGCTTCGTGGCAAAAAGAAGCAATGCAAAATAATCCTCTTAATCTTGTAATCTGTGGCTAAAACGCTCTATTTTAATTCATGTAAATTGGTGTAATTAATGGCAAACTTTTTATAAGCCACAACAAAAAACGCGTTTCTAAATATTTAGAAACGCGTTTTGTATTTTAGTAATTACTCTTTTACTGAATTTGCTTTTTGTAAATCGAATAAATGGTGTCTATTGTTTTTCGATCTAAAACAGATGTGACATCGGTTTGAATATAATGCAATTTAAAAGCCTGAATTGCAGCTGAAAGATTCTTAGTATTATAACCAATAATGCGTAAAGCAGGTTCTATTTTAAAATCAAAAGGAGCTTCTTCCAGCACCAGGTCCGGCCAGATTCCGAATCCTTTTTCTGCTAAAGTTTTCCAGGGAAATAAAGCGCTTGGGTCTTGTTTTCTTCCCGGAGCAATATCAGAATGTCCCAGGATATTTTGAGTTGGTATATTATAATCTTTTTTAAGTTTTGTCAAAAGGGCTACTAAACTGCTGATTTGTGCTTCTGTAAAAGGTTTAAAGCCATTATTGTCCAATTCAATACCAATAGAGCATGAATTCAAATCGGTGTTTTTACCCCAGGTAGATGCGCCTGCATGCCACGCTCTTAAATAATCGTTTAGCATCTGTACTACTTTTCCGTTTTCAGAAATTATATAGTGGGCACTTACTTGCGTCCTTGTTTTAGTAAAGGTACTTATGGTTTGTTGTACAGAATCTTGAGCAGTATGATGGATAATAATAAAGCTTGGCTTTCTTAGATTGAAATTAACAGTACCAATCCATTCTGTATTAATGCCATTTAATAAAGCTGTTGAGCCAGTTTTAGATAAAGTGTCTTTTACGATTCCTAATTGCGAAGCATAAGAAGTATCAATAATTACAGGGCTAATAGCAGGAATTGCTTTTGCTTCTTTACTTGTAATTTGATTTTCTAAAGTTTTAAGCTGTTGGTCGTAGACTTTTTCGGTAGATTTATAAGGATTCGTTGAGCAAGAAGTAATTATAATTGCTAAAATCAAATAATAAAAATGCTTTTTCGCCATGGTTAGTTACTTTTTAGGAGTAAGTTAAAACAATTATTCGTGAACTTTCGTTGCTTCTGTTTCTTCTTTTACTTCTTTTGTGTCAGAATCTTTTTTCTTTTTGTTTTTCGTTTTCTTGATCTCTTTAAAATTCGCCATGAAATTGGTGTATTTTTCTATTTGATCAGGATTCAGAAATGCAGTAATTTTTTTAGTAGTGCTTTCTCTTAATGCAGTCATTTGCTCAATTTTTTGATCTTGGCTGCTATTCTCGTTTTTCAAAAGAATTCCTTGTTCTCTCATGCTGTCAGCAATAACATTGGTAATTGCAATAGCTTGCAAATCATCCAATTTTACTTCAGGCTTCATTTGTTCAACAATTTTCGCAGCTGTTTCTTCAGCAGGAATCTCTTTAGGTTTGCTTGGTGAGCTTTGTGGTCCTGCCATCATGCTTCTGTCCATTCCCATTCCGCCTCCTCTTCCATAACCGCCACCACCGTAACCATTATTATATCCATTTCCGTATTGTGCCGAAACAGAATTGAAACAGAATATGGTGAAAACCAAAATAAAAAGTGTGTGTGTAGGTTTCATAAAAGTGTTTTTCTAAAATTGACAATTGTTTAGCGTAAATTTAAGCAGGTTCTCCGTATAAATCAAATTCTGTCGCTTCTATTATGCGTATATTAACAAATTCGCCAGTTTTTACATAATGTTTAGAGGCATCAATCAAAACTTCGTTGTCAACATCCGGACTATCAAACTCTGTTCTGCCTACAAAATGGGCACCTTCTTTTCTGTCAATAATACATTTGTAAACTTGTCCAACTTTCTCCTGATTCAAATCCCATGAAATTTGCGATTGCAATTCCATAATTTCATTTGCTCTGGCTTGTTTTACATCTGCGGGAACATCATCTTCTAATAAATAAGCATGAGTATTTTCTTCATGAGAATAAGCAAAACATCCCATTCTGTCAAATTTCATTTCCTGAACAAAATCTTTTAAAATTTCAAAATCTTCCTGAGTTTCACCAGGGTAACCAACAATTAAAGTAGTTCTGATTGCCATTCCGGGAACAGCAGCGCGGAAATCTTTTAATAATTGAGTCGTTTTAGCCTGAGTTGTACCACGACGCATTGATTTTAAAATAGAATCCGAAATATGCTGCAGCGGAATATCAATATAATTACAAATTTTTGGTTCGCGTTTCATTAATTCCAAAACGTCCATCGGGAAACCGGTAGGATAAGCATAGTGTAAACGAATCCACTCAATACCTTCTACTTTTGCTAATTCTTCCAGAAGTTCAGCAAGATTTCTCTTTTTATAAATATCAAGACCATAATAAGTTAAGTCCTGAGCGATTAAAATTAATTCTTTAACGCCGTTTTTCGCTAATCCTTGGGCTTCTTTAACCAGTTTTTCAATTGGTTGAGAAACATGAGTACCTCTCATTAACGGAATAGCACAGAAACTACAAGGTCTGTCGCAACCTTCGGCAATTTTTAAATAAGCGTAATTTTTAGGAGTAGTAGTTAAACGTTCTCCCAGTAATTCATGTTTATAATCGGCTCCTAAAGCTTTCAATAGTTGAGGTAATTCAGTTGTACCAAAATATTGATCTACGTTCGGAATTTCTTTTTCTAAATCAGGTCTGTAGCGTTCAGATAAACATCCGGTTACAAAAACCTTATCAACTAATCCTTTGTCTTTTTTATCAGCATATTCCAAAATCATATTTACTGATTCGGCTTTTGCGTTATCAATAAAACCACAAGTGTTTATTACGATAATGTTTCCTTCTTCTGCTGCAGGTGCTTCATGTTGTACTTCTTTGCCATTAGCACGAAGCTGTCCCATCAACACTTCACTGTCATATACATTTTTCGAACACCCAAGAGTGATTACGTTAATTTTGTTCTTTTTTAAAGACTTGGTTCTCATACTTTTATAAATTGGAGTGCAAAATTACACTTTTTTATTCAAACACCGCTTGTTTCAGTTTCTTTTAGCTGTTTTTTGTGAAGCTAATCTCCCGAAGTCCCAGGGCTATCAGGGCTAAAAAAATCCGTTAAGCCAGGCCCAACGGATTTTTTTAAATTAGTTAGTGCAATTCTAGTTTTTTATTATTGTTTTTGAAAAGCTTGTGTTATCAATTTTTAATATATATATTCCAGGTAATAGTTTTGTAACGTCAATTTGTGATAAGTTAATAGATATTTGTTTTTTTTCAATATTTGCTTTTATTCCGAAAGAATCATAAAGATAAATATTGTTAATATCAAACTCTCCTTCAATGAAAAAGTGATCAATTATTGGATTTGGATATATATTTAGCACATTGATTTCTTTACTATTTGTATCCTGTGTAAATGAATCTGTATTGCTTAAAATTCTTGTTGAACCGACTATTGTTCCTGTCCTTCTTTGGATATTTATTTGATTACTTGTGCTAATTGTTAACGCATTAAGGTTTATTAATCTTCGGAAAGCCGTATTTTCAGTTCCTCTAGTTGCAACTTCAGTAAAAGTATGTTTATAATTTTGATTTGTTGCATTTGGAATATCCGTCCATATTGGAGGGTTGGATGTCGGTTCTTTGCAGATTTGCCACTGATAGGTATAATTATTTGTACTTAGTGTATTTCCTATTATTTCTTGAGGTTGACTATCTGCCGATGGTAAATTTTGATTGCAACAAATTGAATTTTGTAAATTTGCATCTACTAATGTAATTGCAATTGTATTACTTATGTTGTATTGACCATCATAAAATGCTATTCTTCGATAAGATGTATTTTCTGTAAAAGTTTTATTTGGAGAATAACCGATAGAAGTTTGACCCGGAATATCTGTCCAATCGTTGTTTTGGGTTTTTACTTGCCATTTGAACAGTGTGACATATCTAAAATCATAAGTTGGTCTACTACTTGGATATCTTGGATCACGTATTGTATAATCTGCATAAGGTGTATTATATGTTATGGGTTTTGATACTTCTCCAATATTTAATGTTTGATTATTTGCGATTGTATTATATAATATTGGTTTGGCACTTTGCGCTATTCCGCAATTTAAATCTATTTCTACTTCTTGAAAATTAAACAAAATTCTTAATTTAGCATTTGTTGATAAATCAGATGATTTTATTTTAAGATTGTTAAATGTAAATGTTCCACTTGTATAAATGGGGGAAATATATTCGGTTAGATTTGTTGAACCCAAATTTTCTCGTGCTATTTGAATTACAAAGCCCGGATAATAACCCTTAGGAAGTTGTGAACCGTAATTGCAGCTGTAGTTAAAAGATAGATTGATGTATCTTGTTCCTACTTCGTTTCCCTCATTATCAGGAACAATTATTTTGTTATTAATTAATGGAAGTCCATCGCTATAGGATATATTATTCACGTTTACAGTTGCTGTTGCGGGCTTATATGGTTCATTTCCTGTTTTTGTTCCCCCAGTAATTTTGTAAGTTAATTTATTTGAAATGTCAGTAGTTAAGGTTTCTGTTCTGTATCTAAAAACAATAGAGCATCCTGTATTGTATAGAGTGCTTCTTTTAAAACGTAATTTTTTTCTATTAATATAGGTATAAGTTCCATTGCTATATTGTAATTTTGCAGTGTTTTGAAATAGATACTGTGGTACAACACCATTATTATAATATTGTGCTATTTCATTATCAAATGAGTTGGGTTCGTAGTAATAGCAGTTTAAAAGTCCGTCAAAATATTTACTATTAGTTCCTGTATAAGATGCCTTCACATCAAATTCTATTTCTAAGTCTTCAACACCATTAAAGCTGATTGTATTATCAGGTAATACTAAGCCATTTGTTGTAATATTTGATATTTCAATATTGACTTTTGGGTCGGCAGTAATCTTAGAGTGCTTATTTGTTGCGTATAAAGCAAAATTAAGCAAAAGGATGAGGAAATGGTAATTTTTTAATTTCATAATTTGTAGTTTTAAAGTTATATCTGCTAATTTATAAAAAAAAACCTACAAAATGTAATTATTTTAATATATTTTCATAAGTTAACTGCATAAAAAAATCCGTTAAGCCAAGCCTAACGGAAATTCAAATTAATCTATTTTAATTTAATTACAATTCAAATAATAAAGTCAGGGAAACATTATTAAGTTTTGATGAAATGTTGGCGCTATCCGTAAAACCCGTCTCAAAAAATCCCTGATTTGATTTTCTTTCCAGGTATGAATAAGCCAAATCTAATTTAGTAGCACCAAAGCTATAGCCTAATCCACCTGAATAGCTATTAAGATCTCCAATTGTTGATCCATTTTTATAAGGGCTTCCTTCGAATCGGTAACCGCCTCTCAGGCTTAATCGGTTTATTTTGTATTCACCACCAATTCTTAATTCACCATTACTAGTCAATTGATTGCTGATATCACCATTTAATCCTCTGAAACCCGGATCGCTTGTTGGTTTGTATTTTGTGTTTGAATAATCTTTAATCGCATAATCAACACTGATTAAACCTGATTTTCCAAATACCAAAGCACCGCTAAAAGTCCATTTTGCAGGAGTTTGTAAAGTGTAAGATTCATAAACATTTACAATATTTGGATTGATAGTCTCGTGAATTGGTTGTCCTCCGTCAGCTTGTCTTGTAGTTTGTAGGCTTTGGGAAGTTTCGTCGTAAAGTTCGTACCATGTATTAGATTCGTAAGCGATACCAACTCTGAAGGCTTCTGTAACTTTACCTATAGCACCTAATTGAAAAGAAAATCCATTCCCATAAGTATAAAGGTCATTGTTAAAACGCAAGTTAGATATAGTTTCTGTAGGTTCTAATGGATTACTATTATCTTCATAAAAACTGCTTGATCTTCTAAAGTCTGTAACATGTACATTTAAGTTTGCTCCGAAATATATTCTGTCTTTAAATGATGTTGCAATATTGAAACTTACTTTGCTATTATAGCCACTGGTATAAATTTCATTTTCCTGATAATAATTTCCGCCACCTGGAACATTAGAAGTGTATTGTGTGTTATTTGGATCGTTTTCATTGACAGGGTCAATAACATGTCCCCAGTATCCTAAATGTGCTTGTTGTTGATTGTATAATAAGTCTCTGTATTCTAATCCGTCAATGATGTTTAATGGAATTCCATTTGCATAAGTCAAAAAGTATTGATCAACAGAATTTGTAGGATTTGTACCTGCTGAAAAAACTTGATTATTAAAATTATTGGTATTTTCATAAGTGGCACCAATCGCAATTTTTTTCCAGTTGTTGTTTGGATTATTAAAAACAAAAACACCACCAGCCTGATTTAGAATAAAAGAGTTTTCTTTCTCACTGGTTTGCGTTCCAAAATAATTAGAATTGTTTTTAATATTTTGATTGCTAAAAGTTACCCCAACCTGATTGTTATTGAATATTGCAGAACCTGCAGGGTTTACGGTTAAAGCAGATAAATCTCCTCCAACAGCTCCAAAGGCACCACCCATAGCTCTAAATCTGGCAGTTCCGGTTAAATTGTCTTGCGCATAACGTACAGCATCCGATACTTCCTGAGAATGTGAGACGCTAAAAGTTAGTCCTGTAATAAAAAGGAAAAGTATTTTTTTCATGTGGTTAAGTTTTAATGTGAGTTATCTGATTAGTGAAAGAAGAATTATCTTCTTCCTCCACCGCCACCGCCGCCAGATCTTCCGCCACCTCCGCCGCCACCGTATGATCCGCCGCCAGACGATCTCATGCTTCCGCCACTACTGTTCATTGAACGAGATGGGCTAGGAGAATATGATCTTGACGAGTTACTGTTGGTGTTGTTGTAACTTCTGTTTGTAGTTGTAGTGCCAGATCTTCTGTAATCATAATTGTTACTTTGACCTTGTGCAGTGCTTCTTCTATTTGTAAAATTTGGACTTGAATAATTTCTTCCGTTTACATTAGAACTTCTTCTGAAGTCAGAATAATCTGTACGTCTGTTAGTTGTATAGCTGTTTCTGTTTGTGGTGTAGTTTCCTCTGCCAGCATAATTTCTGCCAGTACTATTATACGAGCTTCTTGTAGAATATCCTCTTGATCCATAGTAAGCTGCAGATCCTCTTCTTCCGTAGTTGTAAGAGTAGTTGTTGTATCCGTAACCATAGCCAGGGTAATAACCTGGATAACCCCAACCAGGATAGTATCCCGGGTAGCCCCATCCGTAATAAGGATAACCCCATCCATATCCATATCCGTACCCATAATATGGGTATCCCCATCCGAATCCGATTCCCCATGACCACATTGGGTCAGAATAAACAGTTACTGATACGTCTGAATTAGCGCTTCCCCAAGCTGGATAAGCGGTAGCAGAAGTAGCAGAAGCTGTCTGGGTGCTGTCATTTTCGGCGTAATTGCCATAGCTGTCTACGTCTGTAAAAATTTCAGTTGGCTGACCGTCATTTTGTAACGATTTAAAGTAGTCTTTATATTGATTATTAACATTTGAGGTGTTATTATGGGTATACGTTCTTTGTGAACTACCATATACTCCATCATTGTCTTGATAGGATGAATTTTGGTAAGAACCACACGACGCAACCAGAAAACTCAGTAATCCAATTAAGTAAAAATAACTTGAGTTTTGGCGGAGAGTAGTAGAAGTTTTCATATCTGTGGTGTTTTTTATTGTTGCACATTACAAAAATAGTTAGTTTTGTCAAACTATTTAGTTAAAATTATTAAAACAAAATTTGTGCCAAACTATTCAATATGAGTAAGAACCTCACTACAAGATCAGAAGATTATTCGAAATGGTATAACGAACTGGTTGTTAAAGCAGATTTAGCCGAAAATTCAGGAGTTAGAGGATGTATGGTTATTAAACCGTACGGATATGCCATTTGGGAAAAAATGCAGGCGGAGTTAGATCGAATGTTCAAAGAGACAGGACATCAAAATGCATATTTTCCTTTATTCGTGCCGAAAAGCATGTTTGAAGCGGAAGAGAAAAATGCAGAAGGATTTGCAAAAGAGTGTGCAATTGTAACGCATTATAGATTAAAGAATGATCCGGATAAACCCGGAAAATTAATGGTTGATCCAAATGCTAAATTAGAGGAAGAACTTATTGTTCGTCCGACTAGTGAGGCGATCATTTGGTCTACATATAAAGGATGGGTGCAATCTTATAGAGATTTGCCTTTATTGATTAATCAATGGGCTAATGTTGTTCGTTGGGAAATGCGTACGCGTTTGTTTTTAAGAACTGCAGAATTTTTGTGGCAGGAAGGGCATACTGCGCATGCTACAAAAGCAGAAGCTATAGAGGAATCTGAAAAAATGATGAATGTTTATGCTGATTTTGTGGAGAACTTCATGGCAATTCCGGTTGTAAAAGGTATAAAAACTGAAACAGAACGTTTTGCCGGTGCAGATGAAACCTATTGTATCGAAGCTTTGATGCAGGATGGAAAAGCACTACAAGCTGGTACTTCTCATTTTTTAGGACAAAATTTCGCAAAAGCTTTTGATGTGAAGTTTGCGAATGCTGAAGGTAAGCAAGAGCATGTTTGGGGGACTTCATGGGGGGTTTCAACTCGTTTAATGGGAGCTTTGGTTATGACTCACTCTGATGATCAGGGATTGGTATTGCCTCCGAATTTAGCGCCTATACAAGTTGTAATTGTTCCTATATATAAGACAGATGAGCAATTAGCTGAAATTACAATTGCTGTTAATGATTTAACTGCGAAGTTAAAAAAGTTGAAGATCTCTGTTAAATATGATGACAGAACTACTCAAAAACCAGGATTCAAGTTTGCTGAATGGGAATTGAAGGGTGTGCCTGTTAGAATCGCGGTTGGTCCAAAAGATTTAGAAAATGGAACTTTTGAGGTTGCGAGACGAGATACATTGACAAAAGAGGTTGTTTCTGCTGAAGGAATTGTTACTTATGTAAATGATCTGTTAGAACAGATTCAGGCTGATTTATTTAATAAAGCATTGGACTATCGTAATACACATATTACGGAAGTAAATAGTTTTGAGGAATTTAAGGAAATTTTAGATGGTAAAGCAGGGTTTGTATCGGCTCATTGGGATGGTACGGCTGCTACTGAAGAGAAAATAAAAGACTTAACAAAAGCAACAATTCGTTGTATTCCTTTGGATAGTGTAGAGGAGGCGGGAACCTGTGTGTTTACTGGGAATCCATCTACAAAAAGAGTGTTATTTGCGAAGGCATATTAAAAAATTTTAATTTTTTTTGCATCAGGTATTGTACATCTTAAAAATAGTTGTATTTTTGCATCCGCATTAGAGAAGCAGGCCCGTTCGTCTATCGGTTAGGACGCATGGTTTTCATCCATGTAAGAGCGGTTCGATTCCGCTACGGGCTACTACTTTTATTGCGAAATTGTTCTTAAAATACTGAGAATTAAAATGGCCCGTTCGTCTATCGGTTAGGACGCATGGTTTTCATCCATGTAAGAGCGGTTCGATTCCGCTACGGGCTACAATAATACCTCTATATTAAATATAGAAAAACTTAGAACGATAATGGTCCGTTCGTCTAGGGGTTAGGACTCCAGGCTTTCGTCCTGGTAACAGGGGTTCGATTCCCTTACGGACTACTAAATTAGTTGTGAATAAGTTTTGTAAAATAAAAGTTGGTGTCTCGATTTTTATTTTATTAGTTAAAACCAAAGTGATTGTTTTGCAATTATGGGAGGTTTTTCTTTTTTAACTAGTATTTATAATAATTATTACATCTAAAATTAAAAAAAAATGGCAAATCATAAGTCAGCATTAAAAAGAATCAGAAGTAACGAAAAAAGAAGAGTTCTTAACAGATACCAACATAAAACTACTCGTAATGCTATTAAAGCATTAAGATTAGCTACTGAAAAATCTGATGCAGCTTCTAAATTATCAACTGTAATCTCTATGATTGATAAATTAGCTAAAAAGAACATCATTCATGATAATAAAGCTTCTAATTTGAAGTCTAAGTTAACAAAACATGTTGCTAAATTGTAATTAAATACAATTTCCTAAATATATAAAAAGTCCTCTTTTAGAGGACTTTTTTTGTTTTTTAAAGAGAGGAAATTCCAAAATATAAATTCCAAATTCCAATGCTAATCTTACGCAACAAGATTAGCATTGGAATTTGGAATTTATTTATTCTTTGAGATTAAAAAAAAATATAACACATCTGTATTTCCTGACTACTGTCTAAATATTGGAATTTGGAATTCTAAATGTCAATCTTCTTTTTGAGATATTCCAACATGGGCTGGGTAATTGGTTTTGAAAGGAAATCAATAATTATTGGATATTTTTTTGCTTTCGCTAAGTCTTCAGGATCAATTGTGGAAGATAAGACAATGACACTTGCGGCGGTATTAAACTCATTGTAATCTTCAGATGTAAAGTGATCCAGGAATTCCCAGCCACCCATCACAGGCATGTTTAAGTCTAAAAAAATAAGTTCAGGTTTTTTGTTTGCCTTGTTTTTATTGTTGGTGTATTTTAGGGTATTGAAGTGGAGTAGCGCTTCTTCGCCGTTTTGAGCCGTAATAATTTCATTCGAAAACTCCGATTTTGAAATTACTTTTTTGCATAGCATTAATGTGATTGGATCGTCATCAATGCATAAGATTTGCTCAAGCATGATAATTAATTTTTAAATGTTATTATAAATGTGGTTCCTTTGTTGACTTCGCTATCGATGCTAATTGTTCCGCCCATGGTTTCGACCTGCGATTTTACCAGATACAATCCTAATCCTTTACTATCGGGATAATTATGGAATCTTTGATAAAGACCAAAAATCTTGTCACGGTTTCTTTCAAGATCTATGCCAATTCCGTTGTCCTTAAAAGTTAATATGGCCTGGTGGTCTATTTGCTCAGCCATTATTGATATTTTTAATTTCCGATTTTCAGATTTGTATTTAATGGAATTCGTTAGTAAGTTGAGTAAAATGCTTTCTATATAGGCTTTGTTTGTATTTAGTAAAGGTACTCTGTCGAATTTAAGTTTGATGATTGGTTTGTGTAATTCTATTTGAAATGATAATTGACTAAATACGTTTTCGAATACTTCTTTTAGTGAAACCTCTTCTTTTTGCATTGAAGGATTGTCTTTAATAATGATGACTTTTACGAGATCATTGATGGTTTCGTTCAGAAGGTGTGTCGACTTTGTAAATCCTGCGATGATTTCCTCAAGTTCCAGATTATCGACAGGGATATCTTCTATAAGATTTAAAAGTCCAATTAAATTGGATAGAGGGGCTCTAAGATTGTGTGATGTGATGTATGAAAACTGTTTTAAATCCTTGTTGTTTTGGGTTAGTTCGCGAATTAGGTGTTCTTTTTCTGTTTCTAGTTTTTTCTCATCTGTAATGTCTCTTTGTATTGATATCCAGTGCGAAATCACGCCTTCATTGTTGAAAATTGGAATCATTGAAAAACGAACCCAGTATTCTTCTTTTTGTTTAGTGTAGCTGATAGTTTCGATTAAACATTCTTCTTCATTTTTAATAGCTCTTAAAAGTTTTTTTAACTCCTCAGAGTCGGATTTTGGTCCTTTGAAAATGTTTGGAGATTTTCCTATAATTTCGTTGGAATGATATCCTGACATTTCAGAAAATGCAGGGTTTACGTATACTATTTTTGGAATTCTATGGCTCACAGAATTGGCTTCTGTTATTAAAATAGAGTCTTTAGATTGTGTAATTACGGTTTCTAAAAGTTTTAATCGCTGTTCTTCCTCTTTTTGTTTCGTAATATCCTGAATAGCTCCAATCATTCTGATGGCTCTTCCTTTTTCGTCTTTAAGTAAAAACCCCCGGTCTAATACGTATTTATAGGTTCCGTTAGCACATCTGAAACGGTATTGATCCTGCCATTTCTCTGTTTTTTGCTCAATGAACGAATATAATTTAATTGACATTCTAATGCTGTCTTCAGGATGAATTTTGTCAAACCACCATTTTGAAGTTGTACCTACATCTTCTTGGTTGTAACCAAACACGTTTTCTATTCCTTTATTCCAGCTAATACTATCTTCCTGGATTTTCCAGTCCCAAATTGTGTCACTTGTCGCTTTGGCGACAATATCATATTTTTCGTTCGATTCTTTAATTTCTTCGTTTGTCTGTTTTAATTTTTCAAAAACAGATTTGTTTCTGACTTCATTTTTAGAAAGTATATATTTGAAGACCAGTCCTGTGGTTAAAATGAAAAAAAAATCTTTTATAAGAAATAAATTGTAGTTTTCTGTGGATGAAAAGTAATTAGTGAGTAATTTATGACAAATTATGGTCATAAATAACGAAATAATAATATAAATTAGAGTAATTTGGAGAGTTTTACTTTTCATTACTCAAATATAGTTAAATTAACTATAATTCAGCAATTATTGAATGTCAATTTGACACTTAAATTTACATTGATTCGTGAACTAATTACTTGGATATACGCAAACTATCAAAGAAACGTTTTTTATATCAAAATAAAGTGTACCTTTGCACCCATTAAAAATCACAGATGGAATCTATTAGAAACATTGCAATTATTGCCCACGTCGATCACGGTAAAACCACTTTGGTTGATAAAATTATGTATCACTGTCAATTATTTCGTGACAACGAAAATACAGGTGATTTAATTCTTGATAATAACGATTTAGAGCGTGAGAGAGGTATTACTATTACTTCTAAAAACGTATCAGTTCAATATAAAGGAACAAAAATCAATATTATTGACACTCCAGGCCACGCCGATTTTGGAGGTGAAGTAGAACGTGTATTGAACATGGCCGATGGTGTATGTTTGCTAGTGGATGCTTTTGAAGGTCCAATGCCACAAACTCGTTTTGTATTACAAAAAGCTATTGACTTAGGTCTTAAGCCATGTGTAGTTATCAATAAAGTAGATAAAGAAAACTGTACTCCTGAAGAAGTTCATGAAAAAGTTTTTGACTTAATGTTTGAATTAGGTGCTACTGAAGAGCAATTAGATTTTCCAACTGTTTATGGTTCTGCTAAAAACAACTGGATGTCTGATGATTGGAGAAACCAAACTGACAACATCGAGCCTTTATTGGATATGGTTATCAAAAATGTACCTGCTCCTAAAGTATCAGAAGGAACTCCTCAAATGTTGATTACATCTTTAGATTTCTCTGCTTTTACAGGTCGTATCGCTATTGGTCGTCTTGAGAGAGGTGTATTGAATGAAGGTATGCCAATTTCTTTGGTAAAAAGAGATGGTAAAATTATAAAATCACGTATTAAGGAATTACATACTTTTGAAGGTTTAGGCCGTAAAAAAGTACAACAAGTAATCGCTGGTGATATTTGTGCAATTATTGGAGTTGAAGGTTTTGAAATTGGAGATACTATCGCTGATTCTGAAAACCCTGAAGCTTTACAAACAATTGCTATCGATGAGCCTACAATGAGTATGTTGTTTACAATCAACGACTCACCTTTCTTTGGAAAAGAAGGTAAATTTGTAACTTCTCGTCATATTAGAGAAAGATTGACAAAAGAATTAGAGAAAAACTTAGCTATGAAGTTAGGTGAAACTGATTCTGCTGATAAATTCATGGTTTTTGGTCGTGGAGTACTTCACTTATCTGTTCTTATTGAAACAATGAGAAGAGAAGGTTATGAGTTGCAAATCGGTCAGCCACAAGTTATCATCAAAGAAATTGATGGTAAAAAATGTGAGCCAATTGAGGAATTGACAATCGACTTACCAGAAAACCTTTCAGGTAGAGCAGTTGAATTCGTTACAATGCGTAAAGGAGAAATGCTTTCTATGGAAACTAAAGGGGAACGTATGATTGTAAAATTTAATATTCCATCACGTGGAATTATTGGATTGCGTAACCAATTGCTTACTGCAACAGCTGGTGAGGCTATTATGGCACACCGTTTTATTGGATATGAGCCTTATAAAGGAGAAATTGCCGGACGTAACAAAGGTTCATTGATTTCTATGGAAAAAGGAAAAGCCATTCCTTATTCTATTGATAAATTGCAAGATCGTGGTAAGTTTTTTGTTGAACCAAATGCCGAAATTTACGAAGGTCAGGTAATTGGAGAAAACTCTCGTGCTGATGATATGTGTGTAAACGTAACTAAGGAGAAAAAACAGTCTAACGTACGTTCTTCTGGAAATGATGAAAAAGCCAGAATTATTCCTCCAATTATTTTCTCTCTTGAAGAAGCTTTAGAATACATTCAAAAAGATGAATATGTAGAGGTTACACCAAAATCTATTCGTTTGAGAAAAATCTATTTAACAGAAACTGATAGAAAAAGATTTAAAATCTAAGGATTTAAAATTCAATAAAAAAAGTCCCAAATTCCTTACGGAGTTTGGGATTTTTTTGTTTTCGGAAGTGGTGTATAAAATATTCCGAAGCTTCAGGATTTTAATTTATTCTAGTTATCTCTTCAAACTAAAATGGCCTTTTATGATCCTGCCATCAGAAAAGATTAAATTAAACCAATAATCATCTGCTGGTAATTGTTGTCCATTAAATAAGCCTGTCCATCCGCTGCTGGTTTGATTCATTTGTTTTACTAATTTTCCATAACGATCAAAAATTGAAATCGTATAATCCGGAAGCTGATCCAGATTTTTAACGTACCATAAATCATTGTAACTATCTCCGTTTGGTGTAAAGAATCTAGGATAATCCAGAACAATTACCAGATAAGAATTAGAAAGTCCACAGCCATTTTTATCTCTTGCAATTGCATTATAGATTCCCGGATTTACATCATTAAATAAAGGCTCGCCCTGAAAGTTTATACCATCTAATGAGAATTCATAGTTTCCAACACCCGTATATTCAATTAAAACTGAATTTTCATTGGCAGCAAAATCCTTTATAGTCACTCCTGTTATGGTTCCAGGCTCTGATGGAAGTATTTTATATTTTTTTGTTTTTTTACAACCATTAGGGTTGGTTACAGTTACTGTATAATCGCCAATTGCATCTACTAAAATGGAGTTTGAAGTACTACCGGTGTTCCATAAATAACTGCTGAAACCGGTCGCAACGCTTAAGGTAATTTCATCTCCAATGCATAGATATTGAATTTCATCTTCAAAATTTGCAGGATTAAAAGTGTTTACAACAAGCGTAATCGAAACAATATCATAACAGTCAGGTCCGTTAATGACTCTTGCGTAAATTGTCTGACTGAAAGCGGTTGTATTTTTAAATGTATTTGGTAAAGGATTTGCTTCTGTTAATGCATCATTCGGATTTAAAAAATAATTAACGGTCAATCCGTTAGGTAAACCTGAAATGATCTGTGGAGTTACTTCTGTACTAAGATCAAATTGATACAGGCCATCCTGATTTTCATCACCATCACAAATCGCGATAGGATTCTGATTTGCAATGTTGTTGTTTGAAATCTGCAAGGTCACTTCAGCGATTTTAAAACAGCCATATTTATTTTCAATTCTGGCAAAAACAACCTGATTTGTTGTCTTGTTGGTATATTTTTCAGGTGTTAAAATAGGATTTGTCTTTGCCTCAGCATTGGCTAATGTTTCATAGAATCCCTGATTGATATTTTCGGTAGTATTGTTTTTTACAATATTATTGATTTTAGTCAGATTAAAAATCGAGACTCCATCTGTGTCGTCATCACATTGATAAATAGAAGTATTCGTTGTTACTATTTCTGATGCAAATTCAATTTTTATTTCTCCGGTTAGTACACAAGCTGAAGGTGTTAAAGTAACTTCTACTTTATAAGTTCCTGATTCGGTTGGATTATAAGAGGGTTGGTTTGCTGAATTGAGAACAACGCCATCTTTATACCATTTATAAGAATAGGTCGCTGACAAATTTGTATTTAAAGTTTTTGGAGTACCATAACAAACCGGATTATTAGTCAGGGATGTTTGGTCCGGTCCAAAATCAATTTTAGAAGCAAAACTGCCGGCTTCTAAAAAAACTGCCGAGTCATAATATCTATTTTTATCGTCAGCAATAACTAATTTTATATGGTATTTTTTTCCTGCAACCACATTGGTCTGGGCATTCATTACGATAGTTTGACCGGCGTAGTTTATTGGACTCCTATTGTTGTTTAAACCATTAAAATAGTTTTCATTTATGGCTGGGCATCCATCATATCGATCTCCGTTAATGGCTACACTTGGTGGAATAGTTGGATGTACAATTGTTGACGAAACTGGTGTCGTTGTATTCGGTAATACTGCTAGATTCTTATAGGGATCATTTGTTCCCGCTTCCTTAATTAAAAATGCAAATCCATCTGAATATACACAAGGATAAAAAAATTGATATTCGTTAGAAGCAAAAATATAATTAAAACTTAAAAAATCAGTGAGGGGAACATAGTCAAATTCTAGTACTGTTGCATTTATAGAATTAACTCGTAAAGCCTGATCTAAATCGGTATCACCCAGCCACTCAGGACTTCCTTCGCCCAAATAACTAGAATAAGGGCCAACGGCATTTTTACTTGTAGAGGTTGTTAAAACAACGCCTTCCGCAAAAGGAAATTTACTTGTACCGGCATTAAAATAAGCAAAACTATTTTGTGAGGGTGTAAAATTATCTCCTTTTCCGGAAGCATTGGTAATGGAAACGCACGAACTGTTTACTAAAACATCTTCAACAAGTTGTTGCGGTGTTTTTTGATCGTTTATATTGATATATTGCGCATTTACCTTACCAGATAAACAACAAATAAAAACAGCAACCAAAAAGCATTTAATATAATTCATAGTAACAAATATACTATAAATCCCTATTTTTTAATAATTTGTATGAGAAGTAAATAAATAAAAATGTCCAGACCAGAACGATAAAAATTGACAGATAATGCACACCATAATCTTTTGTGTTTTCAACTCCCATTTGGGTACCGATACTTCTAATTACTGATAATCTTGTAAACGGTTCAATAATTAAATTTGACATTGCTTCTAATGGGAAAAACTTCATTATAGTATATCCTGCTGTGCTTTCAGGGAAAAGTTTAAAAACTAAAAGAGCTTTTGCGATTCCTTCGAAAATACTCCATACTAATAAGAAGCCTAAGGCAAAAGCAGAACGTTTTACTAATATTCCTAAAAATAAACAGAAAGAAAAGAAACCGGTCAATTTTACAAAAAAGGCTAAAAGATAATCCAGATCCATAAAAATGACATCAAATTCGTTATAAGATGAAAAGCATAATCCGAGAATTAAACTCATCACAAAAACAAAAATAGTCGAACACAATGCAAAAAGCACCACCGTTAAAAACTTAGACAAAATGAATTCTTTTTTACTTAAGCCGTCAATCAAATTTTGTTTTAATGTACCATAACTGTATTCGTTAGCCATCATAGAAACAATGACAATAGCTAAGAAAAATTTCAGCCAGGCTGCTACATAAGTATTAAAATGCCAGATAAATGGGAAATTGAAAATTCCCATTTCAGCTAAATGAAATTTAAAAACGCCTAAGTCAAACTTTATAGAGGCAATTAAAGCGATAAAGGAAAGTAAAACAAAATAGGTTAAAGTAAGAACACGACTGGCTTTGTTTTTCCAGATTTTTTGTAATTCTATAGATAAAAGTCTTTTCATGGTTTAGTTTTTTTGGATGGTAGCGTTTTTGGTTAATTCTAAAAATTGTGCTTCTAAACTATTTTTACGTTTTACTAAATGACTCAAGGTAATATTTTTAGAAAACAAAAACTGATTAAGTTCTGAAGCTGATAATTCTGATTTTAAATACACCAAAATTTTTCCATCTTCATCTGTAATTCTGTCTATAGCCGGATGTTCCTGCAAAGCCGTTTTTAAAAGTAAATTATCATTGGCCTGAACTTCAAAGAAACCTTCATTCGCTGACATCCCGTCAACTGAACCTGAATATAAAATTTCGCCTTTTCTTAAAACAATTACATGCGAACACACTTTTTCGACTTCATCGAGTAAATGCGAAGCCAATAAAATAGTCGTTCCCTGCGAAGCGATTTTTTTAATAATATCTCGAATTTGGTGAATCCCCTGCGGATCTAAACCATTTGTTGGTTCATCTAAAATTAAAATTTCTGGATCGTTTAAAAGGGCCGAGGCAATCGCTAAACGTTGTTTCATCCCTAAAGAGAATGTACTAAACTTACTGTCTTTTCTTTCGGTTAAACCAACTAAATCAAGCTTTTCATTGATCTTAGCATAATTGATACTTTTTATTTTGCAAACCAGTTTCAGATTTTCTTCCGCTGTCATATAGGGGTAAAAGTTGGGTCTTTCTATAATAGCACCCACTTTTTTTAAAGCTTCATGTGTTTGCATTTGACCGTTAAACCAACGGTAATCGCCCGAAGTTCTATTTACAACACTAAGTACAATTCCCAAAGTAGTCGATTTTCCGCTTCCGTTTGGGCCTAAAATACCGTAAACACGGCCTTTCTGTATTTCAAAAGATACATTTTTTAAGGCCTGAATTCGGCCGTATCTTTTACTAAGATTTTCAATGGTAAGAATGGTTTCCAAATTTATTTCGGTTTTAGTTTTTAGTATGACGATCCAACTTGTATATTGTTACGCTAAATTTATTTATATCATGCGATTGATGTAAATTTGTACTAAAGATATTCAAAAATGAGCGAACCTTTAATGGTTTTAAAAAAACCGTCTTATCCTTTAACGCCATCTCTTTTAAGTTATTTAGAGCGCTACGAACGTATCTCGAAAGTATCAGTGTTCTATGATGATTTGTTGCGATTTGCAGGTTCTGTAAATGTCTACGATAAAAATGAAACGGATACTTTATGGATTCGTGTTTATTACAGTGAATTTGAAAGAAATGAAATTGACTTAAATCTGAAAAAAATCTATTCGCTTTTACATTCTGATGGAAATAGCGAGATTATTCAGTTTCTAAATATCGATGCGATTGACTATTGTACTTTCGGAAATTCAAAACCTTTTAGAATCAAAGTCAGAAATATTCTGAATGATAATTATGTTCATTTTTACATTAAAAAAGCTGATGCTTCCAGAATTTACGGATTAGAATTAGAAGATATTCTTTCGCCCGATAAAATCAATTTCTTAGTTTTTAAAGACACTTTAATTGAAGAACATATTATCGGAATTCCGGGTGATGTTTTTATGGATACTTTATTGGATAGTTGTACTGAAATGGAAAAATCCCAAATTGCAAAAGAATTTGTAAAGTTCAACGAGCGCTGTATGATCAGGCTTTTGGGAGATATGCGTGCGTACAATTATGTAATTGTCCCGATTCACGATTTTGATCAGGTGGTTTATAAAATTCGTCCGATTGATTTTGATCAGCAATGTTATGAAGGGAATTTCAAGGTCTATCGCCCGCAATTTTTTAAGGAGAATTATCCGATGATAAAACTTATTAAAGAGAAATTAGAAGATCGTTCGATTATTCAATATAAAGATGAAGAAAGAGCGATTCTGGCAAAACGCATTCATTCTGCCGAAAACCGAATTAAAAAACTATTGAATATTATGTGTCACGATACCATTTCGACAGAAGAACATCTGAATCAACTAAAAATGGAATTGTACCGTTATACCAATGATATGAAATTTAAAAATGCCAAATCGATGGGGCATATTATGTTCGCGGCATTTGAATTTATTACCCGTAACTTTAAAAATACAAATTTAATCTAGTTTTTTTGCCACAGATTAAAAGGATTTTATTTAAATCCAACTTTGAGAAAATCATTTCAATCCTTTTAATCTGTAGCAAACAATAAAAAAATAATCTTATGAAAAAGTCTTTGTTAATTGTAACTTCTCTCGTTTTATTGGCTTGCCAGCAACAATCAGATAATGATTTGAAAGAGCTTTATTCACTTCCGAAAAAGTTAAAAGAAGTTTCGGGAATTACATATTTTCCTGAAAAAAAAATAATTTATACTTTAGAAGATAGTGGGAATAAAAATGCTATTTATGCTATAAATTCTGAAGGAAAATTAGATAAAATAATCACAATTACAAATGCAAAAAATGTAGATTGGGAAGATATTACTAAAGATAAAAAAGGGAATATTTACATTGGAGATTTTGGAAATAATGACAATGAACGAAAAGATCTTTGTATCTATAAAGTAAATAAAAATCAGCTCAATAAAGATCAGGCTTCCGCCGAGTATAAAGTTTCATTTTCGTATCCGGAACAAACAGAATTTCCTCCAAAGAAAAAAGAAATGTTTTATGATGTTGAAGGCTTCTTTGAACACGGAAACTATTTTTATCTCTTTACAAAAAACAGAAGTAAAGGCTTTGACGGAACTGCTTTTATTTATAAGATTCCAAATAAGCCAGGAACTCAAAAAGCAACTAAAATTGGTGAATTTAAAACCTGCAGTAACTACAATCATTGCGTATTGACAAGTGCAACAATTAGTCCTGATGGTAAAAAAGTAGTCTTGTTAAGCCACGACAAAATTGTTTTATTCAAAGGTTTTAAAGGAGATTTATTCCATAAAGGAACTCAAACGGAAATAAAACTAAATCACTTTTCTCAAAAAGAAGCTATAGTTTTCAAAGACAACAATACCCTACTAATAGCTGACGAAAAAACAAATAAAGTAGGAGGAAATGTCTACGAATTCAAGTTAAAGTAAAAAAGTTTGCCACGACCCGAGTGCTAGCGAACTGGCGAAGCAATTTTAAGAATTTCCACGAATAATTTAATTAGCGACAATTTGTGAAATTTGTGGCAAAAAGCCTTTGAATCTTTCCTAAAAACTATATGCGGCTCCAAAAATAACACGTCCTTTTTCGTCAGGAGACTGAAAATAAGAGATTCTGGCAGTAATTACATTAATAGCATTCAACCAAAGTCCGCCTCCATAATCCTGGTGCCATTTTTTAGAATCTTCGCCATCAAGCCAAATTCTTCCGTAGTCAAAACCACCTAAAATTCCATAAGTCAAAGGAGCAACAGTTCGTTGAATTTTTCCAATACTAAATCTCAAATCAGAACTTTGAGAGAAATACGAATTTCCTAAAAAACGTTCGTTTCTATAACCACGTAAATCAGTATCTCCACCTAAAGCTGCACCATGGTAAAAGTCAAAATTATTATTTAATACGGCTTTCCCTTTTATAAGTGTCGCTAAAACCAGCTTTCCGTTAGGATCAATTTTATGGGTAAAACCTAAAATACTTTCCAGTGTTGGAAAATTTTGCTTCGTATCATTTAAATTGGTTTGCCAGGTTGCTGATGCCATAAAAGCGATTCCTAAAGTTGGTTTAGATACAAAATCGGCATTTTTAAAAAGATATTTTACTTTTAAACCTCCGTAATTCTGACTGTCAAAAACAATTGGGTTTACTATATTAGGAATATCAATATATCTGTCTTCTGTTTCTTCAACTGTCATTCTCTGGAAAATAGGTTGTACACTAAACTCACTTCCATATCGGCCAACGTGTCTGATTGCACCGGATACATTAAACTTTCGTATACGCACACGATTATAATCTAATCCTAACTGATCATCGTTATTTTGAGTCTCATTTCCGAAACCGAAATAATTCATCGCAAAATTTGGTGTTGTATATAAAGATTCAACATCAATAACCCACTTACCTAATAAACCTGGAAAATGAGCTGCATAATTAAACTCTAAACCGCCAGTAGCAAAGTAATAAAAGGCATTAAAAACATGTCTTTGCGTATACGGATTTTGCTTAAAATTATTTACAGTATAATTGATGTTAACCCCAACTTTTACACCATCATCAGGATTGTAACCAATATTAGGAAGACCTGAAATCACGTTGTATTTCGGTTTTTCGTAATTGTATAAGTTGACATCATAATCATCTGTCAACTCGGTTTTGGTCCTTGAATCCAGATTATAAGTGTTTTCTTTTGATTTGAAATCGTAAACAATGACTTTTCTTCCGTTTTCAATGTTATATGTATCATTATTTTGGCCTCCAATCAAACGGATTTTAATATCAGATTTTTGTTCTCCTGTCACCTGAAAAACGTCGGTATCATCTAATCCATAAATCCATAGATTCTTAGTTCTGGCGTCATTTACTGTTTTGGTATAAATCAATTCATCGCCTTCTTTTTTCATTCTGAAAACCTGAATTTCAATGCTTTTTCTTGCATTATGATTTAAAATAAATTTGTCTTTTTTGTCAGTTCCGGCAATCATTACCGTTTTATCAAGCACATCTGAATATTCTAAGGCATATTTTTGAAGCTCTTTTTTTCTGTTTTTTAATTTTCGTTTAATGTCTTCAATTGTTCCATCCTGAACTTCTTTAGGCAAATTTTTAAACGCATTATCTATATCGCTGTCAGATAAATGTTCCTGAATATACTTAGCCTGTTCAATCCAGTCTTTTTCTTCAGCAGTTTTTAAGAAAGCCAAATCTAACGGATAAGGTTCTCTATTAAGCCATTTTACATTATCAATTTTATTTTTAAAAGTCCTCATATGGCGAATAGCCGGAACGTTCATTAAGATAGAAAGTAAAGTTCCGTCATATTTAGGGAAAGCCTGATCACGATCGCGCGGAATAGGGGTATAGACTACTTTGTCGCCAATTTTATGTTCTGCCCAACGCCATTGATCACTGTGTCTGTCCCAATCTCCAATAAGCATATCAAACAAACGAACCCTGATATATTCTTTTTGATCAACCGAATATTTTTCGTCTTTATGAAGATTAGCCATCATGTCGTCAGTGCTAATAATATTAGTAGGTTTCCCGAAGTTTTTTCCATCAAGATGATTGTCTGCAGGTCTCTCTTCAACCATATACAATTGATCTCCAAAATTCGAATTAAACTCTTTCAGCCCATTTTGTTTCGGAATATAATATAAAACCGGATTGGTATGCAAAAGCCCTAATTTATCTGATAAACTTGCTATAGCAAAAGGAGTGTATGGATGCGTAGTGGTATAAAAATCTAATAGAAAATCTTCGGCATAGGTTTGTTCAAAATCATTTACAACATATTGATCTTTAAACGCAACCGACTGTAAAAATACCGTAGCGCTTTTTTTCATAGCACGCATTACATATTCTCTTCCTTTTGGATCTGACATTCTTAAAGAAACAGATTGATGTCCTCCTCCTTCGCGAATAGGTTTTAAACCGCCCATTAAAGTATCTAAAGTAGCTGTTCTGGCTTCGATTGGCATACTGTAATACTTTCTGTAATGTTGCCCGAATAAGAATTTATGAAAGAGACTCTTATTTGTCATCTTAGTTGAATAAATAGAAGTCGTAACTGTTGGCGGAAACTTATTGTCTACCGTTGCAGCCCAGTTTATTTCTTTTGCTTTAATGATCTCACGCTCAAAAAGCATTTTTTCGTGATTGTTTTCATTTCCAAAGAAAGTCACTTTTGCATCACCGCTTTTAAATAAAGTTAGTGTTGCATAACCATTGCCACCATACGAAAAATCATTTGGATTGATGGCTCTTGCTGCTTCAGATTTAGATCCGGCGCCGCTAATAATCTGTGTGATGTTTTCCTTGTTTATATATTGCAAATTGTGATCATGTCCGGAAACTACAATAACATTTTTCTGGCCTTGCAATAAGGTTTTAATTCGCTTGGCATAAATCGTATATTGTTTGTTTTGAAGATCCTGCGGACTTACTCCTGAAGTTTTTCGAAGCAGATTGATGAAAGAACCAACTACAGGTAGTGGGATTTTTTTCTCTAAAGGAAACAACTGTTTTTCCCATGAATATTGTCCTCCATGAGATCCGTTGCTTAATAACGGATGATGAATAGCCAGAACAACTGTTTTTTCCTGATTTTTATTTAGAATATTTTCCAGTTCATCAAAAAAAGCTTCGCGTGTTTTAATATCACAATTGTCGTTTATTGTTGGATGGTTGTCCCAATCCTCCAGGAACCATTCACTGTCAACGGTAATTAAGGTGGTAGTGCTATCAATTTTCACATCTTCAATAGGACAGCTTTTTCGAGGAAGAAATGCTTTTTTGTCATTAAGATATTTGGTAACAAAATCAGCCTGATTTTCTAAACCTTTTATGCCACTATACCAATCATGGTTTCCCGGAATTACAATCGTTTTTCCTTTAAATCCTTTGGTTAATTTTAGTTGATTAGTAAGTTTAGTTTCGGCTAAAGCCTTTTCTGAATCATTTTTATCAGCAGGAAAACCTTTCGGATATATATTATCTCCTAAAAATACCAAAGTCGATTTTTTATTGGCTTTTTTTAATTTTTGATGTAATAATTCTAATGTTTGTTGTGCTTGTTCTTCATCTGCATTTCCGGCATCACCTACTAAAAATAGGGTATGGGCAATTTTTATGGTATCTGTTGCGTTCTCCGTTTCGTTAGCACTCACATTTTTGCCATACTGAACTTTATGTGTCGCACAGGAATTTAGTAAAAGCAGTAAGGTTATTACAAAAGAATACGTTTTAATCTTCGTAATAAAATGGTTATACAAAAACAATTTCATAATTTAGTGGTATAAAAAAATTCTCTATGAATCTAATAGAACAATCCGAAGATTTCGTCAGTAATTTACTCAAAGATAAACTTTCTAATTTATATTCTTACCATAATTTTAACCATACTTTAACTGTAGTAAATGCTGTAAAAGAGCTTTGTAAAAAAGAAGATGTAAGTGGTGGTGATAAAGAAGCACTTTTGTTGGCAGCATGGTTTCATGATACAGGTTATATTGAAGGCTATGAAAATCATGAAAAAGAAAGCGTAAAAATTGCGACAGCTTTTTTGAAAGAGAAAGGTCAGTCGGATGAATTGATTGCAAAGGTTTCTAATTTGATTTTGACGACTTCAAAAGAATATGTTCCTAAAACACATTTAGAGAAAATTATTAAGGATGCAGATTATGCCCATTTGATGGGAACAGAATATGTAACGACCGGCGAATTATTGCGTTTGGAAATGAAAAATACCGGATTAGCAGTTTTTTCAAATGCCGAATGGACGAAAGAAAATTTGAATTTTTTATTGAATAAACATCGCTTTTATACCGATTATGCTTTAAAGAAATGGCAACCTCTAAAAGAGAAAAATCTGATTCTTGTTCAAAAAAAGATAGACAAACAAGAATTGAAAGCCGCCACAGCAATTGAAGAAGAAAATAAAAAGAAAGAGAAAGTAGAAAAACCAGATAGAGGTGTTGATACCTTATTTCGTGTAACTCTTGGTAATCATACGCGATTAAGCGGTATAGCAGATAGTAAAGCCAATATTTTATTGTCTGTGAATGCCATTATTATTTCGATTGCGCTTTCGTCGATTATTCCAAAATTAGACAGTCCTAAAAATGCTCATTTGGTGATTCCAACTTTTATTATGTTGATGTCAAGTGTAACCACAATTATTTTTGCGATTCTTTCGACACGCCCAAAAGTAACGACAGGCGTTTTTACCCGTGAAGATATTGAGGCCAAAAAGATTAATTTATTGTTTTTTGGAAATTTCTACAAAATGCCCTTAGCAGAATATGACTGGGCAATGAACGAAATGATGAAAGACCGCGATTATCTTTATTCAACAATGATCAAAGATTTGTATTATCTCGGATTGGTTTTACAGCGAAAATATAATTTATTACGAATTGCGTACAATATTTTCATGGTTGGAATAATCGTAACGGTAATTGCGTTCGTAATTGCTTTTAAAGGAGTGGGAGCGTAAAATAAGCTCAACTAATTTAGTTGAGCTCATCTAATAAATCCTGATACGTAATTTTTTTTGCTGTTGGGTTTGCAGTGTTATTAATCACTTTTACTCGAATTGCTCTTAGTCCCGAAACGCCTTGAAGATCTTCAACTTCAAATTGTTCTATAGCAGGTTCCAAAACTTTTTTGTGCTGTAAGTATTTGATATACTTCAAATACTCCGTTTCTTCGTTATTTTGAGAATAAACGATTGTGATTTTTTCTTTCTCTGTAATTCGGTCTTTTGTGCCTTTGATATTTGCTTTATCAATTCGTTTTTTTACGACTTCATATCTTGCATTATAAGTTCCGTCAACATCAAAACGTTTTTCATCCATTCTGAAACGAATTGAAAGTGGCGCGCTAAAAACTAAAATCAAAGAAGTTACATCCAATTCGTACGGAAGCGACTCTTTAAGCTGATGATGTTCTAATTCCATTTCGCATAAAGTTTGCAATTGCCACAAACGCAAGTTGTGCAAATACATAATATCGAAAGGTTTTGTTGGTACAATTGATGCTCCAATATACAAATTATGCTCAACGCCATCCGTTTTAAAACGCTCGTAATAATGTGGATAAATTTGTTGTGCTTCAATTTGTTTTCTGTCTAAAACAGAAGCTAATTTTTTGTTGATAATAGACATTGCATTATCAAATTTCTTTCTTTCCTGATAAAACAAGCCCGTTTTTTCATCCAGGTTTTCAAAGTATAATTCTTCTAATTTCTCGTTTTTGGCGTTACCCTTTGTATTTTTTAAAATCGGATGAATTTCTTCTTCAATATACCTCTGTATATGCTGTTCTGTATCGGCTTTTAACGGAAAATCCAATTCGTCGCGAAGCGATTCCAACTCAAATTTTCTTTGTTCTAAAAGAACCAGATTGGAATTTGGTTTTTGGTTGTCAAAAATTTCCAAAAGCGTATTAAGCTGACTTTTTAAATCTCTTTTTACAGTTTCATTTCGATGTTCTGATGAACCTTTAATGTCAATTTGACCATACAACGGATATACATTTTTAAAGACGATTTCTTTAAAAATATAATCTTTTGTAGGATTGTTGTTTTGGAAGTAATTCTGAGATTCTTTTCTGAATTTCCAATAAACACTGGGGTGAATTGTAGTGTATTCACGCTGAATGATCGCTTCAATCTGGTGTTGCATATCTGTATTATAGCGATCTATCGTATCTGTTAAATACGGTAAAACTAATTCTAGTTTCTTAGCATTAACGGTATTTAGCGCTCTTGAATTTGAAGAAACCAATTCTAAAACACCCAATAAATGATCGTCTTTAATGACTGGCGCAAAAATACAACTCTGAATATCCTGACTTAATAAATGCTCACCCAATTTTTTATTCTGAGATTCTTCTATGAATTTGTTCACGTTTGAAATAACAAAAGGTTCTTTATTATTTAATAAATTTTCAAATGAACATCCAAAAAAAGCATTTTTGCAATCTATTTCCTGATCGTGCGAAAGTAAAAAACTCTGTAACTGACTTTCTAATTTTGCAGGTTTGACAAATTTTTCTTCTTCGGTATTATATATAATGAAACCTACTCTAAGATCGTGAATTTTAAAAATTGATCTAAAAATAGTGGCTACAATTTCATCAGTAGTAACAGATTTTGAATTTGGTTTCAGTAAATTACTTTTCAAATTTGATATGGCACTTTCTGTCGTGGCATCAAATAAGGATACTATTCCGAATCCTTTTAAGATCCAGCTTCCTTGTGGAAACTTAGATTTCCAAAGTTCAATATCATCGTAGTTATCAATTAATGTATCAATATCATCCTGAGTTAAGGGAACTGCGTTTTCTGTTGGAGTAATTTCCATAAAATCCGCATTGTACAAGATTCTATAATGTTTTTCGATTCCATCTTCATCCGGAATATCATAGAAAAATGGTTTATTAAAATCGATACGCTGTTTGTAATAACTACTCAGAATTAAGCAACAGTTATTAATGTAAAACTGATGATCATCAAAATCGCGAATTTCCATGTAAAATTCATCCCCGGCATTACGCAGGATTTTTTTGAAACGCTCTGTATAATTGAAAGAAATATTTTGAAATGGAATTGTAACCGCTTTGATTTCATTTTGAGTTAAAGCCGTCGGAAACAAATCAGATAAAATGTATTTGATTAAAGCTTCATTATTCTTAATTATGGAATAATCCTCAATTCCTGTCCTTAATTCGGGAATTGATTCAATTTGTTGTAGTATAGCCTTAGCATAGTTTGCACGATAATCGATATTCGAGGAAGCTATTTCTTCAAAAGATTCAATTAGCTTGTGAAAAGAAATGATAGTTTTAAAAGGACTTTCGTTATGTAAATGATTATCCATCTTTTTTGTTTTTAGGCTACAAAATTAAGCATAAATTAAGAATGTTTTACAATTTATAATTTCTTTCGTTTATGGTTCCATAGACAGAAGCCTTGTTTTTATTGGTATTTTTTAAGGCCCTAATTATTTTAACTAATTATTAACAATAATAATAACGGAACGATCGTTCCGTTATTGTATCTTTGTGCCATAATAATTGAATAATCAATAACTTAAAAACAAATAAAAATGAAAAATTTAGAAAACAAAGTTGCAATAGTAACTGGAGGAAACAGCGGAATTGGATATGCAGCAGCAGCTGAGTTAGCAGCAAAAGGGGCAAAAGTAATTATTACAGGAAGAAACAAAGAAGCTTTGGTAAAAGCTGAACAAGAATTAAATGTTACCGGAATTGTATCAGATCAATCTGATTTGAAATCAATCGATTCTTTAGTAGAACAAGTTGCTGCTCAATTTGGTAAAGTAGATATCCTATTTTTAAATGCGGGAATTGCTTCTTTTGCGCCAGTTGAGTCTGCTTCAGAAGAACATTACGACAGTATTATGAATGTAAATGTGAAAGGAGTTTATTTTACCGTTCAAAAAGTATTGCCAATATTGAATGATGGAGGTTCTATAATTTTTAACACTTCTATAAATGCTCATGTTGGTATGCCAAATTCAAGTGTATACGCATCAAGCAAAGCGGCAGTTTTATCTTTAAATAAAGTTTTTGCTACAGAATTAGCGCCAAGAAAAATCAGAGTAAACGCAGTTTCTCCTGGTCCCGTTGAAACTCCTCTTTATGGTAAATTAGGTTTAGAAAAAGCAGAAGTGGACGGATTTGGGGCTATTTTAGGAGAGAAAATTTTATTAAAACGTTTTGGACAAGCTTCAGAAATTGCAAAAACTATTGGATTTCTTGCTTCAGATGATGCTTCATTTATTACTGGAACTGAAATTGTTGTCGACGGTGGACTTACTGTGAATGCTGTAGTATAATTTTTTTTGCAGACATTCAGGAACGATTGTTCCGTATTTTTTATATCTTTGTAAAGTAATTTAATTTTGAAATCATGGCCAGAACAAAAGAATTTAATGAAGATCAGGCTTTAGACAAAGCAATTGAAATATTTTGGCACAAAGGATATAACGGAACTTCGGCCCAGGATTTAGTAACTTATTTAGGTTTAAGCCGCTCTAGTTTGTATGATACTTTTGGGGATAAGCAAAAACTCTTTGCCCGATCTTTGCAACGTTATCAAAAAAATGCACAGGATCAAATTGTAAAACTTTTTGAAGAATCTGCGAATATAAAAGAAACATTGCAGGATATCTTTAAACAAGCTGTTATAGAAAGCCTCGAAGATCGAATTACGAAGGGTTGTTTTATGGTAAACTCGTCTGTAGAACTTGCCATGCATGATGAAGAAATTGGAAAGATTGTGAAAAACAACAGCCGGATCATGGAAGAGGTTTTTACAAAGGCAGTTCAGAAAGGTCAAAATGCAGGACATATTTCTACGAAGACAGATGCCAGAACTTTAGCGCGATTTATCTTTAATAATTATTCAGGAATTCGTGTTTTGGCCAGAACAGGCGAAAGAGACAAACAAGTTTATGATGATATAGTAAAAGCAATGTTTTCTTTATTATAATATTAGAAAAGCATTCAAATAAAAAACGGCAAATACAATTTTGTATCTGCCGTTTTTTTATTTCATAAATCTGAATCTATTTTGTCCTCATGATTACCTTTTCGATCACAGAAAATTGATTACTTTCTCCAACTTTTGATTCCGTTTGTTTTTGAATAAAATATTTATCGAGCTCGTAGGAAACAGTGGCTGAATCCGAAAGTTCTTTTAAGATTCTTTCTTTTGGTATTTCAAAACGACTCGTTATATTATTTTGGTCATGCATATACATTAATATTCCATCGGTTGTGTTTAAAAAAATGGCTTCTTTTTTTAACAGATTTACAAAACTAATTCCGGGATTGTCGGATTGATGTGGCTGCCATCCGCTGCTTAATTTATTTAATTCTTTTTCTAATTTTGCAGGTTCTTTTAAAGCAATCAATTTTTCCAAGTCTTTAAATTCGATGTCCCGATTAGAAATATGTTTGAATTTTTTTATTGATTCGTCATCTACTATCACCCTGAAAATTTGTGGATTTTCTTTTAAATAAATAATATCGACATCAAGTCCAACGCCTACTTTTGAATACGCTTCTGCAGAAATATCTTCAGCTATAAGTTTATGTTCTACATTATCATCAGTAGTTAAAGTTAATGCAAGCGTGTGGTCTGTATAACTACTTCTGGAGGATTGTGTTGTTTCAGAGAAGCCGCTATCAATAGTTGCTTTCGCAAAAACACCTTCTTTTTTAATTTTTTCTTCCAGACGTTTACTGAAATTTATATTGATAAAAATAGATCCGAAAATAAAAATAGCAATAGGAATTAAAAAATTAGTTGCACTGTTTAAGTTTGGATCATCTGAATCAAAATAAAATAACTCGCTTATAGAATCCATTTTTGTGATTCCAAGAAAAACAAAAAATGCCACTAATAATGAAGTTACAACACCAATTGACCAGCCTAGGGAGTTATAATCCGTTTCAGGAAACAAAAAGAAAGGTAAGACAAGAATTATCAGAGCGACAAAATACCATTTTAGGTCTTTAATATTCATAATTTGGGGAGTTTTAAGATGAGAAGATAAAATTGGAAGATCCACTGCCTTTAATTAGAAATGAATGTTCGATGTTATTAGAATCCAGTATGGTAACCTGTACACTATAATCCTTATTATTATAGAAACTAAAATTATCACTTTCAGTATTCTCCAGAATAAACTTAGTTGGTTTCGATTTTGTTCCTGCAGCTACTTCTAAAGGTAATTTTGTGTTCCAGGGTATTGAGTTTGTAACGTTTTTAATAGATACAATCTTAAAAGCAGTACTAGAATTGGTCAGCTCAATCTGAATTACTTTATAGTCACTATAAGTTTGTGCAATGTTTATTTGAGGCTGGAATTTTTTTTCTACTGAAACCAATACATATAATCTATTTGATTTAAGAAGATTTTCGCCTTTGTAATTATATGTTTTAGAAGCATCATAATCTTTGTTAACAGCATTTTTTAGTGCCGCTTTTGATATTGAAATGGTGTCTAAGTTTGCTTTGTTATCATTATAACATTCTTCTAATTCGACTTGTGTCGAATTAAGAAAAAAGCCCGGAATTAGCGTAAATAAAATTCGATCAGCATATACTTTTTCTACTTTTAAATACATTTTAGAATCAGAGGTGTCTTCTTTGGTATCTTGAAGTGTAAAGAATTCGTTTACAGTAGCGTTGTCAATGAAATTGTCCAGCAACTGAACATTTTCATTGAAATATTTAATATCTTGTTTATGATAATTGCTTTCTTTTACTTGCTCAACAAAAAAGTAAATAAGAAATCCTAAGCAAATTAAAATAGGCCAGGTATAAGTGTACCAGGGGCTTCTAATTTTTTGTCTTTTTTTTATTTCATAGATATAATGCGCTGGAAGTTCATATAGTTCTCCACCTTTTCTTATAGCCCATATTTTTCCTGTTCCAAAAAACGGGATCCAGTAAATATGAAAATAACTTTGACGAATTTCTATATTGAAATGGTTGTCCTGTTGTGTAGTAAAACCGAATTCATGCGAAGTAAGCTCTTTAATTTTAAAATTTCGTTGACCGAAAACTATTCTCATATTTGGGGAGGTATTGGTTTTATATAGGCTTTGTTGTATTAATGTTTAAAAAAATGCATAATATTATATTTGACGAATATATTAATTATTAAAAATAAATGTATTATTAACAAGTATTTTTTTTATAAAGAAGTAATTTTCAATAAAAAACGGCAATTACATATGTAATTGCCGTTTTATGTTTTAGTAAAGTAAGTAATGGAAAATGAATAGCTTCTTAGCTTTTTTCTTCTTTATTGAAATACACTAAGTAGTAATACATTTGTTTTTCTTCATCCCAGCCTTTTTCAACAAATTTTTCTGCACTTTCAGGATTGATGAAATCCATTTTAATCTGAATGTGAGTATCCAGATTAATAACGTTTTTAATCGATTTTCTGGCGTCCGAAACAGCTGCATTTGCAATAGGGAATGAGGTTACATCTTCGATGCTGTATTTTTCTCCTTTATCAACTTTATAGTTTTTGAATTCAGGAATTAAGTCTGGATTGTCTAATACTTCATTAAGGAAATTTTGTTCCTCAAACTGATCATTTTTAGCGAAATAATTCACAGATCGGTTCATAAACATTACTTCTTCTTTTTTGTCTTCTGCTGGCAAAACAACATCTTTTGCAAAGCCCTGACAGAATTTTAAATATTTTTTGGTGATGAAGTTTTCATCTTCAAAAGCATCAACAGATAAAAAGTGCTCTAACCAGTAACGCGCATCATAACGGTTACTATCCACAGTTAGAATTTTGTATCCTTCGTCTTTTTTATAGTTAAAGATCAAACATCCTTTGTCTAATTTACTTAGGTTGATTCCTTGCTGCAAAATCATTTCAAGATTGCTGTCTTTTTCTTCAAATTGTAAAAAGTCAGCTTGTAACTCGCTTTTAAAAATTCCAATAGCATCAACAACATTATTGTCTATACTTAAATTTGTTAGATAAGTCACATAAACCTCTCCGTTTTTAATGTGTGGATGGTTTGATTGCTCAAATAAATGTGTAGTAATTTTTTTGGAGATCTCTTGTAAATTCCCCGGATTGTTAAAAATCTCAGTTGCATATTTAAACATGTCGTTATAGTCCAAATCGACTTCGTGCGCAAACTGATAATAGTTTTCTTCTTTCTCTCTAAAAGGTTTAAAAAAGTACTCTTTTATCAGAGGCACAATTTCATCATTCAAATTAAAAGGCTGTTCCGATAAAAAAATCGCTTCGTTTCTGCTTTTGTTTCCTACGCGGTGTATCGCAAGCGTCTCGATGTGGGTGTTGAAAAGGTTGATCATATTTTTTAGGTTCAGAGTTGCAGAGGTTCAAAGGGGCAAAGATTATTTTCTGTCTTTTATTTTTCTAATAAAAGCACTTAACATTCGCTCTATTTCCCTGCTTTCTCCATTTGTCTTGTTAAATTGAATTTGATTAATATATTTCAGATTGTATGAAATTTCAAGTTGTGTTTGTATTTCAAACAACGAAGAAATAGAGATGTTTAAAAACCGTAAATAATCAGTATTTCCATCTCTTCCATAACCTTCTGCTATGTTGCTTGGTATTGATATTGCACTTCTTCTAATTTGTGAAGTTAGCCCATAAATTTCTTCTTTGGGAAATGAATTTGTTAATTGGTAAATCTCAGTTACTAAGTTCATGGATTTTTGCCAGATTAAAAGGTCTCGAAAAGTTTTCATATTTTGTATTTAAAAAATTAAATACAAAAATAAAAATATTCCTACTTTTTAAATCAAAGATTTAAAAGAAAAACCTCTGAACCTTTGAACCTCTGCAGCTTTGTACCTTTCTTCTAATTCCAGTTTTCTTCAAACCCATAATCTTCAAAGCTATCGTCGCCTTCGAACATGTCAAGATCTTCTTCGTCCAGATCATCTTCAAATTCGCCGTAGATATCGTCGTGCATATCGGCTTCAAAGTTTTTTTCGATGGCTTCGTCAGGCATTTCTCCGTGAGAGAATAAAGTTTCAGGATACGGAACTCCGGCAATTTGGTCTTCAATAGCGGCTAATTCAACTAAGAAAGTCCACATATTGATGAAGTCATACACGTAGATTATTTTAGTGTTTTGTTCATCTAAGAGATCAGATAATTTGTAATCGCTCATGGTTCTTTGCTCTCCCGGAATGTCGCCGGTATCAAAAAGTGCAATTTCATCTTCCTGATTCCAAGTTTCATCGCAGGTATAAAACGAAGCTACTTCCATTCCGTCAAAACCAAAAGCGTTGAAGATCGCATTGTGTAAATCTTCAAGCGTATCATCTTCAAGAATTGCAATGTCTCTAAAAATATCTTCTTCGGCGTCTAGAATTACTCTAAATTTATAAACCATAATCTTTGTTTTTATTGAAAGGTCAAAGGTAAAATATAATTAATGATTTACGAATTGGATTTGCGATTTGTTGAAAAGATTTTAATTATCGAAAAATTATTTCCCGGTCAATCGTTTTCTAATCTTATGATAGTGTTTATGATAAGTATTATGACTCGGATAAGTTCTGCCGGAAGTCATATTATTAAAAACTAAAGCCGTCAGAAACAAAATCAAAACGCCAACCAAAACTGGAGAAAGTACATACATATAACCTAAAGCTTTTATTTTATCAGAACCAATAACAGCAATAAGTGCCGTTGCGCCTCCCGGTGGATGCAGGGTTTTGGTGATTTGCATTAAAATAATAGCGAGTGAAACAGCCAGCGGTGCCGCAATCCAAATGATATCCGGAGCCAATTTATGAACCGTAACACCTACTAAGGCTGAAACTAAATGACCGCCGATTAAATTTCGGGGTTGTGAAAAAGGGCTCTGAATAATTCCGTAAACTAAAACACTAGAAGCTCCAAAAGAACCAATTAAATAAACAGCGTCATTTCCTGAAAAATGTATCGATTGAATATATGCCAGGATTCCAATGCCGACAAAGGAACCCAAGAAAGACCAAAAATGTTCCTTATAATCTACTAAGGTTTCTTTGTAAAGAATGTAACGTGTTTTGCGATATCCTCTTTTTATTTTTTGAGCAGGCATAGGTAACTAATATTCGTTGTGGTATTTTTTGCCACAGATTAAATGATTTAAAATGATTAATCTGGGAAATCAGTAGAATGTTTTATTTAGATAAAGTCGGAGCATATGTATAAACCGTGTGTGGGTAAATCATTTTTGCAGTGTATTTCGAAATTAAGCAAACCACCATTATCGGGAAAAACAAAGTGTAATCGTTTGTTAATCCACAAACTAGAAATATTGCTGTAAAAGGTGCGTGAATACTGGCGCTTAGAACCGCTGCCATTCCGATAATCATAAAATTTACGGGAATTACATTTACATGAAAAAAGGTATTTAAGATTGAAGCCAATAGTAATCCTAAAAATGCTCCGATAAATAAACTAGGAGCAAAAACCCCGCCGTCACCGCCAGAAGCTAATGTAATTGAAGTTACGATTGGTTTTAAAAGTAAAATTCCAACAAATGTAAAAGCCAGAGTTATAGTCAACGGAATTTCTGAAGAACTGGCAAAAATTGCTTTTATAGCATGATAACCTTCTCCGTATAATTGAGGAAAAATAAATAGTGAAATACTTAAAACAGCAGATCCTATAATGATTTTGTAATAATGAACTCCAATTTTTCCAAATTGAGATTTAAAAAACAAAATGCAACGTGTTAAGTAAACCGAATTCAAGCCGGCCAAAATTCCCAAAAGAATAAAATAGGGAATTGCTTTTAAATGCCAGGTTGTAATCGTAACAGCAAATAACGGTTCTTCTTTTAAAATGGTAAGCAACCCGAAAGCAATTGAAACTGCAATAACATTTGAAATGATAAAAGCACGTGTCACTTTTCTTGAAATAACTTCTAAAGCGAACAAAATTCCGGCAATTGGGCTGCTGAATAAAGCGGTAACTCCCGCAGCAACACCTGCACAGATTAATTCGGTTTTATATTGGCGAAATATATTTTCTTTTTGCTGCGCTACAGAACCAATAGTGGCGGTAGCAACAACGGTCGAAACTTCGATTCCGGTTGACCCTCCAAAAATAACAGTCAATAATCCGTTGATAAAGTGTGATGGAATTTTATAAGATGGCAGATTTTTTGAATTTGATCTGGTACTTTCAAAAACCTCTTTGATGCCTTTGTTTTCTTTCTTTTTGAAAAGATATTGTCTAAGAAAATAAATTACGGATAATCCGAAAACAGGGAAAATTATATAAAAAATAGGGTTTACTGAGACTTCATGAAAGAAGATTTCTTCGTAATATTCCGTTATTTTTTTAAGTGAGATTCCGAGAAAGGCTGAAAGGAAGCCAATTAAAATAGAAACAATAACTAATTTTCGGAATTTAATAAATTGATGATTTTTTTTGATTTGCGCCGTTTTGTTCATCAGATGTGGATTTGTAGATCGCGAGATTTATTTGCGATTTCACAAAATTAGACAATCAAATCTGTTTTTAAATAATAAACGGTCTTTATAATTTGTTAAAATTATTAAGGCAACAAATTCTTTAGCTAAAAAAAATGCCACAAAGACACTAAGTCGCTAAGTTTTCTATCATTAATTTTAAAAAAAAACTTTGTACCTTAGTGTCTTCGTGGCAAAAAATCTTAGTTACCTCTCATAAAACTCAATGGGCAATTCATCAGGATCGGCGATAAACGTAAATCGTTTTTCAGTGGTTTCATCAATTCTGATAGGTTCTGATTCTACTTTTTTTGAATTTAGAAAAGTAATAGTTTCATCCAAATTAATTACTTCAAAAGCTAAATGGCGCAAACCAACAGCTTCTGGTCGTGACGGGCGTTTCGGCGGATTTGGAAATGAAAACAATTCGACAATATAATTGCCATTTAAGGCTAAATCGAGCTTGTAAGATTGACGTTCTTCGCGGTAGATTTCTCTGATAATAGTTAATCCCAAAACTTCCGTATAAAAAGTTTTAGATTTTTGATAATCAGAGCATAGAATGGCAATGTGATGAACTTTATTTAAGGTAAGCATTATGTATTTTGTTGGGGTTCTTGATTTAATTTTCTAATTATTTTCGCCGGATTTCCAACAGCCAACGAGTTGTCCGGAATGTCTTTTGTAACTACAGATCCTGCTCCAATAACACAGCCTTTTCCGATGGTTACACCTGGACAAATTACAGAGTTTCCGCCAATCCAGCAATCATCTCCAATAGAAATGCGCAATGCATTTTCTAATGATTTTCGCAATTCGGCGTCAAGTGGATGCGTCGCTGTGTAGATTTGAACGTTCGGTGCAAAAAATACATTTGAGCCAATAGTGACGGGGGCGCAGTCTAAAACAACACAATTGACATTGAAATAAACGTTGTCTCCGCAAGTAATATTGTATCCGTAATCACAATGAAATGGAGGTTCTATATAAAAACTTTTACCAGTATTCGGAATTAATTCGGCTATAATTTCTTTGGCTTTCTTAGTCAAACGATATTCGGTTACGTTTAAGCGATGTAACAAATTCTTGGCTTTTCGACGTTCTTTTACTAAAACAGGATCACCTGCAATGTAGTATTCTCCCGAAATCATTTTTTCTTTTTCTGTTTTCATGCAGTAATCTATATTTTTTTCTTAGCGATCTTTTCGTGAATTTTTAACGTTTCCTGCAAAGCTGCTGTTGCGTACCAAGGTGTTAGTTCAGCTTCTAGTAAATTTGCCTTTATTGCAGGATCGGTAGCTACGAGTGCTTGTGCTTCTTCAATAGTTGTGACATTAAAAACATAAATACCTCTGTAATTTCGATCATTTTTCATAAAAGGTCCGGCAACAACCAATTTTCCTTCTTTGGCGAGTTTATTGATATTGGCCATATGACCTTCAAATAATTTTTGGGTTTCTTCTTTTGAGGCAGTAGTGTTCGTTCCTGTTTTTAAAAGACAGAACACATATTTTTTCATTCCGTACTCATCTGCATTTAAGGATTTTGCCAGATTTTCATCATATTTTGTCTCCGTATCCTGAGAAAACCCAAGTGTACTTAGAAATAAAAATCCAAGTATTAGTATTAATTTTTTCATATGAAATGTTTTTAAAGTAACTTCTTTAAAATCACAATCTGCCCCAAATGATAAACGTCATGCTGAATAATGCCGTGAATATCTTCATAAAAATTATGATTGTTGTTTGGGTCTATTTTATCAAAATCAGCATCATTAAAATCATTAAAGAAGGCAGTCCATAATTCTTGTGATTTTGCAAGGCTTTGAAGGGATTGTTCCCAAGAAACTTCAGATGAATCCAGGATAGGAACAAAATAGTTATGATCAGGGGTTACTATTGTTTCTCCCTGGACACGTCTTAAAATATTCCTTCTCCATTGGATAAGATGATTGACAATTTCCCAAATCGTATTTAAATTAGGGTTTATTTTTCTGTAAGCCTGCTCTGCGGTCACATCTTTTAAAGTATTTGCTAAAGTTACCTCAAGCCACGGATTTCCATTATAAATGGATTGATATAAATTTGAAACTCTTCTGCTTTCTGACATTGTGATGTTGTTTAATTGTTTGACTCTTAAAGATATAAAAAATGAATCTAGTTAAATAATTTGTTTCTTAACTTTCTCTGTTTCAGTATTAAAAATTATTATGCCTTCTTCCTGATTATCAAATTGAAGAAGTAATTCTCCTTCTTTATTCCAAACAGAACTAAAACCAGCACTAATGAAATTATCACATTCTCCGATACAATTTGACATTAAAACAGGCATTTTATATTTTTTAGCGATGTCTGGATAATGGATAAAAGCTTTATTTATTCCGTTTTGTGACTTTGCAACGCTTGCAATATAAATTTGTGCTCCAAGTTTAAAAGCTTCATCTGCATGATCAATTTGTAAGCTCTCATAGCAAATTGCAGGTGCAATTTTTTGATTTTTAAGAGTGATTAAAATTTGTTCATTTCCATTTTTAAAATAGGGTAATTCATCCTCATGAAGCTGTTGCTTTGAATAAACAAGTCTTGGCTGTTTGGGCTGAAAAATAATCATGCTAATACGAGTTCCGTTTTGATGTATAGTTGGAACTCCAACTCCAAAGGCGATTATTTTCTGGTCGCTAGTCAGTTGCAATACATCGAATTTGTTGTCATCTGTATTTACAGCAAGTTTTTCTGAAAGTTCCGGTTCATAACCTGTTAATGAAAGTTCCGGAAAAAAAATGAAATCAGTTTTTAATAAAGAAGCAAATTCAATAAATTTAATATGTTTTTCTATGTTAGCCGGAATATCTCCTTTCACTGGTTTTATTTGTGCAATGGCAATGTTCATTAGTTTTTTTATTAGAAAGAAACAAAAGCTAAGATACAAATAAGTATTTTACAACTCATCCCCGAAATTCTACAATTGGGTTATTTAATATTTTTTAACAAGAATTGTTAAAATACATTTGCTTCATCAAAATCAAAAACCATGAAGACCAAATTATTTTTTACGATTGCCTTTTTATTTATTACGACGCTCTTTTTCGCTCAAAATACCATTTCCGGAAAAGTGGTTGACGAAAAAGGAAAACCAGTTCCTGGCGCCAATATTTATATAGATGGAACTTACGATGGCGCAACAAGTTCTGAAACCGGAGAATTCTCTTTTGAAACTACAGCAACCGGAAATCAATTTTTAATAGTAAGTTTTTTAATTTATGATACTTTCAAAAAAGAAATTGATGTTTCTAATTTTAAAGAGCAAACGGTAAAATTAAGAGAAAATGTAAACGCGCTTGATGCTGTTGTTATTACTGCCGGAACTTTAGAATCAGGAGACAAAGCGAGAGTTTCGGTTTTAAAACCTTTAGATATTGTAACCACTGCGGGATCTGCCGGAAATATTATTGCGGCTTTGCAAACTTTGCCGGGAACTCAAACTGTTGGCGAAGACGGACGTTTATTTGTGCGTGGAGGAGAAGCCAGCGAAACGCAAACTTTTGTTGACGGAATTCGTGTCGCACAACCATATGGCGCTACAACCAATAATTTACCAACCCGAGGAAGGTTTTCTCCATTTTTATTCAGCGGGATTGCTTTTTCAACCGGTGGATATTCAGCTGAATATGGCGAAGCTTTGTCAAGTGTTTTATTATTAAACACACAAGACGAACCAGATATGAACAAAACCGATATCGCTTTAATGACAGTTGGTTTAGGTTTAGGAAATACTCAAAAATGGGAAAAAAGCTCTTTAAGCGTAAATACAGCGTACATTAATTTGGCTCCTTATCAGGCTGTGATTCCGCAAAATGTAGATTGGAATAATCCTTATCAATCTTTGTCTGGAGAAACGGTTTATCGTTATCATTTTACAAACGGAATTTTCAAATTATATGCTGCTTTTGATTCGGAGAAATTTGATTTGAATCAGAAAAACATAAACTTCGAAGATAAAATAAGAACTGATTTGAACAATAATAATTTCTATTTAAACGCTTCTTATAAAGGAACGTTTGGAACAGGCTGGCAGTTAACATCCGGAATTAGTTACGGTTACAACAACAATAAAATAAAATATGATATTAATGATGTTGACAGCAACGAAAATGCCGCACAACTGAAGTTAAAACTGAGAAAAAATGTTTCTGATCATTTTAAATTGTCTTTTGGTGCCGATTACTTCATTACCAAATTCAATGAAAATTTCGATAATAATGCTTCTACTCAGGTTTCAAACGGTTACGATTCAAATATTGCAGCTTTTTATACCGAAGGAGATATTTTGTTCTCGAAAAATTTAGCAGCAAAAGTAGGTTTCCGTCTTTCAAATAATAGTTTATTAAATGAAACCAATATTGCGCCAAGAGCTTCAATTGCTTATAAAGTTTCAAAAAGCAGTCAGTTTTCTTTCGCTTACGGAGATTTCTCTCAAACGCCAGTAGTAGATTATATTAAATATTCAAAATACCATCAATTTGAAAGTGAAAAAGCGAGACATTATATTTTAAACTACCAATTTACAAAACCAGGGCAGACGTTTAGAGCTGAAGCTTATTATAAAGATTACAGCAATTTGGTTCAGTATGATACGAGAGATATTGCTTATAATTCGGTTTTCAATAATAACGGTTCGGGATATGCAAAAGGTTTAGATATATTTTGGAGAGACAGTAACATATATAAAAACTTAGAATATTGGATTTCTTATTCTTATATCGATTCAGAAAGACAGTACAAAAACTTCCCAACAATGGCGACACCAAGTTTTATCGCCAATCACAGTTTATCAATTGTAACTAAATATTTTATTACCGACTGGAAATCACAAATAGGTTTCACCAACAGTTATAGTTCAGGTCGTCCGTATAATGATCCAAACCAAACGCAGTTTATGAGTGGTAAAACAAAATCGTATAACAGTTTAAGTTTTAACTGGGCATATTTATTAACGACACAAAAAATCCTGTATTTCTCCGTTTCCAATGTATTAGGAAGTCAAAACGTATTCGGATACGATTACGCAAAACTCCCAGATGCAAACGGAGTATATCAAAGACAAGCCGTAGTACCAACTGCAGACCGTTTCTTCTTTGTAGGTTTCTTTTGGACAATAAGCAAGAATAAAAATGAGAATCAGTTGAAGAATTTGTAGAAGGTACAAAGGTGCAGAGTTGCAAAGAAACAGAGGTTTCTTTTGCAATTTTAAAACTCCAAAATTCGCAGAATTTAAAGAAAAACCTTTGAACCTTTGCAACTCTGAACCTTTGTATCTTAGAAAAAAAACAATTCAGTAACCAAATTCGACAACTCAGTATCATTTAATTTTAAAACAGTAAAATCAGCTATACTTTTGAAGTATAAATTAATAACAGAGTTTCTATCATCAATCACAATAACCTGAAACCTGAAACAAATAAAACAACTTTAAATTAAGAAATCATGACCAAAATTATTACAATTACCACGTTATTTATTTGCAGTTTATTATCTGCACAAACACAATTTGAACAAGGAATGGGAAAAGCTTTTGGGCTTTGGAAAGAAGGAAAAAATACGGAGGCTTCGGCAATGTTCGAAAGAATTGCAGCGGCAGAAAAAACAAGTTATTTGCCAAATTATTATGTAGCCTTAATCAACACTACATCGGCTTTTTCTGAAAAAGACAAAACTAAAATCGATTTGTTATTGACAAAAGCACAAGACGCCTTGGACATCGAATTGATTAAGGACCAAAACAATGCTGAGTTATATGCCATGCAGGCTTTGATTTATACCGCCTGGGTAGTTGCAGATCCGATGACAAACGGAATGAAATATTCTGCTAAAGTAATGGAAGCTTATGCGAAAGGAAAAGCAATAGATCCAAACAATCCAAGAATTGTTTTTGGTGAAGCTGATTATCAGATTGGAGGAGCAAAATGGTCAGGTGTTGATACAAAGTCATTATGTGCACAAGTTGATAAAGCTGTTGAACTTTTTGCTACTTTTAAACCAGAAACTCCTTTTTCTCCAAAATGGGGATTGGAAAGAGCTTTGGAAACACAAAAAAATTGCAAAAAATAAAACTAATTTAAGCTGATTATAATGAAAGATAATAGAAATACATATGCAGATTTAAAAAGCGGAACAATAGTTTCATTTAAGATTTCTATGATTTTTACGGTAATATTTTCAGCTTTTTTAGGAGATGATTTAACTTTTCGAAACGTTCTGATAACCTTTTTTATAAGTTGTCTTTATTCCTTTGGAGTAGGTTTTGGAAATGGATATATCAACGTTCTTTTAGATAAAAAATGGGATTGGTTAGAGCAGACAAACTTAAGGGTTTATTATGGAATCATGGTAACCATTTTGTACACGGTACCGATCGTTTTAGGAATAAATTATTATGTTTTTGTTATTCTTCAAAATTTCCCGATAGATAAATTCTTTAGCGAAAGAATGATTTGGATACATCTGTTTTACATCATTTTATCTTTAGCTGTTTCAACTTTCATGCAAGCCAGAAGTTTTATGGTAAAATGGAAACAGGCATCAAAATTTGAAATAACACAACAAAAGATTATTGCGGGAACGGCAAACGCCAAATTCGAAAGTTTAAAAAATCAGATCGATCCCCATTTTCTTTTTAACAGTCTAAACGTATTAAGTTCTTTGATTGAAGAAAACCCTGATAATGCTCAGCGATTCACTACTTCTTTATCTAAAATCTATCGTTATGTTTTAGAACAAAAAGATAAAGAATTGGTTTCTGTTGATGATGAATTGTTGTTTGCAAAAACCTATATGAATCTGCTTAAAATGCGTTTCGAAAATAGTTTGTTTTACGAATTGCCAACGACGCCAATTAATCCGGACGCAAAAGTTGTTCCGTTGTCATTACAGCTTTTACTGGAAAACACAGTAAAGCACAATGTAGTAAGCGAACAGAGACCATTGCATATTCGAATTTTTATTGATGGGGATTATTTAGCGATTCAAAATGATTTTCAAAAGAAAGAAGTATTACAGGACAGACAAGGAGTTGGACTGACAAACATTGTAAATCGATACGGAATTGTAACCAACAGAAAAGTATTGATTGAACAAAATGAAGAAACATTCACAGTTAAGATTCCAATTTTAACTAAACAAATAACAGTTATGGAAACAAATGCAGACTATAGCGATGAAAATAAAGCTTATTTCAGAGCTAAAAAAAGAGTAGAAGAATTAAAAGGATTTTACGGAAATATAATTTCGTATTGCTGTGTAATTCCGTTTTTAATTTTTATAAATTTGAGGTATTCTCCTGGATTTCAATGGTTTTGGTTTTCGGCTTTAGGCTGGGGATTTGGAGTTGTAATGCATGCGTTTAAAGTTTTTGGTTACAGCTCAGATTGGGAAGAACGAAAAATCAGAGAGATTCTGGAAAAAGAAAACAACAAGCAAAACTGGAAATAATATGGAACCAAATTATGCAGAAGCAGAACGTTATTACCAGGCTCAGAAAAGGGTAAAAGAAATTAAAGATTTTTATTCACACTTAACAGTATACCTACTTTGTAACCCAATTGTAATCGTGGTAAATCTAATGACTTCGCCTGGCTATTTATATTTTTGGTATTCTTTGCTTGGTTGGGGATTTGCGATTGTGATGCACGGATTGAAAGTTTTTAGAGTTTCACCGATTTTTAGTAAGGATTGGGAAGAACGAAAGATTCGGGAGATTTTGGAGAAAGAAAGTAAAACGCAAACTTGGGAATAGTCATGGAACCAGATTATACTAAAGAAAGACGTTATCATCAGGCTCAGAAAAAGGTGAAAGAGATAAAAGAATTCTATCAGCATTTAACGGTTTTCATTCTCGTAACTATAATGCTAATTGTTATAAATCTCATGACTTCACCAGAATATTTATGGTTTATATGGTGCATACTTGGGTGGGGAATAGGAGTCATTTTTCATGGATTGAAAGCTTTTGGAGTTTCACCATTTTTTAATAAAGAATGGGAAGAACGAAAAATTAGAGAAATTTTAGATAAAGAAAAGAATAAAGAAACCTGGAAATAATTATGGAAACGAATTGTAATAAAGCCAGAGAAAAATTTGAGTTTCAGGAGATCTTTAGCAAAAAGGTTATTAAACTTAAATCATTTTACATACATGCGTTTATTTATGCTTTTGTATTAATTGTTTATGTTTTAAAAGAGTATTACGAAATTCCTCTAAATTATTTTCCTTTAAAATATTTAAACAGTGTAGTAATGATAATTTGGACGACTGTATTTTTATTTTCTGCCATTGATTTATTTGCATCATATAAAATTTTTGATGAAAAATGGGAGGAACGCAAACTGAAAAGCATCTTATATAAAAAAACAAAAACACAAAAATGGGAGTAATTATGGAAGCAAAATTTAATAATAACGGGGAAAACGAATTGCAAAAATTGGCAAGTAAAAAAGTTCTTAAATTAAAGTCATTTTATAAATACACTTTTCTTTACATAATTGCCCTGACCCTTTTTATTTTAAAGAAATACACTGATTTACCACTACATTTCTTTCCAGTAAATTGGCTGAATGATGTCGTAATGATTATCTGGTCGGCAGTATATGTTGGTACTGCGATTGATGTGTTTGTTTCTTTCCGAATTTTTGGACAGGAATGGGAGGAAAGAAAATTGAGAAATATATTAGAAAAGAAAAATGAAACACAAAAATGGGAGTAATTATGGAAATTAATTTTAATGAAGAAGATAAATATTATCTGGCTAAAAAGAAAGTCGAGAATATAAAAGGGTTTTATAGTAATTTAACGTCTTATATTGGTGTTAATATAGTTTTGATTTTTATCAATTTATATACAACACCACACCATTTATGGTTTTACTGGCCATTAATATGGTGGGGAGCAGGAGTTGTTTTTCATGGTTTGAAAGTTTTTGAAATATTTCCGGTTTTAGGAAAAGGCTGGGAAGAAAGAAAGATCAAAGAGATCATGGATAAAGAAAAAGAGAACCAAAGTAAATGGCAATAATTTTTAAATCGAAATAAAATGGGACGTTATAGAAGACGCATGTATGAAGAGTACGGACAGGAATTTAATAATGACGAACGCTTTGAAATGGCATACAAAAAAGTAAAAAGAATAAAAGGTTTTTACTCGCATTTGAAGATTTACATTATTGTAAATATTATAATTATCATTTCAAATTTGAATAGAGATTTTGTTGGATTCAGATTTCAACAGAATGATTTACTAGATTTTCATACCTATTCAACAGCATTTTATTGGGGTATAGCCTTATTGATTCACGCCTTTACAGTATTTGGACCGGACATTTTTTTCAATGGTGACTGGGAGCAAAGGAAAATCCAGAAATATATGGATAAGGAGGCTTCAAATACCAATAAATGGGAGTAATTTTACATTATTTTTTCAATTTTTCAGTTTAATACATGACCACATTAATTATAGAAGACGAAAAACCGGCAGCAAGATTATTGCAGCGAAAGCTTGAAAAGTTAGAGATTGCCGTAGAAACCATGTTACACTCTGTAGAAGAATCTGTAGATTGGTTTACCAACAATGAACATCCTGATTTAATATTTTTGGATATTCAATTGTCTGACGGTTTATCGTTTGAGATTTTTGAAAAAATAGATATTAAAAGCGCTATTATTTTTACAACAGCTTATGATGAATATGCTTTAAAAGCTTTCAAATTAAACAGTATAGATTATCTTTTAAAACCAATTGACGAAGATGATTTGGAAATAGCCGTTGCTAAATTTAGAACGCGTTTACCAAAATCAAATTCAGAAAATCAAAATCTTCAGCTTGATTTTGAACAAATTCGCCGAATGCTTTCAAATCCATTTGAAAAGAATTATAAAAAGCGATTCACCGTTAAAATCGGTCAACATTTAAAAGTAATTACTACTGATGAAATTGAATGTTTCTTCAGTGAAAATAAAGGAACTTACATTCATACTTTTGATAACAGGAATTATTTAATCGATTCGACTTTAGAAATTCTGGAGCAGGAATTGGACATGAAAGATTTCTTCCGCGTAAGCAGAAAATTCATTGTACCACTTCAGGCAATAAAAGAAATTCAGGTTTATACCAATTCCCGTTTAAAAGTAATTTTACCTTCGTACAAAGAAGATGAGGTAGTTGTAAGCCGTGAAAAAGTACAGGATTTTAAGAGTTGGCTGGGTTAGGCTTTTTAGCCTCCAAAATCATATAAAACTGAATTCCGAATAAGATAGAAGCCAGGACTAAATGTATGGCCTGACTCCCTATTGGAAAATCCAGATATGCCATTGCCATTCCGGTTATGATTTCAACGCCAATCAAAGCAAGTACCCAGTTTATTTTTGAATATCCTAAGCCAAATTTGGTGTTTTTAATGTATAAATAAACATTTACCAAAAAGACAACAATAGAAAAGGAACGGTGAACATAAAAAGTAACCGATGGATTTTGTAACCAAAGAATACTTGCTGTCAATCCGTTTTTAACTTGTTCATCTACAAACTGACGAACCTGTGTGCCAATAGCTACCTGAATTAAAGTTAGTAAAAGAGAAAATAAAAGTACGTTTCTAAAAGTTGAATTGTATTTTACAGTCGCTACTTTTGGTCTGGCCAATTGAATAATGTATAAAATTACAGCAACAATAACCAAAGCCATAACCATGTGAACTGTTATTTTTATTGGATTTAATACGGAGTAAACTACTTTTGCTCCTAACCAGGCCTGAAAGCCCATCATAAAGACAACTAACCAGGAAAGCAGTGTAATTTTTTTGCTTTGTTTCCAAAATCTGAAAGAGATGATTGCCATGAAAAAACAAGCCATTCCTGCTAAAGCACCGCAAAGTCTGTTGATATATTCAATCCAGGTGTGCAAAGGATTAAAAAGGGCATAATCATGTTTAGTATATTTTTCCCAATGCGAAGCATCAAAAGAAGTTTCAGTGGTAAAATTAGCTTTTGCGACCAAAAGACTTTCATCTTTAATAATTACCTGTCCTTTTTCGAAAACGCGGTTTGGTTCCCAGGTTAATTCTTTCAAATCTGTTGGCGGAATGTAATATCCAAAACATTTCGGCCAATCCGGGCAACCCATTCCAGATCCTGTCATACGAACCAAAGCTCCTGCGACAATTACTAAATAAACTAAAACTAATGCTGTTTTTGCGATTGTTGGGAAATGTTTTTTCATTCTTTTTTTAAAGTTGCAAAGTTTCAAAGCTGCAGAGGTTCAAAGAATTGGAACACTTGATTTGAAACATTAATATTTTAAATTTAAATAAACCTTTGTTGCTTTGTGCCTTTGTAACTATGCACCTTTTTTTAAACCCATTTTTTGTGCTCTTTTCTGCATAAATTCAAAAGCAGCATCATAGTCGTTAGCAATTTCACCTTCTAAAATCGCTTCTTTAATAGCCTCTTTCAAAACTCCTATTTCGCGCGAAGGTTTTAAATTATAATATTCCATGATTTCTTCACCAGAAATGGGCGGCTGAAAATTGCGGACATGATCACGCTCTTCCACCTCTACAATTTTCTTGCGGACGATTTCGAAGTTTTTATGATATTTTTTAAATTTAGATGGGTTCTTGGTTGTGATATCGGCTTCACATAAAGTCATTAAATTTTCTACATCTTCACCGGCATCAAAAACCAAACGTCGAACAGCACTATCGGTTACAATATCCTGCGCTAAAACAATAGGACGCGAACTCATAATCACCATTTTTTGTACAAATTTCATTTTGTGATTCAATGGCATGTGTAAGCGTTCGAATATTTTTTTGGCCATTTTTCCGCCTAAAAATTCGTGTCCGTGAAAAGTCCAGCCTTGTTTTTTATTGAAACGTTTTGTTGGTGCTTTCCCAATATCATGCAACAAAGCCGACCAGCGTAACCAGACGTCATCTGTGTTTGGGCAAATATTATCTACAACTTCTAATGTATGGTAAAAGTTGTTTTTATGGGTATGACCTTCAATTTCTTCCACCTGATTTAGCGCTGTTAATTCAGGAAGAATAATATCTAAAAGCCCGGTTTGGTATAAAAGTAAAAATCCGATTGATGGTTTATCTGTCGAAAGAATTTTATTCAGTTCATCGACAATTCTTTCTCCGGAAATAATTTTAATTCTTTCTGCGTTTTTAGTAATCGCATCAAGGGAATTTTTCTCAATTTCAAATCCTAACTGATTGGCAAAACGAATCGCACGCAGCATTCGTAAAGGGTCATCAGAGTAAGTAATACTTGGATCTAAAGGTGTTTTTATTGTTTTATTCTCCAAATCGGCCAATCCGTTAAAAGGATCAGAAAGATCTCCGAATGTTTTTTCGTTTAATGATAAAGCCAAAGCATTTATTGTGAAATCACGACGATTTTGATCATCTTCCAGAGTTCCGTTTTCTACAATAGGGTTTCGGCTGTCGAAATTATAAGATTCTTTTCGGGCACCAACAAATTCTATATCAGTATCTTCAAAACGAAGCATTGCAGTTCCGTACGTTTTAAAAACCTGTACTTTGGGTTTTTTGGGAAGTAATTCAGATACTTTCAAAGCCAATTCGATTCCGCTTCCAACGGCAACAACATCAATGTCTTTTTTAGATCCGCGGTTTAAAAGCAAATCACGAACAAAACCGCCAATAACATAGCTGTCAACGTTTAGTTCCTGAGACGCCTGCGAAATGATTCCGAAGATTTTGTGTTGTAAAGCTGTTTTATAGTTTGTTTGTATAGCCACGAATTCAGTAATTTTTAAAATAATTGTTTCTATTCTTGAAGAGAAAGAAACGTGTGCAAATTTACAACATAGAAAATGCCTTTTATAATCTATGGCTCACTTTTTTGTAGAAATTCATAGTTTATGATACCGAATTTTGTCAAAAAAGAAAAGGTTGCCACGAATTTCACTAATTTACACTAATTCTTTGCGAAAGATTTGAAAAAAAATTGTGTAATTTCGTGAAATTACTTCGTCTATCCCTTCGGTCGAGTCGTGACAAAAAACATTTATAGCACTATCAAACAAATCAATTCCGATAGCTTATTTTTAAAAATTCAATTTGTATTTTTGAGTCATAGAAAAACGTACAAATGAAAATTGTTATATCGCCAGCGAAGTCACTGAATTTTGATAAAGAATTGCCAACTACTCAATATACTGAACCTTCTTTTTTAAAGGAAGCCCGTCAGGTTCATAAAATCTTAAAGACTAAAAAACCAGCAGAATTATCCGAATTAATGTCGATTTCAGATAAATTATCCGATTTAAACTGGGAGCGTAATCAAAAATGGAAGACACCTTTTTCTCCAGAAAATGCCCGCCCGGCAGTTTATACTTTTGATGGTGATGTTTATACAGGTTTAGATGCTTATACAATTCCGCTGGAAAAACTAGAAGCTCTGCAGGATAAACTTAGAATTTTATCGGGACTGTATGGTGTTTTAAAGCCATTAGATTTGATGCAGGCCTATCGCTTAGAAATGGGAACAAAAATGCCTGTTGGAGAATATAAAAACCTACATGAATTTTGGAAACCAACCGTAACCAAAGGATTAAATAAAGAATTGAAAAAAGGGGAGTTGTTTGTGAATTTAGCCAGTAACGAATATTTTTCAGCCGTTGATATAAAGGCATTAAAAGTTCCTATAATCACACCAGACTTTAAAGATTATAAAGACGGAAAATTGAAGATGATCAGTTTCTTCGCGAAAAAGGCAAGAGGCATGATGGTACGTTATATCATCGATACTAATGCTGAAACTATTGATGACTTGAAAGGTTTCAATTACGAGGGATATCAGTTTGATGCGAATCTTTCTCAGGGAAATCATTTGGTTTTTACACGATAGATTTTTTAAAGGTGCTAAGGTTCTAAGTTGCTGAGGTACTAAGATTTTTGCTCGAGAGTCGTAGACTCTAGCTATATTGTAGGCAGGGATTTCAATCCCTGTAATTATAAAAAATAAAAAAGCCGGGTTAAATGAATTACCCGGCTTTTTCGTATTATAAATCAATTATTATTAATGCATTGCATCAGCAGGATTAATCTTGTTTTTGCCTCTTTTGATAAAGAAGATAATTGGAATACAACATAAGAACATAATTCCTAAATACATAAAGATGTCGATATAGGACATTACAGTACTTTGTTTCAAAATTGAATAATCGATAGCCTGATAGGCTTTTTTAAGAGCAACATCGGCACTATAACCTTTTGACATAAAAGCTCTTTGCATTCCTTCAAGACGTTGCTGTACTTCGAATTTTGCAGGATCTAAGTTTGTCAATAGATCTACTCTGTGTTCTTGGCTAAAACGAGTGATAAAAGTGGTAATAATCGCAATACCAAATGAACCTCCTAATTGTCTCATCATACCGGTAAAAGCAGCTCCTTCACCAATATGTTTTCCTTTTAAGGTAGAAAGTGAAAGGGTTGTAATAGGTACAAAAAGCAATCCTAAACCAATTCCCCTTAAAATCAAAGGCCAAAACATATGCTCTACACCAGTATCAGGCGTCATACGGGTCTGCATCATAAAGGTAAAGAAGAAGAATACTAAAAAGCCAACTCCAACCATATATCCCTGAGGAACTCCTTTTTGAATCATATTTCCAACAAAAGGCATCATGATTGCAGTGGTAATAGAACCTGGAATTAATAATAATCCGGCGTCCATTGCGGTCCATCCTAAAATAGACTGTGTATAAATCGGGATAATTAAAGTTGACCCATAAAGGCCAAAACCAAGAATAAAACACATTACAGTTCCTATTCGTAGATTTCCGTCTTTTAAAACACTTAAATTTACAATAGGATGCTTATAGGTTAGTTCTCTCCATATAAATAATATTAATCCAAGAACTGAAACGGCGCTTAAAGTTACAATAAGCGAATCGTTAAACCAGTCATCCTGCTGTCCGTGTTCTAAAACGAATTGTAACGAACCAATAAAAGCCGTTAATAATATAATTCCCCACCAGTCAACCTGATTGGCTTTTAATTTCTCTCCATATTTTGGACTTCTCACAAAACTTATTGCCAGAATAGTAGCAATAATTCCGAGTGGAATATTAATGTAAAAGATGTACGGCCAGGAATAAGTATCTACTAAATATCCTCCCAATGGCGGACCTAATGTAGGGCCAACAATCACGCCCATTCCGTAAATGGCCTGTGCCATACCTCGTTTTGCTACTGGGTAACTTTCTGTAATAATAGTTTGTGCTGTTACCAGAAGGGCACCTCCACCCATACCCTGCACAAATCTAAAAGCTACTAATTCCCAGATATTCGTGGCATTACCGCATAAAAAGGAACAGACAGTAAAAATTATGATTGAGGCCACAAAATAATTACGTCTTCCAAATTGCTGCGAAAGCCAGCTCGTCATCGGAATTACGATAACATTCGCAATTGCGTATGCTGTAATTACCCACGCCACATCAGTCAGGGTTGCACCAAGACTTCCCCTCATATGTGTCAGTGCCACGTTTACGATCGTGGTATCTACAATTTCCAGCAGTGCACATAGAACTGCGGTAATTGTTATGATCACACGTCTATAACCGTATTCTACTAAATCGTCGTCTCCTTGTACTGCTGTCATGTTATTTCAAGTGTACGTCTACATCAACATTCATTCCTGGTCTCAATAATTTTACTTTTTCAGGATCGTTTGATTCATCTAAGCTAATTTTGACTGGTAATCTCTGAATTGTTTTTACGAAGTTTCCTGTTGCATTATCTGGCGGTAATAATGAAAAACGAGATCCTGTAGCCGGTGAAAATGAAGTTAGAGTACCTTTAAATTCGTAGTTTGGGTACGCATCTACTTTTAAGCTTACTTTTTGTCCGACAATCATTTTGTTTAATTGCGTTTCTTTAAAGTTAGCAACAACCCAGGCTTCATTATTATTGATGATATAAAATAAAGATTGTCCTGGCTGAACCAATTGTCCTGGTTGAATATCAACTTTAGAAACCTGACCATCAATAGCAGCAGTTACAACTGTATAACTAAGATTTAAGTGCGCAACATCCAACATCGTTTTTGCTCTTTTAATGTTTGCTGCTGCAACTTCTGTTTGTTTGTCAGAAGCTTTAGATTTAGATTCAATTACCGATTTTTGGTAAGAACTTGCTCTTTGTTGTTGTTCTAAAACACGTACTTGATTTTCAGCTTCTTCTTTTGCAGTCTGAGCCTGCTCAAATTGTTGTTTTGTAATGGTATGTGTTTTGTACAAATTGTTGTAACGGTTGAAATCGTTTGTAAGTTGTCTCAATCTGATTTTTGCACTTTCGATAGAACCACTTGCAGATCTCATATTGGCATCAGACACTGAGATACTTGCGTATGCACTTCCAATATCCGCTTTTGCAGCTTCGTATTGCCCTTCAGCGCCTAATAATGCAGCATTTGCTTCGTCAATCTTCAATTGATAATCTCTCTTATCGATAGTAAACAGCGTATCTCCTTTTTTTACAAAGTCGTTATCTTTTACATACACTTTGCTGATATATCCAGATACTCTTGGAATAATTGGATTCATTTTTTTCTCAATCTGAGCATCATCCGTTTCTTCGTGAGCCTGTCCGTGTAAGTATTTTGATATTCCGTAAGTTCCTCCCAATAAAACCAAAACGGTTAGTATAATGATGAATTTAGTATTTGTTTTTTTCTTTTCCATGAGAGCTATCGATTATATTTTAGAAAGATTGAATGATTGTGATAATTGTCCTGATACTGATAATAATTCGTAATATTTTTGAATTATAGTCGCTTTTGATAATGCAGTGTTGATTTTAGCGCTTAAGTGCTCAACATCAGCCTCAACCAAATCATTAGTATCTGATAGGCCGTTGTCGAATTTATCTTTTACAAGTCTGTAATTTTCGGATGCTTGCTGAAGTGCTTCATCATAAACTACACTTTGATTGATCGCCAAGTCATAATCTTCAATAGATTTCTGAACTTCAATTTTAATACGATCTGTCATGATAGCTTCTGTATTTTTTACTTCTAAAGCTCTGCTCTCAGCTTCTTTAACATGTGCATTGTTTTTGTAGATTCCGGATAAATCATAAGATAAACCAACTCCAAAATTCATTGCATATTTCACCGTAATAAAATCTTTAAGATCTAAGGCAGTATAACCTCCAAGTAAGGCAAGAGAAGGATAATAACCCGCTTTTGCAATTTTAATATTGGCTTCACTCGCTTTTTGTTGGAAACGAATAGCCTCTAAATCTTTTCTGTTTTCAAGTGCTGATACATCAGATGTTGGAGCATTGGTTGTTTTTAAATTAAAAAAGTCAGCTTCATTAACACTTAGTTTAACGCCTGGATCTAATTTTAGCAAAGTCGTCAGATAATAATTAATATTGTTGATGTTGTTATTTGCTTCATCAATATTTAATTGTGTTTTTGAAACCAATAATTGTGCTTTTAATAAATCATTTCTTGGAATGATTCCGTTTTTCTCTAATTCCGTAAAATCAGTTACACGCTGTTTAGCCTGCTTTTGATTTTCGTTTAAAAGATCTAATGTTTTTTGTGCTTTGTATAATGCAGTATAATACGTAATTACACGTAAAGCAACATCTTCTTTTGTTTTAGCGGCATAAGCACTTTCGGCCTCATATAAATTATCTGATGCTTTTATGCTGTTTTGGATTTTAAATCCCGCAAATATAGGCAGGCTAAGACTTGCCTGACCAAACATTGCCTGATCCGGAGATGGCATTGGTTCAGCACTTGCTTCATCGCCGTTATTGTGCATGTCAATTGAGGCTTTTGTCAATCTTTGGTATTGCCCTGAAATTTTTAAATCAGGATACTGATTATTTTTAACGTCTTGTAATTCGTATTTTTTTGTGTTTACCTTAGTGTTGGCAAGCGTAACTTCGTTACTTTTTTCCCAAGCCAGTTTTACGGCTTCGTCTAAGGTTAAACTTGTTTTCTCTTGTGCTTCTATTGATGAGATTCCAATGAAGAAAATACCAAAGAGCAATAATGGATTAATTTTCATAAACAAGTAGCGCTTTTATAGTTTGTTGAATGTGCTTTGTAAGACTGGTTTTAATGTAATTATTATACATTTCTTCGGTTTTTAAATTCAGTAGTTCCACAAAAAAAGATTTATTCATGTGAAAGTGAAAAAAGGTTCCGATTATGGTCGGTGTGAGAAGCGGAATTATAACATCTTTTCTGAACACGCCTTTTGACTGGCCTTGAGCTATAATGCTTTCTACAGATTTAAGATTTCCTTTTTTTAATTCGGTAAAGGCAATCATGCTTTTTTCTCTCTTTTCTGAATTAAGTTCAAAGTGTAAAACTCTGAAAATCCCTTTGTTACAACTGATTCTGTTAATGTAAATTTCGATTAATTTATTGACTTTTTCAATCGGTTCCAGATTTTCCTGTAATAAATTTTCGAGTTGTAATTTTAAATCAGAAGTTTTGTAAAGAATTAAAGCTTCCAGTAGTCTTTCTTTTGAACCAAAATAATACGAGACCATTGCAATATTAATTTTTGCATGTTTTGAGATATCCCGTATCGATGTACCCTCAAATCCTTTGTCTGAAAATAGCTTTTCAGCAACCTCCAGAATCTGAATTTTTTTATCGTTTAATTCGATGTTCGACATAGTAGTGTTTCTAATCGGATACAAAATTAAACAAGTGTTTAAATTAAACGACTGTTTAATTTTTGTTTAACAAAATATTAACATAAAACGGTGTAGTTGTTTTTTATGATAATTTCTGACAAAAGGAATAAAAAAAGCTGGATTAGCATCTTAAAATGTTAATCCAGCTTAATGTCGTATGCTCAAGTTTGTCATTTCGACGAAGGAGAAATCCTCGCAAGTAACTCCGCAATCAAAAGACTCAATCTTTGTCGAGCCACTTGCGGAGATTCCTCGTTCCTCGGAATGACAAGCAAGATGTTATTTTATTTTTATTTTGAATTTAATTATCGAATCTCCCCAACAAATTCAGAAATTTTTCCACTTCCACTTTCACTCAAATGTTTAATAAAAGCACTTCCAATAATAGCACCTTTTGCAAATTTTGTAGCCTGATTAAAAGTTTCTTTATTTGAAATTCCAAAACCAACAATTTGTGGATTCTTCAAATTCATGTTCCCGATTCTTTCGAAATAACTTTCCTGAATATTTCCAAAACCAGATTGAGAACCCGTAACGCTTGCAGAACTTACCATATAAATGAATCCGTTTGAAACACTGTCGATGAAACGAATTCGTTCGTCTGAAGTTTGTGGCGTAATTAAGAATACGTTGATTAATCCGTATTTTTCAAAAATAGCTTTGTATTCATCTGCATAAACATCAACTGGTAAATCCGGAACTATTAAACCGTCGATACCAATTTCAGCACATTTTTTACAAAATGCCTCAACGCCATACTGTAACATTGGATTAAAATAGCCCATAATAATCAATGGAATTTTTACGCTTTCGCGGATGTTCTTTAGCTGATCAAAAAGAATTTGAGTTGTCATTCCGTTATGAAGAGCCGTTGTTGAACTCGCCTGAATCGTTGGCCCATCTGCCAAAGGATCACTGAAAGGCAAACCAATTTCGATTAAGTCAACGCCATTTTTTTCTAGATCCTGAATAATCTGAACCGTATCGTTTAAGTTAGGATATCCTGCTGAAAAATAAATAGAAAGTATCTTTTTATCTTCTTGTAATTTTTGAGTTATTCTGTTCATTGTTTTATGTTTTTCTCCTGCAAGGTTTCCAAAACCTTGTAGGTATTTATTAATTTATTTTTTTGCCACAGATTAAAAGATTTTCACTGATTATGGCTTGAAATTTATTTCACGCAGATTTAAAATAGATTTAAGCTGATTTGCGCAGATCTTTTTTTAATTAATTTTAAATCTGCTCTAATCTGCCAAATCTGCGTGAAAAAAATCTTTTTAATCTGTGCAATCTGTGGCATTATTTTTTAAATCTTGACAACTTTACTTGTCCAATTATCATTTTTATTCTCCACTAATAAAAGTCCTGAATCTGTATTGTTTATTTGTCCAACCAATTCTCCTTTAGTATTCCAAAAAGCACTTTGTCCGGCCGAAGGATAACCCCATGATTCTCCACTGAAATTAGACATTAAAACATTCATTTTATGTTTCTCAGCATAACTTTGTAAATCTCTATAGGCATTCGGAATTCCGTTTGGTGTAAAGAAAATACTGGCGATATAAATATCAGTTGCTCTTTTGCAGGCATTTTCCGGATGTAATGGATTATCAATATCGGCACAAATGGCAAACGAAATTTTTTTGTTTTCAATCGTAATCATCGGATTATAATTAAATGAAGATTGAAAAAACTCATCTTCGCCTTCGTGTAAAAATTGCTTTGTATAAATGGAAACCGAATTATCCGGAGAAATAACAAATTCTCCAATAAACAATTCAGATTCTATTTGAATTGGCGCACCGGCAATAATGGTAATATTATTTTCAGAAGCCATTTTTTTCAAATGATCCAGTCGCGAATCGTCTTTTTTGAAAGCTAATTTTTGAGCATGCTCTCTTTCATAACCTGTAATAGACATTTCAGGAAATGCGATTAATTGTGCTCCGTTTTGCACAGCCAATTCAATAAGACGATAATGATCTACTAAATTAGCTTCAATATCTCCTCGGGTTGGTTTTGTTTGTGCTGCTGCTAGAATCATTGTTTACTTTTATTAATTTTCCATATAAATCCAGGCAACTGTTCCCGAATTCAGGCTAACCTCAACTCTTTTATAAGCATTAGATTCAAATAAATCTACTTTAGCTAAATCTGCTGTTGAAACATCAAAGACTACACCATGTATGATGTCTGATGAATCTGAGCTTGGTATTACTACAACATAGTCCGCCATTCCAAATTCTTCTTCTATTTGCAGGCTTTTTAGTTTATGTCCTAAAAGCTGGTCTGGAGTTCCGGTTAAGATTCTATTAAAAACCTGCCTTTGAATTTCTTTCGATCGTAATGTTCCGTAAGAGAATAACTTTTCCATAATTACTATTTTTCTCGTTTTCTGTTTTACAACTTAAAATAATCAATATAATTGTCTAAATCTTTATCGCCACGTCCTGAAAGACTTATAACCACAATATCAGTTGGCTTAAATTTCTTTTGATCTAATACAGCAAATGCATGAGCGCTCTCGATCGCCGGAATAATTCCTTCTAATTTTGTTAGTTGTAAACCTGCGTTCATCGCATCGTCATCAGTAACAGAGAAAAACTCACCACGCCCGGTTTGTGCCAAATGTGCGTGCATTGGGCCAACACCAGGATAATCTAAACCTGCAGAAATCGAATATGGTTCTGTAATTTGTCCGTCTGGCGTTTGCATTAAAAGGGTTTTACAGCCGTGTATAACGCCTACTTTTCCTAATTTGCTTGTTGCGGCGCTATGACCGCTGTCAACACCTTTTCCGGCAGCTTCAACGGCAATAATTCCAACTTCCGGTTCATGCAAAAAGTGGTAATAAGTTCCGGCTGCGTTACTTCCCCCACCGATACAAGCAACAACATAATCAGGATTTTCACGGCCTTCTTTTTCTTTTAACTGCCATTTGATTTCTTCTGAAATAACACTTTGAAAACGCGTCACCATATCCGGATAAGGATGCGGGCCAATAGCCGATCCAATAATATAATGGGTGTCAACCGGATTGTTGATCCAATCTCTAATCGCTTCGTTTGTTGCATCTTTCAACGTTCTTGAGCCTGAAAGTGCCGGACGAACCTCAGCTCCTAACATTTTCATACGAGCCACGTTTGGTGCCTGACGCGCAATGTCGATTTCGCCCATATAAACGATACATTCCAAGCCCATTAAAGCACAAACTGTAGCAGTTGCAACACCGTGCTGACCAGCACCGGTTTCTGCAATAATTCGTTTTTTTCCTAAACGTTTTGCTACTAATATTTGTCCAATCGTATTATTGACTTTGTGTGCTCCGGTATGATTTAAATCTTCTCTTTTTAGATAGACTTTAGTATTGTATTTTTCAGATAAACGCTTGGCAAAATAAAGCGGACTAGGGCGCCCAACGTAATCTTTCAGCAATTGGTCGAATTCTGCCTTAAAATCAGGCTCGCTTGTGATTTTTAAATAATTCTGACGTAATTCTTCTACATTCGGATACAGCATTTCGGGAATATAAGCTCCTCCAAATTCTCCGTAATATCCTTTTTCGTTGACGTTAAAGTTCATTTCGTTTAAAGTTTAAAAGTTGGCAACATCAAATTTTCGTTTGAAATTGCTAAATAGATTTTTGTTTTTCAGCCCCGGTTCGATTTCAAATTTACTATTTACATCGATAGCATAAATAGGTAAATTGGTTTTTGAAATTTCTTCGATAGCTTTTAATTCGTTAATTCCGATTCCACCACTCAAAAAGAAAGGCTTATCAGATTTGTATTTCTTTAATATGGTCCAGTCAAATGTGGTTCCGTTGCCACCTGGTAATTTTCCTTTTGTATCAAATAAAAAGTAATCGCAGACACTTTCATAAGGTTTTAAAATCTCAAAATCAAAGTCATTATCTGCAGAAAATGCTTTTATGATTTCGATTTTCTTTGGCAATTGTTTTTTTAATTCTGATAAAAATTCGACAGATTCATCTCCATGAAGCTGAACGGCTTGTAAATTGTATTTTTGAACTTTATCCAGGATTTCTTCCTGAGGCTGATTTACAAAAACACCTGTTTTTTTGATCGTTTCTATCAGTTCCGGAATTTCTCCGTTAAAATATCGAGCGGATTTCTCCCAGAAAATAAATCCCATATAATCGGGTAGGAGTGCACCTACTTCGAGTATATTTTCAGGATATTTCATTCCGCATATTTTGAGTTTCATTTTTTAATGCTTTAAGCTATAAGCAATAAGCTTTAGGCTTTTATGCTTTGTGCTGATTTTTTTAAATGCTTTAAGCATATGCTTTAGGCTTTAATACTTTATGTTGAATTTTTATTCGGCTTTTACTAAAAGCTTAAGGCTTATAGCTTAAAGCCTACAGTTGGCTTATAAAGTCAATAGCTGCTTGTCCGGCGTTATCAGTTTTCATGAAGTTTTCTCCAATTAAGAAACCAGTGTAACCGTAAGGTCTCAATTCTGAAATGGCTTCAATGGATGAGATTCCGCTTTCTGAGACTTTTACAAAATCATTCGGAATTTGCGATGCCAGTTGTTTACTGAAATCCAGACTTACTTCGAATGTTTTCAGGTTTCTGTTGTTTACGCCAATCATGTCTAAAGTCGGCATAATTGATTTTTCTAATTCTTCCTGATTGTGAACTTCTAATAGAACTTCCAAACCTAGTTTCTTTGCAAATTCAGATAATGATTTGATTTCTTCACGAGTTAAAACCGCAGCAATCAATAAAATCAAATCCGCTCCAAAAGCTTTGGCTTCCAGGATTTGATATTCATCAACAATGAATTCTTTTCGCAACAGCGGAATATTAACACTCGCTCTTGCCAAAAGTAAATCGTCTAATGAACCTCCAAAGTATTTTCCATCGGTTAAAACCGAAATTCCGCAAGCGCCAGCGTTTTCATATCCTTTGACCACTTCTTCAACCGTAAAATTATGATTGATAACTGATTTTGAAGGTGAACGACGTTTGTGCTCCGCAATAATTCCTGTTGAACTTGTTCTTAATTTTTGACTCAAAGAAATCGTTTCTCTTCCAAAAAACACTGAATTTTCCAATTGTGAAACCGGAATGATTGATTTTTTAAGAACGACTTCTCGTTGTTTATCGAAGATTATTTTATCTAAAATATTCATGATTATTGTTTTGCCACAAAGACACAAAGGCGCAAATTTATTAGTGCAAATTCGTGAAATTTGTGTTTGTTTTTTATTTGCTTAATTCTTGTAATGTTTTTAATGCTTGAAGTCCTTTTCCAGAGAAAAGACTTTCTTTCGCTAATTCAAATCCTTCCAACGGAGAACATTTTGTAACTGTTGCAATTGCCATTGCAGCATTCGCACAAACTACATTATTCTGTGCTTCTGTTCCTTTTCCTGAAATAATGTTAGTGAACATTTCTGCCGATTCTTCGATTGTTTTTCCGCCTTCGATTTCGGTTTGGGATAAAAGACGAACACCAAAATCTTCCGGTTTCAACATGCCTTCCATATGTGATGTTATCATTTTGGTTGGACCTGTTAAGGAAATTTCGTCATATCCGTCAAGCGAATGCAAAATTGTAAAATTGATATCGGTATTTTGATATAAATAAGCATACATTCTAGCCAATTCAAGATTGAATACTCCAACCAATTGATTTTGTGGAAACGACGGATTTACCATTGGTCCCAACATATTAAAGAACGTTTTTACCGCCAACTCTTTTCTGATTGGCCCAACATTTTTCATTGCCGGGTGAAATAGAGGAGCATGTAAAACGCAAATTCCGGCTTTGTCAATGCATTTTTCTAAAAATGAAGGATTGTTGCTGAATTTAATTCCCATTTTTTCCATCACGTTGCTTGATCCTGAAATAGATGAAACCCCGTAATTTCCATGTTTTGCTACTTTTATTCCCGCTCCGGCTGAAATAAAGGATGCTAAAGTTGAGATGTTAAACGTGTCTTTTCCATCACCACCCGTTCCGCATAAATCGATGGTGTTGTAAGCTGATAAATCAACACGAATACATAATTCCAATAAAGCTTCACGAAAACCGGAAAGCTCATCAATAGTAATACTGCGCATCATAAATACGGTCAAAAATGCCGAAATCTGACTTGGATTATAATTTCCGCTTGAGATATTAATCAATACGTCTTTGGCTTCTTCTTTTGAAAGCACTTCGTGGTTGATTAATTTATTTAATATATTTTTCATTCTTTTTAGTCTTAAAGTCTAATGTCGAAGGTCTTAAAGTCCGAGACTCTACTATTTTTATTTAATGTTATTTTTTAGTTGCGTTTTTTTAGCGTATTTGACTTTATGACTTTCGACATTAGACTTTACGACTAAAATGTTTAATGTTCATTTCCCTGATAAATCCACATCGGTTCTGTTTTTCCGGCTCTTTCAAATCCGTTTTTTTTATAAAAATCAACAGATCTTCCATCGGCAGTTAACATTTGCATGTGAAAATGACTGTATTTCTCCTGCATTTTATCCATGATCAATTTTCCGATTCCTTTTCCCTGATACTCCGGAAGTACCAATAAATGCGGATAATAAACGGTTAAAAATCCATCAGAAATCGCATTTCCAAGTCCGACTAATTTTTTTCCTTCCCAAGCTGTTATTAAGGTCTCCGAATTTAAAAGAGCATTATATAATTCATTTGGTTTATTTGCTGAACTCCATTCATTGGCTTTATATAAAATCAAAATATCTTCAATGTTGATTTCTTTTGTATCTGAAATTTTTATTTCCATTTTTTTTAAGGTTCTAAGTTTTGGACTGTGACTGTAAACTGAGACTGTATACTAACTTTTTATCCAGTTCTCTAAAATCATTTTTCCTTTTGGAGTCAATACACTTTCGGGATGAAACTGAACACCTCTAACATCAAAGGTTTTGTGTCTTAGTGACATAATTTGACCGTTTTCATCTATTGAAGTTGCTTCTAACACGTCTGGGAGGTTAGCATCAACAACCCATGAATGGTATCTTCCCACTTCAAATTCATCTCCTAAACCTTCAAATAAAATTTCATCAGAAACAACCGTTTTTACATTGGTTGCCACACCGTGATATACCTTATCAAGGTTCGAAAGCGTTCCGCCAAAAACTTCCCCAATCGCTTGCTGTCCCAAACAAACACCTAAAATGCTTTTCGTTGGTCCGTATTTCTGAATTACTTGTTTTAATAATCCTGCTTCATCCGGAATTCCAGGTCCGGGAGAAAGTAATATCTTATCGAAAGTTGCGATTTCGTCAATATCAAATTCATCGTTTCTGTAAACGGTAACTTCGCAGTTTAAATCTTCCAGATAGTGCACTAAATTATAAGTGAAACTATCGTAATTGTCTATAACTAATATTTTTTTCATTTTTTTGAGGTGCTAAGTTGCTAAGGTTCTGAGTTGCTAAGTTTTTAATCTGTGACCGAAAACTGCGACTGAAAACTTTTTTTTATTTTTCCCGAACGTATTTTTCTGTAATAATTCGGTTGATTCCTAATTTTTCTACTTTTTCGATTCCTTTTTGAGTCAACGTATCATTTTTGATTTTTACTACGAACTCAAATTTGCCATTTTCCCATTGACGATTATTGAAATATTCCAGATTTTCGGTGTAAACACTATCTTTCAAAGTATATTTTCCGCCTCCGCCAAAGAATACTGCCGCTGTACTATCTTTTCCATTATTTAAATCATGATTGAAAAAAGCAAAATGGGTATCATTTATAATTTTAATCATTTTTGTTTTTGGATTGAAAGTCGAGAAAGTCGAATCTTTTTCTGTCGTTTCTGCTGATATAAGACGCCAGGTTCCTTTAATTGGATTCTCTTTTTTTTCCGAATTACAAGCTGTTACGCCAATGATTAAAAATAAAATTGAAATTGCTTTTTTCATGATTATTTATGGTTTGTTTGTTAATTATTTCGGGTTTTTACCAATCTTTGTCTCCAACGGTTGAAACCGTTGGCTATGTTTATATAGCATCTTTTAATTTGCTTTTCAACCATTCTCGAGGTTTCAACCTCGGGTAAACATCGCAGACTATCTGTGTCCCTGTGACTGTGACTGTAAACTGCGATTGAATACTAAATCTTCTCCGCCATTTCAAGTGCTGTATTCAAAGCTCTTAATTTATTATATACTTCCTGCATTTCGCTTTCTTCGTCTGAGCTGGCAACGATTCCTGCTCCGGCCTGACAATGTAGTTGGTGATTTTTGCTCAGGAAAGTTCTGATCATGATTGCGTGGTTAAAGTTTCCTTCAAAATCCATGAACCCGATCGCTCCTCCATAGAAATTACGATTTGTTTTTTCGTAATCTTCGATCAATTGCATCGCTCTGTGTTTTGGCGCTCCGCTTAATGTTCCGGCTGGGAAAGTATCGGCAACGACTTGCATTGTTGTCGCTTTGTCGTGCAAATGTCCCGTAACTTTAGAAACGAGGTGAATTACATGCGAGAAAAACTGAACTTCTCTGTATTTCTCCACGTTTACATCATGACCATTTCGGCTTAAATCGTTTCTGGCTAAATCGACCAACATAACGTGTTCGCTGTTTTCTTTTTTATCTTCTGAAAGCTGTTTGGCTAAAACGGCATCTTGTTCATCGTTTCCGGTTCTTTTGAAAGTTCCGGCGATTGGGTGAATTTCAGCTTTTCTGTTTTTTACGATGATTTGTGCTTCGGGCGAAGACCCAAATATTTTGAAATCGCCATAATCAAAAAAGAATAAATAAGGAGAGGGATTGATACTGCGTAAAGCTCTGTAAACATTAAACTCGTCGCCTTTGAAACCTTGGGTAAAACGACGGGATAAAACCAATTGAAAAACGTCTCCGCGGAAACAATGTTTTTTGGCTAAAGCCACATTGTGTTTGAATTCTTCATCGGTTAAGTTAGAGAAACCTTCGCCTTCTTTGGTAAATTTATAAGAGGCAATATTTCTTGATTGTAATAATTGCTCGATTTCTGAAATGTTGTTTTTTCCATCAACACTATGACAAAAAATGTATGCTTCATTTTTAAAGTGATTGATCGCAATGATGTTTTGATAAACCGCATAAAAAACATCCGGAATTAAAGTTGCACTGTCTTTTTTAGCAATCGAAACTTTCTCAAAATAACGAACGGCATCGTAAGAAATGTATCCAAATAAACCATTATTAATGAATTTAAAATCGTTTTTCTCCGACTTAAACTGGCTCGAAAATTCCTGAATTACTGCCGGAATATTAGTTGAAGCATCAATTGCAATTTGTTCCGTTGTTCCGTCAGGAAAAGTTTTAGAGATGATTTCGTTTTCAATTTTAATCGTTGCAATCGGGTTGCAGCAGATATACGAGAAACTGTTGTCATTTCCATGATAATCACTACTTTCTAATAATAGACTATTTGGGAATTTATCTCTGATTTTAAAATAAATGCTTACCGGCGTGATGGTGTCTGCCAGAATTTGTTTGTAGTGTGTGTTGAGTATAAAAGGTTTCAATGTATATAGTTTTTTAATTTTTAGAATATTTTCACTTTACTTTTGACCAAAAAAAAAGGCTTGTCGTGATGACAAGCCTTTTATATTTATAGTTTTACAATACCATAGGAAGCTTTGTTCACGACGTTTGACGTAAATTCTTCCACCACCAAGTATTGTTCATTAATGTTTTCATTTTCTTATTTTGATGTGACAAAGATATAAATGTAATTTGGAATTGGAGACATAAAATTTCAAAAAAATCTTTTCTTAATTTACAAATTTGTTAAATTTCAATAGAAAAGATCGTTTTTAACCACTTAATTTCCAATAGCAAGCGTATTGTTTACATTCATTCTGAAGTCCGGATTCCCTTTGATATTAGGCATTGTGAACAATTCACTGTTTTTGAGTCTGGTGTAATCTAAAAAGAAAATTGGATTTCCGTAAAATTTTTGAATTGATGGATTTCCGCTTCCGGATTCGCTTGTAATTCCGCCGTTACAATTGTTAATTACAAGGTTTTTGAATGTTATTTTAGACAAATTAACATCGCCATCTCCAATATTTCCTTCCAATAATACGAAAGGAGTAAAGCCGGAAACAATACTGTTAGATAAATTAAAATAAGTATTCTCTCTAACATAAACAGACTCTCTAACCAATCCCTGATTGTTTTCTTCCAGATTAACCAAAGTGATATTGGTCGCATCAATTTTTGTTAATTTTTTAGACATATCCGTATTTCCGATTTTATCATATGAATCGACTTCAAAACATCTTGATCCTGAAACGTCAGATGAAAAGGGGTGACGAATGGCAATACTATTACTAATATTACATTGAACACCTTGCGTAAAATCGAAATCATCATCGGTAGTTCGGTATGAAATTAAGTTATTCATAACTAGATCTCCACCATAACTTTCAAAAGAATCATCATTTGAATAGCTAACCTGAATATTACTCAAAACAGTTTTTCTTCCAACTCCCGCTAACGAAATTCCGTTAAGCTCTTTCAATGAACTTAGTTTTCGTCCTGCATATTCAACCCTAACGTATTTTAAAATTCCGGAATTGTCTTCAGGATCCTGACCTCCATAATGATTTAAGATGGGGTCTAAGTCAAAAGGAAGTGTGTGTAAGCCGCCAAGTGTATTTATCGGCGCTTTTCCGAGGATAATAATTCCACCCCAATCTCCAGGTTTCCTTTCTACTGTTTCTTTGTTTGATGTAAAAATGATAGGATCAGTTTCTAAACCTTCTGCCATAATTTTAGCTCCATTTGTGATAACAAGAGTTCCACAAGTTTTGTCATCCCCACGAATTACAGTTCCGGGTTCAATGGTTAAAGTAGCATTATTGGTTACATAAACGACACCAACCAATTGGTAAGTATTACGTTTTGTTAATCGGGTGTCTTTATCAATATTTCCTGCTATAATATTTGTGGCTTCACTATATTCTACATTGGCTGGTTTAAAATTAGTCCAGTTGTTCATCCAGTTGGTGTTGCCAATAATTCCTTTTGGTTGTTGTTGTGCTTGTAGAAAAAAGCTGCTCAGCAGAGTTAGAATTGCAAGTTGTATTTTTGTTTTCATAACTATGATTTGTATTTCTAGTTTCTTTTTTTTAGTTCCCCAAAATTAGAAGCCGAATGTTAATCAAAGTCTCGCATGCTATTATCAAAGTGTTATCTCAATATTAAGAATGTTATCTTTTTAGAGATAATGAAAAAAAACCTCAATAGTTTTGAGCTATTGAGGCCTTTCTTATAATATTAAGATTGAAAAGTTTTAAAATATTAGAATTTTAACGCTACAGTCAATTCGAAATCATCATTGATAGTTTTGTCTCCTAAGTTTTCGAAGAAGTTACCAGAGTTGTATTTAATACCATATTTAGTTCTGTCAACTTTGAATGCAGTTGTAGCACTGTTTGGGTTTACAGTTAAGTCAAAAGTTACCGGTTTAGTGATTCCTTTGATAGTTAAATCTGCAGTAACTGCATAAACATTAGCTGTTTTAGTAGTTCCTATTTTTTTGAAAACTAATTTAGCAGTTGGATATTTGTCAGTTCCAAAGAAATCATCAGCTTTTAAGTGACCGTTTAATTTTCCTTGGTATTCACCAGTTAAATCAGTAGCAGTCAATGAAGTCATATCTACTACAAAACTTCCGCCAGTTAATTTTTTTCCTTTGAAAATGATAGAACCATCTTTAAAGTTTACAGTTCCTGAGTGTTCTCCGGTTACTTTTTTACCTACCCATTTGATAGTACTTGACGATACGTCGATTTTTTTAGTTTGTGCATTTACTGAAATGCTAGCTACTGCTACGAATAATGCTATTGCAATTGTTTTAAAATTTTTCATGTTGTTAAAATTGAATTTAGATTAATAATAATTATATAGTGATAAATAATTCTTCGTTTGATTTTCTAACTTTTTTGTAATGTTGAGCGTCGTCCTCATCATGTCTGTAACCCACAGTTGCAATAACTGTAGCATTTAAACCTAATTTGTCGAAACCTAAGATTTCATTAAATGCTGCAGCATTAAATCCTTCCATTGGAGTTGCATCGATTTTCAATTCAGATGCAGCACTTAATAAGGTTCCTAAAGCAATATAAGTTTGTTTCGCAGTCCATATGTTTTTAGCATCATCAGATAAATTGGCAATTGTACCTTTCATCATATCGCTAAATCCAGCCAGAGCATCTGCAGGAACACCTCTTGTCTCGCTGATATTATTGATGTAGTTGTCTACAGAAACCGCGCCAAGATTTAAATCGTTCGCAAAAATGAACAATTGAGAGGCATCTGTAATTTGAGTTTGCCCATAAGCAGCTGCTTTTAATTGTTCCCTAATCTCAGGATTTTCAACAATAACAACTTTGTAAGGCTGTAATCCGTATGAAGAAGCGCTTAGTCTAACAGCTTCTTTTAATGTATTTAAATCTGAAGCAGAGATTTTTTTAGTTGCATCAAATTTTTTGGTTGCGTATCTCCAATTTAGATTTTCTAATAGTGTACTCATAATATTAATTTTGTTGGGTTCGGTATTTTTCTAATAACTGATTTAATAATTCTAATTCTTCCGGGCTTATATTCTTAGCAAATAAACGCTCGTGCTCATCTACTTTCGGATCTAATTCTTTTAATACATCTAACCCTTTTTGGGTTATTGCAACTTCAATTTTTCTTCGATTGCCTGGACAAACATTTCTCGTTACATAATCTTTCAATAATAGTTTGTCAACTAATCGGGTTGTATTACTGGTTTTGGCCAACATACGTTCCTGTATGATACACATATTAGCAGGATTTCCTTTTTGCCCTCTTAATATACGTAACACATTATATTGTTCTCCGGATAAATCATACGGTTTCATCAACTCGCTGAAATGATCCTGAATTACGTTTTGCGTGTACATGATATTCAGAATAACTTTTTTCGCATTATCCATCTTAACTGTACTTTTTATAACCTCTTCAATTGTCATAGTCGTAAGTGTATAATTTGTATATACAAATGTATAGTTTTTAATAGTTGTATATACAAATGTTCTGTTAATTTTTCGTTAATTCATTTAAGAAGAAATTTACAACTATACTTATCCTATATAACTAAAGTAAAAGTAATGCAAAATTTTGGTTTAAATGAAAGTTTCAAATCAAAAATCTAAACTCAGAATTCTATAATAAATATCAGGGCGTGCCACCATCCCGATGAGAGGGCAAATTTACTTTGCGCATATACGCCCTCTCATCGGCATGCTGTCAGGCTTTCGCTGCTACTGCGGTAGCGTAGCTCTATCCTTCACGCGGGCACAGTATACAATAAACCCGACAGGTTTTTGAAACCTGTCGGGTTTATTGTATAATACTGACTTTAATTATCTTATGATAATTGTTTCTCATAAGCTTTTCGTGCTCCGCCTCTAAAATAAACTTCACCACAATAAGTATAGTTTAGTTTGTCTAAGATTTTAAGCATCGGAATATTGTCAAAATTGGTATCTACTTTAATACTGTAGGTATTCTGTTGGACAGCTAAATCCTCTATTTTTTGGAAAAGTTTGGTAGCAATACCTTTTCCTTTTGCCAATTTTGAAACGGCTACACGATGTACCACAACATAATCGCCATCAGTAAGCCATTTGCCTTCGATTTCTTCGTAAGCCGGTTCTATATCGAAAATAATGGCAGCGTAACATAAAATGGTTTCGCTTTCTGTAAGTACATATCCAAAACCATTATTTATATCATTTTCAATTGAAAGTTCGTTAGGATAACCGTCCTGCCATTGTTTACTTCCTTCTAATCGTCTTTGTTCAATAGCATCTTGTATAATTTCCCAAATTTGAGGTACTTCTGAAAGATTTGCTTTTCGTAATAATAAGGCTGCTGTAGTATTCATTTTTAATGAGGCAATTTATCTTTAATAAAACCATAAAACCAGGTTCCTGCAATGGCACTTAATAAAGTAACTACAATTACGGTAACGCCAGTTCCGATTTGAGCGAACAAAGGTCCCGGACAAGCTCCGGTAATAGCCCAGCCAAACCCGAACATCAATCCGCCATAGATTTGTCCTTTGCTGAAAACCTTTGGCTGAATTTCGATTTTTTCGCCCTGAATGGTTTTAATATTAAATCTTTTAATGATCTGAACTGATATTATGCCAACCACAACGGCACTTCCAATTACACCATACATAAAGAAAGACTGCAATTGAAACATTTCCTGAATGCGGAACCAGCCGATGATTTCGGCTTTTACGAATACAATTCCGAAAAAGATTCCGACCAAAAGATATTTTAGGTTTGACAATCCCGAATCTTTCAATTGACTTCCGTTGATTCCTTCAGTATCTGTATTTTTATTTTCTAAATTGTTCATTTTTAAAATTTAAAGTGAAAGAATATAAGGCAGAATCAGATTTGCCATAATAAAACCGCCGATCATAAAACAGATTGTTGCTACTAACGAAGGCCATTGTAAATTTGAAATTCCCATGATCGCATGTCCGCTTGTGCATCCGCCAGCATAACGCGTTCCGAATCCTACTAAAAATCCGCCAACGACAATCATGATAAAACCACGAAGTGTGAATAGACTTTCCCACGAAAAAAGTTCTTTTGGCAATAAACCAGAATGATCCGTAATGCCGTAAGAAGCTAATTGCTCAGAAAGCTGCGGTGTAATTTCAACCGGATTTGGATTGGCTAAAAAGTAAGCAGCAATGATTCCACCAAGAAATATTCCGAAAACGAAAAATAAATTCCAGCTTTCTTTTTTCCAGTCGTATTTAAAAAACGAAATATTTGCCGGAATACAAGCCGCACAAATATGGCGAAGTGAAGAACTAATCCCGAAAGATTTATTTCCGATAATCAATAAAACAGGAACAGTCAATCCAATTAAAGGGCCTGCAACGTACCAAGGCCAAGGTTCTTTTATAATTTCTAGTATACTCATGTTTTAATATTAAATGTTTTTTTTATCATATAAGTGATAAGCAATTATAAGTTGGAGTTTAAATCACGCCGAACTTATATGAGCTCATATAAGCGTTTATGTTTTTTTTACCATATAAGTGATATAAGCAATTATAAGTTGGAGTTTAAATCGCGCTGAACTTATATGAGCTCATATAAGTTTAACCAGTTTAGAGTTAAAACGAACCGAAATTAAATGAACTTATATAACTTATATGGTGAAATTTTTTGTTTATGCTTTCAAAACCTTGCTTTGACAAACGAAATCTGATTTGGGAATATCTGTTTTTGCAATTGCTCCAAAACCACCGTCAATTTCGGTAAAATTTCTGAAACCACGCGCTTGTAAAATGGATGCAGCAATCATACTTCTGTAACCACCGGCACAATGCAGGTAAAAATGCTCGTTTGGATTAATGTCTTTTACCCAGTCATTAATATACGCTAAAGGTTTACTGTAGGCATCTTCGATATGTTCTGCTTCATATTCCGTTTCTTTACGAACGTCAACAACTTTATCTACCTCTATTTTAAATTGTGAAGCAAATTGTTCTGCCGAAATTCGGTTAACGCTATCGACTTCAAAACCGGCTTTTTCCCAGGCTTCAAAACCACCTTTTAAATGTCCGATAATAGAATCAAAACCTACACGGCTTAAACGTGTTACGGTTTCTTCTTCCAAACCATTTTCGGTTACTAATATAATAGGTTGTTTTACATTGGCAATTAAAGTTCCAACCCACGGTGCAAAATCTCCGTTGATACCGATATTAATAGATTGCGGAATAAATCCTTTATAGAAATCACCGCTTTTTCGTGTATCTAAAATCAAGGCTCCGGTTTCTTCGGCGACAGCCTCAAAATCTTCGACTTTTATCGCTTTCATTCCGTTATGCAAAACCGATTCGAAGCTTTCATAACCGCCTTTATTCATGGCTACGTTCATACTGAAATAAGCAGGAGGAGGCAATAATCCGTCGGTAACTTCGGTAATAAATTCAGCTTCCGTCATATCGGCACGCAAAGCATAATTGGTTTCTTTTTGATTTCCTATAGTTGAAACGGTTTCTTTACTCATGTTTTTCCCGCAGGCGCTTCCTGCACCGTGCGCCGGATAAACAACTACGTCATCGGCCAAAGTCATAATTTTATCTCTTAAGGAATGAAATAAAATTCCAGCCAATTGATCCTGTGTCATTCCGGCAGCTTTTTGAGCTAAATCCGGACGACCAACATCGCCAATAAATAAAGTATCTCCGGAAAAAATAGCGTGATCTTTTCCGTTTTCGTCAATCAATAAATAAGTCGTGCTTTCCATGGTATGTCCTGGAGTATGCAACGCTTTTATGGTAATTTTCCCGATTTTAAACTCTTGTCCGTCTTTCGCAGAAATGCAGTCGAATTCACAGGCTGCATTTGGTCCGTAAACAATTGGTGCTTCGGTTTCTTTGCTTAAGTCAATATGACCCGAAACAAAATCAGCGTGGAAATGCGTTTCAAAAATATATTTCAGCTTAACGGCATCGCGTTCTAAACGATCCAGATAAGGCTGAATTTCCCTAAGCGGGTCAATTATCGCGGCTTCTCCGTTTGAAGTAATATAATAAGCACCTTGTGCGAGGCATCCGGTGTAAATTTGTTCAATTTTCATGATATGAAATCTAAAATAAGTTCCACAAAGGTAACTTTGTTTTTTCGGAAAGTAAGTGACTAATGTTACAGAAATTTGACTTTTCGAAAAAAATGTTTGGCTGGTTTTACCATATAAGTGATATAAGTAATTATAAGTTGGATTGTAAATCGTGCCGAAATTATATGAGATCATAAATCGTTATGTTTTTTTTACCATATAAGTTATATAAGCAATTATAAGTTGGAGTTTAATTGCGTTCAACTTATATGAGCTCATATAAGTTGAACCAATTTAGAGTTATAACGCACCGCAATTAAATGAACTTATATAACTTATATGGTGAAAAAAAGTTTGACGGTTTACCATATAAGTTATATAAGTAAATTAAAGGATTCTGAATAATTAAACTTATATGACCTAATTGGAGGCTAACAAATACATGCAAAAACTAAAATGAACTTATATGACTTATATGGTGAAAAAAAATCTGCTATGGTGAAAGAAAAAATCTGCGTAATTTTACAACTCTACGAAAATAATAAATATGAATACAACAGACTTATTAGATCAAATTGCTTTTATAAAAGAGATTGATAAAGTAAAATATATTCAGCGAAAAACGAAGCTCTTTAACAGCGACCGAAATGAAAATGACGCAGAACACAGCTGGCATTTGGCTTTAATGGCAATTGTTCTGGCAGAACATTCTAACGAGCCAATTGATGTTTTGAAAGTTGTAAAAATGGTGCTGATCCATGATATTGTAGAAATTGATGCCGGAGATGTTTTTTTATACGATACACAAAAGGATCATTTAAATACCGATGAAGAACGATTGGCCGCTGATCGCATTTTTGGATTACTTCCAAAAAAACAAGCAGATGAATTAATTGCCATTTGGGAGGAATTTGAAGCCGGGGAAACCAGCGAAGCAAAATTTGCAAAATCAATGGACAGACTAGAACCTTTATTGCAAAATACATCTAACAATGGCGGAACCTGGAAGGAATTTGGCGTGCCTTATAATAAGGTTTACGAAAAAAAGAGCGTCATAAAAGAAGGCTCAAAAACGTTATGGAATTACGCAGAAGGTTTGATTAATGAAAGCGTAGAAAAAGGTATTTTGAAGAAATGATTAAACATAGCCCACGGTTGAAACCGTGGGAAACGTATTAGGATTATGGATTGCGCTCCCGTGGTTTCAACCACGGGCTATGTTTAAATACACATTCTAATTACGATTTATAGACAATCTTGTCATTTCGACGAAGGAGAAATCCTCGCAAGTAACTCCGCAAAGAGAAGCCAATCTTTGTCGAGCTTCTAACGAGGATTTCTCCTTCGTCGAAATGACAAACTTTGACCAAGTTCCCGCAGTTGAAACCGCGGGCTATGTTTTGTTGAAAAGTTTAACAAATACCAACGTATAAACTTTTTTTTAAGCAGGGAATTTCGGGTTTTAATGGGTAAATTTGTGGAACTTCATAAAACCAAATACCACTACAATGGAAGAAATGCTTTTTTATGACCGAATGCAATTCGCCTTCACTATTACTTTTCACTATCTTTTTCCGCAACTTACAATGGGTCTTTCTTTGATCATTGTTTATTTCAAATGGAAATATCTTAAAACTCAAAACGAACAATACAATCACGCCACGCATTTCTGGATGAAAATTTTCGCCCTGAATTTTGCAATGGGCGTTGTAACCGGAATCCCGATGGAGTTTCAATTCGGAACCAATTGGGCTAAATTTTCTGAATTGACCGGTGGTATTATCGGCCAGACCTTAGCGATGGAAGGGATGTTCTCGTTTTTCTTAGAATCCTCATTTCTTGGTATATTTTTATTTGGAGAAAAAATCCTCGGACATAAATGGCATTTTGTAACCGGAGTGCTGATTATGATTGGTTCCTGGGCCAGCGGTTACTTGATTATTGCTACACATTCGTGGATGCAAAATCCGGTGGGATATGAAATTTTGGCAAATGGTAAATTTGTACTGACGAATTTTAAAGCGTTGTTTCTAAATCCGTGGCTTTGGCCTTCTTATTTGCACAATCAGGCCGCTTCTTTGGTTACGAGTTCTTTTGTCGTAGCGGGAATTGGCGCTTTTTATATTTTGAGTCAGAAGAATGTTTCTTTTGGTAGATTATTTCTTAAAACGGGCGTTATTTTCGGATTGATTTCGAGTATAATTGTGGCCGTTCCAACGGGAGATTTATTGGCGAAAAATGTCGTAAAATACCAACCCGTGACTTTTGCCGGAATGGAAGGAATTTTCCATACGGAGAAAAAGGGTTCCGAAATTGTTTTAATTGGTCAGCCCGATGTAAAAGACAAAAAGCTGGACAATAAAATCGCCGTCCCTAATATTTTGAGTTTCCTTACCTATGGAAATTGGGATCAGGAAATTAAAGGTTTGGATCAGTTTGAAGAAGATTTACATCCAACCAATATCTCAGGATTGTATTATGCCTATCATATTATGGTAGGACTCGGAACTGTATTTATTGGTTTGATGGTACTTTCTCTTTTTCAATTAATCAGAGGAAAATTATTCGAGACCAAATGGATTTTGTGGTCGCTTATGTTCATGATGCCGTTTCCGTATATCGCCAATACTACAGGTTGGTATACCGCCGAATTAGGCCGACAACCATGGCTCGTTTATAATTTAATGCGAACGGCAGCCGGCGCATCGCCAACAGTTTCGTCCGGGAATACCTTATTTACTTTGCTAGGTTTTATAGGATTGTATCTTTTACTCGGAATGCTGTTTTTGCTTTTGATTGGGAAAATTATCAATAAAGGACCTCATCATGTGGAACTTTCAACAGAAAAAATATAAGTATGGAATTTTTTTGGTACGTAGTTTTAATGGGAATTCTGGCTGTTTATATTGTTTTAGACGGTTATGATTTTGGAGCAGGAATTATTCATTTGTTTTTGGCTAAAGATGAACAGCAAAAAAAAGCCATTACCAATTCAATTGGCCCGTTTTGGGATGCCAACGAAGTTTGGATTATTGCTGCCGGTGGTGTTTTGTTTTTTGCTTTTCCTACTTTATATGCTTCCTCTTTCAGCGGCTTTTATTTGCCTTTGATTATGATTTTATGGCTGTTGATTTTCCGCGCCATCGGATTAGAAATGCGTGGTCAAGTGCATCACCACATGTGGGAAGCCATTTGGGATAAAGCTTTCGGAATCGCGAGTTTGCTTTTGGCTTTGTTCTTCGGAATTGCTTTGGGAAATATCGTTCGTGGTGTTAATCTCGGAATGGTGCAAAATGGTGTTTCAACGCAGGAACCGCATTTTTTCTTTTTGCCTTTATGGAATCCAACTTTCAGCCCGCAGGCAAACGAATTGGGAATTATAGATTGGTTTACGCTTTTCCTCGGAATTGTAAGTGTTGTGGCTTTAACCATTCACGGCGCGAACTGGATTATTTTTAAAACGAATTCGTCTTTGAATACGCAGCTTAAAAATGTCGTTTTTAAACTGAATATTGTCTTGCTGATTTTAGTTATTATTTCCCTTCAAATCTGGCACTTTATCGAACCTCAGCCGTTTCATAATTTTGTTGAAAATCCAATCTTGTGGTTTTTTCCAATCATGACTTTTGTTGGGATTATAGGATTATTTAAAGTGCGTTCGTATAAAAAAGATGGTCACGGATTTCTGTTCTCCACTTTATTTTTGGTAGGAGGATTTGCCTCAACAGCGGTTTCAATTTTTCCGAATGTTTTGCCTTCGACGAATAATGTAAATCCATCCTTGACGATTTATAATACTGCTGCCGGAGAATATGGTTTAAATGCTGGACTGAGCTGGTTTTTTATCGCTTTGTTTTTAGTAATTGTTTATTTTGTTATTCAGTATCGTGTTTTTAGCGGGAAGATGGATGATATTGGGTATGGGGAGCATTAAAAATAAATTTTAAGAATGGAAATTGTACAATTTAAAGATTGGAGATTTGAAGTTGATAAAACTTTAACTCTAGAAACTTATTCTAGTGTTAATGGAGGCGGTGCTGACTCATGCCCATGTAGTGATTGTAAAAATTACATTCAGAATCGCGAAAATGTTTTTCCTGAAGAAGTTAAAACCTTGTTTTTAAATTTAGGAGTAGATTATAATAAAGAAGTTGAAATTTGTTCTTTGCAAATTTTGCCAAACGGATTACATCATATAGCAGGATGGTTTCATTTTAAAGGCAAAATTATTGATGGTAAAAATTGTAAAAAAGATATTGAAAATGAAGCCTTCCATATTGAATTAACTAGTATTGGTAATAATTTTTCAATAGGATTTTGTGAGCAAAGCAGTCTGACATTTTTTAAAAATAAAAATGGATTAATTCAAGTAGAATTTGAAGCTCATATTCCATGGGTTATTAATAAAAGTTTAGAAATTTTATAAAATTTGTTAGTATGATTGCTTCATTCCTCGCAAAGACACACGTTACGTCATTGCGAGGAACGAAGCAATATCACGTATTATTTCCAGTCTTAAATTGTAAAACGAAAACCTCAATTTACCTGAGTCTGCGTTAGGGATAGAAGCGGTATCCTTTTGTGACAAATTTTAGATCTTGATTAAAAATGATATTTTCTGGAACAAAAGATATAGCGGATAGCCCGTTCGCCGCGGCGAAAACGCCCAAAATATACAAATCCGTTTACTTCTTAAGAATAAACGGATTTTTTTAGTTTTCGTCTACAAGAAAAACTAAATAAAATGGAACAATGTTACATTAAAAATTTATCATTTTGGAACATAGCCCACGGTTTCAACCGTGGGAAACTAATGTAAAAACGAATCAATTATACATTAAAAATGCTATCATTTTTGATCATAGCCCACGCTTTCAACCGTGCGTAATCGGAAGGTTAATATATTGCGCTCCCCACGGTTGAAACCGTGGGCTATGTTTAAATAGGCGAATTTGAATTTCTCTCTACTCTCTATAAGTGTGGGGATTGATTATATAAATCCGCCCAATATGCGAGAAACCAAAAAATCGCTAAAACAAAACCTCCTTAGTAATAATATAAAACCCCATTACCAAAACAAACCATCCAAAAATAGGTTTCAGTTTAGTTCCGTCGATTTTTTTAGAAAGCTGGCTTCCTAATACCATTCCGAGAAGCGCCATTGCAGAAACGCCTAATAAAAAAGCATAATTGATAGGGGTTCCGATGTATAAATCGCCTGCAAAACCTATTGTAGAATTAATACTGATAATTAATAACGAAGTTCCAACAGCTTGTTTCATGGGTAATTTGGCGAAAAACAATAAAGCAGGAATAATTAAAAATCCGCCACCAGCGCCAAGAAATCCGGTTATGATTCCGACAATGAAACCTATAAAGCTGAGTTGAATATAATTCGTTTCGGCACCTTTTATTTCAGGTTGATTTTTTCGAATCATTGAAATCGCCGCTGTAATCATCAATACTGAAAAGATAATCATAATCAGAAAATCTTTAGAAACGGAATAAGAAGCAATTGAAAAAAGGGTAGAAGCAATCTGTGGAAAAATAACTTCCCGTATAATCAGAATCGAAATCACAGAAGGAATTGCAAAATACAATGCCGATTTAAGTTTAAGATTTCCCATTTTATAATGGCTGTAACTACCAAACATAGCAGTCAGTCCAACAATAAATAAAGAATAAGAGGTTGCTTGCTCCGGATTTACTTTAAACAAATACACTAAAATTGGAATGGTCAGGATCGATCCGCCACCGCCAATTAAGCCCAGCGAAATCCCTATAATGATCGAAGCAAAATAACCCAGATATTCCATTGCATTTGTTTTTATGCAAAGATGGTTTGATAAAAGTAGATTTACAGTAACATTTATCACATAGAACTATTAAACACGAATTTCACGAATTAGCACAAAATTATTATATTGTCACATCGAGCGGAGTCGAGATGCGTTGCGGGTTCTCTCCCGAATTCTCGGGACGCTCGAAGTAACAATTGTTTCGTGCTAATTCGTGAAATTCGTGTTTAATAATTCAATCTGGTTTCGGTTGAGTTTGACCAAACCTCTTTGTTCCATTTTTTTGAGTAATCTGGAAACGACTTCTCTGGAAGTGTTCAATTCGGTTGCGATTTCCTGATGCGATAATTTAACTTCAGAACAACCACAGGCATCGGAATGTCTTTTAAGGTAGAACTCCAAACGTTCATCCATCGAGCGGAAGGCAATATTATCAACTACTTCCAGAACTTCTTCAAAACGGCTTCGATACGTTTCGATTACAAATTCGTACCAGGAACGGTGCTCCATCATCCATTTGTCCATCATTTGAAGTGGAATCATCATAACCGAAACATCTTCGACCACTTTGGCCATGATTTGGCTTTTTTCGCTTTTAGCGGTGCAGATCATCGAAATGGCACAGGCTTGTCCAGGTTGTAAATAATACATTAAAAACTCGCCGCCATCTTCGCCTTCACGATAAATTTTGATTTTTCCTTTGGTAATTAAAACGGTATTTTTGATGTATTGTCCGGTTCGCATTAAAATAGTTCCGGCTTCAAAATCCTGTGCGCTACCGTTTTCTTCGATAGTCGAAAGGAGCTCGCTGGAGAAATTCGGAAATATATCTTTTAAGGAGTATTGCATTTATTGTGTTGTTTTTGTTGCCACTAATTTCACTAATTTTCACGAATTAATTTTTGTCTAACATTTTTTATAAAAATCATTTTAATCACTTAATCTGTGGCCAATATTTTTTACCACTAACGGAGCGATAGTAAAGTAATTCGTGAAAATTCGTGTAATTAGTGGCAAACCTTTTTTTATCAAAATGAAATTAAAACATCTCATTTAATACAAAGATAGCAGATTGAAATGGTATAAATTATCAGAAAATCATATTTGACAGTATTTTATGAAAATGAAAAAATCCTATTTTCTATCGATTTTATAGGGTGTATTTTTAAAAATAGTGAGTAAATTTGTGTTTCACTGATTATAATACTTTCTCTAAAACGTTTTCTGAGAATAATAATCGAAATCGCATTTGGCACGTTTTTAATTAATAGAAACGTCGTAATTTTACAAAAACACATTTATTATGAATTTATCACAAGAAGATTGGGTTAATCAGCTTGCTGCTGACGAGAATGCAGTTATACTGGACGTAAGAACTGAGGACGAATTTAATGACGGTTACATCGAGAATGCCGTAAACATTGACATTAATAAAGGTCAGGGTTTTATTTATGAAATCGAAGAGTTAGATAAAAATAAAAATTATTATGTGTATTGCCGTTCTGGAGCGAGAAGTGCCAAAGCATGCCAGATTATGAATGAATTAGGTATAAATAATGCCTATAATCTGCTTGGTGGAATTCTGGACTGGGAAGGGGAAACCGTAAATCCATAAGATAGAAGAAGAGGCACGAAAAGCCTCTTTTTTTCGTTTAAAATGCTATTAATAACCAAACTATAAAGTACCAGATTATGAGTTTAATACCCGAAGAATATCAGATTACGAACCTGATAAATCAAGATACCTATCTTGTAAATGGAGAATTAAAACAATGGACAGGGCAAACCACACCTGTGTTTTCTACGATTTCTTCTACAGAAAAATATACGCCGACATTATTAGGATCTATTCCGTTCATGGCAGAAAAAGAAGCTGCTGAAGTGGTTGAAGCTGCAAATGCTGCATATAATAAAGGACAGGGTTTATGGCCTACCATGAAAGTGGTTGACCGTATTAAATGCATGGAAAATTTCGTAAGACAGATGAAGGAAACCCGCGAAGAAGTGGTGAAACTTTTGATGTGGGAAATTGGAAAAAACCTTGGCGATTCGCAAAAAGAATTCGACAGAACCGTTGAATATATTCAGGATACTATTGACAGTTATAAGGAACTAAACGGACGCAGTTCGCACTTTTCTAAAGTACAAGGAGTAAACGCGATGATTCGTCGTGGACCTCTGGGAGTTGTTTTGTGTCTTGGACCCTACAATTATCCGCTTAACGAAACTTTCTCCTTATTGATTCCGGCTTTAATTATGGGTAATACTGTAATCTTTAAACCGGCTAAACATGGTGTTTTATGTATTTCGCCTTTGTTAGAAGCTTTCAGAAGCAGTTTTCCAAAAGGAGTGATCAATATCGTATACGGACGTGGACGTGAAGTGGCTTCTCCTATCATGAAATCGGGCAAGATTGATGTTTTGGCATTAATTGGAAACAGTAAATCAGCAATTGCTTTGCAGGATCAGCATCCAAACAAAAACAGATTGCGTTTAATTTTAGGTTTGGAAGCGAAGAACCCGGCGATTATTTTACCAGACGCCGACTTAGATTTGGCAATTCAGGAATGTATTGCGGGAAGTTTATCTTTCAACGGTCAGCGTTGTACGGCTTTGAAAGTATTATATGTTCATGAATCTATTGCAGAAGAATTTAACAGACGTTTTTCTGAAAAAGTTGACGCATTGGGATTTGGAAATCCTTGGGATAAAAATGCTTCTTTGACACCACTTCCGGAAACGGATAAACCAGCTTACATTCAGGGATTAATTGATGATGCTTTACATAAAGGAGCAAAAATATTAAACGAAAAAGGTGGAAAACATACGGACAATTTTATTTTTCCGGCAGTTTTATATCCAGTAAATAAAGAAATGAGAGTGTATCATGAAGAACAATTTGGACCAGTAGTTCCAATTATTTCTTTTAAAGATATTAACGAACCTCTTGAAGATATGGCCGAATCAAACTACGGTCAGCAAGTGAGTTTGTTTGGAAAAGATATTAAAACTTTGGCACCGCTTATTGATGCGTTAGTGAATTTAGTTTGCAGGGTAAACCTCAACAGTTCTTGTCAAAGAGGACCTGATGCGTTCCCATTTACAGGTCGTAAAGATTCTGCCGTAGGAACTTTAAGTATTCCGGATGCTTTGCGTTCGTTCTCAATCCGTACGTTCGTGGCTTCAAAAGATATCGCGTATAACAATGAAATACTGCAGGAATTGCTAAACAGCAAAGAATCGAATTTCATTAATACCGATTATATTTTGTAGTTATTAAGGTTATATATTAATTGTAGATACCGTCTTTTTTCGCCAGAGAGAGGCGGTTTTTCTTTTTAAGTTGCTAAGGTTCTGAGGAGCTGAGGTCCTAAGGTCCTAAGGTTTTGCCACAAAGGCACTAAGGCGCTAAGTTTTTTAAACTTGGCGGCTTTGCGACCCTTGCGTAATTCCTTGCGGTCTTTGCGGTTAAGTGACGCCCAACATAACAAAAAGCATAATTTTATAAAGAAGTGTAACATTAAGTTAAAAAAATCCACTAATATTCTAATTAAATCATCAAAAATCTTAAAATAAGTTATGAGAAAAGAATTACTTCAATTAGTGGTAGTTGCATTTGTTTTTCTTACACAAAACAGCTTTGCACAAGAATTATACATGCCGCGAAATATAAAAGAGGCCTATGCTAAAGGCACTCGTTCTATGGACGGAAAACCAGGGAAAAATTACTGGCAGAATCATGGAAAATATACCATGGAAATTACTGTTGATGCCAAAACAAAAATCGTAAGCGGAACAGAAACCATTATTTACGAAAATAACAGTAATGATACTTTAAGAAATCTTCCAATTCGTTTTGTAAATAATCTGCATAAGCCATCTTCTCCAAGAAGCGGGAATGTGAGCCAGGATTTTTTAAGTGACGGATTAACGATTACATCTTTAAAAATTGCAGATGAAATTTATAAAGAAGATGGAAGAAAATGGGCAACTGTTGGGAATATTAAAATGAAAAAACCGCTTTTGCCACATTCTAAAATTACAGTCAATATCGACTGGAATTATCCATTGTCTAAAGAGAGCGGGAGAGAGGGACAAATTGATGAGACTACTTTTTTTGTAGCGTACAGCTATCCTCGTGTTTCTGTTTTTGATGATTATAACAAATGGGACAGATTACCCCATACGGATCGTCAGGAATTTTATAATGACTTTAATGACTATACCTACTCGGTTAAGGCTCCTAAAAACTATGTTGTTTATGCAACCGGAGATTTGTTGAATCCTGATGAAGTTTTACAGCCTGAATTTGCGGCACGTTTGAAAAAATCTTATGCAGCTGATGAAGTTATGCATATTGCAAACGAACAAGAAATGAAAAGCGGTGTTGTAACCAAACAAAATGAGTGGAATGTTTGGAAATTTGAAGCTAAAAATATTGTAGACGTTTGTTTCGGATTGAGTGACCATTATTTATGGGATGCGAGCAGTGTCTTAGTAGATAAAAAGACAAATCGTCGTGCAAGTGTGCAGGTAGCTTATGATATAAAAGGGACTGATTTTGTTGCCTCGGTAAAAAATAATCAATATGCATTAGATTATTTTTCAAATAAATGGCCAGGAGTTCCTTATCCGTTTTCTAAAATGACTGCTTTCCAGGGATTTGCAGATATGGAATATCCAATGATGTGTAACGATTCTCAAATGGGAGATCCTGTTTTTGCTCAATTGGTGCAGGATCATGAAGTAGCACATACTTATTTTCCTTTTTATATGGGAATCAACGAAACCCGCTATGCTTTTATGGATGAAGGCTGGGCAACTACTTTTGAATATTTAATTGGAATTGAAGAACATGGTAAAGAAGCCGCAGATAAATTTTACAAAAAATTTAGAGTTCAGCAATACATTAGCGATCCTTCAGCAGAAGAAGACCAGCCTATTATTTCAATGTCTTCTCAGGTTTCAGATGCTGGTTATGGAAATAACTCTTACGGAAAAGCTTCCCTGTCTTATTTGGCCTTAAAAGATATGCTTGGGGATGATTTATTCAAAAAATCATTGCATGCCTATATGGAAAATTGGAATGGTAAACACCCAATTCCATGGGACTATTTCAATTCTATAAATACAGCTTCAGGAAAAAATCTAAATTGGTTTTTTAATAACTGGTTTTTCACCAATAATTATATTGATATCTCAGTTAAAAGTGTTGCCAAGAATATCGTTTCTGTAGAAAATACAGGAGGTTTTGCAATTCCGTTTGATGTAAATGTTGTTTACTCAGACGGTTCAAAAGAAATCATTCATCAAACTCCGACAGTTTGGGAAAGCAATCAAAAAACGGCAACTGTTACTTTGAACAGCAAAAAGCAAATCAAGAGCATTGTTCTTGATGGAGGTATTTTTATGGATGCCACACCAGCGAATAATACTTTTATTTCAAAATAAAATAACCTAATTTTTGAACCGTCTTTTTCATCGAGAAAGGCGGTTTTTTTTATCCTGAGTTTTTAAATTAGAGAAATTAAAATAATCAACTTAATAAAATCAAAATGGCTGGAGAAAAAGATTTGCAAATATTGCTAAAGAGTATGAAACCGGAACATAACTCTGGAGATTATGTTTTTTGTAAAGTAGATAAATTAGGAAATCTTAATTTAGATGAAGTTGAAATGTTCTTTAAAGAAAAAGAAGCAATAACATTAATTCTTAAAAAAGAAATTGCTGAGAAATTAAAGTTCGAATATTCGATGACAATGTCCTGGATAACGCTTTCGGTACATTCCTCTTTGGAAGCTGTTGGATTGACTGCGGCGTTTTCAAAAGCACTTTCGGATAACGGAATTAGCTGCAATGTTGTGGCGGCATTTTATCATGATCATATTTTTGTTGGAAAAAAGGATACGGAAAAAGCAATGCAGATTTTAAAATCATTTTAATTCAGTTTAAAATGGGCTGTTCTTCTAAAAATTTCAATTTTATTAATTTATTTAAGATGGATTATGTAAGATTTTAAGAATGATTGCGGATAATTCATTGAAATAAGCAACAAGAAGCTGGTTTTTTTATTTTAATATGTTAAAAATTCAGTATTCGCAAAATAAATATGGAAAGACGTAAAATAGTTAGGTGCTAACCGTGTATTTTTGCAAAAAACAAAATAATAACCAATGAAAAAGCCCCTAATTTTTCTTGTTCTACTATTCTCCTGTACAATTATTGCTCAGAATGATCCAAAAGTTGCATTCCAAAAAACAAGATACGAATTAGCAGTTTCCTGCTACAAGAAAGCTGATTTTGTAAAAGCGCTTGATTTATTTTCTATCGCTTCTAAAATTAAGCCTGAAAATGAGTTAGGAAAAGAGTCTGTCAAAAAAGTAGATTGCCTAAAAACCATGTTGAGAAAAAGCATCATGGATAAAGTTATCGGAACCTGGAAAATGAATGGTGATAAACCGCTTTGGGCTGTAAATGCTGCTAGTAATACCAACTATAAAACGATAGAAGAATTGGTAGAAATTAACCAGAAACAGATTTTGTTTTATGAATTGGATACCAAAACGAAAGCGAAAAAATTAATCAAGTCTGAAGATTTAGCTTATTACAACAAAGATCAATCTGATGCTTTATTTTCGGCTATTATTCTGTCTGATGGAACTATTTGGAATTGTTCATTAAATGAAGGTGCAGATATATTGCACGTAATTAATATCGCCAAACAAACTGAAAACGGTGTTGAGAAAATAAAAGCCGATAATTTGGAACGATTTTACAGCAAAGTAAAATAATAAAAAAGGGATTGATTCCCTTTTTTTATGCTCTATTTTAAGTTTTTACAAGAATTTAAATCCTACAGAGAAATTAGAGATTCCGGTTTTGATACTTCGTCCTGAAGGATCAAGATCGGTTACGCCAGCCAGATAACGATAGTCTACTGTAAATCTCCATAAATCGACTCCGGCTCCACCAAGGAAACTGCTGTTATTTTTCTCAAATGCAATATAATTAAGACTATTGCTCGCTTTTATATCAGAATAATTTTTCCAGTTGTAACCTACAAAAAGACGAATGTTCCCTAGTTTTCCTAACGGAACAATTTTAAAACCGGCAATTAAAGTGGCATCTGTTCCTCCTAATGTATATTCGGTTTCTCCAATTCCGGTTTGAGAGACACTAAATTTTGAAGATGCATACCCAAATTCACCCTGACCGTAAAAAAGCAATAAATTCACTCTTACAAAACCAGCAAAACCAACATCAGTTCCAGAGCTTTTTGAACTGAAATCATCTGTAATAACTGAAGTAATATTGGTGGAAAATTGAGGCCCAAATTGTATCAATTGTGCAAAGCCATTCACACTAATACATAATAATGCTGCTAAAATGAATTTTTTCATAATTGGATTTATTTGTTTTTACATAGTATAAAAATAATTATTATTAATCAGAATAGTATCATAATTTGGGGTTTATTTTAATGTATTTATTTGAAAATGAATAAACTGAAATAATTTCATTCGATATAAAAATATTATTAGAATCCCGTAAATTTGTTTTTAAAAGATAAACGATAACAATAAAATGAAAATTGCAACAATTAAGGCATCTGAAACCTGGCAAATTAGACACAAAGTAATGTGGCCAGATCAGCCTTTTGAATTTGTGCAGTTGGAAGAAGATAATTCAGGACTACATTTTGGAGTGTTTGATAAAGATATTTTAGTTTCAATTGTTTCTTGTTTTATTGCTGATGATGAAATGCAGTTTAGAAAATTAGCAACACTGGAAAATTATCAGGGAAAGGGAATAGCTTCGTTATTGTTAAATCATATTTTGAAGCTTGCAAAAGATAAAGGTTTGCGAAAAGTATGGTGTAATGCAAGAACCAATAAAAAGTCATTTTATGTGAGATTTGGTATGAGAGATATTGGTAAAACGTTTGTTAAATCAGGACAGGAATTTTCAATAATGGAAATTTTGCTTTTCTAGTTAAGCCATTTTTGCGGAATAGAGTAGCAGCCGTCAAATATTTGCGATTTTGATTTTATTTCGAAAATCAACCACTTTTGCTTGTAAAGGTTTGTTTACAAAATGATATTTTTATGAGATTTTGCAAGAAATCATTAAGGTTTTATTATAATTTCTAAGTAAAAAATAATGAAAACGTTTTCGTGTTTTTCTAAATGTTAAAGCTTATAAAATTTTCTTTTTTTGTATAAATACTTTACTTACTTTCGCACCCAAATGAGAAAGTTAATAATATTTTTAGTGTTTATGAATTTCCTTCTGCTAGGCGGAGGGCAATATCTTAATGCTGAAACGCATCAAAGTTCTCACCACTATCTGGAGAAAAGACACCGCGTAAAATTAACCAATCAGGATCAGGGCAGCTCTATCATAGAAGATGCAGATGTAGATCTTGATGAAGAATGTGTTGGTAATGATAATCTTAAAGATGGTTTAAGTAATAAGTTTTTTGCAACAAAATATAGCTTACTAGATAGCTGGTATCTGACAATCTCTCGTCAGATCGTTGTGAATTCATTTAATCGTTTTGAAATTTTCGGCTCATCTTGTGGCCAATCAAATCCTATTTATATTACTCAACGAGTATTAAGAATATGATTTACAATATACATCAGTCACCTTTGTTGTGATCGTGCATATCTTTTGATGTATATTTTTTACTTCTTCTTATATGAAATTTAAGATCTGACTTAGGCTTGCTGATGCATTTTTTCACCTCAAGGAATCACCGCATTCCAAGCATTAAATCGCTTAAATTTCCATTAAAATCATGAAAAGAATTATTGTGTTAACAGGCATGCTTGCCTTGTTGTGCCTAACCAGTTGTACATCAAAAAAAGAAGAAAAAGAAGAAGTTGAAAAATTTACAGTGACAAGCCCTGTAAAAATCGACACTTCATTTACCAAAGAGTATGTTTCGCAGATTAAATCTGTACGGAATATCGAACTCCGCGCCCAGGAAAAAGGGTTTTTACAAAACATTTATGTTGACGAAGGTCAGTTTGTAAAAAAAGGTCAGTTGTTGTTTAAGATAATGCCAAACATGTATCAGGCTGAATTACTTAAAGCACAAGCTGAACAAAAATCAGTAGAAATTGAATTGCAAAATTCGAAGTTACTGGCAGATAAAAATATCGTTTCTAAAAACGAATTAAGTGTGGCTCAGGCAAAATTGCAATCAGCCAAAGCTGAGGTTGCATTGGCAAAACTTCATTTATCATTTACTGAAATCAGAGCTCCGTTTGACGGAACAATTGACCGTATTCCATTAAAATTAGGAAGTCTTATTGACGAAGGTGAATTGTTGACCAGCCTTTCAGATAATAGCCAAATGTTCGCTTACTTCAATGTATCTGAACCAGAATATCTTCAATACCAAACGGATGTAAAAGATCGTGCAGAAACTAAAGTAAATTTGCTTTTAGCTAATGGAGAGTCTTTTAAATACAAAGGAAACGTAGAGGTTATCGAAAGTGAATTTAATAATGAAACCGGAAATATTGCTTTCAGAGCCAGATTCCCCAATTCAGAAAAATTACTTAGAAATGGAGAAACCGGAAAAGTTCAAATGCTTGTTCCGCTTAAAAATGCTATTGTGATTCCGCAAAAAGCGACTTACGAAATTCAGGATAAAAAATATGTTTTTATTGTTGATAAAAACAATAAAGTAAGTTCAAGAGAAATTACCATTACAGGTGAAGTACCTGATTTGTATGTAGTAAAAACAGGACTTGCTGAAAATGATAAAATTTTACTTGAAGGAGTTCAGAAAGTAAAAGAGAACGACAAAATTAAATATGAATTCCAATCTCCTCAAACGGTAATCAATCATTTACGCGTAAAAGCGGAATAAAAAGTTTTGTTTCAGGTTCCAGGTTTAGTGCGAAACTGAAACCTGAAACTAAAAAACTTTTAAATCCCACTTTGGTTTAATCATTAAAAAATAAATAAATGTTTAATAAATTTATACAGAGACCCGTTCTGTCGATAGTAATATCGCTGATTATTGTCTTTTTAGGAATATTGTCGGTGATGAATTTACCTATCACCCAATTTCCTTCCATCTCTCCGCCGATGGTAAATGTTACGGCAGATTATCCTGGATCTAACGGTGAATTGATGATCAAATCGGTTGTTATTCCGTTAGAAAGAGCCTTGAATGGAGTTCCGGGAATGAAATATATGACTTCTGATGCCGGAAATGATGGTGAAGCAAGCATACAAGTAGTATTTAATTTAGGTACAGATCCAAATCAGGCTGCTATTAACGTGCAGAACCGTGTGGCTTCGGTGACTAATAAACTACCTCCTTTAGTAGTAAGAGAGGGTGTAAAGATTACACGTGAGGTTCCGAGTATGTTGATGTATGTGAATCTTTATAGTACGGATAAAAATACCGACATGAAGTTCTTATACAATTATGCAGATATCAACGTGTTGTCAGAATTGAAAAGGGTAAATGGTGTTGGTTCCGGTGATATTTTAGGAACACGTGAATATGCGATGCGTATTTGGTTAAAACCAGATCGTATGTTAGCTTATAAAATATCTGCTGATGAGGTAATGGAAGCATTATCAAGTCAGAGTTTGGAAGCGTCTCCTGGTAAAACAGGTGAAAGCTCTGGTAAACGTTCTCAGGCATTTGAATATGTATTGAAATATTCAGGGCGTTTTACAAGCAAAGAACAATATGAGAACATCATCGTAAAATCAAATAGCAACGGGGAACTTTTGCGTTTGAAAGATATTGCCAAAATTGAATTTGGTAGCTCGATGTATGATATTTATTCTAATTTGAATGGAAGACCATCTGCAGCTATTGTATTGAAACAATCTTTTGGAAGTAACGCGAATCAGGTTATTGAAGACGTAAAAGCAAAACTTGAAAAAATTAAGCAAAAATTCCCAAAAGGAATGGATTACGAAATCTCGTATGACGTTTCTAAATTCTTAGATGCTTCTATTGAGAAAGTAATCCATACTTTGATCGAAGCCTTCATTTTGGTTGGTTTGGTTGTGTTTCTTTTCTTAGGAGACTGGAGATCTACGGTTATTCCGGCAATTGCAGTACCCGTTTCATTGGTTGGAACCTTTGTGTTTATGACCTTCTTTGATATTTCATTGAACTTAATTACGTTGTTTGCATTGGTTTTGGCAATTGGGGTCGTCGTCGATGATGCGATCGTGGTTATTGAAGCTGTTCACGCCAAGATGGAGGAAGAACATCTGTCCCCACTTAAAGCGACCAAAAAAGCGATGCACGAGATTGCAGGAGCTATTGTGGCGATTACATTCTTAATGGCGGCGGTATTTATTCCGGTTGCATTTATGTCTGGTCCGGTTGGAGTATTTTACAGACAGTTCTCTATTACAATGGCAACGGCGATTATCCTTTCAGGTATTGTGGCTTTGACTTTGACACCGGCACTTTGTGCGATGATGCTAAAAAACAATCACGGTACACCTAAAAAGAAAACACCTGTAAACAGATTTATAGATGGTTTTAATAACAAGTTTAATCTTGCTCAGGGTAAATATCAGAATGTATTAGCAAAAATCGTAAACAGAAGAGCCGTTACTATTATTGCGCTTTTAGTTTTTTGTGCAGGAACATGGTTGATTAGTAGCACTGTTCCTTCCGGATTTATTCCGAATGAGGATCAGGGAATGTTTTATGCTATTATCCAGACACCTCCGGGTTCATCATTAGAAAGAACCAATAATATTGCGGAGAAATTGCAAAAAATTGCCGAGACAGTAGACGGAGTTAAATCGGTTTCTTCATTGGCAGGTTATGAAATTTTGACAGAAGGTACCGGATCTAACGCCGGAACTTGTTTGATCAACTTAAAAGACTGGAACGATCGTAAAGAATCTGTTCAGGAAATCATGACGGAACTGGAAGAAAAATCGAAAGATATTCCGGGTGCTAATATCGAATTTTTCCAACCGCCAGCAGTACCGGGATATGGAGCAGCAGGTGGATTTGAGCTTCGTTTACTGGACAAAACAGGTTCAGGTGATTTCAAAAAAGTAGAAGAAGTCAATAAAGAGTTTGTTGAGGAATTGAACAAACGTCCTGAATTGTCTAACGTGTTTAGTTTCTTTAGTGCGAGTTTCCCTCAGTATATGATGAAAGTCGACAATGACTTGGCACAACAAAAAGGAGTTTCTATCGAAAATGCGATGAACACTTTGTCAACTCTTGTGGGGAGTAACTATGAGATCAGTTTTATTAAATACGGAATTAACTATAAGGTAATCGTTCAGGCCGCACCGGAATATCGTGCGCAACCAGATGACATTTTGAAACTTTATGTAAAAAATGATCGTGATGAAATGGTTCCTTTTTCTGCTTTTATGAAATTAGAAAAAGTATATGGTCTTTCAGAAATAACAAGACATAATATGTATACCTCAACAGAAATTAGTGGTGGTCCGGCTCCGGGTTATAGTTCCGGAACGGCGATTAAAGTAATTCAGGAAGTTGCGGCTAAAAAATTACCAAGAGGATTCGATATTGACTGGGCCGGTATTTCTGCCGATGAGGTGGCACAAGGAAATCAGGCAATTTGGGTATTCCTTATTTGTTTAGGATTCGTGTACCTGGTATTAGCAGCACAATACGAAAGTTTTATTCTGCCATTATCTGTAATTCTTTCTTTACCGGCGGGTATTTTTGGAGCTTTCCTTTTATTGAAAGTAACAGGATTAGAAAACAATATTTACGCTCAGGTTGCGATGGTAATGCTTATTGGTTTATTGGGTAAAAATGCCGTGTTGATTGTGGAGTTTGCGATTCAGCGACATGCTGCCGGTAAAACAGTTCTTGAAGCTGCAATGGAGGGAGCGAAAGCGAGGTTCCGTCCAATTTTGATGACTTCATTTGCTTTTATTGCGGGATTATTACCACTTGCTTTTGCTTCTGGGCCGGGTAAAATTGGAAACAGAACTATTGGTACAGCAGCTGCCGGAGGTATGCTTATCGGAACTATTTGTGGAGTATTTGTAATTCCTGGATTGTATTATATTTTCGGAAGAATTGCAGAGAAGCACAAACTGGTTAAAAATGAAGAAGAGAATCCATTAACTGAAGAAATTGATAACAATCATGTCTAAATTCAAATTATATCAATATAGTGTTGCGGTAGGTTTATGCCTTGCTGTAGCGGGCTGTAAAGCTCCTGCGGCAGAGACGGCGACGACCAGCACACCCGTTCCTGAAGCATTTGGTATTGCAAAAGCTCAGGATACAACCAATACGTCTACTGTAAAATGGAATGCGTTCTTTAAGGATCAAAACCTTGTTGATTTGATTGATGTGGCCCTGAAAAACAATCAGGAGTTAAACATGACGCTACAGGAAATCGAAATAGCAAAAAATGATATTAGGGTTCGCAAAGGCCTTTTATTACCAACTGTCGGAGTACGCGCCGGAGCTGGAGTAGAGAAAGTAGGGAGGTACACCAGCCAAGGGGCTGGTGATGCCACTACAGAAATAAAACCAGGTATTGAAACGCCTGATCCGCTTGGAGATTTTACCATTGCGGCTTATGCAAACTGGGAAGTAGATATTTGGAAAAAACTGCGTAATTCTAAAAAAGCAGCAGTAAACAGATATTTGGCTACTGTTGAAGGAAAGAACTTTGTAGTGACTAACCTTATTGCTGAAATTGCTGATTCTTACTATGAACTATTGGCTTTGGACAGTCAATTGGATATTGTAAAACAGACGATCACTTTGCAATCAAATGCTTTGGAAATTGTAAAAATTCAAAAACAGGCAGCGAGAGCAACAGAATTGGGAGTTAAGAAATTTGAGGCAGAGGTTTTAACTTCAAAAAGTCTGGAATTTGATATTCTACAGCAAATAAAAGAAAATGAGAATAAAATTAATTTCCTGCTAGGTCGTTATCCGCAGGAAATTAAAAGAACAAACAGCAACTTCCTGACTTTGTTACCAGCTTCAGTTAGTGCCGGTATGCCGTCTCAATTGTTGATGAACCGTCCTGACGTGAAACAAGCAGAATTAGAATTGGTTGCTGCTAAATTGGATGTAAAAGTAGCTCGTGCCGAATTTTATCCGTCACTTGATATTTCGGCAGCTTTTGGAGTACAGGCTTTCAAACCTTCTTATTTGTTCACGTTCCCGGAATCCATTTTGTATTCTTTAACCGGAGATCTTGCTGCACCTTTGATTAACAGAAATGCCATTAAAGCAGAGTTTTCAAGCGCTAATGCAAGACAGCTTCAGGCTTTATACAATTATGATAAAACTATTTTAAACGCTTATTTAGAAGTATCTAATCAGCTTTCTAAAATCGATAACCTTCAAAAGAGTTATGATCTAAAATCACAACAAGTTGATGCGTTAAACACTTCAATTGATGTCTCTAATGATTTATTTAAATCGGCCAGAGTTGATTATTTTGAAGTTTTAATGACACAGCGTGACGCATTAGAATCGAAATTAGAATTGATCGATACTAAAAAAGAACAACTCAACGCTGCAGTTCATGTTTACAGAGACTTAGGCGGAGGTTGGAAGTAGAATGCCTATTTTAATTAGTTATTAGTAGGAGGCCTCCCGGAAGTAAAATTCTGGGAGGTTTTTTTGTTTCAGCTCAATATGCTTAAACTTCGGATAATAACAAGTTATCATTCTATTAAACCCGATTTTAGATTATACCTGAATCTCCGTTTATTGCAAATCACCTGATCCTATAGTTGATTATTTGTTTTTGCATCATTTATTAATTCTATAATCTTTAAAGCTACATCGCTTGACGATTGAAAATTTTGTCCCGTGACAATTCTTCCATCGGTTTCTACATGTGAGACGTTGCCTTTAGAAAACTTAAAAGTGCCACCTCTTTCTTCAATTGTCTTTTGAATTAAGAACGGAAAGTACTTAAAATATTCTCCATCTTGTTTTTCGAATGAATCAGGGTAACCACTAATTTTTTTCCCCGCTACTAAATACTTGCCATCATTTGTTTTTAAGTTCACAATTCCTGCTGTTCCATGGCAAACAGAAGAAATAACACCTTTGTTTTCTTCGTATACTTTTAAAGCAATAGTTTGAATTTGTTTGTTTTCCGGTACATTATACATAGCAGCTCCGCCACCAACATAATAAACAGCTTTATAATTTTTTGAAGCAATTTCTTCGGGTTTTTTAGTGTTTTTTATAGCATACATAAAATCCGGATCAAATAAATATTGCTTTTGTAAAGTGTCGGATGTATTGATATAGGCTAATGGAATACTTCCTCCTTCCGGACTTACAAAATCGACCGTGTATCCAGATATTTTAAAAGTATTGTAGGCGTTTACTATTTCAGCAAAACTATTGCCAGTAGCTATGGTCGATTTGCCATAATAATGGGCATTTGAAACAATAAACAAAATTTGCTTTCCTGATTTATTACTGCTTAGACTGCTTGCCGATTTACTTATTATTTTCCATTCGCCCTGAATCTTTTTGAGTAAAAACAGATCAATAAATTCCATTTTTTTGTCAGGTATTACTATTTCTGCCTTAGCCAAAGCTATATTGTTATATAGATCAATTGAAATAATTCTGCCTACGCGACCATTAAACTGTCCCTGCTTGTCATTTTTAAACCATGTGGTGTATTCGCTAATAGGTACAATCCATAAGTCTTTGTCTTTATGGCCTAAAAATAGATTGGCTTCGGAATAAAATGCTTTTTCGATGCTATCAGGTTTATTATAAGAAGTACCATCAAGGTAATTTTGAATACATTTTTTAACAGCTGCCTCTTCTTCTGTTTGTGCTAATAAACAAGTTGGCAAAAATACTAGTGCGATAAAATAGATAATTTTTTTCATAAGCTTTTGGAATTAAATTTTTCACAAAGCTATGATTGATGGGATTTGAATCGGAATAAATTTATAATTCAGGAGTCCTGATTTATAAATTAGGACTAAAAAAATAAGTTTCTAGACATTTTGCAAGTATTCGTAACTTTTTTATCGTTGTCACCTCTGGATTATTATAAGAGAATTACTTGTTCTTTTACGTTATAAAATTCGAGGTGAGTTTTAAGACTTGGAATTTGGAATTTGATATTTAGAATTTTTTTATCATTTCGGCATAAATATTTTTGCTTTAAATCCTTTATCAGGTTCTGTCTCAAAATCAATAATTCCTTTAACAGCCTGAATACGGCTTTCCATATTTTGGAGGCCATTTTTTATCATCTTAGTTTTTTCGCACCCGATACCATTATCAGTATAGTTTATAAAGATTGATTTTTGATCACTTTCAAATTTTATAAGAACTAAATTTGCCATGCTGTGTTTCTTCATATTCACCATTAGTTCCTGTAAAATTCGACTAACGGTAATCTTTTTTGCATCGTCAATACTTTCCCAGTCTATATTCTCTAAATTAGTAATAATGATATTTCTTTCATTTGTATTATAAACCGAAAGCATTTCCTTCATGCTGTTGGTAAAATCAATGCCAGTATCAATTCGATTGTTTTCTTTTGAAATTCCTCTTACACGTCCGTAAATATCATCTAATTTTTGGAGTAGATTCTCTTTAATATTTTCTTTCGATAGTGACTGAGATTCTGCAAAAGCAATTACCTGATAGACATCGTTTGCTAATTCATCGTGGATTTTTTTTGCAATTCGGGTTTCAGTGTTATAGGAAGTCTTAAATTCTATAGCCTTATTTTTATTTTTATAATAACGTATTAGAATGGTTATTAAAATGGTTAAAAAAACAAGAACGATTACAAATACAATTCTTAGATATTTTGCTCTTTGAAGTGATAATAGATTTTCTGTTTTTTCTAAACGAAGTTTTGCATTTTCATCTTTTTCTTTTTTAGCATCGTATTTAATCTTCGCAAACTTATTTTTAAAGTTATTTCTAATCTTAATAATGCTGTCGTTTAGTGTAAAATACTTTTGTACATATTTGTTGTGATGCGCGCTGTAATTATTTGAAATTAAAATTTGGAGTGCTTCTAATCTTTCATCAACACTATTTAGTTTTGTAGCAATATTGTACGCCGAAAAAGCATTTTCATCTGATTTTTGAATGTCTTTTTTAGCATAATAATCTGCCAGGTGAAGATAACTTTCAATACTTCCATAAGTGTCCTTGATTTCGTTTCTTCTATGGAGAGCTTCCTTCATTAATTCGAATCCTTTTTCATCCATTCCGTTTTTAAAATAAGCATAACCTAAATTGTCTTGTATTCTAGCTTTAGTAGGCGCTTTAGATTTATCTTCTAAAAGTTTCCTGCTTAAAACAGATTCTAGAAGTATAATGGCCTTATCGTATTTTTTTTGCTGGATATAAACAGCTGCAATATTATTTAAAGGGGATAGCTTTTCTGTAGGATTTGTCAATTGATTTGCTGCTTCCTTATAATAAAGAATCGCGTCGGTATAAAGAGAAAGTTCTTTATCAGCAATGCCTAATCTAGTATTTATAGCACCTAAATAGTCTCCGTTTTTTTTAACATAAGGCAATGCTTCGGTCACTGTTTCCTTACTTCCATAGTAGTCGCCATTGACTTGCTGAATGGCTGCCATTTCAATTAGTATGTATCCAATATTGGCACTGTCTTTTAAAGTTTCATAAAGTTGTTTTGATTTATTAAACTGGTAAAAAGCCGTATTAAAATTCTGTTTATCGCTATTTTCAATTGCTTTATTCCGTAAACTAAACGCTTCTTGTTGTATAGGGTCAGTAGGAGTATTAAGGGGCTTTTTTTCTTGACAGGAAAAAAGTAATAGAAGAATAATAAAATAAAAAAACGGGGACCGTAACATATAAATTTACTTTCCCCGAAAATAGTAATTAATTAGATACTAAAAGTATATTTATTCATCAGTTGGCGGTGGTGGCGGTGGAGGCTTAGGACCGTCATCACCAGGGCCATCAGCCTGAGTTGGTTTAGAAGGATCAATAATTTTTTCTGTTTTCTTTTTTGGCTGAGTTTCGTATTCGTCAGCAGTACAAGAAAATATAGTAAACAATAAAGCGAAAGCGCTTAAAAGTAATAGTTTTTTCATTTTAATTTAATTTAGAAATTAGACATGAGTATGGCCGTCCGGAGTGCATCCGGAGTTTGTTAATGGCAATACCAAATTGATTTTTGGGAAGTAAACTGTGTAGAACTATAAGACGTTATTTATACTTCCCGAATGAACTCAGTCTTACGGTTCTCACACTGTTTATTTGAACTAGTTTTATATTTTGTTAAATCTGCAGATAAAACGTGAACTAATTTCTATGGCAAAGTAAAGGCGTTTTTAAGCCTTTGTTTATAGGGGATTCCCAGAATTCCCGCATTTTCCTGAGATTCCCAGGAAATCCTAAAACAAAATAAAAGGCACAATAAATTTAGGTTTGTTACAACATGTTACCTGACCGTAAAACCAACCTGAACCTTTATTATAATAGATGCAAAAGATCCTAAAAAGGTTGTCTCGGACTATTAATAAAAAGATGAAATTGCTGTTCGGAGTATATCCGGAGTTTGTTTGTGGCAATACCAAATTAATTTTTGGTGAAGTATGGCGTGTAGAACCGTAAGACTTTATTTATACTTCCCGAATAAACCTGGTCTTACGGTTTTCCACACTGTTAATTTGAACTAGTTTTATATATTTGTTTTAATCTGCAGATAAAACGTGAACTAATTCTATGGCAAGGTAAAGACGCTTGTAAGTCTTTCTTTATTGGGATTCCCGCGTTTTCCTGAGATTGCCAAGAAATCCTAAAACGAAAAATGAAATCATGCACAGTCATACTTTAGAAGAATATAAAAAAGCGATTAAAATTAAATATGAGACAGAAAAAGAAGGAGAGTACTTTGATTATTTGTATAGCCCTTCTCGTGGAAAACTGCGCGATTTATGCTGGCTTATTTTTGAAAATAACCCAACTCAGGATGATTTAAATGTTTTTAGAAATTTATTTTGTTTAGATTTTGATCATACCAAAAAGAATAAGTTTAAGGAACAAAAAGATAAGTTCAGGCCTATTGAAACCTTTTTTAAAGGCGAAACAGATCCATTGAATATTGATGCAATAAATCTCGCAGCAGTCATAGTTGATTTTCAACCGCGCCCTTTTAAAAAGTTTAATGAAAAGTGTAGAATTGAAGAAGCGAAACAGATTGAAATTACTGATAAAGCGAATGCAGTTGTTGAAATAGAGGAAGAAGTCATAGTAGTAGAGCGTTTAGTGAAAAATGAAAATGAAGAGTCGAAAGAAAATCCTGAAAAAGGAAATACTTTTTTTAATCTTGCGTCTATATTTTCTAAAAAAATAGGTCAGAAGATATATCCGAGAAAAATAATTACGATAGGAATTGGAGCTGTCGCTTTGATGTCTTCTGCGCTTTTATACTTTGTGCAGAAAAAAGATTAGAAAGAAAAGTTTCTAAAGGATAGTGGGAAGCATCTCGAAAAATAAAATGTAGGAAGTAAAAAGAATAATTTTTTAAGGAGTAATTAGGGCTTTGAAATAGTTTGTTTTTTGGCATATATTAGTTGTTATTTATATCTTAAAGATAAGCAAAATACACTAATTAACCTAATAAATATCAGTGAAATAACGTTTTTTTTTGCTCTTAAACAGCCTTTTTTTTATAACTTAGTCATTGACAATTACTACTTTTGAAGACAATAAAACTTGCTTTTTCTGGATAATCGACTTGTAATAAAATTATTTATATTTATAAAACATTACAATAGATTTTGATCCCTGGTAACCAAAAAACATCTCTTATGAAAAAGCTTCTCATACTACTAATCGTTTTATGCACTATCGGTTGTAAAAAATATGTTGTCTCGTTTGAACAGCCAACGAATATGAAACTTGATAATTTAAAACTGGAAGTACTTCTGGATAAAAAGAAAGTTCAGGAAATTAACTTAAAAGCAACAAATGCAATGCCTTCGTATGAAACAGTAGCATTGTCAATATCAGATGAGGGAAAACATCTGCTTCAGGTTAAAGTAAAAGATACGATCTTTAGTTATGATATAAATTATCCCGAAGAAAATATATTCTTTTGACAGCTCACTTAAAAGAGAATGGCAAGCCTCATATTGGAATTTTAAAACAGCAGTATAAATTTAGATTTCATTGACAGATGATTTTATTTCAAATATAAAAAAACATAGATGTTAAACAGTTTAAATAAAAATCAGCTTTACGTTTCAATATCAATATCTTTCTTATTATTCATTATTTTCAATTTTATAATTGGACCAAGTTCTGTTTTTGGACTTGCTGAATTTATACAAAACAAAACAGGATACTTTTTTGGTGTTGGCATAAATACTCTGGATTATTTTTTAATTTCATTAATTCCATTTATTGGATTACTAATAAATTCTAAAAGAAAAATACATAGCTGGATAGAAATACTAAAAGTTTATTTAACCATATTATTAAGCTGTATTGGTACTTTTAGTGTTGGATTATGTTTTTTAATTTCGAAGATAGGAAGTGCAAGTGAAAATCCTCTAATTCCACAATATTTGCGTGTTGAACCATTTAAAGGATACTCTTCATTTTTAATTGCTTTAGGTATTGTTTTAGCTTTTTCATTGGTTAAGAATGGCGTTAAAGAAACGGAAAATAGAATTGAGGAAATTGGTATGAAAAATGAATAAAACAGAACATGCGACAACTACTACAACGGATTTGGACAATTAGTTTTAATAGAAAGTTGGTTTTGTATTTGGCATGATTTGGCAAATCCGAAGAATGGGTTTAATTTAGTATGAAACTCGCTGTAATACCAGAACGTTAGGCGTAACCTTAACGAAACAGACAAATCAAATACATTTTATGAAAGATCAAGGTGCAACTGTAGTAATAAATCATCATATCATAGATGGAAAACAAAATCAATACGAAAATTGGTTAAATGAGATTGGTCCAATTTGTAGAAGTTATGTTGGAAATATTGATTGGCAAATAATTCGTCCTATCCCGAATTTGACTTTTGATTATACGGTAATCATAAGATTTGATACCATTGAAAACCTTACAAAATGGATGGAGTCAAATGAAAGAAAAAATCTAATCAAAAAAGCACAACCTCTATTATCCAAAGATGATAAATATCTCATTAAATCCGGCTTAGATTTTCTTTTCTCAAATAACGATGAAAAACCAAAAGTTCCCGCTCGTTGGAAACAATATTTGGTTACATGGTCTGCTATTTATCCGTTATCAATTCTTATCCCGTTGCTTGTGCTTCCCATTTTAAAAATTTTAAATTTTCCAGAGAACAGATTTATCAATTCGTTTTTTATCTCCGGTGTTGTAGTTTTAATAATGGTCTATTTGCTAATGCCTAATTATACAAGGTTAATTAAAAAATGGCTTTACAAATAATACAAAGGCGACGCCTAAACTACTACAACGAATTTGGGCATTAGGCTTAATAGGAAATTGGTTTTGTATTCCGCATGATTTGGCAGATCTGAATAATTGGCTTAATTCAGTCATAAAACCCACTGTAGTACAAGACCGTTGGTAGCAAGTAAACACAAATAACATAGAATTGAAATATGAAAATCAGAATATTAATAATCATTACGTTAATCTTTATTTCCTGCAAAAAAGATATCGTAAACCAATCCAAAAAAAAAGAAATCACAAAAATACACACTGTTGAAAAGAAAGAAAATGTAAAAAAAGATATCGACACAGTTACAATTTCAAAAAAGCATAAAATAAACAAACTTCTCTGTGATTTAGACGGAGATAAATTGAATGAAATAGTTGAAATAGTAAGAGGTGCAAAAAGTGCAAAAAGTGGTTTAAGAATAATATTTGGAAATGGAAATAGAACAGATTATTTCGGAATGGGAAATAATATTTTAGACCAAGGATTTGATGAAATAGATTGGGCAGGAATATTTGAAAAAGCACCTAAAAACGAAATCTATTGGAATAATGTAAATGATGGTGGTGAAATATTATCCGAAGACGAAATAAAAGAATCTGATAAAATAAAACTATTAAATGACGGGATTTTTATACATGCTGAAGAAAGTTGTGGCGGTGGAATAATCTATCTAAAAAACGGGAAATATGAATGGATTCAACAAGAATAGAATGCCAGTCATTAACAGCTACTACAATGTATTTGGACATTAGGCTTAATAGGAAAAAAACAAAAAATGAACAGGAACTTGCAAACTTCCCCAATATTGATTTCTGAAAGGTTGACGCTTCGGAAACTTTCAAAAAATGATTCCGAAGAAATATTGCAATTACGCTCAGACAAAGAAATAAATAAATTTCTTGACCGAAAACCAAGCAAAACAGTAGAAGATGCCTTAAATTTCATTACCAGTATAATTGAAAATGAAAGCGGGGAACTTTTTTATTGGGCAATTACAAAGACTGGTGAAGATAAACCAATCGGTACAATTTGTCTATTTGATTTCTTAGGTGATTTAAGGAAATGTGAAATTGGATATGAGCTTCTTACCGAATACCATGGTCAGGGAATTATGATTGAAGCTGCGAAGAAGGTTATAGAATACGCAATTAAAACACTTGAACTAAAAACAATAGATGCACTAACGCATAAAGATAATCAAAGCTCAACTAAACTTCTTCAAAAGTTACATTTTAAAAAATTAGACGATATAGTCGAACATAATCCAAATCTTGTTCTATTTAGATTGACCACGTAAACCTATTAAAGCTCCTAAAACCCCTTATAAATTAAGATCATTATTAATTTCTACTTCTTCAGATTCTTTAGTGTAGTTCAACTCTTCTTCGATCTTTTTACGGTCTTTTTTATTTTGCTTTATTAGAAAATAAACTAATAAAGCAACTCCAATTACTATTCCTGAAATGATAAGCCAATTGATTTCCATAAAATTGCTATTTAAGTTTATCAGAACTTTTATTTAAGATAAGAAATCGCGAAACCATAAACCGGAATGCTTGATCGTTCTTTTCTGTGTTTCAAAATCAACGTGAATTAATCCGAATCGGGCGTTGTAACCTTCGGCCCATTCGAAGTTATCAGTAAGGCTCCAGACAAAATAACCATCGACATTTAAGCCGTCTTTTTTTGCCTTTAAAATTTGTTCTAAATGATCCTGAATGAAGTGTGTACGTTTGATATCGTAAACTTTTCCATTGGTAACAGTATCCGGAAAAGCGGCCCCATTTTCTGTAATAATAATTTTACGGATGCCTTCGTATTCATTAAATCTTTTTAAGATATGGTACAGGGCAGGAGGGTAGACTTCCCAACCCATGTCAGTTGCGATGACATTTCGTTTTTCGGCACTGACTAATTCGGCACCAATATAGGGAGTCAATAATGAAGCTTTTACAACCTCTCTGGTATAACATTGAAGTCCGATGAAATCAAAGTCAAAGGCCAGATTGTTTAAATCATCTTCTTTGATATAATTATTCAGTTTTTTAAGTACTGCCAAATCATTTTGAGGATAACCCATTCCTAAAATAGGTTCTATAAAAGTTCTGTTAAGCAAAGTATCCACGCGTTTTGCAGCTTCAATATCTTTTGCATTCTGAGAAAAAGGTTCGATATGCGTACAAGAGAAAGTTGTCCCGATATTAGCATCAGCCACTTTATCTCTAAGTATTTTTCCACCTGCAGCCGTAGCCAATGTTACATGATGCATGGCTTTTAGATAATTGGTGATTCCTTTTTTGCCGGGAGCATGAATTCCCAGGAAATAACCAGCTCCGGTAAAAACAGAAGGTTCATTAATGACCATCCAGTTTTTGACACGATCACCAAAATGTTTTGTACAAACTTCAACATATTCTGAAAACCACGAAACCGATTCACGATTGGTCCATCCGCCTTTTACTTCGAGCGCATGAGGCAAATCCCAATGATAAAGTGTTACCCAGGGTTCGATGCCTTGTTCCAGCAATGAATCAATGATTTTGTTGTAGTAATCTATTCCTGCCTGATTTACAGGATGAATTCCGGTTGGCATAATTCGTGGCCAACTGATCGAAAACCTGAAATTCGGAATATTTAATTGGCTTATCAGATTAATATCGTTTTGGTACGAATTATAAAAATCGCAAGCCGTTAGGGCATGATGTCCGTTTTTGACTCTTCCTTTTTGAGACGTAAAAACATCCCAGATTGAAGAACCTTTTCCGTCGGCATCATGAGCTCCTTCAATTTGGAAAGCGGCGGTAGAAACACCCCACAAGAAATCGTCTCCAAATTGGTTTTTGTGCAAAAATGAGTTCTCAACTTTATTCATTCAGTAATACTTTCCTTTTAAATGTTTGATTTATTAATGAAGGAAAGTAGAGTGCATGGCTCTTAGAAAAAGCCATTCTTTGAATGAAACCAAAAAATTTAGATTAAAGAATTTCATGACGTTTAGTTTTATTCAAATTAATAAAACTAATGTGAATTGAGTGTAATGCTAAGATTATTAAAATGTTAAGAGATTTAAATAGAAGTAAAAAAGAGGTTAGTCTTCCCAACCGCAGAGTGTTAATCCGTAGCCTTGCGCCTGCGAAAGCGATACTTTGGTTAAGACGTGACGGCACGCGGTGAGTCCGCGGCAATTTTCGTTATAATGATATTTCTTTGCACCCGTTGGACCGCAGATATACACTTTGGTCTCAACAGGATGAAAAGAGGTCAGGAAAATAAATAAAAAGAGCAGGCTATATTTCATTGGGGAGCTTTATTTATTTGACAATTAATTCGTATTCATTTCCTTTTTTATCATTTCCTTTTAATTTCCCAAAAGCGACCCACTCGGTATTAATCTCAAGATCTGCAATGGAATCATTTCTTAATATTCCGGCACCATATTTTCCTGAAACGTTTATGTTTCCGAAAACAGAATCACCAGTGCAGTTTATTCCTTTTACATCATAATTATATTCATAATGTCCGGAATTTCCCGTTCTGTATTTGTATTGATAAATATTGTCTACATGATAGGTTTTGGCTTCTTCCGGCGTAATAGTTTTGCGATCATCAGCAGTAATCACCTCCTTATAAAATGTGTTTATTTTTTGTGGAGGAGGTACCGCTGCTTTTTCGCAGGAAACTATAGCTAATAGGAAAAATGGAAGTAAGTAGTTTTTTAGCATAGGCGTTGTTTAAAGTATTAATGCCCGATAAAAGTAATTGGAACTGGTATTTTATAAATGCGTAGTTATACGGGATTATTTACTCTGCTTTCTTTAATATAAAATCCTCAATAATTTTTTCCATGTTAGAAGGCAGGTCAGCATTTTTAATCTCAAAATGTTTTATGTTCATTTCGGTAAACCATTTAGTCCAATATGCTTTAATTACTTTTTCTTCGTATGGATTGTTTTTACCCGGATTTATTCCTAAAACTAAAACCTCAAGATTTGATAAATCAGTATTTATTTTAATGAATCCAAAATCCTGATCTTTTATTTTCTTTTCCCAATCCTGAGTGTTTAAACCATTCTTTCGGATTAGTTCCGGAGTAATGTACGTTGTGCGATTTTTTTCTTTTATCACAGTGCTTTCATAGAACATATAACCATCAGTTAGTATGATAAGAATGTTTCTGTATTTATTTTCAATGCATTGATCTTTTACTTTACTATCAAAAAAACTCCAGATATCTGAACCAATATATTTATTGTCCTTTAATGCCGATTCATATATTTTGGATGTCTTCGATGCATAACTGGCATTGATAGAATTTAATAAATCTTTTGAAGCATTATTTTTGTCAATAGTGATTCTTAAATTCCTGGCAATTGTATTAATCTCCGGATCAAGAGGTTCAGGATTAAAAAACAGCTGCATTCTATCGTCAATTTGTCTGATTCTTTTTGATTTTAGATGCTGTGTAAATGCTTCAGAAACTGATTTTATATAGCCCAAATCCCTTTGGTAATATTGCATTGTTGGGTTAGGATTTTTGTCAATACTAATTCTGTCTGATAAATCTAAAAGCAAGCTGATATTATAATTTTCTATTACAGATGTTTTAGTCGGGATTTCCTTTTCTTCTTTATCTGAATCTTGCTTACATGAAAAAACAGAAACTAATAATGCGGTCATTATGATTGTTTTGGAAATGTTTTTCATAATATTAGTTTTTAGAATATACTAAATGTTGAAAGTCAGGATCAACTAAATTCAGTTTCCCAAGATGTTCTTCGGACAAGTTTTCGCAGCCTTCTAATAATTCTACTTTTTCTTTGTGTGGTAAAGCTATCTCAGTATTAATTGCCTGAAACCAACCTTCTTTATACTGGTGATGATAATGCAGATATTCTTTGACAGGAAAAACAAAGCCATCAATTTTAGATTGTAATTCTGAATTTTTTCCGTTGAGTGTAACTACCTGTTGTTTAAAATCATTGATTTTAGCAATAATATCAACTTTCAATTTATCTAAATCTATTTGTTTTTCTTTTTTACCTCTAATGAAAGCCCTTATTTTATCAATGTTTTCAAATTCTTTCATTACAAAATCAAAAACAAGTCCCCAAATAATATAAACTACGAATCCTGCAAATATGATCATCCAGAATTCGGCTTCGCCTAATGCAATATTTAAGTTGTAAGGAGAGGAATCTGTTGTTTTATTGAACTCGTATATCTTTTTTTCAATTTGATAGGCTAAAAGAGCATCAAATAAAAAGGTTGTTATAAATAGGCCAATCATTCTAAAGATGTTTTTAATTCCTTTTTCTTTTTGAACCATATGAATTACATAACCCAATCCCATAAATACAAATGGAATCGTAATTACCAAAACACCTTCGAGCCAGCTTGCTTTAAAAGAATTTGTTAAGGCATTTGCATCAAAAATGGCGGCTGTTAAACTGTCATTGGCAAATTCTTTAAAAAAAGCAGAATAAGAAGCAGAAATATAAAAGACTAATAAATAAAGTGTTATTGGTAACAAAAGAAATAATCCAATGTAAAATTGAGCTTTTAAGCCTTTACCGTCTTCAATTCCGTATTTATCTGGATTGCGTTTTACTTCGATAATATCGCTCTTTATTTGATCAATTTCATCATTAATATCTTGTTCCTTCTTTTCAAAAATTCCTATTGCGGCTTCAGATTTTTTAAGTTCAGTTCTGTTTTTTTCCTGTTCTTCACGGTAAGGTTGTTTTAACCTGTCCTGTTCTAATTTCTGTTTTCGACATTGATCCTCAAAACTCATATAGAGATTTTGCAGGCATGCTTTTAAAACAATAGGTTTTCCGGTTGCTTTTACTGATGCTGCAAAGCCACTTTGATAATAGGTGATTCTTATTTGTTCTCTGTCTTCTTCATTATCTTCGAATGTTTTGACAGAAGAATCGTCAGCTTTTTTTATACTGAATAATTGTGTAAGTGATTTCATAACCTAAGAATTTAGTTGACTAATAATTTCTTCTTTATGTATATTTTTCTGAACACAATCAATGAGGTAAGAAGAAAGTTCATTGATGTTTTCATCCAAAAAATTAAATTTTCTGCAATACTTTTTAAGCATATTTAATTCATCATCGGTAATTTTTCCGTCAGCCCAAATGATTCTTGTAAAATCATATAAATATTCTACTCGGGTATTTAAATCTTCAGGAATAATGAGCTCTGTATTAATTGGATTTAGAAAAAGTTTATCCAATTCTTCTCTCGGAATCCCTCTTTCATCAGCAAAATGATACATCATTTGCAATTCTAATACGTCAAATTGATCATCTGATAATGCCATTTGATATAATCTTATAAAATGACTTTTTAGTTCTAGTGTTATCATTGTTTGAATTTTATTTTGATAAATTTTCGCATGCTATTCCGTCACCGTCAGAATCTAAATTTTTGTAACAGGTTTTGTTACTGTTGTAGGTAGATTGTGCTGCCGATTGAGATGAAAAATTACCACAAGTTTTGGTTGGGCAATTTGAGCTTGGAGTATTGCTTGTTACATCTGATGTCTCTGAAGATTCCGAACAAGAAATTACGCTGCCTATTAATACTGATAGCAAAAAAATAAGTATACATCCGCTATTTTTCTTTGTGTAAGATCTTGATCTTGTATTAGCAAAATGCCCTTGAACATAAGTTCCGTCTTTTTTATAATATCCTTTTCTATATCCCATGATTATAAATGTTTTAGTGTGAAAATTAAAAATGTTACAATTCCTGTAAATGCGAACAATACGATACAGCCGCTATTTTGATATCTCACTCCAGATATACCTGTTTTTACAGAATAACCGTTTTTGCTAAATGTTCCCATTTTTGTTCTTAAACTTGGAGAAATCCCGGATTTACTAATATTTAATCCAAGTCCGCCTCCAAGCCTAATTCTTTTTTGAAATCGAAAGCCCATTTTAAATTAGGTTGTATGACAGTCCTTGCAACAAGTTATGCAGCCATTCGATTGTGAATAGGTTTTCTTTGCTTCAGTTACTGCAGGTTTGCAGTTTGAAAATTCACCCAGGGATTTTCTATTTGCTGCAATAGGCAAATATTTGCAATCATCTGTGTGAACTTCATGATCTCCATTTGATTGCGCATTTTTGTTTACATAATAATTTTTCATGATTTTTGGTTTTAATTGATTTATAATTCAAACTTAAACCTATTTGAAACCAGTATTTTACGGAAATCCATAATCGTAAAATTAGTTTTTAGAAATAAAAAAAGCTCCCGAAGGAGCTTTGAAAATTATGCAGGAATGAAGACTTAAATAATCCCCATATCTTTAGTAATAGAAACCAAATGAACTGTATTATTAGCTTTAAAAAAGTCTTTTAGTTTAGAAAGTCTTTTTTCCATAGCACTTTTACTCTTGGGTTTTATGCCTGAATCTTTTAGAATTTGTATGATATCATCTTGCGGAGTTCCAAGTGATAAATGCTTCAAAATCAGAATATCAATATCATCTATTTCGTAGTTGTTTTTTTCCTTCAATGCAGAAGAAACTTCAGGGGAAATGAATTTTTGATCAGAAGTTGAAATAATATGGATTGCTTTTTTTAGTTCTTCGATGCTGTTCAGGCCTTTAAGTACAAAAGCGTCTACTTCTGCATTATCAAAAAGCGATTTAATTCGATAATTTTTATCTTCTACAGAATAGGCAATAATTTTAATGTCAGGTTGTAATTCACGTACCTTTTGAACCAGTTCGTCACCATTTGCAATAGTTGCTTTGCGATGATCTGTTTTAAAGGAAAGATCGCTAATTAATAAATCAAATGGTTCATTTTGGTTAATTGCGGCACGTATTTTTAAAAATGCTTCATCGCAAAATTTGGAATGCTGAAAATTTACAATATTTAAATCTTTTAAGACTTGTTGAATTCCTAAATTCATCGCATCAAGATCTTCGGCTATTATTACTTTTTTAAACATAGGGCTTTTATTTAGGCAGTGTTATTTTTACTTTAAAACCTTTCTCCGGTTCAGTGTCAAAAATAATAGATCCTTTTATAGCCAGAATACGGTTTTCCATATTTTGCAGACCATTCTTGTTAATTTTTTCTCTTGTACTTCCTTTACCGTCATCTACATAGTCAATATTTATCGTTTTTTGATTGCTGTCAAATTTTACAACAACCCGAGAGGCATCACTATGTTTTTTCATATTTACCATCAACTCTTGTAGCACGCGATAAATTGTAATCTTTTTAATTTCATCTACTGTATCCCAGGTTACTTTTTCGATGCTATTAATAATAACATTTGTAGTACCGCTATTATAAGTAGAAAGCATTTCTTTTAAATTTTGAAGATAATTTACACCGGTGTCAATATCATTGTTCTCTCTTGAAATGCCACGAACACGAATATAAATCTGATCTAATTTCTGAATCAAAGTTTCTTTTGTACTGTCGCTTGTGAGCGGTTGCGTTTGTGTAAAAGTGATGGCATGAAAAACATCATTTGCCAGTTCATCATGAATATCTTTGGCAATTCTGGTTTCGGTATCGTAAGCCGTTTTTATTTTCTCGATCCTATTTCGGTTCCTATAATACTTTCTTGAATAAATTAAAACAAAAAAGAGCGCAATGATTCCAAACACAAACAAGATTCTTTGATATTTTGCTTCTTGTAATGACAATAAATTCTCCGCTTTTTCTAAACGAAGTTTCTGATTCTCATCTTTCTCTTTTTTCGAATCGTATTTAATCTTGGCAAATTTGTTTTTGAAGTTGTTTCTGATTTTGATAATACTGTCATTTACCGAAATAAATTTTTCAGCATATTTAGTATTTTTCGAGTCCGAAGTATTTGTCATCAAAAAAGACAAAGCTTCCAGTCGCTCGTCAACACTATTGAGTTTTGTAGCATTTTGATAGGCTAATTGGGCATATTCATTAGACTTTTTAGAATTGGTTTTCGAATAATATTCCGCTAAATGCAAACAACTTTCAATACTTCCGTAAAGATCCTCAGTTTGATTTCTTAGTGTAAGACTTTTTAGCATTAACGCAAGTCCTTTTTTATTCATTCCTTTTTTAAAATAAGCAAACCCGAGATTGTCTAAAATTCTAAGTTTTCTTTTTGTTGGCGGTTCAGCTAGTGATGCATTTTTATTTAAGATCGATTCCAAGATCTTTATTGCTTTATCATATTTTTTCTGTTGAATATAAACGACCGCAATATTATTTAAAGGAGCTTGTTTTGATGATTTATCCTTTGCACCTTTTAATGCTTCACTGTAATAGTAAATTGCATCATCATAAAGAGAAAGTTCCTTATCAGCAATCCCAAAAAAATTGTTTACAGCGGCAAGATAATTCTCGTCTTTTCGGATATAAGGTAAAGCTTCTGTCAACGTTTCCTTGCTTCCGTAATAATCTCCATTCATTTGCTGAATATATGCCATCTGAATGAGGTTAAAAGCAATATTACTACTGTCTTTTAATTTCTCAAATGCTATTTTTGATTTATTAAAATTATAAAAGGAACTATTAAAATTACTTTTTTGGAAATGAGATATTGCTTTTTCCTGTAAAAGAGAGGCTTCTTTTTTATTTAGATTTGGTTTAATATCTACGGTAGATTCGTCCTTGCAAGAAAGAAAAAGTAGAAAAATAAACAAACAAAAAATCGGGGATCGTAACATTTAATTTACTTTCCCCGAAATTACTTATTTATTGTAGACTAAAGATTTTAATTAGTCTTTTTTTGGTGGCTGAATAATGATTGGATCATCTCCAGGGCCATCAGCATAGGATGGGATTTCTGGATTTATCTCTTTTTTTACTTCAGTTGCAGACTTGTTATCTGATGTTTCTTCATCATTTGTACAAGATACGAATGCCCCACTGGCAACTAAACACGCTAATATATAAACTTTTTTCATCTTACTTCGTTGTTAAAAATTTGACATAGATCAGCCGGTTCGATAATGAAATCGAATTTTTTTGTGCTGATTTTCAAACCGCACCCTGCGGAATGTTTTTTGAATTTTTTGTTTGGGAAGTGAAGTATGTAGAACAGTAAGATTTTATCTATACTTCCCGGATAAACTCCGTCTTACGGTTTTCCATACTTTTTAAGTGAACTAGTTTTGTACATTTGTTCTTATCGCGATATCGAACAATAACTAATTTTGATATTGCAAAGATCTGACGCTTACAAGCCTGTATTGATACGGAATTCCGGGAAGTACTAACTTTACTGAGATTCCTAAAAAAAATCCGAGAAATCCTGAAAAATCCGAGAAATAATCCTGAAAATCCTGAGGGCCTATGAAAAAAATTACTCAAAGTGACATTGAAAATGATTACAAGGAAGCTATTAGAAATAAATATAGAAGCGAAAAGACCGAAGGGGAGTATTCGCATTATTTAAATAATCCTTCCCAAGCGCTTTTAAGAGATTTGTGTTGGGAAATTTTCAGTTCAAATCCAACAGCTGATGATTTAGTCGTGTATCGTAATTTTTTTAAATCTGAATTTAATTCAAAAGAGGAAAATACTTCAACAAAGTACACTGATAAATTTAGAAAAGTAGGAGCTTTTTTGAAAGGGGAAAAAAATCCGGCAAATCTCACTACTGCAGAATTAGCAGCAATTTTTGTAGATTTTGAAGATCGTCCTTTTAATAAATTTAAAAAATCGATCAGTATAGAAAGTGGCGAAAATGGGCAAAACGAGAAATTGACAAGTACTTTTTTAGAATCGGAGATTAAAAAAGGAGAAGTAAAAGAAAAAAATAAGATTGTTATAGAAAGAGAAAATCGACCAATAAGTTTTCAAAGTGACTTTAAACACAATTTCTTAGAAAAGTTATTTAATAGATCAAAACTAGCTATGATTTTTACAGCTGTTATTTTTTGTTTAATAGCAGCAACAATTTATTTTGCCTTCACGAGAAACAAATGCATGCAGTGGACACACGATCATTATGAAAAAGTAGATTGTGATTTGAGCTCAGATGAATTCTTTATTAATAATGGAGTAGAACCGTACAATGAGAATAAGTTTGCTCTTAAAAAAATTATAGTTTATGATACTACAAATTGTTTTAAAAACGGAGAAGCAATTGTTTGGTATGCGAAAACAAGTAGTGATAAAGCAGATTTTTTTAACACCCACGGAAGACATCCTGAAAATAATAAGCCGTTAAGGCCTGTAACTGATTATATCAAAAAAAGATACGGAGAAAAAAGTGTCTCCAAAAAATAAAAAAACCTCCAAAAATCATGTTTTTGGAGGTTTAGGCATCAATCTTTATTCTTTACTCTTTATTCTATTTTCTTTAATCTTGACTCTATATTCTAAAAAAAATCAATTATTAGCCGTCTTAAACTCAGTATCCTGCGGGAAAAGCAATCTATTCAACTGAACATCCCGTTCATAAACGTCAGGGAAGAAACCAATTTCACCTTCTTTACTTACCCAGGCAGTAAAATAACCAATATAGATTGGAACTTTTTTCTTGAGCATACAAGGCGTTTCTTTAACTCCGCTCATAGCCGAATTTATTTTGTCGACAGGCCAGTCCGGATATTCTCTTAGCATTGCAATAGCCAGTTCTTTTGCTTTTTCTACATTGATGCAACCGTGGCTGAAAATACGTTTCTCAAATCCGAATAAACTCTTAGAGGGTGTGTCGTGCATATAAATGTCGTTCGGGTTGGGAAACATAAATTTCACTAAACCCAAAGCGTTATTAGGCCCTGGTTTTTGCCTTACTTTTCCGCCATTCCATTCCATATTATGATCTGCGAGATAGTTTTTCTCTTCTGCCATTTTCAGTTTTAATTCATTTTTAATGATACTGCCCGGCACATACCAATATGGACTAAAAACAATACGATCGATCTGACCGCTAAAAATGACAGTTTGGGTTAAAGGTGTTCCTATGAAAACATTGGAGACAATATCATAATTTCCGTCTCTGACATAATACAATCGAAAAGACGGAATATTAACCATAACATACTCGCTTTGGTTTTCCAAAGTTGGCGGAATCCATCGGCAGCGTTCCATATTCAACATTATTGTTTTTATACGATCGCTTACAGGTTCGTTCATTTGATCAATAAAATCTTTTGTAATAATATAATTTGGTTTAAGCACATAACGGGCTTTGTATTTCATAATTCCGTCCATTAATTCCTGATCGTAAAAATTACTTTTAGAGTCTTTGGCCAAATCTCCAACGATTGCCAAACGCTGTCTTATGTCTGCAATGGTTTGTGAAGTAGCATCGGGGCGCAAATCCTGAAACGGTATATCCATTGAAATTTTATTCCATGTGCCGTTTTTTTCAATTTCTCTGTATTTTTTTAAAACCTCCTGAAGTTTATAATATTGACTAAAAAGCACATGATTATTTTGATCTAATAAATTCGGATTGCCCGAAATAGAATCCAATAAAGTCTCATACGATATTTTTTTCTTTGGTAAATACCATTCAAGCTTATTCTGTGCGGCTGCATCCATTCCCTGATACACATGTTTTGCATAAAGTATGTACATTGAACTCAATAAAAGCTCAGTATCTGATTCTGACACTTTTTCGGTTGAATCTTCATCAAAAACCTCATCGATTTTATCTTTATACGGAATTCTAATTTGAACCCCTTCTTCGTAAGTAGAATTTAACTTATGATACATTAGATGTCCAAATTCGTTTATCTGACTACCACTATACCAAATGGCTTTGTATGATCTGTCTTTATAAAGGGTTGAGACATCGTTTTGATAGTCTTTTAATTGAGAATATTTTTTAAAAAAGGCCAACAAGGTGGCATTGTCGATAGCTGGTGCGGCATAGTTAGCAAAAGAAATATTGGGAATAAAAAAAGTTGTTTTCTTATTTTCAGAAAGAAGGTTGTTCTTTGAAAATCCAAAAGAAGAAACAATAAAACAAGAAACTAAAAAGATTGTCAGAGTAAAATTTTTCATTTTTTTTCATTTTACGTTACTACTATTTACCAAAAGGTCAATGCAGGTTGAGGTAATTAAAAAAAATGATTTGGGGAAATCGTATTGAATGCAGATCAAATTTAGAAAAAAAATCTTATTATTTTTTGTTTTTCTTTGACAATAGTATTTGATTTAATTGTTATTAAATGTGAAAATTATTGGGTCTAATTAATTGGTAATCAATAGGTTTTTTGTTTGTGGAATAAAGATTATATTTGATTAGTCAGATTTATTAACCTAAATACCAAAGAACAATGATTAATGTAAGTTTTTTTGAGATTTTAGGAATGTTTATTATTCCTTTCTGTAGTATTCTAATCCCCATTCTTGTCGGTCAGTATTATGGTTTATTTGTAAAGAATAAATCCGGTAAAGTAAGCGATTCACCAGTTGGATCAGTAGTAGGAGCAGCGCTTGGTCTTTTGGCTTTTATGCTTGCCTTCACGTTTCAAATTGTGGACAACAGATACAATAGCAGAAAGGAACTTTTGCTGGATGAAGTTACGGAAATAAGAACCACTTATTTGCAATCCGGTTTAATACCAGAACCGTATCGGTCTTCTTCCAGAAAGTTTTTGATTGAATATACTGATTTACGAGCTACTTTGGTAAATGATACTTCGATTGAAAACGTCCAAAGATTAAAAATCAGATCGCAGTCGATTCTCGATTCACTTTGGGATTATTCTGAAGCTCTGGCCGCACAGGATCGTAGTTCTGAGGCCTATTCTTTGTACATAACCTCTGTAAATAGCCTATTTGATACCTATAACAAGCGGGTAACCTTAACATTTGAGTACAGGATACCCGTTGCGATTTTATGGGTGCTGTTTATAATCTCTTGGTTTTCCATGTTATTGTTGGGCTATCAATTCGGAATTACCGGAAAAAAGAACAACAGGCTGGCCGTTTTTATCTCTATTATTTTTGCTTCGGTTATGTTTTTAATTTTAGCATTAGACCGTCCGGAAACCAGAATTATGAAATTAAATCAGACACCGGTGCTTACATTGCAAAAGCAACTCCATAGCAAAAAGTAATATGTTTTACTGAATCAAAATATCCTCAGTAATTACATTACTGCTTGTTGGATTAGGTTCGTCAGGCAGATGACCTCCAATTGCAATTTTAATTTTACCATTGTATTGTTGGTAAATGCCTTCAGCAGTAACATACGATAAATCTTCCGGAGAAAGTATAAAAGTTATGGTTTTACTTTCTCCCGCTTTAAGACTTATGCGTTCAAATCCTTTTAGGGTTTTAAGAGGAGCTTTTATAGATGTATTTTGATTGATAACATACAATTGCGCTACTTCTTCGCCGGCCATTTTACCGGTATTGGTGATGCGTACAGAAACTGAAACGCTTTTTCCTTTAGCAATTTTTGATGGCATTTTTAGCGCATCATATTTAAAGGTAGTATAACTCAGACCGTATCCAAAACCATAAAGAGGTGCTCCTTTAAAATAACGATAAGTTCTGTTGTCCATTTTATAATCTACAAATTCAGGTAAGTCTGAATCGCCTTTGTAAAACGTAATCGGTAATCTTCCGGCCGGATTATAATCTCCAAAAAGGATATCTGCGACCGCTGTTCCGGCAGCTTGTCCGCCATACCAGGCATTTACAATGGCAGAAACATTTTGTGCTTCCCACGGAATAGCAATCGCACTTCCGGTCATCATCACGAAAACAACTGGTTTTCCAGTCTTTTGAAGCGCTTTCATCAAATCGGTTTGTACAGCTGGTAATAAAATCGAAGTTCGATCTCCGCCTTTAAAACCCGGAAAATTTACTTTCATTTCTTCGCCTTCTAATTGCGGCGAAATTCCACCGGCAAAAACAAAGGCATCGACATCTTTTAAGCGATTGACAAGAGCTGTAAAATCGGTTTTTTTGTAGTTTCCGGCATTCAGGGCAACGTTGCCTTTTCCTTCTCCCTGCCAATATTCAATAACCAAATTATAAACGGTTCCTTTTGTTGTTTTTAATTCAAAAGTTTGTCCACCCCAGCGATTTTTTTTCCACGCATTTAGTTCTTCTTTTCCATTCACAAGAAAGCGGTAGCCATCGTCAGCAGTAAGTTCAAAAGTAATGCTGCCATTTTCAGCTGCCGTAAAATTGGTTGTGTAACGGGCAGAAAAATTATTGGCTTTAATATTTTGAACAACAGCTTCGCCTTCCTGCCAAAAATGGTTTAATTCGGTTTCAGTTCGTGTAATTTCCGGTTTCCCTGAAAGATCGGTGTTGTTGAAATATTCGGCTTTAAAACCTTGTTTTCCTTCAAAAGTATATTGGTTTTTGACATCGGCATACACTAATAAAGTATCATTGGTAAAGTTGATGGCTTTCTCATAAATGACTTCAGTATTTGCACCTAATTTGTCTTTAATGCCTTGTAATACGGTGGATAGTTTTGAAGGTGTTCCGTTGTAATTCCCTAAAATAGAAATCGAATTATCTGCATTTGGACCCAAAACAGCGATCTTCTTTATTTTTTTGCTTAATGGCAAAGTATTGTTTTCATTTCTAAGCAAAACCATCGATTGCTGCGCCATTTTTACAGCATGTTCCTGATGTGCGGGACTTTCTAATACAGAAGCTGGCGTTTGAGCATATTTCACCATTTCAACCGGATCAAACATTCCCAATCTGAAACGGATCATAAAAAGACGTTTTACAGAAATGTCGATTTGTGATTCAGGTATTTTTCCGGTTTTTACCGCTTGTACCAAAGCTTTATAGGCGTCTGTTCCGCAGTCAATATCCGTTCCGTGGAAAACAGCGTCAGCTGAAGCCGATGCTGCATCAGGATGAGTTTTATGATTTTTAAAGAAATCGTCAATCGCCCAACAATCTGAAGTTACATACCCATCAAATTTCCATTGATTTCGCAAAATATCCGTCATCAAAATATCACTTGCACAACAAGGCTGCGTTCTAAAAGCATTGTAAGCACACATTACACCGGCAACCTTAGACTCGGTTACTAATTTTTTAAACGCAGGCAAATAGGTATCCCAAAGTTCATAAGGAGTTACATCAACATCAAAAGTATGACGCAAAGGTTCCGGGCCACTATGAACAGCATAATGTTTGGCACAGGCTGCCGCTTTTAAATATTTAGGGTCATCTCCCTGAAGTCCTTTAACAAAGAAATCTCCTAAAGTTGCAGTCAAAAACGGATCTTCGCCATAGGTTTCCTGTCCGCGTCCCCAACGAGGGTCACGAAAAATATTAATATTAGGTGTCCAGTACGTAAGGCCAAGATAACGTTCGTTGGTTCGGCCTGATTCAACAGCTTTGTTGTAAATCGCTCTTCCTTCTAAAGCCGAATAATCAGCCATTTTAAAAAGTGAATTTTTATCAAAAGTGGCGGCCATGGCAATAGCCTGAGGATATACAGTAGTTTTAAAAGGAGTTCTTGCAACACCGTGAAGTGTTTCATTCCACCAGTCATAAGCCGGAATGTCCAATCTCGAAATTGCCGGAGAGGAATTCAGCATTTGCGAAACTTTTTCTTCCAAAGTCAAACGACTTACCAGATCGTTTACTCTTGCTTCAAAACTTAAAGTTGTGTTCTGAAAAGGAAATTTTTCTTTTTTATCCTGAGCTTGAGAATAAATGGAAAGAAATAAAAATAATATGATTTGATAAAGAGCGATTGATTTTTTCATAGGACATTGTTTTTTAAATCCATTTTGCTGTAAATTTTAAAGTCTGCTTACATTTAATTATCTATCGAAAAAGGGAGTATGTTTTTAGTGGAAAACTTTATTGCAACCGATTGTGTAAAGAAAGAAAAAATAATTTAATTTTACCGAAAAATTATCAGGAATTTATTTCTCAGCAACAACACACATATGAAGTTAGGAAACTTTTAGTGTTGATTTAAAAGCAATATGTTCCATTGTTTTATTTATTAAATTTTTATGGAGGAAAGTAGAGATGTTACCATTTATGATATTGCCGAGAGAATGAATCTCGCGACTTCGACCATTTCAAGAGCTTTGAAAGATCATCCTACTATAAGTGATAAAACCATAAAAAAAGTAAAAAAAGTTGCTGAAGAAATGGGTTTTCGTCCCAATATTTTAGCAGCAGGCTTACGCGGCAATTCAACTAAAATAATAGGGGTTTTAGTATCCCGAATTAACCGTCCTTTTATCTCCTCACTGATTAGTGGTATTGAAGAAATCGCCCAAAAAGCAGGTTATAGCGTTATGATTACACAAAGTCATGATTCTTATGAAGATGAAGTTAATTTGTCAAAAGCACTTTATGATAGTCGGGTTTGTGGTGTCATTTGCTCGTTGGCCATGGATACGCGTGATACTTCTCATTTTCAAAAGTTTATCGATAAAAATATTCCGTTGGTTTTTGTAGATCGGGTGCCGAAAGATTTTAATACGTACCGTGTTATGATCGACAATTATTCTGCCGGTTATAAAGCGACAAAACATTTGATTGAACAAGGTTGCACCCGCATTGCACATATTACAGGTTCTCAATACCGAAATACATATAGCGAACGAAAAAGAGGTTATGTAGATGCTTTGTTAGAAGCTAATCTTACTGTTGATGAGACTCTTATCATTGAAACAAGTTTGACATATGAAGAAGGGGAAACGGCCAGTACAACTCTGTTTGATTTACCAAATCCACCAAATGGAATTTTTGTGGTGAATGATACCGCCGCGGTTGGGGTAATTCAAATTGCTAAAAAACGAGGTTTGAAAATTCCGGAAGATATTGCTATTATTGGTTTCAATGACGATCCAATTGCATCAATTATTGATCCTGGATTAACAACTATTTCGCATCCGGCGGTAAAGATGGGACAGACATCAGCCAAGAAAATATTGAACCATTTAAAGTCGGCTAAAAAGAGTCCGGATACTCCGAAAAAAGATGATATTACCGAAGTTACTTTTTTAAATACCGAAGTTTTAGTTCGTGCTTCTTCAAACAGAAGAAAGTAATTTCTTTTGAAATAAACCGACAATTTCCTGTCAGTTCTTTCCTTTTTTAATAAAATAATTAGTGTTGTGTGAAAAATTTTGCAGTAAAATTTTTTTCTTAAAACACAATGCTATATTTTTACGCAACCGATTGCAACTTTTAAATTTAATCATTCAAAAAACAGCTGATGCGATATCCAAAGAAACATTTATTTATACTACCCATTTTTCTGCTTTTGTTTTCCTTTAAAACAATGGCTCAGAAAGATTATAAATTATGGCTTCAATATGATAAAAAGTCAGATACAGAATTAGTTTCAAAATACCTTTCTGATGTTAATGGAATCGTTTCTTTCGGGAATTCAGAAACTTCAAAAATTGCTTCAAAAGAATTAGAAGCCGGATTAAGCGAAATGTTCGGAAAAGCAATCAGCTTTAAATCAAAAGTTGAAGGAGATAATAATATCATTATTGGATCTAAAGAAGTATTGAGTCCGGAAATTCAAAAGGAAATCGGAAATTTTGACCAGATCAATGATGAAGGGTTTATCATTAAATCTATTTCAATAAAAAACAAAAATCAGATTGTCATTACCGGTAAAAAAGAAATTGGCGTTTTATATGGCGTTTATCGTTTTTTAAGATTAGTTCAGACGAATAAATCCATTAAAAAATTAAATATTGTTGATGCTCCAAAAACGAATATCCGAATTTTAAATCACTGGGATAATTTAGACCGGACTGTTGAACGCGGTTACGCTGGTTTTTCTTTATGGAACTGGCAAAAATTGCCTGATTTTATCGATCAGCGTTATATTGATTATGCCAGAGCAAATGCGTCAATCGGAATCAACGGAACGGTTTTGACGAATGTAAATGCAAACGCGTTAATCTTAACATCTCAATATTTAGAGAAAGTTGAAGCTTTAGCGAATGTGTTTAGACCATATGGAATAAAAGTTTATTTGACAGCCCGTTTTTCGGCACCAATTGAAATTGGAGGCTTAAAAACAGCCGATCCAAAAGATGCAGATGTGGCGAATTGGTGGAAAAACAAAGCCAAAGAAATTTATAAAAGAATTCCGGATTTTGGAGGATTTTTAGTAAAAGCAAATTCAGAAGGACAACCCGGGCCTCAAAATTATGGAAGAGATCATGTTGACGGTGCTAATATGCTGGCTGATGCGGTTGCGCCTTTTGGAGGTGTAATTATGTGGCGCGCTTTTGTGTATTCAGAACATGATGCCAATGATCGTGCGAAGCAGGCTTATGCCGAATTTGTTCCTTATGACGGAAAATTCAAAGATAATGTAATTGTTCAGGTAAAAAATGGGGCAATCGATTTTCAGCCTCGTGAACCTTTTCACCCAATGTTTGGTGCCATGCCAAAAACACCTTTGATGATGGAGTTTCAAATCACGCAGGAATATTTAGGCTTTAGTACCCATTTGGTTTTTCTGCCAAAATTATTTCAGGAAGTTTTAGAATCAGATACCTATCGAAAAGGAAAAGGTACTACCGTTGCGAAAGTCATTGATGGTACTTTAACCAAAACAAAATTGACCGGAATTGCCGGAGTTTCTAACATAGGAAATGATTTAAACTGGACCGGACATCCTTTTGCGCAAGCGAATTGGTACGGCTTTGGAAGATTGGCGTGGAATCCAAATTTAGATTCAGAAGTTATTGCTGATGAATGGTTGAGGTGTACTTTCTCTAATGAGGAAAATTTCATTAAACCAGTCAAAGAAATGATGATGGAATCCCGTGAAGCGGTTGTCAACTATATGACGCCTCTTGGTTTGCATCATATTATGGATACCGGCCATCATTACGGTCCGGGTCCATGGGTTTCTAATTTGTCGCGACCAGAATGGAATCCTGTGTATTATCACAAAGCCGATAAAAACGGAATAGGTTTCGACCGCTCAAAAACGGGAACCAATGCTACAGCACAATATGCTCCTGAAGTCGAGAAAATTTTTGATAATTTAGAAACCTGTCCGGAGAAAGATTTATTATGGTTTCACCATGTTTCCTGGGATTATAAATTGAAAAACGGACAAACGCTTTGGAATGGTTTGGCGTTAAAATATCAGGAAGGCGTAAATCAGGTAAGAGACATGCAGAACGTTTGGAACAAAACAGAGAAATTTGTTGATGGAGAACGCTTCAAAGAAGTACAAATGTTATTAGAAATTCAGTATAAAGAAGCAAAATGGTGGCGAGATGCGTGCTTGCTTTATTTCCAACAGTATTCCGGTAAGGAATTGCCTGCTGGAGTAGAAAAACCAACACAATCTTTAGACTATTTTCAATCATTAAAATTCCCATTTGCACCGGGAAATTAAATATTCAAATTAAAAACTATGAGCACAAAAACAGCAATTGTAACCGGAGGAAATTCGGGTTTGGGTTTTGCAACAGCAAAGAAACTATGTGATAACGGAATCAAAACCTATATAATTGGAAGATCAAAAGAGAAAACAGAAGATGCCTGCAAAGAGATCGGATCCAATGCAATTCCGGTTATTTATGATTTAAATAATCTTGCGGGAATTTCAGAAATGATTGAAAATTTAACGAATGAAAATCCGATTGATATTTTGGTAAATAACGCCGGAATCAATCTTAAGAAAGAATTTTTAGATGTTACGGATGAAGATTTTTTGTCTGTAATTCATACCAATCTTTTAAGTGTTTTTGCAGTTAGCAAAGCCGTTGTAAAAAACATGAAAGAAAATGGAGGAGGAAGTATTATCAACATCAGTTCGATGGCATCACAATATGGTATTCCGAAAGTAATTGCGTATTCGGCAAGTAAAGGCGCAATCGAATCGATGACCAGGGCAATGGCAGTAGAATTGGCACCGTTTGGAGTTCGCGTAAACTGTATTGCTCCTGGGTTTATCAAAACAAAAATGTCATCTACAGCACTTGATAATGATCCGGAAAGAAAAAATAAAGTACTCGGAAGAACGCCAATGGGATTCTTAGGTGAACCATCAGACATTGCAGATGCCGTTTATTATTTCGCTTTAAGCGAATCAAAATATACAACCGGAACCGTTTTACCAGTTGATGGCGGAAACAGTATTGGGTTTTAATTGAAAAGAAGAATATCATGATAAAAATGCAACAAACCATGCGTTGGTTTGGCCCTCAGGATAATGTTACTTTAAGAGATATCAAGCAGGCCGGAGCAACCGGGATTGTAACGGCTTTGCATCAGATTCCGGTGGGAGAAATCTGGTCAGTTGATGCTATTAAAGAAAGACAAAAAATCATCAAAGAAGCCGGATTGGAGTGGGCTGTTGTCGAAAGTTTACCGGTTCATGAAGAAATTAAACGTGCTTCGGGAAATTATTTGCAATACATCGAAAATTATAAAATCAGTTTAAAAAATCTGGCGGATTGCGGACTTAAAATCATCACCTATAATTTCATGCCGATTTTAGACTGGGTACGAACAGAACATAATTTTATCAATGAAGACGGAAGCAAAGCGTTGTTATACAATCAGCTCGCTTTTACTTATTTTGATGTGTTTTTATTGAAAAGACCCAATGCTGAAAATGATTACTCAGATGAAGAAAAAACAAAGGCATTGGAATTCGGAAATAAATTTTCTGAAGACGAGAAAGCCTTACTTTTTAAAAACGTTTTATTAGGATTACCGGGCAGTAAAATTAATTTTACGGCTGAACAAATTCTTTCGCTTTTAGATAATTACGCTGAAATTGATAACGATAAACTAAGAGAAAACCTGATTTACTTTTTATCAGAAGTAACTCCGGTTGCAGATGAATATGGCTCGAAATTGGCGATTCATCCGGATGATCCGCCGTTTTCGGTTTTAGGTTTACCCCGAATTGTTTCAACAGAAAAAGATATCAAAGCCATTTTTGATGCTGTTCCTTCAAATGCAAATGGACTTTGTTATTGCACGGGTTCTTTGGGTGCAGATCCAAAAAATAATCTGGAGAGAATTATAGACGATTTTGGAGATAGAATTCACTTCTTACATCTTCGAAATACCATCCGCGAAAGCGCAAACATTTTCAGAGAATCAGAACATTTAAACGGCGATTCTAAAATGGAAGTTATCGTTGAAAAACTGCTTTTATTGATGAATAAAAGAAAAGTGAGTTTACCAATGCGTCCGGATCATGGATTTTTGCATGATGTTGATGAAAAGACAGAAACATATCCTGGCTATTCTTTAGTAGGAAGATTAAAAGGTCTGGCCGAATTAAGGGGTTTGGAAATGGGAATTGCTTATAAATTGAATCTATGAGTCTGCAACGTAAACCTAACGGGTTTAAAATCCGTCAGGTTTACGTGGACGTTAGCTAGTTAAACGCATTTTTGTCATCCCGAGGAACGAGGGATCACACTCGAAACTCGACAACGATTGGCGAATTACTTTGCGGAATTTCTGGTGTGATCCCTCGTTCCTCGGGATGACAAGATTGTGGTCAGCTTAATGTGGTTACTATTAGAATTAAATATCAATAAAAAAATATCATGCGTTTACTAAAATCTCCTTTATTGTCAATAATACTACTGCTTTTCCTTTTTGGAATCAGCACAAAATTGTATGCCATTAACGGAGAAAAATATGTAGTAAACAAAGTTTCCCCTGAAACTTTCCCTTTGGCATCAAAAGGAAAAGTGGCCTCTATATTAATAAGCAATAATGATTTTCCGGGAGTGCTGCGCGTTGCAGGACATTTAGAAAATGACCTTTTTAAAGTAACGAATGTTCATCCAAAACAAATTAATTCAATTTCAGAGACCAAAGATTTTGTTGTCATTATTGGCACAATCGGAAAAAGCGAAATTATAGATCAATTGGTTCGTGAAGGAAAAATTGATGCCAGTCAACTGAAGGGAAAATGGGAGAAATTCACCACTCAAATTGTTGATAATCCTTCAGTCGGAATAAAAAAAGCATTAGTTATTGCGGGTTCGGACAAAAGAGGAACTATTTATGGAATGTATGATTTGTCGAATCAAATTGGTATTTCTCCGTGGTATTTCTGGGCTGATGTTCCCGTGAAAAAGCAATCAGAATTGCATGTTTTATCCGGAATTCATTCTAATGGAGAACCAAAAGTAAAATACCGTGGCATTTTCATAAACGATGAAGCTCCGGCATTGTCAGGCTGGGCGTTTGATACGTATGGCGGATTTAACGCAAAATTCTACGACAAGGTTTTTGAATTAATTCTGAGAATGAAAGGCAATTATTTGTGGCCCTCAATGTGGGGAAGAATGTTTTATGTAGATGATCCTCAAAATGCTGTTTTAGCTGATGAATACGGAATCGTAATGGGAACTTCGCATCACGAACCGCTGACAAGAGCACATGCGGAATGGGCAAAATTAGGCAAAGGAAAATGGGATTTTAGCACCAATTCTGAAAACCTCATTTCATTTTGGAAAGAAGGAATGAAAAGAATGGGTAATACAGAAACGATTGTAACCGTGGGGATGCGTGGCGATGGGGACGAACCGATGACACAAGGAACGGCAATTGATTTGTTAGAAAATATCGTAAAAACGCAACGGGAAATCATAAAAGAAACTACTAAAAAGCCGATTGAAGAAACGCCTCAAATGTGGGCACTTTACAAAGAAGTTCAGGATTATTACGATAAAGGAATGCGTGTTCCGGACGATATTACGCTTTTGTTGTGCGATGACAATTGGGGAAATATCAGGAAATTACCTCAACTTAGCGCTAAACCAAGAAAAGGCGGTTACGGAATCTATTACCATTTTGATTATGTGGGCGGACCCCGAAATTACAAATGGATTAACACAAACCAAATCGAACGCACCTGGGAACAAATGGATTTGGCGTACCAATATGGAGTCGATAAAATTTGGATTGTGAATGTAGGCGATATCAAACCAATGGAATTTCCAACGGAGTTTTTCCTTGACATGGCCTGGAATCCGGAAAAATGGAATGCCGGAAATTTAGAGCAATACTATGTGCAATGGGCAAAAGAAAACTTTGATGATCAGAATACAGAGGAAATTGCAGAAATCATAAAATTATACACCAAATACAATTCCAGACGAAAACCGGAATTGCTGAACGAGAAAACGTATAGCATTACGAATTATAACGAAGCAGAAACAGTTTTAGCCGATTATAAAAAGCTGGTTGAAAAAGCCAATGCAGTCAATGAAAAAATAAAACCGGAATACAAGGATGCTTTTTATCAGTTGGTTTTATTTCCGGTGTTGGCAAGTGCAAATTTGAATGAATTGTACGTTGCAACGGCTAAAAATAAGCTGTATGCCAGTCAGGGAAGAGCTTCTGCAAATGCGTATGCAAAACAAGTAAAAGAATTATTTCAAAAAGATAGTTTGCTGACGAATTATTATCATACCAAACTCGCAAATGGCAAGTGGAATCATATGATGGCGCAAACGCATATTGGGTATACTTCGTGGCAAGAGCCGAAAAATAATGTAATTCCGGAAACGAAAATTATTGAGTTGTCAAACAAAGCAGAGGCAGGAATAGCTATTGAAGGTTCTGCAAATTGGTGGACAAATACTGCCACAGAAATTGTTTTGCCCACTTTTAATTCAGCTGAAAACAAAGCTTATTTTGTAGATATTTTCAACAGAGGAACTATTCCTTTTGACTTCAAAATAACTTCTAAAGAGAATTGGATTAAGTTCTCAAAATCAAAAGGAAAAATTAATCTGGAAGAAAGAATATTGATCAGTATTGACTGGAAAAAAGCTCCGAAAAATGATGCAAAAAGTCAATTTACAATTTCAGCCAATAATCAAAATTTCACTGTAATTGTAAATACTAAAAATATTGATTTAAGCGAAGTAAAAGGTTTTGTTGAAAGCAATGGATTTGTGTCGATTGAAGCTCAGCATTATTCGAGAGCAATTAATTCAGAGGTGAAATGGACGACAATTTCAAATATAGGAAAAACCGAATCAGGAGTAACTTTAAAGCCATCAAATGTGGCAAGTAGTATCGTTTCGGATAAATCACCGATATTAGAATATGATGTACATCTCTTCAGTACAGGAGAAGTAAAAGTGCACGCTTATTTTTCACCAACAATCAATTTTTCTGTACATGACGGATTGAAATATGGAATCGCTATTGATAACGAAAAACCACGAATCATCAATTTTAATGAAAAGGATTCGGATAAAACCTGGAATAAGGCTGTCGCCGATAACATTAAAATAATAACCTCATCCCATACAATTGAAAAAACAGGGAATCATACTTTAAAATTTTACGGAATCGATCCTGCTTTAGTGCTTCAGAAGATTGTAATTGAAACCGATTCAGGAAAAATTTTGGAATCTTATCTAGGACCGCCGGAAAGTTTTCAAAAGTAACAATTATGAATGAATCCGTTCTTTTTGTCATTTCGACCGAAGGGAGAAATCTTCGCAAGAAACTCCGCAACAGTGCGTGCTCAGCGTGCGAGGATTTCTCCTCACGTCGAAATGACAAACTATGAACGTAGATCGGATCTGACAGATTTAAAACCTTTAAGATCATTGTTTTAGAAAAATCACTATCAACCAAAAAATAAAAAAAATGAAATTAATTAAACCCTGTTTACTGGCAATAACCACATTGCTGTTTGTAAATTGTACAGCGCAAAAAAAGGTCAGCTCTCTGAAAGACGCCTATAAAAAAGATTTTTACATCGGAACTGCTTTGAGTGCCAGTCAAATTGAAGAAAAAAATGCTAAAGAAGATGCATTAATTCGCAAAGAATTTAATGCGATTACAGCAGAAAATATCATGAAGTCGATGTTTGTACATCCACAAAAAGACAAATATGATTTTACAATGTCTGATAAATTTGTGTCCTATGGCGAAAAAAACAAAATGTTTATTCACGGTCATACCTTAATCTGGCACAGTCAATTGGCACCCTGGATGGAAAAAATCAAGGACAGTACGGAAATGAAAGCTTTTATGAAAGATCATATTACGACAATCGTTTCTAAATACAAAGGAAGAATTGGTTCCTGGGATGTTGTGAACGAAGCCTTGAATGAAGATGGGACGTTAAGAAAATCCGTTTTTTTGAATACACTGGGAGAACAATATCTTATTGATGCTTTTAAATTAGCGGCAACAGCGGATCCAAAAGTGGACTTATATTACAACGATTATAATAATGAAGCACCAGCTAAAAGACAAGGCACAATTAATTTAATCAAAAAAGTAAAAGCGGGCGGCGGTAAAGTAGACGGAGTAGGTATCCAGGCGCACTGGCGATTGGAAAGTCCTTCTTTACAAGAAATTGAAGAAAGTATTTTGGCGTATTCGGCTTTGGGTTTGAAAGTCGCTTTTACAGAATTAGATATAACAGTGTTACCAAATCCATGGGATTTACAAGGCGCAGATGTAAATCAGAATTTTGAAGGAAGTGCCAAAATGAATCCATATCCTGAAAAACTTCCGGATGCTGTTCAGACACAACTGGCGAAGCGTTATGAAGATATTTTTAGATTATTTCTAAAACACAAAGACAAAATTAGCCGTGTCACTTTTTGGGGTGTTCATGATGGACAATCATGGTTAAATGACTGGCCGATAAAGGGTCGTACGAATTATCCTTTATTATTTGATGTGCAGCTTCAGCCGAAAAAAGGGTATGATAGTGTAATGAAATTAAAGAATCAAAAGAATAACAGCATTGACAAGGCTTTAAAGAATTAGTGCAACTGGTTGTTTCTGGAAAAAATATTGCAATAAAGTAAAGTAAATTTGGATGGTATGTTTTTTTTGCTAATTTTACACAACCGATTGCTTAAGTAAAAGCCTTTTGAAATCAGTACAAGAGCTTATGAAATAATCTAGTTTTAATGAAATTTGATTATAAAACTAACCCAAAATAACCACAAAAGAAGAATGAATTTTAATACTCAAAAACTATCCATAAAAGAAAAAATTGGATACAGCTTAGGCGACCTTGCAGCCAATTTAGTTTTTCAGACCCTGATGACTTACCTGGCTTATTTTTATACCGATATTTATGGATTATCGCCTACAGATTCTTCTATTATTATGTTGGTTGTCGGTTTGATTGCAGCTTTTGTTTTTAATCCGATTATTGGTGTTTTGGCGGACAGAACCAGTACCAAATGGGGAAAATTCAGACCCTGGATTTTATGGACTGCAGTGCCGTTAGGAGTAATTGCTTTGTTGGCTTTTACAACTCCTAATTTCGCTTATCACGGTAAAGTAATTTATGCTGTTGTAACTTATACCTTGCTTTTACTTTTTTACGCAAGCAATAATTTGCCTTATTCGGCTTTGAGTGGTGTAATTACAGGTGATATGGGCGAACGCAATAGTTTGTCGTCTTATCGTTTTGTTGCCGTAATGTTTGCGCAGTTTTTTGTTCAGGTTTTTATGCTCGGAATTATAAAAAGTGCCGGAAATGGTGACAAAGCTGTTGGTATCGAAAAGGTAATGACCGTTTTGGCTATCATTGGAACTATAATGCTTTTAATTACTTTTTTCACGACTAAAGAACGTATCGTTCCGAAACCGGAACAGAAGTCAAGTGTTAAAGAAGATTTAAATGACTTAATGAAAAATAAACCATGGTTAATCATGCTGGCGCTGACAACTTTAGTGTTTATTACGTTAGCGATGAAAGGCGGGTCGTATGTTTATTATTTCGAAAATTATGTCGACAAACAACAATTGGCGATTTTTATTCAGCCTATTCTGGACGGTTTAGCTAATATTGGATTGAATCAATTTGGGAATGATCCTATTGCGGCAGGATTTGGTTTGTTTAATGCCGGCGGAATTATTTTTATGATCGTCGGAATCACTTTATCAAAAAGATTAGCAGATAAATACGGTAAGCGAAACATTTTTGGTTCCTTTCTATTTGTCTCTACTTTATTTATATTGGCTTTCTATTTCTTTTCTTCAAAATCAATCAGCCTGATTTTTGTCTCTCAAATCCTGCACGGATTCTTTTACGGAATCACAATCCCGATTCTGTGGGCCATGATTGCAGATGTTGCCGATTATTCAGAATGGTTAAATAACCGTCGTGCGACTGCCATTATTTTTTCGGCCATGATGGTGGGTTTAAAAGCCGGTTTGAGTATTGGAGGAGCTTTAACAACTTCATTGTTAGGGCATTTTGATTATGTTCCGAATTCATTAACCCAATCTGATATTGCAATTAACGGAATAAAACTGCTAGTCAGCGTTTTCCCTGCAATTCCATTTCTGATTGGTGTTGCGCTATTGTTTTTCTATAAAATAGACAAGAAAATGGAAATCCGGATTGAATCGGATTTAAAAGAAAGAAGAGCCTAGCTTATTTTAAAAAATTAAAAAAAAACCTGAAAAAAAATGCCTGAAGATAGTATTGAAAATATTGACTTTTTAGAGTTAAGTAAACGAGCAATCTCGAATCCATTAGTAAATCATATGTATACTGCTGATCCATCGGCACACGTTTTTAATGGAAAAATATATATTTATCCGTCACACGATATTGATGCCGGAATCCCTTTTAATGACAATGGAGATCATTTTGGAATGGAGGACTATCATGTCATTTCGATGGAAAACGTAAATGCTGAAGCAGTAGATAATGGTCTTGCTTTGCATGTAAATGATGTTCCGTGGGCAGAGCGACAAATGTGGGCGCCGGATGCTGCGTGCAAAAACGGAAAATACTATTTATACTTTCCGGCCAAACGTACCAACGGAATTTTTCAGATTGGAGTAGCAATAAGCGATTCGCCAACTGGTCCCTTTACACCAGAACCGGAAGCAATTAAAGGAAGTTACACTATTGATCCTGCAGTTTTTGAAGACAAAGATGGGAAACATTATATGTATTTTGGTGGTATTTGGGGAGGTCAGCTTCAAAAGTACCGAAACAATAAATACGATGAATCAAATGAAGAACCTTCTTCAAATGAACCTGCATTAGGGCCAATTGTAGCCTTATTATCGGATGACATGAAAGAATTTGCCGAAGAACCAAAAGAAATCAAAATTCTGGATGAAAATGGGGCTGTCTTATTAGCAGGCGATAATGATCGTCGTTTTTTTGAAGCTTCATGGGTGCATAAATATAATGGTAAATATTATTTCTCTTATTCAACCGGTGATACTCATTTTATTTGTTACGCGATAGGAGATACCCCATACGGGCCTTTTACGTATAAAGGCAGAATTCTGAACCCCGTAATTGGCTGGACTTCTCATCATTCTATTTGTGAGATTGAAAACGAGTGGTATTTGTTTTATCATGATTCAAGCTTGTCAAAAGGAGTAACGCATTTAAGATCTATCAAAGTGACCAAAATTGAATACAATGCGGATGGCTCGATTGTTACGATTGATCCTTATGATAGAAAGAGAAATAAGCATTAAAAAAATTTTAAGAAAATCACAACCGGTTGTTTGTGATGTAGTATTTGAGTGGTTTAATGAGTAAATAAGTCCCAGTGGGACATCATATTTAGAAAATTGATATGTTATTGCAAATAAACTCCATCTGGGTGTGATCATTGGTCGTAATATCGCTCCGTCGGAGCTTTTAGAATTGTGATGATTTTTTTGCTATAAATATTACGCTCCGTTGGAGCTCGGGATGTAGAATAATTTTGCATGAACTAAAAAAAATGAATTGTTACAAAGTCCGATAGGGATACCATATTTATAGAATTGAAATGTTATTGTAAATGAAACCCCATCGGGGTGACATGTTTTAGTTTTTGATCGCGCTCCGCCGGAGCTTTTAGAATTGTGATGATTTTTTTGCTATAAATATTACGCTCCGCTGGAGCTTGGGATGTAGAATAATTTTGCATGAACTAAAAAATAAGTAATTGTTACAAAGTCCGATAGGGATACCATATTTATAGAATTGAAATGTTATTGTAAATGAAACCCCATCGGGGTGACATGTTTTAGTTTTTGATCGCGTTCCGCTGGAGCTTTTAGAATTATGATGATTTTTTTGCTATAAATATTACGCTCCGCTGGAGCTTGGGATGTAGAATAATTTTGCATGAACTAAAAAATAAGTAATTGTAAGAAAGTCCCATAAGGACGACATATTTGTAGAATTGATACATTATTTGTAAATGGAACCCCATCGGGGTGACATGTTTTAGTTTTTGATCGTGCTCCGCTGGAGCTTTTAAAGTTGTAGTGATTTTTTGCTATATATATTACGCTGTGCTGAAGCTTTCAAAATTAGTATTATGCCACATCTTTTGAAAGCGATTTGCGTGAGGGATAGCAGTGGAAAGCCCGGAGCCTGACGAAGGAAGTGCGAGGACTTGTAGCGGATAGCCCGGCACGCCTTTTTCGGCGGGACACGCCCACATTATTTTAAAAGTTAACATTTTTATTGTAAAAAGTATTTTTTTATTACAAACATTTATCTAATTTAGCATACCAGAACAGAACGGAACAGTATGTTAAACGAAGCGCAGGAAAAATTTGTATTTGTAATCAATCACGACAGTGATATTCCGAAATACCAGCAGTTGGTCAACGGAATAAATAATGCCATTGCAGAGAATATTCTGCAAAAAGGAGATTTGCTTCCGTCTGTAAATGCAATTTGTAAAGAAAATCAGTTGTCAAGAGATACTGTTTTTAAAGCTTACACTATTTTGAAGGATCAGAATGTAATTGATTCTGTTCCGAATAAAGGCTATTACGTTTCAGGCGAGACACGAAAAGTGCTTTTGGTATTAGATACTTTCAAGGCCTATAAAGAAGTTTTGTATCACTCGTTTGTGAATAATTTGCCGGACAATGTAATTACCGATGTGCAGTTTCATCACTATAATATTGATGTTTTTAAAACCATCATTAATAACAGTGTCGGGAAATATTACAAATATGTGGTAATGAATTTTGATGATAAAGAAGTAGCGCCCACATTATCGGCAATTTCGAATGATAAATTGCTTTTGATTGATTGGAATATCCATTCAAAAAAAGAGAATAATTATATTTTTCAGGATTTCGGGAAATCATTTTATAACGCACTGAAAGAGGCTGTTGATTTGTTTAAAAAGTATAAAAGCATTCATTTTATTTATCCTGATTATACGAGTCATCCAAAAGAAACAGTAGTGTTTTTTAAGAAATTTTGTACCGATTTTAATTTTGAAAACGAAATTATTACCGATGCAAAAAAGTTCAATATCGAAAAAGGAATTGCTTACATCAGTATCAGCGACAGGATTTTAGGACATTTTTTAGAGCAATGCAAAGAGAAGGATTTAGAGCCTGGAGAAGATGTTGGCTTTTTATCTTACAATGAAACGCCAATGAAGAAATTTATATACAAAGGAATCTCGGTTGTATCAACTGATTTTAAGGAACTAGGAACAAAAGCTGCGGCATTTATCACGCATGATGAAGTTGTGCAGTGTTATATACCAACAAATTTAATTTTAAGAGAATCATTATAAGTTATGTATTATATAGGATATGATATTGGAAGCTCGTCTGTAAAAGTAGCTATCGTTGAGGCTGAAACAGGCAAAAAAATAATTGTTTTGAATGAGCCGCAAAACGAAATGGAAATTGTGTCGCTACATTCTGATTGGGCGGAACAGGATCCTGAAATTTGGTGGCAGCACATTTGCACGGCTACCAAAAGAGCTATTCGTGAAGCTAATATAGATGCATCTAAAATTCAGGGCGTTGGTATTTCCTATCAGATGCACGGATTGGTTATTGTGGATGATGCATGCAACCCTTTGCGTAACTCCATTATTTGGTGCGACAGCCGAGCGGTTGAAATTGGAAATAAGGCTTACGCCGAAATAGGGGCAGAAAAATGTTCAGAGCATTTGTTGAATTCTCCGGGAAATTTCACCGCTTCAAAATTAAAGTGGGTGAAGGAAAACGAACCTGAAATCTATAAGAAGATTTATAAATATATGTTGCCGGGTGATTATATTGCCTATAAACTTACCGGAAAAGTAACCACAACAAAAAATGGTTTGTCTGAAGGAATGCTTTGGGATTATAAAGAAAACAAAGTGGCCAACTGGTTGTTGGATTATTACGGAATCGATCAGTCGTTGACTCCGGAGATCGTTGAAAATTTTACCAATCAGGGAACTTTAAACGAAAAGGCTTCAAAAGAATCAGGACTTCCTGTTGGAATTCCGGTTGTTTACAGAGCAGGAGATCAGCCGAATAATGCCTTGGCATTAAATGTTTTAAATCCGGGAGAAGTGGCGGCAACAGGCGGAACTTCCGGAGTTTTTTATGCCGTAAGCGAAATGTCTACAGGAAATAAAACAAACAGGGTTAACAATTTTGTACACGTTAATTACGAAGTTGAAACACCCCGAATAGGTAAATTATTAAACATAAATGGCGCCGGAATTCAGTATCGCTGGCTGCGCAATAATATGGGTGATGAAACTTACGAATCAATGAATCGTAAAGCTTCAAAAATTGCAATTGGATCTGAAGGTGTAGTGGTAATTCCGTTTGGAAATGGTGCTGAGCGTATGTTCAACAACAAAAATATCGGAACTCACTTTTTAAATCTGAATTTAAATATTCACCACAGTGCGCATTTATTCAGAGCTTCTCTGGAAGGAATTGCCTTTTCATTTGTGTATGGAATGGAATGTTTAAAAGACGACAATGCTACAATTAATGTCATCAGAGCCGGAAACGACAATTTGTTTCGTTCTGAAATTTTCTCCAATACCGTTGCTACATTAATTGGACACGAAATCGAAATTTACAATACAACGGGAGCAGTTGGCGCGGCAAGAGCAGTTGGTTTAAAAGATGGTGATTACAATAAATTTGGTTCAAGTATTACAACGAACGATCACGTAATGACTTTTTTACCATTGAAAAACAAAGAGCCGTATGAAAAGGCATATCAGAAATGGAAACAAGAATTAGAATTAATATTAACAAATAAATAAAAGAACAAATGATAGTTTTAGGAAATAAAGAATACTACAAAGGTATAGGTCAAATTAAATTTGAGGGAAAGGAATCAGATAATCCTTTAGCATTTAAATATTACAATCCAGACCAGGTTGTAGCTGGAAAAACAATGCGTGAGCACTTTAGATTTGCGATTGCTTACTGGCATACTTTCTGCGGACAGGGAAGTGATCCATTCGGACCTGGAACGCAACATTTTCCTTGGGATCAGCCTACAGATGCTATCGCTGCCGCAAAAGAAAAAGCAGATGCAGCATTCGAATTCATTACCAAAATGGGATTTGACTATTACTGTTTTCACGATTATGACTTGGTTAATGAAGGAGCTACTTTCGCAGAATCAGAAAGCAGATTGGCTACCATTACAGAATATTTGAAAGAAAAACAAGCCGCTTCCGGAGTGAAATTACTTTGGGGAACTGCAAACTGTTTTTCTAATCCAAGATATATGAACGGTGCTGCTACTAATCCGGATTTTAATGTATTGGCAAGAGCTGGAGGTCAAATAAAATTGGCATTGGATGCTACTATTGCTTTAGGAGGAGAAAACTATGTATTCTGGGGAGGTCGTGAAGGTTATATGACTTTGCTGAACACAGATATGGGAAGAGAATTGGATCATATGGGACAATTCCTGGCTCAGGCAAGAGATTACGCAAGAGCACAAGGATTCAAAGGAAATTTCTTCATTGAGCCAAAACCTATGGAACCAATGAAACACCAATATGATTTTGATTCGGCTACAGCTATTGGATTTTTGCATAAATACGGCTTAGAGAAAGATTTCAAGATGAACATCGAGGTGAATCACGCTACATTAGCTCAACACACTTTTCAACACGAAATGGAAGTAGCTGCCAAAGCGGGAATGTTAGGAAGTTTAGATGCAAACAGAGGTGATTACCAAAACGGATGGGATACCGATCAATTCCCAAATAACATCCAGGAAGTTACAGAAGCAATGTTGGTTTTCTTAAAAGCAGGTGGACTACAAGGTGGAGGAGTTAATTTTGATGCAAAAATTAGAAGGAACTCTACAGATATGGAAGATGTATTCTTAGCTCACATTGGTGGGGCCGATACTTTTGCCAGAGCATTATTAACGGCTGACAAAATTATCACATCTTCTCCTTATGATAAATTAAGAACACAACGTTATAGTTCTTTCGATTCTGGAAACGGAAAAGCTTTTGAAGAAGGAAAATTAAGTCTGACTGATTTATATAAAATTGCCCAGGAAAATGGTGAATTGAATTTACAAAGCGGTAAACAAGAATTGTTCGAAAATATCATCAATCAGTATATTTAATTGATTGAAAAGAGAAAAATAATTTTCGGTTATTGAAGTTACATCGAAATCAAGATTGTTTTTTGTAGTTTTTTTATCTCTGGCAAATATTTAGGTTAGTGTATTTGTCCGGGAGAATGAAGTGAATTATTTAGTAATTTATGACCGTTGATGTTGAAGAGGTCAACGGTCATATCATTAAATTTTCTTCAAATAAATAGTTTCTCAAACTGTTTTAACGGTGATTTCTTTGCTGTTTTCAAATTTCAATATACAATCATACTGCTGATTTCTAATTCATTTATGGAATTGGATGCAGGAAACTATTACTTATCAAATAAAAATTTAAACCACAAACCAATGAAATTTTTTATAGACACTGCCAATTTAGAAGATATTAAAGAAGCTCAGGCTTTAGGCGTTTTAGATGGCGTTACGACAAATCCGTCCTTAATGGCCAAAGAAGGAATTACAGGAAAAGATAGTATTTTGAAACATTATCTGGCTATCTGCAATATTGTAGACGGAGACGTTTCTGCAGAAGTTATTTCGACAGATTTTGACGGAATGATTAGAGAAGGCGAGGAACTTGCGGCTTTGCACAAGCAAATCGTAGTGAAGTTGCCAATGATCGCTGACGGAATTAAAGCGTGTAAATATTTTTCAGATAAAGGAATCAGAACCAATGTTACTTTAGTTTTTTCGCCGGGACAAGCTTTATTGGCTGCAAAAGCCGGTGCAACTTATGTATCTCCGTTTTTAGGAAGACTGGATGACATCTCAACAGACGGAATGCATTTGATTTCAGAAATCAGAGAGATTTATGATAATTATGCTTTCAATACTCAAATACTTTCAGCTTCTATCAGACATACGATGCACGTAGTGAATTGTGCCAAAGTAGGATCTGATGTAATGACCGGACCATTATCGTCTATTAAGGGATTGTTGAAACATCCTTTGACAGATATTGGACTAAATCAATTTATTGAAGATGCTAAAAGATGCAGCTTTAAGTAAAAATAAATCCATTATTAGAGATAAAAATCTTTTTTACTTTTTTAAGAACTCCTTTACTTTTTAGTAGGAGTTTTTTTGTTTTAAAACAAACGATTGTGTGAAAATAAAATTAATGAGATAAAAATATTCAAAATTATATTTTTCACCTGTTTTTCATTAATGAATAAGCGTATTGCCGCTGTTTACTAAGGTTTAAAGTTGGCAATTAGTAAAAATAAACTTTCTTTTTTCAGGCCAGGAGTATTGCTGCTACTGGCATAACAATTTTTACTTTTTTCGTATTAAATTTTATAATCGGTTAATTTACTTTTAAAATTTAGATTGTTAATGCTTTGTTCGTTATGATATGAACAAACTTTTATCTTAAAAATTATACTTACCCTATTTTATTCTGGCTTTTTTTTCGATATAAATAAAAAAATATTACGCAACCGATTGTGTGTTTTATATTTTTATTTATATTTGTTAAATGAATATTAAAAAAGAGTCTTAATCTGACTATTCAGACAACTTCTCATTTTAATCTTTCATACAGTAAAAAAAACTAACTCAACCATTCTATTAATTATCTAAATCAATTTTTTATGACTAACTTTTTTACAATTAAAAGCAAATCAAAACTCCTAAAGTGCTTGGGGTTTCTATCGCTGATGTTTCTGTTTTCTTTGAGTGCCAGTGCTCAGACAACAGTTACTGGAGTTGTTTCTGATGCTACTGGGCCTATTCCGGGTGCCAATGTGAATATTAAAGGCACTAAAACAGGTGTTGTTACAGGTTTTGATGGAAATTATACTATTACGAATGTTCCTTCTAATGGAGTATTGGTATTTAGTTTTCTTGGTTTAACAACTAAAGAAGTGCCTGTTGCAGGTAAAACTAAGATTGATGCAGTATTACAGGAAAATTCTAATGCGCTGCAGGAAGTTGTCGTTATTGGTTATGGTACTCAGCGAAAAGAAGCAGTAACAGGTTCTGTTGCTTCCATTAAAGGAGATATAGTTCGCGAAGTGCCATCGGCTAATATTACGCAGGCTTTACAAGGGCGTTTAGCCGGAGTACAGATGACGCAAACCTCATCTAAGCCAGGTGCTGAAATGCAAATTCGTATTAGAGGTACGCGCTCCTTAACAGCAGATAATAATCCATTGGTAGTACTGGATGGAATTCCTTTCGCTGGTTCAATTGGCGATATTAGTCCGGACAATATTAAAAGTGTTGACATTTTAAAAGATGCTTCGGCAACTGCTATTTACGGATCACGTGGTGCCAATGGTGTCATTTTGATATCAACAAATAAAGGTCAAAAGGGGCAAAAAGCAACCTTTACCTACAATACCTACAGTGGTTTAAAAAATATTTTTGCCAAATTCCCAATGATGAACAATTCAGAATTTGTTGCATTACGTAAAATAGCTACTCTGCCGGGTTCTACTGCGCCGCTTTATGCAAACGGTCCGGACGAAGCTGATAATGTAAATACAGATTGGCAGGATTTGATGTTTAGATCAGGTATCGTAACAAATCATGATATAGGAGTTTCTAGTGGTACTGAAACTGGTAACTATAATTTTGGAGCTAGTTATTACAAGGAAGAAGCGGTATTACCTGGACAGGATTACGCACGTTTGACTCTGAGAGGTGCTGTTGATCAGGCAATTGGTAAGTATTTCAAATTTGGTTTTACTACAAATAACAATTACTCCATTACAAACGGAGGTAATTTAGGTCTATACAGTACTTTAAGTACAACGCCAATTGCTAATCCATATAATGCTAATGGTTCCCTGAAAAGAACTGTTAAGATGCCATTAGATGAAAACTGGGTATATACAAGAGAAACTATAGAAAATTTGGACGATAAATGGATCGACCAGACAAAAGCATATAGTTCTTACAACAATTTATACGCTGAGTTAAAAATACCCGGTGTTGAAGGTTTAAAATATCATATCGATTTAGGCGGTAATTTCCGTACTACTAATGGAGGTCAATATACAGGAGAAGGCGTATTTAGTGTCAATCCTACAACAGTTTCAACGGCTCAGATTGTTAACACTCTGAGTACTAACTGGGCAATCCAAAACTTACTTTCTTACGATCGTACCTTTGGAAAACATCAGGTAAATGCAGTCGCTATGTTCTCTTCTGAACAAACCAGTTACAACAGATCACAAATTAATGCAAAGGATGTTCCCTCTGATTCTTTTCAATTTTATAACTTAGGAAGAGCTGCAGGCGAGATTTCGATTAACCCGGACAATCAGGATTATTATAAAAGTGGATTAATTTCTTATATGGCGCGTGCCATGTATTCTTATGACAATCGTTATATGATTACGGCTACTATTAGATCAGACGCTTCTTCAAGACTTGCGGAAGGACATAAATGGCATACCTATCCTGCTTTATCAGCCGGATGGAATGTTAAAAATGAATCCTTTATGCAAGATGTCAGCTGGTTAGACCAGTTAAAGTTACGTGCGGGTTATGGAGAAACTTCTAACCAGGCAGTTGCCCCTTACTCTACACTTGGACTTTTAGCTTCCAGACCATACAATTTTGGAGATGTAAACACTACAGGATATTATGTGTCTAAGCTGCCTAATCCTGATTTGGGTTGGGAATATTCCAGCACAATAAACTACGGAGTGGATTTTGCTTTCTTTAGAAATCGTTTAACCGGTACAGCAGAGTACTATGTTACAGATACAAAAGATATTCTTCTTGATGTAAACCTGCCTCCAACAGCCGGTGTTGGTAGTTACACGGCAAATGTGGGAGAAACTCAAAATAAAGGTTATGAATTGACTCTTAATGGAGCAATATTAGACAACTTTCATGGCTGGTCGTGGGATGTTGGAGTAAACTATTATTCTAACAAAAACAAGTTGGTTGCACTTTCTTCAGGACAACAAAGAGACGAAAACAACTGGTGGTTTGTAGGGCACCCAATTGATGTCATCTATGATTATCAAAAAATAGGACTTTGGCAGGAAGGAGATGCAAATCTTACTAAATATGAGCCAGGAGGAAATGTGGGTATGATTAAAGTTAAATATGCAGGCGATTTCAATGCAGATGGTACGCCTACAAGACAAATTGGACCAGCAGACAGACAAATAATAGATGTAAATCCTGATTTTCAGGGAGGTTTCAACACTCGTGTAGCTTATAAAAATTTGGATCTTAGTGTAGTAGGTGCTTTTCAAAGTGGTGGAGTTCTTATTAGTACGCTGTACTCTTCATCAGGTTACCTAAATATGTTAAGCGGACGTAGAGGAAACGTAAAAGTAGACTACTGGACACCTGAAAATACAGATGCAAAATATCCAAGACCAGGAGGTGCTACAAGTAACGACAATCCAAAATACGGATCTACTTTAGGATACTTTGATGCTTCTTATGTTAAAATTCGTACGATAACCCTTGGTTATAATGTTACAGAAAAATTTATTAGGGATTTAGGAGTTGATAGATTTCGTCTTTACTGTACTATACAAAATCCGTTCGTAATCTATTCACCTTACCACAAAGAAACAGGTATGGATCCCGAAACCAATTCATATGGTAACGAAAATGCAGCAACAACTGATTTTTACAAAAGACGTCTGCTAACATTGGGAACAAACACGCCTTCAACGCGTACTGTCTTACTTGGCCTTAATTTAACATTTTAAAAAAAGATAACGATGAAACCGATACAAATAAAAACTTTTATGGTAACAGCAATGATAACGCTGTTCCTGGGAGCCTGTTCTAATGTTTTAGAAGAAGAACCTCGCAGTATTTACACTCCCGAATATTTTAAAACGGAAAAAGGGGTTATTGGAGGATTAACGTCAATGTATGCACACTTACGTTATATTTACGGACAAGGTTACTATTACAATACAACTGAGACCGGAACTGATGAAGCAACTTACGCACAAAGTGCTGATGGAAACTTCAAGGATATGGACCTTTCCGGAGTAGGATCGATTACGCCTTCTTCCAGCCGTACCGATGCTTTGTGGCAACCTGCCTTCATTAACATCAATACTGCCAGTGGTATTATTGAAAATGCTCAGGCAATTGGAACTATTTCAAATGGAATGATTGCCGAAGCCAGATTTTTTCGTGCATTTGACTACTTTATGTTAGTTCAGACTTTCGGTGGAGTTCCATTAGATTTGGGTGCAGGAGAACTTAAATTCAACACAAGTCCTTCGAGATTTTCTGTTAGAAATACCGTGCCACAGGTTTATACCAAAGCTATTTTTCCGGATTTAGTGACAGCGGCAAATGATTTGCCAGATGTTGGAAGAGTAAAAGGCGGGGTAACTAAAACAGCTGCCAGACTTTATTTGGCTAAAGCTTATTTAACGTATGCATGGTGGTTGAAAAATCCAAATAACATTCCAACTTATCCGGAAGCTACTCGCGTTGATCCTGACGGACATGATGCAGCCTGGTATTTTCAAAAAGCTTATGATGTGGCAGCGGCCGGAATTGATAGTCACGGTTCATTTGCATTACAAGCTACCTATTATGATGTAAACTTAGGAAGCAATGACCGCAACAGCGAAATTCTATTGTATGCGGACCACACTGAAAAAAGCGAATTTTTTAATGCCAGCAGTTTAACCTTTTCAAGTGGTTCTGCACCTGAAAATTTTGCTGTTTGGATGATGACTCCAAATTACACCAACATCAGAAGTTCAGGAGTAAGTTCAGTACAACGTGAAGCAGAGCAACATTTAGGACGCCCTTTTGTTCGTATGTGTCCAACTATTGGCGCAATCACAAACACATTTGCAGACAAAACAAATGATTCTCGTTACGATGGTACATTTACAACAGTGTATCGTGGCAACTGGAATAAAGCAGGAAATACTTCGCCAACATTAAATAATGCTAACGGCTTACCGGTTGCTCCGGGAGGTGCCATACTTTCATTCCTGAATAATGATGATCCATCAGTTGTTTATAATACTGCAAACGGAGCTGTGGGAGCAGGAGTATTGCCGGGAAGATCAGATTTTGTTATAGCACCAAGTGGAATAAGCAGAATTTTATTCCCTGGATTATGGAAACTGGGAGTTTACCGTACTGATGGTGCCGGAGGATTAGGTCAGCCTAATGCAGCAAGTACCCGTCCTTTTAATATAGCTAAATTATCAGAACTATATTTAATTGCAGCAGAAGCAGCGGTAATGGGTGCAGCTCCTCAAGGCGGAAAAAGTGCCAGAGAATTAGTAAATGTTTTACGTGCCCGTGCCGGAAAATGGAGATTTGACAACAATGGGAATGTGGTAAAAACAGTAGATAATAGTGCTGCAATGACTGCAGCGACACCTGCAATTATTGATATTAACTACATCTTAGCAGAACGTTCACGTGAATATTTTGGCGAAGGGTATCGTTGGTATGATTTAATTCGTACTCAAAAATGGGCAGAACTTGCAGGCTCATACCAAATTTGTGGTCCAGCTTATGGAAATCACACACCATTAACCGTAGCCAGAGACATTAAAGCATATCTCTATTTACGCCCGATTCCTCAATCTCAATTTGATGCCATGATAATGACCGCTGAAGAAAAAGCAGTTTATCAGAATCCGGGATACTAAAAAGAATTAAATATTGAGACAAATTTGGTTAGATCTAAAAGTAGTTAGTAGTTATAAGTTCTTTTACAGATTATTTATAACATAATGTAAGTTTGTTTCCAAAAAAGCCGGGAGTTTATTTCTTTCGGCTTTTTGTTGTTGAAGTAATGAAATGTTTTTATTGTAAATATTTCAGCGTAAATTCAACAACAGAACAATGATAATCCGGATTTTAAAAGAAAAATAAAATGAAAAAAATACTCATCTTTATAACATTGTTTATTTGTAGCGGTATTTATGCTCAGATAAAATTGCCGAGGTTAATTAGCGATGGAATGGTTTTGCAACGCAATATTCCGCTGAAAATATGGGGCTGGGCATCGCCAAATGAAAAGATCGAAATTAACTTCAATCAAAAAAAGTTTAAAACGACAGCTGCGAAAGACGGGAACTGGATCGTTACACTGCCGTCTCAAAAAGCAGGAGGACCATACGAAATGACTTTATCTGCCAGCAATACTATTGTGCTGAAAAATATCCTGATTGGTGATGTCTGGCTTTGTTCAGGACAATCTAATATGGAGCTTCCAATGGAACGTGTTAAGGGTAAATATAAAGAGGTAATTGCAAAAATTGATAATAACAATATCAGACAATTTTTAGTACCTGATCAATATGAATTTGCAAAAGAAAATAGAGATTTTTTATCAGGAGAATGGCTTTCGGCTAATCCGGAAAATATCTTAAAATTCTCAGCAGTAGCTTATTTTTTTGCGGATGAAATCTATCAAAAATATAAAATCCCAATTGGATTAATTAATAGCGCTTTAGGAGGTTCTCCTGCCGAATCATGGATCAGTGTAGAAGCGGTTAAAAAGTTTCCTGAATATGATGTTGAATATCAGAAATTCAAAGATGGAACATTAGGTGCTCAAATTGAAGCAAGTGATAAAAAGATTAACTCGACCTGGTACTCCACGATAAATAATGAGGATGAAGGTTTGAAAAATAAATGGTCAAATCCTGACTTGGAAGATAGTGACTGGAAAAACATGAATATTCCCGGATATTGGGCTGACAATGAACTAGGAAATGTAAATGGTGTTGTTTGGTTCCGAAAAGAATTTGCAGTTTCAAATTTAAAAGAAAGCAATGCGAAACTAATTTTAGGAAGAATTGTCGATGCTGATTCGGTTTATGTAAACGGCCATTTTGTGGGCACAACATCGTATATGTATCCGCCAAGAATTTATCCTTTTGATGCGAAGTTTCTAAAAGAAGGAAAAAATGAAATTGCCATTCGCGTAATCAATAATTCAGGACGAGGTGGTTTTGTTGAAGATAAACCATACGAATTGATTTTAGGTAATGAAGTTATCGATTTGAAAGGTTCATGGAAATACAAATTAGGAGTAAAAATGCTGCCTTTGCCGCCGCAGACTTTTATAAGATGGAAACCTGTTGGATTGTACAATGCGATGATTGCGCCTTTGAAAAATTATGCGATAAAAGGCGTGCTTTGGTATCAGGGAGAATCGAGCACTAAAAAGCCACAGGAATATTCGGCATTGATGGAAACCTTAATTACGAATTGGAGAGCAGAGTGGAAGCAAGGTGCTTTTCCGTTTTTATATGTACAGCTTACTAATTTTATGGCTCCAAAAACAGAGCCAGGCGAAAGTAACTGGGCTGCATTGAGACAACAGCAAAAAAATACTTTAGGAGTTCCGAATACAGGAATGGCAGTAACAATTGACATTGGGGAATGGAATGATATTCACCCTTTAAACAAATACGATGTTGGAAAAAGACTTTCTTTATTGGCCAGAAAAATGGTTTATGGAGAAAAAAATCTTGTTGCTTCAGGGCCACTTTTTAAATCTATGGTACAAAAAGGAAATGCACTTGTTTTGAGTTTTACCGATATCGGAACAGGTTTAATGGCTAAAGACAACAAACCTTTGAAGGCTTTTGAAATTGCTGGAGAAGACGGTAAATTTGTTTGGGCTAATGCCATAATTGAAGGCGATAAGATTATAGTTTCAAACGCGACTGTTTTAAATCCAACAAGAGTACGTTATGCCTGGGCAGACAATCCGGATCAGGCTAATTTATACAATAAAGAAAATTTGCCGGCTTCTCCTTTTGAAGCCAAATTGAATTAGTATTAAAAAAAAGCAGGATTTCAATACGAAATCCTGCTTTTTTATTTTATTGTTTTTGAACCGGAAGATAAATATCAAAAGTAGCTCCTTTGTTCTTTTCACCTGTAGCGGTAATAATTCCGTTGTGGTTGTCTACAATTTTTTTCACAATGGCAAGTCCAATTCCAGTTCCTGTATATTCTAACTTCCCATGTAAACGCTGGAAAACTTCAAAAATTTTGGAGCTGTATTGCTGTTCAAAACCAATTCCGTTGTCAGAAATCTGGATATGGCAATAGTTGGTGTCTTCTTCCAGTCTTTTATCATTTAAAAGTGCTCCTTTTACAATTTTACTTTGAATTTTTATGACAATTGGTGTTTCAGGATTTGAGAATTTAAGGGAATTGCTCACTAAATTATATAAAAGCTGTCTAAATTGAAACGGAATAATATTAACTTCACAATTCTCACAGTTTTCAATTGTGGCATTTTTTTGTTCAATTTCTTCTTTTAAATCGTCTTTTACTTCATCAATAATTTTAGAAAGATCAGTTTTCTCAAAAACGCGTTCCTGAATATTAGTTCTGGAATAAGAAAGTAAATCATTAATTAACGTTTGCATTCGTTGTGCAGCATTTTGCATTCGTTGAAATTTATCTTTACCTGCACTGGATAAGTTTTCAAACTCTTTTTCCAGAATTAATGTAGCAAAAGTTTGAATTTTCCTTAGAGGTTCCTGCAAATCATGACTGGAGATATAAGCAAATGACTGAAGTTCCTGATTCATTTTCTCCAGCTCTGCATTTTTTTGTTCCAGTTCTAAAGCATTTAGTTTTATTTTATCATCCGCTTTCTTTTTCTCTGTTAAATCGTGTGTCACTTTTGAAAAACCAATAACCTGACCTTTTTTATTATGAACGGCTGTAATGACAACACTTGCCCAGAAGTGACTTCCATCTTTACGAACGCGCCAGCCTTCTTGTTTCGCTTTTCCTTTTTCTATAGCAATAGTGAGGAGTTTTTTAGGAAGATTGCTTTTTTGATCTGATTCGGTGTAAAAATTAGAGAAATTTTTCCCAATAATTTCTTCGGCCTTATAGCCTTTTATTTTTTCAGCACCTAAATTCCAATTCTCAACAATTCCTTCACGATTAAGATACAAAATAGCGTAATCCTGAACTTCTTCAACCATTAAATGATAACGTTCTTCACTTTTTTGGAGTGATTCGTTCATTAAATTTAATTCTTTAGTTCTGGCAGTTACTTGTTGCTCCAGTTCATGCGTAAAAGCTTTTTCGGTATGAATGTCAGTAAAGGCACCAACCCATTTGATTATAGTATTGTCTACATCTAAAACTGGTTCGCCAATTACGGTATGCCATCTGTAATTGCCATCTTTTCTTCTAACACGAACATCACAGCGGTACGCTTCGCCAGTAGCTAAACTATGGCTCCATATTTTGGCATTTTCGTCAAAATCATCAGGATGAATCATCGCTCTCCATTCCGCTTCGCCAACAGGGTGAATTCCGGTGTATTCAAACCATTTTCCTGAAGCGAATAATGCATTTCCTTTTTCATCGGTTTCCCAAATTAATTGTGGAATGCTTTCAGTTAGTGAGCGAAATTTTTTCTCGCTTTCTTCGAGTTCATGTTGATGATTTTTTTCATCAGTAATATCTCTTATGGTTCCTATTAACTTTTCTGGTTTATTATCTTCATCATAGAAAAGTTTCCCCTTGCCTTCCATCCAATGAATTGAGCCGTCAATCCAAATCATTCTGGCTTCATAATTCAGATAACCAGTAGTTAGAGCTTCTTTAAAAGCTTTATTTCGAATAGGCATATCATCCGGATGAAGATGTTTGAGTAATTGATCGTGAGTTAATTTTTTATTCTCTTTGTAACCACCAACAATTTCGAGATATTTTTGCGAATAAATAGGTTCCCTTGTTTTTACGTTCAATTCCCAGGTTCCTAATTCACTGGCCTCTAAGATAATTTTAAGCCTTTCTTCGTTTTGTTCTATTTCTTTTCTGGTGTCAACTTTTTCGCTGACTTCAGTGACAGTTACGATGATGCCTGAAATGGTTCCGTCTTCTTCTTTTAAGGGAGAATACAGAAAATCAAAATAGGAGATTCTTAGTTTTCCATAACGATTAAGCGGAATAGGGACTTCATACCCGTGAAACGGAACTCCGGTCGTTAAAACATTATATAATAAAGAACTTACACTTTCCTCAACTTCCGGTAAGGAATCAAATAAAGGTCTTCCAATAAAGGTGCTTTCTGGTCTGTCAACTAATTTTAGATAAGCCTCATTGGCCATTTCAACCATATAGTTGGAGCCACGTAAAATCGTAATTCCTATAGGAGCTTGTTTTACTGTATTTCTGAAACGTTTGTCACTTTCTTCTATTCTTTTTTTAGCGAGATTAAGATCGGTAGTTTCAGCTGCGGTATTCATTACACCATAAATGTTCCCATTTATATCATACAATGGTGTAAAACTATAATCAAAATAAAAGGTTTCTAATGCACCATTTATAGTAAGATCAATACGGGTATTTTTAGAATGGAAAGATTCACCAGTTTCAAAAACACGACTAATTTGATCAAAAACCAATTGATTATCAAGTTCCGGCAAAATTTCTGTATATAATTTTCCAACGACATCATTACCTTTTCCCCAAACATCCATAATAGCTTGGTTAGCAAGTTCAATGCGTTTTTCTTTCCCTACATAAACACCAATCGGGAAAGGCGCATTATCTACTAATTGTCTTATTTTTTGCTCGCTTTCTATAACTTTAGAACGCGCTAAAACTTGTGCAGTTACTTCAGTCCCTACAACCGCAACACCAGAAATTGTACCGTCTACAGCTCTGAGCGCTTCATAAACAAAATTAATATAAGTGTTTTCTATTTTTCCATTACGGGGAAGTTGAATGAGGTGTTCATTAGCAATGAATTTCTCACCAGTTTTATAAACATTATTCAGTAAAATTTCTAAATCCTGATTTTGGGCTTCAGGCAGGGCTTCAAAAATAGGTTTATTAATTACCTTTTCAAGTTCTGTTCCCCATAGCTGAATCATCTGATCATTGGCAATTTCAACTATATGATTTTCTCCCCTAAATACACACATTGCGCCTGGCGCCTGCATAATGTTATTTATAAAGCGATCATTATTTTCTTTTAACGCTTCAGTGGCTCTTTTCTTTTCGGTAGTTTCGATTACAGTAACGAACACTCCGCCAACTGAACCATCTTCTTTTCTAATTGGACTGTATGAAAAATCAAAGTAGCATTCTTCTATAAAACCATTTCTGTTTAATGGTAACATAAAATCAGGGAAACCAACAGGCTTACCTTCCATTACGCCATCAAACATAGGCCCGATTATGTCCCATATTTCAGAGAATGTTTGTTTGGTACTAATTCCTAAAGCTTCAGGATGTTTTGTCGAACCTAAAATGGGCCGATATCCGTCATTGTATAACTGTGTATAATCATCACCCCATGCAATATACATTCCGAAAGGATTGTCCAGCATCATTGCCACCATCGTACAAAGGCTTTGAGGCCAGGTTGAAGGATCGCCTAGTGCCGTTTTACTCCAGTCTTTGGCACGAATCAATTCGCCCATTTCTCCACCACCGGCTAGAAAATAATGTTCCTTATTTGTACGGCTCATTCTAAAACTATTTAAGGTTGAAGAACAAAATGCTCTCGTACAGGTTGTTTTAATTTATTTTCGGAAACTACATCGAGAGCATTACCAATCACTTTTTTTAATTTAGAAAATTCTCCGGGTTTACGAATATAATAAGTCGCACCTTTTTTATACATCAAATCAACAATTTCGGTATCCAGAGATGTTGAGAAAATAATTATTGGCAGCGTATGGAGTTCTTCAATTTCTTTTATTTCTTTCAGGCATTCATGACCATTTTTACGAGGCATATTAAGATCAAGAAATAGTATATCCGGTAAATTTTTAAAAGAATTAGCGGCTAAATAATCCATAAGCTGAACACCATCGTTAACAACAACAAGAGATACCGGAAGCGATAATTCGTCAAGTGCTTCTTTAAAAAAAGCGCAATCGTCTTCATCATCGTCCGCTAGTAAAAGATTGTAATGTTGTTTATTCATTTTATTGTAGGATATAATCGGGGTTAAAATAGTTTTTTATTAAATAATCTCATCCTGTTTAAGTTAGATGAGGTTTTAAATGTTTTGTTTATGACTAAGATAGCACTAATTACACTTTAGGAATCAACAATATCGCAATAAATTTAACGATTTAAACTAGAATTTCACAATCTTTTTTTTGATTTTATTTTTTTTGATTCGTTAAACAAAGAGCATTTTTAGTGTATGAAAAGTGTTATGTTCAAAAAATAAAAACCTCCGAAATCAATTGATTTGAAGGTTTTGTAAGTTTTATCTTTTATATGAAAATATAAAAAAGGAAAAAAAGTTTGAAATTAAGCAAGCCACTATCCAGGAACGTATCCAAAAAAATAAAAAATTAGATTTGTCTGTACAATTAATGCCTGCTAATGTAAATGTTATAAAAAATGTGGTTATATAATTTTTTAAAAATAGATTTAAGTTTTTCTTCCTGTAAAATGGAACAACTTTCACTTTAATTCAAATTAATCAATTGAGGACCAAATTCTTCATAAAAGATATTTTCCTGATTGATATTCAAATTTATTAAAGCTTCATATTGTACTTTGATAAACATTTCAGGACCACAGATATAAAATTTAGCGTCTTCCAGTAAAATAGCGTCTTTACATTTATGAAGATCGACGCGTCCCTGAATTATATCATTTGAAAGGTCTTCATCGTTTTGTACCGAATCATAAAAAGTAAATGTTTCCAGCCATTTGGCATCTTCTTTCAATGTTGAAATTTGTTCTTTAAAAGCGTGAACCGATTCATTTCTGCAGCCGTGAATCCATACTGTTTTTTTATTTTTAATGGAATTTAAATTGGTTTCCAGCATGCTCAACATTGGTGTAAGGCCAACACCTCCACTGATTAATACCAAAGGATTTTCAGCATCTTTTTCTAAATGGAATAATCCGGCCGGAGCCGAAATTGAAATAATATCACCTTCTGATTTTGAATGTAAAATTTGAGAAACCATTCCAGATGGGTTTGGTGCAATTCCGCTATCTTTTTTAACTGAAATTCGATAATATTCAGGATTAAAAGCGCTCGATAAGCTATATTGTCTCGGCTGTAAAAGGCCTAATTCAGGAACGAAAACCTGAACGCTGATGAATTGACCCGCATGAAAATTAGCAATTTCTTTTCCATCTTCAGGATAAAGATAAAACGATTTGATTTCTGTTGATTCTTCAACAATCTTTTTAATTACAAACTTTCTCCAGCCGTTCCAGCTTCCGGGTTTGGCTGCGTTTTCTTCGTATAAACCTTTTTCAAGATCGATCATGATTTTTGCTAGTTGATAAAAAGCAACTGTCCAGGCTTCTAATATTTCAGGAGTAGCGGCTTCTCCTACAACTTCGCCAATAGAAGCGATTAATTGTGTTCCGACGATTTTATATTGTTCGGGTTGAATATTAAGACTTCTGTGTTTGGTTCCGATTCCTTTCAGAACACCAATTAAAACACTCGGATCTTCTATATTTTCGGCGTAAGCCAAAACGGCATTTGCTAAAGCTGATTTTTGTCTTCCATTGGCCTGATTTCCCATATTAAACATATTTCGCAATTCAGGATGCTCTCTAAACATTCTGGCATAAAAATAATTGGTAAGGTCTTCGCCACTGGCTCTTAAAATGGGAATAGTAGCTTTAATTAGCTCTTTTTGATGTGAATTCATTTTAGGATATTTAGGATTTATTTTAAATAAATGCTGTTAACAGAGCATTTATAATCACAAATCTAATTATCGCTTAGGGTTACTTTTTATGACTCAAATCATAAGAAATAAAATAGATTATATTCTTTAATGAATGTTCTCAAAAACAAGTTTTACAGCTTCAAAGATTAATTCATACGATATGGCCGAAATTAATGTTCCCGCACCAAACCCCATAATCACACCAATGGCACGATTGCTTAAAGAGTATCGAATTGCCAGTACCCCGCCAATAATAAGGGATGAAGTAGCCAGTAAACCTGTGATAAAAGCGTGTAGCATAATAACTATGTTTTATTACATGACGTTAGTTTTAAATTGCTGATTTTCTATTTAGAAATATCCTATAACTCTCATCCATAATCCGCCAATTACCATGTAAATAAATAACATGACAAGTCCGGTTATCAAGCCTTTTACCCACCAGCTTTTTAAGTCAACATATCCGCTACCAAAGAAAACAGGTGCAGGTCCGTGACCGTAATGTGTTAAAGTTCCGTATAATGACCCTACAAATCCAAGCATGAAAGCGAGTAGCAGACCCGGAACTCCGATAGATACACCAACACCTAACAATGCAGCATACATGGCTGCCACATGTGCTGTTGCACTGGCAAAAAGATAATGGCTAAAGAAATACACTAAAATAATAATCGGAAAAGCCATTTGCCAGCTTAAACCGCCAATCTCTGCTTTTACCAAATCACTAAACCAGCCAATAAAACCTAATTCGTTGAGTGAGCTCGCCATCATTACTAAAACAGAAAACCAGACAATGGTGTCCCAGGCGCCTTTTTCGGCTTTAACATCTTCCCAGGTTAATACAGAAGTAAGTAATAATACAACCAAACCAATAAAAGCTGTTGTAGTAGCATCGATAGAGAATAAATCGCCGGTTATCCAAAGAAATAACAGGATGAAAAAAGTTAGCAGCATTAACCATTCATTACGTGAAATTGATCCCATTTCTTTTAGTTTCTGACTTGCAATTTGTGGTGCATCTCCGGTACTTTTGAGTTCAGGAGGATAAATTTTATATAACACAAACGGAATTACAAAAAAGGCAACAATACCGGGAACAATTGCTGCAGTTGCCCAGGACATCCACGAAATTTTGATTCCGAGATTAAGTGCAAATTTTTGGCACATGGGGTTACTGGCCGTTCCCGTTAAAAACATTGAAGAAGCAATCAAATTCATGTTATAACTGTTCAATGTTAAAAACGCACCTAATTTTCGATGTGTTTCCGGCTGATCCGGCATCGAACCAAAACTCATAGACATCGATTTCATTATAGGATAAATAATTCCGCCGCCTCGTGCCGTATTACTTGGTACTGCTGGTGCCAGAACAACATCTGCAAGTCCTAAACCATATGCCAATCCAAGCGAACTTTTGCCAAATACTTTAATGAATAGAAACGCAATTCTGTTTCCTAATCCTGTTTTAATAAAACCTCTCGCAATAAAAAACGAAATTCCGATAAGCCAGATTACTTTATCGCCAAAACCTTGCAGCGCCAGTGTGATCGATTTTCCGGCTTCTCCGGGGGCAAGAACTTGAGTAAAGGCTGTTAATGCAATGGCGATCATACACATTGTTCCCATGGGAGCCGCTTTTAAAATGATTCCGAAAATAGTGGCTACGAAAATGGCAAACAAATGCCAGGCTTCAATTACAACACCTTGCGGAGCGGGAATAAACCAAATGATTAATCCAACTGCCAGTGTAATCAGGGTTTGGGTAATTTTTACTTCTTTCATAAAAACGAGAATTAAGTTAAACTAAAGTCGGCATTGCAACTGAACTAAAAATAAATTGCTGCTATATACAGACGTATCAGGAATATCTTTTTCATAATTGTCAAGTGTAAATCCTAATTCAATTCGGCCGGTGTAGGCTTTGCCAAATTCAAGACTTACCATTGGCGTATACGTTTGTCTTACGTTTGAGTCGATTTTATAACTGGAATTAAAAGTCTCATATCGGCAGGAAAATTCTATGGAAGACAATCTTCTGTAAGCTATTTCATATCTCAAATTTGGTAAAAAGTATATGCCACGCATTTGATAATCGGCTACATTTGCTGTTCTGTCATCAACGGGTAACGAAAAATATAAATTATGATTTGTTCCTTGTTTGTATTCTGCCTGCAACTCTAAATGAAGTTTGTCTGCAAGTTTGAAATTGCTTGTTATATCTGCACCAAGAGCAAAAACTTCCTGCGTTGAAACTTTTCCTATTCCACCGTTTAAACCCAGATTTATTTTGTTTTCTTTTGATAATCCGAAAACCCATCTTGTAGAACACTGTTTTCCGTTATCCTTATCTTTTTCCTGATTTTTTCCATTACCATTTATAATTGTAAAGGCATAATTTACAGGAACTTTTCCAATATCGACCGATCCTAGAACTGAAGCCCCGATTTGAAAACTGGTCCAGCCATTTTTTCCGAATTCATAATATTGGTTGGAGAAATCAAATGATTTTATGATATCTACTGAAACCTGATCCTCTATACCAAATGGGGCTCTAAACTGTCCACCGACTAATGCAGCATATTTGTTAAACGTATATTTTGCATAAGCATTTTCTAAAACTTTTCCTTTTGGATCCGATTTAAAATCGGCTAAGTTTACTAAAATCACAACTTCAGTTTCAGGACTAATTTTAGTTGTAAGTCCAACACGCATCCTTTTAATATCAAAAGAAGTTTGTGTAACCTCTCCCGTCGTATGTTGAACTCCAAGCACATCAACCTCATCTGTCATGGCTGCGAGAAACCTTCCCTGAAAAAGTCCCTTAAATTCAAATTGAGGATATTTTATTGGACTTTCGGAAGTAGTATTTTCCGGTGTTTGGGCGTGCAGTATAAGAGGAAATAATAAAAAAATAAAACTTATAAATACTATTAAAAGTGTACGGATACATTTCATAAATAATAAATTTTTAGTTTCTATTATTGAACTTAAATACGTAAATAAGAAAGGGAAAAGTAATGTAACTGTTTGCTTATCAGTATTGATAAAGCTGTACTAAAGTAATAAAAAAAATAATTTGTTGTAAAAAAAGTACGATTAAAATAGTGTTATAATTAATATTGGAAAATAATGGTCAACTTGAAATTTTAGAAATCACTATCTGGTTAGGGCTATTAAACTTCTGTTATCTGTCATTTTTAATTGCTTTCAATTTTTACTATGTTTTCAGGATCCCAAACATAGCATATCGAAAGATTAGTTTCATTTTAAATATCTTTTATGGGAACCTCATCTTCGAATTCGGGAATTTCCAAATCAATTCTTTTCCCGTTTCCATTCGTCCGCTGCTTTCCGAGATGAAATAGTTGATCATGTTTTCGGGATTTACGATTGCTTCAAAAACTTCTTCAATTGGTTTCTGAATTTGTATTGTTGCTTTGGCAATCAGCTCCATAAATTATTTTTTTTTTAGTTTTTGTTTGAAAAAATCAATAGTTCGTGTCCATGATAAAGTTGCAGCAGCTTCATCATATCTTGGCGTTGTATTATTATGAAAACCATGATTCACTCCGGGATAAAAATAAGCTGTGTTTTCAACTTTATTCTTTTTCAGGACTTCTTCAAAAGCAGGCCAGCCTTCGTTTACACGTGTGTCCAAGCCAGCGTAGTGTAGCATAAGCGGAGTTGTTATTTTTTCAGCTTCTTCTTTGGTAGGTTGCCCTCCGTAGTAAGGAACAGCGGCAGATAAAGTCGGTATTTTTACGGCCATCATATTAGAAATCCATCCACCAAAACAAAATCCGACAACGCCTACATAACCATTACAATCTTTGTGGGTTTTTAAGTATTCATAAGCAGCAATAAAATCTTCCAGCATTTCTTCGCGGGTACGTTTTTTTTGTAGTTCGCGTCCTGCATCGTCATTTCCGGGATAGCCGCCTAATGGTGATAAAGCATCCGGCGCCAATGTGATAAAACCTTCGACAGCAGCTCTTCGTCCTACATCTTCGATATACGGATTAAGACCCCGGTTTTCATGCACAACAATAATTCCGGGTAATTTTTTTTTGGTTTCAGCAAACTGCGATAAAAGCCCTTTTATAGTGCCGCCACCTTTCGGAGATGGATACGTTATGTAATCTGATTTTATTCTTGGATCTCTGGGTTTGACTAAGATGCTGTCTTCATAATTTGGCATCATAAAACTTAAAAGCGACGGAAGGGTCAGCGTACCTACTGCGAAAATGGAAAGTTTTTCGATAAATTGTCTTCTTTCGATTTTATTGTGGGCATAATCATCATATAAATCGAATACTTCTTGCGAAATATCTTCTTTGGTTAATTTCTGCATGGTGTTTATTTTTTGAAAAACTAATTTAAAAAATAAAATGATTTGTATTTGAAAATAATTTTAAGTGTTTGATATTCAGTTTTTTTGATTCATTCCGATTCTTTCTACGGCCTGAACTATTTCCGATACTAAATCTTCTGAAAGAATAACACCTGAAAGCATCAGTTCAATTTTTGTTGGTGTTTTAGGCTCCGTATACAAAAGTTTCAAAAGATATTTTTTTGACTTAATGTCTTCACCGATTAAAGATAGTGTGGCACATTTAAGAAGCGGATCCCAAAATGTTTCTTCAGAGTCCATTTTTTCAGCCCACTGAAATGCATTTTTATACTCTTTTTTAGCTAAGTAATAGCAGCAAAAACCAATATTAATCCACCAGGGATAATAAGGATTTTTTTGAATCGCGTCTTGCATGATCTGAAAACCTTTTTCAAAATATCCTGACAAAACAAGCATGCAGCCAACTCCGGAAACGATACCTGAAGCATTAGGATTTATTTTAATGCATTGTTCAGCAGAATATAGACAGGCTTCCGGATCTTTTTTTAATAAATTAACCCCTGTCAAAGTATGCCAGGCATGCTGACAATGTGGATCAATTTTAAGTGATTTCATCACACATCGGTATCCTTCTTCAATAGTGTTTTCGTCACTGTCAACGGCAAAGGCAACTCCGTTAAGATAAAATTCACCCAACATGGCCCATGTTACCGCATGATTGCGATGTAATTTGGTAGCTTCATCAAGATTTCTAAAAGCAGACCAATAATTCTCAAAGGAACATTCACATTGATATTTGTAATAACTGTAAACACCTTTCCAAATACTTAAATTATTTGAAATTCGGGATGGAGATGTTTTGATAATTTCTTTGAAAATACTGCCATAATAGCCACCAATTTCGCTGACAATACTGTGTACAATTTCACTCTGAACTTTAGCAATATCAATGATATCAATATGATCGAATGATTTTGTCATAACAAACTCACCCGTAATGGAGTTTAAAAGGTTAACTCTTATCTGTAATTTTTTATCATTGCATTGCAGATTTCCGGTAATTATAAAATCGGCATTAAGCATTTTTGCGGCTTCGAGTATGTTTTGATTAATTTTTGAAATCATTTCAGAAGAAAAATGACCTATAACCGCAATATCTTCAAAAAGAGAAAGTTCAGCGCTTAACTCTTCACAAAGCATCAATGAAAAAATATCTAAATTTTGTTTTGTGGTGATTGATTTAAAGGGAAATATGGCAATGATTGGATTTGTGTTATCATAGGGATGCACAATGGGTCGTGCATTTTCCTTTCGTATAAATCGGGGAACATAACAACCTATTGGAATGTCGATCATCAAAGCATTGTTTTGCCCTTCAGTCAAATAATATTCGTTCAGAATTCTTCGTAGTCTTCCGGCATGAATACGCACAACGGCATCATCATTAGAATTAAAATCAGCAGATCTGTTGAGCACATTTATAGCAATAGAATATTCTTTGATAAAATGCTGGTTTTCATTAAGCGTTTCTTCCACAATATATCTTAAAAATTTACTTAAGATGGGAGAGTTTTTTAATGAGTTAAATTTTAAAACAGATTCTAGTTCGGTAAAAATTTCTTCATGTGTTTGTTTTTTTATAGCCTCCATATAAGTTGCATTAAATGAGAACAATAGGGCAAAAAAATAATGACTATAAAGTTAAATATTTTCTTTTCATATTATAATTTAATTTAATTTTTTGTAAGAAAAAGCACCTATAAATAAGATTTTTCCTTCATTTAACGGTTAAATTTAACGGTTTTTAACTCTTTTCGAATTATATGGTTTTTTACATTTGGTTGATTATCAGTACTTAATGAAAAATAAAATGTCGATTCCAGAGAAGTTATACAGCGAAAAACTTTCCAATTATCAAGAATCAATCAAAGTTTTGTATTTGGTCGACGATGATTTCAAAAGCATGTGCGATGATTATTGTTGCAGTAAAATTAATGTTGAAAAGTACACAAAAAAAATAAAGGAGAATTTTCACTTGAAGGCCGAATATGAAAATTTGACAAAAGAACTCGAAGCCGAAATTGTACAATATATAATAAAAAACATGAAATAAATTTTACCCACAATCTTGAAAACCCATTAAGGTAAGTGGTTAGGCATTAGTAAGGAATCAAACAATTTTAAACCTTAATCATTATGAAAAAAAAGTTTTTGCAAATGGTCAAGATTAGATATCTAACCATTACAATTTGTTTTCTTGTAGTAAACCTAATGCAGGGTCAGGACGGTGATGCTAAAAAAAGTATGGAAATTTATGGATTTATCATGACCGATATTGGGTATAATTTTAATCAGATACAGCCAGATTGGTACGATGCTGTGCGCCCTACTAAATTACCCTCTTATGAAAATGAATATGGACCAGACGGTAATTATTATGCCTCTGTACGCCAGACGAGATTTGGTATCAAAAATTATTTTGATACCGGAATTGGGGAATTGAAAACGCAATTCGAATTTGAATTGTATGGCACTGGTGTCGATGCAGGTCAGACCACTTTTCGTTTGCGTCACGCTTATGCCGAATTAGGGAAATTTGGAGCAGGTCAGACCTGGAGCCCTTTTATGGATATTGATGTATTCCCAAATACATTAGAATATTGGGGACCAACCGGAATGGTGTTTTTCCGTAACGTACAAATTCGTTATATGCCTATTCAGGGCGATACCCGTTTAACTATTGCGCTGGAAAGACCCGGAGCAAGTGCTGATCAGGGTATATATGACAATCGTATCGAACTTGAAGGGGTTAATGCGAGATTTCCGTTGCCGGATCTTTCGGCAGAATATCGTTACGGTGCTAAATGGGGTTATGTGGAATTAGCCGGTATACTGAGAAAAATTGAATGGAAAGACCAAAATAATGATCAATTTGATTTATCCGGAGATGCTCTTGGATGGGGGTTAAATTTAAGTACCAACATTAAATTTGGTCAAAGTACTGTTTTCAAAGGGCAGGTTGTGTATGGTGAAGGAATTCAGAATTACATGAACGATGCTCCGGTTGATATCGGAATCGAAAATAATCCCGGAAACGTTACAGAACCTGTAAAAGGTGTTGCACTTCCGTTGCTTGGTTTTGTGGCTTTTATTGATCATAGCTGGACTGAAAAATTTACCAGTTCGTTTGGTTATTCTATGATTGATATTGACAATTCTAACGGACAAACGAATGATGCCTTCAAAAAAGGTCAATATATAGTAGCGAATTTGCTTTATTCTCCCGCAAAAAATTGTCTGGTGGGAGGTGAATTTCAGTGGGGCGATCGCGATAATTTCAGAGACGGATGGAGTACTTCTATATCCAAAGTACAATTCTCTTTTAAATATAACTTCTCAGAAGCCTTTTATAGAAAAAATCAATAGATACCCGGACATTTCTTTAAAAGTTACTAAAAACTTAAAAAACAGAACACCATGTGTAAAAAAATACATTATGTAATCCTCTTTGGATTATACATCAGCTTCCTTACTGCTCAAACCCGAACTGAAAAAGATCTTTTGGGGGAGAAGCAAATTCCGAACAATGCTTACTACGGAGTTCAGACAGCCCGCGCCCTTGAAAATTTTCAGATCAGCGGCATGACCACGCAATTTTACCCTGATTATGTAAAAGCTTTTGCCATGGTAAAATTAGCGGCAGCCCGTGCCAATGCAGCTGACGGCCGACTTAAAAAAGACCGGCTTGCTGCGATAGAAAAAGCCTGTCAGGCCGTAATAGACGGAAAATACCACGATCAGTTTCTGGTTGATTTGTATCAGGGAGGGGCAGGTACCTCAGCCAACATGAATGTCAACGAAGTTCTTGCTAATATCGCCCTTGAAATGAGCGGTCATAAAAAAGGGGAGTATCAATTTATAGAACCTCATGATGACCTAAATATGGGGCAATCTACCAATGATGTTTACCCAACAGCTATTAAAGTGGCGCTATTATTACACAATGATAAACTAACCAAAGAAGCTGATTTGCTTGCCAAAGCGTTTCATAAAAAAGGAGATGAGTTTAAAGACATTCTAAAAATGGGTCGTACCGAAGGACAGGATGCCGTACCAATGACTCTGGGACAGGAATTTCACGCTTTTGGAAATCAGCTTGACGCAGAAATTGCCGCTTTACGTAAATCAGAAGTATTTTTATGTGAGCAAAACATGGGGGCGACAGCAATAGGAACGGGAATTACGGCTTCACCAGGTTATGCTGAAAAGGTGGCCACGCATCTTGCTAAAATTACAGGAAAACCTATTGTGATGAGTAAAGATCTGATTGCTGCTACTTCTAGTCAACAAGGATTTGTAATTTATTCATCAGCACTTAAAAGCATGGCCATAGCCATGTCAAAAATAAGCAGCGATCTTATTTTCCTGGCCTCAGGACCACGCGCTGGTATATTTGAAATTAATTTGCCGGCACTTCAACCGGGATCTTCAATTATGCCGGGTAAAGTAAATCCTGTTATGCCGGAGTTAATGAATGAAGTTTGTTTCAAAGTAATAGGGAATGATTTAACCGTAACACTTGCTGCTCATTCCGGTTTACTGCAATTGAATGCTTTTGAACCTGTAGAAGCCATCGCCATGATGGAGTCACAAGGTTTGTTTTTTAAAACAATGCCCTTGTTTAGAAAAAATTGTATAGAAGGTATTACTGCAAATAAATCGGTTTTAGAACATTATATGGAAAGAAGTGTTGGTATTGTTACGGCACTTAATCCGGTATTGGGTTACGAAAAAACAACTGAGCTGGCCAAAGAAGCTCTTGAAACCAATAAAGGAATTCTGGAGCTTATACGCGAAAAGAAATTACTTACGGAAGATCAAATTAAAAAATTACTTGATCCGGCAAGCTTAACAGGACAAAAATAACCAACAACTAAAAAATCTATATCATGAAATTAAATACAATCTTTTATAAAAAACTGTTTCTTATAATCCTATTATCAGTAAGTACAGGTATAATTGCACAATCAAAACCGAAAATTCTTATTCTGGCAACAGGAGGTACGATTGCAGGATCTGCTGCGAGTGGTGTACAATCTGGCTACACTTCAGGACAGGTAACTATTGATGCGATGGTCAATGCGGTGCCGGATGCCATGAAATTGGCCGATATTAAAGGCGAACAAATCTCGAATGTTGGATCTCAGGATATGTCATTTGAAATAATGCTGAAAGTAGCCAACAGAATCAATGAACTGGCGGGCAGTAAAGACGTTGACGGTTTTGTGATTACACATGGAACTGACACGATGGAAGAAACGGCCTATTTTCTAAATCTGGTTGTAAAAACAGATAAGCCGGTAGTACTTGTTGGTTCGATGCGCCCTTCAACAGCAATAAGTGCTGATGGGCCTTTGAATCTCTATAATGGAATTGCCGTGGCTGCAGATCCTAAAGCAAAAGGGCATGGGGTACTTTTGGTTATGAACGATTGGATTCATTCTGCTCAATCATTGACCAAAGTTAGTACAACAGCTGTTCAGACTTTTATGTCTCCAATACGCGGACTTATAGGAACCACTTCTTACGGGGTAAATGATTTTTACCATTATCCTGATCAAAAATTCGGAAAAAGTTCTGAATTTGACGTAAAAGGAGTAACAACTTTTCCACGCGTAGATATTATTTATGCTGATGCCGATATGAAACCTGATTTAATAGATGCTTCTATTGAAAAAGGAGCCAAAGGAATTGTAATTGCCGGCGTTGGTAACGGAAACATGAATAAAGCTTCTCTTGATGCTTGTGCAAGAGCAAGTAAAAAAGGAATTATTGTAGTTCGAAGCACACGTGTGGCTACTGGTATTGTAGGACGTAACGTGGAGTGCAATGATGACGAATTAGGGCTTATCGCTTCTTATGGATTAAATCCTCAAAAATCCAGAATTCTCTTGACTATAGCATTACTTAAACCAAGAAAATTGGATGAACTTCAAAAAATATTCCTGGAATATTAATTCATAAATAACGGTATTTTGAAAGCAAAACGAATCATAGCAAATTGTTTATTTCTGTCGCAACTGCGGGTTGGTTTGATTGTCTTTGTTCTTCTGATTTTACCTTATTTTTCATTTGGACAGGAAAAACCAAAAACGGTGCCTGATGGAACCGAAGGCGATGTAATACAGGCTGTAGACAGTACGAAGGCGCAGAAATTGCCATGGAACATGTTTGACACCAGTTTTACAACGATCAAATTGGGTGCTGGTTTTTTATATGAATATGCAGGATACGTCGCAGATGCAACTACCAAAAGACAAATGGATTCGATTGGCAGTGAACTTAAATACGATTTTGATGTTCGTGATTTCAGGGTTTTAATTGGCGGTCAGCTTAAAACAAAAAGAACCATAACCTGGAAAGCTGGTTTTATGTATGATGGAGATGCAAAATCCTGGTATGTGCGTGAATCCGGAGTTATGATCGCAACACCCGAAATATGGGGGAGTATTTTTATAGGCCGTACTAAAGAAGGTTTCTCACTTAGCAAAGTCATGAATGGTTACTCCGGTGAATCTTTGGAGCGACATATGAATATTGACGCAATACCCATTCTCGGTGATGGTATAAAATGGCTTGGCTATCTTCCAAAACAAAAAATTGTCTGGAATATGGGGATTTTTGCAGACTGGCTTTCTAAAGATCAGGGATTCAGTACGTATAGCTGGCAATTTATAACAAGAGCTGCCTGGCTTCCAATACATTCTGAAGAAAAACAAACTACGCTTCATATTGGAGGTAATTTCAGAATAGGGCAGCCGGAAGATAATAAAATCAGACTTAAATCGAGACCCGAATCAAACACGGCCCCAATTTTTATAGATACAGGTACTTTTTCATCAAATCAGGGAACTTTTGTAGGTTGGGAGATCTATTACAATAAAGGACCATGGTTATTTGGAACTGAATACAGCTGGCAGATGTTTAATTCAAGTGAAAAAAACGATCCGGTTTTTCATGGTGGAGAAGTAATGATGAGTTACATTTTTACCGGTGCAAGCAGACCTTATACGACAACAAGTGGTATTTATACTTTTATCCCGGTTAAAAAATCTGTTTTTGAAGGAGGATTAGGTGAAATCGAGGCAGCGTTAAGATATTCTACCAATGAATTGAATGGCGGACTAATTGAGGGGGGACGGTTTTGGAGAATAACGCCAACTCTAAACTGGTATCTTTCTAAAAACTTTAGATTTGAATTCGCTTATGGTTATGGAATATTAGACCGATTTAATTTAAAAGGGGCAACTCAATTTTTTCAATCCCGAATTCAGATTTTGCTATAATAATTTGATAAGTAATGTTTTAAAATAAAGAAGGCTTAAATTGTTTCATTTTAAAATTGTTTTTTAGTTAAATATAGCAAAATGGGCTTTTTTATAATGATGAATAACAGAGTCCATTAGGCTATATGTTTATTAATGGTATTTGGGGATACCATAAAACCTGTAAAGTTTGCTTTGCAGGTTTTTTTATGGAATTTACCAATCAAAATTAAGAGCTATTTCTGCTTTAGCTTTGAAACTATTCCCTTTTTTATTATGTAGTAGTGGATAAACTTTAGCAGATATTCAGATTTAAAAAAACATATTTATAACAATCGCAGTCGATAAAATAGCGACTTTTTCTTCATTATTAGAATAGTTGGTTGCAATATTTACATTATAGCTATTGTCTGCTCTGGCAACATTTTTCATTGATCCTTTCCATTGATGGTCAATTGTGCCTATTTGGTTTTCCAAAGAATCATTGATAATAAAATTAGATTTTTTCCACACATCACCTATCTCAGCGATAACCTCGTTAGCGCTGTTTAAAATTTTGAATTCAGGTTTAAAATGCTTTGATTTTTTATTAATGATTCCCACTTTTTTGCCGGAAGCATCCTGTACAATAATTTCAGATTTTGAAAAGAGACCTTTTTTTAATATTGAAGCTTCTAAACCGCCATTGGCACTCCGAATCTCTAGAGAGAAAGGAAGCAATGTTTTACTTACTGTTAAGCGTAATACTTTTTGTAATACGGTTAATTTTTGTTTAATTCTGCCAATGCGTTCGCGTTTGTCATTATAAACATTGTAGTGCTCCTGAAAACTATTTTTTTTGTCAACGAAATAGTTATTTGTTTCAAAGAAATCTGAGATCATAATTTTATTTGAAATGAATTAATAAAAAAAACTATTTAGGGGCTCTCAAAAGTATCAATTAAGTATTATAAATAAGTAAGTATTAATACCTGTTTATTAGAAATTAATGATATCATTATGTGTGGAATGAAAGAATGAAAATAATTAGGGTGTCAGGATGCGCTGAATAAAAGCATTAAATTGTTAAATGAATGAAGAATTTCATTGCTTAATCATTTTAGTATTAGAAACTCATTATGGATTGTATCAATAAAAGCCATTAATAATTGATGTCATAAAAATTATATTTAATTGTAAAATATGCATTACTTAAAGTTTGGTATTGTGTTTTTTTTATATAATTTGGTGAAGTCTTATTAATGATTTTCTTAATCATTTAATTTAAAGTCAAAGTTTTTACATATTCTCAAATTGCTAATATGAGGCTCAATTTGTTATAACCTACAGTCAAAAGCGAAAAAGAGAATTAAATAACAATCCCAAATTGCAAAAAAAACATGAAACAAGAAATTGATGCTTTAGAACAATCCATGCACATTAAAGATTTTCTTTTTGTAATTAAAAAAAAATCAGATCATTTAACTAATTATTTCCTCATCAGTTTTTTTGTCGTCGGATTGTTGCTTTCTTTTTTTTATGACACCTGGCAAATTGGAGTTGGAGTCGGCAGCCTGTTGCTTATTGCCTATTATTCCACAAAAGTTGTCATGCCTAAATCAAATTTATACCAATATGTCCTCAGTGTTGTATTGGGAATTTTCATGGCTCAATTTATTTACCAGATGCATGGACTGTTCGAAATGCACTTTATAGCATTCATTGCAAGTGCCATCCTTATTACGTATCAAAACTGGAAGTTGCAAATACCACTTATGCTTGTTGTGGGAATACATCATGGAGTATTTGGTTATTTTCAATATCTGGGATTAGATGAAATTTATTTCTCTCAGTTAGATTATATGTCATTACAGACATTTATTATTCATATGATACTTGCAGGTTGCATTTTTTCAATTTGCGGGTTGTGGGCCTATCAATTTAAAAAATATAGTGAAGCACATATGGAACTAATTTTTAAAAAAAGGGAAATTGAAAATCAGGAATTAAAAACCGCCAATTATGAACTTGACCGTTTTGTTTACAGTACCTCTCATGATTTGCGAGCACCACTGAATTCAATGCTCGGTCTTATTGAAATAGCCAAAGAAGACACTACTGAAGAATCGATGCTTGAATATTTTAGAATGCTAAAAGGCAGCGCAAAAAAACTGGATGGTTTTATCTGTGACATTCTTGATTATTCGCGAAACTCTCGTATGGAAATCAATAACGAGCTAATTAATTTCAGAGAACTGATTAATGGTGTGACGGAAAACTTAAAATTCATTGGTGATAATAACAGAATGGTTGAATTTAAAATTGAGATCTTTGATGAAGTTTCCTTTTATTCTGATAAAAATCGTTTAATTACTATTTTAAATAACCTTATTTCAAATGCTATTCGGTATCAAAATTCTCAAATTCCAAATCCCTTTGTCAATATTAAAATAGAGACGTCTCCAACTGAAACCAATATCTTCGTTCAGGACAATGGTATAGGAATTGATGAAGAATCGCAATCGAAAATATTTAACATGTTCTATCGCGTGTCGCAGGAATCCGTTGGTTCAGGACTAGGATTGTATATTGTAAAAGAAGCTGTTAATAAACTGAATGGCGATATAAAAGTTAAATCTCAAATAGGTGAAGGAACAACTTTCTTAATTAAAATACCAAATCAATAAATCAATCTTAACTAATGAACCAGGAATCAGAAAAACCAACTTTCAAAAAAATTTTAGTGATAGACGACAATCCAACAGATCGTTATATCGCAAAGCGAATGGCTGAAAAATATCATTTCGCTGAAGAAATAATTTTGCAGGAATCAGCTCTTGAAGCACTTGATTATATTAAATCATTAGAAAATACTCCAGAATTACTTCCACAATTCATTTTTTTAGATATTAATATGCCGGGAATGAACGGCTATGAATTTCTGGAAGAATACGCAAAACTGTCTGAAACAATCAAAGCAAACTGCATTATTTTGATGATTACAACATCTATACATCCTGATGATTTTAAACGGGCCGAAAATAATCCTTCTGTATTTCGTTTTCTGAATAAACCATTGGATCGAGAAAAATTTAGGCTTATTGAAGATGAGTTTTTATCGAAGAAGTAGAGTTTGTTAGTGAGTTTTTTAAGGTCTAGGATTAGATTTCTTACCTCAGCAATATTATTTTTATATTATAATTGGAATTCTAAAAGTAAAGCCACCATAAGAAGATTTTGTTCTTTAATGGTGGCTTTGAGTTGAATTAAGATGAAAAAGTATTTTAATTATTATTGAGTTATTATTGTCCAGCCTTTATCTCGTAAAAGAGTTTCAGATGCAGTCTCTATAATTGAATCATAATTTACTTCGCAATTTATACTACCATTATTGCCAAGATTTGAAATCCAGGCCGTTGCTGTGTTCCAGCTAGATGTAGTTATCCGGTTGTATTCTAGCCTAATATTTTTCAAAGTAGCTGGCAATGGTAAAGTAGGGTTAAAAGAAACTATCGAACAACTTAACACAGATAGAAATTCTAAATTATCTGGTAAAGGAACAGAAGGATCGAATGTTGAAATTTTATTACCACCTAAACTTAGAATTTTTAAATTTGAAGGTAAAAGAAAATTTACTAGATCAAAAGAGACTATTTGATTGTTAAATAAGGAGAGGCTAGTTATTGAATTAGGTAAAGCAAAATTAGCAGGATCAAAAGTGGCTATTTTGTTGTCACCTATAGAAAACGAATCTAAGTTTGCTGGTAAGGCAAAATTAGCAGGGTCAAATGTAACTATTTGGTTATCATTTAAGTTTAGATATTTTAGATTCGACGGTAGCGCAATAGAAGGGTCAAATGTAACTATTTTATTGTTGTTTAAAATTAATTCCTGCAAATCAGCAGGTAAAGCAAGAGAAGGATTAAATACAACTATCTCATTTACATTTAATTTTAAAACATTTAAACCTGAAGGCAATGCAATAGTAGGATTAAATGTTTCTATTTGATTCACCTCCAGATTTAACGTTTTCAAATCCACTGGCAAAGCAATAGAAGGATTAAAGGTCTTCAAATCACAATTGCTCAAAGATAAATATTCTAAACTGTCAGGTAGTTCAATATGAGGATCAAAAGTAGCTAAAGTATTGTTATTTAAATCCAAGGTAGTAACTGAATGTGGCAGTTTTTCAGTAGGGTTGAAAAAAGTTATTTCATTTGATTGTAAAAATATGCGGCTTATCTGATTGGTAAATCCGGTGAAATCAATATCTTTTATTTGACAAGAATTCAAGTTTATTTGTCCTGAAAAAGAATCTGATCTTGTGAAAATAGCGTCATTACCTTCAATTCTAACTTTAGTAAATATCAAAGAGGTACTAGCACTAAAAAAAACATTCCAATCTTCAATACTTTCTTTGTCAGTTATACCTAAAAAAGAAGCCGTTGTATCAATGTCGTTAAAAACTAATTTCATTGTCGGTAAAACATCAACAACAACAGCTAAAACAGAAGATTCAGAATCGCTAACGATTGGTTTTCTATAATAGTCACCAACGACTAAACCATCTGCTTTTGCTTCGCCATTATTGTTATAAACACCTTTTATTTCAATAGAAAAACTACTTTGAGGAATCCTCTTAACTTCTTTGTCTGCGCTATAAACTAATATCTCATCTGTGTTTTTACCTTCATTCACAGTATCTAAAGCTAATGCTTTACTAATTATATATTTTTGTGTGATCATTTTTTTAAATTACTTGATGAGTAATATTTGTTTCTATTAAAATGTTGTTCCCGATGCTCTTATCCATGTATTAGGAGCAGTACACCAATATATATAGCCAGCAACTATTCTAATTTCACCAACCTTTCCAGAAGCTGTAGCTGATGCAGGAGCAACCGTTCCAATGAAACTATTAAGATATTCTTTAGTTAAAACAGCTTTGCCTGTTGTGTCTCCAGTAATTAAAGCAGTTGTTTGAACTGGGAGTGTGGTTAAATTTGTTGAATTAGATATCAATCTTTGTGTTCCCACACCGTCTGATACTATTACATTATTTTCTAAGGCAGCTGCTAAACCACTTACTTTACCCACAATAGTATTGCCTGATCCTGTAGTGATGCCTGTAGTATTACCATTATTTTGAGCAATAATTAAATTGTTGGCCCCTGTAGTTATACCACCTCCAAATTGTATAAATCCTGTACCAGCTATGATTGTATTATTGCTGCCTGTAGTAATACCACTTCCGGATTGAAAACCTATTGCTATATTGTGTGCACCTGTAGTATTGTTATTTAAGGCAAAATTACCTATTCCTATACCATGTCCGGTTGTATTATTAAACATCGCACTTGCTCCAATAGCTACAGACCTGTGTCCAAATATATTTGAACCGGCAGTGCCTATATTTTTAGCTAAAGCACCTGCTCCAATAGCAACATTTTGGCTGCCATATTGATTTGCTTTTAAAGTATTAATTCCCATAGCAACATTATAAGAACCAGTAGTATTCGCCATAGAAGCCGCATCACCAAAAGCACTATTTTGATTACCCGTTGTATTCATTTGTAGTGCACCCCAACCCATAGCGGTATTATAATTACCTGTTGTAACATCTCTCAACGCTTCAAATCCAAATGAATGGTTTTCAACAGCAGTTGTTGCTGAGTTTTGTGAATTGATTCCGAATACTACATTATCAATCCCGGTACTATTACCTCTACCAATTCTTAAACCATTAATAGTTTTATCTACACCTCCTAGTTCCTGTAAAGCTGTATTGTTCACTATACCAGATACAGTATCTGATACAGGAGTAAATGGAACATCTCCAGAACCCAATAAAGAAATGCCATTTACAGTTTTAAGGCCGGATGAACCAACAAACTCACTTCGAGGAACAAATTTGACAATTTTATCAGCACCACGTACAAGGACGCTGTCAAACTTAGTGCCCCCATTAACAGTCTCTAAGCGTAATGGCTTTTGAATTAAATAAGTAGATTGTGCCGTTGAGAAAAGCGTAACGGACAACGCTAACAATAAGATTATCTTTTTCATTTTTTAATTTTGTTTAGTTATATATGTTTTTTAGACAGTTGATTAGTCATGCTTTATCAATAGAAAGCAACGGTTTTTCAGCACTGAGAATTTTTATCAACTTACTTTCTGAAACTTATCATCCCATTTTTCACCTCATCAATTGCTATAAAAGAGCTGTTTTCCTGATCGAACTGGATAGTAAAATCTGCTTCGTAGTCAAGAATTTTAAATTGTGATCCGTCTCCTGTTATGACTATACCCAGAGATTCTTTTAAATTATCTATTTCTTCGTCGCAGATCAATTCGTTGTAAGACATAAAGAGATCGTAACTTTTTGTTTTCCCATGTTTTTTTGTGCTAAATGTTACTTTGTAAATTTCTGCTTCAAACAATGCTGGGAATTCTTTTTTATTTACAACAGAAAAAGAATTACTTAAATCGATTGTGTTTTCGATTCTTCTGATCTTAAATATTCGTTCTAATAAATAAGGTGCATTTTTGGTTTTTACTTTCAATTTGGTTAATTGGTTATAGGCTGGAATTCAGATTCAGAAGAAAAAGGAAGCAGTTTAATCTGGCGGTATTTGGGATGAATAATTTGAGAAATTAATTTTTCCTTCTAGTGTATAAACCAAATTTGTATATAGGAATTCCTATCTTTTCTGCTTTTTCATAAGGGAATACAAACAATTTTTCTTCTTATAGTTGTTCGTATTCCTCTATTTATATAGATATATTTAGGATGAAGTATTTGCCTATTTTTCGATATGATATTTAGGATCGATGGTGATCAAAAGTCTTTTGAATAATAGTATTAAACGATCTCTTATCGATTTAAGAATCAAAGTCATCGCATCAAAATTTTCTACTTCTTTTTTTGTTTTTATGGCAATAATATTGCTGATTATTGAAATTCCGTCGCTAACAATAAGTAAATCCATTACTATGGTTACAAACCATTTAAAGTTGTAATTAAGTCCTTTACTCATTAATGCCAAGGCTGTTGGTATTAGCAATACGGCTAACTTAGACACAAATCCCAGAGCTAATTTTTTAAAGCTGAAAGGATTGTTTAGCACTATGGTTTTTATAATGCCTAAAAAAGTATCCATTACCATTAAGTAAAATAATATCTTAACAATTTCGGCATCCATCTCCAAGTAAATAAAAATTCCGTAAAGCAATAATTTTAGTTCATTTGAGTATTCTGAGATTTTATGTATCATGGTTTTTATGTTGTTAGTCTTCTACTATAGATTTTTGGGCGTGATCAAAATCAATTACTCCCAATAAGTTGGTAAATCTTTTCCCGAAAACCGATAGGGTATTGTCTCTTTCATTTTCTCCTAAATTATCGCTTATGGTTTCCTGGATAACACCAAATTTATTTGTCGAGGAAGCGATAATAAAATTGTCATTTAATAATGTTCCGGCAACGGTATTTCCGGCAATGTCGATGCTTAAACTAAGTTTTCTCAGATAGGTTAAAAAACCTTTCCATTTTATGATGGCATATACAAAACAAATAGGGTAGATGCCTAAAGAACAAATCGATGCAAATAAAAAGAGGATCCATTCGGTATAATGTTTTTTCGAAATTAATAAGGTTGGAAGTAATAAGGTTACTAATGGGATCATTGTCAAGATTGTAATTAAAAGCCACAGCAAAGCCGAAGCTGTAAAAATAAATTTCACAATTTTCATTTATAGTTTTTTAAGTTGAATGGTTTTAGGTAAGTAATCTTTTGGGGTAATTAAACCCCAAAAGATTACTAAATAGTTATTTTGTTTTTTATAGTTGTGGATCTTGTGGATCTTCTGGTTTATTGTTGTGAGCAACAATTCCGGAAATAACATAATTATCTACATTCTCAACATCTAAAAGAGCAACTTCCAAAGGTTCTTCTTTGAATGTTATCGATTCAATAGCCTTTGTTTTCCCTGTTTTATCAATCAGTAGCATGCTTTGTGACACATTTTTTACAGATATCCATTGTAGATTTTCACCATCTTGAGTAACTAATAAAGGGTGTTCTCCGGTAACTTTAATCGTTGTGTCAGCCATTTTAATTTCGTAGTAATTTGGCTGAACACTTGTGATTTTGTTAACAACAGTTACGTCAGTTTTAGTAGCTTCATCTAATTTTCCATTCCACAAGAAATAGTCTCCATCAGATTCATCAATCTCATTAGGGAAAGAAAATCCCTGAAGTTTGTCTCCAACTACAATATTCTTTAATTTCTTTGATTGTCCTGATGCCATTGTTACTAATGATTCTACGTCGAAACATGATCCGCCTCCGCCTTCTGATTCTACATATCCTACAACTTCAGATGAAAATAGAGATTCATTTCCTGCCGCATCCACAGCCAGTACTTTAAAATAATATGTTGTACCTGCTGTACCATAAACAGTGCAAAAGTTGTCGGGGGTTCCAACATATACTTGAGAAGATCCGCCAGCGATTCGTCTATATACCACGTAACGAACAACAGCTAGATTGTCAGTAGAAGGGTTCCATGAAATATTTATATAGCTATCACCATCCGGGGAACACATTAAACCAGTTGGTGTGCTTGGCTTCATTAAATCCGTTATAGTTGTTGTAAAATTTACGGTATTACTCTCAGTTGATAAATTTTCTGCGGCGTCTCTTGCTTTGACATAGAAATTATAAGATGTGTCTTGAGATAGTCCACTAACGGTATAAGAGAGAACGTTACCTGTTATGATTGGCGAAATACCATTTCCATATATAATATAATTTGTAACACCATATTCATCAGTCGATGCTGACCAACTTAAAGTTACACTTGTATCGCGAATATTTGATACTTGCAAGTTTGTTGGATTTGTTGGTGCGGTACTATCTTTTGGACGTCCTGTATATTCGATGAATTGGACAACTCTGTAAGGGTTAAGAATTGAGAAAGTTTGTCCTCCACCAGCAGGTCCTGATGCCACAGATTCATATCCTAAATGGCCATCATCACCAACAGCTTCAAAATTTATTATGCTTCCTAAACCTTCTTTTACTCTTGTTTCTGTGTGAGTGTGTGCAGGTATTTCATTAATACTTAGTTTTTTAGCCATTCGACCTCCTGTACTTCCCAAGGTTTCAAATGGATATATTATGTTGCCATAATTATCTCTATAGTAGCTAATACCGTTACCTCCGTCTCCGTCTTGTGCATCAGTTTTTTCTTCTGGAGTTAGAATATTAAGCCCTACAGGTATTTTACCTTTTAATGGTACATATTCTTCCCAACCTTCAGGAAATGGAGCTGGTTTTCCCCAGATAGCAACCATTCCAAGTGGTACAGCAGTGGCGGGTTTGTCTTCTAAAGCCTGGATACGATTAAGTAACGAGTTGATTAACGTACTGTTTTTAATAACCTGATTTTGATTGTCTAATACCAGCAAAGAGGAGCCATTAGAACTTGTTGTATTGATATTGTCTAAATATACTTTCCCACCGATATAAGTATTATCCCAATCCGGACCATAATTTAGAGTAAGATTTGTCGTCGACGCAGTGCTGTTGTCAACTAAAGCTCTTCCCAGATAATCATTTTGATGCAATAATCCTCTTCCGCCACTATAACCTAATCTAAAATCTCTGGCTCTTACGTTTGCTTCTAAGGTTTGATTTGTGTCTAATTTTGATAATTGATGAGTCCCCAGATCTAAATCTCCCTGCATCGCTTTAGAACCATTAAGCGGAAGATAAGATTGATTAATTAAATTGATATCTGCTTCAATTACGTTGATGTTTGTTTCAATTGCATTAATATCTCCTTCAACAACGTCAATATTAGCCTCTATTGCATTAATGTTGGATTGAATTGCCTGAAGAATTTCTTCGATTGCCTGAATATCCTTAACAATCTTAAAATTTCTTACATCATAATAATAGACCGTTTGTACCTGACCACTTTCAGAAACAAAAACACCATCATTCAATTTGGCTGGGCTGTATTCTGCCTCATAATCATAATAAGCGGGTTGAGATTCTCCGGTTCCGTAGATTAAATTTGTCTCTGTTCTGGTGGTTTTTAAATAATTCGTTGGAGTTCCATTTTTGATAGGATATAAAATTCCTGTCTGATTTTCCGGGTTTACAGCATCTTCCTGACGGATAACTGCCCAGCCTTTTGCTTCGCTTGTTGCGTGAGCTACAATATAATCGTTATTGTTGTCGATGCTTAAATGCCTTTTTAAAGCTTCGTATAATTCAGACCTGTAGGCAGTTTGAAGTTTTTCTAAAGTTTCTTGCTCGAGCGGAAATCCTCCCGAATGACTAAAATTTACTTGTTTCATTTTTATTGATTTAAATGTCTGTTGTTTTTGATACTATTTTTCTAAGACTTCTGGTGAATAAGGATAGCTTTCATAACTTTTACCAGCTAGTTTATAGAAGTTAAGAAGATTGTGGAATTCAATGTTTGCCACTTTGATGGCTGCTGTTTTCGATACAGCTCCATTTTTATCTGGCTGGATCGTTATAGTTCCGTTTGTTATTAAAATTTCAGGTATAAATACTCTAAAATTAGCATAGGCTAGTGTGGTGTAATCTTTACGGTGGGCCAGATAAACAGGTTTGTTGTTTTTGTTTTTATATTCCTCACGCTTAAATATTTTTAATAACGGAATCATTAATGTTCCGTCCGGTTCATAGTATTCTTTATGGAGATATACATACTGCAAGGTAGGCTTGACCGATTCGTCTATATAAATTAACTCGTTCAATCGTTTTTGCTCCGTGCTTGCATTAGGATTGTAATTTTTGGTTGGATTGAAGGTTTCGTTCAATACTTTTTCCAGATAAATCACCTGGCCTGTATGTTGCATTTTGTAAAGAGTCTCCTCATAAATGGAACGAATAGGAGCAAGTAAAACATTGAGCCATTGCGCATGTGTTTTTTTTCTAAGAATAGGAGGGATGAGCCATAATAATAGCTTTTCCCATTTTAAAATCGTGTATTTATTCATCGTTTACGTATTAGACTATTGTTTATCTCGGTAGAATGTATAAGGAATGTAGTTTACCTCAACTTCAAGGGTGTCCAAATCAAAATAACCTGCTTTTGGAATGAAATATTCTATTTTGGTCACATCCGGAAGTGTCGGATTTGGCTCATCATTTGGATTTGTTGCCATAGCAGTTTGAACCTTTGTTAAAATCGGAATTTTAACTCCCTGCGCTTTCTGAATGGCATCAACTAAATACGTTTTGACAAAAGCACCATTAAATTCGATATTTTTTAAATGATCTTTTACAGCATCTATTACAGGAAATGCCTGACTATTGGATATCAATGAACCATTTAATGGATCTAATTCGTACTCGTCCATAGGTAATATAATACCCTCATCTGAGCTGTTTGAGATTTTTGTTTGATAATATTCAATGTCTTTCGGGTTGATGTAAATACTCAAAGGATCAATATAAACATTCAGACTTAGTCTCAGAATATCACCCTGATCAGAACTTATATAGACCTGATTTCCTGCATCTTTAATTTTAGAGATGTATTCTTTAAAGGCATAGAGTTCGTTGGGTACATCAATTCTCGAAATTTTATCCTCTTTTACTGTGGCAACTTTTATAAAAACAACTCCAACTTTATTATGGAAATAGTCAGAAAAAATTTCTTCGATTTCTTTGTTTGGTTTGAGAACTGTTTCTAAGTCAATTTCGCTTACAGCACAATGTTTTATTATTTTCGATTCTTCAATTTCTGATTCTGTAAGACCTGTAGTGTCAAATTGATACGAACCATCTTGCCAGATTAGTGACATTCCGTTACTCGAGTCTGGCTCTAATGGAACACCATAATGAAAATTTAAAGCCTGATCTCTATACCAGTTTAAGGTATGAGGTCTTGAAATTAAGGCGTTTTTTTCGACTATTTTTTCGTGTACCCAAATTGCAGTAGCCACAATGTTGATCCACAGCCTCCAAATACTTGTATTTGAGGAGCTTGTTAAGCCTTTTAGAGAGGGCTGTTTCCCTTTCTCAATCAGAATTTCATTCTGTATTTCAGCAATTGTACGTGCCATATTTTATTTTTTAGATATAGTTTAGCCTGTAAGACATGTGTAATATGCTTATAGATAATTGTTTATGTTTTTGTAAATACTACAGAGATGTAGTTTTCTTTAGAGATTTCTAAAAGTTGAGATTATTTTTTTTGATAATTGATTAATAAATGATGAAGTCATCTTCAATAATCATATAATCAATTCCGGAGAAGTTATCCAGTAAAAATTCTTCTTCTTCAGTAAGTGAAGTCGCGGGTTTTAGATTTCTGGAATTGTAATATTCAACAATATCCTTTTTAAAGGCTTCTCTGCCTATTTTTAAATCTTCGTAAACAGAAATGTCTTCTGTGATGTTAAATTGATCATTGTCTTCTAAAAGATCAAATACTTTTTCTATACTTCCGTATTCTTGCAAGGACAAGTCAAAAATGTTTTGATTTTCCTGTGGTTTAATAGTTCCCATCGATTTTAATGTTTTGTAAATCGTTAACATCTAATGTTTTTACATAAAAGTTGTCATACGATAATTGTTTGTCTATTTCGTTTTCTAGTCTTAGCCTGGAGGTTGCATCCGGACTGTTAATGTATTTTTTAATTCCTACTCCAAGTATCGGAAACTCTTTGTAGCTTCCTTTTTGGCTGAGCAAAAGGTGTTCAATGTGTTGCTGATCTGAATCTTTAATGGCGAAATCGCCTTTTAAATCACCTTCGAAATCACCTTTTATTATTAACAAATCTTCCTCTATGATAAAATCTTTCATCTGTACTTTTTGATTTTTTGTGGGTTAATATCTTCTTCTGAATCTGCGCGCGATATTCAAAAAATGATGTTTTATTTGATACTGTAAAAATAAGCTATGCTTTCTCCTTAACCAAGATTTTAAGGGGTAGTAATCAGTAGTTTCAGTAAGTTTGTAATTGTTTTAATTATCTTGTAATCAAGCTTTTAAATTGTATTTGTCGTCTGAGATAAGAATTTTAGATCACAGGAATAACCAGCTCGATAATAACCTTGAAAATTGTTTTTAAAATGTTATTTTTAAGTGTATTCAATCTGATTTTTGATATTCCGGTAGTTTGCAATGCTTGTAAAGCGACTAAATCAAGCTGACTTTTTAAGAGCCATTCCAATTCTTCTTCCGTTAGGGCTGAAGTAGAGAAGAGCAGGATCCAGCGTTCAAGTTTTTCTCTGGATGTTTCTAAAAATGTATTTAGATCTTTTTCTAATTCGGGTTTAATATCTTTATAGCTATTGGCTATAATAATTTTTAATCTGCTTTTTAACTCTTTTAATACTTTATCGTTGTCCATAGTTTTATTTGTTGAAGTTGATTAAATCTAAAAGGGCATCTTTTGACTCTTTGTCTTTTTTACTTTCATATTGAATAAGTAAATCCAAAGCATCCATAACCTGTTTTTTGGATTCGGCTACAAAAACCGGAGACAAAGTCGCTTTCGTTTCCCAACGTTTAAAAAAACCTGACAATAAGTTTTTCTCTTTATCGGTTAGAATTTCCCACATCGCAAAAGTGATTTCGTTATTGGGTTTGCTTTTTTCATATTCGACCAATTTTTCAATGTTTAACAACAGAGATTCGACTTCTGTTTTATTAGAAGCATACGGTGTTACTGCTTTATCCATTAATTTGGCCGTTTCTATTTTTAACTCTGTTGTTTTTTGATAAGAATATTGGTCGAACAAAGCTGTTCTGGTCGAAGTACAGGAGACAACTGCAAAAGAAATCGCAATTAAAAAAGGTACAAGCTTTAATTTGAACTGTTTCATTTGTTTATTTATATAAGATTACATAGTTTTTTTTATCACGTTTTAGCTTACTGAGTACTTTCCATTCGCTATATCCTTTTTTATCGAAGTGTGGAAGATCTTTAAAGGTTTTCCAGTCGCCACCCCAGTTCCAGTTGTATTTGGCGAAAACTTTGACGCATTCCTGCCAATCAGAGATTTGGTCGTTATCCCAGTCTTTTGCTGTATCCCAGGAAGCTGTTTTGCCATCTATAATGAGGCAGATGTCTACAGCAAAACCATAATTGTGAATAGATTGACCGCCTTTGGCATTCGTAACTTTTTTACCAGGCTTGGTTCGGCCAAAAGCATAAAGATCCTCTTGCTCCTGAAAAGATCGCAGGCCTTGTGTAATGCGAACTTTTGCTCTTCCGTTTAAAGCAAGATCACATTCCCCGATAATTTTGGTAACTTCTTCCCTGACCGAAGGATGAAGCAAATCAATGTGTTTTTTTGTTGTTTGATCCATATTTATATTTATTAATGATTTCAATTTTGAGAATAAAAAGCCTTTCCCGATTGTTTAGGAAACAATCACGGTTTTAATTAACAAGTAAGATTTTTGTGTTTTGAAATTTATTTCCGGTTAAAAGAATTCCTTAAATAAATCCTGAAAATGTTTCTTTTTTTATCGCAATCCTGATGGAATAAGTGCTTTTAATTATAGTGTAAAAATACGCCGAAATAGCGTGTTTGTAAAATAATATGAGGTTGTAAGTCAGTAGTTTCAGTAGAAGATGTTGTGGTTTTTAGTGTTTTGTTTTTTAGTGTGAAATGAAGATTATTGACGAAAAAAAAATCCCATTTTTCTAAAGTAGAAAAATGGGATTGTAACGGAGTGAAAATTGAATTTTTAATATATTAATAAGAACCATCAACTTCTATAAATCCTGCCTTTTTACTTATATAAAGCAACTCTAATGTTTCTGCATCAAAATAAGCAAAACAATACATTCCTTCAAAAAATGAAATAATTTTACCGTTTTCATCATACTCTATATTGGTACTTTTTGTTTTAAAAGATACAACATAAACTTCTTTTTGTTTTCCATCCCTTAATTCTTTTAATTCTTTGTCCCAACAATTTAAGGGAATACGTTCTTCGTATGAAATTACGGTTGTCTTATTAAGCCATTTTTTTAAGTTCTCAATTACTTGTTCTTTTGTATTCATACTTCTATTTTATTTTTGTTACATCAATGTTATATGCTCTACATGAAGTAATTACTTCTTCCATGTATTCTTGAGCTCTGGCTATCTGTGCGTTATTAAACTTACTTTTATTTTTCATAATTTCATCAAATACATATTTTTCACGCTTATAAGTTCTAATAGCATCTAATACATAATCACCACTAATATCAACTGCACCTTTTAGATATTCATCAAGCCCAATTTTTTTAAATTCTTCAAAATGTTTAAATTCATGGAAAATTTCAAATTCTGTTACACCTTTTTGAACATACAAAGTGCCAGAAAAGGGGTGGAATGCTGCCTTGTTCCCTTTCAGAAATTTATCACCTACAGGCAGAATAACTACTTCTGATTTTCCATTTGACATCTCATTTATTTTTCGAATATATACATTTAATTCTTTTTTTGATAATTTTCTAGCACCTAAATAACCTCTTCTACTTACATCCTTGCCATCCCACTTTGTTAAATAATCAAAAAGCTCCTCATATTCTTTGTCACTCATCTTAGAAACATCTTTCCCTGTTTCTGCTTCTACAATTTTATTTGCCTCATCAGCAACTCTTCTTATTTCTTTGGCATCTTCTACCGTTTCAGCCAACTCTGCTGCAGCATTTCCTTCTTTTGCTATTTTAGATAGATTTGGTAATCCAAAAGAAGCAAGATCTACAGTTACACTAAAAGCAATCCACAGATTGGCTAGCCAGCTATAACCGTTTTCGTGCCATTTTTCTAAAGTACCATTGCTCAACATGGCATAATGAGTAGCATCTTTTGCCAAAACAACTCCTGCAAGTGCTCGTGCCGCAATGGGTGCTCCTTTTGCCAACACTACACGCAATGCACCATAAGCAGATAATAAACTCAATAAATCTGTAGCAACATTAAACAAATCCCAGTTCGATTGTTTAGTAGCCATATTATGGAGTTTTAAGGCAATCACAAAAGTATTTTCATCGCCTGTTTGTTCTCCTAAATTCCCCAGTTTTGTTCCGAAATTTAATTTTGCTAATGGATTAAAACCTTTGTTTGCTATATAATTTTCCGTAAAAGGTATTTCCATAGGATTTTTAAATCCTACTTTTGGACCCATTTTCGTTGAATTTTTATAATTGTTTATCAAAATTTCTCCTCCAGACCAATCCGTTTCGACATGAGTGTCTCTAAATAAATAATAACTATTATCAAAATATACAATATCAGTTGGTTTTTCAGTGTCAAATTCAGCAACTAAACGAGTTAGGAAACGAAGGAGGTCTTGGAGTTCATCACCTTGTAGCTTTCTATATATATTGTATAGTAAGTCTGTGTCTCTAAGAATTATATACAAACTTTGCCTGTCTTTTATTGCGTAAAGAATTTGTAAAATAGCTTTGTCTTCATTTGTACCAAACGATCCTCCAAGTAAATATATGTCATTTAAAATGAGATTTAGATGTTTATACAATTCGGAATCATCCATTTTACCAAATAAAATTTTTGGAAGCGATTGATAAATGACGTCTAATTTATCAGGATCGTTTTTAGCGTCTTTTATTTTTTTAAGATATAAATCTATAACTTCTTTGTTACCAATATCACTATATTTAATTCCTAAGGATTTAAAAAGAGCAATAAAAAGATCAAAATCATGGACGATAAATTTAAGTGCAGTTTCAGTTAAATCATTATTAAAAATTGTTAGTGAAAAATTAGTTTGTTCAGTACCAATTTCAATGAATGCCTGAAAAGTGCCTGGTACTAAATTGATGCCCTTAAACGGATTCCATTTTAAAAGAATTCCACCTTCTTTTACATTTCCCTGACTATCGTTATAAGTGAAATTTTCGAAGCCATCGGGTATACTATTTGGAATGTCAACTAAATCATGAAATAGCATATGGTCATGGACTTTTCCAATTTGATTTTTAATACTTTCTATAATTTTTGTTACCGAAACAAGAGTAATGCCGTTATTTAAATTAGAGCTGCTAACATATTTTAGCATCTCAGCACTATTTTTATCATCTTCAATTTGCTGACGCCAAATACTCAGCATAATTTGCCTAAACCGGGCCATTTCAGAAGCACTGGTATCTTTTAGTTCTATATCATGGTTTTTAATAATCATTAGGATAGTTTTTTAAGGAGAACAAGAAAATTTTTTTAAATGACCTCTATTTTTACTGGTTTAGGTTGAATATGATCTGAGAATGCGGTGGTGATGTTAAGACGCAAATCGTCTTCTTGTTCTATTTTTCCGTCGCCACCCAAATAACAGTTCTTGAATAATACTTCGAGCGCTTTGAATTCATCCATTTTTGAGGCTTGTAAAACAGCGGAACGAATACTGATATCCGGTTTTTTGAAATAAGCAAACAGGGGAGTTTGATCATCATCTGTAATGGTGAGTTTGACTACTTTTTTATGTTTATACTTCCACTGATTTAATTGTGCTTGTGTAATGTTTCCGTCAAGAACATCGGCAGTTTTTGAGATTGATTTTTCCATTTGGAGTGCTGTTATTTGCTTTTATGATTGGGTAATTGATGTCTGATTTAGTGGTGTCTGTTTTGCTGTTGAAATACTGTCAGACACAAGTATAAATGTCACTTCTGTTATGCTAACGGATTGACGTTCTTTTATTATTTATAGAAAATGAATTATTTAAGTAAGCGGATTTAAAAAAAGAGGCTGCCTGAGTTATTTTTTTGAAGTTAATAAGCTCAAAACAGCCTCTTGAAGTAGATTCCCGGTTTAAAACGGACTAATAAAGAGCGTGTAGAATAGATTGCATGCAAAAATCATGTTTCGTTGAACTCCTTTTTTGCGTAACGCATTTGATATTGGTTTTCTCTTTTTAGTCGGTTTTAAAGACAGGAAAGGGGATTATGGTTTTAAGAATTTATCCTGAGGATTAGTTCCACTCAACGTGAGAACAGATTAGGTCAAAAGAAACCGCAATTTTAGTATCTCCCTGGCTAATTCCTCTGCTGTTTGAGTTGAATTCACAGTTTCTTACCGTGTGTGTAATTACTTCGTTACTGTCATCCAGGTAACTTACAATGATGCTGAACGGATTGATATCCTGCAATCTTTGTCCTTTTGGCAAAGCAGCTAAAATAGCTTCTACTTCGTAGTTGTATAAAGTAATTGAAGCTTTAGCCTCGTATTTTCCTCTACCTCTGTGTACTGGCATGTCTCCGGCACCGTAATGGTTTTCTTTGGATACTGAGTCGTTATAGTTTACAGCTGTAATACCGGTAACGATGTTACCTGCAATACTTACTTCAATTGATGACCAGCTGTGTTGTTGTCCGTTAATTAATGGTAATTTATTCATATGTAGCTTTATTTGTTTTTTAATAATCCCGATAACGCTCTAAGGCTATAACCTTTGTTCATTTGTGTTTACAACAATTGAATTAGGGCGATATCATTTGTGAATTTTTATTGTTTGTGAATTATAAATTATGCTTTGTCAATTCCGAAAGGATTTTTGAATCCTAAATCAACCATAATTTTACGAGCAGTTCCAATTGGGGTAATTTCAGCTTTCACTTTTAATTCTGAAGTTGCCAAAATGTTTTGTTTTGGATCAACATAAACATCAAAATCAGATACTTCCTGGTTGGCTACCATTGCTTCTAAAGCGCTTCTGCATAAACCTTCAAAGCTTTTTGAAACGGATTGTGGTAATTTACCATCAATATCAACTAAAACCGGAGAAGCTAATTTTGGTAATAAAGCGGTACGCAATAAACGAGTTGCTTTGTTAATGGTACGGTTGTTTTCAACATAGGCAAAATCTGATGTACCAGTAGTACAAGTAGAGCTGTCGTTAAAATAAACGCCTGCTAAACCAGTGTGTGTTCTTGCGAAAATGTATCTTTTTTCGTTTAGGTCGCTTAGCGTTCCAAGAGTTTTTACTTCTTCTCCGCCTATAAAACCTGCTTTTGCAAAACCTTCACCAGTCAAATTAAATTTTTCGATCCAGGCAATGTTTTCAGATACTTTTGCTTTCGAAATTGCGCCTAATGCTAATCCAACTGCTGCAGAGTTTGGATATTTTTCTGCTTTTTCTACATCCATGGCAACAACTACTGATACGTTTTCTGCGTTTAATCCGGCTAAAGAAGTCGCATCTTCAACATTAAAACCTTTTCCTTCCAGAATAACTTCGAAAGGCATGTAATCTGTATAAGCAAGAGCAGCTTGTTGTTGTGCTTTTGCAACAGCAGTCTGAGTTTGTGCAAATGTTGTTGCACCAGAATAGATAATCGCGATTTGACGAATGTTTCCGTTTGCTTTTTCCTGCATATCCATTGCTTTGGCTGCGACATCTTCATAAGAAGTAGCTGTTGTTCCCATAATATACAAGTCGCCAGAAGGATTCATTCTGAAGAATTGTTGAATTTGGTAATAAGCTGATTGTCCCTCTACATCATAATCTGCTGTAATACCTAAAGCTTCAGCATCTTCTAATGAAGCTAAACGTTCTACTTTGGCTAAATCAAATTTGTCGGTTGGTTCACCATCAAAAAGTAATCCCGAAACCATGTCCTGTTCTGGAGTTCTTCTTCCTAATCCGCCAGATAGTTTGTTAATCCCTACATCGTTTAATGTACTCATAATATAAAATGTTTAATTGTTTAAAAATTTGTTTTTGTTTTTTTCGCTCAAAAAAGGGCAAAAGAAGGGCTGTAACAATTTGTTAAAATTGTTATTTCTCTGGTTTATTATTTAAAATGGTATTCGTAATCCGGAATCCAAAAAAGTAGAATTTCTATTTTGGACGATTTGTAAAAACTGATTTTAAAAATTGAATTTTACTCCTGGCCAGGAAATAAATTTGCTTTTGATATCGAGTACAAATTTAAGTTTCAGGGTTGCTTTTTCCAATTTTTTTGATTGTCAAAACCAGTAGTTTCAGTCTTTTAAGCTCTGGCTTCTGTAGCGAGACCTTCATTTATAATAGTATAAATAGTGCGCTCTGTTAAGAACAAAGTATCCGAAAGTTCAGATACTACAACTTTCATTTGTTTAGCTTGATTTCTATTTAGATAATTAATAACGTAATCTCTTCTTTTGTCTAATAGTGTTCTGCTTCTTCTCATTTGTGGTATTTATAGTAGGGTTAATTTTAATTTGTTTTTGGTTTTTTTATAGTTTTAATTTTGTGTCATATAAATCGCAGGTGATGGCAATTTAAACGAGACTGTTTATTATTTAAGTTGTTGTATTTAGTTCTATGTCTCCTTCAATTTGATTTGGGTTTATTTCGATAATTCCGGAAGTCAAATCGTATCCCAGCTCTTCTAAATCTTCGTTACTAAGTCCGTTGTTAAAAAGAATATATTTCTTTTTTAAAATATTTTCAATTAATGTCGTTTTATAAGTGATCTCCCAGATGAAATAATCGTTTTTATTCCAATAGGTATCTTCATTAGTACATTGCTTTTCTTTTACTTTAAAAGTAGAATGGGTGTCTATAAGAGCATTACTAGTGTTATTAGATAATACGGCTTTATCAATACGTTGAGCAATATCGAATGCATTTGCATAGCTTGTTGATGAAATAGTATCAACAGGTAATACGATATACAGGCAAAAGGATACATCGGCTTTGTAATTTTTCTCAGAAGATGTCTCCCAGTTGATATTGTCATATTTAAACATTACTACTGGTGTTTCAATAGAAGTTTTAAAAACAGTATCACTGTAAAGCTGAACTGTTGGCGCATCAGAAGGAAACGCTGTTTCGATGGCACTTTTTTTCTCGGTATAAAAATCTTTTAGAATCATATGATGGATTATTTTTTTACAAATATACAACATATGTTTTAATATATACAACATATTACACTTAAATTTGCAATAGTTTCAGTAATATGATTTAATTATTTTGGAGTTATTGAGAAAATTCGATAGGAAAGAAATTACAAAACCGCTGTAAATCAGCTATTTTTTGAAAATAATTACGGAAAGACGTAATTATTTATTATATTTATTTAATTTTGCAACATATAGTGGAATGTTTTATGTTATATAAAACATATTACATAAGAAAAAAAAACGCAATTACAACATGGAGATACACATTAAGATAAAACGTATTATAGATGAGATGAAGTTAAACAATAACTCATTTGCGAAATTAATAGGAGTAACCAGTACAACAATAGACAGTATTACTATTGGAAGATTACAAGCAGATGGGGATAGAAAAAGAACCAAACCTGGTTTTGATTTGTTGCAAAGTATAATTACACATTGCAATGTAAATCCCGACTATTTTTTTGGAGACAGCGACGAAATTTTTACCAATAAAACAAATGCTGAAGTTGGTCTGAATCTGCCAAAAATTATTACGGTAAATGAAGACGGAGAAGAAAATATTAATTTTGTTGGAGTAAAAGCACGAGCAGGTTATTTAGATGGTTATGCCGATCCGGAGTATATGGAAACGCTTCCTTCATTCAGTATGCCAATGCTAAAAAACGGAACGTACAGATGTTTTGAAATAAAAGGAAATTCTATGTCAACAACCATACATGACGGAGATTATCTTTTTGGAAAATATGTCGATAATTTTGATGATATTCTGGATGGTAGAATTTATGTTATTATCAGCAAGAATGATGGAGTAGTGGTAAAAAGGGTTTTAAACCGAATTAGAGAAAGCGGAAAACTAATCCTTAAATCAGACAACAGAGATGGAAATTATCCAATGTATTCTATTTATGCAGAGGATATTCTGGAGGTTTGGTACGCGAGCATGTATGCATCGAAACAAATGCCGGATCCAATCAATATTTATGAAAAGATTCATGATCTCGAAAGTAAATTCTATGAAATGGAAGAGACTTTAAAGAAAAAATTGAATTAAGATTATAAAAAACTAAGACTTCGTTCTTGATTAAGTTGAGGTTTTTCAAATAAAAAATGCCTCTTGTGATTTTGTCGTAAGAGGCATTTTAAATTTAGTATGAATTTGTTAGGAAATCCCGCCGGTTCCCGTTCCGGTTTGTGCTGATGCGCTACCAGTTGTTGTTACTGTTGTTGTTACAAGTCCTGATTTGACGAATGTTTCAATAGCGGCTGCTAATTTTGCCGCAATGTTATCTATAGAAGAAGCACCATCATCGGTTTTTTCTTTCTCTTCAATTAAAAGAGATTTTATTGCTTGTTCTAAAACTGATTTATTTAAAGGCATAGTTTTATTATTTTAGTAGTTGTGTTAGATTTGTTTTTATTGTCATAAGTTTAGCTAAATTGATTGGAGGTCCCGATGGTCCAACTGGTGTGGTTACTGTAATTTTGCTAATTTCATCAATCAATTCTTCTAATTTTGATTTTAAACTTTTTCCGCCAACATCAATTTTAAATCTATCATCCATTTCAAAAGTTAGATTATCTTTTTTAAATGAAGTTTTAGCATCTGAAATTATGGCTTCAAAACCGTCTTTGATCGTTACTTTTGATTCTTTGTCTTTTAAAGTGAAAATCGTGTTTCCCTCATTAATGCTGATTTTTTGTTCATCAATATTAAAACTGTTTTTAGAAATTTCCTTACCATTTGCATCATAAAAAGAGGTGCTAATATTTGGATCTGATGTATTACCATTAAATTCTAATTGAGCAATATTTTTGTAAGTAGGTATCGAGGTTGATGAAGGATTATTATTTTCTTTTTCCTTAAACAACATTTGAAATTTATCTGCATCAGTATCGATTTCCAGGTAATGATTTTGATCATTTTTGAAACGGATAAAAGTGCGTTCGATTTCTGAAAACTGCGAAATAAATGCTCTTGTTTCGACTCCGTCAATTATTGTGGCTAAAACCCAGCTGTCCTTTTTTGGAATCGTAATAATTCCTTGTTCCAAATCCAGAATCGAAGCTTTTAATCTGACATTCTTAATAATGGCACCATCTGCCCGCATGACATTTACGGTATAAGCATCTTGTGGATTATGAAGTGATGCTGCCTCTGTATTTATTTCGATAACTTTTGCTGCAAAAGTTTCGATAATTTGATTCTTACTGGCGACATCTTTTATTAGATCTGTTATATTTCCCATTTTTCTATTTTTAGATTGCTTCTACTCTTCGTCCTATATAAATTCTTTGTCTGTAGCCGTTTTCACCGTAACTTCGTTCGACTTTTTCTACCTGAAAAGTTCCGTTTTTTTCTTTATCCTTTGCGTTTTCAAGAATTACCTGATCTGTAGGTCGAACAAATGGTTCTCCAAAAGTGAGAAAAGAACCTTCAAATCCACTTGGTTTAGATTCCATTGCCCTTAAAGCGGCATATTGATACAATTCTGAAGCTACTTGTGTTGTTTCTTTTTTGAAAGCCGCAGGATCTCTTGGTAATTCATCGGTATCATTATGCAATACATGGGTTTTCGTTAATTGCCCATTCGGATCGCCTAACTCAACATAAATTGGAGTGTTTGAGTTTTTAAAATATTTTTCTACCCTGGTACGTGTGTTTTTTGTCGATTCATTAACTACGATTAGTTTATCTTCAATAATATTATAACGAAACCTAAAACGGACTTTTCCGGTAAAACGATCAGAAACTGATCGGGTAGCTTTATTTAATTGCGAACTTAAAAGGCTAAGTCCCTGATTAATTAATTTCTTGACAAGTACTCCTGCTAACGGACTTTTAATGAAATTTCGATCTATAAAACCGGCTAATTCAGTGGCAGTATGTTGTTGCGGATTATTGGTAATCGTAAGTACAGGACCTGTTTCTTCAGTTTTAAAATAAGTGTAAATTCCTTTGTCTTTTAACATCTCAAACACTTGTGACATACTTTGATTTCTGCTAATCATTACATTTCCCAGATTTTCATCAAGAGCATTTACCTTAAAAGGTAATTTTAACTCTTTACTTCTTTTTTCAAAAAAAGTTTTAGGATTAAAATTTTCAATATTTGTTGTAGGGTTTGTTGCGACAACATTCAAAGGATCATTTGGATTCTGAACATCAGCATCTTTTACAGCTTTTACTTTTTTAAAGGCATACATCGCGTCTTCGCAAGTTATAGTTGCTGTTATATCTGATTGAACTCCGGTGATATAACCTCTAAAAGCAGGTTTGTAATCGCCATCGTATCCTAAGAATATTTCGATATAATCTTCCAGTTTAAAAAAATCATGAATTGTTTTTTCTTCACCACTTGCGTTGGTAAATAAGCTTCGGTCGAACCCTTTGGTATCAGTATATACTTTTTTGGGCATTACAATCGTGGCCGTATCTGTCAGGGATTTGTACGAACTGTTTATGTCTACATTTTTGACATAAGTAAATTCATAAAATTTAGGAGTAGGAATAAGTCTTACCGTTTCGTAAACTCTAATTTTAGCATTTAGTTTAAGCATTGTCTCTAATTATTAGTTCTACGGTTTCGTCTGATGTGGCGCTGGCAGTAAATTTTTGAATATTTTTTGTTCCGGAAATAGAAGGGATAGAATAAGAATCAATAACCAGTTCATAAATACCAAATCGGTTCAAAATAGCATGTGTTACTCTTAAAGAATAAGGGGCATTTAAGAATTGTTTCAATAAAAAAAGTTTTTCCTTTGGATATTCATCTCCAGTTTCATTGGCAATTAGCCCTTCAATGGAAATACCAAAATCACCATTTGTAATGTGTTCTTTGATTGTTGAATCTCTTCCTTCAATTCCTTCCTTTTTTATAATTTTTGAACGATTTAGATTAACCGTAACGGCATCGATTCGTAAACTTGGCAAATTAAGATCGTTTTTTACGAGTGGTTCAAAAACTAAAGGAGCGAAGACTCTTAAGTTAAATTCACCTCCGGTTTTATCGATGATAAAATCTTTTGATTCTGATTCGTTGTAGTTAATACCACTATATTCGATGTCTTTGGTATCTAAAATTTCGTTTACATTAAAATTGAATTTCATAATTATATTTTTTGTTTTTAATTTGAAAATGTTTGTGCAAAGGCGGTCATAAGTGTATTTTCCATTCTTTTCTCGTTGTGTTTTTGTAACCAGAGAGCTTCTTCGAGTAATTTATAGAACTCATCCATTGCTAATTGATAAGGATCCACCTGAAAAGCATTTCTGATAAGAGCAGCCGATTTCTTGAATTCATCCTTTTGTGGAGTTGCATCAATAGTAAATTCACTATCCTTTTTGATCAGGGCCACAATAGAATTTCCTGCAGAAAGCATGAATTCGTCATCGTAATTTTCCTGATCAAGCACGCATTCCTTAAATAAAAACAAGATCGCTTCATGCGGATTATCTTTATAAAGATTTTGATAGTTTAAGAATATAGTAAAGGATGGTTTTTTGCAGTAAGTCGTTGTTGATTGATCGGCTGAGGTCAGTTTTAATACTGTACCGTATTTTTCTTTTAGTTTTTGGAGTGTTATTTCGTCGGGCATTTTTCTGGTTTTAGGGTTTTTATATTTTTTATGAAGCAGAAGTAAGTTGTATGATTTCCGAATATTAAATACCGCTGTCTCTGCTTTCTTTTTTAATGACTTCTGCCAGGTTATCACTTTTTTCGGATACACTTAAAGGAGTGATAGTAAAACTTTCGATAAAAATGCTTCCTTCTGATGCCTGCATTAAAGGGTTTTTGAAATTACTCATGTCTGGTGTTTTAGGTGTTTCTCCTAAATCTTTTGGTGTATACTCCATGATTAGTTTATTGTTTTAATTGTTAATATGATTGTTCGAATAACTTGTATAGTTGAGGTGTCTGTTTTCTAAAATATTTAGAAAACAGAAGCTGTTTTTATGCCTTTTAGGCAAACTAATAGTTGGACTTAGAGTATGTAAAAATAGGGCAGAAGTGTCTGAAAAACGAAAAATTTGGGCTTTGTTTTCAGTAGTTTCAGTAGAAAATAATTGTAGTTAAAGTGTTGTTTTGTAGGTAGTTTTGTTGTTTTTGATTATGGTTTTTGGTTGTTGTTAAGAATGAGAGAGTTTATTAAAATAAAAGCCACCATTATAAGATTTTTTAGTCTTTTTTATGGTGGCTTTGTGCTAAATTAAATTACCCTGAGAAAGTATTAATTTGTTGGAGGGCTTTTTTTAAATCCTAATCTCCTTGGAATGTCTTACTTGTTTTTGCTTGGAAACAATGTTGCAACACCTGGCAACAAAACTGACACTAACAATCCTACGAGTTTGATTTGATTAATTTAAGAGACAACCCCGCATTTTTCAAAAGATTGAAATAAGTGTCAATAAATGCAGTAAGCAATACTACTAAGTTGACTAATGTAGCAATTCTTTTTTGATTGATATAATTAATTAAGGATTAAAATGTGGTTCCAGCAGCTCTTATCCATGTATTTGTAGCAATACACCAATAAATATATCCTGAAACTACTCTTATTTCTCCAGTAACTCCGGTATCTGTGGCAGAAGAAGGAGCTACTGTACCTATCCTAGTTCCTAAATATTCCTTAGTTAAAATAGATTTTCCAGTTCCATCAGCGGTAATTAGAGCAGTAGTTTGAGCTGGTAAAGTGGTTAAGTTATTGGAGTTTGACACAAATCTTTGTGTTCCTATTCCGTCAGACAAAATTACCGTGTTACTTAAAGAAGAAGATAATCCAGATGTTTTTCCTAATATTGTATTTCCGCTTCCTGTAGTTAAACCATTATCACTACCATTATTTTGAGCAATAACTAGATTATTACTACCTGTTGTGAGAGTACCTGCACCATGGGTAATACCTGTTTGACTAGCTATAACTACATTTCTTGCACCAGTTGTTATATGTGACCCAGCTAAATTTCCTAAAGCTACATTCCCCTCTGCTGTACTAAAATAAAGAGAATTGGCACCTATAGCAGTATTGTAATTTCCTGATATATTAGAATATAGTGATTGGATACCCATAGCGGTATTATAACTTCCAGTTGTATTGCTACGTAATGCAGAGGAGCCTATAGAGGTACTATTTGATCCAGTATTAAGCGTAAGCGTCAAAGAGCCTATAGCGGTATTAAAGCTTCCGGTTGTATTATTGCGCAATGAACTTACACCTATGGCAGTATTGCTCGATGCGGTGGTATTTTCTCTAAGTGCGCTGCCCCCTATGGCAACATTAAAACTTCCGGATGTATTATTACCTAAAGCATTATTACCTAAAGCATTATTGTAAGTGCCTATTGTATTCTTTTGCAATGCTCCCCAGCCAAAAGCATTGTTATAAATTCCCGTTGTAAGGTCTCTCAATGCTTCAAATCCAAAGGAATGATTCCCCTCAGCTGTTGTTGCTGAGTTTTGTGAATTTATTCCGAATACTACATTATCAATTCCAGAACTATTACCCTTGCCTATTCTCACACCTCTGATTGTTTTATCTACACCTCCAAGTTCTTGTAAAGGCGTGTTGTTTACTATTCCAGAAACTATTCCAGAAACTGCCGTAAAAGGAACGTCTCCAGAACCTAATAAAGAAACACCATTTACAGTTTTTAAGTTTGTCCCACTTATTAAAGTCTCTTGTTTTCCTGCAAGTGCCGGAACAGTAGGGTTATCCGCTGTACCTCCTAAATCTCCCGTTAGCTGAACTACTCCTTTTACTGAAGGCGTCGCATCAACTGGAGTCTTTATTAATATATCCCCAGAACCTAATATTGATTCGCCATTGATTGTTTTAAAATCAGATTCGTCTGTCTTAGAGTTAAGTAATTCATCAATACCTTCAACATCTGCTACAGGAACTTTTTCACTTTGATGTCGAAAAGAATCCCAGGTATCCCAAAATTGAGTCTGTGTCGGTTTTAAACCAGTCTTAAACCAGTTTTTGATTGTATTTAATGTTTGTATTGCCATGTTTTTTGTTTTTTAAGTTATTTTGATAAATTTAACTCTAGATATTTAAACAGTTTTTTAATCCTTTTAAGCATTTAATAATGATTGTAATTAAAAATGCCAAAGGGAAGAGTTGATGATAAAATGCTAAAATTGTATCGGTAAATTATTGAAGATTCAATATTATAAAATCTTTTACTGTCATTGGTTCGAAGCCATAAACTTCCTTATCTAAGAAGTCTAAAATACTTTCATTTGTCTCCACGTTAATTGCGTTTACCAAAGAATCACTTATTCCAGTAATTAGATAAATTTCATATTCACTCTTATAATTTTGGTATAAAGCCTTGTAAATTAAAGGGTTCATTGACTGCAAATATTCATCAGCTGAATACCTTTCGTTTTTCAACACTTGCCTTTGTTTTCTACTAGAAAAACCTATAATTGTTTCCGTTCCATCACCTGAAAAAACGGGCTGTAAGTCGAAATTATAAAACTGTTTTTTCTTTGAATAAGCAATTTCACCTGCCCAGTCAAGAAAATGAATCGTTTTTTGAAGTCCTAAAAAGATGTTCTCGTACGTTGTTCCGTTAAACTCATAATCGCCAACAATTCTATTATAAGAAATTCGGATAGCTTCGCGTCCTTCTTTATCGCAATATGATTTAAAAATCTTTTGCCCTTTCATATTGTAAATAGGCTCTTTTTCGACTAAAAAAGATAAATTATCAAATGAAATATCGGTCAATGTGTTTGCAAGGGTTTGAAACTTATCGAGATAATGATGTAATACTATTTGTGCGCTCATTGTTATTTCTATGTATGTGTTACGTGTCTTACATCTATTATGTCTGAATACGGTGCAATAGCTGTAAATTTTGTGTTGTTTACAAAATTTCCAAAAGGAACTGTATATATTGACACATTGTCAGCATAAATAATCATTGAGGTTAAGTCCCAAAAAAAACGAATTCTTATGTTTATATTTGCAGGAACTCCAGTTCTCCATCCAAAGTATGTGTAACCACTTGTGATTGTATTAATTCCGTTTTTAGTTATCTGGAATTCAGCTTGACCAGTACTTAATATTTCGTGAAATCGTAAAATATAGATATCACCATTAACTTGATCTTCAAACTTGCATACGTTGTATATTTTTTCACTAATAGAACCATTTAAAGGACTTTTAATTATTGAAAAATAAATACTTGTCTTTTTAGCAGAGTTTATTAAGAGAGCTAATCGAGCCGAACCCGAAGATCCAATTGTTTTTGCTAAAATGTTATTTCCTGAGACGTCAACTGGTTGAATCAAATTTTCCCAGTCAGATGTCGTAGGTTTAAAGACAGTTCCCAAAACTACCATTAATGCATTGCTAAAAGTTGCTGAAATACCGTTGTCTAGAGTTACCGAAAAAAGACCTTCTACTGCTCCTGTTGTTACGTTTACTCGCACTTCATTATCATTTATAAATGTGTTATAATTTATTGTTTGTCCCTGAATTGTAACCGTCATAGTTGGTGTGAAAAATGCTCCCTTCAAAACAAAATTTGTTGTTGTTGAAGGTAATGTGCTGTCAGGGATTAGAATTTCTAAATATGGCGCAGGCGAAGTAGCAATGGTGTACATTTTTAAGTTACCATTAATATCCGTACTTAAAACTTTATTCGTTGGCAACTGCCCATCATTACGAGTATTTGGATAATTACTCAACTTAATATCCTTATTCAAAAACTCAGTAATTTCAAGAACATTCGCTGCAACAATTGCCGGTTGCCCAACTCCAAAGCTTCTGCCTCTTAGGTTTAATTCAAAGGTTCTGCCTGTATCGGATGTTGTGTATTTTACGATCTCATTTGGACCAACAACCAGTACAGGCGAAAGCGCATTTATATAAGCTACAAATCCCGCAACATTTTGAGTAGCCAAAGCCGTTGATAGAATTGTTTTTACTGTAGTAGTTACATTTGTCAGTCCTGAAAGTTTTGTAATTTCGGCAGCGTTTATTAATCGCTCACCGGCTACCTTATCAACTTTATTTGTTTGCAGAAGTTTACCCATTTCCGCAGTTAATCCTTTTGTGGTTCCTCCGGTGGTAAGATCGTTTACCAAAATGGAATTTAAAGACAATTGCACTAATTCAATTGCATCTACCAGCTTCTGAACAGTATCAAGATTTACATTATCTGACGTAAGAATTGTGTTAATTGCATCAATTCTATTTTGCATCAATTTACCCTGTTCAGCAGAAAGTACAGAAGTTGTTCCGCCTGATACAACGTCATTTACAATATCTAAATACTCACTGGCCAGCTTTGTAAAATCATTTAATGGGGCATACCCATTTTGAGCACCTTTTTGTGATTTATCTTCTTTGCCATTCAATAAATCCTGATGTGCATTTGGATCTATTATATGAGTATCAAAATGAGATTTTTCTACTTTTGAGTTGAATAAATCTTCATGCGCAACAGGATCGATTATATGGGCATCAAACTGAGATTTTTCTACTTTTGAGTTAAACAAATCAATATGGGCCTCTGTATCAGTTAAATGATTTTCAAAAGCTTCAATTTCTGTTTTATTTTGAAGTAACTCACCAAGACCATCAATATCGACTACAGGAATTTTTTCGCTTTTATGCCGAAAACTATCCCAGGTATCCCAAAATTGAGTTTGAGTTGGTTTTAAACCAGTTCTAAACCAGTTTTTGATTGTGTTTAATGTTTGTATTGCCATGTTTTTGGGTTTAATAATATTGTGAAAAACAGTATGAAATATTTCTTTTTGATTGTTTTTAGTATTTTATCATCAACTGGCCTGTTGCTGTTCGATATACATCGCCTACTACAAGTCCGCCAGCTGTAGCTGCAGTATTATCCGCATAAACAGGAACATTCAATATGTTTAATTTATTTTGCAATACTGTTTTACCTGCTGAATCAATTACAATTCTTTTATTCTGTTGTCCATCAGCTATAATTACTGTATTATTCATTAATCCCTGATTAGGATTCACATTTCCAAGAACTACATTATAGCTACTACTTGTTCTAAATGGGCTAGCGCCCATGCCAACAAAAATATTACCATTTCCGGTTGTTAATCCTCTGCCAGAGTTGCTTCCTAAAATCAAATTCCCCGTACCTGTTGTTAGCTCAATACCAGCACTTGACCCAAATGCAGTATTGCTTCCACTTAAAGATCCTGATAAAGCTCCATATCCAAAAACGGTATTGTCTCCGCTTCCATCCCATGATGCCAAAGCAGATGCTCCATAGACAGTATTATAATAAGCATTTGTTGCTGTTGAAAATGCATTAAAGCCATAAACAGTATTATGTCTGGCGGAATCCTGATCAGAACCTAGTTTAAAAGCATCTTTGCCGAAAATTGTATTACTAATTCCAAATGTTCCTCCATGACATGTCACATAATTATCATTGATAATTAAATTTGACAAATAGGGCCTGACACCATTAATTTTTGTTATTTGTTTATAAGAAGAATTAACCCACAGGTAATATTTGCTTCCAAAGGCTGTGACTATATACATTGTAGAAGAATCTCCTATAGAGGGTAAGTTTTCAAGAGTGCTAACTGTTACAATATCTTTAAAGTAAGCTGGTTTATTAAGAATTTGCTCAACGCCGCTTGTAGCATTCCAGTCAGAATTAACCTGAACATTTCCACTATCAATAATTAAGTCTCCAGGTCCCAAAAGCGACGAGCCATTAATTGTCATAATATTAACACCTGCATCGAGAGTTTCTTGTTTATAGTTGATTTGATCTTGAAGATTTGAAAATTGATTATTTACATATTTCACTTCATTATCTGTACCATAAACCAAAATATTGTCGGTTGGTTCTCCTTCGTGTACGGTATTTAATTTTAAAGGTTTATTAATTTGATAGGTACCTGCCGATGATTGTGTTTCGTTAGGTTGTATTTCTATATTTTCTTTCATCAGTTTTTTTAATTAAATTATAAATGGCTATTTGTGAGATATTGTTTTGATAGAGACTTTCTTCTGTCTGCAGTAATGAAAACTAAGTTTGCTTTTCATGCATTTATCAAATAAACATTCAGGATTATCAGATACTTATATTCTCTGACAATCTTGAATGTTTTTGTTTAAAAAATAGAGAGTTTCATGAATTTTAACAACTATCTCAGTTCTTTATTTAGCTTAGAATATGATTTTAGTTTGCCACACCAGTTTTATTACCATCTTTACTGGCAATTAAACCCAAAGCAATACAAACACTTGTTATCTGCCCGCCAACTTCGGCTGTGATATATCCTAAAGCAACGGCAACAGCAACACTTCCCACAATAATTCCGGCTACTGTGGTTTTCCAATTTTTAATTATATTTTCCATTTTTTTATAAGTTTAATGTCTAATCAGGGTTTTCTGAGTTTGGTATTATAAATTCTTCCGAATCGTCTAAACCGCCAACTGTATCTGTTAATTTAATAATAGTACCCGGAGTTAATTCAAGCCATGTTAGCCATGCTTTTGGGTAAGTGCCACTAGGCCATGCACTGGAAAATTCGTGTTCTCCCGGTCTTTTATACATAATATAAATTCCATTATATACACCACAGCTTAATGATCTTAGTAATACTTCATCATTAAGTTCATAAGTAATTATGTCACCGTTGTCGCTAGAAGTAAATGATATAATTCTTCCTACTAAATTGTTTGCTTCAGTAAAACTGGTCATCAAACTCGTATCTCCACCGTAATAGGTTGCCTGACCAAGGAAATTACCTTCACAATATCCTATTACAGTATCACCGATTTCTAATTCATCAGCTGTATTTGGACTAACTTTAAAAACTATAAACTGTCCCGATGGAATAATTTTATCTCCAGTCAATAATTCCTCAATCCCTTCAATATCTTCTGCTGGTACTTTTTCGCTTTTATGCCTGAAAGAATCCCAAGTATCCCAAAATTGAATTTCTGTTGGTTTTAAACCTGTTTTAAACCAATTTTTGATAGTTTTTAATGTTTGTACTGCCATTTTTTGTTTTTTAATTATATAATTAACTTGTAATAAACTCGATCTTTTTTGATGTCGTCTCTATAATGAATATGGTTTTTATTTTCATAGAGCAGGACTAAATTTTCTAATGGGAATATTTTTTCTAAATGCCTGATTCAGGAAAAAATGAAAAGTACTCTTGTCCGGTATTTTCGGCATTTTACTGATGCCAATTGATACTACATAATCCATAATGGTTATTGTTTTTAAAATGATTAATAAATGGTGTTGAGGTTATTTTTGAGAAAATAGGAGGAGAGAATTCACAAATTATTATTGCGATAAAACAATACCTCTATTTGATATTTGAGGGTGTAAAAGTAAGACTGAAGAATGGAAAATAAACACAAAAAAGCCCTCTGTATTCAGTAGTTTCAGTAAGTTTACTTTTTGCTGAAACTACTGAATACAAGTGGTTTAAAATTTCAAAATCACGAGTATCGATGTTACTTTTACATCCGGAAAAAATACTATAGCGATGACTAAAAATGCAATTCACAATTTCAATCTTTCAATAAAAAATAGTGCTGATATAAAAAGCTCAGAACACTTAACAGAAGCTATCCTAAAAGAGTTAGCCAAAGTTTCAAAAGAAATGAGTCAGCAAAAAGATATAGTGCAAGTATGGCAGGAGCAACAAACTCTAAATACTACTGCTATTGTTAACAATTCTAGTACCTCAATCGGAGAAGGCGCTACCAATACCACTGCTGAAAAAAGCGAAAAACAAATAACGGTAAGCACTACTTCTTCGGTTGCTGAGGGAACAATAGTAAACCTCACTGTCCCAACTGGAGGAGGCATCAACAGCGCACCAGAGCTGCTTGGTACTACATCTTCAGTTTCGGAGGCAAGAACATCAACTTTGAGTGCTTCAATCGGAGAAGGCGTTGCTGATACGACCGGAAGAACGACAATGAGTTCTCCCACATCAGCCAACATTACTTCTCCGATCTCAGGAGCAGAAGACAATGCTTTAAACTTAAACAGCGGCTTAACGACGCAAACCTATGCAAATGTGGCAGCTCAGCAAACTTTATCGGTTCCTCAAATGCTTCAGACAAATAGGGGCGAACCAACTATCGAAGCTATTAAAGCAGAAATTAAAAAGAAACTGGATCTGGCTATTATTGCCAATGATACTGAAACGACAGAATATTGGAAAGGGATTTCTAAGGCTTTTGATGAAGGAGCTACAGTTCAGGATTTTGATGGAAAAAAGGATCAGGAACGTTTTACAAAAATGTATTTTGGATTACAAAATTGGCGCCTTTCAACTATTGGTGAAACGACAATTAATAACTTAAATTGGGGAGAAGCAAGTGAGTTGATGATGATGAAATTACTGCAATTGTCTAAAGATGAAGAAGATGAAAATTTGAGTAATTATTATAAGAGGTTAATTAAAGAAATTAAAAAACCTGATGTAAATGTTCAACAATTATTTTCAGAACATGATGAATTATTTTTATTATTGAAGTCAGTCTTTCCTAATCTGCCAAATAAGATAACAATTCAAACCAGGAAAATAATATATCCAGATTTAAGTCCTCAAAAAATATATCCCGGCATTGGAGTAGAAGAGATGTATTTTGTTTGGTCAGGAACCCTATTAGATAACATAGAAATCAAATACGGTAAGGGCGAAATTATAAAAGATAAAAATGGAAAATATCCTAATTTAAAAAATGGTCAATGGTATGACTACGATAGAATCAATAATCCGACAAAAGAAGGATCTACCTTCTGGAAAGCCTCATTATATAATACTATAAATGAACAGCATTATTTTTACCATACCATTGGCCAACGTCATGCTTATTATCAATTTGTAGATGCTTATTTAAAGACAAAAGATATTATATCTGAATGGTTTGATGCTGCAGCAAGAGTGACAATGGGGTCAATAAAAGAAGCATTGGAAGGTGAAATCGCATTAGGGTCAGCTGAAATGGTTAACCTTTGGTATCTGTCTGATGATACTGATGAGTTTTTGAAGGGAGGAAACAGGTATTTGTTTTCTGATAATATGAATAACGTAAAACTACTTTTAGAGGGTAAGGGAAAATTAAATGGTGAATTTATAGATGCCAAAGGAAATAAACAAAGTTTTAAAAATTTATCTAAAGAAGAATTAGATCTTAAATTGGTAGAGTTTGAGCAATCTGTTGTACAGGACTATATAAATTCTTCTTTCAAGGATTTAAATAACAGCTTCCTGAAAAAATCACTAGATGAGGTATCATCTCCTAGTGGAAATAAAGAATTTGATACTATTATTAAGGAAATTAATGAAAATTTTACTCATTGGATGGCTCCTGATATTATGCAGGATATTATGGCGAAATATTTTAGCAAAGATGGAAAAGTAATTTTCAATTTTGCAAAATACGATGACAGGGTAAAACTTGGACAAGTAATGGTAAAAGAATTGTATTATCTAAAATTGAGTGACACTTTTAAAATTGATAATATTGATGAAATACTTAAAAATCCAAAACAAAGCAGCATCAGAACAGGGGAATATTTTATAATTGATCAAAAAAATGCAGTAAAAGAGAAACCTAAATATTTAAAAGAATATAAATTATTAGAGCGATTAGAGCGAATAAAAAAGAATTTTAATAACATGTCTTCTGGCTTACATGAGGTTGCTAAAGTTAGAGATGATATAGGAAATGCTACTATTGAAGAAATTAAAAAATCATTAGCTAATATAAAAAAGGAAATTAAGAACTCATTAGCAAGTATTGAGAATGAAGTTTCAGATTCAGCATTAGTTATCGAGAAAATAATTTATGATGATTTGAGAGAACTCTACGATGACATTAAAAAAGAATTTGAAACTACAAGCACAAATGAATCAAATGATAAAGAATATGTAGATTTAATTGAAAACTTATATAATGATATGATTGAAATTAATGAGATAAGTGAAAAATTAAGAGTAAAGCTAATAGAGGAGGGAGAGAAAATAGTAAATACTGTAGCGGAAGAAGCTAAAAATCTTCCTGATGAAATAGCTGTAAATGCCTTGGTAAAAGTAGCAGAACGTATTTATCCGGGAGTTGGGAAACTTAATGATAGTAAAAAAGAAATATTATTTAAAAAAAATTATGAGGCAACGGTTGCTATTTTGCTATATGAATTTGCAAAAGGTGAAGGACCTGAAATCCGTAATTTTGATTATCATGACCATAAATTTGCGCAGGCTCTTCTAAAAGACCGAATGATTAATGAAATTATGGCGGAAACCTTAAAATTATTACGACAAACTAATTATGACTTTGTGAAAAAACCTGATAGTAAAGACTTAAAACTTGATTTAGAATTTAGCCCAACTCCGGTGTATGCTGTAGAAAGCCTTGACAAACATTTAGATTCTAATTTGGCACAAATATTTATAGGAGGAGCTTTTGCTTTAGTACGCATAAAAAATAAAAAATTAGAAGGTTATATTTACAATCAAACCGGTAGGCAGTCATTAATGCTTCATCTGGCTGATGATGTAAAAAGGAAAAATACAAATAAAATAGAAGCAATATTGTCAACTATTAAGCAGCGTATTTATTTTACTTTTAAATTACCATAAAAATAGTAAATTGCAGGAAAATTAAAACAAATGAAATTAAAGATTATTGTATTGTTTTTGCTTATTATATGTGGGTTTACCTCCTGCCAGAAAGAAGTTTTAGGAAAATACTATAACATCGAAGATGATAAAGCCCTCCATTATATTGACTTTAAAGAAGATGGCACTTTTTTTCATTACTATAAAAAAGGTTCCGTTGAACGCAGTCATTCCGGTAAATGGACTCAGGAAGATAATAAAATAAATATTTTTAACTGGGAAGAATATAGTATTGGGTATTTAGAGATTATATCTGGTATGGGGAAGGTAGAATTTGGAACCACCCTTGGCAACCAAATTTTTTGGATACATGGTTCTCGACTGGATGTTACTCCGGATGGGAGTAATTATGCAGATTATATAAAAGAAGAAGATGTAGAGGAGGTAAGAACAAGAAGAAAGAAAAGAGAAGAGGAAAGGGAAGCCTATTTAAAAAATAAGGACACTTTTTATTATCCTAATACAAAAATTATTAAAGCTATTGGGATAGAGGAAGATGATTCTGAAAGGACAGTTAAAAATTACGATTGGAAACATTTTTATACTACTGGTGAATTAGAATCAGAAGGACAATATGCATCGAATAGAAAAGAAGGGATTTGGAAATATTATTACAAAAATGGACAACTAAGGGAATTAGGTGCATTTCAGGACAGTTTAAGAGTTGGTACTTGGGAATATTATCATGAGAGTGGAAATTTAAAAGAAAAAGGGATACATATATATATAGAAAAAGGCGGGATAGATAAAGTATCTGAAAACTCAAGTTCTAAATATTACTTAACCCAAAAACGAGGTAAATGGAAGTATTATGATACTGATGGTAAACTGATACAAACTAAGGAATTCCCCTCTAGAGAAAAGGCATATGATAGTTTATATCTTTCCTGGAGTGATAATAAAGATAAAGAAAGTGTTGTTTCTGATCGCGAGAAACGTATTATAGAGGATGATAAAGATTATAATAAATATAAAGAATCATTAGCTGGTAAAAAATAATTTTAAAAGAGTCATTTGTAATCCAAATGATCTTTTAAATTACAGGAAAATAAAATAATAAACAGAAATATGTTTTTTAAAGAAACTTAAATTCAGATTTGAGATCCATCAAAAACTACCCTTAATCAGGTAGTTTTTTTGTTTTAAAGAATACTTTATTTTAGCATTAAAATTATAAAAAACAAACCCGTTCTCCTAGATCTTCCTTATGAAAAGCTGCGCAAATGTCTCTGACTTTGTGCATTTTTTTTGTTCCTTAGAAATTGTAAACCTGATAAAAGTCTCCCGACTTTTTACGTTTAGTTCTTATATTGCCTTGATTTTATATATTCAGGAAATAACATTTTAAGAAATTAGTTTTAAAGTCAGAGACTTTGAGAAGTTTTCGTTTTTCAATTATATTAGCTTGAAATGGCGCAAAGTCAGAGGCATTTGCGCAGCGTTGTGGAGGAACACTTTGTGGAGCGGGTAATTTATATACTAAATATAAATTAGGCTGATTTGAAAATTTAATTAATTTAGCAGAGTAGAAAATTATATTAAATAACCCCAATTCATCCTTAATATTAAAAAGTGCAAAAATCAAAATTAGTCTGTCTGCTATTATTACAAATTATATTCTTGAGTTGTAAAAAATCAGAAAATGAAAATGTAATTAAAACGGCGTCAACTCAATCTTCTAAAGGAAATCAAGATCAAAATTATATAAAAAAAGCAATAGAATCAGATCAGGCAGATTTTGTTCATTATATAGATACAACTAAAAATATAAATGCTTTTTACAAATTTGATGAATCCAATTCCTATACAATATTAGGATATTGCTGTAAATTTGACAGATATGATTTTGTAAAAAAGCTTATTTCGAAAAAAGCCGATATAACATTGGGTGAAGAGGATGAAGATTATCAATATGATGCACTTTATGTTGCAATAGAGAATCAAAATGAAAAAATTGTTGATTTACTTTTAGAAAATAAAGCAAATGTAAATAGTATCTATACAGAGGGTGGTCTTACATCACTTTCCTTTGCCTGCCAATTTTCTAATTTTCATATTGTTGAAGCATTAATTAATCATAATGCTGACATAAAAGGGAAGTATAATCCACAAACTGAAATGGCTTCTATTCCTATAATAGAAGCTGTAAAGAGTAAAAATAAAGAAGCAGTTAAACTATTAGTAGAAAAAGGTGCAGATGTAAATCAAGTTGATTTAGAAGAGACTTCGGCCTTAAGTTATGCTAAAGCCAAAGATCAGGAAATTTATAATTTATTGAATCTGCTATTAAAAGATAAAGTAAAATTTAGCACGCCAATCACTGAAAAATTTCTAGGCAAATTTGAAGCAAACACGGAAGGCGAATTAACTACAGATGGAACAGGACATACTACTTATCATTTTTCGATTACAACAAACGGAATTGTATTAAAGGCAGAAGCTTTTAGGGGAGACTTTTTATGCGAAGGAAATTATAAAGGAGTTGAAAAAGATAATATTTTAGAGGTTTATTACGACGAGAAAGATGACCGTTGTAAACAATCAAAACCTAATTACATTATAAAAAAAGAAGCAGATAAATACTTTATTAAAGGAGTTGGAGGTGAAGGGACTATTAACGAATGGATAAAATTGGAAAAAAATAAACCATAAGCATAAAAAAAACCTGTAAACAATGTTTACAGGTTTTTTTGTGGAGTCGCCGGGAATCGAACCCGGGTCCAAACAAGCAACTAAAGAGCTTTCTACGCGTTTATTTCCTGATTGGATTTTCGATGTTAAGCTAGGTCAGGAACAACCACTCAACACTTATCTTCTTAATTTCGAAATCCACCCGAAGCTCATGGAAATCTAGGTTTATTTTTACGGTTCCCCTATGCTGAACGCCACAAACCAAGGCTTTCAAGGAGAATCCAGCTTCCCTATCTGATAGGGACGTGGCTAATCTTACTATAATTCAGATTATGCAGCTAAAGCGTAGTTATTTTCGCCGTGTAAAATTGTAAGATCTTATATTTACGAGCAAGGTCTCAATGCTCGACGTGCTTACTTTCCAATTCGACTTGCTGTCAAAACCAGTCGACCCCAAAATTGAGTTTGCAAATTTATACTATTTGTTGTTAGATAAATAATAAATTTGACTTAAAATTATATTATTCTTCGTCTTTGAAATTAAAAGGATAATCTCCAAAAATTGGTGCCAGTTTACGAACCGCATAAGTGTTTCTGGTCATTTTATTGGATAAGGCAAGAATGGTAATATTTTCTTTCTTTAAAGTAATATATGATGAGGTATTACCATGCCACCAGCCATTATGGAAATAGAAATTTTGACCGGTTTCCCAATTGATCATTCGGATTCCTAAACCATAATTTTTTGTACCTTTTCTTTCATTGCTGTAGCCTGTGAAGACTTCTTTTAATAAAGCAGGTTTCAAGAAGTCAGGTGAATTTCTGGCTCTGTCAAATTTTAAAAGATCGCGAACTGTCGAAAAGATATTTTTATCTCCGTATACATTATCCAGGTAATCAAATCCAATTTCTGCACCATTGCCTTTGTATGACGGAACAATTTTTTTTCTGTCTTTGTCATCGTCAAAAACATAAGTATGTCTCATGCCTAAAGGTTTAAAAATGATTTCAGACATCGCTTCCTTATAAGTCAAACCGGTAACTTTTTCGATGATAAGCGCCAGCATTGCGTAATTGGTATTGCAATAACCAAAACGTGTTCCCGTTTTTGATTCCAATCCAACATCTTTCGTTGCCAGAATGTTTAAAATAGCAGCATTGGTAAGCTGATTATGTCTATCCCAAACCGATTTGTCGTGATCTGTAAAATAGGCGTAGTTACGCATACCGCTGCGATGACTTAATAACATTCTAATAGTACAGTCTTCGTATGGAAATGTTTTTAAGATTGTATTTACTTTTTGATCCAGATCAATTTTACCTGCATTGACCAATTTTAGAACCGCGGTAGCAGTTAAAACCTTGCTGACAGAAGCAATTTGTACAGGAGTATCTGCTGTTATTTTTGTTCCTTCGTTTTTATTGGCATATCCATTATATCTTTCAAAGATAATCTGACCATTCCTGGCCACAAGAAAGCTTCCGTTCATGCTGTTGTTTGGCCAGTTTTTAACGTAAAAATGATTTATTCTCCCTTTTACTGAATTGATATAAGCCTGTGAGAGTCTTTTTTCAGGACCTAATGGCTTCATCTTTGGCATTGTATCTTCAACTGTTGGAGTACTATCAACAATTGTTTTTTTATCTTTTCCGCATGAGCTTAAAACTAAGATTAGAAAAAGTATTTGTGGTATATTTGTTTTTTTTAGGAGACTCATTTTCATCATTCTTTGAAAACAAATATATAGAATTCAATATTTATGTTTTTGTTTTTTGACTCCTTTAAAAAACTTATTTTAACATTGTTTTAACTTCTTTTTTTGTTAGTCAATTGTGCATCAGCTAGTAGCGTTATAAAAATGTTTGAAATAAGAAAATAACAACAAAATTTTAACTAATTTTGTTATATTTGAAACAAATTGAATTAAAAAAGTTATATTAATATCTATCTTAATCTCGCATAAATGAAATTTGGAATTATAAAAGAAAGAAAATCCCCACCAGACAGACGTGTAGTATTCTCACCTAATGAACTTGCTAAATTAAAACAGCTTTATCATGAAGCCACTGTTGAGGTTGAAAGTTCTGATATTCGAATTTTTTCAGATATGCAATATAAGAGCATGGGTATAAACGTTACAGAAGATGTTTCGGATTGCGACGTTTTATTTGGTGTAAAAGAAGTCCCTGTTGAAAATTTGATTCCAGACAAGGCCTATTTCTTTTTTTCGCATACTATAAAAAAACAACCTTATAATAGAAAACTATTAAAGGCAATTTTAGAAAAGAATATCGATTTATACGATCATGAAACTATCGTTGATGCTGAAAATCGTCGTTTAATTGGCTTCGGAAAATATGCCGGTATGGTTGGTGTTTATAACGGAATTCGTGCATTCGGAATAAAATTTGAATTGTTCAAATTGCCTAAAGCCGAAACACTGGCAGGAAAAGAAGCTTTAATCATGCATTTAAAACGTCTTACTTTACCACCTTTAAAATTTGTTGTTACAGGAACCGGAAAAGTAGGAAGTGGTGCAAAAGAAATTTTAGACGCTATTAAAGTAAAAGAAGTTACGGTCGATAATTATTTGACTAAAAACTATACGCAGTCTGTTTACGTGCAGCTGGATGTTTTAGAATACAATAAACGAATTGATGGACAGGTTTTAGATTTCAATGATTTCACCTCACATCCTGAAGCATATGTTTCTGATTTTGAAAAATTCACTAAGGTTTCTGACATTTATTATGCAGGTCACTTTTATGACAATGCAGCACCAATGATTTTAACGCAGGAAATGTTGAATGCCAGTGACTGCAAATTAAGAGTAGTTGCTGATATTTCGTGTGATGTTAACGGACCAATTGCCTGCACATTGCGTTCTTCAACAATTGAAGAGCCTATTTATGGTTACTTTCCATTAGAGAATAAAGAAGTTGATGTTTTTCATCCTGCTGCAATTGTAGTCATGGCAGTTGATAATTTGCCGTGCGAAATCCCGAAAGATGCAAGTGAGGGTTTCGGAGAACAATTTATGGAACACGTTATTCCGGCATTTTTTAACGGAGATAAAGACGGAATTCTGCAAAGAGCTAAAATCACTGAAAAAGGAAAATTAACTCCTAGATTTGCTTATTTGCAAGACTATGTAGACGGGAAATAATTATTAATTGTAAAGGGTTAATTGTGAATTGTTTTTCGGGCTTTTGTCATTAAAAAAAGAGCTTCATAAAATTTAAATTTATTAAGCTCTTTTTCTAATTAATAATTTACAATTAACCATTCACAATTAGTTTAGACCATTTCCTCCGGTTTTACCCAATCATCAAAATCTTCTGGAGTTACATATCCCAAACGAACAGCTTCATCTTTTAAAGTTGTTCCGTTTTTATGAGCCGTTTGTGCAATTTCTGCAGCCTTATAATATCCAATTTTTGTATTTAAAGCAGTAACCAACATTAACGAATTATCTACTAACTCTTTAATACGTTTGTAGTTTGGTTCAATTCCCTGAGCACAATGTTCGTCGAAAGAAACACAGGCATCACCCAATAATCTTGCTGATTGAAGGAAATTTGCAGCCATAACCGGTTTAAAAACATTTAATTCATAATGCCCCTGCATTCCGCCAATGGCAATTGCCATATCATTTCCTATTACTTGTGCACAAACCATAGTTAAGGCTTCACATTGTGTTGGATTTACTTTTCCTGGCATGATAGAAGAACCTGGTTCATTTTCAGGAATGTGAATTTCACCAATCCCAGATCGGGGTCCTGAAGCTAGCATTCTAATGTCATTTGCAATTTTGTTTAAAGATACAGCCAATTGTTTTAAAGCGCCGTGCGTTTCAACAATAGCATCGTGTGCAGCCAAAGCTTCAAATTTATTCTCTGCCGTTACAAAAGGATGGTTGGTGAATTCAGCAATATATTCCGCCACCTTTTTGTCGTAACCTTTTGGTGTATTAAGTCCGGTTCCGACAGCAGTTCCGCCAAGAGCGATTTCTGATAGATGCGCCAATGTATTTTTAAGCGCTTTTAAACCAAAAGACAATTGAGCAGCATAACCTGAAATTTCTTGCCCTAAAGTCAGAGGTGTGGCATCCATAAGATGTGTACGGCCAATCTTTACGACGTCTTTGAATTCGTTCGCTTTCGCGGATAACGTAGCGTGTAATTTTTCGACTCCTGGAATTGTGGTTTCAACGATCATTTTGTATGCCGCAATATGCATTCCGGTTGGAAAAGTATCGTTTGATGACTGGGATTTATTGACATCATCATTGGCTTTTATAAATTGTTCGCCTTCGCCAATTTCAAAACCTTTAAGAACCTGAGCGCGATTTGCAATTACTTCATTTACGTTCATGTTACTTTGCGTGCCTGAACCGGTCTGCCAGATTACAAGTGGAAATTGATCTTCTAATTTTCCTTCTAAAATTTCGTCGCAGACTGCTGCAATAGCATCTCTTTTTTCTATAGGTAAAACACCGAGATCATAATTTGCATAAGCGGCAGCTTTTTTAAGATACGCAAAACCTTCAATGATTTCTGGTGGCATTGAGGCCGATGGTCCAATTTTAAAATTGTTTCGGGAACGTTCTGTTTGTGCGCCCCAATACTTATCAGCCGGGACTTGTACTTCGCCCATGGTATCTTTTTCTATTCTGTATTTCATTATATATGTATGTTTGTTGTTTATTGTTTGTCCGATTGAATTTGGTGACTAAAATAGGAAAGATCTTTTGAAAACGAGTGCCCTAGCCCTGATGGGAGCGGCATCCTTTTGTGTCCGCCGCGGCGGACACAAAAGATACAGTGGACAGCAGGATACAGCTCCTGAAAATGCGTATCGTCTTCTGTTTAAGACATTTCAATGAAAAACAAAAGAATGTTAAACAAAACCTCTTATTTAAAATGAGTTTAAATATACGGATAATTGTGTTTTTATAAAAATTGATTTGGATTTTATTGCTAAGGAAAAATATAAAACTTACATTTGTCCTTACATTCAAAAATTCCGGAAAACATGTTTGAATTTTCACAGTACTTAGGCTTTTTACTTTTCTTGACCATACTAACTATAGGGTTTTGGTTGATGTTTTTCTTAGTTGGTTTCGTATCTTATTGGGTTACGGGAGCAAGCTGGGAAATGTTCAAAGAGAAAAGAGCAAAAAAGAGACAAGAAGAACAATCAATTTAATTTTAAATTGACTTCATAAAGAAAGGACCCGTTTTTACGAGTCCTTTTTTTTATGGCAAAAAATAAAAAACCCAATTATTAAATTCCAAATTCCAATCAGTAATTTGATTAATTGGAATTTGGAATTTAATAATTGAAATTTAACTTATATTATCCCGGATAATCTCCGCCACCGTCGCCATCATTTCTAGGCTGTGCATTTTTGTCTCTTTCACTTTTAGGTTTGTTGAAACGATATGTAAACGATAAATTGAATTGACGTTTACGGAATTGCATTTCACCATACGAGGTTTGACTCTCAAGTGTTGTATCATTTTGAAGGTATGTATACGATCTCATGATTCTTGAGTTGAAAATATCGCTGATATTGAAAGCAATCGTTCCTTTGTCTTTCATTACATCTTTGCTTAAAGCGGTATTCATAGCAAATTGACCTAAGTTTTTACCTTGTGCGGTTTTTTGCTCTCCATTATAAGTACCGTTTAATTGCCAGTCTATCTTGTATGGTAAAGTTATTTTTGAACTAATTCTGGCAAACCAAGTGTTGGCCTGGTTATCAAGATTCTGAACAACGTCGTTTCCATTTGTATCTGTATAAGTGTTTGATCCGGTTGTTTTTACATTATAAAGATTGAAATTACTGTTTAATCTCCACCATTTGTATGGGTTATAATTGAATGTAAATTCAAAACCAAACTTTTGCTCTTTTCCTAAGTTAATCGGTCTGCTTAAAATAACCGGAATTCCGTTTACTTCCTGGCCGTTTGGAGTTCTCACAAAACTGAAAACATCTTTCGTATCTTCGAAATAAGCTGAAGTCGTAAAAGTTACTTTCTCCCAACGTTTGATATATCCGATATCGTATTTGTCAGTTAATGAAGGATCTAAATCTGGATTTCCCTGAAAAATATTAACGTTACTTGAATAGTTTACAGCAGGGTTCATGAAACGCCCTCTTGGTCTTGTTAGACGTTTACTGTAACTTGCGGTAAAGTTGCTTTGATCTGAGATTTCATAACTAATAAAAGCACTAGGAAACAGGTTATTGTATTTTTTAGTATTGAAATCGTTAGTATCTAGTAAGTTAACCTGGATATTAGTGTCTTCCCAACGCAAACCAAATAAATAAGAGAATTTGTTTACTTTAAATCCATAAGAAGTATAAAGCGCATTGATGTTTTCTTTGTATTCTAAAGTGTTTGATAAATTTGAAATTGGATCATCATTCTCATCCTTAACAAAATATTCATTGTTTAGGTCACCAAAACTTCCTTTATATCCTGCTTCAAATTGACTTCCTTTTCCTAATGGCAAAACATAATCGGCCTGAATTTGAATTTGTTTCTGAACCTGATTGTTTAAGGTGGTGTTGAAATTTGGAGATGCCGTAATGTAACTATTGCTGTCGTCTGTATTTCTTGAAATCGATAAATCGGCAGTAAGTTTATGTCCTTTGTCGTTGAAATTTTTAATTAAATTAGAAGTATATTCTACATTTTCGCTTCCCGTATCACCATTATTTAAACGGAATGAAGATCCTGTAAAGGCATGGGCAGCATCGTAATTATTATAATTGATGAGGTCTGTTGTACTACCTGAATTTTTTTGATAATTGATGGCGTTTGTCCAGAAAGTATTTGGCGCCACTGTCCATTCTATACCAGCTCTTCCATTAAATCCGTCATTTGTTCTTTTCGTATCACGATCTTCATCTAAAAAGCCTTTTGGTGTTCCATCAGCATTTAAATAAGATGTGTTAGTTTCACCGCCACCTTCATTGGTTCTGTAATTGTAACCAGCAGTTGTAAAATAGTTTAATTTTTCTGTTTTATAGTTCAGGTTGGCACTTAAACCATAAGTTTCCGGAAGTCCGGTAGAGGCTATAAAAGTTCCGTTGAAACCTTGATTTTTACCTTTTTTAAGGATGATATTGATCAAACCTGAACCACCTTCTGCATCATAACGTGCTGATGGGTTAGTAATAACTTCAACTTTGTCAATTGCATCTGCTGGTAGCTGACGCAAAGCTTCGGCAACATTTATAGCGTTTGATGGTCTTCCGTCAATTAAAATTCGGATATTATCACTTCCTCTTAAACTTACATTTCCTTCAGTATCAACAGAAACTGAAGGAACATTGTCTAAAACGTCACTTACGGTTCCGCCTTTTACCATCATGTCCTGACCAACGTTATACACCTTTTTGTCTAGTTTTATTTCGACTGTAGATTTTTCAGCACGAACAACAACTTCATTCAATTGTGCTGCATCTTCTGATAAATTTACAACTCCTAAACTAGTGTCTCCGGAAATGGTTTTTCCTTTAATTTCAGTCGATTTAAATGAAATAAATTCAACTTTTATATCATAAGTTCCTGGAGCAACAGCTACTTCAAATTCACCTTTTGGGTTTGTGATTCCGCCTGCAATAACTTTGGTGTCATTTGGAGCCATTATCGAAATAGTAGCATACTCAAGCGGTTGCTTGCTTACTTTTTCGAATACTTTTCCGGTAACTTTTACCTTGTTTTTACCAGGAGGTGCCTGCTGTGCATAGTTGTAAAAACTTGTAAAGAAAAGAACAAGCAATACAGCAAATTTGATTTTTTTCATTGTTATTTTTGGTTTCATTTACTCTTAGACCGCAAAAATAGCTTTTGGTTTAAAGAATAAAATCACAAAAAAATGTTAATTCGATACTTTATACTTAGTCTAAAAAAGAGGCAACAAGATCTAAATCCCTTCCGATAATGGCTTTACCATCTTTTATTACAATCGGTCGTTCAATCAAAATTGGGTTGTCAACCATTGCATCAATAATTTGATCGTTAGTCAATGTTTTTCCTTTATAATTTTCAATCCAGATTTTTTCTTTGATTCTGACTAATCGAAGCGGTTCAATGTCTAATTTTTCAAGTAAAATTTTTAAATCATCATATGTTGGAGTGTCTGTTAAATAGGGAATAATTTCATATTCCTGATTTGCCTGATCTAAAAAAGCGAGGCAGGTTCTTGATTTTCCGCAACGTGGATTGTGATAAATTTGTATCATTTTGTTATATTTAGGATGTCGTAATGTAATTAATGCAAAATTGGGTATTTTAGCGACACCAAAAATAAGGTTTCCTTATTAAATCGAATTCTCATTTTTAAATTTTAAAGTATGTTTTTAGAACAAGGAATTAAACCTCAGAATAAATTTTGGCTATATCTTATTGGGTCAGTTTTAATTATTATCGCATCATTTATCGGACAAATTCCTTTTTCTGTTGCTGTTTTGTATTCTAGTTTTAAAAACAAAAAAGCTTTTCCAACAGATAATGCAGCAATTATGAGAATTTTTGATCAAAATCTAACATTATTTCTGGTTATGATCTCTTTTGTTTTTGCTTTTGCCGGAGTTTACTGTGTTGTAAAATATTTGCATAATCAAACGCTTTTGTCAATAACAACATCAAGAAAAAAAGTTGACTGGAGCCGTATTTTATTTTCATTTGTAGTATGGTCTATTTTTTCAGCATTAAGTTTTTGGGCAGTTTATCTGAGGTCTCCGGAAAATTTCTTATGGAATTTTAAATTAATTCCCTTTCTAATTTTAGTGTTAGTTGGAGTAATAATGATTCCTATTCAAACTAGCACTGAAGAATATGTTTTTAGGGGATATTTGATGCAGGGATTTGCCAATCTGGCACAAAACAAATGGTTTCCGCTTCTCATGACTTCACTAATTTTTGGATCGATGCATGTTTTTAATCCTGAAGTGGCAAAAATGGGTTACGTCATTATGATTTATTATATAGGAACCGGGTTGTTTTTGGGAATCATCACGCTAATGGATGAAGGAATAGAACTGGCCTTAGGATTTCATGCCGCTAACAATTTAGTTGGGGCCATTCTGATTACTTCAGATTGGTCAGTGTTTCAGACTTACTCTATTTTTAAAGATATGTCAGAGCCTTCTGCCGGAATGGATGTTATCCTGCCTATTTTTGTGGTTTACCCGATTTTGCTTTTTATTTTTACTAAAAAGTATAATTGGAATAACTGGAAAGAAAAATTAACAGGGAAAATTATTACCTTAGAGTAATCAAACTAAATATTTATGTTAGAACTAACACATAAAAATGTTCACAACCATTTTAGAATAAATGGATTCCATTTAAACGCAATTGATTTGTGCCGTGTGGCTTATGATTATATAAAAGAAGGAGATGCTAATGAACAGGCAATAGGTGAATTTTTGTTGGATTGGTTCGATAACAAACAATATATCGAAATGAGAACGTCAGGAACAACTGGACTTCCCAAAGTAGTGAAATTAGAAAAGCAAGCCATGATTCAATCTGCATTGGCTACAGGAGATTTCTTTGGGTTAGAGCCTCACAATAAAGCTTTACTTTGTCTGCCTGTAAAATTTATAGCTGGTAAAATGATGTTGGTTCGAAGCTTAATTTTAGGACTAGATTTAGATATAGTAACGCCAAGTACAGAACCTCTTGCCTTAAATGAAACTAAGTATGATTTTGTGGCTATGGTACCGCTACAGGTTCAAAATTCGATTGAATCTTTAGGAAATGTAAAAAAGTTAATTATCGGCGGAGCAAAAATGGATACAACGCTTGAAGCGAAACTTTTGCCTTTGAAAACGGAGATTTATGAAACCTATGGCATGACGGAAACCATTACCCATATTGCAGCAAAGAAACTGGGAGAAAATGTTTTTACCGTTTTACCAAATGTAAAAATTGCTCAGGATGATCGAGGTTGTCTGGTTATTACAGTTCCTGCTATTTCTGAAGAATCAATTATTACAAACGATTTGGTTGAGGTAATAAGAGAAAATCAATTCATTTTTTTGGGAAGAATTGATAATGTGATTAATAGTGGAGGAGTGAAGCTTATTCCGGAACAAATAGAAGCAAAGCTAATTGAAAAAATTGATTCAAGATTTTTTGTAACAGGATTGCCTGATCCTGTTTTAGGAGAAAAATTAATTTTGGTTATTGAAGGCGAAAAACAAGATTTTACTTCTGATTTTTTTGATGTTTTAGATAAGTTCGAAAAACCTAAAGAAATAGTTTTCGTACCAAAATTCAAGGAAAACGAAAACGGAAAATTGTTAAGAAAGCCAAGCTTAAATTAGTAAATTCCAAATTTTTAAAACTTCAAATTCCAATTTTATCGTCAACTTGAGGACTTAAAACTTTTTTTTAGACCTTACAAATACACTCCGTTAGGAGTTTAATTTTGGTAGAAAAAAAATAAGATGAGAAAATGTCCCGTTGGGACTAAATATTTTAATGATCTTAAATAAAAATAAAAAATCCCAAATTCCAGTTATAAGATTGGAATTTGGGATTTTTTTATTTTGGAATTTAATTCTATTTTGGAATTTAAACTTAAGCGTTACGTTCTAATAGTGCCATATAAAATCCGTCAAAACCAGACTCAGAAGCTAAAATTTTACGATCTTTTATGAATGTAAATTGCTTTCCGATTTCAGTTTTTAAGAATTTTTCTACTTGCTCCTGATTCTCTGATGGTAAAACAGAGCAAGTTGCGTAAACTAATTTTCCGCCTGGTTTTACGATTTTAGAATAACTTTCTAAAACTTCACTCTGAACTTTACGAATATTATCGATAAACTCGGGTTGTAATTTCCATTTTGCATCAGGGTTTCTTTTCAAAACTCCTAAACCGCTACAGGGTGCGTCAATTAAAACTCGGTCTGCTTTTTCGTGTAATTTTTTGATCACTTTTGTAGTGTCAATAATACGATATTCGATATTGAAGGCGCCGTTTCTTTTGGCTCTCAATTTCAATTGTTTCAATTTGCTTTCATACAAGTCCATTGCAATCAATTGCCCTTTGTTTTCCATTAAAGAAGCAATATGCAATGTTTTTCCTCCGGCTCCTGCACAAGTATCAACCACACGCATTCCTGGTTTTACATCAAGGAAACCGGCAACCAATTGTGAGTTTGCATCCTGAACTTCAAAAAGCCCTTGTTTAAAAGCATCTGTTAAAAATACGTTAGCTCTTTCTTTTAGAACCAAAGCTTCCGGCTGATCTTTTAAATATTCTGTTTCAATATTTAAATCCATCAACGTGTTTCTTAAACTTTCTTTAGTTCCTTTAAGTGTGTTTGTTCTTAAAATAACTTTTGCAGGTTGGTTTTGAGCCGCAATTTCGGTAGACCAAACTTTTTCTCCCAATTCTTTTACGCCTAATTCATCCATCCAGTCCGGAATAGATTCTTTTAGAGCTCTAATTTTTGAAAGTTCGTCAAAACGACCTTTAATTTTTCTTTCAGGAGTTCCTTCCAATTGTCTCCAATCCGGAATAGGATATCCTCTTAAAACTGCCCAAACAGCAAACATTCTCCATAAATTGTCTCTGTCAAAAGGTTCTTTAACTTCGGCAATTTCAGCGTATAATCTTTTCCAACGAACAATTTCGTATATCGTTTCAGCAACAAACTTCCTGTCAGAACTTCCCCAACGTTTGTCTTTTTTTAATGCTCTTGCTACCACTTTATCAGCATATTCTCCTTCATTGAAGATCGCATTTAAAGAATCGATGGTAGTATAAACTAAATTTCTGTGTAATCTCATTTTAATTATTTGAGTTGCAAAGGTACTATTAATTGATTGAAAGTTAAATTTTTAATTTTGATTGTTATTTTTCGACTTTCAGTAAAAGAAAAAAAACACTCTGATAAAGTTTAAAAGAGTGTTTTTCTAAGTTATTTTATAAATGATTTATTTTATAATTCGGGTCAATCCGATGTTTTCCGGAGCGTGAAGTACCATTGGGAATTTCTCAATTTTGACCGAACTACTATCTAAACCGAAAGCTCTTTCTTCAGATAAACTAAGTTTCTTGATAAAGAAGTATGAGTTCATAATAATGTTTTCATGCCATCTTAAATCGTTGTCATTTGATAAAAACTTCTCAGACAATACAAATTTAAAGTCACCAATAATATTGTTTTTGTTTAATGATTCGTAACGGCTGGTAATATCAACTTCTCCTCGTTTTACCATGTCACGAATTACTTCTCTAAACATTAAATTGATTTTGGTAGGTTCTCTAAATCCTAAGTTAAAATCGATTCTGTAAATATCGTCTTTCGCAATTTCGGTAACTTTATATTGTGTTTTATAAGGTTCTGTCAAAATGTTTACGTGAACGAACCAGTAAATATCAGCTCTTTTTGGACGTTTTTGCAAGATGGAATAAATTACTTTTTCCTCCAATTCATCAACGCGATTCGCATTTGTCATGTATACTAAATGCGTTGCGTATTTCGGGATCGAAAGATCTTCGCTTAATTCCATTAAAACTTTCTTATAATCATCAATCTTGATAATTTTAGTATAGCTTTTATTAATTTTCTTAGCCAAATACCAAATCGTCATAATCGAAATCAGCATTATTGCAATGATTAAAGTCACGTAACCGCCATCGGCAAATTTGGTAATATTAGCAATAAGAAAACTAAATTCAATCAATAAATAAATCGTGATCAATGGTACCATAAAATACAGTTTAACACGTTTCATTATTAAATAGTAATTCAGTAAAATGGTCGTCATGATCATACATAGAATAATGGCAAGACCATAAGCATGCTCCATATTACTTGATTTCTGGAAGTGCAAAACGATACCCACACAACCAAAAAACAGTAACCAGTTGATTGACGGAATGTATAATTGTCCTTTTACTTCAGTTGGATATTTGATTTTTACTTTCGGCCAGAAATTCAAACGCATAGCTTCATTTATCAGGGTAAATGATCCGCTTATAAGTGCCTGGGAAGCTATTACAGCTGCTAAAGTAGCAACAACAATTCCGAATGGAAGAAACCAATGAGGCATAATCAGATAAAATGGATTCCCATTTTCTCCTCCTAATTGCTGTAATGTACTTCCTTCATGGTGTGTTAAATACGCAGCCTGACCAAAATAGTTTAATACTAATGTTGTTTTTACGAATATCCAGCTGATTCTGATGTTTTTTCTTCCACAATGTCCCATGTCAGAATATAAAGCTTCAGCTCCGGTAGTACATAAAAATACTAATCCAAGAACAAAAAAACCTTCAGGGTGAATTTGTAATAAATGATAGGCATAGTAAGGATTAATTGCTTTAAAAACTTCAGGATGTTGTGAAATTTGAATAACTCCTAATGTGCCCAACATAGCAAACCAGATCAGCATCATTGGAGCGAAAAACTTCCCAACCAATTTTGTTCCAAATTGTTGAATAGTAAATAAAATAAATAAGATTCCGATAACAATATAAACTATTGTCTCCGTTTCCATGGTAGGATAAAATGCCCTGATTCCTTCTACTGCAGAGGAAATCGAAATAGGCGGAGTGATAATTCCATCGGCAAGTAATGCACTCCCTCCAATAATAGCGGGCACTATGAGCCACTGGATTTTGGTTTTTTTGACTAAGGCATACAAAGCGAAAATACCTCCTTCACCATGATTATCAGCACTTAGTGTTATAAGAACATATTTTATAGTGGTTTGCAGTGTTAATGTCCAGAAAACGCAAGAGATACCTCCTAAAACGATGTCTGCATTAATCATGTGTTCACCAAGAATGGCTTTCATTACATACAATGGAGATGTACCAATATCTCCATAAATAATTCCTAATGTGATCAATAAACCTCCAATAGACAACTTACTGTGTAAGTTTTTATGCGCTGCGCTCATGTATATTTTTATAAAAGACGGTTGCAAATTTACTGTTTTAAAATAAATTAGCGTCTATTAATAGTAAAAATAAAAAAAAGCACAATTAAACAATTGTGCTTTTACTTTTATTATAGAAAACCTGTTTTTAAATTTACATTCTTCTACCGCCGCCTCTTGAACCTCCGGAGTTATTATCTCTTTGTGATTGACCTCCTCCTCTTGATTCCTGACTTACTCTTGGGGCTTCAGATCTCTGAGCACTTTGTGGCCTTGCAGTATTGGCTCTGTTTTCAGAGTAACTTCTAGGCGCTTCTGCTCTTGGAGATGAAGCCGCTCTGTTGGTATTCATTCTATTTTCTGAATTCCCTCTGGAGTTATTCATATTGTTATCAGAATTTCTTGGAGCTTCAGCGCTGGGAGTGGAAGCTGTTCTGTTTGTACTCATTCTGTTTTCTGAGTTTCCTCTTGAGTTATTGTTTTCAGAATAATCACGTCTTGGTTCAGCAGTTCTTTGAGTGTTTTCAACTCTTGAAGGTGTGCCTGCTCTGTTTTGATTGTCTCTGTTTGATGAAACAGGATTTGAGTTGTAATTTCTATCAGAAGTTGTTCTGTTTTGATTATTATCTCTGCTTGTATTTCTGGTATTGTTATCAGAAACTCTATTCGTATTAGATCTATTACTGTTGTAAACATTCGAATTTCTACTTGTTTCTCTGCTTGCAACACGTCTTTGGTCTAATTCATATCTATTATTAACATTAGAATGTCTTTGCGCAAAACTATTGTTTGGACGCATTTTTTCGTATCCGTAAGAACGTCTTGATTCGTATAATGCAGGAGCTCTATAGCTTCTTCTATTGTTCACATAATTGTAACGATTATTTACATTAATACATACGTTGATGTTATTTCTGTATCTGTAAATTGGATAAGGTCTCCATGCATAATAATAGGTTGGATAGTAATTCCAGGTCCAGGTAGAAATATACGGTCTGTAGTTTGTGATCCAAAATGAGGTATAAATTACCGGAGCCACACTGTAAACAGGCTCATAGATATAATTCGCACCGTATAAATAACTGTTACCCACAACCTGAACATTTACCTGATTGTAATTATCGCGTTCGACATCAATTGTAGCTATATCCTGATACACATCACGATCAAGAACCGCCTGGATAATCACAACGTGAGTTCTGGCTTCTACAGATTCGATTACACGAAGATAATCAACCTGATCATCACCATTTAAGTCCAGATTTGATATTTGATATTTAGGATCATTTAAACGTCTTTCGAAATCCTGAAGATTAGCTGATTCTCCAAAAATGGAAGCAACAGCTCTTAAATCTAAATTATCGCTGATATCTGAATTTTTTGCATATACTGTGGTTTGACTTTGTGCAGAGCAAGAGCTAAAACCTATTGCTAAGAACACTAAAAAAAGTACTTTGGCTTTCATGGCAAATCATATTAAAGATTAATATTCTGAGATATTCAATTACTGTGCCAGAAAAAAAAACAAAACTTATTTCAGATGTTGTAAATAATTGTATTTTAGCAATACTAAATCTTACCCTATATGAAAAAAGTATTGTTATTTTGTTGCGCTTTTATTTTATTTATGTCCTTTAAAACATTGAGTGATAGAGATAAAAGGATGGTCTATGGTGGTTTTACATCAATGCAAATAGATACATTATTTCAGGATAAAATTAGTATTAGGGCCATCGTTATTGATAAAAATAAGGTTTGGTATGGAGGAGATAATTCTCGCTTTGGATATTATGATTTAGATAAAAAAGAAAAATTTGAAGAACATATTTATCGTGATACCTTAAAATTAGAGTTCAGAAGTATTGCTCAAACTTCAAAAGATATTTTTTTATTAAGTGTAGGAAATCCCGCACTACTTTATTCGGTTTCTAAAAAAGACCACAAAATGAAGCTGGTTTATAAAGAAGTGCATCCAAAAGTTTTTTATGATAGTATGCAATTCTGGAATGATAAAGAAGGAATCGCCATTGGAGATCCAACTGAAGATACTTTTTCAGTAATCGTTACACGTGATGGAGGAGAGACCTGGACAAAATTATTATCAGATAAATTACCAACAAATGCACAAGGTGAAGCAGCTTTCGCAGCCAGTAATACAAATATTGTAATAAATGGAGATGAAACCTGGCTGGTTTCAGGAGGAAAAAAAGCCCGCGTTTTTTATTCTCCGGATAAAGCTAAAACATGGAAAGTAATTGATACTCCTATTGTTCAGGGTAAAACAATGACGGGTATTTTTACAGCTGATTTTTACGATTCTAATCATGGTTTTATTGCCGGGGGTGATTATGAACTTCCAAACAAAAAATCAGGAAATAAAGCTTTTACTACTGATGGAGGAAAGAGTTGGTTATTGATAGGTCAGGATATGGGATTTGGGTACGCATCATGTGTACAATACGTTCCGGGAGGAAATGGTAAAGAAATTATTTGTGTAGGCTCTGAAGGAATACAATATTCTCAAAATGGCGGTGAAAACTGGACACAATTATCTACTGATACAAAATTTTTTACAATTCGTTTTATCAATAGAAATACTGCAATTGCTGCAGGTCACAATAAAGTGGTAAGACTTCGTTTTAAATAACATTAAATAAATAACAAGCCCCCTAAATAATAAAGCAAGTATTATTATATAGGGGGCTTATCGCTGTTGTTCTTTTTATATTATTTGCCGGCTTTTTCTTTATATTGTTTTAGCAATTTTCGGTTAAAATCGTCTTCAGATTTTTTAAGCTTTAATATCTTTTTATGTGAAAGTATCTTCTTAAGATTTGATATGTATTTTTCTCGTAAAAGATAAAGTTCCTTATCTGTGCTTTCTATTTGACATAAAAGCGTAGCTGCTTCTTTTTCTGACATTGAATTGATCTTATCATCATCCAGCTTATTCATATAAGTCTTCATTTTGTCATGACGCAACTCATATTGTTTATCATCAAAAGCGTTATAGATAGGCCAGAATTTCTCTGCTTCGGTCGAAGTAAGTTCAAGTTCTGTAGTTAAAAAGGATACTTTGTAGGCTTTGATTTTCTCACGCTTTTCATCTACTTTTTTATCATTTTGGGCATAAAATGAAAAAGTGATTAAGAACATAAATAACGGTAGTATGTTTTTGAATTTCATCTTTTTAAATTTTTATTTTATTCTGAAATTAAATTTTCAATATTAGGGTTCGAAGACAGAATATCTTCCAGTGTTTCCTGCTCAAGGGCAACGCTTTTGCCTAGTTTTTCAATATCTTTCGTATCAAGTTCTTTTGCCAGGTCATATTGATTTAAATTGGACTGATATGATAAATAACTTTCTAAAGTAGCTTCATCCAGTTCTTTTGATGTTGCATTGTAATTGTTTATTACAGGAATCATCATCGTTATTACAATTGCAGCAGCAGCCACCAGTGAAAGTACTTTTTTACGTTTGTAAAGCGGAATTACTTTTACTTCTCTTTCGGTTATTTGCTGTAAAACTTTTGCCGATAAATCATCAAAATAATGATCCGGAGTTTTAAATCCAGTTTCTATTTTCGGTTCGTTTTCTAATTTAAATGCTTTCATAATGTCTATAAGATAGGTTTAGTTACAAAAGGTTTAATTTGACGTAACATATAATTCAATTTTTTTAACTGCATGATGATAAGAAGCTTTCAATGCACCGACTGAGGTTCCTAAAATTTCTGCAATTTCTTCGTATTTTAATTCTTCAAAATATTTCATTTTAAAGACTAATTGTTGTTTTTCCGGTAATGTGACAATTGCTTTCTGGAGTTTGATCTGAATTTCATCTCCATCAAAATAAACATCAGCTTTTAAATTGTCTATAGTTTTATTTTGCAATGCTTCAGATGTTATTCCGTTTAACTTTGCTTTTTGGTTCAGGAATGTTAATGCCTCATTGGTAGCAATGCGATACATCCACGAAAAGAGTTTACTTTCTCCTTTAAAGTTTTTTAAATACTGAAAAACTTTCACAAAAGTATTCTGCAAAACATCGTGTGCATCATCATGATTCAAAACAATGTTTCGAATGTGAGCATACAACGGCTTTTGATAATCAGACAAGAGTTTTTGAAACGCAATATTTTGCGTTTTAGGATCTAATAATTGTGCTATAAATTCCTTCTCGTTTGTCAAGCTTTAAACTTTATCTTGTTACCACATATAAAGTTAGGAATTTTAACCTTATATCAATTAGAATGAATTTTAAACAAAAGGTTTAATCGTCTTTACTTTTTTTTTAGAATTCCGAATCTTCTTCTTCAGTTTTTGGTGTAGTTGGAGCAGGAGTTGCAGGTTTTGCAGTTTGAGTTTCTGTCTGAGGTTGATAAACAGGAACTTTTGCAACCGGAATTACTTTAGGTTTTGTCGGAAAATAAATTTCGGTCATTAGTTTTGACGGGCTTTTTACATCCAATTTGCTGATGGTCCATATCTCAAGATGTGACCAGCTTAAATCAGGAGTAATTTTTTCGTTGTTAATAAAAGCTGTTGTTTTAGCAATAGCTTCATTTGTATGTGTATAATCTCCTTTTAGCGTAGTTTTTACAGCTTCAAAACCATTTAATTTTCCTGCTGTAATATCACTTCCTGCGCTCGTTGAGATTTCTTTATTGATTGGTAAACAGATTGAAATTTTAGCCAATCCGCTAGCAGTATCATAAGTATGGTAAATAATAAAAGGTTTTCCATTGGTAGATAAACCATTCGTTTCACTGAATTCTATTAGTTTCGGAATTACAATTCTGGCATTTTTATTTACTTTCTGAATTTCGCTTGTAAAGGTTTGTTTAATATAAGGTGTTTCGATTTTCTTAACAACACCGTTTACTTTTATTGCATAAGTCTTGGTTTCGTAATCCAGATTTTTATCAATGTTAGCAAGACTTTTTTCAGAAATTGTTCCGATAATATTATCTGAACCACCATTTAAAGCAGTGTAAATTTTAAATAAAAAACTCATAGTTCCTTGAGCTTTCCATGTCACTTTTGTTTTGCCTGCCAAAGTATCTTTAAATGTCCAGTTAACATCAGCCTGAGTACCATCAAAATTGATTTTTTGCTGAATACTTTCGCCTTCTTTTGTTTTTAGCGTTATGGCGTTTCCTTTTCCATCACTACCTTCCCAATAAAATGAAGCACCATTTCCTACTGTTTTGTTCGGAAAAGTCATTCTCATTGTAGGATCTTCTACTGACCAGGATTCAAAATCTTCATAATTTCTAAAATCGTTTACATAGTTATAAACAGTAATTCGTGGTGAGTTTATGACTTTGCTTCTTTCTACAGAAAAAATCCCTTTTTGTGTGGCAACAAAAACGGTTAGCGCAACTAAGCTTAATAACGATAAAAGAAATAAATATTTTAAAATCTTCATTGGTGTAGGTTGTTTGGTGTCGTAAAGTTATAAATTTTATTACTAGTCGCACTATAGCAGAAAAAAAATAAAAACATACTTTTTAAATTATTCTTCAGGTTAAAATCAACTTCAGACAAAACGATACTGATGAGGTTTAATTGTAAAACTTCGGCATTTATTTTATATTTTTTAAATATAGAAATAAATTACGGAATTACCTTTTAAAAAAGAATTTGATAACAAATAAGATTGCAATAAAAAGTAGGAAAACAATTAATACTTTGTAATTTCCTTTATAAAAAATTTTGTGCAATGCCAGATCTTTTCGATAAGCAAATATCATTACGATTACGAAGGCGATGAAAAAACAGACTGCGAATATTAATTGTCCCTGACTAAACATAGTTGAAATTATTTTTGACAAATTTAGAGAATTGTATATGAATAGTTGCTAATTTGGCTTTTGATTTCATTAAAAAACAAATTTATCTACATATGAAAAAACAAATAGACGCAGTTAAGGAATTTCATACTGCTTTTAAAATAGGACATAGCGAAACGCCAATTGCTGATGTGGGAGAAAACAAAAAATTTCTTCGGTATAATTTAATGAAAGAAGAAAACGAAGAATATCTTGATGCAGTTCAGAATAATGATTTGGTCGAAATTGCTGACGCTCTTGGAGATATGATGTATATTTTATGTGGAACCATAATCGAACATGGTTTGCAGGATAAAATTGAAGCTGTTTTTGATGAAATTCAGCGTAGTAATATGAGTAAATTAGGAGAAGACGGTCAACCTATTTATCGTGAAGATGGAAAAGTGATGAAAGGCCCAAATTATTTTAAACCGGATTTTTCGAAATTACTGTAAAATAAAAAACCCGACAAATTCTTAGAATTTGTCGGGTTTTGTTTTTATATAAGTCTTTTGATTATTGAACTTTAACTGTCCATCCAAAAGTATCTTCAGAAAGTTTGTTTTGAAGACTTGTAAGTTTTTCTTTTAAAAGAGAAGCATAAGAGTTTTCAATTGGAGCCATTTCATAATAAACATCCTGATAAGAGAATCCTTTGATTACGCTTACAACAGCTGCAGTTCCGGCTCCGAAAATTTCTTTTAAAGATCCGTTTTTAGCTGCTTCAACTAATTCTGAAACAATAACTGGGCGAACGTCTACATTAAGTCCTTCTTTTTCTGCCATAGCAATCAAACTTTTTCTGGTAATACCATCTAAAATTCTTTCGCTTGTTGGAGCAGTCAACAAAGTATCATTAATTCTAAAGAATACGTTCATTGTACCGGCTTCTTCCAGTTTAGTATGCGTTGCATCATCTGTCCAGATTACTTGTTGAAAGCCATCTTTGTTTGCCAGGTTTGTTGGGTAAAATTGTGCAGCATAATTTCCTGCCGCTTTTGCAGCTCCAATTCCACCATTTGCAGCTCTACTATAGTGTTCAGCAATAATTACTTTTACTTCACCAGCATAATATGATTTTGCAGGGGATAGTAAAATCATGAATTTATATTCATCAGAAGGATTTGCAACAACTCCGGCGCCAGTTGCAATCATAAATGGACGGATATACATACTGCTTCCGTTTCCTCTTTGAATCCATTCCTGGTCTATTTTTAATAATTCATTCAAACCATCCATAAAAATAGATTCCGGAACTTCTGGCATTGCCATACGAACTGCAGAATTATTGAAACGCTTATGGTTTTCATCAGGTCTAAACAACCAAACATCATTATTGACATCTTTATAAGCTTTCATTCCTTCAAAAATAGCTTGCCCGTAATGAAAGACTTTTGAAGAAGGATCCATCAAAATAGGAGCATAAGGCTTAATGACAGGAGTTTGCCATTCCCCATTTTTAAAATCACATTCGAATAAATGGTCTGTGAAAACAGCACCAAAGCTTAAGTTTTCAAAGTCTACTGCGCTTATTTTTGACGAAGTAGCTTTTCTGATTTCAATTTTGCTTGTTTGAGTTGTACTCATAATAATATATGTTTTATCTAATTTTCATCACAACAGAATGAATTCTAAAGTAATGATTTGGTGTGAAATAGGTTTTATTAAATGCAAAATTAAGTAAAAATATATAAATTACTTACTAAAACTGCATTAATTACGGGGTTTAACTGAGATTTATTTATCTTATAATAAACCTAAAAAAAACACTGACTTTTATAAAGAATTTATGAAAAAAGTATCGATTTTTAAGGCTTTACGCATTTGTTTTGACTAAATTTGACTAACAAAATGTGCTGAAAAACAATATAATTACATTGATAATATCGAAAAAGTGGAAAGAGAAATAATTAAAACGCTAGATGGTTCAACAACAATTCATTTGAAAGAGTGGGATGAATGTTATCATTCTAAACATGGTGCCATTCAGGAAGCTAAACACGTATTTATAAAAAATGGACTTTCATTATTCGAAGGGAAACCCGTTAGTATTCTTGAAATTGGTTTTGGAACCGGTTTAAATGCTTTTATTACTTTTTTAGAAGCACAACAAAAACACCAAAAGATTGATTATATTGGAGTAGAAGCTTATCCTGTTGATGCAAAAGAAGTTTTGGCAATGAATTATGTGAATGAACTCAACGCATTGGAATTTGAGAACATTTTTCAGAAAATGCATAAATGTGAATGGGATAATAAAGTAGAAATTTGCGATCAGTTCTCGTTAACAAAAAGGAAACAATTTTTTGATGATATAAACGATTTTGAAACTTTCGATTTGATTTACTTTGATGCCTTCGGATATCGTGTGCAACCTGAATTATGGAGTACAGAAATTTTTCGAAAAATGTACAATAGTCTAAAACCAAATGGCGTTTTAGTAACATATGCCGCCCGCGGAGTTGTTAAAAGAAGTATGATTGAAGTAGGATTTACGGTCGAAAAATTGGCAGGTCCTCCAGGTAAACGAGAGATGTTTCGGGCGTTTAAAGAGGTTTAAATGAGTTATTTAGAATTATTCTATATTGATTTATCCGTACTAAGAAAACGGTTTCGTTGCTAAAGTTTTTAAAAAAATAAGTTAAAAAGAGTGCATATGAATGTTATTTGTTTACATTTGTTGCGAGTTTAAAAATAGAGATAACCCCCAAAATCTTATTTTATTATGTCAAAAATGATGTTTGATTACACGAAATCAATACTTGAGAGAGTTAGTTTCGATCCGATACTTTTCTGCAAAGAGCTGGAAAAAGCTATCAAAACGCTGTTACCGTATGAGATGGAACAATTGCAAGAATGGTTATTGAATTTTATTATTGAAAAACCAGAATTAAAACAAAGTCTACTACTAATTAAAGTATAAAAAAAGGAGCCAATTTGGCTCCTTTTTTATTTTTATTTCTTTTGTAGCGGACTGATAATTTGAACATTCTGAAAAACGATTGCCCCTTTTACAACTCCGGCAATTGTTGATCGAAGTGCATCAATGATTTGCATTTTTAATTCGCTCTTCGGATAAATTAAACTTACCTCACGAGCAGGCTTTGGTTCCTTAAAATTACGAAGTTTTAGTTTATCGGAATCTTTTAAATCCATTGTGTGCAAGTACGGTAGTAACGTTGTGCCCAAGCCTTCGTCGGCCAATTTTATAAGAGTCTCAAAACTTCCGCTTTGAATCTGAAAATTGTTTTGTTCGACATCAGTGCCATTTTTGCATAAATTCAAAATACCGTCTCTAAAACAATGTCCGTCCTGCAATAACAAAATTTCATTGATATTTAAATCGGCAACCTCAATTTCTTCTTTCTGAAAATTAGCGTGATGCTCTGGTATATAAGCGACAAACGGCTCAAAATACAAAACAATCTCTTTTATCTTTTCGTCTTCAAGTGGAGTAGCGGCAATTGCAGCATCTAAATGACCATTTTTAAGTTTTACGATAATTTCATCTGTATTCAGCTCTTCAATTAAGAGTTTTACTTTTGGGTATTTTTTAATGAAATTATTAAGGAACATTGGTAAAAGCGTAGGCATAATTGTTGGAATAATTCCCAAACGAAATTCTCCGCCAATAAAACCCTTTTGTTGCTCCACAATGTCTTTGATTCTATTCGCTTCATTTACAATGTTTTTAGCCTGATTTACAATTTTTTGACCAATATCTGTAAGTTGAATGGGTTTTTTACTTCTGTCGAAAATTAAAATATTAAGTTCTTCTTCAATTTTCTGAATCTGCATGCTTAAAGTGGGTTGAGTCACAAAGCATTTTTCAGCGGCAAGTGTGAAATTTTTATGTTCGGCAACAGCTAACACATATTGTAATTGAGTAATAGTCATTTTGATAGTATTTTGTGATGCAAAAATAAGAAAATATAATTTTTTTTTATAACTTTTTTATACAAGTTCCTTTAAATTTGTAGTAACTTACTGTAAAATAATAAAAAATGAAAACGAATATTTTAGGATTACCTGTAAAAGAGTCAGAATTATTAGTGAAGGAATTGAATGTCTTATTATCCAATTTTCAGGTTTACTACCAAAATTTAAGAGGAATACATTGGAATATTAGAGGAAAACGTTTCTTCGATTTACATGTAAAATTTGAAGAGTTATACACAGATTCTCAGTTAAAAATTGATATGATAGCCGAAAGAGTTTTGACTATTGGAGGAACTCCTTTACATACTTTTGAAGATTACATTAAAAACAACAAATTAACTGTTGGAAAAAATATCTCCAATGATGAAAAAGCAGTTCACCTGATAGTTAATTCTTTGTCTGATTTGCTTAAAATTGAAAGAGAAATCTTAAATCAGTCAGCTGAAATCAATGATGAGGGAACAAATTCTATGATGAGTGACTTCATTGCAGAACAGGAAAAAACGATTTGGATGATGAATGCATGGCTTGAAGAAGAGCTGTAAATCATTGTTTATAAATAGATTAAAAAGCAGTATTGTCCCCTTGGATGGTGTTGCTTTTTTTATGAATGTTAAATTTCTATAAAATTTTTTGCTTCAGGCTTTGATTTTATTTCTTTAACACTATTTTTGCGACAATGAAATTAGTTGCTCGCATATTATTATTCATATTTATTGCTTTCTTAGCAACGCCAACTATTGTGACGTTGATGAAGAAAAGTAATGATACGTCTATGTTCTTCAGTTTCTCTGAAGAGGAGCACTCACACAAAGAACTTAAGGCTGCTGTTTATCCGGCAATATTTCAACATGAAGTTATAATGCCTGTATACATTGAAAAAAAGACCATCGTGTCTGAGAATATTGTAAAACTAGACAATATTTCGCCGAGCATATTTGCTCCACCTCCCAACTTGGTATAATACTTCCGATTATTTTAAACTAACTGTATTTATAGTAAATGCAGTAGATCTTTAATGTTATCAATTTTTAGTATTGTATTATGTCAAAAAAAATTAATCTTTTTGCCAACCTTAAATCTGATTTTGCTTCAGGTTTAGTGGTTTTTTTGGTGGCTCTTCCTTTGTGTTTAGGTATAGCTTTAGCATCGGGTGCTCCCGCATTTTCTGGAATTATTTCTGGTGTTATTGGTGGTATAGTAGTAGGTTACTTAAGCCAATCTCACATAAGTGTATCTGGTCCAGCAGCTGGTTTAACGGCTATTATTTTAACAGCAATAACAAGTTTTGGAGCTTTTGATGTGTTTTTACTGTCAGTTTTTATTGCAGGATTAATTCAGTTAGCATTAGGTTTTTTAAAGGCCGGAAGTATTTCAAATTATTTTCCAACCAATGTTATTGAGGGAATGTTAGCGGGTATCGGAATCATCATTATCTTAAAACAATTACCACACGCGTTTGGTTACGATGCTGATTTTGAGGGTGATCAGGCTTTTATTCAACACGATGGAACCAATACGTTTTCATTCTTCTATGACGCCATAAATCATATTCAATTAGGAGCCGTTGTAATATCACTAGTCTCTTTTGTAATTTTAATCGCTTGGACAAAAGTTCCATTTTTGCAAAAGTTGAAATTAGTTCCAGGAGCACTTGTAGCCGTGGTTGCCGGAATAGTTTTAAACGAAATATTTATCTCATCTGGTAGTTCACTTGCAATAGCAAAAGATCATTTGGTTTCTTTGCCAGTTCCAAAATCTTTTGAAGAGTTTAAAGCAATTTTAATTTTGCCTGATTTTACTGCAATTACTCAAGGGAATGTATGGATTACTGGTGCAACAATTGCCGTTGTAGCTTCTATTGAAACATTATTATGTATCGAAGCTGCCGATAGAATGGATGTTCAAAAACGTTACACCAATACCAATGTTGAGCTTAGAGCACAGGGAATTGGTAATATTGTCAGTTCATTATTAGGTGGTTTACCAATGACATCTGTTGTGGTTAGATCTTCGGCTAATAATAACGCAGGAGCAAAATCTAAAATGTCAGCCATCATTCATGGTGTGCTTTTACTAATTAGTGTTTTGTCTATTCCGGTAATTCTTAACAAAATTCCGTTGGCTACTTTGGCAACCGTATTGATTTTGGTTGGGTACAAGTTAGCAAAACCTGCGACTGTTATACATTTCTGGAAAAAAGATAAAGTTTACCAATTTATTCCATTTATAGCAACTTTATTGCTTGTGGTGTTTATTGATTTACTTTGGGGTGTGGGAATAGGAATCATCATCAGTATTATTTTTGTTTTAAGAGGAAACTTAAAAAGAGCTTACAGCTTTAAAAAAGAAGAATATGAAGACGGAGATGTTATTCATATCGACTTAGCCCAGGAAGTTTCGTTCTTAAACAAAGCAGCTATCAAGTTAACATTGAATGAAATCCCTGAAAACTCAAAAGTGATTATCAACGCACACGATACCGAGTATATAGCGCACGATGTTTTGGATTTAATTCGTGAATTTAAAGAAACCCGCGCCATTGATGAAAATATCAAAGTAAAATTGAAAGGCTTTAAAAAGGCATACCAGTTAGAAAATACGCCTGATAAAGACAATCACGTTTCGATCGAACATTATTATGATGTTGCAAAGAGAGCATTGGTTAAGAAAGAAACAGTAAAAAAAGAAATTTAAAACAATTAAATAAAGTAAGGTATTTCTAAAGTGTTTAAAGTATCAAAATTTAGATAACTTTACAGAAGTTCTTTTTTGATACGTTTAATCACATCGAAATGCCACTCAAAAAATAAAAAATAATGAAAGAGTTTTATAAGCAATTAATAGAAAACAACAAGCAGTGGGTGGAAAAATCATTAGCATTAGACCCGAATTATTTCGCGGATTTAGCTAAAGGACAGACTCCGCCATTATTATGGATTGGATGTTCTGACAGCCGTGTTCCGGCAAACGAAATTATTGGCGCTAAGCCAGGTGAGGTTTTCGTGCACCGTAATATTGCTAATATGGTTGTTCACTCTGACATGAATATGTTAAGTGTATTAGATTATGCAGTAAATGTTCTAAAAGTAAAACACGTTATTGTTTGTGGACATTACGGTTGTGGTGGTGTAAAAGCCGCAATGGGAAATATGTCTGTTGGAATTATAGACAACTGGATTCGTCATATTAAAGACGAATACCGTTTACATGACAAATACTTAAATTCAATTGAAAATGAAACAGAACGTTTTAATGCTTTTGTTGAAATCAATGCTAAAGAGCAAGTTTACAACTTAGCAAAAACATCTATCGTGCAGGGAGCCTGGAAAAATGGTCAGGAGTTAATGCTTCACGGATGGGTTTACGGTTTAAATTCTGGTTTTATAACCGATTTGAATGTAAATATCAGTTCAAATGAGGAATTGGATGACGTTTACCAGCTAAGCAATCTATAAAAATAAAAATCGCCTCTTTTTAGAGGCGATTTTTTTTATTCGTTTTCGTCCAGATTTTCGTTAAAAGCAGAAGGTAACATTGTTGGAATAAACTTTATTAAAATCGGCAATAATAAACTTCCGCCGGGAAGTAAAAAGATAGTAAGTGACGGAATCGTTTTACAGATATCCAAAAGCTGTTTTTTTACTTTTTTCTTCTCCTTGGCATCCAGATCTCTGGTAGTAGAATAAGCCAGCAGCACCATTAATTCCTTACTCTGAACTATTTCCTTAACCAGTCTGTTTTTGTTTCTTATAATCAATTTTACGACGGTGTGTGTCATTTGGTCGTAAAAATGCTTCACCGGATTTGAATAATTGAAATACGGGATTTTCTTTTTATGTGTCGTTATAAACGAATTGGTAGTGTCGATACTATGCGTTACAAAATCATCCGAAACCCTCATCATTGATCCTAACGAATATAAAAAGTAAGCTTCTTCATTTTCTACAACGCCATCACTCCATAAAGCCATTCCGGCCATATCAATAAGATAATAATGCTCCAGTTTATTGGTGAAATTATCAAGTTGTAAAGTCTCTAAAGTATCAACCGTAACTTTTGAAAATTTTGAATATCGAATTGAAGCTTCAAAAAGCTTAATTAATAAATCATCATGTTGTGATTTTATTGTTTTGGTTTTTAATGCCAGGCCAACAATACCAAGAACGGTTTCTTCAATTCGTTTTAAATACTTCTCGGGAATTGCGCCATGTTCTAAATATTGTCTAAAAGCTAATACATCAATAAACAATAATGCGTTGGTTACCAGATGCGAAAAGTTTTTACTAATAATACTGTCGTTAGTCTGTACTCTCTGATCGATTATGTTTTCTAACGAAAGGGAAGGTGTATCTTTTGGAAGTAAAATTTTAAATAAACTAAACCCTTCCGGATTCATTTCTTTATAAAATTTTAAAACTTCAGCGGTAAAATTATTAGGCTCAGAATTTCTTTTCTCTAAACAGAAGACACCATATAAAGTGTTTAACAAGGCAATTTTAGAAATTTCAGTTTTAAACCAGCCTTTTATCGGAATTGGAATTTGGGAATCAATGGATATGATATGCCCATAAATGAACCCGGTGGCTCTGACTTTATCGTAAAACGATTCATTAGTTTCAAAAGGAATAGCTTCTGAAAACTTTTGTTCGCTAAAAAACTTATCTATCCAACCTGGTGCCGATGGGTTAATCATTAACTTTTGTTTGAAGCTACAAAGCTATATTTTTTTCTCGTTTTAAAATTACTTTAAAATGAAATAACCACTAGATTTGTGAAAAAATAGTGGTTATTGTATTTTTATTTAATGATTCCTGCACAGGCAACCCTGCCACCGGCATTTCCGGTTGGTTGTGTTGTAAAATCATCTGTTCCCTGATGTACGATCAAACCTTTTCCTAAAACATCTTTGGTTTCATCACCACAGCCTACACACCATTCATCAGTTGTTAGTGTAATAGTTCCGTTACCTTTTGCATCAGCTGTAAAGTTTCCAATATCACCTTTGTGGTATTCGCCAACTCCCCATTTTCCGTGTTTTTTAAACGTAGGATTCCAGTGTCCACCAGCGGAACTTCCATCGGCAGCAGTACAATCTGATTTTTCATGAATGTGAATCGCGTGAACTCCCGGTTGTAATCCGGCAACTTTTGCGACGAAAGTTACTTTTCCGTTTTTCTCTGTAAAAGTGGCTGTTCCGCTTACTGTGCTATTACTTTTTGGCTCTAAATTTACAGTTAAAGTTTTGGCATCATTCGATTTTGTATTTGTCTTACAGCCAATAATTAAGGCAGTAATTATAGCGAAAGAAACAATTATTTTTTTCATATGTGAGGCTTTTGAATTAAAGATTAAGTAAATTTAACATAAAAAATACGATATAACTTAACGTCTTAAGTTAAAAAAATCTAAAACTATTAATCGTATTTTAATAGCAGTTTGCGGCTGAAGACAAAAATATTGTTTAAATTCGTAGAGGTTTTTAACCAAAAAATTCCCAAATCCTATTTTCTAATTCATTAATATATAACACTTAACATTATGATGAAGAATATTTTTATCCTTGTTTTTTTAAGCACTATCTTAATTTCGTGTAAATGCAAAAAAGTGGATTCAGTTTCTAAACTAGAAGGAAATTGGGAATTAAATTATATTTCGGGGCCAAGAATAGCTTTTGATGGTTTGTATCCAAATAAAAAACCAACCATAAATTTTGACCTGAAAGAAAATCATATTTCCGGGAACAGTAGTTGTAATTCTTTTAACGGAAAATTGGTTCTCGATGGTAATAAAATTGATTTTACCCAACCTATGGCGATGACCAAAATGATGTGCCAGGACGGACAGGGAGAACAGGTGTTTATGAGCACTTTACAAAAAATAACATCCTATGATGTAACTGATGATGGCAAGACGCTGAATCTTATTTCTGGCGATATTGCTATGATGCGATTTACGAAAAAGTAAATTTCTACTTTATTAACTCTATTAAAAATTTATTTTATGAAACGTAAACTATTGATTTTACTAGTGTTATTGTGCTTTTTAAGTTTTCCGGTTTTGGCTCAGGAAAAAACAAAGAAAGAATTAAAAGCAGACAGAGAATTACAAAAGCAAAAAGAAATTGAAGCATTAATTGATTCTAAAAATTTTGTTTTTGAAGCGCAGAAAGCCACGCCACAAGGCGGACGAATGTTGAATTTAGATTACAATAGCTATTTTTTGAAATTTAATACTGAAAAGACAACTTGTGATTTGCCTTTCTTTGGCCGCGCTTTTAATGTTGCCTACGGAGGAGATGGCGGAATTAAATTCGAGGGCATTCCCGAAGACATAAAAATTGAAAAAAAGAAAAAATCGGTTAATGTCAAAGCAACTGTTAAAGGTAAAGATGATGTTTATACGCTTTATTTTAATATTTTCTTTGACGGAGGAGCAACACTTTCTGTCAATAGTAATAACAGAGCATCGATTTCTTATGATGGCGAAATTGAAGCTCCAAAAGTTGCTGAAAATAAAAAATAAGAAGAGCGTTGTAGTTTTAATAATTATTCCAGAATTCAATCTATGCCAAAAAATACTTTTTATGTTTTGATTCAGAAACATCATTTAATGATGTTGTTTTTCATGGGAATATTTTCAGCTTTTAGTCAGGATTTAGAACCGAGAGTTTACGCTAATGTACCTACAAAATTAAATGTAGCTGCAGTTGGATATGCCTATATAGACGGAAATGTCCTGACAGAACCATCATTACCAATTTCTGATTTCACTATTCAAAGCCATAACCTCGCCGCAACTTATGTTAGAACCTTTGGTTTGTCAAACAAATTAGCGCGTGTACAAGTTGCATTGCCTTACACTTATATGAGTGGATCTGTTAATGTAAGCGGGGAGAATATAACAGGTTCAAGAACTGGTTTTGGTGACATGAAAGTTCGATTTGGTGTTAATTTATTAGGCTCTCCTGCACTTGAAAAATCTGAATTTAGAAAGTATGAGCAAAAGACCATCTTAGGGGTGAGTTTGGTAACGTCATTTCCCACAGGAAAATATTATGATGATAAACGAATTAATATAGGTACAAATCGTTGGGGATTTAAGCCTGAAATTGGAATCTCAAAACGATTTTCACATTTTTATGCAGAAGTCTATGGTGGTATTTGGTTTTATACTGATAACAATGATTTTTTAGGCAAAAAAATGGAACAAAAGCCGACTTGCAGTTTGCAGATGCACGCCAGTTATTATTTCAAGAATAGTATGTGGGTTGGTTTTAATACGAATTGGTTTGTTGGGGGCAAAACAATAATAGATGGAGTCTCTGATGCAGGAAAAATTGATAATTGGCGAATAGGGACAACATTTTCAACACCAATTGCAAAAGGGCAATCCATCAGGTTTCAATATCATGTTGGTGCCTATACGAATAATGGATTGAATTATTATGCTTTGACAGCCGCTTATCAATATTCTTTCTTTTAAGGAAAGGGAATGGTGTAATGTGTTTAAAGTCAGTATATTTAACGCGCATAAGTCTAAAATAATTAATTTAAAAAATCAAAAACTATGAAAAAATTAAGTGTTATTCTTGTTGTGGCAATTGCCTCGTTTTCATCGTATGCTCAATCTTCTTATAAAGAAGATGTTGAATTAGTTCAGAGTATTTATGGAAAATCTAAAAGTGACCTGGTAAAACAATATATGAATTTGTCTGATACTCAGAATGTTGCTTTTGCAAAAGTCTATGATAATTATGAAACTGAACGTAAGACACTTGGTCAGAAAAAGTTACAACTGATTAATGACTATGCTACTAATTATGCAACGCTTACAGATGAAAAAGCAGATGAGCTTGCAAAAGGGACTTTAAAAAATAATCAGGATTATGAGAAGTTGTATTCTAAAACGTATGGTCAGGCAAAGAAGGCGATAGGAGCAATAAATGCAGCAAAATTTATTCAGTTAGAGGTTTATTTGCAAACTGTCATTCGCAATCAAATTCAGGAATCGATTCCTTTTATAGGGGAATTGGATAAAACAAAAGTTCAGATGTAATTTATATTTATTATAAAAAAAGCGGCAGTTGTAGAAATCTATAACTGCCGCTTTTCTTATTTTTAAAACTATTTATTTTGCCATTTTAACTTCATAAATAGCATTTACCATTCCGTTTTTCGGACTATCCAGAGTAAGTTCCCAAAACATGATTCCGCCTAATTTTTTAGATTTTACATATTCTGTTTTAGCTTTGACAGATTTAAGATCGTCAGATGTTGCAAATGTTTTTGTTCCTGCATTGTACCAATATGGCGCTTGTGCTTTTTCATCATAAAAATATTTCCAGCCATTTGCTTCTGTATAAGTGGTTGCAAAGTTTTTAAAATCAGCACCTGGAATATGTTCTCCGGTTTGATATAGACCATTGTTTATATTTTCAACATTTTTCCATGTTCTGGTATAAAAAGCGCCACCAATAACTAATTTCTCAGCAGGAATTCCCTGATTTAGTAAGTAGGTAACGGCTCTGTCTGTTGATTCTTCATTTGGCTTTGTGCTGTATAATGGAGTGTGGTGTCCGGTAACTTTAGAATACCCGTTAACCAAATCGTAACTCATAATGTTTATGCGATTTACTAAAGGTGATACAGCTTTCCAATCGATAGATTCGTCAAGGTATTTTTGAAAACCACCGGCAGCAAAACTCAATTCATATTTCTTCCCTAAAGTAGAACGTAAAATTTTGATTAGCTCTGTGAAATTTGGTTTATCAGCAGCTTGGTATAAATGTCCCGGAAGTCCTTCAATAGCTGGATATTCCCAGTCTAAATCTAAGCCATCTACTTTAAAATAATTGCTTACTTCTTTTACTGATTTTGCAAAAGTTAACCTTCCTTCCGCAGTTGAAAATGCAGCAGAACAAGGTTCACAGCCACCCCAGCCACCAAGGGATAAAACAATTTTGAGTTGCGGATTCTTGGCTTTTAAAGAAACCAGATACTTAATTGTTATAGAATCTTTAGGAGAATCAACGCTTAGTTTTCCGTTTTTTAAATGACAAAAACTAAAGATAATTTGATCCAGTTTGTTGACTTCGTATTCGTTAATCAATTTGTCATCGCCGGTGTAGTAAGCGATGATGTCCATTTTTTTATTTTTTTGCGCAAAAACGGTGGTACTGAAACTGCACAATAATAAAAAGGCAATCAGGTTAATTTGTTTCATTTTAAAGTCTTTTGTTTTTTGAATGCTAAATATAAAACATTAGAATCGAAAATTCACTATCGATTTTTTAGATTAACATACCATTTAGATACTAATAAAAAAATATGCCACAGATTAAAAAATTAAAATGATTAAAAAATCTGTGTAAATCCTGTAATCTGTGGCAAAAACTATTTTATATGCGCTGTGGTTTAGACGACCGCTGTGCACTTCTACTTTTAAATGAACTTATATTACTTATATGGTGAAAAAAATAAAAAAATAAACCCGCACAGTTTCGGACTTGTGCGGGTTTAAACAAATTAAAAGCTAAAAACTATTTTTGTATTAGAAGCAGTATTCGTTTTCTGCAACTAATTTAGAGGTAATCGTTTCTCTTAATGCCACTACATTTGGCATGTTTGTGTATTTTGTAAAACGTTTTAATCCCATTAACATCATGCGTTGTTCGTCACCTTCAGCAAAAGAAACAATTCCTTCTTTTCCTCTGGAGTTCACGATATCTACCGCTTTGTATAAGTATAATTTTGCCATAGCAATTTGCTCTTGTACTTTAGCTTCACCTTGATTTTTGGCTAATTTTTCAGTTCTTAAAATAGTACTTTCAGCCATGTAGATTTCGATTAAGATATCAGAAGCAGCCATCAATAACTGTTGGTGAGAATCTAAATCCGGACCATATTTTTGAACAGCGCTACCGGCAACCATCAGGAATACTTTTTTCAGGTTAGCGATAATTCCTTTTTCTTCAGCAAATAATTCAGAGAAATCTGGAGTATCAAAAGATGGGATTCCCATTAATTCTTCAGAAACTTTCATTGCTGGTCCTAATAAATCAACATGACCTTTCATTGCTTTTTTAATCAGCATACCTACAGAAAGCATTCTGTTGATTTCGTTTGTTCCTTCATAAATACGAGCGATACGAGCATCTCTCCAGGCACTTTCCATTGGAGTGTCTTCAGAGAATCCCATTCCCCCAAAAATCTGAATTCCTTCGTCTGCACAATTCTGAACATCTTCAGAAACTGCTACTTTCAAAATAGAACATTCGATAGCATATTCTTCAACACCTTTCAATTCAGATTCTTGATGACTAGTACCTTCTGCTTCACGAGCAGCGATTCTGTCTTCGATATCTTTTGCAGCTCTGTAAGAAGCACTTTCTCCAGCGTATGCATTAGTTGCCATTTCAGCTAATTTAGAACGAATAGCTCCAAAAGATGAAATTGCAGTATTAAACTGAATTCTTTCATTAGCATATTTTACAGCTCCAGAAGTAACTCTTCTCTGAGCATCAAGACATGCTGCAGCTAATTTAATACGTCCAACATTCAAGGCATTCATTGCAATTTTGAAACCGTTTCCTCTTTCAGACAACATGTTTTCAACAGGAACTTTGGTTTCGTTAAAGAAAACCTGACGAGTAGAAGAAGCACGGATTCCTAATTTATGCTCTTCTTCATTCATAGAAATTCCGTTTGACGGATCATTTTCTACGATGAAACCTGTAATGTTTTTATCATCTCCAATGCGGGCAAAAACGATGAAAACGCTGCAGAAACCTGCATTCGAAATCCACATTTTTTGTCCTGTAATTTTATAATGTGTTCCATCTTCAGATAAAACAGCTTTTGTTTTTCCTGAGTTAGCATCAGATCCTGCACCTGGCTCAGTCAAGCAATAAGCCCCAAACCACTCTCCTGTAGCCAATTTAGGAACGTATTTTTTCTTTTGTTCTTCAGTTCCATAAAGTGTAATTGGCATTGTACCAATACCTGTATGTGCACCAAAAGCAGTAGAGAAAGACCCTGTCGCACCAGAAATGTAATCGCAAACTAGCATAGTAGATACGAATCCCATTCCTAATCCGCCGTATTCTTCAGGAACCGCAACTCCTAAAAGTCCTAGCTCACCTGCTTTACGCATGCTTTCTTCAGTAAATGCGTAATCTTTTTTCTCAAAACGATTTTTATTAGGCCAAATTTCTTTGTCTACAAACTCTTTTACAGAGTCACGCATCATTAATTGCTCTTCCGAAAAATCTTCTGGTGTAAAGATGTCTTCACACTTTGTTTCTTTAACTAAAAACTGACCACCACGGGTTACGTTTTTTTCGATTGTATCTGCCATTTTGTTTTTGTTTAGATTAAAAGATGCAAGAGTCAAGAAGAAAGATTGTTGTCTAACTTACTTATAAAACCTGTGGTCATCTTTTGAAATTCAATTATTTTGTTTTCTAATTTTTCTGTTTTTTCTTTTGTTACATAGTCATTTTGACAAGCTATTAACAATTGTGTTTGCAATTCAAATGACGAACCTAAACTTATATTCAAATAATGTTGAAAGTGTTTATTTCCTCTGTTTGAGCCCTCAGCAATATTTGAAGGCATTGAAACAGAACATCGATTCATTTGATTTACCAAACTATAAATTTCTGATTTTGGAAAAGTGGCGGTCAGTCTATAGATATCATTTGTAATTTCCATAGCTAAAATCCAAATTTTCAAATTCTTAAAATTGTGTCTCATGTTTTTGAGGCAAGATAAGAAAGAAAAACTAAAAGTAAGTTTTTTACTACTTTTTAAAAATGAGTTTTCAGAATTTATTAATTCCAAAACTAAGTCTTGCTTCTTGCTTCTTTCCTCTAAAAACAGTCTTATAAAACTTCGTAAATCCCCGCAGACCCCTGTCCAGTCCCTACACACATAGAAACAATTCCGTATTTACTACCTCTGCGTTTCATCTCGTCGAATAGCTGAACAGAAAGTTTAGCTCCTGTACAACCCAGAGGGTGACCTAAAGCGATCGCTCCACCGTTTACGTTTACGATATCCGGATTTAAACCTAACTCACGAATTACAGCCAGAGACTGAGAAGCAAAAGCCTCGTTTAACTCCACTAAGTCAATATCTTTCAATTCTAAACCAGCTTGTTTTAATGCTTTCGGAATAGCTTTTACAGGACCAATACCCATAATTCTTGGCTCAACGCCAGACGAAGCAAAATTTACTAATCTGGCAATTGGCTCAAGGTTTAATTCTTTAACCATGTCCTCACTCATGATTAAAACAAAAGCAGCACCATCACTCATTTGCGATGAATTACCTGCTGTTACGCTTCCGTCGGCAGCAAAAACTGGTTTTAATCCAGATAAAGCAGCAATAGAAGTTCCGGCTCTTGGACCTTCGTCTTGTTTTACAACGTATGATTTAGTTTCTTTTTTTCCATTTTCATTGATGAAAGTCTGTTCAACAGTAATTGGAACGATTTGTTTGTCGAATTTCCCTTCCGCCTGCGCTTTCAAAGCTTTCATATGAGAGTTGTAAGCAAACTCATCCTGATCTTCTCTCGAGATTTTGTATTGGTTGGCAACCGCTTCAGCAGTTAAACCCATTCCCCAATAATAATCTTCGTGACCTGCAGCTGCAACTTTATAATCCGGAGTTGGTTTGTAACCTCCCATCGGAATAAAACTCATACTTTCGGCTCCACCAGCGATAATACAATCTGCCATTCCTGATTGGATTTTAGCAGTCGCCATTCCGATAGTTTCTAATCCGGATGCGCAATAACGGTTAACCGTCACACCAGGAACATCTTCCACTTTTAATCCCATTAACGAGATCAAACGTCCAACATTTAGTCCTTGTTCTGCTTCCGGCATGGCATTTCCTACCATAACGTCATCAATACGTTTTTTGTCGAAATCAGGCAGTTCATCCATCATAAACTGAATAGTTTCTGCTGCTAATTCGTCAGGTCTTTTAAATCTAAAAACCCCTTTTGGTGCTTTTCCTACCGCAGTACGGTAAGCTTTTACGATATATGCTGTTTTCATTTGTTTTTGTTTTTTAAGATTTAGAAGTTAAAGAGGCAAGAGGCAAGAGAAAAGATATTTCTAAAGTCTTGCTTCTTGCATCTTTCTTCTATTTTCTAGTTTCTTAGTGGTTTTCCTTTAGTTAACATATATTGAATACGCTCCAGTGTTTTTCTCTCAGTACATAAACTCAGGAAAGCTTCACGTTCGATATCTAATAAATATTGTTCAGATACTAAAGTTGCTTCAGATAAATCACCACCAGCCATTACATAAGCCAGTTTGTTTGCGATTTTCTTGTCGTGCTCAGAAATGTATTTTCCAGCTTCCATTTGGTCAGTTCCAACTAAGAACATTCCCAATGCTTGTTTACCTAAAACCTTAACATCAGTTCTTCTGATTGGTTGTGTATAACCCGCTTCAGCCATTAATAAAGCATGTTTTTTAGCTTCAGCAATCTGACGATCTTTGTTTACTACGATAACATCTTTTCCATGTTGAAGAAGTCCGGTATCAAAAGCTTCATAACCAGAAGTCGATACTTTTGCCATAGCGATTGTCAAGAAATACTCCTGAAGAACGTTTAATTCCACATCGTTTTTGCGGAATAAATCTGAAGCTCTCAACGCCATTTCTTTAGATCCACCACCACCAGGAAGCACACCAACACCAAACTCAACCAATCCCATATATGTTTCTGCAGCAGCAACCACTTTATCAGCGTGTAAGCTCATTTCGCATCCACCACCAAAAGTCATTCCGTGTGGGGCAACCACAACCGGAATAGAAGAGTAACGAACGCGCATCATCGTGTCCTGGAACAATTTGATAGCCATGTTCAATTCGTCATATTCCTGCTCAACTGCCATCATGAAAATCATTCCGATATTAGCTCCAACAGAGAAATTCGCTGCCTGGTTACCAATAACTAAACCTTGATATTCTTTTTCAGATAAGTCAATTGCTTTATTGATGGCCTGAAGTACATCGCCACCAATAGTATTCATTTTAGATTGGAATTCTAAGTTCAAAATTCCGTCTCCTAAATCCTGGATGATAGCTCCACTATTGCTCCAAACTTTTTTGCTTTCGCGAATGTTGTTCAGAATAATAAAGGAGTCTTGTCCCGGAACTTTCGTTTGAGATTTTGTTGGGATATTATAGAAATAAGAAGCACCTTCTTTTACAGTATAGAAACTGTCACTTCCGGAAACTAACATTTCAGTAACCCATGCAGCTGGCGCTAAACCTTCTGCTTTCATGATTTCGATTCCGTTGGCAACACCAATCGCATCCCAGATTTCGAATGGACCATTTTCCCATCCAAAACCGGCTTTCATGGCATCATCAATTTTGTATAATTCGTCTGAGATTTCAGGAATTCTGTTTGACACATAAGCAAACATTCCGGCGAAACTCTTACGGTAGAATTCTCCCGCTTTGTCTTTTCCTTTAACCAAAACTTTAAAACGATTGATTGGTTTATCAATAGTTTTTGTTAGTTCAAGCGTAGCAAAATTTGCTTTTTTAGCAGCACGGTATTCTAATGTATCTAAGTCTAAAGACAAAATATCTTTGTCTACTTTTTTATAAAAACCTTGTCCGGTTTTGCTTCCAAACCATTTATTTTCCATCATTTTGTTAACGAAATCAGGAAGTTTAAACAATTCGTGTTGTTCGTCGTTCGGGCAGTTTTCATAAATACCATTGGCAACGTGTACCAAAGTATCTAAACCAACAACGTCAACGGTACGGAAAGTAGCCGATTTTGGACGACCAATTACCGGACCAGTCAATTTATCTACTTCTTCAATCGTTAATCCCATTTCTTTTACCAGGTGGAATAAACTCTGAATGCCGTAAATACCAATTCTGTTTCCAATAAACGCCGGAGTATCTTTAGCCACAACCGAAGTTTTTCCTAAGAATTTAGAACCGTATTCGTTTAAGAAATCCAATACTTCAGTTGAAGTTTTTGGACCCGGAATAATTTCAAATAATTTTAAGTAACGAGCAGGGTTAAAAAAGTGGGTTCCGCAGAAGTGTTGTTGAAAATCTTCGCTTCTTCCTTCGCTCATAAAATGAATTGGAATACCAGAAGTATTTGAGGTAACCAAAGTTCCCGGTGTACGGAATTTCTCGATTTGTTCAAAAACCAATTTTTTGATATCCAAACGCTCTACAACAACTTCAATAATCCAGTCAACATTGGCAATTTTTGCCATGTCATCAGTCGTATTTCCAGTTGTGATTCTATTTGCAAATTTTTGACTGTAAATAGGAGACGGTTTCGATTTTAATGAATTCGCCAGGTGCTCGTTTACTACACGGTTGCGAACAACTTTACTTTCAAGCGTTAATCCTTTTTTAGCTTCAGCTTCTGTCAACTCGCGTGGTACGATGTCAAGCAGTAAAACTTCAACACCAATGTTGGCAAAATGACAAGCTATTCCTGAACCCATAATTCCGGATCCAATTACAGCAACTTTTTTAATTGTGCGTTTCATAGTTAATATTTTGTTTTTTATTTTGAATTGAAATACGCCGTCTCCATTTTATGAATTTGGTTTATTCCTTTTCCTTGTTTTCTGTTTGGGTAAATATGTTTTTGTCCTGAATCAATTCGTTGATAATTTCAGAAACTTCGATAAAATGTTTTAGCTTTTCGTCTGAGACATGTTTTCTAACCGTTTCATTAAATTTCAGAACTGTATTTTTAGATAAATCTCTTTTTTCTTTTCCAAATTCAGTCAGGTAGATCAAAACACCACGTCCGTCAGATGGATTTTTTTTGCGAACAATCAAACCTTTGTCTTCCATTGATTTTAATGTTCTGGTCAAGCTGGTGGCTTCCATTCCCATTCTTGGCCCTAAGGCTGTAGATGGCGTTCCTTCTTCCTTGTCGATACTCAAAAGAGCAAACCCGGTAGCCATTGTGGCATCGTACTTTGCAGCTTCTTCGTTATACATTCTTGAAACAGCCTGCCATGTAGCTCTCAAAATATAATCTATTGTTTTGTCTTTCATAGGTAACTATATCGATTTCAAATATAATCAAAAAATACTATGCATGCATATTATTTTAAGATAAATTTTTGGTTAATAAATTTTTTGTTCTGGTTTTCAGTGTTTTATGGTTATTTTTAATTTGAAATATACTATTCTTTTCTGAGATTTTAACAAATTTGTTGCTATAAAAATTGTTTTATGACTTTAAAACGAGGTTAAATTCCGTATAATGTAAAAATTGATGTTTATAATGCAGAATTATTATCCAATTCGTATTTAGAAAGTGCCTTTTGCAGTATTTTTTGCATTCGGTTTCGAAGGTTTTCCGGATGAAGAATTTCGATTCCGTCTCCAAAACCCAATAACATACGTTCCATCTCATAATTTGGTAAAATAAACAAATGCACAATGATACTTCCGTCTTCATTTTCTTTAATCAACCGCTGTGATGAATGCAGTGGTTTTGTCAAAACATAAGGAGCATTTACGACATCAATCCAAAGTTCGATTCTTCGTGGCTGTAAACCCTGATTAACCGTAACGCCAATTACATTTTTGTAAAACAAATCGGCATCAAAATCTTCTTCTATATAAGGAAGGTTAAAATCATAGTCGATTGCGATAATTCGATCCAAAGCCAAATTGGTAATCGGTTGTGCGCTTTTTTTCTTTCCGACCAAAAACCATCGGTTATTAAATTCCTTCAGTATAAAAGGATGAAAATGGAATTTGGTTTCTTCCCTCGATTTAAACGATTTATACGTAATCACAATGGCGACCTTTTTGATAATCGCCTGATAAATCTCGTCTAAGAAATGCAGTCCTTTAAGATTCTCATTTTTATCCAGATAAATAACGGGTTTCGTATGCGACTTTTCCGCATAGATTTTATCCTCCAAACGCTGTAAAATATCTGATACATCGCTAAACAAAGAGAAATCCTTAAACTGTTTCAGCATCGAAACCGTTTCGGTCAAAACATTCATATCCGTTTCCGTCAGCGGAATATCCGTTATCGAAAATTCCTCGTCCTCATATTTATAATACTTTTTATCATAAACGACAATTGGTGCATTATAACCCAGTTTTTCACTGCGCATCAGCTGAATATCCATCTGAATCGTTCGTTTGCTGATCGGGTTTTCCCGTCCTTCATATTCAAACAAAGCTTCAGAACAGCATTCGATTAAATCCTCCAGAGTCCATTGCCGGTATTTATTCTGCAGACATTTGTCAATTGTTTTGTAGCGTATTAAGGCGTTTTTGTTTTGTGACATAGTTTGGCGTTTTGCCACAAAGGCGCTAAGGCTCAAAGGTTTTGTTTCACGCAGATTTAAGCAGATTTTGCAGATTTTTTTAAATCATTTTAATCCTTTAATCTGTGGCTATAAAAACTTTGCGATTTGGCGTCTTTGCGAGATTCAAATTTCCAGTATTTCAATTACTTATAATTATGTTTAGTTTTTGGGCGTGTTTCGCCGCGGCGAATCGGGCTTTCGGCTTTATCTTTTGTTCCGTTCCACTTCACAAAAGGATATCGCCTCTATCCCTCACGCGTTTTGTTCCATAATGGCATTTCTGTTATTACAATATTATTTACCATCACAGTATTTAAGTCCCAGCGGGACAGTATGTTTATAGAAACCAGCGGGACAACATGTTTATAGAAATAATAAAACGTATCGACAGAAACCCCATCGGTGTGACATATTTGTAATTCTGTTAAACCGAATATCGCTCCGCTGGAGCTTTGCTTCAACAATTCAATATTAAGCTATAAACATATTGCTCTTCCAGAGCTTTCAAATAATATTTAATTCCCAGCGGGACAACATGTTTATAGAAATAATAAAACGTATCGACAGAAACCCCATCGGGGTGACATATTTGTAATTCTGTTAAACCTAATATCGCTCCGCTAGAGCTTTGATTCAATAATTCAATATTAAGCTATAAACATATTGCTCTTCCATAGCTTTCAAATAATATTTAAGTCCCAGCGGGACAACATGTTTATAGAAATAATAAAACGTATCGACAGAAACCCCATTGGGGTGGCATATTTGTAATTCTGTTAAAACCTAAATATCGCTCCGCTGGAGCTTTGCTTCAACAATTACTTATTAAGCTATAAACATGTTGCTCCTCCGGAGCTTTAAATAATCAATTAAAAAGATTCGAAAAAATCTGCTTAGATCTGCAGAATCTGCGTGAAACAAAAAACTCTGCGAATTTGCTAGATTCAAAAATCCAGAACCTTAACCTAATATCTTTATCTCTTTTTCAATATTAACTCGTGCCTTTTCTTCATACAATTTCCTGAATTCATCCGTTTGAAAAATAAACTCATTTTCCAGAAAATGTTTCAACGCTTTCGCTCGTCCGGGTTTATAAAGAAAATCAGGATAAATGCGGTATTCTTTTCTAATTTGTTCAAAATAGATTTTATAATCGTCCCAATCTCTGGCGAGAATTTTAAGATCAAAATCAATTAGCCAGTTAATATCTTCAACTTCATTATGTTGATGCTGTTGCGTCGCACAAATCGCATCAAAAACCAATGCCGAATTCAAAGTGGTTTCCTTCGGAAGAATCTTTACCGCATATTCAGCACTTTTTAGTTCGTTGTCTTTTTTACTGCTTACATAAAAGTAGTCATGATAAAAAATGGAATACAAAACTTCATTTGGAAATTGTAGCTGATCATAATAGGTTTCATAACTGGCAATCATATCTTGTATATGCGTCAGATTATGATAATGTCTTGATTTTTTAGAATAGGCTTTTTCTAAATCGAGCCAGTTTTGCTGAATCTCATTTTCTCCGAAACCAATATTTGCGAGCAATTCGGTATATTTATCTTTAAGATTCATGTAGTTTTTCTCAAAAATAGAGATTCTTTTTTTACTGCGCAAAATAATTGCGTAGTAAAATAAAACCTTTGCTCTATCAAAATACAAAATGTTATGAAAACACAAATCAACGGATTTGAATTAATGGAATTAGGATTCCCGGAAGGAAAGATAATCGGGATCGCATTAAAAATAAATAGCAAAAGACATGGGTTAAAACGCGATGAAATGATAACGAATTTCAAAAGCGTTTTGGATACACCTGAAAATTATACAGATGATGCTATTTTTAGCAAGCTCGCTATTGCCTTAATCGAAAAAGCGAATGAAAAACCGGAGGATTTTATTGTTTTAAATCAGAATCCAAATGAATATTCTGCTTACGGATTGCAACATATTGAAGACGGTGCCAGAAAACAAATGGAAGTTGCCATGAAACTGCCGGTTACGGTTGCCGGAGCTTTAATGCCAGACGCGCATCAGGGATACGGATTACCTATTGGTGGAGTTTTAGCCACTAAAAATGCCATTATTCCGTATGGTGTTGGAGTTGATATTGGTTGCAGAATGGCTTTGTCGGTTTATGATATTCCGGAAGATTTTTACTTCGAAAATGAAGCTAAATTCAAAAGGGAATTAGTGGCACATTCTAAGTTTGGTGCAGGTCATGGTTTTCAGGGGCAATACAAATCAGATCACGCGATTTTAGAAAATGATACTTTTAATATGAATCCGTTTGTTCAGCACTTGAAAGATAAAGCCTGGTCGCAATTGGGATCTTCTGGCGGAGGAAATCATTTCGTGGAATTCGGTATCATGGAATTTGCCAAAGACGATGCGGTTTTGAATATCCCAAAAGGGAAATATGTCGCTTTGTTAACACATTCCGGTTCCCGTGGAATGGGTGCAACCATTGCCGGACATTATACTAAAATAGCCAAAGAGGTTTGTAAACTTCCGGAAGCAGCAAGAAACTTAGCGTATTTGGATATGAATTCGCAATTAGGTCAGGAATATTGGATGGCAATGAATTTGGCAGGCGATTATGCTTCGGCTTGTCATGAAATTATCCATAACAAAATGGAGAAAGCTTTGGGAGCAACGATTTTAGCCAAAGTAGAAAACCATCATAATTTTGCCTGGAAAGAAACCTGGAATGGAGAAGAAGTAATTGTACATAGAAAAGGAGCGACCCCAGCCGGAAAAGGCGTTATGGGAATCATTCCGGGAAGTATGACCGCGCCGGGATTTTTGGTGAGAGGAAAAGGAGAAGAGAACGCGATCAATTCGGCTTCACACGGCGCAGGAAGACAAATGAGCAGAACTCAGGCCATTAAAAATATCACGAAAACCGAAATGCAGTCCATCTTAAAAGATCACGGCGTAACACTTATTGGAGCTGGTTTAGACGAAGCGCCAATGGCCTATAAAGATATCAATCAGGTTATGGAAGCGCAACAGGATTTGGTTGATGTTGTAGCAAAGTTTACACCCAAAATGGTCAGAATGGCGGATGACGGGAGCAGAGAAGATTGAATTTAGTTTTCAGTCGCGGTCGCAGTTTTCAGTGTAGAGACGCACAGCAGTGCGTCTAACACAGTGCCTTGAAAACTTAAAACATCGCTTAAAAAACTTTGTGCCTTAGTGCCTTCGTGGCATTAAAATACTTTAATTTGCCCCAAAAAAAATTAATGAAATTTATACAGCAGAGAACTATAATCTTAAAGTCACTTATTGCCGCACTGGCGATATTATTAATTAAAAATTTTGTATTCAAAAATCTTTCCCTTTACGGGCAGGATTTTCACGATTTGATAGAGCTGTCTGATATTACGATTATTTTTACCGGAGCCTTTTTTGTATTCGGATTATTATTGGCTGCAACCATGACCGATTTTAAAGAAAGTGAAAAAATCCCGGGCGAAGTCGCTTCAAATCTTGAAGCGATCAAAGATTGGATTTATCTGGCTTTCAAGGCGCCAAGAACTGGAACCTCTGATTTGTGCAAGGAAGAATTAAACAGTACTTTTTTACGCGAGGAGATGATCGCGATTACGGATGGCATTATTGCATGGATCTATTCCCACGGAAAAGATTCTACCGTTATCTTTCCTTTAATTCGAAAATCAAATGAGATTGCCTATTATTTTGCCGAAAGAGGTGTCGACAAAGAAGCCATAAAAGGTATACAGGAAAATACGAATGCGATGCGAAAACAGCTTACCCGTGCCTATTCGATTTCGAGAAACAACTTTATCAAACCGGCTTATACTTTGCTGCAAAGTATATTGTTTATCGTGATGTCGCTTTTACTCATTACTAAATTCAAAAGCCCCTCGGCCGATTATCTGGTAACTTCTGCGATTACGTTTTTGTTTTGCTATTTGTATTTATTAATTAGCGGTTTAGACGATCCTTTTGATATTCTCAACGGAGATACCAATGTCGATTTGAAACCTATTGATCGATTTAAACAACGGTTGTGTTCGGATTTTTTGGTTTGAAAAATAGATTAATTTGATCGATTCATACTAAGAAACTAAGTCTGTGAACGACTTTATGTATAGCCTTTAAATCAGGTACTTTTACTGGGTTTAAAGGCTTTTTGTTTATTTATATTTGAACAAAAGACGTATTTATGGAAATCCGTAAAATTATTTACAAAATATAACACACCTTTGAATTGAATGAGGTTTAAGAATTAATAAATTAATAAAATATGTATCTATCTGAATTAAGACTTTGGAATTTTAGAAAGTATGGTTCTGAAAAGCCATTTGATTTGAGTCAACCTAATTTAATAGTTCCTTTTAATAAAGGGTTAAACGTTTTGATTGGAGAAAATGATTCAGGTAAAACTTCTATTATAGATGCAATTAAATTGGTTTTAAAAACTCATGCTTACGAATGGATTAAAGTTGAGGAATCTGATTTTTATCGAGGTTCTGATAAAATAAGAATTGAACTTGAATTTAAAGATATAAAGCCAAATGAAGCTAAAAATTTTATTGAATGGCTTGGATGGGAAGGTATTGGTAAAGATGCAACACCTATTTTAAGATTGATTTATCAAGTTGAAATAAAACAGGATAGAATTCAAGTCACTGATGTTAAAGCAGGAATGGATGATACTGGCTATCCATTAAATGCTGAAGCAAGAGAGTATTTAAAAACTACTTATTTAAAAGCATTAAGAGATGCTGATAGTGATTTAACTGCAAAGAAGAATTCAAGATTATCTCAAATTCTCAAGGAACACGAGTTCTTTAAAAAGAAATCAAAAAAAGATGAACATCCCTTTGAGAAGGAATTCAAAAAATTGAACTTAAGGATTGAAGATTGGTTTAAAACTGATGGAAATGAAAAATTGAAAAAAATTATTGATGATTTTTTAGTTTCATTTACGGATAAAGAGAAAACATCAACTATATCTCTCGGAGAAAGTGATATTAAAAGTATTCTGGAAAAAGTATCTCTTGGAGTATTAAATAATCAAAATCTAGGTTTAGGGACAATGAATCGGTTATATATGGCGGCTGAATTATTGCATCTAAAGAAAGAAAATTGGGATGGTTTGAAATTGTGCATGATTGAAGAACTAGAAGCGCATTTACATCCACAAGCACAAATGAAGATTATTGAAGCACTTCAAAAAGAAACGGAAGTTCAATTCATATTATCTACTCATAGTCCAAATCTAGCATCAAAAGTTAAGCTTCATAATTTGATATTTTGTAATAACAACTTGGCTTTGCCTTTAGGGGAGGTTCCTAATGAAGAAAATAAAAGAACTAACAATGATAAATACACTAAATTAGATAAAGGTGATTATAAATTTTTAGAACGATTTCTAGACGTTACGAAATCTAATTTGTTTTTTGCAAAAGGTGTTATTTTAGTTGAAGGTTGGTCGGAAGAAATACTTTTACCTATTATAGCTAAAAAACTAGGATATGACTTAACAGAAAAAGAAATATCAATTGTAAATGTCGGTTCTACGGCTTACTTAAAGTTTGCAAAAATATTTTTAAGACAAAATCCAGTTGAAAAATTAAATATTCCTGTTGCAATAATAACAGATTTAGATAATAGACCAGAAGCTAAAGACAATTCATTTTGTACAATTAAAAAAGAAGCTAAAGAAAAAAAAGTACAAGAATTTGAAAAGAGTTTCAATAATACAAAAGTATTACTTTCTTGCACAAGTGATTGGACTTTAGAATGGTGTTTGTACCAATCTGAAACACTTTCTAAATCTTTTAAAGAATCTGTTTCTGAAATTCATTCTGGTACAGATGAATTTAAAGCAGGTAAGTTTGAAGAAACCAAATTTATATCAAAATTAAGAAAGGATAAAGGGCATAGTCCAATCGATAAAGTTGAAGTTGCTTCCTTGTTAGCAGAAAAGATTGAAAAAGATGTGCTAATCACAAAAGAGAATTTAGCGAAAGACAAAAAAATGGAATATATTATTAAAGCTATAAAATATGTCTGCAATGAAAGTTGAAATAAATGACATACACATTAATGAGGCTGAGCATATTTTTATAAAAGGAAATGAATTTGATAAAAAAGAGAGGATTCCATTTATTAAAAATCTTGAAACTTGTGATTTATTAGCAGTTCCAGGTAGTGGAAAAACAACAGCTTTAATGGCAAAACTTTATTGTTTATCTAAACAACTTCCATTTAAAGATGGTTCAGGAATTTTAGTATTAGCACATACTAATTCCACAGTTAATGAAATTGAGAAAGAATTAAAAAAACATTGTCCAAATTTATTTGAGTATCCAAACTTTATAGGAACTATCCAAAGTTTTGTAAATAAGTTTTTAGCTAATCCCGCAAATTTTATAAAATATGATTCATACATAGCTAAAAATGATGATGAAATATATAAAAAAGAAGTGGCTGATTTTTTTTATAATAAGCTTCAATGGAAAAAAAAAGAAGATGTTTCTCAAAAGCTTAAGAATCTTTTATATGGTAAAGCAAATCATAATAGGTCAAACATTACTACAATAGAGAAAAATGAAAATACTATAGATTTTATTTTTTATTTAAAATTTGATTTAATAAATAGAAAAATATTATATGGAGAGAAGGATACAACATTATTTAAATTTGGAGGATGTGCTAATGATCATTATTTAGAGATTGAAAATTGGAAAGAAGGTTTGCTTAGAAATGGTATTTTATCATATAAAGACTCTTTTTTATTGGCAAAATGGTATTTACATAATTTTCCGAATATAAAGCTACAACTTCAGCATCGTTTTAAATATGTTTTCGTGGATGAAATGCAAGATTTGGAGAAGTATCAAATTGATATTATTGATGATGTTTTTTTAGATAAGGAATCTAAAACGATAATTCAAAGAATTGGCGACCCAAGTCAATCAATTTATAATAGAGTTAGAGATAAATGTGATTGGGAACCAAGAAACATTAAATACCTAAATGGCTCAAATCGCTTAAGTTCTAAAAATGCTGAATTGGTGAATTGCTTTAAATATAGAAATGAAGAAGAGAATTTTAAAGTTGTTGGTGAAAGAAAATTATCAAAGGGAGAAAAAGAAATCCATCCTCATTTAGTTTTATTTACAAAAGAAACTAAGGAACAATTAAAAAGTAAATTTGAGGAAATAATAAAAAGTCATAACCTTCATAATATTGAAGAAAAGAAAAAGGGTTTTAAAATTATTGGTTGGACAGGAGAAAGAACAAACGAAGGTGATGGTCATTTATGTCTTCATACTGTTTTTGGATATAATAAATTAAGCAAAGCTAAAAAAGAAGATTTTGATTCATTGAGTAAATATTTGCAACTTTTTAATCAAGAAAAAGAAACTTTAGAGGCGGTTAGAAAATCGATACTTAACGCTTTAATTACAATATTGAGATTTGAAGATAAAAGAATATTAAAAAAAATAAGAGGAAGAAGTGTTGATCATTTTTATACTAAAAATGATTTAATTGGATATATTAAGGAATATTCGAATAATGGGGTTTATGAAGATTTTAAAGATAAATTATTTTATTGGTGTTTTGATTTAGTTTCTTCAAAAAACTATAGACTTGTTTTTAATTCGGTTAAAAAATTTATTGAAAATGAATTAAAAGAATGGTTTGATTTAAAATTAAATCATAAGACACAGCTTTTTATTTTTGAATTTACTGATGAAAAGAAAATTAAGAATAAAAAAATTGTTGAAGATAATTTAGGAATTGAGATTGCAACAGTTCATGCTGTAAAAGGCCAAACACATTGTGCTACAATGTATGTTGAAACAGCTTATAAAAAACCTATTTATGAAACTCTAAAATTAAAAGAAGCCAGTTCAAATAAATCAATTAAGAAACAGCAATTAAAAACTATCCCATTATATAAGCAAAAACAAAGTTGTGAAACGCCAACAGGAATTGAAGCATTGAAAATGATGTATGTTGGTTTTTCTCGTCCAACACATTTGTTATGCTTTGCAGTTTTAGAAGAAAATGTAAAAGATGATTTAGCAAAATTTAGAAGTGCGGATTGGATTGTTAATGATGATTTAGTAAAAAAAATAAAATTATGATAACAAGGGAACAAATTGAAGATTTAGGTTTTGTTTATAAACAAAAACTTATCAATAAACAATTAGAGTTTGTAAATGACGAAATAAAAACAATGGTAACTTTATCAATAGAAGGAACCGTTGGTGTTATTTGTGAAAATTATAAAAAAAATTGGGGTAATATTAATTCAGCTGATGAGATGAAAAAAATTATAGAATTAATTAGTAAGTAGAAATTAATATCCAAACCCTATTAATAAAAAAAAAATGCGCAAAATCACTTTTGCGCATTTTGTATATAAATCCTAGATAAGAATATTACTTCCCTCCCAACAATTTCTCTAAATATTCAACCTTTTCTCTTTCAGCCAAAACCAAACGTTCATAAAGCTCCACAACTTTATCAAGAGGATTGAAAGTACAATGATTAGGATGATTAAATATTCCATTTCCGGCAGTACTATTATCATAAAAACTATTAAAGAAATTAAAAACAGATTCTTCTGAAAAGTTTTCAATTGCTTCAACGGTTACACCAAGTGCTTTTGCAATTTCTTTAAGTTTAGCAGGATCAACATTTTCACTTGATTCAATGCCCGAAATAGCTTGCTGGTTGGTGCCAATTGCCTGCGCTAATGCTTCTTGTTTCATACCACGAAGTTCTCTCATTCGGCTAATATTTCTGCCAATGTGTTTTGGTTTAATTGTTGTGCTCATAAGTCAAAGGTATTTAAAATTTTTCAAAAAGATAGTGATGCGTAAGAAACACGATTTATTCGATAAGATACCGTTTTGAGTGTTTTTATGCGGTGTAAATATACACTTTTTCTTACTTATTTAAATCGTTAATCGAAATTAAGAAGCAATCACATTCTCAACAGGCTTTGGCCCATTAAAATCATCATCCTTACGCTTCACAAACCTCAAATAAATAAAATACTCCACAAAAGGAATAATTAAAAACAAAAAGAAAAAAAGCAATTCGTGTTTCAGTATTTCATTAAAAATAAGATCCAATCCGGCTTGTAATTTGCGTCCTATTTCAGATTGTATGGAACGTTCAATTCGTTGAGGTTCTATTTGATCTAGCTTTTGTAAAAGCGTTTTGAATTTAGTGTAATCAATATCTTTTACGTTTTTCATGTCGGCTTTGTCGTCAACGACTTTCATAAAGCCGTACACGCAGGCGCTGTAAACTTCCGACTCGTATTTTTGAAGTAAATACGATGTCGACGAATTCTTAAAGTTATCTACAGTTTGTAAACCGCTGTTTTTTTGTTTGATATAAAGCGCCAATGCCTGGGTCAAAGATTTGCTGACATCTTCTGAAGAATTGGATAGCAACTGAAGCGAATGCAGAAAATCTTTTTTCTCCTTTTCAGATGAAAAAGTAGTCCCGATTGTTTTAGAATAAATATTCGCGGTTATGTTTTTGTTTTCTGATCGCAAAACAGATTTTCCTCCATATAAAAGACCAATCATAGCAAAGAAATAAAGGAAAACAATCATAAAATACGGAATCCAGAGTTTGGCAATCCAGTTGTAATATTTCCGGTCACGACTGAAAATGTTTTTCCTGTACAAAAAGACGTTGAAAACGATTCCTAAAACAAGGCCCAGAATAATAAATAAAACCGCCCAGAATAGAAACCAACCAATATTGGGTAAAATAAATTGCTTCGAAAATTCCCAAACTTCAGACCAGACAATACTGTCAATATATTCTTTCATAGGTTTCATTTAAGTGAGATAAAAATAGTCAAAACTTTCTTTCAAAATGAAAATATGTTGAAATCAACAATGTTTTTTTTGTGTTAATTTTAACATTTATAGGAGGAAAAGTTATATTAAATCGAAAAATGATTTATATTTGTCGTAGAATTAAAAGTAAAAAACATTCATATGAACCTGTCAGCCATAAAAGTTAGCGATCGTTTAGCGGGATTTTCTCCGGCTAATGATTCAGGATGTCATATGTATTTAATGATTTAGAAATGTATTGTAGTTTCAAACTCAAAAATAAATAGATAAAAAGCGTCCTCATTGGGACGCTTTTTTTGTTTTAAGGCACTTCGACATCGTCATTGTGACAAGAAAAGTACTGCGACTCCGCTCAGTATGACAAGAAAATGAAAGAAAAATAACATATAACTAAAAACGATTAAAAAAATAAATTGACCAAATGTTTTATGAGTAAACAAAATAGCGAATTATAACTTGGAAAGTAATCTGATTGAGAAACAGTGAATTGATAAAAAAGAGTTCTGCACCAGCATGCGGACAGGAATTTCCTTGTTTTAATTTTTAATATAACTAATTGGTAGTCAGTAAAATAATGTTAAAAAGTATTTGGATAATTGATTTTTTCGACTTTATCTTTGCCTAACAAATCAGAACAAAAGATTTATACAACACAATGATTTTAATATATAATACATACAAAATGAATTTTAAAAGTAACATCAGTAAAGCCAAATCTTTAGACGCCAGTTCGGGTCTGGAATGGATTAACATATCGGTGCATCACTATAGGGATAGGATAATTTGTATTATCGTATTTGTTATGAAGCACCTTTTATCGGGTGCTTTTTTTTTGTTTAGGCACAAAGGAGCAAAGGTTCAGAGCTACAAAGGTTCGAATAATTAAAGAATTACATATGAAAAAGATAGACAAGTTTACTAAAGATCAAAATATTTTACCAAGCATTATAAACAAGATAAATGCAGGATTAATAAGCGGAGAAACAATTGCAGGCAGAATTGATTTTAGATTTTTAGCCATTATTAATGGAGCTTTATTTAAAAGATTCTATGCCCAGCTTGAACATACAATTCCTGCGAATGAGAGTTCGTGTCAGGAAGCAGATTTAAAAAATAAAATTAAAAGAACATACGAATTATACGGAACTAAAATACAGGTAGAACCTAATTATCAGAATTATTGTGTTTACCAAAGGTTTCCAGAAATTCCTAAAAAAATATACTATGAGCAATATATTAAAAGAATACAAAAAAGCGATTAAGATTCAATACGAGATCGAGAAAAAAGGAAAATACTTTGATTATTTGCATAGCCCTTCTCGTGGAAAACTACGTGATTTTTGCTGGCTTATTTTCGAGAACAATCCAACTAAGGATGACTTAAATGTTTTTAGAAATTTATTTTCTTTAGATTTTGATCATACCAAAAAGAATAAGTTTAAGGAGCAAAAAGATAAGTTCAGACCTATCGAAACCTTCTTTAAAGGCGAAACAGATCCGGCAAATATTGATGCAATCAATATGGCTGCAATTTTAGTTGATTTTGAACCGCGTCCTTTTAAAAAGTTTCACGAAATGTACAAACTTGAAGGAGCTAAAGAAATTAAAGGCGATAGCGATAATTCTAAATGGAAGAAACGCTATTCATCAATCAAGAAAAACTTTCGGGAAGTAATGGCTCTTTTTTAGAAAGAGAATTATAAATTATTAAAAAAGTAAAAAATGAAAACAACAAATAAAATCATCATTATTGATTTAGAAGCCACATGTTGGCAAAGTGCGGTCCCACAGGGGCAGGAAAATGAAATTATCGAAATCGGATTAGCGGTTCTGGATTCAGAAACGGGTGCGATAACTCAAAATCAGGGTATTTTGATCAGGCCACAACGATCGAGTGTAAGTCCGTTTTGTACGGAATTGACAACTATTACCCAGGATTTACTGGATAAAAACGGAGTACGTTTTGAGGAAGCAATGGAAAAATTAGTTGCCGAATATAATCCTGATTTATATACCTGGGCAAGTTACGGTCAGTACGATCTCAATATGCTTAAAAAGCAATGTAAATCATTCGGAATTCCCTATCCAATGGCCGACGAACATATTAATGTAAAAGTCTGGTTTGGAGAAAAATTTGGTCTGCAAAAACCAACCGGAATGAATGGCGCTTTGCATTTATTGGATATTCCTCTGGAAGGAACACATCATAGAGGAATTGATGATGCAAAGAATATTGCCAAAATTTTAAATTGGTGTTTGCGCAATTAAAAAAGGCTGTCCTTGGGAGACAGCCTTTTTCATTGGTTAAATTATTTTGGAATTTTAATCGTGACCATAGATTTTAGCGTAAAGATCTTTGTAAATTTCTTTAATAATCTTACGTTTTAATTTCAGCGTAGGTGTAAGTTGTCCGCCGTCGATAGACCAAACATCAGGGGTTAATTCAAAACGTTTGATTTTTTCCCAGTTTCCAAATTTCTCATTTATTCCTTCCACTTCTTCATCGATACGTTTGATTACGTCCGGATTAGCGCTTATTTCTGCATTTGTACTTCCTAAAGTTATTTTATGAAGCTTTGCCCATTCTTTTACAAAATCAAAGTTAGGCTGGATAAAAGCAGCCGGCATTTTTTCACCGTCTCCAATTACCATAATCTGCTCGATAAAACGAGATTGTTTCATGGCATTTTCAATCAGCTGAGGTGCAATATATTTTCCGCCGGAAGTCTTAAACATTTCCTTCTTACGGTCTGTAATTTTTAAGAAACCTTCGCTGTCAATTTCACCAATATCTCCTGTGTGGAAATAACCGTCCTGCATAGCCTCGGCAGTTTTTTCAGGATCTTTATAGTAGCCTAACATTACGTTTGGTCCTTTGCAAAGAATTTCTCCGTCGGCAGCAATTTTAACTTCTACGTTGCGAATTACTTTTCCAACAGTTCCAATTTTAAAGCCTTTGTTTCTTTGATCGTTAACGGCAATTACCGGTGATGTTTCAGACAAACCGTAACCTTCCATAACCGGAATTTCGGCAGCAGCAAAAACTCTTGTTAAACGTGGCTGTAAAGCGGCACTTCCGGAAACCATCAAATCTAAATTTCCTCCCAAACCCTCTTTCCATTTGCTGAAAATTAGTTTACGGGCAATTTTTAATTGAAATTCATACCAGAAACCATTCGCTCCGTATGGTTCATATTTTAAACCTAAATCAATAGCCCAGAAAAACAGTTTTTTCTTGATGCCTGTTAATTCAGATCCTTTTGCGTAAATTTTATCGTAAACTTTCTCTAAAAGTCTTGGTACAGCCGTAATTACAGTCGGATGAACTTCTTTTAGGTTGTCACTGATTTTATCAATTGATTCTCCAAAATAAACCGAAACACCATAATATTGATAGATATACAAAATCATTCTTTCAAAAATATGGCAAATAGGCAAAAAGCTCAAAGCTGTGCTTTTTCCCGGATCAAACGGAATTCTTGGCGCGCTGTCTAAAACATTCGAAACAATGTTTCTGTGCGAAAGCATAACCCCTTTAGGTCTTCCTGTTGTTCCTGAAGTATAAATAATTGTCGCTAAATCATCAGTTTGAATACTGTCTTTTCTCGCTTCAACTTCATTTTGATTGCTTTGGTCTTCACCAAGAGTCAATAATTCGCTCCAGTGTTTGCAGCCCGGAATTTCATTAAAAGAATACACTTCTTTTAAAGTCGGTACATTAGCTTGTATGAGTCTTACTTTTTGAAGTACTTCATCATCAGACACAAAACAGTACATACTGCCGCTGTGGTTCAATATATATTCGTAATCTTCTTCAGAAATAGTTGGATAAATGGGAACGTTCTGAGCACCAGTCTGCAGAATACCAATATCCATAATATTCCATTCGGTACGGTTATTTGAGGTGATTAAAGCGATTTTATCATCTTTCTGAACGCCCATGCGTAATAATGCTCTCGAAACAGCATTGGCTTTTGCAATATATTCCTGGCTAGATGTTTTTTCCCAGACTCCGTTTTTTTTCGTTGCCAAAGCAACCGGAAGGTTATAAGTTTCTTGTTGATAATAGGGAAAATCAAAAAGGCGTGTGATTGAAACCATGTTTAATATATTGAATTTTACTGCAAATTAAATAAAAAATAGGTATAATTTTTAATTTTGTGAAATTTTATGGGAAAATTTATAAGGACTCTTGAAAATCAACGAAAACGTTTTCTTTTTAGTAGTAAATTTCAAAAAAACTAAAAATTATTTAATTTGACATCTGTATTTTTTGCAGATTATTGCACATTATAATCTACATATTCTTTCACTCTTTCGCCCATCAAAAACATTTTTTTCTTGGCAAAGTGAATAGAAAATTGAGAGTTAACCCAAATATCGCTATCATTTGGTCTGTACCAAAAAGTGTAAGAAGCACTATTGAAGCCTTCTCTAAAAATAGGAATTCCTTCTTCAGTGCATTCAATTCCCCAGTTCATTTTACTTTTGGATAAATCCTCAGCCTGAATAACTCCGGTTCCGTCCGGATTTAATACGGTACTTGGTTCTTTTTGGTTCATTGGTATATAAACTCCGGGAACAGGATAACCAATAGTAGTAGTGATATAGCGATCACGACCATTGTGAGAAATTTTATTTACTTCAACTTGTGAATAAGTGTTTACGGAAATTAAAAATAAGCTAAATAAAAGTAGTTTTATAAAATTCATTCTATGTAGGTTTAAGTGTTTTTGGGTTTTCAAAAATTCAGTGGCATGAACTTTTTAGCGAATATAGTTCAAATTTTCATAGAAAAAATGAATCCTAAATACAAGAATGAACTTTTTTTTAATTTTTATTTTTCACGAAATTTATTCCGTTGAAAACTGATTTTCCAGCAATTTTTCTTTAAAATCAGATTTAAAAGTATAAGCAAATGTAACCATCAAGGCACGGGTATCTGATTTATTCGTTCTGTTATTGCTAAACAAGGCCGTATTGTTTTTGTAACCGCTTTCGAGCGTGTTAAACATATCAGTAATGACTAATCCTAAACGGGCATTTCCTTTTCCGAGTTTTTGTTGAAACCCCATATCAACATTATAAATCGGAATTCTTTTTCCCTGCGGAGTTGCCAGTGCCGAGTTATAATTCCCGATGATCTGAAGTTTTCCGCCTTTCCAGGGAACAAAATTATTGATGATTTTTCCGTACCAGCTAAAAGCATTGTTTACCACATCTTCTCCAAGATTAGAGGCGTTTATGTTTTGCTGAAAAGCCGTTACGCTAATATTGGCATCATAAAAGCCAATTGGTTTTAGGCTGAAAATAGTTTCTAATCCATAAGTAATGGTACTTCCAATATTTTTTGGCATTAATAAAATAACACCATTATCGTGAAGTTCTGCGTATTGCCTGATCGTATTGGTGGCATTTCTGTAGAAAGCATTTGTGGAGAACGAATAATCATTCCAGTCTTTATTATAACTCATCTCCGCAATATGAATAATTTCAGGTTTCAAATACGGATTTCCACTATGAGGATTCAAAGCATCGGTAATATCCATAAACGGGTTTAAATCATCCAGGTCCGGACGGTTAATACGTTTGCTGTAACCAATTTTTACAAATTCATCTGATGCTAAATTTAATTGGGCAGAAGCTGAAGGGAAAAATTTGATATAATCATTGTTAAAGCGATCACTATTATTTTGTGTTGCTCCATTGTTGGAAACATTTTCTGCACGCAATCCTAAATTGTATTTCCATTTCGGATTTTCTGCATTTCCTGAAAACGAATTCAGCATTCCATAAACCGCGTTTATTTGTTCGTTATAATCAAAAGTATTGCTGACAATAGGATTAATTACATATTCACCATTAATCATATCAGCACTTTCAAAATCGGAAGTAAAGAAACGGAAAGTTCCTTTGTAACCTGTTTCCAACATTGTTTTTGCCGAAATTGGCAAAGCATAATTAACAAGGGCATTCGATATGTTTTCATGTTCATAATTGTGTGTTCTTTGTAAAAAAATGTCACCCATTTGCTCATTATATTCATCATAGTTATAAGTGTCAATATCCGTATTTTCTTTGTGTTTGTTGAAAGAAGAAGTAATACTTGCATTTAAACTTTTTCTGGCGTCAGAAAATTTTCGATCATAATTGAAGGCTAGTTCGGCTACTTTTGACCGTTCTAATTCTAAAGAATGTCGTTTGTTATTCGAGAAAAATTGATTCGTATTTGTATTTACATGAGTATACAAGGTCTCATCATTATCCTGACTTTCCATGTTTCCAAGCGCTTCAAATGAAAAAGTGTTTTTTTCGTTGGGAGAAAAATCAATATTGAATTTTAAATTCTGCAAACCTTCGGTACGTTCGTCATTTCTATGTTGATGGATATAATGTTCGTCATCAATAAAATAATTGGTGCGATCTGCATTTATTTCTTTGGTTCGGCCGGCAAAACGATTATCATATGCTAAACCAAAGTTCCATTTTTCTGTTTTCTGATTTAAAAGTATGGAACTGTTTGCTCTTCCTTTGGCACCAAAACCACCACCTAAAACGACAGCTCCATTAACGCCGCTTTGATTATTTTTTTTGAGTTTGATATTGATGATTCCACTCTCTGCATTCGCATCATATTTTGCAGTGGGATTACTTATGATTTCGATACTTTCGATACTGCTCGCCGCAATTTGATCCATATTGGTAATCGCAGAGTTTTTTCCGTTGATCAAAATCATTGGTGATTTTCCTCTTAATGTGATACCGCCTTCTGCATCTACAGCAACAGTTGGTATACTTTTAAGCATATCTGTGGCGGTTCCTCCAGATTGCGAAATATTCGAAACGGCATTAAATATAAAACCTTCGTCTGTTTTTTGAATTTGTTTTTTTTGAGAATTGACAACAACGTCATCTAATAAATTAGCATCATTTTGTAAAACAACAGTTCCAATGGAAACAGGAGCATCAGCAATTTTTACTTTTTGTGTTATAGTCTTGAACCCGATTAATTTAAAATGCAATACATATTCCCCTGAAATTACATTTTCTAAATCAAAATTTCCTGAAACATCTGTTACGGCATAATTGGCCACTTTTGTAGAATCACTTGTATTTTTTAAAATTACATCTACAAATTCTACCGGAAGTTTCCCATCAGAAACATTTCCTTTTATTGCAGCAATTTTTTGACCAAAAGAAAATTGACTAATGCTAAATAATAGTGTAAACAGTGATAATTGTTGTATCCATTTTTTCATAAGACAAAGATATTTATCCGTATAAACGGAGCTCTCAAAACGATCTTAAGATATCATTAAATTAGTCTTAGATAAGATTAAAGGTTCTTTTAAGAAAATAGTAACCGAGAGGAAAAAAGGTGTTTTTCCCCTTACAAAAACAGGAAAAACCATTATTGATTTGATTTATGGGAAAACTACTTTTATGCTATTAAAATGCGTAAGCCGAAAAGCAGACGAGTAGGCATAATTAAAATCTAATTAATATGGAAACAGCTTTGTATTTAGCAATGGGCTGGTGCGGAACGAAGTACCCGGGCTGGTGGAGACGTTTTTGGAAAAATCCACCACCGCCTCCGGATCCGGAGCCTTGGTGGGCAATTGCACTTATTGGCATAGGCCTGATAGCGGGATTTGCGGGAGGAACATTATTTAGCAATGCAATACTTGATAATCAATTTTTTTCAGGTCAAAGTGCAGTTGCTTCAGGATTGTTTGCTTTTGGTGCTTCGAATGTTGTTACAGGCGTTGTCTCGGCTCTAAAAAAGTAAAAAAAAATGCCTCAGCTATAGGGATAGTGCTGAGGCATTTTTTTATAAGTAAGTTTTATGTTTTTCACCGCGACCACGCAATAAAGCAGGCGAAGCAATTTTAAAAATTTTCACAATTCAATTCGTGTAAATTCGTGAAATTCGTGGCTAAAAAAAATTAGTTTTTCTCAATCCATTTTCTGGCGTTAACAAAAGCTTCATGCCAAGGTGAAACCTCGTCGTTTCTGTCTTTTGGATAATGTGCCCAGTTCCATTGGAAAGTCGAACGCTCAATATGAGGCATCATAACCAAATGTCTTCCTGTTTTATCGCACATCATGGCAGTGTTATAATCAGATCCGTTAGGGTTTGCTGGATAGCCTTCGTAAGCATATTTAGAAACAATGTTGTAGTTTTCTTCCGGTAATGGTAATTTGAATTTTCCTTCTCCGTGAGAAACCCAAACTCCTAAAGTACTTCCGGCTAAACTAGATAACATAACTGAATTATTCTCTTGTACTTTTACAGAAGTAAAAATACTTTCATGTTTGTTACTTTCGTTATGTAGCATTTTTCCGTGTACTTCATGCTCCGGATTAATTACTTCCAATTCCATGAATAATTGACAACCGTTACAGATTCCCACAGATAAAGTATCTTCTCTTTTAAAGAATTTATCCAACGCTGTTTTTGCTTTTTCGTTGTATAAGAAAGCTCCGGCCCAACCTTTAGCAGAACCTAAAACGTCTGAGTTAGAGAATCCTCCAACAGCTCCAATAAACTGAATATCCTCAAGAGTTTCACGACCAGAAATTAAATCGGTCATGTGAACGTCTTTACATCAAATCCGGCTAGGTACATAGCATTTGCCATTTCTCTCTCAGAATTACTTCCTTTTTCACGAATAATAGCCGCTTTTGGTTTTGGTTTCGAAGCGTCGATTACTGGTTTTTTTCCTGTAAAGTGCGCTGGGAAAGTATAATTTAAAACCTGATTTTTATAATTTTCAAAACGTGCCTGAGCTCTTCCGTTTTTAGATTGTTTTTGATCTAATAAATAAGAAGTTTCAAACCAAATGTCTCTGTACTTCGCAATATCCAAATTATAAATTCCAAATTCCAAACTTGCAGTTTCCTGAACTGTTCCTAATTTGAAGAATTCGATATTGTTTGCTTTTAATTTAGCTTCAACTACTGAATCAGATTTAGCCTGGAAAACGATTCCGATGTTTTCAGCGAAAAGGATTTTCAATAGGTCTTTTTCTGCGAATCCCGAAGCTTCGGGACTAAAATCAATTTTAGCTCCCAAATTAACATCAGCAAAACACAATTCTAATAAAGTAGTAATCAATCCACCGCTTCCGATATCGTGACCTGCTAAAATTTGGCTTTCGCCGATTAATTCCTGAATCGTATTAAAAGCATTTTTGAAGAAGGAAGCATCTTTTATAGTAGAAGTTTCGTTTCCGATTGTATTTCTGATTTGTGCAAAAGATGAACCTCCTAATTTGAAATCATCCTGAGACAAATTGATATAATAAATTGAGTCTCCGTTTTTTTGTAAAACAGGTTCTACAACTTTTCTGATATCAGTACAGTTTCCTCCAGCAGAAATAATAACCGTTCCCGGTGCAATTACTTCGTCATTTGGATATTTTTGTTTCATTGAAAGTGAATCTTTTCCTGTCGGAATATTGATTCCCAATTCAATTGCAAATTCTGAACAACCTTCAACAGCAGCGTACAGACGAGCGTCTTCACCTTCGTTTTTACAAGCCCACATCCAGTTGGCAGATAATGAAATTCCTTTTAATCCGTCTTTAATCGGAGCCCAGATAATGTTGGACAACGATTCTGCAATAGCATTTCTGCTTCCTGCAACCGGATCAATCAAAGCCGCAATAGGAGCGTGGCCAATAGAAGTGGCGATTCCTTCTTTTCCTAAATAATCTAAAGCCATAACGCCAACATTATTCAAAGGCAATTGCAAAGGTCCTGCACATTGTTGTTTCGCTACTTTACCACCAACACAACGGTCCACTTTGTTTGTTAACCAGTCTTTTGAGGCAACAGCTTCTAAACGTAAAACATCTTTTAAATAGCTTTCAAAATGGGCGCCGTCATAAGCAACATCCGCATATTTTCTGTCGATAGTTTTATCGGTCATAACCGTTTTTGGAGAACTTCCGAAGAAATCTTCCAAAGCATAATCCATCGGTTTTGAACCATTTGATTTTGATTCAAATGTAAAACGGTGATCGTTAGTTACATCTCCAACCTGATACATTGGCGAACGCTCTCTGTCGGCAATTCGTTGTAAAATAGCAATGTCTTTTTGACCAATAACCAATCCCATTCTTTCCTGAGATTCATTACCAATAATTTCTTTTGCAGAAAGTGTTGGATCTCCAACCGGTAATTTATCCAAATCGATTAAACCTCCCGTTTCTTCCACTAATTCAGAAAGACAGTTTAAGTGCCCTCCAGCTCCGTGATCGTGAATCGAAACAATTGGGTTATTGTCGCTTTCTACCAAACCACGAATGGCGTTGGCAGCACGTTTTTGCATTTCAGGGTTGGAACGCTGAATGGCATTTAATTCGATTCCTGAACCAAAAGCTCCTGTATCTGCAGAAGAAACTGCAGCACCACCCATTCCGATTCTATAATTTTCTCCTCCAAGAATTACGATTTTATCGCCTTCTTGTGGTTTCTTTTTGATTGCCTGATCTAATTTTCCGTAACCAATTCCGCCCGCTTGCATGATTACTTTATCGTAACCAATTTTGCGATCGTTTTCTGAATGTTCGAAAGTTAAAACCGAACCTGTAATTAACGGTTGACCAAATTTATTTCCGAAATCAGAAGCTCCGTTGGATGCTTTGATCAAAATATCCATTGGAGTTTGGTACAGCCATTTTCTTTCTTCCATTGCGTTTTCCCAAGTCCTGTCATCCTGAGCGGAGTCGAAGGATTTCAAACGAGAATAGGAAGTCATATAAACTGCTGTTCCTGCCAATGGCAAAGAACCCTGTCCACCGGCTAAACGGTCACGAATTTCTCCTCCTGAACCTGTTGCAGCCCCATTGAAAGGCTCTACAGTGGTTGGGAAATTGTGTGTTTCTGCTTTTAAAGATAAAACTGAATCAAATTCTTTTATCTCGTAATAATCTGGTTTGTCAGCTGTTTTTGGTGCAAACTGCTGCACTTTTGGTCCTTTTACAAAAGCAACGTTGTCTTTGTAAGCAGATACGATATCGTTAGGATTTTCCTGTGATGTTTTTTTGATTAATTTGAAAAGAGAAATTTCTTTTTCTTCGCCATCGATTACAAAAGTTCCGTTGAAAATTTTGTGACGACAGTGTTCTGAATTCGCTTGTGAGAAAGCAAAAATTTCAGAATCCGTTAGTTTTCTTCCTAGTTTTACAGCAAGATTGTCTAAGTAATCTACTTCTTCCTGGCTTAAAGCCAAACCTTCAACTTTGTTATATGTTGCAATATCATCGATTTCCAGAATGGGTTCCGGCTGTACGTTGATAGTGAAAATTTCCTGATCTAATTGATTGAATTTTTGAAAAAGCATCGGATCAAAATCAGTAAAATCAGCCGTTGCAGGGTGAAATTCTTCAATTCTGATGATGCCCGGAATACCCATATTCTGAGTAATTTCTACAGCATTTGTACTCCAGGGTGTGATCATAGTGGCACGGGGACCAACAAAAAAATCCGTCAAGGCGGATTTTTCGATCTTATTAGAGTTGGCAAAAAGCCAGTTTAATTTTGAAATGTCTTGAGCCGAAATTTCGTTTTGCGTTTGTACCGCGAAAACAGTTTTGCTTTGGTTTTCAAAGAAATGGATCATTGTGATGTGTAGTTTGTTGTATTGAAGATGCAAATTTAGTGTAAATAAATAGTAAGCGCAAATTTGAAAACAAACTCTTTTAAACTTTTTGCCACAAAGACACAAAGGCACAAAGTTTAGTTAAAAATGATTAATCGTACTGTTTGTCATTTCGACGTAGGAGAAATCTCCGCGAGTAGCTCGACAAAGATTTGGACTATCGTGGGAGTTTTCTTAGAAATGACATAAAACAAAAAAATCATTTTAATCCCTTTAATCTGTGGCTAAAAAAAATGCTCGCAAAGCCATCATGACTTCGCGAGCAAAATATACTTCAATTTCTTATATTACTTATATGGTGAAACTTTATTTGATTACTATGTTTTTAATAGTCGTTTTTGAGCCTTTTATGATTTTTACCAGATAAATTCCTTTAGAAAGATGATGCACTGATATTGCAGGATCCGAAGTGTTTTGTTTTTCAAAAACTTTTTGTCCTGCAAAAGAAATAATCTCAATGGAGTAAGGTTCGTCTAAAGTAGAAAAACCAACATAGAAATTTCCGTCTGATGGATTTGGATAAAGTACGATTTCATCTGAATCCAGAACAGTAACTTCTTCCTCAACTGGTTGTACCATTTTGCTTGCCAGATTATTGCAGGTATCTGTAGTATAAGAATCCCATTGCGAACTTAAATTAAATGTTGTTGATGGAGAAGTCACAGTCGATTTTCTTCTTAAAGTCACATCAATTGCAAAGTTAGCTGTTCCGCCAGAGAAAGTTCCGATGATATCAATCAAAACACCATTTTTAAATAAACCTACAGCGTCATTTCCGTTAAAAGTTAATTCAGTTGCTGTAGTCGAAATATTAGCCGCGCTTGTAGAAAAACAAGCTGAAGAGATAGAACTGTTTACGATTACAAACTTACTTCCTGTCGTTAAAGTTCCGCTCAAGGTTAAACCAGTGCTCCAGGAACCTGCACCATTGGTTTGTTTTTTTATAGTGTAAGCAGATAAGCTCACTGAACTTCCTGTATTATTAGCGATTTCAAGCGCTTTATTGTTTCCTGAACCTTCAATATATTCAGAGAAAAGCAAATCGGTTGCTGTTCCGGTTCCGCTGCTGTTGGTCGTTACGGCAATTGTGTTACTGGAGGCAGAAGCGTTTCCGGCAGCATCTTTTGCTTTTACATAAATGGAATAACTTGTTGAAGCAGTTAAATCGGTTATCGTTGCTGTTACTCCTGAAACGGTTGTTTTTAAAACACTGTTGGCATAAACATCATAACCGGTAACACTAATATTATCTGTTGAACCTGTCCAGGCAACTGTGATTGAAGTTGCAGTTTTTGATGTTGAAGCCAAACTCGTTGGAGTAGTTGGTGCCTGAGTATCTCCGGAAGGTGTACCACCCCAAATTTGATTCACATATTCCGGATGATCAATATAGGGGTTTCTGTTATTTTGACGTGCATAAATGGCATTGTTTCTGGCAATTTCTCTTGCACTTACTGGATCTTGCGTATGCCAGGCCAAAAGAAGATTTAAAAAAGCAGTTGTAAATACTTTATTGCTGGAACCGTCAAACATAGGATAAGAGTATCCTGCAACCGTAGTCTCATAACGGGTTGCAAAATAAAGGTACATTCTGGCAATATCGCCTTTAAAAGCATTTACAGGTTCAAAAACAGTTCCTGAATAGCCGGATACAGAACTTGAACCTAATTTTCCTCCGTTTTGAGAGGTATAAGTTGCTGAACTTACAGTTCCATGAGGATAGTTGGAGCGGATTCCGTTTACTTTTCCATCTGTTGGTGTAATAAAATGGGCATCGGCAACCATTGGAGATTGCTCATTAAATACGGATTGCGGAATAATATGTTCTCTATTATAACAATCGCCTTCTACAGAATAGTTTCCACAACGTTGTGTGCTTCCTGTGCTGTAATTGTAAGGATCTGTTCCGGAAGGATTTTCAGAATACATGTCTAAAACAGTTCCGTCATTTTCATAAAAATTATCAACGTCAGAAGTTTGATACGTCGTGTACAAACCGGCATAACCGTTATCAGTATGCCCTTTAATGATGTTGTACAATTGTGTTTTTAAGGTATAACCCGTTCCGGTTGCAGTGTTGTAATATCCGCTCGGAATTTGAGCAAAACTTGCTGTAATAACGAGTAATAAGAAAAAAGAGTAGAGTTTTTTCATAAAAAATAGTTTTGATTTGGTTTGATAACAAATTGATTTTAAGAATCTTAATTGTTTGTTGAATCAAATTTACTATTTTTAAGAATACGCTGCGTTAAGGAATGTTTATTTTTAGATATATTTTCTTACGCGTCGCTTTTCTGCCGCTAAGGCGCAAAGCCACGAAGTTTTTTATAGCCACAGATTAGAAGATTAAAGTGATTATAAAAAATCTGCCTAATTCTGCTTAAATCTGCGTGAAACAAAAAACTTCGTGTCTTAGTGCCTTCGTGGCAAGTTCCCTTTATTTAGGGAAAGCAGCACTCTGATAAGCACCCAAATCCGGTGGAGTCGTTCTTGTAATTCCTAAAATGTCCAACGGAATTATATAGGTCTGATTTCCTTTCGCGAAAGCGGCAGAAGTATTATCAATGTTGAATTTATTTTGAGAAACATTATAAAACTTCGGATTCTCATTTAGAATAATCTGATTATAATGAACAGCATCTGTTTTAAATTGATAATCCGGATTTGTAGTTGAACTATTGAATTTCAGCAAACAATTATTCAATTGATAAACAAAAGCGGTATTGGCATTTTTACTCAAATTGAATTCGTTGGTATTGGAACCATAAATGATACAGTTGTTGAAAGTTGCCTGAGTCAACGGATTTGTTTCCGGAGTTGCGCTGGCTAAACTATTACTTATGTTTACTGCGAAGTGCGTACTGTTTTGCCAGTTGTTATTAAAAGTACAATGAGTAAAACTATAATTGCCCCCATAAACACAGGATAAACTTGCTAATCCTGCATAATTGATTACAATATTTTCTCCTGTGATTTTAGCATTTTGAGCCAATATTCCATATTCAACACAATTGTAAATCTGCGTATTTTTAATGGAAACAGTTGTGGCATCCTGATTTTTGAAAGACAAACCAATTACAGCATTTTTAAGTGTTAAATGATTTATCGAATGATTTGTACTTCCGTCAGCCAGAATAACCGAATTCCATTGTCCCGGAATAGCATCGTAAAGCGATTCTAATCGGTCGCCTTCAAAAATAACTTCTTTTTCCAGTTTTTCAGTTGATGATGCAGTTCCGTTTATTTTTAATGAAGCTTTTTTGTCAACAAAAAGTCCCGAGTTTGCATGAAAGTATACGCGTGTTCCGGCTTCAAAAGTAACTGTTTTATTTTCAGGAACTCCTGCGTATCCGTAGATTACGTAAGGTTTTTGTTTTGTGAAAAGTAATTCATTTCCGTTTACAGCATCATTATCATCCAAATAAAAACCATCAACATCTTTACCGTCTATTTTAATTTTTTCCTTGGTTCCATCCGGATTTTGTTTCGGATATAAAAAAACAGCATCCTGAATCAAAGTGACCAAAGCAACTTGTTGAAGATTTGCTCCACTATCAAATTGGATTTCATCAGTATAAAGAAAATCAGCTGGATTAGCATCTGTAATATCAGCTGTGGTTTCTACAAAAATATACAAACTATCCTTGGCTAAAAGCGTAACATTGTTGAAAATTTTCCCATTGTTTCCGGTCATTCCATCAACGGTCATGCGGTATTTCGAATTCAATCCTTTTTTGAGTTGAATAACCGGAATTGAAATATCGTTTTTACTTTTATTGTATACTTTCAGTTGATAGGTGCTCGAGCCGATATTTTTAAAAACAGTATCCAGGTAAACAGTGTCTTTTGAAAACTTTAAATCTCCTGTGCTTGCAACAGTATCAAAATCAGTTCGGCATGAACTGAAAGCCAGAATTAGGCCGAAAATGAAAAGGACAAAGTATTGACGCATTTGAATTGGTTTAGTTTTTTGCCACAGATTAAAAGGATCGTTACTCTTTGCGTACATATTTAATCTGTGAGAATCTGTGCAATCTGTGGCAAAAAATTACCAGCAGATTTTGATTGTTTTTGTAAAAATAGCAAAAAAGGGACAGGTTCATAAATGATTTTTAATATTAGAATTGGATTTTCTAATTTGTATCTCATCTTTTCTTTAATTTTACGATTTTAAAGCCTATTCTAAATGAATTATACCAAAGAGCAAATATTAGAGCGTTGCAATCAGTTTTCTAAAAACACTTTGATGGAAACGCTGAAAATTGAATATATAGATGCAGGAGAAGATTTTTTAACTGCAAAGATGCCGGTAAATCCAAGTGTTCATCAACCTATGGGATTGCTGCACGGTGGAGCTTCAGTGGCTTTGGCCGAAAGTGTTGGAAGCGCAGCATCATTCTTTTTTATCGATACAAAAGAACAGGAAGTACGCGGAATCGAAATTTCAGCAAATCACTTAAAAAGTATTCGCGAAGGCTGGGTTTTCGGAACGGCACGAATTATTCATAAAGGAAGAAGTATTCATTTGTGGGAAATTAAAATTACCGATGAAGCAGGAAACTTAATTTCGCTTTGCAAACTAACTAATATGGTTTTGGATAAAAAGAAAACCGAATAAAAATATGAACGACTTTTTCTCCACTATAAGAAAACACCAAGAGCAGAAATTGCCTTTTGTAATCTATTCCAAACCTAATTCCTCAAGTATTTATGCGCTTTTGCAGCAGAATGATACCTTATACAAAGTCACAGATTATAGTGAGAAAGGTTTTGTTTTTGCTTCTTTTGATGAAAAACAGCTGTTTATAATTCCGGAAGAAGAATCAAGAATTATTAGCGCCGAACAAACATTTGTTGGTTTTAGTTTCAACGAAATTGATGATTTATCTGTTGACCCGGAAGCTAAAAGTCAATATGAGGATTTGGTTTCCAGAGGAATTGAAGCCATTAAAAACGACGAGTTCAAAAAAGTGGTTTTATCCAGAAGTGAAAAAGTTGATTTGATCGATTTCGATTTTGTTGTCACTTTTAAGCGTTTGATTCATCTTTATCCGTCGACTTTTGCATACTGTTTTTTTTCATCCGGAAATTGGGCTTTGGATGGGAGCAACACCAGAACAATTACTGAAAGCAAATGGAAATATTTTTGAAACAACAGCTTTGGCAGGAACACAGAAAGCAACTTTAGAAACAGAGATTTCCTGGCAGCAAAAAGAAAAAGACGAACAGCAATACGTAACCGATTTTATTGTAAAAAGATTGCGTGAAGTAGCTTCTTCAGTTGTGGTTACAGAACCTTACAGCATAAAGGCCGGATCAATCTGGCATATTAAAACAGATATTTCCGGAGTTTTGAATGATAATTCAACTTTAGAGGAAGTAATTGATACACTTCATCCGACGCCAGCCGTTTGCGGTTTGCCAAAGAAAAAAGCAAAAGCATTTATAATTGAAAATGAAAACTACGACAGAACTTTTTACACTGGATATTTGGGTGAATTGAATAGTAGTTTTGCACGCAATGCCAATAGTTCTGATTTATTCGTAAATTTACGTAGCATGCAAATCAAGGACAATAAAGCTATTTTGTACATGGGTTGCGGTATTATCAAAGAAAGTATTCCTGAAAAAGAGTGGGAGGAAAGCGTCAATAAATCGATGACGATGAAAAGAGTTTTGAATATAAAAAAGAATAGTAGTTGTTAGAGAAAAGTTTTCAGTGCCAGTCACAGTTTTCAGTGTTATACTGTGACTGAAAACTGTGACTGGCACTGTGACTGAACCTGAAACCTGAAACCAGAAACAAAACAAAAATGAAATTAGATATACTAGCCTTTGGCGCACACCCAGACGATGTAGAATTGGGTTGTGCCGGAACAATTTTAAAAGAAGTATCTCTGGGTAAAAAAGTGGGGATCGTAGATTTAACCCGAGGAGAATTAGGGACACGCGGAACAGCTCAGACCAGAGATGAAGAAGCGAAAGCTGCAGCAAAAATATTAGGTGTTTTGGTTCGTGAAAATTTAGGTTTACGTGACGGTTTTTTTGTAAACGATGAAAAACATCAGTTAGAGGTTATTAAAATGATTCGAAAATATAAACCGGAGATTGTATTATGTAACGCTATTGATGACCGTCATATTGACCACGGAAAAGGAAGTAAGCTGGTTTCTGATGCTTGTTTTTTATCCGGATTGATGAAAATAGAGACTTCAATTGATGGTGAAAAACTAGAAGCCTGGAGACCGAAAGTGGTTTATCATTATATTCAGTGGAAAAACATCGAACCAGATTTCGTTGTAGATATTACGGGCTTTGAGGACAAAAAGGTAGAAGCAATTGCGGCTTATAAAACACAATTTTATGATCCAGATTCAAAAGAGCCTGCCACACCAATTACAAGTAAAAACTTTTTTGAAAGCTTAAATTACCGTGCAAAGGACTTAGGAAGACTTGTAGGGAAGGATTTTGCCGAAGGTTTTACTGTTGAAAGATGTTTGGCAGTCAATAGCTTAGATGATTTGATTTAAAAAGATGAATATTTTTTCATTTTTTTATTTGCGGAAGTAAACATTAGTTGTATATTTGCAACCGCTAAGCAAAATGGTGGTTGTAGCTCAGCTGGTTAGAGTAGCGGTTTGTGGTGCCGCGGGTCGCCGGTTCGAACCCGGTCAGCCACCCAGAAATTTAAAGCCTTGAAGAAATTCAAGGCTTTTTTTGTTTTTGATTACAAAAACAAATTCCAATATTTTAAATTCCAAATTTTTAAAACTACTTTTAAATAAATCTTTATTTCAAAAGCGTGAACGAGGAAAGTTGGAATTTGGAATTTATTTATTGGAATTTACTTTTTTTGATTTATCAAAAAAAAAGCATGACGGTTAAGTCATGCTTACATTTGGTTATTATATTTGGTTTGTGAATTATCGAATTTCTTCAAATGTAGTTCCTTGTTTAATATCACCGGTTTTGAAACCTTTTTTAAACCAGTACATTCTTTGTTCTGATGTTCCGTGCGTAAACGAATCCGGAACAACCTGATCGCTCATTTTACTCTGAATCGCGTCATCACCAACAGCATTCGCAGCGCTTAAAGCTTCGTCAATATCGTCGGTATCTAAATTTTCTTTATTATAATGCGTCCATACTCCGGCATAAAAGTCAGCTTGCAATTCTAGTGCTACTGAAAGCTTATTCGCTTCGGCTTCACTTTTCCCTTCCTGAGCTTCTCTCATCTTTGCTGAGGTTCCAAGTAATGTCTGTACGTGATGCCCAATTTCATGCGCGATAACGTACGCAATAGCAAAGTCGCCACCCTTGGCGCCAAATTTAGTTTTTAACTCTTCAAAGAAGCCTAAATCCATATATACCTTTTGATCACCCGGACAATAAAAAGGTCCTGATGCAGATGATGCACCACCACAAGCCGTTTGTACAGAACCTCTAAAAAGTACCAGTTTTGGGTTTTTATACGTCATACCGTGTTCTTTAAATATTTTGCTCCAGATATCTTCGTTGTCTGCCAGGATTACTCTAACAAAATTCCCCATTTCTTCATCTTCCTTGCTTAATGGGGCTACAGCTTCAGTTTGTTGCTGACCACCCTGCATTTGCTCTAATGCAGATCCTACAGTTTGGCCGGTTTCACCTCCAAAAACATTCAGCAGTAAAATGATTATACCAATAACTCCACCTCCAAGGGCAACTTTTCCTCCAGAAACACCTCTTCGGTCTTCAACATTATCACTTTGTCTTCTGCCTAACCATTTCATATCTTTCTATTTAAGCTTTTTAAGTTTTCTTTCATACGAATTTATGTTTTTTTTGGGAATTACACATTAACAGAAACAATTTAGTTTCAAATTATTTTAGCCATTTTCGCATCGCTTCTTCAACGGTTCCTCTTATGATAGGTTTTGAGATATAATCGTTCATTCCGGCTGATAAACATTTGTTTCGTTCTTCTTTTTCAGCTCCGGCAGTGACAGCGATTATTGGAATGTGTTGACCAATTTCAGTAATTCTGATTGCTTTTGTCGCTTCATAACCATTCATGATTGGCATCTGAATGTCCATAAAAACAAGATCTGGATTTATATTTTCGATTTGTTTGACGGCTTCATAACCGTTTTCGCATTCGAAAATAATAGAATTCATATTTAAGTTCTTTACAATCGTTTTTAACAGGAGCATATTTACTTTGTTATCTTCAACAATCAAAATGCTTATTTTTTTCTGATTTGAATTGTAACTTAAAGCATATTCCGGATTTCTGTTTTTTGAAATTTGCTTGAATTTTTCATTGATACTTTTATGGCTAGTTTTCAAATTCAGGTCAAAATAAAAATTACTGCCTTCGTTTATTTTACTCTTAAGTTGTAAACGACTTTCCATTAAAGCTAATAATTGATTCGAAATGGTTAACCCTAAACCAGTTCCACCAAACTTTCTCGTTGTTGAACTATCTTCCTGTGAGAAAGCCTTGAATATTTTTTTCTGATTTTTTTCCAATATTCCAATTCCGGTATCAGTTACAGAGAAACGAATGATATAATTTTCATCTGATTTTTTATCCAGAACGGTCACATTAAGTTTGATTGAACCTTCATTTGTAAACTTAATTGCATTGGATAAAAGGTTAATCAAAATTTGTTTGAGACGAACAATATCTGTCCAGATGTATTTTGGTACAGATGGATCAAGATTTAATTCAAGTTCAAGATTTTTTTGATTGGATTCGTAAATAATCAGATCAAATATTTGTCCGAGTATTTTCTGAACATCATATAAATCAATAAAAAGCTCCAGTTTTCCCGCTTCAATCTTAGAAAAATCAAGAATGTCATTGATGATTTCAAGTAAGGAATGAGCCGATTGATTGATGGTTGTCATATACTTTTCCTGAATTTCTTCAAGATTAGTTTTCATTAATAAATGAGTGAATCCGATTATTCCATTTAAAGGCGTTCTAATTTCGTGCGACATGTTGGCCAGAAAATCAGATTTAGATTTATTGGCTGCCTCTGCCAGTTCTTTGGCTTTTATGGCGTCTTCGCTTTCTTTAATTTTAGCTATATTTCTGTTTCGGTCCAAAGCCGAGGAAATATTATTGGCCAGCGTCTGAAAAATATAAATTTCATCGTCAGTCCATTTTCTTTCTTTAGTACAATCATCAAATCCGATAAAACCTGAAAAAATATTGTTGGTAAACAGCGGTAAAATTAATATCGATTTAATATTATTGTTAACTAACAGTTTTTTAAAAAAAGTATCTTCGAGATCGCTGGTTCGCGTGTTTAAAACTTTTCTATTTTGAGAATGGGAAATAATTTCCTTTAAATTTTCTTCAGAAAAAACTTGCAATGTGGTTATTTGATGCTCAATTCCTTCTCTTGACCATTTGTATTGCTGACTAATAGTATTGGTTTCCAGATCTTTTTCATAATAAAAAATATGATCTACTTTTGAAGCTTTTCCTATAATGTCATAGGTTTCCTGAAACATCTTTTGCAAACTTTTACTCAATAGAAACTTTTCTGTACAAAGGGCTAATGCCGAAAGCAGTTCACTTTTATGTTCCAGTTTTTTCTCCGCTTTAAGTCGCATCTGAGAAGAAATAGCTAACGAAATAACATCAGAAATAGTTCTTGCATAGTTGATGTCTTCATTGTCCCAATCTCTTTTTTCTCCGGTACTTTCAAAACAAACAACACCGGCTAATTGTCCATTTGAAAAAATAGGAACATCAAGCATTGATTTTATTTTGTTTTTTGTAAAGTAAATTTCCTGAAATTCAGAAGTTTCTAATTTATCAAAAACATCAGGAGCATTTATGATGGCTTTGTTTTTTAAGGTTTCAAAATAAATAGGATACGATTCCTTGTCCAGAATGTTTTTATCACTTAAGTTTTGATCATCACTACTGAATAAATTTTTACAAATAATTACATCGTCTGTAAACTTCCAGAAACTTACCCTGTTTGCTTTTGAAACTGTTGCAGCTTCTTTTATAATAGAATCAATTACCGTTTGCAGATTATGATATTCACGAAAATCTGTTGTCGATAATTTTTTGGTCGAATTATTATAAGCTTCAATTTTTTCGAGACGTCTTTTTTTCTCATTTTCAATATTTTTCATCTCCGTTATATCTCTGGCGATACCGGCAAAACCAATAATTTCGTCCAGATCATTTTTACGTACGATTACTTTTTGTGAGATCCATATCTCGCTTCCGTCTTTCTTTATAATCGGGATTTCAATTGTAGGGTAACTGTTTCCGTTTTTTTCCAGATTTTCGTAAAAATCTACTGCATTTTTAATATAATCTTCGTGAATGAAATTAGAATAATGCTGTAGAATGATTTCATTTTCAGCATATCCTAAAATCGAAAATCCAAATTCATTTATAAACGTAAAATAGCCATCAACACTTATTTCAAAAATAATATCTGTAGCGGTCTGAATAAGGTTTTTATATTGGTCCTGAACAATTATTTGTTCCGTAACATCCTGGCCAATACTGATAATTAAATTTTCTGAGAATTTTTTATCCTTCCACTGAATGTACTTAAACTCTCCGCTTTTATTTTTTAATTTTCTGATGTATAGTTTATTATCAATGTAGTTTTTCTGATAATTTTCTTTGCTGAATTCCTGATCTTCAGTAAGTCTCCAAAATTCCATTCCCCTCACATCCTCAGGCTGATAGCCTAAAATTGAAGTAATTGTTTCACTGCAAAAAAGTAATTCCCCTTTTTCATTTGTAGCAATTGTCAGAGAATTTCCTTTATGAACAATTTCATTCGTGAATCTAAAATTATCGCGGTTATTTAATAAAACGGCATATTTTACCTGATTGATAATAAAAATTAAAATAGAAAAGTTAACTAGTAAAATGGACGATTTAATTGGAATTAAATTAAAAACGATAGTTATCGTTAAGTAAGTAAAGAGTATTCCAACAAAAAACCAATATACTTTTATGGGTTTTAATATGTTATAGGAAAAGAAAAATGCGATCAAAAAAGTGATAATGGGTACCACATCATTAGGGAAATAAATAATATTTTTCCCAATATAGATCATGTAAATAAAAAAGGCTATTATGAAGTTTTGCTGAACCCGTTCTCTTAAAAACTTGACCTTATCTGTAAGAAAATAGATAACCAAAACTATAGAGCCGATTGAAACATTTGAAATTAATAAACTGGCTGGTCTTATTTTAAAAATTTCATTGATAATTTCAATTAAAATTATAGCAATTCCAAAAAACAAAACATAAAGTTCGTACTCTTTATTGACAGTGTCATTTTCTCTTTTTTTCTCAATGAAATTTCCAATTTTAGCCTTTATTCTGAAAAACTGATAAACCAGAATGCTTAAAAAACCCAAAAGAGATAACCCTAAAATAATAAGTTTAGGATTGTTATAAAAAATAATATCCGGATTAAAGACATACCAATTTGTGACAACTGCTTTCAGGGTACTACCAAAATGGGTAATGCCTGAAAGCAATGAATTATAAAAACTATAGTTTGCTACCATAGTAGTTTGGGTATGTTTGGTTTAGTAAATAGCATTTTGAATTTTCTAAACAGAGTAGGTTAAGCTCTTTGTTTACTTAGAATCTTCGTTTTATTCTAAATCCGATTGACCTATCGCATCAATTGGATCTTCTTCATCCATATTAAAAATTCCATAATAAGTCGCGTAATTCATTGATGTATTAAAAGCAAGTGTGAACAAGATTGGTACGCAGCATGCAAATACACCCACTATTGCTCCAATAAGGCCAACAATGAAAAAAGCAAAAATTAATAATGGATTTTTACTTACAACAATGATACTTGATTTAATTGCATCTAAGGCTTTTAAATCTCCGAAAACAATTAACGGAATAACTAAATAAGTAAAAAAGTTGATAGATATTGAAATGACACCTCCCAGAAGTCCTAATCCAATACTCTCGAGGACATTTGAAATAGCAGTTCCTACGACTGCGATAATGAAAGTGGCTGTGAATATCTGAGCAAAATAAGGCGCTTTGTAATAAGTAAAAATAGTAGAAACATTGAATTCCTCATCTTTATCAGCGCAATCTGCCATTTTTAGAAATCCGGCACCAAAAGGAGCCAAAACACCGCTTAAAAGTGAAATTCCCAGTGTAGAAATTAATTGTTCGATATAGGATAATTTTTGATTTTCAAGATTCTCAAAAAAATCTTTACTCATACTTTCCACACCATAATAGGCAACAAGTACACTAAAAAATGCGAATAAAAAGAGGAATGAAAATACTAAAATGATAAGCCCTGAATAAAGTGCTATTTTTTTATAGTTTTCGAATGCATGGTTAAAAACAGTTGAAAAATCTAAGGAATAGCCATGATTTTTAATGTCTTCGATTTGATCAGATGTAGATTTCATTTTACTGGTAGAATTGCTTTATACTTTTATATTTAGGTTAAATACTAAAACGTAAATATAATATATTTAATTAATTACATATGAAAATCTACAAAATATACATAAGTTGATTTCTACCTGTTTACATCCAGTCTAATAATCGTTTGATAGACGTTAATTTATCTTTATAAGGAGCATATCGCATAGGCAGATCTAACCAGTTTCCTTTTTTAACAATCGCTTTATGATGAGAGAAAATATCAAAACTTAATTGGCCGTGATAAGCACCAATTCCGCTATGGCCGACACCTCCAAAAGGTAATCTTTTATTTGAAAAATGAACAACAGTATCATTAATGCAACCGCCTCCAAAAGAGTAATTTTCAATTAGCTTTTTAGCAAAAGAATGATTTTCGCTAAAAATATAAAAAGCAAGAGGTTTTTCATATTTACTTATGACGTTCTGAATTTCTGTTTCTGTTTCATAAGTAAGAATAGGTAAAATTGGACCAAAAATCTCTTCTTTCATTACAGGACTATCAAGAGATGGTTCTTCAATTAATGTGGGTGAAATGAATAGTTTGTTAGCATCCGTTTCTCCTCCAAAAATCACTTTTTCACGTTCGATCATGCTGTCTAGCCGAAGAAAGTTTTTAGTGTTGATGATACGGGCAAAATCAGGAGATTTTTCCATTTTTTTACCATAAGCTTTTATAATTTCTTCGATCAAAAAAGTAATAAAATTGACTTTCATGTTTTTTTGGATCAGAATATAATCGGGAGCGATACAAGTTTGTCCGGCATTGATGAATTTTCCCCAGACAATTCGTTTTGCGGCCAATTTTAAATTAGCCGTTTCGTCAATAATACATGGGTTTTTTCCTCCTAACTCAAGAGTTACCGGAGTTAGATTTTCTGCTGCTGCCCTGGCGACAATTTTACCGACAGCAACGCTTCCGGTAAAGAAAATATAATCCCAACGCTGAGCCAGTAATTTATTAGAGATTTCAACACCGCCTTCAAAAACTTCAACATGATTGATATGAAATGTCTTTTCAATAATTTTTGAAATAATTGCTGATGTATTTGGAGTAAGTTCAGATGGTTTTAAAATGACTCTGTTTCCTGCTGCAACCGCTGCAATAAGAGGGCATAAAGCCAGTTGAAAAGGATAATTCCAAGGAGCAATTACCAAAACTTTTCCATAAGGTTCTTTGTAAATATAATCGATGGAAGGGAAGTTGAGAATCGATGGAAAAACACGTTTGCGTCTTGCCCATTTATGAATGTTTTTGATGGTGTCTTTCAGATCAGAAATAACGTAATTTGTTTCTGTTAGAACGGCTTCGAATTCCGGCTTTTTAAAATCATCGTATAAAGCTTTTACAATTAAATCTTCGCTTTTTTGTATATTATACAATAACTTTTTGAGCGTTTCTTTTCTATATCCGATGTCGTTTTTATAGTCCATTTTTCTGATCAACTTGTTTTTTCTCTATGCAAGTTAATTGATAAAAATTAAAAAAATAACAAATAAATCATAAAATCATAGGGCATTCCAAATGGTTTCATCAGGTGTTGGTGCGACTATCGTAATATTTTCTTTAGAAACAGGATGAACAAAAACCAGTTTTCTGGCGTGAAGATGGATTCCTCCGTCAGGATTGCTTCGGTCAAAACCATATTTTAAATCTCCTTTAATCGGAGAACCAATAGCAGACAATTGCGCACGAATTTGATGATGACGACCCGTATGAAGATTAATTTCTAAAGCAACATAATTCTGAAGTTCTTTAAAAACAGTATAATCTAAACTGGCAATTTTACTATCCGGAACTTCTTTTAAATGTGCTTTTGAAGTGTTATTTTTTTCATTTCTTTTTAAAAAATGAACCAATTTGGCAGTTGTTTCCTGAGGTTTATTCTTCACAACTGCCCAATAGGTTTTTTGTGTTTCACGATTACTGAACATTTCGTTCATTCGTGTTAAAGCTTTGCTTGTTCTGGCAAAAACAACAATTCCGGTTGTAGGTCTGTCTAAACGATGAATCACTCCCAGAAACACGTCGCCAGGTTTATTGTATTTGTCTTTAATGTATTCTTTTACAACATCAGATAAAGGTTTATCACCTGTTTTATCGCCCTGTACAATATCGCCCACACGCTTGTTTACCACAATGATGTGGTTGTCTTCGTGCAGGATTTGGAGATTGTTTTTGTCGGAGAGAATTTTCATTTTGATGTGAAATTTAGATTGGGAAAAGTTTGGCTAAAGCCCCTCTATAGGGCTTAAAAAATATACCCCCAGCTAAAGCCGGAGGCAATTCATGAAACCTTTGCCTTTGTTGCTTTGGATGTATTTGCCTAAAAAAAAAAACTTAGTCCCTTAGAATCTTAGCAACTTAGAGCCTTAGATTAATATTGTTCACTAGAATTCGGGAAATCACTTGACTTAACATCAGCAACATATTTACCAATTGCTGAGGTCATTTCCTGGTATAAGTTTAAGTAGCGGCGTAAGAAACGCGGGCTAAATTCATTGTTCATTCCAAGCATGTCATGAATTACTAAAACCTGACCGTCAACGCCACCTCCCGCACCAATCCCAATAACCGGAATCGAAATACTTTTGGCTACTTTTTCAGCTAAATCAGCTGGGATTTTTTCTAAAACTACAGCAAAACAACCTACTTTTTCAAGCATTTTTGCATCTTCAATCAATTTTTCGGCTTCTTCGTCTTCTTTGGCGCGAACGCTGTAAGTTCCGAATTTATAAATAGATTGTGGTGTTAAACCCAAGTGTCCCATTACTGGAATTCCGGCGTTTAATATTTTTTTGATCGATTCTTTAATTTCTTTTCCACCTTCGAGCTTTACTGCATGTCCGCCGCTTTCTTTCATGATTCTGATCGCAGATCGTAAAGCTTCTTTTGGATCAGACTGGTAGCTTCCGAAAGGCAAATCAACTACAACCAAAGCTCTTTCAATTGCACGAACTACAGATGAAGCATGATAGATCATTTGGTCTAAAGTAATTGGCAAAGTCGTTTCATGTCCCGCCATAACATTTGATGCCGAATCACCTACTAAAATCACATCGATTCCTGCAGTATCAACAATTTTTGCCATCGTAAAATCGTAAGCAGTAAGCATAGAGATTTTTTCTCCGTTACTTTTCATTTCGATTAGCGATTTTGTAGTTATTCTTTTATAATCTTTTTTAGCTACTGACATTTTGTTTTTTGTTTATTTTTTTTTGATAATGTAAAAGTATTGAATAATTGTAACTTGAGAATCAGCAATAGAAGAATATTTCAATGCTGAAAAGCTTACCGTTTTTAAATTCTATTTTAAATTGACTGTCTTCCACAAGGATAGAATAATTATGCGGTGACTTTATAGAAGCCTCGATATAGGCACCATATTTTTCAATGAAAGCTTTTTCGGACACAGAATTATCTAAAACCGAATTTGCGTTTATGATGAATTTGTTGTTTTCATTGATATAAACTTTGACGATTTCTGCCTGATTTTTCTTTTCTTCAACAGAAGTTTCCAGATCCGGGTAATAATAAAACAAGTCACTTAAATACACACCGCATTCGTCTCCAATGTTTGCTTTTTTAGAAGGCTGTCCAAATGTTTTTACTAAATCTTTTTGTGTTAAAAAAAGCGATTTGGTTTTGGTTCCTTTTAAAACAAATTCGGCTTTTTGAGTAAAGGCAACAATTTCTTCGGGTAGTTTATGCTTTGCTAAACCTTTGGCAATAGCCATATTTAAGTCGGTTTCAGTAATAAGTTTTGGATCGTTTAATTGTTTGACAACTTCGTAATAGCGCTGATAAGCAGGAGCTAATTTAGCGTAATCGCTGTTCCATGCCAATTCTACCATTCTTTCGCTGACCGTTTTTCGATCCGCCATGGCATTAACATCAAGTTTATCAAATTCTTTTACTAAAGCATCAAAATTGGGTCTTATACCAATAAATTTTCGTAAAGTATATTTTGCCTCTTCTTCAGTAAAATTGCCATTTACATTTACCCAGTCTTCCTGGTTTTTCGGAAGATAATTAACAGCAACGGGATCGCCGGTATAAAGAATTTCTTTAATTTTTGAGTTTTTATCAGGCAGGGCTCGTGCTTTTAAACTTGCAACAAGAACAAATAAATGATTGCCTCCATAATAGGCATCACCGCCTTCAATAATAGGATTTTCATTGTCTTTAACTTTTATGTCTTTTGCATTTAATCTTGTTGTAACGAATTTTTCTTCAATAAATCCTTCATTAAAATTATCAGCTTGTACTTTATACCAGCCATTTTTACTTTCGGATAATAATCGAACTTCAGCACCATATTTAAAGTAACCCAAAAAAGCTGCGGAAGTATTTGCAGCTGTATAAAGTCTGGTATCTGAATTTAGAAAATAGCGTTCTTGTGAATGCAATAAGACCGAAGAGAATAAGGCAATTAGAAAGTAGATTTTTTTCATGAAGTATTTTAGTTTTTGCCACAGATTAAAAGATTGAAAAGGATTTTTAATCTGTGCTAATCTTTTAATATGTGGCAATAATTATTTTCGAATTTTAACAATCGGCCATATTTACAGCAATTGCCAATCCTCCTTCAGAAGTTTCTTTGTATTTAGAATTCATATCTTTTGCGGTTTGCCACATCGTATTAATCACTTTGTCTAAAGGAACTTTTGCATTTTTAGAGTCGGTTTCTAAGGCCAATTCGGCTGCATTTATAGCCTTTATGGCACCCATAGTATTTCTTTCGATACACGGAATCTGAACCAAACCACCAATTGGATCGCAGGTAAGTCCTAAATGATGTTCCATGGCAATTTCTGCCGCCATTAAAACCTGCGCAGGAGTTCCGCCCATTAATTCGCAAAGTGCTGCTGCAGCCATTGATGACGAAACGCCAATTTCGGCTTGACAACCACCCATTGCTGCTGAAATGGTAGATCCTTTTTTGAAGATACTTCCAATTTCTCCGGCAACCATTAAAAATTGTTTGATTTCTTTTTCGCCCGCATTATGGTTTTCAATCACCAAATAATACATTAAAACAGCCGGAATTACACCAGCGCTTCCGTTAGTTGGTGCTGTAACAACACGGCCTAAAGAGGCATTTACTTCATTCACGGCAAGTGCAAAACAACTTACCCATTTTAAGATTTGGCGAAATTTAACCTCCGTTTTTCTGATTTCTTCCAACCAGGATTGAGGATCGGAGTAATTAGATAATCCAATTAAATTCTGATGCATGTCAAAAGCTCTTCTGCGAACATTTAAACCGCCGGGAAGAATTCCTCCTGTATGACAGCCAATATACATACATTCTAACATTGTATTCCAGATGCGCATTAATTCAGAGTGAATTTCTTCTTCAGGACGCATCGATTTTTCATTTTCATAAACAATCTCTGAGATCAATTTATTTTCTGAAATCGTATAATTTAAAAGCTCCACCGCATTTTGAATGGGAAACGGAAAAGCACATTTAATCTCTTCTTTTATTTTGGCATTGATACGTTCTTCCTTAACGACAAAACCACCTCCAATAGAATAAAAAGTAGATTCATATTCAGAATTATCTGCTTTGTATGCTGTGAATTTTAGCCCATTGGCATGAAAAGGAAGAAATTCTTTATTGAAAACAATATCCTGAAGAAAGTAAAACGGAATCGTAAGCTGATTACCTAAATTGATTTCATTTTTGGTTTCAATCGTTTTGATAATTCCGGCAATATTGTCTACCGGAATATATTCCGGATCTTGTCCGCTCAGACCTAGCATTACGGCCAAATCAGTAGCATGACCTTTTCCTGTCAGTGAAAGTGAACCATATAAATCAACTTTAACTCTGGTAACTTGTTCTAAAATAGATTCGTTTTTTAACTCTTCTAAAAAACGTTCAGCAGCGCGCCATGGCCCCAAAGTATGTGAGCTTGAAGGACCAACGCCAATTTTAAGCATATCAAAAACAGAGATACATTCTTCCATTGTTCAATTTTTATTAAGACAAAGATAATTGAATAATGCAATGATGTTTTAATTTCAATTAGAAATCTTGCGGTTTTGTTAAAATAAATATTAAATATTAATAATTTGGCAAAGAAGTAAATTTAATTAGTTAATATAGGGCTTTCGTAAAAAGTTCGGGATTTTTTTAGGTATTTTTGTAAATAGCTATTACTAGAAGAAACTGATCTTTTTAGTTTTTTAATAATCGAAATAAACTGCAAACTTTGGGTATTTTGTCTGAATGCTAAAAATGTCTTTTTAGGACAATTGATATACCAGGAGCTAAAACCACATTATGATAGAATTTTTCAGGAATTTATTACAAGAGTTCGAATTGCCACTTAACAATCCGGTATTGATTTTTTCATTAATACTTTTCATCATTTTATTATCGCCAATTTTACTGAAAAAAATTAATATTCCGGGAATCATTGGTTTGATTATTTCGGGTGTTATTATTGGCCCTCACGGACTTAATATTTTGGCCAAAAATTCAGCGGTAGATTTATTTTCTACAATTGGACTTCTTTACATCATGTTTATTGCCGGTTTAGAACTCGATATGAATGAGTTTAAAGCCAACAGGAATAAAAGTTTATTATTCGGGTTTTTTACTTTTATTTTCCCATTAACGATTGGTTTTCCGGTTTGTTTTTATCTCTTAAATTATGATTTTAATGCCAGTTTTTTAACGGCGAGTATGTTTGCGACACACACGTTGGTGGCATACCCAATTGTTAGTAAACTCGGAATTGCCAAAAATCAGGCAGTTGCAATTACTGTTGGAGGAACTATTTTGACAGATACCGCGGTTCTGATAATTTTGGCCGTAATTATGGGAAGCAGTCAGGGAAATCTGAATCAGGCTTTCTGGATAAAACTAACCATTTCATTAGCAATTTTTTCTGCGATCATGTTTTTAGTAATTCCGAGAGTTGCAAAATGGTTTTTTAAGAAATTGGAAAGTGAGAAACACGCCCATTATATTTTTGTTCTTTCTGTCGTTTTCTTTGCGGCATTTTTAGCCGAAGTAGCAGGAGTAGAGCCTATTATCGGCGCTTTCGTTGCTGGTTTGGCATTGAATCCTTTGATTCCGCAATCATCAGCATTAATGAACCGAATTGAGTTTATTGGAAACTCATTATTCATTCCGTTTTTCCTTATTTCTGTGGGAATGCTGGTTGATATCAGCGTAATTTTAAGCGGACCAACAGCCTTAATTGTAGCCGGGACATTGAGTGTAGTGGCTATTTTTGGAAAATGGATTGCAGCGTTTTTTACGCAAATTGTTTTTAAATATACCAAGACCGAAAGACAACTAATTTTTGGATTAAGCAGTGCGCATGCCGCAGCAACTTTGGCCGTAATTTTAGTTGGATATAAAGCCGAAATCCTGGATGAAAATATCTTAAACGGAACCATTATTTTAATATTGATTACCTGTATCGTGGCTTCTTTTGCTACAGAAAAAGCAGCAAAAAAAATTGCAATCTGCGAAGAAGAGATTTCTCATGAAGATGCGCATAAAGATCAGATTTTAGACGAGCATATTTTGATCCCATTAGCAAAAACTTCTGCGACAGCAAGTTTATTAGATTTTGCACTTTTGATAAAAGATAAAAAATCGTCAAATCCGATTACTTTATTGACGATTGTTCCGAATAATGACCAGGCTGAAAAGAATATTTTAAGATACCGAAAAGCAGTTGATAAATTTGTAATTCAGGGTTCAGCCTCAGAAGTAAAAATCAACACAATTGCCAGAATTGACCATAATCCTGCCAGTGGAATTGCCAGAACTTCAAAAGAAATCATGTCGGATATTGTGATTGTTGGCTGGCCAAGAAAAACAGGTTTCTTAGATAAAATTTTTGGAGAAAACGTAGATTCAATTATCAATAACGTTGATAAAAGTTTATTCATTTGTCGTTTCGAAAAAACATTTATTGAAGAAAAAAGATTGGTTTTTATTTGTCCGCCTTTTTCTGAAAGAGGAGCCGGATTTCAACTTTTACTTCAAAAAATTTGCCGACTGTCGCAAGAATTAAGTGTTCCGATTGTAATTTATGCCGAATATAAAACGCATCAAACCATTCAACAAATTGTTAATAATTTAAAACTGAACGCGAAATTAGGATTTAAAAGTATTTTGGATTGGGATGATTTTGAAGCTATTTCAGATGAAATCAAACCAACCGATTTGATTGTTTTCAACTTATCGCGAAAAGGTTCGGTTTCATACCAATCGATTTTTGATAAATTACCTCAAAAATTTGAAAAATCATTTAATGAAAATAACCTGATTTTGGTGTACCCGCAAGATGATAACAAAGTAACTTCTATGGATGCTTATGAAGATTTTACCGCAACGCCATTAACCAAAGGCCTTGAAGCGATTGAACAGATTGGTAGAGGTTTGGGGAATATTTTGAAGAAGGGATAAGAAAAAAGTTTTCTAAAATGCTCGAAAAGTAAATTATGACAGAACATCTAGAAAGAATAATTAAAAAATATAGTTTTCCAAAAAGAGATGTAAATTCTACTGTTGAAATAATTGATATTGAATTATATTCGAAATTAAAACTTCCGAAAGATTATGTGTTTTATCTTGAGAACTATCACGGTATAGATCAATTCATTGGTGTTGAATTTATAAACCTTTGGAGTTTAGAAGAAATTATTGAAACCAATAAAAATTACAATATAGTAGAAGAATTACAACATACTATCGGAATTGGTTCAAATGGAAGTGGAGAATTTATTGGAATTACATTGGATAAAAACGAGAATATCAAAATAATTCTTTCTCCTTTTATTGATTTAAATACTAAGTATCATATCGAAATTGGGACTTCTTTTACAGATTTTCTGGATCGTCTTGATAATGGTATTGATTGGTTTCCTTAAATTAGGGAAGATTTTCTAAATTTAAATTTGAAAAAAATGAATCATAATGTCCAATCCATACGCCTATTTATTGGAGCTAAAGATTTTCAAATCTCCAGAAGTTTTTACCAAGATTTAGGATTTGAAGAAACAATTTTAGATCCAAAGTTTTCTGTTTTTAAAACAGGAGAAATTGCCTTTTATCTTCAGGATTATTATGCTAAAGAATGGATCGAAAACACCATGATTTTCTTAGAAGTTGATGATGTCAATCGTTATTACAACGAACTTTTAGCGTTAAACCTAACGGAGAAATATGGCGTAAAACTAACTCCAACACGTCATTTAGATTGGGGAAGCGAATGTTTTCTGCATGATCCTTCTGGTGTTTTATGGCATTTTGGGAAGTTTAAGTAAATGAAAGTTTGCCACAAATTTCACTAATTTTCACGAATTATATTGAGTTTAAATTAAGTTTAGCTTAAAACTTTGCTATTTAATTAGTGTAAATTCGTGCAATTCGTGGCTAAAAAAATCTATAGATATAAATCTGCCAGATTAATGGTATTGCTTTTCCGCTGATACCAATCGTTACAAACTAATTGCAATTTATCAACTTCGAATTCTCCAAAATCAAAATCCCGAAATTTTTCTACAACTTCTAGTAATTCCTTTGGATTTCGGAGTTTTTCCTGAAATCTCATAACGGTTGAATGTGCAGTCGCAATGGCATAACGACTATCAATACTTTGTTGTAAAGTTGATTTTTTGAAGTTCTCACGCAATTTATCCCGTAAGTTATTTAAAGATTCATCCGTTGGAAAACCCTGAATCATTATTGCAGAAGGTGAGGCTGTAACACCTTTAAAACCGATGTTAATTTTATCTACATCAATTAAACTTTTTTGAATGATTTCGATATATTCTTCAATCCTGATTTTATCCAGAGTAAAACCTTCATAACACGAAATAATGGACAGTACCGTAATATGAATGTCTGAATTGGGATAATAATATTGTGTAGAATCAACTTCTTTTAATTCTTCTAAAAACAACTGAATTTTAGCTTTTATTTCATCGCTTGGGCGGATCAATAAAGTTATTCCAAATCTTGAGTCTGATACATCATTAATTTGGTTCTCAATGATATAGTTTCCTTCAGAAATAGCTTTAGAAGATTTTTGATAAAGTCGATTGTAATGTTCTTGTAAATTCATTTATATTTATTTCTTTTTCGCTTTTTCGAGATTTTCTTTGACTCTGAATTTTACAATTTTGGTAATCAGATCATACGGCATCGGCTTATTAAAGGGAAATTGAACCGAACCTTTTCCGGATTTATATCGAGAAAGTTCTTCCTGAAATGCTTCATGACCACTTGGTAAAGCATACAAACCAATATGATTTTTAAAAGCCGCAAAGTAAACCACTATTCCGTTTTGCTCAAAAGCCGGCATTGAATAACTGATTTTCTCAGTCGCATCGGGAGCTGCTTTTTGAATCGTCATTCGAACTTTCTCCAGAATCTCCTGAACATCATTTGGAAAAGCGCCAATGTATTCGTCGATGTTTAATGGTTTCTTAGTTTCCATTGTTAATTCAATTTATTTTAAAGAACTGGTTGATAAATCTCACGCATTTTATCATAGAATGCGTGCTAAACAGTCGGCAACTTTGCGGAAATCTTTGCGAACTTTGCGGTTAAGTTCGCATTTCTAGGCAAGTCCTTTTGGAAAACGGTCCAAAACCAAATTCAATTGAAGTTTATGTTCTAAATACGCTTTTGCGCCGGCTAAAACCAAAGTAAAACCTTCAGTAGAATTACGAACCTGATCGATTATTTTATCTGAATCGCCTTTAAAGCCAGAATTTGTTATACTAACAAAAGTTTCATTTTCGTTTAATGGTGTGAACCCCCATTCTACCAAAGTGCTTTCTTCAGGATTTCCCCATTCGATTACAATTTTCTTATTTTCCTGTAAAACATGAGTCGTGACGGTTAAAGAAAAACCATACATTTCCCAGGTCCATTCTGTTTTTTTATTTTGTTCTAATTTGCCTGAGCCCTTTGTAAACCAAAATTTGCTCGTGATTTCCGGATCAATAAAAGCGTTAAAAACTTCTGAAACAGGTTTTCTAATCAGCATTTCGGCTTTTGCGAATTTGTTATTTTCTGTTTTCATCTTTGTGGGAAGTTAAAGGTTATGAGTTAAAGGTTAGGGGTTTAGCGCTGTATCAAAGTGAAGATGTAAATATAACTCTAATTGTTTAATTTTAAAAGTATTACATATAGGTTGTCAGATGTGTGTCTAACTTTTTACTTTCAATTTTCAACTTTTTACATCTTACATTTAACTCACAACTTCTCTTTATCAATCCATTTTCCAACTGTAGGTGGCGTATAATTTCTCATTTGCTTTAATAAATCATCAATATCATCGCTTACCAAAAGCATTTTCTGATTCGCTTCTTTCAGTAAACCTTTTTCGACCATTGTTTCGGTTAATTCAATTAAAGAATTATAAAAGCCATTGATATTTAAAATTGCAATAGGTTTTTTATGAAGTCCCAATTGTGCCCAGGTTAACATCTCAAAAAGTTCTTCCAGCGTTCCAAAGCCGCCCGGAAGCGCAATAACGCCATCGCATAAATCATTCATTTTGGTTTTTCTTTCGTGCATGCTTTCTACCAAAATCAATTCAGTTAAACCTAAATGAGCAATTTCCTTTGATCTTAAGAAATCTGGTAGAACACCAATTGCTTTTCCGCCATTATTTAAAACGCCGTCAGCCAGAGCGCCCATTAAACCTACGTTTGCGCCACCATAAACCAGTTCTATATTTTCTTTAGCTAAAGTTTCGCCAAGTAAGGTCGCTTGTTCGGCATAAATGGCTTCGGTTCCAAAACTGGAACCGCAGAAAACAGTTATTCTTTTCATTTATTTAGTGTTAGATGTTAAAAGTTAGATGTAAAATGGTATAATAGTTTTTGCACGTTTTACATCTGACAATTCACAATTCATAATTTTCGAAGTTCGTATTCAAAATAAGGTACTTCAACGCCATTGATGTTAAACATCATATCATTGATTTTTTCGGCTCCAAGTTTTAAAACGGCTTTTTGAGAACGGAAATTTTCCGATCCAACGTGAAAAAGAATCGAATTAACATGCTGAAAAGCATAATCTATCAATAATCTTTTGTTTGATTTATTATACGGACCACCCCAAAATTTTCTTGTAATAAATGTGTAGCCAATTCCAACGCTCGATTTTTCGGGATTGTAATCATAAAAACTGGTTGTTCCCATTATTTCATTTGTTTGTTTATCGAGAATTAAGAATGGGCTTTTTGTAATTATGATTTCAAAAAAAGTTTTAAAACCTTCTCTTTGATACCGGTCTTTGACAGGATTCTGTTCCCAAATTAGTGGGTCGGAAGCGGCTTCAAATAATGCTTCAAAATGTTTTTCTTCTAACGGAATTAATTTTGTGATTTCGTTTTCTAAGAAATCTGGTTGTAAATTGAATTCTGTATTTTTCATTTTTTACTGTTTTTTATTTTACCGCAGATTAAAGTTACTGTTTGTCCTCCTGAGGAACGAAGGATCACACAAGAGACTCCGCAATCAAAATCGCCAATCTTTGTCGAGCCACTAGTGTGATCCTTCCTCCGTCAGGATAACAAAATGGGAATGGAAATCTATGTAGATCTGCTTAAATCTGTTTAAATCTGCGTGAAATTTAATATTTATATCCTCTTAACCTGAACACAAGAAACATTTTCCATTTTAATCTCGTTTCCTGTTTTCTTTAATAAACCTGTTTTCTCATTTCTTTTAAAAACGACCACATTTCCGGAATTGACATTTGTGGCAACAAGAAATTTTCCGCTTTCGTCAAGAGCAAAAACTCTCGGATGCTTTCCTAAAGTTGAGTGATATCCAATGTTTTTCAAAAGTCCATTTTCATCAATAGAAAAAATCGCGATGTTGTTTTCTTTTCCACGGTTTGTGGCATAAAGAAATTTTCCGTCAGGAGAAATATGAATGTCTGAACTTTCAAAACCTCCCGTAATTTTATCAGGATGGGTATTGATGCGTTGAATTTTGTCCAACGTTCCATTGTCATATTGATAAACACTAATCGCACCGGCCATTTCTTCAATACAATACCCAAATTTTTGATTCGGATGGAAAGTAAAATGTCTTGGTCCCGCTTCTAAATCTGTTTTGGTAAACGGATTTTTTGTTTCCACCAAAGGTTGTTTCAACTTTGTATCAAAACGATAACACCGAATTTTATCTGCCCCCAAATCGGGTAAAAAAAGATAATCATTTTGAGGAGAAAACACAGCCGAATGCACATGCGATCTCGTTTGCCTTTCTTTATGAACACTTCCGTCTGTATATTGGAAATTCTGCGCAAGCGAATCTATTTTTCCATTTTCTAATAAAGGATGAACCGAAACACTTCCTTCAGTATAATTGGCATTCACCAACCATTTTCCGCTTTTATGAACAGAAACATACACCGGATTTTCACCACCGCTTCTTTGTTTGTTTAGAAAAGTTAAAGTTTTGTTTTGAGGATTAAATTCAAAACTGCTGACATTTCCGTCATTTGGTGTTTTGGTTTCTGTACAAGCGTATACGTACTTTCCGTTTGGAGAAATGGTTAGATACGACGGATTTATGACATTTTTTGCAGAAGTAACTTTGGTCAGTTTTCCTTTTAAAGTATCAAGTTGATATACCTGAATTGCTTCAGCATTCTTATCTTTATTATAACTTCCCAAAAAGACATAAGTATTTTGAGAAAAAATAGCAGAAGTTACAAGAAAGGCAAGTGTCAGAAAGGTTATTTTTAGTTTCAAAGTATTGTTTTTTTTGAAAATTAATTTTAGTTACTAATTTTTAATCTGAAGCCAAAGACGGCTAATTCTCCCTGCATGAAATCTAAATCTTCAGACCTTTGAAATCCAATGTTTTCGTACATTTTCCAAGCGGTTTGCATCGCTAAAGTCGAATGAATTATAACTTGATTTAAATTATTTTCTGTTGCTTTTTTTATGCATTCCTGCGTCAAAAGTTTACCAATTCCTTTGCCGCGTGCCTTATTGTCGACACCTAATAATCGAAATCCTGCTGTGTTTTTTTCCTGAGTTGCAATTCCGCCCGAACCATAATATTGCATATCATTAAAATAAACAACTGCACCCAGAATAGCATTATTGCTGTCAACCGCTACCAAAAGTTCCGTTTCCGGATGATTGGTAAAATCGCCAATATTGGCCAGCATTTTGTAATAATTGGGTTGCTCCTCTTCTTTCGGAAAACCATCTAATTGGGAATAAACGCTAATAAGCAGTTTTCCTATTTCTTCAAATTCTGAAGGACTTGCGTTTCTAATAATATGATTTGATGTATTCATGTATTTTTTTAGTTTTTTTGTCATTCTGAGGAACGAAGAATCACACAAGTGAATCGACAAAGATTGGCGACTTACTTTGAGGATTTTCTAGTGTGATTCTTCGTTCCTCAGAATGACAAGCTAAATGGTCTTTTGTTAGGGTTCAAATCTACTATCTAAAATCTAAAATTATCTAATCCCTTTCCACCATTGTTGAAATTCTTGTTTTTCATTTTTTAATTCTACCAATTCGCCAATTTTCGGTGTAATTAGCGGAATAGGATTTTCAGAATTGGCATTCAATTCCGTTACTTTAATCAAAGGTTCATCCCAGGAATGAAGTGATAAAGGAAATTTTGAATTATGCACCGGAAACACTCTTTTAGCTTTTAGATCTTTCATCGCTTTTATTACATCTTCCGGTAAGTTGTGGATGTATTTCCAAGCCGGATTATATTGACCATTATCGATAAGCACAATATCAAAAGGGCCATGTTTATCGCCAATTGCTGCAAAGTGAGAATCGTAGCCACTATCTCCGCCCAGATACATTTTGAAATCTTTGGTTTCTAAAATAAAAGAAGTCCAGAGTGTATTACAGCGTTTGATACTTCGGCCGGAAAAATGTCTCGATGGAGCTGTATAGAGCGTTAAATTTTGATCTAATTCTATTTTTTCGTGCCAGTCTTTTTCGATAATATTTTCTGCTGAAAAGCCCCAAAACTCAAAATGTGAACCAACACCAAGTGCCGTGATTACTTTTTTTATTTTTGGTTTCAGTTCCATAATAGTTTTATAATCTAAATGATCATAATGGTCGTGTGTTATCAGTAAATAATCTATTTCAGGAATATCATCATAGGTATAAATATCAGTTCCCTTAAAGGCTTTTGTGGTTCCGTAAATAGGAGAGGCGTTGCCGCTGAAAACAGGATCAATTAAAAAACGTTTGCCTTCAAGCTGAATGAAATAAGAGGAATGTCCAAACCAAACTAAAACATCCTGATTTAAAGAGAGTTCTTTTAAATTGGTTTTTACAGAAGGAATAAGATCAGTTGGGGTTTTTCTATTTACCTTTTTAAATAAAAATTCGGTTAAAACATCATAATACCCGTAACCTTCTGCAAGTTCCGGAGTAAAATTTTCATTTTCGAATTTTCCATTTTTATATTGAGGTGACTTTTGTATTAAAGCAAGTCTCTCTCCGGAAGGTTGTTTCCCAAACCTTGGATGGAATAAAAAGTACAAAATTACAGCTAGTAAGAGAATTATTGATGTGAGAATCATTTTTGTGAGATTATAAGAATGAAAATATTTTTAATATAAAATTGAAAGATAAGATCAAGCCAATTATAGTTAAGGTTGTCAACCCCAAATATAAGCGAAGACTTTGAAATTCATTGATAGGAAAATTTCTTAAAAAATATTTTAGAACATTTTTACGGTTGTAAATGCAAAACAAAAGAAGCGTTATAAAAATTAAAAAGAATATAAATTCTAATATAAAAGCATCATTTTCTTGTTGAGAACTATTCTCTAAAAATATTTTATTCATGAAATTTTGTAAAGATTATTTTTGAGGATATAATTTTTGTAATTCTATTACTGAAACGGAAACCATTTCTTTGAGAATTTCTACATTAATATCACTTAGTTTTTTGATGTAAATACAACCTTTAGCCGCTCTATGTTTTCCTAATTTAGAAAGTAAATCCTCTCTATTTTCTTCAGACAGATAAGTATAAAGCGAAATAGCGGCTTTTCTTGGCGAGAACCCTGCAAGGGGTGCATCGCCTTCGTGCCCACTGGCATATTTGTAATGGTAACTTCCAAAACCAATAATGCTTGGTCCCCACATTTTAGGTTCAAAACCAGTTACTTTCTGCATTATTGTAATCAATTCGGCAGTATCATTTCTTTTTGCTGCATCATCTACAAAAGTGTTTATAAAATCTATAACACTGGTTTCTGTTTCAGTAGTTTTATTTTTTGCCATGGCTTATTTTTTTGGATGAAGTAAATCGCTTTTAAAGAGAATATTTTTGATTTTACTTTCAGAAGCATAAAACAAGTTTGAATCTTCATTCATCTGATTTTCTAAAACGATCAAACTCATATCACTTTCGGGGAAATACAAATTTATGGAAGAAAACCCATCCCCAAGACCGGTATGTCCAACATATTTTACAGCATCTTTTTCAATTATTCTAATGCCATAACCGTAGCCTTCTTTTTCTTTTCCAAAGAAATTGTGTTGTGCTGTTATGTTGTATTTAAACATTAATTGATAACTTTCTGGTTTTAGCAGTTTTCCTTTATGGAAATTTTCATTCCAAATCGCTAAATCGCCAACGGTTGAAACAATTCCGCAAGAAGGAGTATTTTCTTTAGTAATCATGGTTTGATTCACTATTTCGAAAGTGCCTTTAGTGTTAATATAACCTGAGACTAAATTTTCAATTTTATCTTTTGAATAACAAAATGTATTTTTCATCTTTAACTTTTTGAAAAATGCATTTGCTACTTCGGAGTAGCTTTTTTTAGTGGTAACTTCAATTATTTTCCCCAAAAAAGGATAGCCCATATTTCCATATTTAAATTCGGTTCCGGGTTTAAACAATAGCGGTTTTTCTAAGTCGACTATTCCGTGCGTGTGATTTAATAATTGATGAACAGTCACAGAATCTGCCCAGGTTTGTTTCAGTTCCGGCAAATATTTTTTAATGGGTGCCTGCAAATTGATTCGCCCTTGTTCGACTTCTTTCATAATTAAAACGGCTGTAATCTGTCTCGTGTTCGACATAATTTCAAACTGACTGTCTAATTTTAAAGGTTTTTTAGTCTCAAAATTGACAAAACCGTAAGCTTTATTATACAAGGTTTTTCCGTTCTGGCCAATCAGAATTACACCATTAAATTTAGGATCGGCAACTTTAATTAAACTGTCAATTTGAGCAGCATAATTCTTTTTTTGAGCAAATGAATTGTAGTTCGAAAATAATAAAACGAAAGAGATAAAGAAGGAAATACGGAAAATTGAGCTCATTAAAAGTTTTTTGGTTTTAGGTTTAATTTCAGTTTTTTTGTTTCAGGTTTGCAGTCTCAGTCTCAGTCACAGTCCCAGTTGACAGTTACGAGGCTGAAAACTGCGACTTCGACTGAAAACTCATTTCAGAACATTCCGTTTTCGTTAATCGTTTCTTTTGGAATCGCTTGTCCCAAATCCCAAAGTTCTACTATTTTGTCTGCTTCAAATCTAAAAATATGCACGACGGCCGCGCCTAAGTCAGTTGAATTTTGTTTAACACAGGAGTGTACCGCAACCAAATCGCCGTCTCTTAAAGCATGATGAATTTTGAAAGTCTTATTCGGATTTTTTCTGGAAGATTCTTCCATGGCTATCATCAAAGTATTGGCATCGCCTTTAAAATAAGCATTATGGTGTTTGAAATTCTCGCCTATATAAAGCCTGAAAGCTTCGTGTGAATGCCCATTTGCAGCGAGTTTTAAAAATTCCTGGGCAATATATTTCTTAGTCATGATTCTAAAATTAAAAACAAACTAAGTTATGAAATTTAGAAGTATGTTTTCAAGTAAATAAAGCCGGAAATTTGAAGTTTTTTAGAGATTTTCTGATTTGATCTGAGAAGTGTCAATACCCAATTTTTTAAATTCTTTTTAACCTAATTCGGTAATGTAAAAATGTTTATCGGTGAAATAAAATTACTTTTCTAGGCTCTTCTTTTGACCAATTTAATTGCTAAATAAGCCATTGGAATATAAGCAAAAACTAAATCTACAACCGTAAACCACATTGGCGAAGGCAGAGAGCAAACACTTACAATACCACCTAACAAAAAGAAAGCTCCAATAATTAAACCCAGTTTTGTTTTGTGATTGAATGCCAATAAAGCGGTTGTGATTGCGCCAGCAAATGTCCCGATTGCATGTGCCAAAAATGGAAAAATAAAATGTTTTGGTTCAAACAAATGCATCGTTTTTTGCAAACCTTCCATAGTTGTATTATCAGCTCCGTCCGGGGGCGGAATAATAGAACCGCTCATTAAAATTATACTCATGTTTACAATGCTTCCAACAAAAAGACCAGCAATTACGGCCAAAGTATTTCTTAAAACAGGGTTCATAAATTTTGGTTTTTAGTTGCACTAATTTATGAAAATTATCGATAGTATAGTGAACCAAATCTATTATTCTGTTATCCTAATTACTTCGCGCTCAGTTTTCTTTCGTTTTCCGTTTGCGGTTTGTCTTTGCCGTTGGGCTGACCTTTTCCGGTTGTAATCAATTTTTTTAAGCTATTCTGAATATAATTCGTCCAGGAATCTCTACAAATATCAAAACATTCATAATCCGGAACCAGGCCAACATGTGTAAAACGAAGCTCCGTTTTTTCGTCTTTTTCTGAAATCTCAAAAGTTGGTTTTGTACCTGTCCATTCTGTTTCGTCTTCAGTGAATTTGAAATAGTTTTTCTCCACCAGCCAAACAATTTTCTGGTTCGGAATGACTTCAATCAATTTAACTTTACAGCGATGTACATCTTCATAATGATAGTCAAATTCATCATTCAGTTTGCCTGTATTGCCATCAATTTGTTCAGACCACCAGCCGCGAACATTGGTAACGGCATTAAAAACTTCTTCCGGAGATTGTTCAACTATTAGGGTTGTGGTAAAATCTTGCGCACTCATTTTATATCATTTTTAGAAAGTTAAATAACAAATTTACGTTCTAAAAATCAATATGTTAGGGTGTTTGTGAGACAATTTTAAGGGGCGTTTCAGACAGGTTGGAATTTTAGATTTTAGATTTTTTGAATTTAATACCTGCTAATCAGTATTTTTACTCTCTCATAATATCCATTCTGCTTATTTTCTCGTCTTGTATTTCAAAAATAACCACTTGTTCTTTTTTCTCATTAATTCCATTTCGCCCATAAACATATTCATGCACTATGGCTTTATTATTAAAGTAAATAGTTTTTATAAATTCGGCATTCAAATCAGGAGATTGTTCAAATAGTCTAACAAACATTTCTTCACATTCTTTTTTGCCATTAATTACTAATGAATAATCTGAAAAATTATAAATCTTGGTGTCTTCAGTATATAGGGACATCATGTTTATAATGTCTTTGTTATTAAATGCAGACATTTGTCTGTCAATGATTTCTTCTATTGTCATTTTAAAATAAAATATTTTAGATTTTCCTTATTAGTCCAATTAATAAATTAATAATAAAAATTAGGACAGCCTTTCCAATCCTTCTTCCAAATTACTCACAAAATTGATTTGTCGGTTTTTATTACTTTCAAAAATAAAGTCTTTAACGCTTTTACTTTCATATTTTTTAAAGTCACCAATAATTGCCAAACGTACCCTGAAATTGGAGAACTTTTGAAGTATTTCGCCGGCAATTCTGTTTTTCAAATCAAAGAAAAGAGGCATTATGTTTTTCTCATAAAGAATAATTCTGTCAAAATCCTGATAATAAATGTCGACCAATAACTGAGCGCCCTCTTCAATAGAATTAATTAGAATCTCTTCGCTAACTATTTCGGCAATCCTTGTATTGTTTATGATATGGGTTTCTAATTTCATTTTTGATATAAGTTAGCCAAAATAATCTTTTATTTTTTGAACAACTTCTTCAATTTGTTTCATATGATACTCCATCACTTTCTCCAATTCTAAAGTCCCGCCTAAAATCAGCATTTCTTTATTTTCGAAACGTTTTCCAAGTCGGTCTTCCAGCATAATGGTTTCCATACTTTGTGCCATATTTATTTCGGATAAAAACTCATTTGGATGTCCGGCTGTGCAAATCACAAGCCCAAACGGAATGATTTTCATCTTTTGAGAAGTATCATTTTGCCCGTACGCATATCCAACAGAATAAACCCGATCAAACCAGCCTTTTAATTTTGCCGGACAATCACTCCACCAAACCGGATAAAGAAAAATAATGCAATCCGCTTTTTCGATTTTGTCATGTTCATCCAAAACGTCATTAGAAATTGGAAGTTCTGTTTTGGCAAATCCTTCTCGTTCATATTCCTCTTTAGACATATCGCTCTGGAAATTCATATCGTATAAATCCGAAATTTCAAGATTCCAGTTTTGTTTTGAAATTTTGGATTTCAAATGTTCCAGAACCTGAAAAGTGTAGGACTTTTTACTCGGATGACTGTAAACAAGTAAGATATTCATAATCGATATTAATAAAGTTTGTTTTTTTGCTTCACGAACCCATTTTGGAGCGTTATCAATATTTTGGCGCAATAATAAATTCAATTGTGCCGCGTGATGCTGCACATGGCGCATGTTATAAAGTAAAATTTCAACAACATTGTAGCGCATTGTTCCCGATTCATTTTCCCAATTACTTCTATAAATTTCATCCGTCATCGTAGCAATCAGATTACGACATTTTTCTCTGCAAAATTCTAAATAAGTCAATACTTCCTTTTTTGTATAAACTCTTTCAGGCATCCTGTCTTCAAATTCTGAAAGAGAAAAGGGCGCTGGAGGGGTAAAACCTCTCGGATCAAGAGTTAAATAATAATCCAGAAAAAAGGCACAATGAAAGGCATTATATCCAAATTGCTGTTCCGTATCCCAAAGTGATTCCGGACAAAATTCAATAGCATTTTTTAACATATCAATGCTTCCGCCAAATTGCCTCCAAAGTATTTCTTTTAAAGAATGGTCCATAACAGATTTTTTTTCTTAAACGAAAATACAAATTAAACCTGAGTAGAAATAAAATAAAAAATGCTCTTCAATTTTTGACGAGCATTTTTTTATTCGGAAGCAGAAGGTTTCATTTTTAAAAGAACGTTCAGTCCCGCTGTCCGCTATATCTTTTGTAGTCTCGTTCTTCAAACGAGATCACAAAAGGATATCACTCCCATCGGGGCTAGCGATTACGTTTCTTTTTCATAAGAACCAGGAAAACGAATTCGCAGAAATTTATTGTCTTACAAAATACAAATCACTACCATCGACATAAGATTGTCCTAAAGCCATTTCCCCCTGAGCAGAAACAGAATACGGCCATTTGGAATCAATTTTTTCATAATAATTATTTTACTCGTTCGTATTTTGAAATTAAGCAGTCTCCTATTGCCCAAATCCCTTATAGCGTTTGTTGTTAGCAGTAGGTGTTTTAATTATACTCAAATGTTTCTTTATAAATTAAATTTCTGTTGTTTGTTAAAGTAATTATTCTATTATTTGAATCTAAAGTATTTTGGTAGCCATAATGTGTAAGAGGAAATGTATAATCTGTTTCTTCATAAGGATACGCTTTTTCTATGGCAAAGAAGTTTTTGAAATATGGTTTGTAATCTAATCTTAAAACTCCTATTGATTTAATTAAGTTCATTGGATTTGCTATACTTTTATTGTAATTTAAATATTCAACAAAAACTTCGTTTTGATTTTCTATTGAAACTACATTTCCATTAGTGTCATAATTATATTTATGATTTTTAATATTTCCATTGATGTAGCCATCATTATATTCAATTAAATTTTCATTATTAAATTTAAAATCTGAAATTTTTTGATTTGATTCATTATACAATTCAGCAACATTCCCGTTCCAATTTATATAACAAAATATTTGACCATTTCTTATTTCTTTTATAAGCTTTCCTTGGTTATTGTATTCAAATGTACTTTTGTAATTGAATTGAGGATTTAAATAATTTGTAAAAGTTTCGGATAATACTTTTCCATCACTATCAAAAGTATATTCTTGACTGTATATAGTATCAAAACTTTCAACATCTTCTGCTACAGTATATTTCATTGCAGAAACTTGGATTGCATTTTCGACAACTTCTTCATCATTGTTACAACTAATTAGTAAAATGAAACTGAATAAAATTAGAGTTCTTTTCATTATTTCTATTTTTTGGTTATGTTTCTTCCAATTACTGCTAACTGTCCAATTTGAAAGCAAGAAGATATAATAATTTATTTTACCCTTACGTATTTTGATGTAGAACAGTCAAAACATTCGTCAGTTAAAATCAAATTTTCACCATTAATTTCAATTAAGCGATCAATAAAGTATTCTTGAGTAATGGAAAGTCCTTTGTCTATAACAAGCATTTCTTTTTCACCGCCAAAAATGGATGGTTTAGTTTTTATCAAAAATTGCTGTTCGCGCGACAATTTTCCATTAATATAAATTCTAAGAATAGAACCCGAAAATTCAATTTCTTTTTTTTCATTTAAAGTAGCCTGAGTAGGACCGCCAAAACCCCCAGTCGTAGAAACGCATAACCATCGTCCTTCCAGATTTTTCTCCGTTGTAGTATTGGTATTGGCATTTTTAATGGTGTCTTCGCTACTATTACAGGAAATAAAAATTAGAACAAGAAACAATAAGAAATATTTTTTCATGGGTTAAAATTTATATCGGTTTAACTAATAGATGTAAATTTTGTTAAATGGTTGCGTATGAAGCGGGTGATTTCTTAAAATTATATAATTTATTTGAATTACTTGTTTTGTAAATCACTTTGATAGTGTTTCTAAACTGATAAAACAGCCGGAGTCGGGTCGTTTTCCTTGATTCTGATCTTACATATTTTTTCAATCTCATAAACATTTTCAATTGCCGAAATGTAAAGAATATCCGGTACAAATTTATCTGATTCGTTTTTTCGACTTTGTAGTTTTCCTGTTCTTAATTCGTATTCTAAATCACCAAAATTATTTTTAGCGTTTATTTTCACATTACCGGAAAACTGTTCCCAATCTGTGATAGTTGATTTTCCATTTCGATACTGAATCATTCGGGTTTCTGTTCCAATAAAATAACCTCCTTTTTGAAAAAAGGAATAAACAGAGGAAATGATAAGTCCGACTCCAACGATTACAAACAGGCCTATAATCATACCCGGTACTATCAACTCGCCCAAATCATCCCAGCTTGCCGTAACCGGCACATCGTTGGATGTAAAATGTACTTCTTCATTTTTAAGTAAAGGACCGAAGAAAGCAACAACAAAAATGCTGACAAAAGCACAATAAGCAATGCTGAAAATAAGACGCTCGACTGATTTACCAAGAGGTAAATTTCGTTTTGCTTTTATAGAAAATTCAACTTTTTCATTTTCAATTAGTTTTTTAAGATCGATTGGTAATTCTGTTAAAATCATTTTTTGCGATTTAGTTTTTGGTTGAGGTAAATTCCTGGCTATTATTAAAGTAGAGGTTATTTCATTATTTCAATCGCTCTAAAACTCCTTTGCGTTTGACAATGTTTTTATAATCCCATTGTATTGCTCTTGCTTTTGTGATCCAACGTTCTAAATCTTCTTTAATGATTTGTTCAACTGAAGTATAACGGAATTCAGCTGCTTTAAAAGAACCTTCATTTGCCAATTTTTCTTCCTCAAATGATTGTCCGCTCCAAAAGAGTAAACGAACATTGTTTTTTAGTTTACTGTAACCAACAATTGGATTTCCATCCAGAAACCAAACCGGATGTGCGTGCCAGATTTTATTTTCGGCATCCGGAAGATTTTCATTTATTATTATGGCAAGCTGATTGCAGATTTCTTTATCTGAATCACTTTGAGAATTGTTATAATCTTGTACGGTTGCATTCATCTTAATAAGCTTTTTAGTTTCTTAATTTGTTGAATTTGTTGCTTTTGGTTTAATTCTGAAATTAATGCTTTGAGCTAAATTAATCTTTTTTTTATTACAAAAATTAGGGATAAAAAGAACTTCTTATGAAAATGAGTGTTGCGTGAGGGATAGGAGCTTGCTACCGAAGTAGCACGGATAGCCCGACACCAGCCTGATAAAAGGGCGTATACATATAAAGTAATTTGCCCTTTTATCGGGATGGTGACACGCCCTAATAAAAAATCCGACTTGCTTTCACAAATCGGATTTTGATATTATACCTGAATTCAAATTACAACTGAACTACTTTTCCGGTGTGTACATCATATCGCATAGCAACAATTTTTACCTGATGTTCTTTTACGATTGGATTGTCCTGAATTAACTTTACAGAATGCACGATATTGGCATTAATTGCTCCCAAATAGTTAGTTGCTTTTGGAGTTGTTTTATCGGCATCAATTTCTTCTTTTTCCTGTGAAATCGTTTCAACGATATTATCAATATGATTGAAGTGCTTTTTATAAGAACCATCTTTATCGTTGATGTACGCTTTTATTGCGCCACATTCAGTGTGACCTAAAACAACAATTAATTTGGAGTCTAAATGCTCAACAGCATATTCGATACTTCCCATATCGATATCAGAAATTAGATTTCCGGCATTTCTAATTACGAACAAGTCTCCAATTCCCTGATCAAATACAATTTCAGGTGAAACACGACTGTCTGAGCATGTAATCACAACAGCAAATGGTTTTTGCCCATCCTGATTAGCCAGAACTGTTTTTTTGTTTTGATGCGGATGAACTGATTTTCCGTTTAGGAATCTTTCGTTACCTGTGGTTAATTGTTCTAAAGAAGTTAAGTCTTTCTCTTCTGTTGGCTTGTGTTTTTTGCAGCCAATTACAGAAAAAATGATAAGAGCAAGTATTGCAATCTTTGTTTTCATTTTATGATTTTTTAAATTATGTTTTATTCAGTGTTCTAGCATAGAACCGTGCAAAATTATTTTGCTTTTACATACTAATTAGCCACAGGACGTTTTTATTGTATCAATTAAATCTATTTTTTAAATGAGTTGAAAGTGGCTGAAATATTGGAGACGAATTCTTTTGTGTATTGTCCGGTTGGGTCTAAATCGGGATCTAAAATGGTTATTTCGAGTCCACTTAATTTCTCACTTTGAAATAGGTAAGAGGTAAGTTCGTTAAATTCAGTGTAAGTTAAACCATCAGGGGTTCGGCTGTCTACACACGGCATAATTGAATCGTTTAAGACGTCTGCATCGATATGAAGCCAAAAACCGTCCAGATTCTTTGCTGCAATTTCTGATAGAAAAGAATTAATACAATTTTTAATGCCTTGTTTGCGCAACATTTCAAGACTTAAATAAGTGGCTGTAGAATTCCGAATCTCATTTTCGTATTCCTCATCATATTCGCGATTGCCTACGCACCAAAGGTTTTCTTCTTTTATATATGGAGATAAATTTAGAATATCGGTTAATTTTTTATGTCCGTTTCCGGTAACAACAGAAGCTGCCATTCCGCCAACCCCACCAGTATCAGACAAGGAAATGTCCATGAAATCAGTATGTCCATCAAGATAGAATAAACCATAATTTCCTTTTTGTTTTAACGCAATGGCTGATCCTAAAAGAATACTGCAATCTCCCCCAATTATAAAAGGAAATTTATTTTGAGTTAGTAAGTTATTGATTAAATAAGCTTGTTCTCTCGCATATTCAACCAGGGAATTCGCATTGAGAATTTGTGTTTCGGGATCCTTGATATTTGAATATTTTGGTGGATCAATTCTGATGATGTCTTTATGTGAAATGAATTTATGCAAATTGTGTTTCCATAACCAGTCTGGTAATTTTTTTACGCCAGGTTGTTTTCCGGGTTGAGGTTCTTTTAAGCCTAGGTTCGACGGAAATTCGACAATGCACAGTTCTTTCATGAAATTTTATTTGACTATAAAGTTATTAAAATATGTTTCAGTTTTTTTCTTTGTTAATAGTAATTGTCAGCTTGTTTTTCTTTTGTTTGATATTTACCATTTGACCTTCCTTAAAACCAAGTTTATTAAGCCATTTACCTTGTAGTTTTATTACAGGAATTGTTGTGCATGTATGTGTTCTGGTTTGGTATTTGGTATGAATTTTTAGTTTTCTTGAATTTTCAATTGTCATATATTTGTATGACAAATATAAAACAAAAAACAGATTTGTCAATTTTTAATATGACAAAATTGTCAGCAAATTATATGACATTTGATTTATGACGAGAGATATATTAAAAAAGAAAATAGGTCAACGAATTATTAAATTACGAGAAGAAAAGGGTTGGAGTCAGTCAGATTTGGCGAGAGCTTGTCTTAAAGACCGCCAATCTATAGAAAAACTTGAAAACGGAAAAGTTAATCCAACAATATATAGTTTGCTAGAAGTTGCAAATGCTTTAGAGATTTCACTATCTAAATTGGTTGATTTCTAATAGTGGCTTTCCGGAAATATGATTTAATAAAAAATCCGACTTGCTTTCACAAATCGGATTAATACTATTTAAGTATATTTTTAATTTACTTTTATAACTGCTGGTGGCGTCCATTCATTTTTTATAGTTTTTTCCTGTGGTCCATAGCATCTGAAATATAAGCAGAAAATACCTTTAGGAGCAGGTAACCAGTTGGCTTTTTTAGTGCCTTTAGGTTCCGAATTTTGTACATACAATGTTAATGAGCCGTCGGTATTATATTTTAGATCCTTATTTTTTGTACCCAACGAATAACGTTTTAAAGGATTGGGAGAGAAAAAGTGGTGTTCATCATACAAAGTGAGGGACCAAAAACCATCTACCGGGGGCATTTTATCTTTTGCAAAAGTTACGGTATATTGTTTTGTACCGCTCAATCTTGCACCTTGCGAATCAAGATCCTGATAAAAGTATTTTGTTTCTGCACCAGCGTTTACGAGTATGTTTGATTTTGCAATTGCTGTTCGTGTAAAATAATCTGTTCCAAAGGCAGCGCAGTTATTGGCGGTAGACCAATTATCGGCTAGCGGTATTCCCCAGTTGCGAAACTGCAATAATGGATCTATTAATTCCTTGTCAGCTTTAAAGGCTTCTTCTATCATTGCTTTTTTTAGTGCGGGATCTTTTTTTGCAGCTTCAATTACAGCAAGTATTTGAGCATAACGCGATTCTTCGCCCGGCAAAGGCGGTGCATCTTTTAGCACCATGGGAAGTTCATCGAAAAATTTATCAGGAAATACCCATTTGGTTTCGCCTGAGTCACCATCTTTTGTAGGCGACCCCAGAGAAGGAAGTTTGCTCCAATCCTGCTTTTTCATCTTGCCATCAAATTTATCCAATGCATATACATCAATAGCATTAATTATGCCTTGAATTGCTTTTTTGTCTTCAGGAGTATCATCCTGAAATACTCGTGGTACAATGAATGCTGTTCCCGTTTTGCTGCGAAACATTTTTGTAATTCCTTTCGGTACATCGCCTTTCCAGTTAGGACCAACAAGTAGGTAGAAACCGGGTTTGGTTCCATACATTTTACCTAGTTGGGCAAAAGCATCAGTTCTCAGGTCAACTACCTGGTAAACCCAAAATCGGTCTCCAAAATCTGGCACTTGCACTACCACAGGAGTTTCATCAAGTGCAGCAATGGCGGCACCATACACTACATCCTGATTTGGGCACGCAACCCAACGTTGCTCGGGTTGTATATAATCGTGCAGCATGGCTAAAGTATTAAGCGGAGCAAAAGGCAAAACACCATTCATTAATCCAACTTTTGGCGCCTGTTTAAAAGCGAGGCGGCGATTGTAAATGTTTTCCATAGGCCATGCCCAGAAATAGGCATCTTGTGCTACCTGTCTTGCATACGCTTCAGTAATCTTTACGGAGGTATCTGGCCCGGGTGGCAATACTGACTTATTTGAGGTTGTGCTGTCAAGCTTTGTAGAAGTTGATAAGGTAGTTTCTGTATTTTTGTTTTGATTGCAAGATGCGAGAGCAAAAATGACAATCATTGATATAAGTCTCTTTTTCATTTTTAAGAATAAATAATTTGTTATTGTAAACACTTAAATTACTTCACTTTTTCAACATCATTCAATTTCAAGGTTTGATCATATAAGTTTGGTTTAGGGCCATAGAAACGAGCCAATATTTCAAACTTGCCTTTTGGATCTGTTGGCACCCAATTTGATTCGCCGCTTTCAGGTGGAGTTGGACCAAAATAAAGGTCAACAGAACCATCGCTGTTTGTTTTTAATCCTGGTGTTTGTGAAGAGCGTCCTGCCCATTTTTTATTTCGTATGAAAGTATGTGTATCACGATCATAAACTGTCATTGACCAATATTGTTTTTTTTATCTATTTAATATTCATATCTTAATTTTAAGACAAGTGTTTCCAAAATAAATTTAATCAATAGACAGACAGAAATTGATTTGAATGATAGCAAATACGTTTCATTTTATAAATTGAAACCAAACAAACTATAAAAGAGGCTTCATATTAGCTTTGGCTTATTATGTTTGCTTTAAAATTCGCTTGTAATTTGATTATTAATTGTTATTGGTTTTTAAAATTAAGGCATAAAAAAATCCGACTTGCTTTCACAAATCGGATTTTTAAATTGAAAATTATATGTAACCGTAAAACGGTTTTGTATTACAAGTGAATTACTTCGCCATAAGCATCAGCAACAGCTTCCATAACAGCCTCGCTCATTGTTGGGTGAGGGTGAATAGATTTTAAGATTTCATGACCTGTAGTTTCAAGTTTACGAGCTACAACTGCCTCAGCAATCATATCTGTAACACCGGCACCAATCATGTGGCATCCTAACCATTCTCCGTATTTTGCATCGAAGATTACTTTTACGAATCCGTCCGGAGTTCCGGCAGCTTTTGCTTTTCCTGAAGCTGAGAAAGGGAATTTACCAATTTTTAATTCGTATCCTTTTTCTTTAGCTTGTTTTTCAGTTAAACCAACAGAAGCAATTTCCGGAGTAGCGTAAGTACAACCAGGAACGTTTCCGTAATCGATTGGATCTACGTGTAAACCTTTAATTTTCTCCACACAGTTAATACCTTCAGCAGAAGCTACGTGAGCTAAAGCCTGTCCAGGAGTAACGTCTCCAATTGCGTAGTATCCCGGAATGTTAGTTGCGTTGTAAGCATTTACTAAGATTTTATCTTTGTCAACAGCGATTCCAACTTCTTCTAAACCAATGTTTTCAATGTTTGTTTTGATTCCAACAGCCGAAAGCAGAATATCAGCTTCAAGAACTTCTTCACCTTTTGCAGTTTTAACAAATGCTTTAACTCCTGCACCAGTTGTATCAATACGCTCAACAGAAGAGTTCGTCATAATTTTAATTCCGGCTTTTTTCAAAGAACGCTCAAATTGTTTTGAGATATCTTCGTCTTCTACAGGAACTACGTTTGGCATAAATTCTACAATAGTCACATCAGTTCCCATTGAGTTGTAAAAGTGAGCAAACTCAACTCCAATAGCTCCAGAACCTACAATAATCATAGATTTTGGTTGAGTTGGCAATGTCATTGCCTGACGGTATCCAATAACTTTTACACCGTCTTGTGGTAAGTTTGGTAACTCACGAGAGCGGGCTCCTGTAGCAATGATAATATGGTCAGCACTGTATTCAGTTACTTTATTGTCTTTATCAGTAACGTCAAGTTTTTTACCTGGTTTTAGTTTTCCAAAACCTTCAATAACGTCAATTTTGTTTTTTTTCATCAAGAACTGAACTCCTTTGCTCATTCCTTCAGCAACACCACGGCTACGTTGTACAACTGCAGGGAAATCTTTATCGAATTCAGAAACTTTCAATCCGTAATCAGAAGCGTGTTTTAAGTAATCAAAAACCTGAGCTGATTTTAGTAATGCTTTTGTTGGGATACATCCCCAGTTTAAACATACACCACCAAGGTTTTCTTTTTCAACTACAGCTACCTTAAAGCCTAATTGTGAAGCTCTAATCGCTGTTACATATCCGCCAGGACCACTTCCTAAAACAATAACGTCGTATTTCATTTTTTTGGTTTTTAGTATTTATAACCGAAAATGAGGTTTATAATTCCGAAACTCACTCTTCGATTTTTCTTTTGTTATTTGTGATTGCGAATTTAAGGATTTATTTTAAAAAACACTTTAAAATTTATTTTTACCCATACTGATTTTGACCTTTTCACAGAAACTTAAGTAATTGTTAATTGTTAATTGTGAATTATGAATTGTAAATCAGATTTAGAAGCGAAGTCTCAAATTAAATTGTTTATCAAAATAAACGAAGTCGAAGTCCTTTCGTATGAAAGATCTTCGACTTCGTTCAAGTGATTGCAATGATCAATTAACCATTTACAATTAACCATTTATAATTAAACTTTAACGTGCCCCCAATTTTCTCCACTTGCAATTCGTCTGATTTGCATTTCGCTTACTCCGAATTGTTTGGCGATCATTTTTAGACGTGTTTTTTGCTCTGGTCGGGCTAAAATTTTCTTTATTAACATCACTTTAGTTGTGGTTAATTTTCTTCCGTCTGCTTTTAAGTTGTGTTCAATAAGATTTTTCTTTGCCTGAATCACACGCGGACTTTTGCGGCTGTGCGCCATCATTTCGGCTTTTGTTGCCCAGCGTAAATTATTTACATCATCATTACTTCTGTTATAATCCAGATGCAATACATAAGTTTGATCTTCAGATGTTTTCGGGATAAAGTATTGGGCAACTAATTTATATAAAAACAGGTATTTGTTGACTATTTTGTCGTCTTTTTTGACTTTAAATCTAAAGGTAGGATAACCATCACTTAAACCGCCTTTTAGGATGCGGCCGTTTTCAATTTCGTCAGTAAAGCTTATTAAACGGCCTCTGTTTGAAATGGCATAACGTAATTGTAAGGAAGCATTTATTTCTATTTCTTTGAATTGTTCGTTTGGATAAAATCTGTTTTGTGGCATTTTCTTTTACATTTGATTTCTATTATCTCAAAGATAAAAAAAGCAAAAGTTTTAAATGTTACATAATTTCCTAAGATTATTACATTTATGATTACTATAACGCTAATTTAACTTTTTTAAGAACTTTTTTAGCATTTCAAAATCTAGTTCGCAACCGAAAATTGTGAATCGTATAAATTTTTGTAATAGCCTTCTGCCTTATTTAACAATTCCTGATGTGTACCCTGTTCTACAATTAATCCTTTGTCCATAACCACAATTTTATCAGCATTTACAATTGTTGCCAATCGGTGCGCAATGATAATTGAAGTTCTTCCTTTGGTAATTGTTTCGGTCGCACGCTGAATCAATTCTTCTGAATAGGTATCAATTGATGAAGTAGCTTCATCCAAAATCAAAATACTCGGATTGCTTACATAAGAGCGTAAAAAAGCAATTAATTGGCGTTGTCCTGAGGACAGCATCACTCCACGTTCTTTTACATCAAAATCGTAATTATCAGGCAGACTCATAATGAAATCATGTACGCCAATTTTTTTAGCAGCATTCAAAACTTGTTCGCGGGTAATTTCTGGATTTTGTAAAGTAATATTGTTGTAAATCGTATCAGCAAATAAAAATACGTCTTGTAAAACCACCGCAATTTGTTTTCGCAATGAAGCCAAAGTATAATTTTCAATATTATGTCCGTCAATAAAAATAGTGCCGCTATTAATTTCGTAAAAACGATTCAGTAAATTGATAATGGTGGATTTTCCTGCTCCGGTCGAACCAACAATCGCAATCGTTTGTCCTGCATCCACAGATAAATCAATTCCTTTAATCACTTCTTCTTCCGGAATATAACTAAAACGCACGTCCTTAAATTCAATACTTCCATCAAAAATAGGCGCCTCAAGCGTTCCGGTATCCTGAATATGATCTTGCGTGTCAATAATATCAAAAACACGATTCGCCGCAATCATTCCTAACTGCATCTCGTTGAATTTATCCGCAATCTGACGCAATGGATTAAACAACATTCCTATGAACATCGTATAGGAGAATAAATCTCCGAAAGTGGTAAAATGGTCTCCATTCAAAATTTTAAATCCGCCATAAACAACCACTAATCCTAAAGTTATAGAAGAAATAATATCGGCAATTGGGAAAAATATAGAGTTGTATAAAATCGTTTTGATCCAGGCAACTCTATGCTTATTATTGATTTCTTTAAAGTTCTCAGCTTCGATTTTTTCTCTGTTAAAGAGCTGTACGATTTTCATTCCCGTCACGCGTTCTTGTACAAATGAATTCATATTAGCAATTTGTGTACGAACTTCCTCAAAAGCAACCTGCATTTTACGCTGAAAAATTCGGGTAATATAAACCAAAATTGGCATGGCGACAATTACAATCCAGGTCAGCTTCCAGTTCATATAAAACATGAAAATCAGTACGACCAGCATTTTCATCATATCACTAATAATCATAAACAATCCCTGACTGAAAATACGTGCAATAGACTCAATATCTGATACGGATCTGGTTACCAATTGTCCTACCGGAACCAAATCAAAATACTTCATTCTGAAACTCAAAATATGTTTGAAAAGTTTGGTACGAATGTCTTTTACAATATCCTGTCCGAGCCAGTTGGCCCAATACACAAAATAGAACTGAGAGAAAACTTCCATCAAAAGTACCACTCCCATCAAAATAATATACATCAATAACCCATGTTTATCATGTGTCTTGATATAGCCGTCGACCGTTTGTTTTAACAAATAAGGGCGAAGTGCTGCAAAAATCGAGAGTGAGACTGCAAAAATAATAACGCCGTAGTAGCGCCATTTATAAGGCTTTGTGTATGTTAAAATCCGTTTGAATAATCCGGTATCGAATGCTTTTGCTTTCATTTATTTTTTTTTGCTTTAAGCTTTAGGCTTTGAGCTATAGGCTTACAAATAAGGCTTAATGCCTAAAGCTTAAAGCCTACAGCCTAAAGCTATAAATAATCGTAATCAATTTCGGTTAAATATAAACCATGTGCAGGAACCGAAAAACCTGCTTTTTCTCTGCTTTTGCTGGCAATAATGTTTTCAAAATCTTCCAAGGAAATTTTATGTAAACCAATATTTACCAAAGTCCCAACAATAGAACGAACCATATTCCGTAAAAAACGATTCGCTGAAATCGTAAAAACCAATTTATTATTTTCTTGTTTCCAATAAGCCTCAAAAATCGTGCAATCAAAGGTGTTGACATCTGTGTTTACTTTTGAGAAACACTGAAAATCGGTATGATTCAGCAAAATTTTCGCGGCTTCATTCATCAAAGCTACATCTAATTTTTGGTTAAAGTACCAACTCAATTCCTCCAAAAACGGATTTTTAACAGTATTGATATGGTATTCATAAGTTCGTTTTGTAGCATCAAATCGGCAATGCGCATCATCATGAACTAAAATCAAATCAAAAATGGCAATGTCTTTTGGGAGATAGGAGTTTAGTTTGTGCACTAAATTCGGAACATCGATTGGAGTTTCATAATCAAAATGCCCGTACATCTCCTCCGCATGAACTCCGGTATCAGTTCGTCCGGCCCCCATAACATTTATAGGAGCATTTAGTAACACCGAAAGCGCTTTGTTTAAAGTTTCCTGAACAGAAGAGGCATTAGGCTGAAATTGCCAGCCATGATAATGTGTTCCGTTATAAGCAAATTGAATAAAATATCTCAAAGTAAAGGTTCAAAGGTTCAGAGAGGCAAAGGTACAAAGGTTTTTTTAAAAGTTGCTAAGGTTCTGAGATGCTAAGGCTCTAAGATTTTCCGTTTTTATTGTAGAGAGGCAATGCAGTGCGTCTAACATTCGATATGAAAAAATAACAAACCGAATGTTTTGGAAATTTATCAAAAAGAAAACATCGAACCTTAGCATCTCAGAACCTCAGAACCTTCGTAAAAAACTGTTAAAACCCAAAATACCAATCATAGTTTACTCCTCAAAAAATCGTGTCAGAAATTGACAATTCCAACGATAGAAAATCAATTAAATTTTAACTTTTTTTGCTAAAAAATATTAAACGTTAATTTTGAAAATATTTCATTTTAACAGGAAGTATTTCTCCTATGTTTGCAGTCTAAATATCAAAAACTATGAATGAAATTACTTCTTATTGGTGGATAATTTTAATCTTATTCTCCATTATTTTTTACAAATTTATTTTACGCGTTTTCTTCGGAATGGTAATGGTTCCCGAGGATAAAATTGGTTTAGTAACCAAAAAATTCGTTTTGTTTGGAGCAGACAAATCGCTTCCTGACGGTCGTATTATTGCGACAAAAGGGGAGGCAGGTTATCAGGCACAAACACTTGCCCCGGGTTTGTACTGGGCTATGTGGATTTGGCAATATTCTATAGATATGACAAGTTTTACTATTGTGCCGGAAGGTAAAATTGGACTTGTTTTAAGTAAGGACGGAAAAGAAATTCCAACAGGACGAATTCTAGCCCGAAAAGTAACAAGCGATAACTTTCAGGATGCTCAGGCTTTCTTGGATAATGGCGGGCAAAAAGGACGTCAAACTGCTTTTATTACTACGGGTTCATATCGTATCAATACGTTTCTTTTTGAAATCGTAATTGTAGAACAAATCAAGATTTTCGAAAACATGATTGGTATTGTGACCGCTCTTGATGGTGAACCTATACCGATTGGCCAGATTGCGGGTAAATATGTTGAAGGGCACAACAATTTTCAGGATTGCGACGAATTCCTGAATCTTGGCGGAAACAGAGGTTTACAACCACAGGTAATATTGGCAGGTTCTTACTATATTAATACTTGGGCAATTCAAATTGAGCAAAATCCAATGACAGATGTACCTATCGGATATGTTGGTGTCGTTATTTCATATATTGGTGAAGACGGATTAGATGTAACCGGTGAGCATTTCAAACACGGAAACATTGTATCAAAAGGACAACGCGGTGTTTGGATGGAACCGCTGGGTCCTGGAAAATATGCTTTGAATAAATATACAACTAAACTGGAATCTGTACCTACAACTAATCTGGTTCTGAATTGGGCTGATGCACGAAGCGAATCTCACAATTTAGATCATAATTTATCAACTATTACGGTCCGTTCTCAAGATGGTTTCCCTTTTAATCTGGATGTATCACAGATTATTCATGTTCCGGCAAACGAAGCACCAAAAGTTATTGCCCGTTTTGGAAGTATGACCAATTTGGTTTCTCAGGTTTTGGAGCCCACTATTGGTAACTATTTTAGAAACTCAGCTCAGGAAAGTGATGTAATTTCGTTTTTAAGTACCAGAAAAGAGCGTCAGGAATCTGCTAAAAATCATATTAAAGTTGTTCTTGATGAATATAATGTGAATGCTGTAGATACCTTAATTGGAGATATAGTGCCGCCAGATTCATTGATGAAGACTTTGACAGACAGAAAACTGGCGGAAGAAGAACAAAAAACCTATCAAACCCAAAAAATGGCGCAAGAACAGCGTCAGGGAATGGAGAAAGAAACTGCGATTGCCGATATGCAAAAAGAAATCGTTCGTGCCTCGCAAAGTGTTGAAATTGCACAAAGGACTGCAGATGCAACAGTTAAAAAAGCAGAAGGAGATGCAACCAGTTTAAAACTGAATGTAAACGCTGAAGCTGAAGCAACAAAAATGCGTGCCAATGCAGAAGCCGAAGCTACAAAAGCGAGAGCAGGAGCACAGGCAGAAGCAACTAAATTGAACGCAAGCGCTGAAGCTGAAAGAATATCTAAAACAGGTTTGGCTGAAGCAGAGAAAATCATGGCAATTGGTAAATCAACAGCCGAATCGTATCAATTGCAGGTTAGTGCAATGGGTGGAGACAACTTTACAAGATATAAAGTTACCGAAGAAATTGGTAAAGGAAATATCAAAGTAATTCCGGATGTATTAATTTCTGGAAATGCCGGATCTGATGGTTCAATTAGCGGTCTGTTAGGATTAAAACTAATGGAAATGATGGATACGAAAGATTCTAAAGATGGTAAAAACCCTAAGAAACAGTAATTGTATATAGGTGTAAAATGTTAGATGTAAAATGTGAAACGTAGTTTATCTAATATCTCTGGCATCTAGTTTAAGAATCCGATTTGCGAAAGCAATCGGATTTTTTATTAGCATCTCAGAACCTTAGGGTCTTTAAAAAAAACCTTTGTACCTTTACACCTCTGAACCTTTGTCCCTTTAAAAAAAGAATGAAAAAAATCCTCCTGCTTTCCGATACTCACAGTCATATTGACGATACTATTTTAAAATATGTGGCTTTGGCCGATGAAGTTTGGCATGCCGGAGATATTGGAGATTTGCATGTTACCGATACTATAAAAAAACTAAAACCTTTGCGTTGTGTTTATGGTAATATTGATGGGGCAGAAGCAAGATTGGAATTCCCATTGCACAATCGTTTTTTATGTGAAAATGTTTCGGTTTGGATTACGCATATTGGAGGTTATCCCGGAAAATACAATCCGGCGATAAGAGAAGAAATGACTTCAAATCCTCCCAAATTATTTATTTGCGGGCATTCACATATTTTAAAAGTCATGTTCGATAAAAAGCATAATTTGTTGCACATGAATCCTGGTGCGTGCGGAAAAAGTGGTTTCCACCAAATGCGTACGATGTTGCGATTTGTTATCGATGATGATAAAATAAAAGATTTAGAGATTATCGAAATAGGAAAAAAATAAGTTTTTTAGTGCTGATGTGGTAAAGGAATTTTTATTTTGATTGTAGTTCCTTCATTAGGATTAGAAATAACATTAAAACTTCCTTTGAATTTTTTAATTCGGGCTCTTATTCGGTTAAGTCCGAAACCTTCATCTTTTATTTTTTTTGTTTTGAATCCTTTTCCATCATCCTGAATCGTTAAAATAAAATGATTGTTTTTTTCTTTTAATTTTATGTGTGCCTTTTTTGCTCCGCTATGTTTTATGATATTATTACAAAGCTCTGATGCAATAAAATAAAGCTTCATCTCAAATTTTTCGATGTATCTTTTTTCTGTTGGAATTGTAGTTGTAAATTCAAAAGTGATAATCGAATTTGAATTTCTTTCGCATAAATCTTCTAAGGCATAAATCAAACCAAAACGAACCAAAAGACTCGGAACCAAGTCATGTGACATATCACGCAAAAGGTCATGAACATCAGTCAGAATAACTTTTGTTTTCTGAATTTCATCTGACGCTATATTATTTTGATTAGTGAAAGCATTTAAATGCAATCCCGCAGTTGACAATAGCGAATTAATGTTGTCATGTAAAAACGAAGCGATTTTTTTACGTTCCAATTCCTGAGTGTCGATTCCGAAATTTATAACATCCAAAAGTATTTTTTGTTTGATGTCTTTTCGCTTGATTTTCTGTTTTAATTTAGTATTCTGATAAAAGAAATAAAATAAAAAAAAAAGGATTATTACCAGAATAATTGATAGACTGACTACTTTTTTATTTCTTAATTGTTCGTATTGATGAAGTTGAGTGGGAGTGCGTTCTTTTGTTTTTTTTATAGATATAGTGCTTTCTTCTCTTGAAGTTTTAAAAACAGCATTTTCATTAGAAGAAATGAAGAAAATAAAAAGAACTAAAAATCTAATGAAATACATAGTCAGTACTTATTAAAATTAATTTTATTTTATGACACATTCATGGATTAATCAAATGGTTTTTTAACGCATATTTGACCAGACCAATAGTGTTTTTAGTCTGTAATTTTCTCATGATGTTTTTTCGATGTGTTTCGACTGTATTGGTGCTGATAAAAAGTTTTTCGCTTATTTCTTTTCCTGTATATTCTAATGAAATTAAAGTAACAATCTCAATTTCCCGTGGACTCAAAATAGGGTTTTCGATGTAAATATTTTTATTTAATTTCGGATTATTGTGTGTAAAAGTGTTGAAAATTTTCTCTCTTACAGCATCAGAAAAATACTCTTGTCCCTGATAAACAGTTTTGATGGCTTCTATAATGTTTTTGCCTGCACATTTTTTGGTTAGATAACCTTTGGCGCCAAATTTCATTACTTCCTTGATGATTTTTAATTCATCATAACTGGATAAAATAATGATTTTACAAGGACTTTCATTTTTATTAAACTCCTGTAAAACTTCGATTCCGTCTTTTTGAGGCATGCTTATATCTAAAACTAATATATCAGCCTTGTTTTCAATGACATTTTGAAGTACAGTAGTGCCATTAAGAGAACTTCCTACGACTTCAAAGTTGGGAACTGTTTGTAATAAATTGGTAAGCCCATCAATAAGTACCTGATGGTCATCGGCAAGATGAATTCTTATTTTGTTTGTTATCATTGTTTTCGGAAATGAAACGGCAAAATTATAAAGAGATGATCTTGTAAAAATGCTATGATAAGGTTCTTTTGTATCATTTTAAGACACAAAAAAACCCGAATATAAATTCGGGTTCTCTTCGCACAAAAAAATTAAGTTTATAGGTTTATCTCAAACGATCTACAGATTTTACGAGATCTTCATCCTTCTTGATGGCCTTATTAGCTAACACTAATAACACGATAGCAACAATCGGTAGAAACATCCCAATACCTTTCTCTGAAACAGCGTTAGCTGTCTCTCCAGATAAATTTAGAGAGCGATATACAAATAATCCTAATAAAATTAAATTTAATATTATGTTCAGTCTGTTCATCACAAACTGATTTTGTCTTTTTTTGAATGAAATAATACTAACAATAGTAAGCATTGTACTTAGGCCTAATAAAATAGTGTAAAACTGGTCTTGCATAAAATAGAATGCTTTTCCTGTATTTAATGTCCAAAGCGGAATAAAAAACATTAAAACCCCTGTTACAACAAAGGTAAGAAGTAAATAAACGGTTTGAATTCTTTGTATCATGGTCTAAAATTGTTTTACAAAAATATATTTTCTTTTTTATAAATACTATTGTATGATTAAATTTTATTCGTATTATTGCATCATAATACCGTAAGCACTTCATACTGCGGTCAATTGAAAACAATTATCTACCTATTCTTTTTACAGTATTTCCTTTAAAATAATTAAATTCATAGAATATTCATGTTTGATATTTCTGCATTAAAAGAAATGAAGCTTTCTGAGCTTCAAGAAATAGCTAAGTTAGCTAAAACTATAAAGTTTAATGGCGTTAAAAAAGAGACTTTAATCAGTCAGATTTTAGCACATCAGGAAGCGACTGAAAAGCCGCCTGTCAATGTTGCGCCTCAGGCAGAAATAACAGATGATAAACCTAAAAGGGCAAGGATTCTTCCGGTTAAAAAAGCAGCAATTAGTAAAAATGCTCCCGTTTTAGAATTTGATAAAGTAGAGGAGCCAGCTGATAAAATAGCCGAAACACCTGAAAAAGCTGCAACACCTAAAATTTCAAAACCCAACACGAAAATTCAACCGACTCAACAAGTTCAGGAAGTTGCAGAATCTGAACCGGTAGAAAAAAAGGGTCCGAAAATCGTAAAGTTTAATAAATCAGCTTACGAGAAAAAGGTAGCTTTACAAAAAGAAAAAGAGGTTCCGTCTGAAGAAACAACTGAGACTGAGACTGAAACTGAAACTGAAACTGTAGCTACGGCTCCGGTAGCTGAAAAAGTTGAAGGAACAGCTCCGGTAAAAAAGATTAATCCAAATCAGATTAAAAATCAAAATCCGAACCAAAACCCAAATCAGAATCCAAACCAAAATGGAAACGGAAATGGGAATAACGGAAACCAAAATCCAAACCATAAAAATAAAAAGAATAATTTCAGAGATTCAGACTTTGAGTTTGACGGAATTATTGAAAGTGAAGGTGTTCTTGAAATGATGCCTGACGGATACGGTTTCCTGCGTTCATCAGATTATAATTATTTGGCTTCTCCGGATGATATTTATTTATCAACTTCACAAATCAGATTATTCGGTCTTAAAACCGGAGATACTGTAAAAGGAGTGGTTCGTCCTCCGAAAGAAGGTGAGAAATTTTTCCCTTTAGTTCGTGTACTAAAAATTAATGGTCACGATCCGCAGGTAGTTCGCGACAGAGTTTCTTTTGAGCACCTGACTCCTGTTTTTCCTTCTGAAAAATTTAAATTAGCCGAGAAAGGCAGTTCAGTTTCAACCCGTATTATCGATTTATTTTCTCCAATAGGAAAAGGACAACGTGGTATGATAGTCGCACAACCGAAAACTGGTAAAACAATGTTGCTAAAAGACATTGCAAACGCGATTGCAGCCAACCATCCTGAAGTCTATTTAATCGTTCTTTTGATTGATGAACGTCCTGAAGAGGTTACAGATATGCAAAGAAGTGTTCGTGGAGAAGTTATTGCTTCTACTTTTGACAGAGAGCCACAAGAACACGTGAAAATTGCCAATATTGTTTTAGAAAAAGCAAAACGTTTAGTAGAATGCGGACACGATGTTGTAATTTTATTAGACTCAATTACACGTTTGGCAAGAGCTTACAATACAGTACAGCCAGCTTCTGGAAAAGTATTAAGTGGTGGTGTTGATGCTAATGCATTACAAAAACCAAAACGCTTTTTTGGAGCAGCAAGAAATGTTGAAAACGGAGGATCTTTAAGTATTATCGCAACAGCATTGACTGAAACTGGTTCTAAAATGGATGAGGTTATCTTTGAAGAATTTAAAGGAACTGGTAACATGGAGCTTCAATTGGATCGTAAAATTGCGAACAAACGTATTTTCCCTGCAATCGATCTTACGTCTTCAAGTACACGTCGTGATGATTTATTATTAGACGAGAAAACATTACAAAGAATGTGGATTATGCGTAAATATCTATCCGATATGAACCCGGTAGAATCTATGGATTTTGTAAACGACCGTTTCAAGAAAACCAGAAATAATGAGGAGTTTTTGATTTCTATGAATGACTAGTTTTAGGAACAAAGGTTCAGAGGTTCAAAGGTTCAAAGGTTCAAAGGTTTAATTTGAAAATTCTGAATGATATATAAAAAAGGATGAGTTAGTTTTATTAACTCATCCTTTTTTTTTGATTACAAGATTCAAAACCTTTGTTCCTTTGAACCTTTGTTGCTTTGTATCTATTTTTTATTTTTTATCCACTACCGGTCTATTCTCTCTATTGGCTAAATCCCAGGCTACAACAAACGCTAATTGTGCTCTTTTTGTTAAGGCATCGTATTCGATTTTTTCTGGTTCGTCGCCTTTTCCGTGGTAATCTTCGTGAACTCCATTAAAGAAGAAAACGGCAGGAATACCAAATTTTGCAAAGTTGTAGTGGTCAGAACGCTCGTAGAAATGATTAGGATCTTTTGGATCATTAAATTTAAAATCTAAATCTAATTTGGTGTATTTGTTGTTTTGAGCTACGACAGCATTATGTAGGTCTGACGAAAGTCTGTCAGCGCCAATTACATAAACATAGTTGTTGGTTTTCGCATGTTCTACATCACGACGTCCGATCATATCGATGTTGATGTCACTAATAGTATTTGCAATTGGAAACAATGGGTTTTCAGAATAATAACGAGATCCATGCAAACCATGTTCTTCACCGGTTACATGTAAAAATAAGATAGAACGTTTTGGTCCGTGTCCGTCTTTTTTAGCTTTAGCAAATGCTTTAGCAATTTCCATAACTGCAACAGTTCCGGAACCATCATCATCAGCTCCGTTATAGATTTCTCCATTTTTAATTCCAACGTGATCATAATGCGCTGAAATTACCAAAACTTCATCTGGTTTTTCAGAACCTTCAATGTACGCCCAGATATTTTCTGAATCGGGTAAATTTTCATTACGCTTTGCATTTAAAAATGCTGCCGAAATGTGTTGGTAATAATCTGTTGCTCCTTTTGGGAACGAAATTTTATTTTTTTTGTATTGTTCAATCATGTAAAGACCTGCTTTTTTCTGTCCTTTCGAGCCAGTTTCGCGGCCTTCCATTTCATCAGACGCAACAATGTAAAGCATTTTTTTTAAGTCTTTTGCTGTAATGCTGTTCACGTATTTGGTTGGATCTGAGTTGTCTTTCGAAGCAACTGATTGTGCATTTTTACATGAAAATGCTGAAGCAATTAGTAATAGAATTACAATTTTTTTCATTTTTGGTTAGTGTAAATTGATAAATATGTAGAAAACATAGAAAATGAGTAAAAGTAGGGTAAAAAAGAAGTTTATAAAAAATAACATAACACTTTTAACAAATGAAACAAATCTTGATTCTCCATAAAAACGATGATGTGCAGGATAAAATAATAACACATCCAAAGTATTCCGACAAAATTGATAATATCAGCTATAAAAGCGACGGGGTTGTTTTCTCCCAATAATCCAAATAACTTTTGGACAATGAATAAGATGAGAAATATTAAAAGTAAAAAAGAGAAATAATGAAGGGTAAAAATGCCATGATCAAAGTAATACCATCTTTTTTTGCTATGGAAAATCCATAAAAAGAAGGCAAAGAAAGGCATTATTATGAATAATATTTTAGGGATGTTATGTAAAAATGATTCAATGAATTTTTCGATAATTTCCCTTTTGGTATTGTGTTCAGTAACAGTTACCACTTTTTCATAAGCCCAATATTCAAAATCTGAAAATTTTTCACTTTCTTTTCCATACTTCTGAATTGAGTCGATTGTTTTCATCGGCCTTAAGTCAAAAATTTTCTCGTCATTAAAAGTTTTAATTTTTCCTTTTTTCTCTTGTTTTATAAGGTTTGAAGTAATGTCTTTTTCGCTTTTACTTAGATTTTCGCTTACCTTATTCGGAAACATGGCAATCAATAAAAAAGTGATAAAACTGATGAAAATATAAAGACGAACGGGTGCCAGATAGGATAATCTTTTTCCTGATAAATATTCTTTAGTTAAAGTAGCAGGTTTAAAAAGAAGATTTTTGATTGTTTTCCAAAATGCGTTTTCATAGTGCGTTAAATCTTCAAAAAAATGAACGAACAAATGATGAAAGGTCTTTCGCGAATCTGTATTTTCCTGCCCGCAGTTTGGGCAAAATTTCTGCTCGGCAACATGCCTGCAATTGAGGCAGGTTTTATCTTTTCTAATCGGACTATGTGACATTGGTTAATTTATTGGTTTTGTTTTGATTTGGTTTAGTTATAGTTTTTATTTTTTTAGGACTTCATCGAGAAACAATTTCAAATGTTCAAATGATCTTTTAGCAGCAACCGGATTATAAGCCGCTCCTTTAGAATTATCGTTTCCTGCTTCGGGGTTGGTGAAAGAGTGAACAGAATCCGCATAATAAATCATTTGCCAATCGGCTTTTGAATCTCTCATTTCTTGCTGAAAAGCAGTAACTTCTTCTTTAGAAACATAAGGATCGTCGGCTCCGTGACAAATTAAAACTTTAGCAGTAATAGGTGTAGCAGGTCGTGCAGCATCTTTGCCTAAACCTCCATGAAATGAAGCAACTCCTTTTACGTTCAGATGACCGCGCGCAGCTTCCAAAACTCCGGTTCCTCCAAAGCAATAGCCAATAACCACAATATTATCTGCATTTGCTCCGGATTTGATTAATTCCTGTAAAGCAAGATTGATTCGTTTTTGGTAAGCCTCATAATTCGTTTTATAGAAGCCAGCTTGTTTTCCTGCTTCTGAAGTATTTTTTGGATAGTTTCCTTCTCCATAAATATCAGCGATAAAAACAGTATAGCCTAGTTTTGATAAATTCTCTGCAATTCCTTTTGAGGCATTGTCAATTCCGAGCCATGCCGGTAAAAGTAAAATACCGGGATTATTACTGCTTTTTTTAGCAGGTTTTATAGATAAACCATTTAATGCCTGACTTCCGTCAGCGTATTTTACTGGTTTTAATTGTGCGTTTATAGTGTTAGAAAACAGTATAGTAGCAAAAATAAGAAGGGCTGAATTTTTCATTGTTTTACAATTTTAAACAAATATCAGAAATATTATGTTACAAAAAAACCTCGAAAGCTATTTCTTACGAGGTTTGTAAATTATGCGATTTAAGCCAGAAATTATTCGCCTGGATGATAAGTTTTCTCGGCATTTTTTTCAACATCTTCTTTATAAAATAAGACGTCTTTAAATTCACCTTTTCGATACATTTCAGCCTGATCTGTAAAATGTTTTGAGTTTTCATCACCGTTGTTTCCTCCGGCCAGTAACGATTTTGCTTTTATCTTTGGACCAAATTCAACAGCACAGACAAAACTGTTTCCGTTATAACCATAACGTTTTTTAGAATCATTTTGATAACTGCTTTTAAATGAAGGTAAACTTCCCCAGGAACCGGGACCAAAACCAATTGGCAGACTTGATTTGGCATCATCATATTTTAAATCGATAGCACTGCCTGAACGCTGAAAACGATTAATATCTCCCCAGGCAACCTGCCAGGTTCCCCATTTCGATTTTAATTCTTTTAGCACTGTTTGCAATTGCGGAATAAGTTGATCAACTCCTGCGTTTTTTGCGAATTGTTTTGTGTTTTCAACCTGATCTAATTCACCTTCATCAATATAGGCTTTTAGAATAATTGGGTCTAATTTATACGCCCATTCAACCGCTAATGTGGTTGCTACTGAATTTTCTTTGGTATAATAATCCCAGTTTTTCAAAATTGTTACTGCTTCTGATAATTCATTATAATCATTATAATCAGATTTTATATTTTTTTCAAAAACATTTACCAGGCTCGGAATCAAAATTTCGAAAATGGATAATTTCGAATCATAACCGTCTGCGATTACTTTATCCAAAGTATATTTATCGCCTTTACTGAAAATTCGAACAGCATTTATTCCTCTAAAATTTTCTCCATCTGGTGCCATATAAGGTAGATAATTTTCTCTTTTTGGACTATTTTCTCCAGCAACAGAGTAAGGAGTAGAATTACAATTCTGCAGCCAGCCGTTTACGGGATTGTATAAATGAACGGTTTCGTTTACTTCATGTAAACCTTTCCATTGTGTTGATGAAATTGAACCATCAACAACTTTTGACCAATTCAGATTTTTATCTCTTATCGGAATAAAATTACCGTGCCAATACGCAATATTCCCTTTACTATCAGCATAAACAGTATTGTTGGAGGTGTTGGCTTTTAAATCCATTGCTTTTTTGTAATCGTCAAAGCTTTTGGATTTTGTTCGAACCCAACTCTGAATCAAACTGGTCATTGAACGATTATTTGATTTTAAACTGATCCATTTCCCGTCGCGTTTGGCCATAATTGGACCGTTGTTAGTGAAATAGGTTTTGAATTTTTTCGGAATTAGTTTTCCGTTTTCTGTATAATTAATCGTGATTTCCTTTTCGATAACAGGCAAAAGCTTTTTGTCGAATTCGTAAAATAGCTTTCCGTTTTTATTGGTGATTTTTTCGGCATACATATCCGCAACATCTACATTTGATGAGGTATGCATCCAGCCACAATTTTCATTGAATCCCTGATAAATAAAAAACTGTCCCCAGGTTACCGCTCCATAAACGTTCAAACCTTCTTCGCTGGTAATCTGAACCTCGGGTCTGAAATAAAAAGTGGTATGCGGATTAATATATAAAATAGCATTTCCATCAGCTGTTTTTGACGGTGCAAAAGCAAATCCGTTGGAGCCAGTCTGAACGTATTTTTCTCTTTCTACGTAAGCGACTTTATCATTATTTCCGGAATAAAAAGCTTTTAATTCTGCTGTAGAAAGATCAGCCGTACTAATAGCACCAATACTTCCGTCTGTCCAAAGCAATGGAAACCAGGGTTCAAAATGTGTTAAAAGTGACGGTTTTACTTCAGGATGTTTGTAGAGATAATAGTTGATTGCATCAGCATAACTATTCAGCAGTTTTTTAAGCCATAACGGTGCTTTTTTATAATCGGCTTTTGCTTCATTTACATCAATTAAAAGTTTAATTTCTAAATCATTATATAAAACAGCTTGTCCTTTAATTTCAGAAAGACGTCCCAGTTTTTCAATATAATTCATTTCGATTCTCTTGAAATCATCTTCGCATTGCGCATAAAGTAGACCGAAAACGGCATCTGAATCGGTTTTTCCATATATGTGCGGAATGCCCCAATTGTCACGAATTATGGTCGTTTGTTGTGCTAGTTTTTCTAATCGGCTGACTTCTTTTGAGTTGATTTTTTGTGCCGAAATATGAAAAGTTATACAGCAGAATAAAAAAGCTAACTTTAGTATTTTTGAGGTAAACATGCTTATTTGATATTAAATTTTTGTCCGGCGGTATAAATGCTCACTTCTAATTTTTCAATTGAAATCAGGTTGTTGTTTTTAGATTTTATAATTCCTTTCGGATTTTTAATTACAATAACCTGGCTTTCTCCAGCCACTTCAATTTGATTGTTTCGAACAATAATTGCGGTAGCTTCATCAATTCCAATTCCGGTTAAAGTTGGGAATTCAACCAAAGCAGAAAGTAAACGGTTATAACGGTTTCTCTTTAAAAAATGTTGGTCAATAACAGCCGTTTTCAATAATCCCAATCCTTCGGAAGTTTCTAAATTATCATATCGGATATTGTCAAAAGTGCCAGAATATTCTTTTTGTAATTTCTGGTTTCCGGTAATCATTTTTTCAGACATTACAGCAGCTCCTGCGCTTGTTCCGGAAATTGTGCTTCCGTTTTCGTATGCTTTTTGTATTGCTGTTTTGATTGGTGTATTTTGCACCACATTCATAAAACGACTTTGATCGCCACCGCTTATAAAAATTAGTTTTGCTTTTTGAACTGAATCTGTAAGAACTTTATTTTGCGCTGTTGCTGCATTAAAGTTCAGCATCACAATCGGGTTCGAAGTCAGCTTTACCATTTGAGTTTTAAAAAAGATAAACGAACTATCCGGTTCTTCGCTTGACATTGGTAAAACCACGATATAATCTTTTTTTGATAATTCGGCTACAGCCAAAACCTGTTTCATTAAAGCATCAGAACGATCTCCGCCGCCAATAATAAATAATTTTCCTTTTGGAGTTTGTGCCTGTAGAAAATTAAAAACGAAAAGACATAGAAATGCAATAAATTGATTCGAAGAAAATCTAAAAATAAATTTGTTTTTCATTGGATTGCTGTGGTTAAATAGATTTCTTATAAAGTAATATTTCGTTTAAAAGCACAGCCCAATTCAATAATTGAATCCGTTTTGGCGATGCCCGGAATACTATCTATTTTTTCGTAAAGAATTCTTCGCATGTGTTCGTGATTCTTTGCAATAATTTTGATGTAAAGTGTGAATGAACCTGTAACATAATAACATTCTGTGATCTCTGGAATATCTTTCAAGGCTTCAATAATTCGGTCAGAATCAGAATCTTTGTTTAGTGTTATTCCGGTAAAAGAAGCCCAGTCGTATCCAATCTTTTTTTCTTGTATAATTGGTTTTATGCCAGCAATTACGCCTTGTTCAATCATTCTGTTGATACGTTGATGCACCATCGTGTTTGATATTTTTAAATTAGCAGCAATTGCCGAAAAAGCCATTCTCCCGTCTTTTTCTAATTCCTTAATTATATTGATATCAAATTCGTCTAATGTTTCCATTCTTTATATTGAGTTTAAAACTGCCTTTTTACATCCATAAAAGTAATTATTTTTTTTAATAAAAAGCGATAAAATATCAGCTGTGCTAAAATCATATTTTACTTTTTCGGTTATAAAAATTTACATTTTGACTTATTTGATTAAAATTAAAGTCAAATATTGGTTTTTAATACCGTGAATTAATATTTTTTGATACTTTTGTAACTCTAAAAAATACAGCTCATGATTCATACTGAAAATACCCTTTCGTCAAAATCAGAAATTTTGATTGAAAAAGAAAATAAATACGGCGCTCATAATTATCATCCGCTTCCAGTTGTGCTGGAAAGGGGAGAAGGAGTATACGTTTGGGATGTTGATGGAAAAAAATATTATGATTTCTTGTCTGCTTACTCTGCGGTAAATCAAGGGCATTGCCATCCGAAAATTGTACAGGCAATGGTTGATCAGGCTCAAAAACTGACTTTAACATCACGTGCCTTTTATAATGACAAATTAGGAAATTACGAAGAATATGTAACGAAGTATTTTGGATTTGATAAAGTACTCCCAATGAATACCGGTGCCGAAGCTGTTGAAACAGCTTTGAAAGTTTGTAGAAAATGGGCGTATGAAGTAAAAGGAATTCCTGAAAATCAGGCGCAGGTGATTGTGTGTGAAAATAATTTCCACGGAAGAACCACTACAATTATTTCCTTTTCAAATGACGAAACTGCCCGTAAAAACTTTGGCCCTTTTACAGATGGATTTATAAAAATTGAATACGATAATCTTGAAGCTCTTGAAAAAGCTTTAGAGTCATCAAAAAATATTGCCGGATTTTTGGTTGAACCTATTCAGGGAGAAGCCGGAGTTTATGTTCCGTCAGAAGGGTATTTGGCGAAAGCAAAAGCTTTGTGTGAGAAACATAATGTTTTGTTTATTGCAGATGAAGTTCAGACCGGAATTGCTCGTACCGGAAAATTACTAGCCGTTCATCATGAAAATGTGCAACCTGATATTTTAATTTTAGGTAAAGCAATTTCCGGAGGTGTTTATCCGGTTTCAGCAGTTTTGTGTAATGACGAAATTATGAATGTGATTAAACCTGGACAACACGGATCTACTTTTGGAGGAAATCCTGTTGCTGCGGCTGTTGCCATTGCAGCATTGGAAGTGATAAAAGAGGAGAAACTAGCAGAAAATGCAGAACGTATAGGAATCATTTTAAGAAAAGGATTAAATGAAATTGCTGAAAGAAATAATCTGATTACACTCGTTCGCGGAAAAGGTCTATTGAATGCCATCGTAATTAACTGCGGAGAAGATTCTGATTTAGCCTGGGAAATTTGCCTAAGATTCAGAGACAACGGATTATTAGCAAAACCAACACACGGAAATAAAATCAGATTAGCTCCGCCGTTGGTAATGACAGAAACTCAAATTCAGGAATGTCTTGAAATTATTGAGAAATCATTGAATGATTTTAGAGATTAAATTTATTCTATCATAGAGACAAAAGCTGTAAGATCTTCTTGCAGCTTTTTTTTATAGCAGTATGAAATTATGTAACAAGTGAAAATAATTATATAATTTTTAAACCAGTATCATAAGTAGTTTTGGATATCTTCAAAAGAAAAGGAAAACTAATCGTAAATCGTTTTTTATTTCATTTCAAAAGAGATAGGCAGACAATCAAAAACTGAATTATAAATTTAAATTCAATTTCACAAATGGCTTATTCAAATACTGATTTAACACGTTTTTTAGATGCACAGAATAAACTTTATCTGACCGCTTTTTCTGAAATTAAAAAAGGAAAAAAGAGACACACTGGATGTGGTTTATTTTTCCTCAAGTAAAAGGATTAGGAAAAAGTACTATCGCTAAATATTATGCTTTGGCAGATCTTAACGAGGCAGAAGAGTTTCTTAATCATCCGGTTTTGGCAAAACATTTGATTGAAATTTCAGCGCTTTTGCTAACATTTAAAACAAAATCAATTGAAGCAATTTTGGGAGAATTAGATGCTCGCAAATTACGCTCTTCAATGACTCTTTTTTCTCAGGTCGAAAATGCCAATCCGGTATTTCAGGAAATATTAGATACTTTTTTCTCCGGTTATTCAGATACCTTAACTTTGTCAATTATTGAAGCGTCTGGAGAAATTGCTATGGCATCGTAAATTTTGCTTTCTGTAAAAAATAGATTTTATATTAATTTTCAACCTTATTTATAAAATCATATAAAAAAAATCATCCCACCTAAGGCGGGATGATTTTTTAAGTTTATACAATTTTCAGATTAACTGCTATAACCTGGATTTTGTGTAATTTTTTTGTTGGCATCTGTTTCGCTTAATGGAATAGGGAATACCAATTCATCAGCATCAAAAGGCAACACATTAGAACCATCTCCATTTGTACTAATATCGATAGAACGTTTTGTTCTGCGAATATCATGGATTAAAAACCCTTCCATTCCCAATTCTAATTCGCGTTCCAATAAAATATCATCAATTGTTACTGTAGCTAAATCATCAGCATTTGCTCTTGTTCTGATAATATTAATGTCGTCAAGAGGTGTATTTCCTAATGCTGTTCCTGCTCTTAAATTAGATTCCGCTCTTATTAAATACATTTCGGCTAAACGAATGATTCCAACATTCCCAAACTGATCTGTAAATTTAGAGGTCAAAAGTCTGCCATTATCTTCATTTACATAATTAAATGTTGCTCTGTCATCAGGATCACTAAATTTTTCTAAATAGGCATCTCTGATAGTAAAATCACCACCACGACCTCCATTATCTTCAGAAGCATAAAAAGTTACTGCATCGTTTACACCAGTTTGTTTTGTAATCTGAATGGCAAATACATCTTCGTCTTTATCCGTTTCATGATTAAAAGCACCTGCGTAGGTTTCTGATAATGAATGTCCACTATTTTCGATCACATCGTTTGCAGCATCTCTTGCCAAGGCATAATTTCCTTGTTGCAGGTACACTCTCGCCAACAAGGCTCTCGCAGCATATTTATCAGCATAAAAGCTGTTTTCTTCCGGAAGGTTGGTATAGGCCAGATTTAATCCGTCAATAATTACTTTGTAAACCTCGTCAACAGTACTTCTTTCTTTAGAAAGATCAGCATTAAAATCGTAAATAGCATTTGGTCTGAGGACAACTCCCAATTGGCTGTTGGCTTGACCGCTTACATAAGGTTTTGCGAAAAAGCGTACCAAATCAAAGTAAGCCAGCGATTTTAAAAAGTTGGCTTCACCAATCATTCTTGCTTGTTTGTCCGGGTCTTTAACTTTGTCAATGTTTTCGATAACCGTATTTGCTGCATTTATGATTTCATAACATCTTGCATAAGTTCCTTCAATAATTATGTTATTAGATTGCATCGATTTAATATACATTTGGCGTAGTTCACCAAAAGAGCCTCTCCATCTTAAATCGGTTGTGTTTAGTACGCCACTTACACCTAGTAAATCGGCATAAAGTAAAATTCTTCCTCCATACGCATTGCCATTTGCAGCCAGGGCATAAGCACCAGTAAGTACATTTGTAACACCACTTTCAGTACTTAAAGTTACTGATGCATCTTCTCTTTGTTTAGGCTCTAAGTTTAATTCGTTTTCGCAACTTGCAAAAAAGACTGCGAAAATTATAAATAAGATTAATTTATTTGCTTTCATCTTGTTCTTTTTAAAAATTAATATTTACTCCCATTGCAAATGTTTTTGCGGGTGGTGCAGAGTAAAAATCTTCTCCAACACGCGGACTGCCTTTAGTAATATCGTCTCTTCTTGCTTCCGGATCGGTTCCTTCATAACCTGTAAAAGTAAGCAGGTTAACAGCTGTAAGATACACTCTCAGACTGCTCATTCCGGCTTTATTTACCGTTTCTTTCGGTAGTGAATAACCTATTGTAAGGTTTCTCAAACGCACAAAATCAGATTTGTCTAAATAACGCGTAGATTCCTGAGTACCATTTGATCCACCAAATCTTGCTTGTGGAACATTAGTAATGTCACCAGGATTTTGCCAGCGATTTAACTGATCCAGTGTTTGGTTATCAAAATAATCAGCAGCAGTTGATTGGTATAAACCAGCCGAATTGTAAATACTAGCGCCCCATTCACCCTGGAAAGTAAACGTAAAATCAAAACCTTTGTATGTCATTGTATTCGTTAAACCAGCCATTAAAGTTGGAAAAGGATTACCGGCAATAATTCTTTTTGCTTCACTGTAATCGTTAGTGGTGCTTTTATCAATACTTCCATCAGCATTTGCTGTATTTTTTACAAAAAGGGCATCTCCATTAGCAGGGTCAACTCCGGCATATTCTACTAAATAAAAAGAAGAAATGTTTTCTCCGGTTCTGTTAATAGTATAATCAGAGATAATATCTGTATTGTTGTTTGGAAGTGATTTTACTTTTGATTCATTAGTAGTAAGATTGAAACTGGTATTCCATCTGAAATCTTGTGTTTCAATATTTTTTGTGTTTAAGGTAAACTCAAAACCATTACTTCTAATTTTTCCGATGTTTTTATTTACAAACGCTGCACCAGAACTTAGAGGTAAAGGCACTTCAAAAAGTAAACCATCTGTGTCTTTTTGATAGTAATCGGCTTCAAAAGTGATTTTGTTTAAGAAACCAACTTCTACACCAAAATCAGTCTGAGTTGATTTTTCCCAGGTCAAATCATTGTTTCCTGCCTGATCAAAAGTAAGTCCTGATTTTAAGTTATAAGGATTTGGTCTGTATAATTGACGGGAAGCAAAGTTTCCGATTTCAGCATTTCCTAATTTACCCCAGCTTCCTTTTAATTTTAAATAGGTTAAAACAGTATTGTCTTTTAGGAAACTTTCCTGAGACATTACCCAACCAGCAGAAAATGCAGGGAAAACTCCAAATCTTTCATTTTTTCCAAAACGAGACGAACCATCACGACGAACACTGGCCTTGAAAAGATATTTGCCAGCGAACGAGTAATTTAATCTTCCAAATTGGGAAACGAAAGCATAATCTGTTTCACTACCATGTCCTTCATTTACTTCGGCACCACCGTCAATAGTATGAAAATCATCATTTGGGAAATAAATACTGTTTACATCCTGATATCTTCTGTTGTATTTGTTGAATTCCATACCGGCCACTAGATTTAAAACGTGCTTTTCAGCAAATGTTTTATCGTAAGTAAAATAATTACTAAAAACATAATTTTCGGTATTTACTGAGCTGGCATACACAGCTCCGTCAGTTGCCATAAATGGTGCATCTTTACCTTGCCAGTAATCTTCAGTTTGTGTTAAAAGATCGTAGGAGAAATCAGAATTAAATTTCAAGCCATTTACGATTTTTAGTTCCCCAAAAACTTTTCCGGTCACTCTGCGCATAATAGTTTCCCATGAAGTATTGTCCTTAGCTAATAAATAGTTGACATATTCTGTATTAGGGTTTGGAGTTCCGTCCTCTAATCTGGCTTGCGAAATTGGAGCCTGAGCTACAGATTGCAAAGGAGTAGAGAAGGAGTTGTCGTCCTGAACCCTGTTGATAACAGATCTTGAAAAACCAATGTTCATTCCGGCTGTAAAGCGATCAGAAACTTTATGAGATACATTTGATCTCGCTGTAATTCTTTCCAGATCATTACTGTCAACAATTCCTGTTGTGTTATTATAGGCTCCTGAGAAAAAGTATTTTGTTTTATCATCTCCGCCAGAAACAGAAAAATCAGCATCGGTTGTATAACCTGTTCGCAGCGCAATATCTTGCCAGTCTGTATTAACTTCGCCATTTCTCCAGTCTGTTCCCTGAGACAGATATTCCAATTCATCTTCAACAGATTCTAAATCGTCGACATTTCTTCCCGCTTCCTGTAACAATTCGACGTATTGTTTTGCGTTTAGCCATTTCTTTTTATGTGTAGCTTCACTAACACCTTGTGAGAAGTTGATTGAGAAATTTCCTTTTCCTTCTTTTCCTTTTTAGTAGTAATTAAAACAACTCCATTTGCTCCACGTGCTCCATATATCGCAGCAGAAGAAGCGTCTTTTAAGACATCAATAGATTCTATTTCGTTGGTACTTAAAGTCAATAATGGGTTGGTTGGGGCACCATTACTGGATTCATTGTCATTGATAAGCGGAATTCCGTCTAAAACATACAATGGCTGTGTTCCGGCACTGATACTTGCCGCACCACGAACTCTAATATTAATTCCGCCTTCAACTTTACCATTTGTCTGAGTAATCTGAACCCCTGCCAGCTTTCCTACTAATGCATTTTGCAAGTTTGAAACTGGTATTTGCTGAATATCTTTGGCTGTTACGCGGGCAATATTATCAGTTAAATTCTTTTTTGATTGAGTACCGTAGCCCACAACAAGCACGGCTTCTAATTCATTTTGAGTTTCAACTAATTCAATTGTCATACCATTTGAAGCGGGTACATTTGTAGTAGCAAAACTCACATAACTTATAGTCAAGACATCGCCTTTTTTGGCCGCTATCTTGAAATTTCCATCAAAATCGGTTTGTGTACTTGCACTGGTACCTTTTATAATAATATTTACTCCAGGAATCGGAACTCCTTTTTTATCAGTAACCTTACCAGAAATGTATCCTTCCTGTGCGGCCACTATTTGTACAAATAGTGTCAATACGAGCCATAAAAAATGCTTTACCTTAATTTTCATTTTTCAAATGTTTTTGGATTAGTTTCTCAAATATCTTAAATATATGTTAAACATCATACGATTATTAACATTAAATACAACAATTTTATTTGTTTTTGTAGTATTTATAACAATAAGATGTATGTATAGACATATTTTTTAAAAAACTGCCAATAAATTATTTAATGTTGAATGAAAAAAAACTTTATTACTTGTGAAAATTTAGAAATTAACATTTTATATGATCTAATGTCTGTATTTTATTAATTTTTCAAAGAATTGGTTAATTGTTGATCGGGTTGAATATAAAAAAGCGATTGTTTCCGGAAACAATCGCTTTTGGTCATAATTACTAAAAATATCAAAAAAAGTAATTATTTTTTGTATCTAAAATCGAACCTTTTTAAGTTCCCACAAAGTTTTAATGAATGTATCAACGTCTTGTGTCGTGTTGTAAAATGCCAAAGAAGGACGAACAGTGGTTTCAACTCCCATTCGTCGTAAAATCGGCTGTGCACAATGATGTCCGGTTCTTACGGCGACTCCTTCTTTATTTAAAGCCTGCCCAACCTGATCGTTGGTATAACCTTGCAGATTAAAGGATAATACGCTTGCTTTATCTTTCGCAGTTCCTATTAATCGTACACCAGGAATATCTTTCAGCAAGCGAGTGGCATATTCCAACAAATAATGTTCGTATTGACCGATGGTGTCGATACCTATTTTGGTTACATAATCTATGGCAGCTCCAAGACCTATTGCATCTGCAATGTTGCCTGTTCCGGCTTCAAAACGATTGGGTGCTTTGTGGTATTTTATTTCCTCAAAAGTAACATCCTGAATCATATTGCCACCAGATTGGTAGGGCTGCATTTCGTTTAATAATTCTTCTTTGCCATATAATGCTCCAATTCCAGTTGGTCCAAATAATTTATGTCCTGAAAAAACAAGCCAATCTGGATTTAAATCCTGGACATCAACTTTCATATGTGAAACCGATTGCGCGCCGTCGATTAAAACTTTTGCTCCAACAGAACGAGCCATTTCGATTATTTTTTTGGCCGGTGTTACGGTTCCTAATGCGTTTGAAACCTGAGTAAAAGCAACTAATTTAGTTTTCGAATTCAGTAATTTACTGTATTCGTCAAGTAAAATCTGACCGTCATCGTCAACCGGAATTACTCTTAATTTCAATCCTTTTTTATCGGCGAGTCTTTTCCACGGAACTATATTGGCATGATGTTCCAGATTACTCACAATAATTTCATCTCCGGCAACTAAATTATGATCGCCCCAGCTTTGTGCAACAAGATTAATTCCTTCTGTAGCGCCGCGAACGAATACAATTTCATTTACAGAACCGGCATTTAAAAAAGTTTTTACTTTTTCACGAGCTGCTTCATAAGCATCAGATGCTCTTGCGGCCAATTCATGTGCAGCGCGATGAATATTTGAATTTTCATGTTCGTAGAAATAGGCAACACGATCAATTACAGCTTGTGGTTTTTGAGTTGTTGCGGCATTATCAAACCAAACCAAAGGTTTTCCATTTACAGTTTCACGCAGAATTGGGAAATCTTTTTTGATTAATTCTGCATTAAAATTTGTCCCCGTAATACCGACAATTTCTTTTGATCCGAAAGTATTCCCAACTATCGCATTAGTATTTTTTGGATCAAAAGCGAACGGATTCTGATCTAAAAAATAATACGAATTTGCACTTTCACTTCCGCTTGACGGAAAATCAACACGCTTTCTGAATTGCGTATCAACCGTTTCTAATGCTAACTTTAATTCCGCTTCAAAAGAAGAATTTTGGGTTTGAAAAGGCAAATACTGATTATTCAAAAGTAATGACGAAAAAAAAGAATCTTCATTAATCTGTGATGCACCTCCGTTTTTTAAATTAATATCATTAAATCCTGTTTGAGGATTATTGATATTTAATGCATTATTTTCCGGGACTCCCGATGAAGGAATACCGTACTGAGGATCAAAACCTGCACCAGCATTCGGATATAATGCCGAAGCGCTCGAACTTTGAGCAGCAATTGAAGGAGAAGCTCCAAAACCGCTAAATGAAGTTGGAACTGGTTGTACATTTAACGGACTTTGCGTTGGGAATGGCGCAATGACATTTGCACCACCGGCATGCAAAAGTGTTTCTGCAATTTTTGTCGCGCGAGGATGTTCTGCTCTATCCGGACTCAACGAAATTTCTTTAGGAAATTCATTGGGTAAAGTTTGGAACAACTCATTGGCTAAAAGCTGCAAATCGTCAATGTTAGGTAAACCGTTTTCGTTAGTATTTGTACTCATGATACTTTCCTATTTCTACATCTTCTAAAACAGCGATTGCATCATCAACCAAAATAGCCAAAGAGCAATAAAGAGATACCAAATACGAAGCAATCGCTTTTTCATTGATGCCCATAAAACGAACTGATAATCCTGGAGATTGTTCTCCCTGTAAACCAGGCTGAATTAACCCAATAACACCTTGACGGCTTTCTCCGGTTCTTAATAAAATGATTTTTGATTTCCCGTTTTTGATAGGCAATTTATCTGAAGGTATAAGCGGAATTCCTCTCCAGGTTAAAAATTGCGATCCGAATAATGAAGTTGTAGGAGGCGGAACACCACGACGCGTACATTCACGGCCAAAAGCAGCAATCGCCAACGGATGCAATAAGAAAAAGCCAGGCTCTTTCCATACCTTTGTAAGCAATTCATCTAAATCATCCGGAGTTGGTGCACCAGTTCGTGTTTTAATAATTTGAGATGGAGCGACATTGCTTAATAATCCGTAATCTTTATTGTTGATTAATTCGCTTTCCTGGCGTTCCTTTATTGTCTCGATAGCCAATCTAAGTTGCTCTGAAATCTGATTGTATGGTTTGCTGTACAAGTCTGAAACACGGGTATGAACTTCGACAATAGTTTGTACTGCAGCTAAATTATATTCTCTAGGATTTTCGATATAATCGACAAAAGTGTTTGGTAAAACTCTTTCGTCGCGTGCAGAACAATCGACTTCAATATGACTTCCGTCTTTTACTTTATTCAAGCGAAACACACCAGATTCTACAGGTGTCCAATGCAATAGATGCGTTAACCAGCGCGGTGAAATAGTTCCGATTTGTGGTACTGTACGTGTTGCAATTGCTAATTGTCTTGCTGCAACATCGCCTAATGCGGTCTGTTGTTGTTTAGATTCTGCCATTTTGTTTTTGGTTTTTTATTAATTAATAATTTATTCTTTTTGGTAGCTTAAAGTTATCGATAAAATTTAATTTTTTAGTCAAATAGTTCATCTACAGATAAATATCTTTCGCCCGTATCATAATTAAAAGTCAGAATCACGGCATTTTCCGGAATATCTTTTAATTTTTTGGCAATTGCAGAAAGAGCAGCTCCGGTTGAAATTCCGGCAAATATGCCTTCTTCTTTTGCAATCCTTTTAGTGAATGTATACGACTCATTTTTATCAACCGTTATGATTTGATCGACGTATTCGCGGTTAAAAACTTCCGGAATAAACCCTGCACCAATTCCCTGAAAAGGATGAGGTGCCGGCAAACCACCGCTTAAAACCGGTGATAATGCAGGTTCAACCGCGAAGGTTTTTAGATTTGGAAAATGCTGTTTCAAAATTTTTGAAACACCGGTAATGTGTCCGCCAGTTCCAACTCCCGTTATCAGATAATCGATTCCATCCGGGAAATCGGCCAAAATTTCTAAAGCTGTTGTTTTTTCGTGAATTTCAACATTAGCCTTATTGGTAAACTGTGATGGCAAAAACGAATTTTTAATCGTCGCGGCTAATTCTTTTGCTCTTTCAACCGCTCCTGAAGTTCCTTTTTCTCTTGGAGTCAAAACGAATTCGGCACCATACGCATTCAAAATTCTTCTGCGCTCGACGCTCATCGATTCGGGCATGACCACAATAACTTTATAGCCTTTAACCGCAGCAACTAATGAAAGGCCAATCCCGGTATTACCAGAAGTTGGCTCTATAATGATGGTATCTTGGTTTATAAGCCCTTTTTGTTCTGCATCTTCAATCATCGCCAGTGCAATTCGATCCTTTATACTCGATCCTGGATTTGATTTTTCTAATTTAATCCAAACTTCATGCGATTTAAAAAGTTTATTTAATCTAATGTGAGGCGTGTTTCCAATCGTCTCCAGAATGTTTTGATATTTCATTGTTTTGATATTTTTGAAGAAATGGAGTACTTATTTATTTTTTGAGAGAAGCGCCACCAGGCATTACCTCTGGTTTTAGTTTGAATTTGCTGTATTCGACAACTCCGGTTCGGTCTGCCCATTCAAAATAAGAAGCAGAAAGTTTGTTTACAATTCCCGGATTTTGTTGTGCGACATTGGTTGTTTCGCCACGGTCTGTTTCAATGTTGTAAAGCTCCCATTCGTAAGCAGGGTAAGTCGAAACTAATTTCCACTTGCCATCTCGCACAGCTCTGTTTCCGGCTCTTTCCCAAAATAATGGTGCGCCTCTGTCGACCTGCGAAACATTATTAAATAAAACAGGTAACAAACTGCTTCCAACCAAAGGGTTTGTCGTCACACCATTATATGTTTTGGGATATTCAATTCCGGCCAATTCATAAAAAGTAGGAGCGAGGTCAATAATATGCCCGGTTCCTTTATCGATTCGGCCTGCTTTTATTTTTGATGGAAACCAGGCAATAAATGGCGAACTGAAACCGCCTTCGTGCATGTTGTTTTTATATTGCTGAAGTGGCGTATTAGATAAATAAGCCCAGTTTTGTTCCTGATAATCAAAAGACCCTGAAGTTCCAACAGGTCCGTCATTTCGAACAAGTCCTCGTCCTAATGGATTATAAGTATTAAATCCGCCCTGAGCGCCATTGTCTGAAATGAAGATTATCAGCGTGTTTTTATCTTTTTTAAGTGCTTTTAGTTTATCCAAAACTTTTCCCACGTTCTGATCCATATTGTCAACCATTGCGGCGTACACTTCCATTTTTGCTTTCCAGAATTGCTTTTCATCATAAGTCAATTTGCTCCATTCCGGAACTTCAGGATCTCTTGGTGCAACCGTTTGATCAGCCGGTAAAATGCCGTTTGCTTTAAGTTTTTCAATTCTTTTTTCTCTTAAAACATCCCAGCCTTCATCAAATTTACCTTTGTATTTGGCAATGTCAACTGGTTTTGCCTGCAACGGCCAGTGTGGTGCTGTAAAAGCCAAGTATAAAAAGAAAGGCTTATTTTCTTTGTTTTGTTCGTCTAAGAAAGTGGCAGCGTTATTTCCGATTTCATCTGTAAAATAATACGAATCATCTTTTGGATGCAGCTCTTCATTATTACGAATTAATTTTACCGGATATGGAGTTTTTCCGAAAGGCAAAGGTTTGGTATCAAAATAATTGGATGCGCCTTTTAAAATTCCGTAAAATTTGTCAAAACCTCTTTGATTCGGCCATTGTGCCTGATCTTCAGAACCAACATGCCATTTTCCGGATAAAATAGTGCTGTAACCTCCGGAACGGAAAACCTCTCCTAAAGTCAAAGATTCTTTATTTAAATAACCCTGATAAGCCGGCAACCCTAAATTAACATCAAAAAATCCTACTCCTGCTTTGTGTTGGTATTGTCCTGTAAGGAGGGAAGCGCGAGTTGGCGCACAAATCGAATTATTGTAAAATTCGCGTAAGCGTAAACCTTCGCTGGCTAATTTATCAAGATTTGGTGTTTTAATTTCGGAACCATAATTTCCTAAATCAGAATATCCCATATCATCCACCATAATCAAAATGATATTGGGTTTTGATGATGCGTTTTGTGCATTTGATTCATTTGCACCCAATGTTCCTGCCAAAAGGAAGGAAAGGAAGATGTTTTTTATTTTGGTATTCATTTTAATGTTGTTTTGTTAGTTGTTTTTTAGCGATAAAATATTCTTTAAGCTTTGCCATTTTTGTTGCCGCAGAAATGAGCTTTTTATTATATCATCAGTAATCTATTTGATGTAAAAGCATCAAATAAATAATGAATTTCAACAAGAACTTTAGATAGTGTAATAAGGTTTCGTTTTTTGCTATTTGATTCGGAAGAAACATTTATAAACGAAAATTAATGGAGAATTAGCAACAGCTGCACATATAACAAAAGCTGTTATAAGTGTATTTTTTAGGAAGAAAATAATTTGATCTGTTTGCTGTTGTTTTCAAAATGTAGCTCTTTATATTTTAAACCCTACTAATTATATAGACAAAGTTAAATTTAATATAATAATATCCAAATTAATCTTTAGTTTTTTTTAAATAAGATTGGAGAGCAGGTAATTTAATATTGTAATTTACTGATTTAATTAATTGATATTTAAATAATTGTGTTAATTTTTGATAGTTCTAAATAAAATTTAAAAAGCCTGCAAAAAATGTATTAAAACTACATTTTTTGCAGGCTTTTATGTTTTTTAATCTTCTCAAAAAAGTTAAACTGCACTATTTAAGAAGAGTGAATTGTAGTTTTAAAGCGATTTAAATTAGTTTCCGAAAAGTAAAAAGGCAATAATCAAAGTCACAACAACATTGAACAACTGCGCAATTAAAAAAGCATATAAAGGTTTTCTACTATTATTTTGAAGCAAATCTTTAAAATTAGTTTCTAATCCAATACTAGTAAAGGCTAATGCAAACCAAATGCCCTGCAGATTTTTTAAACTGTCTTTTACTCCGTCTCTGATTTCAGAAGTAAGAAAAAAAGAAAACACAACGGAAGCCAGAATAAAACCAATCACAAACTTTGGAAAACGCTCCCAAATAACACCTAATGTTGGTTTTGATGCTTTGGCTTCTGCCGAATTATTATGTGTGTATGTCCAATAAACAGAGATTGCAAAAGCCGCTAATCCTAACAATACATTCTGGGAAAACTTTACAATTGTACTAATTTTTAAAGCTGTTTCACCAACCAAAGTTCCGGAAGCCACCACTGCTCCAGAAGTATCAATACTTCCTCCGAGCCACGCACCGGTTACTTCTTCAGGGAAATTGAAATATTTGGCAATCATCGGCATAAAAATCATCATTGGGATGGCCGTTACCAATACAATCGAAATAACATAAGAGAGTTTTTTTGAATCGCCTTTAATTGCCCCAGAAGTTGCAATCGCCGCAGAAACACCGCAGATGGAAACCGCACTCGAAATCATCATCGTCAATTCGTCGTCAACTTTTAATTTTCGACAAAGCCAAAAAGCAAAATACCAAACGGACAAAACAACAAGTAAAGCCTGAATCAATCCTAAGGAACCGGCCTTTAGAATATCTGAAAAAATTACACTGGTTCCCAATAAAACCAATCCGATTTTTACAAAAACTTCTGTAGAAAGGGCAGAGCGAAACCATTCAGGAAGTTTAAAAAAATTGCCAATAGCCAAACCAATAATCAAACTGAAAATGACAGCTTCTAAATTAAGTGCTTTTACTTCTGTATTTCCGGCAATAATCAGTGCAACAATCGTTAAAATGTAAACAATCGGAAAAACGAACAAAAAGTATTTTACCGACTTTCCAATTAAAAAAGCACCGAGAGCGCCAATCGAAATCAGGTATAAAAATTGTATTCCGAGGATTTTCAGGTTTTCGAAATTAAAAACATCTGAAATTAAATCGGTTCCGTTTGACCATTTAAAAATGGGAACTTCGGGAAGAAAAATAAATAGCGAAATTCCGATGATTATAAATCCTAAAATAACGACGGTCCAATCTTCGTGGATGGTTAATTGTTTTGGGTTGGTTGACATTTTATTTTTAATCTTATTATAGTTTTGTGAAAAGCGTTTGTTTTCCGCAGGGTTTTGAAAACCTTGTTGGTATTTGTAATTGAATGGCCTCCAGCTTTAGCTGGAGATTAATATTGTATCAATGAAATCGGCTTTAGCCGAACTTTTATTCGGCTAAAGCCTTGACTATTTCATTTTTAAATTCCAGCTAAAGCTGGAGGCAATTCAAAAAATCGATTTAAAAGATATTCTGGGTTTGTAGATTATGACTACAAATCAACAAAGTATTTCTGCTGTCCAAAATCAAATTCATAATGCGTTAAATTGGGCCATAAAGGTTTAACCAAACCTTTCTCCCAATTCTGCAAAGCAATTTGAAGTTCTTTAACTTTTGCCGGATTTTTTTGAGCAAGATCTGTAGTTTCCGATTTATCGGAAGCCAGGTTATAAAGCCATTCCTGATGCGTTTTTCCACTGATAATTAATTTCCAGTCTCCGCTTCTAATCGCTTTTGCATCTCCGGAACGCCAATACAAAGTTTTGTGTGCTACTTTGTTTTCATTTACGAAACTAATTAAATCTACTCCGTCATAAACGCGATCTTTTGGTAAACCGGAATGTGTAACGGCAGCAATTGTAGTAAAAATATCCAAAGTACTTACCGGAGATTTGTATATAGTGTGCGGTTTGATTTTTCCTTTCCATGATAATGCAAACGGAACATTTACGCCGCCTTCAAAATGAGAAAATTTACCACCCTTTAAAGGTGCATTTGTTGTAGCAAAAGTATAATCGGCTCCGCCATTGTCACTGGCAAAAATGATCAAAGTGTTTTCTTGCAGACCTTCTTTTTTTACTTTGGCAACAATTCTTCCAATGGCATCATCCAGGGCATTGATCATAGCAAAATATACTCTTTTGTTCTCGTCTTTTACATTCGGAAAACGGTCGTAGTATTTTTTACGAACCTGAAAAGGTGTATGCGGTGCATTGAACGGAACGTAAAGCAAAAACGGTTTCGTTTTATTTTTATCAATAAAAGCTTCTGCTTCATCAGCAAACGTTTCGGTCAAATATTTTTTGTCTTTTATAATGGTTGTGTCACGGCGAATTTGACCAATACCAACACGGCCATTCCCCCAAATTGTTTTGTCTGTGAAATCTTTATGGTGATGATTGATAATATCCGGATTATCATCTTCTGGCGTATAAAGCGAAAACGCCTGATAAAACCCATAATGATAATCGAAACCTCTGTCTAATGGAAAAAATCCTTTGTTGTGTCCCAAGTGCCATTTCCCTATAATTGCCGTACTGTAACCTTCTTTTTTTGCCAAATCAGCAAACGTAATTTCAGATTGTGGCAAACCTTGAGTGGCTATAGACGCTTCATTTGGGTATTCGATTTTATCATTTAATCTCCAATTATTGGTGTTGATCAAATATTTAAAAGCGTAATATTCTAAGTTATTTTTTGGATAACGGTCACCCGGCTGAAATTCATGTCCAAAACGTTCCTGATAACGTCCCGTCAGCAATCCGGCGCGCGAAGGCGAACAAATAGAAGAAGATACATAACCATCTGTAAAAGTTACTCCGGAAGCCGCCAACGAATCAATTTGAGGTGTTGGAGTCGATTTTCCACCGTAGAGCGAAATATCATATTTACCTAAATCATCAGCCAATAGTATAATGATATTCGGTTTTTTTCAGCTGTTTTAGAAGTGTCTTTTTGAGCTAAAAACGCTGCCTTCCCTTCGACTAATTTTTCATTTGGTTTTATCAATGTTCCATCTGTATTGATGGGCCAGAATAAAAAAGAAGCTGTGATTAATAATACAATTAGAATTGAGAAAACGACTTTTTTTGTTTTGGATAATGCCATAGTTTTATTTTTTAATGCGTTGTAATATTAGCCACAGATTAAAGGATTAAACAGATTGAAATAAATCTGCTCAATCTGCGAGAAAATATTTAGCTACTAAATTGTTATTTAGATGCCAAAGCCACATCAACATCATTTTTCAAATCGCCTAAACCATCTTTCTTGAAAATGATTTTTCCATTTTGATATAAAATCAAAGTCGGGAAAACCTTTACTGTTTTTAAATCGGCAATAACTTGTGGACTTTCTTCCAGCTCAATTTGAACAATTTTCAGTTTTTTTCCATATTGTGTTCTAAGATTTTCTAAAATTGGTTTTACTGTTCTGCAGGTTGCGCAATATTTTGAACCAATATCTACCAAAACATAACTGTTGTCTGCGATGATTTTTTTGTATTCAGGTAAAGTTAATTTACTTTTTAAATTCGTATAAAAAGGTTTTCCGCCGCCAATCCAGCTGGCGATTCCGCCTTCTAAAATATAGACTTCAGAGAATCCTTTTTTTATTAATTCAGTTGATAAAAGACCACTTCTGTAAGCTGCAATAGAATAAATAAATACAGGTTGTGAAGGATTTAAAGCCGCAACCTGTTTTTCATAATCTTCTGATTTAAGATTGAAATTTAAAGCGCCTTCAATATGGTTTAAAGCAAATTCTTCAGGACCTCTGGCATCAATTATCTGTGGATTTTTTTGACTTTTAATTTTCGTATAAAAGGCATCTAATAAAACGATACTACTGGAGCTTTTATCCTGTGAAAAACCACTTATGGTTAAAAGAAAAAATACGATTGTGAAACTATTTTTGAATATTTTATTTTTCATGATTTTTGATTTTGAATTTCTTTAGAATGAAATAAATTAGCAATGCTTCAAGATTTAATTTTGACTGCATTGCTTCATTTAATTTATTTAAAACTCATTTGTGTTTTTTAAGATTGAGCCCGTTCGTAAACCGAACCCGGAGTAACATTTTCTGGTTTTGGTCTCAGCGGCACAGATAAAACGCCATCTGCCAAAGCGCTTCCTTCTTTTTTAGATTTGAATATGGGCCATAAAAACTGTGCGTACCATTCTTCTTGTTTATAGGACTTCATTCCATAGGATTTCGGGAATTTTCTGGTAATTAAACCAGTTCCGAAGATGATGTCCCAAAGGAAAAACATGTTTCCGAAGTTGCCTTTAAAATGTCCAACGCCGTCGCCGCTGGTATCGGCATGATGCGCGTGATGCGTTGCAGGAGTCGAAATTAAACGCTCTAATACCCATGCAATCGGATGCAGTACTTTGTATTTGTAAAAAGGTTTATCCCAGGCAACACTGGAATGTGCTCCCAAAACGATGAAACTTTTGATAACCAGAACAAATAAAGCTGGTAATCCCAAACCTAAAAAGGTCAAAGTAGCAGTTAAGTAAATTTGAGAGAAAAACACCGTGTAAATAAAATTTTGTCTGTTTAACATCGCCACTCCCATATAAGGAGCAGAATGATGTGTTCTGTGAAACCGCCATAAAAAAGGAACTTGGTGGTGTAAGCGATGGTACCAATATTGTGTCAAATCATCGGCTACGGCAATTAAGAAAAAGCCTCCCCAAAATGGAACCCATGAAAGAGAGTTTTCAAGATTCGGAATTAAATTCGGTAAGATCGTTAAACTGAAAAAAGCAATTATTGGAGGTAAAATTAGTTTTGGAGCAAGGAAACTTATAATATCAATTTTGCGTTCTTCGCCTGTCCATTCGTCATCGTATAAACCTGCTGTGAATTCGATGATTCCCAGAACAAGCATAAAAACGATTAATCCCCAGCTTCTAATGTTTTCGAATGCGGGTTTTGTAAATTCTAAAAAAGAAGGAAGTGTAATATGCGATTCACTTACAACACCGTTACTTAATTTAAAATAAAGGTAAATTGCCAATACAGGCAAAGCGTATAGTAAAAGGCTGATACTTAAATCTCTTGTTAGCTTTGAATTTGGAATTGCTGCCATGATTTTTTATTTTAAAAGCAGGGCTATCAAATGGAACATTTAATAGTCCTGCATAGATTTTATTTGATTTTTTACGACTGAACTGGCTCGTAAACGTTTTGATTTGTTGCCACCGTATTTTCTTTTTGAGAAGTTGGCAGAGCAAGAACACCATCTGCTAAAGGGCTTCCTTCAATTTTAGATTTGAATATTGGCCATAAAAATTGAGCATACCACTCTTCACTTTTATAGGTTTTAGTTCCGTAGGATTGAGGGAATTTACGTGTGATTAAACCCGTTCCGAAGATCACATCCCAAATGAAAAACATGTTACCGAAGTTGCCTTTAAAGTGCCCAACACCATCTCCGCTTGTATCTGCATGATGTGCATGATGCGTAGCCGGAGTCGAAATCAAACGTTCTAAAACCCACGCAATTGGGTGCAATATTTTGTATTTGTAAAATGGTTTGTCCCAGGCAAGGCTTGAGTGTGCTCCCAAAGTGATGATACTTTTAATAACCAAAACAAATAAAGCAGGAATTCCCAACCCTAAATAAGTTAGCGTTGCAGTCAAATAAATTTGAGAGAAAAACACAGTATAAAGGAAGTTTTGTCTCGAAGCCATCGCCATTCCCATATAGGGAGCCGAGTGATGGGTTCTGTGAAAACGCCATAAAAACGGAACCTGATGGTGAAGTCTGTGATACCAATATTGGGTTAAATCATCAGCTATTGCAATTAAGAAAAAACCACCCCAAAATGGAACCCATGATAATGTATTCGCTAAATTTGGAAGCAAATAAGGTAAAGCAGTTAAGCTGAAAAATGTAATTACGGGTGGTAAAAGTAATTTCGGTGCTAAAAAACAGATAATGTCTACTTTACGTTCGCGTCCTGTCCAGTGCTCGTCATACAAACCTGCTGTAAATTCGACAATTCCCAAAACAATCGAAAAGGCAATCAATCCCCAACTTCTGATGTTTGTAAATGCGGGTTGTAAAAATTCTAAATAAGTTGGCAATGTAAGATGTGATTCTGATACATGACCATTGTTTAGTTTAAAATAAAGGAATATTGCCAATACCGGCAAACTATAAATAAAAAGACTAATCCCTAAGTCTCTTTTTAATTTTGTTTGATCTAATGCCATAATTTCTTATTTTAAAAATTGATTAATTAATGCTAAACCTCCCGCCAAAATGACAAGTGGCACCAAAAAAACAATCGCCCCGACGATAATTTTTTTTCCTATTACTTCGTAATCTGCTTTTCTCATGATTTCCTTTTTTCTGTTACTAAAAATTTAAAACTTCTGTTGTATATCAAGAAGTTGTAAATTTAAAAATAAAACTATTAATTCTATATAATTAGTATAGTTTAATTTGCTTGTTTTGTAAAATTTTGTTATATAAGTCGACCAAATTTTATTTTTGCTTTCTTTTATTTTTTCAAATTGAATTTTATCCTGCAAGTTTTTGAATCTTGCAGGATAAGATATTATTAGTTAGAACTTCCGGCACTTCCCGGTTTAGTAGCTTGTTTAATCAAATCCTGAAGCGTTTTACCTTTATCTGCTCCAGAATTGTGTATTCTTCTGTTGTACACATCCTGCCAGTCGATTAACGGATAAACGTTATTTTCTTTAGCTTGTTCATCAAATAATTTTTTAAGCTCAGCCAACTTTTCAGGATATTTCTGAGCCAGATTATTACGCTCGTTAAAGTCTTCGTTTAGGTTGTACAATTCCCAAACATCTGCATCAAAATTGCTTTCTGCTGGTTTATCGTTTTTACCCAAAGATTTTTTTACTGCAAATGAATCTGGTAAATGAGCGGCTCCCGCTTTCCATCCATCTTTATAAATTGCTCTGTTTCCAAAAATGTAGTAGTACTGAACTTTGTGTAATGATTCTGCTTTAACATTATCTAAAGAAGCATAAAAAGAAGAACCCTGAATAATATCCTGCTTCACATTTTTGATATATTCCGGAGCTTTGATTCCCGCAATATCCAGTGTTGTTGGAAGCAAATCGGTTACATGGCTATACTGATTTCGGATACCGCCTTTGTCTTTAATTCCGTTTGGATAAAAAACAATCAGCGGATTATGAGTTCCACCTTCAGATTGTGCATCTTGTTTCCAGTTTTTGAAAGGTACATTGGTTGCTTGTGCCCATCCTAAAGGATAATTGGTGTTTAGACCTTTTGCAGTTCCAATTTCGTCTATATTAGCCAGGTTTTTCTTCAAATTTTCATCGTCAGATGTTCCTTGAGAAAATAGGCTTTGATTAATTGTTCCTTCAGTAGTACCTTCTTTACTTGCTCCATTATCTCCAATGGCAACAAAAATTACCGTATTGTCTAATTGATTGCTTTCTTTCAGATAATTCACAACTCTTCCAATTTCATAATCTGTATACGTTAGGAATCCGGCGTAAACTTCCATGAAACGAGCATACACTTTCTTTTGTTCCGGAGTCAGTTTTTTCCAGTCAGTAATTAACGGATTGCGTTCTGGTAAAGCAGCATTTGCCGGAATTACACCCAATTTCTTTTGGTTCGCGATAACTTCTTCACGGTAAGCATCCCAGCCTTTATCAAATTTTCCTTTGTACGGATCACTCCATTTTGTAGCCACCTGATGGGGTGCGTGAGCAGCTCCAGGGGCGTAGTATAAAAAGAAAGGTTTTCCAGGCGCCGCTTTTTGCTGAGTCTTTATATAACCGATTGCTTTGTCAGTAATAAGTTCATTTAAATGACGTCCGTCCGGAGTAACATGAACCTGATCTTCAACTAAATCAGGATTGTATTGATCAGTCTGAGATCCTAAGAATCCGTAGAAATGATCAAAACCTTTTCCGGTTGGCCATCTGTCAAACGGACCTGCGTCAGAAGCTTCTTCATCTGGAGTAACTCCGTATTTACCAACGGCAAAAGTGTTATAGCCATTCGCACGCAATATCTCTGCAATTGTTCCTTTATCTGACGGAATTCTTCCATCCCAACCAGGAAAACCTGCTGATAATATGGTATGTGAAAAACCACTTACGTGAACTCTTCCTGAATTTCTTCCGGTTAAAAGTGCCGCACGGGTAGGAGCACAAATAGCCGTCGTATGAAAGTTGGTATAACGTAAACCATTATTGGCTAACTGATCAAAAGTTGGCGTTTGAATTAAACCTCCAAAAGCAGTTGAAGCCCCGAATCCAACATCATCCAATAAAATCCAAATGACATTTGGTGCACCTTTTGGCGCTTTTACCGGCTCTGGCCAATATTCTTTAGAATCGGCTAAAGTTTTTCCGACCACTCCTTTAAATTCTTCTGGTTTATCTTGTGCAAAACCAAATTGTGCAATAAGAATTGCAGTAATCAAAAGCCCCTTTTGTGGGTTTATGATTTTTGAGTTAATTTTAAATTTTTTCATCATTTCTTTTTTAAATATTTTATTTATTCTATGGATTAGTATGATTTTAAGCTAAAATTTTATTCTGTAATCCGTATTTTAACGATGCTATTTTATTTTATTCCAATCTTCGACACCTACTTTTACGGACCATTGCTGATGTAATTCAATGAGGGTTTGGAGTACTTTTGGTTCTGATTTTGCCAGATTTTTTGTTTCTGTTCTGTCTGTGGCAAGATTGTACAATTCCCAAGGCTGATTGTTTTCGGCTACCGCTTTCCACTGATCCTTTCTTACTGCTTTACTGCCTTCATGTTCCCAGAACAAAGCTTCATGCACATGAGATTGTTGTCCTTCAAATTCCTTTTTTAAACTAATACCTTCTAAGGGCGTGAGTTTTTTTCCCTGAAAAGAATCAGGATATTGAAAACCGGCAAACTCCAGACAAGTTGGGAAAATATCAATCAAATGACTTACTCTGTTGCTTACTGTACCTGCTTTAATATGCTTTGGATGATAAGCTATAAAAGGTGAAGCAATACCACCTTCGTGAGTGTTCTTTTTGAATAATTGAAAAGGCGTGTTGCTCACATTTCCCCATGGGCTTTCGTAACTATCAATCGACGCAACCGAACCTGCTGTTCCGTTTTTTTGTGTAACATAATTCCAGTTTTTCACATCATCGGCACTTCCGCCATTATCTGAAAGAAAAAGAACAAGGGTATTATTTTCTTCTCCCAAAGACTTTACTTTCTGCAGGATTTCTCCAATTCCAGCATCCATTCTGTCGATCATGGCGGCATAAATTGCCATTCGGGTATCCCATTTGTCTTTTTCTTCAGTACTTAGTTTTTCCCAATCCGGCACTTTTTCAAAACGATTTGATAAGTCCCAATTTTCATCAATGATTCCTTGTTCTTTTAATTTTTTAAAACGTCTTGCTCTCAATTTATCCCAGCCTTCCAGATATTTGCCTTTGTATTTTGCAATATCTTCAGGCAATGCCTGAATGGGCCAATGCGGAGCATTATAAGCAACATAAAGAAAAAAAGGCTGTTGCTGATTTCGTTGTTTTTCCAAAGAACTAATGGCAAAATTGGTAATTTCCTGAGTCAGATAGGTAGAAGTATCTGTGCGAATAATTTCTTTATCTCCTTTCAAAAAAGTAATCTTTCTACCGTCGTTATACAGAGGTTCCGAATTGAAATAACTGCTCCCATTGTTTTGTAAAGTAAAAGAATCATCGAATCCTCTATTAACCGCCCAGGCTGATGGTACTAAACCAACGTGCCATTTTCCTGAAACAATGGTGTTGTATCCTGCCTGTTTGAGTGCTTGCCCAATCGTGATGCAATGCTCGTTTAAATATCCCTGATAGGCAGGAAACCCCTTGTCTTGCACCATGTCCCCAACACCTGCCTGATGCGGATACAAACCCGTAAGCAATGAAGCCCGGGAAGGACAGCAACGCCCTGCATTGTAAAACTGCTTTAGAATAAGCCCGTTTTTAGCGAGTTTATCCAGGTTTGGAGTTTTAATTTCTGAGCCAAAAGCACCAATATCTGAGAAACCTAAATCATCCGCCAAAATGACGATGATGTTAGGTTGTTTTTTCTGTGCAAATAGCTGAAATTGTGTAACAACCAGTAGGGCAAGTATGAAAAGTTTTTTGATCATTTTATTTACTCGTATGTAGGCCTTTTGTTAATAGCCAGGGTTTTGTGGTAATCCAACAGGATCAATATTTCTTTCGCTTTGCGGAATCGGATATAAATTATTTCTTTCCGAAACAGAGTTTTTAGCTGTTACTTTTTTAATTTCAGTAACTAAAGTTCCCCAACGTACTAAATCGAACCATCTTTGACCTTCCTGCATAAATTCTTTTTTGCGTTCTTCCTGAATGGCAGCTCTAAAAGTTACCTGATTTAATCCTGATAAATCTACAGTGGCATCTGGTATTGTAATTGGTTTTCCAAACGCTCTTCTTCTCACCTGATTAATTAATTCATACGCTTCAGGCGTTGGCGCTCCCTGTTCATTTATCGCTTCCGCTAAAGACAATAAAATATCGGCATAACGAATAAGCGGGAAATTGATTGCCACGTTTGAAGGAGTTGCTAAATTGGTTAAATCAAGATATTTTTTAAAAATTGGTTTTGGGAAAGTATATAGTGTTCCTGTAGCAGGATTTGGCAATTGTTTGGCAAAAGTGACATCTCTGCGTAAATCTCCCGCAGCAAAAATGTCATAAAATAAAGCTACATCTGAAATAATATCTGCGGGTTCCGTTGCTGTAAAACCTGTAAATGACGTCGCTTGAAAAGTACTTCCGCTAGATCCGTTTCCTGCCTGATTTGGTTCGAACTGCACAGAGAAAATATGTTCTTTTCCATTCTTTTTTGCTTTCGCGAAAATATCTCCAAAACTTTCAAAAAGTGCATATCCGTATCCGCCATTAATAACTTCTCTGGATTTTGCAATCGCATTTGGCCAGTCTTTTTTGGTCAGATATACTTTGGCTAAAATCGCTTTTGCAGCTCCGGATGTTGCACGTCCGGCATCAGTCGCAGGATAAGTTGATGGTAAACCTTCAGCGTCCTTTAAATCTGAAATAATCTGAGTATACACTTCTTCAACTGAAGCTCTTTTAGATTTTAAGCTTTCTAACTGAATAGAAGTTGGTTCATGTAAAACAATTGGAACCCCGCCCCAAAGACGAACTGCCTGAAAATACAATAATCCTCTGATGAATTTTGCCTCCAGAATCAACCTGTTTTTAACAGCATCTGTACCGGCCACTTTAGGAATGTTATCGATTGAAACATTGGCTCTGTTGATTCCAGCATAAATTTGGCGCCAGGCTACCTGAACACGATCAGATGTGGCATCATGAGTTAAACTACTTAAAGCTCTTACCTGCGGATTGGTTGCCGAAACTCCAGCCGATGCATAATCAGTAGCCATATCAGTGAGGAAATAAAGATTTCTGCCGAATAAACTCTGTTCTCCCGGATCAAGGCTCAACGAAGCATAAACTGCAGTTACACTTGCAATAGCATCATCTTGCGTTTTAAAGTAATTATCTTCGGTTACGAAAGAGGTTGGTGTTACCTCCAGATCTGCGCACGAAACAAATAGTCCTGCACTTAGTATGAATGTTATAATAATCTTTTTCATTTTATATTTTTTTTACTTAGAAAGTTACGTTCAGGCCCGAAATGAATGTTTTAGAGTTTGGATAAGAACCAAAATCAATTCCCGGGTATAAGTTGTTTTGTTCGTATGAACTTACCTCTGGATCATAGCCAGTGTATTTAGTCCATGTAATTAGGTTTTCAGCAGATACATAAAATTTTACACTCTTGGTTCCCAATTTTTTAGAAACACTTTTAGGTAATGTATAGCCTAAAGTGATTAGCTTTAATCTTAAGAAAGAAGCATCTTCGACATAACGTTCTGAAACGATTCCAAGAGGAGAACTTGTAGCTCTCGGAATTTCATTGCTTGGGTTAGCTGGTGTCCAACGGTCTTCAAGTGTAACATTGGCATTTGTTCCCAGAGTCGAAATTTCTAATTGCTGATTTAAAGCATTAAATATTTTTCCGCCATAAGCGCCCTGGAAAGAGAAATTCAGATCAAAATCATTATAAGAAATTGTGTTACTGAAACTTCCAACAAATTTTGGCTGGGAAGTTCCAAGATTTCCTTTGTCAAGGGCTGTAATAACGCCATCTCCATTAGTATCAACATATCTTCTGTCACCCACTCTTGTATTGGCTAAACTGTTTATTTTTGGTTGTGTGTTAACTTCTTCCTGAGTCTGGAAGATTCCATTGGTTTTGTATCCCCAGAAAGTTCCTAAAGGCAAACCTACTTTTACGGTTACCGGTTGTTGCTGTAATAATGAACCATTTGGAACGATTGGGAAAAATTGATCAACTCCATTTCCTATCGAAACAACTTTGTTTTTGTTGGCAGAGAAAACGAAGTTAGAATTCCATGAAAAGTTTTCTGTTTTGATGTTTTCTGTAATCAAACCAATCTCAATACCTTTATTTTCAACTCCTCCAATATTCTGTAAGACAGTTGCAAATCCTGAAGTCAACGGAACTGGTACATTGATTAACAAATCGTTTGTTTTTTTGTAATAAACATCAAAAACAAAATTGATTTTTCTGTCTAATAATGATAAGTCTAAACCAACGTTATATTGATTTGTTTTTTCCCATTTCAAATCCGGGTTTGCCAATCGGGTAGGAGCTAAACCTGTATATAATGTACCTCCAAAAGCGTAGTTTACAGAACCCATTTGAGCCAGAGAAAGATAATTTCCAATTTCCTGATTTCCTGTTGTTCCTGCTGTTATTCTCAGTTTGGCTTCCGTTACACCTTTAATGTTGTTAGCAAAATCCTCATCGGTAATATTCCATGAAAATCCGGCTGACGGGAAATAACCCCAAAGTGATTCTGATCCAAATCTTGAAGAACCATCTGCACGCCCTGAAAGTGTGAAGTTGTATTTTCCTTTATAAGAATAGTTTACTCTCGCTAGCCATGATTTTAAAACACTTTCGAAAGCGTCACTATAGGGTTTTACCGGTACACCATCTTGTAAAGCGTTGTATGTATTAGCATCATTTACAAAAGTGTTTGCGCCTGCATTTACCACTTCACCTTTTGTGTATTGAAGTGTATATCCTCCCAAGGCAGAAAATTTATGATTATCACCAAAATTAGTGTTGTAATTCAATGTGTTTTCATTCAATACTGAACTTACTAAGCGATCTCCAACTGAGGCTAAACCTTTAGTTCCGGCTCCTGAAGTTGTAGTTGCTGGTGCATAATAATTTTGTTTGGTATCAAGAACATCTCCACTAACAGCAACTTTTGCAGTAAGTTTTTTGGTTATTTTGTATTCACCAAATAAATTGGTCAAAATTCTGTTGATTTTAGTTTCATTAGTGGTATTCTCCAAATCATTAATTGGATTTGCAATAATTCCATTAACTGCAGTTGCATATGGATTATTAGTTAAATTGTAACTTCCATCTGCATTTTTAATAGGAACCACAGGAGGTTGATACAAGGCAACCACTAACGGGTTTGGCTGTCTGCCGGCAGAAGACCCGCCGTTTGTTCCAACACCATTTGCAACCGAATTACTATAGTTGGCATTTACACCAAATTTAAAATTCTGAGAATAATTTCTTTCGTAATTGACACGAAGGGAAATTCTTTTGAAATCTGAAGCGATTACAATTCCTTCCTGTTGAAAATAACCTGCTGAAATGGCATATCTTGAACGTTCATCTCCGCCTGAAAAAGACAATTGGTGATTTTGAATCGGTGCCGCAGTTCTAAAAACGGCATCTTGCCAGTCATAACTTCCTGAAGTTTTAAAAGCTTCTATTTGAGCTGCAGAAAATGAAGGAGCCTGACTAATACTTGCCTGAACGTCATTACGTAAACTTGCCCATTGACTGGCATTCATTACATGTAATTTTTTTGAAACATTCTGGAATCCAAAATAGCCTTGATATGAAATATTATCCTGACCTTTTGTTCCTTTTTTGGTAGTAATAATTACAACTCCGTTTGCTCCACGAGATCCATAAATTGCAGTTGCAGAGGCATCTTTTAGGACTTCAATCGATTCAATATCCGCGGGATTAATAGTGGATAATACATTGACAGTTGCTCCTGCATTAGCTACTCCGGCAGTACTATTGTTATTGTCATTGTAAATTAAAACTCCGTCAACCACATAAAGGGGTTCGTTACCTGCTGTAATTGAGTTTCCTCCTCTAATACGCACACTTGAAGAAGCTCCCGGACGACCAGAACTTTGTGTAACTACTACTCCGGGAATTGCACCACGTAATAAATTATCTGCCGATGAGGTAACCTGAGATAAATTTGCTTTTGGAACCGATGCAACAGAACCTGTAATGTCTTTTCTCTTTTGAGAACCGTATCCCACAACTACTAATTCATCTAATTCCTGACGTTCTTCTTTTAAATGGATCGTTACAGGATTTTTGTCAACGATTACTTCAGTTTTTTTATATCCAATATAACTTACAATTAAAGTATAAGGTAATTTTTGACCTGTTTGGAAATAAAATTTTCCTTCTGCGTCGGTTTGAACTCCGTGTGTTGTTCCTTTAATAATAACAGACGCTCCAATAATCGGTTGATTGGTAACATCATCTACAACAGTTCCATCCAATTTAGATTGTATAAGTGGCGTCGTATTTTGAGCATTAACTCCGGCCGTCAGAAGCAGGAGAAATAGTATTGAGTATATCTTTAATTTTTTTTTCATTTCTTTGTATTGGTTTAAGTAATTAACAAGACGCCCTGGGCACTGATTTTTCAGCACTCTAATTGTGTTCTTGATTTAGCGATAAATATTCTTTAAGCCTCGCCATTTCTGTTGCCGCAGAAATGGCTTTTTTTATTTATATACAGCAGCGATGCATCTTTTTCATTTTTTAGGGTATTTAGTTATTAATTATTTTTTTTTGATTTATAGGTATAGTTTCAAGAATCATTTCAATACAAATAAATGCATCAGATAGATTTTTGGAATTTTCAATAAGAATTTTTGTGATGAATTTTATATAGTTTCGTTTTTGGTTCCGATTTAATAATGAATAAGGAAATCGTTAAACGAAAAAAATTTGCTGAGATTTAGCAACAGAAGCACATATAACAAAATGTGTTATAAGTATATTTTTTTGGAAGATTTAAATACGATATGCTTTCGGTTGTTTTCAAAATATAGTTTTTTTGGTTTTAAATATGATTTTAAACTCTACTAATCCTATAGACAAAGTTAATTTTAATCTAATAAAAACCAAAAAAAAACTTAATATTTTTTTTTACAGCAAGAAATAAAGAACTAAATCTAGAAGTTTTTTGTTTTTAAATAATTGATTTTTAGATAATTAAATATTTTTTTTAATAAGTTAAAAATGTTAAATACCGATTCGTAAAAGGCTTTAAAATGTAGTATTTTATACTTGTTTTTTATGTTTTGATTATTTGTGTAATTCGGGAAACGGATATAAAAACGTCTGAAAAGCAATTATTTAAAAATATTTAGGTTTTTTGAGCAAATTAAAATTCAATATTTCAAACATTTAAAAAAATAGAAAGGAATATTTTTTTAAAAGTTAATTCCAAAAAGCAACAAGATTTAAATACTTGGTATTTAGTTATTTAGTAATATATTTTTGCTTAAATTTATAATGCTTAATTTTCGTAAGCAAAATATTACCTATTTTTTGCTTGATATATAACGATTTACGTTTTATAAAAAAATCTACCTAAATACTATTTTATGGCAAATCTTTCACAATCTCATCGCATTCTTTTTTTCAATACACTAGGTTTTATGGTTTGTTTCGCCTGTTGGACACTCAACGGGGTTTTGGTTACCTTTTTAAATGATCGTGGTATTTTTGAATGGAGTGTCGTTGAGATAGGATGGTTATTGGGAATTCCGATTTTAACCGGTTCTATTATGCGATTGCCAATGGGAATTTTAACTGATAAATACGGAGGAAAACCAGTTTTTTCATGTTTATTAATTCTAAGTTCAATTCCGCTATTTTTACTTCCTTTTGCAACGAGCTTTTGGACATTTGCAATTTTAAGTTTCCTTTTCGGAATGGTTGGTACCAGTTTTGCCATTGGAGTAGGCTATACTTCAATTTGGTATCCAAAGGAATGGCAGGGAAGGGCATTAGGAATTTTCGGAATGGGAAGTTCAGGAGCGGCTTTGACAACATTTTTAGCACCAACTTTACTCAATAATTTTACAGAGAATGATCCGGAAAATGGATGGAAATGGCTGCCTGTTATTTATGGAATTGCCTTATTAGCGACAGGAATTGTATTCTTTATTTTTACAACAAATAAGAAAGTAGAAGCAACATCAAAAACAGTTAAACAATTACTGCAGCCTTTAAAAAGCGTTCGCGTCTGGCGTTTTGGACTTTATTATTTTCTGGTTTTTGGTTCCTTTGTTAGTTTCTCACAGTGGTTATTGCCCAATTTTATGAATGTCTACCATACTACATTAGTCACAGGAGGTCTGTTTGCATCATTTTTTAGTTTACCAACAGGCGTAATTCGGGCCTACGGTGGTTTTTTATCAGATCGTTTTGGAGCTCGAAAAGTAATGTATTGGGTATTGAGTTCTTCAGTCGTTTTAAGCTTCTTATTAATGTTTCCGAAAATGGAAATTACAACTGCCGGTTCCGGTTTATTAGCTTCTAAAGCAGGAACAGTTACGAAGGTTTCAGAAGATCAGATTGTGGTTGGTGATAAAACGTATGCCATAACAAAAGAGGATAAAGAGGCAAAAAGCAGCAAAATTTTACCTTCAAAAAAAACATGGCAAGAAGTCGTTGTGCAACAAAATCAACAAATTCAAAAGAAAGATTTACTGGCAGAAGGAGTAACCCAAATTCATTTTGAAGCCAATATGTGGATCTACCTGGCATTGGTTATTTTAATTGGAGCCGCCTGGGGAATTGGTGCTGCTGCGGTTTACAAACATATTCCGGACTATTTTCCAAATGAAGTGGGAGTAATTGGGGGAATGGTTGGTATGCTGGGCGGTTTAGGAGGTTTTTTTGGGCCGATTATTTTTGGATATTTATTAAGTTTTACCGGTTTTTGGACGAGTTCCTGGATGTTTATTTTAATCATTTCGTTAATATGTCTTATTTGGATGCATCGTGTTGTGGTTAATTTAATGAAGGAGAAGTCTCCGGAATTTGCAAAAGACATGGATAGAAAAAGTTAAACGGATTTTGTATCATCAATATTTTATAAAAGCTTGTCTTATAATTAGTATGAGACAAGCTTTTTTATTAATTCATTTTCGGATAGGAGACAAAAAAGTCTTTTATATGATATATGTCATTTTCTTCCAAAATAGAAGGCTATAATTTTGCTTCAAATGAGAACAAACTGTCTCATTAGTTAAGTATATTTTAAAAGCCTATTATGAGTGGTTTATCTCAATCTCACCGAATTTTATTTTTAAACACACTTGCCTTTACAGTATGTTTTGCCTGTTGGACATTAAATGGTGTCCTTGTGACTTATTTGGTCGATAAAGGTATTTTTAACTGGACAGTTGTAGAAACGGGCTGGCTGTTGGGAATTCCCATTTTATCCGGTTCTATATTCCGTCTTCCAATTGGTATTTTAACAGATAAATACGGCGGTAAAATTGTTTTTACATTTTTACTATTGTTATGTTCCATACCCCTTTTTCTGCTTCCATTGGCCAATTCATTTTGGAGTTTTGCTGTTTTAAGTTTCTTTTTTGGATTAGTAGGAACCAGCTTTGCTGTCGGAATAGGTTATACCTCTGTATGGTATCCAAAAAATTGGCAGGGAAGGGCTTTAGGCATCTTCGGAATGGGGAATGCAGGTGCGGCGATTACCACTTTTATCGCACCTACTTTATTAAATAATCTCTCAGAAAAAGATCCAATAAATGGTTGGAAAACTTTGCCTGTTATTTATGGCGGGGCTTTAGTTATTATAGGGTTGCTTTTTATTGTTGCAGCTAAAAACAAAACCAATCAGGTGCCTTCCAAATCAATGACCGATTTATTGTCTCCACTTAAAAATATGCGCGTTTGGCGTTTTGGAGCTTATTATTTTTTAGTCTTCGGTTTCTTCGTAGCCTATTCACAATGGCTCTTACCCAATTTTATGAATGTCTATCATACCTCTTTAGTGATGGGCGGAATGTTTGCAACCTTGTTTAGTTTGCCATCTGGCGTAATCAGGGCTTTTGGAGGTTATTTATCAGATAAATTCGGAGCCAGAAAAGTAATGTATTGGGTTTTAGGCTCTTCAATAGTAATCAGTTTTTTATTGATGTTTCCAAAAATGGAAGTGTTTACGACCGGCCCGGGAGTCATGGCTTCTTCAAATGGAATTGTTACCGAAGTTTCTGCTAATGAAATAATGGTAAACGGAAAAGCACATAAAGTTTCAGAAAAACAAATCAGCAACAAAAATGAGACCTCAATTTTTCCGGTAAAAAATTCATGGCAGGAAATAGTGGTAAAACAAAATCAGGAAGTCAAAAAGAAAGAATTATTAGCACAAGGTATTACGCAAATTAAGTTTAGCGCCAATCTTTGGGTATATGTGGTTTTGGTAACCCTGATAGGGATTTCATGGGGAATTGGAAAGGCAGCTGTCTACAAACATATTCCGGAATATTTTCCAAATGAAGTTGGAGTTGTGGGAGGAATGGTTGGATTAATTGGCGGACTTGGCGGTTTCTTTGGCCCCATAATTTTTGGTTACCTGCTCAATGCTACCGGATTATGGACCAGTTCCTGGATCTTCATTTTCGCAGTATCGGTTCTTTGTTTGCTTTGGATGCACCGAACAATTATAAAAACAATGCGGATTAAATCACCGGATTTTATCAGAGATATAGAAGCTAAATAATAAAAATAAACAAAGAATATTATGAAAACCTGGTTAGATAAATGGGAGCCCGAAGATGAAATATATTGGAATACTGCAGGAAGTAAAATTGCCTGGAGAACTTTAACAATAACAACGCTTACGTTAATTCTATCATTTGCATCCTGGTTTATGATGAGCGTAATAGCCGTAAAATTACCAGGCTTAGGATTTAATTTTTCGAAAGATCAATTATTCTGGCTGACCGCCATTCCGGGATTGGCTGCCGGATTCTTAAGAATCATTCACACTTTTATATTACCCATATTTGGGACTCGACATGTCGTTTCTTTTGCAACAGCAATTAAATTAATTCCCGTAATCGGAATTGGTTTTGCAGTAATGAATGTAAATACGCCTTTTTGGGTATTTGCTGTTCTTGCAGTCACAACAGGTTTTGGAGGAGGCGATTTCTCCTCTTACATGCCCAGTACAAGTTTATTTTTTCCAAAGAGATTAAAAGGAACGGCGCTCGGAATACAAGCCGGAATAGGAAATTTTGGTGTTTCTGTAGCGCAGTTTGTTACGCCCCTTATCATAAGTATTGGAATTTACGGAACAGCTTCTGTATTTACAAGCATTGATCAAAAAGAAACCATTACTACTTTTCAGCATTCAACCATCGAAAAACAAAAAGAAGTTTTTGGCTTACTTGATGCCGACGTACAAACTAAAATATTATCAAACGTAAAGAAAACTATTATCGACTCGGTTAAAACATCAATTAATTCAGATGATAAAGTTGTTCTTTTTAGTTCGTTACCAATAAAAGCGAAGGCAAAAGCTATTGCCAACGCAAACCCGAAATTAGCAGAGAAAATACTTAATGATATAAACCCTCAAAATACTGCGGTTAAAAACAAGGAAATATATTTACAATCAGCTGCTTTTTGGTTTGTTCCTTTCTTATTGTTATTGTCAATTATAAGTTGGTTTTATTTAAGAAGTATTCCGATGAAAGCATCCATTAAAGAACAAATGGATATTTTCTCCAATAAACATACTTGGTATTGCACGATAACCTATTTAATGACTTTTGGAACTTTTGCTGGTTTGTCTGCCGCTTTTCCCTTAATGATTAAATTTTTATATGGAGATTTCCCAAATGCACCGGATCCTTTAGTTTATGCATTTTATGGTCCGCTTATTGGCTCTGCAAGCAGAATTGCTTTTGGTTTTGTTGCTGATAAAGTTGGTGGCGCAATACTAACTACAATTACCGGTTTAGGAATTTTGGCTGGAGCAATCATTTTGATAACGCAAGGACTTGTTGCGCCAACAAGCATGGATCAATTTCCGCTTTTTGTAGCAGTAATTTTAGCGATGTTCTTCTTTACAGGAATCGGAAATGCAGGTACTTTTAGACAGTATCCAATTATTTTCGCAGAGAATCAGCGTCAGGCAGCCGGAGTAATTGGCTGGACAGCTGCAATTGCTGCATTTGGACCTTTTATCTTTTCGAAATTGATAGGAAATAATATTTCTGCTAATGGTACCGTAAATCAATTCTTTATTGGTGTGGCTTTTTTCACTATATTAGCTACAGGTATCAATTGGTGGTTCTATAATCGTAAGAATTGTGAAAGACCGAGTTAAGAAGTAATCATTAAATTTTAATTAAGGATGAAAAATAAAACATTTAATACCAAGGCTTTACTTATAGCAACTGCAGTATCAGCACTGACCATTGTTTTTGTTTTTTATGGTTCAAGAAAACTGCAAAATTTTGATGCCGCGCTAATCACTTATTTATTCGGAACCGTATTTGCTTTCTTCGGAATTGTATATAGATATTCCGTTTGGCTTCAAAGACCACCAACGTGGATGTATTTCAAACGCAGTCTTCAATTTTTATTCACAGGAAAAATACTTTCGCACTTGTGGTTTTTGGGTAAAGAATCTGTCGGAAATATTGTAGTTCAAAAATTCATTTATCCAAGAAGTAAATACCGTTGGTTCGCCCATTTTTGTATTGCACTAGGATGTATGTCAGCTTTTGCGATAACCATTCCGCTAACATTTGGCTGGATACATTTTACATTGGCTCCAAATTCCATTTCTATTTACGAAGCTCATTTTTTCGGTTTTAAAATGATGGATTTTAAAATAGGATCTTTTCTCGCATTTCTGATTTTTCACGCTTTAAATTGGTCTTCCTGGTTGGTAATAATTGGATCTGTCTATTATTTAAGAAGACGATTAACAAATCCGGGTTTAATAGCAACACAAACTTTTGAAGGTGATTTGTTACCCCTTATTTTATTGATTGCAATTTCAGTTACAGGATTATGTTTGACCTATTCCTATCAATTCATGAAAGGATTTGCATATGATTTCTTAGCGGTAATTCATGCCGTAACGGTCATTATGTTTTTAATATGGATTCCGTTTGGAAAATTCTTTCACATTATACAGCGTCCTGCACAAATTGGAACTCATATATACAAGAAAGAAGGAATCAAAAAAGGAATGGCGATTTGTCCACACACCGGAGAAGAATTTGCAACACAACTTCATATTGACGATTTAAAAATCGTTACCAAACAATTAGGTTTCGACTTTACACACGAAGATGGAACTTCACATTTAGATTTAAGTCCGGAAGGAAAAAGATCCCGTTTAGCACAGGCACACTTAAAAGCCAGATTAGCGGGTGGAAACTTATTTGGATAAGAAAAATATAGTTTCAGGTTTCTTTTGTTTCAAGTTTCAGGTTCTCTAAGACAACTTGAAACCTGAAACATGGAACTTGAAACAAAAAAAACAAAAACAAAAATGGCAAAATTACCTATATCAACTGAAAAAATAATTGAGGCTTTCGGTCCTCATCTAAATTATGCACCAAAAGACGGTTACGAAGGTAGAGACGAACCGGATGAGCTTGTAAAAACACATTGCTGTTTCTGTGGAATGCAATGCGGTATTCAATTGTCAGTAAAAGATAATAAAGTAGTAGGTTTTGAACCATGGATGGAATTTCCTTTTAATGAAGGACGTTTGTGCCCAAAAGGAGTACAACGCTATTTACAAAATAATCATCCGGATAGACTTTTGCATCCGATAAAAAGAGTAGAAGGAAAAGGTTTTGAAAAAACAACATGGGATGAAGCTATGGATAAAACCGTTTCTGAAATAAAAAGAATTCAGGAAAAATATGGTAAACATGCTTTTTCAATGCTATCAGGCGTATCGCTTACCAATGAAAAAAGTTATTTGGTTGGAAAATTTGCGCGTGTTGCTTTAAAAACCAGAAATTTGGATTATAACGGAAGACTTTGCATGGTAAGTGCCGGAGCAGGAAATAAAAAAGCTTTCGGTTTGGACCGAGCTTCCAATAATTACTCGGATTTAGAATATGCTGAAGTGATTATCGTGGCTGGTGCCAATATCAGTGAAACTTTTCCAACTTTAACGCATTGGATTTGGAAAGCAAGAGATCGCGGAGCAAAATTAATTGTTATTGATCCCAGAATGATTCCGCTAGCCAGAACGGCAGATATTCATTTAGATGTAAAGCCCGGAACAGATTCGGCTTTATACGGTGCAATGTTAAAATATCTCGTAGATAATGATATGCTGGATCATGATTTTATAGATAATTATACATCTGGATTTCAGGAAACAATCGATGCGGTAAAAGACTATACTTTAGAATGGGCTGAAGAAATTACCGGAATTGATAAAGATAAAATAAAAGCTGCAGCCGAATTATGGGGCAAGGCCAAAACGAGTTTCCTGCTTCACGCACGTGGTATAGAACATCACTCAAAAGGAGTTGACAATGTTTTAGGTTGTATTAATTTGGTTTTGGCAACCGGAAGAATTGGTAGACCTTATTGTGGTTACGGAACAATTACCGGCCAGGGAAACGGACAGGGCGGAAGAGAACATGGCCACAAATGTGATCAATTACCAGGAAACAGAGACATCGAAAATCCGGAACACAGGAAATATATTTCTGAAGTTTGGGGAATTGATGAAAAAGACATGCCCGGAAAAGGACTTACAGCGTATGAAATTATAGAAGCTATTCATCGGGATGAAATCAAAGGTTTAATTTCAATCTGTTTCAATCCATTGGTTTCATTGCCAAACAATAATTATGTAAGAGCGGCTCTCGAAAAATTAGAATTCTATGTCTGCATTGACTTCTTTTTGAATGAAACGGCCCGTCATGCGGACATTGTATTGGCCGGCTCTTTACAGGAAGAAGAAGAAGGAACAACAACTTCTGCAGAAGGGCGTGTTATCCGAATTAGACAGGCTGTGACGCCTCCGGGAGATGCAAGAACGGATACTTCAATACTATTGGAAATTGCTGAGCGTCTGGGAGAAAAAGATAAATTCACTTACGATAATAGTGAAGCCATTTTTAATGAATTAAGAGTTGCTTCGAAAGGAGGAACAGCAGATTACTTTGGAATAACGTATAAAAAAGTAGAGGATAATATGGGTATTTTTTGGCCTTGCCCATCAGAAGATCATCCCGGAACTCCCAGATTGTGGGAGGATAAAAAGTTTAAAACTCCTAATGGGAAAGCACATTTTAATCCCGCTCCCTATAAATTGCCTGGCGAAGTTACTGATGAGGAGTATCCGATCATATTGACGACAGGCCGTGTAGTTTCGCAATATTTGAGTGGAACACAAACACGTCGAATTGGTAAACTGGTTGATCAATTTCCGGAACCGATGTTAGAAATTCATCCGGAATTAGCTTTGAAATATAATATCAGGCAAAGAGAATTAGTCAGAGTTGTAACCAGAAGAGGAGAAGGAATTTTTCCGGCAAATATTGTTGAAACCATTCGAAAGGATACTGTTTTTATACCCTATCATTGGCCGGGAGCAAAATCTGCAAACCAGTTAACCCCGGGAACTTTAGATCCGATTTCTAAGATACCGGAATTTAAAGTTTGTGCCTGTTTACTCGATCCATCAGGAAAAATAGCGCCCTCATCAAAAGAATCTGAAGCTTATGTAAGTGTTTAATCTATAAAAAAAGGGCATTATGAACTTAACTAATTTTAATAAAAATGAAGAGTTTTTTGTAGATCTGCAACGTTGCATTGGCTGTAAAGCTTGTGAAATGGCTTGCGCCGAATGCGAAACAAATGGGCAGGAATCATTAATCAGTGTGAATTATGTAGAGCGTTCTTCAACCATACAAACAACAGTACAGGTCTGCATGCATTGCGAAGATCCGGTTTGTGCCAATGTCTGCCCTGCTGATGCGATTTCGCAAGATGAATTTGGTGTTGTACACACAGCAAATACAGAAAGATGTATTGGTTGTTCCAATTGTGTTATGGCGTGCCCGTTTGGAGTTCCGAAAAAAATGGAAGAGTACGATTTGATGATGAAATGCACCATGTGTTATGACAGGACGAGTGTGGGTAAAAAACCAATGTGTGCAACAGTTTGCCCTAGTGGAGCTTTATTTTATGGCACAAGAGCGGAAATAGAAGAAATGAGACCCAACAGTTCTCCGGTCAACACATTCATTTTTGGAAAAGAAACGGTCAATACTAAAGTGAATATTATGATGCCTAAAGGCAGTAATGAATTAAGAATATATTAAATCTAAATCCATGTCTAAAGAAGATAATTTAAATAAAAACTGGAAAAAAGATTTCCCAATACAAAAGCAGGAATCAACGCAGGTAAGCCGTCGCGATTTCGCAAAATTCCTGACTTTTGTTTCAGGCGGATTAATGATAGGAAGCGGATTCGTTGCTGCAAAAGCTTATTTATTGCCTAAAGACGGAGTAGAAGGCGAGCATTTTATTTGCAATAAAAATGAAATTCCGATTGGCGGAACCAGAGGTTTTGTTATTGAAGGAAGTACTGTTCCCTATATATTAATTCACTTGGAAAGTGGCGATTTTAGGGCTTATGAACAAAAATGTACTCATTTATCATGTTCTGTTTTTTATAAACCAGGAACCGGAATTATTCATTGTCCGTGTCACGAAGGTTCATTTGATGCCATGACGGGTGATGTAATTGCCGGCCCTCCACCACGGGCCTTGCCTCAATTAGACGTTTTTTTTAAAGAAAATAAAGTATATGTCAAGGCTTTTACCGAAGAAAAAGAAAGTTAGAAATGAATTAAAAATGAATTATCATGAGTACATTTAGACGAAGTCAGAATCGCGCCAATCCTAATAAACTGAACAATATTCTTTCGACTCTTATTTTTATACTAATTTTAAATGTGAGTATTCAAATTTGGCTGTTATATGCTTCATTGAACAATGCATTAGATAACAATAAAGAGATTTTACTTCCCGCATTTATAGCCTCAGCCATATTATTTTTGATTGGTTTTGCGTGGCTTTATTATCTTCCAAAAGGGAACTTCAAAAAATAAGTTAGCGAATTTGAAATATCTTTGGGTTGATTTTATTTTATTTTTAAAAATTCACTAAAAATACAATTCAAACTCATTGCTTAATTCCAAATTTAAACACCATCAAAATGCTATTTTTTGTTTTTTCTGAACGTATTTAAAGAATTAAGCATAAATTTATAATCTTTAAATATTTTAGATTATTAACGATTTAAACTAAGTAAAAATACTTATATTTGTAATAAGTATTTTTTGCTTATAATATAGCAGCCATGATTCAAGTTGAACAAGCCTTATCGATTATTGCGGAAAATAGCACTAAAATGCCGATTGAGAAAATACTGGTTCATAAAGCATTAGGATATGTTTTAGCCGAGACAGTTTATTCGCCAATTGATATGCCGCCCTTTCGCCAATCGGCTATGGATGGTTACGCTTTTATTCATGGTGAAAAACATCAGTATGATGTTGTGAGTAGTTCACAAGCTGGAGATCATGCTAATATAAAATTAAAAGAAAACGAAGCGGTACGCATTTTTACAGGTGCTTTTGTCCCTGATGATGCAGATACTGTAGTAATGCAGGAACATGTTTTGGCAAATAAAGATTCCATTTTGATCGCCAGCATGCCAAAACAATTTACAAATGTTCGTGCAAAAGGGGAGCAGATAAAAAAAGAAGAGGTAGTCTTTGAAGCCAATACTTTGATTACACCTGCAGCAATTGGTTTTTTAGCTTGTCTGGGAATTACCGAAATAACGGTTTATAAAAAACCTAAAGTAGCTATTTTAGTGACTGGAAACGAATTGGTGAAGCCGGGTAAAAAATTGCCAAAAGGAAAGATTTATGAAAGTAATTCGGTTATGCTTCAGGCGGCGCTGCAAACAATCGGAATAAAGAAAATAAAAAGTTATAAGGTTAAAGATAATCTTAAAGCAACGAAAAAAGCTTTAAAAAACATTCTTGAAAAAAATGATATAATTTTGATTTCTGGCGGAATTTCAGTTGGAGATTATGATTTTGTAAAAGAAGCTTTATTGGCTAATGATGTTGATGAACTTTTTTATAAAATCAATCAAAAGCCTGGAAAACCAATGTTTTTCGGACGTAAAAAGGATAGTTTAGTTTTTGCTTTACCTGGAAATCCAGCGTCTTCACTAACTAATTTTTATGTTTACGTTTATCCGGCGATTAAAAACAGAATGGGTTTTGCAGAAATTCATTTACCAAAATTAATGCGAAAATTGAATAGTGAAATTACAAATTCAACTGGTAAAACATTATTTTTAAAAGCTTTGTATGATGAAACTCATGTCAACGTTTTAGATAGCCAAAGTTCAGCAATGCTTAATACATTTGCCATTGCCAACAGTTTACTAATTGTACCAAATGATACAGAAAACCTTAAAAAAGGTGCACTGGTAACGTTGTTGCCAATTGATTAGAGGATTTTGGAATAAAGAATAAAGAATAAAGAATAAAGAATAAAGAATAAAGAATAAAGAATAAAGAATAAAGAATAAAGAATAAAGAATAAAGAATAAAGAATAAAGAATTTCAAGCTTATATGGCAGTGTGTAATTTTAAACATATAGCATAACTTGAAACCTGAAACAAAACGATTAAACAATAAAAAATGAATCTCCTTAGTTCCGAAAATATTCTCCTTTTCAGCTTCGCATTAATTGTGATTGCATTTTTATATTCGAGTGTTGGACATGGTGGAGCATCAGGATATTTGGCTTTGATGACGATTTTTGCATTTCCGATTTCGGTTATGAAACCATCGGCCTTATTATTAAATTTATTTGTTTCGAGTATTTCGTTTTTCTTTTATTACAGAATGAATTATTTTAAACCAAAATTGTTTTATCCGTTTGCAATTGCTTCAATACCAGCTGCATTTATTGGTGGTTTTATCACTTTAGACAATACAGTTTATAAAATTATTTTGGGAGTTGTTTTGGTTTTTGCAGCACTAAGATTGTTCGGAATATTCAATTTTAAAGAAAAAGAAACAGTGACGATTAACATTCCATTTGCATTGGCAATTGGTTTTATTATCGGATTATTATCGGGAATGCTGGGTATTGGTGGTGGAATTATTTTGAGTCCGATTTTATTGTTTTTGGGATGGGCCTCTATTAAAGAATCGGCAGCGATTTCAAGTTTGTTCATTTTTGTGAATTCATTTGCCGGAATTATGGGTTTCTTTTTAGGAGGAAAAACAGTTCCGACAGAAAGTTTTTATTTGGTTCCGATTGCCGTTGTAGGCGGTGTTTTGGGTGGCTATTATGGCAGCGGTTATTTCTCCAATAAAACATTAAAAATTGTTTTAGGAACGGTGATTTTAATGGCAAGCATCAAATTGATTTTTCCTTAATAACTAATAAATTAAAATTAACCGCAAAGTACGCAAGGTTTTACAAAGCGGTTTTTAGAAATAGCAAAGTTCGCAAAGCTTTGCGAACTTAATTTTAAAGTTGACAATGAATAAAACCTTAGCGCTCTTTGCGGTAAAATTTTTTCCCATTTCAACCTGAAACGTGAAACAAAAAAGTCATGGAAACACTAACAGTATTTATTCTTTGTGGAGGAAAAAGTTCCCGAATGCAGTCAGAAAAAGGATTGGTTTTGTTTCAGGATAAACCATTTATTGAGCATATAATTCAGGCGATTTTGCCTATAACAGATCAAATAAAACTGATTACGGCAACTAAAGAATATGATTATTTACCGTATCAAAAAATACCTGATATCATTTTAGATAAAGGACCATTAGGAGGAATATATACGGCATTGACTAGTTCTGAAACCGAATTTAATTTGATTTTAAGTTGTGATATTCCGTTAATTTCAACCGAATTATTATCAGAACTGATCTCAAAACATAATAATGAAGCTGAAATTTCAGTTTTTGCTTCAGAAAGCAGATTACATCCGTTGATCGGGATTTATTCTAAAAAAGTATTGCCCGTTATCAAAAGCGCAATTGATAACGATGAATTAAAAATGATGGATTTGTTGACGAAAATTCCGCATCAGATCCTCAATATTGACGAAAGTGAAAACTTTCATTTAACAAACATCAATTCGGTTGACGAATTAAACGACCTGAATATCAATTTAAGTTAGAAGTTATGCGAAACTCAAAAACACCAAAATTAACAATTGTAGGCGCAGGTCCTGGAGATGTTGAATTGATTACATTAAAAGCGATAAAAGCGTTAGAAAATGCTGATGTTGTTTTATACGATGCATTAGTAAACGAAGAATTATTGCAATACGCTACAAATGCAGAAATTGTTTTTGTCGGTAAACGATTAGGTTGTCATGCCTACACGCAGGATCAGATTAATGAATTGATTGTTTCGATGGCAAATCGCCACGGTCATGTGGTGCGCTTAAAAGGAGGCGACCCTTTTATTTTTGGAAGAGGAAGCGAAGAGATAGATTATGTAGAGAAATTTGGTCTGGAAACAGCAATCGTACCAGGTATTTCATCAGCTTTGGGTGTTCCGGCTTCGGTTGGAATCAGTTTGACACAGCGTCAGGTGGCAGAGAGTTTTTGGGTAATTACCGGAACGACTTCCAATCATGAATTGTCTAAAGATGTTCATTTAGCATCAAAATCGGCTGCAACGGTTGTGATTTTGATGGGCATGCATAAACTGGAAGAAATCATTTCTATTTACAAAGAAAACCGTACTGATGATTTACCAATTGCTATCATTCAAAACGGAACAAAAAATACGGAACAAAAAGTAGTTGGAACTATCAGTTCAATTACTAAATTGGTATCAGAAAAGAAGATTTCTTCACCGGCAATTATTGTGATTGGAGAAGTGGTAAAAAATACTTCAAAATTGACTTCTTATTTTCAGGAGCATTTTGATGATGAATTTATTTTTCAGAATTTAAATTTAGAGTAATGATTGAAGTTAAATATTTTGGAGCTGTGGCTGAAAAAACCAAATGTGAATTCGAAAAAATCCCTTTTTCAGAACTTTCACTGCAACAATTATTGCAGGATTTAGAAGAAAAATATCAGTTCGATTCGCTTGCTTTTAGTGTGGCTGTCAATCAAAAAATAGTACAAAAAGCAACAGATTATAAATTACAGACAACTGATGTTGTAGCTCTGTTGCCACCTTTCGCAGGCGGATAAATAATTTTATGAAAGATTCAACACGTTATAACCGACAAATAATTCTTCCTGAAATAGGAGAAGCTGGTCAGCATAAATTATCAAATGCAAAAATTTTGATAATTGGTGCAGGCGGTTTAGGCGCTGCTGTTTTGCCTTATTTGGCTGCGGCTGGAGTCGGTGAAATTGGTATTGTTGATGATGATGTTATTGAAGTTTCCAATTTACAGCGTCAGGTGATTTATAAAACTTCGGCTGTTGGGAAATACAAAGTGGAGGAAGCCAAAGCAATGGTTTCCGAATTAAATCCGTTAGTGAAAGTGAATGCGATTGCAGAAAAACTTTCAGGAAAAAATGCAATTTCTTTATTCGAAAAATATGATATTGTAGTTGATGCAACAGATAATCTTTCGATAAAATATCTTATTAATGACTCTTGTTTAGTCACAAACAAACCAATGGTTTACGGATCTATTTTTAGATTTCAGGGACAGGTTTCGGTGTTCAATTATCAAAATGGACCAACTTACAGCTGTTTGTATCCCGACGAAAACAGTCAATCTCTAAATTGTACGGACGCTGGAGTAATTGGAATTTCAGTTGGAATTATAGGAATGTTTCAGGCTAATGAAGTAATAAAAATGATTCTGGAAATAGGAGAGGTGTTGAGTGGTAAAGTATTGGTTTATAATATTTTAAATAACGAACAGCAAAAGTACGACTTTGAAAAGAATATGGATGTTTTAATGACGATAGAAACTTTTCAGAAAAAATATAATAGTACTGAAAATCAGATTGAAGAAATTTCAGTATCAGCAATTTTGAATGAAATGGATAATGATGAGGTTTTGTTTTTGGATGTGAGAAATGAAGAGGAGCTTCCAAAAATTAGTTTTAAAAATGGAATTCAGATTCCATTGATGAATTTGGAAAATGAATTCAAAAAACTGAACCCAAATCAAATAATATACATTTATTGTCAATCCGGAATCAGAAGCAAAATAGCAGCTGAATTGCTTCAAAAGAAGCGTTTTAAAAACGTAAAAAGTATTGTTGGAGGCGCTTTGGCTTTAAGCCAAATATTACAAGAAGAAAAAATAAAAGTATAGCCACAGATTTCACAGATTAAAAAGATTTTTCTGCCACGAATTACACTAATTTCCACGAATTAAAAAGTTTTAATATTCGCAATCAAAATAAAAATTAGTGTAATTGCTTTGCCTGTTCACTGTCGTGCGGGTCGTGGCAAACAAAAAGACAGTATTTAAAAAATCCTTTTAATCTGTGTAATCAGTGGCAAAAAAATAAAAGAAAATGAGTAAAAATGTATTTGTAGAAGGACCAATTGCTCCTGAATTTATTGCCGAGTCAATAGCCAAACACCAATCGAAACATACGATTGGTGCACACAATATTTTTCTGGGTCAGGTTCGTGCTGATCTTATTCACGACAATACTGTTGTTGCGATTGATTATTCAGCTTATACTGATATGGCAAATGAAGCTTTACATGCGATTCGTGAAAAAGCTTTCGCTAAATTCGATTTGACCTGCATGCACATTTATCACAGTTTAGGCGTTGTAAAAGCAGGTGAAATTTGCTTGTTCGTATTTGTTTCGGCAATGCGAAGAAAACAAGTTTATGAAGCAACAGAAGCTATTGTAAACTGGATCAAAACGGATGTGCCAATTTTTGGTAAAGAGATGTTTGAAAACGATACATTCACATGGAAACAAAACAATAATGGTTGATATTACGCATAAAATAAGCACGTTAAGAACCGCAACAGCCACAGCAATTGTCAAAGTCAGCAAACAGGAAACAATTGATGCTGTGGTTAACAATCTGGTTCCGAAAGGCAATGTGTTTGAAATGGCAAAAACGGCGGGATTATTTGCGGTTAAAAACACCCATCTATCAATTCCGGACTGTCATCCCATTCCAATTGAATTTACTTCGGTGGAATATAAAATTGAAGGTCTGACCATTCAGATTATCTTCAATGTAAAAACAGTTTACAAAACGGGAGTTGAGGTTGAGGCTATGCATGGCGCTTCGATTGTAGCTTTGACGATGTACGATATGTTGAAACCGATTGATAAAGAAATCGAGATTTCAACCATTAAATTGATTAATAAAGAAGGCGGAAAATCTTCTTTTAAAAATAAATTTCCAAACGTAATAAAAGCGGCAGTTTTTGTTTGTTCCGATTCTATTTTTGCAGGCGATAAAGAAGATCGTTCCGGAAAAATAATTGTTGAAAAATTGAATTCTTACGGAGTTGAAACAGCACATTATGAGATTATTCCGGATGAAATTGATATTATTCAGGAAAAAACAAAGGCTTTCGCCAAAGAACACCAGTTGGTAATTTTTACCGGCGGAACAGGTTTATCTCCAAGAGACGTAACACCGGAAGCATTGTCACCATTATTGGAAAGCAGGATTCCGGGGATCGAAGAAGCAATTCGCAATTACGGTCAACAAAGAATGCCGTATGCCATGTTATCAAGAACTGTTGCAGGAACATTAGGGAAAAGTTTGGTTTTGGGTTTGCCTGGATCAACTAACGGAGCCAGAGAATCAATGGATGCTGTTTTTCCACATGTAATGCACGTTTTTCATATTTTAAAAGGAAAAAATCATGACACCCTCTAAAACCATTTTAACGGATGATTTTGGGCGAAAACACAATTATTTGCGTATTTCGTTACTGGAGAAATGCAATTTGCGTTGTACGTATTGCATGCCTGCTGACGGAATCGTATTGTCTCCAAAAGCCAGTTTAATGACGGCAGACGAGATTTTTTCACTGGCTCAAATCTTCGTAGAAAATGGTGTTGATAAAATACGATTAACAGGCGGAGAACCTTTATTAAGAAAAGATTTTCCGGAGATTATTTCGAAATTATCAACTTTAAAAACTTCACTTTCTATTACCACAAACGGTATTTTAATCGACCGTCACCTTGATGTTTTGAAAGAAGCTAATGTCAAAAAAATCAATTTGAGTTTAGATACTTTGGTTTCGTCTAAATTTCACACGATAACGCTAAGAAATCAGTTTGAAAAAGTAATTGATAATTTGCATTTGCTTTTGAATAATGATTTTCAGGTAAAAGTAAATGTAGTTTTGATGAAGGGTTTCAATGAAAATGAAATTACTGATTTTGTTCAATTAACACAGTTTTTACCGATTTCAGTTCGTTTTATTGAGTTTATGCCTTTTGCCGGAAACGAGTGGGACAGAAGCAAAATGGTATCCCAAAATGAGATTTTATCAGAAGTAAACAACGTGTTTTCATCTGAAGAAATTCAAAAATTAGAAGACGAAAAAAACTTCACTGCCAGAACTTATAAAATAAAAGGTTTTCAAGGCGATTTCGGAATTATAAGTTCCATTACAAATCCATTTTGCGACGGCTGCAACAGAATCCGCCTGACGGCAAACGGAAAAATCAAAAATTGTCTTTTCTCTAATTCAGAAACCGATTTGTTGACAGCTTTTAGAAATGGCGAATCAATTACAGATTTGATTTCAGCATCTATTAAAAATAAAAAGAAAGTTAGAGCCGGAATGGTTACTATTTCTGAAATGGATGATCCGGCTTTGCATTTTGATAATCGTAGTATGATTGCGATTGGGGGGTAATCTTTTTTTACTTCTAAGTCTTTACACAATCTTGTCATCCCGAGGAACGAGGGATCACAATAGAAACTCCGCAAAAAATGTCGCCAATCTTTGTCGAATCCCGAGTGTGATCCCTCGTTCCTCGGGATGACAAACGATACGTTCAAACAAAAACAAAAAAAGGTTCAACTTAAGTCAAACCTTCCCTAAATATTATTTCTTCTTTTTATCTTTTGATTTACCCTTTTTATCTTTTTCTTTTTCTGCTTTTTTAGCTTTTGCCTTTGCTTTCTTTTCCTTCTCTTTTTTAGCTTTTTCTTTCTTTTTAGTATCAGACTTAAGTTTTGCTTTTTTGGCTTTTTCCAGCTTTTTTATCACTGCTTTTATAGCTTTCTCTCTTTTCTTAGCTTTTTCTTTTTTCTCCTTTAGTTTATCTTTTACCTTTTTTTCTTTCGATTTGTTTTTTACAATTTCTATTGCAATTTCATCAATATTTAAAATCGCTTGAGGTTTATCACTCACATTCTTTTTGAGAGTTTCAATTTCTATAATTTCCGGAGTTACAGTTGAGCCTTTTGGTGGAGTGGTTGTTGTTCTTTTAACTACTGCTTTTGGAGTTGCATTAGAAGCTGGTTTTACTGGAGTTTTAGCAGATGCTTTTACAGTTGCTACTGGTGCTTTTGCAGCTGTTCTTGGAGCTCTTTTAACTGGAGCTTTTGGAGATGCACTTTGCGCAGCTGGTTTTGCTTCTACAGTATTTTCAGTTGCTTGTTTGGCAGGTTCTGCAGTTGTTGTTTCAGTATTTTTTACGGCTGGGGTTCTGGTTGTTCTTTTTATCATAATTGTATGTTTTATTGATTATAATAGTCTCGAACTAAGAAGAAGTTGGAAATCAATTATTTCGTAATTCTTAGCTAAGCTAAATTTAAGCAATTATTAAATACAATATTGTTAAGATTTCCCTTAAAATTATAATGAATAAGAAAATACAATCACGGAAAACAATAAAAATTAATTTTCCACAACCTCCAAAATCTTAAAATTACTCTTCGGTGCTTCACATAAGGAACAGCAATAACTTTCAGCTAAATCCGTAAATAAAATGCCTTTTGGAATTCCCTGGCTTTCATCACCGTATTCTGAATTATATAGTGTCAGGCATTCCTGGCATTGATAAATATCCAATTGTAGTTTTTCTTTTTTCTGCGTATTTTCGGTAGATTCCGGAACTGTATTTCCAAGTTCTTCGAAGTATTTTCGACTTAATTCAATCAAAATTGTTGGCAATTCAAGCTTGTCAATATCCTGAGAATGCACGATGTATTCACGTGTATTTGGATCGAAATTCTTCGCAAATAAAACATTATAAGTATCTCTGATTTTAATTGATTCTAAGGCTGCTGGCAATTCATTTTTTTCTACTACAATCGAAGTAAAATAATGCCCATCACGGTTGTATTCAGAGATTCCAAAATTCAATCCGTACGTACTGATGTCAAACTGATCAAGTGTTCGAACTAAAAAGGTTTTCAGGTTCAAAGCCCATTCCATTGCCACTGGCAAGTGCCAGTTTAATTCTAATAAAGAGTGTCGAACATTGATTCCTTTTTTTCCCAGGAATTTCTCCCATTCCAATTTTCGATCTTTCGGAATTCCTTTTACAATAAACGATTTCCATGGCGTAATACATATTTTCCCGATTTTACAATCAAAACATAAATCACACATTTCTTTTAGAAAATCTAAATCGTACAAGTTATTTCTCCAATATAAACCTAACCAATATTGATCAATTCCCATACGGTTCATTCCTTCATAATACGGAAAAGGATAAAACGGCACATTTAAGGGTTTGTCAATGGTTCTGTTATTGGTATCTAATGCTTCGCTGACTAAACTAAAAATCATATCGATTCCATGCGATTCTTCAGAAACTATTTTTTCGATTTCGTAATAAAAAGTAGCAATATCCCAGCTGTAAATCAAAACAGGATAAACTTCCATACGCTCCCATTTTGGTAAACGAATATATAAAAACCAGTAATCTTCATGCTCGGAAGCAATAAAGTTTAAATGGCCTGTAAATAACGGAACCAACTGTTGCTTAGGGTCATTAATGTTAACTTTTAGCTTTGGTTGTTCTTTAAACTGTTCTAAAATATATAAGAATTTGTTTCCTGTAAGCCAATTGGTATTTCTAAAAATATCAGTTGAAACATACGATGAAACAATGTTGTTGCCGCTTTTTTCATTTGGAAAAACAAAATGATGTTTCCCGATTTTTTCTTTGCTGGATAGATTTAATCCTTTTGGGAAAATGATATCCTGTCTTGAACCAAATGAAATCGAATCCAAACCATGATCCATTGCCATATTGACTACTTCACGTAATTCACCTGGCGAAATAACGCCTCCTTTTACTATTAATCTTGTCAATTCCATTTTTCTTTAGTTTTCGGTTTTCAGTCTCAGTCTCAGTCTCAGTCTCAGTTTTCGGTCTCAGTTTTCGGTGTCAACTGCGACTGTGACTGAAAACTGCGACTAAAAACTATACTTTACATTTCGCTAAAATTTCTTTTACTTCCGTTTTACAACTTCCGCAGCCTAATCCGGCTCCGGTGTTTTTACATAAATCGGTAAAATTGTTGACACCGCTTTTAATAGTTTCTTCAATATTTCCTGCTCCAACCTGACTGCAGGAACAGACTAATTTACCTAACACCGGCTTAGCATTTGAACTGCCCCTTAACAATGAATTTCGCTTGTCTGATAATTCGATTTTGCTTTCGATCATCGTTTTGAACTCAGCAAATTCATTCTTGTCACCCATTAAAATGGCTCCAACAAGCAAATCGTTTTTAACAATGCATTTTTTGTAATACCGTTGTTTTAAATCGGCAAAAACAATTTCTTCGTAAGAATCATCGTTTTCCGGAATCTCAATATCTCCAATGCTACACAGATTGATGTCTTCCAGTTTCAGAATGTTCATTAAAACCGAACCTTTGTAATAACTGCTAATATCACCAGCTAAATAATTAGCCAAAATATCGGCCTGTTCTTCAGCAGCAGAAGTGATCCCGAACAGTTTATTGTCAAATTCGGCTATTTCTCCAATGGCATAAATATCAGGATTTGAAGACTGTAAATACTGATTTACTTTTACGCCACGACCGCAGGCAAGTCCGGTTTCGCGGGCAATTTCAATATTAGGAATGGTTCCGATTGTATAAACGATGGTGTTTGCCGTAATGATTCTGCCACTTTTAAGGGCAATTTCTAATTCATTTGGATTATTGGTTTCAAAAACGGTACTTACTTCATTATCAAAATAAATCTGAATATCACGTAGCTGAACTTCTTCGGCTAATAATTTACTTGAAATCAAATCTAACTGACGCTCCATCAAACGGGAAGCCCTTTGAATTATGGTAATTTTTACTTTTTTATGTTTTAAGGCTGCAGCCAATTCCAATCCTAATAAACCGCCACCAATAATAACAACATGTTGTTCTTCAGGAGGTAAATTGGTATTGTCAAGATAGGCTTTTAGTCGGTCAGCATCTTCTTTGCGTCGAACAGTAAAACGTCCGGGTAAATGAAGCTGCGCATTTTCAGGAATAAAAGGACGACTTCCTGTTGCTAAAATTAAAGAATCAAAAGTGTGAGTTTCACCTAAACTATCTGTTATGGTTTTTCCGGCAGCATTTATTTTGTCGATGGCAACACCAGTTTTCATGGTAATTTTTAGTTTACTTAAAGCTTCACCATCTTTTACTTTTAATAATTGTTCCCAGGTAAATTCGCCTGTCATGTATTCCGGTAGCAAAACGCGATTGTAAAACGGATTTACCTCATTCGAAAAAACAATAATTTCATCGGTAGAATTAAATTCGCGATAATTTTGAATAAATCGGAATGCCGCGGCGCCTGCTCCAACAATGGCAATTTTTTGGAAAGGTTTTATATATTTTGTAATAGAAACCGTTGTATATTTAAAATCCGGTTCTTTTGAAACAGGATCAACAACTGTATTGGTTAAGTTATTGGTTCGGTTCAAATCATTATCAAGCTGTTTTCCCCAGTGCATTGGCAAGAAAACCACTTTTTCCTTGATAGAATCGGTCACTTTTGCTTTTACTCTAACTTCTCCATTTTTACTGGAAACGATTACGATATCACCATTTTTGATGTCGTTTTTATAAGCATCAATCGGATTAATTTCTAAAACCGGACTTGGAGTATGCGTCATTAAACGGGATACTTTTCCGGTTTTGGTCATCGTATGCCATTGGTCACGAACTCTTCCTGTAGTTAGGATAAATGGAAATTTCGGACTTGGTTGTTCCGAAGTATTTTCAATAGCCGTTGGTAAATTGAAAATTGCTTTTTTTGATGGCGTGTAAAACTTTTTATCGGTAAAAAGGCGGGGAGTTCCCGGATGTCCATAATCAGGAACTGGCCATTGAAAAGTGCCTTCGGTTCTTAAACGATGATAATTTAAAAATGAAATATCAATATTGGTGTTTTTGGTCAGTGCGCAATGTTCTTTATAAACTTCTTCGGCACTATTAAAATTGAAACCGTTGAAATTCATTTTTTTAGCAAAGCGAATTAAGATTTCAATGTCAGGAAGTGCTTCTCCGGGTGCATTGATTCCTTTTGGCAAATACGATATACGACGCTCTGAATTCGTCATGGTGCCTTCTTTTTCTAACCAACCGGCGGCAGGCAATAAAAGATCGGCATATTTTGAGGTATCAGCGTTATGTGAAATATCCTGAACCACAACAAATTTGGCATTTTGTAACGCTTTCTCAATACGACGAGAATCAGGTAGACTCACCATTGGGTTGGTACAGATGATCCAAACGGCTTTCATTTTTCCAGATTCCAATGCTTCAAACATTTCCGTTGCGGTCAATCCCGGTTTGTCTGAAATTTCGTCAACGCCCCAAAAATCAGCCACTTCCTTGCGGTGCTCCGGATTAGCCAGCTCTTTGTGTGCAGCCAATAAATTGGCCATGCCGCCTACTTCACGTCCGCCCATTGCATTGGGTTGTCCGGTTAATGAAAATGGTCCGGAACCCGGTTTCCCAATTTGTCCTGTTAATAAAGATAAATTTAGTAAAGCAGTATTTTTATCAACACCAACTGCACTTTGATTTAGTCCCATTGCCCAAAGCGAAATAAAACCTTTTGCTTTTCCGATAATATCGGCGGCCAGCTTTATATCGTTTACAGAAATACCACAAAGTTTAGAAGCTTTTTCTAAAGAAGTGCTCAAAACTAAGTCTTTATATTGTTTAAAATTTTCAGCGTGATTCTTTACAAAATCATGATCTACAAATCCTTTTTCGATTATACGTTTGGCAATGGCGTGGTATAAAATAATATCAGTTCCAGGAAGAATCTGTAAATGCAAATCGGCAAAAGCGGCGGTATCTGTGCGGCGCGGATCAACAACTATGATCTTTGTCTTTGGATTTTTCTCTTTGTGTTTTTCGATTCTTCTAAATAAAATCGGATGACACCAGGCCGGATTGGCACCAGTAATCAGGAAAGTATCCGCCAGTTCGATATCATCGTAAGAAATTGGAACAGAATCTTCTCCAAAAGTCTTTTTATAACCTACAACCGCAGAACTCATACAGAGTCTGGAATTGGTGTCTATATTATTGGTTTTCAAAAAACCTTTTACCAATTTATTGACTAAATAATATTCTTCTGTCAGACATTGGCCTGAAATATAAAACCCAACGCTGTCTGGTCCGTGCTTTTTTATGATAGAAGTGAAAACCGCTGCGGCGCGATCAAGAGCAGTATCCCAGCTAACGCGTTCCAGCGGATAAGATTTGCTGCCTCGCATTTCCGGATATAAAATTCGGTCTGAAGTATCATTGACTACGTAATGCAAATTCATCCCTTTAGAACACAACATTCCTTTGTTGACCGGATGATCTTTGTCGCCCGTTACCATCACACCATTTTTGGCATCATTGGTGACGATAATTCCGCAGCCGACGCCACAATATGAACAGGTAGTTTTTATTTTGGTATTTTGCATTACAGCTTCTTTTTTAAATACAACTATAGTAATTATGCCCAGTCCTAAATGCCTCACGTATTTGACTTAGACAAAAATAAGTATTTTTACGTATAAATACGTATTTTTTCAAATTATTTTTCTATTTTTGATGAAAATAAATGAGGAACAACAAATTAGTTTTTAAATCGATTAAAATTTAGGACTCATGAAAGAAGAGCAAGCCATTTGTTATTCCTGCGCCAACGAAAACTGTTTTATTAAAAAGCACCTGCATTTGGAACAAATGAAACAATATGTTCAGAAGAAACATAGTTTTGTTTGCAAAAAATCGCAGCAGTTTATCATTGAAGGCGCTCCAATTCAGGGACTTTATTTTATATGTAAAGGAAAAGTCAAAACAGTTAAAACCGGAATTAACGGCCGTGAGCAAATTGTTCGCCTTACTAAAAATGGAGACACAATTGGCTTTCGTGGTTTCGGAACAAGTAAGCGCTATCTAATTGGTGCTTATGCTCTTGAAGATACTGTTTTGTGCAATTTCAGCAATGAAACCATGATGGAAATTCTTCAGAATGTTCCTGAATTTACGTATGCCTTAATGTTGTTTTATGCCGATGAACTCAATAAAAGCGAAAACAATATCCGCAAAATCGCCCATATGAATGTACGTGAGCGCGTTATTGATTTGTTATTGTACATCCACCGAAAATTTGGACAAATAAACGGCCTAATTGAAATAGAACTTTCAAGAAAAGAAATCGCAGACTTCGCCGGAACTACTGAAGAACAGGTGATTCGTGTTCTGTCAAGTCTTAAAAAAGAGTCCTTAATAAAAACAGTTGGCAAAAGAATTGGCATCCTCGCCATTCCTAAACTTCAGTCAGAAATTATGGAACATAAATACTTTTAGGAGAGGAAAAGTTTCAGGTTTTCTCTGTTTCAAGTTTTGACCTATTCCGGTTAAAACCGTTGGTCATGTTTATTGAATTCATGTTCAAATATAGCCCGAGGTTTCAACCTCGGAGACCTATCGTTAATCGTCTCATGCTCCCTACGGTTAAAACCGTAGGCTATGTTTTATATACATTCTTCAAATATAGCCCGAGGTTTCAACCTCGGGAACCGTATCGCTAATCGTTTCATGCTCCAACAGTGTTTAACCGTTAGCTAGGTCCCATCATCCAGCGTATTACCATCATTTCTATTCTAATAATAAAGTCACATTTCTCTATACTCTATACTCTATACTCTATATTCTATTCTCTATACTCTATTCTCTATACTCTATTCTCTATATTCTATTCTCTTTCTTCCAAAAATTATCTAATTAAGTTAAATTACGTAATCCCCAAATCCTCTTGTTTCATGGGGCTTCAAGCCAACTTCATGCGAAAACGCAGAAAACAAATTGACTTTCAAACGCTTTTTATCGGTTAAAAAAAATGTTTTGACATGGTATAAGTATTGTACTTAAGTATTTATACGTATATAAATTTGCTTCATACAAATCAAAACAAATTATTATGAGCAAATTAACCAACCCAATATTAAAAAACCACAGTACTGTTTTTACATCTAAACTTTCAAAATCTATTCTATTGGGTTTTGTACTTACAATGTTAGGAAGCTATGAAGCAAAAGCGCAATTTACACTTACAGGTCAGTTAAGAGACCGTGTTGAAATGCGTGCCGGACAAGGAACTTTACAACAAGAAAGCGATAAAGCGGCTTTATTTACAAGCCAGAGAACAAGATTAAATGCAGGATATTCTGGCTATAGATTTAAAATTTTTACGGCACTGCAAGATGTTCGCGTTTGGGGGCAAGATGCTTCCTCTATTAGCAGAACAACAACAGAAGCTAATAACGGAATTTTATTGCACGAAGCCTGGGCTGAGATTTTTTTGAATGACACGGTAAGTACGATTCAGAATCTGTCTATAAAAGCAGGGCGTCAGGAAATTTCTTATGATGATCAAAAGGTTTTAGGCGGTTTAGACTGGTTACAACAAGGAAGACGCCACGATGCGATCGTTTTCAAATTTGCCAACAAAGGCTGGATTGCAGATGTTGGAGCTGCTTTTAATCAGAATAAGGAAAATAATGCAGGAACGATTTACAATGGGACAAATCCGGCTTACGGTGCAGGAACTAACGGAATTGGTACTATGTACAAATCGTTTCAATATGCTTATGTGGGCAGAAAATTCTTCTTTGGTGACTTATCTTTTTTATTCTTTAAGGATGATTTCAATAAATACACTTTAGTGACTGCAGGAACGCCACCCGTAACGACTAAAGTAAATGGAACAGGAGTTTGGAGCAGAAATACAACCGGAATTTACTTCAACACCAATGTAACCCGAAAATTAAATTTGATGGGAAGTTACTACTATCAAGGTGGAAAAAATAAAGATGGAAGATCATTAAATGCCAATTTATTCTCGATTACATCAACATTACAAGTGGGAAGAAAATTGTTTATTGGTCCCGGAGTTGATTTTTTATCTGGAGATGACGGAACTAAAACCGTTACAGCTGATTCAAAAGACAATCGATTTGATCCGCTTTACGGAACGCCGCATAAATTCTGGGGAAGCATGGATTATTTTTATGCAGCGAATGGTTTTGGAAAACAAGGCTTGCTGGATTACTTCTTCAAAATAAAATATAATGCCAAAGACAATTTAAGTTTCGCATTGGATATTCACGGTTTTGAGTCGGCAAATACGCTGTCTAACGGTGCTGGCGGAAAAATAAACTCTTATCTTGGAACTGAACTTGATTTACTGGTAAAATACAACTTAACCAAAATCATCAATATCGAAGCAGGTTATTCTTTCATGAAAGCAACAAATTCTATGGCTTCTGCAGCGGTTAAAAATGTTGCCAATGCCGATTTGAGTCCACAGTTTGCTTATGTAATGCTAAATATCAAACCAAACTTTTTAGCTAAAAAATAAAAACAAATAACTTTTAAATTTCTTAAAAATGAAAAAAATACAGATAAATACAACAGAAGTTTTCAAAAGAATAATATTGACTTTAATGCTCGTTTTAGCTTTTTCTTTTTCAGAAGTTTCAGCTCAGAATGACCCTGTCAAACTAGGATTTATTCCATTAACAGATTGCTCTCCAATCGTAATGGCAAAGGAATTAGGATTGTTTAAAAAATACGGAGTTGAAGTTGTGGTAACCAAAGAATCTTCATGGGCTAATGTTCGTGATAAAATTTTAACCGGTGAATTAGACGGAGCGCACTGTCTGTATTCAATGCCGTTTTCGGTTTACACCGGGGTAGGAGGAAAAGCAGGTTCTGAAATGAAAATCGCCATGATGCTGAATGTTAATGGCCAGGCGATTACACTTTCGAATGATTTTTGTGGCAAAGTAGGCTTCAAACAAATGAATAAAATTGCGCCCGTTGTGGCTGCCAAACTAAAGGCAGAGAAAGAAGTGACTTTTGCCATGACTTTTCCTGGAGGAACACACGATTTATGGCTAAGAAACTGGATGGCAATTGCAGGTGTAAGTCAAAAAACATCTAAAATTATTACGATTCCGCCTCCTCAAATGGTGGCTAATATGAAAGTGGGGAACATGGATGGGTATTGTGTAGGAGAGCCTTGGGGAGGAGTCGCTGTAAAACAAGGAATTGGTTTTACACAAGTAGCTTCGCAAGATATCTGGAAAGACCATCCTGAAAAAGCGTTGGTTGTCAATAAAGAATTCAGCGAAAAAAGAAGAACTGATCTTGTAAAAGTGATGAAAGCGGTTTTAGAAGCCTGCATATGGTTAGATAATCCGGCCAATCGTAAAAAAGCAGCTGCAATAATAGGGAAAGCGCCTTATGTAAATGCTCCTGCGGATGTTATTGAAAATAGATTAATGGGGAATTACGATTTGGGTTGCAATCAAGGGACGGAAGTTTATGCCAAAGATTATATGTTGTTTTACAAAGGCGGTTTGGTGAATTACCCTAGAAAATCCTATGCTATTTGGGCCATGGCACAGTATGTTCGATTTGGATATTTGAAAGAAGCGCCAAATTACAAAGCAATTGCCGATAAATTGATTCTGCAGGATTTATATGAAGAAGTAGCGAAAAGCATGAAAGTAAAAGTGCCAAATGATGACATGAAGCCTTTCTCGTTAACGATGGATAAAACAGTTTTTGATCCTTCAAATCCAGCGGCATATTTAAAAGTAGTTAAATAGAAAGACTATTTTTTAAGTGGATAAAGATTAATTTTTTTCCGTCACGACCCGACCGAAGGGAATAGACGAAGTAATTCACGAATTATTTATTGTCTTATTTAATAGAAAAAGCTAATTCGTGAATTAGGGGCGGAAAACACCAACATATTTTTTTTAATTTAAATCAGAATATCATGTCTAATAAAGATACCTTAACGCTAAACGATATTGCGGATCAAACGGAAGTTTTGATGGAAAACACCGCAATTGATAACGGAAGAAATGAGAAATTAAAATTGATTTTAAATTCAGTTTTGATTAAACTAAAATCTACTGCGTTTGCAGGAATCGGAATTGCTTTGTTTATTGGTTTTTGGAGTTTATTGAGTTTCTATACGAAAGATGCACTGCCTGGACCTTTGGCTACTTTTGCCGTTTTGAAAGAAATGTTAAGTGACCCGTTTTATGATTACGGACCAAATGATAAAGGAATTGGACTGCAATTGTTTAATTCAATAAAAACCGTTTTACTGGGCTTTTTATTAGGTTCGTTTGTAGCGATTCCGATCGGAATTTTGATGGGAGCCAGTACGATTTGCAAACAAATTATGTATCCAATTGTACAACTTTTAAAACCAGTTTCGCCTTTGGCATGGTTTCCTATTGGTTTGGTTGTTTTTAAGGACACTGGCCTGGCGACCATATTTATCGTTTTCATAACGTCTTTATGGTCCACTTTGATCAACACTTCTTTCGGAATCGCTTCAATTCCACAAGATCATAAAAATGTAGCAAAGGCATTCGGTTTCTCAAAAATGCGTTATCTGACTAAAATTTTGATTCCGTTTAGTTTGCCTCACATTATCACCGGATTGCGTTTGAGTATTAGCGTTGCGTGGTTGGTAATTGTTGCCGGAGAAATGCTTTCAGGTGGCGCAGGAATCGGATTTTTTGTCTGGGACAGCTGGAATGCCTTAAGTTTAGAAAAAGTAATTTCAGCCATCATCATCATCGGAATAGTTGGTTTATTATTCGATAAATTCTTCACTTTTATAGAAAATAAAGTGTCTTATAAAGGATAGGTTCAAAGGTTCATAGGACCAAAGGGACAAAGGTTTTTAAACTTGAAACCTGAAACTTCGAAACCTCCAGAAATCTAAAATCAACAATCTAAAATCTAACATTATGAGTTATTTAGAAATCAAAAATTTAGAGATATCATTTCCAACTCCAAAAGGGAAATACATTGCCGTTCGTGATATTAATTTATCCATTCAAAAAGGAGAAATCATTTCGATTATCGGGCATTCAGGTTGTGGAAAATCCACTATTATGAATGCCATTGGAGGCATGCTGACACCAACTGGCGGTTCTGTTGAATTGGCCAATCAAAAGATAAAAGGACCGGGACCGGATCGCGGAATCGTTTTCCAGAATTATTCACTTTTACCCTGGTTAACAGTAGAGCAGAATATTTTTCAGGCTGTTGATTCAGTTATGAATTGCTCGAAAAAAGAGAAACACGAAATTGTGATTCAGAATCTTAAAATGGTCAATTTATTTGAGCATAAAGATAAATTACCGGGACAACTTTCAGGCGGAATGAAACAGCGTGTTGCCATTGCGAGAGCTTTTGCAATCAATCCGGGAGTATTACTTTTAGATGAGCCTTTCGGAGCTTTAGATGCCTTAACAAAAGGATCGATGCAGTTGGAAGTTTTGAAATTGTGGAACTTAGACAACAGGGAAAAAACGATCGTAATGATCACGCATGATATTGAAGAAGCTTTGTTTTTATCCGATAGAATTGTGGTGTTGAATAATGGTCCGGCATCAACGATAAGAGAAATTGTAGAAGTACATTTGCCAAGGCCGAGAAACAAAATTGAAATTGTAAAAATGCCTGAATATATTACCTTAAGAGATAAATTATTGCATTTATTGACAGATAAATTCTCTATTGAAGATATGGGAATGAAATATAAAAATTAAAGAGAATTTAGTTGAGATGTTCTGTTGAGACGCAAATCTTTGCGTCTCAACATGATATTGATTTACTTTTTCTTACCAACAAATCGAATTACAGAACCTTTTCCGTTATGGAATAAACCTTCGTTCAATTCAATTTCTGTTTCTTCTAATTGGATGATTTCGTAGTTCGGAAAATCAGCTTTTAATTCTTCAATGGAAAACAAAGATTCAATATCTTTTGGTCCTCCAACCTTATCATTTATAGCAAGATATTCCAAATGCTTTTTGCTGAAAGCTTCAAAAATAATGATTCCGTCTTTTCGTAAATAAGTTTCAAGGGTTTTATGAAGATCGGATTTGATTTCGGCTGGAAAGTGAGCATAAATCAAAGCGATTGCATCAAATTGTTCCGGTTGATAATTCAGTGTTTCTAGTTTACCCACTTTATAATCGATTGTTACATTGTTTGCTTCAGCCAATTTTAAAGCTTTATTTTTTCCTTCTTCGCTGATATCAAAAGCAGCAACTTTCCAACCCAATTTAGCGGCGTAAACAGCATTTCGTCCTTCGCCTTCGGCAGGAAAAAGAATGGTTCCGGGGTTTAATTTTTCGATTTGTTCTTTAAAGAAGTTATTGGGCTCTTCGCCATACGCAAATTCCTCGTTGCTGTAGCGGTCGTTCCATCTTTCCGTCCAGGTGTCATTCATTATTTATAGATTAAAGTTAATAATTAAAGGCTTGTGGTCACTGTGCATTGTCCAGTCGTGATAAGTTCCAACTTCGACATTGTCCAGAACTTCTATAAAATCATTGGAAGCAAAACAATAATCAAGATGATACGGTTTGTTTTCGTGACGATAAAGATACAAAGTAGGATGCTCTTCTTTACCCTGAATTTGATTGAAAAATTTATGGTAAGTACTATAGATTTTCTTTGCTTCGAGTTTGTTGACGACCGTGGTATGATTTCCTTCGCGACGTGGCTTGTCCCAAATCGTATTACTGTTGAAATCGCCAATTAAAATCGTTTTGGTTTCGCTAATTAAATCGTCATAATAATTGATGGCTTTCCAAACCTGGGTTACATAAGCGCCATCTTTATCCGCCGGATTATTGGCCCAAACAGCAAACAAAGTAAAATCAACTTTACCACCTGTAACGGCAATTGGAAGAATGTTTTTGAAGATTGGATTATGGCAATCGAGCAACTGAAAGCGATAATCACCATAAGAAAAAACACCAATTCCTTTATGCGGATTGGTACCATACCAAAGAATGTCGTTTGGTAATTTTGTATGGCCGGTAAATTTTAATTTTTCAGGATTTTCACACTCAGAAATTACGGCAATATCAGGATGATAAGGCAGAATGAATTCTGCCTTTTTTCTGAATGCCATGTTGCAATTCCAGGTTATGAGTTTCATTTACAAGAAATTTTAAAAAGAGAATAAAAGATTAAGCAACCCAAGTTCCTTCAACTTCATCAATAATCCATTTATTATTGATTTTTTTTATATAAATTCTAAATCCTTGTCCGCAATGTCTGCCACAAACAAAACCGCCATCTAAAATTCCAAATTGTCTATTTTTATCAAATTGTATTCTAGAAAATGAAACCACCCCTCCAAATATAAAATCGTATTTTGCTTTCCAAATTGTTTTTTTATCTTTTGGAAATTGAGCAATATCTTTAATTAAAAATTTATTGTCGAGTTTTATTTTTTTAAAATCAAAAATATATTCAGTTTCTTTTTTTTCTTTTGATATAAAGATTTTTGAATTAAAGTGTTTTTCAAAATCTTCAGATAGATCTTGATTGTTGTCTTTTAATAATGGGTCAAAAGCAACAATAATTTTCGAAGTATCTTTTTCAATTTTACGTAATTGCATTTTCCATTCTAGTAATTTTTGCTTTTGCTCTTTCGTTCCTTTTGTTGAATCTATACCAATATGATTTCCTTCTTTGTCATATAAAATTTCTCCAACAATAGGGGGAGGATTAAAAAACATTCTCATATCAATACACGTTGAATCGATTAAACTTGGAAAAATTTCTGTCATAACATTTTTCTCAAATTCTAAATCTGTAAGTTTCTTTTCACAGCTAGAAAAAAGAATAACTATTAGTATGACTCTTAGCTTTATAATTCTATTCATTTACCAAATATATCAATTAAAAACAGCAAAATAATTTATGTAAACCAAAAAAATACCCTTTTTCAAAACTGAAAAAGGGTAAATTGATAATGTATATTTTAGAAAATTAGATTAAATATTGCTTTAAACTTTTAATCTTAACCAACAAGTCTTGTTACACCGTTATTAATGTCAATTTCTGCAAAATTGTGTTTTCCCATCACGATAAGTAGTTTGTCTGTATTATATCCTACATATCTTATTTGAGCTTCTCCACGTTTTGGTTCTCCGCAAACAGAAATTACATTGGTTTGCCATTTCAATTTACTTCCTTTGTAAGCAGATATGGTTTGTAGGTCGTTTTCAACATAATAAATAATGTTGTTTTTTTTAATTCCTCTTTTTTGTGTTTTTGCAAAATTAATTTCTGAGTTTTTTGAAATTAAAGTCTCATTGAATTTTTGGCCAATACCAGTGTGAGTTACAAAAAAGGTTAACATGGATAATTTTAAAAATTGTTTCATTTGGATAGAATTGGGGTTCATAATCGATTCAAATATAATCAATTAAAGCAAATAATAACATTTTGTTAAGACAAAAAAAAATACCCTTTACCGAAATAGGAAAAGGGTAAAATATATAAGTTAATTTTACAGAAAAACTATTTTTTCCAGCTGAAAATTCTTGGATTTACAGAAATCATCAACCAGGCCCAATTGTTGGTATGGTCAGCATCTCCGGTTTTTATAAATTCTAAAGTTTTAGATCCAAACATTTGAGAATAACCTCCTGATACCGTAATGTCTTTTTTGAAATTATAACCAAAAGTAGCGTCAATTTCAGTTCCTAAATACGAGTCAAGTTTGGCACTTTGAGGTAGAGGTGTAACAACATCAGCAGCTGACAAAAATACATGCGGAATCAAAGCAAATTGCCATTTGTTTATATTATAGTTTAATTTCAAAAATGCATCTTGCAAACCAATATTATTTAAGTGATTCCCAACATAAAAATAATCCATATAACCATTAAAACCGTGGTTGGTTCCAAATATTGGATTGAATGATTTTATAACGGTGCTTCCATCATTTGACGCTTTTCCAGATAGGAATTCATATCCTAATCCAGCTTTGAATGATTCGGTTATTTGGTATCCAAAGTTAGCTGCAGCATTCCAAGCGCTCACTTGTAAATCGTTGCTTTTCCCCGTTTGCCCGTAAAGCCAAAAATTACTGTCTATTTTATTATTTTTGTATGTAAGGTATGGTCCAAATGTCTGTTTGTAATCTACTAATAATTTAGCATCGGGATTTGCATATTCGTAACCGGTGTTAAGCAATAAAAAACTTAAACCTAGTTCAGTATTGAATTGGTTATGATACCATGCATATTGCAATGTTTTATAAGTATTAACGGTATAAGGAGTCTGAAGAACATTTTCAGCAGTTGAATTGTAAGCTCCTCCCAAATCTAATTTCTGTGTTTCAGTATGATAACTTACTGTCAATGCATCGTGACTTTGCGCCTGCTGTCCCCAATCTTGCTCTCCAAGAATACGTTGATTGTCGTAAGATAGCACTTGGCGACCCATTCTTGCACTCCATTTTTGAGTAAAATTGTATTGTGCCCAAGCTTCAAAAACTGCCACTCCATTTTTATCTGCTGTCGCTGCAGGTACAACATCGCCCCATGTTCTGGTGTTTTGAAGCGTCAATTTTACGGTTAAGTCTTCTTGTTTGTAATTGAAGTTTAAACGGGAACGCTGTGAAATTTGAGAAGTTCCTTTCTGACCTTCGGGTAAAAGTGTTTTGTATCCATTTCTGTATTCAAAACGTGGTCTAACTTGTAAGTTTACATCTAATTCCTGCGCCTGAATTGAAGCGCTCATTCCTCCTAATACTAATAAAATGAGTATTCTTAGTTTTTTCATTTCTTTTTTATTTTGATGAGTCGCAAATTTATAAGATTAATAGGATTTTCTTAAATGATAAAAATCATATTTGTAAATTATTTTGCTGTTGGTAATAAGTCGTTTTTTTTATAATTGAAAATGAGAAAGATACAATTAAATTTCACGAAATACCTGTTCGTTTTTCTACAAAAATTAATATAAAAAGAGTGTAATTTTATGTTTTTGTGATAGGATAATGAAATTAAAAAAAATAAAAGGAGCTTTTGAAATGAATCAAAAGCTCCTTTTAATAGAGAGAATTAGAACTATCTGACTTTCGTCGAGTTTAGTTTGTTAAATATAGTAAAATTAATTTAATAAATGGATTATTGTCTGTCAATTACACGGGCTAAAACAGGCTGTTTTTCGTTCATTATTTTGGTGATGGTATAATGCATCCAAATCAGGCAAATAACTGAAAACACTAAAATAAAAATCCATGAACTTGACCAGATTCCGGTTGAGGTTAGCAAATATCCAAAGATAATTGGCCCAAAGAAACCGCCCAAACCACCAATCATTCCAACCATTCCGCCAACAACACCAACTTCAGTCGGAAAATATTCCGGAATATGTTTGTAAACCGCTGCTTTTCCAATTCCCCAGGAAATCCCGATTAGGATAACCAAAACAAGAAAAACCCACATATTGGCATCGAATTTAATTACTGTAATTCCTTTTGCCAGTAATTCTTTTTTCTTTACCGTTTGGTTTTGTTGAACAACCACTTGCTGCCATGAAGTTCTGGTTGGGAAAATAGCATTTTCACTTTCGGTTTCTTTCTTTTGAGCAACGGCAAAATCAGTATCACCAACTTTAATATTTTGATCAGAAACAGCAGTGATAACTCCTTTTTTGCTGGCTAAAACTCCAGGTCCGGTTGTAGTAATTTCCATTTTGGGAATCATCAATAAAGCGCTTAAAATTACTGAAGAGCTTAAAACCCAATACATCACTTTTCTGGCTCCAAATTTATCAGACAAATAACCTCCAAAAGCTCTGATTACACCAGAAGGCAAACTGAAAAGTGTTGCAAATAATCCACCCATCACTAAACTTGTTTGATACACGTTCATGAAATTCGGCAATAACCATTGTGAGTAAGCCACAAAACATCCGAAAACTAAAAAGTAATAAGCTCCAAAGCGCCAAACGCGAGCAGATTTAAGAGATTGAAGCATTTGAGAAACACTCTTTGTATTGTTTTCTATTTTCTTGTTTTTGGCAAAAATTAAAAAAGCAATTCCAATAACAACCAAAGCTATACCATAAATTACAGGAAGTATTTTCCAGCCATTTTGAGGATCTTCTATAGAAAAATGATTTAGTAATGAAGGCGCTAAAAAAGTGGTGATTGCGGCACCGGCATTCCCCATTCCGAAGATTCCCAAAGCGCGTCCCTGCCATTCTTTTGGATACCAAATTGAAGTATATCCAATTCCGACAGCAAAACTGGTACCTACCATTCCGAATAAAAAACTTAGCAAAGCAAATGTTATAAAACTATCTGCAAAAGGCAGTAAAAACAAAGGAATCGAGCAGAGGAGAAGCAATAATGAGAAAACATATTTCCCTCCAAACTTATCAGTAAGGATACCAATTGGTAAACGCATAATAGAACCCGTAAGAATTGGAATTCCAAGAAGCCATCCCACCTGAACAACGCTCCAGTGGAAAATGCCATTATCAACTAAAAAGGTTACTAAAACGCCATTTAGTGTCCAACAGGCAAAACACACAGTGAAAGCCAGGGTATTTAAAAATAAAATCTTGTGTGATTGCGAGAGTGAGTTTGTATTTTTCATAGCACTTAATATTTTTTAACAAAAATAAGTACTATAACGTAGTTAAAAACTGCGAAAACGCAGTTTTTGAAAAATAATTACGTAATTATACGTAGTTTTTATAATAAAGAATACTCGGTGGCTTTATTCGAAAGTTCCATTAAGTTTTTAACTTTCAGTTTCTTCATCAGGTTAAAACGATGTACTTCTGCAGTTCGTTTACTGATATCAAGGGCTTCGGCAATTTCTTTATTTCCTTTTCCGGATAATAAAAGTGTCAGGATTTCTTTTTCTCTTTTGGTAATCATCATTTCTTCGCCTAAATTTTGCTTAGGTTCTAATGAAGTAGAAGAGTTTGTTGTTAATTGTCCAATAAGTATAGAAGAAATGTCTCCGCTAAAATATTTTCCGCCTGCAGCAACAGTATGAAGAGCTTTTAGGAATTCTTCTTTACTTGAACCTTTTAGTAAATAACCATCGGCTCCGGCTTTAATCGATTTCAATACGTATTCTTCAGACTCGTGCATAGAAAGCATAATGATTTTCACCTCATTATTGTCGCTTCTAAGTTTTTCTACTACCTCAATACCAGTTAAGTTTGGCATACGAATATCTACTATAAGTAAATCTGGTTTACTGTCAGCAACAACTTCAAGAGCATCGGCACCATCAATTGCTTCGCCTACAACCTCAATGTTTGCTTCGTTTTCCAGTAAAGATTTTATCCCATCTCTTACAAATACATGATCATCAGCTAGAACAACTCGAATAGTAGCACTCATATTTTACTTAATTTTGATTCTGAATTTTTACGTATATTCATCTATATAGAAGATGCTAATATACGTAATTTTTTAAATTAGATAATGGGTCAATTAGATAATTAGATAATGTTGGAATTTGATAATGTGAAAATAACGTTGTTAATCCGTTATTTTTTTGTCCAATCTTGTGATTGATAAAGGAAAATCCGATAATAGCTAGACGAGGATTGGTAATTTTGATTGCGAGTTTCTTATTATTGTATAAAACTGAAGCCAACATTGAATTTTAGAACTTGTAATAACTTTATAAATCTTTTGAAAACGTTTGCCGCGAGAGGGATGGGAACTGGCTACCGAAGTAGCGTGGACAGCCCGACAGTATTAGAGAAAGGGGCTGCTGTAGACAAAGTATTTTAAGCCCCTTTCTCTAATGCTGTCTCGCCCTGATAAAGGGAATTAGATAATTAGATAATGTGGGAATTAGATAATGTGAAAATAACGCTGTTGATGGGTTATTTTTTGTTCAATCTTGTCATCCGGAGGAAGGATCACACTAGTAGCTCAACAAAGATTGGCGATTTTGATTGCGGAGTTACTTGCGGGGATTTCTCGTTCCTCGAAATGACAAGTTTGTGTGCAGTAGGAATTTTAAATAGCAAACTAGAAATTATCTAATTATCAAATTTCCTAATTACCACATTATCAGATAGGAATATTAAAAGTAATCCTCGTTCCTTCACCCGGAATCGATTTAAAGAAAACGCGCCCGTTGATGTATTGAATTCTTTCTTTCATAAACAACATTCCCATTCCGGATTCGCTGTTTCGTTTTTTATCGACAGCGGCTACATCAAAACCTTTACCATTGTCATCAACAATGATACTTAGTAAAGTACTGCTATGTGAAAGCTGAACTATAATATGTGAAGATTCAGCGTATTTTATGGCATTGTTTATTGCTTCCTGTGTAAGACGATAAATGTTGATTTCAATTAGAGAATCCAAACGCTGACTAAAATCGGTTTTATTATAAAACAGAATTTCTTTTCCGGTTAGTTTTGATAGTTCCTGAGTTAATTTTGCTAAGGATGAAACAATGCCGTGATCGCTTAATTCCGGAGGCATTAAGTTGAAAGTTGCCGTGCGAACTCCTTTGATAATATCAAGCGATAGTTTCTTTAAATATTCAATTTTTTGTGCCGATTTTTCTTTGTCATCCAAATTGATGCTTTCCAGACTAAATTTTAAACCAGTTAACATTTGCCCAATTCCGTCGTGAATTTCTTTGGCAATTCGGTTTTGTTCGTTTTCCTGATTTTCGACAATTTTACTTGAAATAACTTTTTGCTGATTGATTTTTTCGGTACTGTTTTCAATATTCAGACGTTCGACTTCGCGTTGCGCTTTTTTGCGTTCGGTAATGTTGAAACAAATAATCAAAAGTTCTAATTCGTCTTTTTTTATGGTAACCGGAACCATTGATAAATCCAGCCAGATATTTTGTCCTTCCTTATTGATAATATTAATTTCACCCTGCCAGCCACTGCGCTGTTTCTCAAAAATGATGCGATCAATATTTAATTGTTCTTTTTCGTCAGTAGTTAAAACTTCAGAGAATTTTTTGTTGGACGAAAACTTGGTGTAGTTTAAAAGTTTGGCAAATTTTTCTCCAATATGAATAATAGAACCATCAGGAGCAATACGGCAATAGAGCAGCGTATTTTCCATCGCATAATTGAGCGATTTTAATTCTTTAACGGAGTTTTCCTTTATTTCACTGATAATCTCGGTGTCGTAAGCGAGTTTTAGGGCTTTCTTTTCAGAAGATAAAAGTTTGGCAATTAGTCTCTCAATTTTTTTGTTGGTAGGTTTGAAAATAAAGAAAAACTCCAGCAGCAAAATAAATAGGGTAAAGGCAAAAATCCAATATTCGATTCTGCGCTGTTCGGTAACTTTTTCGTGTGCTTCAAGATCGTACTGACTTACAATCTGATTCATTTTCGAAAGAAAAACACCTTCGTTTTTTAGAATAATCCTAACCAGTTTTTGATTATCAGCGGATGTGTTTTTCTGCTCTAAATTTAGCAGAAACAAATCGGTGGTTTTTACAATACTATTGAAGCTTGGTTTTATTTCAAGGTAAAATTTATCAAGAGTCTCGCTCTTTTCTTTTGGAAAAGCCAGACTATCACTTCCGTTTTCGAGTGAATTCTGATTGTTTTTCCAAAGTGATAAAACATTTTTTAGATGGGAAATCTGTTTTTGAGAAGTAGTGTCAGAAACATAATGTAAAATCAAAACTTCTTTGACAATTTTCTGGCTCAGCATTCTTTGCTTCCCTGAAATATTGATGATTTTAGAATCGCTAAACTGTTGTTTTAAATTATATTGAACTAAAACCTGACTTAAAATGATGGTTACAGCAATAGTCCAGAGTGCAAAAAAATACAGTCGGCGTAAATTTTTGAAAGTAATTTTCTCTGCAGCTTCCTGATTGCTCTTCTTCATAATAAAAAAATCAGATTACAGTCCTAAAGATGCTTTTATCAAGTTTAGATTTTCTTCAGAATAGTTGATTTTTAAGGCTTCCTGATGCCCTTTATCTGACATTTTATCCCATGTTTTTTTGATGATATTCTTTAGTTTTTCGGCATCGTGTTTGTGTACAAAAGGATCCAGGTAATATTCTAAAAATACCAAACAAATAACATCTTCAAGCAATTGTGTTTCGGCATCTTTTTTAAGTAACTTCTTTTCGATTAAAAAAGAAACGCGATCAATAAAATCTTGTTTATATCCTGCTTTTTCTAAGATTTCAGCAGTAAGCTTGGCGTGAAATTTTTTCAATTCTTCTCTCCATCGCAAGTAGCCCACACGATCCATTGGGTACGATTCTCGAGCGACTTTCCATCGACAGATATGTTGTGCTTTTGAAGCGATCTGAACTTCTTCTGAAGCTTCAGGCTCAAATTGCATCAACCTTTCGTACATCCTGTTTGAATAAAGTAATTCTTTAGGATATTCGTTGTTTTGATCGATTTCGATATTTGGATCCTGTGCGTTTTCGGCATCAATCCATTCACTTGCTTTTTGAAAAGGTGTATTCATTGTTGGTTTAGTAATAGATTTCAAATATACGGAATTAGTAGAGAAGTCGAAAGTCTAAAGTCGAAAGTGAGAGGCAAGAAGCAAGAAGCAAGAGGAAAAAGGTTAAAATTTACATCCAATATTAAAGGTTGCATTTTTCAAATCTTGCTTCTTGTTTCTTGCCTCTTAAAGTCTAATCTACAAACCCAACGAATACTTCATCTTCAACAACTTTAACCGGATACGTTGCAATTTTTAAATCGTCATCTCCATTTAAGTTTGAACCATCAACCAATGAAAAAGTTTTTTTGTGCATGGGACACGCAATTTTCGGAATATCATCTGCAGATCCTGTCATTCCTCTGGCCAAAACCATTTCCATTTTATGCGGACATGCATTTTGACAAGCGTACCATTCATTGCGACGCGTAAAATTAAAAATCGCAATTTGCTTGTTTTTGTATTTGATGCAGCCCCCGCGGTTGGTCGGAAAATCTTCTACTTTTCCAGCTTTGAACCAAATTGTAGCATCGTTTGGATGTACTGTTTCGTATTGACTTAAGATTTCTTCCATTTGAGTAAATTTTTGGTTCCTGTTTCTTATCCCTCTTTTTACAATCAAGAGAGTTTGATGGCGCAGTAAAAAAGAGGGTAAGAGGACAGCAAACGTTTGTGATTTTTTTTTTTTTTTTGGAGCTGTTACGACCAGGCTTTTGGCGCTTTTTGATCTCTTAACGGAACAAAAACAACATTGTCATCTTTCTCTTCAGAGTTTACAAAATGACTGAAACGTTTTAATAATCTTGGTTTTTCTAATACTTGTTTCCACTCGCATTCAAAAGTGTTTACCAGAGTTTGCATTTCAGCTTCTAAGGTTTCGCAGATGCCTAAGCTATCTTCAATAATTACTTCTTTCAAATACTCTAAACCACCGTCTAGTTTTTCTAACCAGGTTGAAGTTCTGATTAGCGGACCAGCCGTACGGATGTAATACATTAAAAAGCGATCCATGTATTTGATAACCGTTTCTTTATCAATTTTTTCAGCTAATAAAACAGCGTGTTTTGGATTTGCCCCACCATTTCCGGCGATGTATAGATTCCATCCGCCTTCAACAGCAATTAAACCAAAATCTTTTCCGCGGGCTTCGGCACATTCACGAATACAGGCCGAAACACCACCTTTTAATTTGTGAGGAGAACGAATTCCTTTATATCTGTTTTCTAATTCAATTGCAAATCCGGCGCTGTCATCCATTCCGTAACGACACCATGCGTTTCCGACACAGCTTTTAACGGCACGAAGTGATTTTCCGTAAGCGTGACCGCTTTCAAAACCATTATCAATTAAGATTTTCCAGATTTTTGGAAGATCATTCAAATGGGCTCCGAATAAGTCAACACGCTGTGCGCCGGTAATTTTAGTATATAAATCGAATTGTTTGGCTACTTCACCTATAACAATTAGTTTCTCAGCCGTAATTTCTCCACCGGCAACTCTAGGTACAACTGAATACGTTCCGTTTCGTTGAATATTGGCTAAAAATCTATCGTTTGTATCTTGTGTTGTAACGTGTTTGTTGGCAGTATCATTGTAAATACTGGAGAAAATAGAAGCCACGACCGGTTTACAAACTTCACAGCCGTCACCTTTTCCATGATGATCGATCACGTCATAAAAATTCTCGTATTTGTTGATTTTTACCAAATCGAAAAGTTCTTGTCTTGTATAAGCAAAATGTTCGCAGATAACCTCTTTTACTTCTTTTCCTAATGATTTTTGAGTTGCTTTTACCAGGTCATAAACCATTGGTTTACAGCCTCCACAACCAGAAGTTGCTTTGGTATGTTTTACAACATCTGAAAAACTGGAACAGGTTTCATCTAAAAGCGAACAGCAAATAGAACCTTTTGTTACATTTTCGCAAGAGCAGATTACCGCAGTATCCGGTAAATCCATAACGCTTCCTAAACTTGAACCTTCAGAACCGTCTCTTGAGCCTAAAATCAAATCTTCCGGATTTTTAGGCAAAGCCATAGCATTGCTGTAAATCTGAAATAAAGAATTGTAATCGCTTGAATCTCCAACCAGGATTCCGCCTAATAAGGTTTTAGAATCTTTAGTAACGTTGATTCTTTTGTAAACACCTGATAATTTATTTTCATAAATAATGGCAGTTACATCGTTATTTTCGATAAAAGGATCACCAAAACTCGCAACTTCAACACCAATTAATTTCAATTGTGTCGACATATCGATGGTTTCTCTCATGGTTTTAGAACCATTTAAGATTTGCTCAGCGGCTACATCGGCCATTTCGTAACCTGGAGCAACAAGTCCGTAAATGTTTTGATTGTATAAAGCCACTTCGCCAATCGCATAAATAGAAGGATCTGATGTTTGCATCTGATTGTTTACCACAACACCGCCTCGTAAACCGACTTCTAATCCTGAAACTCTGGCTAATTCGTCGCGAGGTTTTATTCCGGCAGATATAACCAACATGTCTACTTTTAACAATTCGTCATCGGCAAACATCATTCCCGTTATGCATTCTTTTCCGTCAATATATTGTGTGGCCTTGTTTAAATGGATGCCAATATTTAATTCTTCAATTTTAGACTGCAACATGTCGCTGGCGCCTTTGTCCAATTGTCTCGGCATCAATCTTGGAGCAAATTCGACTACATGTGGATTTAAACCTAAATCACGAACTGCTTTTGCAGCTTCAAGACCTAATAATCCGCCACCTAAAACTGCCGCTTCTGTAGCCCCTTTTTGTTTTATTTTTTTGGCGTAAGCCATAATCGCATCTAAATCCTCGATGGTTCTGTATACAAAAACACCTTCTTTTTCAACCCCGTCGATCGGTGGTACAAATGCAGAAGATCCTGTGGCAAGAACTAAGTAATCGTACGTATGTGTTTTTTCTAAATGCGTATGTATTGTTTTTTCTGTTCTGTTAATATCTGTAATTAATTCAGAAGTATTCAGAGTAATATTGTTTTCTGCGTACCATTCGCTTGTTGACATTGACAAGTCATCTGCTGTTTTGCCGCCAAAGTATTCACTTAAGTGAACACGATCGTAAGCACGTCTTGGCTCTTCACCAAAAACGGTAATCTGATACTTTTCCTGTCCTGATTTTGCAATGAATTTTTCGCAAAATTTATAACCAACCATGCCGTTTCCAACTACTATTACTCTTATCATGATTCCTTTAATTAAGTATTACTACGCAAATATAAGTATTTATACTTATAGAAATACGTAATAAGCTTGCTTTTTTGTTAGAAAAATAACGTTAACAAATACGTATTTTATCGTAATCTCTTAAGTAGTGCGGATTTCAGGCGGTTTTTCATCCTTTTATATTTTATCAATTTGGTACAGATTTTCTTAAATTTGAAAGGATTCTAAATAAGGATTTCGAAAAATTGTCGTAAATTCAATTGAATTTTTGGATTTGTTTCTCAAAATCAAATTCATTCTTAAATAGAAATCTCATGAAAAAAATAGTTTCACTCTTGTTTTTATTGTCTTTAATAACAAGCTGTAAACCAACATCAGGATTAGTTTCAGATGCTACGACATCTAACACTCAGGAAGCCGATATGACCATCTATTTTAAAGCAACCGGAAATGAACCTTTTTGGGGAATAACACTAGGGAAGGAACAAACCATTTTTACTTCATTGATTCCAGGTAAAGAGAAAATCATTTTTTCATCGGTTGAACCGATTAAGGCAATGGATGCCAATGTCAAAATGTATAAACTAAGTAATGAAAAGGCAACCGCAACAGTTACCATTCAGCAATTGGATTGTCAGGATTCAATGTCCGGTGCAATTTCACCTTATAGAGTATCAGTTGAAATTAAAAACAATTCAGAACTGGAGTCTAAAAAAGTACAAGGCTGTGGAAAATATATCACCGATTATCGCCTGCACGATATTTGGGTTCTGGAAGAATTAAACGGTTATAAAGTTTTTATAGCCGATTATCAAAAGGAGTTACCAAGAATCGAAATTCATGCACAGGAAAATACATTTATGGGTTTTGGGGGCTGTAATTCGATCAGCGGAACACTATTCTATGAAAAAGACGTATTACGATTTACCAAAGTAATTTCGACTCTAATGGCCTGCGCGCCTGGTAATAAAGAAAGCGAATTTACAAAAGCGCTTCAAAGTACCACGACATATTCAATTGGCGATAATCGATTGACGCTTTCAAATCCTTCAGGGAAATTATTGGTTTTTAGGAAGGTTGATTAATTACATATATGATGTTATCGAATAGTTTCTCGGAATGACAATACGGTACGAAAAAAATAAAAATCAGTATAAATCCGTGTCTTCGCTTTAGCGAATCCGTCTCATCCGTGTGCCATTAAGCAGTTATTCCAATTCCTTAGGATCTTCGTTTTCCTCTTCAATAAAATCCAGTTCTAAAGCGCGCACCGTCTGAACTGCATTTCCGGCAATACCACGAATCGATCCGTACATTCCTAAAGTATTATGAACTACTTTTTCGATTTGTTTTTCGCGTTGTTTCCAGATTCTTTGCATCGCTCTTTTTTCGGCATCAAGATCACCTTGCATTTGGGTGAAACCTTCTACGATTCCTTCGATCTGCAAGCGGAATTCATTGCTCGTTAAAAAGTCATACAACATTGACATTTTATCGCCTTTGTTTTCCTGCGCCTGAACCGCCTGACTTACCTGAATTAAAGATTGACGTAACACGGCACTCAAACCTTTAAATTCTTCGTAGGTACAGATCCAGATACCGTCACGCATTCCCATTCGGTCCATTCCGGCGGGCATTACTTCAGTGACTAAAACACCGATATTGGCTCTTTTGGTTCGAATATCATTTTTAAATTTTTCAATCCAGGCTGGCTGAAAAGCTTTGGTACGTTTGCTTTCGTAATATATAGAACCGCAATTTTGCAGTTCACGTGTGTTTACAATCTGAAGACAATCTGCACCGTTGGCACCTTTTTTAACTTCATCAATACTGTCAAGCGGGAAATTATTCGCCAGCCATTCTTCGATCGCTAATTCCATTACTTCGCCTTGCAATTGCATAGAACCTTGTTCCTGCTTGCGTTTCATTTCTTCGATTAGCTTTTTCTGATCGTCAGATTGTTTCTGGTATTCTTTTATTTTAAGTTCGTTTTTTTCTTCTTCCTGTTTGCGGATTTTATCACGCTCCAAAACCAAAGTAGCGTTCAGTTGTTTTTGCGCTTCAGCTTCGATCGCTTCTTTCATTTCCAGTTTTTCACGTTGTAGTTTTGCGATTTCGCCCGTCATTTTATTCAATTCCCGAAGTTTTTCTGATTTCTCAGAAAGTTCTTTTTCCATCAACGTCAAACGATCTTTATTTTCTTCTTCGAGTTTGGTTTTTAGTTTTTCGGTAATTTCTTTTTCAGCTGTCTTTTTTTCGCGTTCTAAACGTTCAGCGAAAAGTTCATTTTCCTGTTTCTTTTTCGCTTCAAAGTCGGCTTTGGCTTTTTCGAATTGCTCATTTTTAAGTTCCAGTTCTCTGGTTTGAGTATTGGCTTTTTGTTGAAATTCTTTACGGATACTATCTTCTAACTGATGTTTTAAAACATCGTTTACGTCGATTGGTGTCCCGCAATTTGGGCATATAATTGAAGATTGCTCAGCCATTTTTTGTTGATTTTTTAACGAGAATTATAATTTGCTAAGGTATTTAAAAGTTCTCTTTTAAGTGCAAAGTAAGTGGTGATAAATTGTAACGATTTTTTGCCACGAACTGCACGAATTTCCACTAAATTATTTTGTGTTCGTCCTTCATAATGCGTGCAATTTAATTACTCTTAGCTTTTAAATTTTACGGATTTCCATAGTTCTAAATTAATTCGTGAAAATTCGTGTAATTACTGGCAAACTTATTTTTTAGAAAAATTCAATAAAAACTCAACTGCAGATTTTGTGATTTCAGAATCGTCTTCTTTTGAGGTTATTAGTGAAACGTCAGTAAATAAATTGACTTTTTTCAATTCTATAAAACCAATTTTTGTATCCGAATTATTCTTCGCAATGTTGGAGGGAACAATCGAAATTCCCAAGCCATTTTTTACCAATTGAACAATTGAATTGATGTTGTTTGATTCGTGAATGATTTTGGGTTCAAATCCATAAAATGCACAAAGCTCCAATAAAACTTCATGATAATGCGGGGCGTAATCTTTATTGAAAAACACAAAAGTTTCGTCTTTTAAATTCGGAATCTCTTCTTCAGAGTTAATTTGAATCAAACTCTTATTGTAAACTACCGAAAAACCATCCTGAAACCACAATTGCGATTTTATTTTAGGAGATTTTACAGGGGATCGAATAATTCCCAAGTCAATTTTCCCCTGTTCCAAAGCTAAGATTTGTTTGGTTGTCGATACTTCAAAAAGTTTAAAATTGACGTATGGAAATTGCTCTTTCAGTTGTTTAATCAAATCTGAAATTACAGACGAATAAATCGAACTGATATAGGCAATTCTGAATTCTCCTGAAACATTCTCTGCTATTTTTTTTGCTTTTAAGGAAATGCGTTCCAAATTCTGAAAAAGTTCTTTTACTTCTTTTTCAAAATATTTTCCTGCTTCAGTAAGTTCAACTTTTTTATTATTTCGATTGAATAAACGCGCCTGGAGTTCTTCTTCCAATTCCATAATCTGCCTGCTTAAAGGCGGTTGCGAGATAAATAATTTTTCAGCAGCTTTAGTAAAGTTTAATTCTTCGGCTACAGCCAAAAAATATTTTAAGTTACGTAATTCCATAAATACCTATTAAGTATTAATAATTGACAAAATAAGTATTTTTGAAGTATATATCATAATGCTAGTTTTGATAAAAAAATTTTCACGCAGATTTTAAACAGATTTAAGCAGATTGGCGCAGATATTTTTGATGCAAAATTTTTAAATTTATTTTAAAGCTGTAGATGAATATATCAAAAGAAAAAATCCTTTTTAATCTGCTTAAATCTTTTTTAAATCTGCGTGAAACTTAAAACTCAAAGTAAAAAATAAAATTATGAAAAAATCAACTATTGAAGAGATCAGGGAACGGTTTGATAATGATGTCGAACGATTTTCAAATTTAGAAACGGGGCAAGTCGCTACAATCGACGCTACCATTTCTTTAGAATTAATTACGGAAGCGTCCAAAAGGATTGTTCCGAATGCTATCAATGTTTTGGATATTGGCTGTGGTGCCGGGAATTATACTTTGAAAATGTTGTCTAAGTTGCCCAATTTAAATTGCACTTTGGTTGATTTGAGTTTGCCCATGTTAGATAAAGCTTTTGAAAGGGTTTCAGTAGAAACCAACGGTCGGGTAGAAGTGAAGCAAGGCGATATTCGTGAAGTTGAATTACCGGAAAATCATTTTGATATTATTTTGGCCGGAGCGGTTTTGCATCATTTAAGAGATGATGAAGATTGGGAAACGACTTTTACTAAAATATTCAAATTATTGAAACCCGGAGGATGTTTTATGATTTCGGATTTGATTACGCAGGATACTGACTTATTAAATGAATATACCTGGCAACGTTATGGTGATTATTTAGAGGGAATTGGTGGTGCAGAATACCGTCAGAAAGTTTTGGATTATGTCGAAAAAGAAGACACACCAAGATCGATGAACTATCAATTGGATTTGATGAAGAAAATTGGCTTTACAAGCGTTGAAATTTTACACAAGAATATGTGTTTTGGTGCTTTTGGCGGGATTAAGTAAAAAAGTTTGCCACGAATTACACTAATTTTCACGAATTAAAATTTTGTTTATCATTCGCAATAAAGCAAAGCTTTATTGCAAAACAAAAAATTAGTGGAAATTAGTGTAATTCGTGGCAAACTATTTATATTTTATTTTCTAATTCTGGTTTAGAAAACTTGTTCTTAAAATCAAAAACCAGTTGCGACGGGCCGTTTTGCTGTAAATAATCTAATTTTTCTACGGCTTCTTCGAGTGTTGGAATATGTCCTTTTGGGATCCACCACATTGCTGTTGCTGCTTTCCCAAATTTAAGAAACCATTCTTTACGGCGTCTTAAAAACTCGCTATGAAACGTTTTGTACATATAATGCTCTAAAGTCTCAATATTCTCCCAAACTGAAACATTCACGATGATTTGTTCATCATTATACGGATTGAGATTGGTCGCATTATAACTGTCGTCTTTCAATCTCCAGACAAAACCTTCGCTTTTTTCGGCTAATGTATTAACAAGATCCAGATTGTCTACAAATTCTTTCATGATCGGATCATTTATCGTGACTCCTTTCATTTTGGCAATATTAATTTCGGCAAGATGATAGTTACTCATATTTGTATGTTTCTGAATAGGAAGCAAGTTAATCGTTTTTTGAGTAATTATTTTTAGCGATTAGTTATATCTATAACAATTTTTCCGACAGAAGAACCATCGCTAACGGCTTTGTGAGCCTCTATAGCATTGTCTAAAGTAAATTGTCTGGAGTCGATAAGAGGTTTTAATTTTCCTTCTTCAATTAGTTTTGTAGTTTCTTTCAAAATGTCTCCGTGATGTTTTCTACCTTCTCCACTAATCATCGGATGTAAAACAAAAATACCATGCAAGCTTGCAGAACGTAGGGATCCTGTTGCTAAAGTATGGGTTCCAAAGGCGTAGCAACTCGCAATTTGTCCATAATGACGAATAGCTTTGAATGAATCGTCCAGCGATGGACCGCCAACAGTATCGTAAATAATATCAAAACCTTTTCCGTCCGTATATTGATTTACGTAATCTTCAACGGTTTCTGTTTTGTAATCAATTGGCGTTGCGCCAAATCCTTTTACAATATCAGCTTTTTGAGATGAAACAGTTGCATAAACATCGGCACCAAAAATTTTGGCAAGCTGAACGACCATATGACCAACTCCGCCCGCTCCGGCGTGCACCAAAACTTTATCGCCTTTTTTTACTTTTGCCCTGTCTATTAGACCCTCCCAGGCAGTAAGTAAAACGAGTGGAATTCCGGCAGCTTCTTTCATGGTTAAGTTTTTCGGTTTCTTAGCCAATAAATCTGCATCAACAGCCGTGTATTCTGCTAAAGTTCCCTGAAGGCCTAAAACCCCTCCGGCAAGTCCGTAAACTTCATCACCAATTTTAAATTCGGTAACGCCTTCGCCGATTCCTTCAATAACGCCGGCAAGGTCAGTTCCTAAAATTGCAGGCAAAACAGGTGATGCGTAAGGCGAAAGTCCTAATCTGATTTTATTATCGATTGGGTTAACGCCACTTGCGTAAATTTTTACCAAAACTTCTCCTTTTTTCGGACTTGGTTTTGCGATTTCAGTTGTTACAAAATCGGATTCATATGTATTTGTGAAAAGTGCTTTCATTAGTTTTGTTTTTGATTAAAGTGTTTGAACTGTTTTATAAACCTGAATAGGCAAGGCAACTAAACTTTCACTTTGTTTAATAAAATCCAGTAAGTAAGGCTGATTATTGTGTGTGTCAAATCCTACCTGATCTTTCCATTCTTCCCAAATGATAAAAACATTTTCGGTTGTATGCAGGTCGTAACGCACGCATGCAGCTTCTTTTCTGGTTTCGGTAACCAAATGATGAATCATGTTTCGAACTTGTTCAATGTTTTCCTGTTTACTTTTGATAATTGCAGTAATAGATATCATGATTGTAAAGTGTTAAGGGTTAGAAGTTAAAGGTTAAGCGTTTTTTCTAAATGTTTCGTATAATTTTCTTTAAAGATGTCAATGTTTTCGGCAGTGGCACCTTTTTCAACGTCGTGGAAATGGAAGCTGTCTAGTTTTTCCATACCTACAAATTTATTCATTTTATGGAAACCAAACATAGCTCCATCATCTACAGATGTTTCTTCGAAAAATTCTTCCGGAATTGTAAAAGCAGTTGCAGGAGCATTCCAGCTTGTGGTTAGCATATATTTACGACCGTGTAATTGCCCGCCGGTTCCGTAATTAATGTCCGGATTGGTTCTTGTTCTTCCGTCGCTTTTGTAAATTCCTTTGTTGTGGCCGGCTGTAAAAACGTCGTCAATGTATTTTTTGAAAAGATTGGGTAATTGAAACCACCAAATAGGGGTGTGGTAAATCACTAAATCGGCCCAAACGAATTTTTCGACTTCTTTATCCAGGTCTATTTCTTCTTTTATGCTGGTTGTTTTGATTTCGAATTGCTTGCTGTTTGTTAAGTATTCGATTGTCCAATCGGTAACGGTTTGGTTGAATCTTCCGCCTGAATGTGCAAAATTTTGTCCTCCGTTGATAATAAATATTTTCTTCATGTCTTTATATCTTCTTATGAATTCGTGAGTGTGAGGGATAGAGGCGGTATCCTTTTGTGAAGTGGAACGGAACAAAAGATATAGCCGAAAGCCCGACCCCGCTTTTTCTGCGGGGACACACCCTAATTATTTTTATTGTTTTTGTAAAATGTGTTTAAATATTTTTATTTTACTTTAGAAATAGCCTGGTTAATGAACTCTAATTCGGAAACCGATAAATCAAAATCTATTGCTTTCGCGTTTGAAATTGCTTGTTCTGCATTTCTTGCACCGGCCAAAATGATTGTAATTCCTTTTTGTAGCGTTGTCCAACGTAAAACCAATTGTGAAATCGAAATGTGTTTTGCATTTGCTAAAGAACTTAATTCTTCGACTAAAGTTTTTACTTTTTGAAGATCAAACTGACTGAAATACCCATTTCTGTGATCGTTGTCTTTCAGTTTGCTGTCCGTGAAATATTTTCCGGTTAACAAACCTCTTTCCATCGGACTGTAAGCGATAATTCCAATGTTTTCTGCAAGGGTTAACGGAATTAAATCAGTTTCGATTTTGCGATTTAACATACTAAACGGAACCTGATTTGATGCTAATTGAATTGTTTTTTGCGCTTCCTGAATTTGTGAAGCACTATAATTACTAACTCCGGCTGCTTTGATTTTTCCTTGTTGAATTAAACTTTCAAGCGCTTCCATTGTTTCGTGAATTGGCGTTGTTGAATCTGGCCAGTGAATTTGCAATAAATCGATATAATCCGTTTGAAGGCGTTTTAAGCTTTCTTCAACTTCCTTAATAATATTGTTTTTTGAAGCGTATTTGTAAACTGGGATTTTTTTTCCGTTGTCATCAGCATCAAAAAAGAAATCGCCTTTTCCGTTATTGCTTCCGTCCCAAACCAAACCAAATTTGGTTAATAACTGCACTTTTGAACGGTCTTGAGATTTTAAAGCTTCGCCAATCATTTCTTCGCTTAAACCAAATCCATAAAAAGGAGCGGTGTCAATTGTAGTCACGCCGTGATCGATTGAGGCGTGAATAGAATCGATTGAATCTTTCTTTTCGTTTCCGCCCCACATGTTTCCGCCAATGGCAAATGCACCGTATGTAATAGTGGATAATTCAAGTTCAGTATTGCCTAATTTTCTATATTCCATAATGTTGTATTTTTAAATCTTAAATTTCACTTGGCAAAATTATACCATTTTTAAGAGTGATAACTTGTATATATTTGTCTTTTTTATGTAAATTTGCAACTTCAAATAATTTACATCTCATGAAAAAAGAAAACTTATACGAGCCGTTTACCGTCTCCTTTGAAACTTTAGATGAATATCCGGATGTTGGAGATCGCCATAATTTCTTTGAATTGGTTTATATTTTGGGAGGAACTGGCTCGCAATGCATCAACAAAAATATTTTTAAATATGATGCGGGACATATGTTTTTATTGACGCCTGAAGATTGCCATAACTTTACAATTGAGACCGAAACGAAGTTTTTCTTTTTGAGATTCAATGATATTTATTTGAAAAATTCGAGTCTGCAAAATGAAAATATTCAGCGTTTAGAATATATCTTACAAAATGCGAATCATCAGCCGGGCTGTATTTTGAAAAATCAGGCTGATAAATGTTTGGTAAAAGTAATGGTAGAAGCTATTATTAGGGAACACCAGGATAAAGATGTTTACAATCAGGAGTTGATTCAGCAATTGGTTAATACTTTGATTATTATCGTTGCCAGAAATATTGCAAAGTATTTGCCGGAACAGGTAAATGTGGGAACTGAAGCTAAAGCAATGGATATTTTGCAATATATTCAGACGAATATTTATTATCCGGAGAAAATTAAAGCAGAATCAATAAGTGATTATTTTGGAATTTCGAATACTTATTTAGGACGCTATTTTAAAAAACATGCTGATGAAACTATGCAACAATATATCAGCAATTATAAAACGAAGTTGATTGAGCATCGTTTGCAGTTTAGTGATAAACGAATCAATGAAATTGCTTATGAATTTGGTTTTACGGATGAAAGTCATTTCAATAAATTCTTCAAGAAGCAACGAGGGAATAGCCCTTCGGAGTTTAGGAAAACGATTAGAATTAGTGCGTAAACACGGATTGCACGAATTTGCACGAATTTTTTTAGCCACAGATTAAAATGATTTTTTAATTTGTGTTATTTCGTGGAACTTGTGTTTTTAAATGATTTTCTTTATAACTCTAAGTTTATGTGTATGTTTATTCAATTCTGGATTGTAAATTCCTAAGTGGTCTAAACGGTCAATGCGTACTTTTCCACTGGCGTGAATGATGTAGTTGTTTTCCATAATAATGCCGACATGAATGATGTTTCCTTCGTCGTTATCGAAAAAGGCTAAATCTCCTGCTTCGCTTTCTTCAATAAAACTTAGAGGTTCTCCGTCAAGTGCTTGTTGTGAGGCGTCACGGTGTATTTTGTAGCCGTTTAATTTATAAACCATTTGAGTAAAACCCGAACAATCTATTCCGAAAGGTGTTTTTCCGCCCCAAAGATACGGAGCATTCAAATACATGAAAGCAGTATTTATTAAAGCACTTTTTGGTTTGACACCGCTGGTTTTTGTTCCTTCAAAATCAAAGTTTGAGGTATTGATTTCGCTATTATTTAAAAAGGTTAGGGAAGCGCCAAGCGGAATTGGCAACAACAAATTTTCCGGAGCAGTAATGTAGTCAATCAAATCAGCATTTAGAATAATAGCTTCTTTGCTTAACTGATTATAATTTGCTTCAGAAATTACCTGATATTGTTTAGAATCTACCCAGCCTTCATAATCATCAAACTGAATTTTTATTCGTGCCCACTGATTTTGGCGTTCTAAAATTTCGATGTGCTCACCAAACAAAAGTTGTGTAACGATTTCACTTCTGTCACTTGGTTCAGATCGAACGGGTACTATGGCGAGATTGCAAATTCCGAACATTTAGGGTAATTTATAAGTTGAAAATTGGGAGTTACTTAAAGCAATAACTCCCAATCTATTGTATTATTATTTAAGCTCTTTCGATAACAATTGCAGAAGCACCTCCACCGCCATTGCAAATTGCAGCAGCTCCGGTTTTGGCATTGTTTTGTTCTAAAACATTAAGTAAAGTTACGATGATTCTGGCTCCGGAACAACCTAGAGGATGTCCTAATGAAACAGCGCCGCCGTTTACGTTTACTTTATTGTTATCTAAGTTAAGAATTTTTGAATTGGCCAATCCAACAACAGCGAAAGCTTCGTTGAATTCGAAATAATCAACATCACCAATTGCGATTCCAGCTTTGTTTAAAGCTTTTGGTAATGCTTTTGCCGGACTTGTAGTAAACCATTTTGGTTCCTGAGCGGCATCTGCGTAACCTTTGATATAAGCTAAAGGTTTTAATCCTAATGCAATTGCTTTTTCTTCAGACATTAAAACTAAAGCGGCTGCTCCGTCGTTTATTGTCGATGCATTTGCGGCAGTAACAGTTCCGTCTTTTGTAAAAACAGCTGCTAATGAAGGAATTTTGTCCAATTTTACATTAGTGTATTCCTCGTCTTTAGAAACAATGATTGGTTCACCACGTCTTTGCGGAACTTCAACAGGTACAATTTCATTGTCGAATTTTCCGGCATCCCAGGCTTTTGCACTTCTTTCGTACGATTGAATAGCAAAATTATCCTGTTCTTCACGGCTGATGTTGTATTCAGACGCACATAAATCAGCGCAAACTCCCATTGCGTTGTTATCGTAAGCATCTGTCAAACCATCTTTTTGCATTCCGTCAAGCATTGTTGCAGGACCAAATTTAGTTCCGTTACGCATTTGCACGTAATGCGGAATCAAACTCATGTTTTCCATTCCTCCGGCAACTACAATTTCTGCATCGCCACAAGCGATAGCCTGTGCAGCAAACATTACAGCTTTCATTCCGGAAGCACAAACTTTGTTTACAGTTGTAGCGGCAACTTCTTCAGACAAACCTGCAAAAAGCGCGGCCTGACGTGCGGGAGCTTGTCCAACTCCTGCCTGAACAACATTGCCCATAAATACTTCATCAACTAATTTTGGGTCAAGGTTAATTTTTTGAAGTGCGCCTTTAATAGCGGCAGCACCTAATTTTGGTGCGGGTACGGTAGATAACCCTCCCATGAAACTTCCGATAGGTGTTCTAACGGCAGAAACGATAACAACTCTTTTGTTCATTTTCTGTTAATATTAGTTAATCAAGCAAATTTACTCTTTATTTGAATAATTTCAAATTTTGTATCAATTCGATTAAGTTTTAAGTTTAAATGAATTTTTTGTTAATTCTATTCGTTTGATTGTGAAGTGGTTTAAAAAAAAGATTGAAAAAAGATTAAAAAAAGCGTAGAAATAGTTGTGAGATATGGAATGTTGTCTTACATTTGCAACCGCAAAACAGGACACGTTCCTTGAGCTTGGAGAGGTGCCAGAGCGGTAATGGAGCAGATTGCTAATCTGTCGACGGGTAACCGTCGCCAGGGTTCGAGTCCCTGTCTCTCCGCTTAATTTTTGCCTTCGGGGTGTAGCGTAGCCCGGTTATCGCGCCTGCTTTGGGAGCAGGAGGCCGCAGGTTCGAATCCTGCCACCCCGACAGAAACTTTGCCATAAGTTTTAAAACAAATGGACGCATAGCTCAGCTGGATAGAGCACCTGCCTTCTAAGCAGGCGGTCGAAGGTTCGAATCCTTCTGCGTTCACGAAAAGCCACTCAATTTGAGTGGCTTTTTTGTTTTTAAATAATTGATTTTCAATTATTTGATTTTTATTTGAGTTATGTGCTGTTTGTCGTTTTTTTAACCACCACTCAACGAAAATAACCTTCTTTATCAGGAAATTGCTGCACCCTTTATAATTACTGCTTTTACGTCCTTATCTTATACTTTTTTATGTAATTGGTTCGATGTCCGCGTTCGATGAGGTAACAGGATTCGAACCACTTTTAATATCAAATTTTTTGAAAAAAGTTAATTCCATAATATTTTATTATTTATTTTAATAAGACCTTTTATCGTTATTAAACTTTCGTTAGTATCTGAATTAAGAAATATATAACCATCATAATCCAGCAAGATTAAACTATCTAGCAGTTTTGCTTGATTTTTCCTTTCAGTAACAATATTATCAGTAAATTTCGAAACATTAGAAACTGATGTTACAAGTTTTGTCAACTCTTCTAAAGTGTAGCTCATGCTGTATTTATCAGCAAGTATCTGAAGAATTTTTATAAAAAAAGATAGATGAGATTCCATATACAATTGCTTTAATTATATATACGAAGATTGATGCTTTTTGGATTATTATTTAATTAATATCAGAAACTAAAAATTAATTATTGATTTGCGAATATCTATACAAATATGATTTAGAAGGACAGATTTCTCTAAATTACTATAAGTAGAATATTTTCTACTTATAAATGGATGAATTGTTTAAGGACTAAAAGAGCAAAATATTTGGACTAAAAAGAAAAATACGTTTTTCTTAATGCTTGTATCTTTGTAACTGAAGTTATGATATTGAGGATTAATTCCAAAAGAATTTCCAAAACGAAATTAAAACTGCTTTATAACTTTAATAGTTGTAGTATGAAAAAAATGATTAAAGTTCCAACTTCTTTGATTGGCTGCGATGCTCCGCAAAACTTCCTGATGTTAGATGGCTGTTCCGTAATTGAGCAGTGCATACACAGCACTGAAGTTAAAGGAATCATGTATTTAGAACAGCATTTGCTCTTAATTGTATTGGAAGGATCCGTTGTTCTGACTTATGGAAAACAGGAATATAAGTTAGGCAAGAATGATATGATTTTGCTTAAAAAAGCAACTGCTGTAAAGTATCATAAATTCGGGAATGCTGAAAATGATAATATTTACGATAGTTTCATGTTCAGTATCAAAGATGACGTTCTAAAATCATTTTTATCAACCTCAGAAATTAAGGTATCAAAACCTGAGGGAGAAATTAAGACAGGAGTTTATCCAATGAATGAATGTTTGGTTGCATTTGCCCATTCTCTAAAGCCTTACTTTTTTGATTATTCTGTGGTTCATCCCGGACAGCTTCGCCTGAAGATTATGGAATTACTTTATGATGTTGCGGAATGTAACCGAAATATGTTTTTACAAATTCTCCAGCTGCACGAGCCTGTAAGAACTGATATCCGTAATGTGGTAGAACAGCATTATGCTTCACCGGTTTCTGTTGCCGAACTCGCTTATCTTTCCGGAAGAAGTTTGTCAAGTTTTAAAAGAGATTTTCAGAATATATACAATGTGGCACCGGCAACCTGGATCAGAGAAAAAAGATTGGAAAAGGCAAAAGATATGCTGGAAACTACAGCTTTGTCGGTTTCAGATATTTGTTATTCCTTAGGATTTGAAAATATTTCTCACTTTTCCAGAATTTACAAAGAATTTCACGGGAAGGCACCAAGTATCTCTCGTTAGTAGATAATTTTAAAATAAAACTTATGAAAGTATTAGTTATTGGAGGAAATGGAAGGGTTGGATCTCTTTTAGTTAATAAATTAGCTTCTCAACATCAGGTTTTATCGGGCTCAAGAAACCCAAAGGCAGAAAATAATTTTGATAATATTGAGCAAGTCTATATTGATTTACTAAGCGATGTTGATACGATTGCAGAAAGTATGAATGGTGTTGATGCCATTTACTTTGTTTCCGGATCACGAGGGAAAAACCTTTTACAGATTGATTTACACGGAGCGATAAAATCGATGCAGGCCTCAGAGAAAGCAGGAGTTAAACGTTATATTATGCTAAGTTCTGTTTTCGCCTTGCAGCCGGAGCGTTGGAATGAATCTTTCCTGAGTAACTTAACAGATTATAACATTGCCAAGCATTATGCTGACCTTTACCTTACGACTCAAACCAAACTCAATTATACTATTTTGCAGCCCGGAGCACTGAAAGAAGAGGCGGGCACAGGAAAAATAGAGACCAATGTGACCAACCCCGGATCTAATTCTATTGCTAATGTTGTAGATACTCTTGTATCAATATTACAAAATAATTCAACTATTGGTAAAGTCATTTTAATGCACGACGGCAATACTCCGATTGCTGAAGCTTTAGATCAAATCAAATAAAATACAGCATTCTATTTATTTGAATTACTTTCTTCCAACTTATTCTCAATTTCTCATTAAAAGTTTTTATAACAAATCTTATTTAATGGATAAACTCCCGCATTTAATATTTCCAATTCTTAAAAAAGGACTAATTAGTAAAATTCTTTGAGCTAATTAGAAAAAACGCCACACTTTAGTCATTGTACCTTTGTTTTGGAAATGGAGCTTAACTATTCTGTCAGGCAGACAGTAAATTATGCTCAAAAAAATTAAGTAATGAATAAATATAATAAGTTGTTTGCTCCCTTGTTATTTGGGAACGGAATTAGTTTGAAAAATAGAATTGTGATGTCGCCTATGACTACTTGGGCATCTAATGAAGACTTCACCATATCCGATGAAGAAGTTGAATATTACAAGAAAAGAGTAAATGGTGTTGGATTAGTAATCACAGGATGTACCCATGTTACGGCAAATGGTATTGGTTTTACCCACGAATTTGCAGGATATGATGATACTTTTCTTCCAAGTTTAAAGAAGTTGGCCAAAGCTGCAAAAAGTGGTGGAGCTCCAGCAATTTTGCAGATGTTTCACGCGGGAAATAAAGCAATTCCCGGACTTATTCCAGATGGTAAAGTGGTAAGTGCAAGTGCAGTTTCAAGTGGATCTATAGTGCTTTTTGAAAAAGAAAATCTTCCAAAAGAATTGAGCGACAATGAAATTCTGGAAATTATCAAGGCCTTTGGAGAAACCACCAGAAGAGCAATTGAAGCGGGTTTTGACGGCGTAGAAATTCATGGAGCACACGGATTCTTACTTCAAAATTTTATATCGCCTTTTTTCAATAATAGAAATGATCAATGGGGAGGTTCTCTGGAAAATCGTTTGCGACTTAGTTTGGAAATTTTAAGAGAAGTAAAAGATGTAGTTTCAAAATATGCTGATCGTCCTTTTTTGATAGGGTACAGAATATCACCAGAGGAAATGCCTCAGCAAACTTATGGACTTCCAGATACGTTCAGTCTAATGGATAAGCTAATTGAAGAAAAGATTGATTATTTACATTTCTCTCTGCTGGATGCTGTCAATCAAAAACCAATAGATTCAGAATTTTCTAAAGAACCAATATCAGTTCTATTAAATAATTATGTTAATAACAGAGTTCCTGTTTTGGTTGCCGGAGGTATTACAAAACCTGTAATGGCTGATCAAGTTCTAGACTATGGTGTTTCTATGGTGGCAATCGGAAGGACTTTGATTGTTAATCCTGATTGGGTAGAATTAACTCAAAATGGACAAGAAGATAAAATCACTTCAATTCTTAAACTAGCAACAGTACAAGACAAAAAAATCCCATCAAAATTAATGACCATATTCGAAAAACTAGAAGGATGGGTACAGGTAGAAGCTTAATTAATAATCAAAATAAAAAGCTATAAAATGAAAAGAAAAATTCCAGCATTACTCGTAATAGTATCAAGCATGTTGTTGTCATGCAATAATCAAAATAAATCAATTAAAAACAATCAAGTTATGGAAGTTACAAAAGAAGAAAAAGAAGGTGTCATTCGTGCCATAGATTTTTATGTAGAAGGTGGCCGTAAAGCTGACGGTAAAATTACCGCAAAAGCTTTTGCTGATACAGCAACCATGTCATGGACTGAGAATGGTGTTTTGAAAAGTGTACCAATAAAGGTATTGTATGACGGCTTTGATAGCAGCGAACCGATGGACGCTCATTATGAATTGACTTATTTAAATGTTGCAAAAAATGTTGCTATTGCCAGAATTGAATCTCAGTTTGGTAAGAACAAATTTGCCGATATGTTTACATTGGTAAAAGATGGAGAACAGTGGAAAATAGTGAGTAAAGTTTATCAGTCAAAATAAGTACAAAACTTAACTATTTAGATATTAATTCATTCAAATAAAATTTGAGATGCCTTAACGCCTACAGGAAGGGATGATTAAAAAGTCATCCCTTTTTTATTGGATGAAGAATCTTTTTGGGGTTTGTTTTTCAAAAAAATAAATACTTCATAATACTTTAAGGTAAAAATGTTTCTTTAAGATACGTTTTCAAATCAGTTGGTTTTCTTCCCAATAAGGTTTCAAGATCTGACACGGCAATATCATACTCCTCATTTTTTATTATTGCCGCCAGTATTTGTGAATAGTAGATGTCTTCATCCTGCAGGCCGAATTCTTTTAATTGGTTTTCAAATTCCTGCGGCTCGGGGCTTTGGTACGTTATTGTCTTACCGGAGAGTTCTGTAATCATCTCGGCAATTTCTGAAAAGGAATATGATGGAACAACTGTGGTAACGTAAATTTTATTTTCGTGTCCCTCTTCTGCCATTACGTTGGCAATGGCTTCTCCCATTTCATCTCTTTTAGCAAAAGATGCCTTTCCGTCTCCAGCAGGAAAGTAAATCCCTGTTTCGATCACCTGCTCTCCGATAAAATAAGGAATAGTTTCCGAATAAAGTCCATTTTGGAAGACAGTATATTTTAAACCGCTTGCCATTATATAATCTTCAGTTGTTATATAAGAGTCAGCCAAAGGTCCAAGAAGCGATTCCTTGATATTTCTGTTTAAAGCTCCGCCTGTATAATAAATATGGCTCACACCTGACTGAATTGCAGCATCTATTACGTTTTTATGTTCCTGCAATGCATTAGCACCGCTGCTGCTGATCAGTAAAAGTTTCTCTACGCCCTGTAAAGCCTTTATAACTGACGCTTTATTACTATAATCGCCAATCTGTGCCTTAATGCCCCTTTTTTCAAATGATGCTGCTTTGACTGGATTTCTTACTAACACTGAAATCCCATTTGCAGATACCTGTTTTAATAGATTCTCAAGTACTGCTGTGCCTAAATTTCCGGATGCTCCTGTTATTAATATCATAATTATTTTAATTTAATACTGCAAAGTAAAAGCAACTTTTGACGTGTTTTTTTGACAAAAGTCAAAATCCGTTATTTCTTTCTAATCCGGCTGAGGGTTTCTTGTTTTATACCCAGATAGGAGGCAATATGTCCCAGAGAAATTCTTTGGACCGCATCAGGCTGAGAGGATAATAAGGTATGGTATCTTTTTTCGGCAGACTGGGTCTGCAGGGAGTTTACACGCTCTTCCAGAAACTGACAGCACTCTTCGGCTATTAATCTGCCGATCGTGTTCATTTCAGTATATTTTCTGTAGAGAGCATTCATATCACTGCTCTCTATATAATGTAGGGTGGAGAGTTCTAAAAACTGAATGTTCTCAGAGGATGGACGCTGATGGAATAGTGGGGTTATCGACCCTAAAATTATATTTTCAAAACCAAACCAAGAATTCACTTCTCGGTCCTCTACAGTATAATAAGAACGAACGAGTCCAGTTTCCAGCATAAACAGACAGGTGATAATCTGTCCTTGTTTGAGGAAAAAATCACCCTTTGGCCTGGTTTGAATTTTTATCTTTTTTAGGAGTTCATTTTCAATTTCGGCACTGAGGGGACCATACTGTTTAAATTTTTCTATAAGTGCGTTCATTTTTTATTACGGGTTATTATAAGTCTCTGATTTAAATTGCTATTGTAAAGGTAAGACAACGGTATAACACAAACTAATCGAGAAAATTTACTTCTTTTCTCCTATTACAATTTTACGTTGATCTAATATTAATCAAGAAAAGCTGCCTAATACTAGACAGCTTTAATAACAAATTATGATTCTTTATATTTTCTTATTCTATGATTTAACCAACCTTTTGAGATTAATTAATTTTAACTAAATGATTTTCAATGCTTGATCTTTGAGATTCGTATTGTGCAGGAAGTTTTAAGTTTTGACCTAATTCTTCTAAGCTTTCATCAACTGTAAATCCGGGATTATCAGTTGCAATTTCAAACAAAACCCCGCCTGGTTCTCTAAAATATAGCGAATGGAAATATTGTCTGTCAATCTGCGGTGTAATAGACAATCCGTATTCCTCGATTTTTTCACGGAAGTGCATTAAAATTTCATCATTTTGAACTCTGAAAGCTACGTGATGTACAGATCCATTAGCAACATGGCCGCGTTTTTCTTCAGCCAATTCTACCAAGTCAACAATTGCGGCATTTTCTACTGCATCAGTTGCGTAACGGTAACGGTTTACATCTTGTTCAATCAATTTATAACCAAATATTTCGGTTAAGATTGCAGCAGTTGCTTTTATGCTGTTTAAAGTCAAAGTAATGTTATGGAAACCTCTTGTAGCCACATCTGCTTTTACTTCATCCGTTTCCCAGGGTTTTCTGTTATCGTCTGTTTTTGATTCGATTAATTCTAATTTTAATCCGTCCGGATCTAAGAAAGTAAGATATTTTTCGCCGAATTTTTCAGCTGGTTTATTGTAAATTACATTGTATTTTTCAAAACGTTTCTGCCAAAAGTCAAGACTTCCTTTTGGAACAGAATATCCGATTTCTGTTGCCATTCCGGATCCTTTTCTTCCTTGCTGAATTCCTTCTCCCCAAGGGAAAAAAGTTAAAATTGTTCCGGCGCTTCCAACTTCATCACCAAAGTAAAAATGATATGTTCCGGGATCGTCAAAGTTTACTGTTTTTTTGATAAAACGTAATCCTAATATGTTTGAATAAAAGTTGAAGTTGCGTTTAGCATCACCTGCAATTGCAGTAATATGGTGTAAGCCTAAAATTTTATTTTCCATGGTTTTTTATATGTATTAAATTGTTATTGATTTTCTTTTACAAATTTACTTCGGTTATGGCTGTGCATCGATTAACCTAGATTAAGAAATAAAAAGCCGTTATTTTTTTTATTGTTTAATTGGAGTCAAATGTTATTCCGTAAATATTAATGCATTGTAAATTAGTTTTTTATGGTTTTAATATGTTTCCTGACTATACGATATATCGTAATTTTATGGGTCGAAATATGTTTTGTTTAAAAAATCAATACTATTTTAATAAAGCTATTTCTTAAATTTACGCTGTTATTGCACAAAATACCGTGCGAATTATTATTTATGGAAAAGCCGACAGATCAAACTGTAATTTTAATGAACCGATTGCAGGAAAGAGAACGAGAACAAATTTTGATTTTGTCAATTTGCAGTACACTTTCTCAGGCTTTGACAAAAGAAGAATTCGGTCATGTTGTACATGGCGTTTTAAAAGACGAGTTTGCTTTTGATGATTTTATTCTCGCTTCCGCTGAAGAAAGTGAAACTGAATATCACATTTTTTATCAATTTTTGCAGAAAGATGCTGCGTTAAAAAAACATATAATTAATGATGGTTTTTTTGATCTTTGCATAGATTCTGCCGATTCGGTTATTTTTGATCTAAAAACGATAAGCGAAAAAAAGAATAATTTTCCTCCACACATTACTCTTGCAAATAATAAAGGTTTTAAAAACGGAATAGGCATTTGTCTTCCTTATATTAAAGGAAACAGAAATGTACTTTTTTTGTTCTTTAAAGATGCGAAAACCTTTAACAGAGAATCCAGCCGAATTATTAGAGGAATTGCGATGCAACTTTCTATAACGGTCAGAAATATTATTTTGAGACAGGAATATGAAAGTAAAATCAACGGACTTACAATCCCGAATAGAAATCCGGTTGAAAATGAAGAAGAACCAATAATTGAAAATAACGAAGATTTTCAAGGAATTGTTGGAAAGAGCGAGGCAATGCAAAATGTTTACGAATTGATTTCGCAGGTTGCAGCTTCTCAATCGACCGTTTTAATTTCTGGTGAAACGGGAACTGGAAAAGAATTGATTGCAGCTGCTATTCATAACTTATCTTTAGTATCTAAGGAAAGAATGATCAAAGTAAATTGTGCTTCGATTCCTGAAAATTTAATTGAAAGTGAATTATTTGGCCACGAAAAAGGTGCGTTTACAGGGGCTTCAGATTTAAGAATAGGTAAGTTTGAACAAGCTGATAACGGAACTATTTTCCTGGATGAAATAGGCGAGCTGCCATTAGTACTGCAGGGAAAACTACTTCGGGTGCTTCAGGAAAAAGAAATAGAAAGAATTGGCGGCAGAAACACGATAAAAGTTAATATTCGGGTGATTGCTGCAACTAACCGATCACTTGAAAAAGAAGTTGCCGAAGGTCGTTTTAGAAGTGATTTATATTATCGATTGAATGTTTTTCCGATTTCGCTTCCGGCTTTACGAGACCGTCCGGAAGATATAGAAGTTTTAGGGAATTTTTTCTTAAAAAGACATTCGCAGAGAATCGGTAAAAAGATAAATGGGTTTTCAAAAAAAGTACTCAAAAGTATGACGGCTAACGTCTGGCCCGGAAATGTGCGTGAACTCGAAAATATGGTAGAACGCAGTATTTTATTTGCTAAAGAAGAAACGATAAAAGAAATGAGTTTTCCTGAAAATTTTAAAACTGAATCTGCTGCTATCGAAAATGATTTTTATATTAAAACATTACAGGAAATAGAAAAAGAACATATTTTAAAAGTAGTTAAAAAATGCGGCGGAAGAATTTCAGGACCACAAGGGGCTGCAATTTTATTAGGTTTGCCGGGAACAACTTTGATTTCGAGAATGCAGAAACTAGGCATTAAAAAAGAACATTTTTCAGATTGATTTATTCCTGAATCATCTTTATTTTTCCTGAAGAAACGGCCCAGAAAACTAATAAAATAATGTTGATTGATAAAGCAATTGCAGGAAATTGAAATGAAATTACGAACGCAATTACATACGTTGGAAATCCGTATAAATAATTATTTCTGATTTTTTTTATTACCGAATTTGTGATTTCAGGACGCAAAAGTTTCTTGTTGCTGCTTGCCGTAAACCATAACAAATTGTACGAAAGATTGATAAGTACAAATATTCCCGTATAAATCGCTACAGCAATATTTGAAGCTTCGCCTTCAAAAAAACGTGCCAGTAAAGCTGTAGGATAAGAAACTGCCGTAACCAGAAAAAGAATCAATCCGTTTGAGAACATAATTGCCGTATTACGGCTGTAAATCTGTTTGAAAATTTTGTGATGATTGACCCACATGATAAAAATACTGAAAAAAGAAAGCGTAAAAGCAAGATACGATGTCCATTCACCTTTTAAAAAAATCAATAATTCAGTGCCATTTTTTATCGTACTTGTATCTGGAGTATGGAGATCCAGAATCAAAAGCGTAATAGCAATTGCAAATACAGCATCACTGAAATTCTCTATTCTTACGGTTTCTTTTTCCATTTTATAATTTTATAAATATTGATTTTCGAAGTTTTGCCTCAATATTTTTTGTTTTGTGTCCTTTTCCGGTTGTGTCTTCAACCAATAAAATCGAACCCGTTTCAAAGGTTCTTTTTTCTCCTAATGAAGTTTCGATTTCTACGCCGCCTTCTAATAAAACAATATATTGACGGTCTGGCGCATTATGAAAATCGTAATCATAAGACGGACTGACTTCTCTAAATACAATTGATTTTACAGGTTCATCATCAGATAAAAATCCAATATTGCCATTGTTTTTCAACGGAACTTCGAAGTCTTCAAAATGACTTTCGCCATTGGTATCACTGTAAACCCGGGTTATCTGAATCATTTTTTTGCAAAAACAAGTTTGTTAGCCAAATCTATTTCGTCCTGACTTATAGTATGTCCCATATTGTCATAGATTTTTTTAGTAACCGAAGCACCCATTTTTTCTAAAAGTGCTGCAGTTTCATTTACTCTTTCTACAGGAACATGAAAGTCAGGATCACTGGTACCGATGAAAACCGGTGTGTTTTCGAAGTTTCCTGCATAATGATCTTCATAAACCTTATCGCCGATAAGTCCGCCTGTAAAAGCTACAACGCCACCGTATTTTGCAGCATTTCTGGCTGTAAATTCTAAAGCAAGACAAGCTCCCTGCGAAAATCCAAGGAAGTAAATATTTTCTTTTTCGATTCCGTTTTGCTGAATAGCGACAACAACCTGATGAATGGCATCTAATGATTTTGAAAATGATGGTTCGTTCTCTTCAATCGGAACTAAAAACGAATACGGATACCAGGTTCTGTTTTCTGCCTGAGGTGCAACCAATGCAAAATCATCGACTTTAAGATGTTTTGCAATTGAAAGAATATCATGAGCGCCTGCACCACGCCCGTGAATCATAATTAAAGCTTTTTTAGCTATATTTAAAGGAATACCGTCGGTTATAATTTCTGTATTCATGATTTCTATTTTTTAATTAATTGTTTGCGCGTAATTATTTTTCACGCAGATTTAGCAGATTTTTTTAAAATCAATTTAATCCTTTAATCTGTGGCTATATTTTTAAACGCTTAAGTATTAGTTATTTTTTCCAAATATCCTGATACTCATCCGGATGTCTTTTGAATTGCGCGTGTACGTACGGACAAAGCGCCAAAACCATCATATTGTTGCTGCGTACATACGAAACCATTTCTTCAAGAAGTTTTTTTGCATAGCCTTTTCCTTCGGCTTCCGGCTCAACTCCTGTATGATAAACAGTTAATACATCATCTTTGATGCTTACCGTCATTTCGCCAAGTTTTTTGTCATCAATATAAAGATTAAAAGCACCGTGTTTTTTCTCGTCTAATTCTAGTTTTATTGTTTCCATATCTTTAATTATATCCTTGTTTTATACCTAATTTTTTCATTTTTGAATGCAAAGTCTGTGGCTGCATTTTCAGCAGTTCTGCTGCACCTCCAGGACCAGAAACTTTTCCGTTACAAATTTGAAGGGCATTCATAATGTGCTCTTTTTCCATTTCTTCCATCGACTTCATTTTGCCGTTATTGACTTCTAACGGATTTGAATTATTTGATGGAAGATCCAATTTTTCGATTTCGTTTGTTTTGGCCAGCAGTACATTTCTTTCTATCAAATGTTCTAATTCTCGAATGTTTCCCGGCCATTCGTACTGCATTAATTGTTCTAAAGCCGCTGAACTAATAGTGCTCACATTTTTGCGGGAACTTGCGGCATATTTTTTTAGAAAATAATTGGCTAATGCTTCAATATCTTCTTTGCGCTCTTTTAACGTTGGAAGCTGAATCGGAAATACATTTAAGCGATAATATAAATCAAGTCTAAAACGTCCTTCGGCAACTTCTTTTTCAAGAGATCTATTCGTTGCGGCTACAATTCGAACATTGATTTTAATCGTTTTATTTCCACCAAGTCTCTGGATTTCTTTTTCCTGTAAAACGCGTAATAATTTTACCTGAGAATCAAGAGGTAATTCGCCAATTTCATCCAGAAAAATAGTCCCGTTATCTGCTTGTTCAAATTTTCCGATTCGTAAAGTATTCGCTCCTGTAAAAGCACCTTTTTCATGTCCGAAAAGTTCTGATTCTATTAACGAATGCGGCAAAGCAGCACAATTGACAATTACAATTGCATTTGATTTATGTGCCGAAAGATCGTGTATAGAATGCGCTACTCTTTCTTTTCCGGTACCGCTTTCACCCAAAATCAATACGGAAGTTTCGGCTGGAGCTACAATTTTAATTTTTTCAATTACTTCTCTTAAAAGACTGCTTTTTCCAATAATTCCTTCAATTTCGTTATCAAGTGGAATCTCAGCTAAAGTTCCTTTTTCCTGACCGAATCTGTATTTCGCAATGTCCAGCATGACAATAAGATCTCTTTCTCTAAACGGTTTTACCATAAATCCATAAGGATGGGTTGCTTTAACTGCTTCAAGAGTGGATTGGTTGGTATTAGCAGAAATATAGAGAAATGGCAATTGCATTTCGCGAAGCTCCCACGCCAGATCAATTCCGGTAAGATCGCCTTTCAGCATAATATCCAGCAAAACCCAATCTGGTCTTTTTGTCTCGATTAATTTACGTGCCTGAACCACAGAAGAAGCGATACCGATTATTTCATAACCCGCTTTCAACAACATGATTTTTAAATCATTTGCGACTATAAATTCATCTTCAACAATTAGAATTTTCTCCTTCATCAATATAAGTTATATAATTTCAGCTTTTTCAGTTGATCCTTCAAATTCTGTATTTCTGGTAAATGTAATTTTGATGTTCAAACCGTTATCATTTTTCATATCAAAAGTTCCATCAATCTGATCAGTTAATCCCATCATTAAATTCATTCCAAGCGAATTTCTCTCTGTATCTTCAAAATTAGCCGGAAGACCAACTCCGTTATCGGTAATTACCAGCTGATAATTGTTCTCCCCGATATTTTTAAGCTCAATATGTACATCTCCTTTTTTGTCAAAAGGAAAAGCGTATTTAATAGCATTATTAATGGCTTCATTTATAATTAATCCCAGTGGAACTGCTTGTGCTACATCAAGATACACTTTTTCTGTATCCAGAACAAAATTGATTTTATGATCAGTATCAAAACATTCTCGCATATAACTTATTAGCTCATATATATACCAGGACATATCTATATTCGCCAGATTATCAGATTGATATAGTTTTTGATGTATCAATGACATGGCATGCATTCTGTGCTGGCTGTTTTGTATCGCCATTAAGGCATCTTCATTATCCAAATAAGCCGATTGCGTGTTTAGTAAACTAATGACAATCTGAAGATTATTTTTTACGCGATGGTGAATTTCCTTTAAAAGCCATTCTTTTTCAAGCAGCATTTTTTTATTCAGTTCATTCTGTTCATTAATCTGTTGTCGCTGAATTTCTAATTCTTCGTTCTTCTTCTTTTTTGATCTGAAACTATTGTATAAGAACGCTAGAAAAAGTACCAAAACCGCAACACTTCCTATAAAAACATAACGGATAATCTGATCGTTATGAATTTTTATTTCTTGTAATTTTCCCTGCTGGGTAAGCAGTTTAATATTTTTGTCTTTTTTTTCTGTTTCAAATTGAAGCTGCAATGCTGCAGACTGTTTTAGTTTCTCTACATTAAAAATAGAATCTCTAAAAAGTTGATGCCTCTGTAAATGTTTTATGGCAGATTCGTATTTTTTACTGGCATGATCCGATTGAAAAGACAAAAGTTCGATCTGTGAATAGAGAATAAGCTTGTTCGATTTTTTAGCAAATTCTTTGAACTTTTCAATGTAAGCATACGTTTTTTCGACCTGACCTGACTGTTGTAAATAAATGATAATTCCGGTTAGTTTATAGGCAAGGCCGGTATCAGATTCCTGATAATCTTTTAATATTTGCTCATAATAAGGTTTGGCATTGTCCAGTTGTTTGAGCATCGAATAGCAAACTACAAATATAAAGCGCTGTCTTATTTTGGTAATTTCATCTTGTGGCGGATAATCCTTTTCAGTTCGTTTGAGCGTTCGCAATGCTTCACGATAATTTTTTTGCTGGCAATACAACGATGCCAGATTATAACTAATTGTATTAATGTCGCTTACATTTTTATTCTCTAATGCAATATTTAGTGCTTTTTCAAAATTAGAAAATGCTAAATCATATTTCAGAAGATCATAATAGGCAAGACCAAGATGATTGTAAATCGTACACAGTTGATAACTTGTATCATGAGTTTCCTCGGCTGTTTTTTCGGCCATTAATGCGTATTGCAGTGATAATTGTGTGTTTTGCAATATTCCGTAATTATCAGACATCAAGGTATAAACACCCTGAAGTTCCTTAAAACCAATCGCTTTATAAATAGCAACTGCGTTTTCCAGATGCACTAATGCTTTTTGATTTTCTTCGATACTTCCGTAATAATCAGCAAGATCTTTTAGGGCATCGGCTTGTTTTTTGTACGCTTTACTTTTTTTGTAAAGCGGAATTGCGATCTCAAGATATTTTATCTTTTCTTTTACATCCTCTTCTTCATAACCTTTGTACGCACAAAGTTCTCTGTAAACATCTGCTTTAAGAACAGGTAAATTGTTTTTTACAGAATAGGTTAAAGCATTATTGGTAATAATTAATCCTTTTTTAGAATCGCCTCTTTCTCTGCAAATCTGAGCAGATAACAGAATCGATTTTCCTTTTCCGAGTTTATAACCCAACGTATTGCTTAATTTTCCTGCTTCAAAATTTAAATTATCCGCACTGTCAAGATCTGCTTTAAACTCACCTGGTTTGGTTAGATAATAACTGCTTAAAGCCAAAAGTAATTCGACCTTTTGGCTGTCACTTTCAGCAGAAGCAATTTTCTTTTTTAACTGATCCGGATCATCTTTTGACTGTGCTGTTCCCTGAAGAGGTACGAGTAAAAATAATGACACTGTACGCCAGATGCACAGCTGTTTTTTGACAGAAATAAGAGGGATAAAATTCATTTTTTAAAGATAATATATTATCAGAAATCCGCAACTTTACAACCAGCTTTGTTTCCTATTCACGGTGATAGAAATAGCATATTATCATACCAGCTCCAGGCAGAACTAAAGTCCATAATCCGAAAAATTTTCCGGCAACGGCTCCTAAAAAACAACCCACAAGAAACCCGATTATAGTAACTAATTGTTTCTTAAAACTTAATAGCACTTCAGCATCTTTCAATCCATTTTTTAATAAATTTCCTAAATCAAGAGAGGCTTGGGTTACATTTCCCGTCATCATGGTTGTCGGACCGTGTGTTTCTTTAGCATACAATTTTCCAAAAGCATTTTGAAGCCCCATTGCAAAAACGGTTGTCATGGCAACAGTGTAAATTGTCCATTCTGAAAGGATTTCTAAATAACCGAAAACGTAAGAAGCAATTCCGCTTAAAACCAATATGATGCCCTCCCAAAATAAAATAGTGTAATGATTTGTTGCTTTTAAAGCAATTCTTCCTCCCACAATTACTGCTAAAATAAAAACAGGAAAAGTCAATAGTTTTACCCACGCATGCAGGTCTGAACCTTTAATGATTTGATAAGCAAAGACAATAAAGTTACCCGTAACGTGTGCCGAAAATATCGAATCGGCAGCGACAAAAGTTACGGTATCACAATACCCTGCTATCATGGTGAGCAGCAGGGTAACGTACCAAATATTTTTTTGTATTTCCATAAGTATGTTTTTTATTTCAAGTGTGCACGAAGCATCCAGGCCATTTTTTCGTGATTTTCAAGAAGTCCTGTGATGTAATCGCTAGTTCCGGCATCGTGCAATTCTGCTGCAAAATTGTTGATATTTTCACGTAAGTGTATCAAAATGCTTTCATGGTCAGCTAGTAATTCTTTGATGTAACCGGCGCTGTCATTTTTCTCTCTTGATTCTTCAGTAAGATGTGTTAGTGCAAGATATTCTTTTAAAGTTCCGGGCGCATAATGTCCTAAAGTTCTGATTCTTTCTGCAACAGCATCTACAATTTCGTCAAGTGCTTCGTATTGTTGTTCGAAAAAAAGATGTTTGTTGTAAAAGTCAGGACCTTCAACATTCCAGTGTGCTTTTTTTGTTTTCGTATAGAGTACAAATTCGTCAGCCAAAACTTTGGTTAATACTTCAACTACTTTGGTAATGCTTTCTTGTTTAATTCCGATGTTTGCTTTCATTTTAAATTAAGTTTAATAAATAATAATCAAGTGAATATTTTCCTGCTCCAAGCGCAAGAATTAATAATAAGGACAAAGTATACATGTAAGGAACGTCGCGTACTTCGAGTGAATCTTTTCTATGGACGACAAAATATCCTACGGCTGTAACGCCAATGGTTGGTAAGACTATAAGTCGGGTTCCAACACCCAGAATAATTAGAAACGGAACTACAGTATCAGAAAAGGTAGCGACTATTGCGTTTAGTTTTTCCGGCAAATGCAACGGATTCGGAACGTGTTCTCTTTGTCCGTTTTCGACTCTGAATTTTTTCATGCCGTGTACTCTGAATAGCTCAACAGCCAATAAAATTCTAAAAACTAAAAGTGCCCCGTTATTGAGTGTTGTTCCTAAATCTGAATAAAGGATTTGTTTTATAATTTCGATCATTTTTTTAAATTTAAAAAGCAAAGCAGGAGCAGCCCAAAGCGCCCCAAAATGCGTTATAATTATTTACCGGCACATTACTCATTCTGGCAACATCATGACTGTGAGCATGAACGTCGCAACTTCCGCTGCAACTGTGTATTTGAGAAGTCAGACTTGGTTTTGCGTCTGCTTTTGAGTTCTTTTCGATTGCGCTTTGCAAATTACTTCTGGTTGGATAACCGTTGTAAATATTCGTTGGCGACCAGTCTGGCAATATCGGAATATGTGGCGGCGAAAAAGAAGAGAAATCTCCGTTTGCATACACAATTTTTCCGTCGACAATAGTCAAATCTGATTCTATTTTTTTAATGTCTTCGTCTTCAATATTGAAGTAATCGCGATCTAAAACCACTAAATCAGCAAACATTCCGGTTCTAATGTCTCCTTTTTTAGCTTGTTCCTGCGAAAACCAGGCACTTCCTCTGGTGTATAATTCTAAAGCGGTTTCTCTGCTTAATCTGCTTTCATTATACAATTGCAGACCACCGACCGTTTTTCCAACTGTCATCCAATACATTGAAAACCAGGGATTGTAACTGCTGACTCTTGTAGCATCAGAACCGCCGCCAACAGGAACTTCCATTTCGAGCATTTTTTTAATTGGCGGCGTATTTTCGGCTGCTTTTGCACCATATCTGTCTGTAAAATATTCGCCCTGATAAGCCATTCTGCTTTGCACTGCGATACCGCCTCCTAAATTTTTCACGCGTTCGATATTTCTTTCATCGATCGTTTCGGCATGATCAAATATCCACGGTAATCCATTAAACGGAATTTCCTGATTGATCTTTTCAAATACATTTAAAAATCTTGTAATGCTTTCATTATACGTCGCGTGAAGTCTGAATGGCCAGCGATTTTCTACTAACAGTCGAACTACTTTTTCCAGTTCGGCTTCCATGTTTTCAGGAAGATCTGGTCTTGGCTGTAGAAAATCTTCAAAATCGGCAGCAGAAAAAACTAACATTTCGCCTGCACCATTATGACGGTACATGTCATCTCCCTGATATAATTTTACGGTATCAATCCAATCTTCAAAATCTTCAAATTCGTGTTTTGGTTTTTGAGTAAAAAGATTGTAAGCAATTCTAACCGTTAATTGTTTCTTCTCATTCAATTCATTAACAACTTTATAATCATCCGGAAAATTCTGAAATCCACCTCCGGCATCAATCACACTTGTGATTCCGAAACGGTTCAATTCTTTCATGAAATGACGCGTAGAATTGATTTGATGTTCGTAAGAAAGCGTGGGACCTTTAGCCAAAGTCGAATACAAAATCATGGCATTTGGCGTGGCAATAATAAGCCCGGTTGGTTCGCCATTTGAATCTCTTTCAATTTGTCCTCCGGGAGGCGCGGGTGTATTTTTAGTATAACCAACTGCTTTTAGCGCCGCTCTGTTCATAATCGCTCTGTCGTACAAATGCAGAATAAAAACAGGAGTTTCAGGAGCAATTGCGTTGATTTCTTCTAAAGTCGGCATTCTGCGTTCTGCAAATTGAAACTCAGACCAGCCGCCAACTACACGAACCCATTGCGGATTTGGAGTTCTGTCCACTTGTTCTTTTAACATTCTAAGCGCATCTGCTAAAGAAGGAACTCCATCCCAGCGCAACTCTAAATTATAATTTAAACCGCCTCGTATAAGGTGAATGTGTGAATCGTTGATTCCCGGAACCACTCTTTTATTTTGAAGGTCGATTATTTTGGTCTCCTCAGATGCAAATTCCATAACATCACTGTCATTTCCAACCGCAATAAATTTCCCGTCTTTGATTGCTACCGCCGTGATATTTGGCGTTTCAGCATCGAAACTGTGAATTTTACCGTTAAATAAAATTAGATCTGCTTTCATAATTCGGTTATTTAGCGTTAAGTTTTGCAATAGCTTCTTTTATTCCTTCGCCCGCGACATTATAAAATGCTGGTCCGGCAAGCAGAATAATTTTGCTTAAAGGCTTATAATCAGCTAATTTTTTATCTTTTAAATACGTTTGCGTTCTGTAAGCTTCAAAAGAACCCAAAACTACATTTGTTGCCACTAAAGCTGTTGGGGAATCAATTCCCGCATCTTTGATATCACTTGCAAAAGAATAATTAGAAACTCCCAATCGTAGTGCTTCTCGCATAGCGGTACTTCCAACACTGATCATTAAATCTGGAGTAAACTTAGTGCGATCGCCCAGACCAATAAGCAATAATTGTTTGGCTGCCAAAGTACCTTTTGGAGGTGTAATCAATAATGTTTCAAGTGAATGGCCTGTAAATTTTCCGCTTTTGCGTAATTCGGTAATAATTCCTTTCAAGGCATCGTCTAAATGCACCATTCCGTTTAGGTTTGCGGGAAGGGCAGGAGGGTTAAAAATGTCACCTTCTGTGTATTCAAAAACGCAGGCAACTTGTAATTCTGCTTCGGCTGCAGATGGTCCCTGAACCAATCCGTTTATGGCAACTCCGTCTACTTTTCCCCAGGTAGTTGTTGATCCGAGTGCTGCCGTCTGAGCAAAAATAGCGTTGGTGAATGAACCTGCAAATAACATTGCAATAAAAAGAGTTAGAGTATATCTAAGTCTGGATGTTGAGAAAACTGATAAATTTTTCATAGTTGTGAATTTATGTAACGTTAATATATTCTGAAAATATTTAAACACATAGAGACATAGATTATATTCTGAAATGAATAAAAGAGAGTATAAAAAGAAACTAGTTTCTCACACATAGTTATGTGTATTAATGCAAGTGAAACGCCTTTTTGAGTTTACAAAATTCTATGTTTCTATGTGTTTAATTATTTATGTTGATGAATTAATGATGTTTTTAAAATTTAAATCCAAGTTTGGCATTAAAAAAAACACCGTCTTTAGAATTTGGTATTACGTCGTTGATAAAAGCACCGGTTTTAAAATATTGAATACCGCTTACGACTGAAATATATTTGTTTACGCTATAAGAAAAATTGGCAAGATAAGCTGTCCCTATGTATCGTTCTTCTGAAGCACTTCCTTTAAGATTCAATGTGCCGCTTGGTCTGTAAACACCATCCTGCAGTGAGTATCGCCAGTTAAAAACCACATCGACCTGCATCTTTAGCTGTGGCAGTAAATCCATCGTGGCATAAGGATGAATATCGATAAGGTTTACGGGACCAACCTGCGGGCTAAAACCAAAATATCCTCCTTTTGGATATAACGGATTGAATGTTTGCAGACTTCCGTCACCTTGATGTTTATCTCCTGAAATATAATCGTTTCTCAGGTTTATTGTGGGTTTAAACTTCACGTTTTCAAAAGAATAACCAATGTCAATAGATCCTGTCCAGGCATTAATATTTCCTGAACCAAAAGTTCCGAATTGGTACGCTGCTTCCAGATTGTAAATAAAACCGCCGCCGTATTTCCAAAGTCTTGTACCAATGGTGTGTCGTTTTTCCGGAGCAATTCCTTCTTCAAAAAGCGATTGATCTCTTCTAATTCCGAGATAATAGAGATCCAGATTTCCTGCTTTTGGGAATATTATTTTAGAATAAGCGCCCCAGAGATTCAACTGTTTCGACATTTTATTATCAAAAACACCTGTATAAATCGTGTCTGCCATCATAGCAAATCCGTCAATGGAGAATCGGGCAGAAGAATACATTATTTTTCCTCCTGTAAAATAAAGTCTCGCGTTTGGACCTTCTCTAACAGAAATTAATCTTCCGGAACCATAATCGAGTTCTTGTCTTCCGGCACGAATGGTTAGTTTTTTATCTTCTTTCTGATATAAATTAACATCTAAAAAAAGATTCTGAACATTCAGCTGATCTTCATCAATACCGCGCGAGCCGTTGATTCTTCCGTCTTGTAAAGCACTTCTTAATTGAGCAAATACCCTAAAGGTTTTTCCTAAGTGAACATCGGCATAAAGATCGTAGCGTTGTAATAAAAAATTGTTGTGACCAATATTGAGTCTTCCCCAATCTTCATTATTGAAATCAACGTATTCATATCGTGCTTCACCTCCAAGAGACATATAAAAATCTTTCTGTTTGTTTAACGGAATGAATTTTAGATTCTGATAAAAGTTTCTGCTCGAATCTTTTAGAAATTCGTAGTTTTCATCATAACGCAAAAGTTTAAAATTTTGTGCTGATGCGATGCTTCCCATTAAAAGAAAACACATTACGATGATTCCGAAGTTCTTATTTTTTGACGATATGGATTTTGATGATTCCAAAATAATGAAGCGTAAGAGATTTATAATAAATTGAATGAAAAAGCTGAATTAATGTTTAAGCATATTATGTGCATAATGAATTCCTAAACCGTAAGAACCGCCATGTTTTTTCATTAAATTCGTTACCGGAACGTACGTTTCCTGACGTGCCCAGTCTCTTTGAAGTTCTAGTATATATTGGATAGAAGTTATTGGTTGTGCGCCAACCTGAATCATTCTCTGAATTGCACGTTCATGAGCTTCGTTGCTTACATCTCCGCAGGCATCCGTGATTACATAAACTTCATAGCCTTCTTCAATTGCTGATAAAGCAGGGCCAACGATACAAACACCTGTCCATAATCCGGCAAGAACTAATTTTTGTTTTTTTGTTCCTGTAATGGCTTTATACGCTTTTTCGTCTTCCCAGGTATTCATTGTTGTACGGTCAATATATCCTGAAGTAGCAATTGGATAATATTCTTCAATTTCCGGGAAAACTGGTCCTGCAAAGCTTTCTTCAAAAACAGTTGTTACAATTGTCGGAACGTTGAAAATTTTAGATGCACCGCAAATAATGGCAACATTGTTACGTAATTCGCTTAATGCAATGCTTGTTGTAGCAAATGCCATTTGTCCTTCAAAGTCAATTAAGACTAAAGCGTGATTGTCCGGTGATAATAAGTTAGTGGATGGTTTCATAAAAATTGATTTTAATGGATTGAAAGTTTTCTTATCATTTCAGCAGAAACAGCGTCTGCATAGATTCCGAAAGCGCTCGTTAAAACACCTTTTATAGCATAAACTTCAGATATAATTCCGTATACTATATCTTCATCACCGGGATCTGTATCACCTTCAAAACGAAATAAATATTCAATTTTGAATTCTTCCGGAGACATAGTTTGTTTGTTATTGTTGTAACGAATACAGTTTTCATCAAGATTAAAGTTTTCGGTAAAACCTTGCTGATACAGCCATTGTAAAGCTTCTGTAACGGTATCAAAAGAGGGTTGTTGAAAAGAGTTCATAGTTGAAAAATTTAAAAACTGCCTTTGTAAGGAACCATTAAAGGCAGTTTTGATTAATTTTAAGAAATTTCTACTTATGCTTTAATAAAAGCCAGAATATCTTTATTGATTGTTTCCGCCTCTGTAGTCGGCATACCATGAGGAAAATCAGGATAAGAAATTAGTTTTCCATTTTTCAAAAGGGCTGCTGCTCTTGGTGCCTGTCCGAAAGGTACTATCTGATCATCTTCTCCGTGCAATACCAAAACTGGAATATCTAAACTCTTAAGATCTTCTGTAAAATCTGATTCAGAGAAAGCTTTTATTCCTTCATAATGGGCTAATACTGATCCCATCATTCCCTGACGCCACCAATTGTGTTTAATACCTTCCTGAACTGTTTTTCCTTCGCGGTTCCATCCGTAGAAAGGTATTGGGAAATCATAAAAATACTGTGCTCTGTTTGATCCTGTACCTTGTCTGATTTCATCAAAAATAGCTAATGGCACACCTTGAGGATTTGATTCATTTTGAATCATAATTGGTGTTACAGCACTAATAATTACTGCTTTTGCAATACGTCCCTTTCCGTATTTTGATGCATAACGTATCACTTCACCACCTCCGGTTGAGTGACCTACGTGGATAGCGTCCTTTAAATCAAGGGCAGCTGTCAATTCAGCTACGTCTGCTGCATAAGTTTCCATATTGTTTCCTTCTGCACTTTGACCAGAGCGACCGTGTCCGCGGCGATCATGTGCAATAACTCTGTATCCTTGTTTTAGGAAAAACATCATTTGTGCATCCCAATCATCACTTGATAATGGCCATCCGTGGTGAAAAACTATCGGCTGTCCTGTTCCCCAATCTTTGTAAAAAATTTCTGTTCCGTCTTGTACTTTAAATGTGCTCATTTTTTTATGGTTTTAGATTATTAAATTTTAGAGTTAAATTTGAAAACTTGTATAGTGATTAAATCTATTTTTGATTTAAAAGCTGTTCTGATTTTCTTTTACAAACTTACAGAAGGTGCAAAAGTCTATCGGTTAATCTAGATTAAGAAAAAAGTTAATCTCATACGCTGCCTGTTTAATATTTAAAGACAACTGCTTTATTTCAGTTGTTAATTGTAATAATATTATTCATGTTTACATCTTTTAAATTAATAATTGGATGCCAGACATAAGCCAATGAATGTGCCGAAAGCAAAAGTTCCTTTGAATGAAAGGTTTATCGATTTATTCGGTTATTTTTATTTACGATATATCGTAAATTTATGACGCTGATTTTTTGAATGATATAAAAAGGTAACAGTATTTTCAATTATAGGTTTTGATTGATAAAAACGGCAACAAACTAAATGAGCCAACTGCTTATAATGCAAAATAGATTTATTATGTATGCATTAATTGATGTTATTTAATAGTATTGCTAAATCTACAACCAGTGCAGCTCTTAAAAAATGTGATCGTTTCACCCCGAATTTTGTCCGTTTGAGCCAAATTTTTAAAGGTTCTGTCAGTAATGCCTTTTATGTTTGCATCATAAAATTAAAAAAAGGCTATTGCCTGTTAACATTTAAAATATAGTAAATCATGAAAAATTTATTTTTGCTCTGCATTGTTCTGGTATCCTCAAGCGCTTTTAGCCAAAGTTTTTTTAACAGAATTCATTTTGGTCTTAAAGCTGGTGGTAATTACAGTGATTTTTACAATGCTGATTTCGATACCGACGGTCTCCCTGGATTTCATGCCGGTGCAATTGTTGCATTAGATATCAATAAAAACTGGTCTCTTCAGGAAGATTTTTTGTACTCTACTCAAGGTGTTAAACTAAAAGGTGGATTCTCGGACGGAAAAGAACTGAAACTTTCTTATATCTCAGTGCCGATTGTCGTAAAATACAAAACAGATTTTGGGCTGTATTTTGAAGCAGGTCCTCAAGTGGGAATTTTAGTTTCTGAAGATTTTAAAGAAATAACCAATGATGATTTTGCAGAAAAAATTGATGCCGGTATGGTTGGCGGAATTGGTTATCAATTTTCGAAAGGTATTGGTATTGGAGCCCGATATTATATGGGATTAACGAATGTGAGTAAAATAAAATCAACGACTGTGAATACTGACTTTCAAAACCAAATGTCACAAGTCAGTCTTTTTATATTTTTTAAGGCGGAATAACTCTCTTTATAAACTAATAATAAATAATACCGCCTGTAAGCAGGAGGTATTATTTGTTCATCAAAATTATCAGACCAGTATTACTGTTTTTTTGTACTTTCCCTCAATTTTGAATAAGAAATTAAAATGAAATAAGGTTTGTATCAAAAAATGTAAACAACAATTATGAACAACATCGCAAAATCTTTTTCTCCTTTTATTTTGAAGGAAATTTATAAAATGAACGTTTTTTTGACGTTGTTAATATCTTTGATTGCTTTATTTTTCCTGATTCTTTTTAAGAATTCGGCTTCTTTGATTCTTTTTATGACCTTAAAAAGTCTGTTTTACATTTTTACGGTAACTTTTTCATTGTCAGCAATACTTGAATTTTGTTCTTTAAAGTTCCCAAATGATATTGTTCAGTTTAGAATCTGGCGTTACGTAGCCAGCTTTTGTACCTCCATAATCCTTCAAATGTTATTATGGCCTTTTTTCGCCTACATGGCACATGTCGAATGGAGCCCTTATGATATTGAGCTTATTATGACTTTTTTAATGGAAGCTGTTTTTATATCTACTTTAGTACTCCTTTTACAGGATTTTGCCATTTTAAGATTAGCTAAAACACAAACTGAACTCGAAAATTCAAGATTACAGCTTCGAACGGCAGAAGCTGAAAATCTGCTTTTGAAACAGCAGATACATCCTCACTTTTTATTTAATTCCCTCAATACCTTAAAAGCACTTTACAAAAAAGATCTTCTTCTTGGGGAGCATTATCTCATACAGCTGGCCGGATTTTTAAGAACTGCAGTAACGCTTAATGCTGCTATGGCTACCACACTTGAGCAAGAAATCGATTTTTGCCAAAACTATCTTGAAATGCAGAAAATGCGTTTTAGCGAGGCTTTAGAATGGGATATTAAAATAAATAATCCGGACATGCTCAAATGCAGTATACCCACTTTTTCTCTTCAGCCATTGGCCGAAAATGCCATCAAGCACAATAGATTTACCAAACAGCAGCCCTTACACATTAAAATAGAACAAAAGGGAGCTTACATATTAGTATCAAATACAATGAATCTTAAAAAACACAGCGAAACTTCTTTAAAAAGCGGTCTTGCAAACCTGGCTGAACGATGCCTTATTTGGTCTGGAAATGAGATTATAATACAAAACGATGGCGTTACCTTTACTGTAAGCTTTAAAATAAATACCGATGAAAATCATAATTATTGAAGATGAATCTCTTGTAGCGGAAGAACTTGCAGCCAGCTTGAAAAACTGCAGTGAGCAAATCGAAATCACAGCCTTATTGGGATCTGTTAAGGAAGCAGTTGCTTATTTCAAAAACAATCCGCAGCCAGATCTTATCTTTAGTGATATTCAGCTAGGAGATGGTCTTAGTTTTGAAATTATGCAAACCGTTCCTCTTAATATTCCAGTTATATTTTGTACGGCTTTTAATGAATATGCACTTGATGCTTTTAAAGCTAATGGTATAGAATATATTCTAAAACCCTTTAGTACTGAGGAATTAAAAATGGCATTGTCTAAATTTCAAAACATGCAAAAGTTAATGAGCGGTCAGGTTGCCCAGCAGTACCAAAAGGCAATGGAAACAATCTCCAATCTTCAGCAGCCACACAGCGGTACTATAATGGTGAAATACAGAGATCGGCTTCTCCCTTTTACACTCGACAAAATCGCTTTGTTTTTTGTCGAAGCCGAAACCACAGTGATGCTGGCACATAATGGTAAAAGTTATGTCCTGACCGAAAGTCTCGAAGATCTGGAAAAAAGAACCAGCAGATTTTTCTTTCGAATGAACAGGCAGATTCTCGTAAACCGCAATTCAATAGCTGATGTGACAGATTATTTTCCACGAAAGTTAAAAATAAACCTTTCATTTACATTCCATAAAGACATTTTTGTCAGCAGAGAAAAAAGATCAAAAGTATTGGCCTGGTTAGCAAACAAATCCTCGTAAAAAAGTAACTGGTAAAAGAAAAAACAATATAAATCAGCGTTTACAGACTCCGTTAAATACTTTTAAGATCCAATCAAAAATTAGAATAAGCTATAGCTATTTTTTTGTAGACAGAGCTTTACCAATTATTAATTCTCTCCTAAAGCATCTTTTTTCTTTACAAAACGCTTCACCCGTAAAATTGTCCGTTTGACTTTATTTTTTATGTCTTTTAAGAAACTGCACCCTTAATTTCGCAGTACAATATCTTAAAATTAAACATAATGATTCAAACAAAAATCTCTTCAACAGTCTGCCTTACGGTCTCGACAGTCCTCTTATGCCTTTGCAGTTCCTACGGACAAAATACCAATATTAAAATTTCGGGCATCCGTTCAGAAAAAGGTCAAATTATACTTAATGTATTCAAAAACAGCAAAGATTACGAGCAGGAAAAAGTCTCTAAAAAATTAATCTTTGAAAAAAAAACATTCGATAACGGCATTATGAGTATTAATTGTGATCTCGATCCAGGTTCATACGGCATAACCATTATTGATGATGAAAACAAAAATGGAGAACTTGATAAAAACTTCATAGGCATGCCCAAAGAAGGTTTTGGTTTCTCTAATTTCTTTATGGAAAAAATGAAAAAACCTGTCTTTGATGACTTTAAAATCATGATAGAAAATCAAAACAACAAAATTACAATTAAGGTAAAATACATGTAATACAATTATAACGAAGTAAACCCCAAAATTAAAATTATGAAAACTAAAATCTTAATGAAATTGATTTCTTTTAAAGTAATCGCTGCAGCTGCACTGATAATTCTATCTTCTTGTGATAATAATGAAGTTGATCCTTTTGGTTCTGCACGCCTTAAAGTAGTAAATGCTGCACCTAACTCAGGGTCTCAAAAATTTGTTATGGCCAACATTCCCTATATTGGTAATCTGGAGTATTTGGATCATTCGGTTTCGTATCACGATGTGGCTGTAGGGAACAATTTGGCGAGCCAGTTTAGAGATGAAAATGATAATGATTTGTATGCCAGTGAAGAACTAGATCTGAGCGATGATAAAAGATATACCGTATATCTGACGGGAGAATCAAGAGACGATGCGGAAGTGAGACTCTACGAAGACAATATAAGTGCACCAGCCAGCGGAAAAGCCAAGGTGAAATTTATTCATTTAAGCAGTGGAGCCCCAGCTAATATTGATTTTCTTGATGCACAAGGCAACAATCTTGTTTTAAATGTTGCGCGCTACAGTCAAAGCAGTTATTCTGAAATTAATGCAGGTTCTTTAGGTATTCAGGTCCGCGGTACTGGAGGATCTGATAATCTGGCAACTTTGCCGGCCACTAATTTTGATGCAGGAAAAGTCTATACTGTTTTTATTGCCGGATCATCTGCGTCAGGATATAAAATTGAACAGATTTCGCATAATTAAAAATTAAAAGATCAATACCTCTTAAATCTAGAATAATTTTAGATGAGATGTATTGATCTTTTTTTCTGAAAATATTTCATTGTCCTTTAAAAATTGTCCAATGTTTAAGTAACCTAATTACTTTGCAAGTTGTAAATCATCCTTTGCATGTTTAATAAAGAGATTTTTTTGTGGTAGCTGTTGCAGTTTCATACCAAAAAGTAAAAATAAAAAGCTTTTTATTTTTTCCTCTAAAGAAGATCGTAAAATCGAAAAGGCTTTGGTTATTTGTGCCTCGACTGTTTTTATTGAAACGTCAAGATGTTCTGCAATTTCAATATTGGTTAAACCTTCTTTTTTGCTTAAAATAAAAACTTCCTTGCATTTTGGAGGAAGGCTTTGAATTTCTTTATTTACCACATTTATAACACGCTGCAAAGATTCGGAATCATCCTCTAAAACAATTGAATTTAACGCGTCATAATATGATTTTTCTAATGAAAATAAAGATTGATTTTTACGGTACAAATCAATAAATTCATTGTACACTAATTTATAAAGAAAGCTTTTTATAGCATGATCTGATTTTAATCTTTCACGTTGTTCCCATACTTTTATGAATACATTTTGCACGATATCTTCGGCATTGTAAATATTTTTTACAAGGCTGTTGGCATATACGCAAAGTTTATGATGGTAGCTGTCGATCAAATACGTATACGCTCTTTCATCTCCATTTTTTAGAGAATCAATTAGTATATCGTTATTGTTAAAATCTTCACTTTTCATGGAAACAAATATATAAATTTATAGTTTTTATAACCTGAAATGGTGTTTTTTTTGCTAAAAACATCATTTTTTTTGTTTTCTATCGAATTTTATTACAAATAAAAAAGGCTTATAAAGGCAAAGATATATCAATTTATTTACTAATTACATGTAATTAGTAGAGTTTTTGTTTTTTATATTGAGAGAAAATGATTCCAAAAAATAAAAAAATCATCAAAATGAAAAAAAGATTATCAAATTGTTAGGGTTTTGTTTTTTAGCTTCGTAATAATATTAAAAAAGAGTAAAATGACAGTGAAAAAGTCAGAGAGACTAATCGTAAAATTCATTACAAATCAAGCCAGTCAGGATGAAATAGAAAAATTGACGGAATGGCTTCAGGAAGAAGAGCATCAAATTGTGTTTAAGAATTTTATAAAAACAAATTATGCAATAGATACTGTGATGAATAATTTTGATTCAACTGAGGTTAAAAAACAACTTTCAGAAAGAATTAAAAAAGAAAATAATGTTTTCCAGAAAAGAAGATTCTCATCGTATTATAAATATGCCGCTGTTCTCATTTTGGTTTTAGGAAGTTTATATTTCTATAAAAGTTCAAATTTATTTCAGAGTAAGGAAAATGTTGTGGTACCAAGACAAGATGAAATTGTGCTTCAATTGGGCAGCGAATCTGCAGAAACAATTAATATATCTGAATCGCGAAATATCAGCGACAAAGAAGGCAATATAATTGGAAAACAAGAGAAAAACAGATTGGTATATTCCAATGTGTATTCGAATGGGAAATTGGTTTACAATACATTGAAAATTCCGTACGGTAAAAAGTTCGAAGTTCAATTATCAGATGGAACAGTAGTGCATTTAAATGCAGGAACATCATTGCGATATCCGGTTCAGTTTATAAAAAATCAAAGCCGACAGGTTTATTTGACCGGTGAAGCATATTTTGAAGTATCAAAAGATAAAGCACATCCTTTTACGGTAAATACGCAGGAAGTTAATGTGGAAGTTTTGGGAACTAAGTTTAACGTGAATTCATATACAGAAGATATAAGTACCGATGTCGTTTTAGTTGAAGGAAAAGTATCATTATATAAAGACAAAAAGACTCCGGAAAATCAAGTGTATTTATTGCCGGGATTAAAAGGTTCAAACACACGGGGACAACAAAAAATTGCGACGGAAGATGTAAATACAGATTATTACACGGCTTGGGTAAAAGGAAGTTTAGTGTTTAAAAATGAGCCTTTTAATGCTATTATTAAAAAGCTGGAACGTCATTACAATGTGACTTTTATAAACAAAAATAAAATACTCGGAAAAGAAATTTTCAATGCCCGTTTTGATAATGAACCTATTGAAGTGGTGCTGAAATATTTCAGCGATAGTTATGCTATTGATTATGAGATAAATGAAGATAAAATTACGATTAGATAAAAAGAAGTAAAAAGTGATAATCTAAAATAAAAAGTAAATGCCTATGTAACAAAACGTTCAGAAAAAAAGATCGTTATTTAGAAAAAACCGGAAAATGCGCCAACATTTCCCGGTAGAATAAAATGCGATCAGTAAACCTAACCAACCACAATTAAAAACATTTAAAAGTATGAAAAAAGTATTGAACAAAATCAGGTTCGACAAGCCTTTTTTGAAATTTGATTTGAAAATGAAACTGACTACATTATTTTATTGACCACTATGACAGTTATGCAGGCGGGGGTAACATATTCTCAAAAAGCAAAAATGTCATTTAATGCCAGCGACATGACCGTTGGGAAAATAATTGAAAAGATTGAATATACGACCGATTATAGATTTGTTTATAATGTAAGATCGGTTGATTTGGAACGTAAAATAGACATTAGACTAGAAGATGTTTCCATTAAAACGATTTTAAATACGATCTTTAAAGATACAGGCACTGATTATAAAATTTCGGGCTCTCATATTATTCTAACGCCTAAAAAAGCGCCGGCAGATAAACCCGCTCCAATCAAAAAAGAAGAGCAGGATTTTATTGTAAAAGGCAGAGTTACAGATGAAAAAGGGATACCATTAGTTGGTGCTGCAATTTCAGATAATGGCTCAGGAAGAGGTGTACAGACCGATTTTAACGGAGAATATCAGATTATTGCGGTTAATAGCGAAACGACATTAGCTTTTGCTTATTTGGGTTTTGTAAGACAGGAAATAAAAGTAGCTGGCAGAAGTGTAATCAATGTTGTACTTAAAGAAGATGTACTTGAATTAGGCGAAGTTGTACTAACTACAGGATATCAAAATATTTCGGCAGAGCAAGCTACAGGATCTTTCTCAAATTTAAAAGCAAAAGATTTTCAGGAACAGCGTTTAAGCAGTTTAGATAAAATTTTAGAAGGACGTATTGTAGGTTATCAGGACGGAAAAATTCGTGGAACAACTTCTATGCGTGGTGTAACAACACCTTTGTATGTTATTGACGGTTTTCCTGTTGAAAATACAAAATTAACACCTTATGCAACTATAGAAGAAAACGTACCTGGTTTTAACTTAGAAGATATCGAAACCATAACTGTTTTAAAAGATGCGGCGGCTTCGTCTATCTATGGTTCACGTGCTGCAAATGGGGTCGTAGTAATTACGACTAAAAAAGCAAAAGCAGGAAAAACAACTGTTTCATTTTCAAGCAATTTGACGGTTACACCTTATAGAAATTATACAGGAAACCTTACTGATTCTGGAGACATTATTGGCTTAGAAAGAGGATGGGCAGACGGAAATCCTAATTTAAAGACAGCGAATAGTGCTACTTACGCACAATCATTACTAACTAATGCCGTATTTACAAGCCAGGGAATGCAGACTATTTTAAATGGTTATGCAGGAAAAACTTCAATAGCACAAATGAACAGCCGTTTGGATGAACTTGGTTCTCAAGGTCATAAATACTTTGATGATATTGCGAAATATGCAAAACGCGATCAGTATTTTATGCAGCACAACCTTAGTTTAGGAAAAGCTACTGAGAATAATGCTTTTAATGCTTCGTTGACTTATAAAGACAATCAGCTTGAGGATATGTATTCTGAAAACCAGTCTGTTGGTGTTAATTTGAAAAACTCAACTCAAATTAACAACTGGTTATCCTTGGACTTAGGAACTTATGTGAATTTTGGAAAAGGAGATACGCAGAGTTATTTTGCTTCGAGCCCTAATTTTACTTCAGGACCTGGATTTAAATACCAGCCGTATAATCAATTGGTTAATAGCGACGGAACTAATTTTGTTTCGACACCAGAATCTCGCTACAATGCTTTTACGCTAAATTCTATCAAAAACTATGGTCTTTATGGTATGAACATTACTCCAATGGATGAGTTGGGAAGAAATCTTATTGAAAATAAAAATTTCTTAAACAGAACGTATGCTAAGTTTAATGTAAAATTCAGTAAAGCATTTACTTACAATGTGATGTTCCAATATGAATTTGGCTCTGATCGTGCCAGTCAGTTATTTGATAAGGACTCCTATTATGTGAGAAGTAAGGTAAACGGAATGGTAACAATTGTAAATAATAAAGCCGTTTATAATTTACCATACGGAGACATTATAAAAGAAACCAATCAGTTTTCTAATGCTTACAATTTCCGTCAGCAGTTAAATTTCAATCAGACTTTTGCTGAAAAACATGACTTTTCTGCCATTGCCGGTATGGAAATTCGCCATTCAAAACAAGAATATAGCGACAATACACGTTATGGCTATGACTCACAGACTTTAGGTTTTGCACCAATAAACCAGGCAGATTTACTTAAAGTGTATGGAACTGTTTTTAGCGGTTACATGATACAAGACGAATTTTCGTTAGAAAAAGAATTGCAAAATCGTTATGTTTCACTTTATGGAACAGGAGGTTATGTTTATGACAAAAGATATTCTTTAACAGGAAGTATACGTTGGGATCGTTCTAACCTTTGGGGAACAGACAGTAAATACCAAAATAAACCAATCTGGTCTGCAGGAGCAGCATGGAATATTGATAAAGAATCATTTTTTGCTGTTTCATGGGTAGATGCACTTAAGGTTCGCGGATCATATGGTATCGCAGGAAATATTGCCAAAGATTCAGCTCCATATCTTACGGCTTATTATAATTCTAATTCAAATGTTGGAGGAAATCAGGGAACCGTTAACAAGAGGCCAAACCCTGAATTATCCTGGGAAAAAACAACTACCACAAACATTGGTTTAGATTTTTCATTATTTAAAAGCAGATTAAGCGGTACTGTAGATTTATACAACAAAAAAGGAGAGGATTTATTAGCGAGCAGTCAGGGAATTCCAACAGAAGGATGGGGTTATTCTACTTACACGCTTAACAACGGAGAAATGACCAATAAAGGTATTGAAGTTAGTTTAAGAGGAACTATCGTAAAAACGCCTTCATTCTCTTGGGATGCCGCTGTTTTATATGCTAACAACAAAAACAAAGTAGAGTATGTGAGCGTGGAAGCTCCTGTTTATTATTTGCAGTTAGATCATGCTCAGTCTTTTCCAAGAGTTGGAACAAACTTTAACTCCATTTATGGTTACAAATGGGCTGGATTAAGCAGTACAGGAATACCTCAGGTTTATGATGCATCCGGAACTGCAGTAAAATATAATCCTGCTCAATTGGATGCTATTCAGGATTATGGATCAACAGTTCCTATACACAGTGGTTCTTTTCATACTTCGGCTAACTATAAAAACTTCTCGCTTTCAGCACTTTTTGTTTACGAGTTAGGACATAAAATTAGAAATACTTTTCTGCCAATGTTAAATAATAATTACAATGGTGCAGCAGGAGGTTACGTAACCGATATTACAATAGTAAACAATCGTATTGCAAACCGTTGGATGCAGCCAGGTGACGAAGCTTTTACAAATGTTCCAAGAGCAGTATATGAATACGATCCGGAATTTAACTCAGATTCCCGTACTATTTATTCGTATGCAGATATTAATATTCTTGATGCATCAAATGTGAGATTAAGCAATGTTTCATTGGCATATCAAATGCCAAGCGCACTTATTAAAAGAGTAAAATTAGATGGTGTACGTTTCAATCTAAACGCAGAAAACGTATACACTTTTGCCAAAAGTACAGATGCTAAATATCTTTTAAATGGTTTCCAATCTCCAAGTTTTGTTTTGGGTGTAAATGTTAATTTCTAATTTAAAAAGACTAGACGATGAAAAATATATATAAAAAAGCAGCGTGCCTATTAGCTTTAGGATTGACTTTAGCATCTTGCGAAAATTATCTTGATGATGCTCCAAAAGGATTTAAAACACCAACAACATTAGCAGATTATGAAGCCTTTCTTCGTGACGAATATACCAATCACAGAGTTGATATTACCGGGGCTTCACAATTATTAAATGACCAATATGTAACTCTTGCCTCTTTAGCAAGTAATAGATTGTTCAATGCAAATTATATGTGGGATGAAAATGCAGACCGTATTGCAATAAAGGTTTCAGATGAAACGGCTTATTATTCAGGTTATGCCGGAATTTCGACTTTTAATTTAATTATCGAAAATGCATTAACATCAACTAAAGCAACTGAGGCAGAACAAAGAGTGGTTTGGGCAGAAGCAAAAGTACTTCGTGCCATGAACTATTTTAATCTGGTTAATTTTTATGCAGATACTTATGTGGCTTCAGCAGCTTCTACAAAATTATCAGTGCCTTTAATTACCAGTGCCAATATAAATGCGCCTAGTAAACAAGTTACTATTCAGGAACTGTATGATTTTATACTGAATGATGTTAAAGAAGCTTTACCGTATTTGCCAAAAGTTTCTCAAACTGCCCTGCATCCCAATTTAGGTGCTGGTTATGCTTTATATTCAAGAGTTTATCTGCAGATGAATAATTATACAGAAGCTTTAAAATATGCAGATTTAGCATTGGCAGAAAACAATAAACTGTACGACTGGATTGCGTTTTATAATGCTAATAAAACACTAATTGAAACTCCTGGTAATTACACAACATTTACATCTCCAATGGGATATAATTATGTAGAGAATTACACCTATCGTCATGGAGCTAGTTCTAATTTAACAACGGAAAACAGTATTCCTGTAGAACGTGCACAGCGGTTTGAAGCCGGAGATGCACGTTTCCTGTCACGTTGGAAAATTTATACTGTTGGTGCTGAAACCTATTATAGAAGAACCTTGTCCGGCGCTTTTAATTTTGGAGGAATCACAACTGTCGAAGTGTATTTGATTAAAGCAGAATGTCTGGCTCGTGCCAATCAAATTAGTGGAGCCTTGGATGTCTTAAATACAGTTCGTAAAACACGTATTTTACCGGCTTCTTATCAGGATATTTCGACTACAGACAAAACAACTGCATTGAGAGCTATTTTGAGAACGAAAAACAACGAACTTACTAACACGTTGATTCCTTTTGCAGATGCTCGTCGTTTAAATGCCGAAGGTGTTTATCCGGTTAGTTACTCAAAAGTGGCAAACGGAACAACCCATACTTTATCTTCAAATTCTCATTTATGGATAATGCCTTTCCCTCAGGGGGCTGTAAAAAATCCGGGTAACGGAACGATTACTCAAAATGTAGATAAATAAAAATACCAAAACTTCCTGAGTAGCTATTCCGAAAGGGGAGTTTTTTTAAAAGATCAATCAAAATGAACACTATCAAAAATAAAATAACAGGACTGTGCATTTGCATGTTTATGGTTTCCTATAATCATCAGGCGCAGACCAAAAAAGCTATTCCAAAGTCTTATACTCTTGAAGGAAATATCAAAGGACTTGAAGACGGAATGGCAGTAAAATTAATTCCAGGTGCTACACATTTATCTGAGGTTGCAGTTGCCGAAACAACTATTAAGGAAGGCAAATTTTCTATTACAGGAAAACTAAATGAACCTCGCTTATTTTATGTTTCGTTTGGAAAAAACAAAGGATCAATTCCGGTTTTAGTTGAAAATTCTAAAATAAAACTAACAGCTGAAGCCGAAGTTTCAAAGGAAGACGGAAGAATCAATTTTAAAAATGAAGTTGTTTCAGGATCAAAATCACATGATTATTATAAAAAAGAAACTGCATTTAAAGAACAATTAAACAAGGACTACGTAGAATATCATAAAGGTACGGAGGAATTAGGAAAATTATATTCGAAAGCAAGAGTGGCTGGTAATAAAAAAGTAACGGATTCTATTGGTAATACACCAGAATGGAAAGCTTTTGAAGCAAAAGAAAAAGCATTTTTTGCAAAAGTACAATCAAGTTCAGAGAATTTAATAACAAAACACAAAGCGACCTGGTGGGGACCTTTTTTCATGATGACGCAATACAGTTATTTCACTCCGGATCAAAAACCGGTTTTTGAGCAGTTTTCAGAAGTAGCTAAAAAAAGCTACTATGGACAATTAGTAGATAAAGACTTGAATCCTAAATCATTAATAGGAACCAGTGTTGCCAATTTCAAACTAAACGATAAAGACGGTAAACCACTTAGCGTGAAAGAAATCGTGGCAGGAAAAAAATATATTTTAATTGATTTTTGGGCTTCATGGTGTGCACCATGCCGTAAAGAAATTCCGAATTTAAAAACAGCTTATGCCAATTATGCTGAAAAAGGATTTGAAGTTTTAAGCATTTCCATAGATAAAGACGAAAAAGCGTGGCAAAAAGCATTGGCACAAGAAAATATGCAATGGCCAAATTTATATGATGATGATAAAGTGAGTAAAGCATTTAATGTAAAAACAATTCCGGCTACCTATTTAGTAGATGGGAAAGGTATCATCATCAGTGATAATTTAAGAGGTGCAGCATTAGAAGAAAAATTAAAAGAATTACTAAAATCATAATCTGGTTTTATTTTTAAGATTTGCAATGATGATTGTATGTGGTGAAAAAATAAGCTCAGATTGGAAGATTAAAAAGATTAAAAAAAATCTGCTGAATCTGCTAAATCTGCGAGAGAAAAAAATAAACACATAGATTCTATATGTTGAAAAATGAATACAAAGTTTTACAAATAAAAAAATATCAAACAATGAAAAACACAGTATTAAAATTAGGTTTATTGACAGTAATGCTGATAAGCACGATAACCTCTTGCTCTAAAAAAGAAGAAGGTTATACTATTAACGGAAAATTTACAGACGTAAAAGACGGAACTGTTTATTTGGAATTTACAGATGGTGATAAAACAATCAAAGATTCGGCTAAAATTGCAGAAGGTAATTTTACTTTCAAAGGGAAAATAGCAGAACCTTTATTGTACACCATAAAACTAAAAGGCTCAGATTATGGAACAGCATTTTTATTAGACAATGAAACGATTACTTTCGAGGCTAAAAAAGATTCAATGTATCTGGCAAAAGTTTTGGGGGCAGTCCAGGATTCTATTTACAAATCTTTTTATAAAAATGAATTCAAAAAGATTTCAGGATTGGCGGGACCCGTTTATAAAACTTCCGATTCTTTAACACAAAATGGAAAAGTAAAACTTACTGCAGAACAAAAAGTGGTAATGGATAAACGCTGGGCAGATTTACAGGCTTTTGCTGATGGTTTAACAGATAAATTCATCAAAGGACACAAAGATAAACTGGCAGCAGCATTGGTTATTGATGAACGAATAGTGACTTATGGAACTCCGGAAAAAGTAAAAGAATATTATGCAATTCTGACTCCGGAAATTCAGAAATCATTTTATGGAAAAAAACTAAAAGCAGCAATTGATCTTAATGATAAAACTGCTGTTGGAGTTAGAGCTCCTGAATTTTCTCAAACAGATGTAAACGGAAAAATCGTAAAATTATCTGATTACAAAGGCAAATATGTTCTCGTTGATTTTTGGGCAAGCTGGTGCGGTCCGTGCCGAAAAGAAAATCCAAATGTGGTTTTGGCTTACAAAACCTATCATGATAAAGGATTTGATGTTTTAGGAGTTTCTCTTGATGATAAAAAGAAGCTGTGGGAAAAAGCAATCGAAAAAGACGGTTTAACCTGGACACACGTTTCTGATTTAAAAGGATGGAAAAATGAAGCAGCTGTTTTATACTGTGTAAAATTAGTTCCGACAAATTACTTAATTGGGCCTGACGGAAAAATCGTTGCGAAAAACCTTAGAGAAGCTGAACTTCAATCAAAATTGAAAGAAATTTTCAGTAAGTCATAATTAATTCTTCCTATAAAATATAAAACGATTGTTGTAGCAATGATCGTTTTATATCCCTATTCATAAATTTCATAATCACAAAAAATGAAAAAATACATCTTTCTGGGCTATTGCTCACTAGCTTTCTGCACCCTGATTTCAGCGCAGGACAAATCTGAAAACTTTAAAAAAATCAAAGAATTAGGTGGTATAGAGGAATATTTGTACCAGCCAAACGGAATGAATGTTTTGCTTTTGCAGGATAACGCTTCGCCGGTTGCCACCGTTCAAATCGTATATCGTGTAGGTTCTAAAAATGAAGTTTTAGGCAACACAGGCTCAACGCATCTATTGGAGCATTTAATGTTTAAGGGAACCCCAACTTTTAATAAAAAAAGCGGAACTACAATTACTGATGTACTTCAAAATACAGGAGCACAGCTAAATGCAACAACCTGGTACGACCGAACCAATTATTTTGAAACACTGCCAAGTGATAAGATTGGATTGGCACTACAAATTGAAGCCGACAGAATGCGCAATTCTTTATTACTGAAAGAAGATAAAGAGGCTGAAATGACAGTGGTTCGCAATGAATTTGAACGTGGCGAGAACGACCCAAACAGTTTATTGGATAAAGAAATCTGGGCATCGGCTTATATTGCACATCCGTATCATCATTCTACAATTGGATGGAAATCGGATATTGAAAAAGCGCCAATTGAGGTTCTGCGTAATTTCTACAATACCTATTATTGGCCTGATAATGCGACTTTAACCATTATTGGCGATTTTAAAAAAGAGAATGTCTTTGAATTAATCGAAAAGTATTTTCGAGGAATTACAAAAGCGCCAAACGCAATGCCTCAGCCTTATACCGAAGAGCCTCAGCAATATGGACCTCGAAAAATTATCATAAAAAAACCGGGAGAATTAAGCGTTGTGAATAAAGCTTATAAAATTCCGGGAGCTTTACACGAAGATTTGCCGGCATTAAATATTCTGGGCGAAATTATCGGATCCGGACCTTCGGCAATTTTAAATAAAACTTTTGTTGATACGCGTATGGGGATTTATAGCTATGCGAGTGCGACAAATTTTAAGGAAGTTGGTCTTTTTACTATTGGCGTTGGTTTTCCAACCACTTCAAAACATGAAGATATCGATGCTAAAATAAGTGAGGTTGTTGCTAAAATTCAAAAAGATGGCGTTACACAGGATGAGGTAAATCGTGTGGTAGCTAAAATCAGTTCGCAAACAATTTTAGCACGTGATGGTTCCGGTGTTATTGCATCAGAACTGAATGAAGCAATTGCAGCAGGTGACTGGACAGATTTTGTTACAGGAGTTGACCGATTGAAAAAAGTAACTCCGGCAGATGTTCTTCGCGTAGCACAAAAATACCTGTTAGAAGATCAAAGTACAACAGGATATTTTATTCCAAAACAAAGTGGTGCTCAAGGTCAGGATGCAGCGCAGGCAAATAATTTCATTCCTGAAAATGGTCCGTTTTATTACAGACATCCGGAAGGTGGAGATTTGCATGAAGAAGCTGCATCAGCTGTTTCATCGGAACAAAAAAGCAGTACTACAGAAATTGCTTTAGATGAAAATATAATCGAAAAAAACGCTTCTTCATACAAAAGAGAAAAAGTAGCCGGAATTGATGTGGTTTCAGTAAAAACTTCGGCTAAAGATTTCGTAACCGTTGCTGCCAGTATTTCGTTAGGAAATTTTGTCAATGAAAATAAAAATCCAATGATTTCGTCTTTAACGGCGTCAATGCTGTCAAAAGGAACCACGCTTAATGATAAGTTTAAATTCTCTGAAAAACTTCAAAAATTGGGTGTGAACTTAAATGTAAATGCTTCTGTAACTAAAATAAATATTGGTTTTAAATGCCTGAAAAAAGATTTAGATCAGGTCATTACATTATTGGCAGAAGAGTTAAGAAACCCATTATTTGATGCTAAAGAATTCGAAAACCTGAAACAGCAGTTTATCGGAAATAAACAGCAAAACTTAAATGATCCGGGCGAAAGAGGCAGTATTGCCTTGTCTCAGGCAATTTATCCAAAAGGAAATCCAAATTACAGTTTAAGTGTTGAAGAAGATTTAGCCAATATCAAAAATGCAACCCTTGATGAGATAAAGGCGTTTCATAAAAAATATTTCGGTCCTGCGTCAATGCATTTAGTAATTGTGGGAGATACAGATGGAGCGAATTTGAATACCTCTTTAAAAAAATCATTTAAGAATTGGAATGGTGGTGTTTCAGAAGCTTTAAAATTTGAAGAAGCAGCAAAAGTATCTTCCAAAACAGAAGTGATTACCATTGCTGAAAAACCAAGTGCCGAATTATACATTGGACAATACTCAGGTTTAAAAAGAGCTGATGCCGATTATATTCCGTTTTATATTGCAAATTACACTTTAGGAGCCGGTTTTGCAGGTCGTTTGATGCAGACAGTTCGCGATAATGATGGTTTAACATATAGTATTTCATCAGGAATGGGAGGAAATATCACTACCGGAGGATACTGGATGGTGAATGCATCTTTCAATCCGTCTTTATTCCAAAAAGGGCTGGATGCCACAATGGTTCAGGTAAATAAATGGGTAAATGATGGTATTACACAGACAGAATTAGAGAACAAGAAAACCAATTTAATTGGAAGTTTTAAAGTGGGTATGTCGACAACAAATGGTATGGCCAGAACTATTTTGAGTTTTGTTGAAAGAGGTTTAGAGCCAAATTATATTGAACAATATCCAAAAGATATCGAGAAAGTGACTTTGAAACAGGTTAATGATGCGATAAAAAAATACATTCAATTAGACAAAATGATTATCATTAAATCCGGTTCGCTTGATAAAGATGGTAATCCGTTACAATAAATTTAATAATAGTCTTTCATTATTTCATTTTTAGAATCTGAATTAGTAAGCAAGTTTCTATGAAAGACTTTTAAGGGCTGTCGGCAAGCAGCTCTTTTTAAAAAACATAAACTAAACAAATGAAAAATTTTTTAATTGCATGGTTATTACTTCTTTCGGGAAGTATGTTTGCCCAAATGTACAATCCGGTAAAATGGACTACTTCCGTTGAAAAAACATCAGATAAAGAATATATTTTAAAAGCCGAAGCTGCAATTCAGCCAGGCTGGCATTTGTACGGGCAATATATTGAAGAAGGAGGTCCATCGGCGACAGCTTTTACCTTCAAAAATCCAAAAAAGAACTTTGATTCAGTGGGAAAAACCGAAGAAGGAAAAGGACATGAAGTTGTGGATAAAATTTTCAATATGAAAATCAAATATTTTGAAAAGAAAGCGCTTTTTTCGCAGAAAATAAAATTCAATTCAGACGAAATTACCACTATTGCAGCAGAAGTTGAATTTATGGTTTGTGATGACAGTAATTGTTTGCCGCCATCATCTGAGGAATTATCTTTTAAAATTCCGAATGTTAAAAAATTGGCTGTAGCCGAAGAAAATGCAATTGTCGATAACAATACAATTTCAGAAGAAAGTCAAGTCGTTAGCAAAGAAGGAAAAGTTGAAAAAGTAGTTGTAAATTCTGCGAAAAAAAATGAATCAAGAGGTTTAATAAGCATTTTTATCATTGCATTTTTATCTGGTTTTGCCGCTTTGCTGACACCTTGCGTTTTCCCGATGATTCCAATGACGGTAAGTTATTTTACCAAACAAAGTAAAACTAAAGCCGCAGGAATCAGAAATGCTTTAATTTATGGATTTTCAATCATCATTATCTATGTTTTATTAGGTTCAATTGTAACCGCCGTTTTTGGTGCCGATTCGTTAAATGCACTTTCGACGAATGTTTGGTTCAACCTTATTTTCTTTATTTTATTAGTTGTTTTTGCGGTTTCTTTTTTAGGAGCTTTCGAAATTATGTTGCCAAATGCACTCGCCAACAAAGTTGATTCTCAAGCCGACCGTGGTGGATTAATTGGAATTTTCTTTATGGCTTTAGCTTTAGCCATTGTATCTTTTTCATGTACAGGCCCAATTGTGGGAACCTTATTGGTTGAAGCAGCTTCAAAAGGCGGGATCGCCCCAATTGTTGGAATGTTAGGATTTTCAACGGCAATTGCATTGCCTTTTTCTTTGTTCGCTGCTTTTCCGGGCTGGCTGAATGCCTTGCCAAAATCTGGCGGCTGGCTGAATACCGTAAAAGTGGTTCTTGGTTTTTTAGAATTGGCTTTGGCCTTCAAATTTTTATCCAATGCGGATTTGGTTCTGCAATTGCATTGGCTGGAAAGAGAAGTGTTTTTAACGATTTGGATTGCTGTTTTTGGTGTTTTGGCATTTTATTTATTCGGGAAAATTACGCTACCTCATGATTCTCCAATTAATCATATTTCAGTTGGGAGATTGACTTTTGGTCTTTTGATCTTGAGTTTTACCATTTATTTGATTCCCGGACTTTGGGGAGCACCTTTAAAATTAATCAGCGGTTTTCCTCCGCCAATGCAATACAGTGAATCACCGTATGGAGTTGGGGCTGCTAAAAATACAGAAAAAACACATACTGAAAGTTTGCCGGAAGGAGCAGAGCTTGGTCCCCAGGATATTATCACTTTTCATGATTACGAAAAAGGAATCGAATTTGCCAAAAAAGCAGGAAAGCCTGTCTTGCTTGACTTTACAGGATATGCTTGCGTAAACTGCCGAAAAATGGAAGAGCTGGTTTGGTCTGACCCAAAAGTTTTAGGCATTTTAAAAAATGATATAGTTCTGATTTCTCTTTATGTGGACGATAAAAAAGAACTTCCTGAAAGTGAGCAATATGTTTCTGAAACAACAGGTAAAAAAATTAAAACTGTTGGAAACAAATGGAGTGATTTACAAATCAAAACCTATAAGGCAAATGCACAGCCATTTTATGTAATTGTAGATCATAACAATGCTAATTTGACAGCACCTTCTGCTTACAATCCTGATATTGAAAATTATTACAATTGGCTGAACACAGGGATTAAAAATTTTAAGAAATAAGCTGTTTTAAAAGAAATAAAGTAATGGATGCTATTCTGAACAAAACTGAATTAACCCAATTAGAGCAATATTTTTCGAAGTTTAGGAAAAATATAATTGGAGTGAATCATACTTTCGAATCGGTTTACGGGAAACAAAAGATGTTGTACTCCGACTGGATTGCCAGTGGAAGATTGTATATTCCGATAGAAGATATTTTACGGAACAAAATTGGCCCTATGATTGCCAATACACATTCTTTTTCAAGTGAAACAGGCAAGGCTTCTACGTATGCCTATCAACATGCCAGATACTTAATCAAAAAACACGTTAACGCTAAGGAATCGGATATTTTGGTTACAACCGGAACCGGAATGACAGCGGCTTTAAACAAGCTGCAACGCATTATGGGATTGCGTTCTGTGGATAATATTTATAATGTTAATCTGAAATATGATGATGAAAGACCTGTAGTTTTTATCACACACATGGAACATCATTCGAATCAGGTTCCGTGGTATGAAACTATTGCAGATGTGGTAATTTTGCCGGCTGGAGAGAACAATTTGGTTGATTCCAAAATCCTTTCAGAAGAACTAAAAAAATACGCTCATCGAACTTTAAAAATCGGTTCTTTTACAGCTTGTTCAAACGTTACCGGAATTATTACGCCGTATTATGAATTGGCAAAAATCATGCATCAAAACGGGGGATTTTGTTTTGTTGATTTTGCGGCTTCAGCACCGTATATCAAAATCGATATGCATCCTAAAGATCCAGAGGAACAATTGGATGCTGTTTTCTTTTCTCCCCATAAATTTTTAGGAGGTCCGGGTACTTGCGGGGTTTTAGTTTTTAATGAAAAGTTATATAAATCCAGTTTTCCAGATAATCCTGGTGGCGGAAATGTAAAATGTACCGATCCCTGGGGCGGCTATCATTATAGTGATGCTATTGAAATTAAAGAAGATGGCGGAACTCCGGGTTTTTTGCAAGTAATAAGAACAGCTTTGTGTCTGGAGTTAAAAGAACAAATGGGAATTGAAAACATGAAAAATAGAGAAAGAGAGCTTCTTGAACTTTGTTATTCTGAACTTCAAAAAATAGAAGGTCTATCAATTTTAGGAGATTTAAAAACGGAAAGAATTGGCTGTGTTTCTTTTACGATTGAAAATATCCATTATAATTTAATCGTCCGACTTTTGAATGATCGTTTTGGAATCCAGGTTCGTGGAGGCTGGTCCTGTGCCAGTACCTATGCCCATTATTTATTTGATATTGATCAGCTGGAATCTACAAAAATGACAAACGAATTGCTTCAGAAAAACCTAAGCAATAAACCGGGCTGGGTGCGAGTGTCTTTACATCCGACAATGACCAACGAAGAACTTTTGTTTATTTGCGATGCAATTAAACAAGTAGCTTTTTATTATGAAGAATGGCAGGAAGTGTATCAATACAATCCTAAGAATAATGAGTTTGAAAGTATTATAAATCAGGAAACAATTGCCGAAGATGTAAAGGAATGGTTTTGTATGGATCAAAACATTTAAATTCAAAAATGATTTAGAAGTATTGAATATTAATTTTATTATTATAATTGAAAATTTATTATGGGATTTGGAGACTTCTGCGTTCACGAAAAGCCACTCAATTTGAGTGACTTTTTTGTTTTGTATTGATTTTAATGTGTATAGCTGTTTAGCAGGTAAGGAACTTCTTTAAAAAGCTTATATTAAATAAGTGGCTCATGGATGCCTTCTACAAAAATTGGCTTATATTTTATTAGAATTGCTTTCCAGTCTTTTCAAAAATAAGTGTCATAGTATCCGGGTCTAAGGCGGTCATATCTACTAATTTTAATGATTTTACCATTTTTAAGGTTGTGGTTTTATAATGCTGAAAATGGGGTGTCTGCAAATGAGATTTATAGGATTTTTGATTAGCATATATCTCTATTATCCTAATCTGAGCAGGATTTTCTTTTTGAAACATAGGGTAAATTGCAATGACTCCTGCTTCAAGTTTTACTGATTCTGAAGATTCTTTTTCGAGTATAGTTTTGTATTCTTCTAAATATTCAGGAATAATTTCGATTTCAGAAATTCTTACGAGCATATCAGGTTCAATAATTGGTGTAACAGGCTGACCAATGGCATTTCTTAAAATATTGGCTTGTGTTTTTCCTGCTGTTTTTTCGATAATAGTGGTAAGTTCCAAAAGCTGGGCATCTGTTATCCCGGTATTTTTACCCATAAATAGATGTGCTTGGAGCTGTGGCTCAACTCCGGACATTGCAGCGAGTGCAGAGATAGTTACAAACTCTCTTTGGCGGAAATCCAACACATCACGATTAAAAATATCTGCAAACAAATGTTCTTTTAAAAAAGTATCTATTACAGGAGCAAAAGCAGCGGCACCTGTTTTTGGACCTGTTTCTTCTTTACCCGTTAATTTTTGCAGATTCTCTTTTCCTGATTTGTATTTTTCAGTTACAGAAGCTGTAGAAGCATCTTTACCTTCAGTATCTTTTATGCCTTGGGATTTTCTTTCTTCGAGAACAGCCATTAACGAGTTGATAGCATTTAAGCTTCGGGGAAATCCACAATAGGCATAAAGTTGCACCAAAGCTTCTTTTATTTCATTTATAGTAAGTCCGGCTTTAAGACCAGTATTTATGGCAGGTTTTAATTGTTCTAAATTTCCTGTTGCTGTAAGTGCGGCAATAGTTGCCATGCTTTGCTGATGTGTATTTAAGACTTGATCTTTTTATTGTTGTCTTGTGCATTCATTGTATTGAGAATTATGAAGAAAGTGAATAGGTATCTATAGTTTCTAAATTTCTTATTGATCATAATTGTGCTGATTTAAAAATTAATATTTTAAGAATTTCAGTTAAGGAGAGACTTATACTTAAGTATCGTATAAAACTGATTTTAGCTATTACAAATTTCAGGATTGTAAAGGACCTGATTTTATACAGATGTATTTACCATTTTTACTTATTTTGAATTCGAATCTTCTAAACTTCTGCAGGATTAACTTCCTGGAAAATTTTCTTCTTGTGGTTTAGACCCCAATCTTTCATAGCATAGATTATTGGGGTTAAGGTATCCGCATAGGGTTCCAGGCAATAGGAAATTTTGACAGGATAATCGTGTGTTATAACCCTTTTGATCAATTGGTGCTGTTCGAGTTCCTTAAGTTCCTTAGACAGCACTTTGGGAGTTAGTCCCGGAATACTCTCCTGGATTTCCGTAAATCGACTGTTGCCTACACCGACTGAAATAATAATCGATAATTTCCATTTTCCATTAATTACTTCCAGTGTGTCCCGCACTGGCTTAACGGTATTTAAGCACTCACAGTAAGGTTTCTTTTTCGGCATAATAAATTGTTTATTTCGCTTTCCTTTGGGAAATGACTATACAAAGGAAAGTAATTTTGTTTAATTTTGCAATACGATTTAATAGTAAAATAGTAAAATAGTGAGAATATGAAAATAGGAATAATAGGTACCGGTGCAATAGGTGGTACGATCGCAAAAAAAATGGCGGCAGCTGGTCATGAAGTGAAAGTGAATAATTCAGATCAAGGTGATAAATTAAAGGCTCGTGCTGAGGAGTTAAGTGTTGCAGCTGCAAGTATAAAGGATGTTGTAAAAAATGTAAATGTTATCATTTTATCATTGCCAACCATAGCAATCCCAACTTTACCTAAAGATTTGTTAGCAGACGTTCCGGAAAATGTAATTGTGGTAGACACATCAAATTATTATCCATTCCGTGATGCCGACATTGAAGAGATCAAAAATGGAAAAGTGGAAAGTGTTTGGGTATCTGAACAATTAGGGAGACCGGTGATAAAAGCCTTCAACAACTTATTGGCAGAAACACTGGCAAGTGGCGGAAAAGAGTCAGGTTCTGAAGACAGAATAGCAATGGCTGTCGCAGGTAATGACAAAGAGGCAAAAAAAATAATTATGGGATTAATTAATGATGCCGGTTACGATGCCGTTGACTCTGGCAAACTTTCTGAATCCTGGAGACATCAGCCGGGAACTCCTGCTTACTGCACAGAACTTACTGCAGAAGAATTAAAACAGGCACTTTCTGATGGAGTAAAAGAAGAAGCACCTTCCTTAAGAGATAAGGCTATTGCTGATCTTTCTTCCCTGCCTTCATATCCATCACATCCAGATGTAGTAGAATACAACAGAGGGTTATTTCAAAAAAATCCTAAGTCTAATAAATTATAAAGATCGAACTGCAAAATCCCTCTCAATAAATGTGATGGGATTTTGTTTTTTTATATTTCATTATGGAAACATCGGACCACAGCCATAGCCAAATTTCGTAAAAACGTTTCATTATTGCCTACTTATGTATCACAATCGCTATAATTAATTGGCAGAACTTTGTACTTATAAATATCAAAAATAATATAATGGCAAAAACAATTTTTATAACAGGTGCATCCCGTGGATTCGGGAGAATTTGGGCAGAGGCATTCTTAAAACGTGGCGATAATGTAGTTGCGGCTGTTCGTAATCCTGAAACACTAACCAAACTAACCAAAGAATTTTCATCAACCCTATTGGTGCTAAAACTGGATGTTACTGATAGGAGCGCAAGTTTTGAAGCAATTGAAACTGCAAAAAAGCACTTTGGTACCATAGACGTATTAATCAACAATGCAGGCTTTGGACACATTGGGGCTGTTGAGGAATTAAAAGAGCAGGACGTAAGAGCGCAGTTTGAAACTAATGTACTGGGGTCATTATGGACTATTCAGGCAGTTTTGCCTATTATGCGTGAGCAAAATTCCGGACACATCATTCAACTTTCAAGTGCCTTGGGATTGAATACTGTATCGTTAATGGGACTCTATAGTGCAACCAAGTTCGCAGTTGAAGGGCTCACTGAAACCCTGGCTGGTGAAGTTACCGGATTTGGCATTAAAGTGACCATAGTAGAACCGGGAGGTTTTTCCACAGATTTCTTCGGTAACACTTCTCTTGCATTGAGCGAATCAATAGCAGATTACGATGGTATAAGAAAAGATTTTTATGAGCACGCTAAGGAACAGGATTCGGGAAACCCTGCAGCAACTGCTAATGCTCTTTTTAATTTGGTAGATTCGGAAAACCCTCCATTAAGACTGCTGTTGGGAAAAACTGTTTACCCTTGGGTAAAATACACTTACGAAGAACGACTGAAAATATGGGAATCATGGCAGGATGTTTCTGTAGCAGCACATGGATAATAGAGTTTAAATTGACAGAATCTGAATTTGCCGGATTCTGTTTTTAAAATTGAGAACAATGAAACATTTCAAAAAAATCAGCGATCTGCATGAAGCTCTTGGTGTAAAACCTCCGGAGAACCCACTTTTTAGTGTGGCATACGGTGAAAGGGACACTTGCAACGGTAATAGTATTCTTGAATTTTCATCAGAATTTTACATAATAGGATTTAAAAAATTAAAATCCGGCAGTATGCATTATGGAAAAACAAAATATGACCATGACCTTGGCTCCATGTCGTTTGTAAAGCCCCAGCAGAAAGTGGTTTTTAAAAATGTAGAACTAGAGGAAAAGGGATTCCTAATTATTATTCATGAAGACTTTTTGCCGGGAACAGTACTTTACAACGAAATCAGGAAATATAGTTATTTCGATTATGAGGTCAATGAGGCATTACATCTTTCACCTGCAGAAGAGGATATCATCTGGAATTTGTATTTCAGCATTGAAAAAGAATACCATAATAATACTGACGAACTAAGCAAAGCTATAATTGTAAGTCATCTGGATTCCATGCTTAAATATGCACAGCGCTTTTATAAAAGACAGTTTATTAACCGTAAACAACTAACCGGTTCTACAGTCACAAAATTTAATGCACTGCTGGCTGCTAATTTTGAAGAAAGAAAAACAAAAAACATAGGATTACCAACGGTATCCCTGATGGCAGAGAAGCTAAATATATCTTCCCGCTATTTAACCGATTTGCTCAAACAAGAAACAGGAAAGACGGCATTAGAACTTATTCATCTTTTTTTGATTGGTGAGGCAAAAAACTTATTGACCGAAAGAGAACTAAATATATCTGAAATTTCACATTTACTTGGTTTTGAAAATACAACCTACTTTTCACGCCTGTTTAAAAAAGAAGTAGGTCGCACTCCAAATGAATTCAGAGGAAATATCTTAAACTAACAAATATAAATCTTATAAAACAGTAAGAGAAAGCCTCTCTGTAATTTTATCTTAAAACCAGGGCGATGCAATCAAACAGCGCCAATAATGACATTTAAAAATTAATATACAAAAAAATGAAACGTACAGCAAGAGCTTATTGGTCAGGTACTATAAAAGAAGGCAACGGTGAATTGACCACCCAAAGCGGAACCTTAAACAAAACGAAGTTCAGTTTTAAAACTCGTATTTCTGAAGACGTAAAAGGCACAAATCCTGAAGAGTTGTTAGCGGCAGCACATGCAGGTTGTTTTACGATGGCTGTCAGTTTTGCATTAACAGAGAAAGGACTGGATCCAACATCATTAAATACAGAAGCTACTTTGTCAATGGAGGGTTTTGATATAACAGGAATACATCTTTCAATTACAGGTTCTGTGTCGGGAATTAGTGCCGATGAATTTGAAACCATTACAAAAGATGCTGAAAAGAATTGCTTAATTTCCAAGGTTTTAAATATACCAATACATTCAGAAGCACATTTTATTTCTTAAGAATTTAACCTGAAAAAATCCTTGAGACTTGTCTGATAGTTAAGTTTATAAAGAAAATGTGTAGGCTGAGGTCTAAATAACGAATTAATTTAAAAATACATAAATATTAAAAAATAACAAGAAATGTCAAACAATCAAAATAAAATAGCATTAGTAACAGGTGCAAGCCGTGGACTTGGTAAAGATTCGGCTTTACAATTAGCAAAAAAAGGATTTGATATCATCCTTACTTATCAAACCAAAAAAGAATTTGCGGACGAAGTGGTAAAAGAAATTGAAACTATTGGACAAAAAGCGTTTGCATTGCGTTTGGATATTTCCACAACTGCAGGTTTTGACCAATTTGTAACTGAAGTAAGAGGTGTTTTAGATACTCAATTTTCTTCTGCAAAACTAGATGCAGTGGTAAACAATGCAGGTATCGGAATCAATGAAAGTTTTGAAACAACAACAGAAGAAATTTTGGACGCAATGACAAATATCCATTTCAAAGGGCCGTATTTCTTAACACAAAAATTGTTACCATTACTGAATGATGGAAGCAGCATTGTGAACACGTCCTCTGGTTTGGCAAGATTTTCTTTTGCTGGATATTCCGCTTATGGTGCAATGAAAGCGGCAGTCGATTCATTATCAAGATACCAGGCTTTGGAATTGGGAAGCAGAAAGATAAGAGTCAATTCCGTTGCTCCGGGCGCCATTGAAACTGATTTTGGTGGCGGTGTTGTTCGTGATACTTCAGATTTGAATAAATATTTAGCTTCTGAAACAGCTTTAGGAAGAGTTGGTTTGCCGGATGATATTGGAAGTGTGGTAGCATTCCTTTGTTCCGATGATTCCAAATGGATTAACGCGCAACGTATAGAAGTTTCCGGTGGATATAGAATATAATAGACTTTTAAATAAATTAGAAAAACTCATTCGATTAATTTTGAATGGGTTTTTGTTGTAATTAGAAGAAAAGAAAAGAAAGAAAACTAACTTTAATGCCAAATTTAGAAACTATATAAATGTGTAGGCAATAATCAATAATTTGACGATAAAAAAAATAGCAGAACCGAACCCATTACTGCTAGCGTGCAACCTTGTTTTTATATAAGTTTAATGCCATCGGCTTCCATTTTTTGTTTATAGATATCTTATTACTGATTTGTGTAGATGAAATAAAAGTTTAATTTTACCTTTACGTTTATATATATCCTTCTTACTTGTCATTACAAAATAATCCTTCCTAATTATTTTGACAAGTTGCCTGTTCCGGAAGGTACTGTAAAAATCTTTTTTTATTTACATTAATTCTTAGTTTCATGTATCAATTTGTAAAATATATTTTGATGCTTATTATAGTATCATTAAGTTTAGTTTCCTGTAGACAAAAACAAGGAGATAAAATAAAAGTCGGGTTTTCTCAAGCTATGGCTACTGACGATTGGCGCAAACAAATGAATAGTTCGATAAAAATTGAAGCTTCATTACGACCTGAAGTTGATCTGACCATTAAAGATGCTGATAACAATATCGAGAAACAAATCGAAGATATTGAAAGATTTATATCTAATAAAGTAGACGTAATTATTGTATCTCCAATTCAATCCAAACCCTTAACTGCAGTTGTCGAAAAATCGATAAAAGCCGGAATTCCGGTTCTTGTTGTAGATCGTAAAATTGACGGCGAAAATTACACCGCTTATCTTGGAGCCGATAATATTGAAATTGGAAGAATTGCTGCCCGATATATTATTTCGCACAGTAAAGGCTCTGGTAAAATTATCGAAATTACCGGTGCAAATGGTTCATCTCCAGCGTATGAGCGTAGTCTTGGATTTGAACAGGTAATCAATGAAAACAAGCGTTTCAAAGTCGAAAACACCATTCATGGCGATTGGGAAGGAGAATCTGTTAAAGCACCTTTGAAAGCGATTCTATTGCAAAATCCGGATGTTGAATACATTTTTGCCCATAACGATCGTATGGCATTAAGTGCTTGGGAAACAGCTAAAACTGTTGGATTAGAGAAGAAAATTAAATTTATTGGTGTTGATGGATTGAATACCGTGAATGGCGGAATAGAATTGGTAAAAAGTAGTGTTTTAGACGGGACTATTTTGTATCCCACAGGAGGAAACGAAGCGTTGAAATTGGCTCTTAAAATGTATAATAAAGAACCGATTTCTAAAAATAATATCCTAAACACTATTGTTATTGACAAGAATAATGCTGAAATTATCGAGAATCAAATGGATAAAGTTGATCAGCAGCAAGCCGTTATCGAGTCACAGCAAGGAGCAATAAAAGTACAGGAAAGAGAATATGCTTCACAAAACAATCTGGTTCGGTTACTGAGTTTTTTCTTAGTGATTATTTTGAGTTTGACGATTTACAGCATTTACTCGACTATTTCTATTTCAAGAAAGAAAAAACAGCTCGAAAGAATTAATCAAACGGTAATCGATCAGAATAATGAAATTCAGGAAATGGCAAAAATTGCTGAGAGAAGCAATGAAGCAAAATTGAATTTCTTTACCGGACTTTCGCATGAATTTAAAACGCCCATAACTTTGATTATGAGTTATGTGGAGTCGTTAATTGAAAATGAGAAAATCAAAGGAACCGCGCTTATTGATGAGGTGAAACTGATTCATAAAAATTCGAATAGATTATTGCGATTAATAAATCAGTTATTGGATTTTAGAAAAATCGAAGAGCAAAAATTTACATTAAGAGCTTCAAATACTAAGATTTATGATTTTACAAATGAAGTAATGACGAACTTTAAAGGCGAAGCAGCCCGTAGAAATATTGATTTTCAGCTTACCTGCAAAAACAAAAATCTGGAGTTGTTTATTGATAGAGGATTAATGGATAAAGTATATTTCAATTTGCTTTCTAACGCTTTCAAATTTACGCCTGACAACGGAAAAATAAGTATTTCGATTGTCGAAAATCAAGACAACACAGTTAAAATTAGTTTTAAAGATTCTGGAATCGGGATACCTGAGAATGAATTGTCTAATGTTTTTAATCCCTTTTTTAGAGCCTCAAATAATAATAAAAACAGCTCAGGCATTGGACTTCATTTGTCAAAAGAATTTGTACTATTACATCAGGGAATAATCGAATTGAAATCAAAACAAGGAAGCGAGTTTGTGATTACGTTATTAAAAGGAAATAGTCATTTACAGCCTTCTGAAATTATCAACAAAGCTGAAAAACTAAATATAACGCCAAATTTAATAGCAGATAATCTTGATATTGAAGCTGATATAAATGAAGCACACGTAATTTCTGATTCAGAAAAACATACGCTTTTGGTTATTGAAGACAATATCGATTTGGTTACTTTTTTAAAAGCTAAATTATCGAACGAATATGTGGTTCATACTTCAGACGGAAGCGATGCTATTGAGAAAGCAATGGAAATTGTTCCGGATATCATCATTTGCGACATTAATTTGGTAGGCAAAGACGGTTATGAAATTAGTAAAGAATTGAAAAAGGATTTAAGATCTTCGCATATTCCAATTATTATTTTAACGGCGCAAAGTAACAAAGAATCTGTTTTAAAAGGATTGCAGAGCGGAGTTGACCAATATCTTACGAAACCTTTCAGTCTTTCGATTTTAAAACAATCTATTTCGAGTTTACTTTTCAACAGAGAAAAACTACGTTATTATTACACCAATAATATTTACCGTGTTGAGCCTGAGTCTAAATTTGGTAATCAGGAACAATCATTTATTACTAAAATGAATGATATTATAAAGATGAATGTTGAAAATCCTAAATTCTCTGTTGAGGATTTAGCTGATAAACTTGGTGTTTCCAGAGTTCAGTTGTATCGAAAGGTAAAAGCCATAATAGGGATTAATATCAGCGATCACATTAATAACGTAAAATTGGAGAAAGCGGCAGAGCTTTTAAAGTCCAATAATATGAATATTTCTGAAATTGCATACTCGCTTGGATTCTCTTCTCCAAACTATTTTTCTACAGCTTTTAAGAATAAATTTGGAATTTCACCAAAGGAATACAAATCTTCAAATTGATATTGGTTTAAAATTGATACAATTCGTGTATCAATTTTAAACCTAATGTAACAAAATCGAAACTACACGGTTTTCGTAAATATATTTTAGATTCTGTAAAGCCTTATAAACAAAGGTTTTATAGTTAAAGTATTAAACCATCAATAATTATAGAATTAAATTGTAACATCATTAAAAATAAGTTGTTTTTTTTGCGAATATCTTAGCAACAAGTTTTTAATACATCTACAATGAATAAGATATTGATTTGGTCTGTTACTGCTGCACTGGCAGGTTTTCTATTCGGTTTTGATACCGTAGTTATTTCTGGAGCTGATAAACAATTACAGCTTCTTTGGCATTCTTCTGATGCTTTCCATGGATCTGTTGTTATGGCAATGGCACTTTGGGGAACCGTTGTAGGTGCTATTTTTGGAGGAATCCCAACCAATAAAATAGGTCGTAAAAAAACACTATTCTGGATCGGGATCTTATATTTCATTTCAGCTGTAGGTGCTGCTTTTGCAAATGATCCATTTGTATTTGCTGCTTTCCGTTTTATTGGAGGTTTAGGTGTTGGTGCTTCTACTATCGCTGCTCCGGCTTATGTTTCTGAAATTGCTCCTGCAGACAAACGCGGACGTTTAGTAGCCTTGTATCAGTTTAATATTGTACTCGGAATTTTAATTGCTTTTATCTCAAACTACTTTTTAAAAGATATTGGAGAAAATGCCTGGCGTTGGATGGTGGGAGTTCAGGCGATCCCCTCTTTTATTTATATTCTTTTTATACTTACAATACCGGAAAGCCCAAGATGGTTATTATCTAAAAACCGTGATGAAGAAGCGCGTAAAGTATTATTCAAAATTGATCCGTCAGCAAATCTTACAGATATAATGGACGACTCGAGAGAAAATGGCGTTACCAGACACGAAAATATCTTCATGAAAAAATACCGTTTTCCGTTAATGCTTGCTTTTTTAATTGCATTTTTTAATCAGTTTTCGGGAATCAATGCCTTTTTATATTACGCGCCAAGAATTTTTGAAGAAGCAGGTTTAGGACAAAACACAGCTTTATTAAGCAGTATCGGAATCGGGATTACAAATCTTATCTTTACTTTAATCGGAGTGGCATTAATTGACAAATTAGGAAGAAAGTTGTTAATGTACATTGGTTCTATTGGATATATTATTTCTTTAGGATTGGTCTCTGCTTCGTTTTATTTCAATTGGGGAGGATTATCAGTACCAATTTTCCTTTTCTTATTTATCGCTTCTCACGCCATTGGCCAGGGAGCTGTTATCTGGGTTTTCATCTCAGAAATTTTTCCAAATCACATTCGTGCTTCAGGACAGGCTTTTGGAAGTTCGGTGCACTGGGTTTTAGCAGCAATTATTCCATCTTTAATTCCGATGTTATTTTCAGAAATTGGTCCGGAAGTCGTATTCTTAGTTTTTACATTAATGATGGTGCTGCAGTTACTGTTTGTAATTTTTATAATGCCGGAAACTAAAGGAATTTCTTTAGAAGTATTAAGCGAGAATCTAACCAAAAAAAATATCAAAAAAAATGAAATCAAAGAAACATCTACCGCTGGCATTTTATAGTGCTATACTATTATCAATAGGAGGCTGTAAACCATATTCGGTTGTTGCACAAACGACTGCTGTTTCGGTATCAGCTTCTACAGAAGAACAAATGTACCGCCCTAATTTTCATTTTACACCAAAAAAAGGCTGGATGAATGATCCTAACGGAATGTTCTACGCAAACGGATATTATCATTTATTCTATCAACATTATCCTGATGGAAATAAATGGGGGCCAATGCATTGGGGACATGCGATTAGTAAAGATTTAATAAAATGGGAAGAACAGCCCATTGCCATTTATCCGGATAATGACAAATATATTTTTCGGGAAGTTCGGTTGTAGATTCAAACAATACTTCTGGTTTAGGTACCGGAAAAACGGCCCCAATTGTTGCGATTTATACTTTGCATAATATGACAAAGGAAAAAGAAAATAAAATTGATGTAGAGCAGCAGGATATTGCCTATTCGAACGATAACGGTTTTACTTGGCAGAAATTTGAGGAAGGAAATCCTGTCATAAAAAACCCTGGAATTCGTGATTTCCGTGACCCAAAAATGACCTGGGATGAGACCCACAAACAATGGATATTGGTTTTGGCAGCCCAGGACAGAGCTCAGTTTTATAAATCGAAAGACCTTAAAAGCTGGGAATATTTATCTGATTTTGGAAAGAATATTGGAGCTCACGGAGGTGTTTGGGAATGCCCGGATTTCTTTCAGATAAAAGTAAAAAATAGCAATGAAACCAAATGGGTTTTAATTCAGAGTTTAAATCCGGGTGGAGCAAATGGCGGTTCAGGAACACAATATTTTATTGGAGATTTTGATGGAACGACTTTTACATTAGATTCAAATTTTGCCAAAAGAGTAGAACAGGAAAAGGCCGTTTGGATTGATTATGGAAAAGATAATTATGCAGGAGTAACCTGGAATAATGTTCCAAATGCCGGCGGGCGACGATTATTTATTGGATGGATGTCTAATTGGGATTATGCACAACAAGTACCCACTAATGCCTGGAGAAGCAGTACGACAATTGCACGTGAAATTCAGTTAATCAAAAAAGGAACGGACTATAGTTTGGTTAGCAATCCGGTAAAAGAAATCAATAAATATGTTTCTAAAACGATCAAAGGAAAAAATCTTAAAGGAAAAGGAAAACTTTCGATTCCTGAAGCGGAAAAAATTGATTTAACCCAGGCGATTGTCAATTTTAATTTAAAAAACTTAAAACAGGATACCTACACTTTTACACTTTCGAATGCTGCTGGAGAAGCTTTGACTTTCGGGATCAATAATTCAGATCATTATTTATTTGTGGATCGTTCGAAGGCAGGAAAAAATGATTTCTCAGAAAAATTTGCTTCAACAATTACTAAAGCAGCTATAGACAGTAATCTAAAAGAGGGCGTTTTTAAAATCATTTTAGACAAAACATCTATTGAAATATTTTACAATAATGGCGAAAAAGTAATAACGGAAATCTTTTTCACAAACCAGCCATTTACTTCTCTCTCGGTTTCTTCAAACGAAGGAATTGAATTGAGCAACCTCGTACTTAACCAATTAAATATAAACTAACTAAAAACCACTAACCTCATGAAAAGTAAAATTATTTATTTTCTATTTTTCTTCTTTCCAATGCTGATTATGACAGCGCAGGAAAGCGGAATTAAAGGAACGGTAATCTCGTCAGATGACGGAATGCCACTTCCGGGAGCAACCATAATTATTTCCGGAACTAATACCAGTACAGTTACTGATTTTGATGGGAATTTTGCCTTCTCAACCATAGCTTCTGATGCGACATTTGTAGTTTCTTTTATCGGATATGCGCCACAATCGATTCCCGTTAAAGGACAAAAAACATTTAATATAATTTTAAAAGTAGACAACAATCAACTTAATGAAGTTGTTGTAACAGGATATTCAAAACAAAAGAAAACAGATATTACCGGAGCGGTTGCTGTTGTAAACATGAAGGAAGTCATGAAACAGCCGGAGCCAAACCCAATTAAAGCGCTGCAGGGAAGAGTAGCGGGGGTGAAAGTTTCGTCTGACGGATCTCCAAGTGGAGGAAATACAAAAGTGGTGATTCGTGGGGTAGGAACTTTAAACAACACAGATCCTCTTTATGTAATTGACGGAATGCCAACCAAATCAGGAATGCACGAATTAAATTCAAATGATATTGAAACCATTCAGGTTTTAAAAGATGCTTCTTCAGCGAGTATTTATGGTTCTCGTGCTTCAAATGGAGTAATTATCATTACAACCAAAAAAGGAAAAGAGGGTAAAATGAGAATCAATTTTAGTACTTATACCTCAATTTCTGATTATTCCAGAAAACAGGAAGTACTAAATGCCAACCAATTTGGTGAGGCTTTATGGCAGGCGAATATCAACGACGGATTAAATCCGAACAATAATAACCTGCGTTATCAATTTGATTGGTCGGTTAACAATAATAAACCAGAGTTAAACAAAGTTTTGGTTCCTGAATATTTAGATGCTAATCAAACACTGAAAGCTTCTAATACAGACTGGTACGATGCCATTTCACAATCCGGTATAGCAAATTCTTATGATTTATCAGTTTCAAACGCATCAGACAAAGGAAGCTATGTTTTTTCATTAGGTTATTACGGAAGTGAAGGTGTTGTAAAAACAACTGATTTTGAAAGAATCTCGGCCAGAATGAATGGTTCTTATAAATATTTTGACGGTAAGTTGGTTATCGGAGAAAATTTTAGTTTCAATCGTACGAATGAAGTTACAGATCCGGGAGTTTTAGATCCTGCACTCCGTGCTTTACCAATTATTCCGGTACGAACTGTAGATGGAAAAGGCTGGGGTGGGCCAGTTGGAGGAATGAATGACAGGCAAAATCCGGTTCGTCTTTTAGAATATAACAAAGACAATAAATACGATTATTTACGTCTTTTTGGAAATATGTATGCCGATTTAGAAATCATTAAAAACCTGCATATCAAGAGTAGTTTTGGTGTTGATTACGGGTCTTATAAAAAACGCACTTTGCAAAGAAGTTACCAATCTGGTTATTTGCAAAATGATCAGACATCGGTTACAATTGACCAATCGGTGAGTGATAAATGGACATGGACAAATACGGCAATTTATAGCTTGAATTTCGGAAAAAGCAATTTGAATTTAATGGTAGGAACCGAGATGTATAAAGATATTTTTGACACCACAACTTTACGTAAAAATGACTTTTTGATCGAAACACCTGATTATATGTATCCTGATGCAGGAACAGGAGAATCGTTTACAAGCGGAACTTCAACCGTATATTCTTTGCTTTCTTATTTTGGAAAAGCAGATTATGAGTTTGATAATCGTTATTTAGTTTCAGCTACAATTCGTCGAGATGGTTCTTCTCGTTTTGGTAAAAACAATCAATTCGGAACCTTTCCGGCAGTTTCGGCAGGATGGAGAATCAGTAATGAAAGTTTCATAAAAAATAACGCACCGATTATTTCAGATTTAAAATTACGTGCAGGTTGGGGACAAACCGGAAATCAGGAAATTAGTAATACTGCCGTTTACAGTCTGTATTTGGCTAGTTATGCAGGTGGAAGTCCAACCTGGGCTACGTCTTACGGAACAGCTTATGACATTGCAGGGAACGGAAACGGATTACTTCCTTCTGGTTTTATTGCAACACAATCTGGAAATGATGATTTAAAATGGGAAACAACCACGCAAACCAATATTGGTTTAGATTTCGGATTATTCAAACAAAAATTAAGCGGTTCTGTTGATTACTATATCAAGAAAACAGAAGATATTCTGGTTTTACCGCCTTATTTAGGAGTAATTGGCGAAGGTGGAAATCGTTGGGTAAACGGTGCTTCTATGGAAAATGAAGGGTGGGAAGTTTCTTTAGGATACCATGACGAAACCTCATTCGGATTGAAATATGATATCTCTGCGAATATTTCTGCAAACAAAAACAAGATTACAGAATTACCGGATGAAGTGAAAAATAATTACGGAGGAGACGGATTAAATGATAATATTTTAGGTCGCCCGATTAACTCTATGTATGGTTATGTTACTGACGGATTATTTAAAAGTCAGGACGAAGTTGATAACTCGGCCAATCAGGAAGGGAAAGGTCTTGGAAGAATTCGTTATAAAGATTTAAACGGTGACGGAACTATTACGGATAAAGATCGTACCTGGATTGGAAATCCAAACCCGGGTCTGTTGTACGGATTTAATTTAGGATTAGGATATAAAAATTGGGATTTCACCACTTTCTGGGAAGGAGCAAGTGATGTTGAGGTAATTAACAATACAAAATATCAAACTGATTTTTGGAGTGTTGATGACGTAGGTTCTAACAAGGGAACCCGTTTGTTAAATGCCTGGTCTTTGGATAATCCAAATTCTACAATTCCAGCTTTAACAACGGTAGACAGAAATGCAGAATCAAGGTTTTCAACTTATTATGTAGAAAATGGAAACTATCTTAAACTTCGTGTTTTGCAATTTGGTTACAGTTTGCCGAAAGATTTATTGAAAAAATTGAATTTCGACAGTTTTAGATTTTACATCAGCGGACAAAATTTACTGATCATTGATGCTAAAAGTTTCACTGGTGTAGATCCTGAAAATGCAGGGTTTGGATATCCTCAGCCAACGACTTTTACCGCTGGTCTTAGTTTTACTTTATAATAAAAGATTAAATCAAAAAAACATGAAAAAAATAATATATATAACAGGGTTTTTAGTGCTGGGATTAATGGCATCCTGTTCTGATTTTCTTGAAAATGATCCGCGTGGTGTGTTGTCTGAAGAAGATATTGTAACCCCACAGTCGGTAGAAGGATTTATGAATGCAGCTTATGCACAGTTAGGAAATGATCATTATGATTCGCCTTATAGTTTGTGGCCTTTTGGAAATGTTCGCTCTGACGATGCCTACAAAGGCGGAAGCGGAACTAATGATATTCAGGATTTTCACTTTTTTGAAGTTTCGAATAATATCAGACCGGATTTTGGAGAGCTGGATTCTTTTTGGTACATCAGTTATGTTGGGGTTTCCAGAGCAAATAAAGCTTTGAAAGCGTTAGAACAAATTTCAGAAGCTGATTATCCGCTAAAGAAAACCCGTATTGCCGAGATGCGTTTTTTAAGAGGACATTTTTACTTTATGCTTAAAATTATGTTCAGAAACGTTCCTTACATTACTGAAGATATTCCGGTAGAAGAGTATAAAACGATCTCAAATAAAGCACTTTCAAACGAAGAACTTTGGAATAAAATTGCTGAAGATTTTCAGGCTGCAGCCGATAATTTGCCGGAAACACAGCCACAAGTTGGCCGTGCAACTCAAAAAGCGGCTTATGCTTATTTGGCCAAAACCCGTTTGTATCAGGCTTATACGCAAGACGAAACATATAAAGTTACAGGAATCAATCAGCAACATTTACAGGAAGTAATTGCAGCGACCGATAAAGTAATTGGTAAAGCAAGCTTAGAGCCTGATTTTGCTAATAACTTTTTACCGGGAACTTTTGAAAACGGGGCTGAATCGATTTTCTCAATTCAATTTTCAGATAACGACGGAACTTTATACGGAAGATTAAATTTTTCAGATGTGTTATCAACGCCTCAGGGTTTAGGATGCTGCGATTTTCATAAACCAAGTCAAAACTTAGTAAACGCTTTTAAAACAGGCGCCAATGGTTTACCGGAATTTGACACGTATAACAATCAGGATTTTGATTATAAAAATATCGATGCCAATACGGTTGATCCGAGATTGTATCATACTGTTGCCATGCCTGGCTTGCCTTATAAATACGATCCGGAATTTTTATATGTTGAAGCCTGGGTAAGATCTCCGGGAACGTATGGCTATTTTGCTTCATTAAAAGAAAATGTGGCGCCAAGCTGCAGCTGTGTGGTGAATATTGATCCGTTTTATGGAAACTCAAAAAACAGAATCCAGATTCGTTATGCCGATGTGATTTTGATGCGCGCCGAAGCTTTGATTGAATTAGGAAGACAATCAGAAGCTTTACCATTGATCAATCAAATTAGACAGAGAGCTGCTCAAAGTACAGGAAGACTTCCGTATGTGAACAACTTTAAAATCAATACTTATGTTAATGGAGTTAATTGCAACTGGACACAGGATTTTGCACGTAAAGCAATGCGTTTCGAACGTCGTTTAGAATTGGCTATGGAAGGAAATCGTTTCTTTGATTTAGTTCGTTGGGGAGTAACAGATCAGGTACTGAATGACTTTTATGCTGGAGAAAAAACAAAACGCACTTATTATCAGGATGCCTTTTTTGATGCGCATAAAGAAGAGTATTGCCCAATTCCGTTGAAGCAAATTAATTTCAGTCAGGGCTTGTACAAACAAAATCCAGGTTATTAATCTTTTAAAGATCATTAGTATGAAAAAACATATAAATAAATATTGGACCAAAGTGTCTGTGATATTGTCATTGCTTTTTATGATTACTGCCTGCGAAAATAGCTTTGAGAGTGGTGGTTTTGATGTCAATTCGCCTTCTAATGTTACTTCTTTTAAAATAAAAGGAACATCGGGTGAAATTGATCAGAAAACAGGAAAAATAAGTGTAACAATGCCTTATGGATCAGATATTACGGCAGTAACACCTGAAATTGTTTTACAAGCCGGAGCAACATCAAATCTGGATATAACAACGCCAGTCAATTTTACAAATCCGGTAACCTTTAGAGTAATAAATGGTAATTTGTATAAAGATTATACGGTTACGACCGTAGTTTTGAGTCCTGTTAAAAGTTTTAAAATCAATGGAGTTGCTGCAACAATTAATGATATGAGCAAAACTATTACAATGACTTTACCTGAAGGTACCAATTTAAAAACACTTCAACCTGTAATCGAATTAACCGATGGTGTTTCTATTTCACCGGCTTCAGGGACTACGATTGATTTTAGTAATCCGGTAACTTTTGTAATAACATCTAACGGAAAAAGTGTGAACTATACCGCTAAAGTTGGAGTTCCGGTAACAGGTTTAGTAGTTGCTTTTTTAGGAACAGCTGCTACAAGAGCTGAAATTACAAATATGGATGAAATTACGGCTGCTAATTGGTTCTTTTCAACTTTTAGCGGAGCCAAATATATTTCTTTCGATAGTATTTTAAATAATACCGATTTAAGTGCTGTTGATGTGATTTGGTGGCATTTTGATTCGGCTGCTAATTTACCTTCTGTTGCTTACAATCCTGTAGTAACAGCAGCTTTAAAGAATTTCAGAGCTAATGGAGGGAATTTACTTTTAACGTCTTTTGCCTCTCAATATGTAGATGCTTTAGGAATTGTTCCTTCAGGGAAAGGACCTAATAATGTTTTTGGAGATTTTCCTCCGAATGGATTTGTTGATGGAAACTCTTGGGGAATGTCTTTTAAAGGGCATGAAAATCATCCAATTTTTGAAGGATTAACAACTTATGAAACTGGAAAAGCAAATCTATTGCAAAGCGGAACTTTTAGACTAAACCATACCGCATGGTGGTTTGTACCGGAATGGGGAGGTTATGTTAATGGAGAAGGCTGGAGAAACCAAACAGGTGGAACTAATTTAGCCAGTGAGGCCTGGGATAATAATCTTGACGGAAGAGTTACCATTGCAGAATTTCCAAACAGCGCAACCAATAAAAATGTGGTAGTAATTTCGATGGGAGCCTACGACTGGTATAACGAAACCAATAGCAGTGGTACACCAAGCCAGGCTAATGAATTCATTAATAATATTAAGCTTTTGACACAAAACAGTATTAATTATCTGGCTAAAAAGTAATCTATCTTGAAATCGACAAAAATGAAATATAGAAATATAATAACAATCGCTTCCATTTTCTTTTCGCTTGTTTCCTGTAGTCAGGACGATACGTATATTGGAGGTTCTACTTCAGGAGGCGAGTCTGAAATGACAAGTATTTACCCTGTACCGCCGGCACAATGGATGGGAACAAATGATCCCTATTACAGTGCGGGTTATACAGGCGATATTATGCCCTTTTTTGATAACGGAAAATTTCATATTTATTTTCTTCATGATGCGCAGAATAAACCTGCCGGAAAAGGTTTTCATGATATTCATGAATATTTAAGTACAGATTTGGCTCATTTTACCTACGAAGGGCAAACAATTCCATTCGGAAAAACTGCTGATCCTGATTTTGCCATTGGCACAGGATCAGTTGTAAAAGTGGGTAATCTTTATTACTTTTATTACACCGGACACAATGAAACACCGGCTTTTGTGCAATCAAATGCCAGAGAAAGTGTGTTGTGTGCTACTAGTACTGATTTAAAAAACTGGACAAAAGTACCATCGTTTAAAATCACTGCACCTGCCGGATATTATAATTATGATTTCAGAGATCCGCATGTGTTTTACAATGATGAACTGAAAAAGTATTCGATGTTGGTTAGCACACAAACAGAACCGGGCAGAAAAGCCGTTTTATTGCATTTTACAAGTGCAGATCCGACTTCTGGAAAGTGGGATGTTCAAACGCCAATTTACACCACAACTCCGCAGGAAAATTATTTGATGATGGAATGTGCCGATATTTTTAAAATGGGAAATTACTGGTATATGCTATTTTCTGAAAACTGGAGTGGTAATAAAGGAACCCATTACAGAATGGCAACATCTATTAACGGACCCTGGACAACGCCAGAAAATGACAGGATTGACGGAGAATATTTTTATGCCGGAAAAACAGCTTCTGATGGAAATAAAAGATATGTTTTTGGATGGAATGCCAGAAAAACACCTGAAAACGATCTCGGAAATAAAGATTGGGCCGGAAATATGGTGATCCATGAATTAATTCAAAATTCTGATGGAACTTTAGGCACTCAGGCTCCTCAAAAAGTAAAGGATTTATTTTCTAAAAATAGAATTGCTGAGATTGATGCGGTTTCTGAAAATGTAACTATAACTTCAGGTAATTATACTTTATCCGGTGCAACAAATAAAGCATTGGCAACGTTTAAAGCTATAGGCAAAAAAGCCAGAATAAAAGCAGAGGTTACTTTAGGAAATGCAAATGGTATTTCAGGATTTGTTTTTCATACCAATGATTCCGGAAGTTATTATAAGATTGTTTTTGATATAGCGAAAGGAAAAATCATAGGATATAATTCTGCGTCACAAGAAGTAACCCGAATTCCTTTTCAATTTCAAATAAATACAAAATATGCTGTTGAAATAATTACTGAGGGAAGCGTTGTCGTACTATACATTAACGGAAAAGCGGCTTTGACGAATCGTATTTACGGAAGAGATAAGAATAAATGGGGATTAATTGCTGAAGGACAAAATATCGTAATTTCAAATCTTCAGATTACGCAACCAGAATAACATTAATATAAAATAATTTTAGAATGAATAACGGAAAAAACCTTAAGGCAGTGGCCTTTGGAGAGGTGCTTTGGGACGTTTTTGCCAATGAAAAAAAGATTGGCGGAGCACCGCTAAATGTGGCTTTGCGCATGAAAACATTAGGTTGTGATGTGGCCATGATTAGCTGCGTAGGAAATGATGAAGATGGTAAAGCGATTATCGATCAGGTAAAAAGTTTAGGACTTGAAACGAATGCTATTATGCAAACCGAAAATTTTGCAACCGGATTAGTAAACGTAACACTAAATGAGCGCGGTTCTGCGAGTTATGAAATAAATTATCCATCAGCATGGGATAAAATTGTGTTGAACGATTTTGCGAGAAAAATAGCTGCTGATGCTGATGTTCTCATTTACGGAAGTTTGGTTTGCAGGGATGAGGTATCAAGGCAATCTTTGGAAGAGTTGTTGCAAACACAGACCTATAAGGTTTTTGATGTTAATTTAAGAAAGCCTCATTATTCATATGAAATTCTGGAACAATTAATGCATTCGGCCAATTTTATAAAATTCAATGATGAGGAATTATTAGAAATTAGCGCAGCCATGCAGTCGTCATTTACGGGTTTGGAAGAAAATATGCACTTCATTGCAGAAAGAACCAATGTAACAGCTATGTGTGTAACCAAAGGTAAACATGGCGCTTTGTTAATGTGGGAAGGACAACTTTACGAAAATGGTGGTTATCCTGTTGAAGTTGCAGATACAGTAGGAGCAGGCGACTCGTTTTTAGCAGCTCTGATAACATCTTTACTTACCGGAAAAGCACCCCAAACTGCTATTGACTTTGCTTGTGCAGTAGGAGCTTTAGTGGCAGAAGCACCGGGCGCCAATCCCGAGATTTCGTATTCTAAAATTGAAAATATGATCCTTAAGGTAAAATTATAATATTTTAAACTTAAAAAAAAATCTATTTAAATTTGAAATGCCTCCAAAACTTAGTAATTATTTGGAGGCATTTTTATTGGACCAAAAGTCACCTGTAATACTTAATTATTGCCAATTCAGAATTTTTTAATGCGGTCATTTTTTATTTAACAGATTAATTTTATCATATTTTCCGGCGTAAAAATCCTGATAAGCCTGAACTATTTCTTCCTGATTGTTCATTACAAATGGACCTTCTGCTACAACAGGTTCTATATATTCTTCACCGCCAAATAATAGAATATCGATCGCAATCTGAGCCGTATTTTTTATTTCTATTTCACCTCCTTTTCTGTCAAATTCTATAAATTCTCCAGCTCCAAATTCGGTGTCGTTCAGAATTGCATTTTGTGTAGTCAAAAAAGTGGCAACCTCCATTTCATCTGTCAGACTGATAGAAAACTGTTTTCCTGCTTCCAATTGAATATGATACAAAAACTGATCGGAATAATTAGGGATTTTCGAACTCAGGTCTTCATATTTGCCAACAATTACTTTTATCCATCCGCTCTCGTCAGGCAATGCTTTTTTAGGCACTTCATTGGCTTGAATTGCTAAATGTGCTGGCTTTTCTGCTTTGTTTTTTGCAGGTAAATTAATCCAGAATTGAAAACCCTGAACCATCTTGCTATCGGTTTCAGAATCATAATTCAAATTTCCATCGTGAACTATTCCTGTACCTGCTTTCATCCATTGAACGCCACCTGAATGTATTTTGGCATAATTCCCTGCACTGTCAAAATGCTCTTCTTCACCTTGAAGAATATAAGTCAACGTAGCGATACCCCGATGTGGATGTGCGCCCATACCGTCTTTATTTATGATCTCCTTGACAGCAGGAGCTACATAATCCAGAAATACAAAAGGGCCAACTTTATGAGTATACCGGTTTGGCAACATTCGATTGATAGTCAATGGTCCTAAATCGGCTCTATTTCCTTTGTTGAAAAACTGATTTCCTTTTTCATTGTATTTACGCTTTAACTTTATTATAAAAAATATAGGAAACTCCCAGAATGACTATAAAAACAATAGGCGCAACTACTACAGATATTGGGTCTCCACTCACGGAATGTGCAATAAATGCAGAAATGAATGTTAATGCAAATCCAAAATAAGCGAACGATTTGATTTTATCTGAAACCATTGGAAGTATCAAAGCTAAAGCTCCTAAAACCTTTAGAATAGCCAGTTCAATTCTGAAATAATCAGGAAAGCCTAAATGTACGAATGCTGCTTTCATATCAGGATTAGTTAGATAGCTGAATGCACTGAAAAGCATCATAATTGTAATAATTCCTGTAGTTGTCCAATAAATAATTTTGTTCTTGTTCATTTTTTTCTAATTTTTGAGAGTTAATTTTTGTTTATTTCTATGCTGTAAAATTGCATCGAAAACAAACCCTAAAGCGATGCGATATGATAAAAAAAACCGTTGACATTTGTCAACGGTTTTTAAGTTATTCATAATAATGATTAGATAAATATGTTCTAAGTTCTTACTGAATTAATTCATCAGTTTAAAAAATAATCCTTATTCTGCTTTGCCCAATGTTCCAGAGAGGTCATTTTTACAGGAAGTTTTTCTAATACTTCACTCATATTGGGATTGAATTTTGGTGGATATTCAGTTGCGTTTTGGAGACTTTCATAATAAGATGAAACGCCAGCCGCTCCCGCTTCTCCCACAAATGGTTTTAATATATCACCAAATTCTTTTGGGGGTTGTGGATAATATATTATTTTTTCGCCTATACCTTTAGAAAACTGTTTAGCCAAATCATTTCCACTTAGATTTTCTAGTCCACTAATTTGGAAAGTATCAGATTTTAACTGTGTGTTGTAAATAGCTTCCACCACAAAGGCGCTTACATCTCTGGAAGCTATCCAGCCTATAGGCATTGCTTCTGGAGTTGGATAAGCCAATTTCTTTTCGTTTTTTACAAAAGGGGCGCAAAATGGTCCCATCATATTTTCCATATAAATAGTAGGTTCAATGATTACGTAATTCAATCCACTATTTTTCAGATAATTGCTAATATCCAATTTCACATCTTCACCGGGTATTCCTATTTTTTGCGGAGCTAACCAGCCACTGGTATTCCATACTATTTTATTTACGCCATTTGCTTTGGCGGCATCAATCACGTTTTTGGCATATTGCAAGCCGTCCAGTGGATTGGGTAGAGAAACGGGGATCATTAAAGCTATCGCTTCTATGTTTTTGGTAATCTCCTGCATCTTAACTACATCACTCATGTTTGCCAAAATTGGTGTTGCCCCGGCTTGTTTTAATTTTTCGAAACTAGTTTCTGAGCTTGTGGCAGCTATTATTTCTGCCCCTTTTTTTCGAGCCTCTCCTATAACATTGAATTGTTGTGAGCCAGTGGCTCCGAATACTAGAATTTTCATTTTCTTTTATTTTGATGTTGATAATTAAAAAGTGTATGATTGCCCATCTTCAGGAACGTTCACTTTATCAGTTATTCCTTTTTCAGTAAGAAATTCTTTCAAATCTTTCCTTGTGAGGGTATTGTGATTAACTCCTTCCATATGACTTACTACAATTGCAGCATTGGGAGAGGCTTTATGAACTTCATAAATATCTTTCTTATTCATTATTAGCTGACCTCCAAAAGCAAATTGATTATCGCCACCATTCAAAATTATTATGTCAGGTTTATGTTGGTCTAAAGCTTCCTGAACTCCTTTGTACCAAACGGTATCTGCAGCTATGTACAAAGTTTTTTCTGTCGGATGTTTTAATACCAATCCGCAAACAAAACCTGCAATTTTCAGAATATATCCTTTACCGTGCTGGGCTTTGGTTCTGCTGAGCTTAATTTCTCCAAAAGATGAGTTTTCAGTAAGAATTTCTACATTGGTAAATCCTGATTTTTCAATCCTTAATTTATCCCCTTCGTCTTGTACAAATATTTTGATTCCTTTGCGTAGAGTATTTATAGCTTCTTTGTCCCAGTGGTCGTAATGCAAGTGACTCACAAAAACAAAGTCAACATCTTTTACAATTTCCTCCTTGGAAATAGGTAAATCGTACAATGGATTTTTTTTAAAACTCCATGTTTTTGATGGAATAAATGCTGATAATGTTCCTTTATGGGAAAGCATTGGATCCACCAAAATTTTCTTTCCTGCATATTCTATTATAATAGTGGCATTTCGTATTTGATGGATTTTCATTTTCTTATTGTTTTTATGATTAAAACTTGTACAAAATTAAACAAGTACTTACTTTTGCACAAGTACTTACCCAATGGTTGGGTACTTACCAAATGGTTAGAATAATTGAATATCAATGGAAAAAAACTTAAAAAAAATTCCGCCTTGTGATGAAAATTGTCCTGTAAAAGCATCTTTGAACCTGTTAAGCGGTAAGTGGACACTGATGATACTATTTCAAATCAACGACAAAATAATGCGCTATGGTGAGTTAAAAAGAGCTGTTCCTGGCATTAGTGAAAAAATGCTGATACAAGAATTAAATATGCTTGTTGAAAATAAATTAGTCAGTAAAAAAGCTTATCCCGAAATTCCTCCCAAAGTAGAATATCGATTGACTAAACTAGGATTGAAGACATTACCGATTGTGGATCAATTAGCTCAATTTGGATTAGAAAATTTAGTCTGAAATTATTGTCTTATACTGGTAAATTGTAAAAACAATAAATTTATATCAGAGAAATATTTCAAAGACGGTCTGGTACGAACCACTAAAAGTAGTTTTGCGAAATTTGATTTTAAAAAAAAACCGTTGACATTTGTCAACGGTTTTTTTTTAAAATGTGTATGGAAACAGTAATCAAATTATATATTCACTACAATCTTACCAAATTGTTGGTTGGACTCTAAATAGTTATGAGAGGCAACAATTTCATCCAGATTAAAAACCTTATCAATAATTGGTTTCAATTTTCCTTCGGTTACACCTTTGTCAATAAAAGTTATGGCTTCTGTCAAAACATCCATATTGCCTAAAACTTCTATAGCAGAATAACCCCTAATGGTTGGTGTTTTCATAAGAACATCAAATGCAGGAAAACTGGCTGGTTCGTGGCTCAATACACCATAAACAAATACTTTTCCGTTTTCGGCAACTGAGCTTAAAAGAGTACTAAATTTAGCACCGACAACAGGATCTAAAATTAAATGAGCACCTACATTATTAGTAATTTTTAAAACTTCAGTTGCAATGTCTTCTTCTGATGTTACAATTACGTGAGAAGCTCCCGCTTTTAGTAATGCCTCTTTTTTCTTTAATGATGTAGTTAAGGCTATTGAAATTCCCCCAACATAATTTGTTATTTGAATGGCAGCAAGTCCAGCACTGCTTGATGCAGCATTGATAACTGCAAATTCACCTGCTTTTAATTTTCCGGAATTTACGATCATTCCGTACATAGTAGAATAGCTTGTCCACAAAGATGCGGCTTCATCATAAGATAAATTGGCTGGATATTTATGCACCGCATAAGCTGGCATTATAATATATTCTCCGTAAGAGGAATAGTTATGTAATGAAAACCCTGGTATAACATTTACAACATCACCCACTGTTAAATTAGAAACATCCGAACCTATTGCTTCAACAATTCCTGCTGCTTCATATCCTAACTGGGCCGGGAAAACAGGATTCTCAATATACATTCCCTGACGGTACATAGCATCGGCTCTGTTAATCCCAATTGATTTTACCTGAATTCTTACTTCCTGAGGTCCGGGATAAGACACTTCTACTTGTTCAACTTTCAATACTTCCGGAGTTCCGGCTTCGTGGAAAACTACTGTTTTAGACATTTTTGATAAATCACTCATTGTTTTATTTTTTATAATTTTTTAATTGATTTTGATAAGGCAAAGTTGCATCAAAGACAGGTGTCGCAACAATGAGATTTGATAAAAAAAACCGTTGACATATATCAACGTTTTCTATAGATTAAAACTTAAAACAGCGTTTATTTCGTTCCTTGTTTTCTAATTCGGCTCTGGGTTTCTTTGGTAAAGTTCAACAATATAATTGAGCCTCACAGAAAGATAAAATGAACCTTACAGCAAAGAAAATCAGAAATATAAATTTTACTTTTGTACATTAGTAAAACAACAGATAGATTATGGAGGCGCAACCAGACGATAAATTAAAAACGTTAAGTTATTCAGGAATATTTCTTTCCTGCTTTGCGGATTATAGTGAGAAGTGTATTCACGCTACACCTGAACATGTTTTGGTTTACTTGTACTCTGGCGAACAGATAATAGAAGACAGAAACAAAAAAATAAAACTTCAGGCGGGGGATTGTGCTTTTATTCGAAGAGACCATCGTTTGAAAATGTACAAAAACAGCAAAGGCGAAGATTTATACAAAGGTATTTCGTTAACATTCAAACGTAATGTATTGCGTGATTTTTACAGCAAAATGAACAAATCTGAAATTCCTACAGCTGTAAAAATTTCTGATAAAACGGTCTTCAAGTTAGATCCAAGTCCCGCAATAGAAAGTTTATTTCAATCGCTAACACCTTATTTTGACAGCAACATTAAACCAACGGAAGGCGTTACACATTTGAAATTATTGGAAGGAATTTATGCTTTACTAAACAGCAACGAACAACTCTATCCAATACTTTTTGACTTTGCAGAACCTTGGAAAATTGACCTTTTGGAATTCCTCAACGCTAACTATATGGAAGAACTTTCGATGGAACAAATTGCTTCATTCACAGGAAGAAGTTTGGCAACTTTCAAAAGAGATTTCAAAAAAATTAGCAACCTCACACCTCAAAAATGGCTGATAAAAAAACGCCTGGAAATGGCTTACATAAAACTAAAAGAAGAAAGCAAAAAAGTACAGGACGTTTATATGGAAGTTGGCTTTAAAAACCCTTCTCATTTTTCAACCGCATTTAAAAAACAATACGGAATTCCACCAACAGAAATTTAGTTATTTAACTAGATCATTTTTTAATTTTCCGGACTGTTCGCTTTTAATTTTTTCGCGATGTTGCATTCCCCATTTTGTCATTGCTCCCACAACTTCTTCTAATGTATGGCTATAGGGTAGAAGTTCATATTCTATTCTTACGGGATAGCCATTTTCTACTTTTTTGATGATAAAACCATTCATTTCCAGTTCTTTTAATTCGCTTGAAAGAACTCGTGCGGAAATTCCTGTGACCTGCCTTTGAATTTCGGTAAATCGTTTATTCCCTCTTGCCATCGCGATGATAATCATCAGTTTCCATTTACCGCCAATGGCATATAATGCATCTGAAACGGCCATTAAAACCTTATGACATTCTTCTGTAAATTCTTTGTTATCTGTTTGATTTTCTTGTGTTTTATCCATCACTATGTTGTTTGTTACTCGCTAACCTTTAGGTAACGACTAATAAAATGTAAGCAAATATAATATAATTTTGGCTTATAATAATTACAGAAAATTAATTCTCAATTTTAATTAAACAACAAAATTATGACACTAGAACTTTTAAAAACAAAAGAAGATTTAAGAAACTTAATTGACGATTATGCTTATTTAAGTGATGACAAAAAAATCGCTGAAGTGATGGATCTATTCACACCGGATGTTACGTATAAAGTTTATATGGGTGGTGCTTTGGTGGCCGATGTTTCCGGAAGGGAAAATATGGAAAAAGATTTCAACTATCATGCTTCTCTCGTAAAGACCTATTTTACATTGAATGGTCAACATACTGTAAATATCGAGAGCGAAACTGCTACCGCAATTTCTTTTACTCAAATCAAAATGATCAGAACCATTGAAGGAAAAGATATTTTGACTGATTACAGCGTAAAATATGATGACAATTATGTATTACAAAATGGGAAATGGTTCATCAAAGACCGTGTGGCTCATTTTCTGATTATCGAAGCAAGACCTGTTTCTTAATTTTATTGAGCTTCTCAGAAAGATTCTTTGAGCCTCGCAGTAAAGCCACTGCGAGGCTTTGTGTTTAATTTTGCATTGTAAATCTTAATAGACAATGCAAACAACAACTATATTCGATCGATTAAAAAACGGAGAAATTATTTCGTCAACCGACAATGACGCTTATGAAATGCGTGAAGCTTCCTTTGTTACAAAAAAAATATTGGTTGAGATGAATAATTCATCAAACCCTGCTGAAATCAGAGATTTTTTAAGCAAAATTACGCATACTAAAATTGACGAAAGTGTAACCGTATTTACTCCGTTGCACATCAATTACGGAAAACACACCAAAATTGGTAAAAATGTATTCATCAACTTTGATTGCGTTTTTCTTGATTTAGGTGGAATTACGATAGAAGACAACGTATTAATAGCTCCGAAAGTAAGTTTGCTAACCGAAGGACATCCAACCTCAATCGAAGAGCGACATTCTTTAATTCCAAAACCAATTCTTATCAAAAAAAATGCCTGGATTGGCGCCAATGCAACCATTTTGCAAGGCGTAACAATTGGCGAAAATGCTATTGTAGCATCGGGTTCGGTCGTTTCAAAAGATGTTCCTGATAATACCATCGTGGGAGGAATTCCTGCGAAAATTTTAAAAACAATCTAAATAAATATAAAATGAAAAAAACTTTGGTAATCGCAATGATGCTTCTTTTAACAGGACAAGCATTTGCACAAGACAAAAAATCTAAATCAAAAAAAATGGAAACAACAGAACAGTATACCTTTCAATTAAGTGATAAAGTAACCCGTCAAAAAGTATCATTCAAAAACCGTTACGGTATTACGCTTTCGGGTGATTTATATCTTCCAAAAAATGCAGGAAATGGACAACTTTCAGCTCTGGCAATTAGCGGGGCTTTTGGAGCAGTGAAACAACAATCTTCCGGATTGTATGCTAACCAAATGGCAGAACGCGGTTTTATAGCTTTGGCTTTTGACCCATCCTATACAGGAGAAAGCAGTGGTGAACCAAGAAATGTAGCTTCTCCAGAAATCAATACTGAAGATTTTAGCGCTGCAGTTGACTTTTTAGGATTACAGAAAAATGTAGATAGAAATAAAATTGGTATCATTGGGATTTGTGGTTTTGGCGGTTTTGCTTTAAACGCAACTGCTATTGATAAGCGAGTGAAAGCCGTTGCTACGACCAGTTTGTATGATATGACCAGAGTAATGTCGAAAGGATATAATGATTCAGTAACTCCGGAACAAAGAACCAAAACATTGGAAGCTTTGGGACAGCAACGTTGGAAAGATGCTGAAGCAGGAAAACCGGCAGACGGTCCAAGAAATTTACCTGAAACATTGAAAGGTGACGAACCACAATTTATAAAAGAATATTTTGATTATTACAGAACACCACGTGGCTTTCATCCCAATTCTGTGAACTCAAATGGAGCGTGGTTGATGACCAATCCAATATCTTTTATGAATATGCCAATACTAACTTATGTAAAAGAAATTTCGCCAAGACCAATGCTTTTAATCGCAGGAGAAAATGCGCACTCACGATATTTTAGTGAAGACATTTTTAAAGCGGCAAATGAACCAAAAGAATTAATAATTATACCGAATACTGTACACGTAGATTTGTATGACAAAGTGGATGTTATTCCTTTTGATAAATTAGATGCTTTCTTTAAAAAATATTTGAAATAGTAATAGATATGAAATTTTCAGTTTTAATTTTCTTGACTTTTATATCAGTTATTATTAGCGGTGCATCATCTTGTAATAAAGACAGCGATACTATAGACACTGAAAACAGTACCGTAATGACAAATAATAAAATTAAAATAACGGTCAATTCAAAAATCTTTAAAGCTTCGCTTTTAGAGAATAATTCAGCAAGAGCATTTAAGGAAATGCTACCTCTGACAATTAATATGATTGAATTGAATGGAAATGAAAAATATTATGATTTGCCAAACAGTATTCCAACAAACGCTTCTAATCCCGGAACTATAAATAATGGTGACTTAATGTTGTATGGTTCAAAAACTTTGGTATTGTTTTATAAATCAATTTCAACATCTTATAGTTACACAAAATTAGGAAAGGTAGATGATGCAGCGGGTTTAACATCGGCATTAGGTTCAGGAAATGCTACAGTAACTTTTGAATTGGAATAACAAATAAAAACCGTTGACACTCATCAACGGTTTTTTTATATACTTAAACTAAAAAGAGAAGTTATTTCGTTCCTTGTTTTCTAATTCGGCTTAAAGTTTCTTTAGTAATACCCAAATAAGAAGCGATAAGATGTTGCGGAAAACGTTGGATAAATTGTGGATGATGAGTAGCAAACTCTTCATAGCGTTTTTCTGCAGCATTACTGATCGTAGAGCTTAACCTTCGTTGGTTGGCGATGGCATTTCTTTCATCCATTAAACGTATCATTTGCACCAATGCAGGTATTTTGTCCATCAAATCCAGCATTTCAGCTCTTGTAATAATAAGAAGTTCGGTGTCTTCCCAAGCATCAATATTATATTTTGATGGAGTCAGCATCGTTGAGCTTTCACGATCGTTTGCCCAATAATTTTCAATAAAAAGATGTACAATATGTTCAACACCTTTATCATCTACACTATATTGACGCATAGCTCCTTTTACAATAAAACCAGCATATTTACACACATCGCCTTCCTGTAAAAAGTATTGTTTTTTTCGTAGCTTTTTAGGTTGAAAAGTTGCAACAATTAAGGCTTGCTCTTCACTTGTTAGTGGTAAGTTTGCATATTGGCTGATATAGGCTATTAATTTTTCGTGCATTAGTTTGATGATTCATTAAAACAATGCAAGGTATAAAAAAAAGGACTTTATTTCACAGCATCATTTACAGTCTGGCTATCTACAAATTGTTCAAAACTGATAATCTTACTGTCTTTCAATTTCCAAATGTGAGCTACTCTGGCGGTGAATGATTTGCCTGTAATTTTATAAGTTCCCGTGTAAGTTCCATAAGCTACTACTTTATCATCGCTGGCAACGTAACCTTCCGGAGTAAATTTATAATCAATCCATTCGCTTCCTAATCTGCTAAAGACATTTTTGGTTATATTGTCTAATCCAATGTAAGTTCCTGCGTAGGGAAAGCCTTTTGCTTCTGTCCACGAAATATCTTCGGCAACATATTTAGCGAGATTTTGACCGTTTTCTTCCGAAGTTTTTCCTTCGTAAGTGCTTTTAACTATTTCAAGATTTGTCATTGTCTTTTTATTTAAAGAACAGCCTGACAATACAAAAAGTGCTGTCAGGCTGTAAAGAATAGATTTTACCATTTCATTTCTCCAGTATTTACTTTTGCACCAATCATTAAGGCAGTTTCAAAAGTAAGTGTTGGATATTTTGTTTTCAAAGCTGTAATTAAAGCTTCAGATGTTTTATTGGTTTTCAAAGCTTCTTCGTAGAATTGAATGTAACTTTTAGTATGATTTACAGCAGCGATATCAAATGGAGAATTGGAATTAGCATGAGCCGGAATTACAATTTCAGGTTTCAAAGCCGAGATTTTATCTAAAACAGTGATCCAGTTTTTACGGGCTTCAGTAGTTTGTGCATCTGCCATCCAAAGATGAAAAGTAGTTCCAAAAATATTGATTCCACCCACAACTGCTTTGATAGAAGGAATCCATACAAAAGTCTTATTCGGAAATTCTTCCAAACCAATGATTTCTAATTTCTGGCCTTCCAGTTCAATGCTATTTCCCTTTAAAACCTGAGGCAAAACAACATTTGACGTAATAGCTTTACCTAATCGTTCGCCCCAAACGTCCAATTTTTTTTGAGCCGTAGCCTTAATTGCTTCTACTGAAGCAGGTGATGCATAAGCAACTACATCTGGAAAATATTTTTTAAATATTTCCAATCCAAAATAGTAATCAGGGTCAGCATGAGATACATAAATAGTAGTTAATTTTTTGCCACTTGCTTTAATTTCCTGTGCAACTTTTTCGGCATCCGCCAAAGTAAATTGGGCGTCAATCAAAACAGCATCTGTTTTTCCCGATACAATTACAGATGCTACACCAAAGCTGTTTTCTGATGCGTTGTAAACCTGAAGTTTCAAATCTTTAGTTTCAATTGTTTTGAAACTTTGTGCTTGTGATTCCATGTTAAATAAAATTAAAATTGTTATAAATACTGTTGAGATAGTGTGTTTCATTTTTTGTGTTGGTTTAAATTAACACTGCAAAGATGAAACGATAAGCGATCTCAAAACATTAAACTAGTTTAATAAATAAAGGGAAATCTTATTTTTTTACAGCAATTTTTTTTCGAATATTACTCAAAAAAACATTGGTAATTCCCAAATAGGCAGCTATTTGGATATTAGAAAGTCGTTGGACAAGCTGTGGGTATTTTTCTGTAAATTCTATATAACGGGATTCTGCCGTTTTACTAAGGTTATCAATCATTCTTCGTTGAAGTGCAACGTGCGTTTTTTGTGTCATTACCCGAAATAGCTTTTCAATTTTAGGTAAATTAGCATAGGCAAACTCTTTGTCTTTTTTAGAAATTATAAGTACTTCGCTGTCTTCAAGCGCTTCTATGAAAAGTTGTGAAGGGGTTTCAGTAGTAAAACTGTCAATATCAGTAATCCACCAATTTTCAATAGCAAAATAGAGTATTTGTTCAAAACCATTTTTGTCAATATGATAAACCCGAAAAAGCCCTTTGGTAACAAAACCTTCAAATTTGCAAATCTCGCCTTCTCTGAGTAAAAAGCTCTTTTTTGGGATTAACTTTTGTTCAAATAAATTACAAAACTCTTCTGTTTCATTTTCTGAAAGAGAAATATGTTTGGTGATATTTTGTTTTAAAAGTGCTTTCATATAACAATATGCAAAAAGGCTGCTAAAGTATTTTTTTTAGCTTAGCTAAGGTACATAAATATGCATTGACCTTCACAAAGGATAGTTACATTGCATTTTGTAGTTTTTACATAATAGCTTTAAATTTTCCAGTAAAAGGTTCGAATTTTGTACCATTAGCTTCAATAAAAAGCCACTCAATTGAGTGGTTTTTTTGTTTGTAGTGAAAATTAAAATTTTATGAATTACTTAAAAAAAAACACTATTTTACATGTGAGATTTGTATACTACTTTAAAAATTGTTCCCGGTATTCTGTTGGAGTTAATCCTACTTCTTTTTAAATAACCTGGAAAAATAGGGTGGATTCTCAAAACCTAATTGATAAGCCGTTTCTGCGACTGTATTGTTAGTGCTTGCCAACAGATTTTTGGCCTCTGTAACCAGAGAAATATGGATGTGCTCTAAAGCTGTTTTACCAGTTTCCTGCTTAAGTAAATCACTTAGATATCTTGCAGATAACGATAACTTTGATGCCATATACTTTACGGTTGGCAATCCTTCTTTTTGAAGTTTTCCACTTTCAAAATAAAATTTAAGAATCTCAGTAAACCTGGTAATTATTGTTCCTGATAATGTGGTTCTGTTTAGAAATTGTCGCTTGTAATAGCGTTGAGAATATTTTAAAATCGAATCAATATGGGTTAGCATAATATCTTTACTGAAGTCATCCTGGTTGTTGTAATATTCCAACTTTATTTTATGGAATAAATCCCAGATAGTTTCCTCTTCTTTTGGGGATAAGTGTAACGCTTCATTCACTTCATAGTCAAAAAAACCATATTTTTTTATTTCTGAATAAAGATTAGTATTCATTAAAAAATCTTCATCAATATAAATCATAAAACCTTTCTCCGTTAGCTCAATATCACTCATTGTAATTTTCTGACCGGGTTTTACAAATGCCATCGAACCATTATCATGATCGTACTTTGTTTTTCCGTATAAAATGGTACCGGATTTTACTTTTTTTAAAGCTATTTTATAAAAATCCATCGTGAATTCTGTTTCAGCAAAAGTGCAGTTTTGTAGTTCTTCAAAAGTTACTAAACCAAGCAAAGGATTTTCTGGTGGGGGAAATCCATTGGAAGTATAGAGTTCACTTATAGTTTTGTAATTTTTCATACTTTACAGTTTTATACATCATAAATCTACGTTTAAAAAGTTTATCATTACTTAAATTTCTTCAAGATAAGTTACTTCTGGTGCGGCAATTAGTTTTCCATTTAAAAAAGCAAAAAAGCTTTTTACATAATCTTGCTCCAAATGCCAGTCATAAGTTTGTTTTGAAGTATAAATAGCAAAAATTACCAGCGTATTTATTTCTTCAGTTTTTCTCATCACAACAAAACTTTCGCATCCTTCTTCAAGTAGGATATGATTTCTGGTTTCAATTGCAAGAGGAAGTACTTCATTAATAAACTTCGGATCAATTTTAAGTGTCGCGTTTGTTATAATTTTATTTTTCATTTTTCCTGGTTTAAATATAAATTGGAATGCTAACAATCTTAAAACATTCCAATTATAGATTAATTTACACTCTTTGTCAGAATTATTTATTTGATGCTTTTTAGTATAGAATTTTCAAACATTTTCGGTGCAAAATGCTGTAGAAATACGATCATACCAGACATTTTACCAACCGGATTGCTGAATTTTGGTTCTTTTGTGCCAATTAATTTAGTTATAATTTTAGCTACGGCATCTGGCGATTCAGCTTCATCCAATCCTTTTTGAGTAGTTGCATTGACAAGTTTTCTATATTTATTATAATCCTCGATACCTCCTGTTGAAGAAATTGCGTTATGGCCAAGATTTGTTTTAAACCATACAGGCTCTACTACGCTTACTTTGATATTGAATTGATCCAGCTCGAAACGCAATGATTTGAAGTATCCTTCTACTGCATGTTTCGAAGCAGAATAGTACGATAAATTTGGAGGCCCGATCAAACCAACAATAGAGCTTACAGTAATAATTTGCCCAAATTTTTGTTTTCTAAAATAGGGTAGTAATGCATTTGTGACTTTGACAGTTCCCCAAAAGTTAGTCTCAAATTGTTTTCTTGCTACATCGATAGGTGTTTCCTCTGCGATACCAGTTACCATAAACCCCGCATTGTTAACTAAAACATCTAATTGTCTGGTTTCTTTAGCTAATTCTTCTCTAAACTCATTAATCGAATTATCGTCATCAATATCTAAACGCATTAATTTAAATGGAACTTTGTATTTCTCCGGTTCGCGACTTGTTCCAATTATTGTAAAACCTTTTTTATGAAGGTCGGTTGCCAGCATCAATCCAAAACCTGATGATGCTCCTGTGATTAAAATTGTTTTGCTCATTTTTTTTATTTTATGTGATTAATAATGAGGCAAATTTAGAGTAGGAGTGATCGTTACTACTTATACAAAAGTCGGAAGACGTGATACATTTTTACAATTGTATTGGTTATCGTTGTAATAGAAGTTTGGTGTTAAAATAAAAAACAGCTGAATTTATTAGATTAACAGATCTTATGAAAAATAGGGGCTCCTACTTTAATAGATTCGGTAAAAACATTAAAATATATTTATTTGCGTTAATTTAGTGTTTTCTATAGCTATCTATATGATTTTTGAATTTACAGCAGCCCCAGGTTTTGACTTTATAATACAGTTTGCAGAACAAATTAATGTTCCTGTAAGGGATAATGTATTGAAAATTCCAAAGAGCATGGGAGAAGGTTATGTGCGCAAAGTTGGATTTGGTGATGATTTCAGATTAACGATCCATCGGTATATATTAAAGGAAGATCTAATTATTAAACGAAATCCAGCCATACAGTCTAATAACGTACGTACCATTTTCTTTTATAATAATAAGGAAGATCTTGAAGTTAAATATAATAATGAGGAAAACATACCTTTCTCACAAAAAAATGATTCTTCCATTTTGTTGTCTACAAATGATTTGCGTACAGAAATTCGTTTTCCTGCCGGCAGTAATATTCAATATGTAGTAGTGGGTATTACTGCCAATAGATTAAAATCCATTCTATCAATTGAAAAACCTAACGGTACAATAAAAACGATTACGGCAGAAAACGCGTCCTTTCTCTTTTTTGAAAGTTTGGATCCTGAAATGCAATTGCTTCTTAAAAATATTGTGTCTGTTGACATGAATAATTCTATGAATAATTTTTACGTACAGATTAAAGTACAGGAATTAATGTACCTGCTTTTTAGTAAGCTTTCGCTAAGGGAAAACACAACCTTTAAGAGTATAAATAGCAACGATGCCGAGAAACTTTTGGTTATTCGCAACGAAATATTGCATGATCTTAGTACTCCGCCAATTTTAAGCGAGCTGGCCAGTATTGCGTCGATGAGCGAAACCAAACTTAAACAGCTCTTTAAACAGACATTTGGTGATACAATCTATAATTATTATCAGAAAGTCAGGATGGAAGAAGCCGCTTTTCTTTTGAAACAGGCTAAACATTCTGTTTCTGAGGTTGGCTATGAGCTGGGATTTTCAAATCTTAGCCACTTCAGCAGATTATTTGAAAAGCAGTACGGCATTACACCTAAGAAATTCTCCTATACTGCATAACCTTTACTTGTACCTAATCCTAAATTAAAGTTGTCGGATAGGACTATTCTTGTGTCTTTTTCGGTTATTTTACCCATATATTAATTTTTAAATTTGCTCATATAATTTAAATATGAAAAAATGAAAAAGTTACTAACGCCTTTTGAGAAAGGCTCCCTAAAATTTAAAAATCATCTGGTGATGGCACCGATGACCAGAAGCAGAGCTATAGATAATCTTCCAAATGAACTGATGGCAAACTATTATGCACAACGCTCTGGTGCTGGTTTGATTGTTACAGAAGGTACCTCACCAAGTCCTGAAGGGCTGGGCTATCCGCGTATCCCCGGAATCTATTCTGAAGCGCAGGTTGCAGGGTGGAAAAAGGTAACGGATGCAGTACATCAGAACGGATCAAAGATCTTCTTACAACTCATGCATACGGGACGTATTGCACATGTTGCCAATCTACCTGGTGGAATTCAGCCTGTCGGACCTTCCGATATTAAGGCTGCTGGTGAAATTTTTACTGATTCTCTTGGTATGCAGGAACACTCGGTTCCGGTAGCGCTTAGTTTAGAGGGTATAACGGATGTTATTGCCGATTTTGTGAAGGCTTCCAAAAATGCAATACTTGCGGGTTTTGACGGGGTAGAACTTCATGGTGCCAATGGGTATTTGCTGGAACAATTCTTAAACCCAAATGTAAATAACAGGACTGATCTTTATGGAGGGAACCTTATAAACAGAAGCCGACTCACTTTAGAGGTTACTGCAGCAATTGCAGCAGCAATTGGACCGCATAAAGTCGGAATTCGCTTTTCTCCTTTTTCTCAATTAAGCGATCAGAGGGCTTACGATACAGAAGAAGTGCATCAAACGTATACCTATCTAAGCAGTGAATTGGATAAATTAGGGATTGCCTATATCCATCTTTCAACCAACCCGGAAATTCCTGAAAAAACATATAAGGCAATCCGCGCAGTATTTACTAATACGATCATAATTTGTAATGGACTGACTCCTGAAACAGCAGAAGAAAAGTTGTTGGATAACGCTGCAGACCTTGTTGCTTTTGGACGTGGATTCCTTGCTAATCCTGATTTTATTAGCCGTATCGAAAAAAATGCCCCCCTCAATGATGTAGACTACGGCACATTGTATTCTCCGGGTGAAGTAGGTTATACCGATTATTCACTTTATACTTCAAAATAATGAAAGCAATTCAATATAAAGATTATGGAAGTTCAGCTGTGATTGAACTGGTTGATATTTCGAGACCGACCATCCAGAGTGAAAATGATGTTTTAATCCAGGTTATGGCAGCAGGAGTAAATCCGATCGATATGAAAATACGAATGGGAATTATGAAAGAGATTCGCCCCGTAGAAATGCCATTTATACCTGGGGGTGAAGCTTCGGGAATAATTGTTGCCGTTGGCGCGGATGTATCTAAATTTAAAGTGGGTGATGAAGTCATCGCTCTTACCAAGAAAAATGCTTATGCGCAATATGTGACTGCAAACGAAGATTCTGTTTTACCCAAACCGAAAGGTCTGTCATTTGAAGAAGCAGCTTCAATAGTTGTTACAATAGGAAGTGCACAATCGGTATTATTTACAGAAGGTAAATTAGAAAAAGGTCAAAAAGTTTTAATTCAGGGTGGCGGTGGAGCAGTTGGCGGTGTTATGGTGCAAATGGCAAAAGCTGCCGGGGCATACGTTATTGCAACTGCATCTGGAGAAGGTGTGGCTTTGGCAGAAAAACTTGGTGCCGACGAAGTGGTTGATTATAAATTACAGGATGTGACCAAGATTGCCAGAGATATTGATTTGGTCGCAGATACCGCTGGCGGTGAAACTCAGGGAAAGCTTTTTCAGGTTTTAAAACCTGGAGGGAAACTATTGAGTATAGCCACTCCACCTTCACAGGCGTTGGCCGGGCAATACAATGTGAACGCCAATTTTGTAGTTTCTGATATATCGTCTAAAACCTTGCAAAACGGAATTGATTTGATAGAAGCTGGAAAATTTCAAACAATTGTTTCCAAGATATTTAAGCTTGAAGAAGCGGCTATAGCTCAGGATTATTTAACTGCAGGAGGAGTAAATGGTAAGGTTGTTCTGGTCGTAGAATAAAGGCAATAAAATAATGTAAATATATAAAAAATGCATATTAAAAAAGTTATAGTTGCTGGTGCAACAGGAATGCTGGGAAGCCAGATCGTAAAAGAATTACTTGAGCAGGGTGCAGAAGTTACTGCTATGGTCAGGGCAAGCAGCAATAGAAGTGCGCTTACCAAAATGGGTGTCAAAAATTTTGTGGTGGGAGATATGATGGATGCGCCTTCTCTAAGACAGGCCCTTTCCGCTAAGCATTGTTTTGATGCCATAGTCGCCAGTGCAGCAGGATACACACGCCGAAAAAAAGGCGATAACGCAACAACCGATACAATTGGGTATCGGAATCTGGTGGATGCTACCAAAGAGGCGGGCATTCCGCGTTTTATATTGATTTCCATTCTCGAATCTGACAAAGCCAAATCGGTACCGCACTTTTATAATAAATACCTGATCGAGAAATACCTGACAGAAAAAAAGCAGCCTTTTATTACCCTTAGGCCGGGTGCGTTTCTGGATCAGACACCTGATTTTATAATCGATAAAATTAAGAAAGGAATATTACCAACATTCCTGACCGGAACTTACGGAATTATTTATACGCCGCAATTAGCCAAATATACTGCCATGGCAGCGGTATATTTACCTGATACAGAGTTAAATACCTCTATAGATATAGGCTGGGAGAAACCCGTTAACGAAGACATATTGAGAGCGGCGTTTGCAAGTGTCCTTAAAAAGAACATTCAGACTAAGCCCGTTATCCCGTCATTTGCACTGAAATACATTTTACCGATCATCGCAAAGTTTAATGACAACATTCATGATATGTATCAAATGATCAAGTGGATTGATACTGGCGTGTATATTAGTAGAAGTCCACAAAGACAAAAAGAACTTTTTGGAGAATTGCCAACTGTTGAAGAAAGTGTAAGGCAATATTGCCTTGATCGGGGGCTGATCCAGGGTTAGATATTTGCTTTCCTTTTACTATCGGTTTATTTAAAATAATAAAAATGGAAAACCCGCCAGATACAGTTATGTAAATGACGGGCCGTCCATAAACATAATCTTCCATTTTATGTTTACTTAAAATCTTTGTTAATGCATTACTTTTAATGTATTATATTATGTTATAACTTTTAGCATATAAAGATTCTTTATTGAATTTTTGAAAAGGCGGTTGTAATATACTTAAATTATTGCCAAAAATAGTGTTCTAATAGTACCAGAAGTGATTTAGAGTAAATAAGTTTCAACTTGCAACATTCAAAGGTGAATTTTAATCAAGTGATATTTTTATATTCTTTGATGCTGATAATTATAATTTCCATCCTTAATTTTCATCGGAAAATTAAAAAATATAAATTATTGATGAATATGTAAAGAAAATTATATAGAAAGATAAGTTGTATTCTCTTGATTATGAATCTGTTTTTATTATTGTATTCAATGTTTTTGGCATATTAGTCGTATATAAAAAAGGTTTCAGAACATCTATTTTCAATATATTAATGGGCATATTTTTATTATAGTTAAAAAAGAATACGATCATACGTAAAAATATTTGAATATAAGTTATTCTTTTTCAGTGTTATAATGTTAAAAGTCTTACATTTGTAGATAATAAATAATTATAATATGCAAGAAGGTACAGTAAAATTCTTTAATGAAGAAAAAGGTTTTGGGTTTATAACACCAAAGAATGGCGGAAGTGAAATCTTTGTTCACGTTTCGGGTCTATCAGAAAATATTCGTGAGAACGATGAAGTACGTTACGACGTGGCAGAAGGAAAAAAAGGTCCTAATGCAGTAAATGTAGTTGTGGCTTAACATTCTACAAGAAAGAATATAAGAAGCCGTCTCAAATTTTGTTTTGAGACGGCTTTTTGTTTTATATCACTTACCAAAACATTAAATTGAGAAAAAAATTAAATTATTTTTAAATTTTCATGTTGTTAAAATATACTTTTTAGTATATTTGCAATCTAATCTAGAAACTAAAATGCTCACAAAAGCAGAAAAAACAAAACAATTTATACTTGAAACTGCAGTACCTCTTTATAATGAAAAAGGTATTTCTGGGGTAAATATCGATGATGTATTGGAGGCGACAAAGCTTACAAAAGGATGCCTTTATGGTCATTTTGAAGGTAAAGATGATTTGTCTGAACAAGTTATTGATTTGGCGCTTAAAATGGTTTCGGATAAAATCAGGGCAGAAGTTTACAAAGGAAAAACGATTAAAGGTAAAATATTTGCCTTTTTAGATTTTTATAAAAATCCTTTTGAAACATATGTTTCTGGTGGATGTCCGATATTTAATACTGCCGTGCAAGTGGATGATAATTATCCTATTATAAAGGAAAAAGTAGCAAAGGTATTAAGAATCGGTCAGCAAGAGTTGACTGCTTTACTTCAGGAAGGAATTAATAATGGTGAATTTTCTAAGACTCTCGATCCTGTAGTTTTTGCTTTTAAATTGGTAGCTTCAGTTGAAGGAGGCATTGTAATGTGTAGAGTGATGGATACAGCAAAGCCTATGCAAGGCCTTATTAAAAGTTTAAAAACGGAATTAGAACAATATAGAATATAACTTTTTTTTTGCGGTAAAATATACTTTTTAGTATATTTTAAAATAAACTAAAAAGTCTAAAAAGAACTTAAAAAGTAAAACAATTTTTTAAATAAAACAGCAATGAATATAAAAGGTAAAACGATATTAATTACCGGAGGTGGTTCTGGTATTGGTTTAGAATCGGCGCGACAATTTTTAGCTGAAGGAGCAAATGTAATTATCACCGGTAGAAATCAGGCCAAATTAGATGAAGCTAAAAAAATGTTTCCATCATTAACGGTTATAAAAAGTGATGTTGAAAATCCCGAAGATTCAAAAGCACTTTTTGAGAAAGTGGTTTCTTTAGGCGGAATTGATATTTTGTACAATAATGCAGGCGTTGGAAGCCCGATGCTTAATCTCGGAATTGCAAATGAACAAATTCTGAAGAATGCGATTTATGAAATGAATATCAATTATTTTGGTGTTATCAGACTGAATACTCTTTTTATAGATATGCTAAAATCAAGAACAGAAAGTGCCATAATAAATACTACATCTATTTTGAGTTTGGTACCAGCTTTAGAAGAACCAACTTATTCGGCAACAAAAACAGCTTTAAGTTTTTATACGAGAACACTTAGAAAGAATTTAGAGATACTGGGCAGCAATGTAAAAGTGTTTGAACTGCTTCCGCCTGTTGTAGCAACAGAGATGACGGCTCAAAGAAATGACAAAAAAATGACTCCAGAGCAATTGGTAAAAGCACTTATTTCAGGAATCAAAAAAGATCAATTTACGATTCGGGTGGGAGATGCAAAATTATTATATTTTGTAAGCAGGTTTTTCCCAAAATTAGCTTTCAATTTGGTAAATCCTAAAAAAATATATGCGAGCTTAAAGCAATAATGAGAACTTTAAAAAGATATAAAATGAAAGCATTCACAATTAAGAAATATAGTAAAAATGGAGGTTTGCAGTTTGCAGAAATGCCTCAGCCAGAAGTAAAAGACAATGATGTTCTGGTTGAGGTTCATGCCGCTGGCGTAAATCTTTTAGACTCAAAAATAAAAACGGGAGAATTTAAACTCATTTTACCGTATAAGCTTCCATTAATTTTAGGACATGATGTGGCCGGAGTAATTACGAAGGTTGGAAAAAATGTAAAAAAGTTTAAAGTTGGTGATGAAGTTTATGCCCGACCGGCAGATCATCGAATAGGTACATTTGCCGAATTTATTTCAATAGATGAAGGAGATGTAGCACTTAAACCCGGAAATATTTCGATGGAAGAAGCGGCCTCTATTCCCCTGGTAGCATTAACGGCCTGGCAGGTTTTGGTTGAAAGGGCACAAATCCAAAAAGGGCAAAAAGTATTCATTCAGGCAGGTTCAGGAGGAGTGGGAACAATTGCAATTCAGTTAGCCAAACATTTGGGTGCGACAGTTGCTACAACTGCAAGTGCCAAAAGTTTTGATTTACTTAATGAACTTGGTGCAGATCTTATTATTGATTATAAGAATAGCGATTTCGAAAACAGGTTGAGTAATTATGACGTTGTATTAAATAGTCAGGATCAAAAAACGCTTGAAAAATCATTGAAAATACTAAAATCCGGGGGAAAACTTATTTCGATTTCAGGGCCACCAACACCAGATTTTGCTAAAGAAATTAAAGCACCATGGTTTGTAAAAATAATTCTTTCTCTAATAAGTTCCGGGATTCGTAAAAAAGCAAAAAATAAAAATGTTGACTATTCTTTTTTATTTATGAAAGCGGATGGACAACAATTAAGCAGCATTACAACACTTATTGAAGCTGGAATAATTAAACCGGTTCTGGATAAAATCTTTTCTTTCGAAAAAACAAATGAAGCTTTATCGTATGTAGAAAGTGGACGTGCCAAGGGAAAAGTTGTTATTAAAATAAAATAAATATTCTTTTTTTTTAGAAGATTAATCACCATTTTCAATTTAAAATGAGCATCTAATTTACAAATAGTTATAAATGATTTTTTTTGATTTCATTCATTGTGGCCCTATGCGTAATTTAAATGAAAATCAATTATGATTTAAATTCGGGAATTGGATTTAACTGATTTAAACCAAAAACCGAATGCTTGTTTTGAATTGGAAGTGTGTGATTAAAAGTTCGAATTCATTCCCTGTATATTCACATCAAAACCCTTATTTTGAGAGGGTTTTTTTATGCCAAAATTATTTTTATGTGTTAACTCCGTTGAAAGAATACCCCCAATTTCTAATCGGGTGAGAGAAGGTTCTAATCCGCTGTGCTCAGGCCAAAATTGAACTGTGTGAACAAAGTTAATATTAAGATTACAAATTTTTAAAATTATATTTTTTCAGTTAGATAATATTAGCATAAAAATTTCAGTTCTTTGCAGTCAAAGTTTATTAAGGCAATCTTCAGCTATCGCTTACAGTACAATATTATTCTGAGCATTGAGTTATGGCTAATGACTATATTAGGATGGACAATAAAAAGTTTATATTAAGTTTAAAAAAAGGTAACGAAGCTTCTTTCAGGGAAGCTTACCTGAATTACTATGATAAACTAATAAACATTGCCAGACGCTTTAATTTTACAGTTCTTACTCCGCAGGATTTTGTTCAGGAAACTTTTTTAAGATTATACAATAAAAGAGAATTACTTAATGAAGATGTTTTATTTGATAAACAATTGTTTACAATATGCAAGAACATCATTATCAACCACGTTAATCGCGAAAATAAAATAATTCAACTTGATCCTTTACAATTCGAAATGGAAGAAGAGGATTCTGATACAGGAATTTTTGAAGAAAGAAAAGAAAAATTACATACTTTCATAAATCTGCTTCCTGAGCAGCAGCAAAAAATATTTACTTTACATAAACTGGAAAACCTTAGCTATAAGGAGATTGCAGCAATGACAGATCTTTCTGAAAAGACCATTGCCAATCATATTTATCTCGCCAGTAAATTTATTCGAAAAAAAGTCGAAGACCATTAGGAACTTTTATGTTCTCGTTTGTTATAGATATAAACAGAACATAAAAATGCATATTGAGACGTATAAAACAAATGTTAGAACTAAGAAAGACGCAAGCTTAATTGTGGTTCACTTACAGTTCATTATTTCCGATTGTATTATATATTTTGACTTCAAAAATCGTCAAAGAATTCTAAGAATCGAAACCAACAGGGAAATTAAAGAAATGGTTTATGGTGTTTTTAATAAGCAGGGATTTTATTGTCAGAAACTTTAACGCTCCAAAGTCATGGATGAGAAAAAAATAGAAGAAGAATTAAAAAAAATCTGGGATGAAACTCCCATTTCACATACAGATGATGTGAAAGAGGCTTCGTGGGATGATTTTCATTTTAAAGCCTTTCCTCCAAAGAAACAGAAACAGAAATTTGGAGTTTGGCGTTATGTGGCAGCGGCGGCAGTTTTAATTTTTGTACTTATTGGAACCGGGATTTATTTTAATAGAGGTCCGGTAGTGCAAAATATTGAACTTGCTTCAAATGTAATTGAAAATACGACTTCAAAAATAAAAACGGTTTTCTTACCGGATAGTTCGAAGGTAGAATTAAGTCCGAATTCCAAAATTAGGTATGCTAACAATTTTGAGACTAACAGAAAAATTGAAATTGAAGGGGAAGGTTATTTTAAAGTAAAAAAAGATAAAAACCATCCTTTTCAGGTTTTTTGCGATGAAACTACAACTACCGTTTTAGGAACTTCTTTTACAGTAAAAAGTAATGAACAAAGTGAAGTAAGTGTATCACTTTATGAAGGAAGCGTTCAGATGAGCATAGAAAATCAGGATAAAAAATGGATTTTGGTACCAGGTGAGACCTTTACTTATGGAAAAAACAATACAGCCTTAGTATCCGAATTTAACAGGTTTACTGATTTTGATAACGCAAAGTTAATTGATGTTAGTGCCTATATTAAGGAGAATTATGGTTATAAAATGACGCTTCCGCAGGAATATTGTAACCAGAAAATTACAGTCCGAATCAATAAAAAAGAAGATTTAAAAATAATTGTGCAATTAATATCAGAAATGTATAACCTAAACTTTGAAATAAATGAAGAATTAAAAGAAGTTACTTTTCAATAGAAAAGAAAAGGATGCACTAGCCGCGAAACTAAACATCCTTCCTCATCGTCAGGATAGTATAAAACTATCCCATTTAATAATATTCAAAAATACGAAATTTCATGAAGCATATAATTTCAGCATGCTTTTTTTTATTCAGTTGGAGTGTGTTTTCTCAAAATATAACGATAACTGTTGATAATACTGTAACGCTAAAAGAATTATTTAAACAAATTGAGAATCAGACGGATTTTAAATTCGCCTTTACAGACCAGATCGATACCAGTCAAAAGTATTTTACCAAAAAAAAGACTTATAACCGTATCGAAATAAAAGAACTTGTTAGCGAACTAAACAAAAGCATTCCATTTCAGTTTTCAATCGTAGGCAGTAATATTTTTGTTAGACAAAAATCTACAAAAGCGTCTAAAAGAAAAATTAAACTGATGGGTCAGGTTTTTGATGACAGCAGGCAGCCTGTTATTGGTGCTAATATTTTCATAAAAGAACTTTCTACCAGCGCATCCACAAATAGTGAGGGAAAGTTTTCTATTGAGCTAAATAAAGGCAACTATACTGTGCAGATTAGTTATGTTGGTCTGAAAGACAAGGAAACACAAATTACGGTTTCTGATGATGCAAGAATAAATTTCACTATGGACGCAGACAGTCAGGAATTAGAGCAGGTTATCATAACAAATTCTAAAGCGGTTGATGTAAGAAATACTCAAATGAGCGTCAATAAGCTTACAATGGAAGAAATCAAAAGGATTCCTTCTGCAATGGGCGAGCCGGATCCTTTAAAATCAATATTAACATTGCCGGGAGTTACAAATGCCGGAGAGCTTTCTTCTGGTTTTAATGTCCGAGGAGGTGCAGCTGATCAGAATTTGACTCTTTTAGATGGTGCTCCAGTTTATGGAGACTCTCATATGTTTGGTTTTTTTTCGATTTTTAATGCCGATGTAGTCAGTGGACTGGATTTATATAAAGGAGGAATTCCCTCTAAATTTGGAGGAAGAGTTTCTTCCGTTCTCGATGTAAGCCAGCAAATTGGTGATTTTGAAAATTACAAAGTAAATGGCGGAATCGGTTTAATATCAAGCCGTTTGTTAGTACAGGGACCTATCAAAAAAGAAAAAGGTTCATTTCTTATTGCAGGGAGAACATCATATGCGCATTTATTTTTGAAATTGGCCGATAATAAAAATTCGGCAATGTTTTATGATATTAATGCTAAATTGAATTATCGGCTGAATGCCAATAATACACTTGCTTTTTCAGGATATTTGGGCAATGATGTTTTTGATATTAATGATCGTTTTGCCAGTACCTACGGAAATACTATGGGAATTTTAAGCTGGAAACATAAATTTTCTGATGCGATAAATACGAATTTATCAGTTTTCTACAGTGATTATAAATTTAACCTTGGTATTAATACAGAGAATTTTGAGTGGGACAATGTCATAAAAAGTTATGGTCTTACTTATAAATGGCACCACTCTTTATCTGAAAAACTTAAACTTAATTATGGACTTGATGGCCAATATTATGATTTTAATCCTGGAACCGTACAGCCTACCAGTTCAGATTCACAGTTTAATTACAAACAGCTTGATAAAAAATATGCCTTCGAATCTTCTGTTTATCTTGATTTTGAACATCAGATTACAGAGAAGCTGAATCTTCGTTACGGACTTCGTTACAGTATGTTTTACCGTTTAGGAGGTGAGAATATTAATACTTACGAAAATGATGAAGCCGTAGTATATAATCCGTTATATAATATTTATCAGGAAGGAACTCCTACAGGAAGCATATCTTATAAAAGTGGAGAAACGATAAGTAAATTTGATAATTTAGAGCCGCGTGCTGCATTATCATATGCTTTTAATGGAAATGCTTCAGTAAAACTTAGTTACAACAGAATGGCACAATATATTCATATTTTATCGAATACACAGTCTCCATTACCAATGAATATTTGGACTCCAAGCGGACCTTTTACAAAACCGCAGCTTCTTGATCAATATGCTGCGGGATATTTTAAGAATTTTAATGATGATCGTTATTCCTTTGAGGGAGAACTTTTTTATAAGAATATCAAAAATCGTATTGATTATATAGATGGAGCAGATATATTGGCTAATAATGATATAGAACAGGTTATTCTAAACGGTAAAGCCAGATCGTATGGTATGGAATTATTATTCAGAAAAAATACAGGTAATTTTACAGGATGGGTTTCTTATACCTTGTCAAGGGCAGAACAAAAAACTCCTGGCAGAACCGCCGAAGAACCTGGAATAGCAAATGGTAATTGGTATTTATCAGGATACGATAAGTTGCATAATTTAAATATTGTAGGGAGTTATCAATACAATCCAAAATGGTCTTTTAATGCTAATTTTTCATTGCAGTCTGGTCAGCCGGTAACTTATGCAAATGGATATTATGAATTTGGAGGAATCAATATACCGAATTTTTCACTTAGAAATGAAAACAGGCTGCCACTTTACCATCATTTAGATCTGGCCGCGACTTATACACCTAAACCAGATAAAAAGAAAGGATGGCAGAGCTATTGGGTGTTTAGCATTTATAATATCTACAACAGAAAAAATGCAGCTTCTATGACATTTGCAACAAATGACGATACGGGAGTGAATGAGACCAGAAGACTGTCTATTTTTGGAATAGTTCCTGGTATTTCTTATAATTTTAAATTTTAATGAATATGCAAAGGCTTGAAAAATATAATTTTAAAAATAAAGCACTGACTTTAGTAAGTTTTCTTTTTGTGCTGTTTTTTTCATCTTGTGAGGATACGGTAACTCTTGATTTAGAAACTGGTGAAACAAAAATAGTTGTAGATGCAGAAATTATTTGGCAAAAAGGAACAACTGGCAATGAGCAAACCATAAAAATTAGTAAAACGGCTCCCTATTATAATAATACTACACCAAAAGTTTCCGGAGCACAAGTAAGAATTGAAAATAAAAATGGTGATATTTTTACTTTTAATGAAACGGGACCTGGCCTATATGTATGTACTAATTTTGTTCCGGTTATCAATATGGATTATACACTTTATGTAACTGCAGAGGGACAAAGTTTTACAGCTGTTGAAAAGCTGACTTCTGTGACACCAATTGATAAAGTAGAACAAAATATTGTTCCTGATTTTGGAGGAGAAGATATAATCGAACTTACGTTTTATTATAAAGATCCGGCTGATGAGGTTAATTATTATCTTACAGATTATAAAAGTGGATTTCTTCTTTTTCCTGAATATGAGTTGACAAATGACGAATTATTTAATGGAAATCAAATTAGCACGAGATTCTCAGACGAAGATAAAATGAAACCGGGAAGTATTGTTGAGATTACGCATCGGGGAGTTTCTAAGAACTTTTATAACTATATGAATTTACTTTTAGAGGTATACGGAGGAAGTCCGTTTTCTATTCCTCCGGGAAATATCAGAGGAAATATTGTAAATACAAGCGACTCTAATAATTTTGCCTTCGGTTATTTCAGGCTTTGCGAAGCTGATAAAGTTTCTTATGTGGTAAAATAAAAAAAATTAATTGAAGGTTGATTTGTAATTACATCTGGCATATAAATAATGTATGTCAGATGTATTTTTTTTATGAAAATATTTAACTGTGGAGTCAAATTTTTCCAGGTTTTGTTATAGGAAACGAACAATTGCTAAGATTAATTTTATTGAGTTAACTCTTATTTTATTGAGTTAATATGATTTCTAATAATAACGTACATTAGTTTAAAAGCAAAAAAGAAGCTACAATTTAAACTATAATAATGTACTTAAAATACCTATTCCTTTGTTTGATTCTCTTTTCATTCCAGGCAAATTCACAAATTTTAGAACCTAAGAAAAACTTCCGGGCCGCAGATTCACTTTTGAAGGAACCTAGTTTTTCTGTTCACAAAGACAATTATTTTCTAACAGGCGTTCCGCTTGATGAGCCCGTTGATCGGAACTCTGCTGATGTAAAATATCAGGTGAGTTTTAAACTCCGATTAAAATCAAAACCATTATGGGGTGGTTTCTTTCCTTATTTAATGTATACACAAAAAGCTTTTTGGGACATTTATGCAAACTCAAAACCATTTGCCGAAATTAATTTTAATCCCGGAATTGCCGTTGTTCGTCCGTTTTATTTAAAAGGGGGAAGGCTGACGTATGGCACAATCTCTTTAGAACACGAATCAAACGGCAAGGATTCTATTTATTCAAGAACCTGGAATATGCTTGCTTTCTCATTAAAATCAAAGATTTCTCCGAGATGGATTGTCGGATTAAGAGGATGGATTCCACTTGTTGATAAGGAAGATAATCCTGAACTTACTAAATATGTAGGTTATGGCGAAGCAAGTGCAACTTATCAGATACAACCGGGTAGATGGAGTGCCGATATTCTTATCAGGAAGGGAAGCGGCCTTATCAATTATGGCTCTTTGCAGACACAGGTAAACTGGAAACCGTACAAAAAAGAAAATTACTACCTCACACTTCAATGGTTTATAGGTTATACTGAAAGTTTGATTGATTATCAGGAGCACAAAAGTATGATACGGGTTGGATTTACGATTAAACCTGAAAATATGGGAATTTTCTAATTTTTTTAATGTTTAAAGTAAAGTGTTTTTTCTTTTTAAAATTGTAATTATTTGATATGTTGTGTTTTAACTTTTTTTATTAAATTTGTTGTAAGAATTTCTAGCCAATAATCATTATGGAAAAATTAATTCGCCCGGTTTACTTAAAACCAGGTACTGATGATTTTTTTAAAAAGATTCGAAAGGAAGTAAATGAAACGGTTTTAAAAAAAACATCTCTGTATCGGTTTAATGTAATTAAGTCTTTAGGACTAGTAGTACTTTTCTTTTTGTTTTATTCTTGTATTTTGCTGTTCGGAAACAGCACACCTTTATTATTTCTCTTTTATATTTTGTGCGGTATAACCATGATCGTACTTTTTATTAATGCATTTCATGATGCTGCTCACGGTGCATTGTTCAAAAAATCGAAACACAACGAATGGTTTATGTATGTTTTGGAGCTTTTTGGGGGCAATCACTGGCTCTGGGCGCGTCGTCATATCAATCTTCATCATGCTTATCCAAATGTTCAGGATTGGGATGTTGATATCAAACAAAGTAATATCATAAGGATTTTTCCTAATAGTCCTTTATTTAATTATCATAAATACCAACATATTTACATGTGGCTTATCTATCCGCTTTATAGTCTAAATTGGATTTATATCAGAGATTTTAAAGATTTTTTTGGGAAGAAAAACAACTATGTAAAAAAAGTAGTTGACAAAATTCCAACCATAGAAATTTATAAAATGTTTGCCGCTAAAATAATTAATTTGGCGTACCTGCTTTTTATTCCAATGTTCCTGTTAAACCAGCCTTGGTATTTGGTTTTATATGCCTGGCTCGCTATGCATATGTGTGGTAGTGCACTTGGCGTTGTTGCACTTGTATCTACACATGTTGATGAAGATGCGCACTTTCCGGGTACAGACGAAGAAGGCAATCTTTCGGCAACATGGGCAACGCATCAAATGATTGTAACTAAAGATTTCAGTACTGATAGTAAATTGGCTAATTTTTTATACGGAGGCTTTACACATCATGTGGCACATCATCTTTTTCCGGGAGTTGGTCATACCTATTATCCTTATATTACACCAATTATAAGACGCTATGCTGCAGAATATGATCTCCCTTATACTTCTTATCCTTTTTACCATGCCGTACGCTCACACTTTAGAATGCTTAAGCAGAAAGGTGTACAGGAGAATATTTTGATGACGGGGGAGATATAAGTATATTTTTATAAAAGTTTCGATTAAATCCACTCTGTTTAGAGCGGATTTTTTATTTCCAAAGTAGTTTACCCGTTTTTCAAGTTTATTTTAATCGATCTACCCTGAATCAAAATATTTGATTACAAATTAAGATCATTTTTGTCAATTCCTTCGTTTTCTTTCCTGTTTTTAAGAATGTATAATTCGTCCTGTTTTTTTGATTTTAATCGATTTTTATCCAACAGTTATTTGGATATTAATACATATATTCGCAAAAATTTTTGTGGATGAAAGTAATATTACACTTATTAATATTTAGCTGCTTTTTTAACGTTGCACTTCATGGTCAAAATGAGACCAATATTACCTACGGTTTAAAGTTGGGAGGACTATCTTCTAAAATTAGTAATTTGCCGGAAAGCATTAAAGGCCGCGATAACACTTTTGATAATAGTGTAATGGAAAGCAAAGGTACTTACGGATTAGAAGGCGGATTTTTCATGAACTGTAAACTTTATGATACTCGTGTGGCTATTCAACCCGAAATTTTGTTCCGACAATCGGGCGAAACTGTAAACTACCATGATACCACAGGAAAAGAATTTGAGTTAGGCTTACATTATTCCTATTTGCAACTTGGGGCTTTGTATAAAGTTTATCCTTATGAAGGCTTAAATTTAGGGTTTGGGGCATTCTACGGAATCAGTTTATCAGCTAATAATGTTACTTATAAATCCAATGAAGCTGATGGAATGTACGACGTTGCCACCAGACAGTTTTATATAGATGGTCTGGAGGGAAAAGACGACTTTGCTTTATGCTTTGCAGTTGGGTATGAATTACACCAGAGTATTCACTTCGATTTACGCTATTATTTAGGCGTAAAAGATGTGGTTAAAAGTAATTCTTCTTCCTTTCAGTTTATCGAAAACCAAAACAAAAGCAGTGTTATTTGTTTTTCGTTAGGCTATAGTTTTCATCAATGGTAATTTCAATAAAAAACATGAAAAAAATTATTTTACTTCTTTTATTAGTAAGTACAAAATCGCTATTCGCGCAAGGTGACAGAGAGATTACATATGGCCTTTTTGGTGGTGGAATTTATTCTAAAATGTCAAATCTACCAGACGTGATAGTTCCAAAAGGGATTTATGAAGGTTATACATTAAAGGAAGAAGGCAAATTTGGAGGTACGGCTGGTCTGGTAATCAACTGGAAATATCCGTATGCCAAAGTAAGTATACAGACTGAAATTTCCTATTCAGGTCAAGGTACTGATTTGAATTATGAAGACAATAAAGGGCTTAAATATAAAATGACTTTTGGTTATAGCTATATCAATGTGGGTGCACAATTTAAGTATTATCCGGTTGAAGGATTTTATATTGGAGCTGGCCCGTATGTGGGTTTCAATATCGCTAGTGATAATATCAAATATACCTCTAATGCGCAGGAAGTTTTTGGGAATTCCGGAACCTACTTTGAACCGGATACCAATGTGCAAAAAGTGCTAAAAGAATCCCTGACAGGCAAAAATTACTTTTATGGAATGTTAGCCGCCGGATATGAATTCAATTCCAATTTAAGCATAGGAGCACGCTATACTTTAGGGCTTACAGATGCTTTGGCCACTGAAGAAAACGGTCACCGTTACAGCGAGAATAAAAACAAAATCAATAGTATTTCATTGATTATCGGTTATTCTTTTGACTTTGATGACTTAGCCAATTTCTAATAGTTGCCCATCCTTTAAAAAACATAGAAATTATGTGTAGAAAGATTTTTATAATAGCTTTTTTGGGAATTTTCATGGCAGGTAATTCCGTTTATTCTCAAAAGAAAATCTTACCGGGATTAGTAGAAGAACCACAATTTTGGATAAAATCCAGAAATAGTGATGACGCATATTATTGGGAAAGCCTGACAAAAAAAGAAGCCAAAATATCAGGAAAAAAACACAACGGTGCAGTTTTTAATTTCAATCCAAGTATTGTTTTTGATACGACACAGGATTCTTTGATTTTGCCATTGGGATCAGAAAGTAAAAGAAAGCAGACTTTGTTTATGGTTTACAAAGTAAAAGATAGTTTGAAAGAACAATTTTTATGGACTATAAATGATCCTCAAAAAATACTTTCGGTAGCAACGAATAAACGATTGGTCGATTTAAAAAAATACTCCTATCAAACGTATCAGGAAAAAATCAAACCGCATAAAGCCAACATTCATTTTTTTCAGCAAAACGTAACAGATAGTGTTGCGAAGTTATCTTCTTTGACTATCGGACAAAAATCAAAATTTGAAAAGCTTCCGCCAGAAGAATTTAAAGGAAATATAAGTGAAATACTGGTTTATAACAGAGTTTTATCCGGTGTTGAATCTCAAAAAGTTGCCAGTTATTTAGCGATAAAATATGGTGTTTCACTTTCGCAGTTTGATATTAAAAATTATTTAAATAGCCAGGGACAAACCATTTGGGATATAAACCAACATAAGGGATTCGAAAATTCGATTACCGGAATTGGCCGTGATGATAACAGCGGATTATTACAACCCAAAAGTAGTAATATGATCGAAGAAGGACTTTTGACGATTGGAGTAAAAAGTAAATCAAATACAATTCCGGACAACTATTTTACTTTTTGGAGTGACAATGGAAAAAATCTTCTGGTCAAAAAACACGAACAAGGAGAACCAATTGGTATTGCAAGAGAATGGCAGTTAGATTTTAGCAATCCAGCTGATCTAAGTCTGGATTGGAGTTTTAATCCAAACTTTATTAAAAGTGCTTTGCCAAAAGATACCTATTACTGGTTATTGGTAGATTACTCGGGTAAGGGAACATATGACGAAAAAGATTCAGAATACATCCGTTTAGCAAAGACATCCAGTAAAGAGAAATTGGTTTTGACTGATTTTAACTGGGACAAACAAAAATCTGGCAAAGCGAAATTTACGATCAAAGTAGCACCGGCAATGTTTAGCAGAGTCTGGATTACCGAAGCGACTTGTGGGGTAGCCGGATCTGGTGAATTAAATTATACGATAGAAGGTGGTGAAGCTCCATTTACCGTTACTGTAAAAAAAGAAGGCAGCGAAGCTATTGTAAAACAATGGAATCAGGCTGCAAAAAGTACTTCCGGACTGAAACTTTCATCAGGAACTTATGATTATGTCGTAAGGGATGGAAAAGGAAATTTGTATGCTGAAACTGTGTTTGTTGCAGATAAACAAGGAACATTTCCGAATTTGAAATCAGATTATAAACTGACCGATGGAAATGCTCTGACACTTGATGCAAGCGCCGGTCTGCCAGCAGGAAATTACGAATATCAATGGTATTATGAAGGTGATTTTTTAGATAATAACCCTAAAATATTGGTGGATCAGCCAGGTAACTACGAATTAAGACTACTGAATGATCAGGAATGTAAAACGGCTTCTAAAATTGCAATTACAAGCGATGGAAAAGAGATAACTGATGCAAGTATTTTGATTTTATATCCGAACCCAACAATTGATGGTCACTTTTCTATAGCAATGCAATTTCCAACAAAGACAAATGCAACAATTAGCATCTATTCACCAAGCGGAGCACTTATAAAGCAGAAACAATTTACACAAATAGAAACCTATTTGCATGATGAGGTTATAGAAAGCGCTGCCGGTCTGTATCTGGTTACGGTGAAATCTGATTTTGGAACAAAAACTTTTAAAGTCATTGTAAAGTAATTTAAGCTCTTCTCAGAATACGAAGTGGATATTGAAATAATTTAAAAAATAAACCGATTTCCCCATAATCGATTATCATATTTATGAAAAATAAAATTATAGTATTGGTGTTTTTAATAGGTTCTTTTTTGTTTGCAGCCAATTTTGGTCCATACAAAATAGCTTCTTTATTTACCCAAAATAATTCAGAAAAAGAGTCAATTGTTTCAGTAACCGATTCTATCGCAGTTCTTCATAAAGAAAATAAAAACACAAAATCATTCAGTGCAGATATTGCTGAGGGAATTATTGGTATTAAAAGCGAATCGGATGTTGATGATGCGTATGATAACGTTTTTCATTTGAAAATTGATGTATTGCCTTCTCAAAATGAAAGTGCTTATTTAGAGTATGAATTGTATGGATATGATCAGGCCGCTTCCGTTTCAAGAAGTTTAAACAATCAGCCCAGTATTGGAGGGCAATTTTTATCTCAAAATAAAAACTGGACGAGACAGTCTGAGTTGCTTTCTGAAAAATCTTTGAGAGCAGGTGATAACGTTTTGTTGTTTACCGCTCCGGAAGGAATTTCGAATGGCTATCGAATTAAAAATGTTCGAATTGTTTATAAATTATCTACTCCTTCATTTCAGTATACTTTATTACAATCGGAGAATAAACTGTACATCAAAGGAATTAATTTTCCTTCGCAGATAAAAAAAATGAGTATTGGCGGAATGGCTATTGACGTCAATCAGCCTGAGTTTGAATTAGTTTTAGAAGCTTCAACTGTAGGTAAATCAATTCAGGTTACAAAAGAAACTACTTCCGGTGTACTTTTAAATGAAAAATTAGATGTCAATCAATTTTTGAAAGTAGATCGCTTTCGACCAATCGAAAATGCCAAAGAAAGAATTTCAAAAATAATCGATTTTCAGACTGAAAATAAGCTGGTTTACAAAGAATTTCTGGCCGTTTTTCCTGTGGGATCTTTAAAAAACAATGTTTCAGTATCGGTAAGTGCTTTAAGAAAAATTGACATTGCACCGTTAAATTCTGCAATGGTGAATGTTACAGGTACAAATGCAGGTTTTAGATTATTGCCACACGGAACTATTTTTGAAAAAGCCGTAACCTTATCACTGCCATTTGATAAAAAAGCAATTCCGGAAGGATACACGGAGAAAGATATCAACGTATTTTATTTTGATGAAAACAAAAGATTGTGGCAGGAAGTAACCAAAGATTCTTTGGATATCAAACAAGGGATCATCAAGGCAAAAACTACTCACTTTACCGATTTTATTGCCGGAATCATTAAAATGCCGGAATCTCCGGAAACTTCAGGATATACGCCAACAAGCATAAAAGATTTAAAAGCGGCAAGTCCTTTGGTTGGAATTCAGTCAATAGCACCACCTTCTGCAAACGGAAGAGGAACAGCAAGCACTGGATTTTCTATCGCAATTCCAGGAGGAAGAGGCGGTATGCAGCCTTCGCTTAACCTGCAATACGATAGTGATGGCGGTCATAGCTGGGCAGGAATGGGCTGGGATATTTCGGCACCGGCTGTTAGTATCGAAACCCGCTGGGGAGCACCAAGATATGACGCATCAAAAGAAACGGAAACCTATGCAATTGCAGGAGAACAATTAATACCAAATTCGCATAGAGCAGAATGGATTGGCAGAACAACAGACAAACAATTTTATCCAAGACGAGAAGGTGCTTTTCAGCAAATCATCCGTAAAGGATCATCTCCTAAAAATTATTACTGGGTTGTAAAAGATAAAAGTGGAGTTGCGAGTTATTACGGAGGAACCGCTTCGGGACTTTCTGCAAATGGAGTTCTACAGGATGCCAATGGAAATGTTGGACATTGGGCACTTTGTCTTCAGGTCGATTTAAAAGGAAATACGGTCGAATATGAATATGACAAGCGAGATGGCGAACTGTATCTTAAAAAAGTATACTACACCGGTTTTGGTTCTGAAAAAGGGAATTACAATATCACTTTTGTAAAAAGTGGTGATTTAGGTGAAGCAAACCGTCCGGATGTTCAGGTTTCTGCCAGACTGGGTTTCAAACAACTGAACAATCAATTATTACGAAAAATAGAAGTACGCTACAAAAGGGATATGATTCGCAGTTACGAACTGAATTATAAAGAAGGAGCTTTTAAGAAAACACTTTTAAAATCAGTTTCAGAATACGATTCTGAATCCAAATTATTCTATACCAATACAATGGATTATTTTGATGATGTGCGTGATGCTTCCGGGAAATATAATCCTTTTGGAACAGCTCAAAGTTGGAGTGTGCCAAATGATAATCTTAGAAACAGTTCTATTCCCTCCTTTAGTGATTTGTTGTTTTCAGGAAAACACTCATTGGTAAGCAGTTCTGAAGGATCTACAGTTGGTGTTAGTTACAGGCTTGGAGTAGGTTTGGTAACAAATGCCGGAAGTTTAAAAGGTTTTACCGTTGGAGGTCATGGAGGAAATAGCTGGGGAACCTCGGATACCGCTGTAATATTAGAAGATTTAGACGGAGACGGATTGCCGGATAAAGTCTTTAAAACAAAAGATGGTGTTTATTACCGAAAAAATTTGGCAGCATCCGGGCAAAATAGTTTCGGAGAATTGCAGTCCATTAATATTAGTGATGTCGGATTTTCAAAATCAACTTCGTTTAACTGGGGTGTCGATTTAAATTTAAAATACGGAAACATTGGTTACGATCAGCAGCGTTCAAGCAGTAAAACTAAAGTCTATTTTATGGACTTTAATGGAGATGGACTGATTGATTTTGTTCGAAACGGACAAGTATATTATAATAGATTAGAAAACGGAATTCCAACATTTAAAGCGAGTAGTACAGGAACCCCATCACCTGTTTTTGGAGGAGGAAATGTAACTATTCCGGGTTATACATCCATTTCGGCAGAGGAAATAGAAAAACAAAATCCGCTGCATGATGTCGTGCGTATGTGGGAAGCACCTGTGAAAGGAATTGTTTCTGTTTCGCATCAATATCAATTGGTTCAGGAAGCAACGCCCGAAGGAATTAAAGCCCGCGCAGAATATATTAATAATGCCGGAAATGATAAAGCAGACGGTGTTCATTTGTATTTTCAAAAAGGAAATCAATTAGTATGGAATGAGGCTATTAGTGCCACTGATTATAGCAGTAAAAGCAAACAAAACACAGCAATTTCTGTAGAAAAAGGCGAACGCTTATATTTTAGGGTTAGTTCTCTAAAAGACGGAAGCTTTGATACCGTAATTTGGGATCCGGTTATTACGTATTCACAAGTAAAACAATTTGACAGGAATGTCAACGGAACTTTAGTGGATAGTGATGTTGCGGTAGCTGCCAATTTAAAAGATGTCAATTCTTATTCACTAGCTACCTATCAGGCCAGTACAGATTTCCTTAGTAGTTCCCTGGCAGGAAAAACAATAGCCACAGCCGGAAATGTTGTAGTGAAAGGAATTTTAAATAAACCTGTGACATCAGATCACATCAGACTTGTCATTACCAAAACGTATCTGGATCAGTCCAGTACTCCTGTGGTTGTTTTCGAAAAGACTTTTTTAGCAAATGAAGTTGCTGCTTTTAATCTGGCCTCAGTTGCTTTACCCGCATTCGAAGCCGAAACGCAAATTAGCCTTGCCTTAGAAACAGCGACCAATATCAATTGGCAGACTATTTCTTTTGCACCAACAGTAACGGTACCCGCTTATCAGGGAGGAATTGCAGAAGAGGTCCCTATGGAAGTTTCTCATTTGCTATACAACAAAAGAGAAGGAAATTATACTATGCCGGGTATTACTTCAACGACAAGTGGAAAGGTAAAACTAAATATATTACCTGCTGATTTGGTTTTGGCAACAGCTTTTCCTCCGGGATCTTTGAATACATATAATGGAGATGTAATTGTTTCGGCCAAACAAAATAATACTTTATTAGCCCGTAAAAGATATAAATTGACAGCCGGGACTTTGGCAGAAGTGATTAATGCTTTTGACAATACAGTTGATTATCCTTCAGCAGTAGCGGGAGTTCCAATTCAGTTAGAAGTAACCATTTCTAATCCGTCCTCAACGGCTATACTTCGAAATTATCCAAAACAAAATGCTTTAAATATTCAGGTGCAGGTTACAGATTTAAAAGATCTGGCTGATCTTACAGATGATGTAATTTGGAATGCCGCAACAGATGATTTTTCTATTTATAGTCTTTTAAATCCGGATGAAAGAACTTTAGGATTGTACCATAGAAATTGGGGAGGATTTGTTATTAATGGAAATTTAGCCTCAAATACCATAGACCAGATGCAATTAAAACAGTCAGACGCTTATAATACAGAACCGGATCTAAACAATACGGATCCTGATAATTATGACGGAAAAGGTTATGAAGTGGCAGATAGTTATTTCGTTTCTTTAAATCCATCTTATACAAAATTGAAATGGGAAGGTCTTGAAGAAGGAATTTATATAAAAGGACAAACCATCGGAACTTCAAGATTGGGAGAAGATGATATTGCAGATTATGCCGATTTTTCTTTGCCAACTTTACAGGGAGGAAGCACGACGGCACTTGATATGATTAGCGAAAGTAAAAGTAAAAGTATTTCTGCCGGAGTTTCTGCTGGTCAGGCTAATATTGGTTATAGTAAGTCGATAGATGGCGATTCATATGTTACTCAGACGATGAGTGATTTTAACGGAGATCGTTTTCCGGATTATATTCGTGGTGGAAGTGTTCAGCTTACTGCTCCGGTTGGAAAAATATCAGATGAAATCATTGACATTGGAGACAATTTTAGTCATGCAAAGACAACATCTGAAGGCCCTAATTTTGGAGGAAGTTACAGTCACGGTTCAGCCAAAAGTGGATTAGGTATGACAGTAGGGAAAGCTGCTGCTCAAAGAGAAGCTTCAAAAACGTGTGCTGATGAAGAAGCAGAAAAAGCAAAAGATCAGATTTCTGTTAGTGCTTCACAAGGCAAAGGAACAGATCGTGCCGTGATGGTGCACAGTGATATTAACGGTGACGGCCTGCCGGATAAAATTACAGATTCAGGAGATGTCTTGCTAAACACAGGTTACGGATTTGTACCAGGCGGAAACTGGAATCTGGGAAGTTTAAATAAAGGATTTTCTACCGATTGGAGTGCCGGATTAGGTTTTAGCATTAAACAGGGATCTATTTCAGGAGGAGCCAATTATGCAAGATCAGAATCTGATGTTGACGAATCATTTTTAGATATAAATGGCGATGGACTAGCAGATAAAATAAGCTATCAGGGCAATACGATGCGGGTAGCCTTTAACTTAGGGGGCTCTTTTGACACACCGGTTGTTTATCCAAAATATTCAGAAATGAATTTAAACAAAGGGGTAAGTTACGGTATGAATGCCAATTTCTCCTTTGATATTACCGTTTGGCTGTTGCGTATTACACCAACCGTGGGAGGAAGTAAAGGATGGAGTACAAGCCGTTCTGAAGGAACCTATATGGATATTGACGGTGATGGAAACCTGGATTATATCGTCTCTAAAGATGATAATAATCTTACCGTGCAACTTTCTAATATTAAAAGAACCAATAAACTTAAGAGTGTTACTAACGCTGCTGGGAATAGTTATGTTGTTGATTATAATTTACTTAAACCAAGTTACGAAAACCCTTCAGCGAAATGGGTTTTGCAATCAGTCGATATTTTTGATGGACATGTTGGTGATGGTATCGATCATTCGATTGCAAAATTCAGATACGAAGACGGTTATCATGATCGTCGTGAAAGAGAATTTTATGGTTTTGCAAAAGTAATTCAGGAACAAATTGATGCGGCAGATAATTCGGTTTTCTCGACTACGATTCAGGAATTTTACAATCAGGATTATTTCCGTAAAAATCTTTTGAAGCACAGTTACACGTTGGATAAAAACAACAAAATGCGCCAGGAGTCAGAAAACGAATATAGTTTTATTGATGTGGAGACACAGGCAAGTGTTCCGTTATCAGAGTTGAATTTACCTTCGTGCGATGCCAAACGTATTTTTGTGGGATTGATTCACGCCAATCAAAAAGTATATGAAGGAGGAAGTGATTACCTCGAAACCAATACGTTTAATACCTATGATGACAACGGAAACATTACGCAGTATGAAGATTTAGGAAACGGGACTGCTACTGATAAAGTAACGGCTAAAATTAGTTATTACGAAAGTACAACACCTTATTATGGCGGAATACCAAGACAACTCGAAGTATTTACAACGGATGGTTTGCGACGTAAAAGAGCCACTACCATCAATACAACAACGGCTGAAGTTACCCAAATTAAAAACTATAGTGCTGCCGATAAAATAGCTTTAACAGATATAGCCTATGATACTTACGGAAACCTTCAAAAAATAACCGGTCCCGCCAATTACAAAGGGCAGCGTATGACTTTGGAGTATATATTTGATGCCGACAATCATCAATACATGACCGAAATTAAAGATGCATTTGGTTATCAGAACAAAATGGAATATGATTATCGTTTTGGAGCACCTTTAAAAACAACGGATCGTAACGACCAAAGTACAATTTATGCGCTCGATAGTAAAGGACGTATAGCTACAATCAAGGCACCTTACGAAATCGCTTCAGGAAAACCCTATACCATTGCGTATGAATATTTCCCTGAGGCAAAAGTTCCGTACGCCAAAACTAAAAACTATGATCCGGAATTAAATAAAGATATTGAAACCTTCACTTATACTGATGGATTAGGCAGAGCGTTGCAGGTAAAGAAAACAGCCAGTTTGTTTACACAAGCCGGGAGTCCGGATCAGGAAGCACAAATAGTATCCGGAAAAGTAATTTATGATGGATTGGGAAGACCCACAACAAGTTATTACCCAACAACGACTACCACTATTGATAATAATTTTAGTACCGCGATATCAAATGTAACACCAACTAAAACAGAGTATGATGAAGTGGGACGCGCTGTAAAAGTTACGTTGCCGGATGGAAGCAGCAATACGACAACTTTTGCTTTAGAAAATTATGATGGTGTGCCAGTTTTGCGTACGATGCAAACCGATGCCTTAAATAAAACAAGTCAGACCTATACTGATGCCACCGGACAAAATATGGCCAGTATGCAAAATGATTTGCTGACGAAGTTTGAGACTAACGCATTGGGTGAAATGATAAAAGTAACTGATGCAATGGATCATGTTACCAAAAGCAGTTATGACTGGTTGGGAAGACGAATTGAATTCACACATCCTGATGCAGGAACCACAACGATGCAATACGATTTGGCCGGTAATTTAACATCCCGTATTACGCAGGATATAAAAAATACCGTGCCTAATGGAGGTGCTATACAATATGAATACAATTTTAACAGATTGGAGTCTATTAAATATCCTAAAAACCCACAAAATAATGTACAATACAATTATGGTAAAGCCGACGGAACAGCAGCACGCCGTGGCCGCTTATGGTTTGTACAAGACGCCAGTGGCGGACAGGAATTTTTCTACGGAAAATTAGGCGAAGTCGAAAAAGAGATTCGCACACTTCGTATTACACCAACTGATGTGCAAACCTATATTTCGCAGTACGAATACGATACCTGGAACCGAATCCAGAAAATGACCTATCCTGATGGTGAAGTAGTAGAATACACTTATAATCGTGCCGGTAACCTGCAAAGCATGCAGGGTAAAAAAGAAAGTCATACCTACGATTATATCAAACAATTAAGTTATGATGAATTCGAGCAGCGTAAATATTTAAAATACGGGAACGATACCGAAACGAATTATAGTTATGATTCTGTAATGCGAAGGTTACAGCAATTGCAGGTAAAAAGCGGATCACGACAAATTATGAATAATTCGTATGGCTATGATTTGGTTGGAAATGTATTGAACATAAAAAACACAGCGCCAATTGTAAACAATACATTAGGCGGAACAGCTTCGCATGAATACCAATACGATGATTTTTACAGGTTAAAATCGGCAAAAGCAACGTATCAGGGCGAGTTTACCAAAGCCAGTTATGAGCTGAATATGAGCTATAACAAAATGCATAATATTACTAAGAAAGATTTAGTCCATACCGTAAACAATGAGCAGAAAGGGTATGTTTTAGATTATAATTACGATAACGAACTGCACCCTAATGCACCAAACAAAATTGCGGAAACAGGGAAAACTCTTCCTAGAGAATATGCATACGATGGCAACGGAAACCCAACAGGTTATACGGAAGAAAAAAGTTTCAGAAAAATGACCTGGGATGAAGAAAACCGTTTATCAGGTATCAACGATAACGGAAGAATTCATCAATTTACATATGATGCTTCAGGTGAACGCGTAATTAAAAGTTCAGGCGATTCACAAAACGTTGCCATTAACGGAGAGACAGCGGCTACGATTATACATACGGATGATTACACGGGTTATGTTTCTAAGTATTTTGTAATAAGCAAAGGTAAATTCACCAAACATTACTTTGAAGGCGCGGGTCGTATCGTAAGTAAACTAGGAAATGGATCATTTGCCCAGCCGCTAAAATTAACAGCGGGAGGCGTAAATTATTCTAAACTTACCGCTGAGCAGCAAAAAGCTTTGGATAATTATGTAAAAAGTTTAGGAGTTCCTCCGGGACCGCCAACACAACAAGGCATTTATGCCACACCGGAATTTACAGGAGATCCATACCCAAGTGAAGTATTAAAACCCGTTGAAGAAAATCAGGAACCTCCGGAAGGCTGGCCTAGAAATCCTATTTTTAATGCACCTGGAGATGTTCCGGGGCCACCTGTACAATTTGGGCCACCTGTAGAGCCTACGACTGTAAAGCCGGGCGAAGGATTTACCGGAATTGGTTTACCGGAGAATGATATTTTTTATTTCCATCCCGATCATTTGGGAAGTACTTCGTATATTACAGCCCGAAATGGAAGCATAAGCCAACATGTAGAATATATTGCTTTTGGGGAGATTTTGTTTGAGGAGCATAGTTCTTCTTTTTCCAGTCCTTATTTGTTTAATGGGAAGGAATTGGATAGGGAAACGAATTTGAGTTATTATGGAGCCAGGTATTTGGATATGAAAACTAGTTTATGGTTTAATACGGATCCTAAAATGGAAAAATATCCAAATATAGGAGCGTATGTTTTTGTGGCTAATAATCCTATTAACTTAATTGATCCAGATGGTAAGGATATAATCGGGGCTTTTAATAAAACAACAGGTAGACTTACTCTTATTGACCGTGACCAATATAAATCAGGACTTCCGATTTTATATGTTAATGCTAAAAATTATAAGCTGAATGGTGTTAGAGATAAAAAAGGAAATTTAACTCATAACCAAGTTTTAGTTGTTGAAAATGTTTTTACTGGTGGACATTCAGATGATGGTAAAATTGTACGTAATGATCCAGATAGACCAAATGAGAAACCAATTTCAAAGGGGGAATATAATATTTTAGAAAATAAAGGAAATACAAACCCGGATCATGATTCTTTCTTTGTTTTAGACCCAAAAGATAGTAACCCGTATGATAAAAAAGATGATAGGCCAGGAGAAATAAATGCACAAGGAAAAAAACGTAATGGGTATAATTTGCATCCAGGACGGGTTAGCTGGGGTTGTGTTACTATAAATAAAGATGATGCGCAAATGACTACGGAGCAAAGAGCTGAAGAATGGAGTGTTATTAACACTATGATTAATAAAACTTCATCTGAAGATGTTCCGGATAATAGAGGTAAACAAAAATATGTTCCCTTTACAACCCAGAAGAAATTTGGTACAATTAAAGTTACTGAGTAGGAAAAAATGAAATTAATTGTAAATAAAATTAAATAATCAAATATGAAAAAAAGTTTAATTATAGTAATTTGTTTGTTGTTTTATGGATGTAAAGAACAATCCCAAATACCAATTTCAAATACATTAGAATTGGCGCTAGGAGATAATTATTCTTCCTATGTTGAAAATTTAAATAAAGCTTTTGTCAAAGATAATAGTGCAACATTGAAAATTTTAAAGGTTGATTACATTTATGATGCTGGTGGATATGATCACGGATATATTTTATATCTATTAATGAAAAGATATGGCGATAAAGAATTTTCTATTCTTTTAAATAGTATGTCAAAAAAAGATTTAACCGCTGTAAGTCAGTATTTGGAAGTTGGTCTTGATGCAAATGACACAAAAAGAGGGCAAGTTAAAATAGATTATCCGATCTGTTCAAATATTTTACTTATAAAATAAATAGTAAGTGATTCCCTGCTCTTTGAAGATTTCTTATGAAAAGCTGTGTGAATGTCTCCTAAATTTGAATCCGTAAAGTTTATCTGCAAGAAAATAGACATCAAAACTCGTCAGCAATGGTGAGTTTTTTTTATGCTTGCAAATCAAATCATCAAAGAAAAACATTTTGAGATCTGTTTGTTTTTTGGGAGAAGGCTTGCAAAAATGCTAGGTTTTGGTTTGTTTAAAATATTTGGCATTCTTCCCTCAAAAAAAACAAGCGTAGCCATTGCGGCGACTGAGCAAATAAAAAAAATCCTAGTGCGGTGGCAGAAGCTTGGGAATGAGAGAGGTCTTAAATAAATGTGTTATGTAACATAGCCTTGATGTGGTTTAAAAATGTGTAAAAATTAAAAAATATCTCAAATTTGTTTTGAAACGGCTTCTTTAATTTTAAAATGTCTTAAATCGAAAAAAAAATGAGATGAAACGGGACTACGTGTTACAGCTTTGTTGGTGATATTCGAAACATGATAAAGTATGGAATGATAAAAGCAACGAATACCAATACGATGATTTTTACAGGTTAAAATCGGCAAAAGCAACGTATCAGGGCGAGTTTACCAAAGCCAGTTATGAGCTGAATATGAGCTATAACAAAATGCATAATATTACTAAGAAAGATTTAGTCCATACCGTAAACAATGAGCAGAAAGGGTATGTTTTAGATTATAATTACGATAACGAACTGCACCCTAATGCACCAAACAAAATTGCGGAAACAGGGAAAACTCTTCCTAGAGAACATGCATACGATGGCAACGGAAACCCAACAGGTTATACGGAAGAAAAAAGTTTCAGAAAAGACCTGGGATGAAGAAAACCGTTTATCAGGTATTAACGATAACGGAAGAATTCATCAATTTACATATGATGCTTCAGGTGAACGCGTAATTAAAAGTTCAGGCGATTCACAAAACGTTGCCATTAACGGAGAGACAGCGGCTACGATTGTACATACGGATGATTACACGGGTTATGTTTCTCCGTATTTCGTAATTAGCAAAGGTAAATTCACGAAACATTATTTTGAAGGCGCGGGTCGTATCGTAAGTAAACTAGGAAATGGATCATTTGCCCAGCCGCTAAAATTAACGGCGGGAGGCGTAAATTATTCTAAACTTACTGCTGAGCAGCAAAAAGCTTTGGATAATTATGTAAAAAGTTTAGGAGTTCCTCCCGGACCACCAACACAGCAAGGAATCTATGCCACACCAGAATTCACAGGCGATCCATACCCGAGTGAAGTAATTAAACCTGTTGAAGAAAATCAGGACCCACCGGAAGGCTGGCCACGTAATCCTGTTTTTAATGCTCCGGGTGATGTTCCCGGACCCCCCGTACAATTTGGACCCCCAGTAGAACCGACAACCGTTAAACCAGGAGAAGGATTTACCGGAATTGGTTTACCGGAGAATGATATTTTTTATTTCCATCCGATCATTTGGGAAGTACTTTAACAAAAAAGGCAACCGATCAATAGTCTGCTAATATTAGATAGCAATTTATTTAAAATAATTATTTTTAATTTCTCTTTTTTGCTTGATTTTATTCTGTTTTTATTTGTTTAACAAAACAATTTTATACTATATTTACTATTAAAATAATTAAACATGAAAAGAATAATTTTATTGGCAATTGCAGTTTTATTTACAATTACAGGGCATGCCAAATTTAGCAAAGCAGTTTTGTATATGGAAGACGGATCAACAAAAAAAGGATTTGCTGAAATGGTAGAAAGCTATGATTCTAAAGTCGTTTTTAAAACCGATGAAGAAGCTAAAAAAGAAAAAATTGCAAGTGCTGACATTAAAAAAATCGAATTTGAATCTGATGATAAAAAGTATGTTGCCGAAAGATTATATGCAACTACAGCGAATCTTTTGACAGGGAAATTTTCAAGATCCAAAAAAAGGTGTGGTTTTATATTATCTATGATAAAGATGTAAAAATTGGCGGTATTGGTGCTGAAGGCGGCAGAAGACCAAACGCAGGCGGTACCAGCACAGTGGTGACTTTTGCCAATACAGCTTATTATTTTGGTAAAAAGAACAGTGAAGAATTAGTTTTTGGTAATGCGACCACAGCCTCAAACGGTTTTGCAATAGGAACTGATTCATTAATCAGAAAAATGGCAAAAGAAGCTTTTGCAGGATGTCCTAAACTAATTGATGCAATTGAAAAAGAAGACTTCAAAAACGGAGATGTTTTGAATCAATTAAAAGCAATCTTCGAAAAATATAAATGTAAATAAATTTAAAATTCAATAAACTAAGACCCACTTTCAATCGAGTGGGTTTTATTTTTGATAACTTTTCTTTTTCTTTTTTGCATGAATCAATATAAAACAACTCATTCCAACTATAAATAAATGTTTTGCTCTTTTGTTCATAGTCGTAGTTTTTTGAATTGTACAATTGATTTTAAAAGGATTATAAAGTTTAATTAATGAAAAAATATCAAATTATTATAGGATGTGAACTTAAAAAATAAGCATAATTTTTGTTTAAAGGATTTTCAAAAATTTAAGGTTGCATTATTTATTCCTATATTTACTTTTCAGAAAGCTTCTCAATTAAAAATGTCTGTTCATGTCAAAATCCATTAATTCTTTGTTTTTTTTAGTTTTTCTTTTTTTTGGATTTACTTCCAATGCCCAAAATGAAGTTTATACAAGCGAAGTTAAGCAAGAGATTGCCGATACCACTTTTGTTAATCTAAAAGATTTTAGTCAGGATTTTATTTACGACATGAAATATGCTACAGAAGATAATTTTCTGAAAGCCAAAGTTTATGATTGTGCCGAATGTCTTTTGCGTTTCAAAACCGTTCAGTCGCTAATTGCTGCCAATAATGATTTTAAGAAAAAAGGCTTTAAAATTAAATTGTATGATTGCTATAGGCCTTTGTCAATCCAGAAAAAGATGTGGGAGATTGTTTCGAATCCGGAGTATGTGGCAGATCCAAAAAAAGGCTCCATCCACAATAGAGGAGGAGCCGTCGATATTTCTTTAGTTGATTCGAATGGAAAAGAAGTGGATATGGGAACTCCTTTTGATTTCTTCGGAATACAGGCCGGCCATAATTATACTAAACTTTCAAATGAAGTTAAATCAAACAGAAAGTTTCTTAAAAAGGTGATGATTAAAAATGGCTTTAATTCATTTGATTCGGAGTGGTGGCATTATAATTTAAAAACAGGTTTAAAAGATAAAGTTTCGAATCAAAAATGGAATTGCGAATAGTTATTTATTCCACACATCTTATATTTTCAATGAAATAAGTATCTGGTTTGTATACTTTTCCATTCATCTCAGACGTTAATTCACTTTTTACAATATAATCTTCTGTAGTCGTCAGGTATTTAATACGCATTATATTAACCGGAGATTTTTTCAGTTCATCGTAGCTATCTTTCATAAATACAAAAATTCCTGTATTTACACGATTATCAAAACCTTTATCACGAATAAGTGTTCCGCAGTTTTCCTGCTCAATGTGCATTAAAGTAACAATTTTGCCGTTTTGTAATTGTAAAAAAACTTTTGAGTTTTTGTCAAAACAATTTGCCTTTATAAAATCCTTACTTTTTTGAATCAATTGTAAATTTAATGTTGGCAGACCATCTGTTTGTGCCAATGAAAAGAATACATAGCTAAACGAACCTCCAAAGTTCTTTTCACTCATTAAATATTCATTTGTAATTTTGTAAGTGCCAATAGAATCTGTAACGTTGGCACTGTATTCACATGGTTTTTGGGCAAATGCGGTAAGGGTTAATAGAAAAAAAGTTAGCGTAATTAGTTGTTTCATTTTTAAATTATTTTTCTGCAAATTAAAACTATTTTGTTATCATTTTTATCTGTTGTAAAAAAACAATATAAATTTCCACCATTTTTTATTTTCCACTTTTTTCGAATGTTTTCTACCGTGTCCGGAAAATTTCGGGTCGTAATATTTGCTTGCTGATTTAAAAGTTCTGTTTTCATATCATTTTTGTTGTATGAAATCACTTTTTCTATTTCAAAAGATCTCCCCGGGAAATCAATTAACGCTACGGAAGTATATAAATGAGAGTGTTTGTGAAGTTTATTTATTTTGAAAATAGAACTCACTTCATCAAAACCACCAGATTTCATTATGGCCGAATTTGGCTCGTATAAAAATTTTTGAGGTAAATCATAAGAAGGTAAATCAGATTTATCATCCAAAATAAATTCGAATGTTTCGATTTTGTCTTTTAAGATATTAGCAGTTTTGATTGTAATTTCGCCTGTATAATGATTGTGGATTTCAAAAAGCAATTCTTTTACTTCATTTTCTAAAGCAATAATATGAATGTTTTTGACAAATTTTAATTCTGACAAACCTGCTGAAATATCTAATAAAGGGGCAGTTTTTATTAATATAGAATCTGTTTTTTCTAAATAGAAATCCAATAATTCAGGGACATTTGGCAAACAGTCTTTTAACATGAAAACTTTGCCTTTTGCATCATTTCTTCTTGAGGGATCAATATAAATCCAATCCCATTTTTGATTCAATTCTGTTAGAACATTTGTGGAATCATTGGCGAAAAAATTACAATTTGTTACTTGTAATTGTTCAAAGTTATGTTTAACGATTGCAGATAAATCTTCGTTTATCTCACAATGGGCTACATTTTTAAATCTTTTTGAAAAGTAAAAATCATCAACACCAAAACCTCCTGTAAGATCAATTAAACTTTCGCCGGAAATTAAGGAAGCTTTATAGGCAGCTGTTTTTTCAGATGAGGTTTGTTCGACCGATATTTTACTCGGATAAATTATATTTTTGGTTGAAAACCAAGTGGGTAATTTGTCTTTTGCCTTTGTTTTTGCTTCTATTTGGTTCAAAATCAAAATCCAGTCAATTTCTGGAAAAGGATTCTTCTGAAGTGCAAATTTCGTAATTTCTACACCGGTATTTTTTGTTATAAATTCCTGAATGTTTTTGCTTAAAAGAGACGAATTCAATGTTAGATTTTTTCAGTTAATACGGAAACAATTTTATTGTCAGGAAAAAATTCTTTTAAAATTACTTTTAGCATAGTGTAAACCGGAATGGCAATAATCATCCCAACAATTCCAAAAGTAATTCCACTGATTAAAGTTATCAGGAATATTTCTAACGGGTGCGAATTTACACTTTTTGATGAAATTATAGGCTGACTAATATTATTATCAATAGCCTGAACAAGTAAAAAACCAATAATTACATAAATAGTGGTTGGCAAAATTTCAGATTGAAAATCACTTCCAATCAAGCTAATCATTGTTAATATTCCGGCTAGTATCGTTCCGATAATTGGGCCTATGTATGGAATAATATTTAAAATGGCACATAAAAAAGCAATAACGAAGGCATTCTTATTTCCGAAAACAAGTAATACAATTAAGTATAAAATAAAAACAACCGTTAATTGAAGTAGCAAGCCAATAAAATAGCGGGTCAGTAAATGATTTATTTTGGTAATAGAATTTAAGATTTTATCTTCGTTCGTATCGGGAAGAATTTTTTTGGCACCTGCTTTAAAATCCTCCTGGTCTTTGATGAAGAAAAAAGTAATAAAGAATACAGAAACAAATCCCATACCCATATTGGCTAAGAAATTCATTATTGAATTGATAAAGCCTGTAAAAAAGCCAACATTTAAAGCTGACATTATTTTTGAATCCTTAAGAGCTTTACTTAAATCAACGTGTTGAATGTTGAAATAAGTTTCGATACTTCGTTCTGTTTCCATAAACTGTGCCTGTAGATTATCTGTATCTAATAAGGATAAGTTATTAGCTTGTGAAATAATCAAGGGCACAAACAAAAAGATAAAACCAACTAATGCTAAAATAAATACCAGAATTGTTGTAGTCGCCGCTATAGAATTGCTGAATTTTAATTTATTTTTTAAAAATTGTACTAGAGGATTTGCAATCAAACACAATATCAATGAGATACATAAATAAACAATTACGGTTTGAATTTCATATAAAAAATATAAAACGGCACTAATAACTAAAATGGTTGCTAAAGCTCTTAAGATTCCGTTGGAAATGATCTTCGATGTTATCATGATTATGTTTTAGACTATAAATATAACAAAAAGCTTTTAAAATTCAGGACAGAGCAAAAAAAAGCGAGATGGTTCAGATCTCGCTTTTGTATTGATTTATATTTGGGTTTATATTCCAAATGCTGCTCTTGGGCCTCCGGAAACAAATATGGCTGCCATTCTGCTTTTTTGACCTAATGAAAACATATACATTCCATTATCATCTGTGTAATCCATGTAGTTCATGGTCATTTCAACAGGAGTTCCTGAACAAGTGCTGTAATGAGGATAAGTTGGTACTCCATAATTTGCAGTATTATGCGTTGGAGTATCAGATACTAAATCACTTCCACAAGTAGCATCTCCCCAGATATGGCGTAAATTCATCCAGTGACCCACTTCGTGAGTACCAGTTCTTCCTAAGTTAAATGGAGCATTTGCAGCACCAGATAAACCGAAATATCTGGAATCGATTACAACACCGTCAGTAGATGATGCTCCACCAGGAAATTGTGCATAACCTAAAATTCCTCCGCCAATAGCACATGACCAAAGATTAAGTTTTGTTGTTGGAGAAGTTGGAGCGATTCCACCCTGTGCCGTTTTTTTCATGGCATCATTAGTTCCCCATGAAGTTTTTGTTGTAGATTTTCGGATAATCTGATCTAAAACAAATGTAATTCCTACATTGGCTTTTACTCCTGCAAAAAGTGCCGGAACACTATTATAATCAGAGTTTAAAGCATTGAAATCTTTGTTCAGCACATCAATTTGTGATTGAATTTGTGCATCTGAAATGTTTTGTGCAGTCGTTTTATACAAAACATTTACTACAACCGGAATTTCGACTTTACCATTTACTAAACGATTCGTTAAGATTCGATTTGTAGTAAAAGCTTCAATCTCATTCATTTTAATGGCTAACATTGGATCTGCTTTTAATTGTGCTTCTAAAACTTCTTGCGAAGCACAACGACGCTCTGTAGCAGCACTAGCATCTGAACCTGTTGGTTCTGTTTGGTCATTTTGACAAGAAAACAGCACTAAAGCTGTAAATGCGGTAATAAGAACTTTTTTCATAATAATTTGGGTTTTTGTTATAAAAAATTAAATTTGGTTAATTATGTAGCAATTTTATAACAAAATGATTTTCGTACCAAATTTTTATAACATTTTTTTTGTGAGAATTTTACAACAGCCCATACGGCTTGATTCTTACAAAAATTTAAGCCAAATTATTAGGAAGTAAATTCGTACAAAGCTATACTCGCAGCTTGCACAACATTCATACTACTGTTTTTACCAAACATATTAATATGGACAATTTGATTGGAAATTTTTAAAAGATCATCTGAAATCCCATCAATTTCACTTCCTATAACAAGTGCAATTTTTTGATTTTCAGGAATATTGACTTCTTTTAGTGGTTTGCTGGTACTAGTTATTTCCAAAGCAATAATTTCGAAGTTATTTTGAAGTAAGTAGGTAACCAAATCAGAAGTTTGTTCGATTACAGTATGATGCACATGAAGATGAGTGCTTCGTGAAGTTTTATTGATTTTTCGTGGAGTTAATGGAATATCTTTTCCTAAAAAAATGATGTTCTCTACGCCAAAAGCCTCACTTATTCTAAAAAGAGAACCAATGTTTTGCTGAAAATAGATATTATCGCAAACCAGTGTTATGGGAAACGTTTTTCGCTCAAATTGATTTTCTTCGTGAGTAAGTTGCACTTTTTTATAATTAATTGGTAAAAATATAATTGATGATATTAGCACCCATTTTAAGGGCTTTGTCACGAACATTAGCGGGATCATTATGTACTTCCGGATCTTCCCAGCCGTCGCCTAAGTCACATTCGTAAGTATATAATAAGACAAGTTTGTTTTCTACGAAAATTCCAAAAGCCTGCGGACGCGTTCCATCGTGTTCATGAATTTTTGGCAAGCCATTCGGGAAAGGAAAGGGTTTTTGAAAAATAGGATGATTTGCGGGAATTTCGACTAAATTATTATTTGGAAATATTTTTTTGATTTCTTTTCGAATGTATTGATCCATTCCGTAATTATCATCAATATGAAGAAAACCTCCGGCTGTTAGATAATTTCTAAGATTGGTTACGTCAGCATCGCTAAAAACAACATTTCCGTGTCCGGTCATGTGTACGAAAGGATAGGAGAGCAAATCAGGATTGCCTGGCTCAACCGTTGATGGTTTTGCTTTTATTCGGGTATTGATGTTTGAATTGCAAAAACGGATAAGGTTTGGTAATGAAGTGGGATTTGCATACCAATCGCCACCGCCACTATATTTTAATAAAGCAATTTCTTGTGAAAAGGAAGAAATGGAAACGAAGAATAATAAGTAAAATATTTTTTTCATATAATTATAAATTATCTGGGTAATTTGCTTTTTATATATGTGGCTTTTTGTGTCATTTCGACGAAGGAGAAATCACATCCAGAGAGCAACGCTGTGGTTACGTTATGTGATTTCTCCTTCGTCGAAATGACAAGATTACGATTTAATTAATATTCTCATTAAAAAAAACAACACTATGACAAGCCACAACAGCAGCAGTTTCTGTACGTAAACGAGTATTACCTAGCATTACCGGCTGAAAATTATTTTCTAAAGCCAATGTAATTTCCTTATCTGAAAAATCACCTTCGGGACCAATCAGAATTGTTACATTTTCATTCGGGTTTAAAACTTCTTTCAATGATTTTTTATCAGTTTCTTCACAATGCGCAATCAATTGTAAACCTTCATTTTTTTGTTTGATGAATTCCTTAAACGAAATTGCTTCATTTAATTTAGGTAAATACGTTTCATTGGATTGTTTCATTGCCGAAAGAATTATTTTCTCAAAACGTTCTTTATTTATCGTTTTTCGCTCAGAACGATCACAAAAAACGGGAGTGATTTCCTGGATTCCAATTTCTGTAGCTTTTTCTAAAAACCATTCAAATCGATCATTCATTTTGGTTGGAGCCACGGCCAGATGCAAACGAAATTTTGGTTCTGGAGTTTTTTTTATCGAAAGTACTTCAACAATACATTTATTGTCAGAAGCCAATGTGATTTCAGTTTCAAACAATAAACCTGAACCGTTTGTTACGTGCAAAATGTCTGAATCTTTTTTGCGTAAAACTTTTATAATATGTCTGCTTTCTTCTTTATCAAAATAAAAAGTTTCAGTAGTTTCGTCTATATCAGGATTGTAAAATAATTGCATAATTTAAAATTGAATTCGCGCTTTAGAAACTACTGCAGAAGTTTCAAAACGACTTGATAAATATTTTTGATAACCAACAATGCCAATCATTGCAGCATTATCTGTAGTGTATTCAAATTTAGGAACGAAAGTTTTCCATCCGTATTTGCCTTCACTTTCTTTCAATCGCGTTCTAATTCCGGAATTTGCAGAAACTCCTCCGCCAATTGCAATTTGTTTTATTCCGGTTTCTTTTACCGCTAATTTTAATTTGTCCATTAAAATTTCGATAATGGTATATTGTATAGAAGCACAAATATCATTCAGGTTTTCTTCAATGAAATTTGGGTTTTCCAGTTTTTTCTTCTGAATAAAATATAAAATGGCCGTTTTTAATCCAGAGAAACTAAAATCTAATCCCGGTACTTTTGGTTTTGTAAACGCAAAAGTTTTTGGGTTTCCTTCTTTCGCATATTTGTCAATCAATGGTCCGCCAGGGTAGGGAAGTCCAAGAATTTTGGCACTTTTATCAAAAGCTTCTCCAACTGCATCATCTGTGGTTTCGCCAATAATTTCCATATCAAAAAAGCCATTTACTTTTACTATCTGCGTATGTCCTCCACTAATCGTTAAGGCTAAAAATGGAAATTCAGGTTTGTCAAATCCTTCTTCATCAATAAAATGCGCTAAAATATGGGCATGCATGTGATTTACAGCAATCAACGGAATTTGTAATGCCAATGATAACGATTTGCTAAATGAACTTCCTACTAATAATGATCCCATTAAACCAGGCCCTTGCGTAAAGGCAATGGCTGTTAATTGTTCTTTTTGTACATTTGCTTTGCGTAATGCGGCATCAATTACAGGAACTATATTTTGCTGATGCGCTCTTGAGGCTAACTCAGGTACGACACCACCGTATTGGTTGTGAATAAGCTGATTGGCCACAACATTTGAGAGTACTTTATCGTTATGTAAAACTGCAGCAGCAGTATCATCGCAGGAACTTTCGATGGCAAGAATAAAAACCTCTGAATTTTGCATATAAAGGCACGAATTTTGGATTATATTTGACAAATCAAATTTTTAATTTTCTTTGATTGTAAGGAGAAGCCAAAATTAAAGAATTTTTATCAAAAACAGTCGCTCTTTGTCTGTTCAAAGTGAATTTAAAAGAAAACTAAAATTAAGAAGCTATCAAAAAAGTAAAGAAAATAATATCAAGGACCCTAATTGGGTTAATTTTACTTTTGTTAGCACTTGCTATAACGCTGTCTTTGCCTATAGTTCAGACAAAAATTGCCCAATATGTTACTACTTCCCTAAATGAAGATTTTAAAACCGATATTCACGTTGATAAGGTTGCGATAAACATTTTTGGCGGAGTAAAACTTAAAAAGGTTTTGATTTATGATCATCACAAAAAGGTTTTAATCTACTCTGATATTATTTCTACAGACATTTTAAGCATCAAAAGATTATTAGACGGCGATTTAATTTTTGGCGATTTACGTTTAACAGGTTTGATTTTTAATTTGAAAACGTATAAAAATGAAAATGAAAACAATATTAATAAGTTTATACGACTTTTTGATTCTGATAAACCTTCAAAAACCAATAAACATTTTTTACTGACAGCTAAAAATGCTTATATTTCAAAAGGAATTTTTTCTGTCACTGACGAAAATAAAAAAACACCTAAATTTTTAGCATTCACAAAGCTTAATGCTTACATCAGTGATTTTAAATTATATGGGCCCGATGTAAATACTACAATTCATCGCTTTTCATTTTTGGATCATCGTGGTCTTTACGTTTCTAATTTTGCCGGGAAATTCAGTTATACCAAAAAGCAAATAAAAGTTGAAAATTTAGCTATAAAAACTAAAAGATCATCTATTTATGGTCAGGCAATTTTAAATTATAAAGTAGAGGATTTTTTAAATTTTACTGACAAGGTAAAGTTTAATGTTACGATTGACTCTTCTTCAATTGCAACAAATGATCTTCGTTACTTTTATGACGGATTGGGTAAAAACCAGCATTTTAAGCTTAAGACAAAATTAAACGGTCCTCTTAATAATCTTAATTTAAGAGGCTTGAGGCTTACAGATACCAATGGCTCTAGAATTGTTGGTACCATAAATTTTAAAAATCTTTTAGGTTCCAAAGAACAGAAGTTTTCGATGGATGGTAAGTTTGACAGATTGGTTTCCAGTTATGATAATTTGGTTGCTTTGCTTCCAGTTGTTTTAGGAAAGAAGCTTCCTAAAGAACTAAAAAGAGTTGGTAAATTTACTATTATAGGAAAAGCAAAAGTTTCTACAATTGCATTGGAAGCCGATTTTAAAATGGTTACCGATATAGGTGGTGGCCAGGTCGATCTCCATCTAAATAATATGGATTTTATTGATAAAGCATCTTACTCGGGAAATATTGTCCTGGAGAATTTTGATGTTGGTGCTTTGTTAAATCGAAAAGATATAGGAAGAACAACCTTAGATTTAGATGTTGATGGTGTAGGTTTTACTGAGAAATACCTTAATACCATTATAAAAGGTGATATTACTAAATTAGACTATAATAAGTACACGTATAATAATATAGTAGTCAATGGTAATTTTAAATTGCCTTATTATAAAGGACAAATTTCTGTAAATGATCCTAACTTGTCTTTGACATTCGATGGTTTAGTAGATTTAAGTACGCGTGAGAATAAGTATGATTTTCATATCAATGTGGAGAATGCAGATTTACGTAAGCTTAAATTTATAAATGATTCTATTTCGCATTTTACAGGCGATGCAGTTGTTCAGGTTTCAGGAAATTCAATAGAAAATCTTCAGGGAAATATTTATATAAAGGATGCTGTTTACCAAAATCCAAAAGCAACTTACGAATTTGATGAGGTAACTATCAATTCAAGTTTTGATGCTGATAGGTTACGAACCATAACTATTAATTCTACTGATATTGTCGATGGTAATATTGTAGGTAAATTTCAGTTTGCACAATTAGATAAACTCGTAATGAATTCCGTTGGAAGTCTTTATACAAATTACAAACCTTATAAAGTTAAAAAGGGACAATTTTTGCGTTTCAATTTTCATGTGTATGATAAAGTTGTTGAGATGTTATATCCTGAAATAAATGTTGATTCCTCTACCGTTGTTCGTGGTAAGATTGATGCCGATTTAAATGAATTTAAGTTTAGATTTAAATCGCAAAAAGTTACAGCTGCAAAAAACACATTCGATAATATCCGGGTTAGTATTGATAATAAAAACCCACTTTATAATGCGTTTGTAGAGTTAGATAGTATTAAAACACCATATTACAAGATACGCGATTTTAGTTTGATTAATGTAACTTCAAAAGATACTTTATTTGTTCGTTCAGAATTTAAAGGAGGAGAAAAAGGCCAGGATTATTTTAATCTTGATTTGTTTCATACTATAGATAAAAACAAAAATAATATAGTTGGTATCAAAAAATCTGAGATGAAATTTAAAGACTACTTATGGTATTTAAATGAAGCAGCAGCAGAAGATAATCAGATTGTTTTTGATAAAAATTTTAAAAACTTTACGATTAACAATATTGTTTTGTCCCATGAAGATCAAAAAATTGATTTAAACGGAGTTTTAAAAGGCAGTGATTATAAAGATATTGTACTGAATTTTGAAGATGTTGATATCAATAAAATTACTCCGTTAAATTCAAAATTTGTTTTTAATGGTAATTTAAATGGAAACATCAATTTTAAACAAAATAAAGATGTTTATCAACCCACGGCTTCCATTGTTATTGATCATCTTAATTTAAATAATACAGAATTAGGAACTTTAGATTTTGATATTTCCGGAGATGAGAATCTGAGAAAATTTACTATAAATTCATCCATTCATAATGGTTTTACAGAATCATTTAATGCTAGTGGAACCTTTGCAATTGAAAACAAAGAAACTTTTCTGGATCTAAATCTAAAACTCGAAGGGTTTAATCTGGCAACTTTAGGAACAGTTGGTAAAGATGTTTTATCAAATGTTCGCGGATCTGTTTCCGGAAATGCTGCCGTTGTGGGGAATATAAAAAAACCGGAAATTAACGGAAGGCTGTATGTTGAGAAAGCGGGGATGACTATTCCTTATCTGAATACGGATTATGAGTTGAGTGATCGAACTGTAATTGATTTAACTGATGAGAAATTCTTATTCAGAAATAATCAATTAACAGACACAAAGTACGGAACAAAAGGATTGTTAAACGGAAGTATCGAACATCATAATTTTGGTGACTGGAAATTAGATTTAACCATTACTTCAAAACGATTGTTGGCACTTGATACTAAAGATAGTGACGATGCAGCTTATTTTGGTACTGCGTATATAAATGGTACAGCAAGTATAAAAGGGCCGACAGAAAATTTATTTATAAAAGTTGCTGCAAAATCAGAGAAAGGTACAGAGGTCAAAATTCCTATCAATAATGTACAAAGTGTTGGAGAAAGCAGCTGGATACATTTTGTTACGCCAAAAGAAAAATACAATTTAGCAAATGGTATTGTAGAAAAAACCAGAAATTATAATGGACTTGAACTGGAATTTGATTTTGATATTACGCCTGATGCAGAAGTAGAGGTAATTCTGGATCGAAATTCCGGACATGGAATGAAAGGAAAAGGATACGGATCGCTATTATTTAAAATTAATACACTCGGTAAATTTAATATGTGGGGAGATTTTCAGGCATATGAAGGAACGTATAATTTTAAATACGGTGGTTTAATTGATAAAAAGTTTGCGGTTAAAAAAGGAGGATCAATTATTTGGGAAGGAAACCCGATGAAAGCTCAGCTGAATCTGGAAGCTGTTTACAGAACATCGGCAAATCCAGCAGTATTGTTGGAAAATTCTTCGTTCAATAAAAAAGTTCCTGTTGAAGTGGTTATTGGCTTGAGAGGAGATTTAGCAAGTCCGGAGCCAAATTTTGATATTCAGTTCCCATCCGTAAGCAGTGTTTTGAAATCTGAGATACAATATAAGTTAGACGATAAAGATGTGCGACAGACTCAGGCTTTATATCTATTGTCAACAGGTTCGTTTATGAGTCCGGACGGATTTAATCAAAGTGATTTGTCGGGAACATTTGCAGAAACAGCTGCCAGTTTATTGGGTGGAATTATAAAATCTGATAATGATAAGTTTAATATCGACCTGAACTTTATATCCGCAGATAAACGAATAGGTCAGGAAGCAGATGGTCAGTTTGTGGCAAACATTTCGTCACAGATTAATGAGAAAATTTCAATTAACGGAAAAGTAGGTGTTCCTGTCGGAGGAGTAAATGAATCGGCAATCGTAGGAGATATTGAAATACTTTACAGGGTAAATGAAGACGGATCTATGAACCTCCGTTTGTTTAATAAAGAAAACGATATTAATTATATAGGTCAAGGAGTTGGTTATACACAAGGAGTTGGTATTTCATATGAAGTAGATTTTGATACTTTTAGTGAACTGGTAAATAAACTATTTAAAAGCCATAAGCTGGAAAGATCTTTAAAAAATTCCCAAGATGATTTGCAAGATTCTAATTTGAATCCGGATTATATAAATTTCTCCAGTAAAAAAGATGCTGATAAAAATAAAAAGAAGACAGATAAAAAGGAGGAGGAGAAACAACCACAGCCTCAAAATAACAATCAGGGATTAATTCCGGATAATGACGATTTTTAAGCTTTTGTTAAAAAAGTACAATTAAAAAACCATTCGCTGCAACGAATGGTTTTTTTGTGCTAATTTTAGATGCTCCAATTTTTTTCGTCAAATAAGGAAACTGCATAATTTTATAACACTTCATTAATATATTGTTAATTTTAAGGATTTAATTAAAATAAGGTGCTTTTATTATTTTAAATGAATTTTTTCATATCAAAAAACTTATTAACGAAAACGTTTGAATTTAACATATTTTATTAATTTATTACAATCATAACCTGAAAAGTGGTGAATGTTTGCTAATTTTACACTTTAATACTTAAATAATGCCAAAAACAATAAAAAAAGTTGGTGTTCTAACCTCAGGAGGAGATTCACCTGGAATGAATGCCGCAATACGATCAGTTGTTCGAACATGTGCTTATCATAATATAGAATGCATCGGAATTTATAGAGGGTATCAGGGAATGATCGAAGGAGATTTCAAAGAAATGGGACCTCGAAGTGTAAATAACATTGTAAACAAAGGTGGAACGATCTTAAAATCTGCTCGTTCTGTTGAGTTTAGAACACCTGAAGGTAGAAAAAAAGCTCATGAAAATCTTATAAAAGCCGGAGTTGATGCTTTAGTTGTTATCGGAGGAGATGGGAGTTTTACCGGAGGTTTAATTTTTAATGCTGAATATGGTTTTCCTGTAATGGGAATTCCAGGTACAATTGATAATGATATTTTTGGTACAACTCATACTTTAGGTTATGATACGGCTTTAAATACTGTAGTAGATTGTATCGATAAAATCAGAGATACTGCAAGTTCACATAATCGTCTGTTTTTTGTAGAGGTTATGGGTAGAGATGCAGGGCATATCGCTCTTAATGCTGGTATTGGAGCTGGTGCCGAAGAAATCCTTATTCCTGAAGAAGATTTAGGTTTAGATAGATTGCTAGACTCTCTTCAAAAAAGTAAAGCTTCAGGAAAATCATCAAGTATAGTGGTAATTGCTGAGGGTGATAAAATTGGTAAAAACGTTTTTGAATTAAAAGATTACGTTGAAGCTAATTTACCTGAGTACGACGTAAGAGTTTCTGTATTGGGACACATGCAACGTGGTGGTTCTCCATCTTGTTTTGACCGTGTTCTGGCAAGCCGTTTAGGAGTAAAAGCAGTAGAATCTTTAATAGAGGGAAAATCAAATTATATGGTGGGACTTCGTGAAGATAAAGTGGCTTTGACACCATTAGAGCAGGCAATTAAAGGTAAATCTGAAATTGATAGAGAATTATTAAGAGTGTCTGACATCATGTCAACATAAAATAAATAAAAAAGTTTAAAAAGGAAAGAAGTTTATTGTGAGGAAATTAGACTTTAAATTAGTGTAACAAAAACAAAAGCAAAAAATTTAGTAAAATGTCAAAAGTAAAATTAGGAATAAACGGATTCGGACGTATCGGAAGAATCGTTTTTAGAGAAACTTTCAATAGAGATAATGTAGAAGTAGTTGCAATCAACGATTTGTTAGATGTTGATCACTTAGCTTACTTATTAAAATATGATTCAGTTCACGGTCGTTTCAACGGAACTGTAGAAGTAAAAGAAGGAAAACTTTATGTAAACGGAAGAAATATCCGTATCACTGCAGAAAGAAATCCAGCTGATTTAAAATGGAATGAAGTTGATGTTGATGTGGTTGCTGAATGTACTGGTATCTTCACAACTATTGAAACTGCAAATGAGCACATTAAAGGTGGTGCTAAAAAAGTAATTATTTCTGCTCCATCAGCAGATGCTCCAATGTTTGTAATGGGAGTAAACCACGAGACAGCAAAAGCTACAGATTTAGTAGTTTCTAACGCTTCTTGTACTACAAACTGTTTGGCTCCTTTAGCTAAAGTTATTCATGATAACTTTGGAATTGTAGAAGCTTTAATGACAACTGTTCACGCTACAACTTCAACTCAAATGACAGCTGATGGTCCTTCTAGAAAAGACTGGAGAGGTGGACGTGCTGCAAGCATAAACATCATTCCGTCATCTACTGGTGCTGCAAAAGCAGTTGGAAAAGTAATTCCTGAATTGAATGGAAAATTAACTGGTATGGCTTTCCGTGTTCCTACTGCTGACGTTTCTACAGTAGATTTAACTGTAAAAGTAGCTAAAGAAACTTCTTATGAAGAAATCATGGCTGTTTTAAAGAATGCTTCTGAAACTACAATGAAAGGTATTTTAGGATATACTGAAGATGCAGTTGTTTCTCAGGATTTTATTTCTGATAAAAGAACTTCAATCATTGATGCTACAGCTGGAATTGGTTTAAATTCAACTTTCTTCAAATTAGTATCCTGGTATGATAATGAGTATGGATACTCTAGTAAATTGATTGATTTATCTGTGCACATTGCAGGTTTAAAATAATATTATATAATTTTGCAAAATCCCGTTATTTCAAAGTAACGGGATTTTCTTATTTTGTTTCGTCTTTAATTAATGTAAAAAATACACTTTTAATTTATTGAAGAAAAACTAATCCAAAAACAAAAAAAAATGAAATTAATAGTTGATAGTGGATCTACGAAAGCCGATTGGATTGCAATTGATGATAATGGAAAAGTATTATTCACGACACAAACTTTGGGATTAAACCCTGAAATTCTTGATGGTCCGGAAATTATTGAAAGATTAAACGATCGTTTTGATATTTTACAAAATAAAAAAAATGCATCACATTTGTTTTTTTACGGAGCAGGATGTGGTACTGACAGAATGAAAATTGCATTGACACAAATCTTTCAGGAGTATTTTGCTAACGCAATTGTAGAGGTTCATGAAGATACTTATGCTGCAGTTTATGCGACAACTCCAAAAGGAGAAGAAGCAATCGTTAGTATTCTTGGAACAGGTTCTAACTGCAGTTATTTTGATGGAAAAGTATTGCATCAAAAAGTTCAGTCATTAGGTTATATTGTTATGGATGATTGTAGTGGAAATGTTTTTGGAAAAGAATTAATCAGGAAATACTATTTCAATAAAATGCCTAAGGAATTAGCTATTGAATTTGAAAAGGAATATGATGTAGATCCTGATTTTATTAAAAACAAACTATATAAAGAACAAAATCCAAACGCTTATTTGGCGACTTTTGCAAAGTTCTTAATCAAACATAAAGATACTGAGTTCTGCAAAAAAATTATTTTCAAAGGAATGAAATCTTTCGTTAAAAATTATATCAAGCAATTTGATAATTGTAAAGAAGTTCCAGTGCATTTCGTAGGTTCTATTGCTTTTTATTTAAAAGACGAATTACAAGAAACATTTGATAAATATGAACTTCAATTAGGAAACGTTTTAAGAAGACCAATTGATGGATTAATAGCCTACCATGTTGCTAATCAATAGTTCTGGTTTTATGGAGATTGCAATTATTGCTCATGATGGTAAAAAGGCTGATTTAATTAATTTTTTAATTAAGAATTCAGATGTTTTACATCATGAAAAAATAAAATTAATTGGTACAGGAACTACAGGAGGAAAAGCTGAGGCTGCGGGTTTTAAGACGCAAAGAATGCTTTCAGGACCTCTTGGTGGTGATGCGCAAATTGCGGGAAGAGTTGCAGAAGGAATAACTCAAATGGTGTTCTTTTTTAAAGATCCCTTATCGAGCCATCCGCACGAGGCAGATATCAATATGTTGATTCGTGTTTGCGATGTACATAATGTGCCGCTGGCAACGAATGAAGCAACGGCACAATTATTATTAGATGCTATTGCACAGCAATTATAGAAATTTCAACATTTACATTTTTTGGCAAACATGCCACTTGAACCGTTTCACGAGCTGGAGCGGTTTTTTCGTTAAAATAAGATCCGTAAATTGTATTAATAGCGCCAAAATTATTCATGTCCATAATGAAAATAGTCGCCTTAACAACGTTTTCAAAAGTCATATTTGCAGCTTCCAGAATAGCGGCAATGTTCTCCATTACTTGCTTTGTTTCGTCATTGATATTTTCAGTAACAAGTTCTCCTGAAGCTGGATTTATAGCAATCTGACCAGAGGCATACAGTGTATTTCCTGATAATACAGCCTGATTGTATGGTCCGATTGGAGCGGGAGCTTTTTCGGTAAATATGATTTTTTTCATAATAATTATTTTAATAGAATGTAAATTATCGGTTTGAAGTGCTTCGTTTATTCCATTTAATGTCACTTAACATACCAGATTTGATTCCAATAAAGAAATTCCAGTTTGAGTTAGGACCTAGTGGTGTCCAGTTGAAAGCCATTCTCCAGCTTAATAAATCTCTTTCAAAACGAAATTGTGTAAAAGTAACCCCTTTTTGAACGAAATCGTAACCGGAAGAAACTCCGCCTTTCCATTTAGGTGTAATATCCATATTGATCGAAACCATAACAGAATTTCCGGTTATTTTGCTTTCTCTATTGATGTTCGAATAAGTTAAGGAATAAGCCATTGTCATATCCCATGGGATCTTCGAATTAAAGAATTCGGTTATAACATCTTCTCCGTCATCTTTTTCCTTTGCAAACTGACTGTTACGGCTGTCATTTAAATCTGTATTGGTACCAAAAAGGTCATCTTTACGACCACCATTCCGCTCACTTTGTTTGTTTTCTTCCTTGACTCCTTTATTTGAAAAAGAGTAATTTAATGTTAAGTTAGCACTTGTCATTCTAAATAAACTTCCACCATTGTCAATATTGTAGACGTCCATTCTCTTTCCGGAATTATCAATTGCATAAGGATCTAAAGTAGCACCAAAATTGACATTCATTTTATTGTCAAAAAGCTGCGTTCCTCCACTTACAAGAACTGGTTGCCAGCCTAAAATGTCTTTGCCATCAGCATTAAAATTATAGCTGGTACTAAAATTTAAGTTGTTTAATAACATTATTTTCTTAGGTTCTGTCTTTGTGCTGTCACTATCTCTTACTTTCGCTTCAAAAGTATTACTTAAGGCAAAACCTACGATGTTTGAGTTTGCTTTACCAGGGGCTCCGTAAACACCTCCATCAAAGCGCGAATAGGAATTTGATATTCTTCCCGAAGCATCTACATAGTAATTATCGTAGTATTTTTCGAAACTAGGAGTATATGCGTACGTAATAGAGGGTCTCATTACGTGGCGAATAGATTGAATTCTTTTGTCTTCTCCAAAGTTAAAAGTACCATAAATCGTAGTTCCTAAATTAGTGCTGAAATTGTAGGTTCTGTAAGCATCAAAACCATTTATTGTTTTATCTACAACTTTATTTTGAGCGGAATCATAATTTTTTTCTATTGTTTTTGTAACCCAGGTTTCCTGATAGTTTGTTGATGCTCCTGCACTAAAATATTTGAATATTTTAAAGTTGGTACTAATTGGAATAGATTGTTGTAGTCCAATTTGTGCGTCTTTAAACATTTGAGGTTTAAAGAATAAAGAATCGGTTGTAACGAATCTATTTTGTCCGGTAACATTGTACTGTAAGTTGATGTTTTTAATTAAACCTTTTTTAACACCATCTCTACCAACAAAAGGATAAACACGATCAATACTACCTTGTAAGGAAGGTAATGTCATTTGAATTTCTTCCGTTTGTGTATTTTGCTGGTGTGTTGCGGTTAATGCAATACGAGCTCCTGGAATTGTATTAAAGGTTTTGTTATATGAGATAGACGAACTTAAAGTGTTGTTCAGATTTGATCCAACGTTTGCCTGATTAATAGATTGTTTAAAGTATTTACTACTACCCATATTCACAGAAGCCGAAAAAGTTGAGTTGGGGTTTGATTTAGTATCTTTTGAATGCGACCATTGGATATTGTAAATATTTTGCTTTGAATAATCAGGGTAACCTCTTTCGCTACTGATCAAATTTTCAAAACGAACATTCACATTTCCACGATATTTGTATTTTTTAGCATATGAAGATTCAAAACGCATCGCATAACTTCCGTTCGTATAGTAATCTCCTAAAACGGTCAGGTCGTAGTTATCGCTTAATGCAAAGTAATAACCACCATTTTGTAAAGAGAAACCTCTTGTGTTGGAGTCATTGTAACTTGGTATAATGATTCCTGAAACACTTTTTTCCTGACTCATCGGGAAGTATGCAAAAGGTAAGGCAAGAGGAGTAGGGACATCTGCAATGACCATATTGGTTAAACCTGTAACTACTTTCTTTCCCGGAATAAACTTTACTTTATTGGTCTGAAAGTAATATTCAGGATTGTCTACATCGCTTGAAGTTGTAAAACGCGCACCTTTTAAGAAATAAACAGAATCATTTTCTTTTTTAGTAACAGCGGCTTTGATTTTAAATTCACCTTGTTCCGTTCTGGAATTATAGATTAAAGCTTTTTTTGTTTTGAAATTAAAACGAATAGAGTCCGGTTGTACTTCACTTGCTCCTTGCTTGAAATTTGGAAACTGACTCAAAACACCTGCTGAATCTTTTATTCTTCCTGCATAGACTTCATCTTTTTCATAATTCAAAACAATTATACCCGATTTTAACTCTACGTCCTTATAATATAATTCAGCTTCGTTATATAAGGTAATGAGTTTGTTTTTCTGATCGATTTTCGCATAATCTTTGGCCCTGTATTTTACTTTTCCATCAAGAAAAGTCTTTTTAGGTCTAACAGTGTCCAGTTTTACTGTATCTTGTACAGTAGTTGTGGTTTTATCTGTTTGTTTTTCAGTAGGTAATGCGTTTTTTTTGGTTTTTATCTCTTGCGAATATAATTTACCGCATCCTAGTGTTAGGAAAAATGATAATAAAACGATATTAAATAAGTTTGTATGCAAAGGTTTAAATGCTATTTTTGTAAAAGTATGGCTTGTTTTTTGACATGTCAAACTTACATATAATTTTTTGGCAAAAATAATCAATTGTAAAAATTATAGCAGTTGCATTTTATTAAAATTAACTTTTAGATTTATGAACATATTTAACAAAACTAGGCTAACATTTAGTTTTTTTCTAACTATAATTTCATTTTGCGCATACAGTCAGGCAAATGTTTTTAAGGTAACACTTGATGCCGGACACGGTGATCATGACTTTGGAGCCGTCTATAGCGGAAGAATCGAAAAAAATATTGCATTGGCCATTGTGTTAAAAGTTGGAAAAATTTTAGAAGACAGTCCAAATGTTAATGTCATTTATACCCGTAAGACGGATGTTTTTATCGATTTGGTCGAAAGAGCCAATATTGCTAACAGAGCCAACTCCAATATTTTTGTTTCAATACATTGTAATGCGAACAAAAATACAGCGGCAGACGGGACAGAAACTTACGTAATGGGTTTAAGTAAAGTAGCATCGAATCTTGAAGCTGCGAAAAAAGAGAACTCGGTAATTACTTTGGAGAAGGATTATAAACGTAAGTATGAAGGTTACGATCCGAATTCTCCGGAATCTATGATTGGAATGACCTTAATGCAGGAAGAATATTTAGATAATAGTATTGCATTGGCCAGTAAAATCGAAGATAATTTTGACAGATTGGGAAAAAAACTTCGTCAGGGTGGAGTAAAACAAGCACCATTTATGGTACTGCATAAAGCTTATATGCCAAGGGTTTTGGTTGAAACTGGTTTTGTTTCGAACCCTACTGAAGGAAATATTTTAAATTCAGAAGAAGGTCAAAATGATATCGCCAAAGCTATTGCTGAAGCAATTATAAGTTACAAAAGAGAGTATTTTGGTTCTGGAGTTCCGGAAGTAATGGATGCCAAACCAGTAAAAGACACTGCTAAACCAAAGACGGTTATAGCTGTTCCGGCAACAAACAAAAATGCAACAAAAGGAACTATTTTTAAAGTACAATTGATTGCCAGTATTAAAAAGACTCCTTTAGAACCAAAGAACTTTAAAGGACTGAAAAATGTGACGATGTTGTATGAAAATAATATTTATAAATATTTCTACGAAGAAACTTCAGATTATCAGGCAGCACAAAAATATTTGCAAGAAGCTAAAAGTAAAGGATATGGAGCTTCTTTTTTAATAGTATATAAAGACGGAGAAAAAATCAGTATTCAGGACGCCACTAAATAATAGCCACAAGTTCGAATATTTATATTAATTTTGTACAAACACTTAGAATTTTGAAACTAACAAGAGAAATTAAAACGGCTATTTTAGTCATCGCGTCAATTTTATTATTTATTTGGGGCTACAGCTTTTTAAAAGGCAGAGATCTTTTTACAAATTATAAAACATTATATGTAGAATATGATAATGTTGAAGATTTATCACAATCAGCTCCGGTAACCTTAAACGGACTGGGAATTGGTAAGGTAAATAAAATTACAATCAACGAAACAACAGGTAGATTATTAGTTGAACTTCAGTTAAAAACGGATTTTCCAATTTCTAAAACCAGTAAAGCGGCATTATATTCTCCGAGTTTAATTGGAGGAAAACAAATTAAAATTATTCCGAATCTTGCGGATAAAGATCCTGCGGTTGATGGGCAAACTTTGGAAGCAACTATTGAATTAGGATTAACCGAATCTTTAGGCGGTAAAATAGAGCCAATTCAGCAAAAATTAAATCTAATGCTGGCAAACATAAATACGCTGGTTGGCGGGTTAAACAATGTTTTAGATAAAAAAGGTCAGGAAGATTTGAAAAAATCGTTGTCAGAATTGAGTCAGACCATGGAACAATTTCATAGAGCTTCAGGAAGTCTTAATTCTATTTTAGATACTAACAAAGCGCAGATTAATGGAGTTGTGACAAACTTTAATAAAATGTCAAGCAACTTCAACAAAATATCAGATTCTTTAAATAAAGCCGATTTAGGAAAAACAGTTAGAAACTTAAACCAAACTTTAACAAAAGTAGATGGTATTATGACTAACTTAAACTCAGGAAAAGGTTCTGCAGGTAAATTATTGAATGATGATGCTTTATATAATAATTTAGCTAAAACTTCAAAAGAGCTTGAATTATTATTGCAGGATGTTCGATTATATCCAACACGTTATGTAAATGTTTCTCTTTTTGGAAAGAAAAATAAACCATACGTTGCACCTGTAGAAGATGCCAAAACAACCGACAAAAAATAATAAGGAATGAGTTATTTAGATAATATTTTATTCGCTATACTTCTGATAGCTGGTTTTGGCTTTTTTGCTTCAAGTGTGAAAAAAATAATCAGGAACATAAAATTAGGAGTTGATGTAGATCGAAAAGACAATCCGAAAGCACGTTGGGCAAACATGGCATTGATTGCTCTTGGACAATCTAAAATGGTGAAACGTCCTGTTGCGGGTGTATTGCATATTGTTGTATACGTTGGATTTATTATTATAAATATAGAATTACTTGAAATCATCATTGATGGATTATTTGGAACTCATAGAATTTTTGCGCCTTATTTGGGTGTAGTTTATGATGTTTTAATTGCTTCATTTGAAATATTGGCAATACTGGTAATTTTTGCCGTTACAGTTTTCTGGATTAGAAGAAATGGTATTAGATTGAAACGTTTTATACATTCAGATTTAAAAGGTTTCCCTAAAAGTGATGCTAATTATATTCTGTATTTTGAAACGGTATTGATGATTTTGTTTTTATTGATGAACGCCTCTGATTTGCATTTACAGAATGTTCCGGGAGGAGTTTTTCATAAAGCAGGAACTTTTCCGGTGAGTCAGTTTATAGCGCCAATTTTTAATGGTCTTTCAAATGAATTAGTTGTTCTTTTATTTGAAATTTTCTGGTGGGTTCATATTGTGGGTATTTTGGTTTTTATGAACTATTTATATTTTTCAAAACACTTACATATTCTTTTGGCTTTTCCAAATACCTATTTTGCAGATTTAAATTCGAAAGGGAAATTTGATAATTTAGAGTCGGTTACCAAAGAAGTAAAGTTAATGATGGATCCAAATGCTGATCCGTTTGCAGCAGCTCCGGTTGATGAAAATGCAGCTCCGGGTAAATTTGGTGCAAGCGATGTTCAGGATTTAAACTGGGTTCAGTTGTTAAACGCTTATACGTGTACAGAATGTGGACGTTGTACATCAGCATGTCCGGCAAATCAAACGGGTAAAAAATTATCTCCTCGTAAGATTATGATGGATACGAGAGATCGTTTACAAGAAGTAGGGAAAAATATTGACACTAATAAAGGTGTTTTTGTTCCGGATAACAAAACACTACTAAACGATTATATTACACCAGAAGAGCTTTGGGCTTGCACATCTTGTAACGCTTGTGTTGAAGAGTGTCCGGTAAATATTAGTCCGTTGTCTATTATTATGGATATGCGTCGTTATTTAGTGATGGAACAAAGTGCTGCTCCAATGTCGTTGAATGCTATGATGACAAATATTGAAAATAATGGAGCACCATGGCAATACAGTCAGCAAGATAGATTGAACTGGAAGAACGAGAATTAGAGAAGTAAGATTGAATTGGTTATTTGTTTAACCGTTTAATCTATTGAATAAAATATTTGAGGTTTTTTTAGTGGAGGTTATAGTAAAGAGTACGATTAGCCAAATAAGCGATTAACCGATTTAACAACAAAAGAAGATGTCAGAAAGTTTAGTAGTGCCAACAATGGCTGAAATGCTAGCCGAAGGAAAACAGCCAGAAGTTTTATTTTGGGTGGGTTGCGCAGGAAGTTTTGATGATAGAGCAAAAAAAATTACCAAAGCATTTGTACGTATTTTAAATCGTACCAATGTTTCATTTGCGGTTTTAGGTACAGAAGAAAGTTGTACCGGAGATCCTGCAAAACGTGCTGGAAATGAATTTTTATTTCAGATGCAGGCCATGATGAATATCGAGGTTTTAAATGCATATGAAGCGAAAAAGATTGTTACGGCTTGCCCGCATTGTTTTAATACTTTAAAAAATGAATATCCTGAGTTAGGAGGTCAATATGATGTAATTCATCATACTGAATTTTTAAAGTCATTAATTGATGAAGGAAGACTGACTGTTGAAGGCGGTCAGTTTAAAGGGAAAAAAATCACTTTTCACGATCCTTGTTATTTAGGAAGAGCGAATAAAGTATACGAAGCGCCAAGAGATTTAATTCAAAAGTTAGATGTTGAATTAGTTGAAATGAAGCGTTCAAAAGCAAACGGATTGTGTTGTGGAGCAGGCGGAGCACAAATGTTTAAAGATGCTGAACCAGGAAACAAAGAAGTGAACGTATTGCGTACAGAAGATGCGTTAGAAGTACAACCAGATATAATCGCAGCAGGCTGTCCGTTCTGTAACACCATGTTGACCGACGGTATCAAACACCAGGAGAAAGAAGGACAGGTTAAGGTTATGGATATTGCAGAACTAATTGCTAATGCTCAGGATTTTTAAAATGAAGAAAAATATATTTTTGCTAATTGTTTTATTCTCTAGTATCGTTACATATTCTCAGGATGTTTTAAATATTATTGCAAAAGAAACATGTGAATGTCTGGATGCTAAAAAGCTTAAATCGGATAATTTTACAGGAGATGAATTAAAAGCTGCAGTTGGAGTATGCATGATTAAAAGCTATTCCGATCATATGTCAGAATTTAAAGCTGATGAAAAGGTTAAGTTTACTGATAAAGACGGAATGACTAAGTTAGGGGAAACTGTTGGTGTAAAAATGCTGGAAATTTGTCCTAGTATGATTTTGGAATTAGGGAAAGGTTCAAAAGACGATGTTAAAGAAGAAGATGCTTTTGTTATTGGTGAGGTAATTGATATAAAATCGGAACAGTTTATGACCTTACAAATGAAAGATCAAAATGGAAGAAATTATAGTCTCCTTTTATTGGATTATTTTGATACAGCATCATTGCTAACTAATAATGAAATTAAGAAAAAAGACAAGCTTAAAGTAAGTTATACCGAAATTGAATTATTTGATATTAAAGTTAAAGAGTTTAGATACTTTAAAATCCTTACAAAATTAGAAAAACAATAAGTAAGGTTATAAGTTTTTTGAAACTTTAAAACTGAAATTTTCAAAGAATCTAAAATCAACAATCTAAAATCTAAAATTAAAATGTATATACCTTTTGAAAATTTACCTGGTGAATCCAGAGTTTGGATTTATCAATCAAACAGAAAATTTTCTGAGGAAGAATTTTCTGAAATTGAAACTGACCTAAAAGCTTTTGTTGAAGAATGGGCAGCACATGGAACAAGTTTAGAAGCTTCGTATTTATTGAAATACAACCGATTTATTATTTTGGCTGTAAATCAGGACGTGCAGGCTGCTACAGGATGTTCTATAGATAGTTCTGTTGAATTTATTCAGAGTCTGGAGAAAAAGTACAGCGTTGATTTGTTAGATAAAATGAATGTAACTTTTAAAAATGGCGAACATATCGCGCACAAAACATTAATAGATTTCAAGAAAATGGTTAAAGATAAATCAGTTTCTGAGAATACGATTGTGTTTAATAATTTAGTAAACAACATCGAAGAATTCAATGAATCCTGGGAAGTTCCTGCTGCTGATAGCTGGCACAGCAGATTTTTCTAAGAGAAATTTATATAATATTTGAAAAGGCATAAAATTTTGATTTTGTGCCTTTTTTTGTTAGATTATATACTAGTTAAAAAACATAAAAAATGAAGTTAAGAACTATAAAAATAATTATAATACTTTTCATTCTCATTACGATTGGATATTTAGTATTGGATTATTATACCGGTAGAATGTTTTATGGTTTGCATCCGCCTAATTGAAAAAAGTACGTACCAAATTTTCAAACATTAAGTTGTTATAAAAAATAAAAACCTCTAATCTAGCCCTGATGGGAGTGATATCCTTTTATGGCGGGGTTCGGCATAAAAGATATAGCGGGCAGCGGGACAGGTTGTCTTTTGAAAATGAAACTTCTGCTCCTGATGAAAATTATAAGTTATGAGTTAGGAATTATGAGTTGGCAGTTTTCTTCAAAATTGTGGTTTTTCTCAAGATGACATAAAATCTAATTGTCTAAAAAACTTAAGATCTAACAATCTAATAATCTGATAAATCAATAATTCACAAAAATCTAACAATCGAAAACTTCGATTAAACGTGATTTTTGAGTACTTTCGTAGTATTAAATTTAATACATGAAAATAGCAATAGTTTGTTATCCGACATTTGGCGGTAGTGGGGTTGTAGCCACAGAATTAGGCCTCGAATTAGCCAGACGCGGACACGAAATCCACTTTATTACCTACAGTCAGCCGGTTAGGCTGGCACTTTTAAATCCTAATGTTCATTATCACGAAGTAAACGTTCCTGAATATCCTCTTTTCCATTATCAGCCTTACGAATTGGCTTTGTCAAGCAAATTGGTTGATATGGTTAAATTATATAAAATAGAAGTTCTTCATGTACATTATGCAATTCCACACGCATATGCGGGCTATATGGCGAAGCAAATGCTGAAAAATGAAGGAATTAATCTTCCGATGATTACGACGCTTCACGGAACGGATATTACATTGGTGGGAAATCATCCTTTTTATAAACCTGCCGTGACTTTTAGTATCAACAAATCAGATTATGTAACTTCGGTTTCGCAGAGTTTGAAAGATGATACATTGAAATTATTCAAAATCAAGAATAAAATAAAGGTAATACCTAATTTTATAGAATTGGATAAAGTTAAGAAAGACCCGACTGCTCCTTGTCATCGTTATGTTATGGCGAAGGAAAATGAGCGCATTATTACTCATATCAGTAACTTTAGAAAAGTAAAACGTATTCCTGATATTATTAAGATTTTCTATAATATTCAGAAAGTGATGCCTGCTAAATTAATGATGGTTGGTGATGGTCCTGAAAAAGAGAAAGCAGAAATTCTATGCATGGAATTGGGAATTTACGATAAAGTAATTTTCTTTGGAAACAGTAATGAAATCGACAAGATTTTATGTTTGACAGATTTATTTTTACTTCCGTCTGAAACAGAAAGTTTTGGTTTGGCTGCTTTAGAAGCAATGGCGTGTGGTGTCCCAGTAATTTCTAGTAATTCGGGTGGACTGCCGGAAGTTAATTTTGATGGTGTTTCCGGATATTTGAGTAATGTTGGAAATGTTGAGGAAATGGCTGCAAATGCGATTAAAATCCTGGAAAATGATGAAGTTCTAAATAAGTTCAAAGAGAATGCTCTAGAAGTTGCAAAGAAATTTGATATCAAAAACATACTTCCAATATACGAAGCTTTGTATCAAAAAGCAATTGATGATTATAAAGAGTAGAAACAATAATTTTAAAAGTAAGCGTAAATGAAAAAAGTAATTTCGGTTGTAGCAGTTTTTGTTTTAATTTCTTGCGGAGCAAAAAAAACATCAGATTCAAATGCATTATATGAAGTTTTAACAACGCAATCTGACGGTGGAGGAAATATCAAATTTTATGAGATTTTGACTGAACCAAATGAGATCAAAATGTTAGAAAACGATCCTCTTTTGGCTGATAAAATGAAACAGGCTGACATTAGTAATTCTAATTACGTTATTTTGAACATGGGAGAAAAAAATACTGGAGGATATTCTATTGGAGTTGAAAAAGTGGAAGAAACGGATAAGAATATTATTATTACCGTGAAAGAAAACAGCCCGGCTCCGGATGGTATGACGATGCAAGTGATTACTTATCCTTATACAGTCGTGAAAGTTCATTCAAAAAAAGAGATTATTATTAAATAAGTTCTTTATATAAGACAAGCACTTTGACTTCGCTCAGTGTAACAAATAAAAAAACCTGTCGTAATTAAAGCGACAGGTTTTCTTTTACAATTATTTTTTATTTTAGAATTTGAATTTGATTCCTAAACCAACATCAAATCCAAAGTTGTCATCGTCATAATATCCGGAACCAATTTCTGGTCTTGCATCTAATGATAATAAAATTGGCACTTCTTTAAAGCCATATTCAATACCAATATCTCCTGCAGCAAAAACGTAAGTTCCGCTGTCATTGTATTTAACATTATTGTTATAATAATCGTGGTCCCAGGCAGCTATACCACCACCAACACCAGCATACCAGTTAAAACCTCCGTCGATGTTCCAAACCCATTGGTAAAGAGCAACTCCTTTAATGGCGTCTACATCACTACTGTTTCTCCATCCTAAATCGAATTCAAGTCTGTTTTTTTGATTTAATCCTCTTTGGTACGATACTTCTCCTCCAAATCCGTTGTTGTCTCCTAAACGTAATCCAAGGGCGTTTTTAGCGATGTCTTGTGCCTGAGCTGTAAACGCTAATCCAAATAGCATAATGGCTGATAAAATGATTTTTTTCATAAAAATGGTTATTAATTTTTGTCAAATATATAATTAGGACCAATCATAGAACGTATAAGATTCTTTAAAATTGTTATATAATTCACATTTTTATGAATTTCTAACTCACTAATATAAGTTGGATGCCGCTAATGCGCTAAGTTTTTTATTTATAGCTATTTATCTTTTGGTGACAAATGAAGTAATTAGCTGAGAAGCAACAATATCCTCCATTTCAAATAAATTTTCATCTTCTCCGGTTAAATTTGATTCGGCGTAAGAAAATAATTTCCAGCGTTTTTTATGATATTCTAAGGCAGTTAGGTTTTCAACCCAATCCCCGGAATTTAAATATAAAGTCGATCCGTGTTTGTTTTCTATAGTAGCAATTTTTGGCTCGTGAATATGTCCGCAAATTACATAATCATATTTTTTTTCGATCGCTAAATCTGTAGCGGTAGTTTCAAAATCAGAAATAAACTTAACTGCTTTTTTTACGCTGGCTTTAATTTTTTTTGAAAATGAGTATGGTTCGCGACCTAATTTTGCTAAACACCAATTGGCAAATCGATTGCTCAGGATTAAATAATCATAACCTAAACCGCCTAATTTTGCAATCCATTTGGAGTGCTGTACAGAGGCATCAAAAACATCTCCGTGAAAAATCCAGGCTTTTTTATCGTCTAAATCTAAAACAAGTTTATCTAGCAACGCAAAATTCCCCATATTCATGTCGCTGAATTTACGAAGTATTTCATCATGGTTTCCAGTGATGTAATACACTTTTGTGCCTTTAGTAGCCATCCCAATAATACGTTGAATGACTCTTAAATGCGCTTTAGGGAAATATGATTTTCTAAATTGCCATGCATCAATAATGTCGCCGTTTAAGACTAAAGTTTTGGGTTTAATGCTTGATAAGTAGTTGTTTAGTTCTTTGGCGTGGCTTCCGTAAGTTCCTAAATGAACATCAGAAAGAATAACCAATTCGACATTTCTTTTTTTCAATTTTTCTTGATTTGAAGTTTAGCAAATAAAAGAAAACTGAAGTGGTTTTGTTTTATCAAAAGGTTATCAATTTGGCTTCAATTTTAATAAATTATGATTTTTAGACAACTTAACCTTTGCTTAATAATACCAACTTTAAATTTTTTAATTTAATTCATAAAACTTACATTTGCTCAAAACAAATTACAATGGCAGGAAATAGCTACGGCACCCTATATAAAGTTACAACATTTGGAGAATCTCATGGTGAAGCTTTAGGCGGAATTATAGATGGATGTCCATCAGGAATACAACTTGATTTAGAAGCAATTGAAGTTGAAATGTCCCGAAGAAAACCAGGACAATCAGCAATTGTAACGCAAAGAAAAGAACCAGATGCAGTTCAGTTTTTATCTGGAATTTTTGAAGGAAAAACAACCGGAACTCCAATTGGTTTTATTATTCCGAATACCAATCAAAAATCAGATGATTATTCGCATATCAAAGATAATTACAGACCAAGTCATGCAGATTACGTATACGATCAAAAATATGGTTTTCGTGACTATCGCGGAGGCGGAAGGAGTTCTGCAAGAGAAACCGCAAGCAGAGTAGTAGCAGGCGCTATTGCAAAACAAATGTTGCCTGAGATTAAAATTAATGCTTACGTTTCGTCTGTGGGGCCAATTCATTTAGATACACCTTATCAGGATTTGGATTTTTCAAAAATTGAAAGTAACCCTGTTCGTTGTCCAGATGAAAAATCGGCTGCAATTATGGAAGAATATATTCGCGATATCCGTAAACAAGGGGATACTGTTGGGGGTGTTGTTTCTTGCGTAATTCAAAATGTTCCGGTTGGTTTAGGTGAGCCTGTTTTTGATAAATTGCATGCGGAACTTGGAAAAGCAATGCTTTCTATCAATGCGGTAAAAGGATTTGAATACGGAAGCGGATTTTCAGGATCTGAAATGAAAGGAAGTGAGCACAATGACTTATACAATCCTGACGGAACTACAAAGACAAATCTTTCTGGCGGAATTCAGGGTGGAATCAGTAACGGTATGGATATCTATTTTAGAGTAGCCTTCAAACCTGTTGCAACTATCATGCAGACCCAGGATTCATTAGATAATAAAGGAAACATTACACCAATGACAGGTAAAGGCCGTCATGATCCGTGTGTAGTACCTCGTGCAGTGCCAATTGTTGAGGCAATGGCGGCGATTGTTTTGGCTGATTTTTATTTGATCAACAAAACATATTGATAAAAGTTAAGGCAGTGAGGGTCTTAATATTTTAATTTAAAACAAACAGTTTAATGCAACAAATTACAGAAACCAAAAAAAAATCATTTCTTTCAGGACTAACCGGGCAAATTATAATTGCAATGGTTCTTGGAGCTACTTTAGGAATTATATTGCACAATTATATTTCGCCAGAAGCAGCGCAATCGTTTAGCAATAAAATAAAAATGTTAGCTACCGTATTTATCCGATTGGTACAAATGATTATTTCACCTTTAGTATTTACCACTTTAGTAGTTGGAATTGCCAAACTTGGAGATATAAAAACGGTTGGAAGAATTGGAGGAAAGGCGCTTGGATGGTTTTTTACAGCTTCTTTTATATCCTTATTAATTGGTTTGTTTTATGTCAATATTTTAGAACCAGGAGTAGGTTTAAAATTGGATCATGTTGACATGGCAGCAGCTTCAGAAGTAACCGGTAAAACTAAAATACTTTCTGTTGAGAATTTTGTTGAGCACATTGTTCCTAAAAGTATTTTTGAAGCAATGGCAACTAATGAGATTTTACAGATTGTAATATTCTCAATCTTTTTTGGATTGGCTGCGGCTTCATTAGGAAGTACTGTAAAACCAGTAATTAATGCATTAGATAAAGCGTCACACATTGTTTTGAAAATGGTAAACTATGTAATGAACTTTGCTCCAATTGGAGTTTTTGGAGCCATTGCAGGTGTATTTGCTGTTAGAGATGCTGAGGAATTAGTAATTACCTATTTTAAATTCTTTGGATCGTTCTTAATAGGAATCAGTACATTATGGGTTATTTTAATAGCAGTTGGTTATATTTTCCTGAAAGGAAGAATGACAGAGTTATTGAGACGTATTATTGGACCACTGGCAATTGCTTTTGGAACAACTAGTAGTGAAGCTGTTTTTCCAAAATTAACTGAGGAACTGGAAGAATTTGGTGTAAAAGATAAAATCGTGTCATTTATGCTTCCACTGGGATATTCATTCAATTTGGACGGAAGTATGATGTACATGACTTTCGCAAGTATCTTTATCGCGCAATTTTATGGTGTTCACTTAGATATAGGTACCCAGATGGTAATGCTTTTGGTTTTAATGTTGACCAGTAAAGGAATTGCAGGTGTTCCAAGAGCTAGCTTAGTGGTGGTTGCGGCAACATGTGGTATGTTTGATATTCCGGTTGAAGGAATTGCATTAATCTTACCTATTGATCACTTTTGTGATATGTTTAGAAGCGCTACAAATGTTCTGGGAAATGCTCTTGCAACTTCTGTAGTTGGGCAATGGGAAAATAATAAAGAAGAGAATTTAGGGATTATAGAAGAAAACTAATTTGCTTCTTTTCATATAAAAAGCCAGAAATAGAATTAACTGTTATGGCTTTTTATTTTAATTACAGGTTTTAAATGAGTAATAACAAAAAATTTAAGCTGCTACTTTTTCTTTTCTAAGTTTTTTCCTCAGGAGTTTCTCCGAATTCGATTTTTGTTGCTCTTTAGTTGATTTTTCTGTTTCTGTGAATTTAAAAGTTTCTTTATGAAAATATAAATTTTCATGCCAAAATGTTGAAACCCATAAATTTTTCAAAATTTCTTGTTGAACATGCTAAATGTTTTAGCGGATACAATAGAAAAAAACTGATTATTGAATCTTATCTTATTAAAATAATACTATATTTTGTATTATTATAATAATGTATATTTGAATAAACATACTACTAACTATGCCTCATTATAGATTTTGTTTTTTTATTTTTATTTTTCTAAATATATTTTGCCCTGAGTTATCAGCTCAGATTACCTCTATATCCGTTGTAAAAGTTAAAGATTTAACGCAACAGGCTTGTGATTATTTAGATGATACTAATTATGAAAAATCTTTAGAGAAGTCAGGAATCGCCCTAAAGTATGCATTTGATTTAAAAAATGATACTTTGATTTCCAGAAACTACAATATAATTGCAATTAATTTTCATGATTTAGGTGAAGTTGATAAGGCAGTTTTTTTTTACAAGAAAGCATTATCTTACGCAGAACGATCTAATATTGTTAGTTTAAGAATGATGATAACTAGTAATTTAGGGAACTTATTTTTTTTCGAAAAAAAGTTGTATAGCACCGGAATTACCTATTACAAGGAGTCATTAAAATTTGGTAAGCAACAAAAATATTTGAAAGAAATCGCTATAACAAACCTTAACATAGTTTGGTCGTATTTCAAGATTGAAAATTATAAAGAAGGTTTGCCTTACTTACGTTATATTAATAAACATCAGAATGATTTAGAGGGAAAATCAAACGATATTGCTTTGAATTTTTTAAACGGAATGTATTGGGCTAATGAAAATAATACTGTTAAGGCAAATGAGTATTTTTTAAAAGCTATTTCTGTTGGCGAATCTAAAGATGAAAAAACGGATTTGGTATATGCATATTTAGAGTATTCGAAATTTTTAAACAAGATTGGCAAATCTGAGGAGGCTTATAAGAATTTGCTTTCCTATAGTAAAATTAGAGATGAATTGACTGATAAAGAGAAACTTAAAAGAGCTTCTATAGCAGGATTTAATCGTGAATTAGATGAGTACAAAAGACAAATTGATAAAATAGAAAATGAAAAAATTGAGCAATATCGGAGTCTTAAAAAATCAAGGATAATTGTCGTTTTATTTGTTATTGTTTCTTTGATTTTCTTATTGCTAATTATCACCTTAATTAAAAACATTCGGTTAAAGAAGAAGGCCAATATAGAGCTTTTACAAGCGAAAGAAATTGCAGAGGAAGCTTCTTTACTCAAAACGCAGTTTATTTCTACTATAAGTCATGAATTGCGTACTCCTTTGTATGGTGTTGTTGGTATAACAAATATGTTATTGGAAGAACATAAGGAATTATCTCAAAGTCAACACTTGAGCTCCTTAAAATTTTCGGCCCGATATTTACTTTCTCTGGTAAATGATATTTTACAGATTAATAAAATTGAAGAAAATAGAGTTATTCTTGAAAATCTGACATTCAATATCTCAGATGAAATAACAATGATAAAAAATTCACTTTCTTTTCTTTCTCAAAAAATAATAATAAAATTAAGATCGATATCGATCCTTGCATTCCGGAATATCTGATTGGTGATAAATTAAGATTGGCTCAAATTCTGATGAATTTGGTTAGTAATGCACTAAAATTCACGAAAGATGGTGAAGTAGAAATCATTGTGAGACTTAATAAAGTTGAAGAAAGATTTTATTTTTTAGAGTTTCATATTATAGATAATGGTGTTGGAATTGCAGTTGTAGATCAGGATAAAATTTTTGAAAAATTTGTTCAGGTAGGAAGAAAAGACGAAGATTATCAAGGGACAGGCTTGGGATTAAGTATAGTAAAAAGGCTTTTAGGCCTTTTTGGAAGTACAATTAATCTCGAAAGTGATATTGGTGCAGGGACATCGTTTTCATTTGTAATTCCATTTGAACACGATCCTCAAAAAACAAAAAAGATTATTGACGAAATAGAGGTGGATTTAACATCCAGTGAGGTTTATAAAATTTTAATTGTCGAGGATAATCTAATTAATCAATTGGTTACAAAAAAGATTATCGAAAAAAACAATTATGTCTGCAAAGTAGTTGATGACGGTTTTGCAGCATTGGATATTATAGAGAAAGAAAATTTTGATCTGATTTTAATGGACATCAATATGCCTTTGATGAATGGATTTGAAACTACAAAAAGAATTCGCTTAAAGAAGGTTACAACACCAATTGTAGCATTGACGGCTTTTGATAAGGACGAAATAACGGATGAAGCCATTTCATCCGGAATTAATGATATTATAGTGAAGCCGTTTGAACCGATTAAGTTATTTAAAATTATCAGTTATTTAATAAAAGAAGCAAAAAACGTTGGTTAGTACCAACGTTTTTTATTTTGCTTAGAAGCATTTGACTTTCTTGATTTATGAGCACCTCCGCTTCGGTTTGAATTTTTAGGTTTTTCAGCTATTGCTTCGGGACTTCCTGAATGCCATGGATAAGGATGGTCAGTAATTGTTTTTACATCTACTTTTATTAGTTTTTGAATATCTTTCCAATATGGTTCTTCATCTTTACCGCAAAATGAAATTGCAATTCCGCCATTTCCTGCACGCCCGGTTCTACCAATTCGGTGAACGTAGGTCTCTGGAATATTTGGTAAATCAAAGTTGATTACAAATGGCAATTGATCAATGTCGATTCCTCTTGCAGCAATATCTGTTGCAACCAAAACACCAACTTCTTTATTTTTAAATGCATCTAAAACACGTTGTCTCGCATTTTGTGATTTATCACCGTGAATTGCTTCAGCCGGAATATCTTTTTTACGAAGCGCTTTTACAACATTATCTGCTCCATGTTTTGTTCTTGAGAAGACAAGCACATTTGATAAATTTTCATTTTTTATTAAATGATATAATAAATTTCTTTTTTCGGTTTTTTTCAACAAAATAAACACGTTGCTCAACAGTTTCAGCAGTTGATGAAACTGGCGAAACTTCTACCTTTGCAGGATCTTGCAAGAACATTTCAGCCAATTCACGAATTGCGATAGGCATCGTTGCAGAGAATAATAAAGTCTGGCGATTTTTAGGAGTTAATTTTACGATCTTTTTCACATCGTTTATAAATCCCATATCCAGCATCTGATCGGCTTCATCTAAAACCAAAGTGTGCAAATGGTCCAAATCTAGAAATCCTTGTTTTTGTAAATCTAATAACCTTCCCGGTGTTGCAACCAGAATGTCAACTCCATTTTTTAAAGTGTCTACTTGTGGATTTTGAGAAACTCCACCAAAAATGGTTAATTGGGTTAAGTTGGTATATTTGGCATAAGTGTCAAAACTTTGTCCAATTTGCACCGCTAATTCACGTGTAGGTGTAACTATGAGGGCACGAATTACTTTGGCTTTTTTTGTTGAACCAACAATTCGGTGTAACTGATGTATAATTGGAATTGCAAATGCTGCTGTTTTTCCTGTACCTGTTTGTGCGCACCCAATTAAATCCCTTCCTGATAAAACGATCGGTATAGATTGTTCCTGAATAGGAGTGGGGTTTAGGTAGCCTTCTTCAAATACGGCTTTTTGTATACTTTTTGAAAGTGATAAATCTTCGAATAACATATCTTAGGTATTAAGATTTTAGTTTAAAGTACTAAAATTCTGTGCAAAGATAGGTTTATTCAGCCAATCGTTTATTTGAATTGGAGTTTATTTGGGAAATGTACTAATTATTACTTATCAAAATTTCAGTTAATATTAGATTTTTTCATTGTTTGCCTTAATGAAATCAGTTATTAAATAGCCAATTAGTTTTCCAATTAAATTGTTGTTTGGAGAATCAGCTAAATCTGGTGCACCCTCACAAATATGCAAATAGGCAGCATTTTTATGTTGTCCAAAGAACGATACAAACTGTCTTAATTCTTCTACAGAAAAACCACTTATAGTCATAGCACTACTAGCAATATTTGGAATGGCGTCCAAATCAATTTCAATACCGAAAGAATCATTTTTTATGAAATCTAAGGCCATAATCATTTCCTTATTGAATTCTTTTTCTTTTCGAATGTTTACGCTGTCATATGTATTATAACGTACACGATCTTCTAATTTTTTAATGATATCCAGAACGCTTTTTGAGGTATAATTCTCATGTAAACCAAAAATAAAATATTTTTTCAGAAAACCTTCTTCATAAGCATATGAGAAACCGTTTCCGCTGTGACGTCCTTCTAAAATTCTAAAATCAGAATGGGCATCAAAATTAATGGCATTTATAGGTTTTCCTTTGGCTAAAGCTGAACCTTTTATATTTCCATAGGCATTGTTATGCCCTCCACCAATAATAACAGGTGTTTTTCCTGTTTTGACAATAGTAAAAATAATATGAGAAACTTCCTTGTCAATTTTTTCAACTAACTGACTTAATTTTGAACGGTCATCGATGTCATTAAAATCCAGATTTTCAACATCGCGCATTTCTTCGGCAACATTTATTTGGCCTAAAACAATAATCTGACTGCCTTTGCAAAAACGATTATGCTGAATATTAGCGATACTTTTTATAGCACATTGCCATGCCGATGCTGCTCCGGGTCTGCCGTAATTGGCACGCACGCCAATATCTTCAGGAATTCCCAAAAGCACATATTTAGCCTCACTTTCTTTTAGAAAAGTAATTTTGTCAACACCTTTGGGAATGACAATCATCTTCTCGCCAAACTTTATTTCGCCACTTCTGTGGTTTGTAACTTTTGCTAAATCAGTAACAGTAAAAGGAATTAATTTCTCCATAAAAAAAAATATTGCTCAAAAATAATATAATTGTATTAACTTACGTTATTAGGATATATTAATTCTTAAATTTGTTTTTAAAGAAAATTATTAAATATGGAAAACCCAAAGAACAACAACTCAAGTCTAAAAGCGGTAATCGCAGTTTTAGCAGTCCTATTGATCGGTAGCTTAGTGTATATTTTTAAATTATCTTCTGATACAGAAGTGGTTAAAACAGAGCTTACAACAACCATGACAGAAAAAGAATCTGTTATGAAAGATTTACAAGAATTGAAATCAACTTATGATGCTGCTATCGCTGAAAACACATCAATGTCTGATGAGTTAATTCAGGAAAGAGACAAAGTAGTCGCTTTGATGGATGATTTGAATAAATCTAAAGGAGATGTATCTAAATACAGATCTCAGGTTCAGGCAATGCAAGGTAAAATGAAAACTTTAGTTGCTGAAAACGATGAATTGAAAAAACAAAATGGTGTTCTTACAGTTCAAAGAGACAGTACAATTGTGGTTTTAGGAGAGTCGAAAAAATACAATGAAGTATTAGTTGGTCAAAACGAAGAATTGGCTAAAACGGTTGAAAAAGGTTCTAAATTATCAGTTTTAAATACTAAAACAATTGCTTACAAAGTAAAAGGTTCTGGTAAACAAGTTGAAACTGATAAAGCAAGTCGTGCTGATGTTTTAAAAGTTAGTTTTACAATTGCTGAGAATCAAATCGCAAAATCTGGAGATAAAACCTATTATGTACAGGTTATTGACAGTAAAAACAATGTTTTAGGAGATAAAAAAACAGAAACTTTTGGAGATAATACTTTGACTTATAGTTTTAAAACTACTGTTCAATATGAAAATAAATCTGTAAATGTTTCTGAAGATTTAATTGGTAAAGATTTCGAAAAAGGAACTTATTTTATCAATGTTTTTGATAATGATGAATTAGTTTCTAAAACTAGTTTTACTTTGAGATAATTTATCCAGCGGGATAACAATACCACTAAAATATTAAAGGTCTGTGAAGTTTTTCACAGACCTTTTTTTATTAAAAGCATTTTTAAAAATTAGTTGAGAATTTTTCCTTCCAGAAAAACACTTTCAATTAAATTACTACCAAAAGCATATGGAATCTGATAATAAGACGAAATTGGTTTTGTGAGGATTAAATTTGCTTTTTTTCCTTTTGTAATACTTCCATGGGTTTCGGAAAGTCCCATTGCATAAGCGCCGTTTATTGTTGCTGCATTTATAGCTTCTTCAGGAGTCATTTTCATTTTAATACACGCGGTTGCAACCACAAAATTCATATTTCCGGATGGAGTAGAGCCTGGGTTGAAATCTGTAGCCAAAGCAAGTGGTAGGCCAGCTTTTATCATTTCACGAGCTGGTGTATACGGAATACTTAAAAAGTAAGAACACGAGGGTAATGCCACAGGCATCGTTTCAGTGTCTTTTAAAGCTTCAATATCTTCGGGGTTCATAATTTCGAGATGATCGACAGAAAGGGCTTTAAATTTGATTCCAGACTGAATTCCTCCTATAGAGTTGAATTGATTCACGTGAATTTTTGGCTTTAAGCCGAATTGAATTCCGGCTTCCATTATTTTCTCTGTTTCTTCTGTAGAAAAATAACCGGTTTCACAAAAAACATCAATATAATCGGCTAATTTGTTTTGAGCAATTTCCGGAAGCATTTTCGTTATAATTTCATCAATATAACCTGGCTTGTTTTCTTTGTAATGTAATGGAAAAGCATGTGCACCTAAAAAAGTGGATTTAATTGCAATTGGATAATTTTCTGCCAGTTTTTTTATAACACGCAACATCTTTAATTCTCCTTCAACAGTAAGTCCGTAGCCTGATTTTATTTCGACAGCTCCGGTTCCTAAATGCATAACTTCTTCCAATCGAAGTTTGGATTGCTCGTAAATTTCTTCTTCAGAAGTTTCGTTGAGTTTTTTAGCAGAGTTTAAAATTCCACCACCACGATTGGCAATTTCCTCATAGGTAAAACCGTTGATTCTGTCAACAAATTCCTGTTCGCGATTTCCTGCATAAACTATGTGTGTGTGGCTATCGCACCAGGAAGGTAAAACAATTCTACCAGTCGCATCAATAATTTTATCTGCTTTGATTTCAGCAAGATCTTCCATTGATCCAAAATTCTCAATTAAATTATCTTTTAAAATTAAAAAAGCATTTTTGATGGTTGGAAGAATTGCCATTTCAGCTCCGGAAACTTTTGTGATGGAAGATTCAAGAACCTGAAGTAATTCTTTTATGTTGATAATTAAAGTTGTCATATATTAATATTGTTATAAAACACAAATTTCACAAATTATCACGAACCAATTCGTGAAATCTGTGAAATTCGTGTTTAAATTATTCGTTTTTTATTTTATTCTGAAACCGTGATTTCAAATATTTTGCTCCAATTTTTGCCAGTTACAAAAATGGTTCTTGTTTTAGGATTGTAAGCGATTCCGTTTAAAACATCATCTTTGGTTATGTCTGTCATAAATTTTCGCAAACCTGACATGTCAAGGATTCCTTCAACAGCTCCTGAGGTTGGATTAACAACTGCGATAGCATCTTTCAACCAGACATTTGTATATATTTTTCCGTTAATCCACTCTAATTCATTGATTGCTTTAATTTTAGAAGTCCCTGAGTAAACATTAATGTAATCAACCATTTTTTGTGTTGATGGATCCATTTTCCAGATTTTTTCTGTTTTATCAGTTTGGTAAATGAATTTTCCGTCATTTGTCATTCCCCAACCTTCAATATCTTTTTCATAAGTAAAAGATTTTTCCAGTTTCAATGTATTTGCATCGTAGATAAACCCCGTTTTATTTTGCCAGGTTAATTGAAATAATTTACCATTAATAAAGGTAATTCCTTCGCCAAAATATTTTTTATCTAAATCAATTTGTTTGAAAACTTTTCCTGTTTTGTAATCGTATTTTCTTAAATAAGAAGTTCCCTCTTTTCCTGTGCTTTCGTACAAAGTGTCTTTATAGAATTCCAGACCTTCTGTAAAAGAAGCTGTGTCATGAGGATAAGTATTAACGATTTTATATTTTAATAATTTAGGTTCAACGTCCGATATTAATTCAATTCGTTTGGTTGCATCCGAAGAGTCCGATCCAAAATAAACGGTTGCTTTTAAATATTGGTAACCCAGTTTTTGATCTTTCAATTCAAATTTAAATTTTTCAGCACCTTTTGTACTTCCAACCTTTTTATCATTTACAAAGTAGGCAATGCTATCAATTTCTTTCGATTTTGGGTTTAAAACTCCAATTGATACCGCTTCTTTTTGTGAAAAATGTGCTGGAAAAGCAGAATCATCAATAGTAAAAAAAGAATTTTCACCTTTATTTTTATCTCCACATCCAATTAATGTGATTCCTAATAAAATGACAGTTAGGAAGTTATATTTTTTCATAGTTTAAAATTTGAAGAAGCCAATATACGACGATATTTTTATAGCAACAAAGCTCTTGCAAAAATATAAAAAGATTGTATATTTGCACCGGCAAGTCCTACACGACCAGCTCCTGCAGACTCCCCCAGGATGGGAACATAGCAAGGGTACGTGGTTGAGCGGTGCGATGTAGGTCGCTTGCCATTTTTTTATTTTTTAGATTTAATACAAAAGTAGTCTTCCTTCGGGAGGATTTTTTTATTTTTGGACCTGTCGTAAGTTAGAAGTTATATGTGAGAGGTTAGAAGTTTTTATCCTACATCACGTTCTGCTTATAGATAATCACGTTTAACTTATAACATTTAACATCAAACCAAAAAATGAGTAAAGTCGTTTTAATTACCGGAGGATCCTCAGGGATTGGAAAATCTATTGGAGAATTTTTGCATAAAAAAGGTTTCGTTGTTTACGGAACGAGTAGAAATCCCGAAAAAGTTTTGAACTCAATTTTCCCGTTAATAGCTTTAGATGTTCGAAATGCCGAATCTATTAAGTCGGCGGTAGCAAAAGTTATTGAGATTTCGGGGCGTTTAGATGTAGTTATTAATAATGCGGGAGTTGGAATTACCGGACCATTAGAAGAAATTCCGATGGAAGAAATCAAAAACAATTTTGAAACCAACTTTTTTGGTCCAATTGAAGTAATGAAAGCTGTTTTACCACAAATGCGTGCACAAAAATCAGGTTTAATTATTAATATTACTTCAATTGCAGGTTATATGGGATTACCTTACAGAAGTGTTTATTCGGCATCAAAAGGTGCTTTGGAATTAATCACAGAAGCTTTGAGAATGGAAGTGAAATCCTTTGGAATTGAGATTACAAACGTGGCACCAGGCGATTTTGCTACAAATATTGCTTCAGGGCGTTATCATGCACCGGTTATTCAGGGTTCTGCTTATGAAAAGGTTTATGGCGATACGCTGGCAACAATGAATGAACATGTTGATGCAGGAAGTAATCCGAATGAAATGGCGGAAGCTATTTTTAAAATTATGCAGCAAAAAAGCCCTAAAGTTCATTACAAAGTTGGAGTCTTTATGCAGAAATTTTCGATTGTGTTAAAACGTGCTCTACCAGATAAAGTTTATGAAAAAATGTTAATGAACCATTATAAGTTGTAATTTTGCACCGAATTTTTAAACACACAATTAAATAATATAGATTATGAAATTTTTTATTGATACAGCTAATTTAGCGCAAATTAAAGAAGCACAAGCATTAGGTGTTTTAGATGGTGTAACAACGAATCCATCATTGATGGCAAAAGAAGGTATTACCGGAAAGAACAATATTTTGAAACATTATGTTGACATTTGCAATCTTGTAGAAGGTGATGTAAGTGCTGAAGTAAATGCGCTGGATTATGATGGAATGATCAAAGAAGGTGAAGAATTAGCTGAATTGCATGACCAAATCGTAGTGAAACTACCTATGACGAAAGAAGGTGTAATGGCTGCGAAATATTTTTCAGATAAAGGAATTAAGACAAACGTAACACTAGTGTTTTCAGCTGGACAAGCTTTATTAGCTGCAAAAGCAGGAGCAACTTATGTTTCTCCTTTTATTGGTCGTTTAGATGATATCTCTACAGACGGTTTAAATTTAATCGAAGAGATTAGATTGATTTATGATAATTACGGATACGAAACTCAAATTTTAGCAGCTTCTGTGCGTCATACAATGCACATTGTAAACTGTGCTAAAATTGGTGCTGATGTTATGACAGGACCACTTTCTGCAATTTATGGATTACTGAAACACCCTTTAACTGATATTGGATTAGCTCAATTTGTTGCTGATTTCGAAAAAGGAAATAAATAATAAGATTTAAACGTTTATTAAAACGCTATCTTTTCTTGTAAAAGGTGGCGTTTTTTTTATTATTTTTATTCATTAAATAACCCACATATGAAAAAAAAAATAATATTATTCGTGTTGTTATTGTCTGGTTTGCAGATAAATGCACAAGCTAAAGTTTTGAAATCAGTAAATGAAGCGGGTGATGTTGCTACTTTTGAATTAGATTGCACGGTAAAGTTTCAAACACTCGCCAAAGGGTTGAGATATAACATTACCCGTCATGAATTTAAAGGTCCGGAAATGAAAAATTCCTATCGTTTGCTTCTGGTAATGGATGGTTTTTATTCTAAAACATTAAATAAGGAAATGACCATTTCGGCTGTTTTAAGTGACGGAACTGTTATTGAAGCCAGAAAAATAATTGAAGATGATGGTTTTTTTGATGGTGCCTGTACATTAAAAATTAAAGATCCTAAAGCGCTTTTAGAAGCCAATATAGATAAAGTTATTGTTCATGCCGATAAAGAAGTTGTTTATACATTATCAGAACAAAATAAAGCTATTTTTAAGAAGAATCTGAACAACATTATTATTGCGAAATAGGCATAATTAGTTTTATAGTATTAAACTAAAAAAATCCCAAATCCTAATTGATGAAAATTGGAATTTGGGATTTTTTTTATTGTTATTTTATCGTTTAGTGACCTCCGCCACCGCCTTCAACGTGATTAATTCCTTGTCTTTTTAATATTTTAGGACAGTAAAAACCGTAAAATCCTAAGTATGCAAAACCAATTAATGGAACGATGTAAGAGAAATGTGTCCATGTGATTCCGAAAATTCCTTCCGGACTGGTAAGGTCAATATCACAGATACTTCCCTGAACCAAAGGAATAACTCCTCCTCCAAGAATCATCATAATTAGGAATGAAGATGCTTTTCCTGTGTTTTTTCCTAAACCTGCAATCGCTAAATCAAAGATAGAAGGCCACATGATAGATAAGAATAAACCTCCGGAAATAAAGAAGAACTTAGCAATTGAAGGATCTGGGCAAACCAATCCAATCAACATCATTAATACACCTGATATACCGAAAAGCATTAAAGTTTTTCCGGCATTTTTACCTCCCACAAAACTTACCGCTATAAATAATAAAATCCAGATTGGATAGATATAAAACGCAGAAACGTCATGTCCGGCAAAAATATTAGCTCCAATAATTACTCCAAATGCAATAGCAGGAACAATAAACTTAAGGGCTGTATTTACCAGGTTTGAAGTATTGAAAACGTTTACACCACCATTCCAGCGGCCAATCATTAAACTTCCCCAATAAAGGGCAATAAACGGAGCAATAGCATCTTCTAAAACATTACCAAATTCAGCAGTATGGAGAAGAGCGGGTAAATTACTAATAATAGTTACTTCAGTACCAACATAAATGAAGATAGCTAACATTCCTAAATATAGTTGTGGATAGTCTAATATGTTGAATTTTTCGTGAGCTACTTTAACTACTTCTTCCTCTTCTTTTGCAGGATCTTCAATTTTAGAAAAATTCATGAATATAGCTACAGCTATAAAAGCAAGACCTAAGATGATAAATGGCAATTTGATATCTTCTAATGAAAGTGAAGTTTTTTTATTATCTCCCATTCCGAACAAAGCAATTCCTAATAAAATAGCTCCAATAGTTGTTCCGAAAGAGTTAATTCCTCCTGCCAATGTTAAACGGTGCGCTCCTGTTGCAGGACTTCCCATTTTAATAGCTAAAGGATTGGCTACAATTTGTTGAATTGAAAATCCTAAACCTACAGTAAATAAAGCAGTTAAGAAGAAAGGGAAACTTTCCATTGTTGCAGCTGGAATGAATAAAAAAGAACCAACAGCTGAAAGAACTAAACCAGCTGAAAGTGTTTTTTTGTATCCAAATTTTTGTAAAACATCTACTTTTAGAGAAACCAAAAAGAAGATTATCGATCCTACAAAGTAAGAAACGTAGAATGCCCAGGCTACTAACTGTGATTGTACCTGAGATAAGGTAAATACTTTTTTGAATACTGGAATTAAGATGTCGTTGGCAGATCCAACAAAACCCCAAAAGAAGAAGACGATTATCAATGAGATAAATTGCCCCCACTTGGTTTGCACATTTTCTGAACTCATAATTGTAATAAGGTTAATTTTTTAATTTATTGTTTTTTGAAGACCGTAAATATATTTGTTAAGTATATCAAAAAAAAATAAAAAGGCACAAATAATGTTAAATTTAAACCAACAACATCATTTTTTCAACAAAGTGTTAATTTTTACCTACTTAGAAAACGAAAAAGAAATAGTATTTATTCAAGAATTTTGGTTTTTACATCTTTACTGTAATTTCTGCCAATCGGAATAGTGTACGATTGTATCTGAATGCGATTTCCTTCAATAGATTTAACCTTATTGAGGGCAATTACGTAAGATTTATGGATGCGAAGGAAACGATCTGCAGGTAATTCTTCAGATAATGAAGTTAAGGATTTGTGTGTAATATAGGTTTTATCAGGAGTGACAACTTTGATGTATTCCTTCATTCCTTCAACAAATAAAATCTCTTCAATATTAATTTTCATCATTTTTTTATCAACTTTAATAAAAATGTGAGAATCACCTTTTGTGGCTTCAACTTTAATATTGTTTTTTAAATTGTATTCGGTTGTAATTTTATTGATACACTTTATAAATCTTGGCAGCGGAATAGGTTTTACCAAATAATCTAAAACATCCAGATCGTAACTTTCGGCAGCAAATTCCCTAAAAGCAGTTGTGATGATTACTTTGGTTTTGTTTTCGATCAGACTAATAAGTTCAAATCCGGTCATCATTGGCATATTGATATCCAAAAATACAGCATCAACAGTTGTACTGTTTATAAAATCAAGTGCTTCTAAAGAATTATTAAATGTGCCGATAACCTCAAAATCAGTAAAATTATTAAAATAATTTTGTAAGACTTTGATAGCTAATGGCTCATCATCAACCAACACGCATTTAATTTTCATTATAAATAGGTATTTGCAAGCGGATTATATAGTAGTTCAATTTTGTTTTTTGTTTTAGGCTGAAATTGTTTTTGTAAATTAACTTTAATCTTTTCTTGGTATTAGTTAATCCAATTCCACCTTTTGAATTAAGACTTTGTGAAATTACAAAATTATTTAGGATTTCAAAATCTAACATTTTATTATCGATAACTTTACAATTGATCTTAATTTTTAAGTTTCGATTGTTTAAACCACCATGTTTAAAAGCGTTTTCGACCAATGAAATAAATATTAAAGGAGGTACAACAATGTCTTCAATATTAGATTCTAAATTGATCGTAACTTCTACATTCTCAAAGCGTAACTTTTCAATTTCAATGTAATTCTGAATATAATCTATTTCTTTTATTAAAGGAACAAATTTGGTTCCTTTTACATCATATAAAACATATTCCATCAAATTTGATAATTTAATGATAACATCAGGAACCTTGTTTGAAGATTCTAATGATAAAGCATATAAATTATTTAAAGTATTGAAAAAGAAATGCGGCTGAATCTGATTTTCAAGATATTTTAATTTGATTTTGAATTGATTCTCTCTTAACGATCTGTTTCTTTCCCGTTCCCTAAGCCATGTTAAAGTTAGATAAACCGAGGAAGCCATCGCCAAAACATATAATTCCCCAATACAAACGGCCACAATGTGATTGATCTCAAAAGGATGATATTCACGATTTGCTTCTGGCCATATATTTTCAGATATAATATAATAGGTAAGAGCTGTTTTGAGTAAATAAATAGCAAACAAACTTAATAGTAACGAAAAGGTATAGGTGATGTACTTCTGTTTCAATACATAACGAGGAACTAAAACAAAGAGATTGAAATATACCAAAGGAATGTGCAGTGAAAACTCAACTAAATTTGATTTAAAAGAGTACGGATAGTCATTGAAGTACGCACCCCAACGTAAAAAATTCAGAGTAAAGTAACTGCCCCAAAACCAGAAATGATTTTGAAGTTTTATGTCAAAGTTTAATTTTTGAATTTCGTTCAACTTAATTGATAGGATTAGCTTTTTAACTATTATTTAATATAATGCAACTTTAAACAATTAGTTGGTAAAACGCAATTGTTTTAAAGAAAAAAGCAATAATAACTTAAAAAAGAATAATATTTTTAAGTGAAAACGTTTTCGAAAAACGCATTATTGATTGTTTTATGTCGTTTGTTTAAAAAATAAAGCTGTTTGTATAATTTATTTTTTTTAACAATACCTTAAGAATAATTTTACCTCATAACTAACAAATAAAAATAAACATGAAAAAAATTTTCTTAATCTTTATGATTGTTTTTACTGCGCAAGTTTCACTTGCTCAGGTAAAAAGTGTCAAGGGTGTGATTACAGATTCTGACGGAATGCCGTTACCAGGGGCATCTGTTGCTGTACAAGGAGGTCAAAAAGGTGCGACTACCGATTTTGACGGTTTGTACGCTATTGAAGTACAAAAAGGACAAACTTTAGTTTTTAGCTATGTAGGTCTTGAAACTCAAAGTATAGTTGTAGGTGATGCTACTACAATTAATGTGAAAATGGCGCAAGGAGCTTCAAATTCATTAAATGAAGTAGTAGTAACATCATTAGGTATCAAAAAAACGAGAAAATCTTTAACTTATGCAGCGCAAGAGTTAAAAGGAGAAGAGTTAACTCGTGTAAAAGATGCTAACCTTATTAATACTGTAGCGGGTAAAATTGCTGGTGTTGCAGTAACAAAGAGTGCTTCAGGAACAGGAGGTTCTACAAAAGTTGTAATTCGTGGTAATTCTTCTTTCGTTAACAATCAACCTTTATATGTTATAGATGGTATTCCATTATATAATCAAGGTACAGGTCAGCCAAATGGTACTTTTGGGGATTTAGCAGGTGGTAACCGTGATGGTGGTGACATTGTTTCGTTAATAAATCCAGATGATTATGAAGGAATGACTGTGCTTAAAGGTGCTGCTGCTTCTGTATTATATGGTAGCCAGGGAGCAAACGGGGTAATTTTATTAAATTCTAAAAAAGGAAAATCGGGTGTTGAATCTTTTAATGTTAACTCTGTAACAAATATTGAGAGTGCAGCTTATTTACCAAAATTTCAAAATGATTATACATCTGCTGATGGAGATATTAGAACTTGGGGTGCTAAACAAAAAGTAGAAGGTGATGTAGATGATTTCTTCGAAACCGGAGTAACTCAAATTACTTCTATGTCTTTCTCAAAAGCTACGGACGGAAATTCTACAAGCTTAACTTATGCTAATACTGATGCTTCTGGAATAATTCCAGGAAATCATTTGAAAAAAAATAACTTCGGAATTCGTCAAACAAGTAAATTCTTGAATGACAGATTAAACGTTGCGGTAACAGGTAACTATGTTGGTCAAACAATTAATAACAGACCAACAAATGGATTATATTTTAATCCGGTTAGTGGTGTTTATTCTCATCCTAGAGCTTTCAGTCTAAATGATTTGAAGACTTATGAAGTTTTTGATCCTGTTAGAAATATGATGGTTCAAAATTATCCAGGTATTGCGTCAATAAACGAAAGTAACGAAAATCCATATTGGCAAATTAATAAGCAACAATCTGTTGATACAAACAATTTCTTCAACGGTGCAATTGCTTTAGATTACAAAGTTAACGAATGGCTTCACTTAACTTCAAGATATAGCTATAACAGAAGTGAAAGTAATTTTCAAAAAGAAATGTATGCAACTTCAGCAACTTCTTTAGTTCATACAACAGGTAGATATATTAATGCAAATACAATTGGAACACAAAATTATGCTGATTTATTAGCTTTAATTAATACTAAGTTTTCTGAAGATTTCTCATTTACAGGTACACTTGGTACCAGTATAAATAATTCTAAAGTTTCTGGTTTAACTGTTGATTCAGGAATTGGTGGGGGATTAAATTATGCTAATATCTTTACTTTAGGAAATTTTGTCAATAATAACGGGAATGTTCAAATGGGAGCTCAAAGAGAAGTTCAATCAGTATTTGCCGCTACAACTTTTGGATACAAAGATTTCTTATTCTTAGATGCTGCTGCCAGAAATGACTGGTCATCAACTTTAGTTAATACTGATGATCCAAGTTTCTTTTATCCTTCTGTAGGTCTTACAGGTATTATTAGTGAGATGACTACTATGCCAGAATGGATTAGTTTTGGTAAAGTTCGTGCTACTTATGCACAGGTTGGTAATGATATTTCTGCTTTCATAACTACTCCAACGGCTACTATTGTTGCTGGAAGTATTGTGAATCCAACAGTTGGTCCAATGCCGGGAACAACATTAAAACCAGAATTGAAATCAGAGGTTGAGATTGGTACAGAGTGGAGAATGTTTAATAACAGATTAGGTTTTGAAATTTCTTACTATGATTCAAAAACTAAAAATCAATTTATTCAGGTTCCGGCTCCATCTACAAATCCTGACGGATTTACAAACTATGCTATAAATGCTGGTAGTATTTCTAATAAAGGTTTTGAGGTTGTTTTATATGCGGATGTTATCAAAGGAGATAAATTCAACTGGGAATCAAGAGTGAATTATTCTCAAAATAAAAGTAGGGTAAATGATATTCCTGCAGAGGATTTATCTGGAAGAATTGTTCTTACTGATCCAGGATCTAACAGCTATAGATATTCATTAATTGAAGGAAGACCTTTTGGAGTAATTGAAGGAATCAATTTGAAAAAAGATGATCAGGGAAGAATTTTAGTAAATGATGATAACACAATTCAAAGAACAGATTGGGAAGAAGTAGGTAATGCAAATCCTGATTTCATGTTAGGCTGGTCAAATACATTCAAAATAGGTTCTTTTACAGCAAATATCTTACTTGATGGACGTTTTGGCGGTGAGGTTTTAAGTTTAACACAAGCTATCAATGACTACAATGGTGTTTCTAAAGCTTCTGGAGATGCAAGAAATGCTGGGGGAGTTAACATTAATGGTGTTAGAGCTAGTAGCGGAACTCCGGTAACTACGATGGATGCTTTCGATTATTATACGAATACTGCTGGCAGAAATGGAGCTTCTGGCGAGTATGTTTACGATGCTACAAATGTAAGCGTAAGAGAGATTTCTATTGGATATACTTTCAAAAAGGATAAACTACCTTTAGTACAATCTGCTAGTATCTCTTTAATAGCAAGAAACTTATTCTTTATTTATAAAGATGCACCATTTGATCCAAACGTTGCGCTAAGTACAGGTGAAGGTTTACAAGGTGTTGATGTGTTCGGTTTGCCTTCAACAAGAAGTATCGGTCTTAATTTAAACTTAACATTCTAATCTTACAATCATGACAATAAATATAATTAAAAGAACAGCAATATGCTTCTCTTTACTTGCAGCGGTTAGTTGTACAGATAATTTTGAGGAGATAAATACAAACCCTGTGGGGGCTACGACACCACAATTAGAACAAGATTTTAATAACATTAAAAGTTTATTCAAACCAACTTTTAATAGATTATTTATCTCTGATGTTACCTGGCAATATCAATTGCAACAAAGTTTGCAGGCCGATGGATGGTCGGGTTACATGACTACTCCAGTTCCTTTTGGAAACTTAAATAACCACGATTACGCTTTAAATCCAGGTTGGAACGGATATGCATGGGATGATGCTTATGTAAATATCATTGCAAATCTTTATAAAGTAGAGCAAAGAGCAAAAGGAAAATATGATCAGTTTTATGCATGGTCATTAATTTTTAAAACTGCTACAATGCAAAGAATTACAGATATGTATGGACCTGCAGTATTTTCTAAATATGGAAGCGAAAGCGGAGCTCTTTATGATTCTCAAAAAGACATTTATACTCAAATGTTTAAAGATTTAGATTTTGCAGTTGCAGAACTAACGAAGAGAATTAATGCAGGCGAGGCATCTACATTCGAAGGAACTGACTTGTCTTCGTATAATGGAGATTACACACAATGGGTTAAATATGCAAATTCACTTCGTTTAAGATTGGCTATGCGTATTGTTAAAGTTGATCCTGCATTAGCTAAAACAGAAGCTGAAAAAGCTGTAAATAATACAATTGGTGTTTTCAAAGTTAACGCTGACGTAATGAAAATTAAATCTCCGGTTGACCTTAACGTAATTGATCAAATGAGCCACTCATGGGTAGGTTTATTTATGGGAGCTGACATGGAGTCTATCTTAGGTGGTTACGGAGATCCTCGTATGGCTAAGTACTGGAATACTGCTGAAATTACACCTGGACAATACAAAGGAGTAAGAACAGGTATTGTTTATCCGTCCGGAACTACTTATGCTAAATTTTCTCAAACAGGTTCTAGAACTGCTACTGGAGAGGTTACATGGATGTCTACTGCTGAAGTTTATTTCCTAAGAGCTGAAGGAGCTTTAAGAGGATGGAATATGGGTGGAACAGGTAAAGATTTATATGAGGCAGGTATCAAGGCTTCTTTTGATCAAAATGGTGTTGAAGGTGCAGCAGCTTATATTGCAGATAATGTAAAAGTAGCTAAAGATTATGTAGATCCATTATTCCCAGCAAATAATGCACCAGCAGTTTCTAAAGTAACTGTAGCGTGGGGCGTAACAAATGAAATCAATTTAGAAAAAATTATTACTCAAAAATGGATTGCTACTTATCCTGATGGACAAGAAGCATGGTCTGAGTTCAGAAGAACGGGTTACCCAAAATTATTTAGAATTACAAATAACAAAAGTGGTGGTGTAATTAGTACTGAACTTGGAGTTAGAAGACTTCCTTTTGCACAGTCTGAAGGTGCAAACAACCCTAAAGGAGTTGAGTCAGGAGTTGCAGTACTAGGCGGTCCAGATAACGGAGCCACCAGACTTTGGTGGGATGTTAACAAAGCAAACTTCTAAGAATATAAGATCAAAAGAATTTTAGTTTGGTTAGTAAATGGTATAAGCGATGCAAGTTGCTTATACCATTTCAAAACCAACTTAATAATTACCAAAAAAGAAAAAAATGAAAAGTGCTTTAGAAATAAAACCTGATATTAGCTATAAAAGTGCAGGGAAATTTGAAGAAACCCGATTTGAAAAAATCCACAATGAGATCTTCAAAAGTTCTGCAGAAGCTTCAGTAATTGTAGCGCATGAAATCGCTCAGTTAATTAGATCTAAACAAGAAAAAAATAAATCTTGTGTATTAGGTTTAGCAACAGGTTCTTCTCCTATAAAAGTATATGAGGAATTAGTTAGAATGCACAGAGAAGAAGGACTAAGTTTTAGCAATGTAATCACTTTTAATTTGGATGAATATTATCCGATGACAAAAGAGAACAATCAGAGCTATCATTATTTCATGCATCAGCACCTTTTTAATCATATTGATATAAAGCCTGAAAATGTAAATATTCCTGACGGTACAGTAGCAATTGATGAATTAAATCAATACTGTATCGATTACGAAATGAATATTAAAAGCGCCGGAGGTCTTGATTTTCAATTATTAGGTATCGGACGTACAGGTCACGTAGGTTTCAATGAACCGGGATCTCACATTAACTCTGGTACAAGAATTATTACATTGGATCATATTACAAGAGTAGATGCTTCATCTGACTTTAATGGTATTGATAACGTTCCAAAAAGAGCGATTACCATGGGAGTTTCTACGATCATGAGATCAAAAAGAATCGTATTAATGGCTTGGGGACAAAACAAAGCCGATATCATCAAAAGAACTATTCAGGGTGATATCAGTTCAGAAGTTCCTGCTACATTTTTACAAAATCATCCAAATGCAACTTTCGTATTAGATCAGTCTGCAGCGGTAGAATTAACGCGTTTTAAAACACCTTGGTTAGTTGGAGAATGTATCTGGACACAAGAATTAAAAAGCAAAGCGATTGTTTGGTTATGCCAAAAAACAAAACAATCTATTTTAAAATTAACAGACAGGGATTACAACAACAACGGAATGTCTGATCTTTTGGCACAAGAAGGTTCTGCTTATGATTTGAACATTAATATGTTCAATGTATTACAGCATACCATCACAGGATGGCCAGGTGGAAAACCAAATACAGATGATTCACATCGTCCGGAAAGAGCCAATCCTGCAAAAAAACGAGTAATTCTTTTTAGTCCACATCCTGATGATGATGTGATTTCTATGGGAGGAACTTTTTCAAAATTGATAAAACAAGGTCACGATGTACATGTTGTATATCAAACCTCTGGAAATATAGCGGTTACAGATGACGAGGCATTAAAATTTGCTGAAGTTGCCAAAGATTTTATTGGTGAAGCAGGAAGTGGAATAAATTTCAAATCTGTTATTGAATTTTTGAATAAAAAATCAGAAAATCAAATCGATTCTTTAGAAGTTCGAAAATTAAAAGGACTAATCAGAAGAAGAGAATCTTATGCCGCAACAAGATACATTGGCTTAAAAGATGAAAATACACATTTTCTGGATCTTCCTTTTTATGAAACAGGACAAGTGAAGAAAAATCCGCTAGGGCCGGAAGATATTGCTATCGTAAAAGATATTATCGCTAAAATAAAACCACACCAGGTATTTGCTGCCGGAGATCTTGCCGATCCACACGGAACACATGAAGTTTGTCTTAATGCTATTTTCGCAGCCATGAAAGAATTGAAGCCAGAAAAATATATGGATGATTGCTGGTTATGGTTGTACCGAGGAGCCTGGCATGAATGGGATATTCATGAAATTGATATGGCCGTTCCGCTTTCTCCATCAGAAGTATTATTAAAACGTCATGCAATTTTATATCACCAGTCTCAAAAAGACAGGGTTATGTTTCAAGGAAACGATTCAAGAGAATTTTGGGTTAGGGCAGAAGACCGTAATAAAAATACAGCCATCTTATACGATGAACTAGGTTTGGCAGAATACGAAGCAATTGAAGCCTTCAAACGCTTTGATTACTAAAATTAATTTCAGATTCGGTTAGCGAATCAAATTTCAAAATTCAGATTGATTTTATAACGAAAGTGAGGTTCAATAGAAGTCATTCTGAGTTTTGTTTCTTTTATCTATTTATTAATGTTATCCCAGGATAGCATCTTTCAAACACAATAAAATGAAATATTTATTAGTCCTACTACTAGCGGGTTTAACTTCTAGTGCTCAAATTCAAAAAGAGCAACTAAATCTTATGCCCTGGCCTCAAAGTGTTGTTTTAAACGATGGAAATTTTACTTTAACCAAAAATTTTAAAGTAAATATTACCGGAAATCCAAATCCAAGAATTTTTGGAGGTGTGACCCGTTTCTTACGACGATTAGATGGTAGAGCCGGTATTTTTTTCGAACAGGGTTTTATTACAAAGTTAAATGAAGTTCCAACAGCAGAACTTCAGATTAACTGTACTAAAAGCGGGAAAATTGGTTTGTATGAGGATGAAAGCTATCATTTAGACATTAAACAAAATAATATTACAATTAATGCAACAAGCGATTTAGGAGCTTTACATGGTCTTGAAACGTTATTGCAGCTGTTGCAAAATAATAATACCTCATTTTATTTTCCAAATGCACAAATTTCAGATTTTCCGAGATTTACCTGGAGAGGTTTGATGATAGATGCTTCAAGACATTTTCAGCCGGTTGACGTTATCAAAAGAAATATTGATGGATTGGCTGCAATGAAAATGAATGTTTTTCACTGGCATTTAGTAGACGATCAGGGTTGGAGAATTGAAATGAAAAAACATCCAAAACTAATTGAATTAGCTTCAGATGGAATGTATTACACACAAGAGGAAATTAAAAATATCGTAAAATATGCTGATGAACGCGGTATTTTGATAGTTCCGGAAATAGATGTTCCTGGTCACGGATCTGCAATACTTACGGCTTACCCGGAAATTGGTAGCAAAGTGATTACGCTGACTGGTGGAACTTCAGAAAAAAATATTCAGGGTACAGCAATCGCTACCTATGGAATTGAAAGAAATGCCGGTATTTTTTCGCCAACATTAGATCCTTCAAATCCTAAAACATACCAATTATTAAGCGAACTTTTTGATGAGGTTTGCCCTTTGTTTCCCGGAGCTTATTTTCATATCGGGGGAGATGAAAATGAAGGGAAAGACTGGGATGCAAACCCGAAAATTCAAGCATTCAAAAAGAAAAACAACTTAGCGACAAACCACGAATTGCAGACTTATTTTACCATGCAGTTAGTACCGATGCTTAAAAAACACGGTAAGCAATTAATGGGCTGGGAAGAAATTTTGACAAAAAACATGTCAAAAGAGGCTATTATCCATTCCTGGAGAGGGCCTAACGAAGGCGTAGTAGCTGGTCAATCATTAGTTGATGCGGTAAAAAAAGGATATAAAACAGTATTGTCAAATGGATATTATATTGATTTGATGTATCCGGTTGAGAGTCATTATTTGAATGATCCAATGCCAAAAGGCGCCGATTTATCAACGGAAGAAAAAGCCAGAATCTTAGGAGGTGAAGCCACTATGTGGACAGAGCTTGCAACATCAACAACAATAGATTCCAGAGTTTGGCCAAGAACAGCTGCTATCGCAGAAAGACTTTGGTCGGCAGAAAATATTACAGATGTTGAGAACATGCGTAAACGTCTTGATGTAATTTCATTTAGACTGGAAGAATTAGGATTGACGCATATTCGCAATAAAGAAGTAATCTTAAGAAATGTCGCCAACAATCAAAATACACAAGCATTAAATGAATTCACAAATGTTTGCGAACCTTTAAAAGGATATAAACGTAATAAAGGCGGAACTGAATACCAAATGTATTCTCCATTTACATTATTTGCAGATGCCTGTACACCTGACGCTAAAGACTCTTTAGCTTTTGATGCGGCAGTTACCCAATATTTAGCAAACAAATCGCCTGAAAATAAAGCAAAATTGATTGCATTTTTCAACAAATGGATTACTATGAATAAAGGATTAATTGAGCTGAGTTCCACTGCGCCGTTAGTACAGCCAATTTTACCTTTGTCTAAAAAGTTAACCGATGCATCACAGGAATTGTTACTTGTCTTAGATAACAAATCAACATTAAAGAATGATGATTTAAAGAATTTAATAGAGCAATGTAATAGCAAGGATCATGCAGATGTTGAATTATCAGTATATGAAAGTCTTAAAAAATTAATTTGAAGTTTGGTTTGAATTAGTATGTCTAGTTAGTATGATTATTTAGTAATTATTTATCTCTACCGGAATTTCTGGTAGAGATATTTATCAGGTAATCAGGATAATTTTCAGACTTTTTTCTAAACACACAAATCAATAAAATCTTAAAGAAAATAACCATTAAAGGAGTATTAACATTTTAAAACCAAATAAAAAGAATAAAACAAAACATGACAAAAATAGAATTTCAGATTGATGAATCCCCAAGTTTATCTTCTGGTATTTAATACTAATTTTTAAAAAATTATATCTAAATATCAATCAATACTATTTGCTAATGATTATGGTAGAATCGGTAATAGTAATATTTATTTATAGAAGTAATATGAATTAATTCCACTTGACTGCAATTTCCACGTTGCAGTTGGCTGAAACCCCAGTTATTGTTTTTTATATGCTACGTTATGGCATGCATTATTTAGTAACCGGAATATTTATTTTCTATTAACCAATATTTATTAATTATGAAACATTATTACAGATTGCTTTTTTTGTTACTGTTTCCCTTACTCGCGTTAGCTCAACCGGCTCACGGAAAAAAGGTAGTAGGGTATTATGCGCAATGGTCTATCTATGCCCGGGATTTTAATGTCCCAAAGATCGACGGAAGTAAATTGACGCATTTGAATTATTCTTTTTATGGGACAACTTATGATCCTGCCCATCCGGAGAATACAAAGTTATTATGTTTAGATTCGTATGCTGATTTCGAGCATATGGAAGGCGGAATCCCTTGGGATGCTCCGGTAAAAGGAAATTTTTATGATTTGAAAAAATTAAAAGAAAAGTATCCGCATCTTAAAATTTTAATTTCTGTTGGAGGATGGACTAAAGGTCAGGATCTTTCTCCAATTGCTGCAAGTCCTGTTGCAAGAGCCGCTTTGGCTGCAGATATGGCAAACTTCATTGTAACTTATCCATTTATTGACGGATTTGACATTGACTGGGAATATCCTCTTTCCGGAGGAACAGACGGTACTGAAGTAATTAACGGAGCTCCAATTCCTCCACAAAAGTACAGCCCGGACGACAACAAAAACTTAGTGTATTTATTGAAAGCAATGCGTCAGGCAATGCCGAATAAATTGGTTACAATCGCTGCCGGAAATAATGTTCGAAATGTAGCGAAACAATATCTTGGCCCACTGAATAGAGGACAATACGGAATGTCAGAAGATATTTCGACGTATTGCGATTACATTACTTATTTTGGATATGATTTTGGTGGAAACTGGTACGATAAAACCTGTCTTAACGCTCCTTTATATTCAAGTGGAAATTCAAATGATCCGCTATACGGAGCAACTCAATCTGAATCACTTGACGAATTGACGAGCCAATATTTGAATGTTGTTGGTTTTCCTGCGAATAAATTAATCATGGGATTACCTTTTTACGGGAAAAAATTTGATCATGTTGCTAATAACGGAACCAATCCAAATTTACCTGGATTATTTGTTTCTGCACCACGTGATATCGTTTCAGGATGTACAAATCCACAAAATCCAATCGGAACCTGGGACGGACCCGCTGCCTGTGAACGATCAGGAAGTATTGAAATTTGTGATTTAGTTGGAAATCCTGTTACCAATTCACATCCTTATTTAGATCCAAATACCATGTTAGTTACACCAACCGCCGCTGCTGCTGGATGGGTTAGGTATTTTGACAATACAACTAAAGTTCCTTACTTATACAATGCGACTTTAAAACAGTTTATCTCTTATGAGGATAAACAATCAATGGATTTAAAGGTGCAATATATTAAATCGAGAAACCTTGCCGGTGGTATGGTTTGGGAATTATCTCAGGATACAAGAGGTTCTCTTCCAAATGCCTTATTAAACCAAATTGATACTTCTTTTGGAAGCGTTGTTCCCGGAACAGTAAGTATTGCAGGTTCTGTTAAAAACGGATCAGCTCTGGTTTCTGATGTAACCGTTGAGTTGCGTGATGCAAGCAATGCGGTATTACAAACAGTGGTTTCTACAGCGGGAAATTTCACATTCAATAATTTACCTTCCGGACAGACTTATAAGTTAACAGCTCTAAAAGCGACTTATACTTTTACTCCGGTAACTCTAACGAATGTTACAGTTAACCAAACTGCTGTTGTAATTAACGGAACTCAGCCAACCTATACTGTAAGTGGAACAGTTTTAGACGGAACAACACCAGTATCCGGAGTTACTGTTACTGCAACTTCAGGAGCTACAGTTTTAACAGCAGTTTCAAATGCAAGTGGCGTTTATAGTGTTGCAGGTTTAACAGCCGGACTTAACTTCACAGTTACGGCAACAAAATCTGGATTCTCTTATACGCCAACTTCTACAGTTTATAATGCAATCGATGCGAACAAAACATTAAATTTTGTTCAGGGCGCACCAATTGTATATTATACGGTAAGCGGAACTATTTTAAACAATACAACTCCGGTTTCAGGAGTTACAGTTACAGCAACTTCTACAGGAGGAACTTTCACTGCAACTACAAACACAAGCGGAGTTTATTCGATTGCTAATTTACCATCTGGCGGAAATTATACAGTTACTGCTGCTTTAGCAGGACAAACGTACACTCCGGCTTCAACAGTTTATACTAATTTAACGGCCAATAAAACATTGAATTTTACACAAGATGTTATTGTAGTTGGTGCAAGTAAAATTAGTGGAACAGTTAAGAATGGTACAATTGCAGTTTCAGGTGCAAAAGTCGAATTGATTTTGCCCTGGACAGATAATACACATCCTTATTTAAGTAAAATTGCAATTACAGATGCGCAAGGAAAATACAGTTTTGACAATGCTCTTTTAACGGGATATAGCACTATTTCAAGTTTAAAGTTAAACACTTGGGAAAACGGAGAGGTTGTTTATTTACCAAATAATCTAACGAACTTTGCTGTTCCAGCAAATCCAACTGTTTATGATTTTAATACAGGTGCAGTTACAACAACTTACACGGTTAGTGGAACAGTTCTTAATGGAGCCACTCCAGTTTCAGGAGCTACAATCTCAGCAGTTACAGGAACTACAACTTTAACAGCGGTTTCAGATGCTTCAGGAAATTATAGTATTGCTAATTTGGTTTCAGGATTAAATTACACAGTAACAATTGCTAAAACAGGATTGACATTTACACCAGCTTCGACAGTTTATAACGCAATCAGTTCTAATAAAACGCTGAATTTTACACAAGTTGTAACGCCAGTATATTATACTGTTAGCGGAACAGTTTTAAACGGAGCAACTCCAGTTTCTGGCGCAACGATTTCAGCAGTTACAGGAACTACAACTTTAACAGCGACTTCAGATGCTTCAGGAAATTACAGCGTTGCTAATTTGGTTTCAGGATCAAATTATACGGTAACTATTGCTAAAACAGGATTGACATTCACACCTGCTTCAACGGTTTATAATGCAATTAGCTCTAATAAAACCTTGAATTTTACTCAGGTTGTAACTCCTGTTTATTACACAGTAAGCGGAACAGTTAAAAATGGAACTACAGCAGTTTCAGGAGTAATAGTTTCTGCTACTTCAGGAACTACAACTTTAACAGCAACTTCAGATGCTTCAGGAAATTACAGTGTTGCCAATTTAGTTGCAGGTTCAGATTATGCTGTAACAGCGGCTAAAACAGGTTTGAGTTTCAGTCCGGCTACTACAGTTTATACTGCAATTAACGCAAATAAAACGTTGAACTTTACTCAAAATGTTACAAGTGGAAACTTAATCAGCGGAACAGTTAAAAATGGTTCAACTCCAGTTTCTGGTGCTAAAGTAGAATTGATTTTACCTTGGACGGATAATACTCATGGGTACGTAAGTATTATCGCAACCACAGATGCTTCAGGAAATTTCAGCTATAACAATTCGGCTTTAGCTGGATATTCAATCATCACAAGTTTAAAATTGAATTCATGGGAAAATGGTGAAACGGCCTATTTTCCAAATAATTTGACAAACTTCGCGGTGCCAACAACGCCACAAGTTTACAACTTCAACACAAACACTGTTTCGCCACCTCAGGTTACAATTACAAGTCCATCATTGGCAACTGTAGCGATAGCTCCGGGAACTGCCATTCAGCTTAAGGCAACGGCAAGTGTCGACGCTAGCTTAACTATTTCGTCAGTAATTTTTAACATAAACGGACAAAATATTACAGCAGCACTTTCAGGAACAGAATATGTAGCAAACTGGACTCCGACTACAGCAGATTTTAATAAAAATTATACGCTGAAAGCAACAGTAACCGCTTCAAGCGGTGCAACTGCCGAAAACACAAAAGCGTTCTTTTTACAATGTTCAGGAACAACTTGTCCTAATTCATTGCCGGTAATTACTTGGAATTCACCATCGAATACTACTGTATACCAGAATTCTTTCCAGGTTGTGCCAATTTCAGTTACAGCTGTTGATAGTGACGGATCGGTTTCAGGTGTTAGTATTACAATAAATGGCGGTACATTTAACATGACAGCAGGTGCAAATAATACCTATACGTATAATTTTACACCATCTGCTTATCAGGATTATTCAGTTGTAATCAAAGCAACCGATAATCAATCTGGTGTAACTACATTAAACAATACAATTAAAATTGCTCAAGTGGGCACTAATAGATTCATTCCGCTCCCATCTAAAGTTATTTTAGGATATGCACATTCTTGGGAAAATACTTCTGCGCCATTTTTATATTTTTCTCAAATGGTGGGAAGTAAATTTAACGTAGTTGATTATTCTTTCGTAGAAACAGTTAATCGTGATGGTTATACACCAGTATTAACTACAAATGACACTAGATATCTGACCAATGGTGTTTTCAATAAGCAATTGTTGAAAAATGATATAAAATCCTTAAGAGATAGCGGAGTTCCTGTTATTGTCTCTATTGGAGGTCAAAATGGTCATGTTGTTTTGGACAATGTAACTCAAAAAAATATTTTTGTTAATGGTCTAAAAGCAATCATTGATGAGTATCAATTTGATGGTGTTGATATTGATTTTGAAGGCGGATCGATGAATTTTAATGCAGGAGGTTTAAGAGATATTTCTTATGCGGGTATTTCTGCTTATCCAAGATTAAAAAACGTAGTAGATGCTTTCAAAGAATTAAAAGCGTACTATGGCCCTGGATTTTTATTAACTGCAGCTCCGGAAACACAATACGTACAAGGAGGATATTCGACCTATACTGATACTTTTGGTTCTTTCCTGCCAATCATTCAAAACCTACGTAGTGAATTGGATTTGTTAGCAGTACAATTGTATAATACAGGAGGAGAAAACGGATTAGATGGTCAATACTATGGTTCAGCTAAGAGAGCAAACATGGTAACAGCCCTAACTGATATGGTGATAAAAGGGTATAACATTGGTACAACAGGAATGCATTTTGATGGTTTACCGGCCTCAAAAGTTCTTATTGCATTACCAGCTTGTCCAAGTGCAGCAGGTAGCGGTTATATAACGCCGGCAGAAGGAATTAGTGCTATGGATTATTTAAGAACCGGAACCACTTTTTCAGGAAGAACATACACTATGCAGCCAGGCGGACCATATCCTTCTTTAAGAGGTTTAATGACCTGGTCTGTAAACTGGGATGCATCTTCTTGTGGTAATTCATCTGAATTATCTAAAGCGTATGCCGCTTATTTCGCTTCGCAGTCGGCAGCAAAAACATTAGCTCTGAATGATATTTCTTCAAAAAGCAATGCTACGGTAGCTTATTTTAAAAATGATGCTTTAGCAGTTACAAATGACTCAGAAGATATTGCTCAGGTAGACGTTTTTAATACTATCGGACAATCATTAGTAAGTTATAAAAACATTCAAAATAGTAAAGAAGTCCTGCTTCAAAACCAAAGTTTTACAACAAAACAATTGTTCATCGTTGTAGTAACTGACAAAGCAGGAAACAGAAAATCATTCAAAGTAATGAACTTTTTAAACTAGTTACGACGAATGGAAAATTTAGAAATAAAAAAATTGGGACGGTTAAAATTGAGTTTGGTTATTTATTTTTTAATCTGGTTTTTATTTCGAATAAATGCATCGAATTTAAGTGATTTGTTATTTGGTTTTCACTTAGAGGAGCGCATTATAAGCCCGGCAATTTATTGCCGGGTTTTTTTATGGATTAAAATAATTTCTATTAATTATTTAAGCGTCCAAATAAGGATCTAAAATTTCTGCAAGTTTATTAAGCCAGTAAAAATTATCATCAATATTCTTTATTTCAGATTCTAAAGTTTCACATCCTCTCATAGCACATAATGAAAGTGCATTATTTACTTCCCTTATCATTTTTGCCATCTCTTTACAATCGATCTTATCAGTAAAAAAATCGTTTAATCTGTTTTCAATTTTATTCGAAATGTTATTTGTAATCATTATCTTGTTTTTTTAGTAAATATATTAATTTTTGACACAAATTTGTGTCATATTAAAAAATAATTGTTATGACTTTTGAAATATGGATATTTCAGAAGAAACTTTTATTATGAATCTTGGAATTCATATTAGGCAATTACGTGAAAAAAAAGGTTTATCTCAACAGGATTTAGCTGATGATTGTGGTATTCCAAGGAATCAGATTGGCAGAATTGAAAGAGCTAAAATAAATACAGGTATAAAAACTCTTATAAGAATTGCAAATGCTTTAGATATTGAACTTACTGAATTGCTCAGTTTTCAATTAAAATAAAGCAACGGAAAAAAATCTGCTCAAATCAGCAAAATCTGCGTGAAACTTTTTACTATTTTTGAAATCAAATAGAATCCATGCAGAAATTCATCAGTCTAATTACACTTCTTTTCATTTTTACTTCTTCCTTCAGCCAAACCAAATACGGAAAACCAGAAGTCGATCCCATTCAAATTCAAAGTAAATACAGCGATTGGTCAAATTATCAACGGAAAAAAATAATGCTTTCCAGAGATTTTAAGGCATTTGATTTTGATTCGAAAGAAATTTCAAAAGAAACTTTTCTGAGCGAATTGACCAACGGAAATTTTATTCCAATCCGATTAAAATCGGATGATTCGATTTATTATTACAAACTGTTCAAAATTGACCCAAAAACAGATTCAAGTATAAAAGCAACCATCAATCAAATAGGTTTTGATGCCCTTAAAAACTATAAAATGGAAGGCAGTGCTTTTCCTAAATTTTCATTTAAAGATTTAAACGGAAATGAAGTTTCAAACGAAACCATGAAAGGAAAAATCATTGTGATAAAATGCTGGTACATTCACTGCACGCCATGTATAAGAGAATTTCCACAGGTAAACCGTTTAGCAGCAGAATATAAAGACAGAAAAGACATTCTCTTTATAAGTTTAGCCGAAGATTCTCCAGAACAACTAAAGGCCTTTTTAGCAAGAAAGCCATTGTCCTATGCTGTTATTCCAAACATGAAAATCTACATGAACGAAACATTGGATTTAAATGCTTTCCCTACGCATTTTATCCTGAACAAAGAAGGTTTGATTTCGAAAGTCTTGCCCAATTTCGAAAGCTTGGAAGTTGCGCTGGCAAAGGAAAGTAAACTGTAGTTTTTTTAAACCATGTAAGTAATATAAGAAATGTAAGGCTTGCTTAAAATATTCATAAAGCTTATATGATTTTAATATAGCCAATACAATCACAAGCTTAGTTTTAAATGAACCTATATTACTTATTTGATGAAAAACTTTTAATATTCATAAAACTTATATGATTTTAATATAGCCAATACAATCACAAGCTTAGTTTTAAATGAGCTTATATTACTTATATGGTGAAAAACTTTTAATATTCATAAAGCTTATATGATTTTAATATAGCCAATACAATCACAAGCTTAGTTTTAAATGAACTTATATTACTTATATGGAGAAAAACTTTTAATATTCATAAAGCTTATATGATTTTAATATAGCCAATACAATCACAAGCTTAGTTTTAAATGAGCTTATATTACTTATGTGGTGAAAAACGTTTAATAGTCATAAAGCTTATATGATTTTAATATAGCCAATACAATCACAAGCTTAGTTTTAAATGAACTTATATCACTTATACGGTGAAAAAATAAGCGCCAACAATAAAAAAACATAGCTGCTAAGTTCACTTGCACCACTGAACCTTTTTTCGTAATTTTGCGCAAAATTAATTAAAAAGACATTCATGTTAACAGTCAATAATTTATCAGTTCAATTTGGCAAACGAATTTTGTTTGACGAAGTAAATACCACTTTCACTCACGGAAATATTTACGGCGTTATTGGAGCCAATGGTGCTGGAAAATCTACTTTTCTAAAAATCATTTCGGGTGATATCGACCCAACTTCTGGCCACATTCATTTAGAACCAGGAAAACGTATGTCGGTTTTGAACCAAAATCACAACATGTTCGACGAGCATACGGTTTTGGAAACCGTTTTGATGGGAAATAAAGTTTTGTATGCTGTTAAAAAAGAAATGGATGAACTTTATTTAGACTACAACGACAAAAACGCTGACAGAATTGGAGAGCTTCAGGTTCAGTTTGAAGAAATGAACGGATGGAATGCAGATTCTGACGCTGCGTCAATGTTGTCTAACTTAGGAATCAACGAAGAGCATCATTATACATTAATGGGAGATCTAGAGGGGAAAATAAAAGTTCGAGTGCTTTTGGCGCAGGCGCTTTTTGGAAACCCGGATTTGCTTATTATGGATGAGCCTACCAACGATTTGGATTTCGAGACAATCGCCTGGTTAGAAAATTTCTTAGCCAATTATGAAAACACAGTAATCGTAGTATCTCACGACCGTCACTTTTTAGATTCGGTTTGTACACATATTTCTGATATTGATTTCGGAAAAATCAATCACTATTCAGGAAACTATACGTTTTGGTACGAGTCTAGCCAATTAGCGGCAAAACAACGTGCACAGCAAAACAAAAAAGCAGAAGAGAAGAAACAAGAACTTGAAGAATTTATTCGTCGTTTTAGTGCAAACGTTGCTAAATCAAAACAGGCAACTTCTCGTAAAAAAATGATTTCTAAATTGAACATTTCAGATATCAAACCTTCAAGCCGTCGTTATCCTGCAATTATTTTTGATCAGGATCGTGAGGCAGGAGATCAGATTTTGAATGTTGAAAATTTAGAAGCTTCTGTAGAAGGTGATCTTTTGTTTAAAGGTGTTCATTTGAATATGGCGAAAGGCGACAAAATCGTTCTTTTCTCTAAAGATTCACGTGCTACAACCGCTTTCTACGAAATATTAAACGGAAACCAGCAAGCTGATGCCGGAACTTTTGATTGGGGAATTACAACCAACCAAGCCTATTTGCCAGCTGAAAATCATTCTTTCTTTGAAAATGATTTGACTTTGGTAGACTGGTTACGTCAATATGCAAAAACAGAAGAAGAGCGCGATGAGGTTTTTATTAGAGGTTTCTTAGGGAAAATGATTTTCTCTGGAGAAGAAGCTTTAAAAACAAGCCGTGTGTTATCAGGAGGAGAAAAAGTACGTTGTATGCTATCCAGAATGATGATGGAACGCGCTAATATCTTAATGTTAGACGAACCAACAAATCACTTAGATTTGGAGTCGATTACCGCTTTTAACAACTCATTGAAAAATTTTAAAGGTTCTGTGATTTTTACAACGCATGATCACGAGTTTGCACAAACTGTTGGTAATAGAGTAGTGGAGTTAACGCCAAACGGAGCAATCGACCGTTACATGACGTTTGACGAATACTTGGAAGATGATAAAATCCAGGAATTAAGAAAGAAAATGTACAATCTTTAATGTACAATTACAATATAAAAAATCCCAAATTCCAATTAAAAATGGAATTTGGGATTTTTTTATGTTTTATTTTCTGCCGAAGAGCTTAGCGAAAATGAAAATAATGATCGCAACAATAAAGATTACGATAAAGATCCCGAATCCCATTCCGGCTTTAAAAATGTCTCCAATAACTTCGCAACTTGTGAATGAAAATAGTATTACAAATACCATTAACAAACGTGTAATGTTCTTTTGCATGATTTTGCTGTTTTAAATGTTTTAAAAAGAATCTAGTATTCTAATTATCGTTAGATTAAAATTACTTCAATCAGCAAAAAAATGTTTTATATAATTTAGTTGAAAAGTTCTATGATTTGGAGATTTGTTTTAAAATAATGAAGAGTAAATGTGAAAGATATTCAAAATTGAAAGCTCTAGCAGAGCATAATGTTTATAGCTAATTCATTATGAGTGATTGAGAAAAGCTCTGGAGGATATTTTATTTATAGATAAATTTTAGATCTCGGATTTAAGCTCCAGCGGAGCATAATGTTTATAGCTAATTCATTATGAGTGATTGAGAAAAGCTCCGGAGGATATTTTATTTATAGATAAATTTTAGATCTTGGATTTAAGCTCCAGCAGAGCATAATGTTTATAGCTAATTCATTATGAATGATTGAGAAGAGCTCCAGAGGAGCGAAATATATTATCCGATTACATTTGATTATTAAATCTCACTAAATAGATATTCATCTTTAAACTCAATATTAAATAATTGCAAAAATTCAATGTATTCTTCTTTGAAAGTTTTTGTTTTATGATTTTCTTCCTGACGTTGAATATAATTTATAACATTTTTTAATTGAGAATGACTGCATGAGAAAGCTCCAAATCCAGTTTGCCATTCGAACTTTGCGTTAATCCATTTTCTATCATTTATAAACTTTGATGAATTTGATTTTATATCTCTAACTAAATCTGAAATCGACTTATCTGGTTTTAAACCTATTAAAATGTGAATGTGATCGGGCATTCCGTTAATAGCTATTAGCTTTTGTCCCTTATTTGTAACAATACCAGTAATATATTTATAAATTTCTTCCTTCCAATTTGCTGAAATCAGGCTTTGTCTTCCCTTGACTGCAAAAACAATATGAATGTATAATTGCGAATACGTATTTGCCATAAATTGTATATTTAAATTATATGTCACCCCGATGGGGTTCAATAAAATAAATCTACAAAATTGCTATAAACATGCTGTCCCTATGGGACTTAATTGTATTAAATTTAGTCAATTATTTAACTTGGAATTTAATGAATAACATCTATATAAAAAGCATACTTGTATTAGGAAGTTTTAAATTAAACTCCAAAGAAGCAAATCTTTATAGCAAGTTAATTTTGTTAAGACAAAAGCTCCAGCGGAGCATAATATTTATAGCTAATTAATTATACGTAAAAGAAAAAACTCCAGAGAAGCGAAATATTAATTTTCATCTTATTATTGAAAATATCTTCAGAAATAATTTAATTTTTAAATAGAGTCTTGCTCCTTATTGTTTTGATTTCTAAGAATACAAGTCCTGCAATAATTAATACTTCGCCCAGAAAATAAGCGATACCCAAAAGTGAAATACTTTGGTAATAAAGGATGATTCCAAAAGTCAAAACACAATAGAATGTATTGGCAATGCAGATTATTATTAAGTAGGATTTCCAATTATTAATTACCAGAAAGAAGCATGAAAAGGAATAAATTGAAAATGTCAGGGCTATCAAAGAAAGATATTCCAAAGTGGTTTTAGACAAACCAATGTAGGTATTGAAAGTTCTGAGAACGAAAAAAAGTAAAAAAGCCGTAAGTATCGCACCAAAAGCGTCTATGAGAAATATGTTTTTAGGTTCCGCTATAAACTGTTTAAGGTTTTCTTTCATAAACTTTTTTATTTTCTGATCTCAAATTAGAAAGCTCCAGCGGAGCATAATGTTTATAGATAATTAATTTTCGTAAGAGAGAAAAAGCTCCAGCGGAGCGACATATCGTTTTTATTGTGGTAGTAAAATATCACCCCGATGGGGCTTTTTTGAACTCGACTTATTTAGTTCTATAAATATGACGTCCCGATGGGACTTATAAACTATTCGATTTTTTACTCTCCAATAGTTCCGGTCTTAACTTCTCCACCGCGTTTATAACTCACCGCAATAACACCGCTTGGCGTAACCGTACTTTCAATTAAGGTAAATCCCGCCGGAGTTGAACTATCATCAAACAATTTTTTTCCTTTGCCTAAAATGATGGGATAAATTAAGAGTCCAAGTTCATCAACTAAATCATGTTGAAGCAAGAGTTGAACAAGTGTTGCGCTTCCCCAAACTTTAATGTCTCCGCCTTCTGAATTTTTGAGTTTTTTGATGTCTTCGATAGTAGAAAGAAATTCGGTATTTTCCCAGTCAGAGTTTTTTCTGGAGGAAGACAAAACGTATTTAGTAACTTCATTAATTCCCGGCCAGCCTTCTGCATGTTTTGGCCAATAGTCTTCAAAAATATCAAATGTTTTTCTGCCCAAAAGAATATCGGCAGGTTTCATTTGTTCCTGCATGACATTGCCATATTCTTCATCTCCAAAAGTCGCCACCCAGCCTCCGTATTCAAAACCACCCGAAGTATCTTCTTCAGGACCACCAGGTGCCTGCATTACGCCATCGATTGTAATCATGGTTATGACGATTATTTTTCTCATGATGTTTGGTGTTTTTTTGTTTTATCAAATTTAATGGTAGGATAGATTTATTTTATAATTTCTCTTTTTAAATGATTTGGCTGTCGTGAATACCATCTTATAGCTTGTGAACTTGCTGATTTCATAAAATGATTTAAATTTTCAAATTCGTGATTTTGAATTTCTTCTCCATCTGGAATAAAGTTTGATTTTGCATGAACAACCTTGTTACGAGTTTTATATATAATTTTTGCAGCAATATTGCTTGCTGTTGTTAATTGTTGTCTATCTCCGCCATATTCTAATTTTTTAATTTTCAAATGATTAGTTATTTTTTTTTGTATTGATGTAGGAAGTTCTTCAAATAACCCAATAAAATCAAAGCATGTATTAAATGCGGCTTTAATTAAATCTTCATCATTATATCTATCGCGCATAGAATTAGCCAATTGAAAAATTGATCTAATAAAGTCTCCATCCTCGAATAAATTTTTTGGGGCATCTAATTTTTTTCTCATTAACTCATTAGCTTCAATATTTACAGCAATTGGTGCAAAATGTTCTAGAACTTTATAAAAATTTAGAAATTTTAATTCTGAATCTTTTATCTGTACAGCAGAAACAAAAAGTTTCATTCCTTCATTAAACGGTTCTAATTCTCTAAGAGTTTGAGTTACATTTACGGACTCATCATATTCATAATAATCATTCATAGGATTATTAATTTCTGATAAATTTAAAGCAATTCCTGTGGTATCAGCAACTTCAAATATAAAAGCATTTAGTAAGTCAATTTCCTTTTCTTGTGATAAGACGTTTTCCTTACTACCGTAAATAATTTCAATTGAAAAATATTGACTAAACGTCCCCCAATAATCTTTATCGTATTCATCAAGTTTTGTTGCTGCTAAGCCAACAATTATTGATTCAGTTAAGATATTTATTTCAGTTCCGTTTATTGAAGTTGTTTTAATGTCGCTATATTCGCTCAAAACATGTGTTTCTTCGGAATCTGTCGCAGCGACAATATAATAACTTCGTAGATTGGTTTTTATATGAGATTTGTTAATTACTTTGATCGATTTAATTTCATCTCCAAGTTTTAGAAATTCAGATGTTTCAATGGATGCGTTCTCATGCTCACCAGGAAAATCTATATGTATATAATCAATATCTTCTTCATTGCTAATTATTTCTTCTATTCTTTCTTCTGAATAAAGTAGATCATCTTCAAAATCAGTAAAATAATCAGATAATTTAATTATGTATCTGCCAATTTCGTTTATTTCAAGTAATTGTTCTTTTGTTAATTGCATTTGTATATAAATATTATTTTAAATATGGAGTTTTCAGTAAAGATGATTGAATTATTAAAAGGTTATATATTTTCTAATCTAGCTATTTGTTCATCTAGATTAACTTTGGTTTTGGGTCTGGTAGATAAATAATGTTTCATTGTTTCAAAACAATTAGGAATATTTAGTAGGTTATCATCTGTAAACGTTACTGTAGTAATTCCGAAATTTGAAAAATATTTATTTCTTTTCATCATTTCTTTGTTCCATTTAATACTTAATTCTGAATTTACATCTTTTTGGAGCTTGTCTTTAATTTTTGAAACTGACATATGTGTAGAGTGGGGACTAAACTCAAATCCTATCATGTCCATTGTGTGCGAATTTAAAATTGTAAAATCTAATCGATGTTCGTGGTCAACTTCTAATCCAGCATATCTTAATTCTGGAATTAAAAATGGTTCCGAAAATGGATCTTCCGAACATTTTAGATATTCTACATAATGATCAAAAATTTCTTTTTCATATTGTGAGTTAGAAACCCTTTTCAAAATACTCCTATAAAAATTTAGTAAATCATCAAGTTTATCAAATTTGTATGATCCATTATTTTCAGGATCAATTAAACCAGTTTCCATTACATGCCCTACAGTCCAATACATATAATTTGCTCTTCTAATTTCACTCACATCATTAGTCCAAATCTTTTCTCTAAATGTTGGAGCAATTATTAACCCCCAAAAGAATTTCCCTCCACCAAACCAAATTTTCCACAGACTTTCATTAGGTTTTATTCTAGTTCGTGCTAAAAGATTTCTATAAAAATTGCGTTCAAGAAAAGTTAATGTATAGTTTCTAAAAGTTTTATCTTTCATAAGATTTCTTAATGGTGAATATGATTTATCTCCAATATAAGCTATAAATCCTTCAAGCCATTTCGCTTTAAAATCATTTGGATCACTAAATTGAGTACGGATGCTATCAACATAAGTATTATTTTTTCCCCCAATTGTACCATGTAATGAATGAACAGAACATGCTCGTCCTTTTTCTTTACTAAAGTTATGTAATACTTCTGGTAGCATAGCTTCTAATTCTGAAGTCATTTCTTCATCAAGTTGTTTTAAACTTTCAATTTCTTGTTGTGAATATATACTCATGGTTTATCTGATAAATCTTAAGGATATTAATTGATTTACTTCTTTTATATTTTATAGAATATTTGATTTGAAAATATTCTTTTACTTAGCTAAAATATGATTTTATACTATAGTGATTGTAAAAAGTAAGATTATTATGTGAAAAAATAACTGCTAAAGAAAATGATTCATCGATTTTAATTTCATTAAAAATATTTCCCCACCCAACACCCCAACAAATAAATTCTGATTTCGTATATTTGCCCAACCAAACATCACACTTAATTATGAGCCAAAAAGTATTACTTAATTCAAAAGAAGTTACTATCATACTCCATCGTTTGGCTTGTCAGTTAATCGAAAAACATCTTGATTTCTCTGATACTATTTTAGTCGGAATTCAGCCAAGAGGCGTTTTTTTAGCTGAACGTTTAAAACAAATATTAGAAAACGAATACCTGACTCCTGAAATTTCTTTGGGATATTTAGACATCACTTTTTTTAGAGATGATTTTCGTCGTACGGATAAACCGCTTGAAGCCAATAAAACTCAAATCAATTTTATAGTAGAAAATAAAAAAGTCATTTTTATCGATGACGTTTTGTTTACCGGACGAAGCATTCGTTCTGCCTTAACCGCAATTCAGTCTTTCGGAAGACCGTCAGAAATCGAATTGTTAGTATTAATCGACAGACGTTTTAGCAGAAACCTGCCCATTCAGCCCGATTATCGCGGTCGTCAGGTAGATGCCATTAACGATGAAAAAGTAAAAGTAAGCTGGAAAGAAAATGAAGGCGAAGATGCCGTATATCTGATAACGAATTAAAAGTTTAATCGGTAAATCGTTTAACCGTTTAATCGCAAAAACTAAACGATTAAACAATTTAACAAATCAACGGTTAAACAATAAAATAAACGATTAAACAAAAAAGAATGACAGAGAACAAAGCGTTTATTTACGAATCAATTTTTAATCAGGTTAGAATGGGGTTTCTTTCTGTTGATGAGATCAAAGAGAACATCATAGAAGAAATTGAAGACAACGAATTTGAAGATGAAATTTCAGAAGAGTGGGCTTTTGATACCATAAAAGAAGAATACCAAAAGTTGCTTGCAGAAAGTAAACAATGGAAAAGTCCAACAGATACTGAAAGACTAATAAAAGCGTTTGATGAATTAGGTGATGAAAATATCGTTGCGCTTCACAATGCAGGTTATACGACTACAGAAGGTGAATATGAAGTAGTTGAGGTGGAAAGAGAGCTGCAGGAAAACGAAGTCTGGTCTGACGGTTATTGTTTTTATCATCAACAAGATTTGGCGAGAGCTGTGGCAGTAAAAGATCCGGGTTTGTTTATCGCTTTTCAGAAAGTAGATAATTCTGATGATGCCATTGCAATGGAAGTTGGAAAAAAGTGGCCGAAGTTTTAAGAAACAACGGTTTTCAAATAAAGTGGAGTCCATCTGCAAGAACGAAAATAGAAATTCCGGGTTTTAGATGGCAGCATATTTTTGATGAAGACGGAAGAGATTTACAGGATTACGGCGAGGTTGTAGAGCGAATGATTCAATAAAAGGAACTGCTCTTAAAAAAAGCATTGAAGGACTGAATGTTTCAGAAATTCAGGAATTTGACAAATAAATATTAAAGAAATAAAAATGAAAGAATTAAGCGTAAATCATTTATTAGGAATTAAATACATCAACGAGAATGATATTAACCTAATTTTTGAAACGGCAGATCATTTTAAAGAAGTCATTAACCGACCAATTAAAAAAGTTCCTTCATTACGAGATATTACCATTGCTAACATTTTCTTCGAAAACAGTACCAGAACCAAACTTTCGTTCGAGTTAGCCCAAAAAAGATTATCGGCAGATGTGATTAGTTTTTCTGCAGCTCAGTCTTCGGTTAAAAAAGGAGAAACACTTATTGATACTGTAAACAATATCCTTTCAATGAAAGTGGATATGGTTGTAATGCGCCACTCCAATCCCGGAGCGGCTTATTTTTTATCTAAAAATGTCAAAGCAAGTATCGTAAACGCTGGCGACGGCGCGCACGAACACCCAACACAGGCATTATTAGACAGTTATTCGATCAGAGAAAAACTGGGTGATGTTGCTGGAAAAAAAGTAGTTATTGTAGGCGATATTCTGCATTCAAGAGTTGCCTTATCCAATATATATGCATTAAAAATGCAAGGCGCAGAAGTAAAAGTTTGCGGGCCAAAAACGCTAATTCCGAGATATATCGAATCACTTGGAGTTACGGTCGAGCCGAATTTGCGAAAAGCATTAGAATGGTGCGACGTTGCCAATATGCTTCGTGTACAAAACGAACGTATGGATGTGAACTTTTTCCCTTCAACAAGAGAATATGCACAGCAGTACGGAGTAGATAAACCGCTTCTGGATTCTCTGGGAAAAGAAATCGTCATCATGCACCCGGGACCAATCAACAGGGGAGTAGAGATTACTTCTGAAGTAGCGGACTCAGATCATTCTGTAATCCTGAATCAGGTAGAGAACGGAGTAGCGATTAGAATGGCGGTTATTTATCTTTTAGCGTCTAAAATTCAGTAATAGTATTCAGTGGCAGTCGCAGTTTTCAGGATTTAACTTTGTCTCTAACTAGGTGTCATCCTGAACGGAGTCGAAGGCTTGAAAGGTAAAAAGGGCTTCGATTCCGCTCAGCCTGATAAACCTGAAACAAAAACATAAAATAAAAAAACTTCGTACCTTAGTAAAATGAAAGTAGATCAAAAAGGACATACCGTTACGATTAAAAACACCCAGGGAGATTTTAATTCTTTTTTGGAGAAAGTGACGCAACAATTTAAAACCTTTGAAAAACAAAATATTATAATCGATTTGTCAGCAGATTCTAATTTGTCTGAAAGCGATTTAAAACTTTTTTTACCACTTTCTAAACAACAAAAGAAATCAAAAAAATCATTTGTAATTGTAGTTTCTGATCTTGATTTCAACTCGATTTCTGATAAATTAGTGGTGGTTCCTTCTCTTTTGGAAGCGCATGATATTATCGAAATGGAAGAAATTGAAAGAGACCTCGGGTTTTAATTTTAGGTTTCTGATTTTAGATTTTAGATTTTTTTAATACTGAATCTAAAATGTTTTTTAATCTAAAATCTGCAATCTAAATTCTAAAATCTAAAATGAAATTAACCATACTTGGCTGTTATGCCGCAACTCCCAGAACCATTACAAACCCGACTTCGCAGGTTTTAGAAATTAAGAACAGATTGTTTTTAATTGACTGTGGCGAAGGAACTCAGGTTCAATTGCGTAAAAACAAGATTAAATTTTCCAAAATTAATCACATTTTTATTTCGCATTTGCATGGAGATCATTTCTTTGGATTAATCGGAACCATTTCGACTTTTGCACTTTTAGGACGTACAACCGATTTACATATTTACGGACCAAAAGGAGTGAAGGAAATCATTACGTTACAATTGAGATTATCGAATGCCTGGACTACTTATAATCTGTTTTTTCATGAATTGGAATCAACTGAAAGTGAGGTTATATTTGAAGACAGCAAAGTAATTGTAAAAACGATTCCGTTGAAACATCGAGTGTACACAAATGGATTTCTGTTTAGGGAAAAGCCTGGTGACAGAAAACTTAATGTGGAAGCCGTTCAACATTATAATATTCACACAGCTTATTATCAAAAAATAAAAGGTGGAGGAAATGTTACACTGGATAACGGAACCGTAATTGAAAACGCAAAATTATCTTTCGACCCAATTCCGTCCATGAGTTATGCTTTTTGCTCAGACACGGTTTATAATGAAGCCATAATTCCGATTATTGAAAATGTAGACGTTTTATATCACGAATCAACATTTTTAGAATCAGAAGCGCTTTTAGCAGAAAAAACACTGCATTCCACAGCAAAAGAAGCTGCGAGAATTGCGCTTAAAGCAAATGTAAAACAATTGGTTTTAGGGCATTATTCAACACGATATGACGGCCTGGAACGTTTTAAAGAAGAAGCAGAAACTGTTTTTCCAAATGTGGTTCTTGCAGATGACGGAAGAAGTTTTGAGTGGTAAAAGTTATGAATTATGAGTTAGAAGTTATGAGTCAAATCTAAAAATCTAAGAAGTCTAACAATCTAATAATCTAAAAAAATGAACGATTTAAGCAATTATAGAAAGTCTTACGAGAAAAGCGAATTATTAGAAAGTAATATTCCGGAAGATCCAATCAATCTTTTTAACCGATGGTTTCATGAAGTGGAGGACTTTGGCGGAAGCGGAGAAGTAAACGCCATGACCGTTTCTACAATTGGTTTGGATGGTTTTCCGAAATCCCGAGTAGTTTTATTAAAGAAATTTTCTGAAGAAGGGTTTATTTTTTATACCAATTATAATTCTGAAAAAGGAAAAGCAATTACGGCAAACCCACATGTTTGTTTGTCTTTTTTTTGGCCCGAAATGGAACGTCAGGTGATTATTAAAGGAATTGCTCAAAAAACTTCTGAAAACATATCAGACGGCTATTTTGATTCCCGCCCGGACGGGAGTAAGTTAGGCGCTATCGTTTCGAATCAAAGTGAAGTGATTCCGTCGAGAACTTTTTTAGAAGAAAACTTAAAGAAATTAGAAGCAGAATTTGAAGGAAAACCGATTCCGAGACCTGAAAATTGGGGTGGATTTTTAGTAACTCCTCTGGAAGTAGAATTTTGGCAAGGAAGACCAAATAGATTACATGACAGGATTAGATACCAAAGTCAATCTGATTATTCGTGGAAAATTGAGCGATTATCGTCTTAGTTGTAAGAAAATTATCTTAAAAGAAAAAATTAACATGTAGTTCGTCGATTATTTTTGTAGTTTACCGGTAAATTGAATACGTTTGGTGTAAGAAAAAAACGATTTAATTAAATATAAAAATTTAAAGGATTTGCCCCAACATTTACTTTAAGCCTGCATAAACTACTGATGACTATGAAGAAGAAAATTATGCACACCATGCTGTTCATTGCAATTTTTATTGCAATGAACTCATGCTCTGCAGATACTGCCGAAGGAACGGAGAGTAGTACTACAACTGAAGCTCTGATAACGAATTATACTTACAACGATTCAGAGTTACAAACCATGCAATTAATAAACGATTACCGGGTACGAATTGGTTTAAATGCATTGCAAAGAATAAATCATATCTCTTATAAATGTCAGGAACATAATGCTTACATGATTGCCAATAATGTTGTAAATCATAATGATTTTACGGCGCGATCTGAAAATGTTATGCAAGTACTTGGTGCCAAAAATGTGGGTGAAAATGTAGCCTACAATTATAAAACTTCTGAGGCTGTATTAAAAGCCTGGCTAGAAAGTCCTGGACACAAAGAAAATATCGAAGGTAATTTTACCCACTTCGGATTATCTGTTACGACAGATCCTGCAACAGGAAATAAATACTATACTAATATATTCGTTAGAATTTAAGATAATTTAAAACTGGTTGGTTTTTTAGTGATCGTTGTAGCCCTTTACGGGGTTACAGCGGTTTTTTTTATAAAAAAAAGCTGCCTAAAAAGACAGCTTTAAAAATGTATAAAAATCTTAATTAACTAAATTACAATGCAGTAATAATAAATTCACTTCGTCTGTTTTCCTGATGTTCTGCTTCTGTACATGGTACATCATCGGCACATTTATTAACAAGCTGTGTTTCGCCATACCCTTTACCGCTTAATCTGCTGGTAGCGACACCATTTTTAATTAGCCATTCTATGGTAGATTTCGCTCTTCTGTCAGATAGTGCTTCATTGTATTTAAAGGTTGCGCGACTATCTGTATGCGAACGAATATCCAGTTTCATGCCTGGGTTTTCATTTAAGACAACCAATATTTTTTCTAAATCAATGGCTGCTTCTGTTCTAATGTTAGACTTATCCAAATCAAAATAAATCATTTTTATTTTAAAGCATTTTCCCAAATCATCACCAATTGTTACTTTACAAGTTGTAGGATCCAAAGCAATTGGTAAACTTGTTTTTCCTGAGAGTTTTGCAATTGTTATGCTAACTTCCCTGGTTGCATAGTCTTCTTTTTCAGCTCTCACATTATAGGTTTTACCACAATCAACCGGAAACTTATAAAGTCCGTTAACGTCAGCAATTATAGTATTTATTACTACCATATTTTCGTAAAGTGAAATTTTTGCTCCTGGTAAAATAACAGCTGTTTCAGAATCGGTTATTGTACCGCTTAATTCCTGTATGCATCTTAGTGCTTTTTCTCTAAAAATTTATAAATATCATCAGATCCTTGTCCGCCATCTTTATTAGAGCTGAAATATCCTTTTCGGGAAACCGGATCAATAACATACGCGAAATCGTCTTTTGGTGAATTAATATCGGCTCCAAGATTCTGAATGTCACTTATAGTTCCGTCTTTTTCGATTTTTCCCGCAAAAACATCTAATCCTCCAAGTCCCGGATGTCCGTCTGAAGCAAAATAGATTTCGTTTTCATTGGTTACAAAAGGAAATGTTTCTTTTCCTTCGGTATTAATGGTTTTACCCATATTTACAGGTGTACTGTAACCACCATCGCTGTTAATGCTTACTTGGTAAAGATCAGATTGGCCTAACGTTCCAGGCATATCAGATGCAAAATACAAGGTCTTTTCATCAGGACTTAACGCTGGATGCGCTGTACTGTAATTGTCACTGGTAAAAGGTAACGCGATAATGTTGGTCCATTTTCCATTTTCAAGCGTGGCTTTGTATATTTTAATTAAAGTAGTTTTTTCTTCATCTTTTCCTTTTTTTCCATTGGCATAATTGTTTCTCGTAAAATATACTGTTTTCCCATCTTTGGTAAAAACTGGCGATGCTTCATGAAATTTAGTATTCAGATCGGTTTTGAATTTTTTGACTTTTGCCGAATCTACATCAGCAATATACAGATTAGTGAAATATTCTCCTGTCCATTTATGTTTTCGTTGAGAAAAATTACCGGTATCACGTGCAGAGGTAAAATATATTTTGTTGTCATGAACAAAGGTTCCGTAGTCAGAATATTTCGAATTGATTCCGGCATTTTCAATGTCATATCTCCCTGAATTAGCTTTAATCTGATCAAGGTAATTTACATTTTCCTGATAAAGTTTTCCTCTATTATCTGTTTTATTTTTCGCATTAAATTCACCCAAAAGTTTATTGGCCTTATTAGGTTCTCCAGTAGATTTTAACGATTGTGCGTATCTGTAATAATACTCAGGTTCGACAGAAGTATTCATGGCAAATAGTTCACCATACCACTTTGAGGCTCCTTCAAAATTTGAATTGAAGTAGTATGAATTCCCAAGTTTCTTAAACATATCTTCAGACTTATATCCTTTGTTTGCTACCTTCTCGTAGGTTTTTATGGCATCAATATAAGCGTAACTGTCGTACTTTTTATCGGCAGCTTTTATTTTTGATTGCTGTGCATAACTGTCAAATGAAAAAACATTTACAATTATTAGGCAAAGAAGTAGATAATTTTTCATAATCGTAGTTTTTTAGAAGAAACGTGGAGTTGTCATTTTACTATTGTTTTTGAAGAATTCATAGCGAAGGAATATCTCATGCGATCCTGAATTATAATTATTTAAGTTTGTGGTTTCACGATCATAACCATAACCTAAATAAAGTCCATCTGTGATCTGAAATCCTACCATAGCACTAAGTGAGGCGCTCCATCTGTAAGCAACACCGACTACAAATTTGTCATAAAACATAAAATTGGCTGATACATCTACCTGAAGTGGTGCGCCTTCTACCATTTTGGTAAGTACAGCAGGTTTGAATTTTATGTATTGGTATTTATCAAGATCAAATACATAACCGGCCATCAAATAATAATTGATTTTATCTTTGTAAATCGCTACGTCATTATCGTCATATCGATTGGTTTCAATAAAATTAGGTACAGACAAACCAATATATGCTTTATCAGAATGCCAATATATCCCGGCTCCCACATTTGGAGAGAATTTATTGTCGAGATCCTGAAACTGCGGATCTCCCTGATCTTCCGGATTTAGTTTGCTCACATCTAAATTGAAGATATTAGCAGTTCCTTTAATACCAAAAGAAAGTTTGAAATTAGCAGATGTCTGAACAGTATAAGAAAGATCAACGGAGATATTATTCTCATTTGTTGGTCCGATCTTATCATTTAATAGCGAAGCTCCAATTCCTATATTACTATTATTAATTGGTGTATTGACTGAAAAACTACTAGTTTCAGGAGCTCCATCTAGTCCGACCCATTGTGTGCGGTATAGGCCAAAAACGCTTAAAGCTCCACGAGAACCTGCATAGGCAGGATTAATATTTATAGTATTGTACATGTATTGTGTAAATTGCGCGTCCTGCTGTGCAAAACCTACAATTGTAACAAACATTATGACGAAGGAAAATAATTTTGTTCTCATAGTAGATATTTATTATTTATTATTACTATTGATTTTTATTATGGAACTTCTAAAAATAAAAAACCTGTACATTCGCTTTTTTAAATTTAAGGTTTTTTTTATTAATTATTGTGTATTTCGCTACAAAGTAGGTTTTACAGCGAAATACATAATAAGTGTCTTTATTTTGACAGATAAAGGTAACCATCCCTTTTGTTAGATTGTATTACATTGTTTCCATCTAAGGATTTATAATTAATAATGTAGAAATACGTTCCGGTTGGAAGACCGTCAGATTTTTTAATAGTCGTTCTTCCTCTTGAAGTTCCGTCGAATGCGTTGGTTGTATTGTTGTAATTAGAAGTTTCAAATACTAATATTCCCCAACGGTTATAAATTTCAACCGTATTTTCAGGATAACAGGTTATCTCATCAATACCGTCAATTTTAAATACATCATTTATTCCATCACCATTTGGAGAGAAAGCATTGTGTATCACGACATTTGTACAAGCTAATACTTTACAGTCATCGTTTATTTCCATCGAAAGGAATATGCTTCTTGGACAATTTTGATCTGTTATTTTATATTCAAATGCATAATTACCAAGAGCAAGACCAAATGGGTTAAGAATATTTCCTTGTAAAGCATTACTACTATTTGTATCAACCCAGGTTCCATTTATTGATGTGTTTTCCGGTAATAAAGAAAGTAAATCAATAAGGGTAGAATCGTCAGCACAAGCCTCCCCGGTAAGATTTGATACAGTAGGAAGAACAGCTATAGAAATGCTTCTTGTAACACAAATCGCAGGGAATTTTTTAAGACAGATTTGATACTCATAACTATACGTTCCAGGAGGCGTTGTACTTGCAACGTTTACATTTCCTAATGCATCTACTGTAATTCCGGCATTGCCTTGAGAACCAGGAAGTATAGTTAGATTTAATAGGTCTATTGTAGCTGGTCCAATATCTATTTTATCATTGCTTAAAATATTTCCAACAACTCCAAATCCATTACAAGTAACACTATAGGTATCAGCAAAAGCTGTAAGCACAGGAGGTATAAAGATTACAGTCACACTTACTGTAGCAGTATCACAGTTTCCAAAGTCGGCATTTTCACAAATTTGATAGGTTAATGTATAAGTTCCTGTAGGCGTGTTTGCAGCCACATTTATTGAGCCGTTAGGATTTAGTGTCAAAGTTCCGGTTGGGTCAGGTGTTACGGTTGTTAAAGTCACATCAGCAGGATTGATCACATTACCATTCAAAGTATCATTAGTGTAAACATTTACTACGTTTGTGCCTCCATTGTTACCACTTATTGGTCCTGCGTTATCATCATTGGCTACTATTGCAAATGTTGGTCTGGCAATACAATAAGGATCTGCAGGCGGATAATTTACTACTATAGTTTCTGACGGATTAACAGATATAGTTAAAGTAGCTGTAGGACGTAAGGTTTCAAAACCATCAGCACCCTGAACCCATTGATTGTTTTGGAATAACCATCCAGGCCAATCGACACCATTGCCAGCCTGATCTACTACAGCTCCTGGCCATAATACGCGGCCACTAAGTGGTAAGTTGTTCATGGTAGCAATAACATTGTTACCAGTACCTGCCCAGGTTATTGTTACACCATTTACCGGTGTGAAATTGCCAGGTGTTACAACATAATCTACATATGGAACATCATTTACACAAATCGCCATTGCTGTAACAGTCATTACCGGTGCTACAATTGTAACGGTAACGGTTGCAGTATCACAATTTGAACTTTGATCTGCTTCGCAAATTTGATAAACCATTGTTAATGTACCAACTGGTGCATTTGGTAAAACATCTACAGAACCATCAGGATTTAATTGTAAAAATTCATTTGGTGTTACAGTCGTTACTATCATAGCTGAAGCTGTTACAGGTACGCCTTCAATCGTATCATTTGGTAACACATTCAGTACATTTGTTGTAGTATGATTAACACCGGCTATTGGACCTGCGCTATCGTCGTTGGCAACAATATCCTGGTATTCTTTACAATTTACACCAAAGTCAATATCTAAGTGTACTAAATCTTCGGGTGTCACATTTACAATATATCCTGCGTTTGTTGTCGTTTGACAAACCGTGTGCAATTGTGTTTTATTCGTTTTAGAAGGTCCTTTTTTGTCTGCAACTGATGGCAGTACTTTTACTAAGCCTGTAATTCCTAAGGCAGTTGCAATCGCATCTAAGTTTGTATCGTGAACTAACTTCACATTGTAAACGCCATATGGATTTTCACTTTCTGGTCGGTTTCTCCAATATCCCTGAATTCCTATAATTACTTCTGCATGATATCCGTTTGGACCATCAACAATAACATTTGGACTTGATGCATTTCCGAAACCACCTGCATTTAATTCACCGACATTTTGTGGACCTTTATAACTTCCATCTCCATTAAAATCGATCCATTCCCAAAGGCTGTATACAATAGCACCTTCGCTGTCCGGAATGTTTTTAGTTACAACACCATCATTATTGGCATCATACCATTCATCCTGAATTCCGTTTGCATTTGTATCGTACCAAACATAATCGCCTAATACTGGAAGATTTGATTTTCCATATTCAAAGTTATGAACCTGGAATTTGCAGTCTTCAAGAGTAGTAAAGAATAAACTACTATCTACAGGATATAATTGATAAGCACTATTTAAATTGGCATCCTGAACCTGAACTAAATAACTACCAGCAGCCATACCTGAGAAAGTATACATTCCGTTTTCTCCCGTTAAACGGAACAAAATAGGGCCTGCTGTTGTTCCTTGCGGAATCAGTGTTACAGGTACGTTTGCAATTGGTGTATTGGTGTCGACATTTATTATTTGTCCAGAGATTTTAATTCTATAACTAGGCTCAGTTATAATTACTGTAGCAATGGCTGTACAAGTTTGGTTGCCACTATTTACAGATGATGTTGCTGTAAGCGTATAAGTTCCGGCTGGTAAATTAGCATTTCCAACAACTTCATTTTTTTCATTGGTTATAACAACTGTTGATCCGGGAGTATTGGTCACTAAAATTGAACCATCTTTTTCTCCGAAACAAGTTACGTTTGAAACAACACCAGATACAGCAACTTTATTTTCTACAGTAAAGGTTTGTTTTAATTCTGTTTTATTACCGGCACAATCTGTTAAAGTGTATGTTCTGGTAAGAATATAGGCATTTCCTTCACAACCACTTGCTTCATTATTAGTGTCGCTTACGGTAATAGTTACATTTGTGCTACAATTGTCTGCAGCATCTTTAATATCAGTTGGACTTCCTGCTGGAATATCAGCTATACTTTGCAAATTAGCAACATCTGTTGGAGCTGTTCCTGTTGGTGCCGTTGTATCTTCAACTTTTATAATTTGAGTATACGAAGCTATATTTCCACCACAATCACTTGTTGTCCATTTACGGGTTAAAGTATAGTTGGTATTGCATTCATTTTGAATACCACTTTTGATTTCAGAGAATACAATTGGTAAATTTCCATTGCAATTATCAGAAGCTTCTACTGTAGCAGGTTCAGGAACGGCATCACATGAAACTGTAATGTTTTGCGGAAGATCTCCAATAAATATTGGAGAGGTGGTATCCTGAATAGTGATTACCTGAGTAAAAGTATCAGAGGTATTTCCACAATCGTCTTTTACAGTCCACGTATTGGTATAAGTACCGGCATTTGCACATCCTTCAGAGGCAACAAATAGTCCACTTACTTTTTCGATATTGGCAACATCAGTATCACACAAATCAGTTGCAACAGGGAATGTGGCTTGCGCCGATGCCAAAGCTTCGGTGTCACTGCATTCTATTGTTTGATTTAAGATAGAAGATTGTGTGGTCCATGTTGGTGCCGTAGTATCTTCGATAGTAATTACCTGAGTGAAAGTATCCGAAATATTTCCACAATCGTCTTTAACAGTCCATGTATTGGTATAAGTTCCTGCATTTGCACATCCTTCAGAGGCAACAAATTGTCCACTTACTTTTTCGATATTGAGAACATCAGTATCACATAAATCAGTTGCAACAGGGAATGAAGCCTGCGCAGTTGCCAAACCGCTTAGATCACTGCATTGCAATGTTACATTTAAGGCAGTAGCAGCTATTGACCATGTTGGTGCAGTGGTATCTTCAATAGTAATTACCTGAGTAAAAGTATCAGAGATATTTCCACAATCGTCTTTAACAGTCCATGTATTGGTATAAGTTCCGGCATTTGCACATCCTTCAGAGGCAACAAATTGTCCACTTACTTTTTCGATATTGACAACATCAGTATCACACAAATCAGTTGCAACAGGGAATGAAGCCTGCGCAGTTGCCAAACCGCTTAGGTCACTGCATTGCAATGTTACATTTAAGGCAGTAGCAGCTGTTGACCATGTTGGTGCTGTAGTATCTTCGATAGTAATTACCTGAATGAAAGCATCCGTAATATTTCCACAATCATCTTTTGCGATCCAACTATTGGTATATGTTCCGGCATTGGCACAGGATTGAGAAGCTACAAATGCCCCACTTGTTTTAATGTAAGTAACAATTGTACAATTTGCAGTTGCAGTTGGAGCCTGATTTTGGGCAGCTGTCAATCCAACATTATCGCTACATTGTAAAGTCACATTTAAAGTTCCAGCTGTAGTAATCCAGGATGGCGCAGCATTATCTTCAATAGTTATTACCTGAGTAAAAGTTGTTGATGAATTATTACAAACATCTTTAGCAACCCATGTATTAGTGTAAGTTCCGGTACTTCCACAACTTCCTTTTTGTAATAGACCACTTGTTTTAGTATAAGTTACTGTACCTCCACAATTATCTGTCGCAACTGGCGCTTGATTTTGAGCCGTCGCAAATCCTTCAGTGTCACTACATTGTAAAGTAATATTTAAGGCTGTAGCTGCTGTTGACCAGGTTGGCGCAGTGGTATCTTCAATAGTAATTACCTGGGTAAAAGTATCAGAGATATTTCCACAATCGTCTGTTGCAGTCCATGTATTGGTATAAGTCCCAGTGTTTAAACATTGTTGGGCAACAAACGATCCACTTGTTTTTTGAATATTGGTTACATTGGCATCACATAAATCAGAAGCCATAGGAAATAAGGTTTGAGCGGTTGCCAATCCTTCAGTGTCGCTACACTGTAAAGTAATGTTTAAGGCAGTAGCAGCTGTTGACCATGTTGGTGCAGTAGTATCTTCGATAGTAATTATTTGTGTAAAAGTATCAGAGGTATTTCCGCAATCGTCTTTTACAATCCATGTATTGGTATAAGTACCGGCATTTGCACATCCTTCAGAGGCAACAAATTGTCCACTTACTTTTTCGATATTGGTAACATCAAGATCACATAAATCAGACGCAACAGGGATTGAGGCTTGCGCTGTTGCCAAACCACTTAAATCACTACATTGTAATGTTACATTAAGAGAGGCAGCAGCTGTTGACCAGGTTGGTGCAGTAGTATCTTCGATAGTAATTATTTGTGTAAAAGTATCAGAGGTATTTCCGCAATCGTCTTTTACAATCCATGTATTGGTATAAGTACCGGCATTTGCACATCCTTCAGAGGCAACAAATTGTCCACTTACTTTTTCGATATTGGTAACATCAAGATCACATAAATCAGACGCAACAGGGATTGAGGCTTGCGCTGTTGCCAAACCACTTAAATCACTACATTGTAATGTTACATTAAGAGAGGCAGCAGCTGTTGACCAGGTTGGCGCAGTAGTATCTTCAATAGTGATTATTTGGGTAAAAGTATCAGAGATATTTCCGCAATCGTCTGTTACCGTCCAGGTATTGGTGTAAGTCCCGGCATTTGCACATCCTTCAGAGGCAACAAATTGTCCACTTACTTTTTCGATATTGGTAACATCAAGATCACATAAATCAGACGCAACAGGGATTGAGGCTTGCGCTGTTGCCAAACCACTTAAATCACTACATTGTAAAGTTACATTAAGGGATGCAGCTGCTGTTGACCATGTTGGCGCGGTAGTATCTTCGATGGTAATTATCTGAGTAAAAGTATCAGAGATATTTCCACAATCATCTGTTACCGTCCAGGTATTGGTATAAGTACCGGCGTTTGCACATCCTTGGGAAGCCACAAATGTGCCGCTGGTTTTTTGAATATTGGTTACATCGGTATCACATAAATCAGTAGCCGTTGGGAATGAAGCCTGAGCCGTTGCCAATCCTTCAGTATCACTACATTGTAAAGTTACATTAAGGGATGCAGCTGCTGTTGACCATGTTGGCGCGGTAGTATCTTCGATGGTAATTATCTGAGTAAAAGTATCAGAGATATTTCCACAATCGTCTGTTACCGTCCAGGTATTGGTGTAAGTACCGGCGTTGGCACATCCCTGAGAAGCCACAAACTGACCACAGGTTTTTACGATATTGGAAACATCAACATCACATAAATCAGAAGCTGTTGGGAATGAAGCCTTCGCTGTTTCCAAACCTTCAGTGTCGCTACATTGTAAAGTAATGTTTAAGGCTGTAGCTGTTGTTGACCAGGTTGGTGCAGTAGTATCTTCGATGGTAATTATTTGAGTAAAAGTATCAGAGATATTTCCGCAATCGTCTGTTACCGTCCATGTATTGGTGTAAGTCCCTGCGTTGGCACATCCCTGAGAAGCCACAAATGATCCGCTTGTTTTTTGAATATTGGTTACATCGGTATCACATAAATCACTAGTTGTTGGGAATGAGGCCTGAGCCGTTGCCAAACCACTTAAGTCACTACATTGCAATGTTACATTAAGAGAGGCAGCAGCTGTTGACCAGGTTGGTGCGGTAGTATCTTCGATAGTGATTATTTGGGTAAAAGTATCAGAGGTATTTCCGCAATCGTCTGTTACAGTCCATGTATTGGTATAAGTTCCTGCATTGCCACATCCCTGAGAAGCCACAAATGATCCGCTTGTTTTTTGAATATTGGTTACATCGGTATCACATAAATCACTAGCTGTTGGGAATGAGGCCTGAGCCGTTGCCAAACCACTTAAGTCACTACATTGCAATGTTACATTAAGAGAGGCAGCAGCTGTTGACCAGGTTGGTGCGGTAGTATCTTCGATAGTGATTATTTGGGTAAAAGTATCAGAGGTATTTCCGCAATCGTCTGTTACAGTCCATGTATTGGTATAAGTTCCTGCATTGCCACATCCCTGAGAAGCTACAAATGATCCGCTTGTTTTTTGAATATTGCTTACATCGGTATCACACAAATCAGAAGCAACAGGGATTGAGGCCTGAGCTGTTGCCAAACCACTTAAATCACTGCATTGCAATGTTACATTAAGCGATGCGGCAGCTGTTGACCATGTTGGCGCAGTAGTATCTTCGATAGTGATTATTTGAGTAAAAGTATCAGAGATATTTCCGCAATCATCTGTTACCGTCCAGGTATTGGTGTAAGTACCGGCGTTGGCACATCCCTGAGAGGCTACAAATGATCCGCTTGTTTTTTGAATATTGGTTACATCGGTATCACATAAATCAGAAGCTGTTGGGAATGAAGCCTGAGCTGTTGCCAATCCTGCACTATCACTACATTGCAATGTTACATTAAGCGATGCCGCAGCTGTTGACCATGTTGGCGCAGTGGTATCTTCGATAGTGATTATTTGGGTAAAAGTATCAGAGATATTTCCACAATCGTCTATTACTGTCCATGTATTTGTGTAAGTTCCTGCGTTTGCACATCCTTGGGAAGCCACAAATGTGCCGCTGGTTTTTACGATATTGGAAACATCAACATCACACAAATCAGATGCAACAGGGAATGAGGCCTGAGCCGTTGCCAATCCTGCAGTATCACTACATTGCAATGTTACATTAAGCGATGCGGCAGCTGTTGACCATGTTGGTGCAGTGGTATCTTCGATGGTAATTATTTGAGTAAAAGTATCAGAGATATTTCCGCAATCGTCTATTACTGTCCATGTATTTGTGTAAGTTCCTGCGTTTGCACATCCTTGGGAAGCCACAAATGTGCCGCTGGTTTTTACGATATTGGAAACATCAACATCACACAAATCAGATGCAACAGGGAATGAGGCCTGAGCCGTTGCCAATCCTGCAGTATCACTACATTGCAATGTTACATTAAGCGATGCGGCAGCTGTTGACCATGTTGGTGCAGTGGTATCTTCGATGGTAATTATTTGAGTAAAAGTATCGGAGGTATTTCCGCAATCATCTGTTACCGTCCAGGTATTGGTGTAAGTACCGGCGTTGGCACATCCCTGAGAGGCTACAAATGATCCGCTTGTTTTTTGAATATTGGTTACATCGGTATCACATAAATCAGAAGCTGTTGGGAATGAAGCCTGAGCTGTTGCCAATCCTGCACTATCACTACATTGCAATGTTACATTAAGCGATGCCGCAGCTGTTGACCATGTTGGCGCAGTGGTATCTTCGATAGTGATTATTTGGGTAAAAGTATCAGAGATATTTCCACAATCGTCTATTACTGTCCATGTATTTGTGTAAGTTCCTGCGTTTGCACATCCTTGGGAAGCCACAAATGTGCCGCTGGTTTTTACGATATTGGAAACATCAACATCACACAAATCAGATGCAACAGGGAATGAGGCCTGAGCCGTTGCCAATCCTGCAGTATCACTACATTGCAATGTTACATTAAGCGATGCGGCAGCTGTTGACCATGTTGGTGCAGTGGTATCTTCGATGGTAATTATTTGAGTAAAAGTATCGGAGGTATTTCCGCAATCATCTGTTACTGTCCATGTATTGGTGTAAGTCCCTGCATTGCCACATCCTTGAGAAGCCATAAATGTGCCACTGGTTTTTTGAATATTAGTTACATCGGTATCACATAAATCAGATGCAATAGGGAATGAAGCCTGAGCCGTTGCCAATCCTGCACTATCACTACATTGCAATGTTACATTAAGCGATGCCGCAGCTGTTGACCATGTTGGCGCAGTGGTATCTTCGATAGTGATTATTTGGGTAAAAGTATCAGAGATATTTCCACAATCGTCTATTACTGTCCATGTATTTGTGTAAGTTCCTGCGTTTGCACATCCTTGGGAAGCCACAAATGTGCCGCTGGTTTTTACGATATTGGAAACATCAACATCACACAAATCAGATGCAACAGGGAATGAAGCCTGAGCCGTTGCCAATCCTGCAGTATCACTACATTGTAAAGTTACATTAAGCGATGCAGCTGCTGTTGACCAGGTTGGTGCAGTAGTATCTTCGATAGTGATTATTTGAGTAAAAGTATCAGAGATATTTCCGCAATCGTCTGTTACCGTCCATGTATTGGTGTAAGTTCCTGCATTGCCACATCCCTGAGAAGCTACAAATGTGCCGCTTGTTTTTTGAATATTGGTTACATCGGTATCACATAAATCAGAAGCAACAGGGAATAGGGCCTGAGCTGTTGCCAAACCGCTTAAGTCACTGCATTGTAAAGTTACATTAAGAGAGGCGGCAGCTGTTGACCAGGTTGGTGCAGTAGTATCTTCAATAGTGATTATTTGGGTAAAAGTATCAGAGATATTTCCGCAATCATCTGTTACTGTCCAGGTATTGGTGTAAGTACCTGCATTGCCACATCCCTGAGAAGCCACAAATGTGCCGCTTGTTTTTTGAATATTGGTTACATCGGTATCACATAAATCAGAAGCAACAGGGAATAGGGCCTGAGCCGTTGCCAATCCTGCAGTATCACTACATTGTAAAGTTACATTAAGCGATGCAGCTGCTGTTGACCAGGTTGGTGCAGTAGTATCTTCAATAGTAATTACCTGAGTGAAAGTATCAGAGATATTTCCACAATCGTCTGTTACCGTCCAGGTATTGGTGTAAGTTCCGGCATTGCCACATCCCTGAGAAGCCACAAATGTGCCGCTTGTTTTTTGAATATTGGTTACATCGGTATCACATAAATCAGAAGCAACAGGGAATAGGGCCTGAGCCGTTGCCAATCCGCTTAAGTCACTACATTGTAACGTTACATTAAGAGAGGCAGCAGCTGTTGACCATGTTGGCGCGGTAGTATCTTCGATGGTGATTATTTGAGTAAAAGTATCAGAGATATTTCCGCAATCGTCTGTTACCGTCCAGGTATTGGTGTAAGTTCCGGCATTGGCACATCCTTGGGAAGCCACAAATTGGCCACTGGTTTTTACAATATTGGTTACATCGGTATCACATAAATCAGACGCAACAGGGAATGAAACCTGAGCCGTTGCCAAACCACTTAAATCACTACATTGCAATGTTACATTAAGAGATGCGGCAGCTGTTGACCATGTTGGCGCAGTAGTATCTTCGATAGTGATTATTTGAGTAAAAGTATCAGAGATATTTCCGCAATCGTCTGTTACCGTCCATGTATTGGTGTAAGTCCCTGCATTGCCACATCCTTGGGAAGCCACAAATGTGCCGCTTGTTTTTTGAATATTGCTTACATCGGTATCACATAAATCAGAAGCAACAGGGAATAGGGCCTGAGCATCTGTCAGAGCCTGAGCATTGCTACACTCTACAGTTCTGTTTAAAGTGGCGGCAACTGTTGACCAGGTTGGTTTAGTAGTGTCTTGAATGGTAATTGTTTGTGTAAATGCTGTTGATTCATTCGTACAAGCATCAGTTGCAATCCAGGTATTAGTGTACGTTCCGGCATTGCTACAAGATTGAGATGCTACAAACTGACCGCTGGTTTTGTTATAAGTGATTGTTCCTCCACAATTATCTGTTGCCACGGGCGCATTAGCTTGAGCAGTTGCTAAACCGGCAGTATCACTACATTGCAAAGTTGTATTAAGTGTTCCTACTGGAGTTGTCCAGATTGGTGCCGTTGTGTCGTTAACAGTAACTATTTTTTCACAAGTAGAACTACATCCATTTAAAGTAGTAGTTAATAATAATTTAAATGTTGTATTACAAGTAGAACCTGCTAAAACAGTTACGTTTTGTGTATTTAAAGCAGATGTAATTGTGGCACCATTTGCAGTTGCCGCAGGCAAAGACCACGCATAAGAAGTCATACTGGCTGGAGCTGAATAAACATTAGAAGAAGACAAACATACGGGACCAGTAGTACCAGTAATGGAACAATTAGTAGGAGTATTTACCGTTACGGTTGCTTCATTTGTAGCAATATTATTTCCAGAGCATAAACCTGAATTAGAAAATATTGCTCTGAATTTTGTAGTTTCTGTTAAATTAGAAGTATTATAAGCTGTTAAACCTGCGGTATTAGGGATATCTACCCACACTGAAAATGGAGCAACAGATGATTGCCATTTACTTACAGTAGAATTAGCATTAAGGCCAGTTATTGTTAAAGCGCTACTAGCCCCTGAACAAATAGTTGAGCTTGGTCCAACTGTTCCTTTTAGTGGAATTCCAAAAGTAAGTGGGGTATTAATACATTGATTTGAATTAGGTGAGTTACCACTAACTGAGGCTAATTTTGTAACATTGATTATACCAGGGTTATTTGGATCACAAATGTTAATTCCTAAACTTCCAAAAGGAATATTAAACTCTAAAAATGTAGCACCAGAATTACAATTGGCGTTACCAGCCTGAACAGCAAGACCTGGAGGGATAACGTTAGTTTGAGTTTTAACATTTCCATTTCCTGTATATAAAGTAAAACCACTTCCATTAGAATTAATTTCTAAGATATATTCGGCACCAGCTACACTAATGGTACCTCCAAATGAATCCGATGTTAATCCGGTTAAAGGATTGTTATCGGTATCTAAGTACAACCTAAAAAGTGCCGAACCACCATTACCAATGTCCATACCTAATCTTAATACTTGATTTTGAGTGTCAATTTTAGCGCGAATCGTTCCAATTTGACACGTTGAAGAAGGACTTGCTAATAATAGTGTGCTATAAACAGTTCCAGTTGCATATTCATCACCAACTGCACCGGGTCCTGGGCAGTAATCTCCATCATATGTGTTTTGAGAATAGCCATTTGTAATAAATATTAAAAGTAACGCTATAAGGACGCCTTTAATATTAATATTTTTAAAAGAAGAAGTAATGTTTTTCATAATCTCTAATTTTTAACTTTAATACTTTTATTATGAGACTTATATTTTTTTTAATCAATTTTTTATTTTGATTAAAAATTATCGATCGGTAATATTGATGTTTAAAAAGACTTTTCCTGTTTTCGATTGGGAGCATATTTCTTTTAATACTTTTAAATGAAATTAATTAAGCAGTTATAGAATTGTTGGATTTATATTGAAAAGCAATACTAAATTCCGTTATAGTACTTTTAAAAGAATCGGTAAAAGGCCTAATAAGTGCAATATTTGGAATATTTGAATTGCTGTAGACATCTAAAGAAGAAATTTTATTACTTCTGTTGCTTTCAATTTTTAGATTAAGATCGAGCGACCAGGCATGTTCAAATGAAATAGGTATAATGAAACAGAACAGTATGGAAAAAATGTTTTTTTTGAAGATGTTTTTTCTGAACGAAAAAATATACTTACAATTGTTTACAAATTTTATAGCTATTATCAGAGTAGTTTTAGTTATCATAACTTTGGATTTTGCTTCGTTGAGATCTGCTTAATTTTAACACAATCAAAGTTATATACACTATTTTATTTTGATTTTTTTTCTCTGCAACTAACCTAAAAACTCGTTGAAATGACTTTTTTTTGTTAAATAATGATCAAAAAAGGAATTTTTAAGGTCATTTATAACAAATAAAAAAGCTGTGTTTTTTTTGATTTTTATCACAAATAGCATTTTTTTTGATATCGTAAATGCTTATTAATCAAATATTTAGTTAAATATTTATTAATTTGAATAATCGACTAAATGAGTAGTTTAATAGATGAAGTACACGTTTTTTTAAATGATAGTTTTTGATTTTTTAATTTTAATCAATTCTTCTTCTAATTTTTTCTTGTTAAAATTTTTGTTCAAATGTTAACGGAAATAAAAAAGTGAGAACTATTAAAATTTCTTTTGTAAATTAGAACTTCAATAATTCAGAACTTCTTTTTAGATGTTTCTAAATACTCCATTATATGAAAAATTTAATTTTAATACGTCATGCTAAATCAAGTTGGGAAGCACCATTAAAAGACTTTGACCGGCCTCTAATGAAAAGAGGAATTTTGGATGCGCATGATGTATCGACAAATATTTCAAAATTTCTTCCTAAAACCTATATCATATGGAGTAGTACCGCAGCACGAGCTTCAGAAACTGCTCTTATTTTTGCCCAAAATATTTCATATCCTATTGAGAGTATCATTTATAAAGACGACCTTTATACTTTTGATGATAAACAGCTCGAAAAGGTTATTAAATCATGTGATAATAGTTTAGAAAGCATTATTCTTTTCGGACATAACGAGGCTATTACAAATTTTGTTAATAAATTTGGTGATGTTTTTATCGAAAATGTTCCAACTTCAGGTTTTGTATCACTTCAATTTGATAGTGAAAGCTGGGATAACATAAATAAAGGCAAAACCCATAAAACAATTTTTCCCAAAGATTTAAAATAAATAAAGTGTACGAACAGAAATATATCGATAGAGAAAAAAGTTGGTTAGCGTTTAATGCAAGAGTGCTTCAGGAAGCAGGAGATAACACAGTGCCACTTTTAGACAGGTTGCGTTTTGTTGGGATTTTTTCAAACAATTTAGATGAATTTTTTAGAGTTCGCTATGCCGCAATCCGGAGATTAAGTCTTTCGGGAATTTCTGGCGAAAAATATTTAGGCGGGGTTTCTGCCCATCAGTTAGTAAAGGATATTACAGAAATCGTTATTCAGCAACAATCTGAAAGTCTTCGTATTTTAGGTAATATTGAAGCTGAACTTGAAGCCGAAAACATATTCATTATTAATGAAGATCAAATTACGCAGGATCAGGAAAGATTTCTAAAAGACTTTTTTATCCAGAAATTGAGTCCGGAATTGGTAACTATTATCTTGAATGATTTGGCAGAATTCCCAATTCTTAAAGATACATTAGGATATCTGGCTGTTCGGTTAGAGATGAATAAAAATGACGAAGTTCGTTATGCGGTTATCGAAATTCCTAAAACAATAAACAGATTCGTTGTACTGCCATCACATGATGATAAACATTATGTTATTCTGATTGATGACGTAATTCGATATAATCTGAAAAATATTTTCAACATTTTCGATTATAAGAGCGTTTCGGCACATATGATCAAAATTACCAGAGATGCTCAGTTGGATATCGACAGTGATTTGAGCAAAAGTATGCTCGAAAAAATTGCAACTTCAGTAAAAGACAGAAGAATTGGAGAGCCGGTTCGTTTCATTTATGATAATTTAATTGAAGAAGATACATTGCGTTTCTTTCTGGATAAAATGAAAATTGTAGAAACCGATAGTATAATCCCCGGAGGAAGATACCATAATCGTCGTGATTATATGAGTTTTCCCAATTTAGGAAGATACGATTTACTCTATAAACCAAACGAACCATTGCCTATTCCTGGTTTAAGTTTAGGTGGAAGTATACTAGAGAAAATCAATAAAAAAGATTACTTACTTCATGCCCCATATCAGTCATTTTCTTATTTGACAAAGTTTTTGCGTGAAGCTGCTTTAGATCCACACGTAACGAGTATAAAAATTACGTTATATCGTTTGGCTAAGAATTCGCAAATTATCAGTTCTTTGATTAATGCGGCTAAAAATGGTAAAAAAGTAACGGTTCAGATCGAACTTCAGGCCCGTTTTGATGAGGCAACGAATATTTCGTATGCCGAGCAAATGCAGACAGAAGGCATCGAACTTATTTTCGGTATAAAAGGTCTAAAAGTACATAGTAAAATATGCGTGATTGAGAGAGTTGAGGACGAAAAAACAAGACGTTACGGATTTATTTCAACTGGAAATTTTAACGAATCAACTGCAAAAATTTATACTGATGTTACGTTATTTACTTGCCATCAGGGAATTTTGAAAGACATTTCTAAAATTTTCGAATTCTTTGATATTAATTATAGAGTACACCGATACAAACATTTAATAATATCGCCACATTATACAAGAACCAAATTTATTAAACTAATAGATCGTGAAATTCTACATGCACTGGCGGGTAGAAAGACCCATATTAAGCTTAAAATGAATAGTTTGTCCGATTTTAAAATGATCGATAAATTATACGAAGCAAGTAATGCCGGAGTAAAAATTCAGTTGCAGGTGAGAGGAATTTGCTCGTTGATTCCGGGAATTCCGGGAATGAGCGAAAACATCGAAGCTATTAGTATAGTTGATAATTACCTGGAGCATTCAAGAGTTTATATTTTTGGGAATGCCGGTTTAACCGAAGTATATATTTCATCGGCCGATTTTATGACCAGAAATCTTGACGGAAGAGTTGAAGTTACCTGCCCGATTTATGATTTGGAAATTAAAAAAGAACTAATAGACAATTTTAATATTGCATGGAAAGGGAATGTTAAAGTGAGATATCATTCCTATAAACTGGATAATAAATACAAGCCTCGAAATCATCATGCCCCATTTAGAGCGCAGCTTGAAACTTATAAATATTACCAAAATAAAATTGCGGTATTAGAAGAGGTTGCACAGAAAATAAATTAATAAAAACCAAAATCAATTTCAAATCATAAGTGAGCATGATTAATATAAAGAAATTTGCAGCAATAGATATCGGTTCAAATGCCATGAGGCTACTGATATCGAATGTTGTAGAACAAGAAGGCAAAGAACCACAATTTAATAAAAGTTCCCTTGTTCGTGTGCCAATTCGCTTGGGACAAGATGCCTTTACTGTAGGTGAAATTTCAGAAGAAAATATAGATCGAATGGTCGATGCCATGAAAGCATTCAACCTTTTAATGAAAGTACATAAAGTAGAACGTTATATGGCGTTTGCTACATCGGCAATGCGCGAAGCTTATAATGCTAAAGAAGTTGTGGCTTTGATTAAGAAAAAAGCAGACATAAAAATCGAAATTATAGATGGTAAAAAAGAAGCCGCTATTATTGCTTCTACAGATTTGCATCATTTATTAAAAACAGATGAGACTTATTTATTTGTAGATGTGGGCGGTGGAAGTACCGAATTTACCTTATTCTCTGATGGAAAAATGATTAATTCAAGATCGTTTAAAGCAGGAACAGTTCGTTTGCTAAATGATATGGTTTGTGATGTTGTTTGGGATGAAATCGAAAAATGGATTAAAACCAATACAGCAGATTATGAAGAGGTAACATTGATTGGTTCTGGTGGAAACATCAATAAATTGTTTAAAATGTCTGGAAAACAACAAGAAAAACCACTTTCATACATTTATATCAATTCACAATATGCTTTCTTAAATTCATTGACATACGAACAAAGAATCGCCGAATTAGGATTAAACTCTGACCGTGCCGACGTAATTATCCACGCAACCCGTATTTACCTAAATGCGATGAAATGGAGTGGAGCGCGCCAAATTTACGTTCCAAAAATTGGACTTTCTGACGGAATCGTAAAAGCAATGTATTACGGTAAAATTTAAAAATATTGGCCACAGATTGCCCAGATTCAAAAGATTAAAGAATCTGTGAAATCTTTTAATCTGTGGCAAAAAAAATATTCGCGACTAATTTCAATAATTTACACGAATTAATATATTCACTACGAATAAAAAAATTAGTGAAATTCGTGGCAAACCTTTTTTTTATATTTAACTAATTAGCAATGAACAAAACCAGACTTGAAGCTTTTAGTGATGGTGTTTTAGCAATCATTATAACGATAATGATCTTAGAAATCAAAGTGCCTCATGGACATGAATTTGCCGATTTAAAACCACTTGTTCCAAAGTTTTTAAGCTATGTTTTAAGTTTTATTTATGTTGGAATTTATTGGAACAATCATCATTATTTACTTCATGGTTTATCAAAAGTAAACGGAAAAATACTTTGGGCTAATTTGCATTTGTTGTTCTGGTTGTCATTAATACCCGTTGCTACGGGCTGGATGGGCGAGCATAATTTTGCAAAAGAAGCAATGGCATTTTATGGAGGTATCTTACTGCTTTGTGCTATTGCTTACGTAATCCTTCAAAAAACTGTTTTAGATGTAGAAGGAAAAGATTCTGTATTGGCAAAAGCTTTAGCAAAAGATTTGAAAGGAAAAGCTTCTGCAGTTTTATATATTATTGGAATTGCAGCATCGTTCTACAACGAATGGGTGTCCGGTGCAGCCTATTTTATCGTTGCAATGTCCTGGCTTATTCCTGATAAAAGAATTGAAAGAGTTTTTGCTAAGTAATTTTTTTTTGATTTAGCTTACGAATAAAAAAGTTGTCACAACCCGAGCGATAGCGAACTGGCGAAGTAATTACACTAATTTTCACGAATTGTTTCAAGATATTATCATACATAAATTAGTGGCAAACCTATTTTTCCCATTTGTAATAAATATTTTTTAAATGAAATCTATTTTTCAATCTATTCATGTTTTACCTCAAAATGAATTAGATCAGTTAGATGATCTGATTACTTTTAGAAAACTAAAAAAAGGGGAAGTTCTATTGAAGGAAAATCAGGTTTGTAATGAAATTTATTTTATCAAAAAAGGAATTTTACGATCGTATTTTTTCAATCATCAAGGCGATGAAATCACCAATTGTTTTGCTTTCGAAAATGAATTTATGGCTTCATTTTCCAGTTTTATAACACAAAATGCTGCCGAAGAAAACATTCAGGCATTAGTCGATACAGAATTGCAGATTATAAGCCGTGAAAGTTTAGAGAAGCTTTATAAACTAGGAATTCATTGGCAGGAAATTGGGCGAAAATTAACTGAAATCGAATATGTAACGCTTCAAAAAAGAATGATTTCTTTTCAGAAATTATCCGGATCGCAACGTTATAAAGAACTTTATCAGAATCATCAAAAATACATTCAGCTTATTCCGCTTCAATATTTAGCTTCCTATTTAGGCGTAACTCCAAGACATTTAAGTCGTATCCGTAAAGCGATTTTATAGGACATTTGTCCAGTACTATTTTTTAGGTGAATGGTATTTTTGTAAAAAGTTTAATCATGAAAAAAATACTAATTATAAATGGCCATCCAAATCCGGCAAGTTTCAATTTTGGTATTGCAGATTCGTACCAAAAAGGCGCAATTGCCTCAGGCGCACAAGTTGAAACCATAACTATTGCTGAATTACAATTTAATCCAAATTTACAATTTGGTTATCAAAAGCGAACAGAACTGGAACCTGACTTAATAAAGTCGTGGGAAAAAATTCAAAACGCAGATCACTTAGTCTGGATTCATCCTGTTTGGTGGGGTGGTTTGCCCGCAATTACAAAAGGATTTATCGACCGGTTATTTTTGCCTGGAATGGCTTTTCAATACCGCGAAAATTCAGTTTGGTGGGATAAACTTTTAAAAGGGAAAACAGCGCACATCATCACAACTTTAGATCAGCCTGGCTGGTATTACAGATTGTTTTTTGGAAGACCAAGCGTCAATCAACTTAAAAAATCAACGTTGGAATTTTGTGGTGTAAAACCCGTAAAAGTTAGTTATGTCGGAATTGTAAAAACAGCTAATGATTTTCAAAGAGAAAAATGGCTGAGAAAAGTCTATGATTTCGGATTACGAAATAAATAAAAAATGTAGTGGCAGAAAAAATTAACCGAGTAAATCCAATCCAAATGTTGAACGTAAAAGTTCAATATTTGGGTTGATTTCTAACAAACGATTGTAACGATCCTGATCGTTAAAACTTCTTTTAGTTTCTATTGCTTCATTTACAATAATTTCAATTGTAATGTCGTGATTGTGCAAATGCCCTTTTAAATGCCCTAAAAGTCCATTAATCTGACCTTCAAAATCTAATTTAGAACCTTCATTTGGCAATTCAAGTGTAATTACCGTACCGTTTAATTTTGGATCGTTAATCAATAATAACGACTCCATAATTTTAAAACCTTTATCACCCAGACGTTGTGCATATTTATTCCACTGCACTAACATTTCAGTTTCGGTAAAATCTTCTGTAGGCAAAACCGAAGAAGGTTTTACATACGATTTATTCTTCTCTTCCATTTCCTTTTTCGCACGAATACTGGCGAGAGAAAAAGCAGAAACTTTTTTAGGTTGATCTTCAGTGGAGGTATTTTGATTTTCAACTTGAGCAACAGGATTTTTAATCGCTTTTTGAGCGTCAATATTTACGGTTCCGACAGAAGCACTGATATTTCCATTTTCCGAATTTGGAATTTGGGATTTATCATTTGAAATTTCAGTGTTAGCTGTTGTATTATTTGGATTTTGGGATTTTAAATTTGGAATTTCAGTTATAGCAGTTGGAACTTCTACAATAGAATATCCTCCATTTTTAAAATAAGTAGGCGGAATTATGAATTGCTCAACTTTTTTTTTTCTCCATCAAAGTTGATAGAGGCTAATTGCATCAAACATAATTCGACCAAAAGACGCTGATTCTGGCTTAGTTTGTATTTTAAATCACAGTCGTTTGCAATGTCAATTCCTTTTAATAAAAAGTCTTGCGAACATTTTTGAGCCTGAACACCATACATTTGTTGTGCTTGTTCGCCTACTTCAAGCAAGCTTAAAGTTGCCGGAGTTTTACTAACTAATAAATCTCTAAAGTGCGAAGCCAAACCTGCAATAAAATGATGTCCGTCAAAACCTTTTGCCAGAATATCATTGTAGGCTAATAAAAGATCCGGAATTTTATTTTCTAAAAGTAAATCGGTAATGCTGATGTAGGTTTCGTAATCTAAAACGTTTAGGTTTTCAGTTACGGCCTGACGTGTTAAATTAGTTCCGCAGTACGAAACCACACGGTCAAAAATCGATAAAGCGTCACGCATGGCACCATCTGCTTTTTGAGCGATAATGTGCAACGCATCGTCTTCAAAATTGATACCCTGACTTGTTGCAACATCAGCTAAATGTTCTTTAGCATCTTTTACGGTAATTCTTTTGAAATCAAATATCTGGCAACGAGATAAAATCGTTGGAATAATCTTGTGTTTTTCTGTTGTTGCTAAAATGAAAATAGCATGCTTTGGCGGTTCTTCCAATGTTTTAAGGAAAGCATTAAAAGCAGCCGAAGACAACATATGAACCTCGTCAATAATATACACTTTGTATTGTCCGGTTTGGGGCGGGATTCTAACCTGATCAATCAGATTACGAATATCATCAACCGAGTTGTTTGAAGCCGCATCTAACTCAAAAACGTTAAAAGCAAAATCTTCATTTGGATCGTCATATCCCGGCTGGTTTATTTTACGGGCTAAAATACGTGCACAGGTTGTTTTTCCAACTCCACGCGGTCCTGTGAATAAAAGGGCAGAAGCAAGATGGTTGCTTTCTATAGCATTTAGCAAAGTGTTGGTAATGGCTTTCTGGCCTACAACATCCTTAAAGGTCTGTGGGCGGTATTTACGAGCCGATACTACAAATTGTTCCATATTCTTTTTTATTCGATAGCAAATATAGGGTATAATTTAATGATTTGAAAATTTAAAAATTGAAAGATTTTAAGTGTTTTGAACATTAAAAAGTAACCTGTTTTTTTAGAGAAAGTTGCGTTTTGCAATTGAAGTTTTTTGCTTTAATTATTTCTTATGAAATATTGTTTGATTACTATTTTGTAATAAAAAATGGACTATTTTTAATCCGAAACAAAAAATCTTTTTTACTGAAAAAAACAAACACTATAAAAACCAATGAACGCAAAACAAATAATTAAATTAAGCAATGTTATCGGAATCACTTCAATACTTTTATTAGTTTACTGGGTATTTACTTTTATAATGATTCAGGTTTTTGGGTTGAAAGTTTTTAGAGAAAATATGACTGAAACTTTTTATTTCAGTGTTTTCGGAATTCTTGCGCTTATGTTTGGCTCATTAATTATTAATATTATGTTTAATCTAACCAGAATTGCCGAAAAACATAATCTGGACGCTATTAATCAAAAATCGAACAGATTGAAGTTTATTGGTTTGCTTTTAATTTTCCCATTACTAGCTTTAATTCTTTTTGGAGGAGACTATTTGACTTCAAGCAAAAAAGAAAAAATGCTGATTGAATCTGCTAAATCGATAGTGGATAACAACAAAGCAAACAATGACAAATTAGTCAATTATACTTTTTCTGAAGAGTATATTAAAGAAACGGCAAACACCTTAAAAATTTTATCGAGTACTGATGATAATTTTCCAAGCGTAACATTAATTGTCAAAGATTCGCTTAAAGGCTCTCCGGTTTATTTAGGTTTTAATCACTATTTTGAAGGTAATTTGAAGGACACTATACATCCTCAAAAAATAAGATATATCCATAAAACAACGAAAGAAGAAAGAGAATATTTAAATTCAATATTTGATAAGAATAGTAATGAGCTACGATATAGTGCCAGCGACGGAACTTATGAATTGTTTTATCCGTACAAAAAGAATGGAAAAACGATAATAATATATTTTTCGGAACAACAGCGATACGGTAAATTAGGAAGTTAATTGAGTATATATGAAAAACATAATTATTATAACGATATTTTTTCTTTTACAAAGCTTAAATCTTTTTGCTCAGGATGAATCCGAAATTAATCAAAAGTGGGTAGAACTAAAAGATCAATTTAAACATAAAACAGAGTTGGTTGTTGAATTCACATCTAAACTTCAAAAGTCAAAAAAAATAGATAAAAAAGAATTAGAACAAACTGCATTTTACGCCAAGAAATTCAGTATGATGTGCGAGAATAAATTATTGTATAAAGATGCAGTTAGTAAAGTAAAACAAGCAAATGATTTATTGAATACCCATTTAGTAAGAACTTTGGTTAATTTGGAGTCTGATTTTAAACTCAAAAGGCAGGAATCAATACTTTCATTAGCTGATCAGTTAGCTGCTGTGGAAAATCAGATTTTTGTAGCTATCAAAAAGTATAATGAAGTTTGCATAAAACAAAACAGGAAAGATGTGATATTTGAAAGTCATGACAACAATAAGTCGCCTTCTATTGAATTTTAGTTTTTTTCTTTCCAAAATGTTTATCATAATTTTCTATGAATGATTTGGAATTATTACTGCTTATATTACAACCATTCACTAATCAATAAAACTTACTTTATGAAAAAACATCTATTCTTAATTGTAATTGTACTTTGTTCTTTTCAGCTTCAGGCTCAAACGGCTCAGGATTCGATTGATATCAAGCGTGTTGCTTTAGCTTATATCGAGTCACAGCATACTCCAAATCCAAAATTGATGGAAAGTGCTTTGCATCCTCGTTTGGTAAAAAGATCGGTTTTTAGAAATAAGACTGCCCAGAAAGATTTTGTATCAGAATATTTTGCAGAGAACATGATTATTCTTGCGGAAACGTATAATGTAAAAGGAGATAAGTTTCCGAAAAACCCAAGAAAAGAAGTAAAGTTATTGGATGTTTCTGCAAGAACAGCATCTGTTAAATTAATAGCAGATACCTGGATAGATTATATGCATATTGTAAAGGAAAATGGAGAATGGAAAATAATAAATGTACTTTGGCAATATAATGATGTGAAGCAGCATGAATAGGTCTTAGTCTCAGTCACAGTCTCAGTTTACAGTCTCAGTCTCATGCACTGAAAGCTGGGACTGAGACTAATCACTAATAAACTGGAAATAATATAAATTTGATAATGTTATTTTGTAAAATATTGATATTTAATTCTTTAACTTTAAGAGGTTAAAAAACTAAAAAAATATCATTATGAAAATCAGATCTATTTTATTGGGAATGAGTCTTGCTTTTTCTTTAGTAGCATGTGCTCCTAAGGATGCAGACATTCAAAAAGAAATTAATGAAAAACTAAACACGCCAAGTGTGCAAGTCACAGTTCACGAAGGTGTTGCCACTATTGTGGGAACTTGCGATGATGATGCTTTCAAAAAAAATATTGAAAGTTCTGTTAAAGCAGTTAAAGGAGTAAAAACAGTAATCAATAACTGCCAAATTCCGGTTCCTAATGTTGAATCTGCTGCTGCAGCTGTTATAATTAATTCAGATGCTGATTTAGATAAATCGGTAAGTGATGTTGTAAAAGCTTACGATGGCGTGAGTGCTACTGTTGTAGGAGGTGTTGTAACGCTTTCCGGTGAAATTAAAAGAAGCCAATTGGCCCCACTTATTCAAAGCGTGCAGGAATTGAAACCTAAAAAAGTAGAAAACAAATTAACTATTAAATAATAATGTTATGAGTTTACAAGAGAAATATAAAGAGTTAACAAATCTCGCTTCTTCTTTAGGTATAAAAAACCTGCAAGTAAGAGAACAAGATAATGTATTGTACATTGATGGCACAGCAAAATCTGCAGATGATAAAGAGAAACTTTGGGATAGCTACGGAACATTAGATCCTGATTACAGATCGGCTGATGTAGTGATGAATATTGAAGTGGCAGAAGGAACGACTACAGAATATACAGTGAAAAGTGGAGATTCTTTGTCAAAAATAGGAAAAGAGTATGGCGTTTCGTGGCAGGATATTTTCGAAGCGAATAAAGATATTATTAAAAATCCGGATTTGATTCAACCGGGTTGGAAACTAAAGATACCAACGGCGTAATTTATTTGCGTGCTGTTTTGAAAGTCTGTCATTTTTATGATAGACTTTTTTGTTTTTAGCTGCAAAGAATGCAAGGAATTTTCGCAATGGTCGTAAAGTTTTATTCTCATTTTTGTCATTTCGGGGAACGAGAAATCACATTACGGATTTACAGTTCGTGCTCTCTGGATGTGATTTCTCGTTCCTCGAAATGACAAGATTATTAACTTCTTTTGAAACTGAGTGCCCTAGCCCTGATGGGAGGGAAAATCCTTTTGTGTCCGCCGCGGCGGACACAAAAGATTTGGAAGGACAGCAGGATTAGCTCCTGAAAAATCACCTTCCCTTTATACTCAAATCAAATAAAAATTTTGCGGTTTCCTGGTCGGAGTCGGCGGAGAAGCCTGCTACATAAACGCCCTTTTTGCCTGAATTCGATTTAATTCCGTATACAACTGCCTCATCGCCTGGATCTGATTCCCCTTCGTATCGATACACATGTACAATTTCAAATTTTTCAGGATTTTTTTTAATCATGTCCGAGTTCAGATTAAAATCACATGTAAATCCTTTTTCATGAAGTTGATCTAAAGCTTTTGAAACAGTTGCGTAGTGATACATTCTTGTCATGATAAGTGAATTTAAAAATTAAGGATTTTAAAGGTAACCAATTTAAAATTAAATTGTTATGAAAAAATTATAAAAATCGGAAATTTAAATGCCCTATTCTTCGTTGATAAATCGCTACTTTTGCACCGCAGACCGCCTTATCGTCGCTCAATTCGTTGGGGGGAGGAAAGTCCGGACACCAAAGAGAAGCATAGCGGGTAACACCCGTCGGTCCCGATTCGTCGGGGCAAGGACAAGTGCAACAGAAAGTATGTACAGGTAATGCTGTAGTGAAACCAGGTAAACTCTATGCGGTGAAATACCAAGTATATCAGCATTTAAGGGCTTCTCGTCCGTTGTTGAAGGGTAGGTAGCTCGAGTCCAGTAGTAATGCTGGATCTAGATAAATGATAAGGCCCTGATTTATCAGGGACAGAATCCGGCTTATAGGTCTGCATTTTTTATATATTTGTGAAAGCTCTAAATCACTTTCATGAATATCACTACTCCAAATGCTTCTCCGAAAACTAAGAAAAGCACGCTTCATTCTATAATCACCAATCTTACTTTTTGGGTTTTGATTGCCATAATTGCCGGAGTTTTGCTCGGACATTTTTCACCTGAAAATGGTGTGAAAATGGAAATTGTCGGTAAAACATTTGTTGATATTATCAAACTATTTATTGGGCCAATTATATTTCTGACAATTGTTTTAGGAATTTCAGGGATGGGGAACTTGAAAAAAGTAGGCCGAATTGGTGTGAAAGCATTACTCTATTTTGAAGTGGTGTCGACCATTTCATTGGCAATTGGTGTTGGTGTTGCCTATTTCTTTCAACCAGGCAAAATTGATAAATCAGGTTTGGCTTTGCAGGATGCAAGTAAGTACACAAATCATGCTGCAGAGAATTTTTCATGGCTGCAGTTTTTCCTTTCTAATTTTACCTTACAGGTTCTTTTGGCTGCGATTGTTTGTGGAATTGCATTGAATTTTTATCAAAAAAGAGAACAGACTATTTTGATTCTGGAACGTTTCTCAAAAGTAGTTTTTACAGGATTAAAGTATGTAATGTATTTGGCTCCTATTGGTGCGTTTGGAGGAATGGCTTATACGATTGGTAAATTCGGATTAGAAACATTAATTCCGCTAGGAAAATTGATGCTTTGTGTTTATCTGACCATGGCCTTATTTGTATTTATGATTTTAGGAACTATTCTGAGATATTATAAAATCAATATTCTTTCGATTCTAAAATACATTAAAGAAGAACTTTTATTGGTTCTCGGAACTTCCTCTTCGGAAGCGGCATTACCAAGTATAATGGTGAAACTGGAACAAATGGGTTGTAGTAAATCGGTTGTAGGACTGGTGATTCCGACGGGTTATTCTTTTAATCTGGACGGAACTTCGATTTATTTGTCGATGTCAGTGATATTCCTTGCGCAGTTGTATGATGTGCATTTGAGTTTCGCAGAAATTCTGAGTGTCATAGGAATTTTGATGATTACGTCTAAAGGCGCAGCGGGCGTTACCGGAAGCGGATTTATTGTTCTGGCTTCGACTTTGACAGCGATTCATAAAATTCCGGTTGAAGGTTTGGCTTTTTTATTAGGCGTTGATAAATTTATGAGTGAAGCAAGGGCAATAACAAACTTAATTGGAAATACAGTCGCCACAATTATAATTTCGAAAACAGAGCATGATTTTACGGAACTGAATTTGGATCCTGTTATAGAGGAGTAGTTTTGGCATGCGGATGACGCGGATTTAATCGGATTTGCGCTGTTTTTTATTTTGTCTTTTGTTATCGTAGCTAGTTGGAATTTGGAATTTAAAAATTGGAATTTTAAATAATTATGAAAAGAATTGGAATTTTAGGACTTGGTGGAGTAGGAGGATATTTCGGTGGACTTTTGGCGAAAGCCTATTATAACTCAGCTGAAGTTGAGATTGTTTTTATAGCCAGAGGAGCAACAAAAGAGGCAATCGCTGAGAATGGATTGAAAATTGTCAACGACGATTCTGAAATGGTTGCGCATCCCAAACTGGTTTCAAATAATCCGGATGAAATTGGTGTTTTAGATTATTTAATTTGTGCCACAAAAACGTACGATATTAAAGAAAGTTTGCTTTCGCTGCAAAAATGTATTACGTCTGCAACGATAATTCTTCCTTTATACAATGGAGTTGATGCCCCTGAACGTATCAAAAAAATATTTCCTGAAAATGAGATTTTACAGGGTTGTGTTTATATTATTTCGATGATTGCTTCACCAGGAACTATTAGGAAAATGGGCTTTTATGAAAAGTTATTTTTTGGTTCTAAAATGACTTCAAATGCTAAATTAGAAGAATTACAAAACATCTTTCAAAAAGCTAAAATTGAAAGTTATTTGGTTGACAATATTGAGGAAATCGTTTGGGAAAAATTTATTTTTATCTCGGCATTGGCTTCAGTAACTTCTTATTTGAACCAAAACATTGGAGAAGTACTAAAGAACAAGAAATCGATGAAAGTGTATGTAGAATTGCTTTATGAAATTGAAGCGGTTGCCAAAGCAAAAGGTTTGCAATTGCCAAAAGATATTGTAAATCAAACTATTGTAAAACTTGAAAAATCGCCTAAAGAAGCGACTTCGTCTATGCACAGGGATTTATTGGCAGGCAGAAAAACAGAAGTAACTTCGTTGACACAATTTGTAGTCAACGAAGGCTTAAAATATGGTGTAAAAACTCCTCTTTACGAAAAGATTACAATAGCATTAATGTAAATGCTATGATTCGTCTTTTGTAGTTCGAACTAAACTGATTCCGGATGTAAAGAAAACGATTCCAAGGATTCCGTAAATAATTAGCGATTTAATATCTCGCTCTCCTCCTGAAGTATCAGCAAAAATTACTGCGGTGTAAATAAGGCCCACAATTCCCAGAATGGTAAGCACTGCTCCAAAAAGTCTTTTTAGGTTCATGATTTATGTTTTTAAGATTCACATCAAATGTAACTTCAAAATTCTTCAGAACTGTTATACAATTATTTAACAAGCTTATATGATTTGCAGTATTACATGTCAATTATAAAATTCAATCTGTAAGAAAATATTTTAAGCTTTAAGTGGGTTGTATTGTTTAAATGCTATTTTTGCCACAACCAATTAAAAACCAAAATGAAAAAAAAATACTTGTTCTTATTTCTAGCTGTTCTTTTTTTAAATACTATTCAGGCACAGGATGAAGCAGTTACATCCGTTCAAAAAAATCAATTTAAGGTTAATATGTTTTTACCAGGCTTCGTTTATGAACATGGTTTTGATTCTAAAAACACTTTGTACTCTGAAGCAAGTTTAGGTTTAGGATTCTCTGCGAATTCTTACGATTCAAATTTTGCTTTTTTTCCACAAATCGTTGAACAATTTCGTCATTATTACAATCTTGAAAAAAGAGCTGCAAAAGGGAAAAGAACCGCTTTTAATTCGGGAAATTATCTTGGCTTAGTTGCGGCTTATAATTTTGAATCTATTTCGACAAATGATAAATATAGCGAAGCGGTTCCTTCATTCACAGTAGGGGCGCTTTGGGGATTTCAACGTACTTACAAAAGAAAGTTTAATCTGGAGTTTAGTGCAGGCCCGGGAGTGAATTTTGATAAATACGATACTGAATTTGTGCCCCTTGTAAACTTTACCTTAGGCTGGGTAATTGGGAATTAATTTTATAAGAAAACATTTAAAAGCTCTGATTCGTCAGGGCTTTTCTATTTTAAATTCCAAACCAATATTACGAACACTTTCAATCTTGATTTTTGGATCTGAATTAAAATATTTTCTAAGCCTGCTGATAAAAACATCCATACTTCGCCCTGAGAAATAATCGTCTTTTTTCCAGACAGACATTAAAATTTGATCTCTCTTTAATAACTGGTTGTTGTTTAGATATAAATACTCAATGAGAGAAGCTTCTTTCTCTGTGAGCTGCTGAACGTGGTTTTTATTATTGAGGGTTAATCTTTCATTATCAAAAATATAAGAGCCAATTTCAATTATATTATTTCCATCCAGACTTCTCTTTTGTTCGATTCTCTTTAAAATATTCTGCAAACGCAGAATTAGTTCGTCGACTTCAAAAGGTTTTATGATATAGTCGTCTGCACCTAGTTTTAATCCAATGATTTTGTCTTCTTTTAACTTTCTTGCCGTTAGAAAAATGAATGGAATTTCGGGATTGATTGTAATTATTTTTTCGGCCAATGAAAATCCGTCCAATTTGGGCATCATTACATCAAAAACACAAATATCAAAAGCTTGGTTTTTAAAATAGTCTAAAGCTATTTCTCCATTTTCTGCCCAGATTACTTCAAATTGATGCAGTTCTAAATATTGTTTTAAAATTGCAGCAAAATCAAAATCGTCTTCGGCTAAAAGTAATTTTTTCAAAATAAGGTAATTAAACTTTTAATAAAATAGTAAACTGCGTTCCTTTTCCTAAATCACTGACAACATTAACAGAGCCCTGATGCGCTTTTATAATTTGATCTACATAATAAAGACCTAAACCTAACCCTTTTGTATTGTGCAGGTTTCCTTGTTGTACGCGATAAAACTTGTCAAAAAGAAGCGATTGCTTGTTCTTTTCAATTCCGATTCCGTCATCTTCAATACTGATAGAAAACTGATTTTCTATGATTCTGGTTTTTATTGTAATCGTTTTTGAACCATATTTTACAGCATTTTCCAAAACATTTAAAAAAGCGGTTGTCAGATGGAATTTATCTAAAACCAAAATTGTTTTCTGAGTTTGAAAATCGGTTTTAAGATTAATTTTTGGAAATGTAATTTTAAAATCATTTACAATTGAGAGCAAAAAATCTTCGGTTTCTATTTTTTCTTTTTGCAATTCGATTTCATTTTCTGCCAATGAATTTGCCATAACCTGATCAATTAAATTTTGAAGGCGATTGTTCTGGCGCGAAATCGTATTGACTATCGCATTAAAATTTTCATCGTTGTCACGAATGTTTTTCTGTTCCAAAATTTTGGTAGAGATACCTAAAGTTGCCAATGGTGTTTTGAGTTCATGCGTGATATTATTGATAAAATCAGTTTTAACATCACTCACTTTTTTCTGTTTGATTAAAGCTTTAATGGCAATTACAAAAAGAGTTATGAGCGTTAAAATGGAAAGTAAGGATAAAATTAAAACTAAAGTCATCCGTCTTAAAATAATCATTTCCCAATCAATAACAGAAACATACATCGAATCTTCCGTCAATAATTTATAATCCTGATTTTCAAAAGTTCCGTTTGTTGTTCCAACATAATTGCGAACCAAAAAGGCATGATTTAAAGAAGCTAAATTGCCGTATAATTTGTTTTGAATAAAGGGTTTTTCAGAAAAAATAGTATCTGCTTTTTTTGCGTTTTTATACAGTATATATTTGTTCAGCACGATTGCAAAATCAATTTTCAGATTGGGTAAGTCTCTTTCAAATTTCCGTTTGATTTTCTGCGTTAATGCATCGCTAAATTCACTTTCAAGAATGGCTTTTTTAATGTCAATTTTATTCGTTTTTCCCTGAAGATAATTCTCTGATAATTGTTTGTATAGTGCTTCTTTTTTAGAGACAATAACGGAATCTATATCACTGTAATTATTTGAAATCTGAGCAATTTCATTTTTGATTTCAGTATGAAACTGCGCCACTTTAAAATCATAAGTGGTTTTTACCAAATAGCATTGCACAGTCGATAAAACGATCAGCGCGACAATCGAAAATGCTATTAATAAATTGATTCTTTGTTTCATTAGTTTTTTATGGCTCGCGGATGACGCGGATTTACACGGATTTATTTTATTTTTCACGCAGATTTAAAATGATTTTAGCAGATTAAAATTGATCTTTTTAAATCTGCTTCAATCTGCGGAATCTGCGTGAGATTACTGAACGCTGATCAGTAAAATCTGTGGGCAAATTTTCTCAATTCAAAATTAATGCTTTTACGGTATAAAAAGCACGTTAACTCCGCATTAACCTTCAATTAACCTTCGCAACCTTTTTTTAGAAGCACTTTTGTATTCAATCTAAACCAAAATCTTTTTAAATGAATGTTTATTTGCCGCTAAAACTTTTTATAATCCTATTGTTGTTTTGTTTTTCTCTTTTTGGAAATGCCCAAAATAAAACACCAAAAGATAGTATTTCGAATAACCTAAACGAAGTTGTTATTACTCAAAATAAAAAATCATTTTCGAATCAAAATGGGAATATAAAATTGGATGTTTCTAATTCAATTTACAATGCGATCCCGAATACTTTAGATCTATTAGCCAAAATGCCAACGGTTCAAATTAGTGCTGATCGGGAAAGTATTTCGGTTATCGGAAAAGGAAACCCGCTAATTTATATTGACAATCAAAAGGTCGGTATGAACGATTTAAATGCTTTGGCTGTCGCCGATATCAAAACGATCGAAATTATTCAGAATCCGTCTTCTAAGTATGAAGCAGAGGGTCGCGTTGTGATTTTGATTACAAGAAAGTTTAGTAAAAAAGACAGTTTTAGAACGAAGATTTCTGAGGTAGCTTCGTTTAAAAAAAACTATAACAATTATCTCGGATTCAACTCTAATTTCAAAAAAAATAAACTGGAGTTGAAAGCTAATTTTAACTACAATCGATTAAATCCTTGGGAAGGTCATAGTATCGATTATCAAATTCCAACAGCAGAAATTGCTTCTAAGTATGATGTGACGGCCGATACAAAAAGAAAACAATATGTTTTTGGCAGTGGGTTATTTTACAAAATAAATGAAGATGATTATTTTTCGATTAATATTAATGGTAAGTTACAATCTGATGCTTTTCCGATCAATACGATAACGGATAATAAGAATAAAGATACAGAAAATAAAGTTTTGACTTTTAGCGATAATGATAGTAAAAAGAATTTTGTAAACTCATTTTTAAATTATCAGAAAAAAATAAAACCGATTGATGCGCAGATCTTTACAGGCTTACAATATTCTAATTTCGATCAGAGATTGTTTACGGAAGTAAATAATAATTATAACGATACACAATTTGAATTGGCTCAAATCAGGGATCAGAAATTTCAAATAAATTATTTTTCAGGAAGAATTGATATTGAGAAAAAGCTCAAAAATGAAATGAAATTTGAAATAGGCGGACTGTATTCATCCGCAAATTCTAAATCTGATGTTGCTATTTTTTATACGGAAAACAATCAGAATCAATTAAGCAACTATGACTTTAAAGAGGAAAATTTATCAGGATATACTCAATTGTCCGGTAAAATTAAAAAAAGCCGGTTTCTCGCTTGGTTTTAGGGTTGAAAACTCAAGTATAATTGGAAAATTTAGAGATGATGCTTTACCATTATTGGATAAAAAGTACACAAATTTTTTTCCGAAAGCACAGTTTACATTTCCAATCGACAGTCTTAAAAGTATTTCTGTTAACTACGCTAAAAGTATTAGAAGGCCCAATTATTCATCTCTAAGTCAGGGAGCCACTTACATTAATCCTTATTTTTTATATGCAAGGAATATTAATTTGGGTCCAACAATTATTAACGAAATTTCGACCACTTTTCAATATCATGATAAATCGGTTAAATTGGGTTATACTTACGCCAAAGATCCTGTCCACAACAGTTTTTCGTTTGACGATCAAAAAAATATAATGACTTTTCAAGATATAAATTTTGATAAAAGTTCTGGATTTACAGCCGATTTTACATTGCCGTTCACGCATAAATTTTGGACAGCCTCTAATTCTTTGGTTTTTATTTTAGAAAAAATTGAAGATAAATCTGCGGCATTCCTGGCGTCAAAACCATATTGCTATTATAGCTCAAATAACGAATTTAAACTTCCAAAAGAGTATTCTTTTGTTTTGAATTTTTGGGGATTAACAAAGCAATATACTGGTGTTTTTGTGACAAACCCCAGATTTATAGTCGATATGGCGGTTTCAAAAACGTTTATTAAAAAATGGAATTGCACCTTAAGCTGTAATAACGTTTTTAAAAATAATATTGAAACAGAAAAATTTACTATTAATACTGTCAATTCTAAGGCAAGATATGTCGTCGATAATCATGAGATTTCTTTAACAATAAAATATTCTTTTGGAAAGGTAAAAGAGACAGAGTTTAAAGAGAAAAATAACGACGAAAATCAAGACAGAGTTAGATAAAACATAAAAAGGAAACTATCCTTCGTCTTCTTCGGTAACTTTTACAGATGAATCGTCCGGTAATTCTTCATCATCATCCGTAGAATTCAATTCGAAGAAACTGAAAAAAGAACCTCCATAATTTTTCTGAAAAGAAAAATTGCTTAAATGCTCCATTTTGGTATATTTTGAATGTTCGATAATCATCATGCCATCTTCATGCAATAAATCTCTTTCAAAAACAGTCAGCACTATTTTTTCAAAAGCAGCCTGATCTAATCCGTAAGGCGGATCGGCAAAAATAATGTCGTACGAGGTTTTGCAGTTTTCCAGAAATTTAAAAACATCACTTTTGGTTGCAGCGATATTAAAATCATATTCTGATGAAACTTGTTTGATGAATTTTACACAACCAAAATCACCGTCAACAGAGGTTATTGGTGCACTTCCGCGTGAAGCGAATTCAAAACTAATATTGCCAGTTCCTGAAAATAAGTCTAAAACTTTTAAGCTGTCAAAACTAAAATGATTGTTCAAAACATTAAATAATGCTTCTTTACTCATGTCAGTTGTAGGTCTTACAGGAAGGTTTTTTGGCGGAAAAATGCGGCGTCCTTTGTATTTTCCAGAAATGATTCTCATGATTGAAATAAGATATAATGTTTTTGATTTTGTGCGACAGAAAAATTGTTTTTTTCTTGTAATGTGCTTACATCTAAGAAGGAAACATTACGAATGTATTTATACGCGATGGCATAAAAAGGGTCATTTTTTTCTATAGTACCTAACAATTCGAGTGGAAAAACCTCTGGATTTAAATTCGATTGTTCGGCCGTAAAAAGGATATAATAGATGAAATCTTCAGGCGTCTGATATTCAAAAGAATTGAATAACAATAGTTTTTGATTTTGAACTACGATAATTTCAAAATGCTCCGGATTAAAATTAACGATCATTTTTTTGTCGTCATTATTTCTTGAAGCGTCAAGAATTTTTTCGACTAAAATGCTATTAACATGTTTGTAATCAAAAGATCCAACATTGTCAATCAGGAAATTATTGATGTTTACATACGGAATGTAAACTGCATTCATTTCATAATTTGAAATGGTGTCGAAAGTAAAAAAATCAGTTTCAAATACCTTTGTATTGTATTGTAAATAGCTGCCCAAATAATTTTCATCAAAAAGCGCAGTTGGAACAAAAGTCGAAAGATTGTTATTATGAATTACCATAATTTCGTCATAAGTATCTTTTAGTTCCGGATATTTTTTAAAAGCATCACTAAATGATTCTTCAATTTTATTTGCCTTTTGAGTCGGATCAAAATGAATTTCATTAAACGAAGTAATGGTATTATTTAAGGTGTCAAAACAACAAAAAGAAAATCCGGTCAGGGAAACCTGAATAGAAAGCTTTTTATAATTTTTTGATGTAATATTAGTATTTTGAAATGCCATAATTTGATTTTCAATTCATTACCTGTTGTGGTATCAAGAAAGAATTTAATTCGAACACAAACTTACAAATTAAAAAGCAAGAATAATAATTGCAATTTCAAAAAACAATTTTAAATAGATTTTAAGGCAATGTTAAGCTTTTTTCCACCACATAAGTGGTAAAAAAATAAAATCCCAATTTTTTAAATTCCAACCTCAAATAAATCTTTTTTTGAAGCTCTTTGCTTTAATGAATCAGTTTAATGCGTCAGTTTGTTTTTTAATATTTGTATCGTTTTAAATACTTATGATTTAATTTTATTTTTTTGAAATTGTCATTATATTGGAATTTGGAGTTTAAAATTGGAATTTTATAAATTGATATTGCCATTTAAAAAACCGTACTTTGTATTTCAATTTTACCTTATGAATTCAGCACTGTTTTACGGCGTTTTACAAAGAAAATTTCCTTTTGCACCTACTTATAAACAAGATATTTTTTTTCAAAAAATCGCCATTTTTTTAACCGAACCTGCTAATGATACCATTTTTGTATTGAAAGGATATGCGGGAACCGGAAAAACAACGGTGATTTCGACTATTGTAAATAATCTGGGGGAAATTAATAAGAAGTTTGTTTTGCTTGCACCAACAGGTCGTGCGGCAAAAGTAATTGCCAATTACTCGAATACGCCTGCTTTTACAATTCATAAAAAAATATATTTCCCTAAAAAATCATCTGGCGGAGGCGTGGCTTTTACCAAACAGGTCAACAAACATAAAAACACGATTTTTATTGTCGATGAGGCGTCGATGATTTCTGATAGTAATTCGGATTCGAAGCTGTACGATAATGGATCCCTTTTGGACGATTTGATTCAGTATGTTTATTCGGGAACCAATTGCAAAATGATTCTTTTGGGAGATACCGCCCAGTTGCCTCCGGTGAATCTAGATATTAGCCCTGCGCTTGATATTCAAACTTTGGGCATTCACTACGATAAGGAAGTTGAACATATCGAACTCGACGAAGTAATGCGTCAGGAAGAAAATTCCGGAATTTTATACAATGCGACTGAATTACGGGAATTACTAAAAGAAAGCTTTATTACGGAGTTTAAATTCAACGTTAAAAAGTTTAAAGATATCGTTCGTTTAACGGATGGTTATGATATTCAGGATGCGATAAATACTGCTTACAGCAATTATAGTATAGAAGATACGGCATTTATTGTGCGTTCTAATAAAAGGGCGAATCAATATAACGAACAGATTAGAACCCGAATTTTATTTAAGGAAAGCGAACTTTCAGTTGGCGATTTTTTGATGGTAGTGAAGAATAATTATTTCTGGTTAAAAGAAACCGATGAAGCCGGATTTATTGCCAACGGAGATATTATTGAAGTGTTGGAGATGTTCGGAATCAAAGAACTGTACGGTTTTACTTTTGCGAAAGTAAAAATCAGAATGGTCGATTATCCGGATCAAAAACCTTTTGAAACAGTTTTACTTTTGGACACGATTAAAAGTGAATCTCCGTCCTTAACATATGAAGAATCAAATCGTTTGTATGAGGAGGTGATGAAAGATTATGAAGATGAAAGTACAAAATATAAGAAATTCCAGAAAGTAAAAGAAAACGAGTATTTCAACGGATTACAAGTGAAATTCTCCTACGCCATAACCTGTCATAAATCGCAGGGAGGGCAGTGGGATACCGTTTTTATCGAACAGCCCTATTTACCAAACGGAATCGATCGTGATTATATCAGGTGGCTTTATACAGCGATGACACGTGCTAAAAATAAGTTATATTTGATAGGATTTAAAGACGAGAGTTTTATAGAGTAAAGTTTGCCACGAATTAGCACGAATTTATTTTGACAGTGCATTTGTGATAATTCGTGAAATCCGTGTTTAATTATATATTCAGATGACAACACTAAACGACTTACATTCGATTTCATCAACGTTTTCGAATACCGATAAAATGCCGGTTTTGTTTTTAGGACACGGCAGTCCGATGAATGCGATAGAAGAAAATCAGTTTGTGGCTGGTTTTCGTGATTTGGCCAAGACATTGCCACAGCCGAATGCAATTTTGTGTATTTCGGCACATTGGTTTACCAATGGAACGAAGGTTACTTCGATGCAAATGCCAAGAACCATTCATGATTTTGGAGGTTTTCCGCAGGCACTTTTTGATGTGCAATATCCTGCAAAAGGAAGTCCCGAATTGGCTATTGAAACTAAAAAGATATTAGAACCGGTTCATGTCGATTTAGACGAACATTGGGGGCTAGATCATGGGGCATGGAGCGTTATCAAACACTTATACCCGGAAGCAAATGTGCCGGTAATTCAGTTAAGTATTGATTACACGAAATCCGGTCAATATCATTTTGAACTGGCGCAAAAACTGCAATCACTTCGTCATAAAGGTGTTTTAATTATTGGAAGTGGAAACATTGTTCACAATTTACGTTTGGTTGATTTCAGGAATTTTGATAAAGATAATTACGGTTTTGATTGGGCAATTGAAGCCAGAGAAACCATCAATAATTATTTGTTGGATGGAAATTTTCAGCCTCTAATGGATTATGAAAAAATGAATAAAGCAGTTCAATTGGCAATACCAACTCCGGATCATTATTTGCCTTTGTTGTATACTTTAGGTTTAAAAGAAAAGTCAGAAGAATTAAGTTTGTTTAATGATAAATTGCTGGCTGGTTCGTTGAGCATGACTTCGGTTAAGATTTTTTCATGATGCTTATTTTGGAAAGAAAGGTATCAATTATAGGTTTCTTACTCGCTATATTGCATTTGTAGTTTTCATCAATTTTAATTTCTTTATAGTAAAACTGAGTAGTATTAATTGTTGTTGTATTCTGTAAAATCTCAAAAGACGCAAAATCTACTGTTTGGCCGTATCCATAAGCTTTTACGATAGCTTCTTTTTTTGTCCAATAATCATAAAATGCTACTTGGGGGGTTTCAGAAGAAATGATTTTTAACCATTCATTAGGGGGCATTTGCGATTCGAAATTATAAATATTTATGGGGATTATTTTTTCAATATCAATACCAATTTCAGAATCGACTGTTATTGTACAAACGACAATTTCTTCTGAATGAGAAATGCTGAAATGAATTGGATTTGTTTTAAAATAAGGTTTTCCATACTCATTATAAAGTATGTTCTTTTTATTAAGTTCGATATTGAAAACTTCTTTAATACTTCGAAATAATAGTATTCTCCCCAAAATAGACAATTGCGCGTCTTGCCATTTTCTAAATTTGTTTATTTTAGTAATGAAATCAATCGGGAATTTTGGAAGTTCATTTTTTAATAAACTTTCGTGGTTTTCTTCACATAAATAAGAGTAGCAGATATAAATCAAAATGGTATTGATATTAAAATTTGTTAGATAAAGAATTATAGAAATAATAAAAGGGATAACATGATTTTATGTTATCCCTTTTATTATAGCAATTTTAATCTTTAAAAATCCCCATAAATTTTAAGTAAGGAGTCATTAAATTTTTATCAAAAATCGGTGGTGTCAGATTAGTATCTGCCAGAAATTGCCTGGTGTTGCTTCTATCATAATAATAGGTGTTTTCATAAGCTTCTACTAATGATTTCCCTTCGTGTACATCTTCTGTAAACAAGCTGAGTAAAGGATAAATAGGCAAATTGGTATCATGTTTCCATTGACTAAGCCATTGATGATATTCCATTCCTTCTAAATTTGTACTGTAATACTCATTCATTTTAGAACAAAAATCAGTTAGAGAAACATCGTTTTCTGCCAAAGGAGAAAGATGAAAATTAAGACCAACAGCTTCTTTCTTTTTACTAATATGCATAATCGCCTTACACATATAATCTACTGTGGTTAATTCATCTTTTAGTCCCATAACGAGTGGGAATGATCTAAGCTTCACACAGCTTCTAATTAATGCGCCCCACCATTGATTCATAACTGTAGCGCCGGAAGTACTATGGCAAACGGCAAAACCCAGTCTGAAATTTATGATTGGAAGCCCTTTCATTTTAGCTTTTTCAGCAATACTTTCCATTACCCATTTGCTTTTTATATAACCTAAATCGCGAGACACTGCATCCATATTTTGATCTATAGCATCATCTTCATACATCCACGTTTTTTTTGTAAATGGTCTTCCCCAGCTAAAAACGCCCATTGAAGACAACAATACGAGATATTTTATCTTTTTGTTTACAGCAAGAGCAATAACATTATGCAAGCCATCAATATTTGATTTTTTTATTAACGGATACGGTTGCACATAACTTACCGAGCTTCCGGAATGATAAATCACTTCAATATTTTCGGTAATAAAATTGTAATTTTCTGTATCCATACCAAAACGAGGTAATGACAAATCTCCAATTACAGCAGTAATTCGATTTTCATAATCAGACTGCCACGAAAGTTTAAATTTTTTAAAAGTTTTTTTAATTCGCTCTAATCCTTCTTCCGGAGTTGCGGCACGCACTAAACAATAAATTTTTGCTGTTGTCTGCTGCAAAAGTTCTTCTAATAAATGAGATCCCACAAAGCCTGTTACGCCAGTCAAAAAAATTGAATTTGGATTTTTTAAGACTATCGGATCAGGTAGGTCATTTACCGTAAAATCGATATGAAGTTCAGCATCTTTAACTAATTCGTTAACCATTTCTTCTGCTTTCTTTTTTTGAGAGACCTCTGTCTCCAGCATTCTTTTTTCAACCTCTTTTACAAAAGACGAAATGGTAGTAAAAATATAAAGCTCAGGAAGGCTGATACGATTTCGTACCGGTTCAGGAAGTTTTGTATGAAGTTGAGCCAGTAGTAAAGAGTGACCTCCTAATTCAAAAAAATCTTCATGCTCTTCTACAGCCTCGACTGATAATAAATCTTTCCAGATGTGTTTTACAATTTCCGAGAGATTATCTTCTTTCCATTTTGGAGTGCTATTATTTTTTATTTGGTTATCAGGAATTTTGAGGATAGATTTATCGATTTTTCCTGTGTGTGTTATTGGCATTTTTTCTACTATCACATACTTATCGGGCAACATGTACGTGGGCATAACCTGCTGTAGTTTTGCTCTTATATTTTGTAATGATTTTATCTCATCATCATTTGTTTTATTCAACTGAACAAAAGCAACTAAGGCAGGTAGTCCATTTTCTTTTTTGTGAACTTTTAATGCCGCATTCGAAATTTGAGGCAGTTTCGAAATATTGTGTTCAATTTCAGCTAGTTCAATTCTATATCCTCTTATTTTGACCTGATCGTCTTTTCGGCCAAAGAATTCTAAATTGCCATCTTCTCTTAATAAAACCATATCTCCGGTTTTATAGAGTGTTTTTTTTAAATTACTTTGTTCTAAAAGCCATTCTGGAGTTTTTATGAACGCTTTTTTAGTGTCCTCGGGACGATTTAAATATCCTAAAGCTAATTGATCACCACCAATATAAAGTTCTCCTACGGTACCTTCGATTACAGGTTTTAAATTTTCATCTAATAGCAATAAACTAGTAAACGGCATTACAGCTCCTATAATTCTTGGATTTACTTCGGTCTTGAATTCATAATTGGTGACTGCTACTGTAGCTTCTGTAGGTCCGTAACTATTAATTAATCGAATTTTTTTATACCAATTTTTTACAGTGTTCTCACTACAGGCTTCACCGCCAATTGCTATAGTTTTAAGGTTTCCAATTGGTCTGTTGTGTGGCAGCGAAGCTAAAACCATAGGAGGTAATAAAGGAATAGTGTCAATATTGTTATTGATAATGAAATCTAAAAGCGGTTCTCCAACAATTTTATTATTTGGATATAAATAAATTGTTGCACCTTTTATTAAAGGTGTCCAAATATCTATTACCGCCGCATCAAAACTGGGAGAGGCAAATTGAAGTGTTATGCTTTCATTCGATAAGCCCAGAATATCAGCCTGATATTGTACAAAATTTGAGAACGACTGATGGCCGATAATTACTCCTTTTGGGATTCCTGTACTTCCTGAAGTATAAATTATATAGGCAGGATTGTTGGGTGTAATAGGGATTGGAAGGGTTTCAACTGATAATTCTAAAAAGGATTTATCTTCAAACAATAAGTTTATTGGTACACATATATTTTCGTAGCTCTTTATTTTATCTGGAAAAGAATCTACTGTCAGCATTAAATCAATTTCTGAATCAGAAATCATCATTTCTATTCGGGCCTGAGGCAGATCACCGTCAATAGGCAAATACGCAGCTCCTGTTTTTAAAATAGCCAAAAAAGCAATTATACGATTTGCTGACTGCGGAATACAAACTCCAACTTTACTGCTCGTTTTGATGCCCCTGCTCTGTAAAAAATGTGCTAACTGATTTGCTTTTTCATTAAGATTTTGATAAGTAATCTTTTTTGAATGATCAATTAAAGCATTTTTTTTAGGATAACGCTCTGCAATTTGTTCTATCAGTTTTACAACATTTGCAGTATCATTTTGTGATTCATTTTTTAAAGAATCACTAGTTTCTGCATTCTTAATTTTAAATTCTTCTTTCATGGCTTCTGAAATTTAAGTGAGAATTATATTTTTGTAAAAATCTTAATAACAATTGATTACGAAATATTTGTATTTAAAATCATACAAAACTAATTAAAAAAAATCTTACAATTTGTAATTAAACTGATAAGTTTTGAATATCAAATTGTAATTTTTTTAATGTTTATAAAAATAGCTGTGGAAGCGTGGAGAAATGTGACCAATTCATTTAATTAGGGAAATCTATTGATAAAGTAATTTCTTTTAAACTTGAATCTGAATAGTTACATTTGTTTACGTTTAAAATAAATTCCAAAATGAAAATAATAGCTGTAATTCCGGCACGATATGCTTCAACACGTTTTCCTGCTAAACTGATGCAGGATCTTGGCGGTAAAACTGTAATTCTAAGAACTTACGAAGCTTCTGTTGCAACAAAATTGTTTGATGATGTATTTGTTGTAACCGACTCTGATTTAATCTTTAATGAGATTGTTTCTAATGGAGGGAAAGCCATCATGAGCATCAAAGAACACGAATCAGGAAGTGACCGAATTGCAGAAGCTGTTGGGAGTTTAGATGTTGATATTGTAGTAAATGTACAAGGTGATGAACCTTTTACTGAAGCGGGGCCTCTTGAACAGGTTTTGTCTGTATTTAAAAACGATGAAGATCGCAAAATTGATTTAGCTTCATTAATGCGTGAAATTACAGATGAAGACGAAATCAACAATCCAAATAATGTAAAAGTGGTGGTGGATCAATCGCAGTTTGCGTTGTATTTTTCACGTTCGGTTATTCCGTATCCAAGAGATGCAGCTGTTGGTGTGCGTTACTTTCAGCATATCGGAATTTATGCTTTTAGAAAACAAGCTTTATTGGATTTTTATAGCTTACCGATGAAATCTTTGGAAGCTTCTGAGAAGTTAGAGCAATTGAGATATTTAGAATTCGGAAAACGTATTAAAATGGTCGAAACGACTCATGTCGGAATCGGAATTGATACGGTTGAAGATTTAGAAAAAGCAAGAGCAATTTTGGGGTCGAAATAGTTTGATTGTTTTGAAAATGGCACGCGGATGACGCGGGTTTAAACGGTTTTTTTCAAAATAGTTGATATGCGCATGTTATGTCATTTCGACTGAGGAGAAATAACATCAGAAATTCCGCAAAGAAAATCGTCAATCTTTGTCGATCAACGCTTGTGATTTCTCCTTCGTCGAAATGACAAAAGAGCACAAAAAAAGCTCCAAATATTGGAGCTTTTTTATATCTAAAACCAAACTAAATCCTTAGTATAAATCAGGAAATTTAGAAGGATTAACCTCATGCATCATGCTGTACACTTTTTCAAAAATATCTTCAGCAGAAGGTTTTGAAAAATAATCACCATCAGTTCCGTAAGCCGGTCTGTGAGCTTTTGCAGCCAGAGTTTGCGGTTTACTGTCTAAATAAATATAAGCATCTTGTTCTTCCAAAATTTGTTGTAAAATAAACGCTGAAGCTCCACCAGGAACATCTTCGTCGATTACTAACAAACGATTTGTTTTAGCGATACTTTTTACAATGTCTTTATTGATATCGAATGGAAGTAATGACTGAATATCAATTACTTCACAATCTATTCCTAAATCTAATAATTCAGTTGCCGCTTGTTCTACTAATCTCAACGTTGAACCGTATGAAACTAAAGTAATATCTGAACCTTCTTTTAATGTTTCAACCACACCGATTGGCGTTTTGAATTCACCAAAATTCAAAGGTGTTTTTTCTTTTAAACGATATCCATTTAAACATTCAATTACTAAAGCTGGTTCATCAGTCTCTAAAAGAGCATTATAGAATCCTGCAGCCTGGGTCATGTTTCTTGGGACCAATACGTGGATTCCACGAATAGCGTTGATAATCATTCCCATTGGAGAACCAGAATGCCAGATACCTTCTAAACGGTGCCCACGGGTTCTGATAATTAATGGTGCTTTTTGTTTTCCAACAGTTCTATATTGTAATGTAGCCAAATCATCACTCATGATTTGAATCGCATATAGTAAATAATCTAAATATTGAATCTCAGCAATTGGGCGTAAACCTCTCAAAGCCATTCCGATTCCCTGACCTATAATGGTAGCTTCACGAATTCCGACATCGGCAACACGAAGTTCTCCGTATTTTTCCTGCATGCCTTCTAAACCTTGGTTTACATCACCAATGTTTCCAACATCTTCACCAAAAATCAATGTTTCAGGATATTTGGTAAACAAAGCGTCAAAGTTATCACGAAGAATCATTCGGCCATCTGAATCCGGTTTTGCATTATCTGCATATTCAGGAAGTACTTTTTTTACTGACGAAACATTTAATTCTGAATCAGAATGCAAATGGCTGCTGAATCTTGGTTGTGTTTTTGAAATGTAATCCGTAATCCAGTTAGATAATAAAACTTTACTGTTTGGGACTTCAACAAAACGCAATATTTTGCGCGCTATAACCAACATTTCCTTTTTTAAAGGTGATTTAATAGCGCTTAATTCTGAAATATATTTTCTAATTCTTTCTTTATGATTGATGCTTGCTTCTGCAATTTGCTCCAATAAAGCCAAAAGATTTTTTTGATCTTCAATAATTGGGTTGATGAAAGAGTTCCAGGCTTCTTTTTTAGCTTCCAGGACTTCTTTTTTCAATTCAAAATCAATTTCTGACAGTTCTTCAGGAGATGCAATATTGATCGCAATCATCCATAAACGCATCTGACGAATACAATCGAAATCTCTTTCCCAGGCCAGTCTGTCTCCATTTTTATAACGTTCGTGAGAACCAGAAGTCGAATGTCCTTGTGGTTGTGTTAACTCATTAACGTGAATTAAAACAGGAATATGTTCTTCGCGGGCAATAGCACCGGCACGTTCGTAAGTCGAAACCAGCTCAGCATAATCCCAGCCTTTAACTCTAAAAATTTCATAACCTTTAGAATCTTCGTCGCGTTGGTATCCTTTTAGAATTTCAGAGATATTTTCTTTGGTAGTTTGATGTTTTGCATGAACCGAAATTCCGTATTCATCATCCCAAACACTCATAACCATCGGAACTTGTAAAACTCCTGCGGCGTTTATTGTTTCAAAAAACAAGCCTTCAGAAGTACTTGCATTACCAATGGTTCCCCAAGCCACTTCGTTTCCATCTACAGAGAATTTATCTTTGATGGTAATGCCATCAACATTTCTGTAAATTTTTGAAGCCTGAGCCAATCCCAATAATCTTGGCATTTGTCCGGCTGTAGGTGATATATCTGCGCTTGAATTTTTTTGTTTTGTTAAGTCTTTCCAGGATCCGTCTTCGTTTAAACTGTGCGTTACAAAGTGTCCGCCCATTTGTCTTCCGGCTGACATTGGATCAAAATCTAAATCGGTATGACCGTATAGACCTGCGAAAAATTGTTTTGGAGTCAGTTCGCCAATCGCCATCATAAAAGTCTGATCGCGGTAATATCCAGAACGGAAATCGCCATTTTTAAAGGCTTTTGCCATAGCAAGCTGTGGCACTTCTTTTCCGTCACCAAATATTCCAAATTTGGCTTTTCCTGTCAATACTTCTTTACGACCTAAAAGGCTACATTCACGGCTGGTTATTGCAATTCTGTAGTCGTTTAATACCTCAGTTTTGAAATCCTCAAATGTTAATGTAGTATTGTTTTTTTCTGTAATCATAATCTGGAATGGTCATGTTAAGACTGCGAAATTACTTAAAAACAATCAATAATCATAATTCTTTAAAATAAATATAATTTAATTATTTGTATTTAAAATCAAAAAACTACGTATTTTATTTATGTATTATGAATTAAAAAACACAATTTAATGAGAATTACATATGTTTTTGATTAAAATTTATTTAATTAAAGCCATTTTCGGGTAAAAAGATTGACTAATGTTTTAGGAGACAATGTTATAACAAATCTTATTTTTTCGTTATATTTCGTTTGGGTAATTTCCCATCCATTATTTGAATAAACAGGGAAATAAAGTTCAAAATAATCCGGAACTAAATTTAAGCGAACACCGCTGTCGTAAACAAAATCAGCACTTTGGTGTTTACTTTTCATAAAACCAATATCTCCATAAAGTTCAATCCAGTTCCATAAAGCATAACTGGCATTTAATGTTGACATCCACTGATTGGCGTAAGAAGGGGCAATTTTCGATTTAAAACCACCTTCTGCCATTACAAATTGCTGACTGAAAAATCCTGTACTTTCAGATCTTCCGTAAAAATTATAATCAAACATATAATCTGTTGGGCGGTCTAAGCCAAAACTGAAATAGTCCGAATTTGTTGTATTGTATAGGAAACTTCCAGCGTATAATCTCAAATTTAGTTTACGATTGTTTTCGAATAATCTTCTGTACTCAATTTCTGCAGCCACTTTTCCGAAATTTCCAGAAAATTGAACATCAGTCATAAAATTAAAATGATTGATTAATTCGGTTTTGGTATTTAAATATCGCGCATTAAAAACAGAATAATTAGGTGTTGAATTATCTGTAATGTACTCGGTTGCTTCACGATTTACAATAACCTGACGAAATAAGAAAAGTTGTTTTCTGTTGTCCCTGAAATTTTCCTCCCGAATTCTAAACTGAACCATCGGATTCAATCTTAAATATGCGGCATCTGGCGCATAATGGTAATAATTTTGACTTAAAGAATATCGTACATTATATAAGGTGCTGTTGCGGTAATATTGATTCCACGCGAAGGCAGAAGATCCTGAAATTGTTTGGGCTTTTAGAGAATAGGCCGGATTTATGTCAAACGTAAACGGTTTGTCTAATATCGTTTTATTGTGAAAACGGATTCCAGGTGTAAATCCATCATAATAATTATAGGTAAGTGTTGGTATATATAAGATTTGGTTGTAATAGGGATCTTCCAGGTCTTTAGCAAAATTAAATTTGACTGGGCGATTCGTTATTACGACATTTTTTAACGATTTCCAGTTATTTCTTTGATTGTATTCCGGAACTTCATTATCATAATTAATGACAATTTTATCTGCATTTTTTCGCTCAAAGTTATAAATTGAATCATTGTTGTTTTTTGGTTCAATCCATGTTTTGAAAACGATTTCATTTTTTTTGATTCCATAAATCGGAATTGGAGCGTAAATACCGGTTTTGTTTTTTATCTGAAATTGAATGCTGTCTTTGGTTCGGGAAACAGTTGTGAATTTATAATCGATAATTTCACGGGAATCTATAATGGTTTCAAAAAACCAATTTATTTTTTTTGGACTGTTTTTAGTTAATATATCTTCGAAATCATATCGGTTTGTTTGTTCCTTTTTATTCAGATTATAAAATTCCTGAACGCTTTGAGGCACGATATTATGATTTAAATAATCGTCTAAATAACTCAAACTTAAACCGGCGCGATATTTACTGGCAATCTGTTCGTTGAATTTTATCAACGTATTTTTTGGGTCACCAAGCGGCTGATCGAGATTTTTTCGAGCCATCAGCATATAATAATAGCTGTATTGCTCGTTAAATGTCAGATTTGTAATATTGTAACTTTTAAAGAGTTTCAAGTCTGAAAGTCTTCCTAACATTTTTTGATCCAGATGATTTTCTTCCATGTATTTCATCATGGTATAAATCTGAACTCCGTCATAAACCCAATTGTCTCTTCGGGGATCTAAACGTAAACTCGTTTTTAAATAATTATTCAGATAGGTTTTTAAGAAAGTAATTTCAAAAATAAATTCATCCGAAAACGGACTAATAAATGACGGCAATTGATTCAGTCCATAAAACGGATTTCGATCATAATCAGCCTGAGAAACCGTGATTTTTTGATGCGGATATTTTCCAATAAATTCATTAGCAAAAGTAGCTACTCTGCTAATAACAATGGCTCTCTGAATTTCGTTGAGTTTCTTCGTTTTTAAATCTGAAATTACTTCTAAATCCCCAGTAATATAACTTTTAAAACTATTTTGCTTTTCAATAAATAAATTAAAATCAGTTCTGTTATTTCCGGAAAACAAATAAGAGCTAAAAGCTGAATTTGAAACATCTTTCGAAACAGAATTCAAATCGGTCGTAACAGAATAGTTATTCGGAATTTTTATTTCAACTTCATAATCTGAACTCGCATTAGCAATATCGTCCAGATTGAAATTGTTGTTTTTGATAAACTTATGATTTTCAAATCGGGCAGGGGTTAAGAACCAGTTTTTGAGATTCATTCCGCCATTTTGATCAAAACCATAATGCGTAAATTTATCACTCGGAATCTTCGAAATATAAGTCAGATGCAAATCGATTTTCTCACCTGGATTTAATTTTCGATTCAGCTTTACAATAATAAAATCAGGGTTTTTATCGGTTCTTTCCCATTCCAAAGCCAAATTTTCTGAATCCGTAAGATTTAAAATAGTTGTATTTCCTCTTTCTTCTGGTTTTGCAACGTGAAAACCTCTGTAGAATTCATCTGAAAAACGTTTGGCCAACGGCGTATTTTTATCCGAAAATGCATTATTCCAATCATTCAAAACGATCGAAGTCAACGAATCGTTAGAAGTATTATAAAACGTAATATCCTGTTTTACATTCAGTGTTTTAAGTTCAAGGTTCACCGCCACTTCCATCTTAGACTGATGTTGTGCGTATTGTTTTATCGAATTGAATAAAACTAAAATGAAAAATATGATTTTATAAAATGATTTCAAGGATGGCTTAGAAATTAAGAGATATACTTAAGTTACGAGCTTAAAGTTGTTTTGGTTTTTTGTAAAAATAGCATAAAAAAAGCTGTTTTAAAAAACAGCTTTCAATTTTTATGTATTTAACCATATAAGTAATATAAGAAAATTTAGTTTTGCTTGGTTTTTACGCAAAGATTAAATGAACTTATATTACTTATATGGTGGAAAAAAAATTAGAAATTTGGACTTAAATCGTATTTCTTATAGAATTTATCGAGTACGTCGACTACTTCATCTTCAGTATCTACGATTTTAAATAAGTTCAAATCGTCCGGACTTACTGTTTTCATTTTTTCAACCAAAACCGTTTTTACCCAATCGATTAAGCCTGACCAGAATTCAACTCCAACCAGAATAATTGGGAATTTTCCAATTTTCTTCGTCTGAATCAAAGTAATCGCTTCAAACATTTCGTCTAAAGTTCCAAAACCTCCAGGCATAACTACAAATCCCTGAGAATATTTTACAAACATTACTTTTCTAACGAAGAAATAATCAAAATTCAGGTTTTTATCGTGATCGATATAAGGGTTAAAATGCTGTTCAAAAGGCAATTCGATATTCAAACCAACGGAAGTTCCGCCACCTAAATGTGCACCTTTATTTCCAGCTTCCATAATTCCGGGACCACCGCCCGTAATCACGCCATAACCGGCTTTACTAATTTTATAAGCAATTTTTTCGGCAAGTAAATAGTATTTATCGTCTGGTTTTGTTCTCGCAGATCCAAAAATCGAAACACATGGACCAATACGCCCCATACTTTCGTAACCGTTTACAAACTCGGCCATGATTTTAAAAATCGCCCAGCTGTCATTGGTTCTAATTTCGTTCCACGTTTTTTGTTTCAAACGATCCTGAATTACTTTATCCTCATCATTGTCAAAATCTTCTAATCTCATTTTTGGTATATTATAATTTATATTTTTATTTCTAGCTGTGTCGTTTTAATTATTGTCATCCTGAGCATAGTCAAAGGAGGAGCTGTTTACTTCGTCAGTCGCTATCGCTCGTGTCCTGCTGTCTGCTATATCTTTTGTGTCCGCCGCGGCGGACACAAAAGGATGCCTCCCGACACTTCGGGGCCATCAGGGCTAGGGCAGTCGTTTTCAAAAGAAAAATCCTTTACTAATAGGTTTGTTCTTCAATTGATTTTGTAATATGACTTTTAACTTTTCCGGTATGTTCTGTGGTTTTAGATTCTATAAGCATTATCAGACATTCCTCAACAGATGAAACCCTGTGATTGATTCCTTTTTTTACAACGAATAATTCACCTTTTTTCATAAGGAAAGAGGGTTCGTTTTCAATTTCCATTAAAAGTTCACCATCAACAATATAAAATAATTCGTCTTCATTTTCGTGATTATGCCACGGTATTTCCTGACCTTTTATTTTAGCCACTTTAATATATTGATCATTTACTTCATCAATTATTTTAGGCGAAAAATATTGGTCTACGTTACTGAACTTATCTTTTAGATTCATAATTTTTATATTAGTCTTTGCCGAAGTCAAAAATTTTTTCAAAAACGGCTAGCTAAATTAAGTCTTTTTTTGAGAATTGTTACAGAAAACATGAATTATAATCTAAAAGTAATATAGAAATAATAGTAGATTTTATTATGCTAATTCATAATCAGGTAATTAAAATAAAAAAAGATTGGAAGAGATAATAAAATATAGGTTTATTTTATATTTACAATTGTTATTGTTCGATAAGTGTCGCAATATGTGTTTTTAGGTTTATCATTTCTTTTTCCTGGAATTTCTACCTGATCAAATGACTCAATTAAACGGTCAATTTCATCTTTTATAACTTTATTTGGAGCTATAGAATTTACACCAGTAATTTTTCCATCAGTATTAATTAAGAAACGCGGTCTAATAATTATTTCGCCTCTTAGGTTCTGATTGTTAATGTTTTTTAGTGAAATATTTTCTAAAATATATTGATATAATTTGGCGTAAAGACAATTATTTAGTTCCCAATTTACCTTCGCATTTTCACAGCCTTTTATAACCGGTAATTGATCGACAACAGGAAATGTACTTGCTTTTATGATGTTTTTTTTATCCTCTCTAGTAAACAATTGTATACTGATTTTTCCAAGTTTGTCATTTTCTTTCAGGGCTAATTTTTCTAATGGATATTTTTTAAAAACTTCGATAACTTTTCTATCTAATTCTTTATTTCCAGTATTGATATGAAAATTAGTTGCTTTGTTTTTTTTATTTATTTCAAAAGTTAATCGAATAGAATAATTAAATTTATTATTTGAAATATCCTTGAATAAATAAGAAGATTTAATTGTAGAAAAGTTAATCTTTTTTAGAAGTTCTGTTTCCAGATATATTTTAAAATAATCCGATAAAGGGCTATTTTCACTTGGTTGCGCTAAAGATTGAAATGTATTATTTTCATTAATATATTCGTTCTCAATTTCTTGTTTCGTAAAGTAGGGATTATCTGATTGTGTTGCCTGTATATCTTTAATTCGTTCATGAACTACTTTATTAAGACTGTCTTTTTGTGTTTGTGAGTAATTCGTTATTGAGAATAATATTAAAATAAACAATAAAATTGACTTCATATTATTTTATATTTTTAAGCTAAAATATAAAATTATTATTGTTAATTTTAAAATTGAATAAATCTTTGTCAAAGTTTAAAATTTTGACAAAGATGAAAAGGTTATTCCAGTTCCTTCTTCAAAAACTTAGCTGTATAGCTTTTTTTATTTTTCGCGACTTCTTCAGGAGTTCCTTTGGCAATTAATTGTCCACCGCCTTTTCCGCCTTCAGGACCAATATCGATAATATAATCGGCAAGTTTAATCACGTCCATATTATGTTCGATAACCAGAATTGTATTTCCTTTATCAACCAATTTATTGATCACATCCATTAAAACACGAATATCTTCAAAATGCAGTCCTGTAGTAGGTTCATCCAAAATATAAAACGTATTTCCGGTATCTTTTTTAGACAATTCTCCCGCCAGTTTGATACGCTGCGCTTCTCCACCCGAAAGTGTTGTACTTTGCTGACCAAGCGTGATATATCCTAAACCAACATCCTGAATTGTTTTTACTTTTCGGTAAATCTTCGGAATCATTTCAAAAAACGGAACGGCTTCATCAACCGTCATATTCAATACATCCGATATGGATTTTCCTTTGTATCGAATTTCCAAAGTTTCTCTGTTAAAACGTTTCCCTTGACAAGTTTCGCATTCTACATATACGTCTGGTAGAAAGTTCATTTCAATAGTTCTAACTCCAGAACCTTCACAGGTTTCACAACGTCCGCCTTTTACATTAAAACTAAAACGTCCGGCTTTATAACCACGAATCATACTTTCAGAAGTCATGGTGAACAAGTTTCGGATTTCCGTAAAAACCTCCGTATAAGTCGCCGGATTTGAACGTGGCGTTCTCCCAATCGGACTTTGGTCAATATCAATTACTTTGTCGATATGTTCTAAACCTTCTATTTTTTTATAAGGTTGTGGTTTTTTTACGCCATTAAAATAATAGGCATTCAAAATGGGGTAAAGTGTCTCGTTTATCAAAGTCGATTTTCCGCTTCCTGAAACTCCTGTCACGCATATCAATTGTCCTAAAGGTAATTCGATTGATACATTTTTCAGGTTGTTTCCAGTTGCTCCGCTTAGTTTTAAAAACTTTCCATTTCCTTTACGGCGTTCTTTCGGAATTTCCAGTTTCATTGTACCGTTCAAATATTGGGCGGTAATCGTGTTCGATTTTAAAGTTTCTTCCGGAGTACCAATACTGATGATTTCTCCACCATATTTCCCCGCTTTCGGACCAATATCAATTACATAATCGGCACGTTCGATCATATCTTTATCATGTTCTACGACTATAACTGAATTGCCAATATCACGTAATTGTTCCAAAGAATGAATTAGCTTTTCATTGTCTCTTTGGTGCAGACCAATACTCGGTTCATCCAAAATATATAAAACACCAACCAATTGCGAACCAATTTGAGTAGCCAGACGAATACGTTGTGCCTCCCCGCCGGAAAGTGATTTTGAACTTCGGCTTAAAGCCAAATAATTCAAACCCACATTCATCAAAAAGTTCAGACGATCTTTGATTTCTTTGACCACTTCAGAAGCAATCAAAAGTTGTTTGTCTGATAAATGATTATTTAAATCATGAAACCAGGTTGTTAAATCAGAGATATCCATATCACACAATTCGGTGATATTTTTCCCGTTTACTCTAAAAAACTGAGCTTCTTTTTTCAAACGTGAACCTTCACAAACAGGACAATTAACTTCGTCCATAAAATCTTTGGCCCAACGTTTTATCGTTGTCGAAGCGCTTTCGTCATATTGATTTTTGATGAAATGCGAAATTCCTTCAAAATCAATTTTATAGTCACGTGTAACACCTAAATCTTTTGAGTTTACAGTAAATTTATCTTTTCCGCCATGAAGAATCATATCCATCGCTTCCGCTGGAATTTTCTCAATCGGATCTGTAATTTTGAACCCGAATTTTTCTCCAATAACTTCTAATTGCTTGAAAATCCACGAAGATTTATATTCGCCAAGCGGAGCAAAGCCGCCTGATTTAATAGATAATTTAGGATTCGGAATAATCTTTTTAATATTGATTTCATGAACCGTTCCCAAACCATTGCAATGTGGGCAAGCTCCTTTTGGAGAGTTGAAAGAAAATAAATTCGGCTCCGGATTTTGATAGGATATTCCCGTTGTAGGGCACATTAAATTTCTGCTGAAATAACGTACTTCATTGGTGTCCTGATCTAAAATCATCAAAACATTTTCGCCATGATGCATCGCTGTATTGATACTTTCTGATAATCGTTTTTGATTATCTTCAGTATTTTCAATCAACATTCTGTCGACTACAATTTCAATATCGTGGGTTTTATAACGATCCAGTTTCATCCCTGAAACTAAATCCTGTACTTCACCATTTACGCGAACTTTTAAAAAACCTTGTTTGGTAATTTGCTGGAACAATTCGGCATAATGACCTTTTCTGGCTCTAATAATTGGAGCCAAAATATTAATGCGTTTTCCTGCAAAATCCTGCATGATCAAATCTTTAATTTGTTCATCAGAATAGGAAACCATTTTTTCGCCTGTGTTGTAACTGTAAGCGTCAGCGCCACGAGCGTATAAAAGTCGAAGGAAATCATATATTTCAGTAATAGTTCCTACAGTCGAACGCGGACTTTTACTGGTTGTTTTTTGTTCAATCGCAATTACAGGCGATAGTCCGTCGATTTTGTCAACATCCGGACGTTCTAAACCCCCAAGAAATTGTCTGGCATAAGCCGAAAAAGTCTCCACATAACGACGTTGTCCTTCAGCATAAATCGTATCAAACGCCAAAGATGATTTTCCCGAGCCAGACAAACCAGTTATAACAACCAGTTTTTCACGCGGAATAGAAATATCGATATTTTTTAGATTATGAACTCTTGCACCAAGAACTTCAATAGTATTGTCTTTTTCTAACATAATTTTGAGCAAAACGCAAAGTTACCACTTTGATTTATTCTTTTTATGCTAGAGTACAAAACTTTATGTTACAATTAGTAACAAAATAACGCTAACCTAAGTTAGCGTTTTCGTTTTCTGGTTGCCATATATTCTTCAATGGCTTCTTTTGTGGTATACCAATTTCGGCCTTCTTTATAAGCATCTATTTTGCCGGTTCTGGCCAATAAGCTTACATATTCGTGACCGTAAGGAGTTTCGGGCTCGCTTACAATATTTTGTATCGATTGATAATCATAAGTACTTCCCGGCATCGCGCTTAAATAAATATTAAGCGTGCGCTCCAAAGCCTGACACATCAAAAGGGTTAGTTTTTGATAATTGCCATTATTAGCCTGATTAAGTGCTTCGTAATATTTTTTACGATCATTTTTGAGAATAATAGCAGGCGGAAAACCACAGCGCATCAAAAGCAAATTCATACTCAAACGAACCGTACGGCCATTTCCATCAAAGAAAGGATGAATCCAGACTAATTTATGATGATAAATAGTTGCTAGTTCAATATCGTTTAAACCTAATGGATTCGTATTGATAAAATCAATTAATTCATCGAGATAATCTGAAACTTTATTAGCGTTTGGAGGCATAAAATTAGCTCCTGAAATTCGAACGCCACCATTGCGGATACGTCCTGCAAAATCATCTTCGATAGAACGTAATACCAACCCATGAAGTGAAAGAATATCAATGCTTCGAAGTTTGTAATTATCGTCTACAATGGAATATAAATAATCAATCGCTTTATCGTGATTGTGAGTTTCAAAATGTTCCCGAAGCGATTTTCCTTTAATCGTAATTCCTTCCTGGATTACCATTTGGGTTTCTCGCAAGCTCATAGTGTTTCCTTCGATACTATTCGAATTGTAAGTCCATTCTAAAGATAAACTCTCCCGGATTTTGTGCAAAGCTATATTAGGCAATGGTCTGCTGTTTTGCAAATCAAGCCTTTTTTGGTACAATCTATCGAAAGTTGATTGAAATTCAGTTCTATATGTTAAGTCTATATTCCACATTATAAAACAAAGGTACTTCTTAATATCGGATAAAACAAAATATTAATCTATCCGATATTAATCTTATTCTATAGTCATAGAACGCAACTTCATTCTGTAAGCTTCAAGTGCTATAGATTTAGAAATGAAGCCATAATATTTTTCATTTCGTAAAACCGGAAGAAATGCCGATTTCGATTTTTCGAACTTGCTCATCACAATTTCCATGCTGTCAAAAGAGGAGATAGTGGCTGGAGGAGTTTTCATGACGTCTTTTATCAAAGTATATTTTACCCGATAAGTATTAAATATAATTTCCCGGATATCGTTAAAATGAACTACACCAACGAGTTCTTTTTCGTTGTTGACAACAGCAAAAACTACCTGATTTGAATGTGAAATAAGATCAACTAATTTGCTTAAATTTTCTTCAGGATGAACGGTCAAATAGTCACATTGAATAATAGTATCAATATCTAAAGTCGAAAGAATATTAGAATCTTTATTGCTAGTAAAGGCATGCCCTTTTTTAGCCAGATTTTTACGTCAAGCGAATATTTCTCAAAACGTTTTGAAATAGCAAAACTAATAGAAGAAACAATCATAAGCGGAATCATCAAACCGTAACCACCAGTAATTTCAGCAATTAAGAAAATAGCAGTTAACGGAGCATGAAATAATCCGCTCAAAATACCAGCCATTCCAACCATAGTGAAATTGCTAATTGGCAATTTGGATAAGCCAATAAGGCTAATAAATTTTGAAAAGAAATAGCCTAAATAGGATCCTAAAAATAAAGAAGGAGCAAAATTCCCTCCGTTTCCGCCACTTCCAATCGTAAGTCCGGAGGCGAATACTTTTACCATCATCGTGCAGCCAACAAAAAGCAATAGAACCCACTGGTTATTTCTAAAATCAGCAAATAAAGTATTGTCTAATAATTGTCCGGGATCACTTTCAGATAAAGTTTTAATGCTTTCGTAACCTTCCCCAAATAAAGTTGGAAAAATAAAGATCAATAAAGCTAATAAAGAAGAACCAATCAATGCTTTTTTATACGGACTCCATTTAGACTTAGCAAAATAATGCTCTACTTTTTGAAAATTTCGTGCATAATAAACTGCTATAAAGCCAGTTAGTAAACCTAAGAGAACATAGAATGGAATATTATGAAAGTTAAAAACTTCCTGTTTTTTAAAAGACAATAAAATGGTTTCGTCTAATAATATTGCTGAAACCAAAGCTCCGGTCGCAGCCGAAATCATAATAGGAGTGAAAGCTGAAATACTGACATCAACCAATAAAACTTCAATTGCAAACAAAACCCCTGCAATTGGAGCATTAAAAGCAGCCGAAATTCCAGCCGCAACGCCACAGCCAATAAGTAATGTTCGATCTTTATAAGGTAATTTATAATTCTGCGCAAAGTTAGACCCAAATGCCGCTCCTGTTATCACAATCGGACTCTCTAAACCAGCAGAACCTCCCAAACCAACCGTTAATGAACTGGTTACAATTTGTGCATACATTTGCTTTTTAGGAATTATACTTGCCTTTTTTGCTACGGCATATAAAATTTGTGAAGTACCTTTTTCAATACTGCCGTTCAGAACTCTTTTTACAACAAAAACAGTAAGCACAATACCAATAATAGGCAGGATACTGTTGATAAAACTCAACTTCAAAATGGCATTGATGTAAGTTGCAAATGAGAAAACGCTATGGGCAAAAGTTTTCAAAACGATAACTGCCAAAGAGCATGAAATACCAATTAAAACACTTGATAAAAAAATAAACTGCTTTGGAGTCATTAAGGATTGCGCCAAAGCAATAATGCTTTCTAGTTTTCTGAAATATTTTTTTAGCATTCTATCTGTAAAAATTAGGGGAATAGTGCAAATTTAGCTCTTAACATTCAAATTTGTATAAATTTAAGTACAAATATTTATAAAATTTAAAAACCAACCGCTGTATCATCGCCTCGAAAATCAGCACCGCCTTCAAGAGTTTTGTTTGGCAGAACCAAAATGGCATCAACTTTACCGATTATAGGAGTGGCTTTTTCATTAATCAAATATCCTTTTGCTTTTAGTTTGTCGATAGTTGTATTATCAAAAGTATTGGGTTCAAAAGTAATAAGATCCGGTAACCATTGATGATGAAATCTTGGAACGTTTACTGCTTCCTGCATGCTGAACTTATATTCGTAAACGTTTAAAATAGTCTGCAAAACCGATGTTATAATGGTAGACCCTCCGGGAGTTCCCACAACCATAAAAAGTTTTCCGTCTTTCTCTACAATTGTTGGTGTCATCGAGCTTAACATACGCTTTTGAGGGGCAATACTATTGGCCTCGTTTCCAACTAATCCAAACATATTTGGAGAGCCCGGTTTGGCACTGAAGTCATCCATTTCGTTGTTTAAAAAGAAACCTAATTCATCACAATAATATTTTGATCCATAACCGTCATTTAGGGTCGTTGTTGCCGCAATAGCATTTCCAAACTTATCGACAATAGAGTAGTGTGTAGTCTCAGTACTTTCATTATAAGTTACTTTTCCTTCTTTTATTTCTGATGATAAACTGGCTTTATCCACATTAAAAGTTGACATTCTTTCTTTCAAATAATCCTCCGAGAGTAATGCTTTTACCGGAATTTTTACAAAATCGGGATCACCTAAAAACTGACTTCTGTCAGCGTAAGCTCTTCTTTCGGCCTCAACAATGACCTGAATGGCTTCGGGTGAATTATGGCCCATTTTTGATAAATCATAAGGAGCAATCATTTTCAGAATTTGTGCAAGACAGATTCCACCACTGCTCGGCGGAGACATGGATGTGATTTTTAAATCTTTATAGGTAAATTGAAGTGGTTTTCTCCATTTTGCTTCATATTTGGCTAAATCTTCAAGTGTAATAATTCCTCCTTTTTTCTGAAGATAATCAACTAATATTTTTGCTGTTTCACCTTTGTAAAATTCGTTTCTTCCCTTCTTTGAAATTCGTTTTAAAGTAGCCGCAAGAGCAGGATATTTAATCGTATCATTTTCTTTAAAGCTAGTGGCTAAAAGTGTTGTCGGGCCATTTACTTTTACAATTGACTCTCGATAATCGTTCATACTTTTTTCCTGTTTCTTCGTTACCACAACTCCTCTTTCAGCTAAAGCAATAACAGGTTTTAAAATTTCTGACATTGGCATAGAACCATACTTTTTATGAACAGCAAAAACGCCGGCAACAGTTCCGGGTACACCAATTGCTAATGCAGTTTCGGTACTTTTTCCTTTTATTACATTTCCGTCTTTGTCTAAAAACATATCTTTTGAAGCTGCCAAAGGTGCTTTCTCACGATAATCTAAAGATCCTGTTTCCCCATTTGCTTTTCGGTATACCATAAATCCGCCTCCGCCAATATTTCCGGCAAACGGAAAAGCTACTGCCAAAGCCAATTCGGTACCCACCATCGCATCAAATGCATTTCCGCCTCTTTTCATAATGTCAGCACCTATTTTAGAAGCTTCTTCTCTGGCAGAAACGACCATAGCTTTTGAAGTAACTAATCCGGTTGGATTTTGTTGTGCGAAACTAAATGCGGAAATGAAACAGCATAAAAATGTAATTTTTTTCATAACGAGAAAATATTGGTTTTTATAAAATCGTCTTGATTTATAAGGAAAGTAATTTTTGTTTGGATTGCTTTTGAATGTCTTCAAAGAAAGTGGTGAATTCCTGCTCAAATTCGGCATAAAATTCTTTTAGTTCTTCGTTGGCAAATTGCATTTTGGATATGTTTTTCGATCTTCGATCCATCTGCGTCAAAATTTGATGAATGCCTTCGACTGTTCGATAACTCAAAAGCCAGTTTCTTTCAATCATGTAAGGCATTAAACCTTGCGTTTTTTCGGTTAAAATATCATAATTTATATGAAGAGAATTGTAGAATCGATTGATAAAATCTTCTAACTTTTCATCAGAATATTTTGTCCAGTTTTTAGCTAAAAAGTGATCGTAAATAATGTCTACAATCACACCTGCGTAATGATGGTATTTTTCATGTAATCTTTTGGTGCTTTGCCTAAAAACATCATGCGAATCGGTATAAGTATCTATAAAACGATGTAAAATAATTCCTTTTTGTACATCTTCCGGAAAATGTTCAAACTGTTTTCCACGAATGCCATCTGCCATAAAATTGCCGATTTTGATAAAATCATTATCACCTGAAAGATATATATGGGCTAGGAAGTTCATTTTTTTTTGAGTTGCTAAGGTTCTAAGAAGCTAAGATCCTAAGTTATTTTAGTAAAAGTATGAAAACTTTTTTAGATCGTTTTAATGAATGATACAGAGCTTCTAAATTTATTATATTTTAAACCTTAGCAACTTTTTTAAAAATCTTAGAATCTTAGCTTCTTAGAACCTTAGTAACTTTTTTCACAAGAACCTTAGTAACTTTTCTATATTTGTAACTGGTAACCATAACTCACAAAAATGACTTTAATAAAATCAATATCCGGAATTCGCGGAACTATCGGAGGAAAAGTAGGAGATAACCTGACTCCGGTTGATGCTGTGAAATTTGCATCGGCATACGGAACCTTTCTAAAAAATAATACTTCAAAAGAAAAACTAACCGTTGTAATTGGTCGTGACGCCAGAATTTCTGGCCCGATGATTCACAATCTGGTTGTAAATACGTTAATAGGTTTAGGAATTAATGTAATTGATCTTGGGCTTTCGACAACGCCAACTGTTGAAGTTGCCGTTCCGTTAGAAAAAGCGGATGGTGGAATTATTTTAACGGCATCGCATAATCCAAAACAATGGAATGCCTTAAAATTATTAAATGAAAAAGGAGAGTTTTTAAGCGGAGCTGAAGGAGCAAAAATTCTTGAAATTGCAGAAGCTGAGGCTTTCGATTTCTCGGATGTCGATAATTTAGGCGAAATTACGGTTAATGATGCATATATGGATATTCATATCGACGAGGTTTTAAACTTGCCTTTGGTTGATGTTGAAGCTGTAAAAGCTGCTAAATTTAAAGTTGTTGTTGACGGAGTGAATTCTTCTGGCGGAATTATTATTCCGAAATTATTAGAATTAATGGGTGTTGAAGTAGTAAAATTATACTGCGAACCAAACGGACATTTTCCTCATAATCCTGAACCTTTAAAAGAACATTTAACTGATATTTCAGAGTTGGTTGTTAAGGAAAAAGCAGATTTAGGAGTTGTTGTAGATCCCGATGTTGATCGTTTGGCTTTCATCTGCGAAGACGGAGAAATGTTTGGAGAAGAATATACATTAGTGGCTTGCGCCGATTATGTTTTGAGTAAAACTCCCGGAAATACAGTTTCAAATATGTCATCATCACGTGCATTACGCGATGTCACTAAAGCACATAATGGAAGCTATGAAGCAAGTGCTGTAGGTGAGGTGAACGTGGTTGAATTAATGAAAAAAAACAATGCTATTATTGGTGGTGAAGGAAATGGAGGAATTATTTATCCTGAATCTCATTACGGAAGAGATAGTTTAGTTGGAGTTGCTTTATTCTTAACACATTTGGCAAACAAAAAAATGTCAGTTTCTGCATTGCGTGCTTCCTACCCGGAATATTATATGAGCAAAAATAAAATTGAATTGACACCACAAATTGATGTTGATGCGATTTTAGTTGCCATGACAGAAAAATATAAAAACGAAGATATTACTACAATTGACGGCGTGAAAATTGATTTCGCTACAGAATGGGTTCATTTGAGAAAATCAAATACAGAACCTATTATTCGTATTTATACTGAAGCTCCTTCTCAGGAAAAAGCAGATGTTTTGGCACTTCGAATTATAGATGAAATAAAAGCGATTGCCGGAATCTAATTTTCGGTTTTGCATAAAACAAAAAACTCTTTCAATTAATGAAAGAGTTTTTTTTTGAACTATTTTGGAGAACTGGTTATTAGTTTTTGACAATTTTTATTGATTTTTTAATCGATCCATAAATGGCAGTTATAATGTAAACACCTGTCGAAAGTTTATCACCAATTTTAATGTCTTCATTTGTAAAATGGTCATTTGATGAATAGCAAACCATTCCTTTCATGTCGACTATTTTCAGACTTAAAGGCTCTGTAGTAAATGATTTAATATGAAGCGTTGATTGATTTTTAACAGGATTTGGATAAACAGTAAAAGTATCTTTATCAATTGAAGGATCATTAACACTTAAATTTGCCGCAGTAACATCAATAAAATTGAAATTCATATCATTCGATTTGAATTTAACTTTAAGATAAACTTCTCCTTTTGGTAATGCAACCCCACTTACAAGTTTATCAGCATAGGTTTGATAACCACCTGTAACTGGGAAAGTTTCATCTGTCTTTACGATTACATTATTAATCAAGATGTCAAATTTACCGGGAACTGTTGGCGATGCTACTCTAAAGTTTAAATTATAAGTTCCGGCATCAGCAACATTTAGCATAAATTCATTCCAGTCTCCGGCTTCGATAAAACAAACATTTTGACCCGTTCCGGAATCTGTCGTATTTTGTAAACCTGTACCTTTTCTTCTATAATGTTTGTTGGCTGTAATTCGGCCAGGGACATTCATTTTTTTTGTAGTGTAGCTTGTATTTATGTATTCAGTACCAATTGGCTTTAAAACACCGCTTTGAGGAGCCAGTAATTGTCCTTCCTGCATATCAATCCAATCAGCAGGAACCCTTCCTGTAAACCATGAATATCTGTAAATATCCGGATCGTTTTCAAAACTGGTAATGATTTCTTTCATGAAGGTTGTTTTCTCAGCCGCAGTTTGAATGACTCTGTTGGCAAATTCAGTTACCCAAACCGGACGATTGTATTTTTTGAGAAGTCCTGTAACGCCAATCACCGCACCGGAAGAATTGTCATAGGTATGAAAAGCAATGTAATCTACTTTGCAGTTTGGACATAAAAGAAAAAATTGATCATGCCAGGCTACAGGATCGCTAAAGCCTCCGTAATTATTAGGGCCGTTGTAAGCAGGCGAAGCACTAACGATTTCCAGATTTTTAGCAGCAGCGATTTTTTCTACGTTAGCCCATGCATTTACGGCTTCCTGAGGTGTTAATCTTGCACCGTCATTAAAATTGGGTTCATTAAAAGCTAATAAATATTTAGCACCGGGTTTTATTTTACTTATAAAAGTCTGAACATCGGTATCACTTTGTTTTCCCCATGCCATAGGTACATATTCAAGACCAATTGATTCATAATTGTCATTTGTATCATTTTCAGGTATTGAACCCCAGTTGTACCACCATGAAATTCCTGGTTTTAGCGCTAATAAGTCAGCACTAGAGTTATTTACATAAGCAATACCTCTTTTCGGACTTTGTGCAAAAGTGGCTAGGCAGATGCCCGATATAAAAAATGTAAAAAGTAATTTTTTAAACATGGTAATAATTTTAATGTGGTTTTTGGATAGATTTTAATCAGCTTCAAATGTATACTGTTTATACAAATTACCATTTGCTCAAATTCAGAAAAAATCATTACAAAAACCCATCAAAATCTGTTTTAGAGGTCTTAAAAAGATAGTTTTGAGTTTTACCAGACTTACATAAAATTAAAAGTCCAAAAAGCAATCATTGCTTTTTGGACTTTTAAATATTTTAATCAAAATTATTATTCAACGCGATGTTTCCATCTTTTATGCGTCCATAAATAATATTCGGGAGCTTCACAGATTTGTTTTTCCACTTCTCTTAAATATTTTTCTGTAATTTCAAAATTATCGTATTCTTTAGGGTTATCAGCGATAGGTACAATTTCTGCCTCATAATAACCTCTTCCTACTTTTTTTACTTTGATGAAAATGACGCTTAAATCATATTTTTTAGCAAGCATTTCAGCTCCTGTATGAACCGGAACTTCAATCCCCATAAATTTCATCGAATGAAAAATTCTGTCCAGTTTTGGCGATTGATCGCTGGCTAAACCATAAAGACTTAGGATTCCGTCGCGTTGGTTTTGTGCCATTAACGGAATTGCTTGTTTGGTTTCAACCAATTCAGCATCATATTTACCTCTTATTTTGCGAACTAATTTATCAAAATAAGGATTGGCAATTTTTTTGTAAACACCAACTCCATTAAAAAGCATTCTTTTATTAAGAGTCAAAAGCCATTCCCAGCTCGCATAATGTGAAGCTACTAAAACAACGCTTTTTCCTTTTCTTTCATATTCATGAAAAAGATCCATATTGGTAATAGTAAACCTTTTTTCCATTTCTTCAGGGCTAATGCTCATCGTTTTTATCATCTCCAGAAACATATCACACATATGCTGGTAAAATTTCTTTTCGATCTCTTTTCTTTCAGCATCACTTATATGTGGTAAAGTAAGTGCGAGATTTGCCCGAACTATTTTTCTGCGGTACCCAATAACATGATACACGAGAAAATAAACGAAGTCTGAAAACCAATAAAATATTCGGAAAGGAAGTATAGAAATAAGCCAAAGAATGGGATAGGCTAAAATATAAACAAGAAACTGCATCTAACTTTTTTTTACAAAGATAAAGTAAAAATGAATAACGTTACATGTTTTGGAGTGTACTCAAGTTGTGTTTGAGAATGACTATATTTACAGCTCACTTTAAATATCTTTTATGAATACCGTTAATACCGTTTTGATTGGGATTATAGTTGCCAATGCCTTAATTAGTTACAAAGGTTTTAATGATCTTTCTTTTTTTAGAAAATACGAATTTCATGTTGGAAGTATTCGTTCTGGTGAACAAATCAGAATGCTATCATCAGGTTTTTTACATGCTGATATGATGCACTTAATATTTAATATGCTTACACTTTGGTTTTTTGCACCAGTTGTAATTGAGTGGCTTGGAACAATTTCTTTCGTTCTGATTTATTTTGGAAGTTTGATTTTTGGGAGTCTGCTTACCATGTTGTTTCATAAAAATGATTATAGTTATCGCGCAGTAGGAGCTTCTGGCGCCGTGACAGGAATTTTATACTCTGCCATTTTATTGCAACCGGATATGATGTTGGGAATCTTTTTTGTCATTCCGATACCGGCTTATCTTTTCGGTATTTTATATTTATTGTATTCTATATATGGTATGAAAGCCAAAAATGATAATATTGGCCATACAGCACACTTTGGAGGTGCCATAGGTGGTTATTTGATTACTTTGGTAAAAGAACCTTCCTTAATTGTAGATCATAGTTTGATGGTTATTTTATTAGCAATTCCGATTTTGATTCTTTTTGTTATGGCTAAATTGGGGAAATTGTAAGGTTGGCATAACTTTTGAAATGCTCTCATCAATAATTTTAAATATAACAAAAATGAAAAAAGTAGTATTATTTTTAACAATCATGTTTATGACTATGTCTTACGGCCAGGAAACCAAACAAATTCCACAGATCAATGTAAATGGAGAAGGAAAAGTAAAAATAGCTCCTGATCAGGTTTCTATTTCAGCTACAGTTGAAACAAAAGGAAATAATGCTAAAGACGTCAAAAAGCAAAATGACGAAAAAATGGATGCTGTTTTGAAATTCATTAAAAAAATGAATATTCCGACTGCAGATTTCAGAACAAAACAAGTGGCACTTAATCCACAATATGATTACGAAAAAAAGAAAACAAGCTATAATGCTGTTCAGACAGTTGAAATTTTAGTAAAAGATTTATCTAAATACGATGAATTGATGGAAGGTTTGGTTCAACAAGGAATTAACCGTTTAGATAACGTTTCTTTTGAATCGTCTAAATTAGCCCAGTATCAATCAGAAGCTCGAAAATTAGCAATTAAAGATGCTAAAGCAAAAGCAGAAGATTATGTTTCTGTTTTAGGGCAAAAAGTAGGTAAGGCTTATACCATTTCAGATAATTCACAAATCTATCATCCACAGCCAATGTATGCTGCTATGAGAATGAAAGAATCTGCAGATGCGGTACCTTCAAACGAAACTCTTGCTATTGGAGAAATCGAAATTACAGCAAATGTTAGTGTTAGTTTTATTCTGGACTAAACATAAATAAATTCCAATATTTAAAATCCCAAATTCCATCTTAACAATTTGAATTTGGGATTTTTTTAATTTGGGATTTTACATCTTTGTAAGCAAGAGGCTGAAACTCACTTTGATTTTTTCAGACACTTTTTTACTAACCAGTTTCGGAATTTCGATATCAAAGTCTTCTGGTTTTACATCAAAATTTCCGGTTATTGTAATCTTATCGCCAGATTTTAAAATCTTAGCGTTTGCAATTATCTTTTTAGTTTTTCCATGCAGAGTTAAATCTCCCGAGATCTTAAATGCTTTAGTGGTAGATGAAAGCTTTGATGTATCAAAATCTTCAACTTTTCCTTTAAAGGTTGCTTTTGGAAATTTATCTGATTCGATATAATTTTCATTAAAGTGTTCCTCCATTAATGCAATTTTAAATCGGAATCCTTTCATGAGAGTAAGTACGGCAATTTCTCCTGTAGATGATTCCAAAATAGCAGAAGTATTTTTGTTTTCCGCCGTAATTTCCTCAAAAGACTCAACAGAAGCTTCAAATTTTAAATTTCCGGTTTTGGTGGCATACTTTTGAGCCGAAACATGTAAAATTCCAACAAACAAAAATAGCAGTACAATTATTTTTTTCATTTTTAGTGTTGATTTAATTTTCTAATAATCCATCTGTATTCCATTGCAGAATTGTATTTATTTTATCCTGCGGCATTCTTCCTGCTCTTGGCATTATTCCGGGTGTTCCGTTTTGACGTTGAATTCTATCTAATAAATTAGTATTAGACATGGCATTTTTTACCTGATCATAAGTTACTAACGGTAAAAGTGATCCACCTGCAGAATGGCAGCCAATGCAATTTTCATCGACAATGGATTTAACATTTGCATTGTAAGTAACTTTGCCAACTATAACAGTTGGTTCTTGCAGACTTTCATAAGTATTCGATTCACAACCATATAATGACAGAATAAGGCCTGATAAATAAATATATTTTTTCATATTTTATATTTTTAAAAAACTCTATATAAGTTAAACCCAAAGAAAAAATCGCCTTTGCCCCAATCCCCGGCAGCACTCGTCAGGTAACCGCTTTCGGTCATTGACTGGGAATTTGTAAATAGCAATTGAAAAACATGACCTCCCGTTTCTATGTCAAGTCCAACGGATAATGGGTTATTATAAAAGTCTGGTTTATTAAAATTTTGACCATATTCTAAATTAAGAGAAAGTCTTTTGGTTAATTTTAATCGTCCGCCAGCTCCTAAAGTAAATTGGTTATCGTTTTCTATGTCTGGATTGTACAGATTTTTATGGATGAAGGAAGGGGCTAATTCTAAAGATAGTTTATCAGAGAATTTTCTTGAAATCAAAATTTGATTGATATAAGTCAATCGATCAGAAAATTCAATTTTCGGGTAATCGTCCTTCTTTAATCCACTATTAAAATCTATTGTACTGTAACCTACAATATCAACAGGAAATTTTTCGCTTTGTCTTATAAGCCTATATTTTGCTGATGCTTCATTTATTTTTAGCAAAGTATGGTGTGATGCACTTACTGAAAGCCAATCTGTTACTCCATAAATTCCACCAATTTTTGTAGTGGCGTCATCAAAACCAAAAAACTCAGAAATCCCACCTTTTACAGAACCAAATCGATGAGATATTACCATGTAAAATTCTTTTTTGGCGGCTAATTTGGTTGATTGTAGGGTTATAATTTGTAAAGCTTTGAATGTGGCAGTCACACTTTTATCAACTACTTGTGTTGAATCCAAAGTAGATAGTAGATCATCCTGAGCATTGCTATAGAGACAGATTAAAAAACTGGCTATTAGGAATATTTTTTTTTTCATATTTAATTTTGTTGAATACTGCATTGATCAAATTTTACTAGTTCGAATAAATCATCATAACCAATGCATCTCCCTTTTATATTGATCGGTTTATTTATCAAAGTCTTTTGTACTTTTCCATTCATTTTGCAAAATACTTTTTTATCTATGACCATCGAAGAATCGGTAACTTCTGAAACTATTCCTTCAATTTCGATTGTTTTATTTAAGTATTTAGAGTCAGTCTGTGAGGGATTTACAGCATATTTTTTTTCTAAATTTTCAGCAGTAATTGTTAACATTGATTTTTCACTGTTGATGTCTCTGGCATCTTTGTATAAAACATTTTGATAGATATAATAAGGGCCAAAACTTATCACTAATAAAAAGATCAGAATCTTGATTCTTGTTTTATTCATGTTGATTTTGTGATTTTTAATTTTGCTGTAGTTTACCGGGATTTTCGATCTTTATTATTTCAAACTAGCCCAATAGAAATTGGACTAATTTGAAATGCTCTAGTTGCAATAATCCTATTTATATGGCTAGAGGTATGTCTTTTACTGGTACTGGCCAAATTCCCGGACTTGGGAAACTAATTCCTTTATTTGCGCCTCTTACGTTGGCATCTTGTCCAAAATAATACAAAGGCCAGCCATTGTAAACCAGTTGGGATTTACCAAATACTGTAATAACACTAAATTTAGATTTGTCAAGTGTAGAAGGAACGACAATTTTATCTGTTTCATATATTGGCCAAACAGTATTGTTGGAAAAATCGGCTTTTGTGAAATTATTTTTCTTGAAATTGTCATTCTTGAAAGTATAAAGTGTAATCCCTTTCGCATCTGTAAAGTAGGTAGTTAAACCATCTCCAGCAGTGTAATCTGATTTGTAATTTTTACCATCATGGCCTACAAGCTGGCTTCTTACTATCATAATAGAATAATCTGGTTTTGCAATAAACCATACACCACCAACTCCGTCTCCGGTCGTTTGGCTGGCAGCTTCTGCTGTATTGGTTCCGTTTACACTTGGCGCATAATAGTACAATGGCCATCCTTTATAGGTTACTTGTTTTTTACCAGATGCAGTGGTTATAGTAGCAAAGTCTGAGAATGTTAATCCTGTACCTAATTTATCAGCAGTTAAATTGTCTAAATAAAATGGAGGCCAAACCAGTTCACATCCTCCTGTACAGGTTATCTGGTCTTTTGAATCTGTTGAAAAAAAGTATAAAGATCTTCCATCCTTATCTGAAAGATAAGAACCTAATGTAGTACTTGTAGAAAGTGAAATCTCTTTTTTTACTTCTGGAGTTGGAGTTTCATTATCCTTGTCACTACTACAGCTTAAGAAAAATGTTGTTGCTGCAAAGACAACAAAAGCGACTTTAATTTGTTTTAATTTCATAGTTTTTTTATTTAGTTTGTATCGAAAGGGAAAAATATACATTACCAGTATTGGTAAATTCGTTATTGTAATAATTGTATAGGGGGAAATTGTGCTAACTTTTTATAAGTATTTTCTTCAATAGTCAGATCGTTATTTTTACGAACTGTTATAAAAAAAGTTAGCCTCATGGCCTGGTATCAAATTTTTTAGGGGCGTCATGTTTTATTCTTTTGATAGGATTCAATAGCAAAACAGCCTTAACGCAGATTACCCTACCAAAGAATTGTTATTTTTATGAAAAAAAATAAAAAAGGGGAATGGGATTTTCTATAAATCCTGTATAAATAGCTTTAGAGAGAAATTCTAAAACTCACATTTGGAGTTCTTTGCAATGCAAATGTCTCAACTTCTTCTATAGAATTTGTGAAAGAACTTATTCTGTAATATTCGCTGATTTCATTTTTCCTGTTTAGGATATTTAAGATAGATACACCTAATTTGTATTGAATTCCATTTGCGGTTTCCCACTTATAAGTAGAGGAAATATTTACCTGTGAAAAAATGTGCAAATTGATATTGTTTGGTTTATTGTAGACCAGTACAGGATCTGAAGGATCTATTTGAGAACTGTTGAGTGAGGTTTTTGGTCTGCCTGAAGACCATTTTGTTCCTAAAGCAATTTTAAAATTGTTTTTCTCATAAATTCCTGCCCACGATACAGTATGCATTAATTGAAAATTGTTAGGAAAACTTGAGTGTTCATAATTAGAAAAATGATAATTATTATGGTTATAAGTATAACTTAACCAAGTCAAAAAATGATTCATTTTTTTCTGAATCAACATTTCTGTTCCCCAAACTTCATAATCGCCAGTTGTTCGAATAAATTCTAATTGGTTCTGAAAACCTTGACTTGAGGTTGTAATTCCGTTTACTTTTTTATAAAAATTTTCTATATCTAAAAGCCAGTCATTCTTTTTGTAGAATAAATTCAGGGATAGTTGTTTACTTTTTTGAATAGGAATTGTTGAGTCATTTGAGATAATCCAGCGTCTTTTTTCAATACCAAAATAATCTTTTTGCAAATCAATGATTTGTTGTGAATTTTGACTTTTTAGTTCGCCAAGCAGTTCTATATTTAAATTTTTATTGATACCATAACTAAACTGCATTCGGGGTTCTACACTATATTTTTTAAATTTCTCAATATAATTAATTCGGGTTCCGGCTTTAAAATATATTCTGGAAAGTGTGTCATTGTATTTTCCTTCAAAAATTAAGGCGTGGGTTCTCAGTACATCTTTAACTTTGCGATAAAAATCCGGATTAGTAACCTGCTCTAAATTAGTGATACCCATTTCATTATATTGATACCCATCATTAAAACTAAATTTGGAGCTAATCGTATGGTTGTTTTCTAAATTAATCCCATTATTGTTAACGGTGTTTTCCTGAATGACGATTTGATTTGCATTGGTTGTTTTTTGGTCGGCTAAAAGTTCATAAGAGGAGTTGTAAACATTAATTTTGGTGGTATTGAAGTTGTTCCAGTTTCTTTTCCACAATAAACTTCCACCATAATTTTGTTGGCGCAAAACATTGTTTTCCGATCTGTTCATGTCATATACAGTTGCACTTTGAAAAACATCCAGATTATCTTTAATCGTAATTAAATCTAATACTATTTGATCCTTACTTCCAATTTTTTGGGCATATTTAAATGTAGCATCATAGAAATCAAATTTTTTGTCACTTCGATAATTGACATTTTGTTTTTCTGAAAAATCAGTTATCGTAGTGTTTTGAAATACTTTATTAAAATATTCTTTATACGTAGGTGTTTCTACAAAATCAGTAATCGATTTACGTGCTGAAATTTCGATATAGCTTTTTTTCGAAAGATTGTATTTCGCATAAATATCAGCATTAATCATATTTATTCCTGCACTGAAAGCATTTTTTTCAGCTATTTCAGGAGTAGAAGAAATAGCTACTACACTCGATACACTTTCACCAAAAAATGCAGAGCTCCCATTTTTATAAATAGAAATGGTATGTGCCAAATTAGGATTAAAGACCGATATTAAACCAAAGAAATGTCCTGTTTGAAACATTCGTATCCCGTTCCATAAAAACAAATTCTGATCGTGCGTACCTCCACGTACATTAATGCTCGATACACTTTCATCAATACTGTTTACGCCCGGTATTTGCTGCATTGTTTGCAAAGCATCGGGTTCTATAAGTCCCGGAAGAATACCAAATTTCTTGGGTTTAATTTCAAATGAGCCATCTTTGTTTTTTGAAATTCCTGAAGCCAGAATAGCATTGGTTTTAATTTCTTGAAGTTCTGTGATTTCAGGTTCTAATACTATTTTAATGCAATTTTTAGAGTCAGGAATATCCCTGACAATTCTCTTGGATATGAATCCAACATGACTAATCAAAAATAGAGTTGCATCGTCTTGTTTGCACTCAAAATAACCATTTGAATCCGTTGTAATCTGAGTTTTGTCAGATAAACTAATATTTGCGTTTTCAATAGGTTTTTTATCAAAACTAGAAAAAATATAGCCACAAATCATTTTAGATTCAGTATCTTTTTTATAAATATTAATGAATTTGTTTCCTATATTTTCAAAAGATAAATTGGTGTTTTTTGCCAGATATTGAAGTTTCTGATCTAAAGAAAAAGATTTTTTTGGAGGCCTTAATTGTAGTGTGGCAATATTATCTTCAGTATAATTAAAACTAACCTGATGCTGCTTTTCAATATCAATTATGATTTTTTTAAAAGGCATAGTTTTTCCTTTGTCCTGAGCAAAAAGATTCAGGGCAAGGAAAAATATAAAAAACAAAAAATGAAATTGTTTGGGGAGCAACATTTATTTTTCGTCAAAAATTATTTTATTTTCTGAGACTTTTTTAGCCTCTAAATGATAGGTTGTGCTAATAATTTGCAAGGCTATATCCAGGTTTTTAGCAGGTAATTTTCCTGTAAATAAGGAAGTTGTATCTTTTGTGTTTAATTCGATCTTAATATTGTATTGTCTTTCGACTTCGTCTAACAGGGTTCTGATGTTTTCTTTATAAAAACATATTTGATTTTCCGTCCATTCCGGCTTTAATGAACGTATTTCCATTTTAGTTTGTTTTCCGTTTTCAAAACTAACGCCTTGTCCGTGAGTCAACAGAATTTGAGTATTGGCATAATTTACCTTCACACGTCCTTCATAACACACCACATCAAACCTGTTTTTTCGGTTTTTAACGTTAAACTGAGTTCCTAAAACCGAAACTTTTCCAAGATTGGTTTGTACTTCAAATCGTCTGCCTTTGGCTACCCTGAAATAAGCTTCTCCTTTTAGTTCAAGATGTCTGTTGTTGTTCCAGTTCCATTTTTTATAGTTTATTTCAGAACCTGAATTTAATACCACTTCAGAATGATCAGGTAATGAAAAAGTTGTTTTCTCTCCATAATTTGCTGTTTCGGTTTGAGGTACAAAAAATTTCAGCGCAAAGGTGATTCCAAGAGCCAGAACAAATATGGCTGCAGCTCTAAATATCCATTTTTTATACAACGGAATCACTTTAGGAGTTGCTTTTTTCTGGCTCAGAATATTCGACAACATAGCGTTTTCATCCAAATCACCTACTTCTAAATGATCGGTATAATTTTTTATTTTTTGGTATTTTTCAAAATCGGGGCTTGCTTTAAATTCAGCTAATTCATCTTCTGACAAATCATTATTGAGCCATTTTGCTAGTAAGCGATTTTTTTTCATTGTACTGGTGTTATATCATTAAACAGTTGGAACTAAATTTACCCTACTTTTTATAAATCAATTTCTTTACGCAAGCTTAACAAAGCCAAATGAATGCGTTTTTCGACTGCCTTCACGCTAATGTTTAACTCTAAGGCAATTTCGCTGTATTTCTTTCCGTCAATGCGATGCATCAAAAAGGCAATACGTTGTTTTTCATTTAAGCTTTCAATAGCTTTTAAAAGTTTGGACTGAAATTGTTTTTCCTCTAAAATATATTCGGGATTTTCATTTGTTTTGTCTAAACCGGTAAAGTTTTTTTCATATCTCAAAACCACTTTTTGATGCGCAATTTGATTGAGACTGCTGTTGTTTGCAATCGTATAAATATATGATTTTGCTTTCTCCAGTGGTACCGAAGCACAGTTTTGCCAAAGTTTTACAAATGCTTCCTGTGCCAAATCTTCTGCCTGGTCTATGTTGCCAAATTTGTAGAAAAGAAAATTTCGAAGTGCTTTTATGTGACTTTTAAAAAAAGACGAAAAAATTATTTCATCACAAGTGTTTGATTGGTTTTTATTTGGCATTGTGGTTTCAATTTGTACGTGACAAAAGTATTTGTTTTTAATGTAAGTAGGGTAAATGCAAAGCTGATTGTTTTATAGAAGAATAAAATGCTATTGGCTTTTGATAATTTAGTATTGAATAGGAGGCTGATATCCTTGATGTTAATTTATTAAAAACCAGTTTCTTTAAATTTTATTATCTTTGTAAAAATATAATTATGTTCCTTTTGAAAAAATATTTATCGATATTAGCCTTGTTACTCTTATTGTCTTGTCAAAGTGACATGGATGAGCAAAAGAACGATGGACAGGGGACAATTACAAATATTTCTCCTCTAACCACTTATATGCAAAGGGTTGCGATGGTTTCTACTGTGCAGGATAATATAATAGACGGGTCGACGTATTGCACTATAAAACTCCCTTATACCGTTACTGTTAATAATACTCAGTTTGCAATTAACACTACTGCCGATTATCAAAAAGTATTGGATAATATCAATTCAAGTGTTTATGATGATGATATTGTAAAAATAGATTTTCCTGTAACCATGTTGTATTATAATTACATTGAAAAAAATATTCCCAATCAAGCTGATTTTGATTCTTTAATTGATTATTGGAATCTTTACCCTGATCTTTTATCTAAAATCAACGGACTAAACATTAATTATCCTATAACAATCAATATATATAATAGCTTAAATCAAATAGCAAGCTCTGTATCTATTATAAGTGACCAGGCGTTTTTCAACTTTATAAAAAATTTAAATAGCAGTCAGTATATTTCATTGCAATATCCGATTTCTATAGTTAATTACCATAATCAGACAAAATCAATTACAAACAATTCAGATTTTGAAAACGCTATTAAATATGCTATTGATTATTGCCCTGAAAACAATCTTGTATCACTTGATTTTGAAGCAACAATAACAAATGGTTCCTGGATAATACCTTATTTCTTTAATGACTCAGAAAAAACTGCCTCTTACAGCGGGTATTCATTTGTTTTTAAAAGTGACAAATCAGTAGTTGCTACCAAAGGTATGATCTCAGAAACAGGTCAATGGGAATGCAGTATGCTAAATGGTGTGAAGGAATTAAAACTAAATTTCAGTACAGAATTACTTGGTAAATTGAATTATAACTGGAAATTGTTTGAGTTTAATAATTCGCAAATAAGATTACGCGATGTAAATAATAGTACCGATTATCTTTATTTTGAAAAAAAATAAGTTTTGATAGCGGACCTGTCCACTAAATTAAAGTATATATAATATAAAAGAATAGAAAAGATCATATTAATTTCTATTCTTTATTTGAAGTCATTTTGATAGTAGAATACACTTCTGTATTTATGGTATTTTTCAAAACAGACAATAGTAATTTCATAAATTTTTCTGCCTGCAGTTTCACTGACCGCAATAAAGACATCATAATTTTTTATTGGGGTAAAACAATAAGATGCATTTATACTTAAGCTTCTTTTAAATTGCTTGGCGCAGATAATAAAAAAGAAAGTTCAGTTCGTACTAAATAAATCGCCAAAAAAAATGTGTAAACCTGACGGATCACTTGATTTTTAAAAACTTTTTTGGAGGAATCTAATATATACTATTTAAATTTTTTGATTCTTTTATGAATTTAAATAAGTTTTTAGGATTATAAAGTAAAAAATTGTCCGAATGTCTATATATGTAGGTTCATATAAAACTATATATAATAGTAAGGAACTCATAAAAACCATCATTTTTGAAGGATGTGTTTTTTAACAATATATCATAAGTAGGAAAATACTTTAATATGGTAGAAAATAATTCAGACTTAAATGTAATGTTATCAGAAAGTTAAGGAATTTTTAAAAAAAAGAGGTAAAAAACTTTTCAAAAAGCCTTGCAGATCTCGATAAAGGGTGTACTTTTGCACCCGCTTTGAGAGACAAGCGAAACAAGATTGAAACACGTTCGTAGACATATTGAATTGACAGCCGTCTCGTTTTACAACGAGACAAAAGAATAAGAGTAATGGAATCGAGAGATTCGAGAGGAACCGATAGAGAATTGTCGCATAATAATTAGCTTTAAGAGATTAGAGCAAACAATATACGATGAAGAGTTTGATCCTGGCTCAGGATGAACGCTAGCGGCAGGCTTAACACATGCAAGTCGAGGGGTATTTATCTTCGGATAGAGAGACCGGCGCACGGGTGCGTAACGCGTATGCAATCTACCTTTTACAGAGGGATAGCCCAGAGAAATTTGGATTAATACCTCATAGTATAGCTGAATCGCATGATTCTACTATTAAAGTCACAACGGTAAAAGATGAGCATGCGTCCCATTAGCTAGTTGGTAAGGTAACGGCTTACCAAGGCTACGATGGGTAGGGGTCCTGAGAGGGAGATCCCCCACACTGGTACTGAGACACGGACCAGACTCCTACGGGAGGCAGCAGTGAGGAATATTGGACAATGGGCGCAAGCCTGATCCAGCCATGCCGCGTGCAGGATGACGGTCCTATGGATTGTAAACTGCTTTTATACGAGAAGAAACACTGCTTCGTGAAGCAGCTTGACGGTATCGTAAGAATAAGGATCGGCTAACTCCGTGCCAGCAGCCGCGGTAATACGGAGGATCCAAGCGTTATCCGGAATCATTGGGTTTAAAGGGTCCGTAGGCGGTTTAATAAGTCAGTGGTGAAAGCCCATCGCTCAACGGTGGAACGGCCATTGATACTGTTAAACTTGAATTATTAGGAAGTAACTAGAATATGTAGTGTAGCGGTGAAATGCTTAGAGATTACATGGAATACCAATTGCGAAGGCAGGTTACTACTAATGGATTGACGCTGATGGACGAAAGCGTGGGTAGCGAACAGGATTAGATACCCTGGTAGTCCACGCCGTAAACGATGGATACTAGCTGTTGGGAGCAATCTCAGTGGCTAAGCGAAAGTGATAAGTATCCCACCTGGGGAGTACGTTCGCAAGAATGAAACTCAAAGGAATTGACGGGGGCCCGCACAAGCGGTGGAGCATGTGGTTTAATTCGATGATACGCGAGGAACCTTACCAAGGCTTAAATGTAGATTGACCGGTTTGGAAACAGATCTTTCGCAAGACAATTTACAAGGTGCTGCATGGTTGTCGTCAGCTCGTGCCGTGAGGTGTCAGGTTAAGTCCTATAACGAGCGCAACCCCTGTTGTTAGTTGCCAGCGAGTCATGTCGGGAACTCTAACAAGACTGCCAGTGCAAACTGTGAGGAAGGTGGGGATGACGTCAAATCATCACGGCCCTTACGCCTTGGGCTACACACGTGCTACAATGGCCGGTACAGAGAGCAGCCACTGGGCGACCAGGAGCGAATCTATAAAACCGGTCACAGTTCGGATCGGAGTCTGCAACTCGACTCCGTGAAGCTGGAATCGCTAGTAATCGGATATCAGCCATGATCCGGTGAATACGTTCCCGGGCCTTGTACACACCGCCCGTCAAGCCATGGAAGCTGGGGGTGCCTGAAGTCGGTGACCGCAAGGAGCTGCCTAGGGTAAAACTGGTAACTAGGGCTAAGTCGTAACAAGGTAGCCGTACCGGAAGGTGCGGCTGGAACACCTCCTTTCTAGAGCCCCAATTGTTAGTGCTTGCACACGATGGGGAAAAAAGATGATTATCTATTGAATTCTGAAAATTAAGATTCAATTACTCTTGCTGTTAGTTCAAATAATAAATTTTAAGAATAAGAGTGTCTCGTAGCTCAGCTGGTTAGAGTACTACACTGATAATGTAGGGGTCGACAGTTCGAGTCTGTCCGAGACAACTATTTTAGTCTTAAAAAAAAGGAAATTTTAGAGGTTGAGTAACCGTTTTAAGTACTGTTAACTGAAAACTGTTAACTGACAACTAAAAAATGGGGGATTAGCTCAGCTGGCTAGAGCGCCTGCCTTGCACGCAGGAGGTCAACGGTTCGACTCCGTTATTCTCCACGATTTTAGTCCTAAAGTCTAAAGTTATAAAGTCCAAAGTGATTCACTTGACGACTTTCGACTTTTGACCTTCGACTAAATAAAGTTCATTGACATATTGAGATAAGAAAATAATAAAAAGTAGAAAGCGTTTTTTACAATTTATTGTAGAAAACAAAAAAAAAACGGTCGTAATTTATTTTATGATTGGTACAATAAGCAAAATAAGGGCGTATGGGGGATGCCTAGGCTCTCAGAGGCGATGAAAGGCGTGATAAGCTGCGAAAAGCTACGGGGACGGGCACACACCGATTGATCCGTAGATACCTGAATGGGGCAACCCACTATGTTGAAGACATAGTACACCGATAGGTGGGCAAACCCGCTGAACTGAAACATCTAAGTAGGCGGAGGAGAAGAAAACAAAAGTGATTCCGTAAGTAGTGGCGAGCGAACGCGGATTAGCCCAAACCAGTGTTGTTACGGCAATGCTGGGGTTGTAGGACCACGACATTTTATGCACAAGGAACCGGAAGTTACTGGAAAGTGACACCAAAGAGGGTGATAGTCCCGTATGGGTAACAAGTGTAATAGATAGTGGTATCCTGAGTAGGGCGGGGCACGTGAAACCCTGTCTGAATTTGGCGGGACCATCCGCTAAGGCTAAATACTCCTGAGAGACCGATAGTGAACCAGTACCGTGAGGGAAAGGTGAAAAGAACCGTGAATAACGGAGTGAAATAGATCCTGAAACCATACGCTTACAAGCGGTCGGAGCCCTTTCGTGGGGTGACGGCGTGCCTTTTGCATAATGAGCCTACGAGTTAACGTTGCTGGCAAGGTTAAGTGGTTAAGCCACGGATCCGTAGCGAAAGCGAGTCTGAATAGGGCGCTTTAGTCAGTAGTGTTAGACGCGAAACCGTGTGATCTACCCATGGGCAGGATGAAGCTGTGGTAACACACAGTGGAGGTCCGAACCGGTTGACGTTGAAAAGTCTTCGGATGACCTGTGGGTAGGGGTGAAAGGCCAATCAAACTCGGAAATAGCTCGTACTCCCCGAAATGCATTTAGGTGCAGCGCTGAATTAAGTTATATAGAGGTAGAGCTACTGATTGGATGCGGGGGCTTCACCGCCTACCAATTCCTGACAAACTCCGAATGCTATATAATGTTTCTCAGCAGTGAGGGCTTGGGTGCTAAGGTCCAAGTCCGAGAGGGAAAGAACCCAGACCATCAGCTAAGGTCCCCAAATATACGCTAAGTTGAAAGAACGAGGTTTGTCTGCCCAGACAGCTAGGATGTTGGCTTGGAAGCAGCCATTCATTTAAAGAGTGCGTAACAGCTCACTAGTCGAGCGGACGAGCATGGATAATAATCGGGCATAAGCGTATTACCGAAGCTATGGATTTACAGGTAACTGTAAGTGGTAGGGGAGCATTCTAACAGGGTTGAAGGTGTATCGTAAGGTATGCTGGACTGGTTAGAAAAGAAAATGTAGGCATAAGTAACGATAATGCGGGCGAGAAACCCGCACACCGAAAAACTAAGGTTTCCACAGCTATGCTAATCAGCTGTGGGTTAGTCTGGTCCTAAGGCGAACCCGAAAGGGACAGTCGATGGCTAACGGGTTAATATTCCCGTACTACTAATTACTGTGATGGGGTGACGGAGTGATGAAAGCGCCGCGAACTGACGGAATAGTTCGTTGAAGTACCTACCTATAAGATGCGCAGGCAAATCCACGCGTCTTGGGGAAATACGATAGTACTCGGAGTCTTCGGACAAAGAGATAGTGCGCCTAAGGGCTTCCAAGAAAAACCTCTAAACTTCAGGTAATTAGTACCAGTACCGTAAACCGACACAGGTAGTTGAGGAGAGAATCCTAAGGTGCTCGAGAGATTCATGGCTAAGGAATTAGGCAAAATAGACCCGTAACTTCGGGAGAAGGGTCGCCCTGTAGCAATACAGGGCCGCAGTGAAGAGGTCCAGGCGACTGTTTATCAAAAACACAGGGCTCTGCAAAATCGTAAGATGAAGTATAGGGCCTGACACCTGCCCGGTGCTGGAAGGTTAAGAGGAGATGTTATCTTCGGAGAAGCATTGAATTGAAGCCCCAGTAAACGGCGGCCGTAACTATAACGGTCCTAAGGTAGCGAAATTCCTTGTCGGGTAAGTTCCGACCTGCACGAATGGTGTAACGATCTGGACACTGTCTCAGCCATGAGCTCGGTGAAATTGTAGTAACGGTGAAGATGCCGTTTACCCGCAGTGGGACGAAAAGACCCTGTGCACCTTTACTATAGCTTAGTATTGACCTTGGATAAATGATGTGTAGGATAGGTTGGAGACTGTGAAGTGGCGTCGCCAGGCGTTGTGGAGTCATTGTTGAAATACAACCCTTTGTTTATCTGAGGCCTAACCCCGTTTTGCGGGGGACATTGCTTGGTGGGTAGTTTGACTGGGGTGGTCGCCTCCAAAAGAGTAACGGAGGCTTCTAAAGGTTCCCTCAGTACGCTTGGTAACCGTGCGTAGAGTGCAATGGCATAAGGGAGCTTGACTGAGAGACATACAGGTCGATCAGGTACGAAAGTAGAGCATAGTGATCCGGTGGTTCCGCATGGAAGGGCCATCGCTCAAAGGATAAAAGGTACGCCGGGGATAACAGGCTGATCTCCCCCAAGAGCTCATATCGACGGGGGGGTTTGGCACCTCGATGTCGGCTCGTCACATCCTGGGGCTGGAGAAGGTCCCAAGGGTTGGGCTGTTCGCCCATTAAAGTGGCACGCGAGCTGGGTTCAGAACGTCGTGAGACAGTTCGGTCTCTATCTACTGTGGGCGTTAGAAATTTGAGTGGATCTGATTCTAGTACGAGAGGACCGAATTGGACAAACCTCTAGTGTATCTGTTGTCCCGCCAGGGGCACCGCAGAGTAGCTACGTTTGGAAGGGATAAGCGCTGAAAGCATATAAGCGCGAAACCCACCACAAGATGAGATTTCTTTTAAGGATCGTGGAAGATGACCACGTTGATAGGCTATAGATGTAAAGGCAGTAATGTCATAGTCGAGTAGTACTAATAATCCGTAAGCTTATGTACACCCTTTTCTCTCCCGTCCAAAAGACGGGGGAGAAGAAACTTTCTAATAAATAAAAAACTTTCTTTATCTCAGTATGTTAAGATATTTGCTCGACGCAGAGCAGTCTTTAAGTCGAAAGATTAAAGTCCAAAGTCGAAAGACTTTACAACTTTATGACTTTGGACTTTAGACTAACAACCTTAAGGTGGTTATTGCGGCGGGGCTCACCTCTTCCCATCCCGAACAGAGTAGTTAAGCCCGCCTGCGCAGATGGTACTGCAGTTATGTGGGAGAGTATGTCGTCGCCTTTCTTTTGAAAACCCTGTTCGCAAGAACGGGTTTTTTTATTCTTTATTTGTATAATTTATATAAATATCAAGGTACCTTAGCTCAGATGGTAGAGCAATGGACTGAAAATCCATGTGTCCCTGGTTCGATCCCTGGAGGTACCACATAATATAATGCTCGGATGGTGAAATTGGTAGACACGCTGGACTTAAAATCCAGTGAACAGCAATGTTCGTGCGGGTTCAAGTCCCGCTCTGAGTACAAGAAAAACCTCTTATTCTTATAAGGGGTTTTTTGTTTTTAAATCGGTTTTAATTAAGAAATAACTATACTCCATTAAATGGTAAGTCCTTTTTAAACTTTTTGATGTTTACAAGAAGAGTGCCTTATCTTTTTGTTGCAAATTAGAAAGCAACTTCATTAACAAGAGGCACTTTTAAATGAAATACCCGCCAAATATTTGCGTATAAGGCGGGTGTCCATAATAAACATAATCTTCCATTTTATGTTTACTGCAAAATCTTTTAATATAATAAGAATCCGGTGAATTATATTTTTATGATGATAATCTGTTATAAATATATAAGTGAAATGGAGATATTTTTTTTCTAATTATTTAACAGTTATATTCATATTTGGGACAACAATATCGCCATTTCCTCCTGAGTAACGCTGTGCAAATACCTCAATATAATCATTGGTAGTTAATTCAGTTGAAGCATTTAACGGAAGGACTACAATGTCTTGTGCGGCCGAGCCTCTACCATAAATTTTATACTGGGATATAGTAGTTCCATTTTTAGCAATATAAATTATATAAATGCCCGTCGCTGGAACCTGAAAAGAAATAGAACCTGTAACTTGAAAAATTCTTTTCTTTTTTCCAAGATATTTCAGACGGTAAGGAACAGCATCTGTAGAAAAGCGAAATAAATTTGATGCTGTCGAGACTGTAGTTCCGGTTCCGACTCTTACAATATTACTGGGATTTAAATTGTTTGTAAAAGAAACACCAATGCCAGTACCTACAGCGTAGTCAATAGCTAAATCTCCTACAGCATTTGCATCTGTCTCATTAGGAATTCCTGCAGCCCTAACTGACCAGCTGTTGTTAAAATTATACCCTGTGTAAGTTCCTGTAGTGTAAGGTTTAACATAATTAGCAGGAGTCGCTCCGGTAAAAACAACAGATTCTAAAACAGCATCGCCACTAATTGTAAGCCCCGCTGTAGATACATCCACACCAAAGGCACCAGTGCCAACATTAGAGAAACCTCCTTGTTTTTCTATCAGATTAAAAGTTCCTGTAAATTTCTCATAGGTACCTCCATTATTGCTAAACCATGCCTGGTTACTCAAGAGTAATTGCCCTATATTAGTATAAGTAATACCATTTGTATTTCCTGAAAAATTAACGATACTCAAAAAAACTAATCCATAACCAGATATAGTTCCAACACTTGTTGCATTTGCAATTATAGTATCTCTAAGCAAAAAGGTCGAGGTCGATGACGCAGCATTTAAATTAAAGACAGTTGCACCTGGTGTTGTAATAGTAAGGTTTCTAATGCTGCCGCCTGTAGTACCATCGAAAAGAATGCCTGATGTTTTCACTATAATATCTTCATTAGCATCCAAACCGTCCAGATAGGCGTTATTTAAATCTATAGGGAAATTAAATACGATCTGGCCATTAATTTCATACAATGTATTGGCAGTTAAAACATATTTGGCGCCTCCTCCAGCTGCTAATTCTGTAGCAAGAACAACAGCCAGGTTGTCGCCGGCTCTAATACGCTTGAAATTTAATCTTGGAGGGGTTCCGCCGCTTAGAATTGCCCAGGACGAAGTAGTGGAATTATAATAGTAAAATGATTTAACATCAGTATCATAAACAAGCAATGCATCAGCAGGAGATGCAATTGCGTTTCTCTGTATTGTGGTCATTCTCGGTGCCAGTATACCTTGAGTAGTAGAAGAAATATCTAAAACAGAACTTGCGTTTGGTGTAACAGTACCAATACCAATTTGTGCATGCATCAGAAATGTTGAAAAGAATAAAAACAGCAATAGTGTAGGTCTAATGTTTTGCAAAGTAAATGTAGTTATCATAATTTCGTATTAAGATTTTTTAAAATAGTATGTAAGAGTTTTGTTTTTTTAATTGTCGCTAGCTGCCAGAATTTGAAATAATGATTTTTTGAGTGATTTTTGCATTATCGGCAGTTAAGAATGTCGCGATGTATACGCCATAACTCAATCCTGAAGTTGAAAAACTAAAGTTTTGCTCAGCACCTAAATTATTTTTTGAAATCACAGCTCTTCCAAGAATATCATAAAGTACAAATGATTGCATAATCTTATTATTTGGATTCGTTGCTTTTAAAACCTGGTTTTTATTGTCCTGGCCAATAAAAAAAACACTTTTCATAGTATTATTTGTTCCAAGTGTTCCATTAGTAAAACTTATTTTAAAACGTTCTGTGTAGGTTCCGGGAGCAACTGCCACCTCGTATTTGCCATTTTTAATGTCATGGTAGGACATATCAAATGAATCATATAAATAAATAGGCTGCGATTTATCAAAATCTGAAATTTCAGAAATGTAAATTTAAAGTTTGTATTGGTAGTCACTTTTACTGACAGCGGAATTTTTTTATTTAAATCGAAAGTAACGCCTTGAATTACATAATTTCCATTTTCGATCCAGAAAGAAACATCGTTAGGTAGGCTTTCATCCATATTCCTGGCATCAATCCCTCTGTCTACGGCATCCGTAGCTGTTGGAACAAAGGCCAAAGCGAGCTGTCTTGTAAACTCATTATTTATTATGGTATTTAGCTTAAAATAAAGGACAGGAGAAGGAGGAGGGAGAGGGCCATCTTCAAAGCCTGTAGTATTATTTGTTTTGGAGCTTAAATTTTTGGACGGTTTTTCAAATTGTGATAAAGTATTGTCTTCTCTATAAAATATCCGATGAGAATTTCTAAATGTTACTGTTCCATTTGAAGTTCCGTTTATTACGAATCCCTGACCAATTGGAAGATATTTTCGGGCTATAACCGGACTTGTTCCCGCTGGTGGATTATTATTGACGGTACCATCGCTGTTGTAAGATCTAAATGTCGCTGCTGTATAAATACCATTTGATCCCAGGTCAATTGGAGAGTACGCAGCATATCCTCCTCTGTAAGCAGAGAGGTAATGAGAGTTTACATTTTTGTCCTGCTGCCAAAAATAAGCAATACCGGTTGCAGCAGTATTTGTTGGATCCAGAAGAAAAGCATTTAAATGTAATGCAGACGGGTAGGGATTTCCTGTTAACGTTGCCGCATTATTAGAACCAACGGTAACCGTAATATTTCCATCATTAGGCTTTCCTCTAAAATCATATCTTTGTGCGCTTCCGGGATTGTTTACCATGCCAGTTCCTTCCGGGTTTGTACTATCAGTACCACTGGTTCCTTTCATTGTAAATCCTTCACCAGGAGCAATCATAGTGGAGGTTCCAACTTGTACCCACTGCGAATAATTATTGGCATTGGTTAATTTATAAATCCAATGTGACGCTATCGCCAATGGATTTGCAATGCCATTGTAACTCCCTATAGGGAGTATAGTTGCACCAGCAGAAGCGATTGCATCTGTAGGCTGATATAATAAAGTAATTCCAAAATTATTGTTGCCTGTAGATACGGCCGTATTACCAACAGGAGAGCACCAATAATTATAATCAAAATTATCTGAGCTACCTTCCTGGTAAAGAGATAAAACTCCTGTTCCGGTATTTCCAGACGTACCAGTTGTTCCCTGAAGCAACTGAGAATTGTTTCTTAAATAAAGAATAGAGTTGGAGGCTAAATTTATATTCTGCCCGACATACAACACCTCGTTCTTAACATAGATTGGTGTGCTGGCTCCCACATATATTTGAGAAAAACTTTGAAAAGAAAATAAAACAGATAGCAATAGTAAAGTTTTTTTCATATTTCTTTTGGTTTTAATTATTATAGTCAGATTGTTTTGAATTTAAAGTGTACGTTTATTTCTTTTTGAAAATGGTATAGCTCCCAAATACAATAGCTGCTGTAAATAGTACAAAAAGCATTGAGTTGATAGGTGCTGCGACTGGATCGTCGGGTAGACCAGGAGGAGGGGGATTTGATGATTTGGCTATTATTGAAATAAGAAAAATTAAATAGAAAACTAGTTTTTTCATTATTGGGGATAGCAGTTAGTTAAACGATAAAAAGATCTGGTAGATTGGGTAAGGGATTGTTTTTTAATAGCTTGTGTACAAATTAAGAGGAATGTCTCTTAATTTAAAAGGGAGAAGTAATAACTGACAGCTATGGGGTATAACTGTTTGTCACAAGGAACTGATTATGATATAATTATATGCGGTGCCATGCCATTAGTATAGCTGAAGTTGAAAAAAATGAAAATCTAAAATGATTACTTAATTCGACACATAATCATTTATATAATGGAATTTAAAGCAACTGAAGTATCAAAATCCTGCTAAATTTGATACAGATGGAGTTTTTGAGAGTAAAAAGCGGGGTCTGTGAAGGATGTTGACTAGGGTTTAAAAAACGATTCAAATAAAATTCTAAAAGTCAATACAAATTGCCCACATAATGGTGAAATATAAATCCTGATAATTTGGTTTAATTTTAATTAGTCCTAAATAATTCGATCAAGAAATTCTTTGGTAATCGGTTTAACCTGAAATGAAACTACATTCTTATTACTGCTTGATCGTGCAATATCTTCATTGTCGATTGTTGATGATATAATATAAGTCTTACAATAATTTTTTAAAGTAGATGATAATAAATCATATGCTTCGAGAAATTCAAATCCGGACATTAAGGGCATGTAAATATCCACAAATATTATCTGAGGTAACTTAGAAACATTCTCCTGATTCTCCTGTAAATATTTTATGGCCTCTTCTGCCTCGGTATAATGTAATACATTTTTCCCAAAATTATTTTTAGTGATCATACGTGATATAATATATAAATCAACCAGATTATCATCAATAATCATAACGGTTTCAAATTTTGGGTCTAGTTCTTTTAACATGGTTTCAAATTTTTTAGTGTGATAGTAAATGTGGTTCCAGCCCCTTTTTCTGACTGCACTTTTATAGAACCCTGTAATATTTCTATTGTATCTTTTACAATATATAAACCGATGCCTGAGCCATCTTTGCCTGAAAGTCTAAAAAACATATCATATATTTTTTTATGATATTCCGGTGCAATTCCGATTCCGTTATCTGCTATGGTCAAATGTAGACTTTCATGATCTGAATAACCAAATATTTTTATATACCTGTTTGATTCTTCCTTCTTATGGTATTTTATTGCATTTGAAATAAGATTTTCTAAGACTGTATTAAAGCGAAGTCTGTCTGTATAAAAAGGCTGCTGTTCCCTGACTTCAATTTCATAACGAATTCCTTTAGCTTCTTTCATGCTTTGTAGCGAATCAACTATCCCATGGAATATTTCATTAAGTGAAATCTTTTCCACTTCAAGTCCTGTACGGTTGTTTCGTGAGTAACTTAAAATATTTTTAATAAAGTCATCCAAACGATTAATACTACTGCGTATTAATTCAGCATGTTTAAGAGTATCGCTTTCCTGACTTTCTGTTTCAATAAAGGAAAGAAGACCAAGAATGGAAGTTAGGGGAGAACGTAAATCGTGAGATACACTGTATACAAATCGATCCAGTTCTGAATTGGTTTTGATGAGTTCTTTATTTCTTTTTTCCAGATTTGTTTCTGCTTTTTTACGATCGGAGATGTCATTCGAAAGAATTAACCTCGCCGGGATCCCCTCATACATAATATCATGTGCAATAATTTCAACTTGAACAATAGTTCCATCCTTCTTCAAATGATTCCATATTCCCCTGTTATAATTTGATTTATTAATTTTTGAAGTATCACTCGATTTTATGAAATGACTTTTATCATCATCTGGACGTATGTCCAAAGCAGTCATAGAAAGAAATTCTTCACGGCTATATCCATATTGCAAAATAGCCATTTTATTTACATCGAGAAATTTAAAAGTTTCTAAAGTGATAATCCACATTGGCATTGGGTTATTGTCAAAAAGATACCTATATTTTTTTTCGCTTTTCCGCAACTCTTTTTGTGCCAATTTAATTTCGGTAATATCAGCGAGGACAATAACCGCTCCTGTTATCTGACCTTCTGTATTGTGAAACGGAACAGGGTATGGCAAGACATTCCGCTTATCTCCATTGGGGCGTTCGATAATGATTTCCCTTCTAAGGATTGGATCACCATTTTTTAATGCTGTAGCCATCGAACATAAATTGAGAGTTGAATGACTATTTTTATTATTGGTAACATCCCATGATTCGTACCATACATCTTTTCCTAATTCAGGCTCTTTTCCCCATAAAGCAACTGCAGCCTTATTATAGAGTACTATTCGTCCTTCTATATCGCACGAGTAGGTGGCAACAGGTAATTTATGAATTAAATCCTTATACATTTTTTCTCTTTCTTCGATTTTTTTCGGGATAAAACCTGCTCCGTTACGTCATTTGCGAAGAAAAGGATACCATCAATATTATTATTAGCATCCCTATGTGCCTGATAAATGAAATTTAAATAAGCATCCACTAATTTTCCATTTCCATAACGATCAAGTTTTATCAACATTTCATTAGCTGAAAAGGTTTCTCCTGTTCTATAAACAGTATCTAAAATTTCAAAAATCCCTTGTGTTTCTAGTTCCGGTAGAACTTCTTTTACTGTCTTACCAATAATATCTCTTTTATCTATTAATTGTAGATAAAGTTCATTTGCCAATTCATAGACATGATCAGGTCCTTTTAAAATACCCATACAGGAAGGTGCTTGCGAATATAAATTATAGAACCGTAGTCTCTCAATCTCAAAAGCTTTTTCTATGCTTTTTTTCTCAGTAATATCCCGGCCTATACAATAGCATAATTTTTTACATCATCCCATACAGCTGACCATTGTAAATAAATGATATTCCCGTTTTTGTGTATGAACTTTTTTTCAAATATAGGTACGTGCGAACCGTTACTAAAATCAAAATCTTCATTTATCGGATTACTAACATCTTCATGACATATTAAATCGTTGTATTTTTTGCCGATTAATTCTTCAAGCTGGTAGCCTAAAATGCGTTCTGAAGCTTTGTTTACCCAAACAAACTTTCCTTCTTCATCACAAGAGCAAATCAGATCCATTGAAAAATCTAAGATTTTACCAAGGTCAATTAACGGTTCCTGAAAATAATTAGTGATACTATTATTTTTATGTTTTGCCTTTTTGGTTTTCATTATATTATTTCTATTCGTTGAAGTATTGATTGAAATTAGCTTAAAATAGCAGATTGTATTTATTCTTTAAGTTTTATGAATTTGTTAAAATCATCTTGTCGTCTTTTGGCAACCGGTATAATTGCTCCATTAGAAAATTCACAGAAATACCCATCTTTTTTTGAAATTTTAGCGATATGACGAATGTTGATAATATAAGAATGGTGTATTCGAAAAAAAAAACTGTTATCCAGAATAGCACTATACTCTCCCAGATTTCTGCTGGACATGATCTTATTTCCATTAGAAAGGACAAAGACAGTATATTTTCCATCGGCTTTGCAAAAAGAAATTTCTGCCATTGGTATTAATTCTATTTTTTCCAAGGATGCAACAGCCACATAGTCATTGGAATGAGTTAATGAATTCAGGGTACTTGTATTATTAATTTTTTGATTCTGATACGAAAGTTCCATTTCTCTTCTTTTAATTACTTTATATACAGCCAAAATAATTGTATTAAAATCAATTGGTTTTAATAAAAAGTCAATGGCATTATGCTTAAATGCTTTGAAGGCATATTCTTTTTGCGCTGATATAAATACGAGTTTTGGAATGCTAAATTCTAATTCTTCAAGCATTTCAAAAAAAAGCTCATCATTATGTATTACATCCAAAAAAATCACATTTGGTTTTTTTTGTTTTATTATGACGATTCCATCGCTGATACACTTTGCATCACCAACTATTTGTATAATCATAGAGTTTTCCTCTTCAAATTTTTTTAAAATAAGGAGAGTCTCTTTTTCTTCTGATATGATTATGGCATTTATTGGAGTCATCTTTTTTTGTTAGTTCATTAATTTAAATTGTAATTTATTTAATAATAAGATAAGTCAACTATTTGTTTGTTAATCACTTAGGATAGTGTCAAATGTTGGTATTAATTATTGCAACATTCGCTAATTCTTTAATAAATAGGTACGATATTTAATGGAAAGTAATAAATGTGCTTAATTAAGTACAAGTGGGGGAAAATGGTCTATTTATGTAATTATTGCTGTTTTGATATTGGTCTTGCGCAAAAGACAACAGATAGGCATCCTGTCAAAAATTTATGTATCAAATTGTTTTTTCAACAATTGCACCTGCATTTGGCTGAATCAATTTTTTCAATTTTATTAAATAATATTTGCTACGACATATATCAAATTTATTAATTTAAAAAGTGTTTATTTTATATCATTTGGTTTAAATTTTATATATAAACAATTGGTTTTAAGAGATTAATAAATAAATCTAAGACCAGGAAATCTTCAATTTCAGAATTTAATAATAAATTTTATTAAGGAGAGAAAAATTGAACCAATGTTTAGAAGCCTGGTCTATGTTACATTTTTAAATATTTAGTCTTGCCTATAGATGTAATGATAATTTGATAATTACTTATTAAGTAAAAAAATATATGTTTTTTTATGTATTAAGTTTTTTTAATGCTAAAAAAATATCAAATTACCATTATGACCTCCTTTTTTTTCCAATTTACCCCTGCTACAAGATGTAAGATAAGCATTACTTTGTATTATTATCATCAAGAATTCAGTATCAGTTTTATATAATAAAATATTCATTCTGATAAGTTAAAATCCCGTCTCAGGCAGAATTACTAAACAAAAAATGGAAGTGTCTGATTTACTTTATTACCTGGTATAATTACCATTTTATATATTTTTTTATTAACTAAAACCAAACAAACCAATGAAAAAACCTTATGATTAATTGTAAAATGGCATTTTAATATAATTCGGGGCTCCTGCTAATTTTTGAAAATAAACTTCAAATTAAAGTGGTCTCGTTATTTTAATGCGTTGGCTGGCTATTACGCAAACTATAAAAATAGAATGTAGGTATTGCATAAATAGTCGGAATAAATTCAGAATATTAATTTAATAATTCAAACAATTTTATGTCAATGAAAAAAAGATATTTACTTATGTTAAGCATCATTGTGTGTGCATGTTCAAAAGATGATGTTACTGAAATGAATCAGACAAGTTTAGCAGAAAATGAATCCGTAATTGAAAATACGGTGAAAAATAATAATGCTACTGCTAAAGTAGGAGCGGCATCGATTGCCGGACTGAACTGGGCAGACGGGCGAGATAATTTTGTGGATGGCTGGGTTATTCTATCGGGTTTAGAAGCAGGTGATAATTATAGTACAGTTGTGGCAAAAACAGATGCAGTATTAAATGGTTTTACAAGTAAAATAAGCGGGGTTAATACGATTCGTATTCCAATTAATCCACCCTCTGTTTCTGAGAGTTGGTGGGCTAGTTATCAAGGGGTGATAGATAAGGCTACCAGTAAAGGCTGGAAAGTAATTATTGCCTGTTGGGAGTCTTCATCATCAAAAAATGGTATCATTGATAATACAACTGCTTTTTGGAGTATGTGGACTACAGTTGTAAATAAATATCAAGGTAACTCAAATGTATATTTTGAACCATTCAACGAGCCTCATGGATATACTTTAGCTCAGTTAACGACTATTTATGCTCAGTTTCTTTCCACTTATCCGAATGTTCCAAAAGGACGAATAATTCTGGGAGGAACAGGATATTCGGAAAATGTTACCGGAGTCGGAGCAGATACCCGTTTTAATGGATGTTTACTGGGATTACATAATTATGCTTTTTGGGCCACCAGATCAGTTACACAATGGAGAGCAGATTGGCGTAGTAGAGTAGGAAGTTATGCCAGTCGTACAGTAATTACTGAATTTGGTGCCGGGATGAACTCCGGTAAGGATTATCAAAACGGAAATCAATCTGACAATGAAATTGCTTATATAGTAGCAACCAGCGATGTATGCAGAACAGATAATATTGCCAGCGTTTATTGGCCTGGATTGAGAGATGGAGATTCTTACAGTTTGTTTACCAGAGGTGGGAGCGGAACTAATATTACAATTAATACGGTTAACAGTTCTGGTATTTTTCGTGTAAGATATGGCTGGGGTGAGAATTAATTGAAAAAAAATATTTTAGAAGAAGGCCTTCAATGGCCTTCTTTATATTTGGAGTGAAGATCCGATACGACTAAATAGAAATGTTGTTTTTGTTCAAATTCAGAATATTTCCATAAGCTACTGCAGCCTTGTGAACCTGAATCATCCAATCGTCAGCTGCATTATCGTCGGCTCCATCTGAAATATATTTTAAACACAAAAATGGAATATTTTCTTTCATTGCAATCATTGCCAATGCATAGGCTTCCATATCTACAACATTATAAATCCTGGTATTATGCCCCATCTCAAAATTATCACCAGTTCCGCAGATACCTGTCTGCAAACCCTCCATCTCAAATCCATATTCAAGAAGTATGGGCAAATTTGATAACGGAGTTTCATATTGTTCGAAGCCTAAACCTCTGACGTCCATGTCTCTTTGAATAAATTTAGAACAGCAAATAACATCACCTTTCTGGAAATAATTGCTTCCTGCCGATCCAAGATTTACAATGAGTGATGGTTTTTTATGTTGAATGGCTTTGGATAATTCATAAGCTGCATTTACTTTTCCAATTCCGGTAATGAGCGTATTATGACCATCAAATACATCAGCTGCTTCAGATTTCAGTGCAAATGAAAACAATATATTTTCTAACGGGAATGATAGCTCTTTTGTAATTCTTATCATTTGTAAATTTATTTTAATACAAAGATGCTCAATTAGAATAAATAAAATGTTATGATAGCAATGAATTTGATTCAGTTATTAATTTAGGATGCTTTTATTATTTCTGTATATTGAAATAATTTAAATTGTTTGCAGATAATCTGTATTTGATAAAATTTTATATAAATTAGTTAAAGATAAAAAACACAAATCATAAAAAAATTTGCTCTTTTCTATAAGTGTTGGTTTTACAATTATATTTAATAATGATAATCAATGGTAATGAAGTACAGAAACTCGTTTTATGATAAGCGATGAAGATATCCTATAAAACAAAACCATGTTATGTGTAAATTAATAAAGTATTGGCTGATAGTTATTGCACTTCAATTTTGTGTTAGTTCCTATGCTCAGAGTCCTGAAATTAAAATTGACCTTAAACAGGAAATAGGTACTATGAAACCAGTATGGGCATGGTTTGGGTATGATGAACCCAACTATACTTATATGAAAGATGGTAAAAAACTTCTTAGTGAAATTGCAGCATTAAGTCCCGTGCCAGTTTATGTGCGTACACACAGTTTGTTAGTAACAGGTGATGGTAGTGCCGCTTTGAAGTGGGGATCTACCAATGCTTATACCGAAGATAATAAGGGCAATCCGATATACAATTGGAGAATTATTGATAGTATTTTTGATACCTATGTTTCGCGTGGTATGAAACCCTTAGCACAAATCGGTTTTATGCCTGAAGCTTTATCTACACATCCAGTTCCATACAGACATTATTGGAAACCCGGAGATCCTTATACAGATATTATTACGGGATGGGCTTATCCGCCTAAAGATTATAATAAATGGAGAAATCTTGTATATGAATGGGTTAAACATTCGGTAGAGCGTTACGGACAAAAAGAAGTAGAAAGCTGGTATTGGGAAGTTTGGAATGAACCAAACGGACATTACTGGAAAGGCACTCGTGAAGAATTTTTTAAGATGTATGATTATGCTGCAGACGGACTTAAAAAAGCATTGCCAACTGCAAAAATAGGAGGTATTAATATTGCCGGAACAAGGGGTAAGGGCGCTCAGGAATGGACCAATGATTTTATTAAACATTGTATAAGTGGTATTAACTACGCTACAGGCAAGAAAGGTTCACCAATGGATGCTATACTTTTTCATGCTAAAGGATGGCCTAAATTGGTAGATGGAACGGTTAGAATGGATATGGCTCCCCAATTAAATGATATCGAAACTGGTTTTAAACTCACGATGTTATATCCGGAAACAAAAGATTTGCCGATTATTATCGGGGAGTCGGATCCTGAAGGTTGTGCTGCTTGCGGAATGGCAACCAATCCGGAGAATGCTTACCGTAATGGTATTATGTATTCAAGTTATACAGCGGCCTCTTTTGCACGAAAATATATATTGGCAGATCAGACAAAAGCCAATTTTCTCGGTGCGGTTTCCTGGTCTTTTGAGTTTGAAAACCAACCTTGGTTTTATGGTTTTCGTGATCTTGCTACCAATGGAGTTGACAAACCGGTGTTAAATGTTTTCAGAATGTTTGGAATGATGTCCGGCACGCGTTTAAATGTTGTCAGCAATCGTATGTATCCGGTCGAAGATATTCTGAAATCTAGTGTTCGTGGTACTCAGTCTGATATTGGCGCACTGGCATCCAAAGACTCAAAATCGGCAGCTATAATGGTTTGGAATTATCACGATGATGACAAACCCGGACCAACAGAAATTGTTAATCTTTTTATTGAAAACATTCCGTCTAAAAAAGCTTCTCTGACTATTTACTTAATCGATAAAGAAAACAGCAATTCTTATGAGGTATGGAAAAAAATGGGATCGCCACAAAATCCTACGCAACAACAGATCGAGGTACTTGAAAAATCTGGAAAACTAAAAAACATATCTGCAAAAAAAATAAAAATAAGGGACAACAAAACAGTTGTAGCTTTAAAAATGGAGCGTCAGGCAGTGGCTTTGGTGAAACTGGAATGGTAATATTTAATAAAGAAATTGATCTCGAATAATCTTTTAGATTTTTTCTTGCTGATAAAATAATAATGATTTTATAATGAAAAGAATATGAATATAGCTTTAAATAGCCAATTAAAAAGAAAATTAGCCATTGTTAAAAGTTTGTTTTTAGTGATGCTGTTTTTTTCATTCAGTGTCAGTGCTCAGCTAAAAACTACTGAGAGTGAAATCGGTTTAGGATGGAGTAATAATTCTGTTAATACCGTTATTTTTAGAAACAGTGCGCTGACTTCTTTTAAAGGAAATCAATATACTGCATACTACGATCCAGATGGGCGGATGGTTTTAGCGAAGCGTAAATTAAATTCAAAAAAATGGGACAGAGTTGTCACTCCATACAGTGGTAATGTAAAAGATGCTCATAATGATATTAGTATTGTAATAGATTCTGATGGTTACCTTCATGTGAGTTGGGATCATCATGATACCCGTTTGCGTTATGCGAGAAGTAAAATGCCATTTAGTTTAGAACTAGGAGAAGAAAAACCAATGACAGGAGAGGATGAGGCTAAAGTAACTTATCCTGAATTTCATAATTTACCTAATGGAAATTTATTGTTTTGTTATCGTTCCGGGGCTTCGGGACGAGGAAATATGATTATGAAATCTTACGATGTAAAAACGCAGCAATGGACTTCATTACAAAATAATTTAATTGACGGCGAAAATCAACGCAGTGCATATTGGCAAATGTGCGTAGGTGACAAAGGAATTTATATTTCATGGGTTTGGAGAGAAAGCTGGGACGTATCTACGAACCATGATATTTGTTATGCCTTTTCTGCTGATGGAGGAAAAACATGGAAAAAATCTACTGGAGAAAAATACATTTTGCCTATTACAAAAGAAACCGCTGAACATGCCTGGGAAGTACCACAAAACAGCAGTTTAATCAATCAAACGGCAATGACTGTTGATGAGCAGGGAAATCCATTTATTGCGACTTATTGGGACAATAATGGAATTCCACAATATAAAGTGGTGTATTTGTCTGGCGGAAAATGGAATTTAATTAATACCGATTTTCATGTCAAACCATTTACTTTAGGGGGAGGAGGCACCAAAAGAATCCCTATTTCACGTCCTGAAATTTTGGTAAATAAAGCAATGTTGTATTTGCTTTTTAGAGATGAAGAAAGGGATAATAAAATAACATTAGGCTATACCAATTTGCAAAAAACACAATGGAAAATACAAGATCTCAGCCGACTTTCTGTCGGACAATGGGAACCTAATTTTGATAAAGAACTTTGGAGAGATAAAAAACAATTGCACATTTTTCTCAAAATGTAACCCAGGCAGATGGAGAAGGATTAAGTAAAGCAGATCCTCAGCCCGTACAAATTTTAGAATTAATGCGAACGCCAATCTTAGAAGAGTAATTCACAAATCAAAAAAAAAGTGTTTTTTTTCATATAACGTAAATTTTCCCTTCAACATTTTTTAATTTAATAATTATGGATAATGCGAAATATCGCCTTATTAACTTGCTTTTTGGCTGTTTATATTGATATGCCCCTTCTAATTTATTGTAGCGTCCCTCTTGTCTTATATGGTGTTATCTAAATTTGTGAAGTTGTTTTTTATTTCTGTGTTAACCCTGTTATTTTTTTTAAGATTATGGATAGGGCTAATTTGAAATAAATTTTAGGAGTATTAAATTTTTAATTCCCATTTTTTAAAATAATTAAATGAAAAAAATTGTATTAGCGCTTACTTTGTTTTTGAGTCTGCAAAATAATTATGCCCAGAATAATGAATGGGAAAATCCTCAAATTTTAGACAGAGGAAAAGAAGAAGGCCGAAGTTCCTTTCTTTTATTCAGTAATGAAGCGGAATTGAAAGGCAATAATTCTCAAAAATCAGAATTGTATCAGAGTTTGAATGGAGACTGGAAATTTAATATTGTCAAAAATCCTTCTCAAAGACCCATGGATTTTTATGCCGTAAATTTGGATGATAGCAATTGGAAAAACATTCAGGTTCCTTCTAACTGGGAAATACAAGGTTATGATATTCCTATTTATACTAACATTACGTATCCATTTCCTAAAAATCCCCCTTTTATAAATGGCGATTATAACCCGGTAGGAAGTTATAGACGCACTTTTACCATTGCTGATTCATGGAAAGACAAAGAAATTATACTTCATTTTGGATCTATAAGTGGTTATGCCAAAGTCTTTTTAAACGGAAAAGAAGTGGGAATGACAAAAGCAGCAAAAACACCAGCAGAATTTAATATTACTTCTTTTTTAAAGAAAGGAGATAATTTGATTGCAGTACAGGTATTTCGCTGGCATGATGGAAGTTATTTAGAAGATCAGGATTTTTGGAGATTAAGCGGTGTTGAGCGCGATGTTTATTTGCAGGCAATGCCTAAAACTACTATCTGGGATTATTTTGTAAAAAGTGACTTAGACAATCAATATAAAAACGGAATTTTTAGTCTTGATGTTACTTTAAAATATTTTGAGAATAACAAAGTTAAAAACCCTTCTGTAAAAGTTGAATTATTTGACAATCAGGGAAATGTTGTCTATTCAGAAAATAAAAAAGTAAACAATAAAGAACAAAAAATCAGCTTTGAAAAGACAGTTGAAAATGTAAAACAATGGAATGCCGAAACACCAAATTTATATCGATACATGATCTCATTATTGGATAATAAAGGAAAAACGTTAGAAATAGTTTCTAAAAAAACAGGCTTTAGAAAAATTGAAATCAAAGATGCACGATTGTTAGTGAATGGCAAGGTCATTTTTGTAAAAGGAGTTAATATACACGAGCATGACGATCAAAAAGGACATGTTCCTGTTGAAGCAACAACACTGAAAGACCTTCAGTTAATGAAGGAATATAATATTAATGCTATTAGAATGAGCCATTATCCGCATGATAACCATATCTATGATTTATGTGATGAATACGGCTTTTATGTTGTTGATGAGGCTAATATCGAAAGTCATGCAATGGGCGCAGAGTGGCAAAATTGGTTTGATAAAGCAAAACACCCTGCTTATTTGCCAGAATGGGCACCAGCTCATTTGGATCGTATAAAAAGAATGTTTGCACTAGATAAAAATCATCCATCTATTATAATCTGGTCCTTAGGAAATGAATGCGGAAATGGTCCTGTTTTTTATGATGCCTATGATTGGTTAAAACAAACAGATTCTACCCGCCCGGTTCAGTCTGAGCAGGCAGGAGAAAATAGAAATACAGATATCGTAGCTCCTATGTATCCAGGTATTAAAAGTATGAAGGATTATGCAAATTCTGATAAAACACGTCCTTATATTATGTGTGAGTATGCACACGCTATGGGAAATAGTAGTGGAAATTTTCAGGAATACTGGGACATTATAAATAACAGTAAACGTATGCAAGGCGGGTTTATTTGGGATTGGATTGACCAGGGACTGAAAACGAAAAATGAAAAAGGAATTACATTTTGGGCTTATGGCGGAGATTTAGGAGGTGCCGATTTGCAAAATGATGAGAATGGTTGCGCAGATGGTCTTGTGTTTTCTAACAGAACTCCAAAACCGGCATTAAATGAAGTAAAAAAAGTGTACCAAAACATTCAATTTCAATTCAATAATGAAACTGATTTAATAGTCACAAACCATTATAATTTTACCGATCTTTCTAATTACACCTTTAAATGGGAACTAATTAAAAACGGATTGAAAACAAAATCAGGAGAATTTAATTTGGAGGCAGCTCCTGAAGAAAGTAAAAAAATATCTTTAGATTTAGGATCACTTGATGAGAAATCAGAGTATTTTTTAAATGTTTTTGCAGTTTCAAAATATGATGCGCCTTTGGTTGCTAAAGGTTATGAATTTGCAAGAGAGCAATTTAAAGTAGGGAAAGGTTCTTATTTTAATACTAATACCGTTGCTAAAAGTGGGACAAAATTGAAGTACGCTGTTAAAAATAATGTACTGTCTTTTGAGGCTGAAAATAGTGTAGGAGAATTTGATTTACAAAAAGGAGAAATCCTGAAATATAACCTGAAAAATGGCAATAATACAGTTATTACCAATTTTCCAACACCTTATTTCTGGCGCGCTCCAACAGATAATGATTTTGGAAACGGAATGCCAAATAAATTGGCAATTTGGAAAGAAGCTTCAAAAAATCCGACTGTTGTAAGTGTTACTATGGATAAAAATACTGCGGAAGGTTTACTTGTAAAAGTGGCCTATAAATTAGCTCAGGCCGATGTCCCTTACACCGTTGAGTATTTGATTCAAAATAATGGCGCTATAAAACTTACCGCATCTATTGATTTGACTGGAAAAGATTTACCAGAAATACCTCGTTTCGGAATGCGCTTGAAATTAAATGGTTCGTATGATAATTTGAGTTATTATGGAAGAGGCCCATGGGAAAATTATTCAGATAGAAATTCGGCTTCGTTTGTTGGGGAGTATTCAGATAAGGTAATGAATCAATATGCAAGAAATTATATTCGCCCACAGGAATCAGGTTACAAAACAGATGTTCGTTGGCTGACTTTAAAAAATGATAAAGGACAAGGTATAAAAATTGAAGGCCAGCAAGCGGTTAGTTTTAGTGCATTGAATATTTCGACAGAAGATTTGGATCCTGGAAAAACTAAGGCACAACGCCATCCTTCAGATTTGGATTTAGATTCTAAAGAAGCAGTTTACCTGCATTTAGATTATAAGCAAAGAGGTGTGGGAGGTGATGATAGCTGGGGACGTCCTCCTCATGATCCTTATCGATTATTAGATAAGCAATACAGTTATTCATATACAATTTCACTAGTCAATTAGTTTAGTGTTTTTCTTTATGTTTGTACAGAAGGGCCTATGATATTTAGTCATAGGTTTTTCTGATTTTAAAGATTTTTAAGAATTAATTTATTGAAAAATTTTATACTTAATTCCATGCACAATGTATTTTGAAAAATAAAATCTTATTATTTTTAATGCTTTTAGTTTGTTCTCCGTCTAAACCACAGTCGGTTGCAGGATCGTCTGTTTCAAAATTTGGGAACGAAAAATATAGCATTGGTTACATCGGCATCAAAAATGGACTTGCTAATAATGCTGTAACCTCTGTTTATAAAGACAAAAGAGGCTTAATGTGGTTTGGTACTTATGACGGAATAAGCAGATATGATGGGTATAATTTTTTGAACTTTAGAAATGAACCTAATGATCTTAATTCGTTAAATAATAACAGGGTTGTAAGTATTTGTGGAACTAAAAATGAGATTTGGATTGGTACAAAAGGCGGAATAAGTGTTTATAATTACTTGAGCAATCAGTTTAACACAAAGTATTATTTAAATGCTAAGACTTCTAAAAGTGAGCCGATAGATTTTGTAGTCAATAAAATTATAGATTATAAATCAAATATGTATATCGGTACCGCAGGCCAGGGCTTGCTTTATTGTGCAGATAATCAGGAAAAAATCATCCAGATACCACTTTATGTAAAAGGGAAATTACGGTGGGATTACCATGTTCAGGGAATGGATTTTGATAAAACGGGTAAATTGTGGTGTTTTGTTCAGGGAATAGGTCTTGTAACCATGGACACAGCAGCCGGGAAACTTATTGTTGTTTTTGCTGATTTTGTTAATGGGGATAGTATTTTATGTGACAAATTTTCGAATGTTTGGGTAGGGATTGAAGGAGGTTTGTTGAAATACAATATCCTAAATAGAACATACCGTAATTATACGAATCAGGAAATTCAGTATCCCATTTCTGATTTAATGTGTAAACCCGATAAAAAGGAACTTTGGATTGCTACAAATGGTAATGGAATAGTTAAATACAATTATGCTTCAGACACCTTTTCTTTATTTAATGAAACTTCACATGAAGAAAAACTGAATAGTAACGCCATTTCGTCATTGTTTTTAGATAATGAAAACAGGGTTTGGATTGGAACTTTAAGGGGAGGAGTGAATAAGATTGAGGAAAGAAAAAGCCCTTTTATCACAATTTCGAAAAATGAAAAAATAAAAAATACTTTACCAAGTGATTTTATTCTTTCCTTATCTGAGCAGGATGGCGAACATTTATGGATAGGAACAGACGGAGCAGGTGCAAGTTTGTGGAATAAAAAGAATAATACATTTACGAATTACGCTTATAATTCAAATAACCCGAATTCGATCTCTAATAATTTTGTCTCAGCAATTGTAAAGGATAATAAAGGAACCTGGTTTGCTACTTATGGCGGCGGCGTTTGTCTGTTTAATTCTCAGACCCGTAATTTTAAAAAATACAGTTTTTTAATCCAAAATACAATTCATTTCAAAAGAATATATGGGTACTGTTTCGTAGCAAAGATAATGTCTTATGGGCCAGTTCTCCAGATGATGAGGGACTCTACCGCTATAATAGAACAAGTGACCAATTCGATTTTGTTGATGCAAAAATCAGAGGAATTATTTCGATTACAGAAGATGAAAATGGGAATCTTTGGATAGGAAATTTTACAAAATTGTTTCAGTTCAATCCAGGAACAATGAAAAAGAAAGAGATTGATGTAAAATATCCAGTGCGGTCTGTTATTTCTATTTCTAAAACAAAAATACTGGCCGGTACCGAAGGAGGAGGTTTGATGATTTTTAATCCCCAAACTTCAACGAAAAGATTCCTGACGCAGCGAAATGGGCTTCCAAATAATTCAGTTTTAAACATTGTAAAAGATAATCAGGGCGCTTTTTGGGGCAGTACTTACAACGGAATATTTACTTATAATGCAAATAGCGGCAAAATTACAAGTTACCATGATGCTGACGGACTTCAGAGCAATCAGTTTAATTACAATGCGGCTCTCAAACTTTCAACTGGCGAAATCGTTTTTGGCGGAATTAAGGGCTTTAATATTATAGATACGAAAATTAGCAGTCAAATCCATGACTTTCCAAAGCTGGTAATAACTTCTATAAAAGTAAATAATAAGGTTTATGACCAATCTCATTTGACTTCTTTTGGAATTGATAAATTAAAATTACCTTATGATGAATCAATGCTAAACATTGATTTTGCAGCTTTAGAATACAGTTTGCCTGAAAAAATATCTTATGCTTATTTTTTAGAAGGATGGGATTCACAATGGCATTATGTTGATAATGTCAGAAGTGCCAATTATTCCAGAATAACAGAAGGAGATTATGTGCTAAAAATTAAATCTACTAATGCTGAAGGAATCTGGAGTACCAAATCTATTTCACTGCCTATTACGATTTTACCGCCATGGTATAGGACTGGTCTGGCTTATTTTATCTATTTTCTTGCATTCTGTTTTATTATTTATATGGTTGACAAGTACCAACGTGAACGGGAGAAATTAAAATACGAAGTACAGCTTTCGCAGAATTTGGCGAAGCAGGAGAAGGAACTGAATGAGAAAAAAATAACCTTTTTCACCAATATTTCTCATGAGTTCAGGTCGCCTTTAACAATGATTATTAATCCTTTAAAAGATATAATTTACGGAACAGATCAACAAATAGATCCGGGTGCTATTGAAATGGTTTACAGCAATTCCAGAAGATTATTGAGTCTGGTTGATCAGTTGCTTCTTTTTAGAAAAACAGAAACAGAGACCGGAAAACTTAAAATAGGACAAATTGATATTGTAGAACTGGCCAAAGAGGTTTTTAGCTGTTTTGTGCATCATGCAAAAACAAAAAAAATAGATTACAGTTTTAGTATTTCTGAAGAAAGACTATTGGTTTATGTCGATCGGGAAAAAATAGAAATGGCTTTGTTTAATTTGATTGCGAATGCATTAAAATTTACCGAGAAAGAAAATGGAAAAGTTGCTGTCAATTTACGATGTACAGATACTGAAGTTATTATAAAAGTTATTGATAATGGAGAAGGTGTTTTGGATGCCGATAAAGACAAAATATTTAATTTGTTTTATCAGTCAAATAATAACATAAAAAATAACCGCAAAGGATTTGGTATTGGACTTTATCTGGTAAAACAGTTTGTTACCCAACATCATGGAGCGGTCAGCTGCCTCGATAATAAAAATGGAGGAGCAATATTTGAGGTTAAATTGCCACTTGGGAAAAAACATTTTGGTGATATAGAAATCCGCGAAGACTTAAGTGACAGAACCTTGTTTTTAGAAGAAGCTTTAGAGGATACAGTAATACAGGAAAATGTATTGCAGACCATTAATGAACCTGAAAATGGTAACGATTTAATTAAAGATGCTAAAAGTATTTTAGTTGTAGATGATAATGCCCAAATAAGAAATTATTTAAAGCGAATATTAACCCCAAAATACCATGTTACGCTGGCTGAAAATGCAGAAACAGCTTTAACCATAATTAAAAAAGTACAGCCCGATTTAATTATTTCTGATGTTGTAATGGGAGAAATGAATGGAGTAGCCTTTTGCAAGCATATTAAATCGGATGAAGAATTAAAGCATATTCCTGTAATATTACTCACGGGAGGAACTTCGGAAGATGTAAAACTTAAAGGTGCTGAAGTAGGAGCCGATGATTATATTACAAAACCATTTGATAACGAGTATTTACTGGCCAGAATCAGCGGAATATTAACCCGACGCGACAGTGAGCAGAATTATCTGCTTAATTCAGTTACGAAAAAAGACGCAAGTCTAAAGCTATCTGATGAGGATAAAAAACTTATTGAAAGAATCGTAGAAGTAATCGATGCCAATTTAGATGTAGAAAATTTTAATGTGCATGATCTGGCATTTCACTTAGGAATGAGTTATTCTCTAGTTTATAAAAAAATTAAAAAAATAACCGGTAAATCGGTTTCTGAATTCACCCGAAATGTCCGATTACGAAAAGTGGCAACATTGCTGATTACGACAGATTTACAAATAAGCCAGGCTGCGTCAATTGCAGGTTTTGGTGATATTAAATATTTCAGAAAACACTTTCAGCAATTTTATAATCTAAATCCTTCTGAGTTTAAAAAGAAGTACCAAAACGTCAAGGATAATAAATATATATTAAACGAAAGCTTTTGGAAATCAACCTGATTACGAGCTTAGACGAAGAAAAAATTAAAAAAAGAGTATGAATAATTATTTGAAAAAAGCTGTTTTATTAGGGTTTGTTTATTTTACAGCCATTTATAGCATTCAATCACAATCAAAGAAACTTCAAAAAGATTCACCTGAAAAGGTTCGGGAATTTTTTGTGTCTTCTTTAGTTAAAATTGGAGATCCTGTTTTGAATGCTTTAAGTAAAAATCAGCTCAAACAGTTAATGCCTGTAGAAAAATCACCAGGTGCCTGGGATGATAGAACTCATGTGACTTATTTGGAGGCTTTTGGTCGATTGCTTTCAGGAATGGCGCCTTGGTTAGAATTAGGTAAAGACGGGACATCCGAAGGAAAATTAAGGGCAAAGTATATTGATTTGGCTCAAAAATGCATTCATAATGCAACCGATCCCAGTGCTCCGGATTTTATGAATTTTGTAAATGATAAACAGCCTTTAGTTGATGCTGCCTTTTTTGCCCAGGCGCTGCTTCGCGCTCCAAAACAACTATGGGAACCGCTGGATGCAATTACAAAAGAGAATGTAATCAAAGCATTAAAATCATCCAGAAAAATTGAACCTTATCACAGCAACTGGCTTCTTTTTGCGGGAATGATTGAAGCAACAATAATTAAATTCGATAAAGATCCCGATACTAATCGCCTGAATTATGCCTTGGAAGAACATAAAAAATGGTATTTAGGTGACGGAACTTATGGTGACGGTCCTGATTTTCATTGGGATTATTATAATAGTTTCGTGATTCATCCGATGCAATTGGACATATTAAACGTACTTAAAGAAAAAAGTAACGATTACAAAACGGATTATACTACGGAGTTAAATAGAGCCAGGCGCTATGCAGCTATTCAGGAAAGATTAATTTCTCCTGACGGAACTTATCCGCCTATCGGAAGGTCTTTAGCCTATCGTTTTGGCGCTTTCCAATTGTTATCTCAAATAGCACTCTGGAAAGAATTACCAAAAGAAGTTGCTCCGGCTCAGGTTCGTTCGGCATTGTATACTATGATTTTTAATCAAATTAATGTACCTGGAACTTTCGATAAAAACGGTTGGCTTCAAATAGGGTTATACGGACATCAGCCTAATATTGGCGAAGGTTATATTTCAACCGGAAGTTTGTATTTGTGTGCAGAAGCATTTTTGGTACTCGGTTTGCCATCAACTGATTCATTTTGGAGTGATGCTTATCAGCCCTGGACACAAAAGAAGATTTGGTCCGGACAAGAGATTCCAATTGACCATGCATCAAAATAATTAAACATTTAATCTAAAAATATAATGATGAATTTTAAGAACTCATTTTTTATAGTAATGACTTTTGTTTCACTTACAGTTGTAGGTTGTAAAAGCAGTGCTGTAAAGCAGGGAACTGCAATAAAAGAATCTAAGCAGGAAGTTATTGCAATTATTGACAAAGTAAATAATCATTGGCTAAATTCGCATCTGGAATTGGGAAATGCTTTTTGGAATGTTGCGGCATATCATACCGGAAATATGGAAGCTTATAAGGTAACCCAAAACAAAAAGTATTTGGATTATTCATTGGCCTGGGCCGAAAAAAATCAATGGATGGGGGCCAAATCGAATGACAAATCAGAATGGAAATACAATTACGGTGAGAATGATAAACACGTACTGTTTGGAGACTGGCAGATTTGCTTTCAAACGTATATTGATTTATACAATTTTACCGGTAAGAATGATCCGCAAAAAATTGCACGTGCCCGCGAAGTTATGGAGTATGAAATGAGTACCGCAGCTAATGACTATTGGTGGTGGGTAGATGGATTATATATGGTAATGCCGGTGATGACAAAGTTGTACAACGTGACCGGTAACGAAATGTATTTAGAGAAATTACATTCTTATTTAACGTATGCCAATGGTATCATGTACGACGATGAAGCAAAACTATATTTTCGTGATGCAAAATATATCTATCCAAAGCATAAAAGTGCAAATGGGAAAAAAGATTTCTGGGCGAGGGGAGATGGCTGGATTTTTGCCGGTTATGCCAAAATTATTCAGGATTTGCCAAAAACGGCTAAACACAGAAATGAATACATCATCCGTTTTAAGGAAATGGCTAAAGCCCTTGCAGCTGCGCAGCAAAAAGAGGGGTACTGGACAAGAAGTATTTTGGATCCTGAACATGCTCCGGGACCAGAAACCAGCGGTACAGCATTTTTTACCTATGGTTTTATGTGGGGAATTAACAATGGAATTCTGGACAAAAAAACTTATTTGCCAGTAGCATCAAAATCATGGAATTACTTAACAACATTTGCTCTTCAGGCAGATGGAACAATTGGATACATACAGCCGATAGGCGAAAAAGCTATTCCGGGACAAGTGGTAGATAAAAATTCTACGTCTGATTTTGGTGTAGGCGCTTTTTTATTAGCTGCTGCTGAGGTGTATCGCTATACTAAATAATTTTATTCTTTTTTTATTATGCAAAGAGGCAGTCTAAAATGACTGCCTCTTTGCATTTATACAAGTTTGGTTATCTTATTGCTCTTTCCTATCAAATGACATTGTTTTGAGTAACGAAAGTTCGCATAAAAAGAGTATTCTATTGAATCAACTTATAAAAGTAACATTTGTAATAGTTTTAATTTTTACTAAAATAGTAATGTGTTATAATATTTCGCATGTCATAATTAGTTCTTAAATAATTATGTAAAGTATATTTTAAATATGGTTTTTTTATCATACTTATAAAAATAATGCTTAATTCATGTAAAAATGCTGATTTGCCCCTTGTATAATGTCGTAATTACCCCCTTTTACTTATTAGTCTTACGTTAGATTTGCATTGCAAACTATATGTTAACACATATTAAATTGGTGCTTAAAAAATTTTGAAAAACAAAATTGTAAAAAACACACTTATTTACTTGTTGTTGCAATAGTTTGCGAACTTAAACTAATCAATTAACCAAAAAAATTACAACCAACATGACAAACTTTATTAGGAAGATTAAGACTCCTGATTATGCATCTGGATTTGATTTAAAAAAGAAACTTACAATACTTTGCGTACTGGTTTCATTATCTCAGGTACAGGCATACACTGGTACTTCTACCAGTACAAAAGGGGCAGAAAAAGTACAGCCACAAACTAGCATAACCGGGCAGGTTAAAGATCACAAGGGGATTCCGCTTCCCGGCGCCTCAGTTATGATAAAAGGTACAAAAAAAGGAACTGTAACAGATTTTGACGGAAAATTTACGCTGGCAGGAAATGAGAATGCAATACTAGTAGTATCATATGTTGGTCATGTAACCAAGGAAGTACCTGTAAATGGCCAAACAAATATTATCATACAATTAGAAGAAAGTGCTGCTTCTTTAGATGAAGTGGTGGTTGTAGGATATGGTAAAATGAAGAAAAAGGATTTAACGGGCGCAATTGTTCAGGTTAAACCAGAAGCTTTAGCCAATCAAAATCCACAGACCGTTCAGGATTTATTGCGAGGCGTTCCTGGTCTAAAAGTTGGCTATTCAGCTGATGCAAAAGGAGGAGGGTCTTTGCAAATTCGTGGGCAGACTTCTGTTTACAATCCTGATGGTGCCAATCATAATTCACCGCTTATTATTTTAGACGGAATGCAATTCTACGGTGAGCTTTCAGAAATTAATCCTGATGATGTTGGCCAGATAGATGTCTTGAAAGACGCGTCTGCAACAGCTGTTTATGGATCTAAAGCGGCAGCAGGGGTTATTGTTATTTCAACAAAAAAAGGAAAAACCGGTAAGCCTATTATTAATGTTACTACAAACACGACGGTTGTTAATGAAAGCGCTTATCGCAATGTGTATTCTCCAGAAGGGTATGTAAAATATCGTGAAGATTGGGAAGTTGCTAAAACGTATGGTGCAAATACAACAACAGGGCAATACGAACCTTATATTGCAACCCGTGTTGGTCAGGTAGGGTATTTTTCAAACCCTAATCAATTAGATCAGTATGGTATATCTCAGGCTCAATGGTTAGCGTATCAGCCAGCTGGACAAATACAAGGGAAAAGCTTAAATGAAGTATGGGGATTGCGTTTGGGTATTACTGATGCTTCACTTTTAAAGAATTTTACAGAAGGAAAAACACACGATTGGTATAATAGTACTTTTAGAACAGGAATAAATCACGACAATAATTTAAGTGTTTCCGGAGCAAGCGATAAAGTAAATTATTATATGTCTTTGGGGTATTTAACGTCAGAAGGAGCTATTCAGGGTAATGATTATTCTGCAGTTCGTGCGAATATGAAAGTGGATGCTAAAATTACAAGCTGGCTTGAATTTGGAGCAAACGTTAATTTTCAGGATCGTTCAGATGGAGACATAGCTGTTGGTACCGGTACTAATTATTGGGATGCAAATATGTTAAGAAACAGCCCGTTCTCTAACTTTAAAGAAGCGAATGGTGATTTTGCGAGACAACCAATGGGACCAACAATTGGAGGATATAATTATTACTATGATCGCCAGTATATGGAGCTTGAAAAAGGGTATACTGTCTTAAATACCATTTTCAATACAAAGGTAACTTTACCTTTAGGTATTACGTATTCGTTTAATGCTTCACCACGATATGAATTCTTTTACAATCGTTATTTTCAGTCAGCAGGTAATAAAAATTGGAATCCGGTTAACATAGGAGTAGATAGAGGTAATGGTAAAAAATTTACGTGGAATTTGAACAATACAATAGCATGGGATCATACGTTTAATGAGAAACACCATATCATAGCAACTTTTGTTCAGGAAGCTGAAGATCTTAAAACATGGTCAGATATTGTTTATGCACGTAATATTCAGCCTTCAGATGCCTTAGGTTTTCATAATATTGCTAATGCAACGCTTTTAAATAGTACATTTTCCAGTACAGATACACATCAAACAGCCGATGCATTAATGGCGAGACTTTTTTATTCGTTTGATAATCGTTATATGATAACAGGAACTGTACGTCGAGATGGGTATTCGGCATTTGGAGCTTCGTATCCTTATGCGACCTTTCCTTCTGTAGCCTTAGGATGGAACTTTAATCAGGAAAGCTGGTTCCATTGGGATCCTTTAAGCACAGGTAAATTACGTTTGTCATGGGGTAAAAACGGAAATAGATCGCTTGCTGATCCATACTTAGCTTTGGCAAATTTAGGTTCAGGTACAGGAGCAACAATGGGATATATAGATGCTTCAGGAAACATTGTTGATATGAAATACCTGGCAATTGATCGTATGGCAAATCCAAATTTGCAATGGGAAAAAACAACGGCAACTAATATTGGTCTTGACCTTGGTTTCTTAAATGACCGAATTACGAGTACAATCGATATTTATAGATCGGTTACTAATGATATGATCATGAGTCAGCGTCTTCCTGGTTTCTCTGGATTTGGATCAATCGCAACCAATCTTGGAGAGGTTGAAAATAAAGGGATTGAAATAAGCCTTACTACATTAAATATAAAAAATCCAAATTTTGAATGGACTACCAGCGTTGCTTTTTCATACAATGAGAATACGATTAATGCATTATATGGTAATATGGAAGATATTAAGGATGCCAATGGAAATGTAATCGGAACAAAAGAAGCAGATGATAAAACAAATGGATGGTTTATTGGCAGACCTATTTCTCAAATCTGGGATTATAAAGTAACCGGAATTTGGCAAAAGGATGAGTATGCAGAAGCTGCAAAATACGGACAGCGTCCTGGTGACCCAAAAGTGGAAAACAGCTACACTGCTGATGATGTGAATGGAAAACCAACTTATAATGAAAAAGACAGACAGTTTTTAGGCCAGACAGCACCTCCAATCAACTGGTCGCTGCGTAATGACTTTAAAATTTATAAAAATTGGGATTTGGCAATTAATATGTATTCCTACATGGGGCACAAATCGCTTGATGGACGTTACATGAATACGTATAACGATGGTAGTTTATATACAAACAACTACAATCCGTTTGTAAATCCATATTGGACAATTGACAACCCAACCAATGACTGGGCGCGTCTTGATGCAAGAGGGCCTGCAGGAGCCGGAACAGCAAAATTATACGATCGTAGTTTTATACGTCTGGACAATATTTCGTTGGCCTATTCACTTCCTAAAGACCTAATAGATCGCTTGCATGTTAGAAATTTTAAAATTTATGCTTCAGTTCAGAACGCTGCAACATGGTCTGCTTCTGGTGAATGGAAATATTACGGAGACCCGGAAACAGGGGGATTAGCAACACGAATGTTTAATTTAGGTTTTAACGTTTCACTTTAATAATTACAACAATGAAAAGATATATAAAAAATAAAATCTCAACACTTGCACCTTTAGTAGTAGTGGCTGCTCTTTTGGTTTCCTGTTCAGAGGATTTTCTGGAGCCGGATCCGCTTTCGTTTTACGAACCAGAAACTACATTTACTACTGAATCTGGGTTGCAGGCGACTTTGGCAATTGCTGATAAAGGGTTGCGTAATAATTATATTCATTATAATGCTGCCTCAAACAGTGTGCCTATCGGTACGGAATATGTTTTCTCTGATATGGCAAAATACGGAAAAACGGATAATAGTAGCACTATTTCTGATTTTGCTAACACTATAGTGCCTACCGGAAGTTTTAAAACAGCAACAAATGATGATTTTTATCTTGGATTTTACTGGGATGAAGGTTATACAGGTATTAAATATGCTAATACCGTATTGACATACATTGATAATGTGACAAGTTTAACTGAAGAAGTTAAACGTAAATATATCGGTCAGGCCTATTTTCACAGAGCATACCGTTATCTTAATCTGGTATATCAATTTGGAGATATACCATTGATTACTAAAATCCTGGAGGTTCCAAAGCAGAGTTATTATTCTACTAAAAAAGAAGCTATCATTGAAATGATTACAGCAGATATGGAAAAGGCTGTAGAATGGGTACCGGATCAGTCAAAACTACCGTATGTGGGTGTGGTAAACAAAGGCGCATGTCGTCAGTTATTGATTAAGTGTTACCTGGCTTCCGGAAGATTTAAAGACGCAGAAACACAGGCAGATTTACTGATTAATCAATCTGGCTATTCTTTAATGCAGGGTTCTTTTGGAACTTTTGACCCAGGAGGAAATCCAACAACATGGGCGATAAACAGAAATGTAATCTGGGATTTACACAGACCTGAAAATAAGGTTATTGCTGGTAACAGAGAAGCCATATTGGTTATGCCGAATGGAGGAGTACAATCATTTTTACCGTTTGCTTCAATGAGAATTTTTGGTCCAAACTGGAATTCGGGTACTCTTACCACTCCTGATGGAAAACAAGCAGCAAATCGTTTTGCTTCAAATAATGCTAATTATCAGGCTAAATATGATTATGCAAGAGCATTAGGACGTGGTATTGGTACTATTAGCGCTTCCTATTATTCACAACACCCTATGTGGGTTGTAAACGGTATTGAGGATAAGCAGGATCTTAGACATAATAGCGCTGTTGGGAACTGGGTAAATATGGAAGATCTTAAATACAGTGATAAGAGTTCTGCGTTCTACCAACAAAATTTTAGATTAAAAAATGGTACCACTTTTTTGTCAAAAGATACGCTTCGTGAATGGTTTGATTTTCCCTTGTATAAAATCTATTTGCATGATGTTGTAAATGAAACTAATCCAAATGCAACTGATTTTCAAGGAGCTAGTACCGGAAGTAAAGCACATTGGTATTTATATCGTTTAGCTGAAACTTATTTGCTAAGAGCAGAAGCACGTTTTTATCAGGGTAATGTAGGCGGAGCAACTCAGGACGTGAATGTTATCAGAGCCAGAGCCGGAGCTTCTCAAATGTACGGGCAGGTAACTATTGGTGATATTTGTGCAGAAAGAGGAAGAGAACTTTATCTGGAAGAGTGGAGAAATGCAGAGTTAAAACGTATTTCACACTGCCTCGCCCTGAGTGGAAAACCAGATGAGTGGGGTCAGACCTACAATAAAACCAATTGGGATAAACAATCCGGAACTGATGCAGCCGGAGGTAGTTATTGGTACCAGCGTATTTCGCATTATACCCTTTACAACAAATATCCAAGTGGAATTGTTGTTCCAAACGGTACTAAGTTTTATACTATGGACAAACGTAATAACTACTGGCCTATTCCAAACAGTGCTATAACGGCTAATATTAAAGGTAAATTAAGTCAGAACTTCGGTTATGATGGTTACGATCCTAACGTTAAGGTTTGGGATAAATGGCAGGATGCTGTTGCAGATGAAACTCAACTTTAATTAGCTGCCCAATTAAAAATATCTAAACTGCAGTAATTTGATTTTTTTTCTTTTACTGCAGATGAAGATACATTCATAAAGATTTTAAACTTCCAACTTCTTAATTAGTAGTTTTTATAAGTGTGTGTGTTGATGACTAAGTATTATCCCTGATTTGGTTATAAGGGATAATACTGGTAGTCATTATAATTCGCATGAATAAATTTCGATTCAAAAATATATTGTGATCCTATGATTTAAAGAAAAATCACGGATTTAGCAATGTATAAAATGATAATATAAAATTTCAATAAAATTTTTACAGTAATAAAAAACCAGATGCTATTCTTATTTGGTTTTTAAAGAGGAATGCTTTAGCGACTCAGGTAAATAATTGTGATGGTTGCTAAAGAGAGTATTGATCAAAATTTTAAAATAATTTTTAAAACAAAATTTCATATGAAAAAGCTCTACCCAATTTTATTTATATGGTTATCGGTCTTTGTACACCAAATTTTTGCACAAGCGCCTAATTTGCCTGTCAAAGTCAATTTGGCTACGACATTGAGTGCTTCTAAGACTTTTACTAATGGTACGAATCCAGATATTATATCTTTTCCTTTAAGCAGTCAAACTGAATTTACTTTAGAAGTAAAAGCCAAAGTTAATGCTGCTGTAGGCAGAGGATTAGATGTCGAGGTTAAGAATACAATTGGTCTCGGATTTAGAACATCTTTAGATAAAACTACTTTTAATACTACCACAATCTTATCAATACCAGAGAATTTAAGTACTTCCGTAGATAATGCTCAGGAACAAACTTACAGGTATGCAATCAAAGACGGTGTTGCCAATATTTATCAGGATGGAAATTATTTAACTTCTAAAACGCTTGATTTTTTAAATGATAATTCAGGAACAACAATCGCATATGGCACTGATAATCTATTAGGAAGATGGGCTGGAGTCACCGGGAATAATTCTGGCAAACCTAACGATTATGGCTGGGCTAATACGGCTGCAAGTCTTCCGTGGAATACAGCAAATTCAACCAGTGGGGTTCGATACCTGGATGTAACTTCAGGACATACATTTGAATTGGATAATTCAGTTTACAGCGGAAGAATAATGTACATACGTTGGGATAATGCAAGTTATTCAACTTCAACATATAGCTATCCGGTTAAGTTGGAACAGGGCTTGCGATATGAATTTTCATGGATTTACGAATACATATCTAATGCTGCTCCCGGCGCGAAAATTAATGTAGCGATTTCATCAGGTGCAGACGGATCAGGTGTTATAACTTCTAAATCATTTACAACTGGTAATGCCAACAAATTAAGAAAAGGAGATTTATCTTTTGTTTCAAATTCTGACGGTATTTATTATTTGACAATCACTGGTGATTACGGACTTATGGCGATTGCCGATTTAAAACTTAAATCTTCAAATTTAATTAATAACTGGGACGGATTTTTTAATGATAATTCAGGAACTCCTGCTGCTTATGGGTGGACAAATGTTACTTCGCCATCTATTTTTAATACAGCAAACAGTACTACCGGAGCACGGTTTATGGATGTAACTTCAGGTCATACTTTCGAATCAGATAATTCAGTTTACAGCGGAAGGTTAATGTATATCAGATGGGACAGTACTGCGATTCAAAATTCAGTTTACTCTTTTCCGGTACAGTTAGAAGCCTCAAAAGGTTATCAGTTTTCATGGATATATGAATACATTTCGAATTTAAGTCCTGGTTCTCAAATGACAGTATCTGTTTCCACAGCTGCAAATGGCGGAGGAACAGTTATAGCATCAAAAAGTTTTGTAACAGGAGCTGCTAATAAATTACGAAAAGGAGATTTGTCTTTTCAATCTCAAAGTGCAGGTACTTATTATATAAACGTAACCGGAGCCAAAGCGCTTTTCGGAATAGGTGATTTAAAAGTTCAGGGACAGCAGACAGCAAACATTGTTATTGGTAAAAATTACGCAACCGGCGCTGTTGACATGGCAGTTACTTCAGTTACTTTTGAGAATGTGGCTTATGCACCGGAGAAAATTAGTAGTCCGTCGTTACAAACTATAGATATTACGAGCAACACAAATGTTGCTGCTTATACAAAATCAAAAGTTGTGTTAAGCGGAACGGCTTCCTTATATCTAAAAAACGGATATAATCCTTTAATCAATTCGACAGTAAATTTAAGTTCAGCAGATAACCGTTTGTATTTTGAAAATATTAAACCGAGTGAAGTTATCAGTTCGCAGTTACAATATGTTTCTGTAAACGGTGTTATGGCAAGTAATGGTACAAACGCCAATGTCACAAATTATGGATCAGGTACAGTTGTCTCGCCTTATGTTGTAGATTATCAGCCATTACAAGTTTTTACCGACGAAAATTTTGCAGGCGCATCTCAGCAATATGTTACAGTAACTCCATTTGATAATTTAGGAGCATTTGATAATGCGATCAAATCCTTTAAATTGAAAAAAGGTTATATGGCAACTTTTGCCACAAGTGCAGACGGATCAGGATACAGCAGAGTTTATATAGCAGAAAATGAAGATCTTGAAATTTCGGTTTTACCAATTAATTTGAAAGGAACAATTTCATTTGTCAGAACAATGAGATGGCACCAGGTCACTAAAAAAGGACTGGCCGGTGGAAGTACAGAAGCGATCAATTCAACAAATATTACCTGGTATTACAATTGGAATACAGGAATGGATACTACACCAAACGTAGAATATGTACCAATACGCCAAACCCAATGGTGGCCTTCATTTACACCAGCTTATACTAAAGATGGCTATACTCATTTATTAGGATTTAACGAACCAGATCGTCCTGATCAATCCAATATGACAGTTGAAGCGGCGATAAGTTCCTGGCCGGCTCTTTTGAAATCAGGATTAAGAGTAGGCTCTCCGGCAACGTCAGATCCTTATAATCCCTGGATGGCTAATTTTATGACGCAGGCAGAGGCTAATAATTATAGAATTGATTATGTAGCACTTCACTGTTACTGGTATAAAACGGCAGCACAATGGAAAAGTGATTTGCAGAACATATACGATAAATACAAAAGACCTATTTGGATAACAGAATGGAATATTGGTGCAAACTGGACAGCTAATAATTTTCCGGATGCTGTTACTACACTTACTGATGCTAACGCAACGAAACACAAAAATGACCTGGCAGCGATATTAACTGTTTTGGAAAGTGCCGATTATGTAGAGCGCTATTCAATCTACAATTGGGTACAAGATGCCAGGGCAATGTATGTTACCATAAATGATGCGTTTAAAACAAGAAACCCAAACTGGCAGAATTATGTTTGGCTGCAAACAGCGCCAGTAATTTCCAGTACAGCAACTGATTATACAGTTTTAACTCCGGCAGGGCAATATTACGCCAAAAATGCATCGGCGAAAGCCTATAATTCTGCTAAAGAATACATTCCATTATGGAAAACAAAAGTAGAAACGTTGAGTTACACCCTTTCTTCAGATTATAAAAATATTACAGTAAAATGGACAGGAACTAATCAGGAGTTAGTAAATAAATATGTTCTTGAAAGAAAGCTAAGTGGCGAAAGCGCCTTTTCAGTTTTCTACGAATCCACCAATTACAATGTTGTTGAAAAAATCGATCAGGTTCGTACACATGCCGAATACAGAATTAAAGTTGTTGGTAAAGACAATGTTGAGTCAGCATACTCAGCGATATTGGTTTATGATCAGCCTGCGATTTCTGAGGTTCCAACAAATTTTCAGGGTGAGGCAGTATCAGCATCAGCAATCAATTTAAAATGGACGCCTGTAGCAGGAGCAGAATCTTATAAAATTAAAAGGTCTGTAACTGTTAACGGTGCTTATGAAATTATATCTGCTTATGTCAAGGACAGCATTTTTGGTGATACAAATTTAGAAGCAAATAAAGATTACTTCTATAAAATTGCATCAGAAAATGCGGGAGGTGAAAGTCAGTATTCTGACGCTTTACAGGTTAAAACATTGACAACTTCGGGTGCTTTAACCGCTAAAAACTCAAATACATTGGCTTTAAATACATTGGAAGAGGAATCTTTTGAAACGATTAGCGCTTTTCCAAATCCTACTACAGGTCAATTCGATATTATTTTACCAGCAAATGAGGATTTAGTTACAATTGCAATTTATGCTTCGGATGCAAAATTAATTTCAACATCAAAATACATAAGTGAAAATGGTAAAATCCATCTGAATATTGAAAATCAGCCGCCGGGAATTTATCTGATTAAGATTCCATCGCATCCGGATATAACATTCCGAATTATTAAAAAATAATGCATTGCATACAAGTAAAGTTTGGTTTTAATTAGTGTAGAAATGATGAGGGGTCTTTCGGGATCCCTTATCATAATAAAGAAATCCTTAGAATTTGACATTAAAAATAAATTCAAAATGAGATTTATTGGTAAGTTTTTGGTGTCAGGAATTGTCCTGATGCTTCTTTTTAGTTTTGTAAAGTTCAAACAAAAACCTTCATTTTCTGAAGATTATAAGTTAGTCTGGGCAGACGAATTTAATACAAATGGTTCTCCGGATGAAAAGAATTGGAATTACGAAACAGGTTTTGTGAGAAATCAGGAAAATCAGTGGTATCAAAAAGAAAATGCCTATTGCAAAGATGGTTTTCTAATTATTGAAGCCAGAAATGAAAACAGAGCCAATCCAGATTTTGTATCTAAAACCCATAAAGATTGGGTAAAAAGCAGAGATTCTATAAAAGTTACTTCTTCTTGTTTAATTACCCGTGGAAAACATTCCTGGAAATACGGACGTTTTGAAATGCGTGCTAAAATTCCCGTTGAAAAAGGAATGTGGCCAGCCTTTTGGACTTTGGGTGTAAAAGGAAACTGGCCTGCAAATGGCGAAATTGATATCATGGAATATTATACGGGAAAAATATTAGCCAATGCAGCCTGGAAATCAAATGAGGCACAGACCGCGTGGGATAGTAAAACAGTTATGCTGAGTGAATTTAAAGATGATTCCTGGGCTGATAAATTTCATATCTGGAGAATGGATTGGGATGCACAGTGGATTAAATTATATGTTGATGATCAACTGCTAAACGAAATTAATGTGGAAGAAACAATTCGGGATAAAAATCAAAAGATAATTCCATTTCAGCAGCCTCATTATTTGTTAGTGAATCTGGCTGTAGGAGGAATAAATGGAGGAGAATTTACGACAGCCAATCTTCCATCAAAATACATAATTGATTATATCAGGGTTTATCAAAAAAGTAAGTGAAAATGAAATTAAAATATTCGATAATTATAAGTTTTGTATGTTCTTTTGTTTTCTCGCAAAACAATTATTTTGCTCCGGGAAAACAGTGGAAAGATACAGATGGAGTGCATATTAATGCCCATGGAGGTGGTGTTGTTTTTGTTGACGGGACTTATTATTGGTACGGAGAATACAAGACTTCGGGCCGCAAAGGAAATACATCTTTAGAGGGTGTCAGTTGTTACAGCTCAAAAGATTTATACAATTGGAAAAATGAAGGTATTGTATTAAAAGTGGAACAAGATCCTAATTCCGAAATAACAAAAGGCTGTGTAATAGAGCGTCCAAAAGTTGTTTTTAATAAAAAAACGGGTAAATATATTATGTGGTTTCATTTGGAACTTAAAGGACAAGGTTATAATGCTGCAAGAGCAGCTGTTGCCGTAAGTGATTCTCCAAAAGGCCCCTTTAAATATAAAAAATCATATCGCCCTAATAAAGGAGTTTGGCCAATAGATTTTAAAGATGAATATAAAACGGCTTCAACGAATGAGGCTGGTTTGAAATCCTGGAGCCCCGAATGGCTTACAGCAGTAAAAAACGGAATGTTGGTTCGTAAGGATTTTGATAAGGGACAAATGTCCAGAGATATGACTGTATATATTGATGATGATGCTAAGGGGTATCTTATTTGCTCTTCAGAAGAAAATTTGACACTTCATATTTCAGAACTTACAGACGACTATTTAGATTTTACCGGAAAATGGACAAGAGTTGCGCCGACAGGTCATAATGAAGCTCCTGCAGTTTTTAAAAAAGATGGGGTTTATTATATGATAACTTCTGGCTGTACCGGTTGGGATCCTAATGCGGCACGTTCGTTTAAATCTAATTCTATTTGGGGACCATGGCAGGCTTTAGGAAATCCGTGTGTGGGTAAAGATGCGGAACTTACATTTCATTCACAAAGCACTTATATTCTTCCCGTTCAGGGAGAAAAAGATCAATTTATTTTTATGGCTGACAGATGGAAACCTGATAATCCTATAGATGGCAGTTATGTCTGGTTGCCGATAACAATCACAGATCAAAAACCAATTTTAAAATGGCTTGACGAATGGAACCTGACTTCTTTTGAAAAATAACGAGCTATATAACAGGTGTTTATTTTACATTTATTGTATTTAAATCTTTAAATTAGGAGCATAATAGAATAAGTGAAAAATATTTGCCAATTGTTAATAGTCAAAATAGTATATCCAATGATTAAAAAGAGACCATTTATAAAAACATTAATTTTAATTCATTTATTAATAATTGTTTGTGTCTCAAAAAGTACGGGACAAAATTTAGATAGTAAACGAAAACAACTTTTTAATTTTGATTGGAGATTTTCTTTAGGAGATTCTTCTGATTATCGTTTAGTAGATTTTGATGATAGTAATTGGAGAAAATTGAATTTACCCCATGATTGGAGTATTGAAGGGAAATCGGAAAAAGATAATGTAAGTGGAGGAGATGGAGGTTTTTACCCAATGGGAGCAGGCTGGTATCGAAAAACATTTTCAGTTCCTTCTGAATGGAAAGATCAAAAGATTGCCATTTATTTTGAAGGAGCTTATATGAATGCTGAGGTATTTGTCAACGGGAAATCAGTGGGGCTACAACCTTATGGCTATACTTCTTTTGAGTATGATGTGACGCCTTATTTAAAATTCGGACAAAAAAATGTAATAGCGGTTAAGGTTGATAACGCTCAACAAAAAAATTGCAGATGGTACAGCGGTTCAGGTATTTACAGGAATGTGTGGTTAACAGTAAAAAATCCGGTTCATATTAAAAATTGGGGCGTTGCCATTACTACTTTGGAGGTAAAAAATAACAAAGCTGCGATTCAGGTTAAAACTATAGTTAAAAATGAAAGTTCGGCTCTGCAAAATTTATTGCTTTCCACTGTTATTGCTGATAAAAAAGGAAAAGATACGGGAAATTCGACAAGTAAAATAGAATTACAGCCAAACGAAGAAAAAGAAGTAATTCAAACTATAACAATCGAAAATCCAAAATTATGGTCGGTTGAACTACCAAATAGATATCAGGTTAATTCAATAATTAAGAAAGAATCAAAGAGTATTGATGCTTTAACCACTGATTTTGGAATTCGAACACTTGAATTTAGTACCAAAAGTGGTTTTTTTATTAAACGGAAAAAAAATCCTCTTAAACGGCGGGTGTGTACATCATGACAATGGCGCGTTGGGTGCGGCTGCTTATGATCGCGCCGAAGAAAGAAAAGTAGAATTACTCAAAGCTGCCGGATTTAATGCGGTCAGAACCTCACATAATCCTCCTTCAGAAGCTTTTCTGAATGCCTGCGATCGATTAGGGATGCTTGTAATAGATGAGGCTTTTGATGGCTGGCGAGAAAAGAAAAACACTTACGATTATTCCATAATTTTTGATAAATGGTGGAAACATGATGTAGAATCTATGGTACTAAGAGACCGTAATCATCCTTCTATAATCATGTGGAGCATTGGCAATGAAATTATTGAGCGAACCAAACCTGAGGCGGTTGAAACAGCAAAAATGCTGGCAAACGCTATTCGAAATATAGATGCTACTCGTCCCGTAACATCAGCAATGACTACCTGGGATCAGGGATGGGAAATTTTTGATCCTTTAATGGCTGCTCATGATGTCGCAGGATATAATTATCAGCTGCATCGTGCAGAATCAGACCATGAAAGAGTGCCATCCCGAATTATTCTGCAAACAGAATCATATCCTAAAGATGCTTTTGCCAACTGGAATTTAGTTCAAAAACACAATTATATTTTAGGTGATTTTGTGTGGACAGCAATGGATTATTTAGGTGAATCTGGTATTGGCCGTTATATATATCCGGGTGAGCCTATTGGCGAACATTGGGAAAGAAATTTATATCCATGGCATGGTGCTTATTGTGGTGATGTCGATTTAATGGGCTGGAGAAAACCAATTTCGCATTACAGAAGTATGCTGTATAACGACAACGAAAAAATATACATGGCTGTAAAGGAACCAAATCCTGAAAGCGGAGAAATTAAACTTACACTGTGGGCTGTTTGGCCAACCTGGGAAAGCTGGACCTGGCCTGGCCATGAAGGAAAGAATATTGAAGTAGAAATATATTCAAAATATCCAAAAGTTAGATTATATCTGAATGGAAAAAACATTGGAGAGAAAGAAACTACGAAAGCCCAGGAATTTAAAGCAACTTTTGTAATTCCGTATGAGAGCGGTGAATTAAAAGCGGTTGGTTTGGAAAATGGAAAAGAAAGGGAATCAGTTTTATTAAAAACGGCCAGTCAGCCATCGAAAATTAAATTAACAGCAGATCGCAAAACCATAAAAGCTGATAGTCAGGATTTGGTATATGTAACTGTTGAAATTACAGATGAAAAAGGTATTTTGAATCCAAATGCGGAAAATGAACTTACTTTTAAAGTTTCCGGTGCCGGAACAATAGCAGGAGTTGATAATGCGAATTTAAAAGATGCTGATTTATATAGTGCCAATACCCGAAAAGCTTGGCATGGACGTGCTATGGTAATTATTAAAAGTAATGGAGAATCGGGAACTATTAATCTTGAAGTGACTTCACCGGGATTAAACAAAAGTGTAATTAAGATACAATCTACAGGAAAAAAATAAAAGGCAAATATCACGAATTACAAAATTATTTTAAGAATGAATCAATTAAAAATGTTACTGTTTTTAGCTTGTATTTTCAGTGTGTCTTTGTTTTCGCAGCAAAAAGAAAATAATGCTAATGCTTTGTCTAAATCGCTTTTTGATACTGATATCCAAATTAGTAATCTTAAGGTAGAAAATGCAGTAACTCCAATTGGTCTTGATGTTGCTCAGCCTGTTTTTAGCTGGCAAATGGAAACAGTTAACAAAAACAGCAGTTATTATCAAAATGCTTATCAAATTATTGCAACAAATAATCTGGGGAATGAGGTTTGGAATACGGGGAAAGTTAAAAGCGGAGAATCTATTAATATCAAATATAAAGGCGAAGAATTAAAACCTGCAACTTTGTATAACTGGACAGTAAACGTTTGGGATCAAAAAGGAAAAAAGTACTCCGCAAAGTCATGGTTTGAGACGGGTTTGCTGAACCCCAAAATGGTAACGAATAAAGATTCAGATAAAGAAACAACCGCATGGTCTGGAGCAAAATGGATTGGTGGTAATGCCAATGATATGGTTTTGCACTCCCAATATCTTCCTGTTTTTGTTATCAATGGTGCGATTCAATTGGATAAAAAGCTAAAATCGACAAAGGCATCTTTAATTTATGGTGCTAACGATCAGCGTTTAATGAACCGAAATAAAAATCAATATAAACTGGAAAACAAAGATGGTGAGGGTTATATCCAGGTTGAACTGAATATTACACTCTTAAATTCAGACGGGCTGGCTAAATTGAATGTTTATCGGGTAGGTTATCATCCAGATGATAAAAAAGAAACCCCTTTTAAAAGTTTTTCAATTCCGAATTCGATTATTAATAAAGAAAACCAGTATAATATGCATACTGTAAGTGTTCAAAGCTGTTTGGGATTAACTAAGATTTATATTGATGGGAATTTAAAAGAAAATCTGGTGGCTGATATCAATTTAAATCCATTAGGAGCCGGAGGAGATTTTATAGCTTTTCCTGTCGTAGGTGATATTGGTTTTTTAGTTCCTAAGGGAGAAAAAGCGCAGTTTTCGAAAATTGAAATTAAAAATTACCGAAGCCCATCGAATGTAATTTTTTCTGATGATAGTAATTCGCCAGGCCTATTTTCGTCATTTAAAGAAGTAACTAATGAAAATAAGAGCTATACAGTAATTGGCGGAAAAAAAGGGGCTTTTATTCTGGCGGACCCAAGTCAGAATTCCATGCCGATGTTGCGTACCGTTTTTGGAATAGATTCCCATAAAATAAGTAAAGCACGATTGTATGTCACTTCACGTGGTATTTATGATGTGTATTTAAATGGTAAAAAAATAGGAGACGATTATTTTAATCCCGGACTAACACAATACAATAAAACCCATTTGTACCAAACGTATGATGTAACGGCAAATATTCAGGAAGGCAACAATGTATTGGGAGCAATTCTTGGTGAAGGGTGGTGGAGTGGCGGTAGCACCTATGCCGGTGAAAACTGGAATTTTTTTGGTGATCGTCAATCCATACTTGCCAAATTGGTAGTTACTTATGCCGATGGAAGCGAAAAAAATATCATAAGTGATCCTGAAACATGGACGTATTTTAATGACGGACCTGTAAAATACAGTAGTTTTTTTCAGGGTGAAGTTTATGATGCACGAAAAGAAAAAGCAATTGAAGGCTGGAATACAGCTGTATATGATGCTTCCAATTGGCATCAGGCGATAGCTATAGGAACAAATGGATTCGTAAGTTCAGAAGGAACGGCCAATTTACCCCACTTTAATAATTTTAGTGATGCTCAGTTAATAGGGCAGTTTGGTACAACAGTTAAACCAATAAAAGAATTAACGGCTCAGTCGGTTACAGAAGTTCGTCCGGGTGTATTTGTTTACGATATGGGACAAAACATGGTAGGCGTGCCAAAAATTATGCTGACTAATGTAGAAAAAGGAAAAACAATCACATTGCGTTATGCCGAAGTTTTGTATCCTAATTTACCTGAATACAAAGGAAATGAAGATTTACTGATGCTTGAAAATGTTAGAGCGGCTATGTCACAAGATATTTACATAGCCAAAGGAGGTAACGAAACCATAACGCCGCGATTTACATTTCATGGATATCGTTATGTAGAAATAACAGGAATAGAAAAACCTTTACCGCTAATAGATGTTAAAGGAACGGTCTTAAGTTCCATTCATCAATTGTCTTCTTATTATCAAACCTCAAATCTTTTGGTAAATAAATTATGGGAAAATATAACATGGTCTATGTATGGAAATTTCTTGTCGATACCTACCGATTGTCCTCAGCGTAACGAACGTTTAGGATGGAGTGGCGATATTTCGGTTTTTTCGCGAACTGCAGTTCATTTATCAGATGTTAAACAATTTCTGAAAAGGCACATGCTGGCAATGCGGGATATTCAGAGAGAAGATGGACGTTTTCCGGATGTAGCTCCTATAGGTGTAGGATTTGGAGAAACTTTATGGGGAAGTGCAGGAATTACTGTTGTCTGGGAAAATTATTTGCAGTATGGAGATCTCGGTTTATTAGAAGAGCATTATAATGCTATGAAAAGTTACGCCAATTACCTAATAGCCGATATCGATAAGCAAACGGGTGTTTTAAAAGAAAAAGAAAGAAATACCTGGGGTTCTTTAGGAGATTGGTTGAGTTTAGAAGATTCTAAAAATGAAAAAACACTATTTTGGGAAGCCTATTTTATTTATGATTTGGAAATTATGTCTAAAGCGGCAGCCTTATTAGAAAAAAAGAAAGATCAGGAATATTTTTCAGAATATTATAAGCAACGAAAAGATTTTTTCAATAAAACCTACATTGATAAAACAACGGGAAAAACTTCCTTTAGAGGTAAAATTATAGATACACAAACTTCTTATGTGCTGCCTTTTGCTTTTAACGTTTTGGATAAAGAGAATTCAGATCTGGCTATAAAGCAGTTTGTAAATTCTGTACAAAGAGAAAACAAAACAGATCAGGGTACTGTATGTCCGCCGTATTCATTAATGACAGGATTTATTGGAACTGCATGGGTGAATAAAGCGCTTTCAGATAATGGATATTCAAATATTGCCTATCAATTATTGCAGCAAACTTCTTATCCATCATGGCTATACCCGGTTAGTCAGGGAGCAACGACTATTTGGGAACGATTAAATTCGTATACGCATAAAGACGGGTTTGGAGGTAATAATCGAATGAATTCTTTTAATCATTATGCTTTTGGTGCTGTAGGCGCATGGATGTATAATTATTCATTAGGAATTCTAAGAGATGACAATTTTCCGGGATTTAAACATTTTATTTTGCAGCCAGAACCCGATACTACCGGACAAATGACCTTTGCAAATGGATATTACGATTCGATGTACGGACGTATTGAAAGCAGTTGGGAAAGAAAAAATGGCAAATATTATTTTCATTTTGTTGTTCCGACAAATACAAATGCAATGCTTTACCTGCCAGCTTTAAAAGAAAGTGATGTGACGATAAATGGTAAAAAGAACGGAATCCAATTTTTGAATATAGAGAATAATAAGGCTGTTTTTAAAGTAGAATCCGGAGAATATAGGTTAGAAACAGTTGTTAGGAATTAAATTAGGATGGAAAAGTACAGCATAATAAATATAAAACAGGTTGGTTAAATTAAATTGAAATTAGATTTTCTACAATTTTGTTTGTAAAAACCAGCATTGCAAAATCCTTTAAAAAATGAATCAATTAAAAACATTGTTGCTTTTAGCCAGTATTTTCAGTGTGTCTTTGTTTTCACAGCAAAAAGAAAATACGTCTAATGTCTTTCAGATAAAAAATCCTAATTATACTATCAGTCCTTATACAGGAATGACAAAACAGCATTGGAAGGATGCTGCTCTTTATTTGTTAGAAGGCGCTTTTAGTTATATTCATACATTGGATGATCCGATGAAGTTTCCTAAACAAGAAGGAAAAAGTTATCCTGTAAATGAAACCCAGATTCCAACAGAAAAACTGGAAGGGCTTTGCCGAACTTTATTCATCGCTTCTCCATTATTAAAAGAGAATCCGGAATTAGTTATCAATACTATTAAGGTAGCAGATTATTATAGATATCAAATAGGGAAATTAACAGATCCGGCAAGTCCATCTTATATTGAACCTCGTGCTAAAAATGGAGGGCCAAGCCAAAAATTAGTTGAATTTGGAGCGTTAGCACTTTCAATGCTTACAAATCCGGATGTTTTATGGAAACCTTTGCCACAATCTCAAAAAGAGGAACTGGCTAAAATAATGCTTAGCTATGGCGATGGGCCGACTGTAGATTCTAACTGGAAATTTTTCAACATTTTTGTGTTAAGCTTTTTTAAAGAACAGGGTTATAGCGTCAATGAAAAATTACTTGTTGAATATTTAGAAAAATCACTTAAACATTACAGAGGCAACGGATGGTACAATGACAGTCCTGCTTTTGATTATTACAGCATGTGGGCATTTCAGATGTACGGTACAATTTGGTCTGAATTTTTTGGAAAAAAATATTATCCTGAACTCGCTGCTAAGTTTACAGCAAATTTCAGTGATTTAAAAGACAACTACCCATACTTGTTTAGCAAAGATGGCGAAATGATTATGTGGGGAAGAAGCATAAGTTACAGAACCGGAGCTGTTGTTCCTTTTCCATTGATGGGATTTAAAAATGATCCAAATACCAATTATGGCTGGATGCGAAGAATTTCATCAGGAGTGATTAAGCAATTTTTAACGCATCCTGATTTTATGAAAGATAATGTGCCAACACTCGGATTTTATGGCGCTTTTGAACCCTCGGTTCAAATTTATAGCTGCAGGGGAAGTGTGTATTGGATGGGCAAAATATTTTTAGGTTTGCTGGTTCCGGATGACAATCCATTTTGGAATGCCAAAGAAAATAATGGTGATTGGGATACGAAATTTAAAAAAGATACTGTTTACAATAAGTATCAGGGAGATTCACAAATTTTAATTACAGATTACACTAACATTGGAGCTTCAGAAGTAAGAGCCTGGTGTCATGAAAAAGTAAGCAGCGATTGGCAAAAGTTTAGAGCAACAGAAAACTATAACAGGTTGTCTTACAATAGTGCTTTTCCGTGGCAGGCAGATGGTGAAAATGGAGAAGTTGCCATGAATTATGTTGTTAAAAATAAAAATAATCTCTGGGAAGCCTTTAGATTGTACACTTTTAAAAAATTTGAAAACGGTATTTACTATAGAAATGTAGTTTTAGAAACAGATGAAAGTATTCAATTTAATTTAGCTGATATTCCGCTGCCTAATGGAATTTTAAGAATTGATAAGAATAATAGTAACAAGCCAATTTCAATACGTTTAGGGCATTATGCTTTACCAAAATTAAACAAAGAAATTATCACGACTAAAAGAAACGTTGAAGGATATGATGTGACCATTATTGATAATGGAAAATATCAATTAGCTATGATTCCGGTTTTAGGATGGGAAAAATCTGAAGTTGTAAAAGCAAAAGGGTTACATCCGGAGAGTAATGAAAGTACTGTTATTAATGTTACAAGTGATTCCAAATCAGAAAAATCAAATATTTATGCCACTTTAATGCTTTGGAAAAAATCCGGTGAAAAATGGACGAAAAATGAATTAGTTCCTGTAAAAATTCTTGATAAGACTGATAATGTTATTACCATTCAATTTAATAATGGAACAAAGAAAGTAATTGATTTTAATTAAAAAAATATCGATATGTAACAATGATTCAACTGCATTGAAATTTTTCTAAATAAAAGGCCTGTAAATTAATACTTTACAGGCTTTTTCATTTTCTTGTGATTTGTATTTGAGACTGTTGCCAACAAAACAACGAAAAAAAAAGGAAAAATTACCACTTCTGACGGTAACCCTGCTAAAGGTGTTCATGTTATTCTTAAAACTATAAATATCTGATAAATCACAAACATTCATAATGCATCACCCATAAGGCGTAAAGGATACAATTTTAACAGTAAAATTCTAAGTTTTTTATAAATGTATAACCTACACCTCTTCAAATATGTCATTTGTCGAAATAATAATTTGTTTACACAACGTATTCTTAAGTTTAACATGATATTAACTTAAAAAACAACCAATATGATTAAGGACGTACTAAAATTACTGTTTGTTATATGCTTATTCGGATTTACAGGTCTGCAAGCACAAACAACAGTAAAAGGAACGATAACAGATGGTGTGAGCGGAATTCCGGTTCCTGGAGCAAATGTTATTGTTAAAGGAACAAAGACAAGTGCATCATCAGATTTTGATGGGAAGTACAGTATAACAGTTCCAAATCACTCAGCAGTTTTGATCTTCACTTATGTGGGCTCCGCTCCAAAAGAAGTAGCAGTAGGAACACAAACTACAATTGATGTGGCTTTGGGTGCAGCTACACAACAATTAGGAGAAGTAGTAGTAACAGCTCTTGGTATTAAAAGAGAGAAAAAAGCGATTACGTATTCTGCTCAAAACATTGCTGTAGACGAACTTTCGGAGGCAAGATCATTAAACGTTGCCAACTCACTTTCGGGTAAGGTTGCCGGTCTTAACTTCTCTACAACATCAAATGGTGTGGGGAGTTCATCGAGAATTACATTAAGGGGTAACAGATCTCTTAACGGAAACAATCAGCCTCTGTATGTAGTAGATGGTGTACCAATTAGTAACGGTACAACAACAACAAATCCTGATATTGATACAGGAGGAACTACACAGCCAGATGGTATTTCAAACATTAACCCGGAAGATATTGCTTCGATGACAGTTCTTAAAGGACCTTCAGCTGCGGCTCTTTATGGTTCCAGAGCGAGTAATGGTGTTATTGTAATAACAACAAAATCTGGTAAAGCAGGAAAAACATCGGTTTCATTGTCAACTAATTTTATGGCTTCATCTGCTTATAATTTGATGAATTTGCAAAATGAGTACGGTCAGGGAACAAATGGTGTTTACAATCCAACTTCCAGTTCAAGCTGGGGAGGAAAATTAGACGGAAGCCAGGTTTCAAACTGGCAGTTAGTTCGTAATCCAAATTATTCAGGACCGGCTACACAAAGTTATTCTCCACAACCAAATAACGTTATTGATTTTTATAAAATGGGTTATAATTTAGCTAATACATTAACTGTTACGGCAGGAAATGAAAAAGCGCAAGGTTATTTCTCTTATACAAACACACGTGCTGAAGGTATTGTGGGCGGGAATCAATTAGACAGACATAATCTTAATTTAAGATTGACAAGTAAAATATCTGATAAATTATCATTGGATGTAAAAACAAATTATATCATTCAGGATATCGATAATTTATTGAGAACCGGAGAAGAATCTATTGGTACATCAGCTTATTTACTGCCTCGTAGTATTGCGTATAATGATTACAGAAATTATGAATACACCGATGCTGCAGGACAAAAACAAATGAATTATTTCATCGATGAAACTGGAGCACCAGGAGGAAACCCATTCTGGTCTGCCTTAAGAGATGATGCGCGTACAGATAAAAGAAACAGATTTATTGGTTTAGCTTCTCTTAAATATGAATTTACAAAAACGCTAAGTTTACAAGGTAGAGCTGGTTTAGACCAAATGACAAATAAAAATGTTAGAAACAGATATGCTACAGTTGCATTTAACAATAACTTAGGTTCATACAGCGAATCGTATGAAACAGTAAGTGAATTGAATATTGATGCTTTACTTTCTTACAATGAAAAATTTGGAGATTTTTCTGTTGGGCTTAATGGAGGTGCAAGTTCACTGCAACAAAACAGTTCAGCTTTAAATTCAGGAGGAGTTTTAAGTAAGAGAAACTTTTTTGCATTGTCTAATGTACAAACAATTCAATCTACATCTACATCTTCAGAAAAAAGAATTAATTCCGTTTACGCCTTTGGTCAGCTTGGTTTTAAAAACTATTTATTCTTAGATTTAACTGCCAGAAATGACTGGTCTTCTACTTTACCAACGGATTATTTTTATCCTTCTGTAGGTCTTTCAGCTGTTATTTCTGACATGGTTAAATTACCTGAAGTAATTAGTTTTGCAAAATTAAGAGCTTCATACGCACAGGTTGGAAACGATACAGATCCTTACCAAACACAACAAAGATTTTCTTATATTGGTGGAAATGGCGGTATGTTATACGGACAAACAACGGCTGCAAATCCTAACTTAAAACCAGAAATATCTTCTTCAACAGAGTTTGGTGCAGATGTTAGATTCTTTAATAATCGTTTAGGTTTAGATTTTACCTACTTTAATACATTAACAGATAACCAAATTTTCTATATCAATACTCCTGAGTCTTCTTCATATTCAAGAGCTATCGTAAATGGTGGGGATATTGAAAATAAAGGTATTGAGCTTACACTTACTGCAACTCCTATCCAAACAGAAAATTTTAGCTGGGATATTACAGCAAACTACGCTTCTTATAAATCAAAAGTAAAATCTATTTTTGAAGGAAGAGATGAATTAGTTCTTGGTGAAGGACGTTTAGTTAGAAGTAAAGTTGTTGTAGGTGGTGAATATGGTGATTTATACATTAAAGGTTTCCAAAGAAATCCTGATGGTCAAATTATTGTAAACAGTGCAGGTCTTCCATTAGCAACAAACGGTTTTGATGTTCGTGCGGGTAACTTTAACCCAGACTGGACCGGAGGTTTAAAAAACAACTTTAAATACAAAGATTTCAATTTCAGTTTCTTAGTTGATTTTAGAATTGGCGGAGAAGTTATTTCATATACTCAGGCCAGACAAGCAGGTTTAGGGGTTAGTGATATTACTTTGGCAGGAAGAGAAGGAGGTATCATTGTTGATGGTGTTGTTGCAGGAGCAGGCGGAACTTATACTCCGAATACGACAAGTATTACATCTGAACAATACTGGACAGCAATTGGACAAAGAACACCTGTGGCAGAACCTTTTATTTATGATGCAACAAACATCAGATTAAGAGAGCTTGTTTTTGGATATTCATTACCAAAACGTGTATTAGGCAATACAGGTTTTACAAGTATTGACTTTTCATTGGTAGGAAGAAATTTATTTTTCTTTGTAAATAAAGCTAAATATTTTGATCCGGAAGCAGGGGCTGGTACAGGAAACTTACAAGGTATAGAATCTTTCAACATTCCTTCAACGAGAGATTATGGAGTTAATGTTAAATTCGGATTTTAATTAAAAAAAGAGACATCATGAAATATAGTTTTAAAATAAAAACATTAGGAGCTGCATTAATGACAGCTGTTATTTTGTCAAGTTGTAATAGCGATTTTGATGAAATAAACACAGATCCTAATTCGCTTACTGAAGATCAGTTAGATGCTACGCTGGCAGGACCATCATTTGCATCTGCAATTTATGCAGGTATTCACAACGGATCTTATTCATCACCAGGTGTAGATGATCAGGGAACCTGGGGTATTGCAACGGGTATTTTATCGTCAACTTTTATTCACTATTTAAATTGTGGATATGGTACTGAGAGAAATGCGTTTGTAAATGGATACGAAGGACGTGGATGGACAAGATTTTACACCGTTGCCGTGCCCGCTTTAAACAATGCTGTTAAAGCATCTGAAGGAAACGCCGAAGCTTTGGCAATTCTTAAAATTTGGAAAGTTTTCATGTACAATCAAATGGTAGATGCTTACGGGCCAATTCCATACACTCAGGCAGGAAACGGTAAAGAAAAGGTACCTTATGACAGTGTAGAATCTATTTATGAAGACTTTTTTAAATTACTTGACGAAGCAAATGCTTCTTTAAGTAGTTCTTCTCTAACAACAGTGGCTGCTTTTCAGCCAAATGATCGTTTATATGCTGGTAATGTTGCTAACTGGAGAGTATTCGGAAACAGTTTAAGATTACGTTTAGCATTAAGAATCTCTGATATTCAGCCAGATAAAGCAAAAACACAAGCTGAAGCTGCTGTAGCTGCAGGTGTTATGCAAACAAACGAGCAGGGAGCTTTCTTTAAAGCAAGTAATATTACTCCAAACAATTTAAACATGATTGTAAACAGCTGGGGTTATACGATGACAGCTTCTATGGAAAGTATACTTGTCGGATATAATGATCCAAGGTTAGCAAAATGGTTTGCTAAAATTGATACGGGTGTTTACCGTGGTCAGCCTGTTGGAGGTTTAGAAGATCAGTTTGGAACTACTAAATTCTCTGCTTTTAACAATGATATTATGGGGAATGGTGCTGCAGGAAACCTAAGTGAAACTAAAAATATCGAAGTATTCATGGCTTCTGAAAACTATTTCAGCAGAGCAGAAGGTGCTTTGAAAGGATGGAACATGGGTGGAAGTGCTCAGAGTTTGTATGAAGAAGGTATCAGAATGTCTTTAAGACAATGGGGAATTACAGATACAGCAGCAATCAATGCTTATGTGGCTGGAAATACATTACCAACTTTACCAAACATCTTAACAGTTTATCCAACTTTAGACTTACAAGATATACCTGTAAAATTGCCTGTTGCATGGTCAGCTACAGTTGCAAATCAACGTACACAAATTGCGGTTCAAAAATATTTGGCGATTTTCCCTGAATCTTGGGAATCCTGGGCAGATTTACGCCGAAGTGATGCAAAAGTAATTTATCCGGTTCTTAACACAGATAATAATGATGCCGGAGTTGGTAAAAGCTTAATGAAAAGAATTATTTATACAACAAATGAATATTCTGCTAATAAAGATGCTGTTACAGACGGAATCACAAAACTTAAAGGTCCGGATACCGGAGGGACTAAACTTTGGTGGGATACTAAATAATTAATTTGGTTGAGTAAAGACAAACACATTCTTTACTTAAAAATGCAAAAGGAGAGGGAACTCTCCTTTTGTTTTATATAAAAGTTAGATTATGAATTTAAAAAAATATTGCTTGATTGTTTTATTAGTTTCTGTTTTTCTTGCTTGTAAATCAATTAAAAACGAACCTAAAGCAGTTACTATTACCCAAAATTATATTGCCGAAAATCCGGTAACGGCGGCTAGTCATGCATCAACATTAGTTGAAATCGAACCCAATACGCTTTTAGCAGCCTGGTTTGGCGGAAAATATGAAGGCGCAAAAGATGTCGGCATTTATATTTCATCATATAAAGAAAAAAAATGGTCAGCTCCTAAAAAAATTATAAATCCTTTAATAAAAGATGGCGATACCCTGCCATGCTGGAATCCGGTTTTGTTTAAAAGTAAAAGTCAGAATCTATATTTGTTTTATAAAGTGGGGAAAAACCCGAGAGAATGGTTTGGCGCTATGATCGTTTCAAAAGATGACGGAAAGACCTGGAGCAATGCTAAATATCTGCCAAAAGGAATATTGGGGCCAATCAGAAATAAACCAATCGAAACAAGTCCGGGAATTATTTTATGCGGAAGCAGTACCGAAAGCATTACTGATAATAAATGGCGGGTATTTATAGAAACCTATACAGAAGCAACTGATAGCTGGCTTATAACAGATATTCAGGATAAGAAAAACTTTGATATTATTCAGCCAACATTCCTGGTTCATTCAGATAAAGAAATTCAAATTTTATCCCGAAGCAGGCATAATAAATTAATTTCAAGCTGGTCAGATGATTACGGCAAAACATGGCAACGAACGGATAGTATTAATGTTGTCAACTCAAATTCAGGAGTTGATGCTGTGACATTGTCTAACAAATCATTTTTATTAGTGAATAATCCTCTAAAAATGGGAAAAGATTGGTTTAATGGCCGAAATGTTTTAGATGTAGAATATTCAAAAGATGGTGTGCATTGGAAGAAAATATTTAATCTGGAAAACCAATCCGAAGGTGAATTCAGTTATCCGGCTATTATTCAAACGTCAGATCATAAAATTCATGTATTGTATACTTATAATAGAAAGTACATTAAGCATGTTGTATTTAAACTGATGAAATAATTGAGTTTTAAAATAATTCTTTACTCGAGTAAAAAAAACTTTGCTTTATTTACCCTTTTGAAATAACAACGAAGAAAATGTTCTGACTCCCGTTCTAATACATTCTTCATCGACTTCAAAATTAGGAGCATGATTCATTGCTATAATTCCTTTTTCGAAATTAGAACCTCCGAGCAAGAAATAAACTCCGGGTATTTTTTGTTGAAAATAGGCAAAATCATCATTAAAATACGGGACTTGCCCATAGTCAGGTGTAACAAATCCTTTTCCGTAAATATTGTCAAGAGTATTTATAGAGCTTCGTGTTAAATTTGGATCGTTTAAAACTGTTGGATTTTCTTTTATGTACATAATAGAAAGTAAATGAGAAGCATAATTGTTATCTTTCATTACCTGTTCAATGGTAGGAATAATGTTTTTTAATCGGGCTGCATCAGTTTCATATACTTCTGCATCTATACGGAACACATCGTTTTTAGAATAAGCCCTAAAATTTTCCTCAGCAATTAAATAATCTTTAAATATTGTGTTTGGATTTGTTAATCCAATTTTTGGATCGGTAATAGACTGGATCTCCCATGGCTTGCTTCCATTTTTCGACCTAACTAAGGAATTGCGGATTTTTACTGTAAGCTCTTTTACCTCTTCGGCAGATAGTGTATTTTTAAATTGTATTCTTATTTCTTTTTGGTAGGCAAACATTTCATTTGGTTTTACCATTATCTGTCCCACCGGTAATGCTGTTACATGAAGCCCATAAATCTCATCAGGTTTAAATTTAGAAAATATTTCATTTTCAGTAATTTTTTTTGCTCCTGCAAATGTTTCTTCTTCTGGCTGAAAAATAAAATAGACTGTGCCGTGCAATGACTTTTTGTTTTTTGCCAAAACTTCTGCAATTCCTATTGCGATCGCCATGTGTATATCATGTCCACATCCGTGTTGAACACCTTTTACCTTAGATTTAAAATCAGATTTATCGGGAAAGTCATTTGGTAATGCATCCATTTCTGCTCGCCAGGCGATTTTTTTACCCTTTTTAGCACCTTCCAAAATTCCAACAACACCATAGCCGTAGATGTCCGTTTCAACTTGAAGTCCTAAGTCCAATAAATATTTTTTTATTATTTCCTGTGTTCTCTTTTCTTTGCCCGCAAGTTCCGGATTTTCATGAAAATCTCTTCTAATTTGAACGAGCCTCTCAAAAATTTTATCAGTTTCAAGTCGAATAGATTCATGAGTAGCAATTTCACTCTTTTTTCCCTGTCCGTAAACAATGTATTGCGTGCAAAATGTGTTTACAACAAGTAATAACAATAGAATTTGTTTGTTCATTTTGAGTTTGTTAAAATGCCAGTTAACCTGATTATATACACTTCAATCTCCATACTTTACAAAGATTTAAGCATTAATTCATTTTTTAGCTAATATAGTTATCCTTAAAGATTTTTAATTATGTAATATCTTTTTTCTGAATAATATTTAATTCCTTATTAAAAGAATTTCTATATTTTTTGATATATTCTGAAGGTTTCATCCCAAACAATTTTACGAACTGTTGACGGAAATAGCGCTGATCTTCTATACCAACCTGAGGGCCAACCTGCGCGATATTAATATTTTCTGTAAGCATAATTACTGCGGCTCTGCGGATTCTTATAGATCTGATAAAAACATTTACGGTTTGTCCCGAAATTGCCTTAATCTTTTTGTAAAGACTTGAATGACTCATACCCATTGCAGCAGAGAAATTCTTTAGGTTAAATTCGCTGTTTTCAAGATTGGCTTCGACGATTTCGATACATTTATCAAGAAATTCTTTGTATTCAGTAGGAACCTTATTTACATTTTCACGAAGTGTTATGCTGTCCAGGAAATACTTGCGCAATTGCCCTCTGTTTCGAATAACGGAATCAACTCGTGCCAGAAGTATTTCACTGTCAAAAGGTTTGGTAACATAGTCGTCTGCACCTTCAGTAATGCTCTGCAAATGAATATCATTGCTGGTTGTAGCCGTGAGAAGTATCACCGGAATATGGCTTAAATCATCATTTTGTTTGATTTTTTTGCATAAATCCAAACCATTCATACCTTCCATAGAAATATCGCTCAGTACAATATCAGGCAAGTGTTTTTCGACAAGTTTAAGCCCTTCGAGTCCATTTGCTGCCGAATAAACAATATAGTTTTTGGAGAAAAGCTGTACCAGATAATGATTCATTTCGGGATTGTCTTCAACAATGAGCAATACTTTTTTTGTACTGATTAATGCTGACTGTATATTTTCAGGATTTGATGGCTGATTGCTGTTTTTAGATGTATTTTGATTATCTGCCGGCATTCCTTCAAGAAGTTCACCTACAAGAGGCGACATTTGCGGATGATTCTCATTAATGCTCATTTCTGAAAAATGACTTTTTCCTTTTGGAAGCGTAATAGTGAACGAAGTACCTTTTCCAACTTTACTTTCACACTTTATTTCGCCATGATGTTTAGTCACAAAATATTTGGCAACATAAAGACCTATTCCAAACCCATTGCTGGCTTTAGACTTAATCTGTCTGAATTCTTCAAAAATAGTAGCAATATCATTCTGATCAATTCCGCTGCCGGTGTCCGATATAATAATAGAAACATCAGCAGTTTTCTCGATGATCTCAATACTTATAGATCCTTTGTTAGGTGTGAATTTGAAAGCATTTGAGATTAAATTAAACAGCGTAATTTCTATTTTTTCATAATCACCATATATTTCAACGGGTGTTTTTTCTTCAATAAACAGATAATTCAAACTTTTAACGGCTGCCATTTGCGTAAAGCTGTCGTAGATTTCACGGCACAAGCTGTTTAAATTAATCTTAGAAATTTTGAGTTCATCAAGATCCGTTTCTGCTTTTCTAAACAACAGTAACTGATCGGTGAGACTCAATAACCTTTTGGCATTTTTATAGGCGAGATTCAGGTCGAGATCATCTTCAGAACGGTTTTTTCTGTCAATGGCGCTTTTTAGCGGATTTATAATTAAAGATAGGGGAGTGCGCAATTCATGAGCCATATAAGTAAACATAGAAAACTGCTTTTCAGCATGTTCTTTGTCTTTTTTATGCTCCATACGGGCCAATTTTATTTCATAGCGAAGTCTTTCCTTGTTTTTATGATAACCTACGTAGGCGTAAATGGCACCGGCAGCAGCAATTAGATAAAAGGTATAGGCCCACCATGTTCTATACCAGGGTGGAAGGATTTTTACTGTCGCGAGCGTTACTTCATTGGTCCAATTTCCAAAAACATCTGTTGTTTTTACTTTAAAAAGATAAGTGCCTTCTGTTAGCCTTGAATAATTTGCCCTGTTATTCTTTGAGGTATAGTTCCAGTCTTTGTCCCAGCCTTCGAGAAAATAAGCGGTAGTATTTTTTTCGGAATTGACATAATCAAGATAAACAAAATCAAAACTCAATGCCGATTTTTCATAAGGAAGTTCGGCACCACTTATCATTTCGAGTTTTTTTTCTATGATATAAGGACTGTCCAATTTTAAAGACTGATTGTTTACCAGCAAATCATTTAATAAAAATTTACTGGTATTTTTTTTGTCTTTTATATTGTCAGGATCAAAAACATTGAATCCGTTTATACCGCCAAAAATAAATTCTCCTGTAGAAAGTTTTGTACCTGCATTCCAGCTAAATTGATTGCCCTGAATCCCATCAGAGACTACGAAATTTCTGAAAGTATTGTTTTTAGGATTTAATCTTGAAATCCCGTGATACGTACTCATCCATAAATCACCTTTTTTGTCTTCTAAAAGGCGAAGTATTGTATTGCTTGAAAGACCGTTTTGTGTAGTATACTTTTTGAAAGTGCCTGTTTTTCGGTTAAATAAAAGCAGACCACCTTCAACGGTGCCAATCCAAAGATTTTTGTTTTGATCTTCCGTTATGCATCTAATAGTATAAGCTGAATGATAGTTTTTTACTTTTTTTGTTTTGGGTTCTATCTCAAAAAAGGAATTAAAGGTTCCGCCCCAGATTTTTCCGTCTTTGGTTTCGTAGAGACAAGTAACATCCCGCAAAGTTGTACTATAGCAAATGAATTTATTTTGTTTTTTATCAAATTGATACAGTGCTCCGCCGTTAGTAACGGCAAGCCATAATGTTTTTTTTGAATCTATAAACAGCAGCCATGATTCCTGTTCTGCTTTTTTAGTAAATGGATTATAAATGGAGAAATTCTGAATTGCTTTTGATTGGGGATCAATACGGCAGACTCCGCCTTTCCACATAGCAACCCAGATCGCATTATCAGCATCTCTGACGATACTTGTAACAAAATTGCTCTGAATTTTTCTGCCCGCAGTTGAGGTTGTCGAGTAAACATCGTAGGTATTTTGTTTTCTGTTCCAGTACCGCATTCCGGCGCCATCAGTGCCAATCCAGATGTTTTTCTTTTCATCTTCGCAGAAAGAAAGCATGAAGTTTGCAGCAGGATCTTCGTCTTCTTTATTGGTCAGCGGGTCTTTGCTTTTAAAATGATTAAAGAAGAGCGGATTCTTCCCCATCATACTCACACCCCCACGCAGGGTTCCGAACCACATTTCTCCGGTTTTGCTTTCGAATATATCATACAGTGATTTACTGTTAAGCAATGAAACAGGGCCGCTGGCACGATACAAAACAGGAGCAGTCTGATTTTTTGTAAGGGTGTAAAGACCAGCTCCGTCAGTGGCAATCCAAAGTCTGTTTTCCTGCTGAAAAAAATCTCGTACGACTGTTTTTTTCCAAAAAGTAATTTTTAGAAAAGGTATTCAGGCGGTCATTATATAAGTACGCCCCTTCGTCTGATCCAATCCAGAGTCCTTCATTTGTTAGTTTAATACAATTTGCACCCGTAATGGTATTGTTGAGAAGTGTTAGTTTTTTTGATTTAATATCGTACTGGCAAAGACCGGTTCCCGTTATAAAAACATAGAAGATTTGTTTTTTCGCATTATAAGATATTGATCTTGCGATATAATTTAATTTTCCGTTGAAAGGTATAGCGGTTCCAATTTTCTCACCTTCTTTATAAACTACAATTGCCTCTTTTGTCGCGACAAGAATCATATGCAGCCCATGTACAGCAATTATTTCGTAGGCTGTAACGTTTAAAGGTTTGATTTTTTTGTTTGTATCATAATATTGCAATGGACTAAAAGAAGATCGTTCTGCATTAAAAACCACTGGCCCGGCAGTTGTACCTACCCACAAATTATTTTCAAAGTCACCTTCTATACAGCTAATGGCGTTTCCCTGAATAGAATTTGGATCAGTGTGAATATGGCGGTAAATCTTAAAATCATTTCCATCATATCGGTTAAGTCCATCAAAAGTTCCAAACCACATATAGCCATTTTGATCCTGATATATTGAGGCAACAGAATTGTTAGAAAGTCCTGATGAAATATCAAGATGTCTTATCGGGTAGTTCTGTCCGGATGCCTGTATATGCAAAAGACTAATAACAAGAAAGAACATTAACTTATTCATAGAAAATTTTTTAAAAAGCGTGCTGCTCTTTGATATACGAAAATAAAAGGGATGTGATCAGAAAGCGGGATCAATTTTTTATGTGAATATATTTGAAATCTGTGTACTTTGCGAAATTAACACAATTATTATGTAATGTTTAAAAAACACTACTGTTTTTTTTAGATTAACGATAACCTGTTAATTGTGCATAAAAATTTAATTAAACACATAGAAACATATATTTTATGATTTCGAAAAAGGTAAATCAAAAAAGAAACTCGTTTCTCACACATAGTCCCAAAGCACAATGTCAATAGGTTAAACGGAAATATATAAAATTACTACAGTTTAATCAAGAAAGGAATTATAAAAATCCGTTTTTATCAGCGTTTTCGCTTTAGCGAATCAGTAAAATCAGCGTATAATTTTGACGCGGATAAAACAGATTTACTTCGTAAAAACGCGGATAAAAACGGATTTTATTTGCAATAATTTTATTTTCTAAAAGCTTACTTAATGACATTGCCCGAAACATCGGGATGTGTTAAAACAATTACACCCAACGTGATAGCTTCTGATTTTGTCGTTTTTTGAATTTTCTCCTCTAAAAATTAAGATTTGAGATCTTTTGCAATTATTTTTTTTGAAAATATACCGATTAAAATTAGAGGATGCTTGATTATTAAATCTATCATTATAAAGGTTAATAATTCATATTATCATTTTTTTTAAAGCAAAAAAATACAGAATATGCTTTTATAAAGTGTTGTGTGTACACTTTTACGAAATTGTCCCCTTTTATAAATGAATTTTTCCCTGTCTTAATATCTCGCTCTGTACTTAATTTGCAGAGTGAGTTGATAAGCTATAACGTTTGAGTAATACATTATTTTTTGTTCAGCGTAAGTCAATGAAAACAAACTAACCAAATATCCTAACCAAAAACAATTTAAACATGACCAACATTCCAATTAAAATTTACAGCCGGAGATCTTTTCTCATTGTAAAAGAAAGAGTAGACTAATTATTCTTTCAATCATTTTGTAACCAACACTTATATTAATAAACACTAACTTAAACCAACCCAATTTAAAAAGTATGAAAATAATTAAAACCAAATTTTTACTTTTATTACTCTTACTTCCTTTTTGTGTTTTTGCTCAAAACACAATTGGCGGAGTTGTCTTGGAAAATTCTACCAAGCAGCCCATACCAGGAGTAAACATAAAAGTAGTAGGAACAAATATCAGTACCACGACTGACTTTGACGGAAAATTTCAATTATCCGGAGTAAAAGCAGATAGTAAAATTACATTTTCTTATACCGGTTATACCAATCAGACTGTACCGGCTTCTGGACAGAAAAACATAACCGTATATCTTGAGGAAGATAATAACCAGCTGAAAGAAGTAGTTGTTCAGGTAGGTTACGGAAGCGTTAAAAAGAAAGATGCCACAGGATCTGTTACGGCACTTACTACCAAAGACTTTAACAAAGGAAATAATATTACAACAGAAAATCTGCTTAGCGGTAGAGTAGCTGGTTTAACAGTAAATTCAACGGGTGCTCCAGGTTCTAGTTCTCAAATTAGAATTCGTGGAGGAAGTTCACTTTTTGCAAGTAATGATCCTCTTATTGTCATCGACGGATTACCTCTTGATAATGCTACAAATACAGGTTCTTCTTCCTTTTTAGCATCATTAAATCCGGCAACTGTCGAATCCATAACGGTTTTAAAAGATGCATCTGCTTCAGCAATTTACGGTTCCCGCGCTTCAAATGGAGTAATTATAATTACGACTAAAAAAGGAAGCAAAACATTATCCGTAGATTATAATGTACAATATGCTGCGGGTACGCTGACTAAAACTGTCGATGTTTTTAGTGCAGATGAATTTAGAAGTGTTATTGCAGACAGAAGAAGCGATGATCTAAGTAAACTGGGAACTGCAAATACGGACTGGCAAAAAGCAATTTACAGAAACACCGGAACGGTAGATCAAAGTTTAGCCGTTAGAGGAAGTTTATTCAATATCATTCCAACAAGTTTAACGCTTGGAAATACAGATCAGCAAGGATTGCGTCTGACGAATGAGTTTAAAAGAAATACGATTGGTTTGGTAATGAATCCTACATTCTTAGACAATCATTTAAAACTAAGGCTTTCGGCCAATTATACAAACGAAAAAAACAGATTTACAGATGCTGTTGAAGGAGCTGCTATTGGTTTTGACCCAACACAGCCTATAAAAGTTGATGGTGCACCTTATGGAGGTTATTTTGAATATACTACTGGTGTAGATGCAAACGGAAATTACCCGTTAGTATCAACTGCAGCTAGAAATCCTGTTTCGCAATTGTTGAACACAAATGACAGAGGAACGAATGACAGAATTTTTGGAAATTTTGAAATGGATTATAAATTTCATTTTTTACCCGCTTTAAGAGCTGTTGTAAATGTTGGTTATGATGAATCGAATGGAGAAAGAAGAAGATTGGTTGGTGCTGATGCCGGTTCTGCTCCATCAAACAACAACATTCCGTATGGGACAAATGAATATACAGAAGCAACCAGAAAAAATAAATTACTAGATACTTATTTAGTTTATAACAAAACTTTTAATGCATTGAATTTTGAAGCGACTGGTGGTTATTCGTATCAAAAATTTCAAAGCTCAAGATTTGAAACCGGTAATATCCTAAATCCGGATTTACCATCAACATTTCCTGAAACCACTTTGGATACAGATGTTGTTTTATTGGGATTCTTTGCCAGAACAAACTTAAATTTTAGAGACAAATATCTATTAACGATGTCTTACAGACGAGATGGTTCATCAAGATTTGAAGAAGCTAATCGTTGGGGAAATTTTCCTTCTGTAGCTTTTGCATGGAAAATCAAAGAAGATTTCTTTAAAGAAAGCAATACATTATCTGATTTAAAATTAAGGCTAAGTTGGGGTATAACGGGACAACAGGATATTCCTGAACCAAACGGATACCTGCAAAAGTACCAGGTTGGCGGTGGAAATTCTGAATACTATTTTGGTACAAGTCCAGTTCCGGTTGCACTTCCTTCAAAAAGAACAAACAATTTGAAATGGGAAGAAACCACTTCATATAATGCAGGTCTTGATTTTGGTTTTTTAAACAATCGCTTATCTGCCGGACTTGATGTTTATTACAAAGAATCTAAAGATTTATTAGTAAATGCAGCAATATCTGATGGTAGTAATTTTTCTAACCGTGTGTATCAAAACGTAGGGAGCTTTACCACAAAAGGGGTCGAGTTTACGATTAATGCAAATGCCGTTAAAACAGAAAATTTTAACTGGAATATGAATTTTAATATAGCCAAATTCGAAAGAAGAATCAAAAATCTGGTTAACGGAACTGATATCTTTTTAGGAGACAACATCGCAGGAACAGGAACTCCGGGACAAATTTTCAGAGAAGGTTACACTCCTTATTCTTACTACGTATACAAACAATTATACAACAACGAAGGAAAGCCAATTGAAGGCGCTTTTGTAGATTTAAATGGTGATAATATTAAAAATGATTCCGATAAATACATTTATAATAATCCGGACCCGGATTTCACTTTAGGATTTGCATCCAACATGAATTATAAAAAGTTTGACTTTTCATTTAATTTAAGAGCCAGTATTGGTAACCGAATTTTTAATGCGGTAGATGCCAGCAGAGCACAATATGATGCTATGGAAAACGGAGGAGTTTTAAGTAATATTCCGTCTCAGGTAACAGAAACTAATTTTCAGACTACCTCAAATGTTGTGTTGTCAGATCTTTATATAGAGAATGCTTCTTTCTTAAAAATGGACAATATTACGTTAGGATATACTTTAAACAACTGGCTAAACAGCAAAGCATCGTTAAGAATGTCGACTGGAGTTCAGAACGTTTTTGTAATTACAAAATACAGCGGTTTAGATCCTGAAATTACAAATAACGGTGTAGACAAAACAATTTACCCTAGACAACGATCTGTTTTATTTGGTCTTAATCTTAAATTTTAATAACGAAACGATGAAAAAATATATTTTAATAACAATTTTAGCATTGACTACCGTTTTTCAGTCTTGTACTGATGACTTAAACGTAGTCTCTAAAGATGATGACGTTCTTTCGTCTGATGTTTTATTTTCGACTCCGGACGGATATAAAAAAGCTTTTGCAGGAGTATACGGAAATTTAACTTTAACCGGAGTATTGGGCCCTGATAATTCTTCGCTTGAAGGTGTAGATGCAGGAACAAGCCAGTTTACGAGATGTTTATTGTACATGCAGGAATTAACAACAGACGAACTGGTTTGGAGTTATGAAAATGACGGAGGAACCGCAGAATTACAACGTAATATCTGGACGGCCGCAAATCCTGTTATTTTAGGAATGTTTAGCAGAACGATGGTTTCTGTTTCTTATGCAAATGAATTTTTACGTCAGAGTACACCTGAAAAACTAAGTTCAAGAGGTATTACTAATGCTGCAACTTTGGCCGATATTGAACTTTACCGTAAAGAAGTTCGTGTTTTAAGAGCGTACGCTTATTATAACATGATGGATTTATTTGGAAAAGCACCAATGTATACCGAAAATGATCCTGTAAATTTTACCGGACCTGAGTTTAACAGAAAACAATTATTTGATTTTATCGAAACGGAACTTAAAGCTGTTTTACCAGATTTAAAAGCGGCCAGAACGAATGAATACGGGCGACTGGACCAATCTATGGCACGTATGATTTTGGCAAAAATGTATTTGAATGCCCAGGTATATATTCAGGAAAATCGTTTTAATGACTGTATTACAATGTGTAATGAAATCATTGCAGGCGCTTATACTTTAAAACCAAAATACCTGGATAACTTTAAAGCAGATAACAACACCTCTGCAGAAATCATTTTCGGAATCCAGTCAGATGGAGCAGTTTCTCAAAACTGGGGCGCAACAACGGTTTTAACAAACGGACAAATTGGTGCATGGGAAAACAATGGTGCCGACTTTGGAATTGGCGGCTGGACAGGAGCACTTAGAATAAGAAAAGAATTTGCTCAAAAATTTGACGGGACAAAATTCAGTCAGGATACCAGAAATACTATAGGGAAAGGTGTTCAGGGCGATCCGGCCAAACAAAGATCTATTGATATTGAAGATATTGGAGTAAAAACACAAGGCTATATTTTATCTAAATTTTCTAATAAAACTTCCACAGGAGTTAACGGGATCAGTTCTACATATGCTGATACTGATTTTCCATTATTCAGATTAGCCGATGTATATTTAATGTATGCAGAAGCCACTTTAAGAGGTGGAAACGGGACAACTACTCAGGCTTTAAATTATGTAAACGCTTTAAGACAAAGGGCTAATAGTAACTTGACTGTTGGAAACATTGCGCTAAGCGAATTAACACTTGATTTTTTAATTGATGAAAGAGCACGTGAATTACACTGGGAAGCACACCGAAGACAAGATTTAATTCGTTTTGGAAAATATACCGGAGGATCTTACAATTGGGCATGGAAAGGAAATTCTTCAAAAGGAATCTCTATTCCTTCTTACATGAGCGTTTTTCCTATTCCGGAAGGATCATTGGGAGCCAATAGAAATTTGACTCAAAACACGGGTTACTAAAACTTTTTTAAAAACATAAACGATACAAAAAATGAAACACATATATAAAATTTTTATAGCTATTGCCATAATTACAGGACTTTGGTCTTGTGAAAACGAAGAGAATTTGATGATCTTAGAACCTCAGGAAGCTGCTTTTTCCATGATTACACCTGATAATGGTTCTTCGACTATTTTAAATAAAGACACACCTAACAATACTGCCCTGACTTTTACCTGGGAAAAAGTGAGTTACGGAACACCTACAATCGTTACCTATACGGTACAGTTTGCAGCCAGTAATACAGAGTTTGCAGCTCCGGTAGATATTACTTCTTCTACTTCTACTCATGCCTCTATTTCAGTGGCTGAGCTTAATGCAAAAGCACTTGAACTTGGTCTTACAGCTGAGGTTGAAGGAACAATCGATGTTCGAATTAAATCAACGGTTGGAACAACACTTTCAGAGCCAAAACTTTCTACACCAATTACGATTGCATTGACTCCTTACAGAGGTGTATTTCCTAGAATTGATTTGTTTTTAGTAGGACCTGGTTCCGCAGCGGGATGGAGTGTAACAAGCAACAACATGCCAATTTACAGAGATACAAAAGAAAACGTAAAGTTTTATTATACAGGATATTTTAATAAAGATGGTTTTAAATTAATAGAACAAATTGGTTTCTGGGCTCCTGCTTACGGAACAAATGGAGCCAAAGTACAATACAGAGCAACAGAAAGCGATACTGATCCGGGTGTATTCCCTACGGCAGCTGCAGGTTATTATAGTTTTGAAGTTAATCTTGAAGAATTAACGTACAAAATCACGCCTTATACAGGACCAATGACAACGTATGCAACAATTGGTTTGACCGGATCTGTATTAACAGGCGATGATACGGGTTGGAATACAGAGGTTCCTTTAGTGAAATCTGCATTTGATAGCCATATCTGGAAAGTTACTCAAACCTTAAAAGCCGGAAAAATGAAATTCAAAGCAAACAACAGCTGGGATGTAAGCTGGGGCGATAATGGCGGAGATATTATTGTTGAGGCTGGAAAATATGAAATCTGGTTCAATGACCTGGATGGTCGTTACATGTTCATAGCAACTCCATAAATTGAATTTAAAAAAATAAGAGAAGCCTCAATAAGCTTATTTTGAGGCTTCTTCTTTACATTAAAAGAACTTATTTTTAAATTTAAAATCTCATTAATTATAATTCATATTCATGAAAAAATATATAAAAATTCTTGGGTTACTTGCTATAACGGCAATTCAGGTTTCGTGTTCAGGTAATGATGCTGCAGACACAGAAGCTGTTAACCCGCCAGATGCAAGTGATACTTTTATCAGAGCATCAGATGTTTCTTTTCTTCCTCAAATGGAATCTTTGGGAACTAAATTTTACAGCAATGGCAAAGCCGAAGAAATGCTTACAACACTAAAAAATGCAGGTTGTAATACAGTCCGAATTCGTTTATGGAAAAATCCTGTAAATGGGCGTTCTGGTTTAAGTGAAGTAAAACAATTGGCTCAAAAAGCAAGGCAAGCCGGTTTAAGAGTCTGGCTTACCGTTCACTATTCTGATAATTGGGCAGATCCGGCAGTGCAGACCATTCCCGAAGAATGGAAAAACTTATCTTTTACCGATTTAAAAACGGCAGTTTCTGATTATACCGCTACAATAATTACAGAAATCAATCCGGATATTATTCAGATTGGTAATGAAATAAATAGCGGATTATTATGGCCGCAAGGAAATCTAATCAATAACGAACAACAATGTATTGCGTTATTAACTGCTGCCAGCGCGACAGTTCGCAGTAAAGCACCAAACACAAAAATAATGATTCATTATGCGGGTGTAAATGGCGGTGCTACGGATTGGTTTTTCACCAAAATGAAAAGTGTTGATTACGACTATATAGGGCTATCTTATTACCCTGTTTGGCACGGTAAAGATTTAACAGTAGTAAAAAATACAATTGATGCTTTAGGAAAAAAATTCACTAAAAAAGTCCTGATTGCAGAAACTGCTTATCCTTTTACCTTATTACACAATGATCAGACTAATAATATTGTAGGGACAAACGATCAGTTGGTACCAGGTTATCCGGCAACTCCGGCAGGACAACGAACTTTTGTTATGGATATTAAAAACATCGTAAAAACATCAGAATTTGGGCAAGGATTTGCGTATTGGGGAGGGGAATGGGTTGCTTTTAAAGGACCACAATCGACAAGCGGTTCTACATTCGAAAATCAGGCTTTATATAGTTTTGATAACAATGCCTTATCCGTAATGCAAGCTTTCAGTAAAGACTAAAACATGAAAAAATCACTAAAAATTGTATCTTTTTTAATAATAACTGCCGTTCTGTTTACTTCCTGTAAATCTAAAATGGTAAGTGAAAAATATTCTTTTTCAAAAGGTGCAGATGTAGGCTGGCTGCCACAAATGGAAGCAACAGGCTATAAATTTTATGATGCAGACGGTTCTCAAAAAGACTGTCTGCAATTATTAAAAGATCGCGGAATAAATACCATCAGGTTACGCGTTTGGGTAAATCCAAATGATGATAAAGCCAGCGGACACTGCAGTCCGGAAGAAACGGTTGTCATGGCAGTTCGCGCGCAAAAAATGGGAATGCGTATCATGATCGATTTTCATTACAGTGATTCCTGGGCAGATCCCGGCAAACAAAATAAACCGGCTGCATGGGCAAAACATTCTTTTCCGGAATTGTTAACCGATGTTTACCAACATACTTACAATGTTTTGCAACTGTTGAAAAAAGCAGGCGTAACTCCGGAATGGGTTCAGGTTGGAAATGAAATTCCAAGTGGAATGCTTTGGCCGGAAGGACACACAGACAATTTTAATCAGCTGGCACAATTACTTGATAAAGGATATGAAGCGACCAAAGCCATCGACCCAAAAATTAAAGTAATAGTTCATCTGGACGAAGGAAATAAAAGCGAAAAATTCAGATGGTTTTTTGATAAAGCCACAGAAAATAAAGTGAAATATGATGTAATTGGTTTGTCGTATTATCCGTACTGGATCAAGACTGATTATCAAAGTACCATTTTAGATTTAGAAAATAATCTAAAAGACATGGCTTCCCGCTACAACAAAGAAGTGATGGTGGTCGAAGTTGGAGGTGATTATACATTAGTACAAAACACCAAAGAAATGCTAGAAGCTACTATAAAAGCCGTAAAAAGCGTGCCTGATAACAAAGGTTTAGGCGTTATTTATTGGGAACCACAAGGCGAAAAAAGCTGGAGCGGTTATCAATTAAACGCCTGGCTTCCTGACGGAAAACCATCACCGGCACTGGATGCTTTTAAAGAATGATTTTTTTAAATTAAAAATTAAAAATTAAAAATTAAAAATTAAAAATTAAATTTTACCGTTAATAAGTTGTCTTAATATCTTAGTGGTGAAAAAATAAAACAGAAAATGAAATTAATTTTTAGATCAATAGTATCGTTATTTCTACTGATTTTTTCGTCTGGAAAAATGATGTCACAATCAACTACAGTTATTTTAAAAGATAACTGGCGTTTTTCTAAAGCCGTAAAAGAAGAGGCATCTTCAATAAATTTCGATGCTTCCAAATGGGAAAAAGTCAGTGTACCTCATGATTGGGCCATTTACGGACCGTTTGATAAAGAATGGGATAAACAAGTTTCGGCAATTGAACAAAACGGAGAAAAAATTCCAACCGAAAAAACGGGTCGTACCGGAGCACTTCCTCACATTGGTACAGGTTGGTATCGAAATACATTTTCTATTCCCGAGTTTAAAAAGGGAAAGAAAGCACTTCTTATTTCGAAGGCGCCATGAGCGAACCTCAGGTTTTTTTAAATGGAAAAAAGATAGGAAACTGGGGTTATGGATACAGCTATTTTTATATTGATATTTCCAAAGATCTAATAGCCGGATCAGAAAATGTATTGGCTGTAAAACTGACTAATATGCCATTTTCTTCAAGATGGTATCCCGGAGCTGGTTTATACAGAAAAGTGAGTATTGTCATAAAAGAAGAGGAAAACTTTGTACAATGGGGAACTTTTATTACAACCCCGGACATCAAAGAGAATACTGCTGTTGTTGATCTTAAAGCGGAGGTTAATGGCCATAATTTGTCGATGGTAACGGAAATAAAAGATGCAGATAACACTATTGTAGCCACACAGAAAGATACAGAAATGAAAGACGGAAAATTTCATCAGACTATTTCTGTTGCCAAACCTCATTTGTGGAGTCCTGAGACACCTTATTTGTATACAGCCATTACCAAATTATACGCAGCTGACGGAACTTTAAAAGACGAACAAAGTATAAAATTCGGAATCAGATCAATTAAATACGAACCTCATGTTGGCTTTAGTCTTAACGGAAAAGTGACGAAATTTAAAGGAGTTTGTCTTCATCATGATTTGGGGCCTCTTGGTGCTGCGGTAAACAAAGCGGCACTTCGAAGACAGCTTACGATTCTAAAAGATATGGGATGTAATGCGATTCGCAGTTCTCATAATATGCCTTCTTTTGAACAGCTTGAATTGGCCGACGAAATGGGATTTATGTTTCTGGCTGAAAGTTTTGACGAATGGGCCAAACCAAAAGTACAAAACGGATATCATCGCTTTTTTGAAGAATATGCAGAAAAAGACATTGTAAATTTAGTGAGAGCCACACGTAATCATCCTTGTATTGTAATGTGGAGTTCAGGAAATGAAGTTCCGGATCAATATGGAGCTGAAGGTTTGACAAGAGCTAAATTTTTGCAGGATGTTTTTCATAGAGAAGATCCTACGCGTCCGGTAACGGTGGGAATGGATCAGGTAAAACAGACTATGGCGTCAGGTTTCGGATCTTTATTAGATGTCCCGGGACTGAATTACAGAGTGCATCTTTACGAAGAAGCTTACAAATCATTTCCACAAGGATTTATATTAGGGTCAGAAACTGCTTCGACTGTGAGTTCAAGAGGAATTTATAAATTTCCTGTCGTACAGCAAAAAGAAAAGCAATACGATGATCTTCAATGTTCGTCTTATGATCTCGAAGCTTGCAGCTGGTCGAATGTTCCTGATGAAGATTTTGTGCTTCAGGATGACAAGCCATGGGTTATAGGCGAATTTGTCTGGACCGGTTTTGATTATTTGGGAGAGCCTACGCCTTATGATGAAAAATGGCCATCGAGAAGTTCTTATTTCGGAATTTCAGATTTAGCAGGACTTCCTAAAGACCGTTTTTATCTTTATAGAAGCAGATGGAATACACAGGATAAAACGCTTCATATACTGCCACATTGGAACTGGAAAGGAAGAGAAGGAGAAATTACTCCGATTTTCGTTTACACAAATTATGACAGTGCAGAGCTTTTTATAAACGGAAAAAGTATGGGTGTGCAGAAAAAAAACAATTCTACTCCACAAAACCGCTATCGTTTAATGTGGAACGATGTGAAATATGAGCCAGGAACGGTAAAAGTAGTAGCATTTGATTCAAATGGGAAGATAGCCGCAGAAAGTGAGGTTAAAACGGCCGGAGATCCCTATAAAATTGTTCTCGAAGCAGATCGCCAAATTATCAAGGCCGATGGAGAGGATATCTCTTTTGTAACGGTATCAGTGGTAGATAAAAACGGAATTCCATGTCCGACAGCAGTTAATGAACTGCAATTTAAAGTAACCGGTGCAGCAACGTACAGAGCTGCATGTAATGGCGATGCTACGTCATTGGAAATATTTCACCAGAATAAAATGAAGCTTTTCAGCGGTAAACTTGTAGTTTTGGTTAAAGCAGTTAAAACTGCAGGTGCCATTCAATTGGAAGTAACAGCTAAAGGACTTCAGAAAGGTAAAATAGGTTTAAAGTCGGAACTTTAATAATCAGACTTGCTGTTTAGATGAAACAATGTTCTTATAAAAAATGCGCAAAGTTATTTGCGCATTTTTTGTTTCTTAGCAAATCTAAACCTGATGAAAAGTCCTTCATTTTTATGGATAGTTTTTAGTATTACTTTGTAAAAAAAAGTGAAAAAAGTAAGACTTTTTTATCGTAAGCAATACTTTGACCTCAAATCAAGCATAAGAATCTGTTAAATTATACTCAAATGAATGCATATTGAAGAATTTTGTTCCAATCGATGTTTTTAATAATTACGCTTTTTATTAAATTTTCTGGGAGAATTTCGTGTAACTTTTTTGTAGTACTAAATTGATTTAGTAAGAGCTTTTTGTTTTAAAACACACTTTAAATATATCTCTGTTAAATTGTGTTTTCGTTTTATTTTTGTCTTGTTTTTGTGATTTTTATTGATAAAAGTATAAAATATTTAATTTTACTGTATAAATTTTCTTATATTTGAGATACATAATTTTAAAAAATAACAAATGAAAAAAACAGCTTTAATTATCGCATTATTTGCTTTTGGAATTTCTTTTGGTAAAATACCTAACTGTGAACCTTTGCCAAAAGTATCGTTATTTTCCTTTTCGAAGGGTACTCAATATGTTGTAAGTAATGCTTTTGCATTGTATGATAAAGGGGGGAGTGATACTTGTAACTTGGGTGTAAACCTTGGAAGAAATTTATATACGGATTCTTCCTTTATTTCAGAAGGTACACAATTGTATACTGATTCATCTCTTTCATCAAAATGGACGGGGGCTACGTCAACTTATTATAAGTTAGTTGCGGGGACATCAATAACAGTTGTTTCGGTTAATTCGTCAGGGTTAGTTACCTATATTGCTTGTTTTAACTAAAAGTAGTGCAATATTTCAAGATTAGTTTTGTCATATGACATAATGTAATATAACTGCTTCAAAAGAATGTTTTATTAAAAGAAATTAAATAAATAGAGGTGAGCGACAGCTCGCCTCTATTTATTTTGGGTTTTAAAAGGTATTTCACGCCTTCACAAAGCCTTTTCATTTGGCTTGTATGCTTTATCACCTCTGTTTTTTTGAAGTTCAAAAAGGTTTGTATTGCTTTATTATTTAATCTAAATTCGTTTGTATTGCAAAAGAAAGTTTTTAACGAAAAACTTAAAAAACTTCTAAATTATTTATCTCAATACTATCGTAATTAATGTCTACTCTTTATCAAAGCCCAAGAATACTAATTCGTGAATTTTTATCTCATGAACAGCAAACATTTTTAGAGCTCTTTCAGGACAGTCAGGTTACAGAATATTTACCTGATGTTTCACCGGAAAGATATGTGGAGATGTTTACTGAATTGCTTGAAAATTATGAAAATAAAAGGCTTAGTCGCTGGGCAATATTCGATACTATAAATAATAATTTTATCGGAATATGTGTGGCTCGTATTTTTGTACACAATACAAACCAGATAGAAATAGGATATGTGCTTAGTAGGGAATATTGGGGAAAAGGTATTGCTACAGAAGTATGTAAGGCTATAACTCAATATAGTTTTGCAAATACAAATACGAAAGAAGTTGTAGCTATAACGGACCTTTACAATACTGGATCACAGAATGTATTGCAAAAAGCCGGATTTGAACGATTAAATAATTTAATAAGAAATGAAGAAGAAGTAGCTTATTTTAAGATAGAAAGATTATAATGTCATTTAATCATACTATTTTTTTTATAAACGCTTTTCATTATCTTCATTTAGATACCACAGTTTCAAATGAAAGAATTATGAATTTACTTTGCCCTTGCAAGAGCAAAGTAAATTCATTGATTAAGAACAAAATTAGATGCTTACTGTAGAATATTGTATAGTTTATATTGAATGCGAGGCGGGGAAATAGGTAGTTAGAAGATTTAAGGTTGTCTCATAAATCGGTTTCTGTCTCACTTTTGCGAGCAGCCAGGCCAAAAAACTCATGATTAAAATGTCCTTAGGTCCGTTTTGCGATGTAATTATAAATCCTTCTATTGTTTTTTGAAATTTTTCAGTTTTTATAATTTCTGGCTTCATTACATATTGTTCTACAAACAAGAGATAGTGTACAACGCGTTCTTCATTCACAGTTAAAAGGTATTTTTTATAACGCCGTTTAAAACTTTTTATTCGGGATATCGCCAGTTCTGTGTTTTCTTCCTGTATATGAAGTAAGATTTCTACAAGACATTTTTTTATTGTCCAGTCCATGCCCATTTTTTTTTCGTACCAGCTGTCGGTATGGTTTAGTTTTGCCATTTCTTTTACGGCATTACGTCCCGTATTTTGCTGTATATAAAAAACGATAAGCATGAGACGAATGTCGTTATTGTCATTAGGATCTGTTTTTTTATTTAAAGCTAAAGATTTTTCGGCTATCGCTATCGCTTTTTGAAAATTCCCAAGATAATTTTCATTGAAAGAAAGCAGTAAAAAATACCTCAGACAAAAACGCTGATAGTATTTGTCAGACTGTTTCTTCACTTCCGTAAACATTGAATTAAGATAGTTTAAAGACGTTGTAAACTGCCCATTACGAAAATAGAAGTTGGCTATAAAATACAATATGTAGATATGATAGTACAAATGCTTATCGGTCAAATTTGCTTTTTTACTAATAAACCGATAGCTTTTAACAACAAATGGCTCTATAAGTGCGTAATTGTTATTTATAGAGGCATATTCATTGGCAATAAATAATATCTGGTAAAGAGATTTAAAAGTTAATCCCTGTTTTAATGATATTCCGTAGGTTTCAATAGTGTTTTTTATAAGCAACTCGAAATCTACAATTCGGCTTTCATGATTTATAGCAGCCAGTTCACGGCGCAAAACAGCATAGCCCAAATTAAGCTGCTGCTCATATTCAAGCTGTTTTTTATTTGTTTTGAAATTCTGTATTATTTTTTCAATTGGCAGTGACAGATCAAAATGGGCAAATTGTATCTGAGTGAGATATATTTCATTAAGCAGACTAAAATGTTCAATGTTTGCTGCGAGCACTTCAGCCTTTGCCAAACATTTAAAGACCGTTTTTTCAAGTTTATTTTCGAAAAACAGACGGCTCACAACAATTAGACGGAGTATAGTATTTTCCTGCGAAGTATCATTTTCAAAATTTCGATTAGCCATGAAGTCAATCATGTTGTCGTAAAGTCTTTTTCTTAGAGCATGATAAGCATCGGTACTTTTTTTATCTGATAATTTTTTTTTATTAAGCTTTATATCGTCAGTTTTTAAAGAATTAAATAATTCTATATTGCCTGTATCTTTGCGTTTGTTTTTCTTTGATAAATAGTGTATGAATGCTTTTCTATCATTTTTATTCATCATATTTGATATTTCGTGTAGTGCATTCATAAATATGGTTTTACTGAGATAAAAATAATAAAAATGAACTTTATATCGTCAGTTTTATAAATAAATTAGTTTTGGCAACTCCCGTTTCTTTCTGAGATTTGTCTCATAATTATAAAACATAAAATTATGGAACCGCTAAAATCAAATGAATCAAACAACAATTCAGAATCAAAAAATGCAGGATTAAATATTGGATATGACGCCTTAAAACCAAGTACTGCCTTTGTGGGAGCTTCCTGGATGGCCTTAATTATAGGTATGACCTCGTATTGTATTGGTCTTTATAATTCGGAAATGGCTTACAATGAAAAAGGCTATTATTTTACAATTCTTCTTTTTGGTCTTTTCTCGGTAATATCAGTACAAAAAAGTGTGCGCGACAGGCTGGAAGGCATACCCGTAACGGATTTGTATTACAGTATAAGCTGGTTTAGTACTATTGCCTCTATAGTATTGCTCGTTATCGGTCTGTGGAATGCTAGTTTACTGCTTAGTGAAAAAGGTTTCTTCGGAATGTCGTTTGTATTAGGATTGTTTTCGGCCCTTGCTGTGCAAAAAAATACCCGAGACCTTAAGCAATTTGAATCCATTACGGTATAATATTTTAGCGGAGCCTCATTACTTTCACAACACTGTGGAGTTTTGAGGTTTTCTAAAGTCTAATTTGCATGATTATGAAATCTAAATACAAATCGATTATTTATAGTATTGGTGTACTATTACTTACAGTTGGTGTTTTAGACAAACTCTGGTGGCTATATATATGCACCATATACACTGAGTTTGAGGAGTGCAGGGTTGCTTACCTTAGCTTGTTTCCTGAGCGTTTTCAGAATGCTTTTCTCTTAACTGTCATTGAAATACTTCTATTAGCAGTAGCAGCGATTATCTTTTCAGAATCTAAAAAGGCTATTTATCAAAAAAAAGCATCCAAAATTTTGATGATAATTTCTTTAATTCTTTTTGGATGGAGTGTTTTTTCTTTAATGTGAAAGATTCATTTTTTTTTAGGTTTAAGTAAAAGCTCCAGATTTTCTGAAGCTTTTTTATTTAGTAGCCCTAACGGGACAAATTTCGAACCATTTTATTGATAACTTGACTTTAAATACATAATATTTAAGCTTAATAGTATTTCACTTTTGGATAAACATCCAATCTTCAAGATCAGTTTTGATTTCGGAGGTTTTTAATTTTTATAAAAAATAAAAATAGAATTTTCCGCATGTTTATTGGGAAGCAAGAATGATAAAATCCAAAATGTGGTTTCCCGTAAAATTTTAACAAATGAGTAACTTAGATTTGCGCGTAAAACTAAATTTCACCAAATTTTTATCGAATATTGAGTATGAAAAAACGTTACTTACTACTTCCTCTTTTCTTACCGTTACTTAGTTATTCCCATGACATCCTTTGGGAAAAATCATATGGAGGTACCCATGCAGATTATCTGTTTGATGCCCAGCCAACAGCCGATTATGGATTTATATTGACAGGGAGTTTTGTATGTGATAAAACTGGAAAAGCATTTTAATGATGTAATTGGATTTTTATTAATATTCTTTAATACTATTTTTTTTACCTAGGAATTATATTATAATTTTTATTTATTTGCATTTTTTTAACAAGTGTTTATTTTTTTTATGAAATGAAAGATTTAGTCCCTGATTATATTTTTAAATAAGACCACAAACTAAAATCATTATAGGAAGTAGAAAATTATATCAAAGAAAATAAATTTACCTGAAATTGCTTCAGCTGCCGATACGGAGAAAGACGGAATTAATTTATCTGAAATGAATATTAAACTTTTACAGAAAATTGAAGAATTGACCTTGTACACAATTGAGTATACTGACGGTGGGGATGCAGGGAAAACAATTATTACCGATTTTACCTACGACGCTAAAAAACGACTAGAGACCACGACAGAAACTACAGGCTATGGTGCTGTTTTTAAAATTAAATTAGAATACGATGCTTGGGGCAGGGTTGAAAAAGAAACCAAAACGGCATCTTTAAACGGAAAAACTAGCACCTCTGGTACGCAAAATGAGTACAAAAATGGCTTTGCATATAAAATATACGAAATAAAAAATGGCCAAAAGACCAAAACTCTTTGGGAAACAACTGAGGTAAATGCTCAAGGGCAGCTGACAAAAGCGACACTAGGAAATGGAATTGCTATTAATAATATATATGACAGCTATGGTTATGTAACTACCGCAAAGCACACTTTGGGCATGACCACCACTATGGAATTAGGGACCAATTTTGACACGCAACGTGGCAATCTTAAGTGGCGTAAAAATAGCCTTTTTGGAAATGTTACCGAAAATTTTGATTATGATAGCCAGGATCGTCTTATACAGTACCCTAATGCACAAGGTGTGCAGGAAAATCAGACCTATGAAGACGATGGGCGTATTAAATCTAACAAATTAGGAACGTACAATTATGGTAATTCAAATAAAAAATACCAAAATACCTCGATAGCATTAACTGCCTCGGCTTTACCTGATTATCAAAACAAACCCTTACAGACGGTTAGTTATAACACTTTTAAGAGTCCTGTAGAAATAGTAGAAGATGGTAAAGACAAAATAAGCTTTGTGTATAATGCCCACAACAATCGTAGTGTTATGTTTTATGGAGGATTAGGGCTTAAAGAAACACGAACTTATCGTAAACATTACAGTGCCGATGGTACTATGGAGATCAAAGAAAATACCCAAACAGGAGCGATTGAGTTCGTAACTTATATTGGTGGTGATGGGTACTCGGCGCCGGTTGTTTATAAAAAAGCATATAGTAATGTAGGAGCTATACAAGAACAAACATTATATTTGCATAGAGATTATCAAGGGAGTATCTTGGCAATAACCAATGAGACAGGAGCTATAGTAGAAAAAAGAAAGTTTGACGCTTGGGGAGCTATTGAAAAAGTACAGGATGGTGCAGGTAATATATTAAACGATCTTACTATTCTTGACAGAGGTTACACAGGGCATGAACACTTACAAAGCGTAGGTCTAATACACATGAATGGACGTCTGTATGATCCTAAACTCCACCGTTTCCTGCAGCCTGATAATTATGTACAAGATCCTGGTAATACCCAAAATTACAATCGTTATGGGTATGTACTAAACAACCCTCTAAAATACACGGATCCTAGTGGGGAGTTTAAAATTAACTTGAATGACATAATTGCGGGAGTGGCAATCGCTGTTGGAACAGTTTTGTCTGCAACTGGAGTTTGGGCTCCAGTTGGAGCTGTATTAATTGGAGCTGGAGTAGCACATTTTGGTGCTGCATATGCTGAATATACTAAAACAGGAGATTGGAACGCCGCATCAAATAATGCAGGAATTAGTTTTAGTGCAACCGTAACTACTGATTTTGGTTATGATGATTCGAAAAATCATATTCCTGGTGTTACTCAAAATGCACCTGTTGTTGGTCCTAAAACTAGTGACTCATTTTTGGGAATTACAGGAGCTTTACCGATAGCAGGAGCTACTTGGGCAGAAGGAGCAGCAGGAACGGCCTTGGCAGAAGGCACATTGGAGTGGATAGCTCTGGATGCAGTGACGCCTGATCCATTAGATGCTGCCTGGCCTAAATGGGTAGGATATGGAATAGCTGGTGGTGGTGCTGCAGCTTATCTTTATTCAGGTGATTATATTGAGAAAATGACTCGTGAAATTGAGGGAATAAAAAGACGAACATTAGGCCCACAAGGGTTTGTCTATGAATTAGTAGCAACAAAAAATGGTCCTTATCCGAATTTAAATACAGGAGGTACAATTGATTTAAAGATTGGAGATGTTTGGAAGTACGGTCAAACCACTCAAGGATTTGGAAGATATTCATTAAATAAACTTGAAGAAAAAGGATTAAAGATGGTACCAATCCCACCTGGAGGAAATCAAATGGAAATATTAATTCAAGAAAAATATTACATATATGGATATTATTTCTATACCGGTGAAAGACCTCCAGGAAATCCAATTTTTAGATAATGATAATTATAAAATTATATATATATGAAATTAGCATTGGCTCAATATACTTCGGCAGATATTGTAAAGGAAACAAATTTTATAACTGATTTTTCGAACGACTTAAAATCTCATTTTAGTAAAAAAGAATATGGAGATGGTCTAAAGAATATTGTTATAGGAATTATCTGTGTTAGCTCAAGCCTTGAATTTTTTTTTAAACCAAGAAGACCAAAGTATACAAAAAATAAAAAACATATAAAAAGTGAAGGTTTTGAGTATGATATTGAAAAATATTTGGAATTTGATTTAAAATTAGATTTTGAAATAATTAAAATAGCTTCTAATGGTGAGGCAAAAAAATATTTGGCCCAAGAAATTTTAAAATCATTAGATATCATTGAAACTATGGAGGCTAAAATTAAAGACTTCGATTTGATAAATTTTAAAAGAGATTTAGAAGATTATTTTAAAGAAAAAAAAATAATATAGAGAATAATAGAGCATTGTATGATATTGATAATTAATAACAATTAAGTATGAAAATATCATTAGCTCAATATACATCAGCTGAAATAAAAAAAGGGAATGTATCAGATGTGTTGGTAGTTAATTATTCCCCCGCTCTCCGAAGTCTTCCTTATGAAGAGCTGCGCAAATGTCCCCGCTCTCCGAAGTCTTCCTTATGAAAAGCTGCGCAAATGTCTTTAGACTTTGCGCAATTTTTTTTGCGTCATAGAAATTGTAAACCTGACAAAAGTCTCCCGACTTTTTACGATTACTTCTGAAGAATAAATTAAGTAAGAAAAATCTATTATTTTTGAAAGAAATATAATTTGAAATGAAAGACGGATATGTAATTCGGGATCAAAAGCTACCTCATTTTATAACATCAACAGTTGTAGACTGGATTGATGTTTTTACACGTCAAACTTATAGAGATATTGTTATTGAATGTTTAGATTATTGTATTAAAAATAAAGGAATGATTTTGTATGGTTATGTTATTATGAGTAATCATATTCATTTAATTGTTCAGTCTGAAGAAGGTAAGCTATCTGATTTAATAAGAGATTTTAAAAAATTTATAGCAAAAAACATTTTAGATAAAATTCAGAATAGTCCTGAAAGCAGAAGAGAATGGATGCTGGAACGTTTTAAGCTTGCAACTCAAAAACATCAGCGTAATAAAGAATATCAATTGTGGCAATATGGTAATCATGCTGAGGAAATTTATTCCACGACATTTATGTGGTCTAAGTTGCATTACATACATTTGAATCCTGTGAGATCAGGATTGGTTGCAAAAGCTTCAGATTATATTTACTCAAGCGCAAGCAATTATGTTAATGATTCGGGATTATTGGAAATTGAAAAAGTTGATAACCCAATAGTAAATGTATTAGATCCGAGATCAATAGCTCTTTACGATTTATATTGACTTTAGTTGTAAAGTCGGAGACTTTGAGAGGTTTTCGTTTTTTAATTACATTTGTTTAAAAAGGCGCAAAGTCAGAGACATTTGCGCAGCGAGAGTAAGGAACACTTCGTAGAGCTGGTAGCAACAAAAAATGGTTATTATCCAAATTTAAATACTGGCGGTACAACTTATCTTAATACTGGTGATGTATGGAAGTACGGTCAAACTACTAAAGGTTTTGGAAGATATTCTGAAAAATCACTTCAAGCTAAAGGCTTAGAAATGATACCTATTCCACCTGGGGGAAATCAAATGGAAATATTAATTCAAGAAAAATTTTACATATACGGATATTATTTTTTGCATGGTGAAAGGCCTCCAGGAAATCCAATTTTTAGATAATGATAAATTAATGACAATTATATATGAAAGTAGCATTAGCACAATATACATCAGCTGAAATAAAAAAAGAAACTAGATTTTTAATTGATTTTTCAAATGACTTGGAAGTATGGTTTTCAGAAAAAAAATATGGCAATGATTTAATGGAAATTGTAATTGGAATTATATGTGTCAGTCCAATATTTGAGCAATTTTTTAAGCCAAAGCCACCAAAATATACAAAGGAAAAAAAACATATAAAAAGTGAGGGATTTGAATATGAAGTTGAAAAATGCCTAGAATATAGTATAAAATTAGATTTTGAAACATTTAAGAGCTCTTCAGAAGTCGAAGCTAAAAAATATTTATCATCAGAAATTATAAAATCATTAGCAATTATAGAAACTATGAAAGTTAAAATTAAAGACTTCGATTTGATAAATTTTAAAACAGATTTAGAAGATTATTTTAAAGAAAAAGGATTGATATAAGAACGGTAGTTACCCGCTCTCCGAAGTCTTCCTTATGAAGAGCTGCGCAAATGTCCCCGCTCTCCGAAGTCTTCCTTATGAAAAGCTGCGCAAATGTCTCTGACTTTGCGCAATTTTTTTTGTTTCTTAGAAATTGTAAACTTGCTAAAAGTCTCCCGACTTTTTACGTTTAGTTCTTATATTATCTTGATTTTTTTTCATTCAGGAAACGATATTCTAAGAAAATTAGTTTTAAAGTCAGAGACCCCTGCTCTCCGAGGTCTTCCTTATGAAAAGCTGCGCAAATGTCTCTGACTTTGCGCAATTTTTTTTGTTTCTTAGAAATTGCAAACCTGATAAAAGTCTCCCGACTTTTTACGTTTAATTCTTATTGCCTTGATTTTGTTATTCAGGAACAACATTTAAGAAAATTAGTTTTAAAGTCAGAGGCTTTGAGATGTTTTCGTTTTCCAATTACATTTGTTTAAAATGGCGCAAAGTAAGAGACATTTGAGCAGCGTGAATAAGGAACACTTCAAAGAGCGGAGGAGACAGAATATAACAGACTTTAAAAAAAACAGAAAAACCTATTCGATCAGTTTCGAATAGGTTTTTTGTGTATAATTATAAAATGATCTTCCAATCAATCTACTGGGAATTTTGTAACATCCTGCTGAAATTAAATACTTCTTAGCATCTTCTCATTTGTATCTTTAATCGTATTTTAAAACCATTTTATAATCAAAAAAATAAGTTATGGCAGAAATTAAAATTGAGAAAAAGAAACCGATATGGCCGTGGATTGCGGCAGTGCTGATAATCGGAGCACTTATATACTACATCTTTGTAAAAGATCATGAAGTTCACAGTGAAAGCACTGAAATCGAAAATACTACAAGTGCACAATAGGACACAATAACAGGAAACATTGAAATCAATATTGGTTTTTTCGCGTATTAGGTAAAATTGAAAAAACAGTTGATAATATTATTTATAAAAAATTATGGAAAATAAAGACAAAAACTTATATAGACTGGACGAACTATCTAATTATAAAATTGCTTCAAATTATTCTGATGTAAGAGGATGGAAGATAGTAGACGCTGACAACCATACAATAGGCAAAATTGATAATCTGTGGGTTAATAAAGATATGCAGCGCGTAGTCTACCTGGATGTGAAATTAGATAAAGGATTAATAGACGACAACCGTAATGAGGTGCGTGATGTTATAGCGAACGACAATGGAAAGGGATTTATCTATAAAGAAGGAGACAGCCATATAATCATACCAATTGGATCTGTAAACATAAATAAAGATACGAAAATTGTTATGGCTAACAGTATTGGTTATGATACATTTAGAAACACAAGCAGATATAACAGGCAGTATAATTTTGACAGGGACTATGAAAGAAGAGTAATGAAGTCCTATTATCCTGAAAATGATCCTGGCCCCGGCTATGATAGTGATGATGACGCTTTTTACAACCGCAGGGAATTTGATAACCACTAGTGTTATTGATTAGCGTATCTTATATCAGGGAGAATTGTTATATTAAAAAATAAGATTAAAAAGATCAAACGTTTAATAATGTTTGATCTTTTTTTTGCAGTATCCTGCGCAATAAAATCAAACTAAGTATAGCCTTATATTTTAACATTTATATTTTTATATTAAAAGTAAACCAACACTTTATGATTTGAATTCTGTTAAGTCATCTTTTGGACATACAAATCGTATTTATTTGTATATGAAAACGGATTAAATAGTGATAAAAATTTGCTGGTCATTTTAAATCGAATTTTGCTGGTAATTTAATTTTGATATAAGATAGTCAATGATAGTGACTTTTGTAATAGCTTAAAAAACTGCAATTTTTCCTGTTTGCATTTCGCCTAAGCTTGTAATTATTTTATAGATATAAATTCCTGAAGCAGTATTTTTCAGATTGATGTTAGTGGTTTTAGAAAGTAAGGGGTGCGTAATAATACTTTGTCCACTAATATTATATAAATAGAAAATAGCGTTTTGCTCTTTTTTTGCTTCAATATTTAATTCTTCATTTTTACTTAATAGTGTGGGCTGGACAAAAAACAAATCATTGCCTAAATAATTAGCATCAAGAATTAGAGAACTTATTACATTATTGTTTTCTAAAATTATATTGATTTTATATTTATTGCTGCCCTTTATCGGGGCAGCATCTAAAAAGGAGAATGTTTTTGAATTGATATCATTTATGGTGCTAATAACACTTTCGGCATTATTAATCATTTTTACTAACTCAATTCTTTTAATATTGTACAAGCTAAAAAGACTGGCATTGATCTTTACATTATTCTCTTCAAAAATTTCTGCCAAAGCCAACTCAAAATAACAATTTGAGTTTTGAGCATACTGTAATGTTGATTCACTTTTTATTCCTTCGCTATTGTCAAATACAGGAATAACAGTGTAAGTTTTTCCGTCAGTATAGGTGTAAGTAGCGTTTGTTATTTGCTCTTTAAATTCTAAATGATCTCCTGTAAGTTGATAAATATTAAATGAAGCAACATCGGCAGGTTTGTCCCAATTAATTTCTGTTGTACCATCACAAACTAAACTCGTACTGATATTCAAATCATAAGAAATCGTAAAGCTATCAGAGATATAATCGGTATTAGCAATGGTCATTTTTAATTTTGCTTTTGAAAATTTTTGTTCTGCAGGGGTATAAGTAAATTGTTCACTATCCAGATTTATACTATTCGCAATAATTTCCCAAGTCTGTCCATTATTGTAACTAATAGACAATTGTCCTTGAATACCAGAAAATGAAGAATCCCATTTGAAAGGCGAAATAGTTTTTCCGTCATAAGGGAAATTATCATTATGAATAGGGTAGTTCCATTCAAATTGATTTTCCAATTCATACTCGTAAGCGATGCTGTATTCCTGAGACGTATTGGAGACGTATGAACCAATAATGTTGATAGTATAAGATCCGGATACTGGGTTTTCACTAGTTACTTGCTCTATAGTATTAATTTTATCTTTACCTCTTACAGCTTGTTGCTCTGGAGCATCAGGATTAAGAATCCAGGGTAAAAAAGTGGTATTGTCAGCCGAAATTACTTCTATATCTAAATCGTTTACCAAACTTATATTACTATTGATTGCAGCGGGCAAATCATTCCATACTAATGTGATTTTTAAGTTTTCTGCATTTGACGGAACCTTAATGGTATGTGAATTAGTCTGTCCAGATGTCAAATTACCAGATATAATTCTATTTTCGCTGATGGTTTTTAAACTTTTATTAGCATTGATATTACCATAGCCATAGGTGAAATCCGGGCCTGTGTTGCCTAAATCTTTTGCACTATTAATTAAAATTGCTTTTGTGAGCGCATTCGTCAAAGAGGTATTGTTTATTGTTTTATAATGTTGCTTCATCAACGTAATAATTCCTGTAGCTAATGCTGTAGAATTTGAAGTTCCCTGTGTGCTAAAGGCCACTAACTCTGGTTTTACACGTCCGTCATAGGCTGGGCCTTTTGATGAAAACGGCATAATTATTTCATTTTGGTTAATACAACCCAATACAATACTGTTTTTAGATTGCTTGAAATTACCCGTAATAGATTTATAACCCTGGAGTCCACTATTACCCGAGGAAAAGCAATGCGTCAAATCTGCATTTGAGAATAATTGAAAGTCATAGGCATTAGCGAGGGAGCCATAAAAATTCTCAATCAATGTGCCGTAGGAATGATTTTGGGTGGCTGCACCCTCTAAAGTTGCTACTTCATCGGGATAAATATTCAAAAAGTCAGACGATTGTATTTTAGCCTTTTGAACGACTCCTTTTCCTAATGCAGAACTATTTCCTAATCCGGAAACTATAGTTGCCATAGCTGTTGCATGGCTCGTTACATTAGCCGATTGTGTTTGAGAAGTAATGTGTTTATTTAACAGGTCTATATCATTTAGATCAAAAAAATCATCTTTGATAGAAACAACCTGATTTTCGCCTGTTAAAAGAGGAAAATTAATATTCGCTTTATTTATAGAATTTATACTAAAATTTTGATCTATTATTTTAGATTCAGCTTTTGGATGTAGGGATTCTTGCGAAATAGAAGACACATTGTTCAACCCTATGATTTCATCAGTAATTTTTTTCGAATCACTGTTTATGATCACAAGATGGTTATCGAGTATTTTAATATCAGAAATACGAACTGATTTCAATTCAGTAATTAAAGCTTCGATTGTATCAGTTGCAATTATATACTGTTTTTTTTCCTCATGATTTGAAAAATTTGAGGGTAATTTCCATAAACTATTAACGGGAAGATTTTTTTTTAAAGACTGGTCAAATCGTAAATTTTCATTTTCAATAATACAAAAAGTACTGTCCAGTTTTTTTACAACCTTGTATTTGTTTTGATGTGCATTTTCTAAAGATGTAAAATAGTATTTCTCAAATTTTCTTTCGTTTTCTTTTTTGATGTATCGTTTCCATTTTTCAGCACTTTGCGAGAAACTGATTATAGTTATCATAAAAAAGAGGAAGGTAATTTGTTTCTTCATTTACTATATAGGTTAGAAATTATAAACATTCTTGTCAATTGCAACAAAGGTTAACTTTCAAATATGTTTATCGCTTTTTAATTAGATAAGGCAAAGATGAAATTGTACTTAATGGTTTCTATTTGAAATATTTATCCATGTAGTAAAATCAAAGTTATTAAATTATTTGTAAAAATTTTATGATTTTTTATTTCACTGAAAATCTTCAAAATCTGTGAGAATAAAATTCTATAGTAATCGTCTTTTATAATTAATGCTATTCTGAAAGATGAAAAATAATTTTTTTAACACTGCTCAAAAAAAAACGTGGAAGTAGCATAATGATGCTTAAATGATTGATTTGTATTTAATTACTGATTTTACTGGGCTTGCCGTAATAATCAGATAATTATTATTAAATAATTGCCAAAAAAATAACTGCGAAAAAATGTTAAAAGTGTTAAATTTTAAATTTATAAGTATTTTAAGATTAAAAATTATATAAATTTGATGACAAATATTACAATATTTTGTGAAGACCCCCTTTTTATCAACTGAATTTAACAACCAAAAAAAACTACTTATGAAAAAAATTAAATCAATTTTAGCCGTGTCGCTTATAGTGCTACTAGTGCTGTCTTGTAATAAAGAAGATGAGACAGTTCAAACAAATCAGGAATCTCTTAAAGTAACACCAGAAGTATTAAGTAAAATTAAATCTCTTTCACTTAATACTACAGATGTTCAGGTTATTAAAAATACTAATTTAGATGGTACAACTGAGGATGCCTTCCTTATAGAAGGTGATATTGTCATCACACAAGATCAATTAGACAAAATGGATCTTCACGGAGGTATTACTACAGAACAATACCGTACTACTAATTTAGTTTCTGCTCCAAGAACTATCAGAGTTGTTGGATTAACAGGAACTGGTACATCAGCCTTGAGTACAAATATGCGGAATGGACTGCAAGCGGCTATAAATAGATACAATAATTTAGGTTTGTCTATTAATTTTACGTTAACCTTTAGTTCAAGTACTTCAGGTGCAAATATTGTTGTAAGAAGACAGACAGGGTCTGCCGGTGGAGTAGCAGGTTTCCCTTCAGGAGGGAATCCTTATAATTCAGTTACATTATATTCAGGATTAGATTCTTATTCAACAAATGTAAATGCACACGTAGCTGCACACGAAATAGGACACTGTATTGGTTTACGTCATACAGACTGGTTTAGCCGTCAAAGCTGTGGACAGAATTCAAACGAAGGAACAGCTGGTGTTGGAGCAATTCAAATCCCGGGAACACCTTCAGGATATGATGCTACATCTTACATGTTAGCATGTTTCAATTCAAGCGTAACAGGAGCTTTCAATGCTAACGATATTACAGCTCTGAATTATTTATACTAAAAGTTGAATTAGAGTTGTCTTTACAAAATATAAGAGGCTGTTTCACACAATTTGTGAAGCAGCCTCTCTTTTATTGGATGTCTGTTCTGAATCGATTCTTACTATATCTAGAATTAATTAACAATAAGAGTATTTGGGAATGTTGCTTTTCTTAACATGAGCAAGCAGATTTTAAACACTTTTTGAGGATTTTAAATTTAAAATCAAAGAATATGAAATTCAATAACTCACCGTAGTTTTCAAAAATCTAAGTTTTGCCACGATTCTGCCACAAAACTTTTGAGTGTTTTTATAAAGATTGAAAAGTGTTTTAAATGAAAAAAATGGCAATCCTTTGAATTCTATTCAGACAACTATTTAGTTTGAATTTTGAGTATAAAAAAAGTCCTAATTTTCATTAGGACTTTTTGTGGGGAGAGCAGGATTCGAACCTGCGAAGTTCACACAGCAGATTTACAGTCTGCCCTCGTTGGCCGCTTGAGTATCTCCCCGATCTCAGCATTGATGCGCTTTGTTGTTCTAAGCGGTTGCAAATATATAAACGTTTTTGATGTTTACAAACTAAATTAGCACTTAATTTTAAGTTATTTTTGAATTAATTTTTAATTAGTTGGTATTGAATAAAATAAAAAAATCTCCACTAGGGAGATTTTTTTATTTTATACTGAATATTGTTCTTATTTGGCTAAAAGTTCTAGAATTTTTGCTTTTAATTCAGGACCTCTTAAGTCTTGAGCAACTACTTTTCCTGATGCATCAAGAATAAAAGTTGCCGGTATTGATTGAACTCCATATTGAGCAGCAATTGGTTCGTCCCAAAATTTTAGGTTCGAAACATGTGTCCAGGTTAAACCATCTTTAGCGATGGCTTCTTTCCACTTGCCAACTTCTTTATCTAAAGAAACTCCAATTATATTTAATCCTTTAGCGTGTAATTCTTTGTAAATAGCTACAACATTCGGATTCTCTTTTCTGCATGGTCCGCACCATGAAGCCCAAAAGTCAACAATAGTTACTTTTCCTAAACTTTCTTTAAGCGAAACTACTTTGCCTTCAGGATTTGGAGCAGAAAAATCTGATCTTCATTTAGCGCTGCCAACAGGAGGAGCTGATGCACCAACTGCAGGCAATTTTGCTGCACCGATTTTTGTTTTGATTTCTTTACCAGGTGTAGTGCTTTTTAATGACTCATCTAATGAGTTATATAAAGACTCTGCCTTTTTTATATCTGTTGTAGGATCACCTAACATACCTTGAATGATCAAAACAGAAATGAACGATTTTGGGTGACCTTCAGCGTAAGTAAGATATTTCTTTTTAGAATCTGTCTGAACTTCCGTTTGGATAGCCATATATTGTTTCATCAAACCGTTGATAGTGGCAGTATCCTGAGCTTGTTGAGCTTGTTGCATTTTCTGAGTGTTATTTTTCTGAAAATCGACCAATCTCTTTTGAGTTTTGTTTAATTCATCCTGGAACTTCACAAACTCTTCATTACTGTAAGTACCTGCAATTTTAGATTTGTGAATACTGTCTTTATCAATTGCAACAGTGATTTCTCCTGTTTCTAAGATGAAAGGAATTGGTCCCTGTGCATCCTGAAGAATTAATGTATGGAAAGCTGGTTCAGCTACTTTTCCTTTTATTTCAAATTTTTCGTTTTCAACTTTTACTGTATCAAGGGCAACTGTCATTTTTGTTGTTGGATCCTGACCTTGAAGAATGATTGTTTTTCCGTTCGCAATTCCTTTTGCAGTTCCTGTAATTAGGTATTCTCCGTCTTTAACTTTGCTGCATGAAATAATCGCTACAGAAGCTGTAAGTAAAAAAAATATTTTTTTCATTATTAAATATTAATTAGTTAATTGATTTGTGCAACAAAAGTATCTAAAAATATAAAACAGAAAGAATTTTGTAACCTAAAATTTTGTTATAGTTTTTATGTGCTTAATGTCCCTAATATCAAGGGATTTGTTTGTTTTGTTCCATTTAAAACTATTAAATATATTTTTATTTTGATAAAAAAGCTACGATTTCTTAATTTTCAGGCATAAAAAAAGCACTCTGATAATAGAGTGCTTTTGGGTATATAATAGTAAAAAACTATTCTTGATTTGTTTTCTTTCTCCAGGTAAAAGAGTTCAAAATGTGTCTTTTTGCGAATCTTCCAGGAGAATCAGCGTTAACCATTTTTACGTAAGTTGCTTTAGGAACACTAATGTATTCATAAACACTTCCGTTAGAGAAATCAATAATTAAACGACCGTCAACAAATTTATAATCAGTAATTGAACAAGTTGAAATCGTTTCTGTATATTCAGGTAAATTTGCTTTAATCGTTTCAGGATTAATACTTACCAAAAAGTGATAAGCTTCAATAATCGCTTTACTTTTTTCTTCAGCCGCTTTCAAACCAGCATCATCACCTTGAAATTTATCAGGATGAGATTCTTTCATTGCATTACGGTAAATGGTTTTTAAATCTTTTAACTCAGCAGTTTTTTCTACGTTTAGTAACTTGCGGTATTCAACTATTTTTTTCATAAATAAAAGGTAACGTATTGTCTATTAGTTTGAAATGAGTGTTTTATACTTCAAAACGACAAATTTTTTGCAAAGGTACACTTTTTTTTAACTTTTTACTTTTGAAGCAAAAAATATTCGAAAAAATAAAGTATGCGTCTTGATTTAACCGCAAAATTCGCAAAGTTTTTTAACCATGTAGTATTTATAAACCGCAAAGTTCGCAAAGCTGTATGTATAAGCTTTGCGAACTTTGCGGTTAATTTTTTTTTATCATTTCAAAACTTGAAGCTTGAAACAATAAAAACCTGAAACAAATTATTTGTTCTCAGGCTTATGATTTGCCTTATCGAAGTTCTTAGACTTCTTTGGATATTTATCATAACTGATGTCGCTTGGGTTTTCGATTACTGATTTAATGGTAACCCAGTCTCCAATATTAAAATTTGAATGAGCGATTTTATAATCTAAAAGATATTCACCACAAAAATAATTGTTGTTTTCATCTTTTTCGATGATACCGGTATAAACTCCTTTTTGGGGCATTTTTTCTTGTGAATCTTTAGACATAACTTTTAAATTTAAAATTGATGCTGCAAAGTTAAGCATTTTATGTTTGTTTTAGGGAGTTCGCGACAATCTGAGTATATTTGCACATGCAAAAAAACTTTAAGCCACATCCAAATTCATTTAAAAATACCTTTTGTGTTTTTCATGAAGTGCTTCCAGATGAAATTGCGGGTTTAAAAAAACAGTTCGAAAGTAAAGCCGGAAGTACCTATTATTATACAGAAGCAGGAATGTATCGCGTTTCGAATCATTGGGGAAGATTAGCCAACAGCAAATGGCGTTTGATTGCAATGGAACCTGAAACTCCTTCAAAAACTAAAATTGGTTTTGCGGCCTGGAGCGAATTTCATCCGGATAATGCCGAAGAAAAATTATACTATATTGAAGCTTATTTTGATAAAAACACGGTAATCTATCAGCACAAAAATAATTCGGAATATGATAAAAAAGCGATTCTGAGAACGAGTTTTGAAACCACAAAACGAATCAAACAAATTAGGAATCTGCAGCAACTGACTTCCTGGGCAAAACATTTTGATGAAGATATTGATGTTTTGAGGAAAACGATTATTACTGAATTGATTTATACCGAGAAAACTTTAGAAGAAATTAAAAGAGAAATATAATGGGACGCAACAACGAAAGAAATATTAAGAAACACAACGACAAATTGCACAAAGCCCAAAACAAAGTAAAACAGGCTGAAATTGCACGTAAAGAAAAGCTGAAAGAAATCATTAAAAAGTTTAATGAGGACAAAGCTTCTGAACAATAAAAGAGATTTATAGCCACAGATTAAGAGATTAGCAAAGATTAAAAATTAAAGTTTGCCACGAATTTCACAAATTAGCACGAATTTTTTCAGACACAGATAATTTAGTGTAAATTAGTGACTCGAGTTGTAGCGAACAGGCGAAGCAAATTCGTGGCGAAAAAACAACAACCATATGAACACAAAATTTGAAGATTTAAAAGTAAGTGTACAGGAAATCATTGATTTGATCACTGCAAAACAAGATAGAGAAGCTAATAATAAATTGCTTGAAGTAAATGAAACTTTAGACGAAATGCTTGATCATGCCGAAGAAGATGAAGAATTAAGAGAAATCAGCAGATATCAGGTTTTATTGAATCAGTTACATGTGAAGATTAACGGCGAAGAAAAACTTGATGAAGAATAAATGTTTTTGCGATACAGGATTACCGTTTGAAGATTGCTGTGGTTTGTATCTTGAAAACAATCAAAAAGCACCAACCGCATTGGCCTTAATGCGCTCAAGATATTCTGCATATGCGACTCATAATGCAGATTATCTATTGGAAACAACTCATATTTCAGAAAGACCCTATTATTCAAAAACAGAAATTCTAAAATGGGCAACTTCCAATAAATGGCAAAAATTAGAAATTAGAAATTTTACTGAAAATACAGTAGAATTTAAAGCTTATTTTTTGGATTCAAATGGAAAATCACAAACGCATTATGAATTTTCCACTTTTAAACAAGAGAATAATGCCTGGTATTATGTTGACGGAAAGTTTGAATAATTGACAGAATTTGCCTCGGTTTCAACTACTTTTGCTTTAATATTTTAACTAAAAATTAATAAACGTTTCTTTTTTCGTAATTCTAAAATAGTGTAATTTTAGAATTATGAAAAACGAATTTAAAAAAGGTTTTTATTTTAAGTCGTACGAAGCCCCATTTCAGTCTCCGTTTGAAAAACTTTTTGGCATTTTCAAAGAGCTTATCACCCATACTTCGGGCGATTTTGATGAAGCTATAGACTGGCTTCGGGAGTTAGATAAAGAATATAAACTGACGGATGAGAACTACACTATCGATGATTTTATCGAAGATTTAAAAAAGAAAGGTTACATAAAAGACGAAGCAAAACCCGATGGCACGTCTGGTTTTGGAATTACTGCTAAAACAGAAAGGGCAATCAGACAACAAGCTTTAGATCAGATTTTCGGAAATTTGAAGCGCTCCGGAAACGGAAACCATAAAACCAAACATGCCGGAAATGGCGATGAACATACTGGAGAATTTCGCGAATTTAATTTTGGTGACGGTTTAGAGCGTATTGTGCTAACTGAAAGTTTGCGCAATGCACAAATCAACAATGGCGTAGAAGGTTTCATGCTGACCGAAAATGATTTGGTTGTCGAAGAAACACAATACAAAGCTCAAATGAGTACCGTTTTGATGATTGACATCAGTCACAGTATGATTTTGTATGGTGAAGACCGAATTACGCCTGCCAAAAAAGTGGCAATGGCTCTAGCCGAATTAATCACAACGCGTTATCCAAAAGATACATTGGATATTCTAGTTTTCGGAAATGATGCCTGGACGATTCCAATTAAGGATTTACCTTATTTGCAAGTTGGCCCGTATCACACCAACACCGTGGCAGGGCTTCAATTAGCGATGGATATTTTGCGGAGAAAACGAAATACCAACAAACAAATTTTCATGATTACCGACGGAAAACCAAGTTGCGTGCGCGAACGCGACGGTTCCTATTATATGAACAGTAACGGACTTGACGAGTATATAGTTGATAAATGTTACACTCAGGCCCAACAAGCCAGAAAATTACATATTCCGATTACCACTTTTATGATTGCAAACGATCCGTATTTACAGCGTTTTGTGAATCATTTTACAGAAGCGAATCAAGGAAAAGCATTTTATACCGGACTAAAAGGTTTGGGAGAAATGATTTTTGAAGATTACGAAACGAATAGGAAAAAACGCGTTAGATAGTTTTCGGTCGCAGTCTCAGTCTCAGTGTAGAGGCGCACAGCAGTGCGTCTAACACAATCTAAATAAAATAACAACAAGACATTTCAATAAAATGGAAATAAATAATATAAAAACACTCGGTCAATTAAAGGCTTCAGGATATAAAAGCATTAGTATTAAAGATGAATTGCGAAATAATCTTCGCGAGAAAATTAAGTCTGGAGCGCCAGTTTTTGAAGGTGTTCATGGCTTTGAAAACACAGTAATTCCGGAGTTGGAACGCGCTATTTTATCTAGACATAATATCAATTTATTGGGACTTCGCGGTCAGGCGAAAACACGTTTGGCGCGTAAAATGATCGAATTATTAGATGAATATATTCCGTTTGTTACGGGTTCTGAAATTAATGACGATCCGTTAAATCCGATTTCGCGTTTTGGAAAAGATTTGATTGCCGAAAAAGGGGATGAAACACCAATTTCATGGTTACACAGAAGCGAACGTTTCTTTGAAAAATTAGCCACACCAGATGTAACCGTTGCCGATTTAATTGGGGATGTGGATCCAATTAAAGCAGCGAATTTAAAATTATCGTATGCAGATGATCGTGTGATTCATTTCGGAATGATTCCGAGAGCGAATCGCAGCATTTTTGTAATCAACGAATTACCCGATTTGCAAGCCAGAATTCAGGTGGCTTTATTTAATATTTTACAGGAAGGTGATATTCAGATAAGAGGTTTTAAATTGAGAATGCCGTTGGATATGCAATTTGTATTTACCGCAAATCCGGAAGATTATACCAACAGAGGAAGTATAGTAACACCTCTTAAAGATAGGATTGGTTCTCAAATCCTGACACATTATCCCGAAAGTGTTGCCATTGCACGAATAATTACAGAGCAGGAAGCTAAACTGGACGAAACGCAAAGTGAAATAGTGTATGTGCCAAGTCTGGCTAAAGATATTTTAGAGCAAATTAGTTTTGAAGCTCGTGACAGCGAATATATAGATAATAAAAGTGGTGTAAGTGCCAGAATGAGTATTACAGCTTTTGAGAATTTAATAAGTACTGCAGAGCGTCGTGCCTTAAAAGCCGGAGTGGATCATACCATTTTGCGTTTGTCTGATTTCATCGGAATTATCCCCGCTATTACCGGAAAAGTAGAATTGGTTTATGAAGGAGAGCAGGAGGGAGCGGCTGTGGTGGCGCAGAATTTAATTGGTTCTGCGATTCGAACTTTGTTTTCAGATTTCTTTCCAAAAATTGAAAAATTAGAAAAACCAGGAGAAAAAACACCATATTCTGATTTGATAGAATGGTTTTTTGCCGAAAGCGGTTTCGAGTTATTAGACGATGCTACTGATGCAGAATATCAAAATATCCTTGATGAAGTAACGCCATTGGATATTTTAGTGAAGAAGTATCAGCCTCAATTAGATAAAAAAGATAACTATTTCATGAAAGAATTTATTTTATGGGCTTTGGTTGAATACAAAAAATTAAGCAAAGATCGTTTTGCGCAAGGACATCAGTTTAAAGATATGTACGGAAGCTATATTAGCAAATTATAAATTGTGAATTATAAATTAGGAATTAATAAAATTGCATAAAAATCAAACCCGACAGCTTTTAAAAAGCTTTCGGGTTTTTTATTTGTTGAAAATAAGGTAATTACCAGTTTTATTTCCTCTACCTTGCTCCGTTGGCTGTATTTGCAGTCTTTCCCAAAATTAAAATGGAAGAAGGTTTTGAAGATTTGATTGCGAGTTATATCGAGAATAAAGTAGGTATTTCGGAGCATTTTTTAAGCAACGAATTGGCTGATAATCTCAAACAAAATCTGCTCGATTTAAAGAAGAGAAGTTTATTGTCAGAGGCGGGAATAGGGAATTCAGAGAAGCTTTCTTATGATGGCGCTGTTAGGAGTGATTCGATATATTGGCTGGATAAAAAGCATAATAATGTTTTTGAAAATGCCTTTTTTGCTCAAATTGATGCTTTTATCGTTTATCTAAATGAAAGCTGTTATGCCGGAATTACGGGATATGAATTCCATTATTCGTTATATGAAAAAGGTGATTTTTATCTACAACATTTAGATCAGTTTAAAAATAATCCGAGTCGGAAGTATTCTATGATCAGTTATCTTAATAGTAATTGGCTGGAAAGCGATGGCGGTGAATTAATGATTCATCAGGAAAATAACAATCAAAAAATTTCGCCTACTCAGGGCAAAACGGTTTTCTTTAAAAGCAATGAATTAGTTCATGAAGTTTTGGTTACTCAAAATACCCGAATGAGTATTACGGGTTGGCTGAAAAGTGATTAAATTTATAAATGTTATTTTTGATTTTGATAAAAATGAAAAAATGGAAATCAAATATATTTTAGAACTCAACGGTATAATAATAGGTTATACAGAATTTGAATTTGCAGACCCACCAATGGGGGTAGTGCATGGAAAAATAATATTTGATGAAATTGATTCTCCGTATGACTTTTTTAAAAATCATTGTAAAAAATTTAATGTTCAGATAAATACAGATTTCCCTAACGAAAAGTTTATTGATACAGCTATAATTCCTCAATTAAAAGTGTTTTTGCAAAATGAAAATCAATTGCACGGTTGGGGCGGAGCAATCTCAGGAATGGATTCTGATGAATTTGAAATTCAATTTGGAGGTATTTCTTCTGAGTTAATGCAAACTGAATTTAAACATCATTATATAAGATATTATAAGCATGAATAAAAACCAGAAACATATGTCTTATTTTTGCACTCAAAATTTGAACCTATGTTATTCCTTATTTTAAGTATTCTGTGTAGTGTAATAGTTGGTGTTATATTCAAAATTACCCGAAAATATAATGTTAGTCCCATTCAAATTGTAGCATTCAATTACATATTTGCTCTACTGCTTTGTTACTTTACTTTTAAACCTGATATAAGTCAGGTCGATGGAAATGCTCCCTGGAATATTTACATCGCCATTGGTGTTTTACTACCAATCGTTTTCCTGTTTTTAATTACTTCGATTAAACATATGGGAATCGTAAAAACCGATGCCGCACAACGATTATCACTTTTTATCCCTATACTGGCTGCCTGGTTTATTTTTAAGGAAGAATTTAATTCTTATAAAGTTATCGGACTCCTAATAGGCTTTGTGGCTCTTTTATTCATTCTCAAAAAACAATCAGCAAATACAGAAAATAAGTGGATTTATCCAACGGTTGTTTTACTTGGTTTTGGCTTGATTGATATTCTTTTCAAACAAATAGCACTTTATACCACTTTACCTTATACAACTTCTTTATTTGTAGTTTTTGATATTTCTTTAGCCATTTCTTTACTGGTTGTTGTTTATGAAATCGTTTTGAGAAAGGTAAAATTGAAAGCTAAAAATATTCTTTTTGGAGGTTTGGTCGGAATTTTTAATTTCGGAAATATATTGTTTTACCTAAAAGCACATAAGGCATTTTCAGATAATCCGTCAACTGTTTTTGCCGGAATGAATATGGGTGTTATTATTTTAGGAAGTCTTGTTGGCTTGCTTTTTTTTAAAGAAAAATTATCCAAAATTAACTTCATTGGTCTCTTTTTGGCCTTAATTGCGATTGTTTTTATCGTTATTTCGCAATTTAAGTAATTTTTTCTGTAGCTTAATTCGTTAATTTACAGGCTCTTTAATGTTAAGTTTTAAATTATTCAAAAATAAACTCTACTAATTCTATAGAATTTAAGAAATATATTTATAAATTTGCCCCAACAATGAAATACTCTAGTCAATATATCATTCAGGTCATGTGCGCCACCACGTTGTGTTGCATGATGAACTATGCAGTGAAATGGCGTTAATAGAAAATCACTTGTTAGTTATTTTTTTTTTAGCCTTTCATGCACCATGAAAGGCTTTTTTTAGAACTATTAAAAAATTAAGGAAATGAGATCAAATAGAAATACGAATATTATGATGCAGTGTTGTCTGATAAAAATTCCATGTTGTCGAATGTGCATGTGGAATAAACGCTTTTCATAAAAGAATGAAAAGGAGTTTTTAATGATGAAAAAAAATACAAATCAAATATTCAAATTTAAAAATATATACACTATGAGTGCAGAAATAATTAAACAGAACCCCTTTCAATCGATGATTGATCGTTTTAATGTCGCAGCTGATATTCTTAATTTAGAGGAATCAATCAGAGAAAAATTACAACGTCCCGAAAAACAAATTGTCGTTAATTTTTCGATTGTGTTAGATAACGGAAAGGTTCAAAATTTTGAAGGATATCGCGTTATTCACAATACAGCTTTGGGACCATCAAAAGGTGGAATTCGCTATGATACAGCCGTAAATCTTGATGAAGTTAAAGCACTTGCAGCCTGGATGACCTGGAAATCTGCCGTTATTGGAATTCCTTTTGGAGGAGCAAAAGGCGGTATCATTTGTGATCCCAGAAAACATTCTAAAACAGAATTAGAAAAAATTACCAGAGGCTACACCAAAGCATTAGCTGATATTTTTGGACCAAATAAAGATGTTCCGGCACCGGACATGGGAACAGGTCCTGACGAAATGGGCTGGTTAATGGATGAATTTTCGTTACTTCACGGCAAACCAATTCATGCTGTGGTAACCGGAAAACATTTGCATTCCGGAGGTTCTTTAGGAAGAGTAGAAGCAACCGGAAGAGGTGTGAGTATTATTACGTTATTAGCCCTTCAAAAATTAAGATTAAGGCCTGCAAGATCTACTGCTGCTATTCAGGGATTTGGAAATGTAGGATTGCATTCGGCTTTGTTTTTATATGAAAAAGGAGTAAAAATTGTTGCGGTTAGTGATGTTTCAGAAGCTTTTTATAATCCTGACGGACTTAATATTCCAGAGTTAATCTTGTATTACAACCTGAACAACAAAAACATTAAAGGGTATCCGAATTCAGGTGCTATTAAACACGAAGATTTGTTGCTCTTAGATGTTGATGTATTGATTCCGGCGGCTAAAGAAGATGTAATTACACAGAAAAATGCAAAGGATATTCGGGCCAAAATCATTGTGGAAGGAGCAAACGGACCTATTTCGTCAGATGCAGATAAAATATTGCATGATAATAAAGTTTTAGTTGTTCCTGATATTTTGGCGAATGCCGGAGGTGTAACCGTTTCTTATTTTGAATGGCTTCAGAATTCGCTTTTAGAATCATGGAGAATTCATCAGATTAATACACGTTTGGAAGATATTTTGGAAAAAGGTTTTGAAACTGTTTTTAGAATTGCATTAAAACACAATGTGACGCCAAGAATCGCAGCGTATATTATTGCTTTGCAAAAAGTGGCTGATACGCAAGCTGTAAAAGAGGTAGCATTAGAAGAACCAAAATTCAAACAGAATTAAATTTTTGTAATAAGATTAAGATTATTTTCATCAGTTACAAAACTTGCGATTGCAATTTTTTGATTGATGAAAATGTCTTTTTTCGTTTTGTATCAAATCAATATAAAGTAATCTTTAAAATGAGACATATTAATTTTCTCGCTTTCGCAATGCCTGCTTTTTTTCTGTTTCTGTTTTTAGAATATAAGCTGGCACAACGCAAAAAAAGACCTGAGATTTTCAATTATGAAAGTTCTGTTTCAAACATTAGCATTGGTATTGCCGAAAGATTAATTAATCTTTTTATCGCTGCCAGTTTTTATCAATTGTACTATTTGATTTATGATAATTACAGGCTTTTTGATATTCCGAGTACTATTTTTGTTTGGTTTGCCTTAATCCTCGCTACCGATTTTGTTTGGTATTGGTATCATAGATTAGGACATGAAGTTAATTTTTTCTGGGCCGCGCATATCGTGCACCATCATAGTGAAGAATTTAATTTTACGGCTGCTGCCCGAATTACGACTTTTCAGGCAGTTATTCGAACAGGATTTTGGTGTGTTTTGCCTTTCGTTGGATTTCATCCGGCTATGGTTATTACAATGCTGATTGTTCATGGTGCGTATTCTTTTTTTACGCATACTCAACTTATCGGCAGAATAAAATGGCTCGAATATGTTTTTGTAACGCCTTCTGTTCATGGTGTTCATCATGCTTCTGATGAAAAATATCTGGATAAAAATTACGGAGATATGTTTACTTTTTGGGATCGTCTTTTTGGAACTTTTCAGGAAGAGGAAGAAAAACCAAAATACGGATTGACCCATCCGCTAAAAAGCTACAGTTTTCTTTGGCAGCATTTTCATTATTACTTTGAGATTTATGAATTATGGAGACGTTCCAATGGATTTAAAGCCAGATGGAAAGCCGTTTTTGGAAGTCCGGCACATATGGATCAGGATATTCGACCAACATTAGAAAAACGCTTTTTACAAGACAAGGAGAATCCCCATCAACGACTTCGATTCCGAAATTATCTTTATATTCAATTAGGAGTTTGCACTTTGCTTTTAACCGTTTTTACCTATTATTTTGAGTATTTAAATGCTTTAGATAAAGCTTTTGTGTTGTTCTTTATTCTTATTACATTGGTTAATTGCGGTGCTTTATTAGAACAGCGAAAATGGATTTACTATTTGGAATATGGCAGAATTTTTATGGTTACAACCTATTTTTTATATGAAGAAGATTTGACAGTATTTTTCTTTGTACCATTAGCGATTATGATTTTTGCCGAGCAATTGTTTTCATTGAGCAAACGTTATCAAAATGTCGTGCTGCAGTTAGAGACTTCGGAGTAAAGAGTAAAGAGTAAAGAGTAAAGAGTAAAGAGTAAAGAAAAAAAAAGATTTTTTAATTTATGATATAGAGTCCCAGCGGGACATAATGTTTATAGAAATGTTTAAATCATGCGATCGAACCCCATCAGGGTGACATATTTCGCTCTGCTGGAGCTTTATTGGTAAACCTAAATATATTTGCTATAAACATAATGCCTCGCTGGAGCTTTACCTTGTCAACGTGTAATAATTGCCTATAAATATATAGTCCCGTTTCGATTTTATAATTCGTGAAAATTCGTGCAATTAGTGGCAAACTTTTTAAATCGTCTTAATCGCCATTATCTTCTCTTCAAAAGTATCTTTAAAATCAGATTTGCTTTTGATTCTTGTTTTGTACGTATAAATGGTAGCTACAGAAAGTTCCAGAAATTCAGCCATTTGATTACTGTCCTGAATTCCTAATCGGTATAAGGCAAAAATCCTGAGTTCAGTATTTAAAAGCTCTCCTTTTTTGACGGTGCATTTATGATCATTTGGGAATAAATGATTAAAATCGGTCACGAAAGTGGGGAATAATTTCAGGAAGATTTCATCAAATTGATGGAAAAGATTCTCGCGTTCTTCCTTCACATTGTAACGTTTCAAACTCGCAATAACTTCATCTGTTCTTTTGGTGATGATTTTATGAAGCGTACTTTTCTGGATATGATCTATTTTATTAATGAAAGCTGAGGTTGCCTTAATAAAATACGTAATATATTCTTCCTTAATGGCATTGGCTTCACTCAGACTAATGTTCATTTCCTGAAGCTGTGCATACGAAGAAGCCATTATTTTTCTGGCTTTGTTTCTTTCTTTTAATTGTTTGAAAATGATAATCAGGAACAAAACAATAATCACAGTAAGGATCGTCAATAAAATAATGATTCTTTCAAGTTTATCATTTTTATCTTTTACGTTATTTAACTGTGCTTTTTCAATAATAGGTAAGATCGACGAAATCTCAATTTTTCTATGTCTGGCATTATAAAAAGTGGCGTCATCCATCGCAATATTGATGTATTCGTTAGCCTTATCCAAATACCCCATTTTAAAGAGTTCATTGGCTAAATTCCGAAGTGCAACGGTTTCTTTCGTCGCATTTTTAACATCGGCAATAGCGGCAAGTGCCAGGTAATAAATGGCTTTTTTTGTATAGCCTCTTTCGGAATAAATATAACCGAGGCTCGACGTTGCGATTCCGTAATAATCTGGCGGCAATTTGTAATTGTTGATCCAATAGCTGAAGGCAAATTCGGCGCCACGCCAATCTTGTTGTTTTAATCTTTTTAAACTTTCGGCGGCCCAATATTCATTGGTATTGGTTCCAATCAATTCTAAAGCTTTTTTGAGGAAATGATTTCCTTGTTGCACATAATGAATGTTAAAACGCTGATCTTTATTGTAATCGGCTAAATCGTAATACGCGCGGGCTTTTATGGAATAATATTCGAATTTGTTCTTTTGATCAAGTTTGTTGTCATCAATTACATTCAGCGTGTCAATAGCTTCTTTAAAAAGTCCGGATGAAAGTAGTACAAAACCTTCTTTAATTCGGCTTTTAGCCAAATATTTAGGATCTTTTAAAACAATTGCTTTAACTTTTGCTTCTTCTAAATAATAATAAGCCGAATCGTATTTAAATGATTTATACTCGTCAAACAACGACATATAACTATTATAAAGCTGCTCGTTGTTTTGACTTACGGTAAATTTTGATACGTCTTTTTTTAATGATTCTATTTTTCGATACTTCTGTTTTAAGTAAATATCTTTTTTAAGAAGCGCTTTATCTAATTCTTCCAGAACAGGATTTGTCTCTTTCGCAGTTAGAGAAAAACCTGTAATAAAAAAAAACAGAATGTATATTCTTCGCATGGTTTTGTTTTTGGTTTAGGGTAAAATATTTTGGTGAGTTTGAGTTAATTCGTTTTTTATTCAGGGTAAATGGTAATCGATAATGATTACATAGCTTTTTAGATTCTGGTAATTCTCTTAATAACAAAGCTATAAAATTTGGATCATCGAACAAAAACAAGATCTAAATGTTAAAAGTAGTCTAATAATTTGCAATTATACAATAAAAAGCAATAATATATATGTATAGTGAAAAAAATATAGGCTTTAATTTACATATTGTCATAAATACTATTATTTAGATGTCAGTTTTTATCTAAACAACATCTTGATTTTTGTATTTGTTAAAATATTGTAAATATTTGATTGTCAGTTTATTGATTGTTGAAATATTTGAATTACATCTTGATTTTTATCAGATATTTTTTTTTAGGTTTTTTTAACATCTAGCTTCGCCTTGTCCTTTTAAGGGATAAAAAAACTAACAAACAAACCACAAATTTATGAGATGTAAAAGTATTTATTGGTTAGCTGTTATGATGTGTCTGGTTGCCATTGGCTGTGACAATATTGATGACGGAAGCTATGTCGATCCGATTACCATTTATGAGAAAGTAAATGGAGATTGGGGATTAACAAATTTGAAAATGGTAGATGAATCTGCGAAAGCAAATGCGATCAAGCCAGACGAAGAAAACTTGAGTACGTACTTTAACTACGAGGATTTTAAAATCAGATTTAGTGTAGACGAAAAGAACCAACCAACAAGTTACGAAGTTATGGGCAATGTTCCTCCTTTATTTGCCCCGAAAGGATATTGGAAATTAAGCTCAGATTTTCAGCAGACTAATGCAAGTGCAGTAAGAATCTATCTGTACAGCGATGCTCAAAAAACACAAAAAACAGATGAACTTCGATTAACATCAGTTCCGGGAAGCAACGACGAAATGGAATTTCAGTTAGTGCATTCTTCTAACGGAACTCCTTTTGTGTCTTATGTATTCAAATTAAATGCTATTAATTAAAGTAATATGAAAAAGTTTATATATACAATTTTACTTGCCCTTTTGATGGCTCCTAATTTTATTCAGGCTCAGGAAGAAGCCGGAGCTGTAGGCAGTATAACATCATTTCCTGTAGTTTACAAATACGATGAAAAAGTAACATGGTACTTTGATCTTTCAGAAACTACATTTGCTGAAAATGAAGATCTTTATATCTGGATTTGGTCACCATCTGAACCGGATGCAGGACATTGGGAGAACTCATCCGATTTTGCAAAACTTACTCACGTAAAAGATAAAACCTGGAGTTTCACTTTAACACCAACTACTTATTTTTCTAAAACACCAGCTGAAATTGCAGCAAGCGCTGGATTTTGGTTTCGTTTAAAAAACAAAAACGGATCGAAGCAAAGTGGTGTAGCCAATGTGGCGTACACTGATTTCTCCTCATTTTATACAGCTAATGAGTTAATCAGAGCCTATCCTACAAAACCAACAATAGACAAAGGAGTTAGTATTTTGTTTAATGCCAATTTGGCTCCGGGCTTTGCTGGTGCTACGAGTGTACACATGCATAGTGGACTGAACAATTGGGATATTAAACAAGAATACCAATCATGGCTTCCGGACATCGTAGAAAAAACTAAACTAAAAGATTTAGGAAACGGTTTTTATAAAATGGATTTAGTTCCAAAAGATTATTACAATGCACCAGATGGTTATGTAATGGAAAATTTGGTTTTCCTGATGGTAAAAGACGATTGGGCAGGAACGATTCCGGATCAGGTTTTATACGCTGGAGAATACATTCCGCCACCGTCACCAGTATTTGGATTTTTTCCTTTACAAATCAGTCAGAAAGATTTTCTGGGAATGTCTCGTAAAAATAACGAGCCGGGTGTAAATAAATTAATTTATAAGATTAACGCGGGCAGTAAAGTAATTTCAGGTGAATTTGCCGGAGGAACAGCTGAGATTAAAGGATTTGTCAATTTGGTTTCTGAACTTAATGGAATTCCTGGTTTAACTGAAATTCATGTTTTGGTAAAAGACAATAAAGACAAAACAATTTCGGATACCACAATTCCTCTTAAAACTTTAGACAAATAATTCACTATCGAATTAAAACATCAATTCTAATGAAATGAGCATAAACCAAAAAAGGGTCATGATTCCAATATTGGATATGCGAATTACATATGACCGATAAAAAAACAAAAAATAACTACATATGAATAGTAAAAATAAAAAAATAGTCCTGCATCAAATGTGGACTACTAAAACTGTGGTATTCCTGATTTTCATGCTTTTTCTTTCGGCAGGAACGTTTGCTCAGGAAAAAAAGCAGGTATCAGGTACCGTTTATGATAATACAGGGACTGTATTACCAGGTGCATCGGTAATTGAGGTTGATACTAAAAATGCCACCACAACAGATTTTGACGGAAAATTTACTTTGTCTGTAGCCGTAGGAGGTTCGATTGAAGTGTCATTTATTGGATCAACAACTCAAAAAGTACAGATTACATCGGCAACGAAATCCAATATCGATGTTCGTCTGCAAAACGATGGTTATCAGTTGGCAGAAGTTCAGGTTGTTGCTGTTGGTTATGGAACTCAAAAGAAATCAGATTTAACTGGTGCCATCTCAACCGTTCGGGCAGATGATTTAGTAAAAGGAACAATCTCTTCTACAGAACAGGTTTTACAAGGAAAAGTGGCGGGTTTAAATGTTATTCGTCCTTCAGGAGATCCTGCAACGGGTTCAACTTTGCGTTTACGTGGAGGAACTTCATTAACAGCAAGCAACAGTCCGCTTATTGTAGTTGATGGAATTGCCGGTGTTGATATCAATGTTGTTCAGCCTTCTGATATCAAATCGGTAGATGTTTTGAAAGACGCTTCGGCGACAGCGATCTACGGATCAAGAGGAGCAAATGGAGTTATCATTATTACTACAAAATCAGGAACAAAAGGTGTTTCAGTTACCTATAGCGGATTATCAAGCATTGGTTATGTGAATGACAACTTAGATCTTTTATCAGCCAATCAATGGAGAGGATATGTACGCCAAACCGGAAATAAAGATGCCATTGATTACGGTGGAAATACCGATTGGCAAAAAGCAATCGAACAAACGGCTATTTCACAATCGCATACGTTAAGTATAAATTCTGGTAAAGCAGACAGCGGTTTTAGAATGTCACTCTCTTATTTGAATAATGAAGGTGTTATCAAATCGACAGGACTTGAAAGATTGAGCGGAAACGTTAGCGGATACCAATATCTTGGAGACAATAAAGAGGTGAAATTTGATATGGGTTTATTTGCTAATATCGACAAATGGCATCCGTTAGATTACAGAATTTTTGAGCGTTCTTATAACTTAAACCCAACGATTCCGGTATACGATGCTAATGGAGAATTCACATCAGTTGGAGGAACAATTTATGAAAATCCGGTTGAAATTTTAACCAACAGAACTGTTGATAACGAAAGACACAGATTGTTAGGCTATTTTAAAACTGAAGTTAAATTTTTAAATGATTTTATGGCTGTGGCCAATATTTCATTAGAACATAACGCAGTTCAGGGAAGTACTTACAAACCAAGTTATGCTGTTATGGAAGGAAGAACAGAAGATGGTTACGCTCAAAAAACATATGCAGAATACACCAATGCACAAGGAGAACTGTATGTGAATTACAATAAAACTTTTGGAAAACATACGGTTAGTGCTTTAGGCGGATACTCTTATTTGGAAAATATTTATGAAGGTTTTGGCGCACAAAGAAGCGGTTTTGTATCCGATGCATTTAGTTATAACAATTTAGGAGCCGGATATAATTATCGTTTAGGTGATGTGTATTCTTATAAAGGAAAATCAAATTTGGTTTCTTTTTATGCTCGTGCTAATTATAGTTTTGACAGCAAATATTTGTTTACTGCAACAGTAAGACGAGATGGTTCAAGCCGTTTTGGAGAAAACAATAAATGGGGAACTTTTCCATCAGCTTCTGCAGCTTGGAGAATTTCTAACGAAGAATTTATGAGCTCGACAAAAGACTGGTTGGGTAATTTAAAACTAAGAGTGGGTTACGGAGTTACAGGTAATCAGGATGGAATTGGCGAATATAAATCGCTTTCAATATTAGGAGTTGGAAATGACAGTTACTACGATCCGGTTACACAAACCTGGAGCTTGGCTTATTCTCCAAAACAAAATCCGAATCCGGACTTGAAATGGGAATCTACAAAACAATTAAATATTGGTGTTGACTTTACGCTGTTTGACAGAATCACAGGATCATTCGAGTATTATTCAAAAAACACAGAAGATTTGTTATACACTTATGAAGTGCCTCAGCCTCCATATTTAGTGGGAACAATGTTAGCAAACGTTGGTGAAATGTCAAATAAAGGAGTTGAGCTTACGCTGAATGCAGATGTTATCAAAGGAGATAAATTTTCATGGAATGCTAATTTGACTTTAGGACACAACGTTCAGAAAATAGAAAAATTATCGAATCCAACTTATCAAACAGATGTTATCTATAGTGGATCTCTGCACGGATTATCTGGAATGTCAGGACAATATTCTCAAATTATAGCGGAAGGATATCCTGTTGGAACTTTCTGGGGATTCAAAAATGCAGGACTTGACGCTGATGGAAAAATGTTATACTACAATGCAGCCGGTGATAAAGTTCTAGGTGATGCTTTAGTTGACGCTGATAAAGGCGATTTAGGAAATATTCAGCCAGATTTGACTTTAGGAATCGGAATGAATTTTACCTACGGAAATTTTGATTTAGGTGTTTCAGGTTACGGAATGTTTGGCCAAAAAGCATTAAATGCTACTAATATGATGTTAAATGATCCTAACCGTTTACCAGCGTATAATGTTCCGGATGATTTCTTAAATAGCGGTATTACTTCATCTCCAAAATATTCAGATTATTGGATAGAAGATGCTTCTTTCTTCAGACTTCAGACTCTTTCAGTTGGTTACACTTTTCCTTTGAAATCTAAATCATCAAAATTCAGAGTGTATGCTATGGGAGAGAATCTGTTTGTAATTACAGGTTACAAAGGGGTTGATCCTGAGATTGGTCTAAATGCACAAGATGGTGTAGATCAAACCGGATTAGCAGCGCCCGGAATCGATAAGTACAATAATTATCCGCGACCAACAACGATTTCTGTTGGATTAAATTTTACGTTTAATAATTAAGCGATTAACTCAAAAATAGAACAAATGAAAATCAAAATAACAGCAGCACTATTAATAAGCATGCTTTTTACGATATCATGTACCAATTTGGATGAACAATTATATGATAGAGTAGAAGATGGGGATTTTGGAAATACGCCAAAAGAAATTGATGCATTAGTTGGTGGAGCCTATTCTTCATTAAGAGGATTTGCAGATGGGATATCAAATAATTATCCAACGTGCGAGTATGTATTCTTTTTGAACGAAACGGTTTCTGATGAAGCTACCATACCTACCAGAGGAACAAACTGGTATGATGGCGGACAATATCAAGATGCACAAAAACACACCTGGAAAGCAGACAATCGTATGATTCTATCCGCCTGGCGTTACAATTATACCGGAATTGCAAAGATCAATTCGATCATTTATCAAATCGATAAATCATCTTTGACAGATGCTGCAAAAACTCCAATTTATGCTGAATTAAAAGCCTTAAGAGCGTATTACTATTATAATCTTTTGGATTTATTCGGAAATGTGCCAATTGTAACCAATTTTGAAGATACCGCATTACCGTCAAATTCTACCCGTAAACAAGTTTATGATTTTGTGGAGAAAGAATTGTTGGATGCTATTCCGCATTTAACTTCAAATGTGGTTTACTCTAAATTCACAAAAAATGTTGCCTATTCTCTGTTGGCGAGATTATATCTAAATTCACAAGCTTTTATAGGAACAGCGCGTTGGCAGGATTGTATCAATATGTGTCAGAAAGTAACGGGTTATTCTTTAGCTCCGGATTTCTTCGCCAATTTTGCTACAGAGAATCAAAAGTCACCTGAAATCATTTTTGCAATTCCATACGATTCAAAAGCAGGAACAGTAGGAAACTACATGTCCTCAATGTCTTGTCATTACTTGCATAAATTAACGCTTTCTCCAATTGGAGATTATCCTTGGAGCGCTAACGGAATGTGTGCACAGCCAGGAGTTTATTCTGCTTTTGCAGATACTGACAGAAGAAAAAAATGCATGGTTGCCGGAGATCAGATCAATTTAGCAAACGGGCAGGTTATTGTTATGGATAATGGAGAACCTTTAACGTATACAGAAGAAGTAACAAGTGTTGCTGATGCAAAAGAAAATCAGGGAGTTCGTCTTGGGAAATATGAAATGAAAGCAGGAGAACAATGGGAGCGTGACCATGATTTAGTTGTAATACGTTATGCCGAAATCCTGATGATGCAGGCAGAATGTTATGTACGTTTAGGATCTGCTGATTTGGCAAAACCATTTTTACAGCAAGTAACCGCTCGTGCCGGAGAAGAAATGCCTGCAACGATAGATCTTAATTTTATTGATAAAGAACTGCTTAAAGAATTCACTTTTGAAGGAAGAAGAAGAACGGATAATATTCGTTTTGGAACATTCTTCCTGCCATGGTGGGAAAAAGGAACTACAGAAAAATACAGAGCAATTTTCCCTATTCCAAGCACTGTTTTAACTACAAATAAAAACCTGGTACAGAATCCCGGGTATTAGGTTATTGAATGTCAGTCTTCCATGTTGGTTAGTCGTGGAAGGCTGACATATTTTAAAAAAGATTTTATGCCACAGATTATAAGATTCAAACGCTAAAAAAAGATTTCACGCAGATTTTTGCAGATTAAGGCAGATTTAAAAAAATATAGTTATAAAAAATCTGCTGAATCTGCTTAAATCATTTTAAATCTGCGTGAAATAATTTTAAATCTGCGTGCAATATTTTTAGCTAAAGGTTAAGGATAAGAATTAAAAAATCTGCCTGATCTGCAAAATCTGCGAGAGAAAATTTTACCCACAGATTAGAGAATTAAAATGATTATAAAATCTGTGATAATCTTTTAATCTGTGGCAAAAAAACAAAAACAAACATTAAACTAAGATGAAAAAAACTATCACATTATTGTTTTTTGGAATAATGAACATTCTCATGGCTTCTGGATGCAGCAGAGATGACAAAGGTTCAGATAAACCCACAGAACCAGAAACAATTCAGCCTGTTGCGATTGAAAAAACAAATAGCACCAAAATTTATGTGCATTACATGCCCTGGTTTGAAACCAATGAAAGTAGTGCCGATAAAAAATGGGGATATCATTGGACAATGGCAAACAAGAATCCGAATACTATAGGTGCAAACAATCGAAGAGAAATCGCATCGTACTATTATCCTCTAATTGGTCCTTATCATTCGGGCGATAAAAATGTGATTGAAAATCATTTATTATTGATGAAATATTCAGGAATTGATGGTGTATTAATCGATTGGTATGGCACTTATGATGTTAATGATTACAGAATGGTCAAAGAAAACACAGAGCAATTAATTGCCATGTTAGACAAAGTGGGATTGGAATATGCCATTGTTTACGAAGACAGAGTAACATCAAATGTTGTCAATGCCGGAAAAGCAATTTCGGTTACCAGTGCTGCTAAAACGGATCTGGCGTATATGGACAAAAATTATTTTGATGATGCCAATTATATCAAAATAAGCGGTAAACCTTTATTGTTGAATTTCGGCCCAATTGTATTGCAAACTCCAGCGGAATGGACAAATGTTTTTGGTACGCTGACTACAAAACCTACTTTTTTAACCCTTTGGGATCAATCTGTTGAGGCAGGTGCGAATGCTTCAGGAGAGTATGCATGGGTATATAAAAACAGTACCTATTTGACCAATTTTTATACCAATACAAAACCTAAACTCTCAGTTGCCATGGGAAGTGCTTATCCTGGTTTTAAAGATTTTTATGCCGAAGGTGGAGGAGGTGCAGCAATAGGTTGGACAATTGAACATAATAATGGAGCTACTTTGGATGAAACGCTTACATTGGCCAAAAATGCCAATTTAAGCTATCTGCAGCTAATCACGTGGAATGACTTTGGCGAAGGAACTATGTTCGAACCAACAGTAGAATTTGGATATACTTACATCGAAAAAGTAAAAACCTTTGCAGGTGTAAAAAATACCGAATCTGTTTTTCCTGAGATTAGCAAAATGTACAATCTGCGAGTAGAAAAGAAAGGCAATTCCGATGCCCAGAAAAAATTAGATCAGGCCTTTAATTATTTTGTTTCTATGCAGCCTGCAAAAGCAAAACAGTTAATAAGTGAAATAAAATAAGAGTTGTAATTAATACAATTAAATAATGAAAAACATAAAATATAGATACTGTCTTATTCTTTTTGCGTCAATTTTGATTTACGCTTGCAGTGCCAGTACTAAAAAAACATACAAAATCAGCTCTCCGGGTAAAAACACCGAATTAGTTTTTGAATTAACAGCTTCAGGTCAGCCACAATATAGTTTTACATCTAATGGGAAATCAGTAATCGAACCTTCTTTGATGGGATTTGAATTTCAGGAAATCCAGAAAATGACAGAAGGTTTTGAAGTGGTTTCAACCGAAGAAAAAACGTCAGATCAAACCTGGGAACAACCGTGGGGAGAATTCAAAAAAGTGAGAGATCATCATAACGAATTGATTATTCATTTGAAAGAGTCAAAGGGAGAAGAGCGTTTGGTAGATATTATTTTCAGGGTTTTTGATGATGGAGTAGGTTTCAGATATTCTTTTCCAAAACAACCTCATTTAGGTAAAGTAAAGATCTCGAATGAAATCACGCAATTTACTTTTAAGTCTGATAATGATGTTTGGTGGATTCCGGTGCATCGTGAAAACAGTTATTACGAAAGTACCTATCGCAAAACGCCAATCAGTAAAACCGATACGATTAATACTCCGGCCACTTTTGAAACAAAAGAGAAATTGTTTGTAGCGATTCACGAAGCCAATTTGACTGATTTTGCATCAATGACACTTTTAAAGACAAGTGATAAACAATACAAAAGCGATTTGGTGCCGTGGGCAGATGGTGTAAAAGTATATGCTGAAACACCTTTTCACACGCCTTGGAGAACTATTGTTGTTGGAAAAACGCCTGGTGATGTTGCCACTTCAACCATAATGCTGAATCTGAACGAGCCTTCAAAAATTGAAGACCTTTCGTGGATTACGCCATCAAAATACATCGGAATTTGGTGGGGAATGCATCTGGAGAAATTCACTTGGGGACAAGGACCAAAACACGGTGCAACAACAAAGAACACAAAAGAATATATCGATTTTGCTGCGAAAAACAATTTTGACGGTGTTCTGGTAGAAGGCTGGAACGAAGGCTGGGATGGAGACTGGACAGCTGATGGAACTGCATTTAGTTTTGTAAAAGCGTATCCGGATTTTAATTTGGAGGAAATCACTAAATATGCGGCCATCAAAAATGTTCGTTTAATTGGACATCATGAAACGGCAGGTGCTACAAAAAACTATGAAAGCCAATTAGAAGATGCTTTTAAACTGTATCAGAAAATGGGCGTGAATTCGGTTAAAACGGGTTATGTCAATAAATACTTGGACAAAAAAGAATGGCACGACAGTCAGTATGGAGCACGTCATTACAGAAAAGTAATCGAAACGGCAGCTAAATATCATATTATGATTGACAACCACGAACCAATGAAAGGAACGGGAATTCAACGTACTTATCCGAACTTTATGTCTCAGGAAGGCGGAAGAGGTCAGGAATATAATGCATGGTCTGTTGATGGTGGAAATACGCCGGAACATTTGACAACTTTGCCTTTTACAAGAATGTTGTCAGGACCATTTGATTATACACCCGGGAATTTCAATTTTGATTATAAAACACCATCGGGAGCGAGAGTGCAAACGACTTTGGCAAATCAATTGGCATTGTATGTTATTATTTTCAGTCCGTTACAAATGGCTTCAGATTTACCTGAGAATTATGTTGGGAAACCCGAATTTCAATTCATAAAAGACGTTCCGTGCACGTGGTCGGATACCAAAGTTTTAAATTCTAAGATTGGAGAATATACAACTATTGCCCGAAAAGACTGGGACGATAAAAACTGGTACTTAGGATCTATTACCAACAAAGACGCCAGAAATCTTAAAGTGCAATTATCATTTTTAGATGCAGGAAAAGAATATGAAGCCGAAATTTATGCTGATGGTGCAGGAGCGAATTATAAAACAAATCCGTGTCCGGTAGTGATTTCAAAGCAAAAAGTAAACAGTAAAACAGTATTAGATATCAAACTCGCAGCTGGTGGAGGAACAGCTATAAAATTCTCTCCGATACAGAAATAATTGAGTTAGTTGAAGTTTTTTTAGTTTAAGTTTGAGTTGATGAGCCCGATAGCTGTAAAAGTTATCGGGCTTATTATTTATTTTAAGTTTCAGGTTTCAGGTTGCAATCTAGGCGAGTGATTTTAACCGCAAAGTTCGCTAAGTTTTTTACTTGCGTTGTTTTTTAAAAACGAAAAGTTCGCAAAGCTTTGAGTTGATCTCGCTTTGCGAACTTTGTGTTTTCTGAACCGACTGTTAGATAAAAAACTTAGCGAACTTTGCGGTTAAATTTATGTTCAAAGCCAGGCAACATGAAACCTGAAACCTGAAACAAAATTTTAGTGTTTATATAGTTTAACATGATTTCCGAAAGAATAAGTAGCAGTTAAAGTCGGACCATTGTATCCCCATTTAAAGAATCCGTTAAGTCTTTCTTTTTCGACATCAACTCTTATATTTAATCCTGTATACCCGGCAGTTAAACTTAAATTTTTGTAGACATTATATAAAACAGATATGTTATAGCTTAGTATTCGACCGTCAATATCGTTAATTTTTAGGGCAAAATAATTTGTATTTACATACAGTCCCCATCTTTGTGCTAAAACAAATTCTCCCCAAAGTCCAAGGTCAGGCAGTGGAGCAGTAAAGTCAAAATTATCTTTGAATTCAGCTTGTTGTGTTTCGCCGACAACTCTTAAACCAACATCGCCAAATAAAACATGCGCTCCAATCAGTGCTCCAATTTCGTATTTTGGTTTTGATATAAAGGCATAACCATAATATATACGAGCGATTTGACTGTCTTGAAATGCTGAAATAGTTGTATTTACATGGTAGGTATTATCACCAAATTCGATGTCTTTTTCCAGAGTTTTAGTTGAGGTTCTTTTTAGATAGAAAAACTCGGTTCCAAGTCTTGATCTTCTGGAGATTCTCCACTCAAAACTACCTGCAAATGATGTAGAAGTTTTATTAAAGCCCAAATCTTTTTCAAAATCAATCATATCTCCACCATTACCGTTGTTGCTGCCAACTTTTACCTGAGTGTTGTTAGTTGGAAAAAAAACGCCGGCATTAAATTTAAAACGTCTTGCATGCCAGGGTAAATCTTCAGGATTATAATCCTGAGGTTTATCGGAATTATTTTGTACGGTAGGTAAAGTACTCTCGGCGGAGATTTCAGCAGTATTCTGAGCGTTTGCCGAAAACCAAAAAAGGGAAATAATCAATAAAGAAAATAATTTTTTCATAAGATTTATTTTTAAGTTTTGGTAGATAATTTTAACAATTAAAGTTAACAAAAAAAATCATTCATTTATTTTTTTTCTTTGTTTTATTATTGATGATCTTTTTGATTATCAGATAAGTATATGTTTTTTGGTTGAAGTTAATTGACACATCACTCTTTTTTTTATGTTTTTGAACCATTAAACAGATACAAATTCAAAACCATTTGGTAAAGCTCCTGATGAACAGATTGAAGTCAGTTCTTTGGTGATTTAAATTGACATATTTAAAGGCTTTAGCCAAATTAAACGTTAAGATATTCATGTAGAAGTACACGTAGAGGCGTACAGTAGTGTGTCTTTTTTTGTTAGTTTGAAATGGTCTTGAAATTTATAATTCAATAATCGTTCTTATGAAAACGGGATCGCGTGAGGGATAGAAGCACGCTACCAAAGTAGCGCGGATAGCCCGACAGCTTTTAAGAAAAGGCCCAATGAACGCAAAGTTGATTGGGCCTTTTTTTAAATGGTGGCACGCCCTGCTATTAAATTTAAAAAATTGTTTTTTTTTCTTAAACCCTATTATAATCTGCTTTCCAGTGAACGATGGCTTTTTTTATGGCGTCACCGGTTAGGCTGTTTTTTAGGGTATCTTCTATAAGAGGGAGCAATTCGTTATCAGGTGCGAATCGCAGGGCGAATATTTGATCGTCTGTTAATTTGTATTCGAATTCTTCCAGCCTTTTTCCGGTTAGGGTGAAATAACGGTAGCGGAGTTCTAGTCTTACGATTCGGTTTTGTAAAATTAAGGCGTAATGTTGGCGTAACATGAAGGCAAGGCAAAATAGAAAAATAAAAGCAACGCTTATAAAGGACCAAATTAATGGCTGATCTGTATTGAACGCAAAGTAAATACTGGCAATCAAAAAAATAATTAAAATGGGATAATAAACAAAATGATGGGGAGTGTAAAAACGTATGTGGTTGTAATAGGTTTGAATTTTCATAGTTTTTGTATTTAGGTTTAAAGTTAAATAAGAAAAAGCTACCCTATGAATAGAATAGCTTTTTTTTCAAAATAAACTAACATAACCAATGTTTCTTTATATATAAACCCGAAAGATTTTCTTTTGAGTTTTCTTATACGATATCTATATTTTAAAAAAGCCTCAATTGCATGTAATCCGTTTCAAATGGCTTTTATTTCTTATTTCTTTAAAGTAAAATTAGATGGATTGGAGATGTTTCTTGTTATACTTTAATTTGATAATGTTATATGATTTCAATATTTTTTTTAAGAAGATAGATAATAGAATATAGAAAATAGACTTTAGAAATAAGAGGCAAGAACAAAGAGGCAAGAGAAAAGCTTAAAGGCTATCGCCTAAAGCTTACTGCCTAAAGCTTATTGCCTAAAGCTTATTGCTTACAGCTTTTTCCCATTCTTCCAGTTTTGATTGAAACGATTTTCCTGCGTTTGCGGGACTTGTTGATGGTAATGTTATCAGGCGATACTCTTTTTTTAGAGGAACATATTTTTTAAAGAAGGCAGCGGCTTTTTGACCGTTGAAAAGGATGGTTTTTATATTTGGATGTTCTTCTAAAAACGTTTCAAAATCATTGGCTATTTCGTTTTTTATGGCACTGTCTAAACTTCCTATGCGATCGCAGAACTGAAGTACATCCCATAGCGCAATATTGTTTTTTTGCAACAATACTTTTCGGGTTTGGTAATCATTTGAGAAATCTTCTTGTAGAATAAGAAACATAAATTTCCAGAAATTATTCTGATTGTGTCCGTAATACTGATTCAGTTCTAACGATTTTGCTCCGGGCATTGTGCCTAAAATCAAAATGTTAGCATCTTGCGAAGTGATTGGGGCGAATGAAAAACTTTTCATGCTTTTTAAGATTGTGATGTAATTCAAAATTAATAAATGTTAAAATAGTCATTTATAGGGAATTATAAAACAAAAACGAAAAATTGTATAACACATTTGGGTATTGTGTGACGAACTTTGAATCTTAGATTTTTAGAGTTCTGCTACCTTACAAGAATTCGTTTTTATTGGAAATCTATAAACGTAGAATCTCAATTTTAATTACAAGCAAAATGAAAACAGTTACTATTAATACAGAAAAAATTAATGCTATTTTTGAACAGTTACACTCTAATTTAGGAGGAAAAGTAACTTCTGATTTAGATGAATTTACTTTAGAAATTAATAATAGTACTGGCAGAGGATCTATTATTGGAGCTTCTTTTAATGACAACATTTCGTATGTGCAATTCGACTTGAATTTTGCTGTTGATGTTCGAATTGATATTACTAATGTACAATCGGCGCCAATTTATTTTGCGTATTGTTCTCAGGGAAGCTTGTCGCATAGTTTTGGTGTTTTGGGCGAAGAAAGAAAGTTTAAAACTTTTCAGACCGCCATTGCAACCTCAAAAGTAAATCAGGATACTGTTTTGTTTTTTGAGAAAGATAAGAATACAAAATTCACGTTAATTATTGTTGGAACTCAGGCTGCTGATAACCAACTTTATGCTCTGGATAATTCTTTGAGTGATAAAGTAAAAGAGACCTTTTTTGAAAATAATAATGACGAAGATTTCTTTTATTTAGGCTCATACAATCTTCAAATTGCTGAAAAAATTGAACAATTAAATGCTGTATCACAAACCGGAATTGTTAGAAAATTGCTTAAAGAAGGTATTTTAAGAATTATCCTGGCAATGGAAATTCAACAACATACTGACGATTTAAATGCTTTTTCAAAAGATGCAAATTGTTTGACCTTGAAAGAAATGGAACAAATAAAAGAGCTTTCAGAATTTATAAAAAATTCTCCGGAAGAACCTTTCACCATTAAATCATTAAGCAAAAAATCAGGTTTGTCTCCTAATAAATTACAGGAAGGTTTTAAAATGATTCACAATCGCACCGTAAACGATTATATTACACATATGAGAGTTTTAAAAGCCGAATTGTTAATCAGAACTTCCGACTTAAATATATCTGAAATCGTATATTGCATTGGTTTTACAAGCAGAAGTTACTTCTCAAAAATCTTCAAACAAAAATTTAATTGTAGTCCAAAAGAGTATAAATTTAATTTGAATCCTTTGGCGATTACTGCGTAATTGCAGGTTCAAAGGAGCAAAGGTTCAAAGGGACAGAGGTCTTAATTATTAGGTTTTTAGTTTTTTTAGGAGCTGATACCTGCTATCCGCTTGTATCTTTTATGGTCTCGTTCTCCAAACGAGACCATAAAAGGATACCGCTCCTATCAGGGCTAGGGCACTCATTTTCATAAGAAGGAGCGAAGCGAAAAAGACCTTTGTCCCTTTGAACCTTTGCTCCTTTGAACCTAAAATCAACGTCCAAACCTATAATACTCCAAATCCTTATTCTTTTTATTATTAATCGAATCCATAATAGAATTCATTCCCAGAACGCTAAATGTAATTCCGTTCCCGCCAAAGCCTAAAACATAATGTTCGTTTTTGTCTGGATTTGGTTTTCCAAAATAAGGTAGTCCGTCTTGTGTTTCTCCAAAAGTTCCGGCCCAGGAATAATCTATTTTAAAATTTATATTAGGGAATTTTTTTTGGAATTGTCTTAAAAGCATTTGTTCTTTTTTAGGCAATATTTTATCTCTTCTTTTAGGGTCTTTAAATTCCTCGTCACCGCCTCCCATAATAATTCGGTTATCTGATGTAGCTCTAAAATAAAAATAAGGTGCGCCTGTATCCCAAAAAATAGCGTTTTTAAAAGAATTTGGAATTTCCGGTAAGGCTTCAGAAGCAATAACGTAAGTACTTTTAAGATCTACGACTTTTTCTGTTAGTGTTTCGGTACTTTCATAACCGCTGCAATGTATAATATGATTTGCGGTAATAAGATGCTTGCTTTCGGTATGGGCAATAAGTTTTGTTTTTTGATTTTGAATGGAAGTAATATTAGTTCGGTCAAAAATCTGCATTCCTTTTTGTTGGCAATAATGCAATAAATCATTTGCCAAAGCATACGGATCCATAACTGCGGCCGTATTCGATTCGATGGCTGCCATAGCGTTTAACCCCATTTGTTTTAAGTCTGATTCTTCAAGCCAATTGACATTAAAACCAAACTGTTTTCGGGCTTTGAATTCGTGTTTTAAAAAGGGAATGTCTTTTTTAAAAGAACAATAATAGATACTTTTTTTGAATTCAAACTGACAATCGCTTTTAATCTCATCTATTATAGTTCGCAAATCAAAAATGGCTTGTTTTCCATTTTTATAACTATCAACGGCGCATTCTTCACCTCTAATTTTAATGAGTTCATGCAAGGGAACATCAATTTCATATTGAAGCAATGCAGTGCTTGCTGCCGTACTTCCGTTACAGATGTCACGTCGGTCTGCAAGTACCACTTTTTTACCTTCATTTATTAATTTATACGCAATAAGCGCGCCCGTTATACCGCCGCCAATAATTAAAATTTCAGTGTTTAAATCTTGGTCGATCGACGGATAACTGTAGGTCATGGCGCTTTTTAAAGGCCAGAAGGTTTCTGTTGACCGGAGTTTCATTTCTTATTTGTTTTTTTTGCAGCTTTAATAGTTTTTGTAGATTCAGCAGGTTTCTTAGCAGATTTTTGCTGGATTCTGTTTTTACCTTTTCTTTCGTGCTGATCGTATGCTTCGCCAATAGAATGAGAAATTCTGATGCTTTCCTCTTTTTTAGCTAATTCACTCAGCCTTTGATAATATTTCTGAACAATAATCATTTCTTCTTCGGTCATACTTTCAATATCAACCAAACTGTTGCTTGAATATTCACTTGAAGCAACTAATTCGTTTAACTTCAACTGAATGGCAAGTGAATCTTTATTTTGCGCTTTCTGAATTAAAAAAACCATCAGGAAAGTAATAATCGTAGTTCCCGTATTGATTACCAATTGCCAGGTCTCGGAATAATTGAAAATTGGACCGGAAACTGCCCATGCAACGACAATTAAAAAAGCACCAATAAACGCAGTTGTACTCCCTGCAGCTTTTGAAACTTTGGTTGCAAATTCTTCGAAGGCACTATTGCCTTTTGATTTTTTCTTTTCCATTTTTTCTTAACTTTTTCGTTTGCTTACTTTTTCTTCCCGAACAACCCTGTTATTTTTTTCGTCATATATGGCATCGTATATTTTTTGTCCTGTTTTACTGAAAATTTTGATTTTCGGTTCTTCATGCGTTCCCGTAATAACAATAGGAAATCCGACAATTCCAAAAGGCGGAAGCCCTAATCGCATTCTTAAATCTAATAACCCGTCAAAACTTGTTGTGCCTTTTATGGTCGGTCTAAAACTCGCTACGCTAAAGGTAAAGGGCTCAATATGAATTAAATTATTATCAATTGTCGATATAATTTCAATTCCTTTCATATCAGGGTTGTTTAAACCCTTTTGCCCTGTTTGCGAACTAATTCCGTCAAATAATTTAAGACCTTTAACCTGAACATCACGTAAATTTATAGTCCCGCCACCTTCAAGAGATTCATATATTGGTCCCATATTTCCGTTTAAATCTCCTTTAACGGTATAATCAACAGAAATAATACCCTGTGCTTTTTCGGCTGCAGAAACCATTTCACGAAACATAGGGATTTCTTTGTACGCTCTTTGTATGCTAAACTCTTTGGCTGTAAAATGAGCATCAAAATGGGCAGATGCTGGTGTTTCGTCTTTATAAGAAGCGTTGACTCCTAAAATACAATCAATAATATTAAAAGTGGTATTTTCTAAAAAGAAACTGCCTTTTGCAATGCCTAATTTACCGGCAAGTTTATTTAAAGTGAGCCCATTATATTCAACTTTATCAGCATTTGTAGTAAGCACTACGTTTAAGTTTTTCGGAATAATGACAACACCGCTCATTTTTGGATGATCTTCTTTAGCGTATTCTACTTCAATATTTCGGTCTTTATTTTCGCCTTTTTCAAGTGCCATAAATTCATCCACATTAATCAATTTTGATTTCATGTTGAAGTTTCCGTTCAAAGTTCCATGCGATTCCAGAAAGTAATTTATGGTATTTAAAAGATATCCGTTAATATCAAAATCAGATTTTCCATAAGTGGCATTGAATTTTTCAAACCACATTTTTTCATTCTGAAAACGGAAATTTCCTTGTTTGATAAAGAAAGCTTTCGGAAAAAGTTCTGAGGTTGCTTTTATATTTTTCAGGATTAAAGTTCCCCTGTTGTCCAGTTTATCATATTGTCCGGTTGTTGCATAACTTTGTCTTCCTTTTAGCGAAAGATCTGCTTTTGCATAACCTGTAACATCAACTCCTTTTTTAGAAAATACCTGATAGATTCGGCCTACGTTTAGTTCGCCTTTTATTTTTGCATTATAAGCTAAATTCCCATAATCTGATAACGTTGCATTGACGTACATTGGATTTCCTTCAAAAACAAAGGAAGCCGGAGCAACCGCCACAATCAAATCTTGAAAAGTTCCTGCTTTGTTGAGTACGTTAGCGACAAATGTAATGTCGCTAATTGGGTTAGGGTAGGAGTCCGTTTTAAGCCAGCCATTGTGAAGTGAAATACCTCCGATAGTCTGCGGGAAAAGTTTTTTTGACGTGCTAAAAAGACCTTTTGCCTTAATATCGGTTTTTAAAAGACCTTTTAATTCAACAGTATTTAAACCTATAGCTGCGTCAACCACGGCAAGATCCAGAGCGCCTTTTACACCCGCATCGACCGTCATTTCAGTATATCCTTTACTGTACAGATAGGCATTAAAATAATCTTTTTCGCCTACTTTAAATTTTAAGTTCTGAAGATTTATTTTTAATTGTTCTATATCGAGTGAGGGGAGCATGGCTTTCAAATCCATTTGGAAATCTGTTAACGGAACTGGGGCGTTTTGATAATTTATGGCGCCTCCGTCTATTTTTAAGTCGAAAGCTAAGTTGGGTTTTAGTTTTTTCGCCACATTATAATCTCCTTTAAAAGTGAAAAGCAAATCGCTTCGGCCAGAAATTTCAGTTTCTTCCAGCCACGTCAGATATTCGGGAGGCATAACCGATAATAAATCTTTTACAGTTGTATTTTCAGAAGCAGCCTGAATATTAATTTTATAACCATCTCTTAAAATGGTTAAAAGCCCTGTGAATTTTAGCGGCAGTTTGTTAATTTGCAATTCATTTTTTCGAAGAATAAATGAAAGTGCGTTCGTATTGATTCTTGTAATTAAATCAGCATGAACTGCTTTTCTTCTTAAATAACCTGTTTTTTTGTAATAAAAATCCAGTTTATCAATTTGTGCATCGGTATTTAAATCAAAAATATCTTCGCTCAAATTACCTTTTCCCACATAATTAAATCCGTGCGCATCTACCAGAATTTTGGCGGAACGGTCATTGTATTTTACACGGCAGTCTTCTAAGTCAATACGCTCTAGTCGAATAGCAGTTCCTTCTTCGGATTTATCACTTTTATTTTTATCCGGAGAAACATAAATATTATAATTGGCCTGACCTTTCTGGTTGACCATTATATTGATCAGGGCTTTTGATACGTATAGTTTGTTGATTTTTACTTCGTTATCAAAAAGTAATCTTTTAAGGTTGATTCCAAATGCTACTTGTTCTGCCTTAATCAAAGTATCATTTCCAAATGGTGCCGATCCTGTCATCGACAAATCGTCAAGAGAAACGGTTAATGACGGGAAATGAGTAAAAAAGGAAAGTCTGGATTTCGAAAATTCCATTTTCGTATCCAGACGTTCGTTAGCAATTTTCTTTACTTCTGCTGCCACCTTGCCGGGAAAAAGCATCGGAATCAAAAATAGTAATAGCAAAATTCCTGCTATTACTACTCCTGTAACTTTTAAAATTTTAAGGCTTATATTTTTGTACGTGGCTTTCATAACATTATTTTCAAAAGTTTATGATTTGGCTTTTTTAGCCTCTTCTTCTTTTTGCTTTTCCAGCTTTTTCTTTTCTTCTTTAGCTTTTTCTTCCTTCGCTTTTTCTTCTTTTTCCTTTTCCTCTTTAGCCTTTTCTTCTTTTTCTTTATTGGCTTTTTCAAGTTTTTCAGCTTGTTCTTCCTTCTGCTCCTCAGCCTCTTCTTTTGCTTTTTCCTTTTGCTTTTCTTTTTTCTTGAAATATCCTTTTAAAAGGAAATTACTTTTAGCGGCTTCCATGTTTTCACTAAAACCTTTTGTTCCGGATTCCAGATTTGAAAGTGTATTGCTAACGCTGCTTGCCATTTTATCGTCACGAACCAGTCTTGCCAAAGCTCCATTTCCGTGGTTCATATTATGACTGAAAACCGCTAATTCCTCAGATATTACACCAACATTATCCATGCTTTTTTTAACACTTTTCATAATGTCATTCATTTCGATTCCCTTAAGAGAAGCCAATTGCCCTCCATTTTCTATTATTTTAGTTGATTTTACACCCGGAGAAATGGTTAAAACTTTATCGCCCATTAATCCGTCAGAACCAATACTGGTACGGGCATCTGTTTTGATAAATTCGCGAACTTCATCTTTTATCACCATTGAAACGACAACCGAAGAATCGTTTATTAACCTGATTTCTTCGACCGTTCCGATATTAATTCCTGAAAAACGTACATTGTTTCCAACCTCCAGACCGCTCACGGTTTTAAATTGCGAGGTAATGTTGAATGTTGAGCCAAAAAGGTTTTTTTGTTTTCCAATAAAGTAAACGGCCAGTATAAAAAGCAGTAAGCCTATTGTTACAAACATTCCTAATTTCCAAGTATATCCAGATTGCTTCTCCATGATTTCTAATAGTTTATTTTTTGGTTTATTCGAAAAAAGAACGAACCCATTCGTCTTCGTCTTTTTCTAGTTCTTCGTATGTTCCTTCAGCGTGTATTTTTCCGTCTTTCAAAACCATAATGCGATCGGCGGTAAGTTTTGCGCAGGCCATATCGTGTGTTATGATGATTGATGTTGTTTTTTGCTTGTGTTTGATATCTAAAATTAATTCGCTGATTTCTCTCGATGTTATCGTATCTAAACCTGTTGTAGGTTCATCGTATAAAATAATTTCCGGTTTTAAAATTAAAGTTCTGGCAAGGCCAATTCTTTTCTGCATTCCTCCGGATAATTCAGATGGCATTTTGTCAATGGCATCAGCTAAACCAACGTTATCTAATGCTTCTATTACTTCACTTTCAACTTCTTCGGCTGTCAACTCACTTTTGTGCTTTCTTAAAGTAAAGGCCAGATTTTCCCTAACCGACATCGAATCGTATAAAGCGCCGCTTTGAAATAGGAACCCAATTCGGACTCTGATTTCGTTTAATTCTTTTTTTGTCAGATTTAAAACATTTTCATCAAACACTTTAATTTCACCTTTATCAGGCTCAATCAAGCCGACAATACATTTGATCGTAACCGATTTTCCGGAACCGGAACGACCCAAAATCACTAAATCTTCACCTTTATTTACGGTCAGATTTACGCCTTGCAGGACCTTATTGTCTTTACCAAAAGTTTTGTACAAATCCCTGATCTCAATCATCGGAGTTTTTGCTTTTTCTTTTGTTTTTGGTTCTATATTTTCTTTCTCTTTAATCATTGTATAAAGAATAAATCAGTTATTTGAACTGCGACCATATCAAGAATAAAAATGGCTAAAGATGCCGTTACTACTGCAGAATTTGCTGCTTTACCCACACCCTCCGTTCCATTTGCAGCATTAAATCCTTTATAGCATCCAATCATTCCAATAAAAAATCCGAAGAAGAATGTTTTGATTGTGGCTGGAAATAAGTCTAAAAACTCAAGGGACTGGAAAATTTGGGTCATATAACGGTAGAAATTGACATCACCATGAATATTAACACCAATATAACCTCCTAAAATTCCAATAGCATCGGCAAAAAACACCAATACCGGAACCATTAAAGTACAGGCTAAAATTCGGGTTACAACCAAGTAATTATAAGGATTGATTGCTGAAACTTCCATGGCATCAATTTGTTCTGTAACTTTCATTGAACCTAATTCGGCCCCAATTCCTGATGAAATTTTCCCCGCACAGATCAAAGCTGTGATTACCGGAGCGATTTCTCTTATCAGCGAAAGTGCTACCATTCCTGGCAACCAGGATTCTGCCCCGAATTTAACCAATGTTGGTCTTGATTGCAGCGTAAGTACTAAACCCATAATAAAACCAGTTATCGCCACCAAAGGCAATGATTTATATCCAATGAGGTAACATTGCTTCAAAAACTCTTTGGCTTCATACGGAGGAACGAAAACCTCCTTAAAAAACTGCTTTGCAAACAAAGTTGCACTTCCAATTTCGTTGAATGTATTTTTTAAAGTGAAAATCATATTATGTTTTAGTTTTGTTTGAAAACCTTTAAATATCAACTCTTTATAAAATCGACTATGTCTTGATTATCAAGTATTAAAGGTATTTTATAACGAAAGGAAAACTATTACAGAACTTTTTAGGAAGTTTATATAATTAACATTGTAAGACACAATAATTTTAAAGAAGAAGCGTTAAGTACAGTTTTATAAAACAAAAAATCCCTTAAAAAAAAGGGATTTCCTGGGTTTATAGCGTTTGGCCAGTTTTATTATAGCTATTATTTTTACAAGTTAATTGCTACACCTGAATTTGATTTCAGTAACGGAATTACTTTCGTATCAGATAATTTAAGATTTTCCATTAACAGTCTGGATGTTAAATAACATACTGTTGATTCTGCACCCTGATTTAAATTTACGTTCTCTTTTTCAAGTCCGTCATAACCACCACCACTTACAGGATTATACATAATTTGATTCAGGTGATTTTTTCCTAAAAACCAGTTAAAGGCTGTTTTCATTTTATGTTTGTATTCTGGTGTTCCAAAAGCGTCGTAAAATGAATTCAGAGTATGAATGGTGTATGCAACATCAATTGGTTGTTCACCGTATTCTTTTGGCTCTTCACCTTTGTGCAGCCATCCGTTATTCGAAATTACTTTGAAATTTTTATTGACAAACATTTTCGACATTAAGAAATCCAATGAATCCATGGCTACTTTTTTGTAGATTGGCTTGTTGGTTACTAAATAAGCAAACAACATTGATTCTGGTAAAATTCCATTTCCGTACGTCATATAATTTTCAAACCATTTCCAATCACTCGAAGCATGAATTTCATAATTAGAAAGCAATTTTGCATTCAGTTTATTGATAATCGCTGCAACATATAAATTTGGAACAGCGGTATGGTATAAATAAAGCCCTTTTGTAGCAAAACCAATTGAACGTGGCGACTGAATTGTTTCGGCCCACTTTAATGAATTCAATAAAACTTTTGACGCTTTTTTAGAAATGGCTTCCGGCAGAATATCAGCGTTTGAAACCACAGTTCCTAATGCCCATAAAGCTCTTGCGTTTGAATCTTCTAAGTTTACTTCGGCATTTTGTTCAATATGTTCTCTGTTTTCCTGATCTACATAATTGATAAAATTACCTTTTGGTTTTTGACAACGTTCAATGAAGTCCAGATAAATTAGAATATAAGGTAAATCATCTTTATCTTTTGTCAGTTTATAATGCATACAAAAAGCTATTAAAGCACGGGCATTATCGTCTAAAGTATATCCTGAAGAAAGATCAGGAATCGAGATTTTACTAAATTGAATAATTCCTAAATCTGTAGTTAATTTTTTGATGTGTCTTAACTGAATTGAAGGATAGCTGAATTTAATTTCAGCAGTATTCTCCATTAAAGTTTTATAAGTGTTCATGTGTATAATTGCTACATTTTCCCAAGAAGAAGCACGTGTTTTTGTAAACGCGTTAATTCCCATTTCTCGCCTCAAATTATCATCTGAAAGCAATTTGATAGTTGCTTTTGAAAATTGGTCTACGTTTCCAATATCAACCAGAATTCCACAATCTGAAGTTAAAACTTCTAAAGTATGCGGGATTTTTGACGCCACCATTGGACAAGCACAACTCATTGCATAAGAAAAAGTGCCACTTACTGCCTGATTTGGATCTTTTGAAGTAAAAAGATAAACATCAGTTGCTTTCAGATAATCCAAAAGTTCATTGGTATCCAGATATTGATTTATAAAACGGACATTGTCTTTTAAATTAAGATCTTCAACTATGCCTTCCAATTTATCGCGATAAGTGTCAACACCGTCTTTTATTAAATTTGGATGTGTTTTTCCAATAATTAAATACAATACGTTTGGCTCTTTTTCGATGATTTTCGGTAAAGCCTGAAGTCCCGTTTCAATATTTTTTCCTTCACCCAAAAGTCCAAAAGTCGAGAGCACTTTTCTGTCCTGAATATCGAATTTTTGTTTTGCCTGATCCGGAGCTTCATAAATTACAATGTGAGTTCCATGTGGGACGCAAGTAATTATTTTTTCGTCGATGTCGTAATCTCTCATCAAAATTTGTTTTGACTGATTGGTCATTACAAAAACCGAATTGCTGTAGCTCAACAATAATTTCACAAAAGTTTTCAATTCATTATTCGGATTTTGAATAACAGAATGAAATGTATAAGTAAGCGGTTTTTTGATTACGTTTAAAAAGTTCAGCAAATAATCGCCATAATTTCCTCCAAATAAACCAAATTCATGTTGAATATGAACCAATTTTACCGATTTGTCATTATTGATTTGTTCGGCAACTTTAGCATATTCCACTTTATCTTTTGTGTTTAAGGTAAAGGCCTGTGTTGGTTTTGCTTTTGGCTCATTGACCAATTCACAAATTTCACAAGTTACTGATTTACCAAAGACATCTGTAATTCCTTTAATGGTATCCTGCGTGTAAGTAGCTATTCCACATTGAGTTGGTGGAAACGTAGATAGAAAAACTATTTTCGATTTATTTGATATCGTTTTCATTGGGATTCTGTTTTAGTTCCGTTAATAAGTCGTTAAGGTTCAAAGAAGCCACCGCAATCTTGTCATCGGCGGCACCGTAATAAATATATAATTGGTCATCAAAAATGGCTGTTCCTGTTGGGAAAATCACATAATTTACATAACCGTGTCGTTCATAATGTTCTGCAGGTGTGATAATGGGATTTGGCAATCGGGCCAAAACTTTTTGCGGATTTTCAAGGTCTAATAAAGCTGCCGAAGCATGATAAACCAATCCTTTTTCTCTTTTTTCTGCTGAATGATAAATCAATAACCAGCCATCTTCTGTTTCTATTGGAGGAGCACCCGGACCAATATGACTTGTTTCATGATCGTATTTTGGCTCCATTACAATATGATCTGGCAGGTTTTTCAAGTATTCTTTCCAGTATTCTGGTGTCAATTCACTTTTTTTCTCATAGGAAAAAATTTGTATGGATGGAAATAATCGGTGTAAACCCACAAATTTTCCATTTATTTTCTTCGGAAAAAGCACTACATTTTTATCCCAAACCAATAAATGCTCTTTCATTGTTTCCGTTAACGGATAATTTCGTGCGGTGTTAACAGCCAGTATTTTTGCAATACTTGGATTTTGTAAATGATTTCTAATAAAGTTTGTAAATTCATGTAATATGAACTTTGGCGTTATAATTCCTTTCTTTTTAAACTTAATCAGGTCTTTTGATGTCGCCAGTGCACCACTAGCATTTATACCATCATATGTAACATAAGTCATATAAAAAGTATCATCAATCTTGGTGATACGAGGATCTTCAACCCCATGAATTTCATAAATATATTCTGGTACAAAAATGGGCTCTTTATGTCTTTCGACTAAAGTCGTCGGACCTTCAAAACGGCAATATCCTATTGTTGAAAAATTTCCCCTTTTAGCAGCTCTGTAAAACATATGAACTGTATTCCCATCCTGATAAATGGCAGGATTTAAAACGCCTAATTCTTCAAATGCTCTTTCTGTTTTTTCTAAAATTACACCGTGTTTTCTTGCAATTAAACTTTGCGTTACTGCCAATTCCATCTCTTAAATTTTATTTTGCTAAAATTACTTTACGAATACAGGCTCAATTGATCCAATCGATCAAAAAATTGACTCAAAAGGATTGATGTGGGAATTATGTAATAAGAAGTGGGGGATTATAAAATTAATGCAAAAAACTGGTTTATAAGGTGTTGCAGTGATAAATTAACGTTAATGTATGACCCTTTTATACTATTCATAAAAAAGCGAAACCAGATTATTAGTTTCGCTTTTTTTAGGTATTAAAAGTTTTGTTTCTGTAAGTTTTAAGCTTCAGGTTTTGGTCTCAGTCACAGTTTTTCAGTCACAGTCTCAGTTTTCAGTCACAGTTTTCACTCGTCAGTTTCACGTTGTACTTTTCAATGTTGAACTGCAATTGACACTGTAACTGAAAACTGAGACTGAGACTAAAAACTTCTAACGATGAAACGAATAATGTTTTCTTGTAATAAAGGCAATAGGAATTCCGATGCAAAAAATTAAAATCAATATGGATAAAATTAAAGGGAAGTCAAGATTTTTTTCCGGAAGGGCTGGAAATACCGTTGGCAAAACCACTAGATTCATTATGATCCAGACAAAAATTCCGTATAAAATCCCTGATAGTAAGGTATTCTTTTTTAGAAAATTAAAATACGGATAAATCGTAAAATAAAACCAGGCAAAGGTAAGCGCTATAAAATAATGTAATAGTAAGCCATACAATGCCATTTGCGAACCACCAGTATAAGCATCTTTTTTAAATATTCCTGAAGCAATGGATTGCAGGATTTTAATGGCAGTTGTTTTTTGCAAAATAACCGAATAAATAATAAGAGCTGCAAGTATGTCGAGTGTGCCGGCAATTAAACCAGATAAAAATATTGTTCCGTTTTTTGATTTCATATATTGTGGTTTTGAGGTTTGGTTATGGAAAGGTTGGTTTTATATTACACTTTAGTTAACATCTTAAAAATATCATTTAATTGTTTGGTATGTCGTTGGGTATGAATGAGTGCGAAAGAAATCCATTCTAAAATGGTAAACTTTTCAAATCCGGGAACTTGAAAATCAAGGCAAGTTAATGTTAAATTATGGATTTCGGCCAAGGTCAATAAATCAGATTCTTTATTGAGCAGTTCCAGAGTTTGTTCATTTTTATTGTAGTCCGTAATTTCAGGTAGTAGATAATCCGGGGAGTTCATTTTTATGTTGAAGTTTAAAAACAGAGCTTCGATATCTTTAATGTACAGATCTGGCTTTCTGTTCGTCTTTTCTGTTTTTCCTAAAAATAATGTGGCATAACCGGAACAGGCCTTAAGAATATGCTGCGTTGTTTGTCCTGCCGTCCAGCTTCCGTGATAAGGAACGGTATTGAGCTCAGCTTCAGAAAACTTAGAATGAATTTCGTTTAAATTTTTGAATGTTTCGACAATGTTGGCTTGAAGAGCTGTTTTCATTTTTCTGATTTAAATTGTGAATTCATTTACTGATGTGATCCACCAGACATTTCCAAAAGGATCTGTTACGCCACAAGTACGGCCATATTCCTGATCACTTAATCCCATCAATTCTGTGGCTCCTTCTTCCATTGCTTTTTTGAAACTTTCATCGGCATTTGGGACATACACAAATAAGTTTGCCGTTTGTGGTTTCCAATCATTAGTTGCGTCCGTTACCATGATAGTACTTCCGTGAATGGTAATTTCAGCATGTAATGCAGTGCCGTCATCACGTAATTTAGGTGCATGTAACACGGTCGCATTGAAAACATTTTTTGTGAAGTCAATAAAGTTTAATGCACCATTTAGAATTAAATATGGCATTACGGTTTGATGATTCTTTGGAATATTCATTTTGTATGATTTGATGATTAGTGATTAACCAAATTTATAATTAAATATTTAAAAATCAAATGATTATATTTTTATTACAAAAGTACTTCGCAATGAAAACCGTACGAATCAAGAAGTTCGATAATTTTTTTATGTGAAATGGAAGCGCCATGAATTCGCAGAATTTTATCACAATCTTCCAAATCAAAATTGATCGCACTGTTTGGAAAATGCTCAAGAAGTTTCCCCACAATCAAAATAGATTGTTCGACTTCCTGAACATTTGTTTTGAAAACTTCTATCATCGTCTTAAAAGTTTATAATGCAATATTTTTATAGCGTTCTATTTTATGATAGTAATGGTATGAAATAGCCAAAATCACTAAAAAGATTAACGGAAAGAAAGATTGAAAATTAACGCCGTCAACTGCAAAATGACTTATAGAGGCAAATATAAAATCAAAACCAAATCCGGCATAAGCCCATTCTTTTACGTTTTTAGGAATTGATGGAATCACCAGAATTAAAACTCCTAAAATTTTGAATACAACTAAAGCATTTCCAAAATATTCAGGATAGCCCAAATGTCGAATTCCCTCTTTAGCCATTTCAGACTGAGAAGTCAAAGCCGGCATAACGCCTTCAAACAAGAAAATAATAGTTGTAGTAATCCAGAAAATAATCTTTGCTTTTTTCATGTGGTTTTGTTTTAAATAGTTATTAGTTAATTATTTATACAAATCTACTAATGTTATTTTTCTTACGGAATAGTTATTTACGACTATTTTAGGGGCATTTGGGACAGATTGAAGGATTTTAGATTTTAGAGGGTTGATTTTAGATTTTGAAAGAGAATAGAGGCAAGAAGCAAGAAGCAAGAGAATAGAACATAGAGAATAGAATATAGAGGCAAGAAACAAGAAGAAAGAAATCTGCTGGATCTGCAAAATCTGCGAGAGGCTTTTTTAATAAAGTAACCACAAAGTTTTGTCACCCTGAGGAACGAAGGGCCGCACACGAAACTCTACACAGAATTCGTCAATCTTGTCAATGTAGAAATCGCCAATCTTTGTCGAACAGCTAGTGCGACCCTTCGTTCCTCAGGGTGACAAAATAGCGATAAATCTCAAAATGTAACAAAAACAAAAAACAAAAAATCTGTGACAATCCATTCAAATCCGCGTCATCCGCGTACCATTTTCAACACAATCCAAAACAAACCCTTGCGAACTTAGCGTAACCTCTTTGCGTCCCTTGCGGTTAAGTCAAAAAAAACGCTGCAAAACCGAAGTCTTACAGCGTCATCTCAAATAAATAAATAATTAAAACGGGTATTATCTCCAACCACCGCCCAATGCACGATATAACTCGGTATTGGCAGAAAGTTGTGCTCTTTTTATATCAGCTAATTCTAATTCGCTTTGCAATAAACTGGCTTGTGCAGAAAGTACTTCAAGGTATTCCGCCATTCCGTTTTTAAATAACAGATTGGCATTTTTAATCGCTTGTTGCAACGTTTTAACACGTTCCTGAAGAAAAGCTTCCTGTTGCTGTAATTTTTCAACAGCCACCAAAGCATCAGCAACTTCACTCACTGCTACCAAAACAGACTGTCTGAAATTGATAACGGCTTTTTCTCTTTCAACAACAGCAATATTATATTGTGTTCTTACTTTTTTATTGTTCAATAAAGGTTGTGTTAAACCTCCCGCAACCGTTCCGAATAATGAAGCCGGAATATTGAACCAATTACTGGTTTCGAATGAATTCACGCCACCTTGTGCTGTAATTCTAAGTGCAGGATAAAAATCTGCTTTTGTGATTCCGACATTAGCGTTGGCTACTTTTAAAGCCAATTCAGCACTTTTTACATCTGGTCTTCTGCTTACTAATGAAGACGGAATTCCGATAGTGGCATTGTTTTTTACAGCTATAGTGCTCAAACGAATCGTTCTTTCTTTTGAATCAGGAAAAGATCCTGTCAATACGCTCAAAGCATTTTCCTGAATGGCAATGTTTTGTTCCAATAACGGAATCAATTGCGCTGAGTTTAATTTCTGTGCTTCCGATTGCTGAATAGCCAATGAAGTAACTTGTCCTGCATCGTATTTCAATTTGATGATAGTAGTTGTGCTATCGTTCAGTTTTAGAGTTTGTCTGGCAATTTCTAATTGTGCATCCAACATCAAAAGATTGTAATATCCTTTAGAAACATTGGCAACAATAGTGGTTTGCAATGCTTTTTTTACTTCTTCAGATTGAAGATATTCTGCAAAGGCCCCCTTTTTCTGATTTTTGATTTTCCCCCAAATATCAGCTTCCCATGAAAGTGTTGCTCCGGCTGTAAAATCATTAATATGATTTTGACCCAAAGCCTGACCCAGGTTTTTTCCTGTAAAACTATTGTCTGACGGATTGCTTGTGCTGGCATTAACACCCAAATTAATCTGAGGAACATTGTTCCACTTTGATTGTGTAAATCGGTATTGCGCAATTTCGATGTTTTTAGTAGCGATTTGTAAATCGTTATTTCGAACTACCGCACTGTCAATAAGCTTGATAATATCTTTTTCTGTAAAGAAGTTTTTCCACTCCAAATCGGCAATACTCGTCGTATCTTTTGAAACCGATGCATTCCTGAAATTCTCAGGAAGTGCATCTTTTGGAGTTTCAATATCCTTCGAAACAGAACAGGATATCAATGTGGTGATCAAAATAGCGACCATCACGATTTTGGTTATATACTTTTTCATTTTATATTTTGTCATTAAATTTCTGTACAAGTATCTTTTTTAGTTTCAAGATCTCTTGAGATTCTGTACGATATATAGCCGATGCCAAATATAATGGCCACCAGAATTGTCGTTATATAATTTTCCATATTTATTTTTCTTCTTCGTTATGAACTACAGCTACCGGTTTTCCAGTAACTTTTTCTTGTAAATGTTGGAATACGATGAATAAAACCGGGATGATCAACAACCCAAGAATTACTCCTGAAATCATACCTCCGGCGGCACCAATACTAATCGAGTGGTTACCTTGTGCTGATGGTCCTTTGGCACTCATCATCGGAATTAATCCTACTACGAAAGCCAGTGACGTCATGATAATTGGACGTAAACGTAGTTTAGCTGCATCGATAGAAGCTTTAACCAAGGCCTGTCCGGATTTTCGTTTCTGGACGGCGAACTCGACAATCAAAATCGCGTTCTTGGCGAGCAATCCAATTAACATTACCAATGCAACCTGTACATAAATGTTGTTTTCAATTCCTGTTAAACCAATCGCTACAAATACTCCAAAAATTCCTGCAGGTATTGATAAGATTACTGCTAAAGGCAAGATGTAACTTTCGTACTGTGCAGCAAGTAAGAAATAGACGAATATCAAACACAGTAAGAAAATTGTTGCCGATTGACCTCCGGAAGAAATTTCTTCACGGGTTTGTCCTGAGAATTCATAACTATAACCTGCAGGTAATTGTTGAGCTGCTACTTCTTCAATCGCTTTAATGGCATCTCCGGAACTAAATCCAGGTTTCGGAATCGCATTAATTGAAATCGAATTAAACAAGTTGTATCTTGAAGCGGTTTCAGAGCCATAAATACGGCTTAGTTTTACCAGAGTATTTATTGGGACCATTTCGCCATTTTTGTTTTTTACAAAAACTCTGTCAATTGCTGATGGATCTGCTCTGTCGGCTATATCTGCCTGAACTACAACTCGGTAATATTTACCAAATCGGTTAAAGTCGGATGCTTGTGCACTACCAAAATAAGCCTGCATCGTTTGCAGAATATCTTTTACTTTAACACCTAACTGATCTGCTTTTTCATCGTTAATATCCAATTGTAATTGAGGATAATCGGCTTTGAAACTGGTAAAAGCTACCGCGATTTCAGGGCGTTTCATTAGCTCTCCAATAAAGTTTTGTGAGATTCCACTAAACTTGTCCAGCTTACCCCCGGTTTTGTCCTGAAGAACTAAATCCAAAGCTTCAACATTACTAAATCCAGGAACGGTTGGGAAACTGAATACGAAGAAACTTCCACCTGAAATCGCGCCCAATTGGCCACGAACCTGATTCATGATTTCCTCAATATTTTTAACATCACCACGTTCTTCATTTGGTTTAAGCAATACGAAAACAACTGCCGATGAAGGGCTTGTAGAATTCGTCAATAAGTTGAAACCAGAGATAGCTGTTACAAATCGTGATGCATCTAAACGTTTTAAAGTGTTTTCCGCCTGCGTCATTACTTTCTGAGTTCCGTCAAGAGATGTTCCGGATGGTGTATTAACTGCAATGGCGATAAAACCTTGATCTTCTGTTGGGATAAATCCTGCAGGAGTGGTTTTAACCATTACAATTGTTGCGAAAGTAATTAAAGCCAATCCACCTAAACTAACCCATTTGTTACGAATTAAGAATTTTAATCCGCCTACATAACGGTTGGTCAATGATTCAAAACTATTGTTGAATCCGGTAAAGAATTTTTCTTTAAATCCTTGTTTTTTGTATGGAGCATCTCCTTCGTGTGCAGCATGATTATCTTTTAAGAATAAAGCGGCAAGGGCAGGGGACAATGTCAAAGCGTTGACGGCTGAAATTACAATTGCAATTGCCATTGTAAAAGCAAACTGACGATAGAATACTCCCGTTGAACCTTCCATAAAACCGACCGGCAGGAATACAGCAGCCATTACCAGCGTAATCGAGATAATAGCACCCGTTATTTCGTGCATTGCTTCATGTGTGGCTACTTTTGGAGACAAATGTTTGTGCTCCATTTTCGCATGCACGGCTTCGACGACGACAATCGCATCATCCACCACAATACCAATCGCTAAGATTAAAGCGAAAAGCGTTAAAAGGTTGATCGAAAATCCGAATAACTGCATGAAGAAGAACGTTCCTAAAATTGCTACAGGTACAGCAATGGCCGGAATTAATGTTGATCTGAAATCCTGCAAGAAGATGAATACCACAATAAATACCAGTATAAAAGCTTCAATCAAAGTATGTTCAACCTGTTCGATCGATTGGTCTAACGATACTTTTGTACTATAGAAAATATTGTGTTTTATCCCAGCTGGGAAATCTTTAGAGGCTTTCACCATCAATTTATTAATCGCAATCTGAATTTCATTTGAGTTAGAACCTGCTAACTGAATAACACCAATTACAACTCCTTTTTTACCGTTCAAACGAGTTAAACTGTTATAAGAATAAGCACCAAGCTCAACTCTGGCAACATCTTTTAAACGAAGAATAGAACCGTCAGCATTGGAACGAATCGCAATGTTTTGATAATCCTCCGGTTTGGTAAGTTTCCCTTTGTATTTAATTACATATTCAAAAACTTCTTTACTTCTTTCTCCAAATTTACCCGGAGCAGCTTCTAAACTTTTGTCCTGAATAGCTGCCATAACTTCATTTGGCGTAACATTATAAGTCGACATTTGAGTAGGGTTTAACCAAACTCTCATCGAGTAATCTTTAACTCCACCAAAAATACTGGCAGAACCAACACCCGGAATACGTTTAATCTCCGGAATAATATTAATTTGAGCATAATTGGCAACAAAAGTCTGATCGTATTTCGATTCGTCTTCGGTATATATACCAATCGCCATGATGAAACTGTTTTGTTGTTTTGCGGTGATTACACCTTGCTGAACAACCTCTGCAGGCAACTGACTTGTCGCCTGAGCAACTCTGTTCTGAACGTTAACTGCGGCCTGATCGGCATCTGTACCTAATTTAAAGAAAACAGTAATCGCTAATGTACCATCGTTACTCGCTGTTGAACTCATGTACGTCATGTTTTCAACACCATTTATTGATTCTTCCAGAGACGGTGCAACCGAACGTAAAACCGTTTCGGCATTCGCTCCCGGATAAACCGCCGTTACTAAAACCGATGGTGGCGCAATATCAGGAAACTGTTGTAAGGGCAATTTTGTAAGTCCAAGTACACCCAGGATCACCAATAAAATGGAGATTACGGTTGCCAGTACAGGTCTTTGTATAAATATTTTGAACATTGTCGTAAAAATTATTTTTTGTTAATTATTTGGGCAACTTCAGCAGTTGATTTTTGAGGTTGGATCACTTGTCCTTCCTGAAGTTTATCGATTCCGCTCAATACAATTTGGTCGCCAGATTTTACACCATCTTTAATCAGGTAATTGGTTCCGCTTTTACCAAGAATCGTGATAGGCATTTTGTTTACTTTATTTCCTTTGTTTAGGGTATAAACAAACACTTTATCCTGCATTTCTATCGTAGCCGATTGTGGTACCAGAATCGCATCGTCATGATTGATTCCTAAACGAATTTTTCCTGTATTTCCAGAACGTAAAGTTCCGTTTGCATTTGGGAAAGTCGCTCTTAAAGTAATCGCACCCGTGTTTTTATCAAATTGACCATCCACCATATCAATTTTTCCTGATTGTGCATAAGCATTATTATCAGCAAGAATTAAAGTTACAGGAGGTAATTTTTTGATTTTATCACCAAGGGTATTTCCTGCATATTGCGATTTGAATTTGATGAAATCAGTTTCACCTAAAGAGAAGTAAACAAAAACTTCGTGCACATCAGAAAGTTTGGTTAACGGTTCAATATCAGTAGCCGAAACTAAACTTCCTTGTTTTTTAGGTAATCTTCCAATGTAACCACTAACAGGGGCTGTTACATTAGTGTATCCTAAATTAATTTTAGCCGATTCTACCATTGCTCTTGCTTGCTCGATATTAGCAGCAGCAATTTTTTGAGAAGCTTTGGCAGTTTTTAACTGATAATCAGAAACTACTTTATTTTGTACTAAAGGAGTTAATTTGTCTACTTCTAACTGAGCGTTTATTAAAGCTGCTTCAGAAGCATGAAGGCTGGCCAAAGCATTATTTAATTGCTCACGGAAAGGGCGTTCGTTTATTTTGAATAAAGTTTGACCTTTATTTACATAAGCACCTTCATCTACTAAAACGCGATCAAGGTTTCCGCTTACTTGCGGGCGAATCTCCACGTCTACTGTTCCTTGTATCGAAGCTGGATATTCAGCATCAGTAACAGCATCAGAGTTTTGAATCGCTAAAACAGGCAGGAGAGGAGCTGCCGGAGCAGGAGCCTGCGCTTTATCTGCACAACTACTTAGTACAAGTGCCAGAATAAAACTGGTTATAATTACATTTTTCATTTTCATATTGGTTTTAATTTGTTGGACATTTATTTGAGTTAAAATCTTTTGTATTCTTGTATTCCCGGGATTCATAATTAATTGTATTAAATTATCTAACGATGTTAAGTTAAAGAGGGCAAAATTCCATATAGTGAGCCCATTCCGATCCTTTAAAAAAATCGGTATTAAATTATTTATCATTGTTAAGTAAATAGTAAAAAAAGGTTACTAAATTACTCTAATTAAATTTTCTAACACTGTTAAGTAGAATGGAAAATTTTTTTACTGTATTGATTTGATGATACCACTAATGGCATCTTTTAAAATTTGAGCATTTATGGTTGCCATGACATCACTTTTATTAATGATATTAATGGCAATTAAACCGTGAATAACAGAAAAGAAAGTAAAATACTTCTGTTTAATAATATCCTCACTCGGATTACTGTTTTTCATAATTTCCGCTATGACCGCAGTAAATAATTTATAAGGCGCCTCTGCAGCTGAACATTGCTGCGAACAACAATTCATTTGTACACCAAACATTACCTGATACATTTCAGTGTCTGTAAAGGCAAAATCCCAATAGGCCATCCACATGGCTTCTAATTGATCTTCTGGTTTGTCAAATTTTGCTCTGGCTTCCTGAAGTTCTTTCGATAACTTAATGAAACCTTTGCCTGTCAACTCTGTTAATATGGCATCTTTATTAGAAAAATACTCATAGATGATAGGAGCTGTATATTCAATTTTATCTGCAATCTTACGCATACTCAAACCATTCCAACCTTCTTCTTTTACGATATCATAAGCAGCGCCAAGAATATTATTTCTTGTCTCTTCTTTTTGTCTTAAAATACGATCTTTACTTGCCATTTTGATAAGTATTAAATAATCTAACACCGTTAGGCAAATGTATGTCGGTTTTTCTAATTATAATATAATTTCATTATAATTTTTTCTTATTTTGCCATAGAGAATATTAAAATAGCTGTAGAATAAGGGTTTACGAAAGGTTTTATATTTTCTGAAAGTCTAATTTTAATTAAAGTTTAACTAAAATTCAGTTCCGATTAAGATCATTTGGATACTTTTTAATTCAGAAAAACGTCTCATTTTCTTCGTGACGAATAAAAATTCGTTCAAAATTTAAAATAATTTGATTTTTTAGGAGCAGAAGTTTCCATATTCTCAAACGTTTAGTCCCGCTATCCGCTATATTCCCGATTAACAAAAACTACGGCTAAAAAGCCTTGTTTTTCTAAATCGGGAGATACCGCTTCTATCCTACCGTCTGGACACAAATATTTATATTTGGCAAAAAATAAATTTTGAGAGAAAGACAATTAAGCGATATAAAGGATCAGCGTTTATTAAAGAGAGGAAACATAATTTTAGACAAATTATTTAAGAATAGTGTTCATTCGATTCGTCAAATTACTCAAAGTGATTCTGAAGCAAAATCTTTTTACCGTTTTTTGCAAAATGATAATGTTTCCGAATCAGATATTATACGCAATATGAGGGCTAATTGCGTTTCATCTTGCTCAAACAAAGTTCTTTTGTGTATTCAGGATACTACCGAAGTTAATTTATACAACCATAAAAACAGAGTAAAAAAGGATCATTACATTGGTACAACCAATGCCGTTAAGGGAGGTATTGGATTTTTACTTCATCCCAGTTTTGTTTTAGATGCTCAGACATTAGTTCCCTATGGTTTTTCTGATGTCAGGATATGGAATCGACCTTTGGAGAAACTAACTAAAAAACAGCGGGATTATAATAAACTTCCAATAGAAGAAAAAGAATCTTATAAATGGATAGAATCTTCACAAAACTCAAAAAAGGTATTAAGTCAAGCAAAAGAAATTATAATCATTCAGGATAGAGAAGGTGATATTTATGAGCAATTTGGGATTGTTCCCGACCAAAAAACACATCTATTAGTTCGAGCAAGAGCCAATAGAACTCTTTCAAATAAGACAAAACTTTTTGATTATATCGCAAACCAACCACCCAGAGGAACTTATTGTATAGAATTGGAGGGCGACAAGAGAAGAAATATAAAAAAGCGAGAAGCAATTTTAGAAGTTCGCTACTCTGGAGTAACAATAAACAAAAATGATTTAAGTTCTAAAACTGCTCCGCAAAATATCACACTTAATATCATAGAAGCCAAAGAAATAAATACCGATGTTGAAAATCCAATATGTTGGAGATTATTGACCACTATAAATATTGAGAATTTAGAAACAGCTTTGAACTGTATTTCTTGGTATACTTGCCGCTGGGTTATAGAAGAGATTTTTAGAATCTTAAAAAAAGAAGGCTTTAACATAGAGGCAAGTGAATTGACTTATGCTAAATCGATTCGCAAACTTTCCTTACTGATGATGGAAACTATTGTGAAGTTATTTTTAATGCAAATAGCCTATAATTGTCCTGAAGAAGAAATAGAATCCAGTAGTTGCTTTTCAGAAGATGAAATAAAATGTCTGGAATATCAAATAATAGCTTTAGAAGGGAAGACTGAGAGATTGAAAAACCCATATTTAAGTAAAGATTTAAAACGATATGTTTGGGCAATTGCCAGATTGGGTGGATGGAAAGGATATGCTTCAGAACGCAAACCTGGAATAACTACATTTTGGATTGGAATGCAGAAATTTACTTCAATTATGCAAGGATGGCAACTATTCCAAGATGTGTCCAGACGGTAGGCTTCTATCGGGGCTAGACGAGAGGTTCAGTTTTCATAAAATGATACTAAAAAAATGCAAAACTATACGTTAAACTGGACTTTAGTCCATTTAAAATATATAAAGATTTCGTTTTAATAATTCATTCTGATTTAGAAACGATATAAGAAGCTCTTATTTTCTCATTCACATTATTATAAAATGGAGTTTGAATTCCGTATTTATTGGCATTTTCAATTACATAATCAACCAAAAATTGTTTTTCAGTCTGATTGTTGTTTTCAAAATCCAATTGCAAAGACGATTTCGATTCAAATGGAAATTTAGTCAATAAATTTTTAGCGGTTTCAATGTCTTCGTTTGTCAAACTGATATTGTTTCTGAGAGCAAGCAATTGAATCTCAATCATCATATTCTCCAAAATATGCATTAAATTTTGATCTTCCAAAAGTTCACCAAAACTAACTTTATAAGCAGAAGTTATGGCTGCAACCGGCGCAACAAACAAATATTTCTTCCATAACGTTTCATTAATATTTTCCAGATAAGTAATGTCCAGACCTCCAGCTGCTAATAAATCGATCAAAGGTTTATTTTCTTTTCCGCCAACGAAAATTTTTCCGGGACCACCAACATGCTGTATATGTCCTGGTTTCTTTACATTCGAAGCAACATAAATACAACCTTCCATAATTTGACCTGAGTGAGGTAATGTCTCACGGATAATTTCTTTGGCATTTACCACGTTTTGCAAAGTGATTATAATAGTCTCAGCATTTATACAATCTTTATAAGTAGACAACACATCTTTTATGGAATAAGATTTCGATGTAAGGATTAATACATCCAAAATTCCTATTTCTGCCGGATTATCAGATACTAAATTAGGAAATAGTATTTCTGTTTCGCCTTTAGATTCAAACAATAAACCTTCATTTTGAATGGCGTTTTTAGTTTCGCCTCTGCAAATAAAAATGATTTTGGTCGTACTGTCTTTGTATTTTTTTACCAATGGAGCACCAACAAATCCGCCGATTCCACCAATTCCAAGTATTCCTATTTTTATTGTTTCTGAGTTCATGTTGTCGTTTTAGGTTTTAATTATCGATGCAAAGTAAGTGCGTTAAGTTTTATTATAGGATGTAAAAATATAGGTTATATTTGTAAAAATTAAGGATTATGAAAGACACCTTTTTTATATACAAAGATTTCGAAATTTATTCTGTCGAAGAATTGACGTGGAAGAAGGAAGTCCACCGACACAATTTTTTCGAATTACTCTACATTGAATACGGAAAAGGAAATCACATCTTAAATTCAATTCATCACGATTATAAAGAACACGATATTTATTTGCTCACGCCAAAAGATTATCATTCGTTTAAAACCCTAAAACCAACAAAGTTTCATTGCCTGCGCTTTTTACCTAATTTCTTTTCGAATAAAAAAGAAATCGAAGAGATCGAAAAATTGTTTTATTACCACAATCAAACCAATGGAAATTTAATTTTTCTTGAAGATGATAAAGCGTTTTGCGAAATACTTATTGTAAAAATATTAGACGAAGTTGCCAAACCAAAAGGGCAAAACGAACTTATAATCAAAAGTTTAATGACGGCATTGATTCAAATAATTCGCCGAAATGCCGCTTTAAATGAAAACAATTTAAATTTACAAACTACTGAAATATTAAAGATTGATACAATTTTAAGCTATATTCGATCAAACATTGCAAACCCGCATTTGCTGAAGAAAAAAGAAATGTCCAGTCATTTTAATGTTTCGATCCATTACATTGGCGAATATTTTAAAAATCATTTAAATATTACTTTAAGAGATTATATTGTGCAGACCAAGCTTAAAGTTGTAACCGAAAAAATGACCAAAAGCAATTTAACTTTTTCAGAAATTGGTAACGATTTAGGTTTTATTGATAGTAGTCATTTTAATAAATTCATGATGAAAAGCACCGGAATCTCACCATCCGAATTTAAAAAATCGTTAAGCATTTCTTAGCAGCAATATCCTCTGCTAAGAAATACTTTATTTCACTTTTATTTAACCAAATCCATTTCGACATGCTCAATTCCGGCATCCAGGAAATAATTATTGGTTTGTGTAAATCCGTTTTTAATATAAAACGGACTGGCATTGACCTGCGCATAAAGGTAAATCTTCTTTTCGTCGCGTAAATCTTCCACAATTTTTTTCAGAATAGCTTCTCCAACTTTTTTTCCGCGATAAGTACTCAAAACCGCAATACGTTCAATTTTTGCTCCTTTCTCCATAATTCTGTAGCGCGCCGTTCCGGCAGGCAAACCGTTTACCGTTGCGAGATAATGAATCGCCTCGGCATCATCCATAGATTCGCGTTCCTGCGATACATTTTGCTCTTCAACAAAAACTTGCCTTCTAATAGCAAATGCGATCGATTCTAGTTTAGGATCTTCAATTTTCTCTACTTTAATATCATTAACTATTGCTTTTTCAGGAGTATTAAGGCTCATTTCTTTAATTGTTGTCATTCGGTCAAAAAGGTTTTTTGTTTTTAAGTTTTGATTTACTTCGTTTATGGCTTTGTACAAATTATTCTCGGTATCAGTCAATTCCACTAAAGCCTGCGTCATAACAGCCCACAACGGTTGCAGTTGTTGTATGAGTTCATTTGCTTTTTCTGTGAGTGTGATCAGTCGTTTTCTTTCGTCTTTGGCATCTTTAGTAGAACCAATAAGTTCTTTTTTCTCTAATTCCTTCAAAAGAGAAATCGTCGTCGGATGAGAATACCCAATTTCCTGTGATAGTTCCACTACACTAATCGCCTTTCTTTGCGAAAGCACATAAATTACCGGAAACCATTTCGGTTCAAAATCAATATTCTGACTCCTGTAAAATAGCTGTGCTTCTTTCCGCAAGTTCTCTGTCAAACGCTGCAAAAGATTCCCTAATACTAATGATTTTGATTTTTCTAATACCATAACAAATAATTTGTATGCAAATTTACGTAGTTAACTACATATGTTCAAAATCAAAAGTGAAATTTAAGTTTTATTTATAATGTTTGGGTTTCTAAAATGGGTGTATTATTTCATTCCCCGAACGTTCATTTCTAACGTATAAACACTTTTACCGGCAGTAATAAATAATGTTTTAAATTTTTTCCCTCCAAAACAAACGTTTGCTGTCCACGGTTCAGGAACCTCAATATGGGTTATTTTTTCTCCCTGTGGATTAAATACGGTAACTCCTTTTCCGGTTAAGTAAATGTTTCCGGATTCGTCTATTGTCATTCCATCTGAACCGGATTCCGTAAACAGCGTTTTTTTGCCTAAAGAACCATCACTGTTGATGGTGTAAGAGTACGTTTTATTTGCCGATATATCCGCTACGAATAACGTTTTTCCATCCGAAGTCCCAATAATTCCATTGGGTTTTACAAGCTCATCGTCAACGTTAATAATTTTGGATTTATCCGGAGATAAATAGTAAACACATTCTTTCTCTATTTCTTTGGAGGTATGTATCCAGTAATCTCTTTTGTAAAAAGGATCAGTAAAATAGATACCGCCTTTTGGATCTACCCAAAGATCATTGGGGCCATTCAGCCTTTTTCCTTCGTAGTTGTTTATTAGTACAGTAGTATTTTTGTTTTGGTCTATTTTCCAAATTTCATTTTTTTCATCGGCACAAGCCAAAAGGTAGCCTTCGTGATCAAAGTACAAACCGTTAGCTCTTCCTGCATTTTCCATAAAAACAGAAAGTTCGCCATTAACGGACCATTTCATGATTCTGTTATTAGGCTGATCGGTAAAATAAATATTTCCTTTTTTATCTGCGGCAGGTCCTTCGGTAAAACTGTATTGATCGGATAGTTTTGTCAGAACTGCGCCTTTTGCAATTAAGTTATGGTTTTTTTCTGCTGATAGCTGAGCGTATATAAAATTTGTAAAAGTAAAAGCAATAACAAATAGAAGGTGTGATTTTATTTTAAGTTGGAATGGAGTCATATAGGTTGCTTTAAAAAAAATGAAAGGCTAATATACTATGATTTATATAGTTCTCAAGTTAATTTCTTTGTGTTCATAAGTAAGATTCACTTGCTAGTATTGAGGATATTCTTTTTTAGGAGCAGAAGAGTTATTTTTTTTAAGACGACCTGTCCCGCTATCCGTTTCAATCTTTTGTGTCGAACCCCGCCACAAAAGGATTTACACTTCTATCGGGGCTAGACTAGAGGTTTGTTTTTTATAAGATTTAGGAAATGTCCTTAGGAGATCATTCAATCTTGGTCAATTTAATACTGTCGTTAATATTTCTAAAACCATAGAAGTATCCCTTTTTTATGTAATATTTTGTAGAGTCAGTTGTTAAATAATGTTCATTTCCTCTTGTTATAAATTTCCCGTCCAAAAAACCAGTTGATGAGCCTGGATCAGTACTTTCACTAATGCTAAAAGTATTGTCTAGTTTCCAATGGTTTATTTAAAATACTGTATCTTTTATATTAAACTTCCAGCTCTCAACTATTTTTTGTTGATGTATGTTAATTGCATTAATAAATAAAAAATACATTAGGACAGCAGAAATGAAAGAGTTGATTACAAAAGCTTTTGTATACTCTCGTTTTATAAAATAAAGGACTAAAGCAATAAGAAGATTTATTAAAATTACATATGGAATTAATAATAAAAGCACCAGAGAACTACTAGGATCTGGTTCGTTTTCTTTTAGCCAAAACCAAATAATTATAAAGTCAATGATCGTGAGTAGTACTAGTTTTATAAGTAGTTTCATGTATTTTTTTGTATTGCAACTTTATTATTAATTTAGAAGCGTAGATTATAGAAATATAGACTTTAAATATGATTTATAGCTTATAACTATTTTTCAAATCAGTATAAATTGTTTCAGCATCTTTATATAAATTTTTATTTAAATTAATTTGACTATCTAAAACTTGCTGCTGTTCAGCAGTTAGCTCATAAGATTTTATATTTGCGATCTCAAATTTTATCTTCATTGATTTCATAAAAGTTTTTACAGCTTCTATCTGAGAAGTATCTTCGGTATATATTGTGATATTAATTGGGTGCATGATTTAAAGCTTATTAAGTATAGATTGTTGGCACTGGAATTTGCAAGATTAATAAGTATATAAAAATAATAAATCCTAAAAGATAAACATGTACCAATTCATAACGAATTTGTACAATTCTCAAATCCTTCTTTGTGAATATCTTTGTGTTATTAGTTTAAATCAAAAGATAAAAAAGATGAAAGCAATAGGATTTAAAACCTCGTTACCCATAGATAAAGAAGATAGTTTCATTGAATTTGAAACTCCAAAACCAATTCCGGGAGCGCATGATTTGTTAGTTAAGATCGAAGCTGTTTCTGTTAATCCGGTTGATTTTAAAATTCGCCAGAATAGTGCCAAAGAAACTGTTTTAGAAACTCCAAAAATTATAGGCTGGGATGCTGTGGGAACTGTCGAAGCTGTTGGTGATCAGGTTAGTTTATTTAAAGTAGGAGACGAAGTTTTCTATGCAGGCGATATTACCAAACAAGGCAGTAATGCCGAATATCAAATTATTGAAGAACGTATTGTGGGTAGAAGGCCCAAATCACTTTCAACAGAACAGGCGGCCGCAATGCCGTTAACCGGTTTAACAGCCTGGGAAATCTTATTTGACCGAATTCGTATCAATCCGGAGAAAGATAAAGGCAAAAGTATTTTAATCATTGGCGGCGCAGGCGGAGTAGGTTCGGTTGCCATTCAATTGGCCAAGAAAGTGGCGGGATTAACAGTAATCGCTACAGCTTCGCGTCCTGAATCTATCGAATGGTGTAAACAACAAGGCGCCGACTTCGTAGTAAATCATAAAAATTTGATTGAAGAAGTTCGTAATGCAGGTTTTCAGCAAGTTGATTTTATTTTGGATTTGGTTGACGCCAATCAGTATTGGAATGCATTTACACAACTAATAAAACCTCAGGGACATATTGGTTCTATTAGTACTCCTGACGAAAATGTGAATCTTCTTCAATTAAAAAGTAAAAGTGTCAGTTTTCATTGGGAATCGATGTTTACACGCTCGACGTTTCAAACAGAAGACAGGATCAGGCAGCATCATATTTTAAACGAATTAGCCAATTTATTAGATAATGGTACGATTCAGTCTACCTTAAAAACGACACTGAATGGTCTAACTGTTTCCAATTTCAAAAAAGCGCATGAGTTACTGGAATCAGGAACTACGATCGGAAAAATTGCGATTAAATTTTAAAGGAAATTATAAAAACAAAAAGCAGGCTAATAAAGCTTGTTTTTTGTTTTTAGGAGCTGCGTAAAAGCATTTTTTGTATTATTACAATAAAAAAGAAAATGAAACTAGCCTCAACCATCACCATTGCAGTTCTTACATTATTCATACAGCAATCTGCACAAGCACAGGAAGTAAAAAAAGAAACGACTTCAACAGAACCAAAATATACGATTGAAAATTGTGTTAACCACTTTGAATTAGACAAAGCCACCAAAACAAAAGTAGGTTATCAATATTGGTTTGCCGATAAAAACTTCACTCAGGAAAACACACTCAAAATGAGTATCGTCGAGCCTGGGAAATCAACACACGCTCCGCATCACCATGTCGAAGAAGAATTCTTTTTCATTCTCGAAGGTACAGCTCAATTCTATCTTGACGGAAAAACCATAACCGCTGGTCCCAATACCAGTTTTTATTGTCCCTCCAATATGGAACACGGAATTAGTAATGTTGGAAAAACGGATTTGAAGTATTTGGTGATTAAGAAGGATTTGAAGTAGTAAAAAACATGGAATCATTTTATATAGGAATCGACATTGGAACCACGGCCACAAAAGCCATTTGTTTTGACATACACGGAAATGTGATTAAACAGGTTTCAAATGCCTATCCGATGTATCATCCAAAACCGGATTGGAGTGTGCAAAATCCGCAAGAGATTTTACAGACTGTCCTAGATTGTATTGCAGAAATTACGAAAGGAATTCAGCCACAGTTTATTAGTTTCAGTTCAGCCATGCAAAGTATTATCGCTATTGATGAAACCGGTAACCCCTTAACTGATGCTGTTTTATGGGCCGATAACAGAGCTAATACCATTGCTGAAAAAATTAAGAATTCTGAAAAGGGAAAGCATTTTTATCAAAAAACCGGAATCCCAATTCACCCTTTTTCACCTATGACCAAAATTGCATGGTTTAAAGAATTTGATTCCGATATTTTTTCTCAAACCTATAAATTCATTAGTATTAAAGAATATGTTTGGCACCATCTTACGAATGAATATTGTACAGATACTTCAATGGCATCCGGAACCGGATTGTTAAATATTCATACTTTACAATGGGATCCCGAAATTTTAGATTTTTTAAACCTAAAACCAGAGCAATTATCTACAGTTTGTGAAGTAACCCATCAATGCAAAGGAGTTTCAGATGATTTTCTGTACATAATAGGCGGTGGCGACGGCGCTTTGGCTAATCTGGGAACAGGAGCGATGAATAAAGGTTGTATAGCTCTAACCATTGGTACCAGTGGAGCCGTACGATTACCCATCGATAAACCATATCTCGACGAGCAAATGCGAACCCAGTGTTACCATTTGATGGACGGCCAATATCTTGTTTTAGGAGCTGTAAATAACGGCGCTATTATTTTGCAATGGCTCAGGGAAACTTTATTGAAAACCGATCAGTCGTTTGAAGTGCTTTTTGAAGAAGCAGAAAAAATTTCCGCCGGTTCTGAAGGATTGCTATTCGTGCCTTATTTATTAGGTGAAAGAGCTCCAATTTGGGATGCAGCAGCACAAGGAGCTCTTTTAGGAATACAGATTACCCACACTCAGGCACATTTGGTAAGGGCGACTTTAGAAGGTATTTTATTTGGACTCTTTCAGATTACAGAAATTTTACTACCCGATCCTGAAAAAAGAAAACAAACCAAAATAATGGCCAGTGGTGGATTTGGTAAAAGTGAGCTTTGGCTCCAAATGGTTGCCGATATTTTTCAGATGCAGGTAGAAACCTCGCAAACTATTGAAGGTTCTGCCTGGGGCGCTGTCTTAATAGGTATGAAATCTATGGACAAAGATATTAGTTATGAAAACAATACCGGAAATACTTTTTATCCTAATACAGATCATAAAAGTGTTTATGAAGCTGCTTTTACTAAGTTTAAAAAAGTGTATCCAATATTGAGAGATTTATAAAAGCCAGAACAATTTCGAAAATTGTTGAAATTGTTCTGGCTTTAGAATAAACGTTTATAAAGTGTTTTTTATTGAATAGTAATAGAGTACGTTAAAAACTTCCCATCAGGCTGTAAAAATTTTATAGTGTGGATTCCTGTTGTTGTAGAGGTAAAATTATAGGTTGTTTGAATATTTCCAATGCTTTGAGTGCAGAGACATCCTTCATATTTAGCTTTTACGGTTATCGTTTTTGTATTTCCTGAATTTGTTTCAGTAATAGCACTAAAGCCTCCACAGCCATTATGAACTACAAAAATCAATGGAATTGGAATTACCTGATTTCTATTTCCGCTATCGGGAACATTTGCCGACAGTACAGGAGCGTGTTCGTAAGATATGCAAACCTGATCAAATGTTTCTGTCCATTTTACAAATGAATATTTCATCATTTTAGTTTTCCAATACGTTTGTGATCCTTCAGGAATGCTTAAGGTGATACTTTTATATTCACTTAATCTGTCTTGCCATTTTAATGAAGAAATTAAATTTAGCAAATCAGTTTGGTTGGCAGCATTCATTTCGAAATAACTATTCAGAATCATAGTTTTATTTTCTGTCTGATTAAAATAAACAGTATAAGGTGTAGCACTCCAGCCACTTGTTTTTATATAAGGTTTCTTGTTTAATTCGGCCATTAAATTACTAACTCCACTTTCTGCAGTATTCGAATTATAAACAAAGCCACTCATTTGTCGAATATCAAATTTCAATTCGTTCAAGGTTTTAAATACTAAATTTAAATCAGCATCTTTTTTGATTCCGATAGCAAGATTTACTTCGGATGAATTTTCACCAGTTGGCGGAACATCTGAATTCGAATTCTCTGAAGAACAACTAAAAAATAATACTACAATAATTAAAGTTAAAATTTTTCTCATTTTTTATTGATTTTACTATAAAGATGTGTTTTTAATTAAATGGTTGCGTTTGTTTAATAAATATATATGCTTTTTATGAAAATTTATATTGAATATCACAATGCAATCTTATAGCTTTCCGCTGAATTTCGGATTATAATTTACCATCCACTGAACGGCAAATTTATCCGCAAACATTCCAAAGTAATTTCCTGAAGGGCCATCAATTAAGGGCATTTCAATTTTACCGCCTGCTGAAAGTCCGCTGAAAAGTTTATCGGCTTCTTCCTTGCTTTCTGCAATGATGGAAACAGTGTATCTGTTATCGGTTTCGTTGACTTTTCCCATAGCCTGCATGACGTCGCTTGCCATTAATACACCAGTTTTACCAATAGGCAAGGCAATGTGCATAATGCTGTTTTGATCATTCTCCGGTATTGGATATTGATCACTCGAGATGTCCCGATACCGACTGATATTGGCAAACTCGCCGCCAAAAACAGATTTGTAAAACGTAAAAGCTTCTTCGGCATTTCCGTTGAAATGTACATAAGGATTAATCGCTGCCATAATTTCTATTTTTTAGATAATGTTTCCAATAATTTTTCTAATTTTTCAACAGACATTTTAAAGCCTTGTACAAAGCCCATTTCAATCATTTTCTCCAGACGTTCAAGCGATTCATTAAAAATGCTAATACTCACTTTTGTAATGCCGTTTTCTTCAGTAAAAGTATAATCCCAATCAGAACCCGGTAATTCGCGGTTTTCATTTTCGTCCGAAAATGTGTTGTACATTTTAAAATTGGTCTTTGGCGTAATAGAAGTAAATTCCTGAACCGCCCAGCGTTCCATGCCTTCCGGACTTACCATCGCGTAAAATCTTCGCCCGCCAACTTCAAAATTCATATGTTTTGTTCTGGCCGACCATGGTTTTGGTGCAACCCATTGATCCAAAAGTTCTGCTTTGGTAAAAGCATCCCAAACTAGCGGTAATTCTGCTGCAAATTCTCTTGTTATATATACCGTTTTCTTAGGTTTATCAACGGTAAAATCAAATAGCAAATCGTTTTTCATTTTTTCTGTTTTTTTAGTGTTACTAATAGTTCATCTAGCTGATTAAACTTGGTTTCCCAAATTTCTCTGAATTGTTTGATCCATTTATCAATCTCTTTCATCTTTTCTATTTCAAGTGAATAGTAAATTTCTCTGCCACGCTGTTCTTGTTTTACTAAATCACATTCCGTAAGGATGCGAAGGTGTTTAGAAACAGATTGGCGTGTCGTATTAAAGTTCTCCGCAATGGCATTTGGTGTCATTGCCTGTAGCGCAATCAAGGTTAGAATAGACCTTCTTGTCGGATCGGCTATTGCCTGAAAAATGTCTCGTCTCATAGTGTCGCAATTTAATTATGAAGCCAATCAGTTGCAAATATAAGTGCAACTATTCGGTTTCGCAAATTTTTTGATGATTTTTTTCCACCATATAAGTGATATAAGAAATTTAAGTTTTGGTACGTAAGCTAAAGTCTTAGAAATATAAGTTTTGATTTTGCGAAAGAAAATCTCACAATCCAGATAGTTATCGGAAATGAAGTCGCGAAGTTTTTGTTTTTAAGTTATTCCTTCGATAGCAAAAAAATAACAACGCTTATATTTCTAAAATTTTAATCTTTACCCAAAGCTTAAATTACCTTATATGACTTATATGGTAAATTAAGTTTGGCGCGAATGCGATTATTCACGCGAATCAATATTTATCGTAAATTGACTAACTTTAATTTCCAAAAAAAAAACTTTATGAACCAGAAAACCACAAGCCAATCATTCGCTAATTTCTTTAGCAAGAATAAGGGAATGAGCTTATTATTTATTTTTCTTATAACTATAATCAGCAATACTCTTTATGCAGTCGAAAAAGACACTCTGAAAGGCAGTTGGGACATAACAATTGATGTCGACGGAAAACCGGCGCCAGCCTGGCTTGAAATCAGGCGCTCGGGTCGAACAACGCTTGTTGGGCAATTTATGTGCGTAGTAGGCAGCGCCCGCCCTATATCTGAAATCCATTTGAAAGATGGAAAATTTAGTTTTGCAATACCAAAGCAATGGGAGAATGGAAGCAACGATCTTCGTGTGGAAGGTAAAATTGAAGGTGAAAAAATATTCGGAACCCTCCAGACTGTTGATGGCAAAACGCAAAGCTGGACGGGTGTTCGTGCGCCTACACTTCGTCGTACTGCTGCACCCGTTTGGGGCAAACCGATTCACCTTATCAAAGACAATTCAATAAAAGATTGGCACACAGAAGGCACCAGTCAATGGGTTGTAGAAAATGGTATTTTACGCAGTCCAAAATCGGGTGTCAATCTCGTGACCAACGAGAAATTTAATGATTTTAAACTCCATATAGAATTTCGTATTCCAAAAGGCAGTAATAGCGGCGTATATCTTCGCGGTCGCTACGAAGTGCAGGTAACCGACGGCAAGGGAATGGAACCTGCTTTGGATCAAATGGGAGCCATTTATGGGCTTCTGGTTCCAAATGAAATGGTTGCTAAAGAAGCCGGCGAATGGAATACATATGATATTACCCTGATCGGTAAAATGGTAACCGTTGTTGCTAATGGTAAAACCGTAATCAACAATCAGTATATTCCCGGAATTACCGGCGGAGCCATAGACAGCAACGAAGCAGAACCTGGACCAATATTTCTTCAGGGTGATCACGGTCCTGTAGAATACCGCAATATTATCATAACACCAGCTAAATAATTTTTTTCCACCATATAAGTCATATAAGAAAATTTAAGTTTTTGTGCGCAGGATAAAAGCTTAGGAATATAAGTTTGTTTTTATTTCTTTTCGGAAAGAAATTACGAAAAGGCGTAAAGTTTTTAATGCTATTTCTTTGCAATAGCAAAGAAAATATCAAAGCTTATATTTCTAAAATTTTAAACTCAACCCAAACCTTAAATTACCTTATATGACTTATATGGTGGAAATTTTTTTACTTCAATATAACAACTTCCTCCGGGACTTTAAACAACAATACACAACCGTTTTTCGAAAAGACCGAGTGCGTACTTCCGGGTGGCATGTACATATAATCGCCTTTTTTGAGTTCGTCTTTTCCAGAGCGGACTTCGCCTTCGACAACATAAATTTCTTCTCCTGCGGGGTGAATGTGATTGGGGTACGAAGTGCCGGCTTCAAATTTTAATAAAAAGGCATTGGGTCTGTTTGTGGCTTCATCAAAAGATAATGCCTTTGAATAAATACCATCCGTATTTACACCTTCTTCAATAAGAGGTTTCCAGTCTATTTCACTGCTTTTTGTGATTTGTTTTTCCATTGTACTTCCGTTTTAATTGTTTTTATTTTTCATACTAATTTCATCTAAACTCCATTTGCAGTTTTTCATAGTCGCCAAAAGAAAAGCGCCCATAGCAAATACAAATACAGAATAATCAAGCGGATCTTTTACGCCAAAAGAATACGTCATGGCAAGTGCAAACAGCAAAGTCAAAATTGACGCAGCAAAAGAAGCCAATCGGGTTTGATAACCAACCAATAGGAGTAAAGCCAAAACCGATTCGGCAATAGTGGCGATGATGGCGATTGTTGGAATACAATTTTTTGGTGCGAAGGAATTTACTTTTTCGGCGTAAGTCAGAAAATTTTCCCAGCCCGAAGAATAATTTCCCCAAAATCCTAACCGACTCGAAACAGCGGACATAAATCCTGCTGCTAATGCAATACGCAAAAGAAAAGCTGCATAATCCTGATATCTTTTCATATACTAATTTGTTAGTAATTATTGAGATACAAAGATGTTGCAAGTAGGCTTGCTAAAGAATAGAGAATTCCGGAAAAAGCATGTAATTACAAATTAACCGCTTTCCCTTTAAATGATTTTGGAGAAATCTCCGTGTGTTTTTTGAAGAAATTTGAAAAATAAAAAGGATCATTAAAACCCAAAGCATAAGCCACTTCTTTCACCGAAAGCTTTTCATAAGTAAAAAGCCTTTTAGCCTCAGAAATAACCAACCCGAAGATGACATTTTGTGCCGTTTTGTTGGTGTGGAGTTTCGAAAGTTCATTTAGTTTGGACTCGGTAGTACCAATTAAAGCTGCGATTTCGTTTACCGATAAATTCTTTTCGAAATTCTGCAAAGTGGTTTCCAGAAAATGCAGAAAAAGCGCATCGGGTTTGTAGATTTCGTCGCCGCGATTAATTTTGGTGCGGTTGATTTCAATCAAAATCAATTCGATTCGGCTGTGAATAGAAATTAAATATTGATACGGCGTTTCGGTAATTTCTTTGCTGATTTCCTCTAATTCCCTAACAATAATTTCAGGATGATCCACGGTAATCATTTCGTTCATTGCAAAATGGCAAAATAAACCGTTGTGGAAAATCAATTCCATATCATTATCATCCTTACAAAAGAAAGCGTAGGTAAATTCCAGAACAAATCCGGTTGCATTCCGGATGTTTTTGAAATAATGAATTTGCCCGGAAGTAATGGTAATAACAGCGTTTTCGGTCAGTATAAATTCATTTTCATCGACAGAAATAGTCGTTGTACCTGAAGTACAAAAAACTAAAACGTATTTTAAAACACGTCTCGGATTTTCTAAATCTGTCGCCTGATCAAATGTTTTTATCGAAACCATAGTGGGAATAATTCTTTATCAAAAATAAGATTTATTTCGCAGAGTTGTTTTTTAAGGCTTGTGAATTAATCTCTCAAAGTCGCGAAGACGCAAAGTTTTATGGTTTCACAGAGCTGCTCGAAGAAGGCACAGAGATTCGCAAAGTTTTTTGTTTAAGGCTTGTGAATTAATCTCGCAAAGGCACAGAGTCGCAAAGTTTTTATTCTCATTTTTAAGTAAACACAATTGTCACCCTGAGCGAAGTCGAAGGCTTTTGAAAACAAAATTTTCTCATTTAAGAATAGGTTTTTAAAATTTATTACATCAGATATTTTGACATATTTATCTTATTTTTACAAAAACAAAACCCTATGATCAAAATAAATTATAAAATTCAATTTGCTCTATTTGTTCTTTGCTTGTTCTTTATTGGTCTGGGTATATTCGAAACTCTAGACGAAGGATTAAAAACAGGCGTAGCTCTTTTTTGGCAAATTTCTCATTTTGTTCCGTTCGTAATGTCAGCAATTATTTTTGGTAATAATATATATACCAGACGAGTTGAAAATTTTAAAAATTAGATAACGCTTTAGAAGTTTTAGGAGCTGATCCCGCTATCCGTTACAATCTTTTGTGTCTCGTTAAAGAAACGAGACACAAAAGGATTTCCTCCCGAAGCCTCGGGACTATCAGGGCTAGGGGACTCGATTCATAAGAAGGTTTGATTTTTTAAAAATTAGTAAATCCTTATGAAACAAAATCAAATCCATAGTAAATTGACTCAAAGACAGCAATTGAAATTATCCATTTTAAGTCTTCGCTATCTGTGGTATCAATCGAATGTATTAAGGAATAAGACGGTCCGGCTTCTCTAAAATCCAGCCTGGTTTTATAATTACTCCCAGACCTGCTTGGCTTGTAATATTGAGTTTTTACAATCGTTTTTCGGTCTGAATTTCTATTTATTTCCGCTATTATTTTTGAATGAATTTCTATTTTATAAGAAGGTTGATTAGATGAGTTTTGTCGATTGCAAATTCCAATTTGTTTGTGTAACGAATCCAGTATTATCGAGTTGTTTATTATTTTACCTAAATAAACATCATCAAAAAAGAACATCTTTTCATTGTTATAAAATTCAATATAAATTTTAAAGTCAGTAGAGCTTGCAACTATTCTGGTATTAGCATAAAGTCCTCTGTCTATTCTTTGGAAGGCTATTATAGCCGAACCATCATTTGAATATAAATGCCCCGTTAATCTGTTTGACATTGATTTTGCAAACGAATAGGTCAGATAATTAGTTATATCCTGTGGTGTATAATTTTTCCAATTCTGAATATCCTTTTTTAATTCTTGTACCTTTTCCTCCATTTTTACTTTTTCATTTTGTAAAAATTGAGGTGTTTTCTTTTCTGTTGATCGTTTTATGACATAAAATATTAAAAATGCGATTGCCCCAACAGGTATTAGTGCTAGAACGAACATTAGTATTCCAAAAAGAATTAGAATTGTATCCATATTTATTTAGGTAGGTTTTATTTTTTAAAGAAATTTAATTGGATCGCAGAATAATAAAAAGTATTACAACTATGATCCCAATTATGATTTCTGGACTAACTTCATTAAAAAATTTAGGTTTTTGAGAGAAAGAATATACTATTGCTGTCATAATAGAGATTGCAAATAATAATAGAAACCCCATCTTTCCATCCTTATTATCCACTTTATTTCTGCATTGGATATTTAAATATTCCTTATCGTTTTTTATAAGTGAATGAATTTTACAAGCAGTTTCAGCATCAAAGTCTTCTATGTCCTCTTTTAAAATCGCAATTGAAATGGTATCTCCCGCTTTTATTTCGTTAAGTATTTCATTTCTATTGGCACAACGATAATCAAAATTTTCTATCTCAAAAGTAGACCAGTTATCTACACATTTGAATTCTATCCATCTTCGACCACGTTTTCCTTTAGTTTCTTTGAATTTAGGAACTTGGGAAGTTATTAGATTTTCATAAACTTCAAGGTCTGATTGTTTTATTATGTAACTTCCGGTTATCACTTTCATAAAGAAATATGTTCCAACAATTAAGCATAATATAGCTACCGCTAAATAATCTTTTTGTTTTTTCTCCCAATCTTCAGGATTATCAGCCATAAATTTTTAATGGAATATTTAGTTGTTTTTTAATTTAGTTACTTCTATTTTCTGTTTTTTTATCCTTGCCAGACACTTATTTCAGAGACAATTCCATTATCGAACGTTAAAACTAGTGATCCCGTATTTATTCCTGTATGACTGTAACCCAGATAATATTTAAAAGTACTTCCTGTTGTTAAACTTCCGTCTGGTTTTCCTAACAAAGTAATGATTTCAGTTTTAGACATTCCAATTAAGTTATTATTGTTTCGCAAACTATTCATCATATCCCAGCGTAATGACCAATTGTCTTCTAAAGCTAAATCAGCAGTTTTCCATTTTTCAGAATCGAACTTTTCACCGGATATTTTTCCGCGTAGTCCAAAAAACAGAAATAGTATTACAATAGCAATTAGAGTGATTTGATTAATTTTCTTCATGTTTTCTTGATTGTTTTTTGTGTTAGCTGTTTTATCTCAACAACGAATTAGTTCTGTTATTAAAAACACTAATAAAATCATCTAATTTTCTTGAATCTGTACAAGTAAAACAAAAGTTCAATATGGTTACATTGCTAGCTTTGATTTTTTCGGTATAAATGTTTTCATCCGGACAACCGTCATAACCTCCAACTGCTCTGATTAAAATAGGTTTTCCTTCTAAATAGAAAGCTAAAGCAATTTGATCAATTTGTTCGTTCAGCCAGTTTATCTCTATTGCATTCAACTTTAATTCTTTTTGAAAACCATAAATGGTTTCTAATCCACCTATTGAATTCATATTGAATTCGAAGTATCTGTTTTTGGGTTTACTAGCTTCATTAATTCGAAAGCCTTTTGGTGTTTTGTTGAGTAAGTTGTTATAAACAGTGTCAATCCTGATACCCGTAGTGTCTTCCTGAGCACTAATGTGTAAACATGTTAAAAGCAATACTAGTCTAAGATAGATTTTCATAAAGTGTCGTATAACGTTATTCTGTTGGCACGAGCTTCTCTCTGGTCGTAATTCAAAGAAAGCATTTTTTTCAGTAATGTTATATTTATTTTTGGCTAATTTTAATTTTTAGAAAGATTTTTGACATTCTTGTATTATCGTAATATTATTAAAAATTACTTCGTAGAATTTAGAAATTATATTCAAAGAATTCTATAAAATATTCATTTTTTTAATTGAAAATGTTTCTATATTAGCTAAAACGAAAGATTTAAAATCTCATTTTATTCTTTATAAATTCTATTTAAAAACAGCTATAACTAATTATAATATTATGGGTTTCTTTTCAAGATTATTTGGGCGTGATATGCCTACACCAACTCCATTAACAACAAATTCAGGAAAGCGAATAATACCTGAACAAAAAATAGAGCAAACTATTCCACCAGCAGGCGATCCTTTTTTTACAAATGCTCCTGAACACTGGCCTGTGGTTATCAATGATTTCTTGAGTAGTAATAAAGAATTCAGCAATACATTTGATGAAAAAACAGGAGATGTTATTTTGAGAAAAAGAATGTTTATGGTTAACTCATTGGTGTTAATAGGTAAATTAAATCAATGGCTTTTAACAAAAACAAGTAAATCAGTTGAAAATTCATTTGGAAGCTCTTTACTAGAATCAAAAGACAGATTCGCTACTAGTTTTTGTATTGAAAAAGTTTTTGCAAAAGGAATTATTAAAACACATGGAATTGTAATTGACGATTATAAAAAATATGCCGTTATATTGTTCGATAGATCAGAATCAATACATTATATAAATAAATTAAAGAACTATTTTTTAGACGAAGGATTCGAGGATCTAATTTATTATGCTACCACAGATCCAGATACAATTAAAGATGAAGAAAAAGAAATTGAATTTGTAAGTTTTGATTCAAATAGTTTTACTTTAGACGATGAAGGTCAAAAAATTGAAGGTGAAAAGTTAAAGGAATATTTTCTATGGTGGAATGGAGAAAAGAAAATGACCTTTGATGAATCTGATATACTAGGCGCTCTGAAAGAATACCATACCAATTGTTCTGATTGTTATTCATACATTTTAGGAAAACTAGGATATGCTTTAAAATTAAATGGTGACGACACACGTGTTGCACTTCCTGAGTACGATGAATTAGTTGTTACCGGACCTGAAAATATTGATATGGTTATTACTTTATCAAAAAAAACAGGAATTAATTTTCATTTTCGTGCTATTCCTGCTTTTGAGAATTACAGAAGTAATTTCATAAAAATGTTTGCTGTTTTTTGCAATGATTTAAAGCAACAAATTGTAGAACAAAATTTTGAAAGAGATCCATTTTTTGTTGACCCTAGCTGGCTGGACAGATTAGAAATAGTTGTTAAAAGGAATGATGAAATTTATTCTTTTACTCTTATTAAAGATTTTCCTCTTGATCCAAGTTTAAATTAGCTTTAAGTATTTTCCTTCCCAGTAGGTTAAGAGAGTTTGTTTCATAGAAGATTTATTCTGTTAGAATAATAAATATTGTAAGAAAAAGAATATATTTTTAATGATTTTTCTTATATTTGAAGTTCTTAAATCTTCACATTAAGAACTAAATGAAATTGCCTTTGTATTATGTGTGCGGTATCGGAAACGACCGTAAACGCTGTCGTAGGTGTTAGGAACACTAACATGCAAGGGTTTTATTATTCCTAATTTAAAGATATTATGAGTACAAACACCCTTTCAAAAGAAGCCGAAACCAGGCTGATGAATTTTTTCAACGAAACAATAGAGCCGGAAACTATGGCTAAGACACTAAGGCAAGTCAATTATATACTCGCTTTAGGCGTTATGAGAGAACATGAAACGCTTCAAAACGAAATTGCCAATTTAGAAAACGGCTATTATTGGCTGAATAAACTAGCCGAAATCTTAAATCCTTATTTGGATAAGGAATAGAATTTTCTTTAGAATTTGAATAAAGTTTAAACCTCGATTTTTAAAACCGAGGTTTTTTATTTTAGGTTTTGAAATTTAAAAAATAATCATGCAAAACGTTAAGTTTAATTTCACAGAGTTTCACAGAGTTAACACAGAGATTCGCAAAGTTTATACTCATTTTTGTCATTTCGAGGAACGAGACTAGAGCGATAGAAACTGGCGAAGCAAATCCTCGCTAGTAGCTCGACAAAGATTTGCCATCTTGATAGGGGTTTTTAGAAGCTGTCAGGTAAAGGAATATTATACAATTATTTCTTAGCTTTCATCCTATAAAATAATTAACTAAAGTGACATCAATCTTATATAATTTCAATTTAATTTTTAATAATAATTTGAATATCAATTAATTAACTTTTATTAAAGAAAGGTTTAACATGCTCTGTTTTTGCTGGCTGTCTGAAATAACTAATTTTAGCTAAATCAAATTAATAACGTTTTAAATATTTAAAATTATGAAAAAGAATATAGCCATATTAGCAACAAACGGTTTTGAAGAATCAGAATTATCATCGCCTAAAGCCTATCTCGAAGAGCAAGGCTGGAATGCCGATATTATCAGTTTGAAATCAGGAACTATCAAAGCCTGGAAAGACGGTAATTGGAGCAAGGAATATAATGTTGATGTAGTATTAGATCAGGCAAATGAAGCAGATTACGATGCTTTGGTTCTTCCGGGAGGAGTTATAAACCCAGATTTATTGAGAAGAGAAGAGGCTGCAGTAAATTTTGTACGTTCCTTTTTTAAAAGTAAAAAACCAGTAGCAGCCATTTGTCATGGTCCTCAAATTCTGGTAGATGCAGATGTTTTAGAAGGTCGAAAAGTAACTTCGTTCTTCTCTATTAAAAACGATTTGAAAAATGCCGGAGCACAATGGGAAGACTCAGAAGTAGTCGTAGACAATGGATTGGTGACCAGCCGAAATCCGAATGATTTGCCCGCTTTTAATAAAAAAATGGTGGAAGAAATTAAAGAAGGAAAACACGAACGTCAGACAGTGTAAAAAGATTTTTTTATTTAGATTTATGAAGTTACAAAAAATGCAAGACCAATTTTGGTCTTGCATTTTTTTTTATTTCCAGTTTAATTACTCGTAATTAAATAGTTATCGGTGTTTTCTATTCTCCAATTCATGTGGTTGAGGATTTAATTACTTTGCGGGTGCGAAGTCAGAGATGTTCGCGCAACGGTTGGGAAGAACACATCGTACAACGGGGCTCCTGCCAATCTTTGCGTTCACGAGCGGGGTAAATTTTGAGTATTGTCGCCATCTTTTTTTAATCGATTAATATGGTAATTGATATCCCCTATTATTGTAATTGATTCATCATAAGAAGAAAATTTTTGAAAAAATGCTCCAGCAATAGTTACCTCTTTATTATTTGAGTTGTAGGGAACGTATAAATCGTTTACTTTATATAAATCAAAAATATAAGGAAGGAATTTAACTCCTTTATATTTATCAACAATTGATTGATATACTTTAAGAAAAACTTCTTCATAATCTCCAACAGGTGAAACAATTATATTTTCAATAGCCCAAATCTTTCGTTTGCCAAAAAGTGGATGTGAAATTTCCTTACTATGGATGTTCTCTAAAACTTCAATAGTAAAATAATTCCCTATCAAGCTTTTATAAAAATGTAATTCTGTTTTACTCTCTAAAGTATTTTTTAATCTAACAACTCCCGAAAAATTGGGAACTAATCCCGCTGTTGTGCCATATACGTCAGGAAAATTTGATTTTAATTTTTCCAAAAAACCAATATTCCATTCTTTTTCATAATAATCTACTATACTATTTTTTTTAATTATTTTATTTAATGCAACTATTCCTGAATAAGAAAAGTAATTTTCATCTTCACTTGTTAGTCCTATTGGATAATATTTCTTTATACAATCACTTATCTCCGAAAAGTTGTGAGAAAGATCATCAATATTAATATTTACAAATTTATTATTCATAAGAAAATAATTTAATTACAATATACAGCAGGTTTTAATTGGTTAAATTCTTATAATTATTTATCCCTAAATTAGATGAAAGAAGAAAGAAGAATCTGATCAAAAAGCCTAAAAAATATCAAAATAAGTTTTTATTTACATAAAAATTTTTTGTAAGGATTTCCAAATTTTAATTTTCAAGTTAGATTGTAGCCATTCTTTGCGTTCAAGAGTGAGACGCTCGCGCGAGGGGGAGACTTTTATTGCGTTTTGAATTTTTAAGAACTGATAAAAAAGCGCAAAGTCGGGAGACTTTGCGGAGCAGGGCAGGATTAAATACACAAATATTAGCAATTACTTTGCATAAAAAAACCTCAAAAATTCTTTCGAGGTCTTAATTTTTTAAACTGAATTAAACAATTTTATCTTTTTACTAATACCTTTTTAACAAAAAAGTAAATATTTCCAATTAGCAGAATAAGCAACGGAATGTAAAAAGAACTTATAATATAAATTGTATCATAAATAAAAATATCAAAATAGTATTTTGTAAAATAAAAAAACACAAAAATTGAAATACCGATGGCTTGAAATACTAAAAATTTATTCTTCATTTTCTGTCATCATTAAATTATTAAAAAAAGCATTAAACATTTTGAAGTATCCAATTTCTGCTTCTTGAAAACTTATATCTTCCACAATAAGATTAAGAATTTCATTAGGAAATTTATTATAAAGTAATTTTTCCTCTACAATGCTTTCAATTTTTAAGATAATATCTTTTAAATTTCTTTTCTCTAAATTCTTTTCTTCCAATTCTGCAATTCTAGATTCAGAGAAAAGTAGTTCTATCATATTTTTTTGACATTTAATAGTATAGTAAGGAGCTAAAACACTAATTAATAATGATACTGTATACAATTCCCTATTCTCTATTATACTCAAATTAAATGTCATACATCTATCCCCCCAATGAAACAATGTAAAATCTTGAAAATTCTTCAATGTATAATCATTTTCAAACTCTTTTAGAATTTTTTCCGAAATAGATTTTTTGTACTTACAATCAAAATCATTTATTACCTGATTTAATCTTTGAAACTCCTCGGTAACAATATACCTATCATTTTCTGCATTATAACTTATATTTTTAGGGTAAAATGCATATACTATATTTTTTAAATCTTTTTCATTCATAACTTTTATTTTCATCTACAATCACTGGAATATAAGAAATTAGTTTTATATTCCGTCGCAGACAATGTTGTTTTTGAATTAAATTGTACCCTACCACCAGGAATAGCTAAAGGATAATTTCTTTCTAATCGCTCTCTAAAATAGAGATCTACTGTCAATTCGGATACCCTTTGTCCTCCATATTTATCAATAACCTCCTGCATTGTATCACGTAAAACTTTTGCCGAGGAATTAGCGGCTATTCCAGCTGTTATATTTGTATTACCCACCAGTACATTTGTTGGAGTTCCAAAAAGGACAGGTTGTGAGTAGCTAATTACATGAAGTATTTCAAGTCCCTTTTCATTTACCAAAATCACTCTAAAATAAATATTTTTAACAGCTGATTCTTGCCAAAGCCCAGCAACTTTTAAGAAGTTAAAACTTTCACAACTAGGAGGAGTAGCTTCCGTACTAGTTCCACCACCACCAGTACTCGCCCCACCACCATTTGGCGAAGTATAATTGCCGGTATCACCACCACCAATTACAGGAGACCGTGGCCCATAATATTCAACAGGACTCCCTTGAGTTCCATTACTAGGTCCAAATACAGGAACATCTCTTAATACACCACCGTTTAGTGTTGTGTCGTTGCCTCCGTTACTTTTGCCTCCGCAACCCCCATCGCCAAAATCAGCGTATATGCAAGGCGCTTCGATTGGTGCTTTGTTCGTTATATTTCTCTGTGAGTAGTCTACAACTTCAACAGTTCCAGTTTCTACAACTTTATTGTTTTCAAATCTAGCGGCTCTGATAAAACCAGTTTTTAAATCCCAAACACTAATATATCCTGTAAAGCTGCCACCTTCTAAAGACTGGTTTTTCTTTTCAACATATTTATTTGTATAAATTTCGTAAACTAGTGCTCTATAAACTTCTTTGCCTGTTTTGTAAATATACAATCTTTGTTCCCAAAAATCGCGTGGGTCGCTCTTCAATTCATTAATGGACACAATAACGGTCTTTGTTCCGTCTTCTGAAGTTGTAAGTTTTGCTTCATCCCAATCGTAATCTAAGTTTTGAAATAAAGAATAATTCTCGTTACTCGATTCATACTTTGCAAACCATTTTTTCGCAGCATTGACATCTGAATTTTGTGCTACGCCATTGTTTCCTGTTTGCTCATCGTGGGCACACTTCGCCAGCAAGAAAGCGACAAGTAAGGTCAATAGTAAAACTGATAATTTTTTAATTTTTTTCTTCATCTTTTAAAGGTTTTAATTGGTTAAATTCTTACAATTATTTATCCCTAAATTAGATAAAAGAAGAAAGAAGAATCCGACTAAAAAGCCTAAAAAATATCAAAATAAGTTTTTATTTACATAAAAAACTTTTGTAAGGATTTCCAAATTTTAATTTTTAAGTTAGATTGTAGCCATTCTTTGCGTTCACGAGTGAGACGCTCGTGCGAGCGGGAGACTTTTTTTTAAGAACTGATAAAAAAACGCAAAGTCGGGAGACTTTGCGGAGCGGGGTTTTAGGCTTTCATTTTTTCCCATTCATTCAAAAGATATGTTTCTATTTCTTGTTTTAATTCTGTTTCATTATATCCTTTATTTAAATGTATACAACCTTGTCTATTACAACCACTATAAGGTTTCATTAAAGCCTCTGGATTGTGATTGTTACAATAGACTCTTAATTCAGAAATAAAAGGAAATTTGTTATAACTACTTATATACGCATTAAAACGATAAGTAACTTTGTTTTCAGAATCTACATATTTACTGTATTTTTTATGAAATATATTTTCAAGTTTGTTCGAATTATTAGGTTTCCGTCTTCTAATTGATTTAATTATTGAAACAATTAAATATAGCAAAATTAGAATTATTATAGTTGGACCTAATAATATTTTATAATTCCAGAGAACAAGAAAAGATTCTTTAATTGTTAAATCCGTTAGTTGGCTATATGTAAAGGAAATAAAGAATGCTCCAACAGATATTATTATTGCAGATATTACTTTACTCCATACAGGATCTTTCCATGAATTTTGTATCATTTTTTAGATTATTTGTGTTGTATGATTTCTGCTAACGTTTCGCGACTACACGTAAGTTGTGGGATTTCGAATCAGAGCATTCTTTGTTACCGCAAACGAAGTTATGAAAATAAAATGTTCAATTTACCGAAAGCAGCAATTGCATATAGCCGCTGTTATCTGTTGTTTTATTTTTTGCGTAATCTTACTTCCTTCATAATTTCAGGAATATCATCCCATTTATCGATCCAAATGGTTTTCACTCCAAAAGAAGTAGTATCTGATTCTTCGAATCTTTCAATAATTTCAATTAGAAATTTTACTGTTTCATCAAAATTTAGTTCAGCAGAAGATTTTTCCCCTAAAAGCTCTTTGTTTTCTTTAAGTAAACTTTGCAATTTAATTTTGACAATATCTTCCTTATGACGCATTTTAAAAATATAATGATTTCCTTCATTCTCGCCATTTTGTTTCTTTGCAATATCAAGTAACCTTCTAGTATTTGGATCAGTTAGTGAAGATCCAATAAAAAGACAATTCGAATCGCGAAATTTATTGATCTGAACTATATTATTCCAACTATAAATATCAATATATTGCTTATGATATACAAGTTCACCAAAAGTTATTTGATTTTGTTCAGTTAATTCCCCATTTTGTTGCAAAAATCCATGAACATGAAATATAGGTAAGTGGCCATCTGGGTTCATACCAATTCCATAAATTGGTTTATGCGGTACTTCAACACCAACGTTCACTAATCTTTGTTCTAATATATCATCGAAATTATATGTTATAATGCTATCTAAATTAGGACTTTTTCCTGGAGAAACACAAAAATTGATTATTTCATCCATTAATAGAGATTTCTTATTTATATCAATCTCAGCATATAAGACTTTTCTAACAGCATTTTCAAACGACAAATTTTTATCATCGTAAAATTTTTGTAGATATCTACCCGCGATTAATGGGCTAGGAGAAAAAACATTTGTGAAAAGTTTTGAGAGAACTGTTGACACATTCTGTTCTTTCTCAATTGTTGTAATCATCAGCTTTTGAAGTAGAGTATCCCAATTAGGTAAACCAAAACTCATCGAAACTCCCGCACCCAAAACAAAAACTAATTTTTCTTTCTCGTAATGTTCTATTAACTCTTTGACAATTTGTTTTCTAGAGATCGCTTTCGACTTAGGAAGGTTATTTATAAAATCAGATTTTGTTTTAGCATTATTCAATATTCGAAATGCCTCTTCAATTTTTTCTTTTGAAAGATATTCTGAAGATAATGTATAAGTTGTACTCATATTGTTATGTTTTAATATAGCAAGTTACTTGCTATATGTCGAAACAAACCTTTACTAATTATAATAAAATTTGGCTTTATTTTAGAAGTTTGTTTCATACTCTCTTTGGCAAAAATATCAATTTACCAATCTAAACAACCACGTACTTATACCTGATTATTCATTATGAAAACTAAACCCTTAGCCCCGAAGTGTCGGGAGGAAAATCCTTTTGTGATGGGGTTCACTACAAAAGATTGGAAGGAACAGCAGGAATAGCTTCAAATTAAAATTCCAATCCTTGTCGAGCTACTTACGGGGATTCCTCGTTCCTCGGAATGACAAACTGTACTTGTAGATTATGCTTATGGAATTTTTTAATCCATTCTGCGCATAGTGATTCGCCAATCTTTGTGGAGTTTCTAGTGTGGTCCTTCTCCCGAAGCCTCGGGATCAGGATGACAAAAAATGAGAGTAAAAAACTTTGCGACTTTGCTCCCGATAGCTATCGGGACTACGAGATTAATTCACAAACCAAAAAAAACCTTCGCGTCCCGAAGCCTCGGGACCGTGCTATCTTAGCGAATCTCTGCGAAACCTCCCAAAACAAAAAGAGGGCGGCACTAATAGCACCGCCCTCTTAGGAAAATTTTAATTTACATTCTAAAACCAAATCAAATTTTAGAATGCCGCATTCGAAGATGCGTACAGTTTTTGGTAATCACTAAACAGAAAGCAAAACGCAGGTTATTCGTTTATGATATCGCCTTCCTTAGTTTCTTCGCTGGCAATTTTTACCAGTTTGTCTTTGCGATTTAAGTCGCCAAATATTTCCATTTTATCGTCGATTTCTCTTCCTCTTTTTACATTCACTCTTGTGGCTTTGTGATCGATTACTTTAATTACAAAAGTACCTTCAGCAGAACTCACCAAAGCCGATTTCGGAATTACAAAAGTGCTGTCTTTCGCGTTAAGCGGTAATAGCACTTCGGCTACCATTCCGGGTAATAAATCTTTTTTAGTGTTTTGAACGTCCATTTCTACACGCTCCGAACGTAATTTTAAATCTAAAGCACCGGACATTCTTGTGATAGTTGCTTTAAAGGTTTCCGGCAATGATTTTACATTAAAACTCATTTCGTCGCCCGTGTGTAAATATCCCGTGTACAATTCCGGAACAGAAACCGCCAAACGCAATTTATCCTGCTGCTGAATCGTCAATAAAGGCAAATCTGAACCTTTTCCTGCCGGACCTACAAATGTTCCTAAATTCACGTTTCTTGCCGCTACAACACCATCAAACGGAGCACGGATTTCAAGATAACCTCTCATAATCGAAACTTCTTTGTGTCCCGCAACTGCAGCCTGATATTGTGCGTAGTCAGAGTTTTTCTTTCCGCTGGCCATTTCTAAATCATTTTTAGAAATGGTTCCTTCCACTTTGCTGGTTTCATACAAACGGTTGTAGGTACTTTTGCTCGTGGCGTAAATAGCTTCCATCGATTTTAATCTTGATTCGGCTGCAGCCAGTTGCGAACTGATTTCAGGAGCTTCTAAAACAATCAAAAGCTGTCCTTTTTTTACTTTTGAACCAATATCAACTTTAAGTAATTTTACAAAACTGCTTACTTTAGCATACAAATCTACTTGTTGAAAACCGGTTAATTCGGCCGGCAAACGCAATTCGGTTGTTAGTTTTTCTTTTTCTAACAGAAACGTTTCTGTTTTAGGTTCCAATTCTGCAACAGGCGCTTCTTCTTTCTTAGAATTACAACTGTTCAGGAAAAATAGTGCTGCAAAAAACAGCGCGCTATATTTTATAATTTTAGTGTTCATTTTTTGGTTTTATATAATTATTGTCTTGTTTAATAAAAAACGTAAAGAATAAAAGTGTATCAAAGTTTTTTTTCACCACGATTGGACTTTCAACTTTATGACTTTCAAACTTTCGACTTACTTAATGATGAGATATAATGGATGCTTTCTTCGTCTTCAGGATCTAAAGAAACCGATTGTGTCGTTGTATGTTCTTGTGCCCACGCAAAGATAAGTGGCAGGATTAGCAATACGGCAAAGGTCGAGAATAATAATCCGCCAATAACCGCTCTACCTAACGGAGAAACCTGATCGCCACCTTCGCCATGACCAATTGCCATTGGCAACATTCCGGCAATCATCGCCACCGAAGTCATGATAATTGGACGAAGACGCAGCGCCGCAGCTTCACGTGCCGACTCTAAGGCGTTTCCGTTTATTTTGCGCAATTGCTCGGCATTGGTAACCAATAAAACGGCATTCGCGATCGAAACCCCAACCGACATGATGATTCCCATATACGACTGTAAGTTTAGGGTTGAACCTGTAATAGTTAACATTAATAACGCTCCTAAAACTACCGCCGGAACGGTTGTTAAAATAACCAGCGAAACCTTGAAGGATTGGAAATTAGCGGCTAACATTAAGAAGATTACAAAAATGGCAACCAATAATCCTACTTGTAAACTACTTAATGTTTCTTCCAATACTTTACTTAAACCAATTGGAGAAATGAACAAACCACGTGGCAATTCTCCCAATGAGCTTATTGTTGCATTCACATCTTTAACCGCCGTCCCCAAATCAGTCTGGTTGATGTTTGCTGTAACAGTAATGTATGGCATAGCCCCTAAATTGTCATTTTCACCGCTTACAAAGCCGGGTGTAATTTTAGCAACGTCACTTAAAACCGGACGAAGCGAATTTTTCAATACCGGAATTTCTCCAATATCAGTTTTGCTTTTCATTTGGTTTAACGGAACCTGAACCTGAACGTTGTAGGACAATCCGGCTCTTTCGTCGATCCAGGTATTTTTCTCCGTATATCTTGAAGATGAGGTTGAAGCGACAAGCGATCTTGAAATATCATTCATATCCACACCCAATTCGGCAGCACGGGTTCTGTCAATATCAATATTCATTGCCGGATAGTGTATTGGCTGGCCAATTTGCACATCTCTGAAATAGGCTATTTTCTGTAGTTTGGCTACAATTTGATTTGCGTATAACTCATTTCGTTTTTTGTCTTTTCCTGCAATACGAACTTCAATTGGAGTAGGAGAACCCTGGCTCAAAACTTTGTCTGTCAATTCAATTGGCTCAAAAGAAAGTTTTACATCTGGTAATACTTTTTTAATTCGGGCTCTGAAATCATCTTTAAACTCGTCCATATCCACATGGTATTCTTTCAAACTCACCTGAAATACTGCTTCGTGTGAACCAGCCATGAACAAATAAATCGGGTTGATCGAGAACAACGACGGGTGTTGCCCCACATATACAGAGGAAATTCCGATATGTTCTTTACCCACCATTTTTTGTAATTCTTTCAATACAATAACAGCTTTTTCTTCGGTACGCTCTAAACGGGTTCCATCGGGAGCACGCATTCTTAGCTGAAACTGACTTGAATTTACTTTCGGGAAAACATCTTTTCCAATGAAAGTAATAAAGGTAACAGCCAAAATTGTAGCAGAAATAAGATAGACCAAAGCGGCTGTTTTTTTGTATGGAAACAATCGATCTAAAGTTCGCATAAAACGAATTCTGAAACGCTCGAAAGCGCCAATTTTTCCGTTTCCATCTGTATCGGTTCTTTCTACGTAATCTTTTTTCTGAGTGATCAGTTGTTTTTCAGATTCCGGCGTTAATCCACACTTATTAAATTCTGCTTCATCATCTGTAATTTCCGGACCATGTTCGTGTTTTGCATGTCCTTTCATCAACCAGTTGGCCATTACAGGCACAAAAGTTTGGGATAATAAAAACGAAATTACCATTGAGAATCCAATTGCTAAAGCCAACGGCAAGAACAACGCTCCGGGAATACCAACCATCGTAAATGCCGGAGCAAATACGGCCAGAATACAAAGTAAGATCAATAATTTTGGCAACGCAATTTCCTGACAGGCATCCCAAATGGCAAGTGCCTTGGGTTTTCCCATGTCGAGATGCTGGTGAATATTTTCGATTGTTACGGTACTTTCATCCACCAAAATTCCAATTGCCAAAGCCAGTCCGCTTAAAGACATTAAGTTGATGGTTTGCCCGAATAATTTCAGGAATAAAACTCCGGAAATAATCGAAATTGGAATGGTTAAGATTACGATCAAAGCCGCACGTCTGTCACCTAAGAATAATAAAACCATTAATCCGGTTAAAACCGCACCGATAATTCCTTCTGTAATTAAACTTTTAACCGAGTTGATTACATAAACCGACTGGTCAAATTCGTATGATAATTTTACGTCTTCCGGAAGTGTACTCTGAATTTTAGGCAATTCGGCTTTCAATTTCTGAACCACATCCCAGGTCGAAGCATCTCCGGCTTTTGCAATACTGATATAAACCGAACGTTTTCCGTTTACCAAAGCGTAACCCTGTGTAATATCGGCACCATCTTTTACGGTTGCCACATCGCCTAATTTTAAGTTTTGAACGCTTCCTTTAAACAACGGAATATTTTCAAAATCTTTAACTTCTTTAATCGTATTATTCGTTGGTGTAATATAATTGGTATTCCCCATTCTAACGTTTCCGGATGGAGCCGTCTGATTGTTGATACGAATCGCCTCCACAATTTGATCCGGTGTCATATTGTGCGAACGCAACAAATCCGGATCAACGTTAACCTCAATTGTTCTTGGGCTTCCGCCGAAAGGTGCCGGTGATAATAATCCGGGAATCGAAGTAAACGACGCACGAACGTAAACGTTGGCTAAATCCTGTAATTCATTGTTCGATCTGATTTTACTGCTCAAAACCAATTGCCCGATTGGCAACGAAGAAGCATCAAAACGAATGATAAACGGAGGCTGTGTTCCCGGAGGAAAAGCCGCCTGGATTCTGTTCGAAAGTGAACTCAGCTCGGCAGCAGCCTGAGCCATATTTGTGTTTTCATAATAGGTTAATTTCATAATCATTAACCCCTGAATATTCTTGGTTTCAACTGATTTTACACCGTTTGCAAAGGGTAAAATGTTGACATAAGTCTTGGCAAAATAAGCCTCCATCTGGTCTGGCGTATAACCTCCGAAAGGGTGCGCGATATAAATTACCGGCAAGTTCATTTTTGGTAAAATATCTACCTTAATGTCCTTGATGGCACCAATTCCGAAGAAAAATAAACCAGCCACCATAACTAATATGGAGATGGGTTTGCGGAGTGCAAAACGTATTAAATTCATTAGGCTTTATAATTAAAATTCATTTATAAATAAGTCGAAATTGCCTGTTGCGGCTACTTTTAGCAAATACGATTGCCACACATTGTTGTTGACGATATCACGGTCAATTTCGGCACGGTTTAACGTAAACATAGTTTGGGTCAAATCGGTTAAATCGGTTAATCCGTTTTTGTATAAAGTCGATTTTTGCAGGTAGGCTTTTTGAGCTGCATTCACCTGAATTGGCGCTTCGGCAAAATTCTCCAGCGTGATTTTTATTTTATCTTCGGCAAAACTCATTTGCGATTTTAATTCTCTGTCCGCCTGATTGTATTCTTCTTTCAAAGCCTGAGAAACGAATTTCTGAGCACTTACTTGTCTACTCATTCTAAACGGAGTGGTCAAATTCCAGCTGATTCCAATTCCGACCAAATAGTTAGAACGATCCGGATTTACGCCATCCCAATAATTTCTGGTGAAAGCTGTCTGATCCTGAACATAATTCGTATCAAAACCAGAAGCACGGGTTTGTAAAACACCAAATGCACTCATGGTTGGGTAATAAAAACGTTTGTATAATTTCGTTTGCTGATCGCTGTAATCAATTCTTGTTTTGTAATATTGAAGTAAAGGATGAAGGCTATCAGTAGTTTTTTCGGCTGTTAAAATGGCTTTCGGAATCTGATTCACAAACAAAGTGTCTGTTTTGAAATCCTGAGGCGCAACACCCATTAAATCGACTAGTTTATTGTTTTGTTCCTTGACGAAATTACGAGCCAGATTCAAAGAAATTTTAGCTTTTGAAACTTCGGCTGTAGCCAATGTAGAATCGACACCAGCCAATAATCCGTTTTTAACCCGGGCAACAGCTGTCTTTTTGAAAACTTCTGCGCGGCTTAAATTCTTTTGCTGAGAGATTAATAATCTTTGGCTTGCCAGTAGATTCAAATAAGCTGCAGAAATTTTGATTTCCTGTTGAAACATTTCCTGTTGCAAATCCTTTTCTTTAGCCTGAACATCAACTTTAGCCAAATTGATTTTTTCCTTTGCTTTTCCGAAAGTGAAAAAATCCCAGTTCATATTGACTAAATAAAGGGCACCAAAAGCGGAGTTCCAGTTTTGGTTTGGTAAAGCAGGACCTGAAGAAGCAGCGGCCAAACCATTTAATCCGTAAAGAGCACCATTTTGCCCGTTGATCGTTCCGTAATCCTGTTGAGCTGATAAGTTCAGATTCGGCAAGTAATCGCGTTTGGATTGTTTCAGCGTCTCGCGCGAGGCATTGGTGTAATTGCTTTTTGCCCGGATAGAACCGTAGTTTTCAAGACCTGTTTTTATCGCTTCTTTTAAAGACAAGGTTTGTGAATAACCAATTGAGGCAAAAATCAAGAAAAATAATAAAGTAATTTTTTTGAAATACATAAAACTCAAAGTGTGAAATTATATTCCAAAATTATTTCTCTTACGCGGATATAAGCCTTCTTAAATGATGTAATGCAATTAAAAATGACCAATTGAATTTGTCATTTATTGGGGATAATAATTAAATATTTGTGGTTAATTTGTAAACTATTTAAAAATTAAAATGAATAAAAAGTTTGATAACATATTGGATAACAAATGGTGGCAGGAGATTGCCGTCGTCGCATTTTCCTTTACCATATATACTTTAAAAAATGACTGGATGTTATTTAGTTCACTTACATCAGTCTTAATGGGCATTTTTTTCTATTTCATTCTCTATATGCACGCCCAGTTCAATCGTTTTTTTCTTCTTCCGATATTATTCAAAACCCAACGTCCTTTAACTTATATTTTTTTAACGCTTTTTGGAGTGTTCGTGTTTTCGCTAATTTTGTACGAGATCACAATGCTCGATATGTTCAGCAATTGCCGCTTGTATCAAAACTCGCATCAAAGAAGTTATGTGTATCAATTGGCCAGTGTTTTAGGAACTTTGGTTTGTATATTGAGTCCGATTATCGTTTTTAAATTCTACAGAATTCACAGAAAACAAACTGACGAAACATTATTGTTCAACCAAATGCAGTTGAATGCCTTAAAAGGGCAATTAAATCCACATTTTTTATTCAATACTTTCAATACGCTTTACGGAATCAGTTTAGAATTTCCGGAAAGAACGCCGGATTTGATTATGAAAGTGTCGCAATTGATGCGTTATCAATTGGAAAGTAACAACAAACAATGCGTATCTTTAGAAGATGAACTGGAATTTATAAACAGTTACGTCCAACTCGAAAAAGAACGTGTTGGATACCGTTGTGACATTACTTACGATTGTAAAATTGACAATGAAAATGCTTATAAAGTGTCGCCAATGTTGTTGATTGCTTTTATAGAAAATGCGTTTAAACACGGAACCTGCGCGATTGAAAAATGTTTTGTCCGCATTATTGTTACGGTCGAAAACGGTTTACTGCATTTGCATGTTGTAAATTCAATTCCTAATAAAAAAACAGATGTTGTTTCGACTAAAATCGGCTTGAAAAACACTATTGAACGTTTGAATTTACTTTACGGAAAAGACTATAAATTAAATATTCAGGACGATAAAAATACCTACATCGTAGACTTGAAATTACAACTGAAAAAGTTTGTGTAATGAAAGAAACCAAAAAATGCATTATTGTAGATGATGAGCCGGCGGCACATTATGTTTTGGCGAATTATATCAAACAAAATCCCGAATTGGAACTTGTTTTTCAGGGTTATAACGGAATCGAAGCGATGAATTACCTGCGTGAAAATAAAGTCGATTTGATGTTTCTGGATATTAATATGCCGGAGATTTCAGGAATGGAATTATTAAAGATTATTCCGAATCATCCTCATACTATTTTAACTACAGCTTATTCTGAATTTGCATTAGAAAGCTATGATTATGGCGTGATTGATTATCTTTTGAAACCGATTTATTTTCCGAGATTTTTGAAAGCGATAGACCGATTTTTTTCAACAGAAAATGCAAAAGTGAAAGAAGAGGAAGTAACTGTAAATTCGATCAGTGTAAAAGTGGATGGTTATTTTATGGATATTGAATTAGACCAGCTTTTATTCGCACAGAGTTTTGGGAATTACGTGAAACTGCACACAATTAAAAGAACGTATTTGGCCTCAATAACCACAAGCGAATTAGAAAAATGCCTGCCGGAAAAGAGTTTTATGCGCATTCATAAATCGTATATCGTTGCTTTGGATAAAATTGATGCTACGGAAAAGGACTTTGTGATCCTTAAAAATGAAAAACTCCCCATTGGGATTACCTATAAAAGAGAACTCTCTGATCGGATTAAAAAATAATGAATTGTTAGACGCAAGAAGCTAGATGCAAGAAGCAAGAGGCAGATGTCAGAGGCAAGATGGATGATGTAAAATTTAAGATTTAAAAAGAAATTAGACTTGCACAATTCACAATTCAAAAAAATACTGCTTACTAATTCAGTTATTTAAGGAAAAGCCTGTAGAAGATCAATTTTTCGCAGGCTTTTTTGATTTGTATATTTTTTATACCGAATTTTTTAGCATTTTTTGTTTCCAGACCGTCAGGTTTACGCCTTTAAAAATAAACCAAAGAGTCAATGATAATTCTGCAATAAAGCAGGGTAATAACAAGGCAAGATTAGAAAATTCTGGCGCAAGAATTAACGCAAAACTGTTTGTTACATAACACAAGCCTGCAATTGCCATCATGACTCCCAAAGCTTTTGGCAAATAACCCGATTTGAAGATCAAATAACCTTCGATAAGACAAACAAATGCAAAAAAGATCAATCCGATGGCAAATCCAAAATCGTGTAATTTAATAGACAAATACGATAAGGTATTCAGTTGATCGTGACTAAATGATTTTAAATATTCAGCATCTCCAAGGAAAAATAAAGCAGCCAGAAGATTTAGTTTGTTGAGGGCCAATACTGCGGTTTGAATTAAATTAAAAGATAAATTCAGTAAAGCCAGTTTTTTATTTATGGGTCTCAATAAGTAATACAAAAGAATCATAATAGGCAGGTCGAAAATGTGCATGATTAAATCGCCCGCAATTCCGATTCGCCATAGAAATTCTGAATGGATAATATTGTTGGCAGTCATAGTTGGATCTCCATAAACCAATAATTTATTCCGAACTAAAAGTTGTCCGAATATGCCGGCAATTATGATAATGAGATAGAGTATTCCGCCAATTCTGATATAAAGCTGAGGCGAATCTTCAAATTTTTTAAGGTTAAATTTCATAGTGGTTGGTAGTTTAAGGTAAGACGTATTAATTCTCAGTTTGTTACTGATTTTTTAACATTTTTTTAAAAGTGTATTTATACTTTTTAAAAATAAGCTTATGTGTAAAAAATATCTTTAAAATCTAGTTTTTGTTATAAAAAAAGTAGTAATTTTAATACGCTGATTTGATTGGTAAATTTAAAAAAATTGAAATCATGAAAAACGTATTTGTAGCTGTTTTCTTTTTATGCAGCGGCTTTTTGATGGCGCAGGAAGGAATTAATATGAAGGAGAAAATTACACCGCCTGAGAAAGTTTTATTCACTTTTCAGAAAGAATATCCAAATAAAGTACCCGTTTGGGCAATGGAATATGTGGGAGATGATAATGATGAAGTGCGATACGAAGCGAAATTCAAAACAGATACAAATGCCGAAGCGCTTGCCGTTTATGACAATTTGGGTGTTTTAAAAGCTTACGAATTACAGATTCCGTTAAGTCAGTTGCCAGCAAAAGCACAGGCTTATCTGAAGAAAAATTATCCACCAAAAGCCATTCGTGAAATTGCGGTTGTAGTAGATTATAAAAACAAAACAACCTATGAAGTTATAGTAGAAAAAGATGCCAGATTTTATGATGTAGTCTTCGATAACAACGGCGGTTTTGATGTCATTATAGAGAAAAATTAAAATACGCTTGCTTACTAATTCAAATATATTTAAAACGACAAACCCGATAGAGATTAAAAATCTATCGGGTTTTGTTTTTTAAATTATAAAACTGTTAGGTTTCATTTATTGAAGGAATTGTCATTTCACTTTTTACCATTTACAATTAACCATTCATAATTCACAATTATTAAAGATTCATTCCTCCAGAAACTTCAATACGCTGCGCATTTATCCAGCGCGCGTCTTCAGTACATAGAAAAGCAACAACACCGCCAATATCGTCTGGTAAACCAACTCTTCCTAAAGCAGTTACTGATGCAATTTGTTGATTCATTTGTTCGTTGTCGCGAACAACACCTCCGCCAAAATCAGTTTCGATGGCACCCGGAGCTACAACATTGGCTCTTATTTTTCTTTCACCTAATTCTTTTGCCTGATATTTGGTTAAAGTTTCGATAGCGCCTTTCATAGAAGCATAAGCCGCATAACCAGGGAAAGAAAATCTCGCCAAACCAGTTGAAATATTTACGATTCCGCCGCCGTCATTCATTACATTCAATGCTTTTTGAGTTAAGAAAAACGGTCCCTTGAACTGAATATTGGTCAATTGATCAAATTCAGCTTCTGTAGTTCCGATAAAAGAATTATGAATTCCGATTCCGGCATTGTTTACCAGGAAATCAAATCTATCAGTTTTAAAAGTACTTTTTAATGTTGTTGAAACACTTCCGAAGAAAGAATCAAAAGTACCTGAATCCGCTACGTTTAATTGAAGTGAAGCTGCTTTCTGACCTAAGTTTTCGATTTCTTTTACTACTGAGTCAGCTTCTTCTTTTTTACTGTTGTAGGTAATGATGACGTCAATTCCTTTTTTTGCAATTGCGATTGCCATATTTTTCCCTAAACCTCTGCTGCCGCCTGTTACTAAGGCGATTTTTGTATTTATTGCCATTTTTATATAATGTTTATTGTTGATTGTTATTGGTGAAATGTAAGATGCAAGAAGTAAGATGTTTTACGATTTACATCATATCTTTTTTCTTGCTTCTTGCATCTTATGAATGTAATGCCTCAAATGAAGCTTTTAATTCCGGGACACTTGCGTTTAGTCTGGTTTCACTGGTGCCGAAAGTAAGCTCGTTTCTGCCTTGTTTTAATTGCTCAAAAATTGAAACAATAAAGTCGGCCACACTTGGATGCGCATCATGTAAGCCTGTGCCGCCAAGATCTGTATTCAAAGCAGGTGGAATGATTTCAATTACTTCAATGTTTTTTGCTTTTAAAATATGACGAAGTGAAAGCGTAAACGAACGGAAAAAAGCTTTTGTAGCCGAATAAACCGGAACTTTTGCAAAAGGCGAAAAGGCCAATCCGGAAGTTACATTCATTACTGTTGTAAGCGATTTTAACTGAATAAATAACGAAGTTAAATGCAAAGGCGCTTCGATATTAGTATTAAGCTCTGTTTTCATGCTCTCGTAGAAATCAGCATCGGTAACAGAAACCCATTTCTGAATTCCGGCATTGTTGATTAATACATTTAAATCAGGGTGATTTTCTGTAATCCATTCGTATAGTGCGATGCGCTCTTTTTCATCTGATAAGTCACATACTTTTGTAATTACGCTTGGAAATTTTGCTTTAACTTCATTTAAAACAGATTCTCTTCTTCCGCAGATAATTACGGTATTATTTTCCTGAATAAAGCGTTCAGTCAGGCCAAGTCCAATGCCGCTTGCACCGCCTGTTATTAAAATTTTGTTGTTTGCTAAGTTCATCTTTTTGATCTTTTAAATTGATAAGACAAAGGTAGGAGCAAAGCAGCGTTGGGGAATTGTAAATTTCAAACCGAAGTTTGCGAAATTCAAATCAGAAATAATAAATTCCAATTTTTAAAACTCCAAATTCCAAATTGGGAAACTTTAAACTTGAAACCTGAAACAAAAATCAACTTCGGAATGCTAAAGGCGTAAAAGAAGTTTGTTTTTTAAAGAAATTAGAAAAATGCGCTAGTTCTTCAAAACCTAGAGAAAAAGCAATTTCAGAAATGTTCCAGTCGGTTTGTTTTAAAAGGATTTTGGCTTCGTTTATCAAACGTGTGCTAATTAATTCGGTTGTGGTTTTTCCGGTATTTTCTTTTAAAACCTTATTCAAATGATTCACATGAACGGATAATCTTTCTGCAAAGTCCTTGGCCGTTCTTAGTTCTAATCGCTGATGCGGAGATTCAATAGGGAATTGCCTTTCTAATAATTCGGCAAATAAAGAAGAAACTCTCGCAGCCGAATTATGTTTGGAATAAAGTGCAGTTATAGGTTGTAATTTCTGCCCAAAGTGAATTAACTCGGCAACATAATTTCGGATCAAATCGTATTTATAGATATAATCTGAATTGATTTCTTTTTGTATTTTGTTGAAAATCAATTCAACTTCGACAACTTCTTCATTGGTAAGCTGAAAAATCGGATACCCGTCAGAAGCAAAAATGGGAAGATCATCCAAATCAATTCCGCTTTTATTTTTGGATAAAAACTCGCTTGTAAAAACACAAAATTGCCCGGATTGATTGGTGTCTTGCGGTATATAATTATACGGGATTTTAGGCGTAGCAAATAAAAGTCCCTGCTTTTCGATTTCAATTATTTTATCAGCATATTCAGATCTGTTTTTGCCTCGTATCAAACTTATTTTGTAGTAAGCTCTTCTGTCATAAGGCATAGCTGATTTTCCCTGCATTCTCTCCAGCAGTTCTTTAATGTCAAATACATTAAAATGACCAATTTCTTTTTTGATGTCGTTGGGTAATAAGGAACTTGGTTCAATAGAGGTGCCTTTGGTAATATCCTGGTAAAATGAATCTAGGGATTTCATATGCTTGAATTGTAAAATTCAAATATACGAAAAATTGATTTTAGTTTCAGGTTTCAGGTTTTCTTTGTTTCAGGTTCTTTGGTTTGTGTGGATTTAACCGCAAGGTTCGCAAGGGTTTACGCAAAGGGCGCTAGTAATTTCTCGCAAAATCGCGAAGTCGTAAAGAAAATAAACTTTGCGACTTCGCGACTTTGCGAGATTAAATAAGGCAGCTTTGCTAACCTCGCGTAAATCTTTGCGAACCTTGCGGTTAGAATAAAGTTCCCTGAATTAATTCCGGCTGAGGATTACTTCCAAATGGAATCGTATCAATTACAAAAAACTGCTTTTTAATTGGATCCAATTCTCGTAATACAATTTCACAGCACAAAAAATCAATATCAATTGTAGTGAAAAGCTGTGCCGCTATTTTAAGATTTTCGGGAGTTAATCTTCGGGCAATGGACATATGTGGATCGTCGCTTTTTTTAAGGCTTAAAGGTTTTAATATTTCTTGTGTTTTTTTGAGGATCGGTTTTAATTTTGCTTTCGAATCTTCATTGGGAGCAATAAAAAAGGCACCGCTATTTTCGTAAAATCCGAAGTGATCTAAATAAACTTGAAATGGAGTAAACGTGTCGCAGATTTTAAATAGTTTTTGTTTGTATTTATCCATTTCAGTTTCCGAAATTGTAAACTCACAAATCGTAATATGTGCAACAGAATTACAGCTGTTATACCAATCTATTTTATTTTTCAGATAATCTTTTATCGTTTTGACAGCATCGATAGCTTCTTGCGAAGGGTAAATGGCAACTGAATATTTCTTTTCCATTATATAAAAAATGATTTTATAATTTCAGGATTGGTAATGTAATCGTGCTGTTTGTATACCATTTTATTTCTAATGGCTCTTTGGCATCGGCGAGTGTTTCAGAACTAACATCTTTTCCTGAACCATAATTCACTTCCCAATTTGGATTTTTATTAACTCCCATAACAATAACAATAGAACTTCCTTTTTGTAACTCTTTCGAAGTTATAAAAGTTTGATTGATATCGATAGTTTCGATTTTATTTGGCAGTAATAGTTGCCTTTTAGTTCTGTCTTTTGCTAAACTTGCTCTTTGTAAATTATTGCTTAAAGCAAAATATTGACCCTTTGCAGTTTTTTCATAAAGCTGTAATTCAACATCAATATCTTTTTTATTACTGCTTATTTTTAAGGAAGCTTTTAATGAACCACTTATAATTACAGGTTCTGAAATTGGGTCACTTTCAAAAACTAATAAGTGTTTTTCGGGCTTAATAATAGAATCAATAACATTAGGAAATCCATTTATGTAATTGTCGTTGTAAATATTAATCTCAGAACGATCTTTAAAATCCACTATTTGATTAATAGAGGTTGTCTTTTTAGGAGCTGTTTTTTGTAAAGAATATTTGGTGTCTTTGCTGCTTAGATAAAAAGTAAGATCCTGATTGTGCATTTTTTCTAATGATGCAACACTTTTCCATTCGTTTTTGCCCATGATTTCAAAGTTTACTTTATCTTTTAAAATATCCGGACGTTTCGCATCTTTTAGGATATAATCAAACCATTGGAAAATAATAGTATTAATTGGAATATTTGCCGCTTCATCTATTACATATCCTCCTAATTCTTTTTTTGGATGTCCCTGTGAACCTCCATGATCATAAGGCCCAATTATTAAATAATAGTTGTTTGTTTTATTGTATTTTTGATATTGATTATAATAGTACATAGCACCGAGCTGATCGTCGTCATAATAGCCAGTAGTGCTTAAAATGGGAATATTTATGTTGGCAAAAGCTTCTTTTTGAGGCGTCATATTTTGCCAATAAGTATCATATGTTGGATGATCTAACCATCTTTGAAATAACGGTGAAGGATTACCTTCTATTGAATCTAAGCTCCTAAAGCTGTTGCCACTTTTATAATATTGAGAAAAAACTTCATCCCATTTTTTGCTGTTTTGAAAATCACCAAGATCTGTCAATTTATTATTAGCGACATAATGAATCCATCTTAAAGCATAACTCATAAAAATACCATTTTGCATCGGAAAGTCAATTCCTGCACCAACAGATACTAAAGGAACAATTGTTTTTAAGGCAGGATGCACTTTTTTCATGGCACTCCATTGTGCAAATCCCAGATAACTTCCGCCATATAATCCGATTTTGCCATTGCACCACGGTTGTTTGCTAACCCAATCCAGAATGTAATAAGCATCATCGCCGTCGTGTTCGTAAGGTTCGATAGGATCATTGCTTAAATTTTTACCTCTTGTATTGGCAATAAAACCAACGTAACCCATATTAGCTATTTCTTTGCATTGGCTTAGTTCATTTCCAGCATAGATATTATATTTCATTACCACCGGTTGTGGCTGGGATACATTTCTATATCTGACCATAGTACCGGAAATTGTACTTTTGTTTGGTAACGTAATAATGATGTTTTTATCGATTATGTAAGTATCTGCTTCTATTTTATCAATTATTTTATTTGCAATAGAAAGCGTTTTACTGTAAATAAAATATCGTGAATAATGGCGGCATAAAACCGCTGCATCTTCGGTGCTAATACTGTCGCTTGCCTGGGCGGTTTTTAAGCGTGATTCAAAATTGGTTTTCATTTCAGCCAATTTTATTTCATAATAACTTTCAGCCCAGTTTTTCCCATTATTGTCAAAGCTATTGTATAATCTGTAAAATTCAGCCGTAAAAGTCCCTTCAAAATCTGAATTTGATTTAGGTGCTTTTGTAATTGTTCTGGCATACGCTTTATAGATAAATCCCATAGGTCTGTTTGCGATGCTATCACCTAGTACCTCTTGTGAGTAGGTAACAAAATTTCGTTCCATGTCTTTGTAATCTCCCGCAACAAATTGTATTCTGGCATAGCTGTCCAAAAACGTTGCTTTGTTTGCATTTTTATAGATCGGCAGTATTTTTTTTGCCAATAAAGGCATATTTTTACTAATGCTTAGACTGTCACTGAATTTACTTTTATCGAAATATATTTTTTGTGAAGTTCCTATTTGAAAGGAGAAACAAATCAATAGTATTATGATACTCTTTGTCATGCCGGGAAATTTATTTTTGAGGTTTTGGTTTAAATTTGTCTTCTCAAAAATAGTATAAATTTCTTATTAATCAGATAACGGTTTAAATTGTATTTAAAATTTAAACTAAGCGGAGAAAGCTGCATAAAAATAATCTTTTCCTGTTCCCTACTTCTTTTAAAAAGAACCTGCATTAAATTGGGATATATTTGATTTTTTCATACCAATTTCTGGTAAAATCTTTCAAATAAGTTAGATCATCGTCATATCGCAGCTTTTGGAATGTCATTTTTTGTTGCGCATTTGCGCTATAAAAGAATCCCAAAAGCAACAATATTCGGATTATAATCTTCATGATTTAGTTTTTTTGATAACCTCCAAAATAATTTACAGGACTCCATTCCGGAATGGCTTTCGGAATCGGATTTGCGAATGTTCTAAAGTCATTATCCGCATACACCACTTTTCCGTTTACAACAGTCAGTTTTGATTCTATGTTTAAAATTTTCTCTTCAGAAGTATTGAAATAATCATCAGAAAGAATTACGAAATCAGCTAAATTATTTGCTTTCAGCATACCACGGTCTTTTTCTAAATTAATCAATTGTGCGCTTCCGTAAGTGAATAATTTTAAAGCGGCTGTTCTGTCCTGAATATTTTCGTGGAGCATGTATTTTGTACCTCCTAAAGTTTTTCCGGTTGTCAGCCAATATAAACCAACCCAGGGATTGTAACTGGCAACACGGGTTCCATCGGTGCCCATTCCGACTTTGATTCCCATTTCAAGGATCTTTTTAAGCGGAACTGTGTTTGCAGCAGCCGTTTTTCCATATCTTTTTATAAAACTTTCCCCTTGGTACGCCATTCTGTGCTGAATTGCCAAACCTCCGTTTAAAGCTTTGATTCTTTTTAGATTTTCAACTGAAACCGTTTCTCCATGGTCGAAAAACCACAATAATCCGTTTAATGGTGTTTCTTTGTCAATCTCTTCTATGACATTTAAAAAACGGGTAATACTTTCGTTATAAGTGGCATGAATTCGAAACGGCCATCTGTTTTTAATCAACAATGACAAAACCGATTTTAATTGCCCTTCCATCGCCGGACTTAATTCGGGTCTGGGTTTGTCAAAATTTTCAAAATCTCCGGCACTCATGACCAGATTTTCTCCTGCCCCTTGTGCATGGTATTCTACTTTATCTTCGTCATGATCGTCACAGCCTTCGCCAATTTCAACGGTACTAACCCATTTGGTGTAATCGTTTAATTCGCTTCCTGCTTTTTGTGCAAATAAATAATAAGGCATTCTGACAGTCAAATCGCTTTCTTTGCATAAACCATTTGTCACTCCATAATCATCAGGGAAGTTTTGAAATCCGCCTCCGGCATCAATGATTGCTGTTACACCAAGACGATTCATTTCAGACATAAATTGTTTGGTTGAATTTATTTTTTCATCAGGAGTTAATTCCGGAAGTTTTGAAAGGGTAGAGTATAAGATGAATGCATTTGGCTCTGCAATCAATAATCCGGTTGGATTTCCAGAAGCATCTTTTTCAACCAATCCTCCATTTGGATTTGGGGTATTAGCATCAATTTTTAAGGCTTCTATACCTGCTTTATTCAAATAAGCGTGTCCGTATAAATGCAAAACAAAGGTAGGAACGTCGCCAGTTGCCTCATTTATTTCTTCTAAAGTGGGTAGTCTTTTTTCTTCAAACTGATAGGCATTCCAACCACCAACAACGCGAACCCATTGTCCTTTTGGTGTTCTTTGAGACTGCTCTTTTAGCATTGCCAAAGCTCTTTTTAGGGAACGAACGCCGTCCCAGCGTAATTCGGTATTAAAAAATCTTCCTCCTCGGATAATGTGCATGTGAGAATCAAATATTCCCGGAATAATTACTTTTCCTTTAGCATCAATTATCGTTGTGTTTTTGTTTTTTAATTTTAAAATTTCATTGTTTTTTCCTGTTTTCAGGATTTTTCCATCGGCGACAGCCATAGCCTCAACAATTGTGTTTTTATCATCCAAAGTGTGAATAACAGCATGATGAACGATAAGTGTGGCACTTTTGCCTTGAGCAAAAATTGGTAGTGAAAGAATTAAAAGTAAAGCTGATAATAAGGTTTTTGGTTTCATGAGAGTGGTTTTGTTTAGGTTTTGGGTAGATTTAATTAAAAATTGAGAATTAAAAATTAAAAATGTTTAAAGACATAGTTTACTATTTCTCGCAGATTTAGGAGTTTTTTTTAATTTTTAATTCTCAATTTTTAATTTATAAATAATTTAGTGTTTAAGCATTTCGTGTGCATATTGAACACCAACACCGTAAGCACCACCGTATTTTTTAACCAAATCCGTAACGGCAACATAAGTTTCCTGACGAGCCCAGTCACGTTGTAATTCTAATAAATATTGCAATGAAGTGATTGGGTGAGCACCAGCCTGAACCATACGGGTAACAGCCATTTCATGTGCTTCTTTAGAAACGTCTCCGCTTGCATCTGTAATTACGTAAACATCGTAACCTTCGTTAATTGCTGATAATGTTGGCCCAACGATACAAACACTTGTCCATAAACCGCCAAATACGATTTTCTTTTTACCTTTTCCAGTAATAGCTTTGTGAGCAGGAGCATCTTCCCAGGTATTCATTGATGTACGATCGATATAGTTTGAACTTTTTTGTGGATAGAATTCTTCAATTTCACGGAAAACAGGTCCGCTGAATGATTTTTCTGCTACTGTTGTTACGATAGTTGGAACTTTAAATATTTTTGAAGCACCGGCAACTAAAGCGGTATTGTTACGAAGCTGATCAATTGGAATGTTACTTACTGCAAAGGCCATTTGGCTTTCGTAATCAATTAAAACCAAAGTATGATTTGTTGGATCTAATAATGCCGGACTTGGTTTTTGCGCGAAACCAATAAATGTTAAGAATAATAAAACTGCTGTTGAGATTAATTTTTTCATGGTAATGTAATTTTGTGTGTTAATAAAAGGTTTTTAAAAATTTATGTTCATTTTGATTTTCAGTTTATTGCGTTCAAAAGCAGTGCCTTGTTTGTAAGGTGTTGATTTATAGCGAATTTTTGAAAAAAGGCAATAATGATTTTAACGATATATCGTCAATTTTTAGGCGATCTTCGTAAATGTTTTAATAAAAAGGTATTGATGAGAAAAATTTTGGTACCTAAATTTTTCCTTTAAGATGTAATCTGTGTTGTATTTCTGATTTTAATAAACCGCTTCCTCCGCCAAAATGCTCAATTACTTCGACATCGGGTTGCTGTTTTAAACAAAAAGAAGTAAACTCTTTTTCGACATGATCTTCGATTCCGGAACTCAAAAGAACAATATCGATTTTGTTGTTTAGAAAATATTCCTGAGCCGACTTTTCATCACTGAAGCCTACTGCATTCCAGTCTTCGTAAGCATTCACCAAGCGAAGTAAAATCTCCAGTATTGGTTCGTTTTTTCCGAGTATTAAGAATTCAAATATTTTCATAATTTTTACTTTAAAGGTTCTAAGATTCTTAGGTTCTGAGGCACTAAGTTTCATTTCATCTGTCGATAACACTTCTAATTTACTTTACAAATGTATTTCATAAATTCTGAGTTCAACTTAATCTAGAATAAGAAAAATTCTTTCTAAGTTTCTAAATTTTATTTTTATTTCAGCTTGTGACAAAACTTGTAATCTACTTTACAAATTTATTTCTTAATTCATAGTTTAAACTTAAATCTAGAATAAGAAACAAATCTTAGCATCTTAGTCCCTTAGTAGCTTAGCCACTTTATAAAAACAAATGTATTTCATAATTCAAAGTTCCAGCTTAATCTAGGATAAGAAACAAATCTTAGCATCTTATCAACTTAGTATTTCAGTAATTTTTTAAAACCTTTGAAGTATTTTACTTGCAAAGTTTTTAAGAATTTTTTTTTTCATTTTTTAGAAAAAAAGTTTAACTGGAAGAAACACAACATATTGAAAAAACACAAAATGTTAAAAGTAAAAAAAATGCACAAAAATGAGGAAAACCGTAAGTTTTTTTTGAAAGTAGCTTGTAGTTTTGTGCCGTAGAAGATCAAAAAGTTATGCTGCTTTGCCTTTTTTAACAGCATAATGTTCTTCTTAAAACTGTTTTTGGAGAAACATTTTTTAATGAAAATTTGACGAGTTCATTTGATCGTGGATGCATTGTGTAAGTTTGCAAGACATACAAGAAGTCTAATTTTTATGGGGTTTTTAGATTTGGTTACACGTTAACTAAATTTAAAAACCCTTTTTTATTTCACAAATTCTGAAAATCTAAAGCCTAACCGCAAGGAACGCTAAGATTTACGCAATGATCGCAATGTTATTATACTCTTTGAGCCTTGATTTGTGTCTAAACGGTTGAAACCGTTGGCTATGTTTAAAAAGACGAGCCAATATCAATATCCATGGCTCTTAAGCCACTCCTCGCAATCTCTGGTCCAGAATTTACTGGTATCTTTTACACCAAGACCAAAACCATGTCCGCCGCTTTCGTATAAATGTAACTCAGATGTAACTGCATTTTTTTTGAGTGCCAAATAATAATTGATACTGTTTTCCGGTAAAACAGCTGTATCATCAGTAGCATGGACAATAAAAGTAGTTGGCGTTTGGGCTGTTACTTTTTTCTCATTCGAAAAAAAATCAATTAAATCTTTTGATGGATTATTTCCCAATAAACTCGTTTGTGATCCTTTATGGGTTATATCGTTTTCCATAGATACAACAGGGTAAATCAGAAGAGAAAAATCAGGACGAGCGCTTATTTTTGATGAAGTTTCATATACTCTTTCATCATAATGAGTGGATAACGTTGATGCTAAATGTCCGCCTGCTGAAAATCCCATAATACCAATTTTATTCGGATCAATATTCCATTTTGCAGCATTTAGTCGTACAATACGCATGGCTTCCTGCACGTCCTGCAAGGGGCCAACTATTTTGTTTGTCATGATTAAATCGTTTGGCAATCTGTATTTCAAAACAAATGCTACAATTCCTAAACTATTAAGCCATTCTGCAACTTTAGTCCCTTCTTTATCAATTGCCAAATGCGAATAGCCACCACCAGGCAGAATAATTACAGCGGTTTGATTTTGTTTGATTTCTTTTGTAAAAAAGATACTTAATGTGGGTATTGAAACCTGACTTGTACTTTGTACTTTTCCGTCTTTTATGATTTCTTTTTCCTGATAGTCAGAAGCTTTGATTTCTTGTGGAATCGTTTTCCAAAGTGGGACTACCTGATTTTGAGCCTGTAATTGATTTGTGATTCCAAAAAGCAGTATCAGGTTAAATATTGATTTTGCAGTTATTAAATGTGTCAGTTTTTTCACTTTATAAAGTTTAATTTAAGTTGAGTTTTTATGGAAAGACTCAAATTTAGAGTTTTTTATTGATTTTTCAATTTTATGATATATTAGATAATTCTAATATTCGATAGGAATAGTCTTTATAAATCGATTTGCAAATAGTGATTTTAGTACAATTTTGACATACGAAACGGACAAATTTCACATGTCGTTATTTAACATATATATTGTTTAATGTGTAATTTTGAGTTCATTTTTTTATGTGAAATGTTAATTTAACGTATTAAAATAATTTTTTAAACAATTTATTTGTATTATTAAGATTTAAAAGTATATTTGTGCAATCGATTACATTAATTTGTTTTTATTGCATTAATCTGTTGATTTTGAAGATCTGAGTTAGAAATAAATTGATAAACCCGAGGACCAAAAAATATAAATTTAGAATAAAACCGTTACCATGAATCAAACAAATGAAATTTCTATTAGTAAAACTAATAAATCAACAGGAAGATATCGTTGGAGTATATGTGCTTTGTTGTTTTTTGCAACTACTATAAACTACTTAGACAGACAGGTTCTTTCTTTGACATGGAATGATTTTATCGCTCCTGAATTTCATTGGACAAATAACGATTACGGAAATATTACCGCATTATTTTCGATTTTTTACGCTGTATCCTTACTTTTTGCCGGAAGATTCGTGGATTGGTTAGATACCAAAAGAGGTTTTCTATGGGCAATTGGAATATGGTCTATTGGGGCTTGTTTACATGCCTTTTGCGGAATTGCAACATCAGGAATTATTACAGGCGATTGGTTTGTAGGTTTTGAAGGGGCAAAAGAGGCTATCAGAACAGTTAACGATACCGGAATGGTAATTAATGTAAGTGTAAGCTTGTTTATTTTTGCCCGTTTTGTTTTGGCAATAGGTGAGGCAGGGAACTTTCCTGCAGCGATCAAAACTACTGCTGAATATTTTCCTAAAAAAGACAGAGCATTTTCTACCAGTATTTTTAACGCAGGAGCAACTGTAGGTGCATTGGCCGCTCCAATTTCGATTCCGTTTATTGCGAAATCTTTTGGTTGGGAAATGTCATTTATCATCATTGGTGCTTTAGGTTTTGTATGGATGGGATTTTGGGTTTTTATGTATGATAAACCGGAAAGACACCCAAAAGTTAGCGCTGCCGAATTAGAATATATTCAACAAGATGATATTGCTGACAGTAAATTAGTTGGATATGTTCCTGATACCAGAACAAAAGTTTCATTTATAGATTGTTTTAAATACAAACAAACATGGGCTTTTGCTTTCGGAAAATTTATGACTGATGGTGTTTGGTGGTTCTTTTTATTCTGGACACCAGCCTATTTGAGTTCGGTTTACGGAATGGATTCTACAGAAGCAGCTTTACCATTATTTGTGCTTTACATGATTACTTTACTTTCTATCATTGGAGGTTGGTTGCCAACTTATTTTGTAGAAAAGAAAGGAATGAATCCGTATGAAGGAAGAATGAGAGCCATGTTGATTTTTGCATTTTTCCCATTATTGGCACTAATTGCACAACCTTTGGGTTATATTAGTTATTGGTTGCCGGTTATCATTATTGGTATTGCAGGTGCTGCACACCAATCATGGTCAGCAAATATTTTTACAACGGTTGGAGATATGTTTCCTAAAAAAGCAATTGCGACGATTACAGGTATTGGTGGCTTGGCAGGAGGTATTGGTTCGACTTTAATTAATAAAGGATCAGGAATGTTATTCGATTATACAAAAGAAACTAATATGGCTTTTATGGGCTTTAAAGGAATTGAAGCCGGCTATTTTATCATCTTTTCAATTTGTGCCGTTTGTTATTTAACAGGCTGGGTTGTAATGAAAAGCTTAGTTCCAAAGTATAGTCCGATTACAGATCTTTAGAGGTTCTGATCAACCAAACTAACTAACCAAACCACAAAAACTATGAATGAAGCCAATGCAGCAATAGGAAAGTATCGCTGGACAATATGTAGCTTAGTCTTTTTTGCTACGACAGTAAATTATTTAGACAGAAATGTAATTAGTTACCTTCGACCTTTTTTAGCAGAGGCCTTTCATTGGACACCGGAACAGGAAGTAATAGATTATTCAAATATAGAACTGGCTTTCAAAATTGCATACGCACTTGGAATGTTGGTTGCCGGAGGAATTATAGATAAATTAGGAACTAAAATTGGTTACGCCATTGCGACTGGTTTATGGAGTTTGGCAGCAATTGGACATGCACTGGCAACTGGAACAGGCGGATTTTTAATCGCTCGTGTATTTTTAGGAATTACAGAAGCTGGAAATTTTCCTGCAGCTATAAAAGCTACAGCCGAATGGTTTCCACAAAAGGAACGAGCCTTAGCAACGGGTATATTTAATTCGGGAAGTAATATCGGCGCTATCATTGTGCCATTATCTGTGCCTTTTATAGCAGAGAATTATGGCTGGCAATGGGCCTTTATTCTAACCGGAATAGTTGGATTTGCCTGGCTGATATTATGGTTTATTTTTTATGAAATTCCTGAAAAACAAAAGCGTTTATCTCAGGCTGAATTAGACTATATAAATTCAGATAAAGTAATAACAACTGAAGTTGAAGATACAGAAAAAGTTTCGTGGTTTAAATTATTAAGTTTTCGTCAAACTTGGGCTTTTGCCATCGGAAAATTACTTACAGATCCGGTTTGGTGGTTTTATTTGTTCTGGTTGCCTGATTTCTTAATGAAGGAATATAAACTTTCGGCGACAGGAATTATCTGGCCTTGTGCTTTAGTTTACGTTATTGGAAGTATCGGAAGTATTGGAGGTGGATGGCTGCCATTAAAATTAATGAACAAAAATTGGCCGGCATATAAAGCACGAAAAACAAGTATGTTAATTTATGCCTTTGCAGTGTTGCCTGTATTGTTCTCACAATATTTAGGAGCGATAAGTATCTGGTTGGCAATTTTAGTTATTGGTTTGGCTGTTTCTGCGCATCAGGCCTGGAGCGCTAATATCTTTACAACAGTTTCAGATATGTTTCCGAAAAAGACAACTGCCTCAGTAACAGGAATTGGCGGAATGTTCGGAGCACTTGGAGGAATTTTATTAACTTTAGTGGTTCAAAAAAACATGTTTGTTTATTATACTAAATTAGGAAAAATAGAAACAGGCTATTTTATTATGTTTTGTATCTGCGGAGCCTCGTATTTACTGGCTTGGCTAATCATGCATATTTTAGTTCCCCGAATGAAAAAAGTAGAAGTGTAGAATTTACACAAATAAACTGTCATTTGTATTATGATATTTGAAGATAAAAATATAATTTTGTGCAATCGATTACATTAAAATAAAAATTATGACAAAATATAGTTCAAGATACGCGTCAAGCCCTGAAGCAGTAAAACAATATGACACTCAACAGTTGAGAAATGAATTCTTAATTGATGACTTAATGCAGGAGGATGAAATCGTATTAACGTATTCTCACTATGATCGATATATTGCCGGTTCTGTTGTTCCTGTAAAAGATCTTACTCTGGAAACTATTGACCCTCTAAAAGCAGGTTATTTTTTAGAAAGAAGAGAAATGGGAATCATCAATGTTGGAGGAAGTGGTTCTGTTGTTGTTGAAGGAACATCTTATGAACTAGATTTTAAAGATGCTTTATATATCGGAAGCGGAAATAAAGAAGTGATTTTTAAAAGTGCCGACAGTAAAAATCCGGCTAAATTTTACATAAACTCTGCGCCAGCTCATACTAATTATCCAATTGTAAAAGTAAGTTTAGAACAAGCTAATAAATTGCAATTAGGTACAATGGAAACAGCGAATCACCGTACCGTTAATCAAATGATTATTGGTGGTGTGGTTACGACTTGCCAATTGCAAATGGGAATGACGGAGTTGCGACCAGGAAGTGTTTGGAATACAATGCCGGCGCACGTACACGATCGTAGAATGGAAGTTTATTTCTATTTAGACATTCCGGAAAATCAGGCTGTTTGTCATTTTATGGGACAACCGCAAGAAACAAGACATATCTGGATGAACAATCATCAGGCAGTTATTTCTCCGCCATGGTCTATACATTCTGGTTCTGGAACTAGTAATTATACTTTTATCTGGGGAATGGCCGGTGAGAATTTGGATTATGGTGATATGGATGTTTGTAAAATAACAGATTTAAGATAAGAAGCATGACAAACTTATTTGATATAAAAGGAAAAGTTGCTTTGATTACAGGAAGTACACACGGACTGGGAATGGCAATGGCAAAAGGATTAGGTGAGGCAGGAGCAACGATTGTTGTAAATGGTAATTCTTCCCAGCAAAAAATTGATGATGCTGTAAAAGATCTTCAGAACCAGGGAATAAATGCTGTTGGTTATAGATTTAATGTAACCGATGAGCAGGAAGTTATGGCTGCCGTAGCAAAAATACAAAGTGAAGTTGGACCAATTGATATTTTGATTAATAACGCGGGAATCATCAAAAGAATTCCGTTGATCGATATGGAAGTTGCCGATTTTAAAGAAGTTATTGATATTGATTTAGTTTCTCCTTTTATTGTTTCAAAGCATGTTGCTAAAGGAATGATTGAAAGAAAACAAGGAAAAATAATCAACATTTGTTCGATGATGAGCGAATTAGGTCGTAGTACGGTTGGTGCTTATGCTGCTGCAAAAGGCGGTTTGAAAATGCTGACTAAAAACATGGCGACGGAGTGGGCAAAACACAATGTTCAAATCAACGGAATTGGACCTGGTTATTTTGCTACTGAACAAACAAAACCAATCAGAGTAGACGGACATCCTTTTAACGATTTCATCATCAGCAGAACTCCAGCAGCAAAATGGGGAGATGCAGGTGATTTAGCCGGAGCTGCGATATTTTTATCATCAAAAGCAAGTGATTTTGTTAACGGGCATATTTTATATGTTGATGGCGGAATTTTAGCAACTATTGGTAAACCATCAAACGAATAATTTCCAAATTATATTTAAAAAGACATGAGTTCAAATAAGACATTCATAAACGACAATTTTTTACTTGAAAATAAATACGCTGAAGAGTTATATCATAATTACTCAAAAAATCAGCCTATTATAGATTATCACAATCACCTAAACCCACAGTTTATTGCCGAAGATAAAATTTTTGATAATATCACACAGGTTTGGATTAATGGTGATCACTACAAATGGCGTGCAATGCGTACATTAGGAATCAAGGAAGAATTTGTAACCGGAAATGGTTCAGATAAAGATAAGTTCTTAAATTGGGGAAAAACGGTTCCGTATACAATGCGTAATCCTTTGTACCACTGGACACATTTAGAATTGGCCCGTTATTTTGATATCTATGATTTATTGAATGAGAAATCAGCTGAGAAAATATATATCGAAACTTCTGAAAAAATAAAATCAGAAGCTTACAGCACACAAAACTTACTTAAAAAGGTAAACGCTGAATTAGTTTGTACTACTGAAGATCCAATTGATAATTTAGAGTTTCATCAGAAACTGACTAAAAATCCAATTGGAACAAAAATGAGTACTGCTTTCAGGCCTGATAAAGCTATCCTTATTTCAAATGATGGCTATAACGCATATCTGGACACATTGGGGGATGTGTCCGGAATTGCGATTAATACTTATGCTGATTTACGCGATGCTTTGAGAAAGAGAATCGAATTCTTTAATCAAAATGGATGTAAATTAAGTGATCACGGTTTAGATCAAATTTATTTTGAAAACTTTACAGAAGCCGAAGTGGCTTCAATTTTCAAAAAGAAAAGAGAAAATCAAACTATAACGCCTGAAGAAGCATTGAAATTCCAAAGTGCCATCTTGTTGTTCTTATCAGAAACGTATCATGAATTAGGTTGGGTTCAGCAATTTCACTTAGGGGCCTTAAGAAACAATAATGCTCGTATGCACAGAATATTAGGTCCTGATACAGGTTGGGATTCTATCGGTGATTATCCACAGGCACAAAAACTATCTTCTTTTTTAAATGCATTAGACAGCAAAGATAAGTTGACAAAAACAATCATTTATAACCTGAATCCTGCTGATAACGAAGTTATGGCTACGATGATTGGAAACTTCAATGACGGAAGCGTTAGAGGAAAAGTACAATTTGGTTCAGGATGGTGGTTTTTAGATCAGAAAGACGGAATGACAAAACAATTAAACGCCCTTTCAAACATGGGATTAATTAGCTGTTTTGTTGGAATGTTGACAGATTCAAGAAGCTTTTTGTCTTTCCCGAGACATGAATATTTCAGACGTATTCTTTGTAATCTTTTAGGAGATGAAATTCAAAGAGGAGAACTTCCTGCTGATATGGAATGGATTGGAAAATTAGTTTCTGATATTTCATATAACAATGCAAAAGAGTATTTCAAATTTTAATTGAGAGGGAAGAATAAAGAGTAAAGAGTATAGAATAAAGAGGAAAGATTTTTAATGATAAAAGAGAAATCTTTAACTGGTAAAAAAGTAAAAAATGAGTAAAATAGTTGCATTCGGTGAAATTATGTTACGTCTTTCTACAGAACGACACCTGCGTTTTTCACAATCTACGGCATTTGGCGCTTCTTACGGAGGTGGTGAGTTTAATGTTTGTGTGTCTTTGGCAAATTATGGCTTAAATGCAGAGTTTATAACAAGATTGCCTGAGAACGAAATAGGTGGATCTGCGTTGAAAGAAATGCGAAAAATGAACGTAGAATCTAAAAATATAATTTTTGGAGGAGAGCGTTTAGGAATCTATTTTCTTGAAACCGGTGCCGGAACAAGAGGAAGTAATGTAGTATATGACCGCGCGCATAGCTCGATGGCAACTATTGAAAAAGGACTTATTGACTGGGAAAAAGTTTTGGAAGGTGCTGATTGGTTTCACTGGAGTGGTATCACACCAGCGATTTCTGAAAGTGCTGCTGAAGCCTGTTTAGAAGCTATTAAAGTGGCACACAAAATGGGCATTACTATTTCTTGTGATTTGAATTACAGATCAAAATTATGGCAGTATGGTAAAACTCCAAGTGAGGTTATGCCGGAAATGCTGCAATATAGCAACGTTATTTTAGGAGACATCGACACAGCCTATTTCATGTTGGGAATTCCGAAAGTGAATCCAAATTATCAGGATGAAAAATCGCTTCCTGTTTTATACACGAAGTTGTTTGATTTGATTCCGAATTTAAAAACTGTAGCAACAACTTTACGTTATTCTGTAAGTGCTTCACACCAAAGAATCGGTGGTGTTTTGTTTGACGGAAAAGCAATTTATCACGCTGCTGTAAAAGAAGTAACCCCTGTTGTAGACAGAGTAGGAAGTGGAGATGCCTTTATGGGAGGATTGATTTACGGATTGTCACAATATAAAAATGATAATCAAAAAGCGTTAGATTTTGCAGTGGCAGCTTGTTGTTTAAAACATACAATTGCAGGAGATTATAATTTAGTGACCTTAAAAGAAGTTGAAAATATGCTTGGTGGTGATTCAGCGGGATTAGTATCAAGATAAAATATAAAAAATGGCAAAATATTCAAGAATTGAAGTAGCACAGCAAATGAAAGATAACGGGATGGTACCCTTGTTTTTTCATTCAGATATAGAAATAAGCAAGAAAGTTTTAAAAGCCTGTTATGATGGTGGTTCTCGACTAATGGAGTTTACCAGCAGAGGAGATTTTGCTCATGAAGTTTTTGGAGCTTTAAACAAATATGCTTTGGCAGAATTGCCGGGGATGATGTTAGGAGTTGGTTCGATTACTGATGCCGCTTCAGCTTCTTTATATATGAGTTTGGGTGCTAATTTTATTGTAACACCGGTTTTTAGAGAAGATATTGCAATTGCCTGTAACCGTCGTAAAGTATTGTGGTCGCCAGGTTGCGGAACGCTTTCTGAAATTGCAAGAGCAGAAGAATTAGGTTGCGAAATTGTGAAATTATTCCCTGCTGATATTTACGGACCTGAGTTTATAAAAGCCATAAAAGGGCCATGTCCATGGACGAATATTATGCCTACCGGAGGTGTTTACCCAACAGTAGAAAGTTTGTCTTCATGGCTGAACGCAGGAGCAACTTGTGTGGGTCTTGGATCTCAATTAATTTCGAAAGACATATTAGATAAAAATGACTTTGACGGCTTGAAAAATAAAGTAAGTCAGGTTTTGGATATCATCAAAAATATTAGAAAATAAATAAGGAGTAATCATACCGATTCCTTATTTAGATTGCAGTTTTTTTTAGATTTTAACGTTTTGTAATTGAGCATTACGCTTGCTAAATATAATTTGTCACTCCTCACAGCAAATTGTATTTTACTCTTACAAGTGTAATGTTTCTTTTACAATTAAAAAGGACTTCTTATAAAGCAATAAGGTATTTATCGTGGTTATTTATAACACTTTAATGAATTAAAATGAAACAGTTAAATAGAAAAAATACAGGATTAGAAAAATTACAGCCAATTAAAGTAGTTCAGTTTGGAGAAGGGAATTTCTTAAGAGCTTTTGTTGATTACGCTTTTCACAAACTAAATAAAGAAGTTGATTTTAATGCCGGTATTGCAATAGTTCAACCTTTGAAAGACGGTATGGTACACCTGATTAATGATCAGGATGGTCTTTATACCTTGTTTATGAACGGAATTAAAAAAGGCGAAAAAATACAAGATATTGAGTTGATTACTAACATTGTAAAAGCTATAAATCCATATACTGAATTTGCCGATTATTTAGCTTTAGCGAAAGAAGAAGAACTTCAATTTATTGTTTCAAATACCACTGAAGCTGGAATTGAATTCATTGAAAGTGATACGCCGGATATGCAACCGCCAGTTTCATTTCCTGCAAAGTTGACTGTTTTATTATATGAAAGATTCAAACATTTTAATGGAGATGCTTCTAAAGGATTAACTATCATTCCTTGTGAATTGATTGATTATAACTCAGAGACGCTAAAAAAATATATTTTGCAATATTGCGATACATGGAAGCTAGAGGATGCCTTTAAAATTTGGGTATCAGATGCTTGTACGTATCACAGTACTTTGGTTGACAGAATTGTTCCTGGATATCCAAGAGCTGAAATTGAAGAATACAATAATAAATTAGATTACCAGGACAATTTAATTGTTGCTGCTGAACCTTTCTTCCTTTGGGCTATTGAAGGTGGCGATGCTTTAAAAGCAAAATTGCCTTTTCATAAAACGGATTTGAATGTAAAAATCGTTGATGATATACGTCCTTTTAAAATGATTAAAGTTCGTATTCTAAACGGTGCACACACGGCAATGGTTCCTTTTTCACTTTTGTACGGTAACAAATTAGTAATGGAAACTGTTAACGGAGATTTTACCGGAAAATTCGTAAACAGTGTTATTAGTGAAATTAGTGAAACTCTTGATATGGACAAAAATGAAATTACGGCCTATTCTGAAGAGGTAATGGACCGATTTAAAAATCCATTTATCAAACATGCACTTGCTGATATTGCATTAAATTCTATATCAAAATTCAAAGTAAGAGTTTTACCTAGTTTATTAGGATATTATAATGCTAACAAAAAATTGCCTGTTAATTTGACTTTTTCATTAGCGAGTTTAATTCAGTTCTACAAAGGAACATGGAATAACGAAGCATTACCTGTAAAAGATTCTCCAGAGATAGTTGAAGCATTTAAAAACGCCTGGCAATTAGGATCTGCAGATTTAGTTGTAGCTAAGGTATTAGCTAATGCTGAATTCTGGGGTGAAGATTTAACCAAAGTGCAAGGCTTATCAGAAGCTTTAGTATTGGCCTTAAATGAAATTGAAGAAAACGGAATAGAAAAAGGATTTGCTAATTTCAGCAAACAATATTAATTAGATTACACTTTTTAAAAATTACGATCATGCAAAAAAAATTAATAAAAGTAAACCCTTCAGATAACGTTGCTGTTGCATTGGTTAATCTGGTTGCCGGCGAAGTAATCAACTTTGAAGGACAAGATATCACTGTCGAATCTGATGTGAAAATGAAACATAAAATTGCGATGGTTCCCTTCAATGTAGGAGATCGTATTATTATGTATGGTGTTTTGGTGGGTAAAGCAAGTGCCAGAATCGAAAAAGGAGGATTGCTTTCTACTGCAAACGTAAAACACGAAAGTGATAAAGTAACGGGTAAAACTGAAACTATCGGCTGGAACTCTCCAAATATTGATAAATGGAAAGACAGAACGTGGCAGGGCTATCATAGAGAAGACGGGCAAGTAGGAACTGAAAATGTTTGGTTGTTTTTTCCATTGGTTTTTTGTGAAAACAGAAATATCGAAATCTTAAAAGATATCTTTGAGAAAGAATTATTAAAACCAAAGGAAAACGATTACCAATTGTTATTGCGTTCTTTGGTAAAAACAGAAACGGGTGGTACTGGAAACGAAGCAGCTTCTAACGATGCTAATTTATTCAATAATATTGAAGTAAAATTTATTACACACCAGGGTGGATGTGGCGGAATTCGTCAGGATTCGCATAGTTTGGCTAAGTTGTTAGCTGGTTATGTAAACAATCCAAACGTTGCAGGAGCTACCGTTTTGAGTTTAGGATGTCAGAATCTTCAAATTCAGATCTTCAAAGATGCATTGGATGCTATTAATCCAAACAGTAAAAAGCCTGTTTTAATCTACGACCAACAACAAATCGGAACAATTGAGACCATGTTGAGCAGTGTTGTAAAAGATACTTTTGAAGCGATTAAAAAGGCAAACGAAATAAAAAGAGAACCAGCTCCTTTATCTAAATTAAGAATTGGTTTAGAGTGTGGTGGTTCTGACGGGTTCTCCGGAATTTCAGCTAATCCAACATTAGGAGTTTTATCTGATCATTTAGTTGCTTTAGGAGGAACTACAATTCTTTCTGAATTTCCTGAATTATGTGGAGTAGAACAGGAATTGGTAAACCGTTGTGTAGATGATAAGGATGGAAAACGTTTCTTAGACTTAATGCAATGGTACGAAAAAACAGTTGTTGATGCAGGTTCAGGATTTGATATGAATCCATCTCCGGGTAACATTAAAGACGGTTTGATTACTGATGCAATGAAATCGGCTGGTGCTGCTAAAAAAGGAGGAACTTCACCAATTGTAGGTGTTTACGATTATGGAGAATATATTAATGAAGCAGGCTTTACATTGTTATGTACGCCAGGAAATGACGTTGAATGTACAACTGCGATGGTAGGTTCGGGTGCCAATATGGTATTGTTTACAACAGGTTTAGGAACTCCAACAGGAAATCCAATTGCGCCGGTAGTAAAGATTTCATCTAACACAGAATTAGCTAAAAAGATGTCAGATATTATCGATATTGACACTGGTGGAATTATCACCGGAGAAAAATCAATCGACGAAATGGCTGATGAAATGCTTGAATTTATTATTGATGTTGCAAGTGGAACTATCAAAACGAAAGCTGCAATTTTAAATCAAAACGATTTTATTCCTTGGAAAAGAGGAGTTTCTTTATAAAATGTTTCACCATATAAGTAATATAAGTTTCATTTAATTTATATACTATAGTTTAATGAAAATGGCAGCTCATTTAAGGGCTGCTTTTTCTTTTTACCATATAAGTTCATATTATATACTTTACTTAGTAAAAAAGGCAGCTCATTTAAGAGCTACCTTTTAGTTTAGTCAAAAAAAAGTATATGACCTATATGGTGAAATTTATAAGCTGCGATATGGAAATATAGATAAAGTAAAATGAACTTATTTACTTATATGGTGGAAAATAAAAGAAATTAAGATGTTGTTCTGGACGATGACTTGCGAATGTGTAATTCTGGTGCAAGAACCACCTTTTTTTCGATTTTAATAGTGTCTGTTTTGTCTACCTGTTCAAGGAAAACGCGTGCCGACATTTTTCCCATTTCAAGCGGAGACTGATCTACAGAAGTAATTGATAATTCCATGAATTTGGTAAAAGGCTCATTACTAAAGCCAGCCACGCAAAATTCTTTTGGAATACTGATGTTTCTTTCTTTTAATTCCTGAATAGCTCCTAACGCAGCAAAATCACTCGAAGAAAATATAGCATCAGGTGGGGTTTCAAGCTGTAATAAAATATCAACGGCATCTTTTCCGGCTTCAACACTACTTCTAACCGGGACAACATATTCTTCTTTAAATGTCATTCCGCTATCTAATAAAGCTTGCTTATAGCCTAAAAATCTGTTTTTGAAAATTTCAAGAGATTGATCTCCTGATAAATGGGCAATAGATTTGCAACCCTCACTTATTAAGTGTTTTGTGGCAATATAACCGCCTTTAAAGTCATTGATTGTTACAGAACTTACGCCATCAATATGTTTACTACGGTCAAAAAAGATAAGCGGAACATTTTTTTCTAAAACATTCCGAAAAGCAGCATCATTCTCAGTGCTTACAGCGGTAACAGACATAAGTATGCCGTCTACCTGAGCATCTATTAAAGTATATAAATTTTCGCTTTCTCGTTTAAGATCTTCGTGAGTCTGGCATATAATTACCTGATAACCATGAGGCTGTAGCTCTTCTTCAATACCGCGGATTACCGAAGCGAAAAAATTACTGTCAATACGAGGAACAATAACACCTATATTATTACTTCGACCACTTTTTAATGCTAAAGCAAGTTTGTTTTGCTTGTAGTTCATTGAAGCAGCGGTTTTAATTACCAGGTCACGCGTGCTCTCTTTTATCTTGGGATTGTTGTTCAATGCCCTGGAAACAGTAGCTGCGGTGATATTTAATTTCTTGGCAATATCATAGATGGTTATTTTTTCGCTCATTCAAAAATAGTTTTTGATTAATTTATAGACAAAAATACATTTTTTTTATATAATCCAATATATAATGTTATCGATTACCATAATTTATATTTATATCGTTTTAGATTCTACAATGATAATAAATTATATCTTTTTTTGCACAAAGTGTAAATAAAATTACTAATAAAAATTAAATATATAAATTTTTTCTAAATTAATTTGGTGCATCCGATGTATTTTTCTATTTTCGTGTAATCGATTACATATTTATTGATTTTTATTTCAAAAAATACTAAACCCAACGTAAATGATTACAAATAAGGCTTTAATGTTAAAATCAATTGTGATTTTTAGTGTTGTAACTACGCTGATCTTATCTTGTGGTAAACAAGTTTCTGCTGTTTCTGAAACTAATCCATGGAATAAAATGGATTTAATCGTAAAAAGTATTCCTGAAACTCACTTTTTGGATAAGGAATACAACATAAATGATTTTGGGGCTGTAGCCGATGGAAAAACAATGAATACTACAGCTTTTGAAAAGGCTATTAAAGCTTGCTCAGAAAATGGAGGCGGAAAAGTAATTGTTCCAAATGGAAAATTTCTGACTGGTGCAATACATTTAGAAAGCAATGTAAATCTACATTTAGAAGATAGAGCTGAAATTCTTTTTAGTATAAATCCAAAAGATTATCCAATCGTTCACACCTCATGGGAAGGAACAGAAGTAATGAATTATTCACCTCTTATATATGCTAAAAATAAAACCAATGTTGCTATAACCGGAAAAGGCACTTTAAATGGTCAGGCCAATAGCACAAACTGGTGGATTTGGTCTGGAGGTAAAAGTTATGGATGGCAAAAAGGAATTCCGTCACAAAACGATCCGACAAACAGAGAAGTTTTGGTTGATATGGCCGAAAAAGGTATACCGGTTTCAGAACGAGTTTTTGGTGATGGACGCTATCTGCGCCCGAATTTTATTGAATTCTTCGAGTGCAATACAATCCTTGTTAAAGACGTAACCATAATAAATGCTCCATTTTGGATTTTACATCCTTTAAAATCGAATAATATAATTATTGACGGAGTTACAGTAAACAGTCATGGACCTAATAACGATGGTTGTGATCCTGAATATTCTCAAAACATAATTATTAAAAACTGCACTTTTAATACCGGTGATGACTGTATTGCTATTAAAGCAGGAAGGGATGCTGATGGCAGGAGAGTGGCAATACCAAGTAAAAATATCATTGTTCAGAATTGTAAAATGATAGACGGGCACGGAGGTGTAGTTATTGGCAGTGAAATTTCTGCGGGTGTAAATAACGTCTTTGTAGAAAATTGTGTAATGGACAGCCCAAATCTGGACAGGGTAATTCGTATTAAAACAAATTCAAAAAGAGGAGGAGTTATAGAAGATATTTTTGTTCGCAATATTGAAGTAGGAACAGTAAAGGAATGTGTTTTAAAATTGAACATGTTTTATAATGTATACGGATCACAAACAGGGAATTTTATACCTGTAATAAGAAACATATATCTGGAAAATATAAATGTAAAAAACGGAGGAAAATATAGCGTTTGGGCTGAAGGCTATAAAGAATCTCCCGTGGAAAATATCACATTGAAGAATGTGGTAATTCATAAAGTAGATTCCCTTTATAAGTTAAAAAATGTAAAAAATATAAATTTCATTGACACTTATATCAATGAAAAAAAAGTAGAACCATTTAAAAATTAATAACAATCACTTTAACCAATAACCAAAACTTATGAAAATTAAAACATTCTTAAAGAAAAAAATAAAATACAATCTTGTATTTTTATTTTTCTTAAATCTCCTTTGCAGTAATGCAATAAACGCTCAGTCGAGTGTAGTAGAAGGAAAAATTACAGATGCTGCCGGATTATCTTTGCCGGGTGTGAACATTCTTGAAAAAGGGACAAAAAACGGAACTTCAACAGATTTTGAAGGAAGTTTTAAATTAAACGTATCAAGCTCTAAAGCAATCTTAGTAATTTCATATTTAGGTTTTCAGACACAAGAAGTTAGTGTAGCAGGAAAATCTAAAGTAAATGTTAGCCTTGCAGAGCAATCAAATGCACTTACAGAAGTTGTTGTA